>NZ_CP121861.1:115000-3390000 GCF_029772985.1 Bacillus stercoris | reverse complement strand
TTACGGCGGCATAGCCAAGTGGTAAGGCAGAGGTCTGCAAAACCTTTATCCCCGGTTCGAATCCGGGTGTCGCCTTTCTTTTGCCGGGGTGGTGGAATTGGCAGACACACAGGACTTAAAATCCTGCGGTAGGTGACTACCGTCGGTTCAAGTCCGGCCCTCGGCACCAATTTTACTTACATGGTAAGTTGAATTGGTGTTTGTGTTTTATCATTATAACTAATCTATAAATGATCTACATAAGTAGATCATTTTTTTATTTCTTAGATTTATCATAACTGGCTAAGTTATGACACATTGATGAAAAAAAATCTCTTAACACTCTTTATTTTATATTTCCAAAAAAACTTTTTTGAAATACGTTGACACATTATGAGATCCATGATATATTTATATTCGTCGGTTAGATACGACGTAAAAAACTTGCCGGTGTGGCGGAATTGGCAGACGCGCACGACTCAAAATCGTGTTCCTTCTGGAGTGTCGGTTCGACCCCGACCACCGGTATACTGAAGAACCCGTTTCTTATTTAGAAACGGGTTCTTATTTTTATCGAAGAAAAGGAGCCTTAGCTCCTTTTTTTACTTACTCAGCGTATTGGTCTATGATCTCTTCTAGTACCTCTTCTAGCTCTTCTGCATCTTCAAGCTCTGATTGGCTGAAACGGACGCGTACAAGCTGTTCTCCGTCATTATACATCTCTTCCAACCACCCACGGAGTCCTCTTGCTCTGCGGTCGACTTCGAAAATGATTTCCAAACCGTCTTCGTCTAAAAGGAAAATGAGCTCTAATTCATCAAGCATCTGACGATAATATCCGGAAGTCGGGACGAACTCGAATTCTTGAACGAACGGAAGACGACGCTGGAAGTAGGGTGCTTGTTCGCAGTCTGCTTCGTTAAGACGGAAGCCCAGGTTTTCGATAGCTCCCAGGACATTTTCAATCCAAGGGTGCGCTTCAACGAAAATGCGGTCATGATCAGATTTGTCGATACCGCCTTGAATGTCAAGGTCTGTCACCACGGCAACCTCTACTTTTCCTACAGTGATCGGCGTATCTAGAGGCAGAGTGAATGCGAACGGAAATTGATGCTCTTCTCCAGGCTGAATGGCAAATGAACCAGTGACCCGGAAAGAATGAATTGTAGCGTATTTCCGGTGCTCTTCGTCGTCTTTTACAATGACGTACTTGGTGTTAAGCTGTAAGTCAATATAGCGGATGTCCTGAGCGATTTTTCCGCCTTTGACGTGTACAGTTCCCCGGACTTCTTCTCCTGGAAAATATGCATCTTTCTCTAAAATTGTATCGACTTTTGCAGCTCCGATTCCGGCACTTGCCGCAAGTTTCTTAAAAAATGACATGTTTGATCTTCCCCTTTTTCTTTTTCTCAACAGGTATACGCAAGAAGGAGGAAAAAAGATTCATTTGATTCATGCTTTTTTCCTATTATTCATCTAAGCCTAAGGGCAGACTAAGAATAATATTGAAAACAAAGGAGTAGGTGGAAGTGAATAAAGAAAATTTGGTTGCAGATGAATTACACAGAATGTTTTTGGCTGGTGAGCTGCAAATCACAGTAGAGGAGGATATAAACCATATTTCCGAAAGGCTGAGAAACGGCGATCTCAGTTTAGACCGATTAAGCGGTGAAGACGCGTTTATAAAAGAAACGGTAAACGAGGCTTTAAGAAGAGTGGAGCAATAAAAAAGAGACGGGATCTCATCTTTGAGATCCCGTCTCTTTTTGTGGTCTTTGCTGCAAGATTAAAGTGAATCGATTGAAATTGCTCACCCAAGCCACCCTTTTTCCAACAGAAGATCTGACAGTTCATCATGGAGATGGGCAGCTGTATCTAATTGATCATGCAATGCTCTTCTGATGTGGGGATTTTCGGCTTCTGTTATTGCGACAGTGTAGTTGTTAATGTTGGTTTTTATTGTTGTTAACAAATCAAAAATGTCTTCGTGATAAAGACTCAATGAGCAAGCCACCTCCTTTGGTTTTTATAGCAGCTCCTGATAAGAAAGTATTTTGCTTTGTTTCTTGCTTCTATTCAAAATGCTATAATAAACAACAAATTTTGTTGGGGAGTGTAATGATGAAACAGATTATTGCGATGGGAGGCGGGGGTTTTTCGATGGAGCCGGAAAATTTGTCCCTCGATCAATATATCCTCAATCAATCGGAACGGGAGTCACCTCGTATTTGTTTTTTGCCGACCGCGAGTGGAGATTCCCAAAACTATATTCAGCGGTTTTATCATGCGTTTCAAACAATGGATTGTGTGCCGTCTCATTTATCCTTATTTAAGCCGCCGTCAACAGATTTAACTTCTTTTGTTATGGAAAAGGACGTGATCTATGTTGGCGGGGGAAATACGCGCAATATGCTTGTGCTGTGGAAGGAATGGGGGCTGGACTTTATTCTCAGAGAGGCATGGAAGAACGGAGTGATTTTAGCTGGATTAAGTGCAGGTGCGATATGCTGGTTTGAAGAAGGCGTGACAGATTCGGCCGGGCCGCTGACAAGTATGAAAAGTTTAGGTTTTTTGCAAGGGAGCTTTTGTCCTCATTATGACGGGGAAAAGGATCGGAGACCGGCATACCACCTGCTGATAGCTAACGCATTCTTGTGCAATGGCTATGCGGCGGACGATGGAGCGGCTCTCCATTTCATAAATGATCAGCTGTTTCAGACTGTGAGTTCAAGATCGGATGCAAAGGCATATCGGGTGATGAGGGATGAACATGGGATATCTGAAATCTCGTTGCCTGTCACATATTTGGGTTCAATTAGCTGAATATTTTCTATATTCCTCTTTTTTTTCGATTGGTTTTATGTTAAGATGAGTCCGAAATCAATAGTTACTGGGGGTGCCCGCTTTCGGGCTGAGAGAGAAGGTAAGCTTCTTAACCCTTTGGACCTGATCTGGTTCGTACCAGCGTGGGGAAGTAGAGGAATTGTTTTTATTATTGTCGTGCTGGGCAATAATATGTTTCTTTCTGACTGTAACCGGGTTCATTTTTATGAATCCGGTTTTTTGTGCTGGTTATGGGCTTGATTTTGTCCTTTCAAACGTAGAGAGGGGAAGGATAAGTAATGCAAAACAATTCAGTGCAGCAAGCCAACATTTCTATTATGTCGAGTTTTTCGGGCAGCAAAAAGGTATACGTGGAGGGTTCTTCTTCAGACATCCAAGTGCCGATGAGGGAGATTACATTGAGTCCGACGACGGGATCGTTCGGCGAGGAGGAAAACGCACCTGTGCGTGTCTATGATACAAGCGGACCGTATACGGACCCCGAAGTTACTATTAATATTCAAGAAGGATTAAAGCCGCTCCGCCAAAAGTGGATTACAGAGCGCGGTGATGTGGAAGAATATGAAGGTCGTGCAATAAAACCAGAAGATAATGGTTATAAAAAAGCAAATCCAAACGTAAGCTACCCAGGGCTAAAGCGGAAACCGCTGAGGGCGAAGGCTGGTCATAATGTCACCCAAATGCACTATGCCAAAAAGGGAATCATTACACCTGAGATGGAGTTTATCGCTATTCGAGAGCACGTGTCTCCCGAATTTGTAAGAGACGAGGTGGCAAGCGGCCGGGCAATCATTCCTTCAAACATTAATCACCCTGAAAGTGAGCCAATGATTATCGGCCGGAATTTTCATGTGAAGATTAATGCGAATATCGGGAATTCAGCTGTTACGTCATCCATTGAAGAGGAAGTGGAAAAAATGACGTGGGCCATCCGCTGGGGAGCAGATACAATGATGGATCTCTCTACAGGAAAAGATATTCATACGACGCGTGAATGGATTATTCGCAATTGTCCTGTTCCTGTGGGAACTGTTCCGATTTATCAGGCGCTTGAAAAAGTAAACGGCGTAGCGGAGGATTTAACGTGGGAGATTTATCGTGATACGCTGATCGAGCAGGCAGAGCAGGGTGTGGATTATTTTACGATTCACGCGGGTGTTTTGCTTAGGTATGTGCCGCTGACTGCCAAAAGGACAACTGGTATCGTGTCCCGCGGGGGCGCAATCATGGCACAGTGGTGTCTGGCTCACCATCAAGAAAGCTTTTTATACACTCATTTTGAAGAGATCTGTGAAATCATGAAAACATATGATATTGCGTTTTCTCTTGGGGATGGTCTGCGTCCCGGATCAATCGCCGATGCTAATGACGAAGCACAGTTTGCTGAATTAGAGACGCTTGGAGAGCTGACGCAAATCGCGTGGAAGCATGATGTTCAAGTGATGATTGAGGGTCCTGGACATGTTCCGATGCATAAAATCAAAGAGAACGTCGATAAACAAATGGACATTTGTAAAGAAGCGCCTTTTTATACATTAGGGCCGTTGACAACGGATATTGCCCCTGGATATGACCATATTACTTCAGCGATCGGAGCGGCGATGATCGGTTGGTATGGGACAGCAATGCTATGTTATGTAACGCCGAAGGAGCATTTAGGGCTGCCAAACCGTGATGATGTTCGTGAAGGAGTCATTACATATAAGATCGCTGCGCACGCTGCGGACCTTGCAAAAGGGCATCCCGGAGCGCAAATCCGCGATGATGCGTTATCGAAAGCCCGTTTTGAATTCCGCTGGCGGGATCAGTTTAATCTCTCTCTTGATCCGGAAAGAGCGCTTGAATATCATGATGAAACTCTGCCGGCTGAAGGAGCAAAAACTGCTCACTTCTGTTCCATGTGCGGTCCAAAGTTTTGCAGCATGAGAATTTCTCAGGATATTCGAGATTATGCGAAGAAAAACGATCTCAGTGAAGCAGAAGCCATAAATAGAGGATTAAAAGAAAAAGCAAAAGAATTTGTCGATACGGGAAGCAATTTATATCAATAAAAAAATGAAGATGGAGAATGCTCCATCTTCATTTTTTTAGAAAAACAGAGAACGTCGAAGCGGAGGAATACTCTGTTCAAAGTGGAAAACATTTTCTGGATCATATTTCGTTTTGACACGGCGGAGTCGTTCAACATTTTCGCCGTAATATGTTCTTGGCCAGTTTCTGATTTCGATATCTGGCCAATTTACGTAGTCCCCCATCGTTTCTCTCGAAAGGGATGTTCTCAGCCTCTCAATCCAGCGGACGTTTTGTCTTTTTTTTTCAGGGGATGTCCAGTTTGTTAGGTATTCCTGGGCAATGATTGCATCACGATAATAAAATGCTGTTTGGTCTGGAGCGATCCGTCCGGCTGCTCCGCCGAGCGACTGCTGCCAGACGCTGGCGTTTTGATTCGGAGCGTGCTCCAAAAAGTGTTTAATCGTTGAAATCGCACGTTCTGATAATGGCTTTTCAATGAAAGAGCCGGAGCGTTTCATTTTTTGAGGCTGATTGCCTCCCGGGCTGTTAAAAAAGGTTACCGCTTCAATGAAGGGCATTGCGATTACCATTCCGCTTGTCGGGCTTCCTGCTTTCAATAAAGGCTTTAACAGTTTTTTTAACTCTGTTTTTGGACCGACAAATTGGCCGAGGGCCTCTATCCGGTTTACTTCTTTAGGCCAAAACTCTATTGATGAGGTAAGCCGGTCATCTGTATAGGGGGCCCAGTGCTGCCACGTGTTAAATACTTCTTTAAAATCATCCCAGCCCCATGTAATTGAAAAATCGACACTTGAGAGATGGGCACCGCTTTAAATGTCATGGAGGTGACAATGCCGAAATTGCCGCCTCCGCCTCCCTGAGACGCCCAAAATAAGTCTGGATGGTTTGAAGAGCTGACTGTAACCAAATCAGCGCCCTCTTTTTCGTCTGCTATTATCATCTCGAGATTCACGAGGCGGTCACAAGTAAGACCGGCAGCCCTTGTTAAAAGTCCAATACCTCCTCCGAGAGTTAAACCTGTGAGCCCTACATTAGCAATGGTGCCTGCGGGAAGCGTCAGGCCGTATTGCCAGAGAGTCCGATAGACTTCTCCCAATTCAGCGCCTGCTTCAATATAGGCAAGCTTTTTATCCTGATTTACAGTTATTTTTTTCATTTCGCTTAAATCAATAACAAGACCGTTATTTAAAGGGAGAAATTTTCATAGCTGTGCCTGCCGCCTCTAATACGGAAAGGCACATGGTTTTCACGCGCCCATTTCAGCGCATTGAGTGCATCTTGTTTGTTTTGGCAAAACACAATGATGTCAGGATACCTTTCTAAGCTCAGGTTAATATTGGTTCTTGCTTCGTTATAGTCCGGATCATCCCGTGTCACGATACGTCCGGTCAGTTTTGTCTTTTCCACACTCCCACATCTCTTTCTCACGTATTCTAGTTTCTCTAGCTTATGCGTCAGGGTAAAAGAGTGTATAAGGAAAAAGCGTGGATATAATCTAATAAAGCGTTAATATCTTCAAAATATAGTTGACAGGTCGGTATTGTATGAATTAACATGGTCAGTACAAATTTTCAAAACTGTCGCGCTGATCGGAACACCGAAGGCTCTTATCTTTTGATAAGGGCCTTTTTTGTATGAAAAAGGAGGGATTATTGATGGGAGTCAAAAAAGAAAAGGGAAGAAAACGATTCAGGAAGCGAAAAACCTACGGGAATCAGATTATGCCGCTCGAGCTGCTGATTGAAAAAAACAAACGAGAGATTATAAACAGCGCGGAGCTCATGGAGGAAATTTATATGAAGATTGATGAGAAGCATACGCAAGGCGTAACTAAATATAAAAAAACCCGCTGATTCCAGCGGGTTTTTGCATTTCGATTAAGCATCTTTTTTAATCGGCAATCCAAGGCCTTCTGCAACGCGTTTTCCGTATTCAGGGTCCGCTTTATAGAAGTGCTCGATTTGACGGAGCTTGATTTCTTCTTTTTCTACCGGCTTCATAGCGTTAACGATATTTTCAACAAGGCGGGTACGCTCATCTTCACTCATTAAACGATACAGGTCACCGGCTTGTGTGTAGTGATCGTTGTGATCGTAGCTTACGCTGTCAGCGATACCTTGTACCGGATATGCTGCTTGCTTATCCTCAGGTGACTCTTTCGGGCCGCCGAAGCTGTTAGGCTCGTAGTATACAGATCCGCCGCCATTATTGTCAAAGCGCATTTGTCCGTCACGCTGATAATTGTTCACTTCGTTGCGTGCGCGGTTGATTGGCAGCGCTTGATGGTTTGCGCCGACACGGTAGCGGTGTGCATCATGATAAGCAAACAGTCGGCCTTGAAGCATTTTATCCGGTGAAACATCAATACCAGGCACGAGTGTTCCAGGTGAGAATGTCGCTTGTTCTACTTCTGCAAAGTAGTTTTCCGGATTTCTGTCTAGAACCATGCGTCCGACCTCGATTAACGGGTAGTCTTTTTGAGACCAAACTTTTGTGACATCAAACGGATCGAAACGGTACGTATTTGCATCTTCTAAAGGCATGATTTGCACATATAGTTTCCATGCAGGGTAATCACCGTTTTCGATTGCGTTGAAAAGGTCTTCTGTATGGTAATCAGGATTTTCTCCGGCAATTTTTGCTGCCGTATTGACATCAAGGTTTTTCACGCCTTGTTCTGTTTTAAAGTGATATTTAATCCATACACCTTCGCCTTCGGCATTTGTCCATTTGAATGTATGGCTTCCGAAGCCGTGCATGTGGCGAAGTGTCGCAGGAATTCCGCGGTCAGACATCAGGATTGTCACTTGGTGCAGTGACTCTGGTGAAAGTGACCAGAAATCCCATACAGCCGTAGGGTTTTTCAGGTGTGTTTTTGGATCTCTTTTCTGTGTATGGATGAAATCAGGGAACTTAATCGCATCGCGGATAAAGAATACCGGAGTATTGTTGCCGACGATGTCGTAGTTTCCTTCTTCAGTATAAAATTTAACAGCAAATCCGCGTGGGTCGCGAACTGTGTCAGCCGAGCCAAGTTCACCGGCAACTGTTGAGAAACGGATGAACAGCGGTGTGCGTTTGCCGACTTCAGAAAGGAAAGCGGCTTTCGTATATTTTGTTACGTCGTTTGTCACTTCAAAATATCCGTGTGCGCCTGCTCCTTTAGCGTGAACAACACGTTCAGGAACACGTTCTCGGTTGAAATGGGCCAATTTCTCGAGTAAATGTACATCTTGAATTAAAGTTGGTCCGCGAGAACCGGCAGTCATTGAGTTTTGATTATCTCCAACCGGAGCGCCCCAGCTAGTTGTCAGTTTATTTGAACTCATGTTATCACCTCTTGGAATTTATAAGAACATAATATCATCTCTAAGTAAAAAGTCAATATTATTTTATAATTATTATAAAATAGTTATCTCTATTAAGCGATATCTAGTATTGAAAATGGTGAAAAACTTTGTTATATCAGCTGTTGCATAGCATTTAATAATTTTCGGAGAAATCATTTTTTCTACTCTACTTGCGAAACAAGCAGAGTAAGTGATAAACAAGGATCAAAAACCGCATTTTAAAAAAGAGTTGACATATCGGAATAATTTGAATTAACATGTTATTCAAACAAAAAACAATTGGGCAGCTGATCGGACCGCCGAAGGCTCTCATCTCTACAAGAACAGAGATGGGGGCCTTTTTGTTTTTTGAAGGCGGCGTTGGCAGAAAGAGGGGATAAAAGTGGCTGTGACCATCAGCATCAAAGAAAAGTCATTTGTTCAAGAGGGCCGCAAAAACACGGTCTTAGAGAACATACAATTATCAATCGCACCAGGTGAATTTTTAACGCTTATCGGACCGAGCGGGTGCGGGAAAAGCACCTTGTTAAAGATTATTGCGGGACTTGATTCTGAATATGACGGGAGTGTTGAAATCAACGGCCGCAGCGTAACAGCTCCGGGGATTCAGCAAGGATTTATTTTTCAGGAGCACCGCCTCTTTCCTTGGCTGACGGTTGAGCAGAATATTGCCGCCGACTTGAATTTGAAGGACCCAAAAGTCAAACAGAAGGTGGATGAACTGATCGAGATTGTCAGATTGAAAGGATCGGAGAAAGCATATCCGCGCGAGCTGTCAGGCGGCATGTCACAAAGAGTTGCCATTGCCCGGGCCCTTCTGCGGGAGCCTGAGGTGCTGCTTTTAGATGAACCGTTTGGTGCACTTGACGCTTTTACAAGAAAACATCTGCAGGACGTGCTGCTGGAGATATGGAGGAGGAAAAAAACAACGATGATTCTCGTGACTCACGATATAGATGAATCTGTTTATTTAGGAAATGAGCTTGCGATCCTTAAGGCCAAACCGGGGAAAATCCATAAGCTGATGCCCATTCACTTGGCGTATCCGCGGAACCGGACGACTCCGGATTTCCAAGCGATCAGACAGAAAGTGCTGTCGGAATTCGAGAAAACAGAAGATTTGGAGTACGCTGAAGGATCAGGGATATAGAAAGGGCGGAAGCGGAAATGAAAAAAAGGCTCATTGTATTGGTTGCCGTTATTTTTCTGCTCGCAGGCTGCGGAGCAAACGGAGCCAATGGTGATCACAAACAATTGAAGGAAATTCGTATTGGTATTCAGCAAAGCTTAAGCCCGCTTTTGATCGCGAAGGAGAAAGGCTGGTTCGAAGATGCATTTGAAAAAGAAGACATCAAAGTGAAATGGGTGGAGTTTCAAAGCGGTCCGCCCCAATTTGAAGGCCTTGCGGCAGACAAACTTGATTTTTCTCAGGTCGGCAATTCGCCTGTGATCGCTGGACAGGCGGCAGGCATTGACTTTAAAGAAATCGGTTTGTCTCAGGACGGATTGAAAGCAAACGGCATCCTTGTGAATCAAGGCAGCGCCATTCAGGACGTCAAGGATTTAAAAGGGAAGAAAATTGCAGTCGCCAAAGGCAGCAGCGGGTTTGATTTTTTGTATAAAGCGCTTGATCAAGTCGGGTTGTCAGCTAATGATGTGACAATTATTCAGCTTCAGCCTGATGAAGCGGCTTCGGCGTTTGAAAACGGATCTGTTGATGCCTGGTCCATTTGGGAGCCGTACTTGTCATTAGAAACTATGAAACACGGAGCAAAAATCCTTGTGAACGGAGAAAGCACAGATTTATATTCACCGGGCTTTACTTTAGTAAGAACCAAGTTTTCAGAAGAGCATCCAGACGAAGTGGTCCGTTTTCTGAAGGTGTTTAATAAGGCTGTTGTATGGCAAAAGGAACATTTGGATGAAGCAGCAGAACTGTATGCAGACATTAAAGATCTCGATAAAAAGGTCGTCGAAAATGTGCTGAAGAATACTGAGCCCCTGAATGAGGTCATTAGTGACGATATTGTGAAAGCACAGCAGGAAACAGCAGATTTTCAATTTCGAACGCAGGCAATAGATAAGAAGATTGATGTGAAGGATGTTGTGGATAACACTTTTATCAAAAAAGCATTAAAGGAATATTCCTCAGGAGGTGATCAGTGATGAAAGCAGAGGCTGCGGGCTCGCTGCCCAAAACGAATGCGGAAGCAGTGCGAAAAAAGCCCGGAAGGAAGAAGTATGGCTGGACGAAGGGGCTTTTACTGCCAGCTGTCATCATTGCCATCTGGCAGATTATCGGCGCGCTGGGGCTTGTGTCCGCTACAGTGCTGCCTACGCCTGTGACGATTGTCCTGACCTTTAAGGAGCTTATTTTGTCTGGTGAGCTGTTCGGCCATCTGCAAATCAGCATTTATCGGGCGGCGCTTGGTTTTTTGCTTGGCGCGGCGCTTGGATTGATAATCGGGATTTTGGCCGGATTCTCAAAACGAACGGAGCTGTATCTTGATCCATCGTTGCAAATGCTTAGAACGGTACCTCATTTGGCCGTCACGCCGCTGTTTATTTTATGGTTCGGATTTGACGAAGTATCTAAAATTTTGCTGATTGCGCTCGGTGCCTTCTTTCCCGTCTATATCAATACGTTTAACGGTATCCGCGGAGTTGATGCGAAGCTGTTTGAAGTCGCTCGGGTCCTTGAATTTAAATGGCATCAGCAGATAACCAAAGTGATATTGCCGGCAGCCCTGCCCAATATATTGCTAGGCATTCGCTTATCGCTCGGCATTGCATGGCTCGGGCTCGTTGTAGCAGAGCTGATGGGCTCAAGCTCGGGAGTCGGCTATATGATTATGGATGCGAGACAATTTTCACAAACGAACAAAGTCTTTGCAGGGATTATCATTTTTGCAGTGGTTGGAAAGCTGACGGATTCCTTCGTCAGGCTGCTTGAACGAAAGCTGTTAAAGTGGAGAAACAGCTACGAAGGATAGAGTATCTAAGGGGGATGAATATGGAAATTCTTTGGTTTATACCGACTCATGGAGACGCGAGATATTTAGGATCTGAAAGTGATGGACGGACTGCGGATCATCTTTACTTTAAACATATCGCGCAGGCGGCAGACAGGCTGGGATATACAGGGGTTCTTCTGCCGACGGGAAGATCGTGCGAGGACCCGTGGCTTACAGCGTCGGCGCTGGCAGGAGAAACAAAGGACTTGAAATTTTTAGTCGCGGTAAGACCTGGTTTAATGCAGCCTTCTTTAGCAGCCAGAATGACATCCACCTTAGACCGCATTTCAGACGGCCGGCTGCTGATCAACGTTGTGGCAGGGGGCGATCCGTATGAGCTGGCAGGTGATGGCCTGTTTATCAGTCATGATGAGCGCTATGAAGCAACAGACGAATTTTTAACCGTTTGGCGAAAACTTTTGCAGGGAGAAACGGTTTCCTATGAAGGAAAGCATATAAAAGTGGAAAACAGCAATCTGCTTTTCCCGCCGCAGCAAGCGCCGCATCCGCCTATCTATTTCGGTGGATCGTCGCAGGCAGGGATTGAAGCTGCCGCAAAGCATACAGACGTGTACTTGACATGGGGGGAGCCGCCTGAACAAGTAAAAGAAAAGATTGAGAGAGTCAAAAAGCAGGCGGAAAAAGAAGGGAGATCTGTCCGGTTTGGCATTAGGCTGCATGTCATTGCCCGTGAAACTGAACAAGAGGCGTGGGAAGCGGCTGAGCGCTTGATCAGCCATTTGGATGATGACACCATTGCCAAAGCGCAGGCTGCTTTAAGCCGTTACGACTCTTCAGGCCAGCAGCGGATGGCCGTTCTTCATCAAGGCGATCGGACGAAGCTTGAAATCAGCCCGAATCTGTGGGCGGGGATCGGTCTGGTCAGAGGAGGGGCAGGAACAGCCCTTGTCGGTGATCCGCAGACTATTGCCGACCGGATAGCGGAGTACCAGGCACTCGGCATAGAATCATTTATATTCTCCGGCTATCCGCATCTAGAAGAAGCGTATTATTTTGCAGAGCTTGTATTTCCACTTTTGCCGTTTGAAAACGATCGGACGAGAAAGCTTCAGAACAAAAGGGGAGAAGCAGTAGGAAACACTTATTTTGTCAAAGAGAAAAATGCATGAGTTTAATTAAAATACAGCCCCCGAATATGGTAAGATTTTCAAAAAGGGGGCTGTTTTTCTGAAAACATTGAGAAGCGCAGCAGTCATTTGCCTGATAGCTATGCTGTCGGCATGCGGACATTCAAAACAGATGGAAATCAAAGCAGCGGACATGTCAGATCTTGAAAAAAACAGAATGGATGTTGCAGCTTCACAGGCATTCACTGCTGAAGCCGTCAATATCGGTGAAGGTATTTCCTCAGCTGACATGTACATCGAACATTACCAAAAGGGAAAGCTTGTTGAGACGGTTGGACCAGTTGGTGCAGATTATTCAGAGGAAAAACCTGATACCATACAATTTGTTTATTTTGTGAATGAAGAGGGGGAAGGAAAGGATAAACACACCACCATTCATTTTGGCATTGTGGATAAACAGGGAAATATAGCAGCTGATTCATCGGTGAAACGTGACGATAGCGCAACACAGGAAATGACTCAGAATATTTCATCGCCGGAACCGATTTCTTTCGAGAAGCCTGTTTTGATCGGCAGCAGTATTAGAGGGACTGACGAGACAATGCATACCTCTGAACATAAAAAAGAGCTCATTAAGCATCAAGATGCGTTACTGTATTATGTGAAATTGCATCATTAGAAACGGGCGGCTTCAGGCCGTCTGTTTTACAAAGCGGTATGCTTGATTTTTTAAAGGGAGCATGATACATTTTAAATCGTAATAATTTCGATTTGATAAGGAGGCTATGTGACTTGGCTAAAAAATCAAAAGTGACAAAAGAGTTAAAACGACAACAGCTTGTTGAACAATACGCTGATATCAGACGCGAGTTGAAGGAAAAAGGAGATTACGAGGCACTCAGCAAGCTGCCAAAAGATTCAGCGCCGGGAAGGCTCCACAATCGCTGCATGGTAACGGGGCGCCCGAGAGGATATATGAGAAAGTTTAAAATGTCCAGAATCGCTTTTAGGGAGCTGGCCCATAAAGGCCAGATTCCAGGTGTGAAAAAAGCAAGCTGGTAAGAAAAAACTCCGGCCGATTACAGTGCGCCGGAGTTTTTTTCGTTTTTCTTGAAAGAGATGACGTAGGAAAGGTGCTGGATGATCATGATGACAAACACAATAATAATAGGGAAAAACGGCATGCGCGATTGAAATAGCGGATAAAAAATGAGAAGCACCGCAGCGGCAGGCAGCGAGAAGTAGACAGCGATATATGAAGCGCGGCATGCTTTTGCCGTCATCATCTGCTCTCTTTCATCCTGCTCTTCAAATTCATCAGGCAGAAGAAGCTGCTTTCTGGCAGGGCGGCTTTTTTTCTGTAAGTACAAATAAACCGCAGTCGCCGCAATAAACAGAACAAAGGGGGTGAGGTTTAATTCAAACACCGTCCCGCCGCTCTTTGTGCGGAAAAAAGATGCTATGCCTTCCGAGGCTTCAAAGTATGAAATCAGCGTCCAGCATGCAAGGCCAAATAACACCAGTTGAAAAGCTGCTTTTGTTTTCATGCTCATCTTAGTTTTCCTCCTCTAACCAAAAGACATCCTCCATTTTCATGGAGAAGGCTTTGCAGATTTTCAATGCTAACAGCAGTGAGGGAACATAATCGCCTTTTTCAATGGCTGCCACAGTCTGCCTTGTGACGCCGACCGTTTCTCCGAGTTTTTCCTGAGAATAGCCGAAGCGTGCCCTCAGCTCTTTTACTTTATTTTTCATCATGACGTCTGTCCCCTTCACTTTCTTGTTTCATTATATTGTATAGTATACTTAACATTATGTAAATGTTACTTAACAACTTTACAAAAAGATAACTTTTTTTCGACAAAATTTTTATATTCCCTTGACGAAAAATAAATAAACCTGTAATATAAGAACAGTCAAAGCGGTACTGTTACTGACATTCACAAATGCGGGTGTAGTTTAGTGGTAAAACCTCAGCCTTCCAAGCTGATGTCGTGAGTTCGATTCTCATCACCCGCTCCATACATACGTTATTAACGCAGTGTTTCGTTTCTCAGATAAACGAAGTATTGCGTTTTTTTATGTAAAAAAGAACACGTTATTCGTGTTCTTTTACGTAAGCCAATGTACTGTATGGGTGCCGCCGTGAATTTGTTCAAACATTTTCGTTAATGATGATAAGAGTTTAACAGCGCTGCTTTTCTCAATGGATGGCGGGAAAAAAATGATTTGTAGCATATTTTTGGTCTCGTTTGAAACGGGATGTTGATTGAAGCTGTTTTTAAAATCGCCAAAAATGCCGTTTTCATCAGAGAAAAGCAGGATGTTTTCTTTTTCTCCCAATGAGATCCGGACAGACTCATGAAGCTTTCCGGCATCATAAATCATAATGGGCAGAGAATATTTTAATGCGAAAAAATCGATTGTGTCATGGGCCGAGTCCTTACTTTCCATGAATTGTTCTTTTGATATCGGGATCAGCATGTCCTCCATTGGGGTTGTTTCTCCCTCAAATGAAGGGTTAAGCTGTTTAAAGAGTTCCCGCCATTCCTTGACGAAGGGTTCATCGGATATACCGCCGTCTGCATAGTCGAAAAACAGGGACTCCTGGAATAGGCGGAGTCTGCCTTTCAGCATTTGCGGTGAGGAGCCGACTTCGATATTCTCATAAATGACAGCTGCTGCATGTAAGCCAGCCGCACGTTCAGTAATAACAGAATCAAGTTTGATATTCACTAGCATTCACTCCAGTTACGTGATATCAACCTATTATAAACGCTGTATCGTTTTATCACAAAGAAAGGAGGCTGTGCAAAACATGAACGTTTATCAGCTCAAAGAAGAATTAATTGAATACGCGAAAAGCATTGGCGTGGACAAGATTGGTTTTACGACCGCTGATACTTTTGACAGTTTAAAAGACCGTTTGATTCTTCAAGAATCACTCGGCTATCTCTCCGGCTTTGAAGAGCCGGATATCGAGAAAAGGGTGACGCCGAAGCTTCTGTTGCCGAAAGCGAAATCAATAGTGGCGATTGCTCTCGCATATCCTTCCAGAATGAAGGATGCGCCAAGAAGCACGAGAACTGAGCGCAGGGGCATTTTTTGCAGAGCCTCCTGGGGCAAAGACTATCATGATGTGTTGAGGGAAAAACTCGATCTGCTGGAGGAATTTCTAAAAAGCAAGCATGAGGATATCAGAACGAAGTCAATGGTTGATACAGGTGAATTGTCTGATCGCGCCGTTGCGGAACGTGCCGGCATCGGATTCAGTGCGAAAAACTGTATGATCACAACGCCAGAGTATGGCTCTTATGTGTATTTGGCGGAAATGATCACAAATATTCCTTTTGAGCCTGATGTGCCGATTGAAGATATGTGCGGGTCCTGCACGAAATGTTTGGACGCCTGTCCGACGGGAGCATTGGTTAATCCGGGGCAGCTTAATGCGCAGCGCTGCATCTCTTTTCTGACCCAGACAAAAGGATTTTTGCCTGATGAATTCCGGACAAAGATCGGAAACCGCCTGTATGGGTGCGATACGTGCCAAACGGTATGTCCTCTCAATAAAGGGAAGGACTTTCATCTTCATCCGGAAATGGAACCTGATCCTGAGATTGCCAAACCGTTATTGAAGCCGCTCTTGACCATCAGTAATCGGGAATTTAAGGAGAAATTCGGACATGTCTCAGGTTCTTGGCGCGGGAAAAAACCGATTCAGCGAAACGCCATTCTCGCCCTTGCGCATTTTAAGGATACCTCCGCACTACCCGAGTTGACGGATCTGATGCACAAGGACCCGCGTCCTGTCATCAGGGGGACAGCCGCATGGGCAATCGGTAAAATCGGAGACACCGTATACATGGAAGAGCTTGAAAAAGCGCGGGAAAAAGAGAAGGATGAAGAGGCAAAGCTGGAAATTGAAAAAGGAATTGAGTTGCTAAAAGCTTCAGGCATGACTAAACAAGGCCTGTCCTGACATACGTATAGAGCAGAAGGAAAAAACACTTGAGATCATCCAAGTGTTTTTTCTCTATAAAAAAGTATGGCGGGTGGGGTGAGCTTGAAGCACATTTTAGAACAATTAGCGGAGGAGCGGCTGGGCTTTCTGGTTAACGGGCATGATATGAGACAGGAGTCTCAAGTCGGAGACCTTAAAGTCATGGAGCGTAAGAAAAAGCTTCTGGAAAAACGTAAAGTTGACATCATAAAAGCGAAAGCAAAGGCCGTGATTAATCATGTGCGGGTTGAGGATGACGGAACGACCTGCCTTACGTATACCATCCATTACGAATACGTGTGTAAGGAACAGGACGACAGCTTGTATATAGAAGAGCACATAGAGGAGCGAAGGGCTTTCCTGTATGATCACATTTTGATTAGTGATCAGGAAATTGCGAAAAAGCCGGCTGGATTTCATGAAGGGACCAGCATTATTGACTATTCTGAAGAGGAAAGAGAAGCGTTTGGCAGGGCTTTTCAATACGATCGTCTCGGCGCTGTGCAATATGCCGAGAAATTTTGGAACAAGCGCAATCCTGCTTATAAAAATTTCAGCGATAACTGTACCAATTTTATTTCTCAGTGTCTTCATGCGGGAGGCGCGCCAATGCGCGGCCATCCGAACAGAGGATCAGGCTGGTGGATGAAACAAAGCTCATGGAGCTACAGCTGGACGGTGGCTCATTCGATGAAAATGTATTTGTCGAATTCAAAAGCCGGACTGCGTGCGGTGCGGGTGAAATCAGCGGAAGAGCTGATGCCGGGCGATGTGATTTGCTATGACTTCGAAGGAGACGGCCGGTTTAATCATACAACGATTGTCGTGGCAAAGGACAAAGGCAATATGCCGCTTGTCAACGCCCAGACCTATGACAGCCGGATGAGGTATTGGTCATATGAGGATTCAACGGCATACACGCCGTCGATACGATATGCTTTTTTTCATATCGTTGATGATACGACAAAAGAGTAATTAATGTTATAATGATGGGCGGATAAGAAAAACAGAGGTGAACATTGTGGCATTACATGTCGTTTTATATCAACCAGAAATTCCCGCTAACACAGGGAATATTGCGCGTACTTGTGCAGCTACCAATACTACGCTCCACCTGATTCGTCCGCTCGGCTTTTCAACGGATGATAAAATGCTGAAGCGTGCCGGACTCGATTATTGGGAGTTTGTTAATGTTGTGTATCATGATTCGTTAGAGGAATTGTTTGAGGCATATGAAAAAGGCCAATTTTTCTTTATTACGAAATTTGGCCAGCAGCCTCATACATCATTTGATTACACTGATCTTGACGAGGATTATTTCTTTGTGTTCGGAAGAGAAACAAGCGGTTTGCCAAAGGATTTAATTCAAAATAATATGGATCGCTGCCTGCGTCTTCCAATGACAGAGCACGTCAGATCGTTAAACCTGTCCAACACTGCCGCGATTCTCGTTTATGAAGCGCTGCGCCAGCAAAATTACCGTGATTTAAAATAGTGAAAAACCCGCTCATCGCTGATGGGCGGTTTTTTTGTGCCTGTTGAAATACTTTGTGTCGTTTTTGGGCTTAACAACGTAACAGTGTTATGTTACAATGTACCCATCAAAGGAGCTGGACTTATGGAGGAACAATTAATCTCTAAAAAAGAATTACTTGAAAGAACATCGATTTCATACGGTCAGCTGTATCGATGGAAGCGAAAAAATTTAATACCCGAGGAATGGTTTATTCGCAAATCCACTTTCACAGGGCAGGAGACGTTTTTTCCGAGGGAGGATATTTTAAAACGTATCTCAATGATTCAAAAAATGAAGGAAAACTTGTCTCTGGATGAAATGAGGGAAATGCTATCACCGAAGATGAAGGATGTCAGCATGACCGCTGATGAATTGCTGCGTAAAGGTTTGATCTCAAAGCCTGCACTTGAAGTCTATTCAGAAGACGGAAGTAGTCCGGTTTTTTCATCCCGCGACTTGCTGTCGCTGTATGTGCTTGAAGGACTACTGCAGTCTGGAAATGTCAGCTTGGCAGAAGCAAAAATGGCTGCAGAGGTATTAAAGAAGCATGATTCTGAAAAGATTGAAAAACAGACGGAACTGATTGTGCTGCGCAAGCTCGGTGTTACAACTTGTTTTATAGCGGCTGCGGCAGACAGCATTTTGTTTGAATCATCCGTCAAGGTTGTGGAACGGGTAGATTTATTAAAAGCTTCAGAGGAATTAAAAACAACATATATGCAGGAGGGCCAACAATGGATGTAGTGGAAAAGCTGGTGATAAACGGATCGGGAAGTTCAAAGGGAGGAACGTTTCAATCAGTTGAGATTAACGGAAGCGGGACAGTGGCTGGAGACGTGGAGTGTGACACTTTTTCTTTTAATGGAACGGGAAAAGCTGACGGCAGCGTCAAAGCGAAAGCGGTAACCATCAGCGGTTCTGGAAAGATACATGGAGACGTTGAAGCTGAATCTATTCGGATTAATGGAACTGGTTTTATTCAAGGAGAGGCATCAGCTAAACAATTAAAAATCGCTGGATCATCAACATTTGGCGGGACTGTCAAGGCTGATGAGATTGACATTAGCGGAAAGACCGTCATGGAAGCGGATTGCGAAACGGAAACCTTTCAATCAGAAGGGAAATGCAAAATCAGCGGTCTTTTAAATGCAGACCAAGTGACCATTAAGCTTTGTTCCGGGGAAAGCGATGTACGGGAGATCGGCTGCCGCCATCTTCAAGTGACCTGCAGAAAAGGAATGCTGACATTACTCAGATTGATGCCGCAGCCTGTTCTAACGGCAGAGCTGATCGAAGGTGACGTGATTGAATTGACAAATACAAAGGCGAAAACCGTGCGCGGAAATAAAGTGATAATCGGTCCGGATTGCCGGATTGAAACCGTCGAATACAGCGGTGACTATACTTGTGATCCAAGCGCATTGGTAGAAACATGCACGAAGGTGTGAGGAGGATCGTAATGGAGACAACAAAACTGGGAAATTTAAAATTATATGGCGCTGGCCATGCCGCCGGAGGCACGTATCACAATGTCGTCATCAAAGGTGAAGGTGTGGTCGGTGATGGGCTGTCTGCTGCGGGCTGCCGCATATTCGGAACAGGCTGCTTTCTCGGGACTGCAGAGACTGAGCGGCTGCGTGTGTTCGGAGAAAGTGAGTTTAAAGGCAATCTGACCGCAGGGAGAATCAATATTTATGGCACAATGAAAGTCAGCGGCTCACTTCAATTTGATCGCTTTAATTTGAAGGGCCTGACAGAGATTTCCGGGAGTATGACTGGAGAATCGTGCGATGTGAAAGGGAAGCTTAGCGTAAAAGGTGATTGTGAAACAGAAAGGTTCCATGGAACAGGCTGTGTTGATGTATCGGGGTTATTAAATGCTGGTGACATTAAGCTAGGATTGAGCCATGATATAAGCCATGTGCGCGAAATCGGCGGAACAACAATTACTGTGAAAAGACGCACGAGCTTTTTTAACCGGAAGAAAGTGAAACTGATCGCAGACGTCATAGAAGGAGATCAGGTTTATTTGGAGAATACCGATGCGGCAGTTGTCAGGGGAAAAGAAGTGATTATCGGGCCGGGATGCAGTATCGGAACAATTGAGTACGAAAACAGATACGAATGTGATCAACATTCACAGATTAAAGAAAAAACAAAATTGTAAAACATTGTTCTGTTATACAAAAAGGGTGCTCTTTCAGGAGCACCCTTTTTTATTCTTTTCCAGGCTTGCTATCGTATCCTGCAGTAAAAATTGATACTAAAAAAGTGACAATGACCCCCATCATGATGATTGTTTTCACCGTCTCTCCCCCTCTTCAATTTTTCCGTGCTGTCCGAGTCTGGATGATTCTGTATTTTTCTTTATTATGAACGGTCGCAGTCGGCCTTGTCAACGATGTATAAGTATCTTTATTTTTAAGAAACCAAAGCATGTATCACGAGTTGGCGGCATAGATTGTAACAAAGTACCTTATTTGCATAGTGTATCAAACATGATAGAGGAGGTCCTTATGGATATATTAAAGAAAATTGAACAGTACAGAGAGGAAGAGCAGCGGCTGAAATGGGAAGGAACTTTTGCCGATTATTTGGAGATTATTAAAGAAAATCCGATGGTCGCGCAATCTGCTCATTCTCGAGTTTTTAATATGATAAAAGACAGCGGGATAGAGGAGATTGACGGACGCAAGAAGTACAGTTTTTTTGACCGTGAGCTGTTTGGGCTTGAAGAATCTCTGGAGCGTCTTGTGGAAGAGTATTTTCATCCGGCTGCCAAACGTCTAGATGTCAGAAAGCGGATTCTATTGTTGATGGGACCTGTGAGCGGCGGTAAATCCACGTTGGTCACGATGCTTAAAAAAGGTCTCGAAGCGTACACGCTGACAGATAATGGCGCTGTATATGCGATTAAAGGCTGCCCGATGCACGAGGACCCTCTACATTTAATCCCCCACCATTTACGTGATGACTTTTACAGAGAATACGGTATTAGAATAGAGGGGAGTCTTTCTCCTTTAAATGTCATGAGGCTGGAGGAAGAGTACGGAGGAAGAATTGAGGATGTGAAGGTGGAGCGCATCTTCTTTTCAGAAGATAAGCGTACGGGAATTGGAACATTCAGTCCATCTGACCCAAAATCTCAGGATATTGCCGATTTGACCGGGAGTATTGATTTCTCAACAATCGCCGAGTACGGTTCGGAATCAGATCCGCGCGCTTACCGGTTTGACGGAGAGCTGAATAAAGCGAACCGCGGGATGATGGAGTTTCAGGAGATGCTGAAATGTGATGAGAAATTTCTCTGGCATTTGCTTTCATTGACACAGGAAGGGAATTTTAAAGCGGGGCGGTTTGCGTTAATTTCTGCTGATGAGCTGATCGTGGCGCACACGAATGAAACGGAGTATCGTTCATTCATTTCTAATAAGAAGAATGAAGCCCTGCACTCGAGAATCATCGTGATGCCGGTTCCTTATAATTTAAAAGTGTCTGAGGAAGAGAGAATTTATGAAAAAATGATCTCAGAGAGCGATGTGTCGGATGTTCATATTGCCCCTCATACTTTGAAGGTCGCCGCGATGTTCTCAATCCTTACCCGGTTAAAAGAGCCAAAGCGGTCGGATATTGATCTGGTCAAAAAAATGAGACTGTATGATGGAGAAAGTGTGGAAGGATATAATTCCGTCGACGTTGAGGATATGAAAAAAGAATATAATGATGAAGGAATGAGCGGCATTGATCCGCGGTACGTGATCAACCGGATTTCTTCAACGATTATCAGAAAAAATATGGAGTCAATTAATTCTCTCGATGTCCTTCGTTCCTTAAAAGAAGGTCTTGATCAACATCCATCAATTTCAAGCGAGGACAGGGAGCGGTATTTGAATTTTATTTCTGCCGCCAGAAAGGAATATGACGACATTGCGAAAAAGGAAGTCCAAAAAGCGTTTGTGTATTCGTATGAAGAATCAGCAAAAACACTTATGGACAATTACCTCGATAACGTAGAGGCTTATTGCAATAAAAATAAGCTTCGTGATCCTTTGACAGGAGAAGAAATGAACCCTGACGAAAAGCTAATGAGATCCATCGAGGAGCAGATCGGCATTTCGGAAAACGCCAAAAAAGCGTTCCGCGAAGAAATTTTAATCCGCATCTCGGCCTATGCGAGAAAAGGCAAGCGGTTTGATTATAATTCCCATGAAAGACTGCGTGAAGCAATTCAGAAAAAGCTGTTTGCTGATCTGAAGGATGTCGTTAAAATTACAACTTCAACAAAAACGCCGGATGAGCAGCAGCTGAAAAAGGTAAATGAAGTCGTGGCCCGTTTAATTGATGAGCACGGCTACAACTCGACGAGCGCCAATGAGCTGCTGAAATATGTCGGCAGCCTGCTGAACCGATAAGCAACGTGACCCGTCCGAATAGGGCGGGTTATTTTGTCCCATTTTCTAAATAGTTTGTCAATTAAACGTGCTTTTGTGCATATGATGAATATAAATCTTTTCAAAAGACTTGTTTCATAATCTGGCACAAGCCGGAATACGTATGTATCACGACCACAAATGGTTAAGGAGGGGAATTCATGTCCCAAAATGACAGCGGCCATTTTTTGATTTCTGAGGAAAACTGGTCCCTCCATCGCAAAGGCTTCGATGACCAGCAGCGTCACCAGAAAAAGGTGCAGGAAGCGATCAAAAACAATCTTCCGGACCTCGTAACTGAGGAAAGCATTATTATGTCTAATGGAAAAGATGTAGTGAAAATCCCAATCCGTTCACTTGATGAGTATAAAATCCGTTACAACTATGATAAGAATAAACATGTAGGGCAAGGAGACGGCGACAGCCAGGTTGGTGATGTTGTGGCCCGGGATGGATCAGACAAAAAACAAGGGCCAGGAAAAGGGCAGGGTGCCGGTGATCAGGCAGGCGAGGATTATTATGAAGCGGAAGTTTCATTAATGGATTTAGAAGAAGCGCTTTTTAAAGAATTAGAGCTTCCGAATCTCCAGCAAAAAGAGCGGGACAATATTATTCATACAGATATTGAGTTTAATGATATTCGTAAAACAGGGTTAACCGGTAACATTGATAAGAAAAGAACAATGATGTCAGCCTTTAAACGAAACGCAATGTCAGGAAAGCCGTCGTTCTATCCAATTTATCCGGAGGACCTGAAGTATAAGACGTGGAATGACATCACAAAGCCTGAATCAAAAGCTGTCGTTTTAGCAATGATGGATACAAGCGGCAGTATGGGGGTTTGGGAAAAATACATGGCCAGAAGCTTCTTTTTCTGGATGACCCGTTTTTTGCGGACGAAATACGAGACTGTGGAAATTGAATTTATTGCCCATCATACAGAAGCAAGAGTTGTCTCGGAGGAGGATTTTTTCTCAAAGGGAGAAAGCGGCGGAACCATTTGTTCTTCCGTATATCGGAAGTCGCTTGAGCTTATTGATGAAAAGTACAATCCCGCTCGCTATAACATTTACCCGTTTCATTTTTCTGACGGTGACAACCTAACATCTGACAACGCGCGCTGTGTGAAACTGGTTAATGATATTATGAAGAAGGCCAATCTATTCTGCTACGGCGAGGTCAATCAGTACAACAGGCATTCAACGTTAATGTCTGCATATAAAAATGTGAAAGATGAGAAATTTAAGTACTATATTTTAAAACAGAAATCTGATGTTTTTCAGGCGCTGAAGAGCTTTTTCAGAAATGAAGAGTCTGGTGTAAGCCATCAATTTTCGTAATGAAAAGCCCATTTCAGGGCTTTTTTTTATTTAATAAAAGTAAGAAAACGCTTGCGAAAAAAATACGGGAGAAAAAGAAATTTTTCCTTTGACAAATCTTCTTTCATTTATTAATATTTTATCTTGTGAACTATTATTGAGGAATGAGGTGAAAAGGAGTTGACTGAATCAGAACGTGCTTTGCTCACTTTTGAACAGCTCTTCGATACGTCTCGGGCGATTTATAAAAAACAGAAGAAGATATTGGAGATTGTGCTTGAGCCTTTTGATATTACAGTCCTTCAATATTTGCTGATGTTTAAAATTCATCAAAGCGGAAGTACCCCGCTAAGCAAGCTGGCAATGTCGCTTGATCTTAAGCCTGCTTCTGTGACGCGGATGACAGATATTCTGTATAAGCGCCACTTGATGAATCGATATGACAGTCCGGATGACCGCCGTATCGTCATGATTCAGTTAACCGAAGAAGGGGAAGAACTGATAGAAAAAGCCGCTGTGCAATATGCAAAAATGGGAGCGGGCTTGTACCAAAAGCTTGATACCTCCCAGCTGCAGTATTTGCGCAAACTTGCCGGAAGCTTAACGAAGCTTGCTGAAGGCTGTTCAGAAAAAAGCGGTAATTAAAAACTTCTCACATATTTTCACCAGCTTTCCGCAAAATGATAGAGGATGAAACGAAAGGAGAAAACAAAATGAACAGAGGACGTTTAATTCTGACCAACATTATCGGTTTGATTGTTGTTCTTGCAATTATAGCTGGAGGTGCTTACTACTATTATCAAAGCACTAACTACGTAAAAACAGATGAAGCAAAAGTAGCCGGCGATATGGCTGCTATTACTGCTCCAGCAGCAGGTAAAGTATCTGACTGGGATCTGGACGAAGGAAAAACAGTGAAAAAAGGCGACACAGTTGCAAAAATCAAAGGTGAACAAACTGTTGACGTAAAATCCATTATGGATGGAACAATTGTGAAAAACGAAGTGAAAAACGGACAAACCGTACAAGCTGGTACAACAATTGCACAAACGATTGACATGGACAACCTATACATCACAGCAAATATTAAAGAAACAGATATTGCGGATATTGAAGTAGGAAATAGTGTAGACGTAGTAGTTGACGGAGACCCTGATACAACATTTGACGGTACTGTAGAAGAAATTGGATATGCGACTAACTCAACTTTTGATATGCTTCCTTCTACAAATTCAAGCGGAAACTACACAAAAGTAACACAAAAAATTCCAGTGAAAATTTCAATCAAAAACCCATCTGATAAGGTGCTTCCTGGCATGAACGCATCTGTTAAAATTTCTGAGTAAAACAGATCAGTCATCAAACCATGAAAGGAGGTTGTCTTAGATGGCTACAGGTAAAGAAAAAAATGCAAAAAGCCCTATGTCATTGCTGATTGTGCTAATGGCGGGTTTATTTTTGGCAATTCTCAACCAAACATTGCTTAACGTTGCAATGCCGCATTTAATGACTGAATTTGGCGTAAGTGCAACGACGATTCAGTGGCTGACAACAGGTTACATGCTTGTTAACGGCGTATTGATTCCGTTATCTGCCTTCCTGATTACAAGGTTTGGCCAACGGAGTCTCTTTCTCGTCGCAATGTTCTGTTTTACGCTCGGTACGTTAGTCTGCGGTATCGCACCTAACTTCTCTACAATGCTGATCGGCCGTTTGATTCAGGCCGTGGGCGGAGGTATCTTGCAGCCGCTCGTTATGACAACCATTCTGTTAATTTTCCCGCCTGAAAGCAGGGGGAAAGGAATGGGGATTTTCGGGCTTGCGATGATGTTTGCTCCAGCGGTCGGCCCGACTCTGTCCGGGTGGATTATTGAGCATTATACATGGCGCATTATGTTTTACGGACTTGTGCCAATCGGCGCAATTGTTATCATTGTGGCTTTCTTCATCTTTAAAAATATGGTGGAGCCGCAAAAAATCAAACTCGATACTCTTGGCGCAATCCTCTCGATTGTCGGATTCGCCTCCTTATTATACGGAGTCAGTGAAGCCGGATCTGACGGCTGGACCGACCCGATTGTATTGTCTACAGTTATTATCGGAGCCATTGCAATTGTTGCTTTTGTTGTTCAGCAATTGCGTCATGATGATCCGATGCTTGATTTCAGAGTGTTTAAATATGACATTTTCTCACTCTCGAGTGTCATTAATATCATTATTACAGTGGCACTTTACACTGGTATGTTCCTTTTACCGATTTATCTGCAAAACCTGGTCGGCTTTACGGCGCTTCAATCCGGTCTGCTTCTGCTTCCGGGTGCGATCGTTATGCTGATTATGTCACCGATCTCAGGTATTTTGTTCGATAAATTCGGACCGAGACCGCTTGCGATTATCGGGCTTCTCGTGA
Source organism: Bacillus stercoris (assembly GCF_029772985.1). Lineage (NCBI taxonomy): Bacteria > Bacillati > Bacillota > Bacilli > Caryophanales > Bacillaceae > Bacillus > Bacillus stercoris. Next base: position 3,364,016 of record NZ_CP121861.1, on the reverse strand, counting down.
CAGTGGTAACAACGTATCAATACACGCAATTGACAATTGATACACCATATACACACATCATGCTGATCTATTCAATTCGTGCATTTGGTATGTCTCTCTTAATGATGCCAGTCATGACAGCCGGGATGAACCAGCTTCCTGCCCGTCTAAACAGCCACGGAACGGCGATGAGCAACACACTTCGCCAAATCAGCGGATCAATCGGTACAAGTTTAATTACGACGATTTATACAAACCGGACGACATTCCATTATTCACAAATTGCAGATAAAACGAGCACGGCGGACCCGAACTTCCTCCATGCGTTCCAAAATGCAGTTTCGAATTTAATGGTGAACATGAATGTGTCTTATGATACAGCGAAAACGTATGTGTACTCACATATTTATAAACACGCGTCACTCGATTCCAATGTCATGGGGATAAATGATGCCTTTATGTGGGCAACCTTATTCTGTGTAGCAGGGTTGATTTTAAGTATCTTCCTGCGTGACGTCAGAAAAGATAAATTGCGTAAGAAGAAAAAAGAGGAGCTTTCATTACTTCCTGCTCCTAAAGAAGCTAAGGAATCTTAATCTGTACAGGGAGGTTTCCTGAATGAAAATTTATGTAGTGTATGATAGTGAAGGCGAACATACTAAAGTGCTTGCAGAGGCGATTGCTGAAGGTGCGAGAGAAAACGACGCGTCTGAAGTATTCATCGACCATGTAGATCAGGCGGATATCCGCAAGCTTAAAGATATGGATGCGATTATTTGGGGATGCCCTGGGCATTTCGGAACAATCAGCTCCGGTCTTAAAACTTGGATCGACAGACTTGGCTACTTGTGGGCTGAAGGCGAACTGATCAACAAAGTCGGTGCTGTTTTCTGCACAACGGCAACAACACACGGCGGTTTGGAAATGACAATGCATAATTTAATCACGCCGATGTTCCACCAAGGCATGATCGTTGTCGGACTGCCTGGCAACGTGCCTGAAAACGCACTTTATGGCTCTTATTACGGAGCAGGCGTCACTTGTCCGGTTGATAGTGATGAGTTAATGTCTGAGGAAGGTATTCAGCTTGGACGCGCGTTGGGAAGACGTGTCAGCCAAGTCACAGGAAACCTAACAGCAGGACAGTAAGGAGAGGTTGAAATGGCCATTATTATAGCAATTATTGCTGCTGTCATTGTCATTGCGGCCCTTATTACATTTAATGTCCGCAGCGCCTCACCTGGACCTGAGAAGCAAGAAGCAACTGATAGAATCGCACCTCCAGAAGAGGAAAAAAACGAAGCGCAATACCCTGCTGAAGCAAGGGCTGCCGAGCATACGCCATCTGTTGTCGAAAATGATTCTCAAAAAGAGAAACGTAACACAATGGGTGATGATATTTACAGGCAGGCGCTGCAAAAGTTTAAGCATTCTGACGAAGATCAGGCAGAAGAAGAGGTCACTGAGGAAAGTGACAAAATGCAGGACCGCAGCTATCGTGATGCGCTGCTCTCTATGAAAAACAAGAAAAAATAATGAAAAAGGCAAATCCGTTTACTCATGGCGGGTTTGCCTTTTTTGCTGTTTACATCAATTATGTTTTTTATCAAATAAATCCATGGAATATGTTGTATTTCATTTTGATCTAGTGTACTATGTTACTCATACACCGAGGATTCTTCCGGGAGGTAAAGACATGGATTCTTTTTTAGGTTTATTAAAGAAAGATATCAAGCTTTCAAGAATGTGGCTGCTAGTATGGATATGCGGAATGACTTTTTTATTGGGAACAGGCCATATTATAGCTTCTCGCGCGAAAGAACCTCTAGTCGTTTTTGGGTTTTTTGTTGCAGTTGCTTTTTTTCTGCTTTTCTTATCTCCTGTTTTTGTGTTTTATCACCTTCGCAAGGAAGGGAAATCACAGCTTTGGCTGTACAATCCAAATGGCGGCTTATGGCTGTTTTCTTCTAAATTGGCAGCATCTTTGCTCTATCAATTTGTGATTCAGTTGGCATTAACAGCCTATGGGATATGGATGTATCATATGCTCTCTTTAAAAAATCTGCTGGAGCATCAAGTTGATATAACGAGTACAGTGGCTTTGCTGAATATGTATGGGCTTATTTCTTCGTTAGATATGTCAGTAACAGTCATCGTGTTTTGGACTGTTTTTCACGCTCTCAGGAATTGGCGCGGAATGCGATGGGTTGCGATGGTTCTGTTGGTCGCAGTGTGGTTATTCTACGATGAATACATCATAAGCCCTTTGGTTGAATCTCAAAAGCATTTCTGGCCGGTAACAGTCTATTGCAATTTTGATTTCCACTTCCATAACGTTTGGAAATTGGAATTAAAACCTATCCATCTGTCTGTGCTAGGGTTTCCTATTACCTTAGTCATCACGTTCTTGCTGCTCATCATGGCTTCAAAACTGCTTGATCGTAAAGTAGAGGTGTAAATATGGATAATCAATTTCAATCCTCGAAACCGATTTATCTGCAGATCGCTGATCAGATCTTTTATAGGCTGGTCAGGAAGGAGCTGCTCCCAGGAGACAAGCTTCCTTCAGTAAGAGAAATGGCGATTCAAACTAAGGTAAATCCCAATACAATTCAAAGAACTTACAGTGAAATGGAAAGGCTGGGTATTGTGGAGACAAGAAGAGGTCAAGGGACGTTTATTGCGGAAAAAGCAGAAATCGTAGACGAGCTGAAAGACAAGTTGACACGAGAAGTGCTGGAAGGCTTTGTCAAGCAAATGAAAGAGCTGGGGCTCACGAAAGAGGAAATGTTAGAGGGCATTAAAACATTCACAGAGGGAGGCTAAAATGGAAATCAAGCTAGAACACGTATCAAAAAAATACGGCCGCCATACGGCCGTCAATGATGTGTCATTTACCCTATCATCTGGACGGATTTATGGTCTGATCGGACCGAACGGCAGCGGCAAGTCAACGACCCTGAAAATGATGGCTGGCCTTTTGTTTCCGACTTCAGGGTTTGTAAAAGCAGATGGAAAACAAGCTACGAGAGATATGGTGCGTCAAACGGCTTATCTTACTGAGCTTGATATGTTTTATCCGGATTTCACTGTCAAAGATATGGTGAATTTTTATCAGTCGCAGTTTCCTGATTTTCAAACAGAACAAGCTTATAGACTATTGAATGAGATGCAGCTGGATCCGGAAAAAAAGATCAAAAAGCTATCAAAAGGAAATCGGGGCAGGCTGAAAATCGTTCTTGCTTTAGCGAGACAGGCAGACGTCATCTTGCTTGATGAACCTTTTTCGGGGCTTGATCCGATGGTGAGGGACTCCATCGTAAACAGCCTTGTATCGTACATTGATTTTGAGCAGCAGATTGTCGTGATCGCGACACATGAAATTGATGAAATTGAGACGTTGTTAGACGAAGTCATCATACTCGCAAATGGAGAAAAAGTGGCGCAGCGCGATGTAGAAGATATTCGTGAACAGGAAGGCATGTCTGTTTTGCAATGGTTTAAATCAAAAATGGAAGTTTGCTAGAAAGAGGAGGAATATGATGAAAACAGTGTTGGAATTGAGAAATGTGACAAAAAACATCAGAGGCCGAACGCTCATTGATGATCTCAGTTTTACGATTCGTGAAGGTGAAGTATTCGGTTTTTTGGGACCAAACGGAGCTGGGAAAACGACAACCATCCGGATGATAGTAGGCTTAATGAAGCTGACGAAAGGTGATGTCCTCATTTGCGGTCAATCCATTACGAAAGAATATGCCAAGGCGATTAAGCATATTGGAGCGATCGTAGAGAATCCAGAGCTCTATAAATTTTTGAGCGGATATAAAAATCTCCAGCAATACGCAAGGATGGTCAAGGGTGTCACGAAGGAAAAAATTGATGAAGTTGTTGAGCTGGTTGGTTTAACAGACAGAATCCACGACAAGGTGAAAACCTATTCTCTAGGAATGAGACAGCGTCTTGGCTTGGCACAATGCCTTCTGCATGATCCGAAAGTGCTGATCTTGGATGAACCGACAAATGGCCTTGATCCGGCGGGAATCAGGGAAATCAGAGATCATTTAAAGAAGCTGACCCGAGAAAGAGGAATGGCTGTCATCGTTTCAAGCCACCTGCTGTCAGAGATGGAACTGATGTGTGATCGCATTGCGATTCTGCAAAAAGGAAAGCTGATCGATATTCAAAATGTAAAAGATGAAAACATTGATGAGAACGATACATATTTCTTTCAGGTTGAGCAGCCGAATGAAGCCGCTACTGTTTTAAACCAGTATGATTTGGTGAGTAAGACAAATGGTGTAGAACTCAAACTGGCTAAAGACGAAGTCCCTGCGGTTATTGAACTGCTGGTGATGCAGCAAATCCGCATTTACGAGGTCAAAATTATAACAAAATCATTAGAGGACCGTTTCTTAGAAATGACAGGTGAAACAAAAGAGGAGGTTCAGCATGCTTAATTTGATTTATAATGAGTGGATCAAAATTTTCAGCCGTGCCGGAACATGGGTGATGATTGGAATTCTGGGGCTAACAATGGTTGGATTTGCATTTTTGGCGAATCATTTTTCTGCCGGTGAAGCAAATTCTCATTGGAAACAAGAACTTCAAGTACAAAACGCCGAATTAAAGAAAGAAATCAAAGACGATCCTTCACTGAAAGATGGATATAAAGAAATAATCACACTCAACAACTATCGCATTGAACATAACATCCCAAATGACACGGGCTATACTGTATGGTCTTATGTAACGGATTCAGCAGGTTTTACCATCCTTACCGGACTGTTTACCATTATTATCGCAGCCGGAATTGTCGCTAACGAATTTAATTGGGGAACAATTAAGCTATTAATGATTCGGCCGCTCAGCCGTTTTCAGATTTTGATGTCCAAATATATTACAGTTCTCCTGTTTGGGTTCCTATTGCTGTTGATTTTATTTATCGGTTCTACTTTGTTAGGGTTGATTTTCTTCGGGACGGGTGGTGAAACCGCCGCGAATATTCATTTAATCTATAAGGATGGCCATGTCATTGAGCAAAACATGATGAGTCATTTGGCCACAACGTATCTTTCTGAATCCGTCTCGGCCTTAATGGTGGCGACGATGGCGTTTATGCTGTCTGCAGTATTCAGAAACAGCTCTCTTGCAGTAGGGTTTTCCATCTTTTTATTGGTTGCCGGTACGACAGCCACTGCATTTATTGCAGCGAAATTTGACTGGGCAAAGTATATATTGTTTGCTAATGTCGATTTAACTCAGTATGTGGATGGCACACCGTTAATAGAAGGGATGACTATGACGTTTTCTATCGTCATGCTTGCGATCTACTTTATCATTTTCCTGCTGCTTGCTTTTGGAATCTTCATGAAACGGGATATTGCAAACTAATGAAAAAGCTGTTTTGCTTATGCAAAACAGCTTTTTTGTCCAAAATAAAAACTGCAGGTTTGCACCTGCAGTTTTTCATATCAATTTATGCTTACGCTTCTTTAGTAACGTTAGCAGCTTGTGGTCCGCGGTTTCCTTCAACGATTTCAAAAGAAACAGCTTGGCCTTCTTCTAAAGTTTTGAAGCCTTCGCCTTGAATAGCAGAGAAATGAACGAATACATCGTCTTGACCTTCTACTTCGATGAATCCGAAACCTTTTTCAGAGTTGAACCATTTTACTTTACCTTCTAACATGAAATTTCCTCCTAAAGCGATCATAACGCTTAAATTCACTATTCTTGCTCTTAACAAACTTTCAAGACGAAAACTCTTACAAAACTTTCTTCTTAAAGATAGTTCGAACAAAAATAATTACCTTTACTCTACCAGTAATCTTCAGAAAAAACAACTGCTTATTGAAACTTTTTTGGGAAAATACCATATTTATTTTTCAATTTGATATTTATTTACGGAAATTCATCTGCTTTCTCGATATGTGATCATACGTTTGCCTTCGTATGCCTTCATTTTGGGAAGATAATGTCATAGGAATTGACAACCTGATTGGATATGAGTAAGGTAAAAGTTAATCAATATTACAAATGACAACGTTTATCAACTAAGAGAGCGTATGATTTTTTTGTCTGATATTGCTTGCATGCTCTAATACATAGATAGGAGTATGGTCACAATGAAAAAGTGGCTTATATGCAGTTTCGTCCTTGTTCTTCTCGTTTCATTTACTGCATGCTCACCGTCTGCAGCACATGAATCGATAAAAATCGGGATTGCTGAGTCTGACGAGGCAATATGGAACTATATTGCTCAAAAGGCTGAAGAGGCAGGGCTTGATATTCAGCTGATCCCTTTTTCTGATTATGCGGAGTCTGATATCGCACTTGCTAACAAAGAAATTGATGCCAACGCCTTTCAAACCATTTCATATTTTCAATCGTTCACTCAAAAACACAAACTTAAGCTTGCACCGCTCGGTACGACATACATAACGCCTATGGGCATTTATTCAAAACAATATGACAGAATCCAAGATATACCGCGGGGAGCTGTTGTTTCTGTTCCCGATAAAGCGTTCGATTTTGGCAGGGCGCTTACTGTGCTTCAGGAGGCGGGATTGCTAACGTTGAAAAACGGATTTAACGGAACAGGTTCAGTTGATATGATTAAAGATAATCCGAGACACCTGAAATTGAAAGCTGTCCGGCAACAGGATGCAGTGAGCGGTGGGGACGTGTTTGTTATGAAACCATCTGAAGCAAAAAAAGCGGGCCTGAACCCGAAAAAGCATACCATAAAGAGCGGCGGTCTCATGTCTGTGGAAGAGATGAATTTGATTGTTGTCAGAGCGGAGGATCAAGATCGGGAAGCGCTGCAAACCATTCTTGAGCTTTATCAAGCTGATGATACAGCGGCATTTATAGAAAAAGAATATCAGGGAGATCTTGTCCCGGCTTTTCTGCCTTTGAAACGTCTTTCAGATTGGAAGAATGAATTCGAACATTGAATTCATTCTTTTTTTTCTGAAAAACACACTTTGTTCCGTCCCGTCTCTTTCGCTTTGTAAAGCATTTGATCGGCAAGAATGGGCAAGGATCTTGGCCGTTCCGTATTATTGGGGTAATGAGCGGCCCCCAGTGATATCGTAACGGAAAGCTTTTCACCGTTTTTTAATATAATCGGTTCATGACTGACAGCGCTCCTGATCCGTTCTGCGATCTGGGCTGCTTTATTAAGAGAACAGTTCGGCAGAAGCACGGCAAATTCCTCACCACCGATCCGAGCGGCTGGATCACTATTTCGGATGCTCTGCTTCAGACGTAAGCCCAGCTCTTTGAGCACCTGATCTCCTTCATGATGGCCATATTGGTCATTGATGGTTTTAAAATGATCGATATCCATATAAATCAGTGCAAATTGAAAATGCGGGGTATCGGCCGCCTGTCGATACAGAGCTTTTGTGATTTCTTCAAACTTTCTTCGGTTATACACGCCTGTTAAAAAGTCAAAGTGCGCTTGAAACTTATATTGTTTATAAAGAAGATGTGCATTTGTTTCATGATCAATAATATATAAACTGAGCATACCGCCCGCTATTGAGATGATCCAAAAATATAAATGAAGTTCATATGAATGTAAGTCTATAAGAAAATAAAAGGTAAAGGAGATCAAGCTATTTGTGATTATTATAAGATAGAAAGCATGTTTTAGTTGAACTTTTTTTCTTCTAGAAACAATGAGTGACGGGATGGCAGCGATACAAATGATAATAACCGAGTAAAGTGCAGATGTGTTCATTGTGATCAGCATGCGGCCAGCAGCGATCATAGCCAGGGCCGTTGCCGTTGAAACCCAGCCTCCATAAAGAGCGGCAATCATAATAGGGATATTTCGAAGATCAATAATTGAATGCTGATAGGTAAATCCAAACACCATCAGAATAACCCCGAGCAAACCGCAGGCCAGTCCTTTAACAGCTTGAAAGGATATGCTGTCTTTTTTATGTACTAACCTTTCTTTAAACAGGTGGGTGAAGAGATAATTAAATGTGATTAAAATCGTCAAGTTTACAAACAGTTCTTTCAGCAAATATTATCACCCTTATATAAGGTACTAAAGATGGAAGGGAAAGAAAAGAAAAAAAAGGCATTATATAAGGTTTTTTTGCTTCAATTGATAAGTTAAAATAATTCGCACTTGACCCATCGGAATTAGTGTAATATAGTAAATGAGAAAATTTGAAGGGAGAGTTTACCTGCTTTGGAGACTTTACTAGTTGTATTACATGTATTTATTTTATTTTTACTTATCTTAGGGCTCTTTGTTATGCAGAAAAAACATGTTTCCTTCTCTAAACGTGTATTTACTGCGCTGGGACTGGGGATTGTATTTGGATTTGCGCTTCAGCTGATTTACGGCCCGACTTCAAATATAGTTATTCAAACAGCCGACTGGTTTAATATTGCCGGGGGCGGATATGTCAAATTGCTTCAAATGGTTGTCATGCCTCTTGTCTTTATTTCGATTCTAGGTGCATTTACAAAGCTGAAACTGACAAAAAATCTCGGGAAAATCAGCGGTTTGATTATCGGGATTTTAGTAGCAACAACAGCTGTTGCAGCAGCTGTCGGTATCGTGTCCGCACTTTCATTTGATTTGCAGGCGATTCAGGTTGACCAAGGAAGTACAGAGCTTTCACGGGGGCAGGAGCTTCAGCAGAAATCAGAGGATATGACAGCGAAAACGCTGCCGCAGCAGATTGTTGAACTGCTGCCTGGAAACCCGTTTTTAGATTTTACGGGAGCTAGACCGACTTCAACGATCGCTGTCGTTATTTTTGCCGCTTTCCTTGGAGTGGCATTCCTCGGCGTAAAAAACAAACAGCCGGAACAGGCAGAAACATTTAAAAAACTGGTTGATGCCGTTTATGCCATTGTCATGCGTGTTGTCACACTCATTTTGAGACTGACGCCTTATGGGGTGTTGGCTATCATGACAAAAACGATTGCAACGAGTGATCTTGACAGCATTCTAAAACTGGGCATGTTCGTGATTGCTTCATATGCCGCGTTAATCACTATGTTTATCATTCATTTGCTGCTGCTGACGTTCAGCGGCTTGAATCCTGTGATTTATTTGAAAAAAGCAGTGCCTGTACTTGTATTTGCATTTACGTCAAGGTCAAGCGCAGGTGCTTTGCCGCTGAATATTAAAACACAGAGAAGCATGGGTGTGCCTGAAGGGATCGCAAACTTTGCCGGTTCGTTCGGCCTTTCGATCGGCCAAAATGGATGTGCGGGCATTTATCCTGCAATGCTGGCGATGATGATTGCCCCGACTGTCGGTCAAAATCCATTCGACCCGGTGTTTATTATCACTGTTATCGCAGTCGTTGCCATCAGCTCCTTCGGTGTTGCCGGAGTCGGCGGCGGAGCGACTTTCGCAGCGCTTCTTGTATTATCATCATTAAACATGCCTGTAGCGCTCGCCGGTTTATTAATCTCAATTGAACCGTTAATTGATATGGGGCGTACTGCTTTGAATGTCAGCGGAAGTATGACATCCGGCCTTATTACAAGTAAGGTCACGAAGGAAATTGATCGAGGTACATTTCATGATCAATCCAGAGTGATTGAAGCTGAAGAAGCGTAACATATGAAAAACGTGTAACCCGACAGGGATTACACGTTAATAAGACCCATGAACCTTGTAATATAAAGGTTCATGGGTTTCTTTTTTTGTTTTTTTGGAAGATCAAGCCGACATTACTGATCAATGGATTGATCTAATTGAAATGAAAATTGTTTTTTTAACGAGTATTCATGGTATCTTGAAGACGCTAACTTATCTGAGGCCCCATAAAAGATTCCTGCTAGAAGATGAGTATCCAAATCTAATTCAATCGTGCTTCATTGAATTAAAAAAGTTCATAATGAACCTCTTCGCATTATTTTTCTATTAACATTGAATACTTTCGATACACTTTATAAAAACTGGCGGCAAAGAGAACAACCATAAGGGCGGGAAGCGACCTCAAAAGAGCAAATGGAGTTTCAAATAAAAATGCTTTCCAAAACCATTCACCTTTCATACTCCAAAGACCTTCAGTTAAATATAAACCTGAATCCTTATAGATCATATAAGAAAAAAACAAACACATGAGACCTAAACCTGAAGAATAATTCATCAATCTTTTATAATAATTACTCTTTGATTGGCGATCCGAGAAGATTTCATTTTGACCATCATTTTCTTTTTGCCAATATCGAATTCCACTAAGCCAAGGGCCATTTATATAAATCCAACCGAAGTCTTCATATATCCCTTTGTAATCTTTGAACTTTTTCTTTGGTAAAATATCTTGGTAATCCAGTCGGATCACATATCTCTTGTCGGTTTTTTCAAAAGTGTATATTCCTAATCCACTAATATTTGTACAACGATAGCCTTTTTGTAATTGCTCGTTCAGCCATTGTTCCTCTTTTTCAATATCAAAAAACATCTTAAATTTCTTCATTCGATTCACTTCCTTCGTACAAGGATAAAATATGCAATAACCTATTTTGTTCCATTTTTAAAATAGCGCTTCCTTCTTCAGTTATCATGTAAACTTTTCTCCGGCCTGACTCTCCGACAGGTTCAATCCAACCATGCTTATTCAAGTTTTCAATCGCACCGTATAATGTACCCGCTGCTAAAATAACAGTACCGTTACTTATCTTTTCTATCTTCTGCATTACAGCATAGCCATGGAGCGGCTCGCGCAGAGCTAATAAAATATAATGCATGGTTTCAGACAACGGTAATAATTTGTGTTTCATATCCGCACCCTCTATTCAGTTTGACTATATAGTTCAACTTAATAATAATGTAATACAGTTCAACTGAATAGTCAACAGCATTTTCCAACACTCAAGTAAATTCTAAATGTTGAGTGTTGAAGCAAGAAACAAAATGAATAGTGTTCTGTCCTTTTCAGCCTTTTGATGAGGGAGCTAATAATGAATCGATAAAGATTGCTTCGGATAGAGCGGCAGCACAAACAAAAAATCCTTCAAACGTTCTAATTGAACGAAAGAAGGATTTTTTTAGCTCGCCAATTGTACTCCAAAATAGGCGAAAAAATATAGAAAACAAGAAGTTTAAAAGAAAAAAACACCTAGAGGCCAATGTTGAGCCAGGTTACACGTTTTTTAACGGCCGGGTTCTAAGTCCTCCAGCATTTCCATCATCGTGTTGTCGTCCATGACATTCATTGCGCTTTGCTCAAAATGAATGGGTTCAGCATAATGAGGCTGTCTTTTTTTCGGGGCTGTTTCAGTTTGCCTCGATTGTGTCTGTGTATGCTGATGCTGTGTTTGCTGTTGTCCGGCATTCTGGTGCTGACGGCCGTTTTGCCGCTGGCTTTGATGTTGTGAACGGTCATGGTTATCACCGCTACCGCCGCCTAATGCTTGTTTGACCATGTTTCCTACATTAGAAACATCAAATGTGTTATTTTCTGAATGTTGTCTGTTCATTTGTCCTGTGATAAACCCGCTGATTCTTTGGCGGATCTGAGGTGATAATGCAGCAATAAGCATAGTTGATCCGATGATCAATGCTGCGGGGCTGATTCCTCTTCGCTGGTTGAACAACATGATCCCTCCTTTGCAATGTATTCATATTTTCCCCCTCATTAGACAAATTAACCGTTATATTTCCGGGAAAGCATTTCCTTCAGATTTTCATGCATAATTAAAGCCAGTTAGAAAAACCTATAAGTAAAGTGATAAAGGAGGAATTCACATGCTTGGAAAAAAACAAGTCCTTGCGTCTGTGCTTCTTATCCCTTTGCTTATGACTGGCTGCAGTATGGCCAATCAGGGTGAGGGCAGACGTGATAATTTAGAACCTGAAAATGTTAACTATCGCAATCCGGTGAACGATAATGGCACAAGAAATATTAACGATGGCAATAATAATCGTGACAATGTCGATAATAATGTAACTGACAATGTCAACAATACCGATAACAACAATAATAACGGTAATGACAACCGTAAATTAGATGTTGCTGACGACGCTGCCGATAAAATCACTGATATGAAAGAAGTAAAACATGCAAATGTAATTGTTGCCGGAAATCAAGCATATGTGGCAGTTGTATTAACAAATGGAAATAAAGAAGTTGGAAAAGACCTCAAAAAGAAGATTTCAGATAAAGTGAGAGACACTGATAAAAACATGGATAATGTTTACGTTTCAGCTAACCCTGATTTTGTAGAGCGTATGCAAGGATATGGAAAACGTATTCAAAATGGTGATCCAATCGCCGGGTTATTTGATGAATTTACACAAACTGTACAGCGCGTATTCCCTAACGCTGAATAAATGAAAAAAGCCGCACAAATTGTGCGGCTTTTTCTGTGCGTTGATGACACACTGTGAACTCAGGCTGCATAGAGTAAAAATAAAAGGTACAAGACGGACCGGCTCAGGGAGGGAGACGTTTGCGGGGTGGCATAGGAAAGCGTGCGGCATCCGCTCTATTCCTGTGCGGAGTCCTTGTGATGCTGGCTGTAAGCTCAGCCATCGTATCAAGCACGATGTATATCCTGTCTTTGCCAGGGCAGGCATCTGGAATCACAAAAGAACAAGTGACGAAGCACATGAAGAAAGAGTCATTTAAACAGGCCGATATTTATTACACTTCTAAGGAAAAGTCCTTACTGCCATTGACGAAAGAAACGCTTGAATATGCGGTCAGTATTAATCAGTTTATGATTGGATATTCGAATCAAAAGCCTATTGATATTATTTTTTTTTCTAATGAAAAACAGATGGAGGATTACTCCGGTTTATTGGATGTCGTTGGTTTTTATTCTGAGCGGGAGCAGCTGATCGGATTGTTGCCTGAAGAGAAAAAGAAACTTTTAGAAGGGGACGAGGTAGCGGTTTATTTGTACCAGAGATTGTTGATTCATGAATACACACATCATGCGTTTCACCAGAAATTGAAGGAGCTTGAGGCGGACCCCGATGAGTTTCCGTTATGGTTTCATGAAGGGTTAAGCGAGTGGATTGCGAACTATGAATTGCTTATCGATCCGATCACGTTTTCTGTTGTCCCTTTTGACCGTTTGCAGTCAGACCGAGACTGGCAGGAAGCCAGAGCCGAATATGAAACTGATGTCTATTTGCAAAGCTTTTATATGCTCGATGAGCTGACGGGTAAATACGGGAAAGACATTATATCGGAACTGATAAAGGAAACGGCAAAAAAAGGGGACTTTAAAAAAGGGTTTAAATCAGCAACAAAGGAAAGTCTTGATCAATTTGAAAAAGACTTTAAGAAAAAATTTGAAAAAAGTGAGGCATTGGATAGTATCTATCCAATGCCTTTGTATTAATGAAGCCCTTGCTGGCCCATACCGCCTTGTGTCGGAGGCATTTGTCCTTGTGCAGGAGCGAATGAATTTCTCAGCTGTTCCATATCCTGCGAATCAAGCTGAGGAACTTGGTAATAGCCGTGTTTGTTTTGATATAGGAAAATTTCAAATGCCATTTCAACATACTCCTGAATTTGCGCAGACAGTACGCGTCTTACGGCCGGATTTGTCATTTCCAGAGAAGCCATCGTCAGCATAGAAGCTTGTGCTTTAACCGCGCAAAGCATTTGTCTGCTGATGATGCTGTCATCAATATCATTCATGGATTGAACAGGCTTTTTAGGCTGTGACGGCTGCATGCCATAAACAGTCTGGTTGTCTTCCTTCATCATATAAGTTGCTGTTTTTTGTGAAGGTTCGCTTCCTGTTTTGAAACATTCTGCAGTTATATTGTATTGAGAAGAAATGAATTGATATTGACGATCAAGGATATTTAATAATTCTTGATCCTTACAGAATTGTCTCAGCATCATAAACTGATCAAGCACAGTAAGTGTTCCGGACAGCACCTCGTGCATATCAAACATTTCATGTCCGCCGTGGTTTTTATGCGGTTTTCCAGGAATACCTTTGTTCATTTGGGATTGCTGCTGCTGATTTAACTGATCCAAACCGAATTCCTCCTTGTTTTTCAGATCAGCTGTATTTTGTGCCAGTCCGCCGCGTATTATGCAGAAGCCTGAAAGGAATTATATGCTGTCTGTCGAAATGGTAAGCAGACAAAGTCATTGTCATTATGTGTATATTAAGGGAGGAAATATGATGAGGCGTATGATGCATATGGTATTGATCATGGCATTGATATTCTTAAATGTCATGAACACGTGCGAAGCGGTAACTGCAGCTGAACCGCTGCAGGCTATATCAGTTGAGAAGGCAAAACAGCAAAAAGAAGGACAGGCGCTTGTCGAAGGATATGCAGTCGGCCAGGCTGTTTCCCCGCAGCATTACAAGCTGACAAGCCCATTTTCAAATGATTATAATGTCGCGCTGGCAGACCGCAAAAATGAGATATCGCCCGATCATATCCTTCCTGTGCAAATCCCTTCAGCTTTCAGAAACCAGTTTGGGCTGCAGACCAATCCGCTTCTTCTTGGAAAAAAGATAACGGTTCAAGGCAAGCTTGAAAATTACTTTAACACGACGGGACTTAAAAACGTTCAGTCGATGAACCTAACCGATGACACGAAAACTCCGCCGGCTGAACACACAATGACCATAAATGAAGCGCGGGGAAGGCTGAATGAAGAAGTAACGATAAAAGGGATCGTTACAGCTGATCAAAACGCAATCGGAGGCGGGAAGCTGTCGACCTTTTTGCAAGATGAAACCGGAGGCATTAACATGTATTCGCCTTCCCCCGAACAATTTCCTGAATTAAAAGAGGGCATGGATGTCACGGTGACAGGGAGAATCACGACTTACCAGGGACTGAAAGAAATCGTTCCAATCTTATCAGGCATCAAAATCAATCAGTCAAACCAGCCTCTCCCCGCCCCTAAACAATTAACAATCAATGAACTCATAAACGGCAGTCTGGGTGATCAGTATGAAGGCCGCCTTGTGACACTAACTGCATTTGTCTCCTCAATTCCAAGTTCTCCTTCAGGCGGCGGTTACAATGTAACGATGATTGATAACGATCATCATGCAATGACGCTCCGGGTTATGAATGAAACAGGGGTGATAGACGAACTTAATGAGGGTAAATGGTATGAATTTACTGGTGTGTTAAGCAGATACCAATCCTTTCAGCTGCTTCCGCGAAAATCGTCTGACCTGAAGCTGCTTGAAGAGCAGCCCGCACCTCCGTCTGCTGAGGGAGAATATGAAGGGATTGTTGACCGGGTTGTTGACGGCGATACCATTCATCTCAAATCTCCGGTTCTTGGAACGACCAAAATCCGGTTTGTAAATGTAGATACACCTGAAACATATCACACACCAAAAAATGACGCAGACGAAAATCAATTAAGATTTGGCAAAAAGGCATCTGACTATCTAAAAACGGTTCTGTCCCCAGGGGATAAAATCACTGTTAAGGTCGGGAGTGAAGCCAAGGACAGCTATGGTAGGCTGCTCGGACAAGTCATAACTGAATCAGGTTCCAACGTGAACTTAGAGCTTGTGAAAAAAGGCTATGCGCCGACATATTTTATTTGGCCGGTTGACAATGAAGAGGATTATCAGCAGTTTCAGTCCGCAGTAGCTGCTGCGAAAAAAGAACAAAAAGGAATTTGGAATGAAAACGATCCGCTCATGGAAATGCCGTTTGAATTCAGAGCCAGAGAGCAAGGGAAAGGCTTGACAAGATATGTAGGGGATTCGTCGAATCAAACATATGTGCAGCCGGCTGACTGGAAGAGGGTCGCGGTGGAAAACAGAATTTTCTTTGCATCAGCAAAGGAAGCGGAGAACGCAGGATATAAAATGAGGCAAACGGCACCTGAAAAAAATGTGCCGCTAAGAATTCTCAGCATGAATGATTTGCATGGCAAGATCGATCAGCAATATGAGCTTGATCTCGATGGGAACGGAACTGCAGACGGCACATTTGGACGCATGGACTATGCCGCCGCATATTTAAAAGAAAAAAAGGCTGATAAGAAAAACACGCTAATGGTGCACGCGGGAGATATGATCGGAGGCAGCTCTCCAGTTTCATCTCTTCTTCAGGATGAACCCACTGTAGAATTAATGGAGGACATCGGATTTGATGTCGGAACTGTGGGAAACCACGAATTCGATGAAGGCACCGATGAACTGCTGAGAATTTTAAATGGCGGTGATCACCCGAAAGGCACAAGCGGATATGATGGACAGAACTTTCCCCTTGTATGTGCCAATTGTAAAGTGAAATCAACTGGAGAGCCCTTTTTGCCGGCTTACGACATCATAAATGTGGAGGGCGTACCCGTGGCTTTTATCGGAGTTGTCACACAGTCCGCAGCTGGTATGGTTATGCCTGAAGGAATAAAAAATATCGAGTTTACAGATGAAGCGACAGCGGTGAATGAGGCGGCCAAAGAGCTGAAGAAAAAAGGCGTAAAGGCCATCGCAGTTCTCGCACATATGTCAGCTGAACAAAACGGCAACGCCATTACCGGAGAGTCTGCTGATCTTGCAAACAAAACAGATTCTGAAATTGACGTGATTTTTGCCGCGCATAATCATAAGGTTGTTAACGGCGAAGTGAATGGAAAACTGATTGTTCAAGCGTATGAATATGGAAAAGCGATAGGTGTCGTTGATGTAGAGATCGATAAAACGACAAAAGACATTGTCAAAAAGTCAGCGGAAATCGTATATGTGGATCAAAGTAAAATCGAACCGGATGCCAGCGCTTCAGCCATTTTAAAGAAATACGAAACTATTGCTGAACCGATTATCAGCGAAGTAGTCGGCGAAGCAGCTGTTGATATGGAAGGAGGGTATTCAAATGACGGCGATACACCACTTGGAAACCTGATTGCGGATGGAATGAGAACTGCCATGAAAACGGATTTCGCTCTTATGAATGGCGGAGGCATACGTGAAACGCTGAAAAAGGGCCCGATTACGTGGGGAGACCTTTACAATATTCAGCCGTTTGGAAATGTGTTAACGAAGCTTGAGATTAAAGGAAAAGATTTAAGAGAGATTATCAATGCGCAAATCTCGCCGGTTTTTGGGCCTGACTACAGCATCAGCGGGTTTACGTACACGTGGGATAAAGAAACTGGAAAAGCAGTCGATATGAAAATGGCAGATGGCACCGAGATCCAGCCTGATGCCACATATACATTAACCGTCAACAACTTTATGGCGACGGCGACAGGCACCAAATACCAGCCGATCGGATTGCTCGGGAAAAATCCGGTGACAGGGCCAGAGGATTTGGAAGCGACAGTTGAGTACGTGAAGAGTTTTGATGAGCCAATTGCGTATACAAAAGAGGGAAGGATTAAGCTCGCTGCAGCCAGTGATATTGAAGACCCTGTAACAGAAGACCCGGTTACGGAAGAGCCTGGAGATGACCTGGGGACGGAGCATCCAATGAAAGAGGTTCCAGAGCCTGATGTGGATTTGCCTGATATAAAAGAGACTCCGGGCACAGCACCGGTTCATCAGCTGCCACCTTCAGCCATTTTGAGATTCGTTGAAATACCTATCAACAACACAAAAAACGCTGCCAATAGCATCAGCACATTGCCTTTACGAAACGAGGGCGGGGAAAGCGGGTCAGAGCATCCGCTTCCGGATACATCAGCAAACTACTATAACTTTATGGTGATCGGTGCGGCGGTGACATTATCCGGAACTTATTTATATGTCAGAAGAAAAAGGAGCGCCTCCAGAACGTGAAAAAAGTTATTCCACTACTTATCATTGCGGCCGGCCTAGTGATCGCAGGCTATGGAGGCTTTAAATTGATCGATACGAATATGAAAACGGAACAGACATTAAAAGAAGCAAAACTGGCGGCGGAAAATCCGCAGGAACCTTCGGGAATGAAAAATAGCGCAGATCAGGCAAAGAACAAAGCATCATTTAAGCCAGAAACCGGCCAAGCGAGCGGCATTTTGGAAATACCGAAAATCAATGCAGAGCTTCCGATTGTGGAGGGCACTGATGCTGATGATTTAGAAAAAGGTGTCGGGCATTATAAGGATAGCTATTATCCTGATGAAAACGGACAAATTGTGCTGTCAGGGCATCGAGATACCGTGTTTCGCCGGACGGGAGAGCTGGAAAAGGGAGATCGGCTCCGCATTCTCCTGTCTTATGGAGAATTCACATATGAAATTGTAAAAACAAAAATTGTTGATAAGGATGACACATCTATTATCACGCTCCAGCATGAAAGGGAAGAGCTGATTCTGACGACCTGTTATCCGTTTTCATACGTGGGAAATGCCCCGAAGCGCTATATTATATATGGAAAGCGAGTCATTTAAAAAGCCGCAGGAAATACCTGCGGCTTTTCTTTATGAAAAATATGTAGAGTACAGGATTTCTATATCAGCCGGGAAAGGCGCTTCGGCAACAATCAGCTCGCCGGTTATCGGGTGAACCGCTTGTACTTTATTGGCGTGCAGCGCCTGCCTGTTTAACAGCTTGTTCCCGCCTCCGTAAAGCGAGTCTCCTATCAGTGGATGGCCGATGCTCGCCATATGAACACGAATTTGGTGTGTTCTTCCTGTTTCTAGCTCTAATTCAACGAGTGACAGACGCTCTTTCGCATTGCTGGCCATTACCTTGAAATGAGTAACGGCTGTTTGCCCGCTTGGTGAAATCCGACGCCTTGTAGGATGCGATCGGTCTCTGCCGATCGGTGAATCAATTGTTCCTTTTTTCGTCCGTAGCTTTCCTTCAGCGATGGCGGTATACGTACGCTTCAGCATCTTTTTCTCTAGCTGCTGGTCTAAGATGGCGTGTGCCAGACGATGCTTGGCAAAGACGATAGCGCCAGATGTATCCTGATCCAGACGGTGGACGTGGCGCACCTTACATGTTTCGCCATTTATCTGATAATGATACGCGATCAAATTAGCCAGTGTGCCTGTTTGCCCATCCTCATTCGGGTGCGTCGCTATGCCAGCTGGTTTATTGACGATGAGCATGTGATTGTCCTCAAATAAAATATCAAGCTCGCCATACTCCGGAATGACCGAAGATTCTTCACTTTCCTGAAGATCAATGAACACGCGGTCTCCCTTTTTTACAATCATATTGTTTAAGACGGATTCGTGATTGACCTTTATCTGATGATGCGTCATCCATTCTTGTATCACAGGTTTAGAAGCTTTGAGCCCTGTTTTGAGTATGGAAAACAGCCATTGGCCGTCCTGTTTTTCATTGATGAGGACCTCAAGCCCTCTGCCTTTTTGTTTCATGTCAAATGGCTCCTTTTCAAAGCGGAAGGCTGCTGTTTCTCATAGGAAACACTTACCTTAGCTTTCGCGTTTTTTTCTGTGCTATTCTTGAGTAAGACTTAGGATATTCGATGGCAAGAAAGGTGATTGACGTGAGAATTGTGAACGCAGCAACTGCAGAACAGGAGAGCTTTATCAAGGAGCTGTCTATGGAGCTGATCCATGATGTATTTCCTCTTTATTTCTCCGAGCTGGACATTCAGCGCTTTAAAAAGAAAGGCGTTCTATATTTAAATAACCATTATTACCAAGGAACATTAAAAGAAGCATTTCAAATTATGGCTTGTCTGCAAATGATACATATTATCCTGACAAAGCCATCGCCGCACTCTGATGTGAGTGATCAGGCGATTTTTGAAAAAAACAGCAAGATGCTGAATGATTTTGGGATTTATTTTCCGTTTGCTTTTTCTGACTTTCAAAAGAAGGCAAACAAAGCCTTTTTCGGTCACAGAAGGCTGATATAATCAGGTGGCAAGAGCTTTTCTATTTTCAGAAAAGCTCTTTTTTGTATCAGAGAAATCATATCATAAAACCTTTCCTCTAACTCCCTTTTTAAACGGCTCGTGTCTGAACATACTAATGATTGAAAGGGGTGCTGACAATGAGTTCAGTTAAAGATACAATGACAACGCAGGTGGCAACCGTTTCTCCGAATCAAACGATTCAGGAAGCGGCTTCTCTAATGAAACAGCATAACGTCGGGGCGATTCCCGTTGCAGAGCAAGGTGTTTTAAAAGGAATGCTGACTGACCGTGACATTGCATTAAGAACTACAGCTCAGGGCCGTGATGGCCAGACACCCGTTTCAGAAGTGATGTCAACAGAACTCGTATCAGGAAACCCTAATATGAGTCTGGAAGACGCGTCGCAGCTGATGGCCCAGCACCAAATCCGCCGCCTTCCTATTGTAGATCAAAACAATCTAGTCGGGATCGTTGCGCTTGGAGACCTGGCAGTCAATCAGATGTCGAACGAGTCTGCGGGAGCAGCGCTGACAAACATTTCTCACCAAAACATTCATTAAATAGAAAGAGCTTGCAGTGTGCAGGCTCTTTCTTCACATAAACCTTACTTTTTGAAAGCAGACTTGTTTCGGGGTATAGTAAATGTATACATATGTCTCAATTCGGACTAAAGGAGTTGTACCGAGTGATTAAAGCGTTAATTTTTGATTTTGACGGACTTATTCTAGATACAGAAACACACGAATATGAGGTCCTTCAGGAAATATTTGAAGAGCACGGCTCAGTGCTGCCGCTATCTGTCTGGGGGAAGGTCATCGGAACTGCAGCGGGATTCCGGCCTTTTGAATATTTAGAAGAGCAGATCGGGAAAAAGCTGAATCATGAAGAGCTCACAAAATTGAGAAGAGAGCGGTTTGCCAAACGCATGGAAACAGAAAAAGCGAGACCTGGTGTCGAAGCGTATTTGAATGCGGCAAAGGATTTAGGCTTAAAAGTAGGCCTTGCTTCCAGCTCCGATTATAAATGGGTATCGGGCCATTTGAAGCAAATCGGGCTGTTTGATGATTTTGAGGTTATTCAAACGGCGGATGATGTGGAAGAGGTAAAGCCGAATCCTGAGCTCTATTTATTGGCGGCAAAGAATCTCGGGGTATCGCCAGCGGAATGTCTCGCGTTTGAGGATTCTGTCAATGGTTCGATTGCTGCGAAACGCGCAGGAATGAAGTGTGTCATTGTCCCGAATAAAGTAACGGGCACCTTGATGTTTGAAGACTATGATCACAGGCTTGAATCAATGGCGGAAATGGAGCTCGCCCTATTGCTTGAGCATCTGAACTCACAAAACTAGAAAGGAGCGAGTAGGTTGTCTGAGAAATTAGATTTGACCCGGTTTGAAAAGAAAATGGTTATCCGCAATATCGAAGAGAAAGACATCGACAAGATTATCGATCTTCAAAAGGACTGCTTTCCGGGGATGGAGCCTTGGAAGAGAGAGCATTTAATCAGCCATTTGGAGCATTTTCCAGAGGGGCAGTTTTGTGCAGAATTCGAAGGTGAAATTATCGGTTCTTGCTCAAGTCTCCTGATTAACTTTGATGAATATGATGACCGCCATACGTGGCAGGACATTACCGATGACGGTTATATCACCAACCATAATCCGGACGGCTTGAATATGTACGGAATTGAGGTCATGGTGCATCCTAAATACAGACGAATGAAGATCGGCCATCGTTTGTACGAGGCGAGAAAGGATTTAGCGAGACGCTTAAACCTAAAAAGCATCATCATAGGCGGACGGATTCCGAACTACCACAAGTATGCAGATGAAATGACGGCCAGAGAGTATGTTGAACAGGTGACACGCCACCAAATTTACGATCCGGTCCTTTCTTTTCAGCTGATGAACGGCTTTACCCTTATGCGAATTAACCCGAATTATCTCCCGGATGATACAGCTTCGATCAAGTATGCGACGCTGATGGAATGGAATAATGTCGATTATCTTCCGCAGCAGACAAAGCGCTATTATAAGTCAGCGTTCCCTGTGAGAATTTGTGTAATCCAATATGAAATGAAGAAAATTTATTCCTTTGAGGAATTTGCGAATCAAGTAGAATACTATGTCGATGTTGCTTCTGACGCGAGATCTGATTTTGCGGTGTTCCCGGAAATTTTCACAACCCAGCTCATGTCTTTCCTTGAAGAAAGGTCGCCGAGCTTGGCGGTACAGAGAATTACCGAGTATACAGAAGATTACATCAGCCTTTTTACTGATTTGGCTGTAAAGTATAACGTCAACATTATCGGCGGATCACATTTCGTCGAAGAGGAAGGCAAAATCTATAATATCGCCTACCTGTTCAGACGGGACGGAACGATCGAGAAGCAATATAAACTCCATATTACACCGAATGAACGCAAATGGTGGGGAATCAGCGCCGGAGACCAGGTTCGCGTGTTTGATACAGACTGCGGAAAAATTGCGATCCAGATCTGTTATGACATTGAATTTCCTGAGCTTGCCCGGATTGCGGCTGACAAAGGCGCCAAAATCATCTTTACGCCATTTTGTACAGAAGACCGTCAAGGCTATTTGCGTGTCAGATACTGTTCGCAGGCTAGGGCGGTTGAAAATCAAATTTATACCGTTATCTCGGGAACGGTTGGAAACCTGCCGCAAACGGAAAACATGGATATCCAATACGCCCAGTCAGGCATCTTTGCCCCGTCTGATTTTGAATTCGCCCGAGACGGTATTGTCGGCGAAACAAACCCGAATATTGAAATGGTCGTCATCGGTGATGTTGACTTGGAAATTCTCAGAAGACAGCGCCAAAACGGCACAGTGCGCCAGCTAAAAGACAGGCGGCGTGATATTTATCATATTCACTATAAGAAATAATCCGGAAACCCGCCTGAATTGGCGGGTTTTTTTGAAACAAAAGCGGAATTGATACGTTTACTTTAAATTATATATTGTCTTATAAAGTTTCTGTATTTTCGTCAGAAAACGGCTAGGCCTTACATTGCTATTGCAGGGCTGTCCAAGTCGTTTCGTGTGAGACCTTTATCAGTCCGATGCTGAGATTGTCACTTTGCCTGTTCTGGCTGCATCTTCTTTCTTCTTGAGGAAAGAGGACGTTTTATGATTGACACGGTTTATTGACTCTGGCCCCGTCTGGCTTTATATTGAAGGCAGGGAAATCATCACCAAGACATCACATAAAGAGAAGGTCTGTTTCAATGAATTGGCATTTTAGGGTACGCTAATGAAATGGAGATGATGGGGATGGAAAACATTCAGCAAAATCAGGGATTAAAGCAAAAAGATGAGCAATTTGTGTGGCATGCCATGAAGGGAGCGCATCAAGCGGAAAGCCTGATTGCCCAGAAGGCTGAAGGGGCCTGGGTAACCGACATAGACGGACGACGCTATTTGGATGCGATGTCCGGTTTGTGGTGCGTCAATATTGGTTACGGCAGAAAGGAGCTTGCGGAGGCTGCCTATGAGCAATTAAAGGAGCTGCCTTATTACCCGTTAACGCAAAGTCACGCACCCGCAATTGAACTGGCGGAAAAGCTGAATGAATGGCTTGGCGGCGATTATGTGATCTTTTTTTCCAACAGCGGATCGGAAGCTAACGAAACTGCTTTTAAAATTGCCCGCCAGTACCATCTGCAAAATGGCGATCACAGCCGTTATAAATTCATCTCAAGATATCGGGCATACCACGGCAATACATTGGGAGCGCTCTCAGCTACCGGACAGGCGCAGCGGAAATATAAATACGAGCCTTTAAGCCAAGGGTTCCTGCATGCAGCTCCGCCAGATATATACCGGAATCCTGTTGATGCTGATACGCTTGAAAGCGCAAATGAAATCGACCGCATCATGACATGGGAATTAAGCGAAACGATTGCCGGGGTCATTATGGAGCCCATTATTACAGGCGGAGGCATCCTAATGCCGCCTGACGGATATATGAAGAAGGTGGAGGACATTTGCCGGCGCCACGGAGCTCTTTTGATTTGCGATGAAGTGATCTGCGGATTTGGACGGACAGGCGAGCCGTTCGGGTTTATGCACTACGGCGTGAAGCCTGATATCATTACGATGGCGAAGGGAATCACAAGCGCGTACCTGCCATTGTCAGCTACTGCTGTGAAACGGGACATTTTCGAAGCGTATCAGGGAGAAGCTCCTTATGACCGTTTCCGCCACGTGAACACGTTCGGCGGAAGCCCGGCTGCCTGTGCCTTGGCATTGAAAAACCTGCAAATTATGGAGGACGAACAGCTGATTCAGCGCTCACGCGATCTTGGAGCAAAGCTTTTAGGTGAGCTTCAAGCTCTGAGAGAACACCCGGCAGTCGGAGACGTCAGAGGAAAAGGGCTGCTGATCGGAATCGAACTCATCAAAGATAAATTAACCAAAGAGCCGGCTGATGCTGACAAAGTAAATCAAGTGGTTGCGGCATGCAAAGAAAAAGGGCTGATTATCGGCAAAAACGGAGATACAGTTGCCGGCTACAACAACGTCATCCAGCTCGCACCGCCATTTTGCCTGACAGAAGAGGACCTTTCCTTTATCGTGAAAACGGTGAAAGAAAGCTTTCAAACGATATAATATAAAAGTGATTGATTAAAGGAGCACATGATGAGTTTTCACAACCAGCCGATCTTACCGGCTATTCGCAATATGAAGCAATTTGATGAGTTTTTGAACAGTTCATTCTCTTACGGTGTTATTCTTGATATCCATCTCGGCCAGCTGAAGGGCGTGATCAGAGAAGCGCAAAAGCATGGAAAGAACATGATGGTGCACGTCGATCTTATTCAAGGGATTAAGCATGACGAATACGGAGCGGAATTTATATGTCAGGATATCAAGCCCGCTGGGATTATTTCAACAAGATCGAACGTGATTGCCAAAGCGAAGCAGAAGAAAATTTATGCTATTCAGCGCCTGTTTTTGCTTGATACAAGCGCGATGGAGAAAAGCATGGAGTTTATCGGCAAACATAAGCCTGACTTCATCGAAGTGCTTCCCGGCATCGTTCCGTCACTCATTCAGGAAATAAAGGAGAAAACGGGGATTCCCATCTTTGCCGGCGGCTTCATCCGTACGGAAGAGGATGTAGAGCAGGCATTGAAAGCGGGGGCTGTAGCTGTCACAACATCTAATACCAAATTGTGGAAAAAATATGAAAACTTTTTGACAGAAAGTGATTGACACCGCTTTCATAGACTGATACAATTGCACTAGGTTAATACATTGTGATGGAGAACTCGGAGACCACAGCAGCTCTTTACGGCAAATGTTTATGCACCCGTAAAGCGGTTTGTTGTGGTTTTTTTATTCTCTTCTTCTCTATCATGCTTTTTAATCGTGACTTTAGGAGGAATGTGCTATGACAGCATTTTGGGGAGAAGTCATCGGTACGATGCTGCTTATTATTTTTGGTGCAGGTGTTTGTGCAGGTGTCAATTTAAAGAAATCGCTTTCATTCCAGTCTGGCTGGATTGTTGTTGTATTTGGATGGGGATTGGGTGTTGCCATGGCGGCTTACGCGGTAGGCGGTATCAGCGGCGCCCATTTGAATCCGGCGCTAACGATAGCGCTTGCATTTGTTGGGGATTTTCCATGGAAAGAGGTTCCGGTTTATATTGCGGCGCAAATGATCGGAGCGATCATCGGTGCGGTGATTATTTATCTGCATTACCTGCCGCATTGGAAGTCAACAGATGATCCCGCTGCCAAGCTGGGTGTTTTCTCAACAGGACCAAGCATTCCGCATACATTTGCAAACGTTTTAAGCGAAGTGATTGGGACATTTGTCCTTGTGCTTGGAATCTTGGCCATTGGGGCAAATCAATTTACAGAAGGACTTAATCCTTTAATCGTTGGTTTCCTCATTGTAGCGATCGGTATTTCTCTAGGGGGCACCACCGGCTATGCCATTAATCCTGCGCGTGACTTAGGTCCGCGGATCGCCCACGCATTTCTTCCGATTCCGGGAAAGGGCTCATCAAACTGGAAATACGCATGGGTTCCGGTAGTCGGCCCGATTTTAGGCGGATCGTTCGGGGGCGTATTTTACAACGCTGCATTTAAAGGGCACATCACGAGCAGTTTCTGGATTGTAAGCGTTATATTGGTTGTGGTATTGTTAGGACTCTATGTCTATACGAAATCACATTCTGCTAAAACATTATCAAATTCAAAATATATTTAATCAAAGGGGAGACATCTTATGGAAACGTACATTTTATCCTTAGATCAGGGGACAACAAGTTCAAGAGCGATTCTGTTTAATAAAGAAGGCAAAATCGTTCACTCCGCTCAAAAGGAATTTACACAATACTTCCCGAATCCTGGCTGGGTTGAGCATAATGCCAATGAAATTTGGGGCTCTGTGCTCGCGGTTATCGCGTCAGTCATCTCTGAATCAGGAATCAGCGCTTCTCAAATTGCCGGCATCGGCATCACGAACCAGCGCGAGACGACGGTTGTGTGGGATAAAGATACAGGAAGTCCTGTCTATAATGCAATTGTTTGGCAGTCCAGACAGACGTCCGGCATTTGTGAGGAACTTCGTGAAAAAGGATATAATGATAAATTCAGAGAAAAAACTGGGCTTTTAATCGATCCATACTTCTCCGGCACGAAGGTGAAGTGGATTTTAGATAATGTGGAAGGCGCAAGAGAAAAAGCGGAAAAAGGCGAGCTGCTGTTCGGAACGATTGATACATGGCTCATTTGGAAAATGTCAGGCGGAAAAGCGCATGTGACCGATTACTCCAATGCCTCCAGAACGCTGATGTTTAATATTTACGATTTAAAATGGGACGATGAACTGCTCGACATTTTAGGCATACCGAAATCCATGCTCCCTGAAGTGAAGCCGTCTTCCCATGTGTATGCGGAGACTGTTGATTATCATTTCTTCGGAAAAAATATCCCGATTGCGGGAGCGGCAGGCGACCAGCAGTCCGCATTGTTCGGCCAAGCGTGCTTTGAAGAAGGCATGGGAAAAAACACATACGGCACTGGATGTTTCATGCTGATGAATACCGGGGAAAAAGCAATTAAGTCCGAACACGGGCTTTTGACGACAATCGCTTGGGGCATTGACGGAAAAGTGAACTATGCGTTAGAAGGAAGCATTTTTGTCGCAGGCTCTGCCATCCAGTGGCTTAGAGACGGATTGAGAATGTTCCAGGATTCATCGCTAAGCGAATCTTATGCAGAAAAAGTAGATTCAACTGACGGCGTGTATGTTGTTCCGGCATTTGTCGGATTGGGAACACCTTACTGGGACAGCGATGTGCGCGGTTCGGTTTTCGGCCTGACAAGAGGGACAACAAAAGAGCACTTTATCCGTGCGACACTGGAGTCATTGGCTTATCAGACAAAAGATGTGCTTGACGCAATGGAAGCAGATTCAAACATTTCATTAAAGACGCTTCGTGTAGACGGAGGAGCTGTGAAAAACAATTTCCTGATGCAGTTCCAGGGAGATCTGCTGAATGTTCCTGTGGAGCGTCCGGAAATTAATGAAACGACTGCACTTGGCGCGGCTTATTTGGCAGGTATCGCTGTGGGATTCTGGAAGGACCGTTCTGAAATCGCGAACCAGTGGAATCTGGATAAACGGTTTGAACCTGAATTAGAAGAAGAAAAACGAAATGAGCTGTATAAAGGCTGGCAAAAAGCCGTGAAAGCAGCTATGGCTTTTAAATAATGCAATACTATGGTATAATGGTTACAAGTTAATAAGAACGGTCCTGAGACGAGGAGAGACCACAGCACCAAAGTGTAAGCATGCACTTTGGCTGTTGTGGTCTCTTTTTCTATTTACCGTGACAACAAGGAGGAAACGTAATGATGAAACATCAATTTTCAAGTCTTGAAAGAGATCGCATGCTGACAGACATGACGAAAAAAACATATGACCTATTTATTATCGGGGGAGGAATTACAGGAGCGGGAACAGCTCTTGACGCGGCATCAAGGGGTATGAAGGTCGCACTAAGCGAAATGCAGGACTTTGCGGCGGGGACATCAAGCCGATCAACGAAGCTGGTACATGGCGGCTTGCGCTATTTAAAACAATTTGAAGTGAAAATGGTCGCTGAGGTAGGGAAAGAACGGGCGATTGTGTATGAAAACGGTCCGCATGTCACTACACCGGAATGGATGCTGCTGCCGTTTCATAAAGGCGGCACATTCGGTTCATTTACAACATCCATCGGGTTACGAGTGTATGACTTCCTTGCAGGTGTGAAAAAGTCAGAACGAAGAAGCATGCTTTCAGCAAAAGAAACGCTGCAAAAAGAGCCTTTGGTGAAAAAAGACGGCTTAAAAGGCGGCGGGTACTATGTGGAATACCGCACTGACGACGCGAGACTGACAATCGAAGTCATGAAGGAAGCGGTGAAATTCGGGGCAGAGCCAGTGAATTACTCCAAAGTGAAGGAGCTTCTTTACGAAAAAGGCAAAGCCGTCGGCGTATTAATGGAAGATGTGCTGACAAAGAAAGAATATAAAGTGTATGCGAAAAAAATTGTCAATGCGACAGGTCCTTGGGTCGATCAGCTCAGAGAAAAAGACCATTCGAAAAACGGAAAGCATTTGCAGCATACAAAAGGCATTCACCTTGTATTTGACCAGTCTGTCTTTCCGCTGAAACAGGCTGTATATTTTGATACACCTGATGGCCGGATGGTATTTGCGATTCCTCGTGAAGGCAAAACATACGTGGGAACAACAGACACTGTTTACAAAGAGGCGCTGGAGCATCCGCGGATGACAACGGAGGATCGTGATTATGTCATCAATTCAATCAATTATATGTTCCCGGAACTGAATATCACTGCGAATGACATCGAATCCAGCTGGGCAGGGCTGCGTCCGCTGATTCATGAAGAAGGCAAAGATCCTTCTGAAATTTCACGGAAAGACGAGATTTGGACATCTGACTCAGGCTTGATCACCATTGCCGGCGGAAAACTGACTGGATACAGAAAAATGGCGGAGCACATCGTTGATCTTGTGCGTGACCGCTTAAAAGAAGAAGGCGCAAAGGATTTTGGCCCGTGTAAAACGAAAAACATGCCAATCTCAGGCGGGCACGTCGGAGGTTCGAAAAATCTCATGTCCTTCGTTACCGCGAAAACAAAAGAAGGAATTGCAGCCGGTTTATCAGAAAAAGACGCAAAACAGCTGGCGATCAGATACGGCTCTAACGTAGATCGCGTCTTTGACCGGATAGAAGCGCTGAAAGATGAGGCCGCGAAACGCAACATTCCGGTTCATATTCTTGCTGAGGCAGAATACAGTATAGAAGAAGAGATGACTGCAACCCCTGCTGACTTCTTTGTCCGCAGAACGGGACGTTTATTCTTTGATATCAATTGGGTAAGAACATATAAAGATGCCGTTATTGATTTTATGAGCGAGCGATTCCAATGGGATGAGCAGACGAAAAACAAACATACAGAAAACCTCAACATGCTTTTACACGATGCGGTTGTGCCGCTTGAACAATAAATCATAACGGGCTGTCTGCAGCCCGTTATTTCTTTTTACGTGCCGAAAGTGCCAGATCTCAGGTTATCAAGTGACAGAGGCACCCGCTTCATATAAAATAATGGCATAAGCTGATACATAGGAGGACGAACATGACTTGGAGAAAGAGCTATGAACGCTGGAAACAAACAGAACATTTAGATCCGGAATTAAAAGAGCGCCTCACTGAATTAGAGGGGAATGAACAGGCTCTTGAGGACTGTTTCTATAAAGAACTTGAATTCGGTACCGGCGGAATGCGCGGAGAAATCGGCGCTGGGACGAATCGGATGAATATTTACACTGTGCGCAAAGCATCAGCCGGGTTTGCGGCATACATCTTGAAGCAAGGTGAGGAAGCAAAAAAACGGGGCGTTGTCATTGCTTATGATTCTCGCCATAAATCGCCGGAATTTGCGATGGAAGCGGCAAAAACACTTGCGACACAAGGCATCCAAACATACGTGTTTGATGAGCTTCGCCCGACGCCAGAGCTGTCATTCGCTGTCAGGCAGCTAAACGCTTATGGAGGGATTGTGGTAACAGCAAGCCATAACCCGCCTGAATATAACGGCTACAAAGTATACGGTGATGATGGCGGCCAGCTGCCTCCGAAGGGAGCGGACATCGTCATTGAACAGGTAAACGCAATTGAAAATGAGCTGACAATCACAGTGGACGAAGAAAATGCGTTAAAAGAAAAAGGCTTAATCAAGATCATCGGTGAAGACATTGATAAAGTTTATACAGAAAAACTGACGTCCATTTCTGTCCATCCTGAATTATCGAAAGAAGTAGATGTAAAGGTTGTTTTCACACCGTTGCATGGAACTGCTAATAAACCGGTCAGACGCGGCCTTGAAGCGCTCGGCTACAAAAATGTAACGGTTGTCAAAGAACAGGAACTGCCTGATCCAAACTTTTCCACTGTTGCATCGCCAAACCCAGAAGAGCATGCGGCATTCGAATATGCCATTAAGCTTGGGGAGGAGCAGCATGCAGATATTCTCATCGCGACAGACCCTGATGCTGACCGCCTCGGCATCGCGGTGAAAGACGATCAAGGCAAATATACAGTGCTGACAGGAAACCAAACCGGAGCGCTGCTGCTTCATTACCTGCTTTCTGAAAAGAAAAAACAAGGCATCCTGCCAAATAACGGTGTTGTTCTCAAAACGATTGTCACAAGCGAAATCGGCCGTGCCGTAGCTTCATCATTCGGCCTTGATACCATTGATACGCTGACAGGCTTCAAGTTTATCGGTGAAAAGATCAAGGAATACGAGGCATCAGGCCAGTATACCTTCCAATTCGGTTATGAAGAGAGCTACGGTTATTTAATCGGCGATTTTGCCCGCGATAAGGACGCCATTCAGGCCGCGCTTTTGGCAGTTGAAGTTTGCGCGTTTTATAAAAAGCAGGGAATGTCATTATATGAAGCCCTTATCAATCTCTTTAACGAGTATGGGTTTTATCGTGAAGGGCTGAAATCTCTGACACTGAAAGGAAAACAAGGAGCAGAGCAAATTGAAGCGATTCTTGCATCCTTCAGAAAAAATCCGCCGCAGAAAATGGCCGGCAAACAGGTTGTTACAGCAGAAGATTACGCTGTAAGCAAACGGACGCTTCTGACTGAAAACAAAGAAGAAGCCATCGACTTGCCAAAATCAAATGTGCTGAAATACTTCCTGGAAGACGGGTCTTGGTTCTGTCTTCGTCCTTCTGGAACAGAGCCAAAAGTGAAATTCTATTTCGCCGTAAAAGGGTCATCTTTAGAAGACAGTGAAAAGCGTCTTGCCGCCCTTTCTGAGGATGTAATGAAAACGGTAGATGAAATTGTTGAGTCAACGAAAAAATAATTCAAGTATGAGCTGGGTCATTGTAAATGATCCAGCTTTTTCTTTTTCTCATCCAAAAGTCTGAAAGAAAATCATCCCATCAGTGAAGTAATGAAATACAAAAAACTGGTATAATCTTAAATACAAGATTAATGCCGGAGTGAGAAACGTGAGCAAAACGAGGATGGAAAAATTAAAAACGCTGAAAACGATTGCGGAAACCTTAAATCAAGGACACGATATCAATGCAACACTAGATGAGGTTTTAAAGGAATTGCTGAGTCTGACAAATCTTCAATCCGGATGGATTTTTCTGATCGAAGAAGATGGATCCTATACGTTAGCGGCCGACGCTTTTCTGCCTCCCGCTTTAAGCCGCAAGGAAAAAGTGCTGATGTGCGAAGGGGAGTGTTACTGCCTGACAAAATTCAATAACGGAGGGCTTAGAAGGGCTGCTAATATCATGAACTGCAAACGCATCGAATCAGCCGAAGAACTGCATTGTTTTGACACAGAAGGGATTACGCATCATGCTACTGTGCCTTTAGAAGACGGGGACAGGAGATTCGGATTGTTAAATGTAGCGGCGGCCGGAAAAACCATGTTTGATGAGGAAGAGCTGCATTTACTCGAGTCTGTCGCCTTTCAGATCGGAACGGCAATCCAGCGTATGAGGCTTTCCGAATATAAACAAAAAAATGCTCTTTTAATGGAGCGTAACCGCCTCGCTCAGGAGCTTCACGATTCTGTCAATCAAATGCTGTTTTCCGTCAGTTTAACTGCCAAAGCTGCAAAGACACTAACAAAAGACGAGCATTTGCAGCAGATGATTGATTTCATTCAAAACCTATCACAGGACGCCCTCGC
This sequence comes from Bacillus stercoris, assembly GCF_029772985.1. Lineage (NCBI taxonomy): Bacteria > Bacillati > Bacillota > Bacilli > Caryophanales > Bacillaceae > Bacillus > Bacillus stercoris. The sequence goes on along the minus strand of NZ_CP121861.1, from coordinate 3,331,996 downwards.
GGAAATGAAAGCGTTAATTTGGCAGCTTCGCCCCGGAGGATTGGAGAAAGGGCTGGCTGAAGCCATCAAAAGCTATGGCGCGCTTATTGGATTGAAGGTCATGTTTACCCAAAAAGGCTGTCCTGTTCTGACTGATGAACAGGAGCATATGCTATGGCGTGTCGTACAGGAAGCATTAAATAACTGCAAAAAGCATGCCGGAACAGATACGGCGTATGTCAGTCTGACTGCTGCTTTGGGCCATGCGGAGCTGGATATTATCGATCATGGGGCGGGGTTTTGTTATGAAGCGCATGCCGGTCTGCCTTCACTTGGCATCAAGGGCATGAAAGAACGAGCGGAAAAAGCCGGCGCAAAGTTTCGGATTGATTCAGCGCTTGGAGCGGGAACAAAGCTGTCCATCAGGCTTCCGCTAACAAGCCAAAAAGGAGGGGCGGAATGAAAATTGTCATTGCTGATGACCACCATGTTGTCAGAAAGGGTCTGCGTTTTTTCTTTGCCACCCAGGATGATATTGAAGTTGTCGGAGAAGCCGCAACTGGAATAGAAGCTCTCCGCGTCATCGAAGAGACAAAGCCGGATCTTGTTCTAATGGATCTGTCCATGCCCGAGCTGGATGGCATTCAAGCCATTAAAAAAGCAATACAGCAATTTCCGGAGATTAAAATTATTGTGCTAACGAGCTACTCTGATCAGGAGCACGTGATCCCGGCTCTTCAGGCAGGTGCGAAGGCGTATCAATTAAAGGATACGGAGCCCGAGGAATTGGTGAAAACATTAAGGCAAGTGCATGCCGGCGAATACAAGCTTTCTTCAGCTATTATGCCCCATGTGCTGACACATATGAAAAATCAGCACGACCCGGAAAAAGAAAAATACTATCAATTAACAAGAAGGGAAAAAGACGTTCTGACTGAAATCGCGAACGGGAAAAGCAATAAAGAAATCGCAGCAGCCTTGTTTATTTCAGAAAAAACAGTAAAAACCCATGTATCGAATCTTTTAGCAAAACTTGAAGTGGCCGATCGCACGCAAGCAGCGCTTTTCGCAGTGAAATATAACCTGAATGGAGAGATCTTAAAATGAACATGTTAGTCATAAATGGCACGCCTAGAAAACATGGCAGAACAAGAATTGCAGCATCCTATATTGCAGCTCTGTATCACACGGATTTGATTGATCTAAGCGAGTTTGTATTGCCGGTTTTTAACGGTGAAGCGGATCAATCTGAACTGTTGAAGGTACAGGAGCTTAAGCAACGCGTTACGAAAGCGGATGCGATTGTATTATTATCGCCTGAATATCACAGCGGCATGAGCGGCGCTTTAAAAAATGCCTTGGATTTTCTAAGCAGCGAACAATTCAAATATAAGCCCGTTGCATTATTGGCAGTGGCTGGGGGCGGAAAAGGCGGCATCAATGCACTGAACAATATGAGAACTGTGATGCGGGGACTCTACGCCAATGTCATTCCGAAGCAGCTGGTGCTTGATCCGGTGCATATTGATGTTGAACATGCTACAGTGGCTGAAAATATTAAGGAAAGCTTAAAAGAGCTTGTCGAAGAACTCAGCATGTTCGCAAAAGCAGGAAATCCCGGCGTCTAAACGCCGGGATTTGTTTATGTGAGCAGGGCTAGTTGATCTTCATAAGTCAGCTCTGTGGCATGATCAATATAACGGAGAAGGGAATACAGCATCTTTTCTAAAACGGCGTAATCCTGTTCAAAATGATACGCATGCAGAAAATGCTCGATTCGTTTTGACAACAAATCATCCTCTGTACGCACCATTAAAATTAATAAATTATCCCATTGAGAACGATGGGTGTAATAAAGCGCTTTATCATAATCGGCATAATCCATGAATCGCTTCTCCTTTCTTGGGTGAGAAGTTCATGATTAGTTTATGCCGCATCCTCTGTTATTGACGGGGCAAAACTTGCCGTCTGCGGCAGTAAAGGGGTAGCAATATGAGGGAGACATAAAATCAAAATGCCTGAATGAAGATAGCGCTTTTGGTAAACCTATGAGGGAACGTATTCTTGGTACAGGAGACTGAAAATATGAAATCTCTGCCGTATACCATCGCACTTCTTTTTTGTGGGTTGATCATCGTGTCAATGGCTGCAAAAGGTCATTCAACGGACACAAACGAGTCCGTTCAAAAGTGGGAACAGCTTGCCTGGAGCAAAATTCAGGATGAATACAAGGGGGCTTCATTTTCTGATTATGCTTATATGGGGCGGACCGAGGTGAATGATCAGCAGACGAAAGATGTCTTTCGGGTGACAGTCAGACAGAAAGATGACACTTTTTCTGTTCGGGCCGAAGTCTATTTTCACCCGGTGACAAATCATATGATCAGCATCAACGTCTTTAGGCTCTAATAAAAAACTGTACAGCCGTTAAGGCCGCACAGCTTCTGTTTTTAGAAATATCGTTTTGCACCGAGATAGCGCTGTTTCCAGTAAGAGTTGTTCATATTGGAAATGACAACTCCGGAATCGTTGGCATTTATGAATTCCCCGTTTCCTAGGTAAACTCCAACGTGGGAAGGGCCGGCTTTATATGTTGTAAAGAAAACGAAATCTCCGACAGCAGGCTGGCTGACGGGCTTCATTGTGTTCCAATATCCAGCTGCCGTTAATCTAGATACGGATGTGACTTTGTTCAGTACATAGTAAATGAATCCGCTGCAGTCAAACCCGGATGGTGTCGTGCCTCCCCATCGATACGGAACCCCAATCTGCTCTTTAGCGGCGGCAATCATTGTGTTAATCTTCGCGCTCGTTGAGATGGTGGTGTTTGAAGAACCGGATGAAGACGACGATGATGATGCTTTTCCGGTAATGACCAGCTTTTGGCCAACCTGCAAGACATCCGTTTTTAAATTGTTTTTCTCCCGGATCTGCTGAGCTGTTACATTAAATTTCTGAGCAATCACCCACAAGGAATCACCGCTTTTCACCGTGTATGTAGTCGTCGTGTCTGAGCTTGCATTTGACGAAGAAGACGACGATGATGAAGTGCCTGAAGATGCTTTACCTGTCAGCTTCAGTACTTGTCCAACATAAAGCACATCTGATTTCAGATTGTTGACATTTCGGATTTGCTGTACAGTCAGGTTATAGTTGTTTGCGATTTTCCAAAGTGAATCACCGCTTTTTACAGTATATTTCGTTGTTGCCGAATTTTGGTTCGGTTTGGATGAAGTGTCTTTGGAAGACGTATCAGAGCCGCTTGATTTTGTTTTCAACACCTGATTCACGTAAATGGTGTCTGATTTTAAGTTGTTCAAGACCTTCAATTCAGCAATGGACATATTGACTTTGTTTGCAATTTTCCAAAGTGAATCTCCAAGCTGCACCTTATATGTTCCCGTAGCAGATGAAGAACTTGAGCTCTTATTAGAACTGCTTTTTGAACTGGAGCTTGAGCTCTTATTAGAGTTGCTTTTTGTACTGGAACTAGAGCTTGAAGAAACTGTGCCGGACACCTTTAATTTCTGCCCCGCACGAATCAAATCGCTGCTTAGTCCGTTTAATTTTTTCAGTTCCTGCACCGTCATTTTATACTCATTTGCGATCAGCCAAAGTGAATCGCCGCTTTTCACAGTGTAAACAGAACTTCCGCTCTTCTTGGTTGTTGAGCTTGAAGTAGATGAAGTGCCGGAATTGCTGCCTGGAATGGTAAGCGTCTGGCCGATCGACAGAACAGTAGTCGAAAGATGATTGGCGGATGTGAGGGCCGCCACACTTGTGTTGTAAGTTTGGGCCAGTTTCCATAAAGAATCTCCGCTTTTGACCTTAATCGTTGCTGCTTCAGCTGGTGTCACTGCTAAAGTTGTGCCGACAATCGCAGATGCTGTCAGCCCTGCTGCTAATTTCTTTTTCATCTTAGCTCTCCTTTTTCCCCCAATGATTTTGAATTTGCTGTTTCTTTTTTATATCGGCACATTTTTCTTATCGTTTTGCCTTTTTTAAAAAATAGCTATATTATCTTAATACAAAAGGGGGCAAAAGGGCACAAAAAAATGAAGGAATCATGGATCTATTCCTTCATTTTTAAAAGCTTCATGATATCTTCTTTGTTTTTGACGAGGTCGCGCAGTGTATATTTGTCTAAAACCGCAAGATAGGCCAAAAGCGCTTCATTAAGCACATGTTTTAAGCCGCACACCGGGGAAATAATGCAGAGATTCTTGTTCGCATCAAAACATTCAACAATATTAAAATCGTCCTCCGTTTTTCTGACAACCTCACCGATGTTGATGTCTTCAGGAGACATGCCTAATCGTATGCCGCCGCCTCGTCCGCGTATCGTTTCTACGTAGCCGAGCTGGCCGAGCCTGTAAATGACTTTCATAAGATGATTTTTTGAAATAGAATACGTTTCAGCAATCTGTTTTATATTTGAAAGTTCTCCGGGACGCACTGCAGCCAGAAAAATTAACACTCTTAATGAATAATCTGTATAATTGGTTAACTTCATAATAAGACCTCAGAATAAGACATTTTCTATATCTTATCATAATCGATTGAAAAATGAAAAAAAAGGAATTAAAAAACATGCACCCTGCTGGGTGCATGTTCTTTTGTTTACATGTCATTTGGCGGATTTTGGTTTTGGCGTTTTTTTTCAATTTCGGTGTTTTGCATTTTGCGTTCAAATGTAGACAGATAACGTGATGCAAAATCTTTTCCGCCAAGGCCGAAGGATAAACCAAAAGCAAGTGCGAAGCCGCTAAGAACGATGATGAACGCGGAATTGACAATTGTCGCAGCGACACCAAGCTGATCCAGGGCCATAAAGAAAGCAAGTGCGATAATGGTGTATTTAGCGATGGCCGCTAAAGATTTGAATTCCTTGCCTTTTATCATGCTTGCGAGCACTTTCCGCACCAATTCCCCGGCGTAAAGGCCGATTCCGAGAATGAATACGGCGACAAGGACATTCGGCAGATACGCGATGATGCCAGTCGCAATTTCTACGAGGAAGTGCAGCCGAACAATTTGAAGCGCCTCGGCTGTAAACAGCAGAATGACAATGATTTGCGCAATCAAACCGACAACTTGAGACAAGGACAGCTTTGCAGGCGTTCCGGCTTCCATGCCCATTTTCCCTAAGACAGAATCAAAGCCTGCGCGATGGAGCAGTCCGGACACCATGGATTTCACCCATTTTCCTGCCCATATACCCGCTAAAACAAGCACGATGGCAATCATGATGTTCGGAAGCATGTTTAAAATCGTATTCAGCATAGAGACAGCCGGTTTTGAAATGCCCGCGACATCCAGCTGATCCAGCGCCGAAATGACCACCGGAATCATAATCAGCACATAAGCGATTGTTCCGATGACTGCAGAAAGGCTTGTATCTTTTAAGTAAATAGATAAACCCATACGTGCCGCGAATCTTTCCGTGCCGATGCTTGCAAGGAAATTCGTAACGATATCACGTACAAGGCGGGCAACAAGCCAGCCGATTAATACGATAAGCGCCGCTGCAAATAATTTCGGCAGAAAAGCGAGCACGCTTTCCATCATATTTGTAAAAGGACCTGAAATGCCGCTGATTTTCAAAGAAGATAAGACCCCTGGCAGGAAAACAAGCAGCACGAGATAAAAGACAATTTGTGAAGCGGCATTGACAGCCTGATGAATATCTTTTCCTTCAGACACCAAATTCCACTTGAGCAGTTTGTCACTCGTGTTCAGCTTCATCCCGATTTTTTTGACAAGGAAGCTCAAAACAGAGGCTGCAGCCCATCCTAACAGCAAAATGAGTCCGGCTTTCAGCACGCTTGGGATCGCCGCTGCAATCGCCGACAGCATACTGACAAATGGTGATGCCACTGTTGTCAGGTGCAAAATGTTAAAGAATAAAATAAAGACGATGATCAATGCGATAAAATAAACGACCTTGCTTATGACTTTTTCCGAGGAATAGCGTGAAGGCTTTTTCCCAGCAAAGAGCTTGTCATCGATTTTTGTTTTGCTGAGTCCTTTGTATACCGCTTTTTCAATGATTTTAGCGATAGCCCATCCGATTAATAAGACAAGTAAAGCAATAATTACGTTTGGCAGCTTACTGAGATAAGAAGAAAGCACGTCTGCTACATTCAATTGGTATCGCTCCTTTTTTTCGTAGTATGGTGTGTGTTTACCCACTGATCCAATAAGCAAACTACTGAATGTGCCGGGGAATTTTTTTCTAGCCAGAGTGAGGCTATCATCTTTTGTCTGGCGGGCTCATACATTATAGATAAGTCCAAGTAGGGGGGATTCGGTTGAACGCGGAGGAGAAGAAAGAATTACAGCGGGCAATTGAGGAAATTACCGAAATTGCAAAAGGATTCGGCCTTGATTTCTACCCGATGAGATATGAAATCTGCCCGGCTGAAATTATTTATACATTTGGCGCGTACGGGATGCCGACAAGATTCAGCCACTGGAGCTTTGGCAAGCAGTTTCACAAAATGAAGCTGCATTATGATCTGGGGTTAAGCAAGATTTATGAGCTGGTCATTAACTCAGATCCATGCTACGCTTTTTTGCTGGACAGCAACTCACTGATCCAAAATAAATTGATTGTCGCTCACGTTCTTGCCCATTGCGATTTCTTCAAAAACAACTGCCGTTTCCAAAACACGAAGCGCGATATGGTGGAAAGCATGGCGGCAACGGCTGAACGGATAAAACACTATGAACAGGTTCACGGGATAAAAGAAGTAGAGTCATTTTTAGATGCGATCCTTGCGATTCAGGAGCATATCGATCCGTCGTTGGTCCGCCCAAAGCTCCAATGGAGTGTGGATGATGAGGAAGAGGAGATTGAAGAGGCAGCCACACCTTACGATGATTTATGGTCTTTGGATGAAAAGAAACCGAAAAAACAAGTGAAAAAATCGAAAAAACCGTTCCCGCCGCGGCCGGAAAAAGATATCCTGCTTTTTATCGAGGAGCATTCCCGGGAGCTGGAGCCATGGCAGCGTGATATATTAACGATGATGAGAGAGGAAATGCTTTATTTCTGGCCTCAGCTGGAAACAAAGATTATGAATGAGGGCTGGGCTTCCTATTGGCACCAGCGAATTATACGTGAGCTTGATTTAACCTCTGATGAAGCGATCGAGTTCGCCAAGCTGAATGCAGGTGTCGTTCAGCCGTCCAAAACAGGCATTAACCCTTATTATTTAGGGCTGAAAATATTTGAAGACATTGAGGAGCGGTACAACAACCCGACGGAGGAAATGAAGAAAATGGGCGTGCAGCCTGACTCCGGCCGGGAGAAAATGTTTGAGGTCAGGGAGATTGAATCCGATATCTCTTTCATCCGCAATTATTTAACCAAAGACTTAGTCATGCGCGAAGATCTTTATTTGTTTCAAAAACAGGGCAGAGATTATAAGATCATTGATAAAGAGTGGAAGTCGGTGCGTGACCAGCTCGTAAGCATGCGGGTAAATGGCGGCTTTCCATATTTGACGGTAAACGACGGCGATTATATGAAAAATAACGAACTCTATATTAAGCATTGGTATGAGGGCATAGAGCTGGATTTGAAATACTTGGAGAAAGTGCTCCCTTATTTATTCCAGCTTTGGGGAAGAAGCGTGCACATTGAGTCTGTGCTTGAGGATAAGGAAGTCATGTTTTCGTACGATGGAAAAGGTGTTCACCGCAGGTATTTATAAAAAAAAGGATGCAGCGTTCTGCATCCTTTTTATTTTCCAGTTTTTAAAATCTTAAATATGATATTTGCCTGATCAGTATTGTTAATCAATCCGCGGAATTTTTCTTTTCCGGGACCGTACGCGTATACCGGCACTTGTTCGCCGGTGTGATCGGTACTCGTCCATCCGCTGTTAGAGCGAGTATTAAAAATCTTGATGATGGCTTTGTAGGCGCCTTTGCTTTTGTCAGCCTGTGCAGCAGCTTCAACGCTTTTGATTTCTTCTGATGTAAATTTCAGATTTGTATAGCGGGCGAGCACATCTTTGACCGGTTTGCCTTCACTGATTTTTTTGGCCATAAATTCAGGCGTTTTCTTTGCGGAGAGAATCGGCTCTGCATGCCAATTCTTTTCGCCGTTTGCGCCAATGGTAAAGCCGCCGGTTGTATGGTCTGCAGCTGCAATCACAAGTGTATGTTTATCTTTTTTCGCAAATTCAATCGCGGCTTTATAGGCCTGTTCAAAGTCTTTCACCTCGCTCATGGCTCCTACTGTATCATTGTCATGGGCCGCCCAGTCAATCTGGCTCCCCTCGACCATTAAGAAAAATCCTTTTTTATTTTGGTTCAAGCGTTCAATTGCTGAAACCGTCATTTCTTTGAGAGACGGTGTTTTGCTGTCGCGATCAAGCGCTTTAGCAAGCCCTCCATCCGCGAAAAGCCCGAGCACCTGCTGATCCTTATTTTTCTTCAGTGCTTCTTTAGTTGTCACATAGCTGTAGCCGGCTTGTTTGAATTCCTTTGTCAAGTTTCTGTCCTTGCGGTTAAAATACGATTTTCCGCCGCCAAGCAAAACGTCTATTTTTTGTTTGCCTTTTATTTTGTCATCCATATAGCTATTGGCGATTTGGTCCATGTTTTTCCGAGATTTATTGTGGGCCCCATATGCGGCAGGGGTGGCGTGGTTAATTTCAGACGTTGCAACAAGCCCTGTTGACTTGCCTTGCTGTTTGGCCTCTTCAAGCACAGATTTCACTTTTTTCCCGTTTTTATCGACGCCAATTGCATTGTTATATGTCTTAACGCCTGTCGCTAATGCTGTTCCGGCAGCTGCTGAATCTGTGATATTATAATCAGGGTCATCCGGATGCGTCATCATCATGCCTGTCAAATTCCGGTCAAATTCAGTCAATTTGGGGTTATTCGGTGTTTCACCGTTATTTTTCATGGAACGGTAGGCGTTTATGTAAGACGTCCCCATGCCGTCGCCTATCATCACAATGACATTTCTGATCTCAGCTTTGTCTTGTTTTTTGGCGCTGGCCTTTTCTGTTTGCTGGAGCTCGGCTCCGGCAAAGATTCCAGCTGTAAGGACTGAAACAGCGGCGATTGGCAGAAGTTTTGATTTCATATTTTGAAACAAATTCATTTTTAGCATGCCTCCTTTAATGTGTTCCATTTATTATGTTAGGGGAATATTGTTAAATATGGATGTTGATCATGTAAACAATAAGTAAAGCGTTGTAAGGAAATGAAAAAACGCTTTTCGTTATCTTGCCATATTTGATGTAAAGCATTCCTTTTTCAGAAAAATCTTTACCTCTCTGTCCTTGCATGATATGTTTGTTTAAATAAAAAAACTGCGGATAACCGCAGCTTTCCTCTTATATTCTTTATCATACATTCTTCCATAAGTGAGTGAACCCCCCCGAAAGTTTTCATTGATTTCCTTTATGTTGAAAAACATCCCATAAAACATGACAAAAGCACTCGTTTTTTGTCACCTTTGCAACGAAAATGAAATATTTAATACCCTTAAAAACTTTTTTTTAGAACGAATAATTAAGAAATTTGTCACATGAAGTCAAGACTATTTCTAATGGGAATCTATCCTTATAATAGAAACCAATAAGATTAATTAAAAAAAAGAGATACATATATAGAGAGTTAACATTTGGGGAGGAAAATATGAAAAAGCAAATCATTACAGCTACGACAGCAGTTGTTTTAGGATCGACATTATTTGCAGGAGCGGCGTCTGCACAAAGCATTAAGGTGAAAAAAGGCGACACGTTATGGGATCTTTCAAGAAAATACGACACAACGATCAGTAAAATTAAATCAGAGAACCACCTTCGTTCGGACTTTATTTATGTGGGACAGACTTTATCGATTAACGGCAAATCTACAAGTTCAAAAAGCAGCAGTTCTTCTTCTTCCGCTTCTTCTACATACAAAGTAAAGAGCGGAGACAGCCTGTGGAAAATTTCAAAAAAATACGGCATGACAGTCAATGAACTGAAAAAACTGAATGGCTTAAAATCAGACTTGCTTCGTGTTGGACAAGTCCTGAAACTGAAAGGCTCATCAAGTTCAAGCAGCTCCAGCTCATCGAGCGTATCAACGTCTTCAACTTCCACTTATAAAGTGAAGCGCGGGGACAGTCTGTCTAAAATCGCAAAACAATACGGCACTACGGTTAGCAAATTAAAAAGCTTAAACGGCTTAAAATCAGATGTAATCTATGTCAACCAAGTATTGAAGGTGAAAGGAACAAGCACAAGCAGCTCCAAGCCTGCTTCTTCTTCATCATCTTCAAGCAGCAAAGCATCATCTACTACATCACTGAATGTGAGCAAGCTGGTTTCTGATGCGAAAGCGTTAGTCGGCACGCCATATAAATGGGGCGGAACGACAACTTCTGGCTTTGACTGCAGCGGATTCATTTGGTATGTACTGAATAAACAAACAAGTGTGGGCAGAACAAGCACTGCGGGATACTGGAGTTCTATGAAAAGCATTGCCAGCCCGTCTGTTGGTGACTTCGTCTTCTTCACAACATATAAATCCGGCCCTTCTCACATGGGGATTTACATTGGAAACAACAGCTTCATTCATGCAGGATCTGACGGCGTACAAATCAGCAGCCTGGACAACAGCTACTGGAAGCCTCGTTACCTCGGTGCGAAAAGATTCTAATTTTAGAGGAAACCCGTTCATTGGAACGGGTTTTTTTCATTAGACGGAGCACATCCATTTTGGTTGCTCCTAAAAATGAAAATGTGATAAAAAATCCAAGAATTTTTTTTCTTTCTTATTTTCATAAAGGGCGATTGCATAAGCGCCGGCATAGGGCAGCTGAGCAGACTGATAAGGGATTCTGATCATCTGTTTTTCTGCTAACTCCCGCTTTACTGTAGATAAAGGCAGAAATGAAACCCCGAGTCCTTCCTTGATAAACCGTTTCGTTATATGTGTTTGTGTAACCTTCATTGTCCTCACAAATGGAAATGTCACTCTGACTTGACGGAGCAAGTCGTCCCAGTAATCAGGATGATTGTGGGTCAAAAGCAGGTATTGCTCGAGCACCTCTTTGGCATCAATTTCTTTGTCTTCTATGAAGCGCTGATCGGGCGGGGCAACAAGGACGACAGGGTCTTTATAAAGGCAGTGGCAGCTTAAAGAGGAAGACTGTACCTTTAGACAGCTCAGTCCGATATCAGCTTCCCCGGCTTTTATCAGTGACGCGATTTCCGCTGATTCGAAAATCGTCACCGCCATTTCTGTTTCCGTGTTCATTGCTGTGTACCGCTTCATGACAGAAGGAAGCACAGTATCTGCAATAAGCGGAGAAACCGCGAGCTGTAAGGTTTGAGAGTAGCCTTGTCGCACTCTGTGAAGCTCTGCCATGCTGTTTTCATAATCATCAAGCAGCCTGAGCGCATACGGTAAATAAGCCCTGCCTTCATCAGTCAGCTGGATCTGTCTGCCTTTTCGCTCAAACAGCTTGCAGCTGATTTCTTTTTCTAATTGCTTGATATGCACAGTCACAGTGGGCTGAGATAAGAAAAGCGTTTCCGCTGTTTTTCGGAAGTTTTCATATTTCGCAGCAGTCACAAAGGTATGAAGCCATTTGAAATCCATTTCTATTCTCCCTCTGATTAATATTTTTAATTAATTTCCTTTAAAATATTCATTATTTTTTAAATATTATATTTACTATAATAACAGAAAAGGATAGGGGGAATACAAATGGTACATTACGGATTAAAGGGAATTACATGTGTGGAAACATCCATCAGCCATATTGATGGTGAAAAAGGGCGTCTGATTTACAGAGGCCATCATGCAAAAGACATCGCACTGAATCATAGCTTTGAAGAAGCGGCTTATTTGATTTTATTTGGGAAACTGCCTTCAGCTGAAGAATTGCAGGTATTTAAAGATAAGCTGGCTGCGGACCGGTACCTTCCGGAACACATTGAGCGCTTGGTTCAGTCATTGCCAAACAATATGGACGATATGTCGGTGCTGAGAACGGTTGTGTCAGCATTGGGGGAAAATACGTACACATTCCATCCGAAAACAGAAGAAGCAATCCGGCTTATTGCAATCACGCCCTCCATCATTGCCTACAGAAAAAGGTGGTCGCTCGGTGAACAAGCAATAACACCTTCTTCCCAGTACGGACATGTCGAAAACTATTATTATATGCTCACAGGTGAACAGCCTTCAGAGGCAAAAAAGAAAGCGCTTGAAACCTATATGATTCTGGCCATGGAGCACGGCATGAACGCATCCACTTTTTCGGCAAGGGTCACATTATCTACAGAAAGTGATTTAGTGTCAGCCGTCACGGCTGCTCTTGGCACGATGAAAGGCCCGCTCCACGGAGGCGCCCCTTCTGCTGTGACAAAAATGCTTGAAGACATTGGAGAAAAAGAACATGCTGAAGCATATCTGAAAGAAAAACTCGAAAAAGGAGAGCGCTTGATGGGATTCGGCCACAGGGTGTACAAAACAAAAGACCCGCGGGCAGAAGCTTTGAGACAGAAAGCAGAAGAGGTGGCCGGCAATGACCGCGATCTCGATCTTGCACTCCATGTAGAAGCAGAAGCGATTCGTTTGCTTGAAATCTACAAACCGGGACGAAAGCTGTACACAAATGTTGAATTTTATGCGGCTGCTGTGATGAAGGCCATCGATTTTGACGATGAATTGTTTACACCGACCTTTTCTGCAAGCCGAATGGTGGGATGGTGCGCCCATGTGCTGGAACAGGCGGAAAACAACATGATTTTCCGTCCATCAGCGAAATATACAGGTGCCATTCCTGAGGAAGTTCTTTCATAGCATATTTTGGCGTTTACTCACTTCTGTCGTGTGGTAACGTTCAGTATTAACCACATGTCTAGGAGTGATGAATGTGAACCCAATGGACAGACAAACAGAAGGACAAGAACCCCAGCATCAGGACAGACAGCCGGGCATTGAATCAGAAATGAATCCGCTGCCCCTGTCAGATGACGAGGATTATCGAGGAAGCGGAAAATTGAAAGGAAAAGTCGCGATCATTACCGGAGGCGACAGCGGGATAGGGAGAGCGGCTGCCATTGCGTTTGCTAAAGAGGGGGCTGATATCTCCATTCTTTACTTAGATGAGCATTCGGACGCAGAGGAAACACGTAAACGGATCGAAAAGGAAAATGTCCGCTGCCTGCTTATCCCGGGAGATGTCGGGGACGAGAACCATTGTGAACAAGCTGTGCGGCAAACAGTGGACCATTTTGGCAAACTAGATATCTTGGTGAACAACGCCGCTGAACAGCATCCCCAGGACAGCATTCTCAATATTTCAACAGAACAGCTGGAAAAAACCTTTCGCACAAATATTTTTTCCATGTTTCATATGACGAAGAAAGCTTTGCCTCACTTGCGAGGGGGCAGTGCCATTATCAATACGACATCGATTACCGCTTATGAAGGAGATACGGCGTTAATTGATTATTCCAGCACAAAAGGTGCGATTGTCTCCTTTACGCGGTCCATGGCGAAGTCGCTTGCGGATAAAGGCATCAGAGTGAATGCGGTGGCGCCTGGTCCGATTTGGACACCGCTTATTCCGGCGACATTCCCTGAGGAAAAAGTGAAACAGCACGGCTTGGATACCCCAATGGGAAGACCGGGACAGCCGGTTGAGCATGCGGGCGCCTATGTTCTGCTGGCGTCTGACGAATCTTCCTATATGACAGGGCAGACCATTCATGTGAATGGCGGCCGTTTTATTTCAACGTAATCAACGAAAAACCAGCTTTGATAGCTGGTTTTTTTGTGTGGTTAGAAATTGGAAAATAAAAAATTTGTCGATTTTTCTAACAATTTTGTTTTCATTTTTGCAATTTTATATATAATATTGAGTAGGAGAAAGGAATGATTCACGACCAGTACAAATATAGTAGAAAAACAGAAAAATGACCATTGCCGCTCATGAATTCAGAAAATTCAAATAAAATATATAAAAATAGATGATCGGGAGTTGAAGGGGAATGAAAGGGAGCGTATTTAGGAAGAAAAGCATTCAGGATTTAATCGCTGCGACGAGCGGTGAAAAGTCTTTAAAAAGAGAATTAGGGGCGTTCGATTTAACGTTGCTTGGAATCGGCGCCATTATTGGTACAGGAATTTTTGTTCTGACGGGAACAGGCGCAGTCACGGCAGGTCCCGGACTGACCATTTCATTTGTTGTGGCGGCGCTGGCTTGTTTATTCGCCGCCCTGTCTTACGCGGAGTTTGCGTCAAGTGTGCCTGTTTCAGGTTCGGTGTATACATTCACTTATGCGACATTGGGAGAGCTTATGGCCTTTATTATCGGGTGGGATTTAATTTTAGAATACATGCTGGCGGTAAGTGCAGTGTCGGTCGGCTGGTCTGGTTATTTCCAATCATTTTTATCAGGGCTCGGCATTCATCTTCCGGTTGCTTTAACAGCGGCACCGGGCGCAGTGAAAGGCACCTTTACTCTGTTTAATCTTCCTGCATTCGTCATTGTAATGGCGATCACATATTTGCTTTATTTAGGCATCAAAGAATCAAAAAGAGTCAACAATATCATGGTTATCTTGAAGATACTGGTTGTTCTGCTGTTTATCGCGGTGGCAGCCGTTTACGTGAAGCCGCACAACTGGCAGCCGTTTATGCCAATGGGCTTTGGCGGCGTATTCAGTGCAGCGGCGCTCGTATTCTTTGCTTTTATCGGATTTGACGCTGTATCCTCTGCTGCGGAAGAGACGAAAAATCCCGCAAAGGATCTGCCTAAAGGCATTATTTTCTCTTTACTGGTTTGCACGATTTTATATGTCACCGTATCAGCAATCATGACTGGGGTTATCCCGTTTGCTCAATTTGCGGGTGTGGATCATCCGGTTTCTCTTGTTCTTCAAAGCGCAGGGCAAAACTGGGTGGCTGGCATCATTGATATTGGCGCCGTGCTGGGAATGACAACAGTTATGCTCGTGATGCTTTACGGGCAGACCCGCGTCATGTTTGCCATGTCGCGTGACGGACTTGTGCCGGGCTCACTTTCTAAAGTGCATCCAAAGCACAAAACACCTTATGTAGCCACTTGGTTTTTCGGAACGATGTCGGCGCTTCTCGGCTCACTTGTTCCGCTGGATGAACTTGCAAAGCTGGTAAACATCGGGACGTTGTCGGCATTTGTCCTGATTTCTGTGGCAGTTATCGTTTTGAGAAAGAAACAGCCTGATCTTCCGAGAGCTTTTAAATGCCCGGGAGTTCCCGTGATCCCAGGCCTGGCGATTCTGTTCTGCCTGTTCTTGATTTTAAATCTGGGATGGGTGACGATTGTCCGCTTCCTGGTGTGGCTGTTAATCGGCTTGGTCATCTATTTTCTGTATTCAAGAAAGCATTCAAAATTAAATCAATAAATAACCTTTTGATAAAGAGAGCGGCCATACAGGCCGCTCTCTTTTCTGTTCTTGGCAAATGAATCTATAGAAATGAAGACAAAAATAAGAGATAATATAGGCTGGAAAGGAAGTGACGTTTATTGTCTGAGCAAAAACCAGTCCAATGGGCTTCGAAAATTGGTTTCGTCATGGCAGCGGCCGGCTCGGCTATCGGCTTGGGCGCGATTTGGAAGTTCCCTTACGTAGCGGGGACCAATGGGGGAGGAGCCTTTTTTCTTATCTTCGTGTTATTTACCATCCTCTTAGGCTATCCGCTTTTGGTGGGGGAATTTATTTTTGGAAGACGGAACCAGACGAATGCCATTGATGCATATAAAAAAGAAGCGCCGCGATCAGCTTGGTTTCTTACCGGGTGGATCGGTGTAGCCGCGTGTTTCTTAGTGCTGTCGTTTTACAGTGTAATCGGGGGATGGATTTTGCTGTATATCGTAAAAACAGCGTCAGGCTCACTGTCCGGGCTTTCCCAAGCACAGTATGGCGCTCTTTTTGCTTCTATTATCCAAAATCCGGTGCAGACGCTCACGGCTCAGCTTGTTTTTATGGTACTGACTGTCATCGTTGTCGCCAGAGGGGTTCAAAAAGGGATTGAACGGGTCAGCGCGGTGATAATGCCGATTTTGTTTTTGTTGTTTATTCTGCTTGTTCTCCGGTCTCTTACGCTTAATGGTGGAATGGAAGGCGTAAAGTTTCTGCTTGTGCCACATTTCAGCGATCTGACTCCGGAATCTATATTATTCGCTCTGGGACAGGCTTTCTTTACGTTAACATTGGGGGTATCGGTGATGGTGACCTATAGCTCTTATTTGCCGAAAACACAAAATATCCCTCGTTCAGCAGCCTCCATTGTCTTGATGAATATCATTGTGACACTCTTGGCAGGTTTGGCTATTTTTCCGGCGGTTTTCTCATTCGGTTTTCAGCCGAATGAAGGACCGACACTGCTGTTTACAGTGCTTCCAGCCGTTTTTGAACAGCTGCCGTTTGGCACGTTGTTTTTTATCGGCTTTCTCGTTGCATTTTTATTTGCGGCCTTAACCTCAGCATTTTCGATGGTTGAAATTATTGTCGCCACAATCGGAAAAGGGGACGAAAAGAAGAGGAAAAAACTGTCATGGACGAGCGGGCTTTTGATCTTTTTGGTCGGAATCCCATGCTGCTTGTCTTATGGCGTATTGAGTGATGTGCACCTATTTGGCAAAACGTTTTTTGATATTGCTGATTTTACCGTCAGCAATGTTTTAATGCCCTCAGGCGCTCTGTTAATTTCTCTTTTTATCCCGCTTAAAATTTCGAAGAGTGAGCTCTTGGCAGAAATGAGAAATGGATCAAATACAGGCAAAGCATTCTTTTACACATGGTTTTATTTGCTTCGTTTTATCGTGCCGCTTGCCATTATTATCGTGTTCTTAAATTTAATTGGAATTTTATCTTTTTAAAAAAACAGGCTCCGGGAATGGAGCCTGTTTTTTTATTTAATAAGATGATATCAACGGCGCCCATGCCGTTTTTAGTTTTTGGATGCCGAGCCTGATGTCCTCTTCTGACAAACCGCCATAACCGATTAAGACAGAAGCAAAAGGTGTTCGTTCTTTATATGAAGGGGAGACGGGATAGATGGTTACACCGTTGTTTGCGGCTGCTTTTATTGCTTCTTCCTCATTTGCTGGAAACAAAAGACGCAGCAGAATGTGAAGCCCTGAGTTTTTACCGAGAATCTCAACGGTGTTTCCTAGTTCAGAGCGGATGGCTTCTAACAGGACAGCGTGTTTTTTTCGGTATAGGCCTCTCATTCTATTTATGTGTTTTTGCCACTCTCCGGTTTCGATGAAGTCTGCCAGCGCGAATTGCGAGTGGGCAGAGACGGTTTGCTTCATTAACTGAGCGTTGTTTTTGATCGATTTCATGAGTTTAGGGGGCACAATCATGAAGCTAAGCCGCAAGGAAGGCAGAAGTGACTTTGAAAAAGTGCCAAGATATATGACTCTGCCATTCGGATCTAGGCCCTGTAAAGACGGAATGGGATGGCCGCTGTAGCGAAATTCCCCGTCATAATCATCCTCTATAATGAATGAATTTGATTTTGCTGCCCATGCAAGCAGCTCCTGTCTGCGGGTTATCGTCATGATGGTCCCAAGCGGAAACTGATGCGAAGGAGTCGTATACATGAAATAAGGATTCCGGCGGTAGAGCTCATCCGGCAGGACGCCTTCTGCATCAGTACAAATCGGAATGACATTCATGCGATTTGCTTCAAACATCCTTCTTGAACGGTGAAAGCCCGGTTCTTCAAAGCCGATTTTTGTACCTGGTTTTAGCATAAGGCAAAGAATTTGCAGAAGCACGGTGGTTCCTGCACCAATGATAATCTGGCCGGGATCGCAATTTACTCTCCGAGACAGCCTGACGAATCGGGCAATCGTGTGCCTGAGTTCGTGTTCTCCCTGAGGGTCACCAGAGGTGTGAAACGAATCGGAATAGCGATCCAGACTTTTTACTATGCTTTTTCTCCATGCGGTAAACGGGAAGTGGGCCGGATCAACATTGCCTTGATGGAAGTCAATAGCAGGTGCGTTCTTTTTATGTGAGCCAGGCTGTGCAGACTGCTGAAAATGGTCAGGAGCTGACGGAAAGTCTGGCTCTACTTCTGCCGCGAACCAACCGATTTTCGGCTTGCTTTTGACATAGCCCTCAGCAGTTAATTGCTCGTAAGCTCGTTCTATTGTTGCCGTGCTGACATCGAGCAAGCTGGAGAGCCTGCGTTTTGAAGGAAGTTTTGTTCCCTTTGTGATTCGCGCATGTGAAATCTCTTGTTTGAAAAAGGTATAGAGCTGCTCATACAGCGGTATTTGCTCTTTTTATCAAGAAACGGCGTGATATCCATCTCATGTCTCCTTTTTATCTGGCATGGTCATTTTTTCTGATATTGGCTATTTGGTAAATGCCATTTATTAGCTATGATCATTGTAACGAAAGGAAAGGGGATTGAGAAGATGATTCATATCAAACAATTAACCACGAAAGAAGAATGGGCTGAGTCGTATCCGGTCATGGGTGAATTGAGAACAGAACTAGATATCGAGACATATTTACAAAGGCTTGAAGCCTGTGTGCAGAAAGAATCGTATATGCTTTTTGCCTTATATGAAGATACAGAGATCAGAGCGCTGTGCGGCGCTCAGCCGAGGGTTTCCATTCATAAAGGAGAGCACTTGTGGGTTGCGGATCTAGTTACAACGGCACCTAGCCGATCAAAGGGATACGGCAAAATGCTTTTGGATTATGCCGCAGACTGGGCGAGTAAAGCCAGACTTGGCTTTGTCAGTCTTTCATCTGGCCTTCAGCGTAAAGACGCACATCGATTTTATACAGAAAAAATGGGTTTTGCTATAGAAAGCTATTTGTTCCGAAAACCGGTGTAAATGAAAAAAGACGCCTGAAAAGGCGTCTTTTTTTAAAAGCCAAACTGTAAATTTGTATCTACAGAAACAATGGTATACACACAAATAATCACAAAGAGATTAAGGATGACGCCGAGCAGGCCGGGGCCTGTGCGTCCTCTCTTGATGAAGAGTTCAACAACGCCGAACGGAACGGCAGCCATGGCGAACGGAAGCATTTGATAGGAATAAAACGTGACATTGCTGATAATCGCCAAATTCAGCAAGAGCAGGGACAGAACCGCTGTCCCGACAGAGATCCAGCCGAATACATTGTGTTCTTTAAAAATTCTTACCAGTTCCATAATTCCACCTCGCCGACATTCGCTGATTTTACAGATTTGTTTTTCAGCATCCGCTGGATTTCCTTGGTTGGTCCTGTAACGACCGAACCGTAAACATTGACACCGTTTTTCTCTACATAATCTAATCGGTTATCTACATTCAGGTCTTTGCGTTTTGAAATGACCTGAGCCCATTTTTCGTGTTTGGACATAAATTTCAGGGCGTTAATAAACTGATCGCCATTCGACTTGCCTTTTGTATTAAGGGCAGCCAAGAACTTTGAATCCTTTCCAGGATAGCCAAGAGGTTCTGTTGAAGCTGTCTTATTTGTGTTTTTCTCTGTTTCGATTGCGTTCCACAAAAAGCTCACATCATAGCCTTTGAATTTGTTATACACGTCTTTTGTCGGATATGCGCGGTCATATGAAAGGTAGACCTCGGATACCGTTCCTTCAGGCAATGTCTTTAATGTTTTTTCTGCTTTTGCGGTTGTTTGTTCAGACGTGTTTGAAGGGTGTGTGAAGTAATGGCCGGTTTTATTCGCTTCTAAGTCATAGTAGTTTACAGCCGGCGCTTTTACTTTGTTATAAAACATTTCAACCCGTTCATTCCCTACGGCAGCCGTCTTCGTGCCAATCTGCTTTTGCAGCGGGAATTCCGTATTCATGCCAAACAGCTTCACTTGGCTTTTCAGCCCGGAAGTATCAACAAGAACATTCGGCATGGTCAGGGCTACAGTGACGGCGGCGGTTTCCATAAACTCATTGCCGGTGCTGTGTTTTCCGCCCATCCCGTAATAGAGGTAGCTTCCCAGCGTGCAAAGCGGCAAAATCATCAATGTCGAAATGACGGCAAGCACAGAAATTCGCAAATAAGATTTGCGTTTGCCGTAGGCTAAAATCGCTTTTTGTTTTTCAGGACTGATGCTGATATCCCAATCGTTATCGTCCTCTAGCTCGCTGTCAATCAATTCCTGATATACTTCGAGCTTCTCAAGTTCTTCCTCAAATGCGTTCATTTCCTGGTCGCTCATTTCCCCATTTTTATATTGATCAAAACGCTTTTTAAATTCTTCATTCATCATTAACACCTCTATTATAAAGTGCTTTCAGCCGCTGTCTGGCACGAAATAAAACACTTTTAAAATTCGCCTCTGAAATATTCATAATATGGGATGCTTCTTTGTAATTTAACTCTTTTAAATAATATAACGTTAAGGCCTCCCGATAATTATCGGGGAGCTCGGACATATAACCAGTCAGCACTTCCTTTATCTCTACCTGATGGGCAGGGCTCTGAACAGCATTTTGAAAGAGGCTTCCGATTAAGTCATCAGAAATGGTTACTTCTTTCTTATGCTTTCTGACGTAATCAATGAAGGCGTTTCGCGCCACTTGAAAAAGCCAGGGCTTTACTTTGCTGTGATCATAGGAGTGAATGTGTATGTATGCCCGCATAAAGGTTTCCTGCAGCAAGTCTTCGGCAAGATGCTTGTCTTTTGTCATGGAGAGCAGGAACCTGTAAACATCATTCATGTATATTTGGTAAATTTCATCGATCGTCACTGCCTTTTCTCCCCTCTATGTTATACACGCATAAGAAAGGTTTAAAGTTGCACATTACATGCAAACGGCTTTTTTATACCTAATCAAACACCATTCCTATATAGTACCCAAAAATGGCCGCAAAAGATAGTGCGGAGAAATGTTTAACAATTTTTCCAGAGGGGAAAAGATAGTGAAAAAGTGAAGGAGTGGCACAATGGAATATACCAGTATCGCAGAAACAGGAATAGAAGCCTCCAGAATCGGCCTCGGCACATGGGCGATTGGAGGAACGATGTGGGGAGGCACTGACGAAAAAACATCGATTAAAACAATCCGCGCCGCTCTTGATCAGGGGATTACACTGATTGACACCGCGCCGGCTTACGGCTTCGGGCAGTCCGAGGAAATCGTCGGAAAGGCAATCAAGGAGTACGGCAAAAGAGACAAGGTAATTCTCGCAACCAAAACGGCTTTGGACTGGAAGAACAACCAGCTGTTCCGCCATGCGAACAGAGCGAGAATTGTAGAGGAAGTTGAGGATTCTTTAAAACGGCTTCAAACAGATTATATTGACCTTTATCAGGTGCATTGGCCTGATCCGCTTGTGCCAATTGAAGAAACAGCGGAAGTCATGAAGGAATTATATGATGCGGGAAAAATCCGGGCGATTGGCGTAAGCAATTTTTCGATTGAGCAAATGGATACATTTCGCGCCGTTGCACCCCTCCATACGATTCAGCCTCCTTATAATTTGTTTGAAAGAGAAATGGAAGAGAATGTTCTTCCGTATGCGAGAGATCACAAGGTGACAACCTTATTATACGGCAGTTTATGCAGAGGGCTGTTAACAGGCAAAATGACTGAAGAATATACATTTGAGAGCGATGATCTGCGTAATCACGATCCAAAATTCCAGAAGCCCCGCTTTAAAGAGTATCTTTCTGCTGTGAATCAATTGGATAAGCTGGCGAAGACTCGTTATGGAAAATCAGTGATTCACTTGGCTGTCAGATGGATCTTAGACCAGCCGGGAGCGGATGTCGCTCTTTGGGGGGCAAGGAAGCCTGAGCAGCTTGAGGCGCTATCTGAGATTACAGGCTGGACGCTGAATAGTGAAGATCAGAAAGATATCAATACCATATTGGAAAATACAATTTCAGACCCAGTCGGACCGGAGTTTATGGCCCCGCCGACCAGAGAGGAAATATAACAAAAGCTGAGGGCGAATCCTCAGCTTTTTGGCGTTTTAACGGGAGAAATCTTAAAAATTAGTACCAGGTAATAAAAAATATTGTTATAATAGATGACAGAAAGAATCATTGATTACGACAAAGGAAGTGCGATATGTATAAGTTTTGTGCAAATGCTTTAAAAGTTATTCTTTCTCTTCGCGGAGGAGTGAAGGTGTATAACAAAGAAAACCTTCCGGCCGATTCAGGTTTTGTCATCGCGTGTACACATTCCGGCTGGGTTGATGTGATTACACTCGGAGTCGGGATTCTTCCTTATCAAATACACTACATGGCGAAAAAAGAGCTTTTTCAAAATAAATGGATCGGTTCGTTTCTGCAGAAAATTCATGCCTTTCCGGTAGATCGGGAAAATCCCGGGCCAAGCAGTATTAAAACACCGATTAAGCTGCTGAAAGAAGGAGAGATTGTCGGTATCTTCCCAAGCGGAACAAGAACCTCTGAGGACGTGCCTTTGAAAAGAGGTGCGGTGACAATTGCGCAAATGGGGAAAGCGCCGCTTGTTCCTGCTGCATATCAGGGCCCTTCAAGCGGAAAAGAATTGTTCAAAAAAGGAAAAATGAAGCTGATTATCGGTGAGCCTCTTCACCAGGCTGATTTTGCCCACCTGCCGTCAAAGGAAAGACTTGCAGCAATGACAGAGGCTTTGAATCAGCGGATTAAAGAATTAGAGAATAAACTTGATCAGCTATAAGGCGTTAGCCTGAAACTGTGAAAATAAGAAAAGCACCTTTTATAAGGTGCTTTTCTTATTATGCTTCCTGCTGGTTAGCAGTCTCGAGAAGTTCTTCTTCTTGAAGCTTTTTCACTTCAATATATGCGACGTGGTGGCCGTCAATTTCATTAATGATGAATTCGCAGCCTTCTTCGATGATAGAATCATCTTTTTCAACATCGTATTTTTGAGTAAGGAACCAGCCGCCGATTGTATCGACTTCTTCGTTCTCTAAATGAATGCCGAGCAGGTCGTTTACTTGGTCAATTAGCACTTTTCCGTCAAGAATATAATGGCCTTCGCCGATTTTGCGGATTTCGCTAATTTCATCAATATCAAATTCATCGCGAATTTCACCGACAATTTCCTCGATGATGTCCTCAACCGTTACAAGCCCGGCAGTGCCGCCGTATTCATCAGACAAGATGGCCATGTGGACCCTCTCTTTTTGCATTTTGACAAGCAGGTCTTGGATCGGCGCAGATTCAATGACATGAATGATCGGATTGACGAATTCAGAAATGGTCGAATCAACAGATACCTCGCCGCTGATGCAGGCGGTCAGCACTTCTTTTATGTTAATAACCCCGATAATGTTATCTTTATCGCCCTCTTCCACAGGGTAGCGGGTATATTTTTCGATCTGAATGATATCCATCATTTCAGAAATCTTGATATCATGCGGAAGGCTGACAATTTCGGTCCGCGGAATCATAATTTCTTTCGCGAGCCTGTCGTCAAATTCAAAGATTTTATTTACATATTTAAACTCTGACTGGTTGATTTCACCGCTTTTATAGCTTTCAGACAAAATGATTCGCAGCTCTTCTTCAGAGTGAGCCAGTTCGTTTTCTGAAACGGTCTCCAGGCCAAATGCTTTTGTCAATAACCGTGCGGAATTGTTCAAAAGCCAAATGAACGGGAACATAATGCGGTAAAACCAAATCAGCGGTTTCGCAAACAGCATAGACACTGCTTCCGCCTTTTGGATAGCGACTGTCTTAGGTGCAAGTTCTCCAACAACAACGTGCAGGAACGTGATAATGGCATACGCAAAAATAAACGATATGACATGTGAAAGGGAACCTGGAACGTTCAATTTTACGAAAAGCGGGTGAAGCAGCCTTTCAATCGTTGATTCACCTAAGACCCCTAATCCGATGGAAGTCAGTGTAATTCCGAGCTGACACGCAGATAAATATTCATCAAGATGCGTGGTCACTTTTTTTACGGCTATTGCTGCTTTATTTCCTTCCGCGATCAGCTGATCGATCCGTGAGCCTCTGATTCTGATAATGGCAAACTCAGATGCCACGAAAAATGCCGTCAGGGCGATTAAAACAGCAACTAAAATCAAATTCACTATGTCCAATTAGAACCTTCACTCTAGCAATGAGAATGAAGGTAACACCTCCTGTTAGATAAAATGGTTTTAACTTAACAGCAGCATTAATGATTGGAACACGGCGAGCTTTTCAGGCGGGAGCTTGCTTTTCAGCTTGTCACGATCCTCAGGCTTCAGCCGTTCAAACCGATGCAAGATTCCGGAGATGTTTTGATTCATATGATCAATTTCTAATGCCAGATTTCCAATTTCATCATTAAGTTTAGCTGAAGAGGGAAACTGGTTCTCCAGTCGATCTTTAATATCGGACAGGGCCAATCGCTGCTTCTTGCAATCTACAATAAATATAAGCCGTTTGAGTGCATTTTCGTCGTAGTAACGGTAATTTGAACAGGATCTGGCCGGCGTAAGCAGACCGAGATTCGTATAATAATCAACTGTCCGTTTCGTTACTCCGGCGAGCGCCGCTAGTTCACTGATGCGATAAGTCTCAGCCCCATCTATATCCCTCCCAACCATCACGTTATAGTTATGAGAATAGTTTAATATATGAACGGTGTCTTGCACAAGTTTATTGTTTTTTCCTAGATGGGAATTGGAAGTTGTGGAATTCATGATCTGATTGAAGTAACATAAAAAGATAGAATTTTCAAATGATGATACACGGAAGGGACAGATGAAATTGGCTGGGTTATCCCGGGAAGTTAAAGAAAACTTAAATAAAGGATCATGGATTCGCAAGCTGTTTGATGAAGGTGCAAGGCTGAAGAAAGAGTTCGGGGAGGAACAGGTATTTGATTTTTCACTCGGCAACCCGATTGTTGAACCTCCTGAAGCTTTTAAGAGAGCGTTAATAGCGGAAGCTGAAAAAGGCAGCCACGGATACATACAAAACCAAGGTCTTCCGGCAGCGAGAGAAAAAGTCGCGCAATTTCTGGGGTCACGTTTTGAAGCTGATTTCCTAGCGGAGCGCATCGTCATGACGGTGGGCGCGGGCGGCGCTTTGAATGTTGCGTTAAAAAGCATCATAAACCCTGGGGAAGAAGTCATTATTCTCGCACCTTATTTTGCCGAATATAAGTTGTATATTGAGAACTATGGGGGCAAGGCCGTCAGCTGCCCGTTGACAGACCGGTTCGAGATCGACATTGAAGCGGTAAGGCAATCGATCACCCCGCAGACAAAAGGGCTGATTCTCAATACACCGCATAACCCGACAGGCACTGTTCTCAGCCAGAAAAATATAGACGATTTAGGTGCTTTATTAAAAGAAATAGAAGAAAAAAACGGCCAGACGATTTATGTGCTGTTTGATGAACCGTATAGTCAATTAATCTATGATGAAGAGCTGGCAAATCCGTTTCAATCGTATCATCGTGTGATTTTGGCCAGCTCATTCAGTAAGGATCTCGGCATAGCCGGGGAGCGGCTCGGGTATATCGGATTAGACAGCCGAATGCCGAATGCGGACCTTTTGATCAACGCTTTTGTGTATTGTAATCGAACGCTTGGATTTGTGAATGCCCCTGTTATGATGCAGCGGACTGTGGCACGAATGGATGATTTAAGAGTAGACGCAAGCGCGTATAAGGAGCGCCGGGATTTAATGGTAGATATTTTAAAAGAAGCCGGTTTTGAATTTGAAATGCCAAAGGGAGGCTTCTTTGTTTTTCCGAAATCGCCGATTGAAGATGAAGTCGCATTTTGTGTGCATGCCGCCCAAAAATACAAATTATTAATTGTGCCGAGCAGCGGTTTTGGAATGAGCGGGCATTTCCGTTTATCCTTCAGTGTGCCGATCGAGCAGATTAAAAACTCACGGGATATTTTCATTTCTTTATATAAAGATTTTGCTTAAGAAGGCAAAGAAAGAGAAAACAGTTTTCCATGCTGTTTTCTTTTTTATATTCACGAAATCCTTACTTCTCCAATCCAGGCAGTCAGCAGAATTGACAAGCAGCGCGTGCAATTAAGGCTTTCTCTATAATAAAAGTCTAAAAATTAAAAAAACATTTTTGGAATGAGTTGTGTTACAATAAAATATACAATTTATAATCAAACTTTGACTTTTGGAGGTGGTATGATGGGGCCCTCTGCTTAGGCAACAATACACCGCGTACCTCAATGTTAAGGAAAAATGATTATATCAGGAGGTGACTCCTTATCCTTTAATAAGAGGGATAAGGTTAAATGGACGATATTGACAGTCTGATTTTAATTGGCGTGCTCATTGCTTTAACCGCGTTTTTCGTTGCAAGCGAGTTTGCGATTGTTAGAGTAAGGAGATCCAGAATAGATCAGCTTATCACAGAAGGAAACAAACGGGCGATACTCGCAAAGCGTGTCATTACAGATTTGGATGAATATTTATCCGCATCCCAGCTGGGCATTACATTGACATCAATTGGACTTGGCGTACTGGGTGAACCGGCCTTTGAACGGCTTCTGCATCCATTATTTGAACCGCTCGGCTTGCCGGACTCGGTTTCTCATGCAGTCTCTTTTGCAGTCGCGTATGGCTTGATCACATTCCTGCACGTCGTTGTAGGTGAACTGGCCCCGAAAACGGTCGCGATTCAAAAGGCAGAGCAGCTGACCTTGCTGATAGCGGGTCCTTTGCGTTTATTCTATTTGCTCCTGTTTCCGTTTATTTGGATCCTCAATGGATCGGCGCGGCTTTTATGCGGAATGTTCGGTTTAAAGCCTGCGTCAGAACATGACGGTTCCCATTCTGAGGAAGAACTCAGGATGCTATTGTCTGAGAGTTTAAAAAACGGAGAGATTAATCCGTCTGAATATAAATATGTGAATAAGATTTTTGAATTTGATAATCGGATCGCGAAAGAAATTATGATACCGCGGAAGGAAATGGCCGCGGTCTCCACAGAGATGACGATGGCTGAAATGCTTGAAGTCATGCTGAAGGAAAAATACACGCGCTGGCCAGTCACAGCTGGGGACAAAGACAGTGTGATCGGTTTGGTCAATACGAAGCATTTGTTTTCTGATTTGCTGTTTATGACAGAAGAAGAACGAATGAAGATGACGATCCATCCGTATGTGCGGCCGGTCATCGAAGTGATTGAAACGATCCCGGTTCATGATTTGCTGATTAAGATGCAGCGCGAGCGCATTCATATGGCTATATTGTCTGATGAATACGGAGGAACCTCGGGACTTGTGACGACAGAGGATATTCTTGAGGAAATTGTCGGCGAGATCAGAGATGAATTTGATGAAGATGAACAGCCGCTGATCCAAAAGCTTGGCGACGGCCATTATGTGATGGATGGAAAGGTTCGGATCGATCAGGTGAATAGCCTTCTTGGCGCGTCGATTCAAGAAGACGTCGATACGATCGGCGGATTGATATTAAAAGAAAACATCGATATTGAGGCTGGTGAATCCATTCGCATCGGTTCATATACGATAAAGGTGCTGAAGATGGACGGCCGATTAATCAAGCAAATCGATATAAAAGGAGAAGCCGGCAGCACAACAGGGATTATGGCGCACCGCAAGCTGCCGCTGCCCGAGCCTGTGATGCTGAACAGTGCAACCTTGAGCGAGAAATAAGCTCAAGGTTTTTTTACATTGCGATTGTCCAGCCGCACCAAAACGCCAAAAGCGACCCGCAAAGTGTCAGGGCGATGTACAGGAGGCTTTCCATTACACGTTTGGCCATTAGGAGTTGAACACTTTCAACGCTGAAAGTGGAAAAGGTCGTAAAGGCGCCAAAAAAACCCGTTCCGATGATAAGCGAAACCGAAGCATTTGTAACGTGAAGCCCTGTAAATATTCCGAGCCCGAGAGCTCCGAGAATATTGACTGTCAGTATGCCAATGGGCAGGCTGAGACCTT
Source organism: Bacillus stercoris (assembly GCF_029772985.1). Lineage (NCBI taxonomy): Bacteria > Bacillati > Bacillota > Bacilli > Caryophanales > Bacillaceae > Bacillus > Bacillus stercoris. The sequence continues at coordinate 3,304,116 of NZ_CP121861.1, read as the reverse complement.
TGGCTCTGGCGGTTATCACATTGCCAAGCCAGAAGCGAAGCATGGCGCCAAGTCCGCCCCCTATGAAAATACCCGCTAGTGTCATCTTTCCTGCAGCCCCTTTCTTTGCTGAATGTCTGCTATGCGCCGTCCTGCAAAAACACCAATCAGTGCAAATATGATCCCTGATATCAATGAGATTGCCAGATACAAAACAGCCAGTGAGGGTTGTCCTTGCAAAAGCATCACTGTTTCCTTAGAAAACGTGGACATTGTTGTGAAGCCTCCGCAAAAGCCGGTGCCTAACAAAGCTGACAGCAGAGGGCGTTTTGCCCCAATCATAAAAAATCCGGTTAGAATGCCTAATAGAAGGCTGCCTGCCGCATTTTCCAGCCAGGTTGCCGCAGGGAACTGACCGGTGTGTATCCATAAGTTTAATCCGTATCGGAGGCAGGCGCCAAGCGCGCCTCCGATAAAAACCGCGCTATATCTTTTCATGTTTGCCATCCTTTATGATCAAATCCGGGTAATCTGTAACGATGCCGTCCACGCCCATGGCTCGTAATTTTGCCGCTGTCTTTTCATTGTTGACAGTCCATGCAAATATGTTTAAGCCGCTTTTATGGACGGAACCAATCATCATACGGTTGAGCCGTGTGTATTTTATATTGACATAGTTTGCAAAAGAGCGGAAGGCCCTCAGCTGATTTCTGGACAGCATGCCAAAATTGGGTCTTGTAATGACCGCTGTCGGAATCGATGGATAAAGCTCGCGGAACCTCTGAACGGAACGTAACTGAAAGGATTGGACAATATTGTTGATAGAAAAAGAAAATTGCCCTAACAGCTGTCCCACCTCTTCTTCAATTCCAACTTGAGACGGATGGCCTTTTAGCTCAATTAAAAGGCCGATTTTTTTGTGGTAGCGCTTGAGCACCGCTTCCAGGGTCGGAATACGCTCACCTTGAAAAGCGGGGCCGTACCAGCTTCCTGCATCGAGTTTCTGCAATTCCTCCAAGGTAAAATCCTTAACAAAGCCCGACCCGTTTGTCGTTCGGTCAACTCTGTCATCGTGTATCACAACAATCTGCCTGTCTTTTGTAAGCTGGACATCCAGTTCAATCATATCTGCATTCATTTTCACCGCAAGGTCAAATGCGGCAATCGTATTTTCCGGAGCGTAACCTGATGCTCCGCGATGGGCAATGGTGTACAAGCTAAGTCAGCTCCTCGTATGGGCATTTCTGTTATTGTATCAAATCCATATATGCACAGCGATACAAAGTGGTGAATTTTTTCTGCCATATCGGAATGGTCCGGGCTGAGGAATGCGTATAACTAAAAAAAGACATTCAGCGTATCAGAACACATTTCGTCAGAAAATTAGGTCTTTCGACATGTTCACAACAAAATATGATCCTTTATAATAGCAAAAAAGGAGGCGAGATCATGGGAAAAGGGAGAATCAGAGTGGAGGAAAGAATTAAAGCCGAAACGGATGCTGAAATGCAAAAAGCAACTCTCCTTGATCAGACACAAACGAAAAAAGGTAAGTGACTGTCCCTATTGAATCTGGCTGATAGATGAATTGAGAAATGACCCCGGCGTTTCGCCGGGGTTTTGTGCTTGAAAAAAGACATTTAAATAAGCATCATTACGAATATTTTAGTATAATAAACAATCGATTGGGATAGAGGGGAGACAGTCATGCCAGATTATTTGCAGCAGTATTTTACGCTTGATAACATCATACAAATCGGCATCAGCTTGGCGATTTTGCTGGTGTTTCTTATACTCAGAAAATTGTTCACGAGATATTTCTTTAACCTGCTTTTTAATTTGACAAACCGGCCGAAAACAGAAATTTTTAAACAGGTGGTACTGGCGTTTGATAAGCCGGCCAGATGGTTTTTTGTTGCCCTTGGGCTGTTTTTAGCGATCCGGTATTCACCGTTTTTTGACGAGCAAATGCCTGTCATCAGCAAAATATACCGTTCGCTGATTGTGGCGCTCTTGTCCTGGGGGCTTTGTAATTTGACCGCAACGTCGTCGTTTATCTTCCATAAGGTGAATCAGCGCTTCGATTTGGACATGGATGACATTTTGGCGCCGTTTTTATCCAAGCTGCTCCGTTTTGTGATCATAGCGCTCAGTGTCAGTGTGATCGCTCAGGAATTCAATTATGATGTCAACGGATTTGTAGCGGGCCTTGGTCTTGGCGGACTGGCTTTTGCGCTTGCTGCAAAGGATACCATCAGCAACTTCTTTGGCGGTATTATTATTATTACTGAAAAGCCGTTTACGATTGGTGACTGGGTGGAGACGTCGACGGTAACAGGGTCAGTCGAGGATATTACCTTTAGGAGCACGAGATTCAGAACAGCACAGGGGGCGCTTGTAACAGTGCCGAACTCTACGCTGTCGATGGAAGCGATCACGAACTGGACAAGAATGACCAAACGTCAGATTACGTTTTCCATCCATGTGTCCTACGCTACGCCGATTGAGAATCTTGAACGTTCCATTCGTTCTCTCAGAACAATGCTGCTGGAGCATGAAGGCGTTGATAATGAAACAATCATGGTCAACTTTGATACGTTTGCCGACAGCTACTATAGTTTATTTTTTAATTTCTATACAAAAACGACGGTTTGGGCTGAAAACCTTGATATTCGAGAGGACATCAACTATAAAATTATTGATATTTTAGGTGCGGAAGGCGTCCAGTTTGCATATCCCGGCCAAATGGTTGTTGTAAAGCAAAAGCACGAAAGCGACCCATTCCAAGTGAATCTAAATAAAGAGGAAAAGGAACGGGCTTAAAAGAGAGACTTCGTCTGACAGAGGCGGAGTCTTTTTCATGGTAAAATAAGAGAAAAAGGCGGTGTTGAGTTGGAAGCATTCAAAAAAATTCTAAATGAAGCACAGAGAATTGTCGTGCTGACTGGAGCGGGGATGAGCACAGAATCAGGAATTCCAGACTTTCGTTCAGCAGGGGGCATTTGGACGGAGGATGCCTCAAGAATGGAAGCGATGAGCCTTGATTATTTTTTAAGCCATCCGCGTCTGTTTTGGCCCAAATTCAAAGAATTGTTCCAGATGAAAATGAGCGGCAGCTTCGAACCGAATGAAGGGCATTTGCTTCTAGCTGAGCTCGAGAAACAAGGGAAGCAGGTCGATATTTTCACGCAAAACATTGACGGTCTTCATAAAAAAGCCGGGAGCAGGCATGTATACGAGCTGCATGGTTCTATCCAGACAGCAGCTTGTCCGGCATGCGGCGCCCGATATGACCTTCCTCATTTACTGGAGCGGGAGGTGCCGGAGTGCACGGCCGCCGGAAGTAATGGTGACATTTGCGGAAGGGTATTAAAAACCGATGTTGTTCTCTTTGGCGATGCCGTCTTGCACTTTGACACCCTTTATGAAAAGCTGGATCAAGCAGATCTTTTATTGGTTATCGGCACGTCTCTCGAAGTAGCTCCGGCGAGATTTGTGCCTGAGGATGCAAGCCTGATTCCCGGCATGAAGAAAGTCATCATAAACCTTGAACCAACGTATTGTGACAGCCTGTTTGACATGGTCATCCATCAAAAAATCGGCGAGTTTGCCCGAAGTTTGGGCATAAAAAAGTGAGCCGCCTTATGCGCCTCACTTTTTTATTCATGAACAGGAACCATTGTGTCCTCTAACACTCCGAAGGAATAGCCCTTTTCTTTTAATTTATTGATTAGCACCGGCAGCGCGTTTACGGTAGCGGGAAGGTCATGCATGAGAATTACGTTTGGGCGGCTTGAAGAGCTGTGTTCCATATTCTCAAGCTGCTGTAATACAGCGGTCACATACTGTGAATTCCGGTATTTCCAGTCCATGCTGTCGATCGTCCAATCCCAGTACACAAACCCCTCTTTCTCCAGGTTGCGGATTTGTGGGGCGGTTAGTGACGGCTTGCTTCCGTATGGCGTTCTGACAAGATCGGTTTTATATCCTGTAATGTCTTGCAGCGTGTCACGCGCCTCCTGCATTTCTTTTAACGGAGATGTCTCTGTTTGATAGAACAATCTGTTATTATGAGTCACGCCATGTAAACCGAGTGCGTGGCCTTCCTTTTCTGCTCTTTTCACCGCCTGCTTGAATTCATTCATCCGCGGTGAAAGCATGAAAAATGTCGCTTTTACATCAGCGCTTTTCAGTACATCGAGCAAGCGGGTTGTAACGGCTGACGGGCCGTCATCGAAGGTTAAGTAAACTGTTTTATCTCCCATGTTCTGCTTTGTCTGCAGATGTTTTATCAGCAGGTCAGGGGAGTCGTTTTTCAGCTTAAGGCTTTCCTTCTCATCTCGAAGCTGGCCGTTTGTTGTGACAGTGACTTCCTTTGCTTTCGTTGAACTGTTGGAATAACCCAAAATCACCATAAGCAAAAGCAGCACACATAAAACTGCTAAACTTGCAAATTTAAAAGCAAGCGAAACTGCAGAAGGAGAAGCTTCTCCTCTCGTTTGTCGCATAACAATCTCTCCATTGGCATAAAATCTCTACATAATGCTGTACAGCAGGCAGCTTATGAAGATGCCATATGATTACAACCTATGTATTACCAATTAAGTATACAGGAATAAAACTGGAAAGAACATAGAAAATTTGTCGAAATATCAGATTTTAAGGAAAAAATAAACTCCTTTCCGCTATAGATCTCTTGATCTTTCTGTTTTTCAGCATGTCCAATATGATAGAATTAGTGACAATGACAGCTTGAAATACATCAGGGAAATCTCGAAAAGGGAGGGCTTTTATGAAGGTTTTAGTCAATGGCCGGCTGATTGGGCGCAGTGAAGCATCGATCGATTTGGAAGATCGCGGTTACCAGTTTGGTGACGGCATCTATGAAGTGATCAGGGTGTACAAAGGAGTATTGTTTGGATTACGTGAGCATGCAGAGCGTTTTTTCAGAAGTGCGGCTGAAATCGGAATTTCACTGCCGTTCAGCATTGAAGATCTCGAGTGGGACCTGCAAAAGCTTGTACAGGAAAATGCGGTCAGTGAGGGAGCGGTATACATCCAGACAACTAGAGGCGTGGCCCCGCGAAAACATCAATATGAAGCAGGCCTTGAGCCGCAAACCACTGCTTACACGTTTGCTGTGAAAAAACCGGAGCAAGAGCAGGCATACGGAGTGGCGGCCATTACAGATGAGGATCTTCGCTGGCTAAGATGCGATATCAAAAGTCTGAATTTACTGTATAATGTGATGGCGAAGCAAAAGGCCTATGAAGCGGGAGCCTTTGAAGCCATTTTACTGAGGGACGGCGTTGTTACGGAGGGCACATCCTCTAACGTTTATGCCGTTATCAACGGGACGGTGCGAACACATCCGGCTAACCGACTCATTCTCAATGGAATTACCCGGATGAATATTTTAGGACTGATTGAAAAGAATGGGATCAAACTGGATGAAAATCCTGTCAGTGAAGAAGAGTTGAAACAGGCGGAAGAGATCTTTATTTCGTCAACGACGGCAGAAATTATTCCGGTCGTGACGCTAGATGGACAATCGGTCGGAAGCGGGAAACCCGGACCAGTGACAAAACAGCTTCAGGCTGCTTTTCAAGAAAGCATTCAGCAGGCTGCAAGCATTTCATAAAACAACGAAAAAAAGAGCCCGCTATTGCAGCGGAGCTCTTTTTATTTTTTCACAAATCCAATCAAAATGGAGATCATTGGCGATATATAGAGGAAGAACGCAAAAGGGAAGTAGTCTATGACGGGAACACCAAGCGCGCTCGCCATAAAAGCGCCGCTGACGCCCCAAGGGATTAACGGGTTAATTAATGTTCCGCCGTCCTCTAATGATCTTGTCAAAAGTTTTCTCTGGATGTTTTGTTTGTCATATAAGGATTTAAATGATTGTCCCGGTATTAATATCGATAAATACTGTTCGCCGGTTGCCAAATTGACGCCGATGCTTGAGCAGACAGTTGCCGCAACAAGACGGCCTTTTGAACGGATGCCTTTCATGACGCCTTCCAATAGTGCTGAAATCAATCCGATTTTCTCCATCAATCCGCCTAGTGCAAAAGCAATCATAATAAGAGAGACTGAGCCCATCATGGATTGCAGTCCGCCTCTGTTGATAATTTTAGCGGCTGCCTCATTGTCAGTGTCAAAACTCGTGCCATTTTGCAGAGCTGTCATAAACGCCTGCAGGCTGCTGTCGGGTACAAATATAGCAGTCAAAATTCCCGAGGAAATAATTCCGGCAGCCAGAACGGGAATGACTGATACCCGTTTAATTGCCAGCAAAACGACTAAGAGCGGGGAAAGAAGGGCCCACGGTGTCACGTTTGCGGCATCTTTGATTGCGGTTATGACTTGTTGAATATCATCGGTTGAAGCAGCGTCCACTGACACTGATGAACCGAGAAAATAAAACAGAACGACAGTGATGAGCAAAGCTGGAATGGTTGTGCCTGTCATATGGCGAATGTGTTCGAAGATCGGTATTTCGCCTATTCCGGCGGCAAAGTTGGTTGTGTCCGACAGCGGCGACATTTTATCACCAAAACAAGCGCCGCATATGACTGCGCCTGCCGTCCATTCAAGCGGGACGCCTGCCGCGCTCGCCACGCCAATCAGTGCTACTCCGATTGTGCTTACAGTTGTCAGGCTTGAGCCAACAAGTGTGCTGATGATCATGCATGAAAATAAAGCGGTCAGCAGAAGGTGGCTTGGTTCAATAAAGGATAGGGCATACACCGTCACAGACGGTATTGCGCCGCTGTACATCCATGCGCCGATTAAGATGCCGATCAGCGCCAGAACGATAATCGGCTGTACGCCGTTTTTGATCCCGTCTACAATCCCTTTTTCAATACTCTTCCAGGAAAATCCGAACCATAATCCAGCTGCTGAAAGCGTGACAACACATAAAAACAGCGGGATATGCGGTTCCACGTGAAGAAAAAATAAGCAAGAAATAATAATGCATAACATAAATATAAATAAACCGACGGCTAACGGAAACGTCAGCTTTTTTTGAGAATCCAAAATAACACCCCATAATTATCTTTAATGCTTTTGTGCTTTTGGGCACGAAAGCATTATAACAGAAAAAAACGAAAATCTATGTTTTTTCACAATTATGAATATAAAAGAAGTGAGCACAGGGCGTGCTCACTTTACAATCAGGACGGGTATATCCGATTTCGCTGAAAGCTTTTCACTTACACTTCCGAATATTAATTTTTTCAGCCTGTTTTGGTCTCTGCTTCCGGTTACGATCATATCGGCAGAAATGCGGTTCGCATGCTCGATAATTGATTCAGCCGGATCGCCTTCTAATATATCGATATCTCCATCTGCCTGCTGTTCATTCAGCATCATTCTGGCTTCGGCGACGACTTCTTCCGTACGGTCTTCATAGATGATTGGTTCAGGTGAAGCAACATCTGATATCAGCGGATCGGGAACACCTGTCATGCCTCCGCTGATATAGCTTGCCTCAGCTGCGGGTCTGGGCGGGTCGATGACGGTCTGATTGTCTTTCATATCATGTGAATGGGCGACGGTAATAGCGGCATTTACGGTTTTAGCAAGATCAATAGCTGTCTGAAGCGCTTTCTTACTATTTTCACTTCCGTCAAACGCAACGATGATACGGTCAGCATGGAACATCCTTCTCACCCTTTCAAAGCGTCTTACAACACTACTACCCGAAATTGAACCCCATTAACCCTTTCCTATTCAAGTAATGATTGACAAAAAAAGGTTTTGTTTATATGATGATAAAAAGATGAAATCAGAATGGAAGGAGGGTTTGCTATGCCAAGGAATTTGCGTGTTTATCAAACAGTTTCATATTGGCGCGGCAAACCCTATGTTCTGTTTTCGTGAACGGTTTTTTAGGCTTGGCCGCGCGCTGAAAAGCGCTGTGCATAACATATCGGTTAAAAAAGGCATGGAGCTGACGCTTCATGCCTTTTTTATATACAAAATCTAAGGAAAGACAGGTGTATGGGATGTGAAGACAAATACAGAGGCGAGGGCTGTTCATGCCAAATTGGATGAAAAAAGCTGCAAGGAAAAAATAGAAGGCGGCTGATGAGGAGATGGGGATAGATGTTTTCAGTATTAAAAAAGCTTGGCTGGTTTTTTAAGGCGTACTGGCTGCGCTATACGATTGCGATTGTCCTTTTATTAGCAGTCAATGTCATTGAAATGTTTCCGCCTAAGCTCTTGGGGAACGCCATAGATGATATGAAATCGGGGGCGTTTACTCCGGAAGGGCTGCTGTTTTATATCGGTATCTTCTTTGTACTGACAGCAGTCGTGTATATGATGTCTTATTTTTGGATGCACCAGCTGTTTGGCGGTGCAAATCTGATGGAGAAAATTCTTCGTACGAAGCTGATGGGGCATCTGCTGACTATGTCGCCGCCGTTTTATGAAAAAAACCGGACAGGCGATTTAATGGCACGGGGGACGAATGATCTTCAGGCCGTCAGTTTAACGACAGGGTTTGGCATCTTGACGTTAGTCGATTCTACGATGTTTATGATGACGATCTTTTTGACGATGGGGTTTTTGATCAGCTGGAAGCTGACCTTTGCCGCCATTATCCCGCTTCCAGTCATGGCGATTGCAATCAGCCTATATGGAAGTAAAATTCATGAGCGGTTTACGGAGGCCCAAAATGCGTTCGGGGCGCTGAATGACAGGGTGCTGGAATCTGTTTCCGGCGTGCGGGTGATTCGTGCGTATGTACAGGAAACAAACGATGTTCGCCGGTTTAATGAAATGACCGCTGATGTTTATCAGAAAAATATGAAAGTGGCTTTTATTGATTCACTGTTCGAGCCGACCGTGAAGCTGCTTGTCGGCGCAAGCTATCTGATTGGGCTCGGCTACGGAGCGTTTCTTGTGTTCCGGAACGAACTGACGCTTGGAGAGCTTGTGTCCTTTAATGTTTATCTCGGTATGATGATTTGGCCGATGTTTGCAATTGGTGAACTCATTAACGTGATGCAGCGCGGCAATGCGTCATTAGACCGGGTAAATGAAACCCTTTCTTCTCAACCGGACGTGACAGATCCAAAACGGCCCGTTGATCTTAAAGAGCCTGGAGATATCGTTTTCAGCAATGTCAGCTTTACATATCCAAGCTCAACAAGCTGCAATATTCAGGATGTTTCATTTGCGGTGCGAAAAGGGCAGACGGTCGGAATTGCCGGTAAAACCGGGAGCGGAAAAACGACAATTATTAAGCAGCTTTTGCGCCAGTACCCTCTAGGTGAAGGGAGCATTACATTTTCAGGCGTGCCGATTCAGCAGATCCCTCTTGACCGGGTCCGCGGGTGGATCGGGTATGTGCCACAGGATCATTTGCTGTTTTCGCGGACTGTAAAAGAAAATATTTTATACGGAAAACAGGATGCGAGTGATGAAGAGGTTCAGCAAGCCATTGCGGAAGCATACTTTGAAAAAGATTTACACATGCTTCCAGCAGGTCTAGAGACAATGGTCGGCGAAAAAGGCGTGGCACTGTCAGGCGGACAGAAACAAAGAATTTCGATTGCAAGAGCACTTATGGCGAATCCAGAGATCTTGATTCTGGATGATTCGCTTTCCGCTGTAGATGCCAAAACAGAGGCTGCGATTATCAGGAACATCAGAGAAAACCGCAAAGGAAAAACGACATTTATTTTGACGCACCGATTATCCGCTGTAGAGCACGCTGACCTGATCCTTGTGATGGACGGCGGCGTCATTGCAGAGAGAGGCACGCATCAAGAATTGCTGGCCAATAATGGGTGGTACCGGGAACAATATGAAAGGCAGCAGCTGTTCACTGCGGAAGAAGGGGGAGCAGGGGCATGAAAATAGGAAAAACGTTATGGAGATACGCACTCCTTTATCGAAAATTGCTAATCACGGCCGTCCTATTGCTAGCTGTCGCCGTCGGTGCAGAACTGACCGGGCCGTTTATCGGCAAGAAAATGATAGACGACCATATCCTCGGCATTGAGAAAACATGGTATGAAGCTGCGGAAAAAGATAAAAATGCCGTTCAGTTTCACGGCGTCTCATATGTCAGAGAGGACCGAATGCAGGAACCTGTTTCAAAAGCAAAAGAAGCGCATATTTATCAAGTGGGAATGGCGTTCTATTTTGTTGATCAGGCTGTCAGCTTCGACGGGAATAGAACGGTTTCTGACGGGAAGCTGACGATTTCAAACGGAGACGAGAGCCGAACATATCCTGCCGAAAAGCTGACTAAGCAGGAACTTTTCGGGTTCTATCAGCCGGAAATAAAGGGAATGGTGTTTCTGATCTGCCTGTATGGAGGCTTGCTGGTGTTTTCGGTGTTTTTTCAATACGGACAGAATTATCTGCTGCAGATGAGCGCCAATCGTATTATTCAAAAGATGAGGCAGGACGTGTTTTCGCACATACAGAAAATGCCGATTCGATATTTTGACAACCTTCCGGCCGGAAAAGTCGTTGCGCGGATTACCAATGATACGGAGGCTATCAGGGATTTATATGTCACCGTGCTTTCTACATTTGTGACAAGCGGAATCTATATGGTCGGGATATTCACGGCTTTGTTTCTGCTTGATGTGAAGCTTGCGTTTGTATGTCTGGCAATTGTGCCGATGATCTGGCTGTGGTCGGTCATTTACCGAAGATACGCCTCATATTACAATCAAAAAATCCGCTCGATCAACAGTGACATTAACGCAAAAATGAATGAATCCATCCAAGGCATGACCATTATTCAGGCTTTCCGCCATCAAAAGGAAACGATGAGAGAATTTGAGGAATTAAATGAATCACATTTTTATTTCCAAAACAGAATGCTGAATTTAAACTCCTTAATGTCCCATAATCTGGTCAATGTCATCCGCAATCTTGCATTCGTCTGTCTAATCTGGCATTTTGGCGGTGCGAGCCTGAATGCGGCTGGGATTGTTTCTATCGGAGTGCTGTACGCGTTTGTCGATTATTTGAACCGGCTGTTTCAGCCGATCACTGGCATCGTCAATCAGTTTTCAAAGCTGGAGCTTGCTAGGGTCTCCGCCGGGCGTGTTTTTGAACTGCTTGAAGAAAAGAATACGGAAGAAGCAGGTCAACCGGCGAAGGAGCGTGCGCTGGGACGGGTTGAGTTTCGTGATGTGTCATTTGCCTATCAAGATGGTGAGGAGGTATTAAAACATATTTCCTTTACCGCGCAAAAAGGCGAAACCGTAGCGCTCGTCGGTCATACCGGATCAGGAAAAAGCTCGATTTTAAATCTTCTGTTTCGTTTTTATGATGCGCAAAAAGGTGATGTACTGATTGATGGGAAAAGCATTTACAACATGTCAAGACAGGAACTCAGATCTCATATGGGCATTGTGCTTCAGGACCCGTACTTATTTTCGGGCACAATCGGATCTAACGTAAGTCTGGATGACGAAAGAATGACTGAAGAAGAAATGAAAAAAGCACTGCGGCAAGTCGGTGCCGAGCCGCTTCTAAAAAAGCTTCCGAAGGGCATGAATGAACCCGTGATTGAGAAAGGCAGCACGCTATCCTCTGGCGAGCGGCAGTTAATTTCCTTCGCCAGAGCTTTGGCGTTTGATCCCGCAATTTTGATTTTAGATGAAGCAACGGCGCACATTGATACAGAGACAGAGGCCGTAATCCAGAAGGCGCTTGATGTCGTCAAACAAGGACGCACTACCTTCGTCATCGCTCACCGGCTTTCAACAATCAGAACTGCAGATCAGATTTTGGTTCTTGATAAAGGAGAAATCGTTGAGCGAGGGAACCACGAGGAATTGATGGCATTAGAAGGCCAATATTATCAAATGTATAAACTGCAAAAGGGACAGAAACATTCCATTGCATAACGCTAAAAAACCCAAAACAATTGTGTTTTGGGTTTTTGATTATGTAGTTAATAAGCCAGCCCGACTCGGAATCCGACATACTCTCCTGTAACGAGCTCACGATATAGAAAGTCAGCAGTATCACCGACCGAAATGCTTGTGCCGCCCTCAGGCAAAACGTTACGCTCCGTACGATAAATGCCGGTTGCTGTTCCGTCCGGGAGGTAAGTGGGGCAGATGATTGTCCAGTCTAATGATGATTCTTTAAGCATTTCGTATACTTTTGCATGCTCCTTGGATGCGCGGGTCTGCTTTCGTTTCGATTCATTTGTTTCAAACCGGTATTTTCCCGGTTCATATCGGGAATCAAGAATGCCTGCGGTGCCGATCGAAATAAGCCGTTTGATATGTTGTTCCTGCATCGTGGAGAGAATGTGTGACATAGCAGTTGACAAGGTATCATCACCATCTGTGCCTAGACAGCTGATCACAATTTCGGCATTCTCCAATATTTTTTTCACATCTTCTAAGCGGCGGGCGTTCCCCATGACGATTCGATCATTTGGAAGGGGAAGACCAGCATGTTGAGATCTGATCAGAGCGTAAATGTCAAACCGTTCATCTGCTGCAGCTTGAGTTAAAAAGGCTTGTCCGACGCGGCCACTGGCTCCTAATAAAGCGATTTTCATCAAAAAACCTCCTCGCCTTTCATTATAAAAGGGTGTTCTCAGTTTGAACAGCGCGGGAAAGAATACCTGTACCAATAGACAGAACGATGGGAAACATATTCATGAATCATGGATACACTTACGAACTGAACCAGCTCCCAATTCACAATGGTGATAAATGACACCCTGATTCCCTCCCTTTCTTTCTAGGATATGTGGAGTGGGAAAAATGGGTGACAAAATAAAGAGAGCGCGGAAACCGCGCCCTCTATAGCCATATATTGAGTTGTTATTGAACTCTGCCGCCCATTTGCTGCTGAGCGAAAGATACTAAACGTTTTGTGATTTCTCCTCCGACAGAACCGTTAGCGCGGGAAGTTGTATCCGCTCCAAGGTGAACACCGAATTCAGAAGCGATTTCAAGTTTCATTTGGTCGATAGCCTGAGCTGCGCCAGGAACTAGTAAATCATTTGAAGAGTTTTGGTTAGCCATGTGTAAAATCTCCTTTTTATTTAGTATGGTTGGGTTAACTGGAGTTGCACCAGTCTGTGGACCCTTCTTGGGTGTCACTGCCCCTCGGCGTAACCCAATGCTTGCCGGCTTGTTACTAGTATTATGTTAAAATGGCCGGAAACTCATGCGGAGAATTGTATGGTAAATGTTGAGAAAGTACAAAAAAAGCCTAGCCATTTGGCTAAGCTAGTCATAAATATGAAAAAGCATCAGTTCATGTATCTCGTTTGTAAGAGCAGGCTCGTCAGCGCGGGCGGGAAACAAATCTCCCCATTCAATCTCACCGCTCTTATGATAGATGCCTTCATAATGAGTACCTTTAAAATAAAATGAAATTTTCCATCCGGGCAGCTTTTCTTTTGGGAATAAAGGTTTCCAGCTGAAATGAGAAATCATAACGGCCACGCTCCTTACATTTAGTATCAATTGACCTGAATCTAAAACGGCTTATGTTCATTGTATCACTGTTTCATAACATCACTGAAGGGTCTTACTGATGCAGTTTGTCCCAGCTTTGGATAAAGATAAGCCCGCTTTATTAAAAAAGCGGACAGGTTACGAAGGCCACAGTGCTTCAGGGGATGTGATTGCCTTCTCAGATAAATAAGACGCGTATTCAAAGCTTCTTCGTTTTGTCAGAGAATCAACATGATGCAAGTTTGGATGAGAAAAAATGCTCCGGCCCGGGCGCGAATTTGCTTCAAACATCCATACTTTACCGTTCTGATCAATGCCAAAATCGAAACCGATCTCGCCGATAAACCCCTCGATATGATCATGAAGCACATGGCTTGCAGTCAGCGCCGCTGCAGAAAGCTTTTTAATGACCTCAACTCTTTCAGCGGGATCATCGTATACTTCCGCAAGTGTCTTTACAGTGCCGCCGTTAGAAAGATGTGTTGTTATGCTGTTTTCTCCGGAAATTTTTACGGCTATTGCTGTTACTGTCCATTTCCCTTTTCTGTTTTTATTGGTATGGACACGGAAATCCGCTGGTTTGCCTTGAAATTCGATGAGATCAACACCTTGCTGAATGAGAAAGTCAGATGGGCTGTGCTGTTTTTGAAATTCTGCAAGAAAAGCGGCGGCATCAGGATAATCAATGGAAGTAAATGTTTTGGCGTCATTCGTGTGCTTCACCGTCAGACTCTCATCTGTCCTTGTCAGCTGATAAATGCCGGTGCCGAGTGCTCCGTTTGCCGGTTTGATATAGACTTTTTTGTATGCATTACAGAGCTCATCGATCAGCTCTTCAGACGGTGTCAGCTCGGATCGAGGCAAAAAAGGAGCTGTTCTCGGGTCTTTTTCGAGCAATTGATGCACGCTCCATTTATTGAAAAACGTTTTATTAAACCATGGGATTTGATATTCATCGATCAGTCTCTTTTTTGTATGTTGCAAGAGAAGTGAATCTTCAATTTTTCGGTTAGGCAAACGGTCATAAACGACGTTCGGCAATGGAACGATTTTTTTCACCCAGCCGTTTTCCCTGTAAAGGAGGCCTTCAATCGTGCCTTCCTCCCAATTGATTTGATGCGCGCCAAAAACGAAACAGTAACCTCCGGCTTGCTCGTGTAATGTGACAAGCTTAGAAAAAAAGAGGGAACGATCCTTAAAAGGACGCTCAAGAGATACCGTAAACCCTGCCGTAAAGATGCCGACTAACGGCCCGATATGCACTGTATGATCATGAATCAGTATATCAGCCCGGCTGCGGTGGGGGAGCAAAAGCTCATGAAACAGATTTTCAGAGAGAAGCACGGTTTGTTCCAGATGCCGTCTGTAAGCAACGTGGCATCTGACAACCTTCGTTCCGAACGCGGCATGCAAAAGTCCGTCTTCCTTCAGCGAAGAGGGTAGAAACAGGGTGTTTTCACTGGTTTTGTCTATGCCGATCAAAAACCGTTTACGATTCACGCGGAAGAACTCCTTTCTGGCTTTGCTCAGAAAACAGGTACTGGCAGCGTTTTAGAGGACAAGTGTACAGCTGTTCTTTTTGCTCGGGAGAGACACGCAGGATTGACTTCCTGCCCGGTTTGGAATTGATATCTAAAATCCAAATTCTCCCGTCCTTCGCAAGACATATATCAAGCCCGAGTTCAAACAGCGGCCCGTAGCGCTCATCAAGATAATACGGAACCGATTGGGTAATCGAAAACACATCATCCAGTAAGACCACTTGCTGTTTTTTCGGTATATCCTCAAACCATGAGTCAAATGTCAGCGCATCAGATCCGCCTGACAAATTGGCCAGCAGCCCGTGTTTATAGCCGCGTCTCACTGCCTTTCCGACTGTATTCCATTCACCTGCTTCGTTTTTTTCCATAAACAGGCGAATATCACAAGGGTATTGTTCCTTATCTTGAATGTTTAAGTAAGGCTGAAGCAAATATTGATGCTGAAGCACTTTTTTGCACCACGTTTTAAAAGAAGTCTGGTTGGAAAACGTTTTTGTCTGCTTATCCTTTCCGATGTGATAAGTAGCGGTGATGTTTTTCTTGCCCAGCTTCAAAAGAATCACGCCTCTGCCTCCTGCGCCGAATGCCGGTTTAAGGATACAGGCTTTTTCTTTGGATAAAAAGGAATGAATTTGTTCATAGCGGCTCACCTTCATTGTTTCCGGAATATAGGGGTTGATTACAGAATTCTGCTGCAAATCGTGAAGGACGGTCCACTTATCGGGAAGACCCCGCCCGATAAATTCCGTTTTCGGATATTTTTTAAGCCACTCAACGATCGGTTTTGCTTTTTGGGAATGTGAATCCTTGCCGTAAAAACAGCGATCATAAATATAATCTGGAATCGCCATTTCAGTTTCGTTCCATGTGCTGCTGGCGGAATGATAGACCGATGCTTTGACACGCAAGGTGTCAGGTAAAATATCAAATGGTGTAAACCGAACGAAACGTATGCCAAATTCGGGTGCTCTTTTGGCCAGTTCTGCGGAATAATCCGCTTCATGCTGGCGGGATAAGGACATAAAACCGAGTGTTATCATGATGAGACTCCCCCTTTTATTCAAAAGCTGCCGGCGGGTGTCAGCAGCTTTACGGTAAAAACATTCAGGACGTACGCAGCTGACAGTATTCTACTTTACAGATTACGATTCTTTACCTTGCCCTATTCCAAAAGAACAAGCTGATTTTCTGAGAACAGGAATTTGTCTCCTTGTTTGCTAAGTGATTGCATGAGCCTCTATAATACGTATAGGTACATGATCTATATGAAAAAAGCTGAAGCACAGATGGAGGAAGATGAATAGGAATGGGTATTGCAGGAACCTTTATTTTTATGATCGTGATCGGCGCTGTCATTGGAGCGGTGACCAATCATTTAGCAATTCAAATGCTATTTAGGCCGTATAAAGCGTACTATTTGTTTGGGAAACGAGTTCCTTTTACGCCTGGGCTGATCCCGAGACGGCGGGATGAACTTGCAAAACAAATGGGACTGGTGGTGGTCAATCATCTCTTAACCCCTGAGGGCATTAAAAAGCGGCTCGTCTCTGATGCCGCTAAAACGAAGGCTCTTCAAGTGGGGGAACAGCTGATTCAAAAGCTGTCACTTTCTGAGGTGACAGTCAAAGAGGCGCTTGAAAAAGCCGGGGTGAAGCGTCCTGATGAAGCGGCAGATGCATGGATTAGCAGTTGGACGGATGATAAGCTGCACGAGCTTTTCCGCCGATACGGGAATCAATCGTTAAAAGAGCTGGTGCCTTTAGAGGCGCAGGAAAAGCTTGAAGAAAAGATTCCGATGATTTCAGAATATATATTGTCACGGAGTGTCCGTTATTTTGAAAGTGATGAAGGGAAAATGCGTCTCGGCAATATGATTGATGACTTTTTAAAAGAGCGCGGCATGCTTGGAAGCATGGTGCAAATGTTTCTCGGCAATTCAAGCTTGGCGGATCGCGTGCTGCCGGAACTGCTAAAATTTTTGCGGAATGAGGAAACAAATAAATTGCTTTCTGATCTCTTAAAAAACGAATGGGGCAAGCTGAGGGAGTATACGTTTAATGAAGCAGACGAAAAATGGAATGCAAGGGCGCTTATTTTCAGTTTGAAACGAAGCGTGCTGCAAGCATTTTCGACTGCTCCTTTCTTCGACAATACGATTGGGACGCTTACCGTTCGTTATGAATCTGAGCTGACCCAGCACATGCTGCCGGCACTGTTAGACAAATTGCTTGAAGGGGTTTCGGCCAACCTTGAAAGTGTCTTTAAACGGTTGCGTCTTGAGGAAATCGTCAAGGAGCAGGTGGATCAGTTCCCGGTGGAGCGTCTTGAAGAAATGGTGCTGTCCATTTCAAAAAAAGAATTTAAAATGATTACCTATTTGGGAGGCCTTCTTGGCGGAATGATAGGCGCGGTTCAAGCACTGTTTGTCATCCTTTTTTAAGAAGAAATGGTCTTTGATTAATGAAAGGAGTTCCATAGTCTGTTATAGTGGAGTGGTATGTCAAACGGCAATGATGAAAGGAGCTATTTACAATGGCTGTTAATTTTTATGATGTAGCGTATGATCTGGAAAATGCATTACGCGGGAGCGAAGAGTTTACCCGTTTAAAAAACCTTTACGACGAAGTGAACGCAGATGAATCAGCGAAGCGCATGTTTGAAAACTTCCGTGATGTGCAGCTTAGACTCCAGCAAAAACAAATGGCAGGGGAAGAAATTACACAAGAAGAAGTGACACAGGCTCAAAAAACAGTTGCGCTTGTACAGCAGCACGAAAAAATTTCTCAGCTGATGGAAGCGGAGCAGCGCATGAGCATGCTGATCGGTGAATTGAACAAAATCATTATGAAGCCTTTAGAAGAGCTTTACGGCAGTGTTGAAGGCTAATCAGTAAATCCCTTCTTGGAAAAGAAGGGATTTTTTATTCATCAGACAACTTGGAAATCCAATGAATCTTTTACCTCTCCATTGATAATCACTGATAATGTATGGATTCCTTTGTAATGCTTTCTGGTAGTCAGATCTTTGAAGGATTGGATTCTTGTGTATGACTTCGTTTCGTTTTTTCTTATATTTGTTTCTGTTATGTTAAATACTTTCTGATGACGCTGGCCTCTTGCTTTTACAAAATCAATTGCGTATTCAATTCTTACTTTTTGATCCCTGTCTGAATGAATATAGAAAGAAAATTCAAGGCTTTCGCCAATAGCTATCCGACTGGGCTGACATGTTAAATCATGTAGATGTATCGAATCAGCATTTCCATAACCAAAAAGCGCTAAGGCCTGTTTATCACCCTTTTTTAATAAGGTACGATAGGCGTGTTTGATAATCCAATCTGTATGGGGATGTGTTCCGTACCATTGATCTGCGACTTTTTCCAGCAAATGAGGATGCGTTTTTGATATATCATTAAGATTGTTGGCCACGCTTTTCCTTACATATAAGGACTCGTCCTGCATCAGCTTCTCAAGGATCGGCAATACGGGCGTAGGGTCCGATTTCAAAGCCGGTATCGATTTTCCCCATGGCAGGCGGGGCCTGCTTCCTTCGCTCGCAAGTCTTCTCACGTGTTCATTTTCATGCTCAGACCATGTACGCAATTGTGCAATCATTTTTTCTTGGTCTAACAGCAAAAAAGGCCTTACAGCGAATTCTGAGGTCGAATATTGTGTAAAGTATTCCAATGCCTTTATTGATTCTTCCCAATGCGCCAACCCGTACTGCTCCACATAATCAGGGAATAAAATTCCGCTGAGTCCTTTAAAATGAGGAGCTGTCTCCCGTAAAATGGCCAGAGCTTCAACGTATTGTTTTGGCAAAGTTTCGTATAAGGAAACTGTAATACGGCGCATCCGCTCTTTTAAAGTGAGTTCAGGCCAGATTTCGAGCTGCAACGTATCCTTGAATTGGTCTTTGTTAAAGTCAGGATAGGATGACCTTACATGATGGATCAAACGAGTTAACAGTTCTTCATTAAATATTTCTTTTAAATCAGCCATATCAACACCGCTTTTTCGTTTAGTATTTATATTGTATGGGAATGTATGTTCTAAATCAAGTGATGAATCCCAATAATTAACAACGAATCCTACCAGGGATACACAAAAGCTGATTACTTTTTTTAGTTAAAAAAACCCTTGTCATCGGTAAGGAAAACTGAGATAATAGCATTGAAAGCGCCTACACTTACCTATTTCAAATGGATACGGTCGCATATCATGCCGTTATATTGAGGGGATAAGCAACAGAGAGTAAGTGTTCGGAGCGCATCATTGGTCAAACAAGGGGTTCCTGATACATGATTTTTCGTAAAACGAAATAACGATATTAGGGAGAATGGCTGCTTCGATCGTATCCTATCAACAAGCCATACATAAAGTCTGCTGAGCCAGGCTTTTTTTGCTTTAAGAAAAGGTTGTTCTAAACACAGAGACAGGGTCATATCCTATACACAAGTACAGTCATCAAGGAGGGGGACATCTCTGTGTCAAAACAATTGCTTGCCTTAAATATAGATGGAGCGCTGCTTCGGTCGAACGGGAAGATTCATCAGGCAACGAAAGACGCCATTGAATATGTAAAGAAAAAAGGGATTTACGTCACACTCGTGACCAACCGCCACTTTCGTTCAGCACAGAAAATAGCGAAATCGCTAAAGCTTGATGCCAAGCTGATCACCCATAGCGGGGCATATATCGCTGAGAAAATAGACGCCCCGTTTTTTGAAAAAAGAATTTCTGATGATCATACCTTTAACATTGTTCAAGTATTGGAGAGCTACCAATGCAATATTCGGCTTCTTCACGAAAAGTATTCCATTGGAAACAAGAAGAAGGTCAATTCGAATTTATTGGGGAAAGCACTCATTCATCCGTCTGACCCGATCTTTTATCCAGTCCAGTTCGTGGAATCATTAAGCGATCTCCTCATGGATGAGCCAGTGAGCGCACCCGTCATCGAGGTGTACACGGAGCACGACATTCAGCATGATATTACAGAAACGATTACAAAAGCTTTCCCTGCGGTTGATGTGATTCGCGTGAATGATGAGAAGCTGAATATCGTTCCGAAAGGCGTCTCGAAGGAAGCGGGTCTGGCCCTCGTCGCTTCAGAACTGGGCCTGAATATGGAGGATGTCGTGGCCATTGGGCATCAGTATGACGATCTGCCGATGATCGAACTTGCCGGTCTTGGGGTAGCGATGGGGAATGCCGTGCCGGAATTGAAGAGAAAGGCAGACTGGGTCACAAGGTCCAATGACGAGCAAGGTGTCGCTTACATGATGAAGGAATATTTCCGAATGCAGCAGCGAAAAGGGTTTCTTGATAAGTTCCACATGAAACGTGTGTAAAAAAGCCGCTCGCGCCCTAATAGGTGCGGCGGCTTTTTTGCCGGATTGATTTTAGCGGTTTATTTCTGTACACTAAAGAAAGTTTTGAATCTGATAAATTAGGTGATGAAGTTGCAAATAAAAATAGAAGGCATACATGATGACCGCTTGCATCGGCCTCTGCAAAATATTGCAAATTTGTTTTATGAAGAGTGCGAGCTTGTGTATGGCGGAGACGAGCCCGCAGATGTTGTCATTTCTTTAGCGTTCTCACAAACGAATGAGCATGTGACGGTTTCGGGAGAAGTAAAGGGAACGGGCATAAAGGAGCAGCATACAAAATCCTTTTCTCCCGGCATGAATGAAAAAGAAGCTTTTAAGCAAGTGAAAAACACAATGTCTTATGTGTATCTCAATCTTCTACAGGCGCACACGGGCATCACGCAGAAGTGGGGAATCCTCACAGGAATCCGGCCCACAAAGCTGCTTCATAAAAAGCTGCAAAGCGGAATACCCAAGGAGCAAGCGCATGCTGAATTGAAAAAAGACTATTTAATTCACGATGAAAAAATCAAGCTCATGCAGGAAATTGTTGACCGTCAGCTGGCGGCAGTTCCGGATTTGTACCGAGTAAAGGATGAAGTCAGCATTTATATCGGCATTCCGTTCTGCCCGACAAAATGTGCGTATTGCACATTCCCTGCGTACGCCATTCAAGGACAGGCGGGCAGAGTCGGCTCATTCTTATGGGGGCTGCATTACGAAATGCAGAAAATCGGTGAATGGCTGAAGGAGCATGATGTTAAGGTGACAACCATTTACTTTGGCGGCGGAACGCCGACAAGCATTACAGCGGAAGAAATGGATCTGCTGTATGAAGAAATGGTCCGCTCCTTCCCGGATGTGAAAAACATTCGCGAGATTACGGTGGAGGCCGGCCGCCCTGACACGATCACAGAAGAAAAACTCGCCGTTTTAAACAAATATGACATTGACCGGATCAGCATCAATCCGCAATCCTATGAAAACGAAACGCTAAAGGCGATCGGGAGGCACCATACGGTTGAAGAGACCATTGAGAAATATCATCTGTCACGCCAGCATGGCATGAATAATATCAACATGGACTTGATTATCGGTTTACCTGGGGAAGGCGTGAAGGAGTTTAGGCACAGTCTTTCAGAAACGGAAAAGCTGATGCCGGAATCCCTGACCGTTCATACCCTTTCTTTTAAACGGGCGTCAGAAATGACGAGAAACAAGCATAAGTACAAAGTCGCCGGCAGGGAAGAGGTTTCTCAAATGATGGAAGAAGCGGTAGCCTGGACGAAAGAGCATGGGTACGTGCCCTATTATTTATACCGCCAGAAAAACATTCTTGGAAACCTTGAAAACGTCGGATACTCTTTGCCTGGGCAAGAAAGCATCTACAACATTATGATTATGGAAGAGGTGCAGACGATTATCGGCATCGGCTGCGGAGCTGCCAGTAAATTTATTGATCGGGATACAGGGAAAATCACACATTTTGCGAATCCGAAAGATCCGAAATCGTATAATGAGCGCTTCGAACACTACACGGACGAAAAAATCAAATATTTAGAGCAGATGTTTGAGAAAACGACAAAGCAGCACTGATCACAGTGCTGCTTTTTTTATCCCTGTTTTTTTGCGGGCTGAACATCAGGCTTCCATTTAAATACCTTGTTCAGCAAGCGGTAAATCCGTTTTGATTCCTTTGTTACGAGCGGTCCCAAAATCGCCAGAATGAGGACATATAATGCGGCAAACGGCTTTAATGTGGCTGACAGTCCGCCGGCTATCCCAAGATTGGCAACGATAATCGAAAATTCTCCCCGTGAGATGATCGTCAGCCCGATATTGGATGAAGCCTTATGAGAAAGCCCTGCGCGTCGTCCTGCGACCATTCCGGCGATAAAGTTTCCCACAATGGTCAAAATCACTGCACCTAACGCAAGCCAAACCGCTTCACCGAGCGAAAACGGATCAATGCTGAGGCCGAAGCTGAAAAAGAACATCGCACCGAAGAAGTCGCGGAACGGAATGACAAGGTGCTCAATCCTATCGGAATGCTCTGTTTCTGAAAAGACCAAACCGAGCAGCAGCGCGCCGATGGCTTCCGCTACATGGATCGTCTCTGAAAACCCGGCGATAAAAAAGAGCGCTGCGAAAATGACAATAATAAACACTTCATTTGAGCGAATGTCCAACAGTTTATTCAGCAGCGGCGGGAGTTTTCTGGCTGCGATAAAAAACAGCAGCATATAACCGAAGGCGATCAAAATGGACAAGAGCGCACTCCCTACGGATGTCGCATCACCTAGCACAAGGCCGGAAACAACGGACAGATATACGGCAAGGAAAATATCTTCAAACATAATGATGCCGAGAATCAGTTCGGTTTCGGGATTGGCGGTTCTTTTTAAATCAACGAGCACTTTTGCGACAATCGCACTTGACGAGATTGTGATGACGCCTGCGAGGACGAGGACTTCCAGAAAGGAAAACCCGGTGATAACCCCGTAAAGCAGCCCGAGGGTGAAGTTAATCAAGATATAAATCGTTCCGCCGACCGCAATTGATTTTCCTGATTTGATTAATTTCCCGACGGAGAATTCGATCCCGAGATAGAAGAGGAGGAACAGTACGCCCATTCGCCCGAAAAACTCAATGATTTCACTGCTTTCAATAAATGTAAGATCAATAATTCCCATTTTCGGCGCGTGCGGCCCAACCAGCATGCCCAGCACAATCAGAAATGGAATAATTGAAAATTTAATTTTGTTGGCGATCACACTGGCGATTGCCACAAGCACAAGTGCAGTTCCGACTTCAAATACAAGATGGTCCATCGGCGCTCACACGCCCTCTCCAGAAAGAAAATCGTGAATCAGTTTCTTCAGATGCTTTCTCTCACCTGAGAGGACAAGGGTGTCATTTTCTTCAATAATCGAATCGGCTCCGGGATTTAGGAGCTTTTCCTGATTGTGTTTGATGATGGCAATCACAGTGACATCGTAGTTCTGGCGGACATCAAGCTCTCCGAGTGTGCGCCCGATCGATTTGGCGCCTTTTTCGACCTTAAACCATTCAATAATAAGGTCGCTGAAGGCCATTTCGATGGACTCCAGAGCTTGCGGTTTATAGACCATGCCTCCAAGAATAGCTGCAATTTGCCTTGCCTCAGAATCATCCAATGAAATATTTGAAAGGAGCTCATCCGGGTCTCGGTCATTAAACCGGTAAATTTCCCTTCTTCCGTCATCATGAATGATTATCGTCATTTTTTCGCGGTTTCTCGTTTCGATTTCAAACTTTTTGCCGATGCCCGGCAGATCGTTTTCTTTAATATTCAATGAAAATCCCTCCGAATGTAGTGTTGGCAATATGGGGTGAGTTACAAATAAAACTTGAGCAAATTATATTCGGAGGTAATTAGACTGGTATTTGACAGGGGCGGCAAAAGCTTTTTCCAGCCTGTTTATCAGCGGTTCGTCAAGGGGCTTGACAGAGAGCTGCCTGATAGAGTGCGACAGCGGGCTGTACGCGTTGATCAGCTCAGCAGGGTGCACGCTGCCCGGCGACGGTGTTTTTGCCGATTGTGTTTCCTGCGGATATGAGGACATAGGCACATAGCTGTCAGAGCTTGCTTCAAGCTGGGAAGGCAGAACCACGTCCGAAGGGGGAAAGTACACCATAAATAAACTTAACAGAAAACTGATCAGCAATTTATCCATGTTTCTTTCCTCCTTTCTCATCAAGATATCCCTTCTTTTTCACTATATAAAACTTTATGTTTCCATTCAAACAATATGCATTTTTCAGTATCTATTGACCTTGAAAAATAAAAAGGTTTATTTGAGGATGGCGGGGAATGTATAGGAGAAAGAAAAAAGTAAGCGCATACATGGAGGTGCTTTATATGGAGTTTGTTCAATATGCATGTAATGGGGCCGTTGCAGAGATTATCCTGAATCGGCCTGATGCCCATCACGCCCTGAATGAACAGATGCTGTCTGAATTGAAGGAGGCAGTCGAAATGGCGGCTGCAAGCGAGGCGCTCATCGTTCTCCTGAGAGGAAGCGGGAAAGGCTTTTCGGCCGGCGGTGATATCAGGATGATGACGTCAGAGCATGAACCTGATCAATTTAAACGACTGATGGATACGATTGAGGCTGTCACCCTGAAGTTATACGAGATGAAGAAAGTGACAATTGCAGCCATTCACGGTGCTGCTGCGGGGCTGGGCCTGAGTTTGGCACTTTGTGCGGACATTGTGCTCGCTGAAAAAAACGCCGTTCTCGCGATGAATTTTATTGGCATTGGGCTTGTTCCGGACGGCGGCGGACATTATTTGCTGAAGAAAAGAATCGGCGAAGCAAAAGCGAAAAAGCTGATTTGGAGCGGGAAAAAACTATCTGCCTCTGAAGCTGCCGATATGGGGCTTCTAGATGGAACATTTACCGGAGATCCTGCTGAAGGTGCAAGACCCTTTATCGAAACCCTGTTGGCTTCACCTCTTTTGGCGATGATCGAAACGAAAGCCATCTTTCAAAGCCTCCATCTTGAAGAACTGAAAAAGGTGCTTTCTCTTGAGCGCAATGCCCAAGAGAAAATGAGAATGACCAAGGATCATCAAGAAGGAATCCGTGCCTTTTTAGAGAAACGGGAACCGAAGTTTCAAGCGTAACAGATCAGCCGGAAAGCTGATCATCTGTGAAACAAAATCAGCTTTCCGGCTGCATTGACTAAACGATGAGTATGACTGTGAAGCTCTTTTTCTTTTAAGATAACTTCACCATGCGTTTTAGCCGCTTCTTCATTTTCCGCCTCGAATCGCTCGTTTACCAGAGTGTTCCCCGAAGGATCAAAAACGGTTAGGAAATAATCAGCCATCAGGTTTCTCCTCCATTTTTCATGATTTATCAGTCTTTCTTCATTTATATTCTAACCAGGAAATGAAAATCCTCTATTATGTTTCATCCAAAATTAGTATATAATGGGTCAGGGAAGGAGGAGATTCGGTGCTTACAATTGATCACGTAACGAAGACATTCGGAGATTACAAAGCTGTTGACGGATTGGACTTAGATATTCCGGAACAGCAAATGTTCGGTCTGTTAGGCGCAAACGGAGCGGGAAAAACGACGACGTTTCGCATGATCCTAGGATTATTAAGCATTACGGAGGGCTCAATCAGCTGGAAGGGCCGTCCTGTGAATTATCATATCAGCAACAAAATCGGTTATTTGCCGGAAGAGCGGGGTCTTTATCCGAAAATGAAGGTAAAGGATCAGCTTGTCTATCTCGCCAGATTAAAAGGGATGGAGAAGCGGGAGGCTGTAAAAGAGCTCGGAACATGGCTTGAACGCTTCAATATTACAGATTACGAGAATAAGAAGGTGGAAGAGCTTTCAAAGGGGAATCAGCAAAAAATCCAATTCATTTCGGCAGTTTTGCATAAGCCGGAGCTGCTGATTCTTGATGAACCTTTCAGCGGCCTGGACCCTGTCAATGTTGAGCTGTTAAAAGAGGCTGTGATCTCGCTGAAAAACAGCGGCGTTTCTATTTTATTTTCAAGCCATCGGATGGAACATGTGGAGGAGCTCTGTGAGAACCTTTGCATATTGCAGAAAGGAAGACCGGTCGTGCAAGGCAAGCTGAAGGAGATAAAGCGCTCCTTCGGTAAAAAGAATGTTACCATTCACTCCGATGACGATCTGCGCTTTTTGCAGTCTCATGAGGGTATTCTTCAATGGAAGGAAACGGCCGACGGCGTCAAGCTGCAGATCGCCAATGAAGACATCTCTCAGGAGATTTTTGCGATGCTTCAGGGAAAAGGATTTATCAGAAAGTTTGAGCTTGAAGAGCCGTCACTGCATGATATTTTTATAGAAAAGGTGGGGGCCGTCTATGAATAAATTTTGGATCATGCTCTCTCATACATACAAAAATAAGATTATGGCAAAATCCTTTATTATTTCGACTGTCATCACGGTGCTGCTTGTTTTAGCTGTAACGAATCTGGAGTCGATCATTTCTTTGTTTCAAGGTGACGACGCGAAAGAAAAAATCGCTGTTATTGATGAAACAAACGAATTATATCCGATTTTTTCAAAGCAGCTGAAAGCGGTCGATACAGACGGCGATCTTGATCTGAAGCTGTCGAAGCAATCGGAGGATGAGGTCACAAAGCAAGTCAAAGATGAATCACTCGATGGCATGCTCAGCATCAAACGAGATGAAAAAGGGACCATTTCAGGAACATATAAAGCATTAACGATTTCTGATGAAAGCACGTATCAAACGCTGCAGCAGGCGCTGACGCAAACCAAAACGGCTGTCGGAACGGCGGAGCTCGGCGTGTCGCAGGAAACGATCAGCAGCCTTTATGCGCCCGTTACTGTGGGGCAACAGGCGCTGAAAGAAGGAGCGAAGTCTGAGGAAGAGCTTGGCCAGACGGTAGGGCTTGTTTACATTATGCTGTTTGTCATTTATTTTTCAGTGATTATGTATGCCAGCATGATTGCGATGGAGGTCGCAACTGAAAAATCTTCGCGGGTCATGGAAATCCTGATCTCAAGCATGCCGCCGATCCAGCAAATGTTTGCAAAGCTGCTCGGTATCGGGCTTGTTGGGATCACACAGCTTGCTATCATTATCGGAGCCGGCTCTCTGTCTCTTAAGCTGAACCAAAAGAGCGAAACGGCTTCATCTGTCGGCGGATTCCTTAATCTGACCGACGTATCAGCAACGACTGTCATCTATGCTGTCATTTTCTTTTTGCTCGGATACTTTTTATACGCGACACTCGCCGCGTTTCTCGGCAGCGTTGTCAGCAGAATAGAAGATGTGCAGCAAACGATCACGCCGATGACGCTTTTGGTTGTCGCGGGTTTTATGATCGCGATGTTCGGATTGAATGCGCCTGACGCAGGATTTATTACGGTAACTTCGTTTATTCCGTTCTTTACGCCAATGATTATGTTCTTGCGCGTCGGCATGCTTGATATTCCATTCTGGCAGGCGGCAGCCGGAATCGGAATCACACTGCTCACCATTGTCATACTGGCCGTTATCGGCGCCAGAATTTATAAAGGCGGTGTATTGATTTACAGCAATTCAAGCGCGTTCAAAGCGATCAAACAAGCGCTTCGTTTAGCGAAAAACTGATTGGAAAACAGCCTGGGGATTCTCAGGCTGTTTCTTTATTGACAGAACGTGCATTCGCAAGAATTCGGTGCTAAAATAAGGGTACTTCATCCTGGAAAGGAGCAGAATGTTGACTGATCTAACCTTTATTCATGCGGCAGATCTTCATCTTGACAGCCCGTTTTACGGGATATCGCAGTTGCCGGAGCCGATTTTTGCGCGGATTAAAGAAAGCACGTTTGCAAGCGTGAGACATATAATAAACGCCGCAATGAGAGAACACGTTGATTTCATTTTGCTGGCGGGGGATCTGTTTGATGAAGCCAACCGAAGCTTGAAGGCCCAGCTCTTTTTGAAAAAGCAGTTTGAAAGACTCAGAGAGTGCGGAATTTCGGTGTACGTCATTTTTGGGAATCACGATCATCTTAGCGGGGAATGGACGCCGATTGAATGGCCTGAGAATGTCCATATTTTTTCGTCCGCTGTTCCAGAAGAAAAATCGTTTTTTAAAGAAGGCAGGCGCATAGCGAGCATTTATGGCTTCAGCTATCAGGCCAGAGCCATGACGGAAAACCAAGCCGCCCGCTATCGGAGATCAACTGACGCACCGTTTCATATCGGTATGCTCCACGGCACGCTGTCTGGATCTGAAGGGCATGATCCGTATTGCCCGTTTACACATGATGACCTCGTGAAAAGCGGGATGGATTATTGGGCGCTTGGCCATATACATAAACGCCAGGTTCTATCTGCCGAGCATCCGGCAGTCATTTACCCGGGAAACACGCAAGCACGCCATATGAAGGAGACGGGAGAAAAAGGCTATTATCTCGTTGATGTGACAAACGGAGAAATATCTTATGAATTTCAGAGAGCTCATGATGTCCTGTGGGAAAAAGCAGCGGTAGATGTGACGGAGGCAAAGAATATGACCGTTCTCTTCCAAATGGTGGAGGACACGTTTTCGAAGCTGCGAAAAAAGGGGAGCCCTGTTTGTGTAAGGATTGTTTTACAAGGAACTGCGCCAGAATGGCTGCTGAAGGCGCCAAAAGGCGCCTTGGAAGAGTTTCTTGAGACGCTTCAGGAGCAAGAAGTGGAGGAGGAACTGTTCGTTTGGCCTCTTGCATTGGATGATGAGACAGAAAACGAAGCTAACGTAACAAATCTTGATCCTTTTTTTGGCGGTTTATTTGAAGACATAGATCGCAGCGATCTGTCAGACGTGCTGGAAGGGCTTGAGCGGCATCCAGTGTATAGAAGGCACGCAGACCGGTTTAGCCAAGAGGAAGTAAAGGAAATAAAAGAACAGGCACAAATTTTATTGAAAAAGCAGCTTAAGGTGCTTGAACCATGAGGCGGTGACAGCTTTGCGAATTATATCTTTACACATCTACCAATATGGAAAATTTTCTAATCGAACCTTTCATTTTTCCGCCTCTCCTGTCCAAGTTATCTACGGATTAAATGAGGCAGGAAAAACGACGATGATGTCATTTATTGAAAGCATGCTGTTCGGTTTTCCGAAAACGAAAAAATATGAACCGAAATCAGGCGGTGTCTACGGTGGTATTCTTGAAGCTGAACATCCTGAGTATGGGGTGCTGAAGATCGAACGGACGAAAGGGACTGCCGAAAAGTTAAGAGTGTATACAGAAAAGGGCGAAGTAAAGGATGGAGATGTTTTAAAGCGACTGTTCCAGGGCACAGACAGGTCGTTGTACAAAGCCATTTATTCGTTTGATGTATTCGGGTTGCAGGAAATTCATGCTTTTAACCGGGACAAGATAGGGGAATTTTTGCTATTCTCCAGCTTGTTTGGAGCTGAAGCCGTATCAAAGCTTGATTCAAGGCTGACGAAGGAAAGCGAAAGGCTCTATAAACCAAACGGGCGAAACCCTCAATTGAATCAGGAGCTGGAAACGCTTAAGCAGCTGGCAGTGAAGCTAAAACAGGCTGAAGCAGAGGAAGCGGGCTATCATCAGCTTCTTGAGGAAAAACGAACGCTTGAAGCCCGCCTTGCAGCCGCGGAAACCGAATTGAAAGAGACGGCGGAGCATATCCGAATGATAGAGGGAGCGATTGAGCGAAAGCCGCTGTTGAATGAAAAAGCGACACTCGAACAGGTGATTGCGGAATTTCCGGAACATGCAGGACAATTTCCGGCTGACGCACTGCACCAGCTGGAAAAATATGAATCCCACCTTCACCCGAAATCCGCACAGCTTGAGGCGCTTCGGGTGAAGATGGCAGAGCTGGACAAACAGAGGCAAAAGCTTACCCCAGATAAAGAACTATTGGCGAAAGAAACGCTGATACAAGAGCTTTCGGCATCATTTCATGTGTACCAATCATGGGGAGAACAGCTGGCCGCCATTCAGGCACAGCTGCGCCAGTCGTCTGCACAGACAGCGGCAGGTCTCGAACAGCTCAATAAAACAGATGAAAATGAGCTCCTGAATATGAACACGTCATATGATTATGAATGGCAGCTTCAGCAAGCGGTGCAGCAATATGTACAGGCAAGAGACAGAAAACGGCAGCTTGACGAGACGTTTGAACTTGCCCGGCAAGAGCTGGAAGACGCAGAAAAAGCCGTTCATGCCGCTTCGTCCGCCATTCTTGAAGACAGCCAAAGAAAAGATAAAGAAGCGGCACTTAGCGCATATGATGAAACACAAGGGCAGCACCAAGAGCAAGTACTGCTGAGAGAGCAGCTAACGTTTTTTGAAAGACAGCAGGCTAAACAGAGAAAGACTGTCATTGCAGCTGGTATGTTCTTCATCGTTCTCTTTTTTCTGCTGCAGCAGGTGATTCCCGCCATCAGTATCGGCGCTGCACTTATTGTGTATTGGCTTTTATCAGGAAAAAAAACGTCTTCTCGAAACAGCCGGGAGACAAGACAGCCAATGACGGATATTTCACCAGCAGAAGCTGAAAAGCTGAGAGAAGCGTTATGGGAGGACGACCGCAATAAACAGCATCTTCTCACGCAGCGAGCAGCGCTTCAGCAAAAAGAGGCGGCGTATGAAAGGGTCATCCAGCAGTTTGAACAGTGGGAAGCCGATATGGCCCCGTCCTTAACACAGGTCGAGCGTTTTATGAATGAGCTCAGATTTAACGAAGATCCATCGTTTTTGCTTGATGCATACAGCTTAATGAAGGATGTCAAAAAAGAAGTGAGGAAAAAGCATGAGCTGACTATTGAAGCAGGCAGGCTGAAAAAGCACCGGAGAACATTCGAAGAACGCATCAGCATGCTGCATCCTCATAGTCAGGACATCTCCATCTCGGACGCCCTTCACACATTGCGGAAAAACATTGAGCGTGAAAAAGAAATTGAGAAGCAAAAAAAGGAAATTGAAGCAGATATTCATTATACAAAGGAACAGATGCTTGAGCTTGAGCAAGAAATCCAGTATTTTCACGTACAGATCGAACAGTTATTTGCCGCGGCTGCTGCAAAAGACAGGGATGCGTTTTTTGCCACAGCCGACATCAGCAGGCAATTGAAGGATACGGAGAACAAGCTTCATCACGTAAACGCACAGCTTCAAGGCGGGCACCCAGAGGAGCTTGAACTGGCGGATTCCAATACGCTTTCTGAATTGAAAAACAAGCAAGTCATCGAGAATGAAAGAAAAGAGCGGCTGACTGAGGAGATCGAGCAGCTCCGCAGCCAAATCGCACTGCTCTTAGTCAAACAGGAACAATTAGAGGCTTCGGGATTGGTGTCAGATCTCAAGCTTCAAACCGAAATGCAAAAAGAACGTGTGAAAGAAACGGCTAAAAAATGGGCCTCCATACAAATGGTCAAACAAGTGATCAAAAACAAATTGGAGCGGCATAAAAAGGTTGAGCTTCCGCGCCTTCTGGAGACAGCAGGAGAATTCTTCCGCCCCCTGACTGACGGAAGCTACCAAACCATTTATTTTTCCGAAACGGATGATTCGATCATGGTTATGCATCGCGATGGAACTGTCTATCATGCGGAAGAGCTGTCACAAGGGACGTGTGAACAGCTGTATACAGCGATCCGATTTGCTCTGGCTGTTACGCGCCAGGATGGGTCAAAGCTTCCGTTTCAGCTTGACGACAGCTTTGTTCATTTTGATCAGGAAAGGCTGAAACGTGTATTACATGTTCTGTATGATTTAACCGAAGGCGGAAGGCAGATTTTGTATTTTACATGCCATGACCATGTGAAAGATGCATTTCATAGCAGCCAAATTATCCATTTGGTGTCATAAAAGAGGTTCTATAGCTGAAAATCGGTATGTGATATACTGGTATTATGTAAGATACGGAGGGAGCTTTAATAGAATGGCTAAAGGGATTATGCTACATGAGGTTGGCGAACAGGTGGACCAGTATCTATTGATTAAATCCTCGACGAAAGGGATTGCAAGCAATGGAAAACCGTTTTTGACGCTGATGCTGCAAGACCAGTCAGGCGATATTGAAGCAAAGCTGTGGGATGCCAAGCAAAGTGATGAAGTGACCTATGCGCCGCAGACGATTGTCAAGGTTGTCGGCGATGTTCACCATTACCGCGGACGCACCCAGCTGAAGCTGAGAAATATCAGACCAGTAAGCGAAAATGAAAACGTCAATATTGATGATTTTTTAGAAACTGCACCGATTCCGAAAAATGAAATGATGGATACCATCACTCAATATATATTTGAAATGAAAAATCCGAATATCCAGCGAATTACAAGGTTTTTAGTGAAAAAACATGAAGCTGAATTTATGGATTATCCGGCGGCTACGAAAAACCACCACGAGTTTGTCTCAGGTTTGGCGTATCATGTTGTCTCTATGCTGAACCTGGCAAAAGCAATAGCAGATTTATATCCGTCTCTTGATCGTGATCTGCTTTATGCCGGTGTTATTCTGCATGATCTTGGAAAAGTGAAGGAGCTGTCCGGCCCTGTTTCCACTTCATACACGGTTGAAGGCAATTTGCTCGGCCATATTTCGATTATGGTGACAGAGCTTTCAAAAGCGGCTGAGGAGCTTCAAATCGATTCTGAAGAGGTGTTAATTCTTCAGCACTTGATTTTGAGTCACCATGGTAAAGCGGAATGGGGCAGTCCGAAACCGCCGATGGTGAAAGAAGCGGAAATTCTTCACTATATAGACAACCTGGATGCAAAAATGAATATGATGGACAGAGCGCTTGAGCGAGTGAAGCCGGGCGAGTATACTGAACGTGTATTTGCGCTGGAAAACCGTTCCTTTTATAAACCGACATTTCATAAATAACTTAAAAAGGACTGATGCTGACATATTCAGCTCAGTCCTTTTTGATGCGTCTTTCCCGCTCATAACTCGTCTCATTCCCGCATATGGTTAAGAATAAAGAATTTATGCAAAAGGGGGAGGAGCCCGTGTTATTTTTTCCATGGTGGGTGTATCTTTGTATTGTAGGCATCATTTTCAGCGCATATAAACTTGTGGCGGCAGCCAAAGAGGAAGAAAAAGTAGACCAGGCTTTTATTGAAAAAGAAGGGCAGATTTATATGGAGAGGATGGAAAAGGAGCGAGAACGCCGCAGTTCTCAGCAGCATGAAGAAGAAAATCAAAACCATTCCATCGCATAAAAAAAGCTGTGCGGCTCAATGAGCCTGCACAGCTTTTTTATTACTTAGAACTGCTTGAAGATGAAGAAGTGCTGTTGCTTGTTGAAGATGTATTAAATGTGTCTTTCAGATCTTTATCTTTTACTTCGATGTCAGCCTTCTTCATGACTTTTTGAACAGCTTCCTGAACGGCATTGCTGTCATTTAGTTTTTGTTCAAGCACTTCAGATTTCAGTTCTTTTTTCATATCATCGTATTTGCCGCGTTCTTCGGTCTTTTTAATGATATGGTAGCCGTATTGCGTTTTGACAGGATCACTGACTTCACCTGTTTTTAATTTGAATGCAACTTTGCTGAAATCAGCTATCATACCGTCTTTTGCGAACCAGCCAAGATCTCCGCCTTTTGAAGCAGAGCTGTCTGTTGAGTATTCTTTCGCAAGATCTTCAAACTTCTCGCCTTTTTTCAGCTTTTTCTCTACTTCTTCAGCTGTCTTTTTATCAGCGACAAGGATGTGGCTTGCACGGATTTTGCCTTTTAAGCCTTCCCAGTACTCTTTGATATCGGCGTCTGTTACTTTGATGTTATCTTTAGCCGCTTTTTCTGTAAGTAACTCCATTTTAACAGTTTCCTCAAGAAAATCTTTACCATATTGTTTTTCAATTGTTGAATATTGGTCCCCGAGTTGTGTTTTGTATTCCTTCAGTTTATTTTCTATTTCTTTATCAGTTACCTTGTACTTTTTGTCTAATACTTTTTCCTGTGCAAGCTGTGTGAGAGCACTTGCTCCAGCAGTTTTTTTCATGTAAGTGTAAAGCTCGCCTTTAGTTACATCGCCTGCGTCTGTTTTTGCGATGACTTCTTTGTCGCCGCTGCTGCAAGCACTGAGAGCGAGGATGCTTGTAGCAGTGATAGCTGCTATTGCGATTTTTTTCATGGTTTTCAAACACTCCTAATCATTCCAAATTAAATTACCTATGCGTATCATAACATATTGTGGCTTTCTGTAAAAAGATTTTAAATAAAGGGCATTCGTCTAGTCAAACTTTTGCTGATGGCATACTTATATATTGATCAAGAAAAGGAGGTATGTAACATGAGCGGAGGATACTCTAACGGATTCGCGTTGCTCGTAGTACTGTTCATTTTGCTTATCATCGTAGGTGCAGCTTACATCTACTAAGCAGCCCGGGGATCGCTTGCAACATAAGCGATCCTTTATTTTCACTAGCGCCTAATCGTTTCAAACATGAATTGCATAACATGTAATTGGTAAATAAAGTTTTTTACAGGAGGTGCTTTTTAAGATGGGTGAAGTTTTTGCAGGCGGATTCGCTTTATTGGTTGTGTTATTTATTTTATTGATTATCATCGGCGCTTCTTGGCTGTACTAATCAACATAAAAAAGCATAGCTGCTCAATCGCAGCTATGCTTTCTTTCGTTTTTACACTGTAAAGGAGATCTCCACAAACGAAGAGATCAGTAAAATTAATATAGATACATTAATAAATCGGAATACCTTATCTTGCCGCTCTTCAGGAATCTCTCTGACAAGGCATAATGTATTGGTGAGCCTGTTTATGAAATATAAAATAAACACGGCAGCCACGATAAAATAGAATAAAATGATGGGAGATTCCCCCTCTCTCTGAACTGTCCCATATTACATTACCAAATATTTATTAAAAAAGATAGAATGTAAATTGAAAAATCGCTGCCAGCACCAGGGGGTGGCTACTTTTCAACAAGAATATCCAAGCCGTCTGCTTCCTGATCAATAAAAGCGGTTTTCGGCGCTTTTATCAGCTTGAGGGCCAGCAGGAAGTCAGGCAGACAGTAGCCGGCGTGAATGCCCGAGATCATGCAGAAATAATGAGCGTGATTCGGAAACGCCAGTGCGGCGTAAAACAATACCGGTGTAATCAGCAAGAACGGGCTTACCAGTGAAATCAGCATTGTTGTTTTTGGTATTCGTTTCCATGAGCGCATGCGCAATATGTAAAACTTTTTTTCTATTTTTCTTTTTTTGCAGATGATTGGCAGGACATGGATGACTTTATGTACAAATAAAATAACGACGAGCAAACCGCCGAATAAAGGTACATATTCATCGCTTAAGCTTGTGCCAGGCCGCAGCAGCTCAAAAGCTAAAAAGGTAGAGATAAAAACCAAAATCATAAAACATACAGCAGTTAATATTATGCGAACGGCGCCATAATCCTTCATGAGATTTATGGTCTTCCAGCAATTCATCAAAGTCATCCTTCCATACATCTTGAGTAGAATCTCAAAATAATTTACTCCTCCCAAGAGAAAAAATCAATGCTTTTTTAAGAAAAAATATCATCCGGCAGGTATTTTTTTGAAACAAGCAAACAAACTGCGAAATATGGGGTTAGAACTTTCTTCTCAGTGAATTATCAGCTAAAATAAGATTAAAGATAGAAAGAAGTGGTGTGGATGGATTCGATGGATCATCGCATTGAGCGATTAGAATATTACATACAATTATTAGTGAAAACAGTAGATATGGACAGGTACCCCTTCTATGCGCTTCTCATTGATAAAGGGCTGAGCAAGGAAGAAGGGGAAGAGGTTATGGGGATATGCGATGAATTGTCGGAAGAGCTGGCAACACAAAAAGCGCAAGGATTTGTAACCTTTGATAAGCTCCTTGCGCTTTTTGCCGGACAGCTGAATGAAAAGTTAGATGTTCATGAAACGATTTTTGCCCTGTACGAGCAGGGGCTTTACCAAGAGCTGATGGAAGTTTTTATCGACATCATGAAGCATTTTGATTAACTGTTTACAGGTTCGAGCTCTTCTGCCGGTTTATCCGCCGTACTGTCCTTAGCTTTTTTCTTCAGTTTTCCGTTTACGCTTTCAAAGTCATTATCAATATTGGTCAGTGACGTTTCGAAAATTTCCATAAAATCATCGCCGTAGATATGGCGTATCATACACATCATTTCTGCCACTTCAGGGAATTTTCCGAATAAATGGTACAGAGGCTGTGACCCTTTAAAAACAGCGTTGCGTGTCGGATCAAATTCCTCAAGCAAGCTCCAGAAAACTTCAGTGCCTTCCTCGGTTAATTGGACGTATGTGTTCCGTTTATCATTCAGCCGTTTGGAGAACCTTAAATATCCCCGTTCTTCCAGCTTTTTTGAAAAGTTGAATGCCGTTGATACATGCATGACCCCGAATTTCGCGATCTCAGAAATGGATGCTCCATTCAGCTGATACGCAATCCATAAAATATGATGCTCATTAATATTCAGGTCATACGGTTTGAGCCATTGCTGCCAATCCTTCTCGATTGATTTCCAAAGAGCCTTGCTAAGCTGAGCCATTTTCTGGGTGAAGACCAGAGCTTCTTTCACATCATAGGGCGGTTCCACTCGATTCATTACGTCACCTGCTTCTCTTTTTCTTTTTCTCTATTATGCCAATAAAATAAAGATTAATAAAGATGAAAATGTAAGAATTTTTTAATAAATTCACAAACCATTGCGGCGGAAGGGTTTATCGGCCTAAAAAAAATACGGGTCCAATTTCGGCCCGCATTTTTTTCTTTTGAATAGGATATTAGTTTTGTAAGGTTTTCTCCAGCTGTCTGATTTTCTCTTCAATATCAGCAATTTCTTTTTGCAGATCCTGCTGGTGCGGTTTGATCTCTTCCTGCCATTTTTTAATTGACGTTTGGAGCTCGCCGCCTACGTCTTTAATCACATCTGTGCTTTCTTTTGCCGCCTTGATCAGCTGGTCTTTTAACGCAAGCCCGTCTGATTTTAAACGTTTGATCGTTTCTTCTAAAGAATCATAATTGGTTTTCATTTTTTCACGCAGCTGCTTTCCTGAGGAAGGTGCAGTAAGAAGAACCGCTGCTCCTCCGATGATGCCGCCTACGAATAGTCCTGTTAATAGAGAACGTCCGCTCGCCATTACAATCACCCCGTCTTTTTCTTCAAAATAGGATTCATTCAGCATTTTTCATTTTTGTTGAAAGCCTGAACTTCTATACATAGCTTGCTTTATTTTAGCATATTTTTTAAGTGAAAAGGAGGGAGAAGGTTGTCTGTCTTTTT
The DNA here is from genome assembly GCF_029772985.1 of Bacillus stercoris. Lineage (NCBI taxonomy): Bacteria > Bacillati > Bacillota > Bacilli > Caryophanales > Bacillaceae > Bacillus > Bacillus stercoris. The sequence goes on along the minus strand of NZ_CP121861.1, from coordinate 3,266,951 downwards.
GATTGTGTTATCCTGCATCACCCTTGCCTTCGCTACAGGCGCTGTTTACTATATCAGACTTCTCAGCCAGGCTGCTTCTTATCCGCCCAAGAAGGTAATCCGGCAAAAAGCGCTTGTTTGTTCAACCGGAACCGCCTTTACACTATGTCTTATCTTTTTCACAAAACTCCTCGCTTAAAACATGCTGACATGCTGCGGGCGCTCTGTTTTAAAAAAACCTCTCCCGGAAGCGGAAGAGGTTTTGTGTGACAATTATTTAGCAGCTTCCATAAAGCTCGAACGTCTTAAAATGGTTTGCACAATCGGATAAATAATGATCATTGAGATTGTATTCAGCACAGCAGCCGGCAGAACAACAGCTGCGAACAATGCGGCGAAACCGCCAGGCAAACCGACGATCAATAAAGCTGAAGATAGAAACACAATTCCCGATAAGATGGTCCCGATTACTGTCAGCACAGCGGCTGCGCCTGTTTTCCGGCTCTTTCTGAACAAGAGAAACAGGGAGAAGAACAGAAACGCTGATACGGGTTTGTCGATGATGTTAGGGATCTGTCCGGCTGGAAATGCGGTTGTAAGCGCGGAAATGATTCCGGTCACGATCCCGATGACGAGTACGTTTTGCACCCGCGGGAACAGCAGAATGCCCATGAACATCATGATCAGCATCATATCTGGTTTCATGCCGCCTAAAAAGGGCGGAATAATGGAATGAAGCGCTGCGCCGATTGCGGCAAACAGAGCCATAATGACTAACTCTTTTGTTTTCATATCTATGCTCTCCTCTGCTAAGCTTTTGCCCTCCAATAATATGCTCATCATTTATTGCGAAGGCTTTATAAGAATGTGTTATGCAAACAGTATACCAAACGAACGGTTTGCATAGCCAGACTTTTTACTCATTTTCCTGCTGGAATTTCTTCATGAACGCCGCTAGTTTTTCACAGTCTTCAAGAGACACCGCGTTATAAATAGAAGCGCGGCAGCCTCCCACTGAACGGTGTCCGCCAAGGCCGACCATCTTTGCATCTTTTGCTTTCTGAACGAATGTTTTCGTTAATTCATCATCCCGAAGCGTGAAGGTCACGTTCATGCGTGAGCGGCTGTCCTTTCTGGCATGTCCTTTATAGAATCCGTTGCTTACATCAATACAGCTGTAGAGAACCTGCGCTTTTTGTTCATTGCGCTGTTCAGCGGCTTCCACACCGCCGTTTTCCTTCAGCCACTCCAGAACAAGGCTCAGCATATAAATCGCAAATGTCGGCGGAGTGTTGTAGAGTGAATCCGCTTTGACATGCGTGGAATATTTCAAGATTTTTGGGACGTTCGCATTTTCATTTTGCAGCCAGCTTTTTTTCATGATAACTACAGTCACGCCGGAAGGGCCGAGGTTCTTTTGGGCGCCTCCGTAGATCACGTCAAATTTGGACACATCGATTTTTCTGCTCAAAATGTCGCTGGACATGTCGGCGACGAGCGGAATTGGAGAATTCGGGAACTCCTGCCACTGAGTGCCGAAAATCGTATTGTTGGATGTGATGTGTAAATATGCGCCGTCTTTTACATCCGTAAGGTCAACCTCCGGAATATAGCTGTAATTGTCTGTTTCACTTGTAGCGGTGATAGACGTGTTCCCGAACAGTTTCGTTTCTGCCAGTGCTTTTTCAGACCAAGCGCCTGTCATGACAAAATGCGCGGTTTTTTCAGGTGTTAAAAAGTTCATCGGAAGCATTGAAAATTGAAGGCTTGCCCCGCCTTGAAGAAACAAAATATCGTAATCTTCCGGAATGCCCATCAGTTCGATTAAGAGGTTTTTCGCTTTTTGGTGCACCGCTTCATACTCTTTGCTGCGGTGGGAAAGCTCCATAACAGACATGCCGGATTCGTTAAAATCAATAAATTCTTTCTGTGCTTTTTGCAGAACTTCCAATGGCAGCGCTGCAGGACCTGCGTTAAAATTCGTTGTACGTTCCATCATGATCTCTCCCTGTTTTCCACGTTAATGTATAAAATAATACAATTATCCTATCACAAAAATTCAGTTTTTTGATAAAAAATTAGAATTATCAAAAGAAATTGACGGATGTTTGCGAAATGTTCACAAATAAAATAACCTCATCTTATGATGAGGCCAGGCGTTTTGCGATAGAGGAAGAGATATTCTGCAGATCTTCCGGTTTATAATCATCAGCATGCGTTTTCCAAACCGCTCCGAATCCATCTCCTTTTCCATAGCGGGGGATAATATGCATATGGTAGTGGAACACAGATTGTCCAGCTTTTTCGCCGTTATTGTTCAGCGTATTTAAGCCGATCGGTTCAAATTCATCCCGGATAGCGCGGGCGATTTTCGGAACAGCATGGAAATATTGTTTTGCTAATTCATCTGTAAATTCATACACATTCTCAATATGTGTTTTCGGAATGACAAGCGTATGGCCTTTTGTCACTTGGCTGATATCAAGAAAGGCAAGTACATGTTCATCTTCATACACCTTCGCGGATGGAATGTCGCCGGCGATAATTTTACAAAAGATACAATTCTCTGCACAATGCATGAGGGTTCCTCCTTATGAAATTGTTTAATATGTATACACTCATCGTACCACAGAAATGCAGAAAATAGAAAACAGGATGAACGGCGAGCGTTCACCCTGAATGCAGAGGAAGAGCTTATATGAAGAAAATGTGTTATGCCTTTGGTAAGCACCTCATTTGTCAATAAAATGAAGACTTGTTTAATGCCTAACGATTCCTGCGATAAACACCTCATTTGACAATTTGCTTCATACATGAAGAATTCATCAAGTCAGTGAAGAGAAATGGTTTGAGCATTGGACATGTTTATTTTCTATCCAACTGTTTCTAAGACGTCTTTGACAAACACCTCATTTTTCAGTTGATATGCTTTTCCTCTACGACTATTATGATGTCCAAGACCCTGTCTCTTTATGACAGCAAATTCATCATTTGTTAAAAGGGAATTGTTTCAAATCAAGCCTTGTTTTTGGTACTATGAAGAAAAACACTATAAGGGGAGAAACTATGTCTCTGCTATCGGTAAATGACTTAACCGGCGGATATACAAGAAATCCGGTTTTGAAAAACGTATCATTCACCCTTGAACCGAATCAAATAGTCGGCTTAATCGGGCTGAATGGTGCTGGCAAAAGTACAACAATCAGACACATCATCGGGCTGATGGACCCGCATAAAGGTTCAATCGAATTAAACGGTAAAACCTTTGCTGAGGATCCGGAAGGCTACCGTTCACAATTCACCTATATACCAGAAACACCTGTTTTATATGAAGAACTGACTTTGATGGAGCATCTTGAATTGACAGCCATGGCATATGGCCTGTCAAAAGAAACGATGGAGAAAAGGCTGCCTCCGCTTTTAAAGGAATTCCGAATGGAAAAGAGATTGAAGTGGTTCCCGGCCCATTTTTCCAAAGGAATGAAGCAGAAGGTTATGATTATGTGCGCATTTTTGGCAGAGCCTGCGCTCTACATTATTGATGAGCCTTTTCTGGGGCTTGATCCGCTTGCCATTAACGCGCTGCTTGAGCGGATGAATGAAGCGAAAAAAGGCGGGGCGAGCGTGCTGATGTCAACGCACATTTTGGCAACGGCAGAACGCTATTGTGATTCGTTTATTATTTTACATAACGGCGAGGTGCGGGCGCGCGGCACGCTGTCAGAGCTCAGAGAGCAGTTTGGAATGAAAGACGCGGCGCTGGACGATTTGTATCTTGAGCTTACAAAGGAAGACGCTGGCCATGAATAATATGCTTGATATTTGGCAGTCGCGGCTGCAGGAGCATATCAAAGAAACAAGAACATACATGAAATATATGCTCAACGATCACCTCGTCATTGTTTTGATCTTTTTTCTAGCGGGCGCTGCAAGCTGGTACAGCAAATGGATACGGGACATCCCCGCTCACTTTCCATCCTTTTGGGTGATGGCCGTGCTGTTTTCGCTCGTGTTGACAAGCTCTTATGTGCGGACGCTTTTGAAGGAGGCTGACCTTGTTTTCTTATTGCCTCTTGAATCAAAAATGGAGCCTTACTTGAAGCAGGCGTTTGTCTACAGCTATGTGTCTCAGCTGTTTCCGCTGATTGCACTGAGCATCGTTGCGATGCCGCTTTATTTCGCAGTCACTCCGGAGGCTTCACTTGTTTCGTATGCCGCGGTCTTTGTCCAGCTTTTGCTGCTGAAAGCGTGGAATCAGGTGATGGAATGGCGCATGACCTTCCAAAACGACCGCAGCATGAAGCGGATGGATGTCATTATTCGCTTTGCGGCGAATACGCTCGTTCTTTATTTTGTTTTGCAATCTGTTTATATGTATGCGCTTCTTGTCTATGTCATTATGGCTGCTCTTTATCTGTATATGTCTTCGGCAGCAAAACGGAAAACGTTTAAATGGGAGAGCCATATCGAGTCCGAATTGAGACGCAAGCAGCGTTTCTATCGGATTGCCAACCTGTTCACTGATGTGCCGCATTTGCGAAAACAAGCGAAACGCAGAGCGTATCTTGACTTTTTGCTGCGGCTCGTGCCGTTTGAACAGCGCAAAACATTTGCCTATATGTTCACCCGCGCCTTTTTGCGGTCGAGTGATTATTTGGGTATTCTTGTCAGGTTAACGATCATTTTCGCGCTGATCATCATGTATGTCTCAGCCAGCCCGCTGATTGCAGGGGTTTTGACTGTGTTTGCCATTTTCATTACGGGTATTCAGCTTCTGCCGCTCTTCGGCCACTTTGACCATCTGGCGCTTCAAGAGCTGTACCCTGTGAAAAAAGAAACGAAGCTGAAAAGCTATTTCTCTCTATTAAAAACTGCACTTAGTGTTCAAGCGCTGCTGATGTCTGCTGCATCTGCCTATGCAGCCGGCTTGACCGGTTTTGTTTACGCGCTGATCGGTTCTGCCGTTCTGATTTTTGTTGTTCTGCCGTCTTATATGACAACCAGACTGAAAAAACATGGCAAGCTGTGAGCTTAAAAAAGGGGTAGTTAAATGACAGATAATCAGCTGATGCAGGAAGCCCTTCAATGGAAAATGCATTTTTTGCGAAAGGATTCCATGTTTGAACGCTTTTCGAAGCGTGTGCAAACGAAGGTGAATGAGCGGATTCCTGAAAAAATCCATTCGGTCGTCACTGAGAGCGTGAAAAAAATGGTGGAAGCGACGATGGCGGGCTCCAATATTATTACCTATAAGAAGGATACAAGCACACTTTCGCTAAGTGAAAAGAACGAACTGGCGAAAAAAACGATTGCTTCTTATCAGAAGGTGGCGGCTGCTGAGGGAGTCGGCACTGGAGCAGGCGGCATATTTTTAGGCATTGCCGATTTCCCGCTGCTGCTTTCTATTAAGATGAGGTGTTTATTTACTTTATCCTCAATATATGGCTTTGATGTGAAGGATGCACAAGAAAGAATGTTCCTGCTGCTCGTGTTTCAGCTTGCGTTTTCGAGTGATGATTGCCGAAAATCGCTTTTTTCTGTCATCGAAAATTGGGAGACGGAGAAAAAGAGCATCGACTGGAGAGTGTTCCAGCAGGAATATCGCGATTATATCGACGTCGTGAAGTTTTTTCAGCTATTGCCGGGCGTAGGAGCGGCAGTCGGCGGGATTGCCAATTATAAACTGCTGGCTCAGCTTGGTGAGACGGCAAGACACGTTTTTCATCTGAGGATAATAAAGGAAACAGCCGGAGAATAAACATTCCCGGCTGTTTTTTTATAGCTTATGATAGGTGATTGCAGCGCCTGCAAGGACCTTGGCTGCTGTCAGCATTGCTTTTTCATTAATATCAAATTTCGGATGGTGATGGGAATAGACCCGCTCTGGCTGTTCAAGAGCGGCACCTGTAAAGAAAAAAGTGCCTTTCACGTTTTGTAAGTAATAAGCAAAATCCTCGCCGCCCATTTGCGGTTCACCGGCAATGACCTGCTGAACACCCTCTATGTTTTTGGCGATGCTGGCCAAGTGGCTCGTTTCTGCAGGATGGTTCACAACCGCCGGATAGCCCCGTTCATAGTTGTACTCATAGGACGCGCTGTGCATACTGCAAACCCCTTTTACAACCGCTTCAATTTCTTTTTCCAGAATGTCTTGGACATTTTCATCAAAAGAACGTGCTGTACCGATGAGTACTGCTTGGTCTGCGATGACATTAAATGGATTGTCTGCGATAAAGGAGCCTGTCGAAATGACGGCGGATTGAATGGGATTGACCTTGCGGCTGACAATGTGCTGCAAAGAGGAAACGATTTGTGAACCGATCAGGACGGCGTCTTTTGTATCATGCGGATGAGCACCGTGGCCGCCCTTTCCGAGGACTTTAATCGTAAATCGGTCCGCCGCTGCCATTACGGCGCCGGGGCGGCAAAGAATGGTTCCGAGCGGTTCGGTTGCCCAAAGATGAGTGCCGAATATCACATCCACGTTTTCGAGACAGCCGTCATCAATCATTGGCTTTGCGCCTCCTGGATAATATTCTTCCGCATGCTGGTGGATCATCACAAAAGTTCCCTTCAGCTCATGTCTGTTTTGGTGAAGAACCTTGGCGACTGCGAGAAGAGCTGCCGTATGGCCGTCGTGGCCGCATGCGTGCATGACACCGGGCACTTTGGAGGCGTAAGGGACGTCTTTTTCATCTTGAATGGGGAGAGCGTCAAAGTCAGCCCGCAAAGCGACTGTAGGGCCTGGTTCGCTTCCTTCAATATATGCTAAAATCCCTCTGCCGCCGACATTCGTGCGGATTGGGACTCCTAGCGATTCATAATAGGAAGCAATAAATGCGGCGGTTTTTTCTTCTTGAAACGAGAGCTCCGGATACATATGGAAATGTCGCCTGATCTCAACCATTTCTTCAAAACAGCTGTCGAGCTGTTTGTTTATCTCTTTCTGCAGTGTGGATATGGACAAAGCCGCTTCCCCCTTTTCTATGCTTTTCCATGATTGTATAGGAAAATTCTGAAAACTTCAACTTACGCTGTTTTAAAGCATCATCACGGCTGCGATTGTTGTCACGAAAAGGCCAATCGCGACGGGAATGAAGTTTTTTCTGGCTAATTCAAATGGATCAACTTTGCAAATGGCCGCAGCGGGAATCAACGCCCATGGGACCAGTGTGCCTCCCCCCACCCAAATGGCGGAGATTTGTCCGAGTGCGGTCAGGACGGCGGGGTCGGCATGGAGAGCGGACGAAAAGAGCTTTGCAATGGAGCCGGCGAGAGAAATGCCTGAAAATCCGGAGCCGTCGAGGCCTGTTATGGCTCCAGCGGCAGTTAATGCAGCGGCGGCAAGCTCCTTTGACATAGGCATCATATGGGATAAAGCAATGCCGAGATCGTTGACAATGCCGTGGGAACCTTTAGGGAGTGAAGCGCCTATTATGCGTTCATAGCCTGAGTCCCCAAGATAAAAAAAAGCGGCAATCGGGATGACGGGGCCGAAAACCTTAAAACCGAACTTAAACCCGTCAATAAAATAGCCGGTGATTTTTTCAAGCCCTTTATGCTTATACACGAGAAAATGAACGGTTAGGAGGATACAGATTGCAGACCCGCCAATTAACGCGGTTGCATCATTTCCCTGCAGGTTAAACAAGAGCATGCAGGCAATATCAGCAAGAAAGACAAGCGGAATGAAAAAAGCCAGAATGGACCGCATGCGTTTTGGCAAGTACAGTGAGTTGTCTTGTTCGCCGGAAAAAACGGGGGAAAAAGAAGCGGGATGCTCCTGTTTTCTGTGCTCGCGCTGAATCATGATAAAGGCAGCGGTTGTTGTTGTCACACCCATAATCAGCACAAGCGGAATGCTGGCCGAGACGACATCACCCACTGGAATGCCTGCTGCATCCGCAGTCAGCTTTGGCGCCGCCTGAATGACAAAGTCTCCTGACAGGGCAAAACCATGTCCGAATAAGTTCATGGCCATGGCTGCTGCAAGAGGCGTCAAACCGGCGCGTGCGGCTGCCGGGAGCAGGACGGCGCCGATCAAAGCGACACCCGGAGAAGGCCAGAAGAAGAGAGAAATGGCGAACATCAGGCCTCCAATCAGCCAGTAGGCAGTCACGGGCCCTTTCACAAGGCTTGTAAAGGGAGAAATCATCGCTTCATTTATCCCTGTTTTTGTTAATAAATCACTCATCGAAACGATAAAGCAAATGATGAAAATCGTGGGCAGCAGTTCGCCGGCCGCATAGATAAAGCTGTGGAACAAGCTGCTGACAGAAGCTGAAAGTGAATGGCTGGCCCATAGCGATATGATAAAAATGCCGAATAAGGAAATAAAGGTCGTATCTTTCCGCAGCAGCATAAATAGGATAATCGCCCCGATAAACAACACGTACAGAACATGGATAGGCAAAATCCCGACTTCCATCATTAATCACTCCTTCCGCTTCCTACAGATTATTCATAGGCGGGCGGAAGGTGCGGGACAGAAGTCTGGGTTATGATGGAAGATCAGCATTGATACGTTTCAGCTGTTCAGTTAAAACATGCTTTAACACTTTTTTCGCTTTTTGCTGTTGCGCTGGGCAGCAATCAGGAGAAAACATAACAGAACCGTCAGCAAGCCACTGTTTTCTGTAGGCGATGATGCTTTCCGCAGGTTCTAAATATGAACCATCCTCGTGCTGCATCTCGTACCCGTCAATCCCTTAAACCTGCAGACTGGGCAAGGATGCTTCATTTTGCTTTTCTCCCAATAAATAAGCTGCCGGACATGCCGGCAGCTATTCGACAGCGAAATATGTGGTGACGTACGAAGGCCGGGAGAAGATCGACGTCGTGTCAATTCCGGCAGACGTGCCACGTTTTTTGTGGGCTTCCTTGTAAGAACCGGACTGCTGCCAGTCTTGAAAGGCACTTTCCGTTTCCCACAATGTCAGAATGACATAGGTGTCACTGTCAAGCGGACGGAGCACTCGAATTGCTTCAAAGCCAGGCTCATTTTCAACTTTTCCCGCTCTGTTTTTAAATCTGTTTTCAAACAGCGGACGCCCTTCCTGTGTGACGGCAATATTGTTCAATACTGCAAAACCGGGATGCTTGATCTCTCCGACTTGGTCAATGACTTCATAAGCATGTGGTGCCTGGAAAACGGTATCTCCGTTTGTTTCATGAATCAAAATCGCGTTTTCCTGCCCCTGCATCAAAAGGATATGCTCTGAGGGATGCTTCTCAACGATCTTTTTTAAAAAATCGGCTGTCCCATATGTAATATAAACCTTCATATCAGCCACCTCCTGCTTGCTAGTATACCAAAACAATGGTATAAGTTTCTATTGGCGAGTGCTTCGAACATAATTCCAAACAATTTTTCCCATACTACCCTTAGAAAGGCGAGGTGAGTTCATGTTTAAGATAAAGAAAAAGAAACTTTTTATACCTATCATTATTTTAGTGTTAACTGCTTTTCTCGCTTTAATAGGATATATTTCAATTATTTTTCTCGGGCATTATGTCATAGATGAAAAGAAGCTGATACTTCATGCCTCTTCAAAAATTGTTGATCAAAACGGAGATGAGGTTGCAAGCCTGTATACAGAAAATCGCGAGCCGGTCTCGATCAATGAGATTCCTAAGCAGGTCAGAGAAGCGTTTATCGCTGTTGAGGATAAAAGGTTCTATGAGCATCACGGCATTGATGCAAAATCTGTCGGAAGGGCAGTGTATCGCGATATATTAGCAGGCGGAAAGGTGGAAGGCGGAAGCACGATCACCCAGCAGCTTGCCAAAAATATTTTTCTGACACATGACAAAACGTTTCTAAGAAAAACAAAAGAAGTGATCATTGCGATCAATCTTGAACGGGATTACAGCAAGGACAAGCTGCTTGAAATGTATTTAAACCAGCTTTACTTCGGACACGGGGTCTACGGCATACAAGCGGCGTCCCACTATTATTTTAATAAAGAAGTAAAAGATTTGACTGTATCTGAAGGCGCTGTTTTGGCCGCTATTCCGAAGGCGCCTTCTACGTACTCTCCGATTTTGCACCCTGATAAAAATAAGGAGCGGCGTGATACAATTCTAGGTATGATGAATGACCAAGGTTATATCAGTGCGAAAGAGGCTGTCACCGCACAGGGCCGAACGCTTGGACTGCATGTGAAGAAACAGTCGGAAACACCTTGGTTTGACAGCTACATTGACCTTGTGATCAAAGAGGCGGAAGACAAGTATTCCATTTCTGGAGAGCAGCTTCTTCAAGGCGGATACACGATCAAGGTGCCGCTCGATTCGAAGCTGCAGAAGACGGCTTACCAGGTGATGAAAGAGGGAAGCTATTATCCCGGAACAGATCAGAATGCCGAGGGAAGCGCGGTCTTTATTAATAACAAGACAGGCGGTGTAGAAGCGGCCATCGGCGGAAGGGATTACACATCCAAAGGATATAACCGTGTCACAGCTGTCCGCCAGCCGGGTTCCACATTTAAGCCGCTTGCCGTATACGGACCGGCGATGCAGGAAAAGAAATTTAAGCCGTATTCTCTATTGAAGGATGAGTTGCAGTCCTACGGAGATTATACGCCGAAAAACTACGACAGCCGGTATGAGGGCGAAGTCACTATGTCTGACGCCATTACGTACAGCAAAAACGCGCCGGCTGTCTGGACGCTGAATGAGATCGGCGTTGAAACAGGAAAATCTTATTTGAAAGCAAACGGCATTGATATCCCTGATGAAGGCCTTGCTCTTGCTCTAGGCGGCTTGGAAAAAGGCGTTTCACCGCTCCAGCTTGCGGGAGCATTTCATACATTTGCCGCGAACGGAACGTATACTGAACCCTTCTTTATCTCAAGCATAATAGATGAAGACGGAGAAACAATAGCCGATCATAAAGAAGAAGGAAAGCGGGTATTCAGCAAGCAGACGTCTTGGTATATGACGAGAATGCTGCAGCAGGTAGTCAAAAAGGGAACGGCTACGTCCGGCACCTATCACGGCGACCTGGCGGGAAAAACAGGTTCTACATCTTATACAGGCGTCTCCGGCGCGACAAAGGACGCCTGGTTTGCAGGCTATACGCCGAAAATAACCGGGGCAGTCTGGATGGGCTATGACAAAACGGACCGAAATCATTATTTAACATCCGGGAGCTCATACCCGACGCGGCTGTTTAAGGATATTTTGACACAGGCAGGAGAAACCGGTGCTGTGTTCACAAAGCCTAAAAACGTCAAAGAACTGGAAAGTCCGATTGAGCTGAAGCCGGTCAAAACACTCACAGCCGATTACACATTTAAAGCAGCGGGACTCTTTACTATTGAATTAAAGTGGGACGCCCAAGAGGATGATCGGGTTGTATACAGAATTTATGTAAACAAGGACGGAAAGGAGACGCTTCTTGATTCGGTTGAAGGGAAGGGGAGCTATGAAATCCATTATGCCAACTTGTTTTCGGGCGCGTCTTATAAAATTGTGCCTTATAATTCACAGACAAAAAGAGAAGGGGGAGGAACCGATTACGTTCAGCCGAAATTGTTTTCCTCTTAATGGAATTCGGCGATTTTTTGAACTTTGAGCTTCATTTCTATACCATTTGCCTAAAACAAGGTATAGTGTAATAAGTCAAGAAATACGAACGTATGGTTGCAGTATGAAAGGTGGAAATCAGATGAGTAAACGAGAAACGTTTAACGAGACGTTTTTAAAAGCTGCGCGGGGAGAAAAAGCGGATCACACGCCTGTGTGGTATATGAGACAAGCAGGGCGCTCACAGCCGGAATACCGCAAGCTGAAGGAAAAATACGGATTGTTTGAGATCACCCATCAGCCCGAACTTTGTGCGTATGTCACAAGACTGCCGGTTGAGCAATACGGAGTCGATGCTGCAATCCTATATAAAGATATCATGACTCCGCTTCCGTCAATTGGTGTGGATGTTGAAATCAAAAACGGGATCGGTCCTGTGATTGATCAGCCAATCCGGTCTCTGGCGGACATTGAAAAACTCGGCCAGATTGATCCGGAACAGGACGTGCCGTACGTGCTTGAGACGATTAAACTGCTTGTCAATGAGCAGCTGAACGTCCCGCTCATCGGTTTCTCAGGTGCGCCTTTTACGCTTGCCAGCTATATGATCGAAGGCGGCCCATCTAAAAATTACAATAAAACAAAAGCCTTCATGTACAGCATGCCGGATGCATGGAATCTGCTGATGTCCAAGCTTGCCGACATGATCATTGTGTATGTGAAAGCGCAGATTAAAGCAGGCGCAAAAGCGATTCAAATCTTTGATTCGTGGGTCGGCGCGCTGAATCAGGCTGATTACAGAACATATATCAAACCCGTGATGAACCGGATCTTTTCAGAGCTTGCCGGGGAGAATGTGCCGCTGATCATGTTTGGCGTTGGTGCAAGCCATCTGGCGGGAGACTGGCATGACCTTCCTCTCGATGTTGTCGGGCTGGATTGGAGACTCAGCATTGATGAAGCCAGATCAAAAGGAATCACCAAAACAGTGCAAGGCAACCTGGACCCGTCCATTTTGCTTGCGCCATGGGACGTCATTGAGAAGAAAACGGCGGCAATACTTGATCAAGGAATGAAATCGGACAACTTCATTTTCAACCTGGGACACGGGGTATTTCCAGACGTCAGTCCTGAGGTTTTGAAAAAACTGACAGCATTTGTCCATAAATATTCACAAAACAAGAAAATGGGTCAATATTCCTAAGCATATCTTTTGGTATCATGATGATATCCTGTCAAAATGTTTGTATCAGATCATTAAAGAGGGTGTAAACAGTGAGTAGAAAGAAAATGGGGCTTCTCGTGATGGCGTACGGCACGCCTTATAAAGAAGAAGATATCGAACGTTATTATACACATATCAGAAGAGGCAGAAAGCCTGAACCTGAAATGCTTCAAGATTTGAAAGACAGATACGAAGCAATTGGCGGCATTTCACCGCTTGCCAAAATCACAGAAGAGCAGGCACATAATCTGGAACAGCACTTGAATGAGATTCAGGACGAGATTACGTTTAAAGCGTATATCGGACTGAAGCATATCGAGCCATTTATTGAAGACGCTGTAGCAGAGATGCATAAAGACGGCATTACAGAAGCAGTCAGCATCGTGCTGGCGCCGCATTTCTCCACGTTCAGCGTTCAGTCCTACAATAAGCGTGCCAAAGAAGAGGCTGAAAAACTCGGCGGTTTAACGATTACGTCTGTTGAAAGCTGGTACGATGAACCGAAGTTCGTGACATATTGGGTTGACCGAGTGAAGGAAACATATGCGTCAATGCCTGAGGATGAAAGAGAAAACGCGATGCTCATCGTATCCGCGCACAGTCTGCCGGAAAAAATCAAAGAATTTGGAGACCCTTATCCGGACCAGCTTCATGAATCGGCGAAATTGATTGCTGAAGGCGCAGGCGTTTCCGAATATGCTGTCGGCTGGCAAAGTGAAGGGAACACGCCTGATCCATGGCTGGGACCTGATGTTCAGGATTTAACTCGCGATTTATTTGAACAAAAAGGCTATCAAGCGTTTGTATATGTTCCTGTCGGGTTTGTCGCGGATCACTTAGAAGTGCTTTATGATAATGATTATGAATGCAAAGTGGTTACAGACGATATCGGCGCAAGCTATTACCGGCCGGAAATGCCGAATGCCAAGCCTGAGTTTATTGATGCTTTGGCAACAGTCGTATTAAAAAAATTAGGACGTTAAAGAAGGCGATGAACATGAGTGACGGAAAAAAACATGTAGTCATCATCGGCGGCGGCATTACCGGTTTAGCCGCCGCCTTCTATATGGAAAAAGAAATCAAAGAAAAGAATCTGCCGCTTGAGCTGACACTTGTTGAGGCAAGTCCGAGAGTCGGCGGAAAAATCCAGACTGTCAAGAAAGACGGCTATATCATCGAAAGAGGGCCAGACTCATTTCTGGAACGGAAGAAAAGCGCCCCGCAGCTTGTTAAAGATTTAGGTCTTGAGCATTTGCTTGTCAACAATGCGACCGGACAATCCTATGTGCTTGTAAACCGCACCCTGCATCCAATGCCGAAGGGCGCTGTAATGGGGATACCGACAAAAATTGCGCCGTTTGTATCTACGGGTCTGTTTTCCTTGTCCGGTAAGGCGAGAGCTGCTATGGATTTCATCCTGCCTGCAAGCAAAACAAAGGATGATCAGTCATTGGGAGAATTCTTCCGCAGACGTGTCGGAGATGAAGTGGTCGAGAACTTAATCGAGCCGCTTCTATCAGGGATCTATGCAGGCGACATTGATAAGCTCAGCCTGATGTCGACATTCCCGCAGTTTTACCAGACGGAACAAAAGCATAGAAGCCTGATTCTCGGCATGAAAAAAACAAGGCCTCAAGGCTCAGGCCAGCAGCTGACGGCAAAGAAACAAGGACAGTTCCAGACTCTGTCAACCGGATTGCAAACCCTTGTTGAAGAGATCGAAAAGCAATTAAAGCTGACGAAGGTGTATAAAGGCACAAAAGTGACCAAGCTCAGCCGTGGCGGCTCTGGCTACTCGCTTGAACTGGATAACGGTGTCACACTTGATGCTGATTCAGTAATTGTGACTGCTCCGCATAAAGCGGCTGCGGGAATGCTTTCTGAGCTCACTGCTATTTCCCATTTGAAAAATATGCACTCCACATCCGTGGCAAACGTCGCTTTAGGCTTCCCGGAAGGCGCCGTCCAAATGGAGCATGAGGGAACGGGCTTTGTCATTTCGAGAAACAGTGATTTTGCGATCACAGCCTGTACGTGGACGAACAAAAAATGGCCGCACGCAGCGCCGGAAGGCAAAACGCTGCTTCGGGCATATGTCGGAAAAGCCGGAGACGAATCGATTGTCGATCTATCAGATAATGACATTATCAACATTGTGTTAGAAGACTTAAAGAAAGTCATGAACATAAACGGCGAACCGGAAATGACATGTGTCACCCGATGGCATGAAAGCATGCCGCAGTATCATGTCGGCCATAAGCAGCGCATCAAGGAACTGCGTGAATCACTGGCAGCCGCATATCCGGGTGTTTATATGACAGGCGCTTCTTTTGAAGGTGTCGGAATACCCGACTGCATTGATCAAGGAAAAGCTGCCGTGTCTGACGCGCTTACCTATTTATTCAGCTAAAATCTCCGCCATAAAGCGGAGGTTTTTTTGTGCTGTGCGATGGCAATATTGTGTAAAAAAATGATTGAATTGAGCAGCAGGTTATGATACATTTGCATATGTACTTAATGACTAAAATGTTCAAACGGTCAGTTTTGGGGTGATATACGATGTCAATAGATCGAAAAAAGCTCATTTTGGAGGCGGCTACAAAGTCTTTCACGCAGTTCGGGTATAAAGCGACGACCATGGACCTTGTCGCAAAGCTTGCGAATGTGGGGAAGGGAACCATTTATACATTTTTTAAAAACAAAGAAGAGCTGTTTGACGAGATTTTCACAACTTTATTGAAGGAAATGAAGCAAAAAGCGGATGAAGCGATGGAGCCGAACCTTCCGTTCCATGAAAATGTGCACAGAGCGCTGTTTGCCATTCTGGAGTTCAGGAAAACACATCAGCTGACGATTAAGATTTTCCAAGAGAATGCCGAGATTGGTACAATGGCAGTTCAGGAAGTGATCCAGAAAATGGAGCGAGCCATACTGTCTTATATCAAAAGTAAGATTGAAGACGGGATTAAAAGCGGCGCAATCAAGCCGTGCGATCCTGAACTGACGGCCTTTGTGATGTTGAAGCTTTATATCGCGCTCATTTTTGACTGGGAAAAACAACATCCCCCGCTTGATAAAGAGACAATTGCGGAACTGCTTGAATTGTATGTTGTCAATGGATTGTCAGCCAACTAGATAATCCTTTCTCTTTGCAAGAAAATGACCATTTTTCATGATGAGTCAGTTTTAGAATGGAGGCATCAGGATGAACACAATACGAAGTCAGTGGAAAGACATCGTAACAAGTAAAAAACTATTGATTCCCATCATCGCCATTTTGTTTGTTCCGCTTATTTACAGCGGCGTATTCTTAAAGGCTTATTGGGACCCGTACGGCACAGTTGACCAGCTGCCTGTCGTAGTCGTCAACCAAGATGAGGGCGCAACGTATGAAGGAGAAAAACTTCAAATCGGTGATGATCTGGTCAAAGAATTAAAGGATAATAAAAACTTTGATTGGCATTTTTCCAATGATCTAGACCAATCGTTAAAGGACTTATTAAATCAAAAATATTATTTAGTTGTCGAGATTCCTGAGGATTTTTCTAAGAATGCCAGCACTGTGTTGGACAAAAATCCGAAAAAATTGGATCTGAAATACCATACAAATGCCGGTTCCAACTATGTAGGGGCAACGATCGGCGAAAAAGCGATTGATAAACTGAAAGCCTCTGTGTCTAAAGAAGTGACCGAGCAATATACGAAAGTTATTTTTGATAACTTTAAAGATATCGCAAAAGGGCTGAGCGACGCGAGCAGCGGCGCGAAAAAAATTGATGACGGCACAAAGGATGCGAAAAACGGAAGCGCCCAGCTGAAAGAAAATCTGGCGAAGCTGAAGGAAAGCACCGCTACCATCAGTGACAAAACAGCGCAGCTTGCAGATGGAGCGGCTCAGGTGACGAGCGGCATCCAATCACTTGACAGCTCGCTCGGTAAATTCCAGGACAGCAGCAACCAGATTTATGATAAATCTGGTCAGCTTGCAGCAGGATCAGGCAAGCTGACGGGCAAACTAAATGAACTGAATGCCGGCCTTCAAAAGGTGCAGCAGGGCTTACCTGATCTTACAAACGGGCTGAATCAGCTCAACAGTAAAGCACAAGAAGAGTCGGAGAAAGCAGCAAAAGCGGAAAAACTCATAAATGCGCTCGATTTAACACAGCTTGAAACAGCTGTGAACAATCTGGAAAAGTCAGAAACTGCGATGAAGGAATTTAAAAAACAGCTGTCTGACTTTGAAAACAGCTTGAAAAACCGTGATCAGGCATTCAAAAATCTCATCAACTCGAGTGATTTCTTAACAGCGGAGCAAAAAAGCCAGCTGATCAATTCTGTTGAAAAGCAGCTTCCGCAAGTTGATGCGCCTGATTTTGATGAAATTTTAAGTGGACTTCCTACAGCTGATCAGCTGCCTGACATCGCAACGATAAAAAGCTCATTGGAAGATGTGAAAGCGGAGGTTGCCCAGGTGAAAGCATTGCCGGAAGCTACCTCTAAGCTTTATAACGGCGCAAAAGCCACTCAAGACGCGATTGACCAATTATCTGCTGGATCTGAGAAAATATACAATGCGTCACAGCAGGTGACAGATGGCCAAAATAAATTGACAGCCGGCATTGGTGAATATAATAAGCAGTTTGCAAAAGCAAAAGCGGGCTCAGAGCAATTGGTGACAGGAAGCAGCCAAGTATCCGGCGGATTGTTTAAGCTGTTAGACGGGTCTAAACAGGTCCAAAGCGGATCATCAAAACTGGCCGACGGGTCTGCATCACTTGATACAGGCTTAGGCAAGCTATTGGACGGCACAGGGGAGCTGTCTAATAAGCTGAAGGATGCGGCAGATCAAACAGGAGATATCGACGCTGATGATCAAACATACGGCATGTTTGCGGATCCGGTGAAAACCAAAGATGATGCCATTCATTCCGTTCCTAACTATGGAACAGGGCTGACACCTTATATCCTGTCAATGGGCTTATATGTCGGCGGCATCATGCTGACGGTTGTCTTCCCGCTGAAGGAGGCGTCAGGACGTCCGAGAAACGGTTTTGAGTGGTTCTTCAGCAAATTCAATGTCATGATGCTTGTTGGAATCATTCAATCGCTGATTGTGGCGACAGTTCTTCTATTGGGAATTGGGCTCGAGGTAGAGAGCACGTGGAGATTTTACGTGTTTACGATTATTACGAGTCTCGCTTTCCTAGCGATGATTCAATTTTTGGCCACAACAATGGGCAACCCGGGACGTTTTATCGCAGTCATTATTTTAGTGCTGCAGCTGGGAGCAAGCGGAGGAACCTTCCCGCTTGAATTGCTTCCGAATTTCTATCAGGTCATCCACGGCGCATTACCGATGACCTACAGCATTAACGGATTCAGAGCGGTCATTTCAAACGGGGACTTTGGCTACATGTGGCAGATGGCCGGCGTCTTAATCGGCATCGCTCTCGTTATGATTATCTTAAGCATTACCTACTTTACAGTGTTAAGCCGGAAGGAAAAAACATCGGAAGAACAGCCGGCTTCATAAAGAAAAAGAACTTGTTTCCTTGGAAACAAGTTCTTTTTTTGTTACATTCCCCATCTAATAAGCAATCCTGTATAGGTTAATCCGCCGCCAAATCCGAAAAGCATCACGGTTTGGTCTTTTTTCAGCTTCCCTGCTTTTACTGCGAGATCAAGCGCCAAAACAATGGAGACCGAAGACGTGTTTCCATAGTATTCAACACTAGTGAGCGTTTTTTCAATCGGGAACGGTGTTTTTTCACAAATTGACTCGATCATGCGCAAGTTGGCGCTGTGAGGAACAAACCAATCGAGACCATCAGAGCTGAGTCCTGCTTTATGTAAAAGCCGTTCAAATTCGCCAGGGATCGTTCTTACGGCCCATTTATATACTTCGCGGCCGTTTTGGACCATTTTCCCGGAGCCAGCAAGCTCCACACCGTTTATTTCATTTCGCAGTCCGGCACGATACAAAATATCGCCTCCGTTCCCGCTTGTTCCTTGGACAGACGCAAGAAATCCTGGCGTCTCTTCCTCTCGTTCCACTAACAGCGCACCCGCGGCGTCACCGAACAGAACGCATGTCGTTCGATCGGTATAATCCGTTACCTTTGACAATGTCTCCCCGGCGATGACGAGAATTTTTTGATGAAGGCCGGATGTGATCAATCCATTTGCCAAATGAAGACCGTATGTCAGTCCGGCGCACGTCGCATTAATATCCAGCGCGCCGGTGTTTTCCCAGCCGAAATATTCCTGTACGCGGCATGCCGTACTCGGAAAGGCGTAATCGGATGTTGTTGTGGCAACGAGGATCATATCGACATCATCAAGTGTGCCGTTATAGCGGCTCTTGAGGTCCTTCACTGCTTCGATGCATAAATCAGAGGTAAACTGCTGTTCATCTGCAATCCGGCGTTCTCTCATGCCTGTACGCTGAACGATCCATTCATCAGATGTATCAACGATCTTTTCTAAATCAACATTGGTTAAGCGTCTGCTCGGCGCATATGTGCCGATAGCTGTAATTTTTGCTTTTGACATATGAATCACTCCTTATGGCTAGATTATAACACTAGATATTAGTATCTGGTACTAAAAAGAAGGTTTTTTGATAAAAAAAGAGAAGTGTAGGATAGGGAAGCTATGAAATAGAAAAAGGAGGCTGAAAAATGGTCAGTCAAGAAGCAGTAGTCTTTTTGGCGTTATCCGGGGCTATTGCGTTTCTGTTGCCGATCGGGCTGATTGTGTGGTTTAAGCGGAAATATGGCGCCTCGCTTAAAGTGTTCTTTATTGGCGCTCTTACGTTTTTTGTCTTCGCTCAGCTGCTGGAAGGCGGCGTTCATCTGTATGTACTGCAAGTGAATGAAGTGACGAAAGAAGCGATGCAACATCCATTGTGGTATGGCATTTACGGCTGTTTGATGGCCGGCATTTTTGAGGAGTGCGGAAGGTATTTGATGATGCGATTTTTTATGAAGCGCCATCATACTTGGGCGGATGGCCTGGCTTTCGGTGCAGGCCATGGCGGGCTTGAAGCCATCCTGATTACAGGCTTGTCCTCTATCTCACTTATTGTATACGCATTTGCTATCAATAGCGGGACGTTTGAACAGCTTTTGGTCAATGGCGACGTCAAACAGGCGCTTTTGCCAATACAGGAGCAGCTGTTGCATACCCCTTCGTATGAATGGCTGCTGGGCGGAATAGAAAGAATCAGCGCCATTGCTGTCCAAATCGGGCTGTCGCTGCTAGTCCTGTACGCGGTTAAAAGCCGCCGGCCGCTGTTTTTGCTGTATTCTATTCTTTTACATGCACTGTTTAATGTCCCGGCGGTTTTATATCAAAGAGGAATCGTAGAGCATGCCGCTGCTGTTGAAATCATTGTTGCTTTTATAGCTGCTTTATCAGTGTATTGGATTGTAAAAGCAAAAAGGGTGTTTCAATAAAAGGTCCAAGCAGCAGCAATGCCCGCTTGGAAAAATGTGAATGGAAATATTCATTAAGCATGGGTCATCAGAATATTTCTGATTCAGTCTTTAGCAATGACAGCAAGAATGTCTGTGTTTTTTACAAGAGAAACAATGGTGTTTCTTTTTCTTCTTCTCGCAAGGGTCATGGCATTCTTTCTTTTTCTTGCAATGGCCATGGAAATCTTTATCGAACCACTCGTCAAAGAACCAAAAATCATCGAACCAATCGTGACAACGACATTTCTGTTCATGTGAATGACGACAGCACATAGAAATCCCTCCTCTTCCCATGCTCTCTACAGCATATGAGAGATTGATAGGAAAAGATTGGACGGGTCCCTCGGGAAAAGAGTATATTTTAAGTAGAAAATAAAAGGAGGAATGCCCTATGACGTCCGTACGTAAAACGATGGAGCTCATTAAAGAACTGGTATCGATCCCAAGCCCGACAGGAAATACATATGAGGTAATCAATTATATTGAAAGCCTTTTAAAAGAATGGAAGGTAGAAACGGTTCGGAACCACAAGGGCGGCTTACTTGCAACGCTTCCAGGACGCGACACATCCCGGCATCGCATGCTGACGGCGCACGTTGACACCCTCGGCGCTATGGTGAAGGAAATTAAAGCGGACGGCCGGCTGAAAATCGACTTAATCGGCGGGTTCCGCTACAACTCGATTGAGGGGGAATATTGCCAAATTGAAACCGCCTCAGGAAAAACGTACACAGGCACAATTTTAATGCATCAAACGTCTGTGCACGTATACAAAGACGCGGGAAAGGCTGAGCGGAATCAAGAGAATATGGAGATCCGCCTAGATGAACCTGTTCACTGCCGAAAAGATACGGAGGAGCTGGGCATTGGTGTCGGAGATTTTGTGTCGTTTGATCCCCGTGTCGAAATCACAGCAAGCGGATTTATTAAATCGCGCCATTTGGATGACAAAGCAAGCCTCGCCTTATTGCTCCGCTTAATTCATCAAATTCAAACAGAAGACATTGAACTGCCGTATACAACCCATTTTTTTATTTCCAATAATGAAGAAATCGGATACGGCGGGAATTCGAATATTCCTCCTGAAACGGTCGAATATTTGGCGGTTGATATGGGAGCTATCGGAGACGGACAGGCCACAGATGAATATTCAGTATCAATCTGTGTGAAGGATGCGAGCGGGCCGTATCATTACCAGCTCAGAAAACATTTAGTTCAATTAGCCGAGAAGCATCATATTGACTATAAGCTTGATATCTATCCGTACTACGGGTCTGATGCGTCAGCAGCAATCAAATCCGGGCATGATATTGTGCATGGCCTCATCGGGCCGGGAATTGACGCTTCCCATGCATTTGAACGCACCCATAAATCATCTCTTCGCCATACCGCTAAGCTTCTGTATTATTATGTACAGTCACAAATGGTATAAGGGGGGAAGAGCGAATGAAGATTTATAAGCTGAAAAGCATATTCGGCTGGGAAGGTGATGACGGGCTGGGAGAACAGCTGATTCAGCAGATCATTGCCGGAGAAAAAACAGCCACGTGCGCGCCGAGATCATTATATTCAAAAGATGAATTGAGGGACGTTTATCAAACAGCTGGTCAGCTTGTTACCGTTTATGATAAACATGACAATCCAAGATGCAATATAAAAGTGACAGACGTCTTTGAAACCACCTTTGGTGCGCCTGATATGAGGTTAGTCAAAGGAGAGGGCAATGGAGACCGAATTGACGAATTTCAAAAGGATCATCGGATGGCTTGGGCGGAGCTGATTAAAAACGGTGACCTGGAGCTGAATGAAGATACGGTTTTGATTACAGAGCTGTTTGAGCTTGTTCAAGACTAAAAAAGCCTGCGGGATAAGAACCCCGCAGGCTTTTCATTAACCGGAAATGGTTGCGTTTTGCTCTGTTTTCGATTGGGACATAACAGTTTCTGCTTTCGCAGGGTTAAACATGCCTTCCCATTTAGACATCACAACAGCAGCAAGCGCGTTACCAGTCAGGTTGACAACTGTACGTGCCATATCCATGATACGGTCTACGCCGGCAATAAAGGCAAGTCCCTCAGCCGGAACGCCGATGGTGCCAAGCGTCGCAAGCAAGACAACAAAAGAAGTACCAGGCACGGCAGCCATCCCTTTAGATGTCACCATTAAGACAAGCACAAGCGTAATTTGGTGCCAAATTGTCAAATCAATTCCGTATACCTGTGCCAAAAACAGCGCGGCAATGGATTGATAGAGAACGGAACCGTCTAAGTTAAACGTATATCCGATCGGAATCACAAATGAAACAATGCCTTTCGGGCATCCGATTTTCTCCATTTTTTCCATGATGCGCGGAAGAACCGTTTCAGAGCTTGATGTACTGAACGCCAGTAAGATCTCATCCTTCATGTAAGCAAGGAATTTGAAGATGCTGATGCCGGCCATTTTTGCGACAATTCCAAATACGACAATTAAGAAGAAAGCAAGTGCGACATACACCAATCCGACGAGCTTTCCGAGAGAGATAAGAGAACCGAGCCCGAATTTCGACACAGTCACTCCGATAAGCGCGAAAACGCCGAACGGCGCCACTTTCATCACAAGATTTACAACGTGGAACATGGCATGGGATACACCTTCAAAAAAGGCTAAAACTGGCTTGCCTCTTTCACCGATCGCGGAAATACCCAATGCAAATAGTACTGTAAAGCAGATGATGGCTAGAAGATCCCCTTCGACCAACGACTGGAAGAAGTTTGTCGGCACAATATGGAGGAACGTTTCCGCCACTGATTTATTACTTTGTTCTTTTTCGGTTTCAACATATTGACTGATGTCCGATTTTTGAGCTTCGTGTATATTAACTCCTGTACCCGGATGGAAGATGTTTGCAAGGGCTAGTCCGAGAATAATGGCAAAAGTCGTGATGATCTCGAAGTACAGAATCGTTCTGAAGCCTAGTTTACCGACTTGCTTTCCATTTCCTGCACCGGCTACACCGATGATTAAGCTGGAGACAACAATAGGAATCACTATCATTTTGATTAAGCGTAAAAAGAGATCCCCAATTGGCTGCAGGTAAGTAGGCAATGCTGGGTTGCCATACCAAATGACGCCAACAATAACACCTAGAATAAGTCCAACGAATATTTGTGTGGCTAATCCAAACTTAATTCTTTTCATAGATTACCTCCCAAAAAACAAAGTATCAACATATATCATGAATAGACATATATTTAATCTCACTATTAGATCAAATTATAATAGATAAGAAATGAATTCGTCTACAGTAAATTATATTTAGAAAATAAAGAATATTCAGTGATGACACGATAATCACCAGAATTATCTAAAATCGGGTGAGCTTTGACCTAACCTGATATTATTTCAAAATTAAGATATGTGTGAATAAATAAGAAAATCCCACGCGCAGGGCGTGGGATTTTTGCTTATGACAAATCATTTACTTTTATACAGTCATTGCAGATATTACCATAGCACTCATGCTGCTCTTCTATCTTTTTTCCGCATTCCGCGCACTTTTTCGAAGGCAGGTTTCTAAAAAATTCTGTGATTTTTCCCAGCATAACCAATCCCTCTTTCCCCTTTGTAGTGACTTCATTGTAATATAACAGATTATAAAAATCAATAACTGTTTTGATACAATGTTTAAAACATGCTTTTTTCAAGAAAAATGGGTATATTGAAGGAGGAACAATTTTCTTGAAAAGATAGGAGGACATTATGAAAGTTACAGTTATCGGATGCTATGGCGGTTTCCCGGCCGCAAATGAAGCGACGTCAGGCTATTTGTTTCAGTCAGGTGATTACTCTCTGCTTGTCGATTGCGGCAGTGCCGTATTGTCTAAGCTGTTGGGTTATGTGCCGGCGGAAAAGCTGGATGCGGTCGTTCTGTCTCATTATCACCATGACCATATTGCTGATATCGGGCCGCTGCAATTTGCCAAGCAAGTCGGTTCGTTTCTCGGTAAAGGAGAGCATACGCTTCCGATTTACGGACATGATGCTGATATAGAACAGTTTCAAAAGCTTACATATAAAACACATACGAAAGGCATTGCCTATCAGCCGGATCAGCCGCTGACTGCCGGTCCGTTTACGATCACATTTTTAAAAACGATTCACCCGGTGACGTGTTATGCCATGCGGATTACTGACGGCAGCCACACTGTCGTTTATACTGCTGATTCCAGCTATCAGGATTCATTTATTCCGTTTTCGAAAGATGCTGATTTGCTGATCTCAGAATGTAATTTTTATGCGGATCAAGACGGGACAAGCGCAGGCCATATGAACAGCCTGGAAGCCGGGCGCATTGCAAAAGAAGCCGGAGCTGGAGAGCTGCTGCTGACACATTTGCCGCATTTTGGCGTGCATGACAATCTTCGCAAAGAAGCGAAAACTGTTTTTAACGGTGAAGTGAATATTGCGAAATCAGGTTTTGTGTGGGAAGGATAAAGGAGGAGCACCATGTTATTTATAGACAATCAAAATATCAATGATCCGCGGATCAATCTTGCTATCGAGGAGTACTGTGTCAAGCATTTAGACCCTGAACAGCAGTATTTGCTTTTTTATGTGAATCAACCGTCTATTATCATTGGGAAAAACCAAAATACAATAGAAGAAATCAATACAAAATATGTAGAGGAAAACGGGATTATCGTCGTCCGCCGTTTATCAGGCGGGGGCGCTGTGTACCATGATCTGGGGAACTTGAACTTCAGCTTTATCACCAAGGATGACGGGGACAGCTTTCATAACTTTAAAAAGTTCACTGAGCCGGTGATTCAGGCGCTACATCAACTCGGGGTTGAAGCGGAATTAAGCGGCCGGAACGACATTGTAGTGGATGGCCGGAAAATATCCGGAAACGCCCAGTTTGCAACGAAAGGCCGTATTTTCAGCCACGGCACCCTTATGTTTGATTCAGCCATTGATCATGTTGTGTCAGCATTAAAGGTGAAAAAGGATAAAATTGAATCAAAAGGCATCAAATCGATCAGAAGCCGAGTGGCAAACATCAGTGAGTTTCTCGATGATAAAATGACCACCGAGGAATTCCGCAGCCATTTGCTTCGCCATATTTTTAACACAAACGACATTGGAAACGTGCCGGAGTATAAGCTGACAGAAAAAGATTGGGAGACCATCCATCAAATTTCGAAAGAGCGCTATCAGAATTGGGATTGGAACTACGGCCGCTCACCGAAATTTAACCTTAATCATTCGAAACGTTATCCGGTTGGGTCGATCGATTTGCGCCTGGAAGTCAAGAAAGGCAAAATTGAGGACTGCAAAATCTTCGGAGATTTCTTCGGTGTCGGTGATGTATCTGATATTGAAAACCTGCTGGTCGGAAAACAATACGAACGGAGCGTCATCGCTGATGTGCTCGAAGATGTGAATCTCAAGCATTACTTTGGGAACATTACGAAAGAGGATTTCCTTGATCTGATTTATTAAGGCAAAGCACTTCGTTTGAAAGAGCGGTTGTGTGTTTGAAATAATGGAGGCAGGAGGGATTCAGATGAAAGTGTTTTTAATCGGAGCGAACGGACAAATCGGGCAAAGACTCGTCTCTTTATTCCGGGATCATCCTGATCATTCCATTAGAGCGATGGTCAGAAAAGAAGAACAGAAAGCGTCTCTCGAAGCTGCCGGTGCAGAAGCTGTGCTTGCGAATCTGGAGGGCAGCCCCGAAGAAATCGCCGCCGCGGCAAAAGGCTGCGACGCCATCATTTTCACAGCGGGTTCCGGCGGCAGCACAGGCTATGATAAAACGCTGCTGGTGGATCTTGATGGAGCGGCAAAAGCCATTGAAGCGGCGGACATTGCCGGAATCAAAAGGTTTATTATGGTCAGCGCTCTGCAAGCCCATAACCGTGAAAATTGGAATGAGGCACTCAAACCTTATTATGTGGCCAAGCATTATGCCGATAAAATTTTGGAAGCAAGCGGTTTAACCTATACGATTATCCGTCCGGGAGGCCTTCGCAACGAGCCTGGAACGGGAACTGTTTCAGCTGCGAAGGATCTGGAGCGGGGTTATATTTCCCGTGATGACGTTGCAAAAACGGTCATTGCCTCTTTAGATGAAAACAATACGGAAAATCGGGCCTTTGATCTGACAGAAGGAGATACGCCGATTGCCGAAGCATTGAAGAAACTATGACTGAACTGACACTCGGGGCTTTTTGCTCTTGAGTGTTTTTTTCTGTTTCTCTATAATGGAGGAGAAAGCTTGGCTTCAATAATGAATGACTATTCATTCACTTTAAGGGGTGGGAGAATGAATCTTGTTTCAAAATTGGAAGAAACAGCATCTGAGAAGCCCGACAGCATCGCATGCAGGTTTAAGGATCACATGATGACGTATCAAGAGCTGAATGAACAAATTCAGCGATTTGCGGACGGCCTTCAGGAAGCCGGTATGGAGAAAGGGGACCATCTAGCTTTGCTGCTTGGCAACTCGCCTGATTTTATCATCGCGTTTTTTGGTGCTTTAAAAGCCGGGATCGTGGTTGTCCCCATCAATCCGTTGTACACGCCGACAGAAATTGGTTATATGCTGACAAATGGCGATGTAAAGGCGATCGTGGGCGTTAGCCAGCTTTTGCCGCTTTATGAGAGCATGCATGAATCGCTGCCAAAGGTTGAGCTCGTCATTTTATGCCATACGGGAGAGGCTGAGCCGGAAGCCGCGGACCCAGAGGTCAGGATGAAAATGACAACGTTTGCAAAAATAGTGCGGCCGACATCTGCCGCTAAACAAAACCAAGAGCTTGCTCCTGATGATACCGCGGTTATTTTATATACGTCAGGAACGACTGGAAAACCGAAAGGCGCGATGCTGACTCATCAGAATTTGTACAGCAATGCCAACGATGTCGCAGGCTATTTGGGAATGGATGAGAAGGACAATGTGGTTTGTGCTCTTCCCATGTTTCACGTGTTTTGTTTAACTGTCTGCATGAATGCACCGCTGATGAGCGGCGCAACTGTCTTGATTGAGCCTCAATTCAGTCCGGCATCTGTTTTTAAACTTGTTAAGCAGCAGCAGGCGACCATTTTTGCCGGTGTTCCTACGATGTATAATTACTTGTTTCAGCATGAGAATGGAAAAGAGGATGATTTTTCTTCCATCCGGCTTTGCATTTCGGGGGGAGCGGCCATGCCAGTCGCATTGCTGACGGCATTTGAAGAAAAATTCGGCGTTACCATTTTGGAAGGCTACGGGCTCTCGGAAGCATCACCTGTCACATGCTTTAACCCGTTTGACAGGGGCAGAAAGCCGGGCTCCATCGGGACAAGTATCTTACATGTCGAAAACAAGGTCGTAGATCCGCTCGGACGCGAGCTGCCCGCTCACCAGGTCGGCGAATTGATCGTAAAAGGACCCAATGTGATGAAGGGCTACTATAAAATGCCGATGGAAACAGAGCATGCGTTAAAAGATGGTTGGCTTTATACGGGGGACTTGGCAAGACGGGATGAGGACGGCTATTTTTACATTGTTGACCGGAAAAAAGACATGATCATTGTAGGAGGATACAATGTGTATCCGCGGGAAGTGGAGGAGGTGCTGTACAGACACCCGGACGTCAAGGAGGCCGTTGTCATCGGCGTGCCGGACGCCCAAAGCGGGGAAGCGGTAAAGGGATATGTGGTACCGAAACGTTCTGGCATAACAGAAGAGGACATCATGCAGCACTGTGAAAAGCATCTGGCGAAATACAAGCGGCCTGCCGCCATTACGTTTCTTGACGACATTCCGAAAAATGCGACGGGGAAAATGCTCAGACGGGCGCTAAGAGATATTTTGCCTCAATAAAATGAAAAAGCGAAGCAGCTAGCTTCGCTTTTTCATTTTCAATCCTTTGCTTCTTTTTTCATAATGTTTAGCAGCGCCTTTGTATCGTTTTTGCTTAATTTGTAGTATGTGCCATCCTTCAAAAATACGGCTTGCTGGCTGCCGTCAATCCATAGCCTGAATGAGTCGTACCGGTCTTTATGAAACTTGATTGTCCCTTCGTAATCAGGGGCTGATGTTTTTTCTGTCTTCACCTGTTTTCCCTGATTCATAATGTCCAGCATATCTTTTACGTGCTGCCTTTTTTCAATCTTAATATCTTCTTGGCCGCTTGAAGACAGTGTGATCAAATCCGCGTCTACCGATTGATACACATCGCCTGACCGGCTGTAAAGATAGAAAAATGCAATAAACACAAGACCGATTACCACGATGGCTGCCACTATTTTTTTCATTTGCATCACTCCAAACATTGTTAGTTTTCCCAGCGATCGGGCTTTCCATGCTTAAAAGGATGGAAAAGTGCGGAACACAGCTTGGTTCTAAGAATTTGAATTTATGATTACAATAGAAGTAACGGGTTGATGTGAGGAGTGAGGTGTTATGCGCAAATGGATTGCGGCAGCAGGGCTTGCTTACGTGCTGTACGGGCTGTTTTTTTATTGGTATTTCTTCCTGTCCGGTGATTCCGCAATACCGGAAGCCGTGAAAGGGACGCAGGCTGATCCGGCTTCTTTCATGAAGCCGTCTGATTTGGCGGTGGCCGAGCAGTATTCAAATATCAAGAATTTTTTATTTTTTATCGGGGTACCTCTTGATTGGTTTCTGTTTTTTGTTTTGCTGGTCAGCGGCGTTTCAACGAAAATCAAGAAATGGATGGAAGCGGCCGTGCCTTTTCGATTTTTACAGATCGTTGGTTTTGTATTTGTACTTTCGCTGATTACCACATTGGTGACGCTGCCTTTAGATTGGATAGGCTATCAAGTGTCACTTGACTACAACATTTCCACACAGACTACGGCCAGCTGGGCTAAGGATCAGGTTATCAGCTTTTGGATCAGCTTTCCAATCTTTGCGCTTTGCGTTCTCGTGTTTTATTGGCTGATCAAAAGGCATGAAAAAAAATGGTGGTTATACGCCTGGCTGTTAACAGTGCCGTTTTCGCTTTTTCTGTTTTTTATTCAGCCGGTCATTATCGATCCTTTATACAATGAATTTTATCCGCTGAAAAACAAAGAGCTTGAAAGCAATATTTTAGAGCTGGCAGATGAAGCCAATATTCCGGCTGATCATGTATATGAAGTGAACATGTCAGAAAAAACAAATGCACTGAATGCCTATGTTACAGGTATTGGGGCCAATAAACGGATTGTATTGTGGGATACGACACTGAACAAACTTGACGATTCAGAAATTCTGTTTATTATGGGCCACGAAATGGGCCATTATGTCATGAAGCACGTTTACATCGGTCTGGCTGGTTATTTGCTCGTGTCGCTCGCCGGATTTTATGTCATTGATAAGCTTTACAAGCGGGCGGTTCGCCTAACCCGCAGCATGTTTCATTTAGAAGGGCGGCATGATCTTGCGGCACTTCCGCTGTTATTGCTTTTGTTTTCCGTTTTGAGCTTTGCGGTGACGCCTTTTTCAAATGCTGTCTCGCGTTATCAGGAGAATAAGGCTGACCAGTATGGGATCGAGTTGACAGAGAACAGAGAAGCCGCTGTTAAAACGTTTCAGGATTTGGCCGTGACGGGGCTGAGCCAGGTTGATCCTCCGGTGCTTGTGAAGATTTTCAGAGGCAGCCATCCTTCGATCATGGAACGGATTCAACATGCGGAGAAAGAAGAGAATGTGCCGGAACATCAGGATGCTGACAAATAAAAAGAAGCAGGTATGGAGGAACCTGCTTCTTTTTACTATTATTGTGCAGCTGCTTGTACGTTGATTAACCCTTTTCCATAGTAGAAAGAGTTTCCAAGATATGTTGCAGTGCTTTCTAAACGATCACGGACTTGCGCGTTTGTCCAAGTCGGGTGCTTAGAAAGAATTAACGCTGCTGCTCCGGCAACGTGAGGAGTCGCCATGGACGTGCCGTTGTAAGCACCGTAAGTGCCTCCAGGAAGTGTGCTTTGGATGGATACGCCAGGAGCCATCACATCAAGCTCAGAACCTGCGCTTGAGAATGCAGCTCTTTGGTTGCTGCTGTTTACCGCACCTACCGCGATGGTAGAAGGATATTTCGCAGGATAGCCGACTGTGCTTGAGCTTCCGGACGAGCCTTCGTTTCCGGCTGCGGCCGCAACCACAATACCGCTGGAAACGGCTTTATCAACAACTGTTTTCAGCGCTGTAGAACCAGAAGGTCCGCCAAGGCTCATGTTGATAACGTCCATATTGTTGGAAATGGCCCATTCAATGCCGTTGATGATCCAGCTGTATTGGCCGCTTCCTGTTGAATCAAGAACTTTTACCGCATATAATGATGCGCTTGGCGCTACGCCGAGAACACCGATTGAGTTATTAAGAGCGGCAATCGTACCGGCTACGTGCGTACCGTGAGAACTGCCGTCCTGGTATGGGTTTGTTTCAGAAGGTACGAAGCTTGCTCCGCCTCTGACGTTTAAGTCAGGATGAGAAGAGTCAATTCCGCTGTCGATAACAGCTACTTTTACGTTAGAGCCTGTGTAGCCTTGAGAGTGAAGAGCCGGCGCTTTAATTTGGGAAATGCCGTAAGGAACAGATTGCGCATATTCATGTGCAATATGATCTTCTTCCACATATGCAACACTCGGATCTTGTTTTAATTCTTTTACAGCTTTTTCATCCAATGTTGCTGTGGCTGCGTTAACATACTTAAACTGCTTTTGAACTTTTCCACCTTTCTCAGAAATAACATCCTTTTTCTTGGCGGAGCTCATGGCACTCATTGTCTGTTTAAATCCGACAATGTATTTCTTTTCTGTACTGCTTTTTCCGGCAGCCTGCGCAGACATGTTGCTGAACGCCATCGTAAAGATTAACGTTAACGCAAACAACAAGCTGATCCACAATTTTTTGTTTCTCACTCTTTACCCTCTCCTTTTGAAAAATTCAGAGTAGACTTACTAAAAAGACTATTCTGTGAATTTATTGTAATAGATGGAATAATATTTTAGTAGACCCATTTTTTTGAGATGATTTTATCTCTATTTAGGTATATCATCTCTCGCTATTTCCGTAGAGACTCGAAATAACTATTTTCATACAGAAAAAAACGAAAATAGACATGAGTAAATGTTCATTATGCTGAAATGTCATGCTTTTTCAGGTTAAATGCTCCTGAGTCCCGGCAAATTCCTGTCGAAAAAATTCGTTCGAATGACCTGCATATGCTTCCGTGAGAACAATGGATATTATCGTGATATTTTTTCAATGTATGATGATAAAAGTATTCTGAAAAATAAACTTTACAGAAAAATTTGATTAGAGATAGAATGAAAAAATGATTGAGAGGGAGGAAGAACTGAGATGAACATTCGCCAAGCAAAGATTTCAGATGCGGCAGCCATCGCGCCGCTGTTTAACCAATATCGGGAATTTTATAGACAGGCATCCGATTTGCAAGGGGCGGAGGCTTTTTTGAAAGCGCGTTTGAAAAATCACGAGTCTATTATTTTGATAGCAGAAGAAAATGGAGAGCTCATAGGCTTTTCCCAGCTCTATCCCGCGTTTTCTTCTGTGTCAATGAAAAGAATCTACATATTAAATGACTTATTTGTTGCTCCTCATGCGCGTACAAAGGGAGCCGGCAGCCAGTTGCTTTTGGCCGCAAAGGATTATGCAGCGGAAAACGGGGCAAAAAGTTTAACGCTTCAAACTGAGCACCACAACCGGAAGGCAAGAAGCTTGTATGAGCAAAATGGCTATGAAGAGGATACCGCATTTGTCCATTATTCTCTCAATGTCGGCGAAGTGAAAATGGCGGCTTGATGATTTGGTTTTTGGAACGTTCTTCGGTTACGATATAAATGAAAAGGAGTGTGCCGAATGTCAACGTTATTTCAAGCATTGCAGGCAGAAAAAAATGCCGATGATGTTTCAGTCCAAGTGAAAACCATATCAACAGAGGATTTGCCGAAGGATGGTGTCCTGATTAAAGTTGCTTATTCCGGCATTAATTACAAAGATGGTCTGGCCGGAAAAGCAGGAGGCAATATCGTCAGAGAGTATCCGCTTATTTTAGGCATTGATGCTGCGGGTACGGTCGTCTCTTCCAATGATCCGCGTTTTGCAGAGGGGGATGAGGTCATCGCGACAAGCTATGAGCTCGGTGTCTCCCGTGATGGCGGATTAAGTGAATACGCTTCGGTGCCCGGTGACTGGCTGGTGCCTTTGCCACAGAATCTTTCGTTAAAAGAAGCGATGGTGTACGGAACGGCGGGGTTTACTGCGGCGTTATCAGTGCATCGGCTTGAACAGAACGGTCTGTCTCCGGAAAAAGGCAGCGTGCTAGTCACAGGAGGAACCGGCGGTGTCGGCGGAATTGCGGTATCGATGCTGAACAAGCGGGGCTATGATGTGGTGGCAAGCACCGGAAACCGGGAGGCGGCTGATTATTTGAAACAGCTCGGTGCAAGCGAAGTAATCAGCAGGGAAGATGTCTATGACGGAACGCTTAAGGCGCTGTCCAAGCAGCAATGGCAGGGAGCGGTTGATCCAGTCGGGGGAAAACAGCTTGCCTCGCTTTTAAGCAAAATTCAATATGGCGGAGCTGTCGCGGTGAGCGGCTTAACCGGAGGAGGAGAAGTTCCTGCAACGGTGTATCCTTTTATTCTTCGCGGAGTAAGCCTGCTCGGGATCGATTCAGTATACTGTCCGATGGACGTCAGATCCGCTGTTTGGGAGCGCATGGCTTCTGATCTCAAGCCTGATCAGCTGCTGACCATTGTAGATAGGGAAGTCTCATTGGAAGAAACGCCTGCTGCGTTAAAAGAGATTTTGCAAAATCGCATTCAAGGAAGAGTGATAGTGGAGCTTTAACAGGACAAGCTTGCAGGGAATGTATGTTTCTGCAAGCTTTTTTGTGGACAGGGTGTTAAGCTGTGCCCCGAAACAATCTTCCGTTTCTTGTTTGCGCTATGTTAAAGAAACAAGATTGACCTGGAAAGCGGAACTTTCTTTTCTCATTTGAAAAATAATTGGTGATAATGATTCTCATTCCGTGTTATACTACTCTTGGACATCTTAATCATAGAAACTGCTAACAGGAGAGACTGGAACTATGAAAAAAACACTGATTATTCTTACAGTTTTACTTCTTTCTGTCTTAACGGCTGCTTGCTCGTCTTCAAGCGGCAATCAAAACAGCAAAGAACATAAAGTGGCGATAACACATGATTTAGGAAAGGCGAATGTGCCTGAGCATCCGAAGCGGGTTGTTGTTCTTGAGCTTGGTTTTATCGACACACTGCTTGATCTCGGCATTACGCCTGTCGGGGTTGCCGATGACAACAAAGCGAAGCAGCTGATCAACAAGGATGTGCTGAAGAAAATTGACGGCTACACATCTGTCGGCACTCGCTCACAGCCAAGCATGGAAAAAATCGCTTCATTAAACCCCGATTTGATTATTGCTGACACGACCCGGCATAAGAAGGTGTACGATCAGCTGAAAAAAATCGCGCCGACGATTGCGCTTAATAATTTAAATGCCGATTATCAGGATACAATTGACGCTTCCCTTACGATTGCAAAAGCAGTCGGCAAGGAGAAGGAAATGGAGAAAAAGCTGACGGCGCATGAAGAAAAGCTTAGCGACACAAAGCAGAAAATCAGCGCGAACAGCCAGTCCGTGCTTTTGATCGGAAATACAAATGATACGATTATGGCCAGGGATGAAAACTTCTTTACATCAAGACTTTTAACACAGGTCGGCTATCGATATGCAATCAGTACGTCAGGCAATAGCGATTCAAGCAATGGCGGCGACTCCGTGAATATGAAAATGACACTGGAGCAGCTGCTGAAAACAGATCCGGATGTGATCATCCTGATGACAGGAAAAACAGATGACCTCGACGCCGACGGGAAACGCCCGATCGAAAAGAATGTCCTCTGGAAAAAGCTGAAGGCAGTGAAAAACGGGCATGTATACCACGTGGACCGTGCAGTGTGGTCTCTGCGCCGCAGTGTAGATGGGGCGAATGCCATTTTGGACGAGCTTCAGAAAGAGATGCCGGCTGATAAGAAATAAAAGAAAAGACAGGCTGACGCCTGTCTCAGCGTGTCGACAAACCCTCGCATTCGTTGTCAGGACTGCGCTTCGGTGCTCACGAATTAGAACATTCGCTCCGCTCCTATGCTCGTCCTTCCTAGACTTCAAGGGTTTTCAATCACGCTGAATAGATGACATAATCATAAAATGAAAACCATTTTATGATTTTATCAACAATCTAAGACAGGCTGACGCCTGTCTTTTTCTTATTTGATAAAGCCGGATAAGTGGCTGTTGATATTATAGTCTTTAATCCGCCATTTTTCTTCTGCAAATTCAATGTTGCTGAGGCAGGCGTTTACGAGGCGAGTGCTTTTAAGCTCAGGGTCACCGCCGGATATCTCCGTCAGCAGGGCGTGAATTGCCGCACCGTGCGCCACGATCAGCACCTTCTTGTCTGGATACGCTTGGTTCACTTTTGCCAACCCGCCCATCAGTCTGTCAGTGAGTTCTTCTAGGGTTTCCATATTCGGATAGATGTTATCCGGATAGCGCTTTGTCCGCTCCTCCAGCGGCATGCCCTCCGCGTCGCCGTAATCGCGTTCCTTAAAATCATCCATCTCGACAATCGGAAGATGCAGATATTCATTAATAATTTCCGCGGTTCTTTTCGCTCTTTTCAGCGGGCTCGTCACAATAATATCCCAAGAAAAGTCCTTTACATATTCTCCGGTTTCTCTTGCTTGGCGTTCACCTGTTGCGTTTAGCGGGATATCGGTTTTGCCTTGGCATTTTTGCTGCAGGTTCCAATCGGTTTCTCCATGTCTTACTAAACAAACGGCTGTCATAAAATCCCCTTCCTGACTTTATTCATATTGCTATTATACTAAATCGAAAGCGTGCGTCCTATGAAAAAGCCTATGCAAGCACTTCAAATAATAAAGCCAGTCCGATTCCGCCGCCGCTTCCGATGGCTGCAACCGCATATTGACAGTCTGTCCGTCTTTTCGCTTCATAAAACAATCTGGTTACCAGAGCTGCACCTGATGCACCGTATGGATGGCCAAGAGCTAATGCGCCGCCGCGCACATTGATTTTTGAAAAGGGAATGCCGAGTTCTTGCGAGCAGACACAAATTTTGACGGCAAAGGCTTCATTGATTTCAAATAAATCGATATCATCAGGGGTTACATCGTGTGTATGTAAGAGCTGTCGGATCGCATCAACCGGTGCCGCGGGCGGATAGTTGGGGTGAATACCGCTGACAGCGCTGCCGATAAACCGAAGCACAGGCTTAAGTCCGAGAGCTGCCGCTTTTTCCTCTTCCATTACTAAAAGAGCGGCTGCTCCGTCTGCTATGCCGCTGCTGTTGGCTGCTGTGACTGTTCCGGAGCTGGTGTCGAAAACCGGCTTTGCACGGGGAATAATTGCTTTTATCGGCCGCGTCTTCAAAAATGCTTCGTCCGTATCCAATTCCCCGAGAGCAACAATTTCTTCACGGTAGAATCCTTCATCATGCGCGTTCCTGCTGCGTTGATGGCTGAGAAGCGCGTACTCATCCTGCATGCTTCTGCTGATGGAATAGCGTGCCGCTGTATATTCTGCGGCAATGCCCATGTCGGGATCGCCGATCGCATCTGGAGAAAAGCGGGCCCGTTCTGAAAAAGGGGATTGGCTGCTGCTTTCTGAGCCGCCCGCGATATACATCGTGCCGGCTCCCGCTTGAACGAGGCTGCAGGCATAGCGTACGGCTTCAAGACCTGAGCCGCACTGTCTGTCAATTGTCATCCCGGGAACCGATAGAGGCAGTCCGGCTTGAAGGGCTGACAGTCTGGCGAGGTTGCCGCCTCTGCCGGTAGCGTTTCCTAGAATGACCTCGTCAATTTGATCCTCTAGCTTTCGGCTGAGACAACGGATGATGGGAGCCGCCAAATCCTCCGGCAGGAAAGGCTTCAGCAGTCCATTTTGTTTTCCGAAGATCGTTCGTTTTGCATCAACAATAACCGCATTCATTTATACTGTACACCCTCTTCCAGCCATTTCTTCACTCTGGAACGGGCAATTTTTCCGCTGCTCGTTTCCGGCAAGCTGTCTGCAAACACCCATTTTTTCGGGATTTTATAGGAGGCTAATTTCTGTTTACACCAGGCTTTCAGCTTTCTGGCATTAGCGCTTCCACGAATGACAGCTACAGCGATTTCTCCCCAATACTCGTCCGGCATTCCAACGACAGCCGCGTTTTCAACCTCTGGGCAGGAGAGTAGCACACGTTCAACTTCTTCTGGGAAAATATTTAATCCTCCGTACACGATCATCCCGTTTTCTCTTCCTGATATGTATAGAAAGCCTTCCTCATCAACGCAGCCCATATCATCCACTGTCATCCATTCATCTGGTGTGCTGCCGTTCACATAGCCGGAAAACCGCATCGGGCTTTTGACAAATATTTTTCCGATTTCTCCTGGCTGGCAGCGTTCTCCTTTGGCGCCGCGGATTTCGATCTGGACATTATGAAAAGGGCGGCCGGCTGAATGCGGCTTCCGTTTGCTGTCTTCCGGTGAAGAAAACGTCACAAAACTAAGCTCTGAAGTGCCGTAAAAATCGTACAGCCTGAGATGGGGCCATATAGCGGCAAGCTTTTTCTTGGATTCTGCCGGCCAGTCTGCACCAGATGAAATGATTTTAAGAGGGCTGTCGGGAAAGCCCTCGATCCGGGTGAGTGCGTCTGTCATTGTAGGTACGGTATAAAGAACACTGACGGCTTCACGGTTCAGCCATTCCTTTGTCTGGGCAGGAGAAAACTTATTCAGCAAACAAACCGTTCCCCCGAGATATAAAGTGCTGACTGCCCCATATAAAAAGTGAGAGGATATTAACGTTCCGGGAATCAATACCGTGTCATCTGATGAGATCGAAAAATCTGTTTCTGTACAGGTAAAGCTCTCTATCCATGAGCGGTGAGAGCGCGTAAAGGCCTTTGGTTTTCCTGTCGAGCCTGACGTGAATCCCATGTAAAAGGGGTGCTCCGGGTCAATGATAGGTAAGGGAGCAGCGGATTCCTCTTCAATATTTGCCATACAGTTATCCAGCAAAACAACGGGTGTCTTGCTATGTATCAGTTTGTTTTTGTAAAAGGCTGAAGTAACCACTAGATCCGCATCGCTTATGGATAGCCTCTCCATACATTCAGCCGGGCTCCAGCGTGTGTCGAGGGGAATGGCCGTGCATCCAGCCGCTGCGGCTCCGGCAAACAGCTGTAAAAACGCCAGACTATTTGGGAGCAAAAATGCCACACGATTCGGCATGCTTGGCTGTGACCGCAGCCAATTGGCGGTTTGGGAGACAAGCCGATCCCAATCTTGGTACGTGATTTGCTCCGATTCAGTTAGGATCGCTACACGGCCGGGCGATGTTTCGGCAGTAGATGAATAGGTATGAGTAATTGTCATGCAGTGTCATCCTCCTTTTGTAAACATCGTATCAGAAAGAGACAAGGCTTGAGTGATTTTTATTGCCAGGAATGCAGATACAGCCGCTTTTATCAAATCACCGGGCACATATGCAAGACTCATGAAGGCGGCCTGTGACAAATCAATATGCATCATAAAAGCTTGTACCGGTATACCAAGCAAATAAATAAAGATAATGCCGAATGCGAGATGTGTGAAAAAGAGACGCGCTACTGTCACCTTTCGCAGTCTGTTAGCGGCTAAACTGATCAGCCATGAAGCGAGGGGATAAGCGATCAAAAAACCTGCGCTCGGTCCGAAAAACACACCAAAACCGCCTCGTCCGCCAGGCAACAGCGGCGCTCCGAAGGCGACGAGGAGCAAAAAGACAAGCTGGCTTAAGAAAGCAGACTTTGGCTTGAGGATGCTGCCTGCCAGCATGACACCAAGCGTTTGCAATGTAATCGGAACGGGTGTAAAGGATAAGAAGAGAGGGGGGATAAAGCCGAGCACTGCCATCAGTGCGGTGAAAATAGCAATATGCATCATGTCGATTAATTTCAGCATTGTGAATCCTCCAAACAGTAATCAAATATGGTTATACAATAAATGCAGGCTATTATTATGTCAACTTATTTTTAAATTAAGTTTACATTATGAACGCAGAAAAACCGGCCGTATGGCAGGCCGGTTATAATGATTATTCTTCTGTCAGGATGACAAGCGAATCAACGGAAGCGGCCACATGGGAAACGGCGCGGCTGACTTCCTGAAGCCCTCCAAGAAAGGCCTGCAGATCGACGTCGATTTTGCCTGATTGCTCTTTGCTGATTTTCATGCTGTGGACGATTTCATCGAATAAGCGGTTAATTTGTGTCATTTTTTCTTTACTTTCGCTGACTAGCTCATTCACGTCCTTGATATGCTTCGATACAATGTTGATTTGTGTATTCGTATTATTCACAAGCTCAGACACAGTAGAGACGGTTTTTTTCGTGTCCTCAGAAAGCTTCCGCACTTCATTTGCCACGACAGCAAAGCCTTTGCCGTGTTCTCCGGCGCGGGCGGATTCAATAGATGCATTGAGCGAGAGAAGGTTTGTTTGTTCAGCTATACCTGTGACGATGCCGAAGATTTTTTCAATTTGCTGCGCGATTTCATCCAGCTTGACCATTTCTTTTTCGATTTGGACAAGGCTTGTGTCAATTTTGTTCATCTGTTTTTGCTGGACTTCTAGCTCTTTTTTCCCGCCGATCGACTTTTCTTCAACAGTGCTGGATGTCACTGTGCCGGCTTTGGATGCTTGAGAAATGCCTTCAGATTTGTCCACAAGCTCTTGAACGGATCTGCTTGTTTCTGAAAACAGATTGGCAATCGATCCAGAGGTTTCTTGAATTTTCTGATGAAGAAGGTTTTTCTTTTCTTCTTGTTCATCACGGGTCTGGCTGTACTCGCTTTGAAATGCTTCAAGGACAAGCTGCTGTTCTAAATTCAAGATTTTTGTTGTCGCTTTAATGGCTTTCAGCAGTTCTTGCTGATTTGTAATAGATGTTTCGTAAATGTCAATCATTGACAAAAGAAGTTCTTGAAACGCGCCCATATACCATTTTGGCAGAAGGCCGATTTTTAAATGGATAGAGGCGATTCGGTTTCGCTTTTCAATGAATTCATCATCGATAACGCCTGCAAACATTTCCTGAATATGCCGTTTTAACGTTTGTTTTAAACGGTCAACTGAGCTGTGATCATTAATGATATCCATCAATGAGCTTTCATGGTCAAGGTTTTTATAAAACGCATCGACGATGAATACGATATTTTCTTGAATTAATGGCTGAAGCTGCTCCAACACGTAAAGCTCAGCATCTCCCAGCCTGACCATTTTGAGCTGTTTTTTGACATCTTCATGTTTGTTTGTGAGCTGGATGCGGTTTTTTTGCTGTCCATTTGAATCAGAAAAGTAAGCAGTTTCTTGTTTTCTCTCTTTTTTAAATAACAATACAATGATCCCCCTTGGGAAAAATATAATTTTTACTTTTTGGCTTTTTAAGCCTTTTACTTTTTTATCGGCCAAGGGAAACATGAATGAAGCTGCAGATGAAAAATATTTGAAAAACCGTTCATTAAAATGAACGGTTTAATCGAGATATATTTGCTTTAATGGTTTAATGGCCGGACCCTCTACAACTTCGCCAGAAGGCTTAAAGCGTGATCCGTGGCACGGACAATCCCATGTATGCTCGCTGTCGTTCCACTCGACCTCGCAGCCTAAATGGGTACAGGTTGTATCAACGAGATGGAGGCAGCCTGCCTCATCCCGAAATGCACCCGCCCGCCTGCCGTTTATGGTAACGGCTTTTCCTTCTCCAGGCGCAATGTCTTCAAATTGGACATCAGGCTTTTCAAGCTTTCCTTTAATTAATTGCTTGGCGACATCGGCATTGTAGGAAATCACTTTCTGCAAACCGGGGTTCAGATGGAACCGGGACGGTGTGAAAATGCTTTCGTAAGGATTATCTTTTTTCTCTACAAGGTCCGATAATAAATTGGCTGCGACCCCCGATGCAGTCATGCCCCATTTTTTGAACCCGGTCGCTACCAGAATAT
The DNA here is from genome assembly GCF_029772985.1 of Bacillus stercoris. Lineage (NCBI taxonomy): Bacteria > Bacillati > Bacillota > Bacilli > Caryophanales > Bacillaceae > Bacillus > Bacillus stercoris. The sequence goes on along the minus strand of NZ_CP121861.1, from coordinate 3,226,657 downwards.
TGTCCTCATTTTCCGACATCGGCCCGATAAACGGGATTTTGTCGATCGTCACAAGATCTTGGGTGGACCAATAATATGGGATGCTTTCGATGCCGATGGTGCTTTCGGCCAGTTGTCTCAGTGTTTCATAATGTGTGGACATGTCTTTTCCCTGGCCTGTTTTATGGCTTACTCCACTAAAGAGAATCAGCTTTTCACCGTTTGCAACCGTATAGCGAAGGGCCACTGACGGCTGATCGATACTCAAATACATGCCCTCGGGATACTCGATCTTCGGCTTGATGGCGAGGACATAAGATCTGTCAGAATACATTCTCGCAGCATATAATCCGCCTCCGTCATAAAAAGGGAAGTGGGAACAGCATATGACAAAGCGGCTCTTAATGGCGTGCTGGCTTTTTGTTATCACTTCGGGCCTTTCGCCTTTTTTGATATCAAGCGCAACGGTCTCTTCATAAATTCGGCCGCCTTTTTGAACAATTTGCTCCAGAAGCGCTTTTAAGTATTGCAGCGGATGAAATTGAGCTTGATTCTTCATGACAAGCGCCAGCTTAGAACCTACAGGAATCGGAAGATCCTTGATAAGGTCTCTTTCAATTCCGAGTTTTGTGTATGCCTCATGCTCAGTACGGATTTTTTGAACAGCATTTTCATTTGCTGTGTAAAGATATGCGTCTTGCTCAACCCATTCACAGTCAATTTGATGTTCATCCACAATTCCTTTTATGTAATCAATTGCATTTTGGTTTGCTTCATAATAAAGCCTCGCATGGTTTAATCCGAAATTGCGGATAAATTCGTCGTATATCATGTCATGCTGTGCGGTAACTTTAGCCGTTGTGTGGGCAGTGGTCCCGTTGAGAACCTGATTTGCTTCAATCAAGACAACACGGAAGCCTCTTTTCGTAAGTTCATATGCCGTTGTAATGCCTGTAATCCCGCCTCCGATAATGGTGACGTCACATTCAGTGTCCTCTTGAAGCGCAGGAAAAGAAGGCAGGTCAGTTGATGTTTTCCAGTATGTTTCAGGTGCTTCCTTTGCAAAATGTTGATTAGCCAAGCCGTTATACCTCCAATCAGATTTATTCTTAATTTTTCCATATTCTATCTTTTCATACATAGGAAGCAGGCATTGTTCATAACATAATAAGGTTGAAAAGGAGTGATTTCATTGGCGAATCAAAAAAAGAAAACATTACCGCCTCAGCACCAGAACCAGCAGCCTGGTTTTGAATATCTCATGGACCCGCGTCCGGTTTTTGATAAGCCGAAGAAAGCGAAAAAATTAGAGGGCAAAACGGCTATTATTACTGGAGGAGACAGCGGAATTGGACGCGCTGTATCGGTGTTATTCGCAAAAGAAGGGGCTAATGTGGTCATTGTATATTTGAATGAACATCAGGACGCCGAGGAAACAAAGCAGTATGTAGAAAAGGAAGGGGTAAAATGCCTGCTGATTGCAGGAGATGTCGGGGATGAAGCGTTTTGCAATGATGTAGTCGGGCGGGCAAGCCAAGCGTTTCCATCCATTGATATATTGGTTAACAATGCAGCTGAGCAGCATGTCCAGCCCAGCATTGAAAAAATCACCAGCCACCAGCTGCTCAGAACCTTCCAAACAAACATTTTTTCCATGTTTTACTTAACAAAGGCAGTGCTGCCTCATTTAAAAAAAGGGAGCTCTATCATTAATACCGCCTCAATTACCGCCTATAAAGGCAATAAAACGCTGATCGATTATTCAGCGACAAAAGGAGCGATCGTTACGTTTACAAGATCCCTTTCCCAGTCGCTTGTTCAGCAGGGCATACGGGTCAATGCGGTGGCACCGGGTCCCATTTGGACACCGCTTATCCCGGCCAGCTTTGCCGCAAAAGACGTGGAAGTGTTTGGTTCAGACGTGCCGATGGAGCGCCCGGGACAGCCGGTCGAAGTGGCGCCAAGCTATTTATACCTAGCCAGCGACGATTCCACATATGTCACAGGACAGACGATTCACGTCAATGGCGGAACAATTGTGAATGGATAATAAAAAGCCAATCCTTAAGGATTGGCTTATTCGCTCTGCTTGAGCGTTGCATATTCTTTAGAGAGCGTCAGAAACGCATCTTTATCTTTTTCGTCCAAGGCTTTGTCGATTTGGTCCGTCAGCATGGCCAGCCGACGCTTATACAAGGATTCATCGAGCACCATTTGAATATAGACATCCGTCATTGTGACATCAAGTTCTTTTGTTTTTTGCGTGTTGCGGGACTTCATGAGCTCAGTGTACGATTTTTTCTCTTTCATAAAGAATCCCCCCAATGCCTTTTTTATAGTATATGGATAACGGTCGAAAAAATCAATAAATTTTTATAATTTTTAGACAACTAATACTTGGCAATCTATCGACATATCCTGCAAAATGCCGTAAACCGGCAAGTCTAATCAAAGTAAAATCGGTTTATTACTAGTCATTTAGTACCATTAAATATCATTAAAAGATGATTTTATCTTAATTGTTAAAAAAACCTGTCGTTTTATAAAAACAGATGATAGATTATTAGTATAAATTTTGCAGAAAAAGGATGGGGGCCAAAATATGAGTCAGAAAACAGACGCACCTTTAGAATCGTATGAAGTGAACGGCGCAACAATTGCCGTGCTGCCAGAAGAAATAGACGGCAAAATCTGTTCCAAAATTATTGAAAAAGATTGTGTGTTTTATGTCAGCATGAAGCCGCTGCAAATTGTCGACAGAAGCTGCCGATTTTTTGGATCAAGCTATGCGGGAAGAAAAGCAGGAACTTATGAAGTGACAAAAATTTCACACAAGCCGCCAATCATGGTGGACCCTTCGAACCAAATCTTTTTATTCCCTACACTTTCTTCGACAAGACCTCAATGCGGCTGGATTTCCCATGTGCATGTAAAAGAATTCAAAGCGACTGAATTCGACGATACGGAAGTGACGTTTTCGAATGGGAAAACGTTGGAGCTGCCGATCTCCTATAATTCGTTCGAGAACCAGGTATACCGAACAGCGTGGCTCAGAACCAAATTCCAAGACAGAATCGACCACCGCGTGCCGAAAAGGCAGGAATTTATGCTGTACCCGAAGGAAGAGCGGACGAAGATGATTTATGATTTTATTTTGCGTGAGCTCGGGGAGCGGTATTAGAAAATAGAAAGGAGCTGACCCACAGGGCAGCTCCTTTCATAAAGCTATGCCGTCGGAATTCCTCCGGTGATGCCATATACCTGAGATGTTACATAGCTTGAATTCTCTGAAGCTAAAAATACATAAACATCCGCCAATTCCGCTGGCTGTCCAGCGCGGTTTAATGGAGCTGGAGGCGTGCCTTGTCCGAATTTCGGGATGTTTTCCGTCGGCTGTCCGCCGGATATTTGCAGCGGTGTCCAAATGGGTCCGGGCGCAACTGAATTCACTCTGATTCCTTTGGAAGCCAGCTGTTTTCCCAGTCCGACGGTAAAGCCGATAATGGCGTTTTTCGTCGCTGCGTAATCTAACAGCATCGGGCTTGGATTGTAGCCTTCAACTGAGGTAGTTGTGATAATTGAAGATCCCTCCGGCAAATACGGAAGCGCCGCTTTTACAACCCAGTAAAGGGAGAAGACGTTCACTTCAAATGTTTTATAGATTTGTTCAGTAGGCAGATCTTCGATGTTTTCGACTGCTTGCTGTTTGCCTGCAACGAGCGCCAGCACATCCAGTCCTCCGAGCTCCTGCTGCGCCTGTTTGACCAGATCCTGGCAAAAGGATTCGTCGCTCAAGTCTCCGGGGATCAGCACTGCTTTTCGACCTTCTGCTTCTATGAGTTCTTTTACCTCTTCAGCATCTGGCTGTTCCTCGGGCAAGTAGTTAATGGCCACGTCGGCGCCTTCTCTGGCGTAAGCGATCGCGGCAGCGCGGCCGATGCCGGAATCGCCGCCGGTGACAAGCGCTTTTCGGCCGATTAGTTTACCTGACCCCTTGTAGCTTTTTTCTCCGCAATCAGGAACAGGCTTCATGTTCTTTTGCAGGCCTGGCGGCTCTTGATATTGTTCAGGAAATTCATCATGAAAAAATGCTTTTATAGGATTCGTAAGGTTTGAATCAGACATCATCAACGCTCCTTTTCTGTTTGGTGTACATTCGTATGTGTACCCCTGAGCATGTAGAGAAAAACATGTGTTGGCAGTTTGAATAGTGAAGGAAAAAGAAAACAAGAAAAACAAACTCTTCTTCCATATTTATCTTGTCAAATAAGACTATATGAATTATGATAAATTCGAGCTATAAATCAACTAAATATTGGGTGTTGGGGGAGTGAATTGTCATGAAAAAGGCGGCGGCGGTTTTGCTGTCACTCGGTCTCGTTTTCGGTTTTTCATACGGAGCTGACCATGTGGCGGAAGCCAAAACAAAAGTGAAGGTCTATAAGAACTGCAAGGAGTTAAACAAAGTATACAAAGGCGGAGTGGCCCGCACATCGAAGGTGAAAAATAAAGGCGGAAAAACGAAGTACAAGCCTTACGTCTCTAAGGACCTTTATGATGCCAATAAAAAGAAAGACCGCGATAAAGATCTTATCGCCTGTGAACGGTAAACAAGAAAAAGCAATCTGGTGTCCAGATTGCTTTTTCTATTGCTTAAGCCGCCTGATCGGCCGCAGCGCTTTTCGCCTTCCTTGTCATAAGGCTGACTGCCGTCATGACCGTGATATTCAAAAGCAGGGCGACGATGCCGACATTCAAGTCTTTTGCGGCTTGCGGCAGCGCCGGAAATAAAGTGCCGATCGTCGTTTCCGTCATTGTAATATAAGTAACTGCTCCAACACCTGCAATAATGCCGGCGAAGGCTCCCTGCTTTGTCACCATATTATGCTTGAACAGGCTGAACAAAAGGGCGGGGAATAGCTGTGTGACAAGGCTGTAGCCCATCAAAAGCAGCGTAACGATGGTATTCCCGCCTTTGAAGGTAAAATACACCGAAATCAGCGCGATCACCGGCACTAAAAACTTAGCAAGCGCCGATACTTGCTGTTCTGTCGTGCGGGGTGCGATTACCTTGTACACATTTTTTGCAAACAGCGTGGAGGCGGACATTAAGATCATAGAGCCTGGCACAAGTGCTGTCAGCAGTCCGGCAGCACCGATAATTCCGACAAACCATGGGTCAAATGCTTGCAGGGACAGTCTCAAAAGCGATAAATCCCCGTCTGCGCCTTTCAGATCTGGAACTTGCAGGATAGCCGCGAAGCCAACGAAAAGGACGAAGAGCAGGACCAGCTGGTACAAAGGCATGATGATGGCGTTTTTGCGAAAGACTTTTGGGTTTTCAGCTGAATACGAAGCGGAAAACGTGTGAGGCCACATGTAAAACCCAAGCGCTGTCAAGAGTACGGTTGAACTGAACCACGCCGTACTTTGTCCTGTTTCGGGCAGTGTAAGAAAGCCAGGCTTTGCCGTTTCAATCTGCTGAAACATGTCTTGAAATCCGCCGTAGTAATGAATTGGCAAATACACACCTAAAAACAGAACGACAACCAGAATCATGATGTCCTTCACAACCGATATCCAGGCTGACCCGTGAATGCCGGAAACCATAACATAAACCGTAATGGAAATGGCACCGATCCAGATGGCGGCGGTCGGGGTGATTTTGCCGTACGAGGTTTCCGATACAATCAGCCCGAGGCCTTTCAGCTGCAGTACAAGATAGGGAATGAGTGCGGCAATGCCGACCAGTGAAACGAGAATGCCAAGCAGCGGACTGTTGTATTTTTTTGTGAAAAAATCAGACTGCGACATTAGTTTATGCTGTTTCGCGTACGTCCAAACTGCCGGAAGAAGCCAGTAAGAAAGGATGTAGGCTAGGCATCCGTAGGCGATGATATAAAAGGCTGGACCGCCCTTTCCGTAGGCCCAGCCGCTGCCGCCGAGAAACGTAAAAGTAGTGTAAATTTCGCCTGCCATCAAAAGGAAGACGAACACAGTTCCGAAGCCGCGTCCTCCGACCGTCCACTGCTCCAGGTTCATGTCTTTTCCTTTTTGGGCGCGTATACCGAGAAAAATACTCAAGAGCAGGACGCCAAAAATGATGATGAGAGCTGCGTTCATTCTGCTTCCTCCTTTTTATTTTCCTTGTCGAGGACATACACAATTGCCATCAGCGCAGAGGTCAAAAGAGCCCACATCACAATATAGGCAAGGATAAACGGCATGCCGAACACATAGGGGGTCACTTTATTTGCAAAAGGGATGCCGAGTAAGATTCCGATAAAGGGCAACGCGGCGAGAACGTGAATCAGTTTCATAAAATCCTCCTTCTCATTAGGATTGGGGGTGTACAAGCCCGGCCGTACTGAAAATGGTGTCGTCGATATGGCAGTACATGTCATATTTCGGGGTGAGAGGCTGTGGTTCGAATTATAAATAAATTTATTTTGTTTGTATAGTGTGAATTGTCTGAAATTTATGATCGGGACCGCCCCGAAGAGGGAACGGACAATATGATTCAAAAGGCTCAGGTCCTGTCCGGGGCAAATAGATAGCATGTTAATAATTCGCTGACCTGCTCACGGATTCGGGGATTAAAATAGCGGTGCTTTTCTTCATAACCATCCATGACAAATACATAGAGCGTAAACGCCTCATCGCGTTCCATCTCGCGGATCGCAATTTTCCTTTTCCTCAGTTCTTTTCTGACCTCTATCAAATCCTTTTGTGCTATTTTTAATGATTCGCTGATAAGCTGTTTATAAGGATGCTTCAATTTTAATGTGCTTTCTTCAATTGCGGCGAGATCACGGTTAAAAATCGTAATGGCCATGGGCAAAAAGAGAGCACGTTCAATTAAATCGTATATTTCCTCTTGCAGATTCGGCATGTTGACTCCTTCCTTCTAAAGGGAACATTTGTTCTATTTGTATTCTATATCGGCTGGTGAAATGTTTCAAGACAGAAAAAAACACCAAAACTTTTTAGTTTTCTGCTGATAATGTGTAGAATAAGGATAGACAAACCCGGTAAGGAGTATAAATGTTGGAGCATTTTTTATCCTATTTGACACAAGAACATTTAACTGAATTATTTCAAAGCTATAGGGCTTTCGGTCCGCTCATAGCTGTGCTGCTGCCTTTAATTGAAGCGTTTCTCCCATTTTTGCCGCTGATCGTGTTTGTGGTGGCGAATACGAACTCGTTTGGCTTATGGGAAGGATTCATCCTGTCCTGGGCAGGGTCAACTGCTGGTTCCATTCTCGTATTTTTGATCGTCCGTCAATACGGACAGAGAAAATTGCTTGGATTTATCCGCAGTCATCCGTCTGTCAGAAAGCTGATGTTATGGGTGGAAAGACACGGCTTCGGCCCCATGTTTCTTCTGCTTTGTTTTCCATTTACACCGTCAGCCGCGGTGAATGTTGTTGCCGGTTTGTCAAGGATCGGAACGCGGCCGTTTATTTTGGCGGCAGCCTCAGGGAAGCTTGTCATGATTTTTATGATCAGCTTCATCGGATATGATCTGCACGCGCTGATTACACAGCCGATTCGAACGGTCATCGCCGTATTGGTGATCACTGTCTTATGGTATGTCGGCAAAAAGGTGGAGCGGCATCTGCATGTAAGAGCCAGTCAGCGTGAGCATGATGGAGGGAGACAGTAACATGAAAAAACGGTTTTTGTTTCTTGCCGGTGTAGTGTCCGTCGTTCTCGCCATTCAGGTTAAAAATGCCGTCTTTATTGATTACAAGGTAGAAGGTGTCAGTATGAACCCGACGTTTCAGGAAGGGAACGAATTGTTGGTCAATAAATTTTCACATCGATTTAAAACCATCCATCGTTTTGACATCGTTCTTTTTAAAGGCCCTGATCATAAAGTGCTGATTAAACGGGTGATCGGCTTGCCCGGTGAAACGATCAAATATCAGGATGATCAGCTGTATGTGAACGGAAAGCAGGTTGCTGAGCCATTTTTGAAGCATTTAAAATCCGTTTCTGCCGGAAGCCATGTAACAGGTGATTTTTCTTTGAAAGATGTGACGGGAACAAGCAAGGTGCCGAAAGGAAAATATTTTGTCGTTGGAGATAATCGCATATACAGCTTCGACAGTCGGCATTTTGGTCCGATAAGAGAAAAAAATATTGTCGGTGTGATTTCTGATGCCGAATAAAAAGACGCTAATTGAAGAGGCGTCTTTTTGTATGCCGTTTGGAAAAATGTGTTGAAGAAAAATTTGTAACGAGCTATAATCAATATTGTTACGTATGTAACAATATTCGTATACTTTTTGATTGGAGGTCCATTTTTATTGGGTTTTGTTCGTTTTTTATGAAACAAAAGGAGTGGTGAATGATGATGAAATATGAAGCAGTGATTATAGGTGGAGGGCCGGTCGGATTTATGCTGGCTTCTGAGCTTGCGATGGCCGGGGTGAAAACATGTGTGATTGAACGGCTTGAAAAACCTGTTCCACATTCCAAAGCGTTGACGCTGCATCCCCGAACGCTGGAGCTCCTTGAGATGAGAGGGATTTTAGAGCGGTTCGTATCCAAGGGAAGCAAGATACCTTCCGGACATTTTTCAATGCTGGATACCCGTCTGGATTTTTCAGGCTTGGATACGAGTTGCCCTTACACGCTTTTGCTCCCGCAGTCCAAAACAGAAAAGCTGCTTGAAGATCATGTACGACGTCTGGGTGCAGAGGTGTTTCGGGGGGCAGAGGCGCTCGCGGTTACGCAAAATGGGGAAGCGGTGCAAACGATTTTTAAGGATCGGGACGGCAGTGTACGGACGATCACAAGTAAGTTTGCCGTTGGTGCCGATGGCGGTGGAAGTACCGTCCGGAAACAGGCTGGAATTGAGTTTCCGGGAACAGACAGTACTGTCACCGCTGCGCTTGGAGATGTGGTGCTCCATTCTCCGCCGCCGTCAGGAGTACTGTCCCTTTGCACAAATGAGGGCGGTGTTATGATTGTTCCGTTATCACCAGGCCAATACCGTGTAGTTGTCGTCAGCCCTTATCGCACACAAACGCCGAAAGATGTGCCGGTGACTGAGGAAGAGCTGAAAGCTGACCTTCTGCGAATTTGCGGGACTGACTTCGGTTTAACCGACCCTTCGTGGATGTCGCGGTTCGGGAACGCCGCGCGCCAAGCGAAACGGTATCGTAACGGCAGAATCTTTCTAGCAGGTGATGCCGCACATATTCATTTTCCAGCGGGCGGGCAAGGATTGAATGTCGGCCTTCAGGATGCGATGAACCTTGGGTGGAAGCTGGCGGCGGCGATCAAGGGCTCTGCGCCTTCATGGCTTTTGGACAGCTACCATGACGAGCGGCACCCGGCAGCTGAAGGGCTCTTGAGGAACACGGAGGCACAGACAAGGCTGATTGATTTTACTCAAGCAGGCCTCCATTTGCGGGGGATGATGTCGGAGCTGCTGGCCTTCCCTGATGTGAATCGATATGTAGCGGGGCAAATTTCTGCGCTCGATGTCAGATATGAAGCTGATCTTATCATGCCGCCGCATCCTTTGAACGGGGCAAGGCTCCCTGATATGGAGCTGATTCTTTCCGACGCCAGTTCGGAATGGCTGTACAGCCTTCTCCGAAACGGGACATTCGTTTTGCTGTCGTTGATGCAGGAAGCTGATGATCATATCAATGTGAAAGGCTTACGAACGGTAAACGCCTCGCTTGCAGAACCGAATGAAAAGTTGCGGGATGTGCATACCATATTGATTCGTCCTGATGGACATGTAGCCTGGGCGGTAGATGCATCAGCGCCCGATTGTGCCGAGGTGATTCAAAAAGGGATCAGCCGCTGGTTTTCCGTCACCAGCCGAGTATAATTCAATTCGATTGTTTCATCTGTAACAAAACGGTATGATAGAAGAAACAATCGAATGAAAAAGGATGGAAAACCCGATGAACACAGATCATACGAAACGCAATCTTTTTGAATTGTATGCGGAGCTCATTCATCAGCAGGAGAAATGGGAGGGGCTTATTAAAGCTTTTTTATCCGACGAATTGAGGAAGCTAGATGTAGAGCACGGGAGTAAATCTCAATTGACGATGACAGAAATTCATGTTCTGTCCTGTGTCGGGGACAATGAACCAATCAATGTCACGTCGATAGCAGAAAAAATGAATACGACAAAAGCGACTGTATCACGCATCAGCACAAAATTGCTCGGCGCAGGCTTCCTGCACAGAACACAGCTCAGCGATAATAAAAAGGAAGTCTACTTCCGATTGACGCCTGCTGGGAAAAAGCTGCACAATTTGCACAAATATTATCATCAGAAGGCTGAACAGCGTTTTCTGTCATTTTTTGACCGCTATACCGAGGAGGAAATTCTTTTTGCGGAACGGCTGTTTCGTGATCTTGTGACAAAATGGTATCCGACGTCAGAAGAAATTGAAGGAGGCCTTCCCGGCATTTTCAAATAAAAAACACGCACTGCGGTGCGTGTTTTTTACGTTTTTTCTTTCTTTTTCAGGATGATGAGGTAAATCAAATTTCCTCCGACTAAAATCGTAAGAGGCAGTCCGGGGGAGCCGGTTGCCACCAAATTATAAATCAGCCAGATTCCTAAGCATATGCCATAATATAAGTGCATTGCCTTCTCTGGATTGTCGCGCAGCAAAAGAGTCACTCCTTCCCCATCTGCTATAAGTGTATCACGGAAGGATTTTGTTTCCAATTATGCATTGCTGCTGATCGAGCCCTCTTTTCCTTTTTTTTCACCATGGAGATGGTGAAGCAGACGATAAAACGGCGGCAGCAGGGCAATGACAAGGATGACGCGGATGACCTGAACCGCAACGACAAAGGTGGAATCAGCATGTAATGTAACTGACGTCGTCGCCATCTCTGCAATCCCGCCGGGCGCAAATGCCAGAACAGAGGTGATGAGCGAGATTCCTGTCAGTTCGGAAACGATCACGGCGCTCAAAAACATAGCTGCGATTAAACCGACGGACGAGACAAACCCGACGATGATAATGCGGGTGACGCCGGCAAACATGCTTTTGTACATTTTAGAGCCGATCGTTGCCCCGAGAAATACTTGTGATACATGGTTCGCTTGTGACGGCCACCATGCCGTCATGTCGTGCCCTATCACCGCAGCTCCGCCAACGTGTACAATTGCTACACCAAGCATGCTGCCAAGCAGCCATGGAGCCGGAAACTTTAAACATTTCGCCGCTTTACAGGCTCCCCAGGCAGCGAGAATCAGAATGACGGTCCACAAAACGGGAGCGAGCCTAAAATCTGTCGTTGCTGAAGAAAGTCCTGCTGCAGCACTTGTGGAACTGTCTTGTTTTGTATAGATCATGATAACCAAAAACGGAATGGAAAGGACCACGAGCAGTACCCGCATCATTTGCACGAGGCTGACAATGGCGGTGTTGGCGCCGACCTCCTGTGCGATGCTCGGCATAGCGGAAAGCCCGCCGGGAGCTGTGCCGACAAAGCTAGTCATCATATCCGTTTTGCTGAAACGCCAAAGCACATATCCTGACAGCATGGCCAGCAGGATAGACAATATCAGCATAACGCCGACTGAAAACCAATGGTCTTTGAGAACAGAGAGAACGGATAAATTCAGCTTTTGGCCCAATTCGATGCCGAGGATCATCTGCCCGAGGGCGAGCCATCGTCGGTTAATTCCTTTTTGGTCTGGTGCCATCATCAGCCATGCCGGCCGTATCATGGCGAGGCAGCAGGCGACAATCAGCGTTCCGATCATCCATCCAATTGATATTCCGGTTAATGAAAGAATAAACCCCCCGGCTGCACTGATTGCGATAAACCATAGATCTTTGAGGAGATTTTCGTCTTTCTTCAATGTAAAACCCTTCTTCCTTTTTCACGTAACACTCCAATTGTTCACGTAGTGAATGTATTTATAACTATAGTATATTTTTGTTGATAAAGAAATTATGAATTATTTTCTATTAGTGATTCACTTTTCTTATGACCTTATGTTCGAGCTTCTCTATTGTGTAAGTCAGGCATAAACCCGCTGCCAGCAGACACACGGCAAGGGCGTAAAATATCACTTCTCCGCCAAACGATGTCAGGATCAGCCCGCCCGCGAGCGGTCCGATTGAGCGGGATATATCCCAATGCAGACCATAGACAGCATAGAACCGGCCAAGCAAATGAGGCGGTGCCAATTTTGAGATGAAGGTCTGGATGTGAGTTAATCCGATGCTTTCGCCAACCGTCATCACCGCTGCCGTCACTAAAAGCATTGTCGGGGATGTTGAGCATGCAAAGCCGGCAGCCGCAAGGGAGTAGCAGATATAAGTAATGAAAAGAATCGTTTTCATTGTAAGCTTTTCAGTCCCTTTGACAAGAGGAACCTGGAAAACAAAGCTGAATAAAGCCTTTGCTGCTGAGTAGATGGTCAGCATGGACAGATAATCAGAAAACATATTTTTGCTGAACAGTCGGTATGTTGTTTCTGTTTGCGCATATAACATGCTGATGGGGAGAGAAAGCAGCAAAAGAAGCAGGACGGGCCTGTATATCGTAAAGCTCGCTGACTTTTCCTGTGTCACAGCTGTGTTTTGCGGCTTTGTCTCGGGAAGTTTCAATGCAGCTGCCAGAAAGTAGATGAACAAGGCTGCGGCATCTAAAGCGAATATCCATTCAGGATTTTGTTTGTACAGGAGCATTCCGAGCAGCGGCCCTGCCGTCAGGCCGGCTGAATAGATCGCGTTGATGACCGCAAATACTTCCGAACGTCTGCTTTCTGGCGTGCTTTCGGCGATTTGGGCGCGGGAAGCGGGAATGTATAACGATCTTCCGATGCCATTCACGACATAAAGAATGGCGAAAACATACGCATGCTCAGCAAATACAAACCCTGTCATTGCAGATGATTGCAGAAGCAATGCGATCAAAATCGCTGTACGCCGACCAAGCTGGTCCGTCACCCGTCCGGCAGCGAGCGTCAGGAAAAGATCAGCAAATGGCTGAAGGCTGATGATCAGCATTGGCATCATGACATTGCCGTTTAATTGTTCATGCAGATACAGCACCATAAAAGGTCCCATCATTGCACCTGTCAGGCTTGTCAGCATTTCGCCGAAAAAGCGGAGCCAAACGGGAGCGGTATATCTTGATTTAATAGATTGAAAGCTGGTCAGCATGTGATCGCCGCCTTTCGGTGTTTGATATAGTAGTAGTGTATAGAAGGGGCGGCGACCCAAAAAGTGAAGAAAAGAAGAGATAAAAGTTCCCCTTTTGTCGGGAGGTGCGGGGATTGAAGCTAATTGAGCACTACGTGGCACTTGTAAAAACAGGACGGGCTGAGTATGGGCAAATGAACGAAATGACGCTCACTGAGATTGCCGACAGTTTATTTTGTACGGAAAGAAATGCAAAGCTCATTTTACATAAGCTGGAGAACAGCAATTGGATTACCCGGGAAAGCGGGGCGGGGCGCGGCCGTAAATCAAAAATCGCGTTTCTTCGGAGGCCTGAGGAACTGCTTCTTCAAACTGCCAAGGAATATACCATGGCTGGAAAGCTTAAAAAGGCAGAGGAGCTGCTTCAGCAGTATCAGTCAGCGTTTCCGGAGCTTCAAAATGAATATGGTATGTGGTTTTCTGAGGTATTTGGTTTTGTGACAGAGTCCGGCCGGGATGGAGAAAAGGATGTTCTCCGGATGTTCATCTCCCCTGAATCTGCCAGCAGTTTTGATCCATGCCAAATATTTTTGCGGTCTGAGGGCCATTTCGTCAAACAGATATTTGATACGCTTCTCACGTTTGATCCGGATATGCAGGAGCCGAAGCCTCATTTGGTTCATGGATGGGAAGAGGATGGAAAAAAACGGTGGAGATTTTTTCTTCGAAAAGGTGTGTCGTTTCATAATGGGCAGCTGCTGACATCGCGGGACGTTGCGTTTACGTTTCAGCGCTTTTTGGAACTGGCTGACAACCCGTATAAATGGCTGCTGCACGGAGTGAAACAAGTCTTAGAAAAGGGCCCTTATTGTGTGGAGATCATACTTGATAAGCCGAATGAGTTTTTGCCGTATGCTCTTTGTGACGAACGGCTGTCCATATTGTCGGCAGAACAGGGCTGCGGGATCAATGGAACAGGGCCTTTTCGGGTGAATCAGCATCACGGCTGGATGCTTGTGCTTGAAGCCTATGAGCGCTACTTCAAGGGGCGCCCCTATTTGGATCGCGTGGAGTTTGTGTTTTCTGAACAAGCCGGTGAGATGAACGGATTTACCATTCAAGAAAAACAAACATGTCTTGAGCAGCAAACTGTTTTTGATGAGCGGCATGTCCAGTATTTGTCGCTCAATCTGAAAAAGAAGGGGCCTCTTCAGCACCGAAGCTTTAGAAAAGCGCTCCGGCTGTTGATTTCCTCTGAACGGCTCGTTCGTGAAGCGGGAGGGCACCGAAGAATCCCGGTTACGTCCTTTTGGCATTCGAGTTCTTTTGAGTTAGAGGGCGTTACGCCATCTGAATTGTTGAAGAAAAGCGGATACGAGGGCGAAACAATGGTGCTGTATACCTTTTCGGAAACAGATCATCGTGAGGACGCCGAATGGATTCAAAATATGTGCGCCCAACACGGGATCAAGCTTACACTTCAATTCTGTGATGCTGATAATCTGCGACGGCCGGAAGTCGTGCAGATGGCGGATATCATTCATGACAGTGCGACGTTTTATCAAGATACCGAGTTTGGTTTTCTGCATTTGCTGCTGTCGGAGAACAGTTTCTTGTGCCAGCATCTATCTGAAAAGCTGACACAATTCTGCTCGGGAATGATAGAGCGGATGTTTTCCATGCCTGACCGCTGTTCGAGAATGAATATCCTGCGTGACATTGACCGTCAGCTTACACAGGAGCTGAATGCAATTCCGCTATATCAAAATGTGTTACAGGTGACATCAAGTAACAATGTAAAAGGCCTGGTGCTTGATGAAGAGGGATGGATTGATTTGTACTCCGTGTGGCTGTCCAAATAAAAAAGAGGGTTCAATCATTGAACCCTCTCCGTCTTTTAAGACGCCGCCATGCTGCGGCATTGTTCAGCGCAGGCGAAGCAGGCTTTCGCACATGCTTGGCAATGATCGTGATCATGCTTTTCGCATTCAGTGCCGCACGCTTCACAAATATCGGCGCAAAGTGCACAAATTTCTTTCAAAAACGGGCTGTCCGTTTGCATGGCTTTGACTGCCAGCGCGCAAATATCCGCGCATTCCCTGTCAAGCCGGATGCAGCCGCTGAGATCGTGATGCGCGCTTTCATCCAGGCATTTTGTAAAACAATGATTGCAAGCCTCCATACAATCAATGCAAGCCTCAATACAAGCTTCTGAATATTGCTCCATGGTTGATTCCCCCTGTATGGCAATGTATGGTTTTATGTTTCCCGGCTGCATTTGAAAAAAACGGAGGAATGTGTTTTTAGCTGAGGAGATATGTACATATACCCTAAAACGGGTATATCTAACGTTTGGCCAGATAGTATAGGAACCAGACAGCGTGATTTTGTTCATCACGTGCGGCGCGCGTGAAGACGCCTTTCGCTTTTAAGTTTGACGTTTCCTCGGCTGCACGCAAGTAAAAGTCGACGGTTTCTTGTTCATCTTTAAAAGCGGCGTCCAGTCCTCTCGTGAAATGGTCCGGGCACTCTTCCGTTTGTTTCGGCATGATGTGCTTGCCGGTAATCGATCCGTACAGTGTGGAAAATTCACGAAGGTGGCGGATCTCGTCACGTCTGATTTCTTCAATCTGTTTTCTGACTTCATCGCGGTGGGCTAGTTCGGCAAGCCTGCGGTAGCATTGAATTGCACTGAATTCTCCGTTGATGGCCTTCTGCAAATTCCGAATCAAAACAGGATCTTCCCGGTACGGCACCGGATAGGGATAGTAACTGTAATGCAAGAGGATTCAACTCCATTCCTAGGAATTGGGCTTCTGTAAAAGTATATGTTGGGCAAGGAGAGATGTGCAGGGATAATCAGCTTTTTATATGTGAAAAGGCCGTTTTTACCAATAGATCAGATTGGTCATTTTCGTCAACATTCGATAAAATATATAAAGATAAAAAGAGAGGGGTCTTCTAATTTGGGAGCAGAGTTTTTAGTAGGCAGGTCCGGGAGTGGAAAAACGAAGCTGATCATCAACAGCATTCAGGATGAATTGCGCCGGGCTCCATTCGGGAAGCCGATCATTTTTCTAGTCCCGGATCAAATGACGTTTTTAATGGAATATGAGCTTGCTAAAACGCCAGATATGGGCGGGATGATACGCGCTCAAGTGTTCAGCTTTTCACGATTGGCCTGGCGCATCCTTCAGCATACGGGAGGAATGAGCAGGCCGTTTCTGACGAGCACCGGCGTACAAATGCTCCTGCGGAAGCTCATTGAGGAGCATAAACAGGAGTTCAAAGTCTATCAAAAAGCGAGTGACAAAAACGGGTTTACCGCACAGGTTGAGCGGATGCTGACAGAGTTTAAGCGGTATTGTCTGGAACCGGAGGATATCCGCCGGATGGCGGAAAGCGGAACGGCTTCCGAATATCGCGGAGAACGTGTGTTATCTGAAAAGCTCCATGACTTATCGATTCTGTATCAGCAAATGGAAAAAAGCCTCGCAGATCAATATCTTCACTCTGAGGATTATTTGACATTGCTGGCAGAGCATATCCCGCTTGCGGAAGATGTAAAAGGCGCGCATATCTATGTGGATGGCTTTTATCAGTTTACACCGCAGGAATTCAGGGTGCTGGAGCAGCTTATGGTTCATGCAGAGCACATCACGTTTTCGCTCACAGCGGACAAGCCGTCATATGAGCGGGAGCCGCATGAACTGGAATTGTTTAGAATGACGGGAAAAACCTATTACCGCCTGCATCAGAAGGCGAAGGAACTGAATTTAGACATTACGTATAAAGAGCTGAGCGGGACTGAGCGGCATACAAAGACGCCCGAATTGGCCCATCTAGAGGCGCAGTATGAAGCGCGTCCTGCCGTTCCTTACGCAGAAAAACAAGAAGCACTGACTGTAATGCAGGCCGCGAACAGACGAGCTGAGCTGGAAGGTATTGCCCGGGAAATTCACGCCCTCGTCAGAGAGAAAGGATATCGCTATAAGGATGTAGCAATTCTTGCGCGCCAGCCGGAAGACTACAAGGATATGGTGAAGGAAGTTTTCGCAGATTACGAGATTCCTTATTTCATTGACGGAAAAGCATCTATGCTGAACCATCCGTTAATCGAATTTATCCGCTCAAGCCTTGATGTTCTGAAAGGGAATTGGCGTTATGAAGCGGTGTTTCGCTGTGTGAAAACCGAACTGCTATTCCCGCTCAATGAACCGAGGGCCAAAGTGAGAGAACAGGTCGATCAGCTCGAAAATTACTGTATCGCTTATGGGATCAAAGGCGACCGCTGGACAAAGGGCGACCGTTTCCAATATAGGCGCTTTGTGTCGCTGGATGATGATTTTGCGCAGACCGATCAGGAAATCGAAATGGAAAACATGTTGAATGACACCCGCGATTGGATTGTTCCGCCGCTTTTTCAGCTTCAAAAACGAATGAAAAAAGCAAAGACGGTACATGAGAAGGCGGAGGCGCTCTATCGCTATTTAGAAGAGACGGAGGTGCCGCTGAAGCTGGATCAGGAAAGGCAGCGTGCTGAGGAAGATGGCAGAATCATTGAAGCACAGCAGCATCAGCAGGCGTGGGACGCAGTCATTCAGCTGCTTGAGGAGTTTGTTGAAATGATGGGAGATGATGAGATTTCTCTTGATTTGTTTCAGCAAATGATAGAAGCCGGCGCGGAGTCGCTTACATTTTCGCTTATTCCGCCTGCGCTTGACCAGGTATTTGTCGGCAATATGGATTTGTCCAGAATGTATGGCACATCCTGTACCTTTGTGCTCGGGGCAAACGACGGCGTTCTCTAAGACGCCCTGATGAAAACGGGGTTCTGTCGGATGATGACCGGGAATGGCTGAAAACGATCGGGGTTGAGCTTTCCTCAGGCGGACGGGAGCGTTTGCTTGATGAGCATTTCCTCATCTACATGGCATTTTCAAGTCCGTCTGACCGGCTTTATGTATCGTATCCGATTGCAGATGCGGAAGGAAAAACGCTTTTGCCGTCGATTGTCGTTAAACGGCTGGAAGAACTGTTTCCGCATCATAAAGAGCGCCTGTTGACAAATGAACCTGAGCAGGTCAGCGATGAGGAACAGCTGAAGTATGTCGTCAATCAAAGCGTGGCACAGTCCTTTACTGCGAGTCAGCTCAGATTATGGACCCGGGAATATGACATCAGCGACGTCTGGTGGAGCACGTACAATGTGCTGATGAGTGAGCCGGACAGGCTGCAATCGAAAAAGCTGTTCTCAAGCCTGTTTTTCCGGAATGAAGTGAAGCAGCTTGAACGCAGTGTGTCAAGACAGCTCTATGGTGAACGCATTCAGGGCAGCGTATCGAGAATGGAAACCTTTAACGCATGTCCGTTTTCCCATTTTGCGTCACACGGGCTGCATCTGAAGGAACGGCAATTTTTCAAGCTTGAAGCGCCGGATATTGGCCAGCTGTTTCATTCCAGCTTAAAGCTGATTTCAGACAGGCTGCGTGAGCAAAAGCTGGATTGGCGAGATTTAACGAAAGAGCAGTGCGAGCTGTTTTCTTATGATGCGGTAGAGCGGCTGGCACCGAAACTGCAAAAGGAAATTTTGCTCAGCTCAAACCGGCATTATTATGTAAAGGAAAAACTGCAAAAAATTGTGACGCGTGTGTCCGGTATTTTAAGCGAGCATGCGAAAGCGAGCGGATTCGTACCGATCGGGCTGGAACTGGGCTTCGGAGGAAAAGGGCCGCTTCCGCCGCTGACCTTTCAACTGAAAAACGGCTGTACGATGGAGCTCGTCGGGCGTATTGACCGTGTGGATAAAGCTGAAAGCTCAAAAGGCCTGCTCCTCAGAATTGTCGATTATAAATCAAGCGACAAAGGCCTTGACTTAGCGGAAGTATATTACGGATTGGCGCTGCAAATGCTGACGTACCTTGATTTATCGATTACACATTCAGCCGACTGGCTCGGAATGAGGGCAACGCCTGCAGGAGTGCTGTATTTCCATATTCATGATCCGATGATTCAATCTAATCTCCCGCTCGGGCTTGACGAGATTGAACAGGAGATTTTTAAGAAATTTAAAATGAAGGGCCTGCTCCTCGGCGATCAGGAAGTGGTTCGCCTTATGGATACAACCCTTCAAGAGGGACGGTCAAATATCATCAACGCCGGCTTGAAAAAAGACGGCTCTCTCAGATCAGACTCGGCAGCAGTCGGTGAAAAGGAATTTGATCTTTTGACAAAGCATGTGCGCCGTACCTTCCAAGAAGCAGGCGAACAAATTACCGACGGCCGCGTATCCATTGAGCCGTACAAAATGAAGAACAAGACGCCGTGCACATACTGTGCGTTCAAATCAGTGTGCCAATTTGATGAATCACTAGAGGAAAACGAGTATCGCACATTAAAAGCTGAAAAAGACAAGACGATACTTGAGTGGATAAAAAAGGAGGCGGATGGCAATGAACATTCCTAAACCGGCAGATAGCACATGGACAGATGACCAATGGAATGCCATTGTTTCAACCGACCAGGATATTCTCGTGGCAGCGGCTGCGGGCTCTGGTAAAACCGCTGTGCTCGTTGAACGAATGATTCGGAAAATCACCGCGGAGGAAAACCCGATTGATGTAGACCGCCTTCTCGTTGTGACATTTACAAACGCCTCAGCGGCAGAGATGAAACACCGAATTGCGGATGCCTTGGAAAAAGAGCTTGTACAACGCCCCGGCTCGCTGCATATTAGACGGCAGCTTTCTCTTTTGAACCGGGCCAGCATTTCGACGCTTCATTCCTTTTGCCTGCAAGTGCTGAAGAAATATTACTACTTGATCGATCTTGATCCGGGTTTTCGGATAGCTGATCAGACGGAAGGCGAGCTGCTTGGGGATGAAGTGCTTGACGAGCTGTTTGAAGACGAATATGCAAAGGGCGAAAAGGCATTTTTTGAGCTTGTTGACCGCTACACGACAGACCGGCACGATCTGGATCTCCAATTTCTCGTTAAACAAGTGTACGAGTATTCCCGATCCCATCCCAACCCGGAGGCGTGGCTGGAAAGCTTTGTTCATTTGTATGATGTATCAGAAAAGAGCGCCATCGAGGAGCTGCCGTTTTATCAATATGTCAAAGAGGATATTGCAATGGTGCTTAACGGGGCGAAGGAAAAGCTCTTGCGCGCGCTTGAGCTGACGAAAGCGCCGGGCGGCCCGGCGCCGCGTGCTGACAATTTTCTTGATGATCTTGCGCAGATTGATGAACTGATCGAGCATCAGGACGATTTTAGTGAACTATATCGTCGTGTGCCCGCCGTCTCCTTTAAGCGTGCCAAAGCAGTAAAAGGGGATGAGTTCGATCCGGCGCTCCTTGATGAGGCGACAGATTTGAGAAACGGCGCGAAGAAACTGCTTGAAAAGCTCAAAACCGACTACTTTACGAGAAGTCCTGAACAGCACTTGAAAAGCCTAACCGAAATGAAGCCTGTCATTGAAACGCTTGTACAGCTTGTTATCAGCTATGGAAAACGGTTCGAAGCCGCGAAGCAGGAAAAATCAATCATCGATTTTTCTGATTTGGAGCATTACTGTTTAGCGATTTTGACAGCTCAGAATGATAAAGGTGAACGTGAGCCGAGCGAGGCTGCAAGGTTTTATCAGGAGCAGTTTCATGAGGTGCTCGTTGACGAATATCAGGATACCAACCTCGTACAGGAATCGATTCTGCAGCTCGTCACAGGCGGGCCGGAGGAGACTGGCAACCTGTTTATGGTAGGAGATGTCAAACAGTCGATTTATCGATTCAGGCTTGCGGAGCCGCTTCTTTTCCTTTCTAAATACAAACGGTTTACAGAGAGCGGGGAAGGCACGGGGCGGAAAATCGACTTGAATAAAAATTTCCGAAGCCGTTCAGATATATTAGACAGCACAAACTTTTTATTTAAACAGCTGATGGGCGGCAAAATCGGTGAGGTCGATTATGACGAGCAGGCTGAGCTGAAGCTTGGTGCGTCGTATCCGGACAATGACGAGACGGAAACGGAGCTGCTGCTGATCGACAACGCAGAAGATACGGATGCAAACGAGGAAGCGGAAGAGCTTGAAACCGTGCAGTTCGAGGCAAAAGCCATCGCTAAGGAAATTCGCAAGCTGATTTCATCGCCATTTAAGGTGTATGACGGAAAAACGAAAACACATCGCAATATTCAATACCGAGATATTGTGATTTTGCTCCGCTCCATGCCGTGGGCTCCGCAAATCATGGAAGAGCTGAGAGCACAGGGCATACCGGTTTACGCCAATTTAACGTCAGGCTATTTCGAAGCGGTCGAAGTCGCCGTCGCGCTTTCGGTGCTGAAGGTGATCGATAATCCGTATCAGGATATACCGCTTGCCTCTGTGCTGCGTTCACCGATTGTCGGTGCAGATGAAAACGAGCTGTCTTTGATCCGGCTTGAAAATAAAAAAGCGCCGTACTATGAGGCGATGAAAGACTACCTGGCTGCCGGTGACCGGAACGATGAGCTTTATCAAAAGCTGCATACGTTTTACGGACATCTGCAAAAATGGCGTGTCTTTTCGAAAAACCACTCAGTATCTGAGCTGATTTGGGAAGTGTACCGCGACACGAAATACATGGACTATGTCGGCGGGATGCCGGGCGGAAAACAGCGCCAGGCCAATTTGCGTGT
Organism: Bacillus stercoris; assembly: GCF_029772985.1. Taxonomy (NCBI): domain Bacteria; kingdom Bacillati; phylum Bacillota; class Bacilli; order Caryophanales; family Bacillaceae; genus Bacillus; species Bacillus stercoris. Next base: position 3,204,848 of record NZ_CP121861.1, on the reverse strand, counting down.
TCTTTATGACAGGGCGCGCCAATATGAATCAACGGCATTTCGCGGCTTGTTTCGTTTCCTGCGGTTTATCGAACGCATGCAGGAGCGGGGCGATGATCTTGGTACGGCGAGAGCGCTCAGCGAGCAGGAGGATGTTGTCCGCTTAATGACGATTCACAGCAGCAAAGGGCTCGAATTTCCAGTCGTGTTTGCAGCGGGTCTCGGCCGGAATTTTAACATGATGGATTTAAATAAATCGTACCTGCTGGACAAGGAGCTCGGATTCGGCACGAAGTATATTCATCCGCAATTGCGCATCAGCTACCCGACGCTGCCTCTCATTGCGATGAAGAAAAAAATGCGCAGGGAGCTGCTGTCAGAGGAATTGCGTGTTCTCTATGTTGCATTAACGAGAGCGAAGGAAAAGCTGTTTCTGATTGGCTCGTGCAAGAATCATCAGAAACAGCTCGCAAAATGGCAGGCATCCGCGTCCCAAACTGATTGGCTCCTTCCGGAATTTGACCGCTATCAGGCGAAAACATATTTAGATTTCATCGGACCGGCTCTTGCCAGACATAGAGACTTGGAGGCTTTGGCTGGAAACGGTACACCAGTACACGCTGATATCTCAGGCCATCCAGCTCGTTTTGCCGTTCAAATGATTCATTCCTATGATTTGCTTGATGATGATGTGGAAGAAAGAATGGAAGAAAAAAGTGAACGTCTGGAAGCGATCCGCCGAGGGGAACCAGTTCCCGGCTCGTTTGCGTTTGATGAAAAAGCCCGCGAGCAGCTGAACTGGACCTACCCGCATCAAGAGGTGACACAAATTCGGACAAAGCAGTCGGTTTCTGAGATCAAGAGAAAAAGAGAGTACGAGGATGAATACAGCGGCAGGGCACCTGTAAAACCGGCTGACGGAAGCATTCTGTACAGACGTCCCGCTTTTATGATGAAAAAAGGCCTGACAGCGGCAGAGAAAGGTACTGCCATGCATACGGTGATGCAGCATATCCCGTTGTCACATGTGCCGTCGATAGAAGAAGCTGAGCAGACGGTTCAAAGGCTTTATGAAAAAGAGCTGCTTACTGAAGAACAAAAAGACGCTATTGATATAGAAGAAATCGTGCAATTTTTCCATACAGAAATCGGGGGACAGCTGATCGGTGCGAAATGGAAGGACCGGGAAATACCTTTCAGCTTGGCGCTTCCGGCTAAGGAGATCTATCCTGATGCAGAGGAGGCGGATGAGCCGCTTTTAGTGCAGGGGATCATTGACTGTCTCTATGAAACTGAGGACGGATTATATTTATTGGATTATAAGTCGGACCGGATTGAGGGCAAATTTCAACATGGATTTGAAGGAGCGGCCCCGATCTTGAAGAAACGATATGATACCCAGATTCAGCTGTACACGAAGGCAGTTGAGCAAATTGCAAAAACAAAGGTAAAGGGATGTGCGCTTTATTTCTTTGACGGAGGGCACATTCTCACATTATAGCGAGATCCGTAAGCTCCGGGATTTCAGACGGAGCGGGTCTCGTTTTCTATATAAAAGAGAGGTGAGAGCATTTGCGGATTTTACATACAGCTGACTGGCATCTTGGAAAAACGCTTGAAGGAAGAAGCAGGCTGAGTGAGCAGGCCGATGTGCTGGATGAACTGAATACGATTGTAAAGGATGAGCAAATTGATGCCATTGTAATGGCGGGAGATGCGTTTGACACCGTGAACCCGCCGGCTTTAGCTGAGCAGCTGTTTTATGAAAGCCTGTCTGCGCTCAGTGACAGAGGAAAGCGCCCGATCGTTGTCATTGCCGGAAACCATGATAATCCTGATCGTTTGTCCGCCGCTTCACCGCTGACACATGAAAGCGGCATTCATTTAATCGGTTATCCGACAACAGAGCCGATTCATATTGATGTGCCCTCAGCAGGGGAGCTTTTGGCGGTTGGAGCGCTGGCGTATCCATCAGAAGCGCGGTTGAATGAAGTGCTATCCGATACGTTTGATGAAAAGCTGCTCCGTGATCATTATGACGTGAAAATCAGGCAGGCGTTTGAACATATGACAAGCCGTTTCCGGAACGATGCAGTGAAGATTGCCGCCAGCCATATTTATGTCGCAGGCGGAAACCAAACCGATTCAGAGCGGCCGATTGAAGTCGGGGGTGCATACACGGTGGCTGCTGAAAGCCTGCCTGCGGGTGCCGCTTACGTCGCGCTCGGGCATTTGCATCGCCCGCAAACGATCAAGCGGGCGCGGACGCTTGCGCGTTATTCAGGATCTCCGCTCGCCTACAGCTTTTCTGAAGCAGGCTACGCTAAATCAGTGACGATCGTGGACGCAAAGCCGGGGGAAGACGCCTCTTGGCGTGAGGTATTATTATCAAGCGGCAAGCCCCTTGTGAAGTGGAAAGCGGCAAATAGATTAAGTGAGGTGTACAGCTGGCTGGATGAAGGCAGGGATCAGAATGCTTGGATTGACCTAGAAATCCGTGTCACGGACCAGCTGTCACTTGAAGAGATTCACAGGCTACGGAAGGCGCACCCGGGTTTTATCCATATCAGGCCGGTTTTTGAAGAAAAGAACAAAGACCGGGAACGGATCGAGGTTAAACAAGTCTCAATCGAGGACCGCTTTAAGAAATTTTATGAAAAACAAACTGGCGGCGCGGTGCCGGATGAAGAAATGGTGAAGCTGTTTTTAGAGCTTGCATCAGGCGTTGAAGAGGAGGATGCGAAATGAAGCCGATCGCCTTAAGCATTAAGGGGCTCCACAGTTTTAGAGAGGAGCAGACGATAGATTTTGAAGGCCTTTCCGGTGCTGGTGTTTTCGGCATTTTCGGCCCGACAGGAAGCGGTAAATCCTCTATTCTCGACGCAATGACGCTTGCTTTATACGGAAAGGTGGAACGGGCGGCAAATAATACGCACGGAATCTTAAACCACGCCGAAGATACGCTGTCTGTTTCCTTTACCTTTGCGCTTCAGTCGAATCATCAAATCTCATACAAAGTTGAGCGTGTGTTTAAGAGAACGGATGAAATGAAGGTGAAAACGGCACTTTGCCGCTTCATCGAAATCAAGGATGAGCATACGGTGCTGGCTGATAAAGCCAGCGAAGTGAATAAAAGAGTGGAGGAGCTCTTAGGGCTGACGATCGACGATTTTACGAGAGCGGTGGTGCTGCCCCAAGGGAAATTTGCTGAATTTCTGTCTTTAAAAGGGGCAGAGCGCAGGCATATGCTTCAGCGTTTATTTCATTTGGAGCAATATGGAGACAGGCTTGTGAAAAAACTGAGGCGGCAGGCGCAGGAAGCCAATGCGAGAAAAAATGAAATGCTTGCTGAACAGTCCGGTCTTGGTGAGGCGAGTTCAGAGGCAGTTGAGCAAGCGGAAAAGGCTCTCGAACAAGCCGAAACCAGGCTGGAAGCGATGAGGAAGAGCCGTTATCAGGCGAAAGAGCGATTTACGGAGCATCAGGAGATTTGGAATGTCCAAAAGGAACAATCCGCTTATGAAGAAGAGAAAAAACGTCTCGCGGAAGAACAGCCGCATGTAGACATTATGCAAAAACGCCTGCTGGAAGCGGAAACAGCCGCCGCTCTTAAGCCCTATGCGGACCGATACGCAGAAGCGATCCAGCATGAGGCGAAAGCTGAAAAGGAACAAACGCTAGCCCGAAAGGATTTAGAAGACCGGAATGCTTTCTTTCAGCAAAAACATGAAGAGTATGAAGCGTGGCGCCAGCATAAAAGCGAGAAAGAGCCTGAGCTTTTAACTAAGCAGGAACAGCTTTCCCGTTTGCAGGAAATCGAAATGAAACTGAGTGAGGCCAAGCAAGAGGAAGAGCGCAAAAAGGCTGAACTCCGGCAGAAAGAAGAGGCTCTTCAATCTGTCATGAGTGAATTGGAGACCGTAACAGACCGCCTGACACGAGGGCAAAACAGACAGACGGAATTGAAGCAGCAGCTCAAATCCCTGCAGGTGACATCCGATGAGCGAAGAAGCTGCCAGCAGGCCGCAGAAATGGCATTGCACATCAGGCAAACTGAAGAGCAAATCAAAAAAGAGAAAAATCGAAGTGACGAATTGAACCTCGTGCTGCAGAAGATGAATGAAGAGAAGAATACACTTGTTCAAAGGACGGAAGCGGAAGAAAACAACATCATTCAGGCATATGAGGCTGTGCAAACCGTGTACCATTTGGTGTGCGAGGCGGAACACTCATTAACACGTATGACTGAAGAGGCTAGAAAGAATCAACATACGCTTCACTTACAGCGTGAAAAAGCAAGGATGGCACTCCTGACAAAAGAGTTAGCGCAAAAACTGACCGCTGGAAAGCCTTGCCCGGTCTGCGGTTCAACCGATCACGATCCATCCGCGTCAGTACATGAAACGTATGAAGCCGACAGCCATCTTGAAGAGTACATCAAACGGACAGATGTGTTATTGACGGAAGCAGCAGCTCTCAGCCAAGAGATTCTTTCAGCCAAAATTACGCTTGAAGAACAGTCCGCACGCTTTATTGAACAGTGTCCGTTTTTGCAGACAATTCAAGCGCAGAACCTTGAAGCGGCGGCTTCCTTCGAGAATCAGCCGGTGTATGAAGCATTTGAAACTGCCAAATTTGAATGGAAACGAATCAAGCAGGACATTCTTTCTGTTAAAACACGCATGGCACAAATAATCGGCGCCTATCAGGAGTCTTTAAAAAAGGCCGAGCAGCTTAATGAAAAAATCGGTTTTGAAAAAAGAGAGGCAGACCGTATTGAAAGCATCATCACCGAGCTTCAAACTTCATTGGACAGCCGTCTGAACATGTTTAAAAAAGCATTTCAGGATCAATCTGTGGACGAAGCAGAAAAATGGCAAAAAGCCATTGAAGAAAAGGACCGGGCTGCAGAAGAATGTGAAAAACGAATTGAGAAGAGTATCGCGTTTCTTGCTGAGCATGAAGCACAAAAGGAAAAACTGCGGGAATCGGGACACCGGCTTGAACGGGAAAAACTGGAGCTTCATTATGCCGCTGAACGCATCAAGAGCGTGATAGCTGATTATGAGAACGAACTCGGAGATTATGCAAAAGGAGATTCCATTCAAGTCAAACTCCACTCTGTCCAGCAGGATCTAAAGCTGTTAAAGGAAAAAGAACAATCTTTATATGAAGAATTGCAAAGCGCCCAAATGAAGCTCAATCAGGCGAAAAGCCGCGCTTCGGCAAGCGAGCTCACTCTTCAAGAGGCGAAGGGGAGATTGGAAAAAGCAAAAGCTGCTTGGCTTGAGCATGCCCAAAATACCTGCTTTACCCGGACTGAAGAGGTTGAACAAAGTCTCATCCCAGCCGATGAACTTGAAAAGATGAAAACTGGCATAGACCAGTTTATGGATAAACTGAAGCAAAATGCTGCAAACTTAAAACGAGTAGCAGAGATACTTGACGGCAGAGCGATATCAGAGAGCGAATGGAGCGAAACCGTTGCAGCATTACAAAAAGCTGAGGACGCATTTGGCGCTGCTATAGAGGAAAAAGGCGCGGCTGCGAAAGCACTGGCCGTCATTCGCGACCATCATAAACGATTTAAAGAAATTGAAGCGGAACTGAAAAAGTGGCAGACGCATATCGACAGGCTGGACAAGCTGCAAGCTGTGTTTAAAGGCAATACCTTCGTCGAATTTTTAGCTGAGGAGCAGCTTGAAAGCGTTGCGAGGGACGCCTCAGCAAGACTCGGTATGCTGACGAGACAGCGCTATGCCATCGAAGTAGATTCTGAGGGCGGCTTTGTGATGCGGGATAATGCGAACGGAGGCGTAAGACGCCCGGTATCCAGTTTGTCTGGAGGAGAAACCTTCCTCACTTCGCTATCACTTGCTCTTGCGCTGTCTGCCCAGATCCAGCTTCGCGGAGAATACCCGCTCCAGTTCTTTTTCTTAGATGAAGGATTCGGCACACTGGATCAAGATCTGCTTGATACGGTTGTAACGGCCTTGGAAAAACTTCAGTCAGACAATCTGGCTGTCGGTGTCATCAGCCATGTGCAGGAACTGCGTGCACGGCTTCCGAAAAAACTGATCGTCCATCCGGCTGAACCGAGCGGCCGCGGTACACGGGTATCACTTGAGTTGATGTAAAGGGGGAGCTGATATGGCAAAGCAGACTGCCGGAATATGTGAGCTGTGCGGCCGGAGCGATGTCCAGCTGACAGAGCACCATCTCACACCGAAAGAAGAAGGCGGAACGTTTTTGCCGACAGCGATGCTCTGTATTCCTTGCCATAAACAAATTCATGCCTTATATACCAATCAAGAGATCGCTGTACGCTTAAACGGAATAGAAAAGCTCAGAAGCGATCCAGAGCTTGCCCGGTTTGTCAAATGGATCAGAAAACAGCCGCCTGAGAAGCTGATCAAAACAAAGAAATCAAATGAACGAAAAAAGAAAAAATGACTAAAAAGCAGCCCTCTCTTTGCAGAGCGGCTGCTTTTATCCGTTTCCAACCATATCCTGATCGTTGACATCGGGGTCTATATAATTTGTCGCGTTGACTGCGTTATTTAATAGAAGGAAATCTCCCGTGTTTCCTGCTCCCGAACCGAGCGCAGATTTTGAAGAGCTTTTCGGAGAAAGGTAAAAGGAATCACCAAAGTTTACGACTCCGCCCGATATGGAATTGATAGCTATAGGCCCGACAATTGCTGGCATAAACGACACCCTTTATCGAAGTCTCTGTTTATTATATGTTCTTGGCGGGCGATTGTGAGCGCGGAGACTGAATCTGTCTGATATGTTTGATTCTTGCATCACCGCGGATAAGCGAAGCTGAACCAGCATGTAAAACAGAAGAGGCGGACACCCCTTGAATTTTGATGCTGCGAACATAAATAGCCGGCACCTCGTGGCAAAATGCGCTTTGTACACCTGTTTCGGGAATCGGCTTCACTGCCTGCTGCTGAAAGATCTGGTACTCCTTTTTGTTAAATGAGCCTTCATTATTGTAAAACGTGGACAGAGAACGCTGAACAGCAAATACTTTTACACTCATATCGATTTCATTTGTGTCGCCAACTTGAAACACACTTGCGATCCCGAGGGAATTAAACTTAACTAGTCTGATGCGTGATATGCGTTTAAGCATTATTCTGGCGCAAGCGGAACAAACGGCCCGATAATAAGAGATTCAGGCGGTGTATCAAAAATAGAAGACAGGTAGATGGATTCAGTGTCTCCGATGTGGAAAACGGAGGAACTGGACACACCGTTCATCCGGATGTCCCCGACTTCCAAGCTGCGGTTGATGACTGTAAAGATCATGCTTGCTCATCTCCTTTCATTTCTGATGGAATATGCTCCAGAAAGTGTTCTACAGCGCGGATGACATCACGCTTCACATGCTCAGCGATATGTTCTGCATATTGTGCAGGCGGTGTATTTTCTTCTTTTTTGATATGGGACATATAATAGTGAATCCGGCTGTCCATTTGTTTTCTGATGTCTTCAATAACATGATGTCTGTTTGTATCGTCAAGTCTGCTGTCATATTGGTTTTCAAGCTGTTCCAAAATATCTGGGATTTCCTCGGTTAAGTACATGTCGACATTCTGGCGGATTTGCTGCATGAGCTGAGCGCTCTCTTCCTGCTGCATCATCCCGATTTGCGGTGTCGACTGGCTGACGTCAAAGTTTTGGACGCTGTTCGGGTCAGTCGGATTTAAGCCGATATTCAAAGTCCCGTCGAGCCTTTCGATTTTCAGCTGATCAAATTTATACTCCACACGCTCAATGGTAGTGGCCGGCCGCTGTTTCATCGTATTCATTTCAGTTTGAATCTCTTTCAGCTGACGTTCGAGCTGCTGAATGTGAATCGCCTGCTGCTGAACGAAGGAATTCAAGTTTTGCAGGTAAGAGGAAACAGATTGATCATACATGTTCTTTCACCTCTTTCATATGATTAACGGCCAGGAGGCTGGAGCGGGACCAATGAACCTGTAGAAGGCCCCTGTAATTCAACTGGCTGCCCCGCGGAGGCTACCTCAGGTGCGGCCTCTACGTAACTTCCTGTATTATACAAATTTGACAGAGACTTGATTGATCCGGCGCTCCCGATTTGCAGAATGGAGGAGTTGCTGATTGATTCCAGCCGGAGATAGTTGATTTGAATGGTTTGATTAATATAGAAGTTCATGAGCCTCACTCCTTTTACGCATTGGCCACGATCGGCTGATCAACCGCATCATTGTCATACACATTCGTCGCGTTTTGATAATTCATCACCTTGAGGCTGTCGCCAGTATTAAAGCTGCCAGCACCGGCAAACGTTCTGACCTGAGCCTGAGGAGAAATCGTAATGCAGTCCCCGATGTGAACGACTCCGCTCGTACCAATCGCATTAATTTTAAACGCTCCGACAATGGCTGGCATACGAGCACATCCTTTGTTGAAAAATTTAAAAAAGACAAGTAAAGTGAAAATACAATTCTGATTTCACTTGGGCTATTCACGATAGCTTATGACAAACGCACATATGTGTGAGAGAAATTTAAAGGGGACATATCGGCTCTTGGTGAAAGCGTTTTATTTTTTCGGGCCGTTATGTTTTGTGTATAAGTTGAGCGGACATGCGGCTAAGGATGCCGCGATCCGCCTATGGTTATTTTGGTTTGTTTCTTTGGTGTTTTTGCGTGTAGAAATGCTTTTTGGAGTATGTCGTGCTGCGGTATACGATTGTTGGGCGGGCACATTCTCGCCCTGAGGTATATCCCAGAAGTGCTGAGCAAAAAGCGGAGTCACATGTGGTGTATTCGAATCGTTATCGAAAATGGTTTACATACGGGAGTTTTCAAGATATCCCGAAAACATCATTTCTTCTTTTATCCGGGTATTCAGCAGGATATCCAGCTCTTGGCTGCATTGAATCGTTTCCTTTGAATTCATGCCGTATTTTTGTGCTGTTTCAATTAGTGTGATTCTCATTTCTTCAATTTTACAGTTCATTACGCTATCTCCAATTCTAGATTTTATTTTGATATAAATACAGGATATCGTTAGTATAACCTATTTTGGCTGAAAAGGTTGCCTTTCGTCAATTTGACTAAAAAAGCGACATTTTTTGCTGCGGCTTTTTTGAAGGAGAAAGGACTATAGTCTTGCTAAGTGTGCTTGTAAAAAGTCCTGCCGTTCCTCAATTTCTCTAAGTATGTTTGTCTGCTCCTTTTCGATCTGAAAGGGGATTTTTTTTAGAAAAGGATCATCATCAGCTCTTTGACAAATGTCAAGATGCCATTCGCTGATGAAAGGAGACAATCGTTCAATAGTAAACGACCGGTTCAGCACGTTTTTCATTAATGTGTGATATTGCGAACGGAAGGCGGGAATGGAAAGAAGCCTTGACGAAAGCGTCTCTCCTTTTGCCAGAAGCGGGTCCTCATCATACCTTCCTTGAAAGGCAAGTGATCTTGTCTCTATCGGAGAAACGTAAATCCGGCTGGATTCATTTAAACAAAATGTGTAATAAAAGCCTTGATTGGTGCAGGCATTGCCAATCAGCCACAAAAAAAACAGCTTGACATCCAGATACAATTTAATGCGTTCGGCCAATTCGTCATCTCCAGCTGTGCGGATCAGTATAAAAAATTCATGCAAGAATGCGGAAGAATCATCGTTAAAAACCGACACTGGAACCCTTGGATCGGAGGTCTTCACTCCGTAACTCGTTCTACCGGCTGGCTGATGGTTCTTGATGTTCAAATAAATGCCTTCAGGCTGGCCATTGATGGTCAGGAAGCTGTACGAGGCAGCGGGAGCAGGGACGCCGATCTGGTCAAAAAAACAATAGGCGAGTCTGCGCCGCATCAGGGACGGATCATCCTGTTCCGCGTTCAAAAAAAGTGTCCTTTCACCAAGCAGAGACCTTTCCCAGCTGATTTCATAGGATGCCTTTTCCGCTCTGTCACGCTGTGTGAGAAGAATGGGAGAAACAGACCGGTCTGTTACGAAAAGCCCCTTGGCAGTACCTTTCCTTTTCAGCTGCTCCCGGTGAAAAAATAAATGTACGCTTTCCATATTCTTTCCTCCTTCTCAAAACGACATTTGTATGATATGAACAGCAAGCCCGTCCTGAAACGAAATGAAAACGAATATGAGAAAAAGGGATTTCAGCATTCGACAGAGAATACATGAAGGAGCATTCTGATTTAAAAGATGATGGAGGAATAACATGAAATTTGCGACAGGGGAACTTTACAACCGAATGTTTGTCGGCCTGATCATTGATGATGAGAAAATTATGGATTTGCAAAAGGCTGAAAAAAAACTGTTTGAACTTGAGACGATTCCGGGATCGCTGATTGAATGTATCGCAGAAGGGGATAAATTCGTTGCGCATGCAAGGCAGCTGGCCGAGTGGGCGAAGAAACCGAATGATGAGCTTGGATCATTTATGTATACATTATCTGAGGTGAAGCTCCATGCACCCATTCCGAAGCCATCAAAAAATATCATCTGCATCGGCAAAAACTACCGGGATCACGCGATTGAAATGGGAAGTGAGGCTGATATTCCGGAGCATCCGATGGTATTTACTAAATCGCCGGTAACGGTTACGGGGCATGGTGATATCGTCAAGGGACATGAAGAGGTCACCTCCCAGCTTGATTATGAAGGAGAACTTGCTGTCGTGATCGGAAAAAGCGGGACCCGCATTTCAAAAGAAGACGCATATGACCATGTTTTCGGATATACGATTGTGAATGATATCACGGCGCGTGATCTGCAAAAAAGGCATAAGCAGTTTTTTATCGGAAAAAGCCTGGATACGACATGTCCGATGGGACCCGTGCTTGTACATAAATCATCGATTCAGGAGCCGGAGCGCCTCAAGGTTGAAACAAGAGTCAACGGTGAGCTGCGCCAATCCGGTTCAGCAAGCGATATGATCTTTTCCATTCCGGAATTAATTGAAACCCTCTCAAAGGGGATGACGCTTGAAGCGGGAGACATCATTGCCACCGGTACCCCGTCTGGTGTCGGCAAGGGGTTTACGCCCCCAAAATTTTTGCGGTCAGGTGACAAAATTGATATTACAATCGACCCGATCGGAAAGCTGTCAAACCAAATCGGCTGAATAAAACTGGAGGGCGGACCTGAACCCGCCCATTTTTTCTGACAATCTTCTTTGTGGCAGAGGACATGTTCATGGTACTATAAGTGGGGTAATTTATCTGATAGGGGGAACATATATGACACACCTACATATTACAACATGGGTAGTGGCGCTGATTCTGCTTTTCGTCAGCTACTCGCTCTATTCTTCAGGAAGTGCGAAGGGCGCAAAAATCACTCATATGATTCTGCGGTTATTCTATATCCTTATTATTCTGACAGGAGCTGAGCTGTTTGTCCGTTTTGCCAACTGGAACGGGGAATATGCCGGCAAAATGATTCTGGGCATTATCACCATCGGACTGATGGAAATGCTCCTCATCCGCAAGAAAAAAGAAAAATCAACAGGAGGCCTGTGGATCGGCTTTGTCATTGTTCTTGTGCTGACAGTGCTGCTTGGTCTGCATTTGCCAATCGGTTTTCAATTATTTTAATCGAAAATCCCGTGAACCCGGCTCTTTGATAGAGTTGGGTTTTTTTATAATTATCCCCTTATATACCAAATCATTTAAAATAACCTTAAAATTCCCTGTAAGCGGTATCTCGTCCTATGAAATTATGATACCTTCAAGGAGATTCATTATTTTGCAGGAGGGATATCATGAAACGTAGAAAATTCAGCTCGTTTGTGGCGGCAGTGCTTATTTTTGCACTGATTTTCAGCCTGTTTTCTCCGGGAACCAAAGCCGCAGCGGCCGGAGCGATTGATCAGGCGGCTGCTCTGGAAAACGGCAAAGAGCAGACAGGCGCCATGAAGGAGCCGGAACAGGTGAAATGGTACAAAGTGACTCCGGGAAAGACGGATATTCAGAAAAACTCTCATATGGCACTGACCGTAAAGAGTGATTCAGTACTGAATGTATCTGTATATCCAAGTAAGGAAAAAGCGCTTAAAGATGAAACGTTTGAGATGTACCGATCTTTCACAGCGGAGGATGGAAAAAGCGAAATCATTTTTCCATACGCGTGGAGCGGCCCTTACTATGTAAAAGTTGAATACCTCGGAGAAGAAGAACCGGAGGACGGCGGAACAGCAAAAGCAGCTGCAGAAGCCAAGTATACGATTGGGTATAAAGGCACCAAAAAACAGCCATCAGATTTAGAAGAGGAAGAAGCTTGTCCGGTTGAAATGAGTGTCGATCAGAAGAAATCTGGAAAAGGCATTCTGGATAAGCTGAGAGCGATTCGGGATGAGCAGCTGAGCCAAACAGCAGAAGGCAAAGAACTGACAAGCCTTTATTACAAAGCAGCACCGTTTATCGTTGCAAAGCTCGCACTCAATAAAACAGCAAGAAATGAAATCTATCAGGATCTTGTGACATTAAAGCCGTTATTTGACGATGTGTCAGAAAACGGAACGTCATCTTCATATAAGGTCACTGAAAAGGATCAAAAAGCGATCAATCGGCTATATGACAAAGCTTTACAGTCGGTACCATCTTTCCTTAAAGAGGAAATAAAGAAACAGGCGGATCGATTAAATATTAAGCAGCTGCAAGGCAAAACAGCAGGAACAATTTTAACTGAAAACAATATTGCAGCAAAAAGTGAAGTTCAGACAACAAAGGTTATTTTCAAGGTGAAGGATAATAAAAGCCTCTCATCCGTACATAACGAAATGAAGGGCTTTTCTGCAAGCGCACAATCGAAAAAAGACATTTCTAATGTGAAAAAGGCAAAGAAACTGTTTGACAATCTATATTCATTTGAACTGCCAAAAGATGAGAAACAGAACGGCACATATACGGCAAGCGCCAAACGGGTCAAAAGCGCTGCCACGACATTATCCAAGATGTCTAACGTAGAATTTGCGGAGCCTGTTCAGGAATACAAGAGCCTGGCAAACGATATTCAATATCCTTACCAATGGCCGCTTAAAAACACTGGTGAAAACGGCGGTGTCAAAAACGCGGATGTAAAATACGAGCCTGCCAGCACATTGCTGTCCAAGCGCAAGCTTAACGATACACTCATTGCAGTAGTAGACACAGGCGTTGACAGCACGCTTGCCGATTTAAAAGGAAAAGTAAGAACCGATCTCGGACGCAATTTTGTCGGACGGAATAACAATGCAATGGATGATCAGGGGCATGGAACGCATGTCGCCGGAATTATCGCCGCCCAAAGCGATAACGGCTACTCAATGACTGGATTGAACGCCAAAGCGAAAATTATCCCTGTCAAAGTGCTTGATTCCACGGGCTCCGGAGATACTGAACAAATCGCACTCGGCATCAAATATGCTGCTGACAAAGGAGCAAAGGTAATTAATTTAAGTTTAGGCGGAGGCTACAGCCGCGTGCTTGAATTTGCTTTGAAATACGCAGCTGACAAAAATGTCTTGATTGCCGCAGCCAGCGGGAATGACGGAGCCAATTCTTTATCTTATCCTGCATCTTCTAAATATGTGATGTCAGTCGGCGCCACAAACCGCATGGATATGACCGCGGATTTTTCTAACTATGGAAAAGGCCTGGACATCTCTGCTCCAGGGTCTGATATCCCGAGCTTAGTGCCGAACGGAAATGTCACATATATGAGCGGAACATCCATGGCGACGCCATATGCTGCCGCTGCTGCGGGACTGCTGTTTGCTCAAAATCCTAAGCTGAAAAGAACAGAAGTAGAGGATATGTTGAAAAAGACTGCAGATGATATTTCCTTTGAAAGTGTCGATGGCGAAGAAGAAGAGTTATATGACGATTATGGCGATCCGATTGAAATTCCAAAGACACCTGGAGTAGACTGGCACTCAGGCTACGGGCGCCTGAATGTCATGAAGGCTGTCAGCGCAGCTGATTTACAGCTCAAGGTCAACAAGCTGGAAAGCACTCAAACAGCTGTCAGAGGAAACGCAAAGGAAGGCACGCTGATCGAGGTGATGAACGGCAAAAAGAAACTCGGCAGCGCCAAAGCCGGAAAAGACAATGCGTTCAAGGTTAATATCGCGACTCAAAAACAGGATCAAGTACTGTATGTGAAAGCAACAAAAGGCGATGCGAAAACATCGTATAAAGTTGTTGTCGTCAAAGGAAAACCTTCTGGCACACCGAAAGTAAACGCGGTCAAATCGAAGGATACGGCAGTAAAAGGGAAGGCGAACAGCAAAGCGATGATCAGAGTGAAAAACAAATCAAAGAAAGTCATTGCTTCTGCCAAGGCTGACGCAAAAGGAGCGTTTTCGGTGAAAATCAAAAAACAAAAAGCCGGAACGGTGCTGTATGTCACGGCTGCGGATACAGATAAAAAAGAAAGCAAGGAAGCAAAAGTTGTCGTAGAAAAGTAACCAAAAAGCGGTGCTCGATGCACCGCTTTTTTTATTTGCGTCCCCGTTGGACTGCTGAATACATGATGGATCGCTTTCCGTTTGAAGCCGTCCATTCAAACCGGTCTCCTGTCCCTTCGCTGCTGTAGTGATGCTGCATCGCGCATTGGGCGGTATCATTTGAAAAGTGATAAAAGGACACACCCTGCTCCTCCGAAGTATTTGAAAAGACTCCTTTATTATAAGAAAAGACGCAATCGAATACCGATAAGCCGAAGCTGTGCAAGTGCTGCAGAAATGCGAGAAAGGTTTCGTCGTCAAGCGAATCCAAAAGAGCCATAAGCGGCCGCTTGACTGATTTCTCATAGCGGATGCGTTCTCCACCGGCAAGGGAGATGTTTTCTTCACCGCATGCCAGAACCAATTGATCCTGAAAGCCGGCTTGCTCCCACTTTCCTTTATGATGAACCCAGATTGGGCTATGTTGGAGACTGTCTGCCAAAAGTATATCACCTTCCCCGTTTTCGATTAAACAGATGCCGTCTTCGATGAGGATGGTGCCGTATTCCCATTTTCGTTCCTCTGTATATATCAATTGTTTCCGTTTCATGCATGCTGTCTCCTTTTTCTTCATTCCTCTCTTTTCTTTCCAATTCAAGCCTGTCCCATACAACTCTTTTATGGACAAATCAACTATCTGCCTATAGATGCATAAACTTACTAAGGTGCTGAAAGAAACGAAATTGTTACGATAGAAACGGGATTGGAGCTGATATCACATGTGTGGAATTACGGGTTGGGTCGATTTTAAAAAGCAGCTCGTCCAGGAAAAACAAACGATGAACAGAATGACAGACACTCTTTCCAAACGAGGGCCTGATGATTCTAACGTTTGGGGAGAGCACCATGTTTTATTCGGACATAAAAGACTTGCTGTTGTTGATATTGAAGGCGGACGCCAGCCGATGGCGTGCACCTATAAAGGCGATACGTACACCATTATTTACAATGGCGAGCTGTATAACACGGAAGATTTGCGCAAAGAATTGCGGGCTCGGGGCCATCAATTCGAGCGTACGTCAGATACCGAGGTGCTTCTTCACAGCTACATTGAATGGCAGGAAGACTGTGTGGACCATCTCAATGGCATATTCGCTTTTGCTGTGTGGGATGAAAAGCGCAATCTGCTGTTTGCCGCAAGAGACCGTCTCGGCGTAAAGCCGTTTTTTTACACGAAGGAAGGCTCTTCATTTCTCTTCGGGTCAGAAATCAAAGCGATCCTCGCACACCCTGATATAAAAGCGCGAGTGGACAGAACGGGACTTTCTGAAATTTTCGGGCTTGGACCGTCCAGAACCCCGGGCACTGGCGTATTTAAAGGCATAAAAGAAATCCGTCCAGCTCACGCGCTGACGTTTTCCAAAGACGGGCTTAAAATTTGGCGTTATTGGAATGTTGAAAGCGAAAGACATACGGACAGTTTTGATGACACGGTTGCCAATGTCAGATCATTGTTTCAAGACGCGGTGACACGGCAGCTTGTGTCGGATGTGCCGGTTTGTACATTCCTATCAGGCGGTCTGGACTCAAGCGCGATTACAGCGATTGCGGCGGGCCATTTTGAAAAGGAAGGAAAAGCACCGCTTCATACTTATTCAATTGATTACGAAGAGAACGATAAATTTTTTCAAGCAAGCGCTTTTCAGCCGAATGATGACGGGCCATGGATTGAAAAAATGACAGAGGCTTTCGGCACAACGCACCACAAATGTGTCATCAGCCAAAAGGATCTCGTTGATCACTTGGAGGAAGCTGTACTGGTCAAAGACTTGCCGGGAATGGCGGATGTCGACTCATCCCTGCTGTGGTTTTGCCGGGAAATCAAAAAGGACTTTGTCGTCAGCCTGTCGGGAGAGTGCGCGGATGAGATTTTCGGCGGGTATCCGTGGTTTCATATGGCTGACGTCGAGTCAGGCTTTCCATGGATGAGGTCGACAGAGGAGCGGATCAAGCTGCTTTCTGACTCATGGCAGAAAAAATTGAATCTGAAAGAATACGTAAATGCCAAATACGAAGAAACCTTGGCGGAAACGCCATTATTAGATGGAGAAACGGGTGTGGATAAAGCAAGAAGACAGCTGTTCTATTTAAATATGCTTTGGTTTATGACGAACCTTTTGGATCGGAAGGATCGCATGAGCATGGGTGCGAGCCTGGAAGTGCGGGTGCCGTTCGCCGATCACCGGCTTGTGGAATATGTTTGGAATATTCCGTGGGAAATGAAAATGCATGACAACCGGGAAAAAGGCATTTTGCGCAAAGCGCTCGAGGGCATTTTGCCTGATGACATTCTGTATCGCAAAAAAAGCCCGTATCCGAAAACGCACCACCCGGAATATACAAAAGGCGTCAGCGAATGGCTGAAAACGATCAGAAGCCAAAAGGATTCTGTACTCCATACCTTGCTGGACAGAAAACAATTAGATCAGCTTTTAGAAACGGAAGGTTCCTCCTTCAAGGTTCCGTGGTTCGGACAGCTTATGAAAGGGCCTCAGCTGATCGCCCATCTAGCCCAAATTCATACATGGTTTGAAGCGTATCGCATTGATATTGACGAGAGGTAGGTTCAATGCAGATGTGATTAAAAGCCAGAGATGTATAGATTTAAATAAGAAGGATAGATGAGCAGGGAAATATATGCTCTATCTATCCTTTTTTGTACAACAGCACTATCGAATTGCCCCCGCATTCCTTCAATAAGAATGAATAGGTTTTAATGTTCTGCCGATAAAACTAGCTGATACCGGGCTTAACTTTAATTCCCTAGCCCATACAGAAAGTTGACCAATATGGTGAATTTCGTGAGCGATGATATGGTGTAATATTTCATCTCGCGTATATAAAACACCTGTCTCCCAAGGAACGCTTACAAGTTCATCTTTTATTTGATCTGAATGTGTTTGTAAAACATCAATTATTTCAGTTCGGAATGTATTTGAGATAGATTTCACTTTATTGAGTGTTTGATAATCAGCGAACTGAACAGCGATATCTTCTTTTCCTTGGATAGCACGAATCCAACTATATTCCACATCAATAATATGAAAAAGGGTATATAAAATATTCTCTACTCCGCCAAGACGGTTTTTAAGTAATTCTTCAGTGGTTAGTTGATGACACCAAGTAAACCATTGATCTCTAACCTGCCAGTTATATTCAAAAAATTTTATCACTGAACTCACTCCAATACTATCATGTAACATAACAATTAGCCCTTTTTTCCGTGATTCCTCTATTATTGAAGTGATGATTGAGAAATGTTTACATTCTACCTGTTGTATGGCATTAAAAATAATAATGCATATCTCGTCGATGATGCTGTGCGTCTTGTTACTTTTACAAAGTAAGAATCGGCATTTTCTTCATATACAATTAGGAAAAAACATACTAGACTTGAAGAAGCAGTGATACATAGGAGTGAGAAAAATGAAAGAGATAAAAGAAGCTTACCAGCAATGCGGACAGATTGTTGGCGAATACGCGCCAGCCTGTTTCAAAGCATTATCATATCTCCCGCTAAAGCAAAGACAAGCCTCTTGGGCAGTATTGTCGTTTTGCCACACGGCGGCCAGTGCAGACGAAAAGGTATTGCCCGCATTTGAAGCTAAAGCTGATCATGTTTACCAAAGGACAAATAACGGTAATCAACATCTATGGAAGGCTTTTGATCATGCGTATCGGACCTTTACATTGGAAAGCGAACCATTTCGGGAGTTTATTGCCGTACAAAAAGAAGACGCCAAGCCGTATGATGACCTTGATGAACTGCTCATGTACGCATATCGGACGGGCGGTGCTGCCGGATTGATGCTGCTGCCGATACTGACACGTCGAAAACAAGGTCAGCTCAAACAAGCAGCCGTCTCTCTCGGCTTGGCCATACAGCTGGTTCGCTTCTTAAGTGATCTTGGCACAGATCAGCAAAAAAACCGCATTCCCCGTCAGGTAATGCAGCAATTCGGCTATACAGAGGCTGATCTCCAAAAAGGCACCGTAAATAAAGCGTTCACAATGACGTGGGAGTATATCGCTTTTGAAGCAGAAGCCTACCTTGAAGAGTGTCAGGATGCCTTGCCGTTATTTCCGCAGTATTCACAAAAAACGGTGAAAGCCGCTCTTCATTTGTACCGGGCTGTTTTAGAAAAAATCCGGGCGGAGCAGTATGATGTATTTCAACATCAATACGCCCTCACAGAGAATGAAGTGAAGCGGATTCTGTCTGACATATAAAAAAACACCCGGCCTTATTGAGCCGGGTGTTACGCCATACCTTTTTGAATCCAGATGCGGGAGCGCCATCTTCTGTACATTAAGATTCCCCGAACCCATTCATCCGCGATAAAAGAAATCCAAATGCCGGCAAGACCGAAACCGAGATGGATGCCGAATAGATAAGCAAGCGGGAGACCGATGCCCCACATTGAAATCATTGCCATGTAAACCGGGAATTTCGCATCCCCCGCGGCACGCAGGGAGTTAATGATAATGACATTAAACGAGCGGCCCGGTTCAAGGATAATCGTCATGGCAATCAAAAGGCTTGCAGTCGCAATAATGTCCGGGCTTTGTGTAAAGATGCCGATCAGGTCTTTTGAAAAGATCGTCATTAAAACTGAGGTAGCCGCAGCAATTCCGAGTGCCCAATATAAGCTCTTCATGCAGCGCTCATAAGCGGCATCAAATTGTTTGCCGCCGATATAACGGCCGATTAAAATTTGCGTACCTTGGCTGATCGCAGTGCCGAACAGCAAAATAAACATCGTAATATTTTGCGTATACACTTTTGTTGTCAACGCCTGCGCGCCCATGATCGCGATAAAATACGTGACAATCATTTGCGACAGGTTGTATGACAGCTGCTCTCCCGCAGAAGGGATGCCGATTTTCAGCAGCTTGCGCAAATGCTCTTTATGCATATGAAATACTTTTTTCAGCGTCATCTTTAGCTGAATGCGTTTGTTGACTATCACAATCATCGCGATTAATCCGATGACGCGGGCGATAGATGTAGACAGCGCCACACCGGCAACGCCGAGAACAGGAAAGCCGAACAAACCGAAAATCACCACAAAGTTTCCGGCAATGTTTAAAATGTTCATGCCGATAGTGACAAACATTGTATCTTTTGTATAGCCGTAGCTTTTTAAGACCGCGCTGAATGTCATGATTAAAGCCTGAATAAAGGACAGACCTCCGACAACTTGTAAAAAGACTTTCGCATCAGGCATCAGCTCGTTTGATAATCCCATCATATGAAGCAGAGGAACCGCCGCGAAAAAAATGATGGCACTGATCGCAAGGCTGATGAAGAAGTTGGCGCCGATTGACACATAAGCGACTTCCATGG
This sequence comes from Bacillus stercoris, assembly GCF_029772985.1. Taxonomy (NCBI): domain Bacteria; kingdom Bacillati; phylum Bacillota; class Bacilli; order Caryophanales; family Bacillaceae; genus Bacillus; species Bacillus stercoris. Next base: position 3,185,034 of record NZ_CP121861.1, on the reverse strand, counting down.
CTTCTTTCTTTTGCCGCGAGCCTAAAAATTGTGAAATCACAACGGTCGTTCCTGTGGCGATAAAGCTGAACATCACGATAATTAAATTCAAAATCTGGTTGCTGACGCCGACTGCTGCCACGCTGTTATCCGAGTATTGGCTGAGCATCAGTGTATCGGCATTACCCATAAACATATATAATGAGACCTCAATAAAGATCGGCCAAGTAAGCGAAAATAATGAGAACGTTTTGTCAGCGGGTTTTTTCAAAGCAGTTGATTTGAAGACAGCTTGTTTCATCGTGTCTAACCCCTTTCGTAAATAAAATCAACGTTTTAAAGTGTACCTCCATTTCCTTATAATAAAAAGGGAGAGAAACGATACTTCTTGTAAAAATCCGACTTAAAAAGGAGGATGATTCAAATGCCTCGCATCCTGTTTACAGTCCCGCCTTTTCCGGTATTTATCGCGGCCGGAGAAGGGGTTTTTAAAAAGGGAGAAACCCATGTGAAACGTGTATTCTCCGTGTTTGATCTGATATATGTCAAAGACGGAACGTTATATATTACGGAAAATGAGAAATCATTCTCCATTAAAGGCGGCGAGTACATTCTGCTTTCTCCCGGTCTCGAACACTATGGAACGAAGGGCAGTGATGAAGCAACCTCCTACTATTGGCTTCACTTCGATGAACATCGTTATGAATTTACAGCTAAGGGAGGCAGCAATTGGTCTGAGCTTCAGCAGGAAAAAGGGAGCTTCGAAGAGCCGGCCCGCTACGGATTGGCTTTGCCGAGAAAAGGCAAGGTGCAGCGCCCGCAGTTTATGGCCCAGCAGTTTGAAAGACTGATTGATTACTCCGCGGAAAACTCCGATTTGCCGCTCAGAAAGCAAATCTTATTTGAGGAGCTGATGCTGCATCTGCAAAAAGAAGCGTTCCAAATACCGTCTGCGAAAGAGCGGGTAGCCTGGGAGGCGGCCCGGTACTTACAGGAGCATTATAAGGAAAAGACGACAATCAAGGACCTGTCACTCGCCCTTCACTATCATCAGGATTATGTGAGCCGCTGCATGCAGCAGGTGCTCGGCGTAACGCCGGCACAATACACGAACCGGGTGAGAATGACAGAAGCGAAGCGTCTTTTATCCTCTACAAATGATAAAATGGGAGTTATTGCAGAAACGGTTGGAATGGAAGATCCGACATACTTTTCGAAACTCTTTAAGCAGATAGAAGGGATTTCACCAATTGAATACCGGAAAATTGTCAGCCGGAAAGTTCAATAACCAAACGAGGGATGAACATGAAAACAACAATCTACGATGTGGCAAGGGCGGCGGGTGTCTCGATTACAACCGTGTCGCGTGTGATTAACAATACGGGGAGAATCAGCGACAAAACGCGGCAGAAGGTCATGAATGTCATGAATGAAATGGCATACACGCCCAATGTCCACGCCGCGGCGTTAACGGGAAAACGAACGAATATGATCGCTCTCGTAGCGCCTGATATTTCAAATCCGTTTTACGGCGAGCTTGCCAAAAGCATTGAGGAAAGAGCGGATGAGCTTGGTTTTCAAATGATGATTTGCAGCACCGATTACGATCCGAAAAAAGAAACGAAATATTTTTCTGTACTGAAGCAGAAAAAGGTGGACGGCATTATTTTTGCGACAGGGATTGAAAACCATGACAGTATGTCTGCTCTGGAGGAAATCGCCAATGAACAGATTCCGCTTGCCATGATTTCTCAGGATAAACCGCTGCTTCCGATGGATATTGTCGTCATGGATGATGTTCGCGGCGGGTACGAGGCTGCCAAGCATCTTCTGTCACTCGGCCACACGAACATCGCCTGTATTATCGGAGACGGGTCAACAACAGGTGAAAAAAATAGAATCAAAGGCTTCCGCCAGGCGATGGAGGAAGCGGGCGTGCCCATTGATGAGTCACTGATCATCCAGACGCGATTTTCCTTGGAAAGCGGCAAGGAAGAAGCGGGTAAATTGCTCGACAGAAACGCTCCGACGGCTATTTTTGCCTTCAATGACGTATTGGCCTGCGCCGCCATACAAGCTGCAAGAATAAGAGGCATAAAAGTGCCGGACGACCTTTCTATCATTGGTTTTGATAACACGATACTCGCAGAAATGGCGGCTCCGCCCCTGACGACCGTAGCCCAGCCGATAAAAGATATGGGGCGAAGCGTCATTGAACTGCTGGCAGAAGCAATAGAGGGAAAACGGAAGACGAAACATAAAATAGTGCTCCCGCCTGAACTTGTTATCAGACATTCTACATCACCGCCTAACACATAAGCCCGCTAATGAGCGGGTTTTTTCATTAGGAAAGTTGAAGCCAAAAAACATATTGCGTGTAAACCAAAGGCAGTGTAAAATGAAACCATCTTTTGAGAAAGCGCTTGCGCAAAAATGAAAGCGGAGTTGCCGCTGTTTTTTTAGATGTTGAGAGAAAGCGCTTTCTCCAAGCGATCCTGAAATGAGACAAAGGAGAGGATGGGGCGTGGAACATCAAGTAAGATGCGCAGTATTGGGATTAGGAAGGCTCGGTTATTATCATGCGAAAAATCTCATCACCAGTGTACCAGGGGCAAAGCTGGTCTGTGTCAGTGATCCGTTGAAAGGGAGAGCGGAGCAGGTTGCCAGAGAATTCGGTATCGAAAAATGGTCAGAGGACCCATATGAGGTGTTAGAAGATCCCGGTATTGATGCTGTCATTATCGTAACACCGACAAGCACACATGGTGATATGATCATCAAAGCAGCCGAGAACGGCAAACAGATCTTCGTTGAAAAACCGCTGACATTAAGCCTTGAGGAATCTAGAGCAGTTTCTGAAAAAGTGCAGGAGACAGGTGTCATTTGCCAAGTCGGCTTTATGAGACGATTCGATCCCGCATACGCAGATGCCAAGCGGCGGATTGACGCAGGTGAAATCGGCAAACCTATCTATTATAAAGGCTTTACGCGCGATCAAGGCGCGCCACCCGCAGAGTTTATCAAACACAGCGGTGGAATTTTTATCGACTGTTCCATCCATGACTATGATATTGCCCGTTATTTGCTAGGGGCGGAAATCACTTCTGTTTCAGGACACGGCAGGATTCTGAACAATCCGTTTATGGAGCAGTACGGCGATGTGGATCAGGCGCTGACGTATATTGAATTTGACTCCGGCGCAGCGGGGGATGTCGAGGCAAGCAGAACCTCTCCATACGGACATGACATCCGGGCGGAGGTGATCGGGACAGAGGGCAGTATTTTCATAGGAACATTGAGAAATCAACATGTGACCATCCTTTCGGCTAAAGGGAGCAGTTTTGATATCATTCCAGACTTTCAAACTCGTTTTCATGAAGCCTACTGCTTGGAGCTTCAGCATTTTGCCGAGTGTGTCCGGGATCGAAAAACACCGATTGTGACTGATATTGATGCGACGATCAATTTAGAAGTGGGTATCGCCGCAACCAATTCCTTTCGGAGCGGCATGCCGGTCCAGCTAGATGTGAAGCGTGCTTATACAGGTATGTAAAAGCTAGTATGTTGCATTGAGGCTTTCCGCAAAAAAAGCAAGGACATTTTAACCCTTGCTTTCTCTTTTCTCATATAAATAGTACATATAATCAGTAGGTATGCCTGAATGGCCCAGCTGTCTCAGCATGGCGGTTACGTTCCCTCTGTGGTAAGTGCCGTGATTGACGACATGCAGGATGGTGTCTGCATAGGTTGATTCCAGTGTACCTAGTTTCGGATGCTGCATTGTGAAGGTCTGTTCTAAGTCCGTCTGGCGGCTGAAGAAATCATGATACTGTGACTCCAGCTCGGCAGCGTGCTGTTTAATCGCTGCCATATTACCTTGCGCGGACTCTAATTTACCTGCGCTGTCTATAATCTCTTGGTAGGCCACTCCCGAAAGAACATTCAGCCAAATGTAGTCAGCCCTGCACATATGAAGCAGCACGTCGCTGACAGAAGGAAATACGCTCTTTACTTCTTGATAGGCAGTTTCCTCCGGCAGGTTTTCGATATGGGTAAATATTTTCTTATTTGCCCAAGAATGATAGTCATAAAACTGTTTTGCATCAGTCATCAGCATTGCCCCCTTTTCTAAGAAATTCGTTTTTTTCATCTGTTTCTCCTTCAATTGCAAAAGAGTGATACCCCAAAATATCCTGCCGCTGCCCACATGACCGCTGCAGAGCATTTGTTTACGATCACCATTAGCCTGCCGCTCGTATCCATTGTTTGAAACAGCCTGCCCGCTATTGCAAGACTGCTAAACCAAATCCAAGATACAGCGATGCAGGCGGCCATAAAGAGCCATTTCTCAAGCCCCGAATATTGAAGAGAACTCGTGCCGATGACACCGATCGTATCCAGAATGGCATGCGGGTTTAAAAGTGAAACAGCGGCCGCAAACACGGCTTGCTTTTTTGCTGTAAATGTATGTTTTTCATCTTGGCTTGTTTTTGGACGGCTGTTCCAAGTTACCCAGCCCATATAAAGCAAAAATAAAAATCCGCCGGCCATCATCACTGCCTTAAACATGGGCAGCTGCTGCACAATGACAGATACGCCCGCAACAGCTAATACAATGAGCAGGGTGTCGCAGACTGAAGCACTGATGACGGCGGGGAGTGCTCGCCAAACATATTTTTGCCACGCGCCTTGCTGAAAAATAAACACATTCTGCACTCCCAGCGGCAAAATTAAGCCAAACGCGAGCAGAATTCCGTGAATGATTGCATTCATGCTGAAAAAAGCTCCTTTCACATCTTTTTTTCAATCATAAAAAAGATGTTTACCAAAGTCTCCAGCCATTTGGTTGGGTTTGGACCCAGCCAAATGTATAATGTGAAAAAAGGGGGGGCATGACCTTGTCGCAATGGAAGCCAAGCCGAAAGTCAGATGTTCCGCTGCATCGGCAGATCGAACAATATATGAAAGACAAAATTCTTCACGGAGAGTGGGCTGTAGGGACGAAAATCCCTTCACAGAGAACGCTGGCCGACATGTTTCAAGTCAACCGCAGCACAGTCACAGCAGCTATAGATGAACTCACGTCTCAAGGCTTGTTAGAGGGAAGAAGAGGCGGCGGTACGAAGGTTGTAAACAGTACTTGGAGCGTGCTGGCGGCTGAGCCTCCGCTTGATTGGAGCGATTACGTCCGTTCGGGCATTCATCGCCCTAACTCTTCCATCATTCAGGCTATTAATCAGAACGAACCAAGAACGGATATCATCAGATTAGGCACAGGAGAACTTTCACCGGATCTGCTGCCTGCTGACACAATGGGCCGGATGTTTCAGCGAATCAATTCGTGTGCCCTATCTTTAGGGTACGAGCAGCCGAAAGGAAACCGTCAGCTGAGGGAAGCGGTGGCGGACCATTTAAAAGGAAAGAAGATCCGTGTGTCACCGTCTGCAATTTTAATTGTGTCCGGCGCACTTCAGGCACTTCAGCTCATCTCAATTGGACTTTTAAAACGAGACTCTGTCATTTTGACGGAGAAGCCGTCCTACCTTCAATCTTTGCATGTGTTTCAATCAGCGGGGATGCGGCTTCGCGGCTTGCCGATGGATAAAGAAGGGATCAAGGCGGGGCTTGTTTCTTCTTATCGAAAACAATATGGAGGACAGCTGCTTTACACGATTCCGTCGTTTCAAAATCCGACTGGCACAGTCATGTCAGAGCAGCGGAGGAAAGAGATCATCAGCCTGTCAAAAAAAGAGCAGCTGCCCATCATTGAGGATGATGCGTATGGTGATTTATGGTTCGAAGAAAAACCGCCGCAGCCGTTGAAAGCAATGGATCACGAGGGCCATATTCTGTACCTGGGCACGTTTTCAAAAACGGTTAGCCCCGGTCTGCGAATCGGCTGGATTGCCGGTCCGGAACCGGTTATTGAAAGGCTGTCGGACATTAAAATGCAGACAGACTACGGTTCAAGCGGACTGTCCCAGTGGGCGGCTGCCGAGTGGCTGTCGCAGGGGTATTATGAAGAGCATCTGACTTGGGTGCGAAGGGTGCTTAAACAAAGGAGAGACGCCGCCGTTCATTTTCTCGAGCGGTATGCGGGGGACATTGCCTCGTGGCGGATTCCTGCCGGCGGCTTTTATATTTGGGTGACATTTCATAAAAACCTGCCTGTCAGCCGTTTCTTTTATGAACTGCTGAAACGGCAAGTGCTTGTGAATCCCGGTTCCATTTATGACGGCGAAGACCGAAACAGCATCAGGCTGTCATATTCCTATGCATCTCTTGGGGATTTGGAAACTGGCATTAAGGCGGCAGCCGAAACAGCCCGCCGCCTGATGATGTCCTAAGCTTTTGTTATACGATGACAGCTCCCAGCGCCCTGGCGAAAGCAATCGCGTGCTCAGGTGCGATTTTGCAGCCTTTCAATTTGTCGAGGGAGACATGAAGCTGTTCAAAACGGCACGTGCTGATGTCCATGTTTTGAAGGGACGTGCCGGAAAAGCTGGCGCCTTCCAATTCGCACCTGTCAAAGTGTGTCTGCTGGAGCACCGTATTGCTGCACTCACTTTGCATAAGAGCACAGTGATCAAATCGAACTTGTTTCATATTTGAATACGAAAATGAGCTGAAATGTCCGTGGCATTCCTCGAATGAAACATTCCGCAGCGTTGCTTCCGCCACATTCATTCCAACCATTTTTGACTGCTTAATAGAAGTTCTGTGAATGACAGCTCCGCTGAAATCGGCGTTTGATAAATCACATTTTTCAAAGATTACATCGGTCAGTTCAATATGCCGAAAAGACACATCGATAAACACGACATTTCTAAAGATCGTTTTTTCCACACAAAGTCTTTCGATATCTTCGCCGAAGATTGTACAATCTTCAAACAAATGCATGCTGATTACATCATCCTGCGTCACGGCATCATGAAAATCTGCGGTTTGCAGGATTTCCGGTATATTCGGTTTTTGAATTGTAATTTTATTCATGTGATGACATCCTTTGCTGCCCGAAAAACAGAGGCTTCCGGGTTCAATTTAGTAGATCGTTAAGGAATTTGATACATATAGTAAATCGTAAAGAGCCTTTCTTGGTACAGCAGCCCGCTTGTTTTGTAAGCATAAATGGAAAGCTTCCTGTACGTCAAGGCGTTTACAGGCCGGGAAAGCCAAAGGGAACAGGAGGAATGCGAAATGGGGCATTACGTCAAAACCGAGGAGCATGTGACACTGTTTGTAGAGGATATCGGACATGGAAGGCCAATCATCTTTTTGCACGGGTGGCCGTTGAATCATAAGATGTTTGAATATCAAATGAATGAGCTTCCGAAAAGAGGCTTCCGTTTTATCGGCATTGATTTACGGGGATATGGACTATCTGACCGCCCTTGGGAAGGCTATGATTATGACACGATGGCCGATGATGTGAAAGCAGTCATTTATACGCTGCAGCTTGAGAATGCGATTCTTGCCGGTTTTTCAATGGGCGGAGCCATTGCAGTCCGTTATATGGCAAGGCATGAGGGAGCCGATGTTGATAAGCTGATTTTACTGTCAGCAGCGGCACCCGCGTTCACAAAACGCCCGGGTTATCCGTACGGAATGAGGAAGCGGGATATTGACGATATGATTGAACTGTTCAAAACGGATCGGCCCAAAACACTGGCGGATTTAGGGAAACAGTTTTTTGAGAAAAAAGTGTCCCCAGAGCTGAGACAGTGGTTTCTCAATCTGATGCTGGAGGCCTCCTCCTACGGGACGATCCACTCGGGCATTGCATTAAGAGACGAGGATCTCAGAAAGGAACTTGCTGCAATCAAGGTGCCAACGCTGATCCTGCACGGGAGAAAGGATAAAATTGCGCCGTTTGATTTTGCGAAAGAGTTGAAGCGCGGCATCAAACAGTCGGAATTGGTTCCGTTTGCAAACAGCGGGCACGGAGCATTTTATGAGGAAAAAGAGAAGATCAACAGTTTGATTGCGCAGTTCTCCAACTCATAAGAAAAAACCCGATATTCATCGGGTTTTTATATGATCCCTTTGTTTTGCAGTTCGTTAATGATGAGGTCAGCTCCATCGGAAATCGAGATCTGGTCCGACTCAATGATAAAATCGGGTGAAATGGGCGCTTCATACGGAGAATCGATCCCGGTGAAATGTTTGATCTCTCCGTTTCGCGCTTTTTTATAAAGTCCTTTTGGATCGCGCTGTTCACAAACATGCAGCGGGCACTTTACATAAATTTCGAAGAACTCACCTTTTGGAAAGAGCGCTCTAACCATGTCCCGGTCTTCTCTGAATGGAGAGATAAAAGCCGTTAAAATCATTTGTCCGCTGTCGACAAACAGCTTCGCCACTTCTCCGATCCGGCGGATGTTTTCAATCCTGTCACCAGTCTGAAATCCAAGATCTTTGTTTAAGCCGTGGCGGATATTATCACCGTCAAGCACATAGCTCTGAATGCCCCTGCGGTAAAGCTTTTCATCGACCGCATTGGCCAGCACCGATTTTCCGGAGCCTGATAAGCCGGTAAACCAGAGGACGCAGCTTTTGTGTCCGTTTAAGGACTGTCTGTCAGACTTTGAGATGGAAGCGGGATGCCAAATGATGTTCGGATTGTGTGTCATTTTAATTCCCCGCTGTTTTGCTGGATGGCAACAGGCTGTTGATGAAGTCCCTTGATCAGCACGGCTGCGACCTCAGGCCGGCTGAACTCTTTAGGCGGCTTTTTGCCTTGGCGGAGAAGCTCTCTCACTTTTGTGCCTGATAAGTGGATGTGGTCTCTTGAGCTGTGCGGACATGTTTTGGAGGTGCCCATGTTTCCGCATTTTCGGCAATAAAAGCTGTGCTCGAAAAACAGCGGCTTGATGCCAAGCTCCTCCTCTGTGAATGATTGAAAAATATCTTGTGCGTCGTATGTCCCGTAGTAGCTGCCGACCCCTGCGTGATCACGGCCTACAATAAAATGGGTGCAGCCGTAATTTTTTCGGACGAGCGCATGGAAAATCGCTTCCCGCGGACCTGCATAACGCATGGCGGCAGGGAAAACCGATAACATGACACGATCCTTTGGATAGTAGTGATCAAGCAAAACCTGGTAGCTCTCCATTCTGATATCGCTCGGGATATCGTCTGACTTTGTTTCACCGACAAGAGGGTGAAGCAGCAGACCGTCGACCGTTTCTAACGCTGTTTTTTGTATATATTCATGCGCTCTATGAACAGGGTTCCTGGTTTGAAAGCCGACAATTGTTTGCCAGCCGAGTTTTTGAAAGGCCGCTCTTGTTTCTGCGGGCGCTGCATAAAACTGCTCGAAAGGTTTGTCAGGCAGGCGGCTGACCGTGATAGGCCCCCCGATATAATAATCCGGGCGCGCCAGCAATTTTTTTACGCCTGGGTGGGCAGGATCGGTTGTTTTAAAAACAGACAGTGCTTCCAGTGTTTTATCAGGCCGGTATATATCGGTGACTGTGATCATGCCGTAGGTAACGCTGTCTTTCACAAGCTTGACGTGATCTCCGGCAGACAGCTGTTTTGCTGTTTCTTCTCCGACAGGCAGCGTAATCGGCAGGCTCCACGGCAAGCCGTTTGCCAGCCTCATTTCTTTCACAACACGATGATAATCCTTTTCTCCCAAAAAACCTGTTAACGGGCTGTAGCCGCCGATCGCAATAAGCTCCAGGTCGCTCAGTGCAAGCTGATCCAGCTCCGCTTCGCACGTGCACCCTTCAAAACGGCATGCGGGATCACAGCGGTTGATTAATGCCCCTCCATGGGGCTCGTTTCCATTCAACGTGTTCAACCTCCATTTATACGTTTCCTTGTTTTCTTTTCTGCACTTCAATAAAAGCTTTACATCAGCGCCTTAACATCATTTCGATTCTCACAGCAAGAACCTGCCATCCGCTATTCCTGATGCAGGCCGCATTCTGTTTTCTCCCGTCCGGCCCATCTTCCAGCCCTCTCATCGTTCGGGTCCGAGGAAGGCAATGTACACATTTCACAGCCTATGCTCGGATAATGTTGATCGTGCAGTTTGTTGTAAGGCAAATTGTGCAGGCGGATGTACGTCCAAACGTCATCCCATGTCCAGTGGATGAGCGGGCAAATTTTGATGAGCTTAAACTTCTGGTCCAGGTTTACGTATTGAATATGCTTTCTCGTTGGCGACTGCTCCCGTCGCAGCCCTGAAATCCAAGCTGTCATGCCGGACAGGTGCTTTTTGAGCGGTTCGATTTTCCGCAATTGGCAGCAGAGGTTCGGGTTATGCTTCCACAGCTCTCCGCCGTACTTCGTCTCCTGTTCTGCCAGGCTCAGCTCGGGTTCGAGCAGCTGGATTGTAAATCCTGGATACCGCTCTTTGACAGCCTCGATCAGCTCATATGTTTCTTGAAAATGAAGCCCTGTATCCAAAAAGATGATGTGTGCGTTTTTGTTGATTTTTGATATTAAGTCGAGAAGCACCATCCCTTCTGCGCCAAAGCTGCAGGCGTACACAATCTTTTCCCCGTACGTTCGGTAAGCCCATTTCAACACATCGAGCTCATCGATCAATTGATCCGTTACCTGTTTGGACAGCATGTCGTTCCATGTGTCATACGTGATGGTTTCGTTCAACGTTTTCCCCCCGTTTGCATCTGCTTTATTGATCGAGTTATAGGCAGACTATTCATTTTTTGCATAAAGGTTCAGGGTTTTTAGGTGCCGCGCCCGCCTAAAATGAGGAGCGGAACCATTAAGAGCCCGGCTGAATATGCTTTTAAGCAAAATGGTTTTATGCCCAAGGAGAGGTATTATGCCGATTTCCATTTATCAGGGGCATCATCATTCGCTTGCCCCGGCGGATATTAACATCGTCATTGATGTCATCAGAGCCTTTACGGTCGCCCATTATGCGTTTATCGGCGGGGCGAAAGAGATTTTGTTGGTCCGGACGGCTGATGAAGCCTTTGCGCTGAAAGGCACCTATCCGGATTATGTATTGACGGGAGAGGAAAAGGGGGTCGGTATCAGCGGATTTGATTTAGATAATTCTCCAAAACGCATGGCTGAGCAGGATATGGCGGATAAGCGTCTGATCCAGAAAACAACTAATGGCGTCACAGCGGCGTTGGGGGCGCTGAATGCAAAGCATCTGTTCGTAACTGGATTTTCCAATGCCAAAACAACGGCACAGCATGTAAAAAAGCTCGCCGCAAACGATTGTGTCATAAACATTGTGGCTTCCCACCCATCCGGTGATGACGATATGGCGTGTGCGGAGTATATCAAAGGCATCATTGAAGGGACAAATGCGGTAACGGCTGAGGAGGCGATTCAAAGAATAAAAGGCTCTTCTGTTGCAGAGAAATTTTTTGACCGCCGCCAGCCATTATTTGATTCGGAGGACATCGCTTACTGTGCAAAAGAACTGACGGGCGATTTTGTGATGAAAGTGAAACAAGATGGAGAAGTTCCAACGATAGAGAGGGTCATAATATGAATGATTTTTCACTAGAATTGCCAGTGAGAACAAATAAGCCGAGAGAAACCGGGCAGTCCATTTTAATTGATAACGGCTATCCCTTGCAATTTTTCAAAGATGCGATAGCCGGAGCGTCCGACTATATTGATTTTGTGAAATTCGGCTGGGGCACATCATTACTTACGAAAGATCTTGAAGAAAAAATCAGTACGCTAAAAGAGCATGACATTTCATTTTTCTTTGGCGGCACACTGTTCGAAAAGTACGTAAGCCAGAAAAAAGTGAATGAATTTCATCGGTACTGCACCTATTTCGGCTGTGAATATATTGAGATTTCAAACGGTACGCTCCCGATGACAAATAAAGAGAAAGCGGCTTACATTGCCGATTTTTCTGATGAATTTCTTGTGCTTAGTGAGGTGGGCAGCAAGGATGCGGAATTAGCAAGCCGGCAAAGCTCTGAGGAATGGCTTGAATATATCGTTGAAGATTTGGAAGCGGGCGCGGAAAAAGTGATTACAGAAGCCAGAGAAAGCGGGACGGGAGGGATCTGTTCCAGCAGCGGCGATGTCAGGTTTCAAATTGTTGACGACATCATTTCTTCGGATATTGATATCAACAGGTTGATTTTTGAAGCGCCTAACAAAACGCTTCAGCAAGGGTTTATTCAAAAAATCGGGCCGAATGTGAATCTGGCCAATATACCATTTCATGATGCCATCGCGTTGGAGACGCTGCGTTTAGGGCTAAGATCCGATACCTTTTTTCTGTAAAACAGCGGCTGCGGGGCTCTCGTCGTGAAGAGAGCCTCTGCCTATTATTTTTTATGGCGGTACATAGGCGTGAGATAGGGAAGAGAGGTCAGGCGGATGTTGTAGATGAAATCGATGACTCTTGTCGATATCACCTGGCATATCAGGGCTTGAATGACGATGCCCCAGTCAATAATAGACGCGGTGACCATAAAAATGATGCAATTCATGATGAGCAGGATCGTTCCGGGATTTCCGCCGCGGTAGATAGAAATCATTAGAGCAAGGGCTCCGAATCCTCCGTTCGAAATTTTATATTTGTATAAAAGTCCGATGCCGAGTCCCAGTAACACTGCGCCGCTTGCCAGATCAAGCCACAGATTAGATGTGATATCCGGAAAAACCGCATCAAAGATCAATACCGAGACAGAGGTGACGGTGATAGAAGCGAGGGTGCCGGTGAATGTTCTCATCTCCAGCCATTTTAAAGCGGTAAAAAGCATTGATACATTCACAGCCCACACTGAAAATCCGTGGGGGATTTGAAACAGATAATGCAATAGCACCGCAATACCTGCTGCACCGCCTGTTGGAATATCATGCGGAAATAAAAACAAGGACATGCCGAGTCCCTGTAGTACGCCGCCTACGACAATCATAAACGTAAGTTTTGCTTTCATCAGCAGTTCAGCCATTAAGTCATTTGCTCCTTTATGAAAAGACTTGTCCGCTGTTTTCATTTTATGAGGCTGTCCATTATTTATGTCTCAAAATAAAGAAATGGCACAGCTTAATAGGCTGAGCCATCCCACTTGCAGCGATTGATGATTTCCATATTGATCTCTGTTCCAATGCCTTTTCCTTTCGGGATGTGGACCATTCCTTTTGAAGGCTGCAGGCTGACGAGATCTGCAAAAGGATTTTCCATGACGTCCCACTCGATCGGTTCAATTTGATCGTTCTTCATTTTAGACCATGGGGGCAGGCAGGCTTGTGCAAATAAAGCATAGAGCCGTGAAAGTGATCCATCATATGCATGGGCGGATGCTCTGACGCCAAAATAACGGGCGAGCTGGAGGCAGTCCCGAAACTCATCGATTCCGTTGACATGCATGACATCAGGCTGAATGATATCCAAACAGCGCTGTGAAAGGAGAGGCGCAAATTGCGCCGCGCCTTTCATGTTTTCTCCACCTGCAACAGGAATAGATAAACGGCTGCGAAGCAAAGCGTAATCCTGCGGCTGATCAAAGGGCAAAGGCTCCTCAAGCCAGCCAATGTTCGTCCATTCAGAGAAATAGCGCTCCCATTTAAACGCCGCCGCGGCATCATAGCTTTGATTTGCGTCCAGAATCATCGTAATGGAACTGCCGGCTGTATGCTGCAGCGCATTGATGTGCCGGACATCCTCCTTGAAGGAGGTCCCGCCGATTTTGACTTTGATTTGCTCAAAACCCTTTTTTAACTGGGCTTCAACGTTGGAGACCGAGCGGCTGATCCATTGCGGGGAGTCTGAGTACGATTGAAAAGAGGCGTACACAGGAATCTCTTCTCTGAATCGCCCGCCCCATAATTCGCAAACTGAACAATCCGCAGCTTTGGCCGCAATCTCTGTCAGCGCCATGCTTACAGCGGAGGCCGCCCGCTGGTGCCATTTCTGAATCGTGCGCACTAATGAAAGGCGGCTGCCGGCCTGTTTTCCTAAAAGAAACGGGATGATCCGTTTGGTAAAGCCGACATGGAGAGTCGGGAGCCAATCAACACATTCTCCCCAGCCGTCTATCCCGCTTTCGGTGATAATCCTGATCAGATAACAAGTCCGATATCGTTTAAGCCCGTTGGCGTCTCCGTATGGCTTTTCTAATCGGTGCAAGAGCGGAAAGGTTTCAATTCGTACAATTTTCAAGCTAGGTGCTACCTTTCCTCAGCGGGCTGCAGCCGATTGCCAGCCATTTTAGGGTCTTCTTTCTCTTTTGTTTCTTCATTGTTTTGCTTCACATGGATTAACATCATCACAAGAATGCCGACAACGAGAGTCAATCCCGCAATGCTTAAAAACATGCCGGGTCTGGACCATTGCATCAGGCGGCCGAAAATCGGAGGGCCGATTGCTACCCCTAAGAAGCGTACAGATCCGTACAGCGAGGTGACAAATCCCCGTCTTTCTTTGCCGACAGCACCGGTAATGAAACTGTTCACACAAGGAAGGACAAGACCTGAGCCGATACTGCTCAGCACGAGAACACTGATAAAGAGGACAAGATTTTCAATGAATGACAGTGCCGCGTAAGATACGGTCATGAACGCCAATCCGAGTACGATCAGTTTTTTCATTAACGATTGCTTTTGCCCGATTTTGCTTCCTGTTGTATAAGACGTCACACACATAACCAAAAGCGGAATCGCTAAAATCAAGCCTTTTTTCACGCCGTCGGTGTCGTATGTTTTTTCAAGAACATCTGAGAGGTAAAACAGGATGCCGAATAAAGTAAACAAACAGGTCGCACCGGCTAAATAAGCGGTAAACAGCCATCTGCCTTCATGTTTAAAAACACTTAACAGCCCTTTCGCATATTTTCCGATAGGTGGCGGTTCTTTTTCCTTTTTCTTCTCTTTAATAAAAATCCAAGTCAGCACGATTGAAATGATACAAAACACAGGGAAGGCAAAAAACGCGCCATACCAGACAAGCAGGGCGATAAGCGAGCCGATGATCGGTGAAAGCACTTTCCCCATGCCGTTTGAAGCTTCAACAAGGCCCAGCACCTTGCTCTCCTGGGCGCCTTTAAACAGATCTCCCGTCAGTGCCATGGCAATTGGGCCTGTTCCGGCTGCCCCGATTCCCTGAAGCGCTCGTCCTGCCATGACCCAAGGAAAGGCATTGTCAAAAAAACCTGCCGCAAACCCGGCTAACAAACCGCCGGCACCATACAAAATTAAGCAGGGAATAATGATGATTTTCCTTGAGAATCGGTCTGCGAGATAACCGACGATCGGAATCGCAAATGCTGCAATCAAGGAAAATACTGTGATCACCAGACTGACTTGAAATTGTGATAAATGAAGTTCAGATTTCATTTTTGGCAAAATCGGAATAAGCATCGAGTTTCCGAGGGTTAATATTAAAGGGATTGAACCGATTGCTACAATCGTCATTCCGTTATTTTGTTTTGATGATTCCATCTCAGAGCACACTCCTTTTCTTCTGCTTAGAATGTCCCTGATGGCTTCGTTTATTCAGTAATCAGACAGCAAAAAAACCGAACAGAAGATACCTGTTCGGGAAAAAAGAGGGTTAACCGAGAGCCTGTGAAATCAAAGCATATAAGTGTCCATTTTGAATAGGAGCTTTTTTCTGATAGAACAAAAGCGGAGGTTCATCATCTTTATGAAATCCCATTTCTATCAGGCTGTCATGCAGAGACGTGTGTTCACCCGGTATATCGATTCGCATCGGGCCTTGTTTGCCGGCCGCCAGCCTGTTGATTAATTGTGCAGCAACGTCTGATGATGGAGCGATAATGGGGCCGAATTTCAAATGGGCCGGTGTTTGTACAGAAAGTCCGTAACCAATGAACTGTCCGTCACGATTTCTGGCGATGACACATTCGCATGAAGTGGAAATAAGCTGCTGCAAAAGGTTTGATCGATCTCCGCCAAAGGCGGCAAGATCCGCCGTCGCTAAGTCTTGAAAGTCTTGTTCTCTAAAGGGTGACAGTTCAGCGTCAACCTGCTTTGTATAAGGTTGAAAACTGTGACAGCTGTACTTTCGCACTGTTCCTGCCGTATGAAAGCCTGCTTTTTCATAAAGCGGCAAACCTTCTTTTGTGGCGCAAAGCCTGATGGCGGTGTTTTCATCCGCTTGGGCGATACAGGCGTTTACCATACGCCTGCCGAGACCAAGCCGTTTATATTCCTTGTCAACGATAACAAGACCGATAGAAGCAAGACGGCCAAACAAAAACAAGCCGATGCAGGAAATCATCTCACCGCTGACATTTTGATAACCGAAAAAGCGTCCCTGCTGAACAAGCAGTCTCAGTTCTTGTTCGCCATAATCCGGCCACCCGGCTTGCCCGCAAAGCCGCAATAAGCCGGAAACGTGTTCTTCATGAAGCTCAACCAGTTCATCCACTACGTCCATAAGATCACCTGCTTGTTCTAAGTGTTTTGTACATGACAATATGATTGCCAATGCCGGGAATGTCAAATGGTTCGCCAAGTTCCTCCCAGCCAAGCTTGGCATAGTAGCCCTTGACATGGTGCCTTGCGTTGCACCATACCGCCTGAACGCCGCTCTCCGCCAGTTTGTGCTCCGCGTGTTTGATCAGCGTGCTTCCAGCTTTCTGATCGCGATATCCCTCGAGCGTTGCCATGCCTCTCAGCCGATACGCAGGGGTTTCCGTTAATAAAGGCTGACTTTGCGGGGAAAAAGAAGCGATGCTGATCAGCGTTCCTTCATAAAACGCGCCGAGATGAAAGGAGCCTTCTGCATGATCCTCTTCATATTTGCATTGTTCAATGGATTGATGGGGGCGCAGAATGCGGTGCCGGATTTCATATGTATCTTCCACAGAAATGGTTTTGACTTCGAGCATAATGTTCCTCCTCATGATTGTTTGTCTATATCGTAACACGAATCTCGTTGAAAAAGACCGCCCGATTGGATCAGGCAGTCTTTTGGGATTAATGCAAGATATTTTGGCGCTGCTCATCTTTTTGCTGAATATATGAAGTGAGCTCAGCGGTTAAGTCAGATCTGAGGAAAGGCGTTATCAAGTAGATGCCGTTAAACAGCTCGCATGCCGTATCCAGCAGGGAGCGTGCAATTGCAAGGCCTTCCGCCTTTTGCTTTTCTTTATCTTCACCGGCACGGGCCATTTTTTCGCGAATCGTATCAGACAGCTTAATGCCGGGAATTTCATTGTGGATGAATTCGGCATTCCGGCTGCTTGTCAGCGGCATGATGCCGATATAGATCGGTGTCTTCAGATGTTTTGTTTCGTTATGGATATCGACAAGCTGCTGCTCGGAATAGACAGGCTGAGAAACAAAATAATCCGCGCCGCAATCTATTTTTTTCTCAAGCCGTTTTACTGCTTTATCCAGATGGCGGACGTTAGGATTAAATGCGGCGGCGACTGAGAAATTCGTTTTCTTGCCGAGCGGTTTTCCAGACAGAGACAGACCTTCATTGAATTGTTTGATCAGCCTGATTAAATCAAAGGATGTTAAATCATATACAGACGTTGCACCGGGAAAATCCCCGATTTTAGAAGGGTCACCTGTAATAGCAAGCACGTCATTCAGCCCTAACGTATCGAGGCCCATTAAATGTGACTGTAAGCCGATAATGTTACGGTCGCGGCACGTAATATGGACAAGGGAACGCATATCGAGCTGCTGCTTGACAAGGGCGCCGCAGGCAACATTGCTGATCCGCGGGGTCGCCAGAGAATTGTCGGCGAGTGTCAGGGCATCAATTCCCGCTTCTTTTAATTCAGCGGCCGCCGATAGAAATTTGTCAAAGCTCAGTTTTTTCGGCGGATCCAGTTCTACGATAATAGAGCGTTTTTCCGCCGCGATCTCATTCAGACCGGGCTCGGTTCGCTCGTGCTGAACAGAAATGAGTTCTTTCGCCCGGGTTTTGACTTCTTTTTCCGTAATCGGAGCCACCCCGCCAACTGCTTCCGCCATCGCACGGATGTGATTCGGCGTGGTGCCGCAGCAGCCGCCGATAATTCGCGCACCCTGCTTACGGAATTCTGATGCGCTGTTTTGAAAATACGTGTCGTCTGTTTCATAGACGAGCCGTCCCTCTTCAAGCGAAGGAAGGCTGCTGTTTGGATAAACGGATAAGAACACGTCATCAAAAATCGGCACTTCGCTGAGCGCTTCAATCATGTGATAAGGGCCGAGGCGGCAGTTAATGCCGACAATATCAGCTCCGAGATCCGCAATCGAGCGCAATGCGTCAGAAAGCGGCGTTCCGTCCTGCAATACGCCTTGCTCGTGCATGGAGACATGGAGCATAATCGGAAGATCAGTCTCTTTCCGCGCGATTTTCAGCACTTCACGGGCTTCTTCCAAATCATAATACGTTTCTAACAGCAAGCCATCCGGCTCTTCATGCAGCAGCAGGTACAGCTGCTCGCGGAAGCTGCGCTTAATTTCGTCAAGGCTGTACGCGTTTTTATTAAATGTGCGTATGCCGCCCATCGTTCCAAGCACGTATGCATCGCCTGCTGAAGCCCGCGCGATCTTTACGGCCTCCTGATTCATTTTTTTGATGTCATCCTCAAGACCGTGTCTGGATAATTTAATATAGTTGGCCCCGTACGTATTCGTTTGAATAATGTTGGCTCCAGCTTCAACGTACGCTTTATGTATGCGCTGAATTTCCTCCGGCTTTGAAATATTGAGCTCCTCAAAACACCTGTCAATGCCATAGGAGTAGAGGAGCGTCCCCATGGCGCCGTCACCGATTAACACCTGTCTTTGCAAATCTTCTAAAAGTCCCATTGTCTGCCTCCTTTATTCACATCAGCAAGGAAAAAAGAGAAATAAAAAAAGTCCTCTTAAGAAGAAGACTTTGTCAGTGATTTTGTCTCTTCTTATCTTCCAAGCTGTTCGAGCTTGCTGGATTTAGCACCTTGGTCATGGCTAATCGCCATTACACCGGTTGCTGAAGCTTCGTCGGGCCAGTCCCTCTGCTTCTCTTGATAAGAACGGATATGAAATTTTCGTGTCAGGAAGTGCCGTAAGATACCTGGCGTTTTTCCCTTTCTCCAAATTTACCGAAAATAAAGACAATAATCAATAGGAATCAGAAAATTTATCTGAAATTTATAAATTGAACGTCAATTGGCAGATCTGCTCCACGCACAGCTGAGATAATCTGCTGCAGGTCATCTTTGTTTTTTCCGGTGATGCGCACTTGATCATCCTGCACCTGAGATTTCACTTTCAGTCCGGAGTTTTTGATGATCGTATTGATTTTTTTTGCGTTGTCTTTGTCAATGCCTTGAACAAGCTTTGCACGCTGGCGTACCGTTCCGCCTGACGCATTTTCCACCTTGCCGTAATCAATGTTTTTCGTCGGTACGTTGCGTTTAATCAATTTGCTGACCAGCACATCCTTCAGCTGGCTTAATTTAAATTCGTCATCGGAAACGAGGACCAGCTCCTCTTTATCTAAGGAAATATCGCTTTTGCTTCCTTTAAAGTCATATCGTGTACTGATTTCCTTCAGTGCGATTTGGATCGCGTTTTGCACTTCAGGCAATTCGACCTTTGATACAATATCAAATGAACTTTCTTTTGCCATATGAAAACCTCCATAACATTTAACTTATGTGTTGATTATAGTAGAATAAAGAGAAACTTCCAACAGAACAAAGAATCAATTTGGGATGATTGGAAAAAATGTTAACAAAATCCGTATAAAATAAGCGGAACAGGAAGGACGATAGCATGAGACCAGGGCAGCAATTAACCTTGAGTATAGATCACCAAACCGACTTCGGTTACTTTTTAACCGATGGGGAAGATACGATTCTCTTACATAACAGTGAAATGACTGAGGATATCGAGGACAGAGACGAAGTAGAAGTCTTTATATACGTCGACCAGCAGGAAAGGCTTGCGGCCACGATGAAAATTCCGGTCATCAGCGCGGATGAATATGGCTGGGTTGAAGTGGTGGATAAAGTGGAAGATATGGGCGTTTTCGTTGATGTCGGTTTATCGAAGGACGCGCTAGTCGCAACTGAGCATTTGCCGCCGTACGAAGATGTCTGGCCGCAAAAAGGGGACAAGCTTTACTGTATGCTGAAGGTGACGAACCGGGGGCGCATGTTTGCGAAACCAGCGCCGGAAGACATCATCAGCGAACTGTTTACCGACGCTTCAGAAGATCTGATGAATAAAGAGCTGACAGGTACGGTGTACAGGCTGATCGCATCGGGATCATTCGTGATTACGGATGATGGGATCCGCTGTTTTATTCACCCGTCAGAAAGAAAAGAGGAGCCAAGACTCGGTTCAAGAGTAACAGGGCGGGTGATTCAAGTGAAAGAAGACGGTTCGGTCAACTTGTCGCTGCTTCCAAGAAAACAGGATGCAATGTCTGTTGATGCCGAGTACATTCTAACGTACATGAGAACGAGAAACGGCGCCATGCCGTACAGTGACAAAAGCGAGCCTGACGATATCAGAGAACGTTTTAACATGAGCAAAGCCGCCTTTAAACGCGCGCTGGGCCATTTAATGAAAAACGGAAAAGTGTATCAGGAAGATGGATGGACATACGAGAAAAAATAGCATGAAAACGGCTCGCCTGCAGCAAAACTGCGGGGCGAGCCGTTTTTTATGTCTAGTTTAATTCATCAACAAGCGTTCTGATTGCCATTTCGCGATCTACATTGTCTGAAATCGCGATCGGCGTAATATCGATGGCGAGAATGATCAGAATCAGGGCACCGGCTGCAGCAACATAAGAAACATAATAGAAATAGTTAGCGGTATCAACAGTGTTGACAAGCTCGGCCTGAACTCTGGATGTATCATCCTTGGAAGCGGCGATTTCCTTTGCAGCTTCTACTTTTTCTTCAACGATTTGACCTGCTTTTTTCAGCAGTTCATCCACTTTCAATGCATCTTTGCTGTAAACAGCTTTCTTCAGGTTGTCAAAAAAGTCAGCATCCTCTTTTTTAATATCAGCTACAACCTGATTGGCAAAAGCCTTTGCCTGTTTTGTGTTGAGTTTGTCTGTCATCGCTTTATTAAAGACCTCTGGCAGCTGTTTGCCAACTTCCCCTTGGGCAAACACAAACCCTTTAAAAATTTCCTCACCTGAATACTCAAGCTGCTTTGCCTGTGCCACACTTTCTTGCTGTTTCACCAAAAACACAGTCGTCACCAATACAACCGACAAAAATACTAGAAACGCCTTCTTCAAACTGAAACCTCTCCCTTCTTTTGTTTTTTATTCCACAACAGTCTGCGAATATATGTAAAGTGAATCGTGGAATCGATAGGTGTGAGATACAATATCAAAATGCCGGCCATGATAAGCGAGAAACTGATCAGACCCAGCATGACTGCAAAAATCTCATGCATAAAAACAGCGATAATCAAAATAAATCTCCAATGCTTCTTCGGCGCAAACAGCGCCGCGAAGATGACGATTTGAACCAGCAGCGTCCCCCATGTCGAAATCACCACGAACGGGCTTGTTACAATTGGCTTTGTTAACGCCTGAAAAAAGCCGTTGAAGCCGATGGTTTTTTCCTGGGCGAAATAATAGACGGCTGTTCCGTCCACCCATTCCTGTTGAGACAGCTTAGCGACGGTAGAGTGAAAATAAAGCACCGCCACTTGAATTCTGATCACAAAATAAGAAATAAAAGCTGTTATTTTTCCAAGTGTTCTTTTGCCCTCTAGAGGTCTCGTGCTCCAATGCCATTTTCTCGGATCGGTCAGCGTGATGGGAAGCAATAAAAAGGTCATGACAGCTGCTGCCTGCTCGCCTCCGTCGATGACGATCAGCGATGACTGCAGGCTGTAACTGACATACCAATGCAGAACGCCGGTGATTCTTGGGCGCCAGCCAATGACAACAAGCACCAGAATGGCAATGCAGACCCATCTGAGAAGATTTAACATCATATAGTTATTTTCGCCGAGGCAAAAGAGACTGAGATTCATTTTACAAGCAGGATAACTGCTGATTCCGCTGGCTGGCTTCATGATGAGGCTCGAGTGATTGATGAGCAGCGTCAGCAGGCTGGATAGCGCAATGATGCTTCGCGCAAGGCCGTATACATTCGTCCACGGGTTTCTATCGTCCCAACTGGTGATGGTCTTTTTTATGTTTTCGAGCATGAGATCACAACCTTGACTATGCTTTTTACCTGATAAGACGAAGGGGTGTATTTAGAATAGCTCCAAGGTACAATATCCTCTTTCGTCAAATAGTAGCTGCCGCAAAGCAGCGGGCGGGGAGCGGGTGTTTTTAATTGCACGGTTTTTGCTTTGCTTTTGCATGCGCCGAGGTTCTTTTCTTTGCATGCGGTCCACTGTTCCTTGCCGACTTGGCTGTAGATCACGCCCATTTCAACGCCTTGTGACCGCCCATACCGATACAGGCCGAATAAGTTATCTGCCCTCATATTAGGCCATCTGACCTTGGCGCTGGCACCTTCAGCCTCATATAAGCCGATTGAAGTATCGCGCGGATTTTTGCTGAAAAAGCCCCAGCCCTGAGGAAGGATGCTGGACATGAGAAATTTGGAGTCCTTTGTCAGCGGGATCGGGGTTGTCCCTAAGCTGCCAATAATAGAAAACAGAAATATCGAACCCCAAAGGACTGAAAAAATGATAAAAAATGATATCGATTTCTGCATTCGACTGCTCCTTTTAACCTGAAGAATCGTTTTCACACTTTTCATAATATAAAAACATTTATGTAATAAAAAGGTTAAAAAGTATGAGAAATTCCATTTTTGTCAAAAGAAAAAACAGGACATTTTACACTGCTATATATGATTGATATATAGTGGTTTTTTCGATATATTGAAACCATGAAAACGAATCAAGTGAATGACCGCTGGATAGTTCAATTTCGAAAAGGGATTT
Organism: Bacillus stercoris; assembly: GCF_029772985.1. Lineage (NCBI taxonomy): Bacteria > Bacillati > Bacillota > Bacilli > Caryophanales > Bacillaceae > Bacillus > Bacillus stercoris. The sequence goes on along the minus strand of NZ_CP121861.1, from coordinate 3,162,198 downwards.
TTGAGCTGGCCATCCTTTCCCTTCTGCGATCTAAACCGATGTACGGTTATGAGCTGACGTCATCCTTAAAAACCACCTCGGCGCTGGCTATTTCAGAGGGAGCGATTTATCCGATTCTGAAACGAATGACCGAGAAGGGATGGATCGAATTCTTTTGGGAAGATTCACTGGACGGCCCGAAAAGAAAGTATTACAAAATGACACAAAAAGGAGAAGAAATGTTAAAAGAACGGCTGGAAAAATACCTGGAAACCCATCAAGCCTTACTGTCTTTATCGGGGGATTTGCTATGAATGCCCAGCATATCATTGACCGGTACATGGAGGAACTAAATGCAGAGCTGGCGAATATGCCTGATGTAGAGAGAGAAAACGCTATCGACGAATTAAAGGGGCATATCACCGCTTTCGTTCAAGACAGAATCAAAGCCGGCCTTAGTGAAGAGGAACTGCAGGAAGCTATTGAATCTGAATTTTCTCATCCGAAGGAGCTTGCCGAAGTGATGATGGGTGATGGGGAAGAGCTGAAAAGGAGGAGGTCATTATTGGGCAAAAGCTGGCTTTCGGTTCTTCTCATTGTCGCGATTATCGCCCTGCCGCTGCTGCCGCCCGATTTCAGACATCTGCCGCTGGCTGTTTATTTAGCGGTGCTCGCCGGATATGTATGGAAGCGGAAAAAATTGATGATGTTTGCCGGCGTCAGAAAAAACAAAATGCGCTCTCAAAAGGAGATTGTCACGATTTCGCGAGTCGGTGCGGCTTATCTGCTGTTTTTAGCAGTGCTGCTTCTTTTGAGCCCGTTCCTCAAGGCGTTTGTCGTCCTGCTGCTGATTGCAGTAAGCTGCGCCGCTTTTTTTCTTTTTCTAAACATCAAGTAATGTGTAGGAGGCTGTAAGATGGAAATCAGCATCAATTATCTATTAATCGTCATCGCGCTCTTATTCTTTGTGGTTGCCTATTTTGTCGGAATCAAAAAACAAACCTGGATGCTGGCCGGATTTAACGAGGCGCGCATACGGGATAAAGATCGGCTGGCCAGAATAGCAGGCTACTTTTTCCTGAATTCCGGTTTGTTTATTTTGCTGAATAGTTTTATCTCATTTCAAGGCCAGGAGCAGCTCATACCACCGCTTATACTGGCATATGGCGCAGGGGTTATTATTTATGTCAATAAAAAATTAGTAGAGTAGAATAAGGAGGGCAGAGTGAAGTATCTCTGCCCTTCTTTTTTGGGAAAATAAGAACGAAGCACCACATACAAGTTTTTGTATTTTTGATAGGATGAAGAAAAATGATAGATTCCAAAATAGGAAGGATGTGGTGTTTTGCGCAATCTGACTAAGACATCTCTATTACTGGCCGGCTTCTGCACGGCGGCCCAAATGGTTTTTGTAACACATGCCTCAGCTGATCAAAGCATCAAATACGACCATACGTATCAAACCCCTTCATACATCATCGAAAAGCCATCACAGAAGCCGGTACAAAACACAACTCAGAAAGAATCGTTATTTTCCTATCTTGATAAACATCAATCGCATTTTAAGCTCAAAGGGAATGCGAACAGCCATTTTCGTATTTCGAAAACCATAAAGGATCCAAAAACAAAACAAACGTTTTTTAAATTAACGGAGGTTTACAAAGGAATTCCGATTTACGGCTTTGAACAAGCGGTCGCGATGAAGGAAAACAAACAAGTGAAAAGTTTCTTTGGAAAAGTGCATCCGCAAATCAAGGACGTCTCTGTCACACCGTCTATTTCTGAGGAAAAAGCAATACGTACAGCACAGCGTGAGCTCGAGGCTGCCATTGGGAAAATCAAATATCTTGATGGGGAGCCAAAGGGCGAATTATATATCTATCCACACGACGGGAAATTCGATCTTGCCTACCTTGTGAGACTCTCGACATCTGAACCTGAGCCTGGCTATTGGCATTATGTCATCGATGCCAATAGCGGAAAGGTCATCGAGTCCTTTAATGCCATTCATGAAGCGGCAGGTACAGGAATCGGCGTGTCAGGCGATGAAAAAAGCTTTGACGTCACAGTACAGGATGGGCGCTTTTATTTGGCCGACGAAACAAGGGGAAAAGGGATTAATACGTTTGACGCGGAGAACCTGAACGAAACCTTGTTTACACTTTTGTCTCAACTGATCGGATATACGGGCAAAGAAATAGTCAGTGGCACTTCCGTATTTAATGAACCTGCGGCTGTAGACGCGCATGCAAATGCGCAAGCCGTTTACGATTATTACAGCAAGACATTTGGCCGTGATTCTTTTGATCAAAACGGAGCAAGGATTACGTCTACCGTGCATGTCGGCAAACAATGGAACAATGCAGCGTGGAACGGCGTCCAGATGGTGTACGGTGATGGAGACGGTTCAAAATTTAAGCCGCTGTCCGGATCGCTCGACATTGTCGCGCATGAAATCACACACGCAGTCACACAGTATTCCGCCGGCCTATTATATCAAGGAGAACCCGGTGCATTAAATGAGTCCATTTCCGATATTATGGGCGCAATGGCTGACCGTGATGATTGGGAAATCGGCGAGGATGTCTATACTCCGGATATTGCAGGAGATTCATTGCGGTCGTTAGAGGACCCATCTAAGCAGGGAAATCCAGATCATTACTCGAACCGCTACACAGGAACAGAGGATTATGGCGGAGTCCATATCAATTCGTCCATCCACAATAAAGCAGCTTACCTTCTGGCAGAAGGAGGCGTGCACCACAATGTGCAGGTTGAAGGGATAGGGCGTGAAGCATGTGAACAAATTTACTATCGGGCTTTAACATATTATGTAACGGCATCTACAGATTTCAGCATGATGAAGCAAGCGGCGATTGAAGCCGCCAATGATTTATACGGTGAAGGATCGAAGCAATCAGCTTCAGTCGAAAAAGCGTATGAGGCTGTCGGCATTTTATAAGCAAACAAAAACAGTCAGGGCACAGAGTCTGACTGTTTTTGTTTGCTCATTTTCTTAAAAAGAATATCGCCAATGTACCTGGACCGGCGTGCGAGCCGATTGCAGAACCGATAGAATGCATAATGATTTCTTTCGGCTTGAAGGCTTCCTCAATCAAGTGTTTCATGTCCGTGGCTTTTTCTTTGTTCGCGGCGTAGCTGATCCCGATGGTTTGATTGCTCCAATCATCCCCGCGCTCTTTCATAAGCTCGATGATCCGTTTGAAAAGTTTCTTCTGTCCGCGAATTTTTTCCAGCGGCACAAGCTTGCCGTCCTCCATTTGAAGCAACGGTTTTATATTCAGCAGGCCGCCGACAAAAGCGGATGTTTTGGATATCCGGCCGCCCCTTGCGAGATATGTTAAATCATCAACGGTAAAAATATGTTCAAGCTGGTTGCAAAAGTTCTTTACAGACGTTTCAATTTCTTGTATTGTATTCCCGTTGATACAGAGATCGGCAGCATGCCGGACAGCCAGGCCGTATCCTAATGAAGCGCATTTGGAATCAATGACCCGCAAATCGAAATCAGGGAATTCCTCCTTCACTTCATTGGCGATCATTACAGCTGTCTGATACGTGCCGGAGAGACCTGAGGAAAAGGCAATGTAAAGAGCGGGATCACCTGTTTCGGCATATTGCAAAAATACATTTTTAATCGTTTGCGGTGAGGCTTGGGACGTCTTGGGCGTTTCTCCATTTTGCATCGCTTCAAATATTTGATCCGCATGAATTGTGACTGCATCTTCGAATTCTTTATCGCCGAGTGAAACCCTGAGCGGAATAAAGCCAATGCTTTTTTCTTCAAAATAAGAACGAGGCAAATCAGCTGCGCTGTCAGCGATGAGATGAACTGTCATATTGCTTCCCTTCTTTCCGTTATCGCTCGTTATCATGAGAGTTTAAGCCAACTATATCATATTAATTTGCCAAAATCGTGTTCAAATATTTGTTTTAAGGGAAAACATAATAAAGAAGAAAGAGCGGAGGAACATGCCATGGTACTAGATCAAACAAAAAAATTACTCATCGTCATCATCGGCGCTTTACTCAATGCAGCCGGGCTGAACTTATTTTTGATTCCGGCAGATGTATATGCCAGCGGATTTACAGGTGTCGCCCAGCTTTTATCAAGCGTCGTTGATCAATATGCCCCCTTTTACATATCGACGGGAACGCTCTTGTTCCTCTTAAACATTCCGGTCGGTATTTTAGGATGGCTGAAGGTCGGCAAATCGTTTACGGTGTACAGCATTTTAAGTGTCGCACTCACTACTCTGTTTATGGGGATCCTGCCGGAAACAAGCTTATCACATGATATTTTGCTGAACGCGGTGTTCGGCGGCGTCATTTCAGCGGTTGGTATCGGCTTAACATTAAAATACGGGGCTTCGACAGGCGGGCTTGATATCGTCGCCATGGTCCTTGCAAAGTGGAAGGATAAACCCGTCGGCACGTATTTCTTCATTCTGAACGGGATTATCATCTTGACGGCAGGATTATTGCAAGGTTGGGAGAAAGCATTATATACCCTGGTTACACTATATGTGACAACGAGGGTGATCGACGCCATTCACACCCGCCACATGAAACTCACGGCGATGATCGTGACGAAAAAAGCGGACGAAATTAAGGAAGCCATTTACGGAAAAATGGTGCGCGGCATCACAACTGTTCCGGCAAAAGGAGCATTTACGAACGAACAGAAGGAAATGATGATTATCGTCATTACGAGGTACGAACTGTACGATTTAGAGAAAATCGTCAAAGAAGTTGATCCGAAAGCATTTACAAACATTGTACAGACGACAGGGATTTTTGGCTTCTTTAGAAAAGACTGACGAAAGCAGGTGGAAGTCGTGAAACGGCTGCTTGTGATGCTCCTCCCCGTGCTGCTTTTGATAGGCTGCGGGAAAGATGAGCAGACAGAACCCGATAAGGAGGTATCAGGCGGAATGGAGAATCAAGAGGTTGTTTTATCTGTTGACGCAATTCAGGAGCCTGAACAAATCAAGTTTAACATGTCGCTGAAGAACCAAAGCGAACGTGCTGTCGAGTTTCAATTCAGCACAGGGCAAAAATTTGAACTTGTCGTGTATGATTCTGGGCACAAAGAAAGATACCGTTATTCGAAAGACAAAATGTTTACGCAGGCTTTTCAAAACCTGACACTTGAACCCGGAGAAACATATGATTTCTCTGATGTGTGGAAGGAAATCCCTGAGCCCGGAACCTATGAGGTAAAGGTGACATTTAAGGGCAGAGCGGAAAATCTAAAGCAGGTTCAGGCTGTTCAGCAATTTGAAGTTAAATAAGAGGCTATGGCGAATCGCCATAGCCTTTTTTTATTGCAGTTTGTCCAGCTGATTTTGAAATTGATGCAGCTGGCGACGTTCCGCATCTGTCGAATTGGCATACGCAGAAGATACAGCATTTTTGGCTCTCAGAATCGCTTGCTCCTGATCGCCCTCCTCAAAGCCGTTTGTCACCATGACCGCCTGTTGAACAAATGATTTTGCCTGCTGAAACAGTTCGTTTCTCATTTAATATTCAACCTGTCTTTCTGCCGAGTCTCGTGCCGCGGCATGCTGGTGAGCTTCTTCTAAAGTAGACCGATATGGAAATCTTGCGGCGTGTAGCCCGATGGAGTCTTTACCCTGCTGAATAAACCTTCTGGATTTGCTTCGTTTACCCATTTTGAGACTGCCCCCCTCCATACTTTGACGAGATGAGTCGTCTTCAATAGTATGGTGGGGTAAAGTAAGGTTTATGAGTGGGAAAAATTAATACGGACCGTCTTTAAAGTGAGAAATATTCTTTCAAAAACCTTGCCACGCCGTCCTCTTCATTTGCAGCCGTTGTTCGGTTGGCAATCTGCTTGACCGCGTCAATTCCATTTCCCATTGCGACGCCGCAGCCGGCAAATTCAAGCATTTCCAAATCGTTATCCTCATCTCCGAAAGCGATGATCCGCTCTCTCGGCACGCCGTAAAAATCGCTGATTTTCTGCAGGCCGACCGCTTTATTCATGCCGCTTTTGATAATTTCAATGACATGCCACGGAGCGGCCCATCTTCTATGGTCGATCACCTCGGCATGAATATCCGATAAATAAGAGCGTATTGCCGGCACATCTTCTTCTTTTGCATGGATGAGTACGGACGTCACATCTTCACCGAGATTTTCCCGCAAGTCTCCGACCGTTACATTTGTTGTGTTCATGTTAAAGACATCAATCAGGTGCTCATCATGGTAATGGAAGTATACGTCATCAATGACTTCAGCAAGCACGTTATGTACGTTGTAGCTCTCGCTGATATCCACGAGCTGTTTGACAACATCAAGCGGGAGTGACGTATGATACCGTCCCCAGCTGTCGTCCAGCGGATGATGGACAAATGCTCCATTAAAATTGACAATCGGCGTTGTCAATTCCATCTGCTGGTAGTACATAGAACTTGAACGGTACGGACGACCTGTTGAGATGCAGACATAATGCCCGCTATCTTTTAGGCGCTGTATCGTCCGAAGAGTGTTTTCTGATATGGTTTTATCATCCTTTAATAACGTTCCATCTAAATCTAATGCGATTAAATAGGGTTTTGTCTCCATGAAAAGCTCCTTTAACCTTAGATTTTGCTTGTTTTCCCTTACTTACAGTGTAGCTTTTTACCATCTTTATTGTCTACATGTTACACTTATGATTATGGTTATCCTAAGGAGGGCACATTGTGATACAAATTGAGAATCAAACCGTTTCCGGTATTCCTTTTTTACATATTGTAAAGGAAGAGAACAGGCACCGCGCTGTTCCTCTCGTATTCTTTATCCATGGTTTTACAAGTGCGAAGGAACACAACCTTCATATTGCTTACCTGCTTGCGGAGAAGGGCTTCAGAGCCGTTCTGCCGGAGGCTCTGCACCATGGTGAACGGGGAGAAGAAATGGCTGTTGAGGAGCTGGCGGGCCATTTTTGGGACATCGTCCTCAACGAGATTGAAGAGATCGGCGTGCTTAAAAACCATTTTGAAAAAGAGGGCCTGGTAGACGGCGGCCGCATCGGTCTCGCAGGCACGTCAATGGGCGGCATCACAACGCTTGGCGCTTTGACTGCATATGATTGGATAAAAGCCGGCGTCAGCCTGATGGGAAGCCCGAATTACGTGGAGCTGTTTCAGCGGCAGATTGATCATATTCAATCTCAGGGAATTGATATCGACGTGCCGGAAGAGAAGGTACAGGAGCTGATGAAACGTCTCGAATTGCGGGATCTCAGCCTTCAGCCGGAGAAACTGCGCCAGCGGCCGCTTTTATTTTGGCACGGTGAAAAAGATAAAGTCGTGCCTTACGCGCCGACCCGGACATTTTATGAAACGATTAAATCCCATTACAGCGAGCAGCCGGAACGCCTGCAATTTATCGGAGATGAAAACGCCGACCATAAAGTCCCGCGGACAGCAGTGTTAAAAACGATTGAATGGTTTGAAACGTATTTATAAAGCACTGCGTTATGAACAAGGGCTTAATTTACGTTATACTGTAGAAAAAAGGAGTGAGGGAACGTGGAAGAAGCATTAAAAGAAAACATCATGGGCGCCCTGGAACAGGTTGTCGATCCTGAGCTTGGCGTTGATATCGTGAATCTTGGCTTGGTATATGACGTTGATATGGATGAAGACGGCTTAACGCACGTGACGATGACACTGACATCGATGGGCTGCCCTTTAGCGCCGATTATCGTGGATGAAGTGAAAAAAGCATTAGCGGACCTTCCTGAAGTGAAAGAGACAGAGGTTCACATTGTATGGAATCCGCCTTGGACAAGAGATAAAATGTCCAGATACGCAAAAATTGCGCTTGGCATTCAATAAAACAAAAAAGGACAGCCTGACATGTGAGGCTGTCCTTTTTTACAGCTGAAAGGAGTGAAAGGAAATGATGTACCTGCTTGCTGTTTTGTGCCCGCCGCTTGCTGTTTTGTTTTCGGGAAAACCGTTTCAGGCCTTGCTGAATCTCATATTGACCTGTATCTTTTGGCTGCCGGGCGCGATTCACGCCTGCTTTATCGTCGCCGACCGCCGTGCCGAAAAACGGGCAAGAAGATAATATGGAAAAATGAGGGCGCAGACATGGTATAATGGTTGTAAAAAAACAGCAGGGAGAGCACTATGAAAAAGAAATTGCTTGCATTCGCGCTTTGTACTGGCGCGTATGCGGCCCTGTTTGCGTACTCTGTGCAATCAGAGCAAAAAACAGACACAAGCGAGATGACGGATGTCAGCCGCCTGATGCCTGTGAAAATAAAGCAGACAGTGAAAGGGCAGGAAGAGGAAACGCTCCTTGACACAGTCAAAGAGGCAAATCGAAAAAACATAAAAATTTCAATCGCCGGTGCTCAGCACTCCATGGGCGGCCATACATATTATGAGGACGGCATCGTTCTCGACATGACAGGCTACAACAAAATCCTGTCACTCGATAAAGAGAAGAAGACCATCAGAGTGCAAAGCGGTGCAACGTGGAATGACATCCAGAAATACGTGAATCCATACGGACTCGCGGTAAAAGTCATGCAGTCACAAAACATCTTTACAATTGGCGGCTCTCTCAGCGCTAATGCCCATGGACGTGATATCCGCTACGGCTCGCTGATTGATACAGTCAAATCATTTCGGCTTTTAAAAGCTGATGGGACAATTATCACCGTCACTCCAAAAGACGAGTTGTTCACGGCAGTCATCGGAGGGTACGGTCTTTTTGGTGTGATTCTTGATGTAACGCTTGAACTGACGGATGATGAACTGTATGTCATGCAGACTGAAAAAATGAATTACAGCGCATACGCAGATTATTTTACAAAGCGCGTAAAAGGAAATCCAGAAGTCCGAATGCATCTGGCGCGAATATCAACAGCGAAAAAAGGATTTCTGAAAGACATGTATGTCACGAATTACGTATTGGCTGATCAACAGGATCAGCTGACTTCATACAGCGATCTCAAAGAAGATGAATATACGGGAGCAACAAAGTTTGCACTCGGTTTGTCAAGGCGGTATGAATGGGGCAGGAATTGGCTGTGGGGCACGCAGCAATCCTATTTCCTAAGCCAAAATGGCACAGAGATCTCACGCAATAATGTCATGCGGTCCGAATCAAAATTTCTTGAGTATGAAAACAATGACAACACAGATGTTCTGCAAGAATACTTTGTGCCTGTGAAGGAGTATACGGCTTATATAGACGATCTGAGACAAACACTGTCGGGCGAAGATCTCAACCTGCTGAACATTACGATCCGCTACGTGCAGAAAAATGAAAAGGCCGACCTTTCCTATGCGAAGGATGATATGTTTTCGCTCGTGTTATTAATAAATGAGGGCTTTTCAAAAGAAGAGCAGGCAGATACTGCCCGAATCATCAGGCGCATGACAGACGTTGCTATCAAGCATGGCGGCAGCTATTATCTGCCTTATATGACCTACCAGACAAAGGCGCAAATGAGACAGGCATATCCGAAAAGCGAAGCGTTTTTTCAGAAAAAACGAACCTATGACCCGGATGAACGCTTTATGAATTACTTTTATCAGAGGTATAAATAATGGGGAAAAACAAATTAAAATGGCTGACATTATCACAAAGCAGCGTGTTTTTCGCAAGCAGCTTAATCTTTCCGTTTTATATACTGTTTGTGAAAAATATCGGCTCAAGCTACACGCAGTTCGGTTTTTCCTACGGATTGTTCGGGCTGAGCGGCGCACTCATTTATCCGCTCCTCGGACGGCTGTCTGAAAGGTTTGACAGCCGTTATTTTCTGCTTGCGAACTCTTGGGGGATGGCTGTTCTGCTTTTATATGTCCCGCATATCGGAAGCGTCGTTCACGTGTATATCGTCCAAGTGCTGTTAGGGCTCTTTGGAGCGATGCAAAAGCATGGAGAAAAAGTGCTGATCGCTAATTTTACAGACAGTGGAGAACGTGGAAAGAAGATCGGGAATTACCATTTTTGGACAGCTGTCTTTTCAGCAGCAGCCATTATGCTCGGGGGTTTTCTCGCTGACTTTTTCACAGTGCAAATGATTTTTTATGCAAGCTCTATTCTATATTTTTTGAGTGGATTGATGATGATGAAAACAGGCTGACCGCGTCAGCCTGTTTTTTTATGCGGCTGAAAAGGGGCGTCATATCAACGTTTCTCGGTGTGGATGTGTTGATTTTTTTGAGCAGAATTTCCATTGAACAGAAAATTTATAAATGAATAAAAATATTAAATATACGATTGAATTAATTTTTATTCATGTTATAATGTTAAATAATTTCACAAAGACTAAGAGGGTGAACTTGTTTTGAAAATAGGAATTGTAGGTGCTACAGGGTATGGAGGCACCGAACTTGTCAGGATTCTTTCGCATCATCCTCATGCAGAGGAATGCATACTTTATTCATCCAGCGGAGAAGGAAATGTCTATAGCGAGGTTTATCCTCATCTTATCGGCTTAGCGGATCAGAGGCTAAAGCAGATTGATATGAATACGATCAAACACGAAATAGATATCATGTTTCTTGCTGCACCGCCTGGAGTATCAAGTGAATTGACTCCGAAGCTGGCAGATGCGGGAATCCCGGTTATTGACCTGTCAGGTGATCTGAGGATACAAGAGCCCGCTGAATATGAAAAATGGTATAAACGGGCAGCGGCACCGAAGGCGGTGATTCAAGAGGCGGTATACGGTCTGGCAGAACTGAATCAAAAGCAAATTCAACAGGCGAAACTCATTGCCAATCCGGGCTGTTTTCCAACAGCTGTTTTGCTTGGCCTCGCGCCTTTGGCTCAAAAGAAACTGCTCGATGAATCTTTCGTTATCGTTGACGCGAAGACCGGGGTTTCCGGAGCGGGAAGAAAAGCATTCATGGGCACTCATTTTTCTGAGCTGAACGACAATTTTAAAATTTATAAAGTCAATGAACATCAGCACACGCCGGAAATTGAACAGGCGCTGAATGAATGGCAGCCAGGTCTCGGGCCCATTACATTTTCGGCTCACTTGGTTCCGATGACAAGGGGCATCATGGCGACGATGTATACGCAGTTAACCTGTGATTTATCGGCAGATGACCTGCATAACCTATATTCGGAATTTTACCAAGATTCATATTTTGTGAGAGTAAGGCCAAAAGGCTATTATCCGCAAACGAAGGAAGTGTATGGCAGCAATTTCTGTGATATCGCCGTGACCCACGACGAGAGAACGAACAGAGTCACGATCGTCTCGGTCATCGATAATTTAATGAAGGGTGCCGCCGGTCAGGCAGTGCAGAACTTTAATGTAATGAATGGCTGGAATGAAGAGACCGGTCTCGCCATCACGCCAATTTATCCATAGAACGGGAGAGAATCGAACCATGATTCAGTTAAGTGAAGATCAAATTGTAAAAGTAACAGGTGATGTGTCCTCGCCAAAAGGGTTTCAGGCGAAGGGTGTGCATTGCGGGCTGCGCTACTCGAAAAAAGACCTCGGCGTCATTATCAGCGAGACTCCGGCCGTAAGTGCAGCGGTTTATACCCAAAGCCACTTCCAGGCTGCGCCGATCAAAGTGACACAAGACAGCTTAAAGCACGGGCCGGCCTTGAAAGCCGTCATCGTCAACAGTGCCATTGCCAACGCCTGCACGGGAGAACAGGGACTAAAGGACGCATACACAATGCGAGAGATCTTTGCTTCACAGCTTGGCATTGAGCCGGAGCTTGTCGCTGTTTCTTCAACGGGCGTCATCGGCGAACATCTAGACATGGAAAAAATTCAGGCGGGGATCGGGCTGCTGAAAGAAACACCTGCGGGATCAGGAGATTTTGAAGAAGCGATTTTAACAACCGATACGGTGATTAAGCAGACGTGCTATGAGCTGGCAATCGGCGGCAAAACAGTCACGATCGGCGGAGCGGCTAAAGGCTCAGGGATGATACACCCGAACATGGCCACGATGCTGGGATTTGTGACAACTGATGCGGCAATCGAAGAAAAAGCGCTGCAAAAGGCGCTTCGGGAAATCACTGACGTTTCATTTAACCAAATCACAGTTGACGGAGAAACATCCACGAACGACATGGTATTGGTTATGGCGAATGGCTGCGCCGAAAACGAGTACCTGACAGAAGATCATCCAGACTGGCCGGTCTTTAAAAAAGCGCTCTTGCTCACTTGTGAGGATCTGGCTAAAGAGATTGCCAGAGACGGAGAAGGCGCGACAAAACTAATTGAAGCACAGGTACAGGGAGCGAAAAACAATCTTGATGCAAACGTCATTGCTAAAAAGATTGTCGGCTCAAATCTCGTGAAAACAGCAGTATACGGAACAGATGCCAACTGGGGGCGGATCATCGGAGCCATTGGACACTCCGCAGCTCAAGTGACGGCTGAAGAAGTAGAGGTTTATCTTGGGGGCCAATGCCTGTTTAAGAATAACGAGCCTCAGCCATTCTCTGAATCTCTCGCCAAGGAATACCTTGAAGGAGATGAAATCACCATTGTCATCAAGATGGATGAAGGAGACGGGAACGGAAGAGCGTGGGGCTGTGACCTGACCTATGACTATATCAAAATTAACGCGAGCTATCGCACGTAATAAAGGGGAGCATTATGAAGAAAACAATTGTCTTTAAATGCGGGGGAAGTGTCATCCGTGAGCTGTCGGAGGAATTTTTTCAAAATCTGAAAGAGCTGACGGCGTCAGGCTGGAAACTGGCGATCGTACATGGCGGCGGCCCGGAAATTACAAATATGCTGAAGCGGTTAAATATCAAAACAGAGTTTTCGGGCGGACAGCGGAAAACAACGAAGCCGGTGCTGGAAGTGGCGGAAATGGTTTTATCCGGTTCTGTCAATAAATTTTTCGTTGCAGAGCTTGCCAAACACGGACTGCGAGCCGCAGGCATTTCTGGTAAGGACGGCGGTCTTTTGGAGGCTGATTATCTCGATTCGGAAGCATACGGAGAAGTCGGAGAAATCAAAAAAGTCGATGCATCCATGGTGAACGCGCTGATGGAAAAGGACATCATCCCCGTTATTGCGCCGCTGTCTATGACAAGCGACTGCAAAACGCTGAATGTAAATGCCGATCTGGCTGCCTCAGCAGTTGCCGGAGCACTTGAAGCCGATAAACTGATGTTCGTCACAGATGTTGATGGAATCATGAAGGAAAAGCAGCGTCTGGACGTCCTGACCCCTGAAGAGATTCAGACGCTAATCGAGCAGGAAGTGATCACAGGAGGGATGATCCCGAAGGTCAATTCAGCCTTGTCAGCTTTATCAGATCAGGTGTCTGAAGTCATGATCGTAAACGGAAAAGGATCATTCTTCGCAGAACAAACCTTTCAAGGGACAAAAATCGTCAAAGCAAAGGAGGCTGTTTCATGAGCAGCTTGTTTCAAACCTACGGCCGCTGGGATATTGACATTAAAAAAGCAAAGGGAACGCACGTTGAGGATCAGAACGGCAAAACGTACCTCGATTTCATTCAGGGGATTGCGGTATCAAATCTAGGCCACTGCCATGAAGCGGTGACAGAGGCAGTCAAAAAACAGCTCGACAGCGTATGGCACGTATCCAACCTATTTCAGAACAGTCTCCAAGAGCAAGCGGCACAGAAGCTGGCGGAACACAGTGCGGGTGATCTCGTCTTTTTCTGCAACAGCGGCGCGGAGGCGAATGAAGGTGCGATCAAGCTCGCCCGAAAAGCAACTGGAAAAACAAAAATCATCACATTTCTTCAGTCCTTCCATGGCCGCACGTATGCAGGGATGGCGGCGACCGGACAGGATAAAATCAAAACAGGATTCGGCCCAATGCTGGAAGGGTTTCACTACCTGCCATACAACGATCCTTCTGTTTTTGAAGCTCTTGGGGAGGAAGACGATATTGCCGCGGTGATGCTTGAAACAGTGCAGGGAGAAGGCGGAGTCAATCCGGCGAGCGCTGAATTTTTAACAGCCGTTCAGTCATTTTGCAAGGAAAAAGAGGCTCTTCTGATTGTTGATGAGATTCAAACCGGCATCGGACGGACGGGAAAGGGCTTCGCATATGAGCACTTTGGACTCTCACCGGATATCATCACAGCCGCCAAAGGATTGGGAAATGGCTTTCCAGTCGGCGCTGTCATCGGAAAGAAACAGCTTGGAGAAGCGTTTACCCCTGGTTCTCACGGAACGACTTTCGGAGGAAATATGCTGGCGATGGCTGCTGTGAATGCCACATTGCAAATTGTATTCGAGCCTGACTTTCTGCAAGAGGCTGCTGACAAAGGAGCGTTTTTAAAAGAACAGCTTGAGGCGGAGCTAAAAAGCCCTTTTGTTAAACAAGTCCGCGGTAAAGGATTAATGCTTGGAATTGAGTGTGATGGCCCGGTTGCTGGCATTATTGCAGAATTGCAAACATTAGGCTTGCTTGTATTGCCGGCCGGCCCGAACGTGATTCGTCTGCTGCCGCCGCTCACCGTCACTAAGAATGAAATAGCAGAAGCTGTCAGCAAGCTGAAACAGGCAATCGCTCAGCATACCGCTGTAAACCAGTGATTTTTTTTCGATATAAAGGTATAAAAATTCATTTTTATAATTAATTATTCATCAAGAGGTGGGCTGTTAGATGGAAGGTTATTTAGTGTTAGAAGATGGGACATCGTTTAGCGGCGAGCTGGACGGTCATGAAAACTGCACGGGAGAAGCTGTTTTTTTCACAGGAATGACAGGCTACCAGGAAGTGCTGACAGATCCATCATATAAAGGGCAGATTATCGTATTTACCTATCCGCTGATAGGCAACTACGGCATTAATGAAAAGGATTTTGAAAGCAAGAAACCGCAAGTAAAAGCCGCGGTTGTCTATGAGGCGTGTGATCATTTTTCTCATCATGAAGCGGTATACAGCCTCAAGGAGTATCTACAGAAATGGAACATTCCACTGTTGACCCATGTTGATACAAGGGCTGTCGTGAAAAAAATCCGGGCAAATGGAACGATGGGTGCGACAGTCACAGCCTCTAAAGAAGGCGCTGAGATTGCCCTCCAACCAGAGAATGTGGCAGAACAGGCTTCCGCACAGGAAATCAGCACATTTGGCAACGGGAATAAACATATCGCTCTCATTGATTTTGGCTATAAAAAGTCAATCGCATCATCACTTGTCAAACGAGGCTGCAAGGTCACCGTGGTGCCATACAAGCAAATGGAAGCTGTATACGATATAAAGCCGGACGGCATTGTGCTGTCGAACGGCCCTGGAGATCCGAAAGCCATTCATCCATATCTAGGGAAAATCAAAAGCATCATCAGCCGCTTTCCGACTCTTGGCATTTGTCTCGGACATCAGCTGATCGCGCTCGCATTCGGAGGGAATACATTCAAGCTGCCATTCGGACACAGGGGAGCAAATCATCCGGTCATCGACCGTGAAACGAAACGGGTCTTTATGACAAGCCAAAACCACAGCTATGTGGTTGACGAACAGTCGATTAATGAAAAAGAGCTCACGATCAGATTTCATCATGTCAATGATACGTCAGTTGAAGGGCTTGCCCATAAAAAACTGCCAGTCATGAGTGTGCAATTCCACCCGGAAGCCCATCCCGGACCGGCGGAAAGCGAATGGATTTTTGATGATTATCTAAAGAATGTGATACCAGCAAGGAGAGAAATCGCCCATGCCTAAAGACACCAGTATTTCAAGCATATTAGTAATCGGATCAGGCCCGATCATCATCGGGCAGGCGGCAGAATTTGATTATTCAGGCACTCAAGGGTGCATCGCGCTGAAGGAGGAGGGCTACCGGGTGATTCTCGTCAACAGCAATCCGGCGACAATTATGACCGATGAAGCCTTCGCTGATGAGATTTATTTTGAGCCTCTGACAGCAGAAAGCCTGACAGCCATCATTAAGAAAGAACAGCCTGATGGGCTTCTTGCCAATTTAGGCGGTCAGACCGCATTGAATTTAGCGGTGGAGCTTGAAGAAACGGGTGTTTTAAAGGAGCACGGCGTCAAGCTTCTCGGCACATCCGTTGAAACGATACAAAAAGGAGAAGACCGGGAAAAATTCCGTTCGTTAATGAATGAATTGAAACAGCCCGTGCCAGAGAGTGAAATTGTTGATAATGAAACCGACGCCATCCGGTTTGCGGAATCCATCGGTTTTCCCGTTATTATCAGACCTGCTTACACATTAGGCGGAAAGGGCGGAGGAATCGCCCCTGATAAAGAAGCCTTTACAGCTATGATTAAACAGGCGCTATTAGCAAGCCCGATCAATCAATGCCTTGTCGAAAAAAGCATTGCGGGCTTTAAAGAAATTGAATATGAAGTCATGCGTGACGGCAATAACACATGCATTACCGTCTGCAACATGGAAAATATCGATCCGGTCGGCGTGCATACAGGTGACTCTATCGTTGTGGCGCCTTCACAAACATTGACAGATGAAGACTATCAAATGCTGCGGACGGCTAGTCTGACCATCATTTCAGCACTTGATGTCGTAGGCGGCTGCAATATTCAATTCGCGCTTGATCCTTTCAGCAAGCAATATTACGTCATCGAAGTGAATCCGCGTGTCAGCCGGTCATCGGCTCTCGCATCTAAAGCGACCGGTTATCCGATTGCAAAGATGGCTGCTAAACTGGCAGTCGGATACACACTTGACGAGCTGAAAAATCCGCTCACAGGTTCAACTTACGCAAGCTTTGAACCGGCACTGGACTATGTGATCGTCAAATTTCCGCGCTGGCCGTTTGATAAATTCAAAAACGCAGACCGCAAGCTTGGCACAAAAATGAAAGCCACCGGTGAAGTGATGGCGATTGAACGGAATTTAGAAGCGGCAATACAGAAGGCAGCCGTGTCCCTTGAATTAAAAAATATCGGCACGCACCTTCCAGAGCTCAGCGGCTTGTCAATTGATGCGCTATGGGAGTTGGCAGTCATTCCGGATGACCGCAGATTTTTCGTTGTCATGGAGCTGTTGAGCCGCAGCGTGACGATTGATGACATTCATGCGAAAACAAAAATTGATCCGTTTTTCCTGCATACCTTTAACAACATCATCAAATTGGAAAACCGCCTGATGGAAGAGGGCGGCGATCTCTCTTTTGACTTATTGAAAAAAGCGAAGGAAAAGGGATTCTCAGACGCAACGATTGCCTCGCTGATCGGCAAAACAGAAAAAGAGGTGCGCGCGCTTCGCAAGGAGATGGGCATTACACCTTCCTTCAAAATTGTCGATACATGCGCGGCTGAGTTTGATGCGAAAACAAACTATTTTTACTCCACATATTTCGGAGAGACCGATGGAGATATCAGCCGCAAAAAGAAAAAACGCGCGCTGATTATCGGATCAGGCCCGATTCGGATCGGCCAAGGCGTTGAATTTGATTACAGTGCGGTTCACGGCGTGCTGACACTGCAAGAGCTTGGGTTCGAAACCATCATGATTAACAATAACCCGGAAACGGTCAGCACAGATTATGAAATTGCGGATCGCCTGTATTTTGAACCGATGACAACGGAGCATATTGTAAACGTGGCGGAGCAGGAAAATATTGATTTTGCAATCGTGCAATTCGGCGGCCAAACTGCAATCAATGCTGCTGAAGCACTTGAAAAAGCCGGCATTACCCTTCTCGGCACTTCGTTTGAAACACTCGATGTGTTAGAGGATCGTGATCAGTTCTATCAGCTTCTTGATGAACTAGGATTGAAGCACGCAAAAGGAGAAATTGCCTATACAAAAGAAGAAGCCGCTTCAAAAGCCAGTGAGATTGGCTATCCGGTGTTAATTCGTCCATCTTACGTTATCGGCGGAATGGGCATGATCATTGTTGACTCGCAAGACCAGCTTTCTCAGCTGCTGAATGATGAGGACAGCATGCCATATCCGATTTTAATTGATCAGTATGTGTCTGGAAAAGAAGTCGAAATTGATTTGATTTCCGACGGCGAGGATGTCTTTATCCCGACATATACCGAGCATATTGAACGGGCGGGTGTCCATTCGGGAGACAGCTTTGCCATCCTTCCGGGACCATCAATCACAAGCAGGCTGCAGCAGAGCATGAAAGAGGCCGCACAAAAAATTGCCCGAAAACTTTCATTTAAAGGCATCATGAACATCCAATTTGTGATCGACAATGGAGACATACTCGTGCTTGAAGTGAATCCGAGAGCGAGCCGCACGGTTCCGGTTGTCAGCAAAGTAATGGGCGTGCCGATGATTCCGCTTGCCACACGTCTGCTGGCGGGTGCGTCCTTAAAAGATCTAAACCCGGCAAGCCAAAATCATCATGGAGTTGCCGTGAAGTTCCCTGTTTTTTCTTCTCATGCGATCCAGGATGTGGATGTGAAGCTTGGGCCGGAAATGAAATCAACGGGAGAAGGCATGTGTGTCGCATATGATGCCGACAGCGCCTTGAAAAAAATCTATACACGTGTCTGGAATCAAAAAGGAAGCATATACTTGCAAAACGGTCCGGAAGATGTGAAGGAATTAGCGGAAAACGCCGGTTTCACCGTTCATGAAGGGACATTTGCCTCTTGGATGGAACAGAAAGGAAAATCGCTCCACATCAATCTGAGCGGTTCTGAAGAAGCGCGCAAAGAACGTCTGGAAGTCATGACGCACGGCATCACCGTCTTTACAGAAGAAGAAACCGTGCGGGCGTTTTTACAAAGCGGTTCAGGCCATCCGCAGCCTGTATCTCTCAAAGATCTCTATAAAAAGGAAGTGGCATCATGCACACAGTGACGCAAACCAGTTTATACGGAAAAGATTTATTAACGTTAAAAGATCTTAGTGAACAGGATATAAACGCCTTGCTTGCAGAAGCCGGTGAGCTGAAGCAAAACAAAATCCAGCCTATTTTCCATGGCAAAACCTTGGCGATGATTTTTGAAAAATCATCAACGCGGACCCGTGTTTCATTTGAAGCGGGCATGGCGCAGCTGGGCGGGAACGCCCTCTTCCTAAGCCAGAAAGATCTGCAGCTGGGGCGCGGTGAGACTGTCGCTGATACGGCAAAAGTGCTGTCAGGCTATGTGGATGCCATCATGATCCGGACCTTTGAACATGAAAAGGTGGAGGAGCTTGCCAAAGAAGCTGATATTCCGGTAATCAATGGACTGACGGATAAATACCACCCATGCCAGGCGCTCGCGGATCTCTTGACGATTAAGGAGATAAAAGGAAAGCTTAAAGGCGTAAAAGTCGCATACATCGGTGACGGAAATAACGTGGCGCACTCCTTGATGATCGGCTGCGCGAAAATGGGCTGTGATATCTCAATCGCTTCCCCAAAGGGATATGAAGTGTTAGATGAAGCAGCTGAAGCGGCAAAAACATATGCGCTTCAATCCGGCTCTTCCATCACGCTGACAGAAGATCCGATTGAAGCGGTAAAAGACGCGGACGTGATTTATTCTGATGTGTTTACAAGCATGGGACAGGAAGCGGAAGAGCAAGAACGTCTTGCTGTCTTTGCGCCTTATCAGGTGAATGCGGCGCTGGTCAGCCATGCCAAGCCTGACTATACATTTTTACATTGTCTCCCTGCGCATCGCGAGGAAGAAGTGACTGCGGAGATTATTGACGGGCCGAATTCTGCAGTGTTCCAGCAGGCGGAAAATCGTCTTCATGTGCAAAAAGCACTGTTGAAGGCCATTTTATACAATGGGGAATCATCAAAAAACTGCTGAGTCAAACTCAGCAGTTTTTTTGATGGCAACATATTCACAGCCGCTTAGGCGCATACTACAGCAAAAAGGAAAAGGAGGAAAAACTGTGGGACAGCAGCATCAATTCCGGCCCGGACAGAAAGCGCCTAATAACGGTGTCTACGTAGAGATCGGCGAGACAGGGAGCATGGTGAAAAACCCTCAAAAGGTCCATCTGTCAGCAGGGGAAATGTTCCCCGAAACATCAAATCACAACCGGCTGTGGACATACAAAAGAAAGCCGTGACCACTAAAAAACCCAAAACAATCAATGTTTTGGGTTTTTGGCTTCTTAATGCTGGCTTGCATTTTTGTTCATAGGCATGATTTCTGCTAAAACCATGATTAAGACATACAGTACAACAGCAATGACAGATGATGTTTTGAAATTATACGTAACGCTGTTCATGCTTGCAACCAAGTAGCATGCCATATGTGATAAAAGGAACGTCCAAATAAAGGCAATAATATATCGCACGTTTCCACCTCGTCCTTCTCATTCTATTCTAAAAGTTATCATACCATACAAAAAGCGAAGGGGGAATCCAATTTTAGCAGAAAGTGAGGTGACAAAAGAGTCTGATTCGTCACACTTTAATGGTAAAATATAAAAAACGTCAATCAGTGTAATAGCCAAAAATGTAAAAGGCTAGGACTTTACCTTATTCGTTTCTTTTCTATTTACATAAGATAGCGTGAGATGAAGTGTGAAAGGAGGCGGGCAAGCGATGGGAATAACGGAAAGATACTTTCAACTGGGAACGGAGCATAATGTCATTCATCTGCCCTATCGCCCGAACGGCTTCGGCATCTTTATCTTGGGGGACAGAACCCACTTTGTCGGGGAAGATTCAAGCTTTTGGCTGCAGCATTACGGCAGAAATCAGCTTCTGAATATGTTGAGGAATGAAGGATATACTCTTTTTAACAGCAATCTGTTCGGAAGGCATTGGGGGGCGGAAAAAGCAGTCACCTATGCTAAACAGCTGATCCATTCCGTGATGAAGCAGGAAATCCTCAATCCGAAGATTCATATTTTAGCAGAAGGCATGGGTGCTCTCGTGGCCGATGAACTGCTTCGTTTTTCCCCGGATCATATCCGCTCAGCCGCAATGTTGAATCCTTGTCTCGATCTTCAGGCACATTATGAATCAGAAAAAGAAAATAAATTTTTCTATAAGCAATTTTTGAAAGAAGTATCGAAAAGCTACGGAATTTCTGAAAAAGAAGCGGAAGCGCTTCGTTACAAAACCATTCAAAGCTATCTGAGCGGCGTTCCGGTTCATATATGGCAGCGTATGACCGGAGCTCCATATCCCTACAGCGTACATGCGGAAGCTTTCAAGGAAAAACAGCAAAAGCAAGACTCACCGGTCGACATGACATTTCATTTATTTGAGCATCCGAGCAGAATTTATGCATCAATCTGCAAATTCTTTCATAGTCATGAAAAAGAATTATAGGGAATATAATGACAACAGCCTTCTCTTTTGCGGAGGCTGTTTTGTTTTGGAAAATGAAAAACCGGAAGGGCGGCAGATGCAATGGAATCAACGCTGATTGTAGGTGCGGACGAATTTTTCGGCCTTTCATTGTGCGAGCGAATGATGGATGAAGGCATACATGTTGACGTTATTTTGGCGGAAACAGAAGATAAAATGAGACAAATGTACTTAGAAGAAAGACTCATGTGGCTTGGGAGAAATGAACTCTTTCGTCAGCTTGAACGCATTGGAGATCAAAAGTATGATACAATTTGTATCCAGTTTGGAGTTTCTTTGCCCTTGGACCAATATGATTCTTCTTATATTTTAGTATATGAACAAGACCGGAAAGAATGGGAGAAGCGTGAAAAAACAGGCTCGGAAAAAGCCGTATTCCTTCCGAAAATGTATGGGCCATGGAAAGAAGAAACAGAGGGAGACGGCTATTACACAGACGATGTGGCTGACGAGTTGCTGAAATTCCTATTAGAAGGCCGTCATAGCAAAGATCAGTTTTTTGAATTACAAGTATCAGAAAAAACCTCAAAAGAAGAAGCAAAAACAAAAATTATCGAGTGGAAAAGACAATTTTCATCAATTTTCGACAAATATTAAGAAAAACCTTCCATGTTTCGAGTTTTCTAGATACAATAAACGTATAAAACAATACATGTTATAGCTTGTCAAAAGGAGTTGAACATGACTTGATCACAAGGCTTGTCATGATCTTTTCTGTCCTCCTTTTATTGAGTGGATGTGGACAAACTCCGTTCAAAGGAAAAATTGAGAAGGTCGGCATGCTCTTTCCTGATACGATTAATGACCTCGTATGGGGCACAAAAGGGTATAAAGGATTACTGAATATACAATCCAAATACAATGTGGACGTCTACTATAAAGAAGGCGTTAAAACAGAAGAAGATATCATAAATGCGATTGAGGATTTTCATAAGAGGGGCGTCAATCTGCTCTACGGCCATGGGAGTGAATATGCAGAGGTGTTTAACTTGGTCGGCGAAGATTATCCAGATATGGAATTCGTCATTTCCAATGCGAAAGCGAAAGCTGACAATGTGACGAGTGTCCATTTTAGCGGGGAAGCAATGGGCTTTTTTGGAGGAATGACTGCTGCCCATATGTCGAAAACCAATCAGGTCGGTGTCATTGCTTCCTTTACGTGGCAGCCTGAGGTTGACGGTTTTATCAAAGGAGCCAAGTATGAAAATCCAGATATAGAAGTAAACACGAAATATACGGATCATTGGGATGATGATACGACAGCAGTAAAGCTTTATCAGAAAATGAAGAACGAAGGCGCGGATGTTGTGTATCCCGCTGGAGACGGGTATAATGTTCCTGTTATTCAGCAAATCAAAAAAGACGGGCTTTATGCCATCGGCTACGTCACAGATCAATCGGACTTGGGTGAGAATACCGTATTAACCAGCACGGTGCAAAATGTGGACAAGGCCTATGAAATCATTGCTGAGCAATTCAACAAAGGCACCCTTGAAGGCGGCGATCATTACTACGACCTTGATACGGGAGTAGTCGAGATGGGAACATTCAGCCCGCTCGTCGATGAAGACTTTCAGCAAAGAATCGCCAAGCTGATCAAAACGTACAACAAAACAGGCGATCTGCCAAAAAACGAGTAATGGAGTGACGTCATATGCAGCACGAAAAATCACTTGAATTCTTGCAAATTGCCATGAAATACCTCCCTGAAGCGAAAGAACAGCTTGAGAAATCAGGCATTGAGCTTTCAATGGAGGCCATTCAGCCGTTTATGAATCTATTTACAACGGTAATGGCGGAAGCTTACGAGCTTGGCAAGTCTGATGCTAAATCTGAAACCGAATAAAAAGAAGCCACTTTTGCGAAAGTGGCTTTTCACATGATTTTCTTTTTAATCGCGGTGATCATGGGCGCAAGCTCCTTTAGAGCGGGCTTGATTTGATCAAGAGAGTTCATAATTGAACCGATTTGGTCCATAATATGCATGTAATGAATCGTCTCTTCGTCGTTGGTCTGAGAAACCTCCTCTTGCTGTTCCTCCTTCTCTTCTGTTGGTTTTGCGGAATCGCCGAACATCATTTTTGAAAATACATCCAACTGCATACGCCTCCTTTCTATATACAATACTCTATGAGTAAGTTGAACTGATAGTTTAGACGAATATATTGCCATGCGAAAAAAAATAGGATAGAATTAGTACCTGATACTAATAATTGATCACAACCTGATTGATCTTCTAAATTTAAGATATAAAGGAGTCTTCCCTTATGAAAGCTGGAATACTTGGTGTTGGACGTTACATTCCTGAGAAGGTTTTAACAAATCATGATCTTGAAAAAATGGTTGAAACTTCTGACGAGTGGATTCGTACAAGAACTGGAATAGAAGAAAGAAGAATTGCCGCAGATGATGTGTATTCATCACATATGGCTGTTGCAGCAGCGAAACATGCGCTGGAACAAGCTGAAGTGGCTGCTGAGGATTTGGATATGATCCTGGTTGCAACTGTTACACCTGATCAGTCATTTCCTACGGTCTCTTGTATGATTCAAGAACAGCTCGGCGCTAAAAAAGCGTGTGCTATGGATATCAGCGCTGCTTGTGCGGGCTTTATGTACGGCGTTGTAACCGGAAAACAATTTATTGAATCCGGAACCTACAAACATGTTCTAGTTGTCGGTGTAGAGAAGCTCTCAAGCATTACAGACTGGGAAGACCGCAATACTGCCGTTCTGTTTGGAGATGGGGCAGGCGCCGCGGTAGTCGGACCAGTCAGTGATGACAGAGGAATCCTTTCATTTGAGCTAGGAGCCGACGGCACAGGCGGTCAGCACTTGTATCTGAATGAAAAACGACATACAATCATGAATGGACGAGAAGTTTTCAAATTTGCAGTCCGCCAAATGGGAGAATCATGCGTAAATGTCATTGAAAAAGCTGGACTTTCAAAAGAGGATGTCGACTTTTTGATTCCGCATCAGGCGAACATCCGCATCATGGAAGCTGCACGCGAGCGTTTAGAGCTTCCTGTAGAAAAGATGTCTAAAACCGTTCATAAATATGGAAATACTTCTGCCGCATCCATTCCGATCTCTCTTGTAGAAGAATTGGAAGCCGGTAAAATCAAAGACGGCGATGTGGTCGTTATGGTAGGGTTCGGCGGAGGACTAACATGGGGCGCCATTGCAATCCGCTGGGGCCGATAAAAAAAGGTGAGGTGCACACAAGATGACTAAAAAAAGAGTAGTTGTTACAGGCCTTGGAGCATTATCTCCGCTTGGCAACGACGTCGATACAAGTTGGAATAACGCAATCAACGGTGTGTCCGGAATCGGTCCGATCACTCGTGTTGATGCTGAAGAATATCCGGCAAAAGTAGCCGCTGAATTAAAAGACTTCAATGTTGAAGATTATATGGATAAAAAAGAAGCCAGAAAAATGGACCGCTTTACACAATATGCGGTTGTAGCTGCGAAAATGGCAGTTGAAGATGCAGATCTTAACATTACGGATGAGATTGCGCCGAGAGTCGGTGTTTGGGTAGGCTCCGGTATCGGAGGACTTGAAACACTAGAATCTCAATTTGAAATCTTCCTAACAAAAGGCCCGAGACGGGTAAGCCCGTTTTTCGTGCCAATGATGATTCCAGACATGGCAACAGGCCAGATTTCTATTGCGCTAGGAGCGAAAGGAGTCAATTCTTGTACGGTTACAGCATGTGCTACAGGAACGAACTCTATCGGTGACGCGTTTAAAGTCATTCAGCGCGGTGATGCAGATGTGATGGTCACAGGCGGAACAGAAGCGCCGCTGACAAGAATGTCATTCGCGGGCTTCAGTGCCAACAAAGCACTGTCTACTAATCCAGATCCGAAAACAGCGAGCCGCCCGTTCGATAAAAACCGCGATGGCTTTGTCATGGGTGAAGGTGCAGGGATTATCGTTCTTGAAGAGCTTGAGCATGCCCTGGCCCGCGGTGCTAAAATCTACGGAGAAATTGTCGGCTACGGCTCAACAGGAGACGCTTATCATATCACAGCGCCGGCCCAAGATGGTGAAGGCGGAGCGAGAGCGATGCAAGAAGCTATTAAAGATGCGGGCATTGCGCCACAAGAAATTGATTATATCAATGCTCACGGAACAAGCACGTATTACAACGACAAATATGAAACAATGGCGATTAAAACCGTTTTCGGCGAGCATGCGCATAAACTTGCGGTAAGCTCTACAAAATCAATGACAGGCCACCTTTTAGGTGCAGCTGGCGGTATTGAAGCCATTTTCTCTATCCTTGCCATTAAAGAAGGCGTGATCCCGCCGACAATCAATATTCAAACACCTGACGAAGAATGCGATTTGGATTATGTGCCTGATGAAGCTCGCAGACAGGAGCTCAATTATGTTCTCAGCAACTCATTAGGATTCGGCGGGCACAATGCAACATTAATCTTTAAAAAATATCAATCATAATCAAGCCAAACCGGCTGCCCTTAAAGGGTAGCCGGTTTTTTTTGTGTGCATAGATTAAAAGAGGAGGCGATCACATGAGTGTAGAACAAACATATAGCTGGCTCAGAAAGGCTGCTTCAATAGATGATTTGGCACCTTACATTATCCCGCTTTTTTCAGGTGCGGGGAAAAAGAACTGGAAGGGCATTTTGGGGTATCTTCAGCATCATGGGATGTTTAAAAACATGACAGAGGGTATTCAGACTGCTTCCAAGCTGAAGGAAAAAGGTTTTTACGAGCATATCCAAAAGGAAGAACAGTATCTTAAAAACAAATGGCAAGGTCCTGATGTACCAATTGTTCCGCTGCCGGTTGATGAACGAAATAGGAGAATTCGTTTAGAATTTGGATCAAAATCAGGACTCGCGTTTCAAGACAAAATGTTCCTCTTTCTTTCGTCAGATTTAGATTTTGGATCAGTATCTGCCCTGATGACGCATGAGTATCACCATGTTTGCCGGTTAGGTCATCTCACAAAAGAGGAAAAGGATGTCACATTACTTGATACAATCATCATGGAAGGGCTGGCGGAATATGCTGTTTATGAGAGGTTCGGCCGAAGTCAAACGGCTGAATGGACGACTTGGTATACCCCAGAGCAGCTTCAGGCTTTATATGAAAAAAAGATTGCGCCCCATCAGGATATCAAACGGGATGATCGATTATTTCCCCAGCTGTTATTCGGTAAAGGATATCAGCCGAAAATGCTTGGATACGCAGTTGGATTCAATATTGTAAAAAAGTATTTAACTGCCAACAAGGCAAGCACCGCAGACGGACTTTCCATTCCTGCTGAAACCTTTTTGGATGCAATGCTTTAAAAGGATAAAATAATGGAATTTCGTTAATAATATTACATTTATCCTAAAAAATTCTTGATTTTGCAAAATGATTGTAATAATATACAACTATAAAATTTTTCGATAATTCAATATTATTTATTATTTCTGAATAAAGGGATTGCTTTCTCTTGAAAACGATTGACCACAAGAGGGGGGAAAGGGGAGCTAGCATGAGCACACTATTAGAAGTGAATAATTTAAAGACTTATTTTTTCCGGAAAAAGGAGCCGATCCCTGCGGTTGACGGAGTCGATTTTCACATCAGCAAAGGCGAGACCGTCGCGCTTGTAGGTGAATCGGGCTCCGGAAAAAGCATTACTTCCTTATCAATTATGGGCCTCGTCCAAAGCTCAGGCGGAAAAATCATGGACGGCTCTATTAAACTCGAAGACAAAGACCTCACCTCATTCACTGAAAACGATTATTGCAAAATCCGCGGAAACGAAGTATCCATGATCTTTCAAGAACCAATGACCTCCCTTAATCCGGTGTTAACAATCGGAGAACAAATTACCGAAGTGCTGATTTACCATAAAAACATGAAGAAAAAAGAAGCCTGTCAGCGAGCTGTTGAACTCTTGCAGATGGTCGGTTTCTCCCGGGCGGAGCAAATAATGAAGGAGTACCCGCATCGGCTGTCAGGCGGTATGAGACAGAGGGTGATGATTGCCATCGCACTAAGCTGTAATCCTAAATTGCTCATTGCCGATGAACCGACGACAGCGCTGGATGTGACAATACAAGCCCAGGTGCTGGAGCTCATGAAAGATCTCTGCCAGAAGTTCAACACATCGATTCTTCTGATCACACACGACTTAGGTGTCGTGTCCGAAGCGGCTGATAGAGTGATTGTCATGTACTGCGGACAAGTCGTAGAAAACGCCACTGTTGATGACTTATTTTTAGAACCGCTTCATCCTTATACAGAAGGCCTGCTTACGTCAATTCCTGTTATAGATGGAGAGATTGATAAATTAAATGCGATTAAAGGCAGCGTGCCTACACCTGATAATATGCCGCCGGGGTGCCGTTTTGCCCCAAGGTGTCCGAAAGCTATGGATAAGTGCTGGACAAATCAGCCTTCGCTTTTGACACACAAAAGCGGAAGAACGGTGAGATGCTTTTTATATGAGGAAGAGGGTGCAGAACAATCATGACAGCAGCTAATCAAGAAACAATCTTAGAGCTTCGTGACGTAAAAAAATACTTTCCGATCCGCTCAGGCCTTTTTCAAAGAAAAGTCGGTGATGTAAAAGCGGTGGATGGTGTGTCATTTTCGTTAAAAAAAGGAGAGACACTCGGAATCGTTGGAGAGTCGGGCTGCGGAAAATCGACTGCCGGCAGAACGATGATCAGACTGTACAAACCGACAGAAGGCCAAATTCTTTTTAAAGGGCAGGATATTTCTAATCTGTCAGAGGAGAAGCTGCGGAAGAGTGTCCGCAAAAATATTCAAATGGTGTTCCAAGATCCATTTGCCTCGTTAAACCCGAGAAAGACGCTGCGGTCTATCATAAAGGAGCCGTTTAATACGCACAACATGTATACGATGCGTGAACGAAACGAGAAAGTCGAAGAGCTGCTTGCGAGAGTTGGCCTTCACCCGTCGTTTGCCGGACGTTATCCCCATGAGTTTTCCGGCGGACAGCGTCAGCGGATCGGCATTGCCAGAGCACTCACTTTAAATCCAGAGCTGATCATTGCTGATGAGCCGGTTTCCGCACTTGATGTATCCATCCAGGCCCAAGTGATTAACTTGATGGAGGAATTACAGGAGGAATTTGATCTTACGTATCTATTTATCTCCCATGATCTAAGTGTCGTCCGCCATATCAGCGACAGAGTCGGAGTGATGTATCTTGGCAAAATGATGGAGCTGACCGGCAAGCATGAGCTTTATGACAACCCGCTTCACCCATATACCCAAGCGCTTTTATCCTCCGTTCCGGTTACAAGAAAAAAAGGATCTGTCAAACGTGAACGCATTGTCCTGAAGGGAGAGCTGCCAAGTCCGGCCAACCCGCCAAAAGGCTGCGTATTCCACACAAGATGCCCTGTTGCAAAACCGATATGCAAGGAACAAATACCAGAATTTAAAGAAGCTGCTCCCAGCCACTTTGTGGCTTGTCACCTTTATAGCTAATGTTGCCCGCACAGCTTTGAGAGGGGGTATGCATACTACATAAACAACAGCTGAGAAGAACGAACATTTTAAAAGGGGGAATATCTAATGAAAAGACGGAAAACCGCACTGATGATGCTAAGTGTATTGATGGTCCTGGCCATCTTTTTATCAGCCTGCTCGGGCTCAAAATCGAGCAGCAGCAGTGAGAAAAAATCAGCAGGCAAACCGCAGCAAGGCGGGGATTTGGTTGTCGGTTCAATCGGAGAACCTACACTTTTTAACTCTCTGTATTCTACGGATGACGCAAGTACGGATATTGAAAATATGCTGTACAGCTTTTTAACGAAAACGGATGAAAAACTAAATGTGAAATTGTCACTCGCTGAAAGTATTAAAGAATTAGACGGCGGCCTTGCATATGATGTGAAAATTAAAAAAGGCGTTAAGTTTCATGACGGAAAAGAACTGACTGCAGACGACGTCGTATTTACGTACAGTGTCCCTTTAAGCAAAGATTACAAGGGAGAACGCGGTTCAACATATGAAATGCTGAAATCCGTAGAAAAAAAAGGTGATTACGAAGTCTTGTTTAAGCTGAAATATAAAGACGGTAATTTCTACAACAATGCGTTAGACAGCACAGCTATTCTGCCGAAACATATTCTCGGTAATGTTCCGATTGCCGATTTAGAAGAAAATGAGTTTAACAGAAAGAAACCAATCGGTTCAGGACCATTTAAGTTTAAGGAATGGAAGCAGGGCCAATATATTAAGCTCGAAGCGAATGATGATTACTTTGAAGGAAGACCGTATTTAGATACTGTGACGTATAAAGTCATTCCTGACGCAAATGCTGCCGTTGCTCAGCTACAGGCAGGCGATATTAATTTCTTTAATGTGCCCGCCACTGACTACAAAACGGCTGAAAAATTCAACAACCTAAAAATCGTTACTGATTTGGCATTAAGTTATGTGTACATCGGGTGGAATGAAAAAAATGAATTATTCAAGGATAAAAAGGTTCGTCAAGCGCTGACAACCGCTCTTGACCGCGAGTCAATCGTCAGCCAAGTATTAGATGGAGACGGCGAAGTAGCTTACATTCCGGAAAGCCCTTTATCTTGGAACTATCCTAAAGATATAGATGTTCCGAAATTTGAGTACAACGAGAAAAAAGCGAAACAGATGCTTGCAGAAGCCGGCTGGAAAGATACGAACGGTGACGGCATTCTGGATAAAGACGGAAAGAAATTCTCGTTTACCCTTAAAACGAACCAAGGAAACAAAGTCCGTGAAGACATCGCTGTCGTCGTTCAGGAACAGCTGAAAAAAATCGGCATTGAAGTGAAAACCCAGATCGTTGAATGGAGCGCTCTCGTTGAACAAATGAATCCTCCGAATTGGGATTTTGATGCAATGGTCATGGGATGGAGTTTATCCACATTCCCGGATCAATATGATATCTTCCATTCAAGCCAGATTAAAAAGGGTTTGAACTACGTTTGGTATAAAAATGCCGAAGCGGATAAACTCATGAAAGATGCAAAATCAATCAGTGACAGAAAGCAGTATTCAAAAGAATATGAGCAGATCTATCAAAAAATTGCGGAAGATCAGCCGTATACGTTCTTGTATTATCCTAACAACCATATGGCAATGCCGGAAAATCTTGAAGGATACAAATATCATCCGAAACGTGATTTGTATAATATTGAAAAATGGTGGCTTGCAAAATAAATTTCCCTTAAAGGGGAGGGAGAGCGTTTTCTCCCTCTTCTGTTTTTAATAAGGAAAGTAAAGGGGGACAAGTATATGGCTGCATATATTATCAGAAGAACCTTAATGTCTATCCCGATTTTATTGGGAATTACGATTTTATCATTTGTTATCATGAAAGCCGCGCCCGGAGATCCGATGACATTAATGATGGACCCGAAAATCAGCCAGGCTGACAGAGAGCAGTTTATTGAAAAATACGGTCTGAATGATCCTCAGTACGTTCAATATTTAAAGTGGCTAGGCAACATGGTGCAGGGTGATTTCGGAACGTCTATTGTCAGAAAAGGAACGCCTGTTTCAGAATTGATTATGGCAAGACTGCCCAATACGCTCCTGCTGATGCTGGTTTCAACGATTTTGGCTCTTATGATTTCTATTCCGTTCGGTGTCCTGTCGGCAAAGCGGCCGTATTCAAAAATCGACTATGGCATTACATTTACCTCGTTTATAGGTCTGGCTATTCCAAACTTTTGGTTTGGATTAATTTTGATTATGGTGTTATCGGTAAATCTCGGCTGGTTTCCAACCGGGGGTGTCGAGACACTGAATACCGAATTCAATATATTTGACCGGATTCATCATTTAATTCTGCCTGCATTCGTTCTAGCTACAGCTGACATGGCCGGACTGACGAGATACACGAGATCCAATATGCTTGATGTATTAAATCAAGATTATATTCGCACAGCGAGAGCAAAAGGATTTAAAGAGAACAAAGTGCTATTTAAACATGGATTGAGGAATGCATTATTACCCGTCATTACAATTTTCGGTTTGATGATTCCTTCATTTATCGGCGGATCTGTCGTTGTCGAACAAATTTTCACTTGGCCGGGATTAGGAAAGCTGTTTGTCGATTCAGCATTTCAGCGCGATTATCCGGTTATCATGGCAATGACTGTGATCTCGGCGGTTCTTGTCGTTGTCGGAAACCTCATTGCAGACATCCTTTACGCGATTGTTGATCCGCGGATCGAATATTAAAAGGAGGGAAACAGAGATGTCAGAGCTGCAAACAACTCCCTCGCCGGAGATCAGGCTGAAAGAAAATATTTCGAAAAAACCAGAAACAATGACAAAGATCTTCTGGGAAAAATTCTCGAAAAACAAACTGGCCATTTTAGGTGCCGTTATTCTTTTTATCATTATTATGTCGGCTGTTTTCGCCCCTTTAATTGCACCTTATCCCCAAGAGCAGCAAAGCCTGCTTGATAAATATAAGGAGCCGGGCCTTGAACACCTGATGGGAACGGATAAATTTGGACGTGATATTTTCAGCCGGATCCTATATGGAGCGCGTGTCTCTTTATTGGTTGGATTTGCGTCCGTAGTCGGTTCGATTTTGATCGGAACGGTTTTAGGAGCATTAGCTGGATATTTCAGAGGAATAGTGGATGCTGTCATTATGCGTGTAGTTGACATTGTGTTATCCATTCCTGATATTTTCTTGTTGATCACGCTGGTCACCATCTTCAAGCCGGGTGTGGACAAACTGATTTTAATTTTCTGTCTCACAGGATGGACCACGACAGCACGATTAGTAAGGGGAGAATTCTTATCGCTTCGTTCAAGGGAATATGTTCTTGCTGCTAAAACAATTGGAACAAAGACGCACAAAATTATTTTTTCTCATATCCTGCCCAATGCGTTAGGGCCGATTATTGTGTCAGCTACGCTGAAAGTAGGGTCTGTTATTCTAGCTGAATCGGCGCTAAGCTACTTGGGATTTGGAATTCAGCCGCCAATCGCTAGCTGGGGGAACATGCTTCAAGATGCACAGAATTTCACAGTAATGATTCAAGCATGGTGGTACCCGTTATTTCCCGGGCTATTTATTTTAATGACCGTTTTATGCTTCAACTTTGTCGGTGATGGCCTGCGGGATGCCCTTGACCCGAAAAATATTAAATAAAAATGAATATAATATCTGTTATAAAATATCACCAAATCAGAAAAAAAGCAGGTCTCTTGTTGTCAGAAAATATACAAAGAGATCTGCTTTTTGTGATTCTTGCATAAAACCAGTGATTCCAGATTTCCTCAATCTCTTTGGAATAATTTCTCTGTCCCTTGCCTATACTGTGGACAACAGTTTTTATAAAGTGAGGGGTTAGAGATGTTATTTCTTCATGATGTGTGGGTCAATTGGTTTGAAGGGGAAGAAAATGGCTACAATGTATGCCACTTTCACGAATGGCGCAAGGAAGATACGGTTGAGCTTTTGGATCAGGTGCCTCTGTTAAGGGTGCCGTCAGTACTGTTTCATTACATAGAAAACGATTTGTCAGAGCTTCCGAAAGGTTTGCTTGAAGACGTACATCAGAAATCGTACATTCGGAAAAATCATGAGCGGACAAAACTTGAATATTGTTTTGTTGTAACAGACGGAATCGGCATTTTGGCTGTCGACACGATCGGCTATACCATCCCTGTCAGGAAAAGCCGTCTGATCCCAAGACAAGAGCAGCTCGTTTATGAAATGGTAAAGGATGTAGAGCCTGAAGCGTATGAATTTGAACCAAAGAAACTGGAATCCTCTAAAGAATATCACATCTTATCATTAGCACCAGAACATGTCAGGGGTCTGACAAGAAAAGAACGGCAAATCAAGCAGCTGATGTTTATGGCGCTTGACCAATTAAAAGGGCTGAAAAACCGCGCTGAAATCGGCTATTGGTATACAGAGTGGAATCCGCATATGTATGAACAAATCAAACGGATGAGCTTTGAAGAGATTTGGGACATGCTGTATAACGAAACAATTGAAGGCTGGTCGGATAAGCACCTGGCTTTTTGCGAAAACCTAATAAAAGGACAGCCTTTTTTCGAAAAGCTGTGGGAAATGGAAAATGAATCAAAGGTAAACTGAAATAAAAAACCGCTCTTTGCAAAGAGCGGTTTTTTGATCAGCGTCTTTTTCTTCCAAGACCCATGGCATTCTCCATTTTTTTCAGCATTTTGTTTGCTGTCCGGTTCGCCCGTTCCGCGCCTTCATCAAGAATCCGGTCTAATTCTTCAGATTCTATCAGCTCATAATAGCGGTCCTGGATCGGTTTTAATGCGTTCACCACGACTTCTGCCAAATCACCTTTAAACTCGCCGTAGCCTTTTCCGTCGTATTTTGCTTCAAGTTCTTCAATTGTCGTATTGCCGAGGATTGAATAAATCGTAAGAAGGTTGGAAACACCCGGTTTGTTTTCTTTGTCAAATTTTACAATGCCCTCGGAATCTGTCACAGCGCTTTTGATTTTCTTTTCAAGAAGCTTTGGTTCATCCAGCAGTGTAATATAAGATTTCTGGTTCGGATCAGATTTGCTCATCTTCTTCAGCGGATCATTCAGAGACATGATGCGTGCACCGACTTTTGGAATTTTCACTTCCGGAATCGTGAAGATGTCGTTGTATTTTTTGTTGAAGCGTTCTGCGAGATTCCGAGTCAGCTCAAGGTGCTGCTTTTGATCCTCACCAACAGGCACAAGATCCGTTCCGTACAGCAGAATATCAGCGGCCATCAGCGGCGGGTATGTTAACAGGCCGGAGACGACAGCTTCATTGCCTTTGGATTTGTCCTTAAATTGAGTCATTCGTTCAAGCTCGCCGATATATGCGACACACTGCATCATCCATCCGGCCTGTGCGTGCGCGGGAACCTCTGACTGAATAAACAATGTTGCTTTTTCCGGATCAAGTCCGACAGCTAAGTAAAGCGCCGCCAGACTGCGGATATTCTTTCTTAGCTGGAGCCGATCTTGAGGAACGGTTATTGCATGCTGGTCCACGATGCAAAAATAGCTGTTATAATCATGCTGCAGTTCGACAAACTGCTTCATTGCACCGATATAGTTGCCGAGCGTAACAGAGCCGCTTGGCTGAATGCCTGAAAAAATCGTTTGTTTCATGAAAACATCAACCTCATTTCTTAAAACATAATAAAAAAGGCTCATTCTTCCCCTATAAAAAAGGGACGAATGAACCGTGGTACCACCCTGATTATTCCATTAAAATGGAATCACTCTGACGTTTGTAACGGAGTCTGCTCCGGCTGAGCCTACTTTTTTCGGGTTCGGTCAGCTGCTCCAAAGTCCATTCCACATTGCCCGTTATCTGCTCCCAGCACCGCAGACTCTCTTCAAACAGGTGAAATGTGTACTACTCTTCTTCATAGCACGCTTTTCTTTTGATTGCTTCATTATAAATCAATTATAACCAATTGTCATCATGAAAAAACATTCTTTTTCCCAGTAACATTGTAATGATATAAATAACATGGGTGCTGTAAAACCCTTAAATGATAACTGCTATCAGTGTAAAAACAGGCAGATATTATATGTAAAAAGCAATATGGATAGAAAACTCATGAAAAAGTTTTTAATCAATTTATGCTTTAAATGGTAGAAGGATATTATGTTCGTGGAAGAAAAACTAACGAAGTTTAAATATTTTAAATTGATAAAATAATATTGCAATAAATTATTTGTTTCATTATAATGAACTTGTTCACTCTATTGTTACAGCTTTTTTACAAAAATAATCAGAAAAGACGGAACAGAATAAAAGTTATGGAAACTTAGGTTCATTTGTCTGATATTTCTGAGGATTTAGCCGTAAGGAGCTGAAAAATTCTTATTAGGGGGTTTGCGAATATGAAAAAACGTTGGTCGATTGTCACGTTGATGCTCATTTTCACTCTCGTGCTGAGCGCTTGCGGCTTTGGCGGCAGCGGATCAAACGGTGAAGGGAAAAAGGACAGTAAAGGAAAGACAACACTTAACATTAATATTAAAACTGAGCCGTTCTCCTTACATCCGGGATTGGCAAATGATTCAGTTTCAGGCGGTGTCATCCGTCAGACTTTTGAAGGATTGACACGCATTAATGCAGATGGGGAGCCTGAAGAAGGCATGGCATCTAAAATCGAAACAAGCAAGGACGGTAAAACATATACATTCACTATTCGTGATGGTGTGAAATGGTCTAATGGAGATCCTGTTACAGCACAAGATTTTGAATATGCTTGGAAATGGGCGCTTGACCCTAATAATGAATCACAATACGCTTACCAGCTCTACTACATAAAAGGTGCTGAAGCGGCGAATACCGGCAAAGGCAGCCTAGATGATGTGGCAGTAAAAGCCGTGAATGACAAAACGCTGAAGGTTGAATTAAATAACCCGACTCCATATTTCACTGAATTAACTGCGTTCTATACGTATATGCCGATCAACAAGAAAATTGCAGAGAAAAATAAAAAGTGGAATACAAATGCTGGGGATGATTATGTATCAAACGGGCCGTTCAAAATGACAGCATGGAAACACAGCGGTTCTATTACTCTCGAAAAAAATGACCAGTATTGGGATAAAGACAAAGTCAAACTGAAGAAAATTGATATGGTTATGATCAACAATAACAATACGGAATTGAAAAAATTCCAAGCTGGCGAACTTGATTGGGCCGGTTTGCCGCTCGGACAGCTTCCGACAGAATCTCTCCCTTCCTTGAAAAAAGACGGTTCTTTACATGTTGAGCCGATGGCAGGTGTGTATTGGTACAAATTCAACACAGAAGCTAAGCCGTTAGACAACGTCAATATCCGTAAAGCATTATCTTATGCGATTGACCGTCAATCGATTGTTAAAAACATTACGCAAGGAGAGCAAATCCCGGCAATGGCTGCGGTTCCGCCGACAATGAAGGGATTTGAGGATAACAAAGAAGGCTACTACAAAGACAACGATATCAAAACGGCAAAAGAATACCTTGAAAAAGGCCTAAAAGAAATGGGCTTAAGCAAGGCATCTGACCTTCCGAAAATCAAATTGTCTTATAACACTGATGATGCACATGCGAAAATCGCTCAAGCTGTACAAGAAATGTGGAAGAAAAATTTAGGCGTAAATGTTGAGCTTGATAACTCTGAATGGAATGTCTATATCGATAAGCTCCACAGCCAAGATTATCAAATCGGCCGTATGGGCTGGCTTGGCGACTTTAACGATCCTATTAACTTCCTAGAATTGTTCCGTGACAAAGACGGAGGAAATAACGATACGGGCTGGGAAAACCCAGAATTCAAAAAATTGCTGAATCAGTCACAAACTGAAACAGATCAAAACAAACGTGCAGAGCTGCTGAAAAAAGCGGAAGAAATTTTCATTGATGAAATGCCGGTCGCTCCAATTTATTTTTATACGATTCCTTGGGTACAAGACGAAAATCTGAAAGGAACCATTATTACTGGAACTGGAGAAAT
This sequence comes from Bacillus stercoris, assembly GCF_029772985.1. Lineage (NCBI taxonomy): Bacteria > Bacillati > Bacillota > Bacilli > Caryophanales > Bacillaceae > Bacillus > Bacillus stercoris. The sequence goes on along the minus strand of NZ_CP121861.1, from coordinate 3,125,462 downwards.
TTATTTCAGAAACGCGTACTTTCAATAAGTCTTATTTGTGAAAACAATAACCTCAAGGTATATGGGGACCTATTTCCCATATACCTTTCTTACTGAAGAATATAAAAAAGTAAAAACCATGGAGGTGTTCCCCCTTGCTAAAATATATCGGAAGACGCTTAGTCTATATGATTATCACACTATTTGTGATTGTAACTGTGACATTCTTCTTAATGCAAGCAGCACCGGGCGGGCCATTTTCAGGTGAGAAAAAGCTTCCACCTGAAATTGAAGCAAACTTAAATACGCACTATGGCTTGGACAAGCCGCTGTTTGTACAATACGTCAGTTATTTGAAATCAGTTGCAATGTGGGATTTCGGACCATCATTTAAATATAAAGGTCAGAGTGTTAACGACCTGATCAATTCAGGTTTCCCCGTTTCATTCACTCTTGGAGCAGAAGCTATTCTCCTCGCTTTAGCGTTAGGTGTATTGTTTGGAGTCATTGCAGCTCTTTACCATAATAAGTGGCAGGATTATACCGTCGCGATTTTAACGATATTTGGTATTTCAGTTCCAAGCTTTATCATGGCGGCTGTTCTGCAATATGTGTTCTCCATGAAGCTTGGGCTGTTTCCGGTCGCGGGGTGGGAGTCCTGGGCATACACCTTTTTGCCTTCAATCGCACTTGCTTCCATGCCGATGGCGTTCATTGCCAGACTTTCCCGTTCAAGCATGATCGAAGTGTTAAACAGTGATTATATCCGCACTGCGAAAGCGAAAGGGCTGTCCCGTCCAGCAGTTACAGTGCGGCACGCCATTCGAAACGCGCTTTTGCCGGTTGTTACATACATGGGCCCGATGGCCGCCCAGGTCTTAACGGGAAGTTTTATCATTGAAACGATTTTTGGGATCCCGGGTCTTGGTTCACACTTCGTAAACAGTATTACAAACCGTGATTATACAGTCATTATGGGTGTAACGGTGTTCTTCAGTGTCATCCTGCTATTGTGTGTATTAATCGTAGACGTGCTTTACGGCATTATTGATCCGAGAATCAAGCTTTCCAAAGCAAAGAAAGGAGCCTAGGCCATGCAGAACATTCCGAAAAACATGTTTGAACCAGCCGCAGCGAATGCCGGCGATGCAGAAAAAATAAGTAAAAAGAGCCTTTCCCTCTGGAAAGATGCGATGCTTCGCTTCCGCAGCAATAAGCTTGCAATGGTCGGGCTTATCATTATCGTGCTCATTATCCTTATGGCCATTTTTGCGCCGATGTTCTCAAGGTATGATTATTCAACTACTAATCTCTTAAATGCGGATAAGCCGCCTTCAAAAGATCACTGGTTCGGCACAGATGATCTTGGACGGGACATTTTCGTCCGTACATGGGTAGGAGCGCGAATCTCAATCTTTATCGGTGTCGCAGCCGCTGTTCTTGATTTGCTGATCGGCGTCATTTGGGGGAGCATTTCAGGCTTCCGCGGAGGAAGAACAGATGAAATTATGATGCGTATCGCTGATATCCTTTGGGCAGTTCCTTCATTATTAATGGTTATCTTACTGATGGTTGTTCTTCCGAAAGGGCTATTTACGATTATTATTGCCATGACGATTACGGGCTGGATTAACATGGCCAGAATCGTGCGCGGACAAGTGCTGCAGCTGAAGAATCAAGAGTATGTGCTTGCTTCACAGACACTGGGTGCGAAAACATCCCGTCTGCTGTTTAAACATATCGTGCCAAACGCAATGGGTTCCATTTTGGTCACGATGACATTGACAGTTCCTACTGCGATTTTCACAGAGGCCTTTTTAAGCTATTTGGGACTCGGTGTCCCGGCTCCGCTGGCAAGCTGGGGAACGATGGCTTCTGACGGATTGCCTGCATTGACCTATTATCCGTGGCGTTTATTCTTCCCTGCAGGATTTATCTGCATTACAATGTTTGGCTTTAACGTTGTCGGCGATGGATTAAGAGACGCATTGGATCCTAAGTTACGTAAATAAGGGAGTGATACGGGTGACACGCCTATTAGAAGTAAAAGATTTAGCAATTTCATTTAAAACATATGGCGGAGAGGTCCAAGCGATCCGCGGAGTGAATTTCCATCTGGAAAAAGGAGAGACGCTGGCTATCGTCGGAGAATCAGGGTCCGGAAAAAGTGTAACCTCTCAGGCGATTATGAAGCTGATTCCAATGCCTCCGGGTTATTTCAAACGCGGTGAAATCCTGTTTGAAGGGAAGGATCTGGTGCCGCTGTCCGAAAAAGAAATGCAAAATGTCCGGGGAAAAGAGATCGGCATGATATTTCAGGATCCGATGACCTCCTTAAATCCAACGATGAAGGTCGGTAAACAAATTACGGAAGTGCTTTTTAAACACGAAAAGATCTCAAAGGAAGCGGCTAAAAAACGCGCGGTTGAACTGCTGGAATTAGTCGGTATCCCAATGCCGGAAAAGCGAGTGAACCAATTTCCGCACGAATTTTCAGGCGGTATGAGGCAGCGGGTTGTCATCGCCATGGCGCTTGCGGCGAATCCGAAGCTTTTGATCGCCGACGAGCCGACCACTGCACTTGATGTAACGATTCAAGCACAAATTCTGGAATTGATGAAGGGTTTGCAAAAGAAAATTGACACGTCCATCATCTTTATCACACACGATCTTGGTGTTGTGGCAAACGTTGCTGACCGGGTCGCTGTCATGTACGCGGGACAGATTGTAGAAACAGGTACGGTAGACGAAATTTTCTACGATCCGAGACATCCGTATACTTGGGGGCTTCTTGCATCCATGCCGACACTGGAAAGTTCAGGAGAGGAAGAGCTGACTGCCATTCCGGGCACGCCGCCTGATTTGACAAACCCGCCAAAAGGAGATGCTTTTGCCCCGCGGAGCCCTTATGCGATGAAAATCGATTTTGAACAGGAGCCGCCAATGTTTAAGGTATCTGATACTCATTATGTCAAATCGTGGCTGCTTCATCCCGACGCGCCAAAGGTAGAGCCGCCTGAAGCGGTAAAAGCGAAAATGCGTAAACTTGCAAACACGTATGAAAAACCTGTCTTAGTGAGAGAAGGTGAATAAATTGACTGAAAAACTATTAGAAATCAAACATTTAAAACAGCACTTTGTCACACCGAGAGGAACGGTTAAGGCTGTAGATGATTTATCATTTGATATCTATAAAGGTGAAACATTAGGGCTGGTTGGTGAATCTGGCTGCGGTAAATCGACAACAGGCCGAAGCATTATCCGGCTGTACGAAGCAACCGATGGTGAGGTGCTGTTCAACGGCGAAAATGTGCACGGGAAAAAATCGCGGAAAAAGCTGCTGGAATTCAACCGCAAAATGCAGATGATTTTCCAAGACCCATATGCGTCCCTGAATCCGAGAATGACAGTTGCTGATATTATTGCTGAAGGGCTTGATATTCATAAGCTGGCGAAAACGAAAAAAGAGCGGATGCAGCGGGTTCATGAACTATTGGAAACAGTGGGATTGAACAAGGAACACGCGAATCGCTATCCCCATGAATTTTCCGGTGGCCAGCGCCAAAGAATCGGGATTGCCAGAGCGCTTGCTGTTGATCCGGAATTCATTATCGCAGATGAACCGATTTCCGCTTTGGATGTATCCATTCAAGCGCAGGTCGTGAATTTAATGAAAGAACTGCAAAAAGAAAAAGGGCTCACATACCTGTTTATTGCCCACGATTTATCGATGGTCAAATACATCAGCGACCGCATTGGAGTTATGTATTTCGGGAAACTGGTTGAGCTTGCGCCGGCAGATGAGCTTTATGAGAATCCGCTTCATCCATATACAAAATCATTGCTTTCTGCGATTCCGCTTCCAGATCCGGACTATGAGAGAAATCGAGTCCGCCAGAAATATGATCCGTCCGTCCATCAATTAAAAGATGGGGAAACGATGGAATTCCGTGAAGTCAAACCGGGACATTTTGTGATGTGCACGGAAGCCGAATTTAAAGCTTTTTCATGATTCATCAATCCTTCAAGAGAATCTCTTGAAGGATTTTTTTGCGTCCTCATAGAAAGTGAGAATGATAACATTTACAATTAGAGGAAAATAGCGGAGGCGAAATACAATTCAATTTCTGCATAACAAAAATGTTTTTGCGCTATTGCTGTCTCAATCTCTTCAATCCTTAGCAGGAGTCCTTGTCACAATCGTTTTAATGGTCCGTGTTTATCAAATGACTGACTCCGTTTTTTTGGCTGGACTCGTATTATCGTTCATGTCGTTTGCAAGTATAGCTGCAAGCTTTTGCGTCTCTCCGGTGCTTCGCAATCTCGGTTTTAAAAAGGTGCTTGCGGGCGCAAATCTGCTGAGAGCGGTCTTTACAATCCTGATGGCATACAGTGTCACTCATCACGGACAGGCATTCTTTTGGATTACGCTGCTGTTTGTGTTCTGTTTTTCCTTCGCGGGCGCTTTTTTTCAGCCGGCAAGATTCGCGCTGCTGCCGATTATTGTTCCAAAAGAGCACTATGTAAAAGCGAATGGCGTGATCTCCCTTTCGAATCAATTGTTCTTAACAGCAGGCTGGGGCCTTGGAGGCCTTCTGACATATGCCGTCCCTTTTGAAGTCGTTGTCGGTGCAGCCATTTGCCTGTTTGTTCTTTCGGGAGTTTCCCTCAAGGGGCTTCATATAAATGAAAAAACGACTGATGAAACAGATGAAAAAGCATCTGGCAGAAGTATATGGAAGGATTTAATGATTATTCCTATTGTAAGAGACATTACTTTTATGGACATGATAGAAGCTTTGGCGGGTTCTGTTTGGTCGTCTGCTATTCTTCTCGCCTTTACTGCGGTTGTTTTACATGAAACAGAAGCGTGGTGGGGGATGTTTAACGCTTCTTATTTTATAGGTGCCATTGTCGGCAGTGTGATTGCCATTCGTTTTTCTGCTTTTTTTGAGCGGAACATGGGCTGCGCTATTATTTTCTGCTCGCTTGTGATGGCGGCGCTGACCCTTCTGTTCTCAATTTCTACAATCCCGTTTTTATGCGCGCTGGCTTGTGCCGCAATGGGGCCTTTTTATCAGGTGCGTGATATTTGCCAGGAAACCATGCTGCAGGAGGTTATTCCCGAACAGAAACGTATCGGAATCATGGCTGCAAAAAATGCAATTTTAACTCCTTGGTCAGGTGTCACCTACTCCATTATGGGGTTAGTGGCTGATGCGGCTGGTGCGAAAACAGCTTTTATTGCAGCTGCTGCATTATATATCATGACGTTTCTGATTGCACTGGCACAGCCCCGGCTTGTTCATTACAGGCGGGAAAACCGGGTTCAATGAGATGCACTTCAGAATAAACGGAGCAGCTGGCTCCGTTCATTCTGAAAAAAAATGAAACCATGGCGGAAGTTCGTACGTCTTTATAGATGTAAGGCTGTTTAAACAAGAAGAAATGGGGTATATCTAAAAGTATGAAGACAATGAACTCATAAGGAGCAAATCAATGAACTGGTATGAAAAGCTTAGCGAGTACTTTCCAATTGAAGAAATGAAATCAAAAGCGCATATGGAAGCTCTTCTGAAAGAGCGAAGCGATATTTATCATAAAGATGAAGGCAAACATCATATTTTAATGTTTGCGGAATTCGATTCTTTTATTTTCGTTGATTATCTGTATGTGTCTAAGGATGCAAGAGGGCAGGGGCTTGGCGGCAAATTGATCGCAAAGCTGAAAAAGAAAAATAAGCCCATATTGCTCGAGGTGGAACCTGTGGATGAAGATGATACTGATACAGAAAAACGCCTGAGGTTTTATCAAAGAGAGCATTTCAAGCATGCTCAATCAATTGGGTACCGTCGCCGGTCATTGGCTACGAATGAAGTAAACAAGATGGAGATTCTGTATTGGTCACCGAAAACAGAATCAGAAGAAGAAATTCTTGAAGCCATGAAACAGACATATGAAAACATTCATACTTATAAAGATGAGAAATGGTACGGAGAATCGTACGAAAAAACGGATGAGGTCTTGGAAATCATCGATGAAGAAAAACAAAAAAATATTTTCGATCAGTTAAGCTAATTGAGAATAAGAACATATCATGAACATTAAAAATTTGCTGGATTGACACATTTTTTTCTTAGGATACTGTTCACACTTACTTTTTTATAGTATAATACCTGTAAAGATTCCTTTTTTAGAGTAATTTCAATTTAAGAATAAAATAGATGTTCATCCTACTAATTAGAGGAGTGAAGATGAATGGTTACACTATACACATCACCAAGCTGTACTTCATGCAGAAAGGCGAGAGCGTGGCTCGAGGAGCACGAGATTCCATTTGTAGAAAGAAACATTTTCTCTGAACCTTTATCAATTGATGAAATAAAACAAATTCTTCGAATGACTGAGGACGGAACAGATGAAATCATCTCAACCCGTTCAAAAGTATTCCAAAAACTCAATGTGAACGTTGAATCTATGCCGCTGCAAGATTTGTACCGCTTGATCAACGAGCATCCAGGTTTGCTTCGCCGTCCGATCATCATCGACGAAAAACGTTTGCAAGTCGGATATAACGAAGACGAAATCAGACGTTTCCTGCCAAGAAAAGTTCGCTCTTTCCAATTAAGAGAAGCACAGCGTTTGGCAAACTAATAGATCGTATCATCAAAAGAAGGCTGAGTCATCAGCCTTCTTTTTTAGATAGTTGACAAAATCCTAAAACGGTTTTTTGTTTTAGGATTTTGTTACCTTTTCAGTTCAGCGTGATTGAAAACCTTTGAAGTCTAGGAAGGCCGAGCATTGGAGCACAACGAATATGTTTATTCGTGAGCACCGACGCGCAGGTCTGACAACGAATGCAAAGGTTTGTCGACACGCTGAAAGAAGGCTGAGTCATCAGCCTCCTTTTATTTTTCAACCTGCTGGTAATAAATGCTCGCAAGAATGACAAAGGCAACCGTCAAAATGGGGAGGAGTGTTTCGACTGTGCCGTGCTGCGCCATAAAAAGTGACAGCTTTTTGTCTCTGACAATCATTTCTCCGCCAGTATAAGCAAGCAGCCCGCTTCCCGCGTAAATCAGAAGCGGTATTTTCCCTAGTGCAAAATGGATGAGTTTGCTGCCCCAAATAATAACCGGAACCGATACACACAAACCTATGACGACGAGAGAAAACTCACCGTGTGATGCTCCTGCAACTGCGATGACATTGTCCAGCGACATAAAGAGATCTGCAAGCACAATCGTTCGTATCGCTCTCCACAAAGAGGTGCTGCTTTTAATGTGCTGAGTATCTTTTTTTTCGATCAGCAGCTGATATCCTAAATACAGCAGGAAAATTCCGCCGGCGCACTGCAAGAACGGAATGTTCAAAAGATATACTGCTGCACTTGTTAATCCGATTCTCATGGCAACGGCTATAAATGTTCCGAGAATAATAGCTTGCTGTCTTTGCTTGTCCGGCAAATGTCTGCTGGCCATGGCAATGACGACCGCATTATCTCCGCCAAGGATCAGGTCGATCCCAACAATTACAAGCAGAGAAATCAGATAGTCATGCTCCATGAATCGGCACCTCGCTTTCAGTCCTTCGCTTGTACTACTACTATATGAGACAGGCCGCATTTTATGATATCAGCAGCCTGAACTGCCGTTTTTTAGGTAAAGGTGCATTTTTATTTCTTTTGTGACTGTTTTATCATAAAATAGAAATACAAAGGAATTCACACTGGCCTTGCTTAAGGTTAAGATGTGGACGGAATGGGTAAAGTGTAGTAAAGTACAATTAATCGGGAGCTTAGATGTCCCTTCAACATCTTATATAGAAGGGAAGGTTGGCAAATGGAAATTGAAAGAATTAACGAGCATACAGTAAAATTTTATATGTCTTACGGAGATATTGAAGATCGCGGTTTTGACAGAGAAGAAATTTGGTATAACCGTGAGCGCAGTGAAGAACTGTTCTGGGAAGTCATGGATGAAGTTCATGAAGAAGAGGAATTCGCTGTGGAAGGCCCTCTTTGGATTCAAGTTCAGGCGCTTGACAAAGGATTAGAAATCATCGTCACAAAAGCCCAGCTTTCCAAAGACGGACAAAAGCTCGAACTGCCGATTCCTGAGGATAAAAAGCAAGAACCAGCATCTGAGGACCTTGACGCCTTGCTGGATGATTTCCAGAAAGAAGAGCAGGCCGTCAATCAGGAAGAGAAGGAGCAAAAGCTTCAATATGTCTTGCGATTTGGCGATTTTGAGGATGTTATTTCTCTATCTAATTTGAACGTTAACGGAAGCAAAACGACTTTATATTCGTTTGAGAACCGATATTATTTATATGTGGATTTTTGCAATATGACTGATGAAGAGGTTGAAAATCAGCTAAGCATCCTGCTGGAGTACGCAAATGAATCCTCAATCAGCATACACCGTCTTGAAGAGTACGGCAAGCTGATTATTTCAGAGCATGCTCTAGAAACGATAAAAAAACACTTTGCATCATAGCAAACCGATTTCTTTCCGGAAATCGGTTTTTTTTGTGCACGAAAATGTCCTTTTAGAGATGTGAAAAATCAAAAACGCACGTACAAGCGGAACATACAGCAAACAGGAGTTGATCATTTTATCCAGAAAGTATACCTCAACTGGAAAGGAGAGATGACAATTGTTTAGTGCTGTGACTGAAGACGGTCAAATGTTTCACCTTCTGGGCGCTCAGCAAAGCCAAAAATTAAAGCGGAAACGATTCTTCTGTCCGGTATGCGGAGAAGAGCTTGCTGTGAAGCTCGGACTTCAAAAAGCGCCGCATTTTGCCCATAAACAGAACAAGTCCTGCTCCATAGACATAGAACCGGAAAGCGCCTACCATTTAGAAGGAAAAAGACAGCTGTACGTATGGCTGAAAACGCAAAAGGCTTCTCCCATATTGGAACCGTATATAAAGGAAATCAACCAAAGACCGGACGTCATGGCAAGGATCAAGGAGCGTATGCTTGCTGTTGAATATCAATGTGCCACGATCAGTCCGGATGTCTTTCAAAAGCGGACAGAGGGCTTCAAACAAGCAGGGATCATCCCGCAGTGGATTATGGGACACAGCCGCTTACAACGGACTGCTTCGTCCTTTTATCAGCTTTCAGCTTTTCATTGGCAGTTTATCAATGCAAACCCATACAGAGAACTGATATGTTATTGTCCGGAAAGGCGTTCTTTTCTCCGGCTCAGCCACATCATTCCATTCTACACAACCCATTCTTATTCCTCAGTCCAAACGATCCCTATCCATCGGGCAGGTATAGACGATCTTTTTTTTACTGAACCGAAATCCTCAATTCAATATTCAGGCTGGACGAAAGCGATACACCGTTTTCGCCATAAACCCCATCGGTTTAACTCAAAGGAAACAAATCGCCTTAAGCAGCTGTTTTATGAGAAGCGGCAGACGCCCTTTTCTTTTCTGCCGACTGAAGTGTTTGTTCCTGTTGTAAAAGGGGCAGTTTTTAAGAGTCCGGTTTTTGTGTGGCAGGGGTTTCTTTACCTGTTTATCACGGATCTTGGAGAGAAACATGCGCCAATTCGTTTTTCAGCCGTTTTACAGCAATGCAAACTGCACATTCATAAAAAGAACATGGCACTCAGATTCGAATGCAGCGAAGAGTGTCTTTCTGAAGCTGTTAAACAGTACATTGATTTTTTGTGCAAGAAGGGATTTTTAAGGGAGACTCAGAAAGAAGTATATGTGCTGAACCAGCCTGCAGATGGCATTCGCTCAATGCAGGATCTCATAGAAAGAGACCGCAGCTGTTTTATAGAATGAGTTTGTCTGATTTGGCTCACCCTAAGACAAAGGTGGTGGGCTGGCTGTGAACGGCACAAAAGGAAAGGTTTTTCGTGTTTTTACTGCTTTTTTGGCATTCGTTCTCTTCATTACTGCATATGATTTGACAAAAGGCAGTGAAAAACCGGAAGATATTCACAACACAAGTTTATTGAGAAACAGTTGCTTTTTCAATTGGCTTGAATCAAAGAAGACGAGGGGGATCACCATGGCTGAGGAAAAAAAAGCAAATCAACTGCCTGACAGAAGTGAGGTAAAGGCAGAAGACACATGGAGACTTGAGGATATTTTTCCTAGTGATGAGGCCTGGAATAAAGAATTTCAAGCTGTAAAAGAATTAATTCCGAATTTATCTAAGTATAAAGGAAAGCTGGCCGATTCAGCTGATCATTTATACGAGGCTCTTACGTACCAAGATAAAGTGATGGAGCGGCTGGGAAGGCTGTACACATATGCGCATATGCGCTCTGACCAGGATACCGGGAACTCCTTTTACCAAGGGCTGAATGACAAGGCGGGAAACCTGTATACACAGGCCGCAAGCGCGACAGCTTATTTGGTTCCTGAAATTTTATCCATAGAAGAAGACAAACTGCAGCAGTTCATTCTTGAAAAAGAAGAATTAAAGCTGTACTCTCATGCGATTGAGGAGATTACAAAAGAACGTCCGCATGTGCTGAGCGAGAAGGAAGAGGCGCTGCTTGCTGAGGCTTCCGAGGTATTAGGATCATCTTCAAATACATTCAGCGTGTTAAATAACGCAGATATTACGTTCCCGTCCATTAAAGACGAAGATGGGAATGAAAAACAGATCACACACGGCAACTTTATTAATTTCTTGGAAAGTGAAAACCGCGAAGTCCGCAAAAATGCGTTTGACGCAGTGTATAAAACGTACGGACAATATAAAAACACAATGGCCACGACACTAAGCGGCACTGTGAAAAAGGACAACTTCTACGCGAGAGTGAAAAAGTACAAGTCAGCGCGTGAGGCTGCGCTTTCTAACAACAGCATTCCTGAGGAAGTATACGATAACCTCGTGAAGACGATTAATAAGCATTTGCCTCTTCTTCACCGATATATCGCGCTGAGAAAGAAAGTGCTAGAGCTTGATGAAGTGCATATCTATGATCTGTATACACCGCTTGTGAAGGATGCGGGGATGAAGGTGACATACGAGGAAGCCAAAGATTACATGCTGAAAGGCCTCGCACCTTTAGGGGAGGAATATGCCTCTATCTTAAAAGAAGGACTGGAAAACCGCTGGGTGGACGTTTATGAAAATAAAGGAAAACGCAATGGCGCTTATTCATCAGGAGCTTACGGCACGAATCCGTATATTTTGATGAACTGGCATGATAACGTCAATAATCTCTTTACGCTCGTGCACGAGTTTGGACATTCCGTACACAGCTACTATACGAGAAAGCACCAGCCATATCCATACGGCAATTACAGCATCTTTGTCGCAGAAGTTGCTTCTACGACAAATGAAGCGCTTCTTGGCGAATATCTGCTGAATAATTTAGAGGATGAAAAACAGCGTTTATATATTCTCAACCATATGCTTGAAGGCTTTAGGGGAACGGTCTTCAGACAAACGATGTTTGCCGAGTTTGAACACCTGATCCATACAAAGGCGCAAGAAGGCGAGCCGCTTACACCTGAGCTCCTGACAAATGTTTATTACGATCTGAATAAAAAGTATTTCGGAGACGGCATGGTGATTGATAAGGAAATCGGCCTTGAATGGTCGCGGATTCCGCACTTCTATTACAATTACTATGTGTATCAGTATGCGACGGGGTACAGCGCTGCCCAAGCATTAAGCAGCCAGATTTTGAAGGAAGGGAAGCCTGCGGTTGACCGTTATATTGACTTCCTGAAAGCGGGAAGCTCACAATACCCGATTGATGTCCTGAAAAAAGCGGGCGTTGATATGACGTCTCCAGAGCCAATCGAAGCTGCTTGCAAAATGTTTGAAGAAAAACTCGATGAAATGGAAGAGCTGCTGATGAAAGTCAAGCAGTCTTAAAAAAAATAAGCCTGTGCGGAAATGACGCACAGGCTTTTTTAAAACCCTTTAAAGGTTTTCCGGTGATTCAAGCGGTAGAGGGTAAACAAAATAGACAGAAACAGCAGAGGAGAGGTAATATAAAGCGGCAGCATATGCATCATGCCTAAGATATTCAGACAGAAAAAAACGGCAATGCACACAATCGAGATCAAAATAGACATCATGGCGGTCCTCCTCGTCCTTTTTCCTTATAAGGATATGAGTGAATGAACTCCGTTATGTTTTGTGACAAAAATATGAACATTAAGCATAGAGGTTGTCAAAAGTCGACATCTTTTGTTATCATAAGGATGTGAAATTGATCACAAACAAACATTACCCCTTTGTTTGACCGTGAAAAATTTCTCCCATCCCCTTTGTTGTCGTTAAGACATATGAAACCGCGCTTATCCCGGCGCGGTTTCTTTAGTATTAAATTTAGAACATACGTTTGGTTTTAGCGCAAAAAAACAGCCTCAAGCATATGCACACCTGCGGCTATTTTTCACATGATTGATATTCATCAGAATAAGTGCTGAGAGACTTCCAAAACATTCCGTGTTTGGCCTCCACTTTGGCAACCTTTTTAGCAAACGCCAATTTTTTCATTTCTTTTTCTACCTCTTCAAGGCTCAGGTCATATACAAGAGCAATTTCCTTCGAGGCAACGAAGCGGAAATATTCAATAAAACATTCTAAAGGCGGTGTTTCCGACGGCTTCGGCTCGTCGCCAAGCATCTCAAATAAAATTTCTTCATATACATCATATGAGTAGCTGCCAGGAACTTTAAGCCCTTCATCCTCATGCTGCGTATTGAAGAACGTCAGTGTCGGATTAACAGAAACATCCATCTCAGCAGCAATTTTCATGTCACATTGAAGCGCCTTGACCGCGCTTTGAGAATGCAGATCTTTTTTAAATTCTTCAAGATCGAGACTTGTATTTTCAGCAATCTCCAAAAGCACATTTTCATCGGTGATGTTTTTCTTTGAAACAAATAGGCTCTCCTGCATATTTCTGAGAAATTGCATACCGGCTTTTCTTCCTTGCAATTCGGCTGCTTTAAAAGCGAGAGCAGCCATATAAGGTGATGAAAGCGGCTGATCTTGCTCGAACCAGAGATTGCCGTCACACGACATGCCTGAGCGGCTCGCGATCTTTTCCCATGCTTCTGCGAGGAGATGCTTTTTTCGCTTTTTATTTAAAGCGGTAAGGCTTGCGGAAGCGATAATGCGTAAGGTGAAAAAACGTCCGTATCTAATTTTCAGCTTTTTGATGACGGGCTCTAAGGACCAGCATTCAGGACATAAAGGGTCTACAAACATATAAATCTCAAGCGGTTTTTTTGGATGACCATGGCAATGGGCGAAGTATAGCTCATGCTGATAGTTTGTCAAGATGATCGATCCTCCGCTTCCGTTTGATTCACCATATGCCTTGCTGTCAACTCCAGCCGGCCAAACAAAAACTCGCGAATTTCGCCCTCCAGCCCTACATGGTCCATTGCGTCCTTCATACAGCTGAGCCACGCATCAGCTCTCTCGTTTGTAATTGGAAAGGGAAGATGCCTTGCTCTGAGCATAGGATGGCCGTGTTCCTCAGTATAAAGAGGAGGCCCGCCTAAATACTGAGTTAAGAATTGCTTCTGTTTCCTGGCGGTTTCTGTCAAATCGCTCGGAAAAATCGGCTTCAGCAAAGGATGAGACGCGACACGCTCATAAAAAGTATCAACAAGTTGCGATAGAAGTTCCTCTCCAATCGCTTCATAAGGTGCGTTAAACGATTGTCCCATGTTGACTACTCCTTTAAATATGGCTAATAGGAATCATAAATCCTATTGCAAAAAGTAATTTTCTGTATTTCATTGTTTCATCTAGGTTTATTTTAGCAACAAGGCATCATTTCTACAAACAAACTGCCTTTTTTGCGTATGATGACTCATTTCGGCTGACAGCCGGGGTTTGTATTTCATATCATATCACATAAAAATCAGGAATGCGTAAGATTTCACTTCGCAAAAAAACCAGAGGGGGAGCCCTCTGGTTACGCGTAATAAGTTGAAGTTATTTTTTTTACATAGTTTTGCGTTTCTTGGAAAGGAGGAATGCCTCCGTACCGGTCAACATTCCCCGGTCCGGCGTTGTAAGCCGCTAATGCCATAGACACATTGCCGTCGTATTTATCCAACATTTGTTTTAAATATTTCGTTCCGCCCTCCACATTTTGCTGCGGATCAAGCGGGTTGGAAACGCCTAGTGAGCTTGCTGTTGATGGCATCAGCTGCATGAGGCCCATCGCACCTGCTCCGCTGACCGCTTTTGCATTAAAGCCTGATTCCTGCTTGATGATGGCACGAATCAGTTTTTCATCGACGCCATATTTATCAGCGGCTTTTTTAATCGCACTGTCAACGGAGAAGTCTCCCGAACTGATCTGATTTGCTTCATGTTTGTTTGAAGCTGAATCTGCAGCAGCTGTTTCGGTGTTTTCTGCCGCTTTTGTGATTGAACCTGAATTGCTGCTCGTATATGAGTTGAGCCCATACGCTGAAAGCAGTGACGGCGCTGTTGTATTCGCGCTGTTCAGCATGCTGAGCGGGCTTGGCGATGAAGAAGGTGCTGATTGCTGAGATGCCAGATCGTTTGTATATTGGCTGAGCAAAGAGCTGAAACTTGAAAGCGGGCTTTCCGTATTCTGAGTGTCCGAGCTGCTGCGTGCATTAGATATGGACTGTAGTGCCTGAAGCTGAAGTAAAGCTGCCCAATTCGTTACATTCACGATGTCATTCCACCTTATATAGACTTTCGTTTTTCTTCATAAAAACGCAGAATTTTATTTTTGGTTTCGCGCTGAGGAATGCTGAATTGCTGAAGCAGCTTCTCGAAGGCTTGTCTGCCCTCATGCCAATCCGCCGCCTCAAATTCAATTTCATAGTCCTCTTTATTTAAATATCGGCTGTGGTCTAAAACTATTAAGCCTTTTTCTGTTTCTTTTTCCGCTCGGTTTGTTGCTAAAGATCCAAAGTATCGAATGGCATCCGTATCGATCTGAAGCTTGTGCAGCTGGTCCTTCACAGGGCCCTCGGGAACTGAAAATGCAGCTAGATCTGATACCTCTGAAAGCTGCTGGTGCGTTTCCAGAAGCCCCACATCAGCCGGCTCTTTTAATGTAAGGACATACTTTCCGTTTTTTCTGCGGATACGAAGCGCTGCATGTTTTTGTTTCAGCGCAAAGCTGTCTGTATCAAAATAATGATTCTTTTGATCTGTAAAATCTTTTTCTGTCAGCTGGAGTGCCGCTGTTATGTTTTTGAATTCTTGTTTGGTCAGCATATTTTTAAATTCGATTTCAATTTCTTGGGTCATGATGATCTTCCTTTCCGCCCTGTAAATCTTATTTTTACTATTATCTCTTTAGATGTTTGGTTTATCAATATCGAGCTTGATATGATAAAATGAATCTGAACTTTGTTTAAAAAGGAGAGCATTATGCAAAACAGAATCGAAATTTTGAACGCAACATTATCGGATGATCAGCTTCGCCTTGCCTGTCAGACAGAAGGAGACGAAGCAGCACGCAAGCCGTCAGGTCAAATGCTTGTTGATTCTGACCACTTTGCTTTTGTATACATAATTGAATTAGCTGATTCTTTTGAATATGTCATTATAAAGGAACATGTATGGCCGGAATTGAAGCAGGCCCATGCACAAAAAATACCGGTCTTATTAGAGGCAGGAGACCAAACGATTGAACTGGCAGGCCTGCATGAGGAGCTGGAATATCTTTTAGAAAATATAAAAGATAACGCAAACTATGGAGAAGAGATGGAAGAAAAAGTGAAACGCGTGTTTTTATAGAAACTGGTTCGGAATTGGGGGATGTATGATGGATGACAAACAATGGGAGCGTTTTTTAGTGCCGTACCGCCAGGCTGTCGAAGAGTTGAAAGTGAAGCTCAAGGGGATCCGCACACTATATGAATACGAGGACGACCATTCACCGATCGAATTTGTGACCGGACGCGTCAAGCCTGTGGCAAGCATACTTGAAAAAGCGAGACGGAAAAGCATACCGCTGCATGAAATTGAAACCATGCAGGATATCGCTGGCCTTAGAATCATGTGCCAATTTGTCGATGACATCCAAATCGTAAAAGAGATGCTTTTTGCCAGAAAAGATTTCACCGTTGTGGATCAGAGGGATTATATTGCGGAACATAAAGAGAGCGGATACCGGTCTTATCATCTTGTTGTACTATATCCTTTGCAGACGGTGTCCGGGGAAAAGCATGTTCTCGTGGAAATACAGATCCGAACACTGGCGATGAATTTTTGGGCGACCATTGAGCATTCATTGAATTATAAATACAGCGGAAACATTCCTGAAAAAGTGAAACTAAGGCTTCAGCGCGCTTCTGAAGCGGCTTCCCGGCTTGACGAAGAGATGTCGGAGATCAGGGGTGAAGTACAGGAAGCTCAAGCTGCCTTTTCAAGAAAGAAAAAAGGAAGCGAGCAACAATAGGTAAAGGGGAAGAAGAGCATGAAATTTGCCGTATCATCAAAAGGAGATCAAGTTTCTGATACGCTGAAAAGCAAAATACAGGCGTATTTATTGGATTTTGATATGGAACTGGATGAAAATGAACCGGAAATCGTTATTTCGGTCGGAGGCGACGGAACGCTTTTGTATGCTTTTCACAGATACAGCGACCGCTTGGACAAAACAGCATTTGTCGGTGTTCACACAGGTCATCTGGGGTTTTATGCCGACTGGGTTCCTCATGAAATTGAAAAACTTGTTCTCGCAATTGCGAAAACGCCGTATCATACTGTCGAATATCCGCTTCTCGAAGTCATTGTGACCTATCACGAAAACGAGCGGGAAGAAAGATACTTAGCCTTGAATGAATGTACGATTAAAAGCATAGAAGGAAGCCTTGTTGCTGATGTGGAAATCAAGGGGCAGCTCTTTGAAACCTTCCGGGGCGACGGCCTCTGCCTGTCAACGCCATCAGGCAGCACAGCCTACAATAAGGCGCTGGGCGGAGCGATAATCCATCCGTCTATCAGGGCGATCCAGCTTGCGGAAATGGCATCTATTAATAACCGCGTGTTCCGTACGGTCGGATCACCTCTGCTTCTCCCATCCCATCATGATTGCATGATTAAGCCGAGAAACGAAGTTGACTTTCAAGTGACGATTGACCATTTAACCCTTCTTCATAAGGATGTGAAGTCGATCCGCTGCCAGGTTGCATCCGAAAAAGTGCGGTTTGCGAGATTCCGTCCGTTTCCATTTTGGAAAAGAGTCCAGGATTCGTTTATTGGAAAAGGTGAATAGAAAGAGGACGTATCGTGGAGCATTTTTATATCAGAAAGTACATTACTTCCGCCGAGGACGGGATGACTGTAAAAGAATATGCCGGTGAACTCGGAATTTCAAAACGTCTGCTGACCGATATTAAGTTTGGCGGGGGAGACCTGCTGATCAACGGCGAGCATGTGACGGTTAAAGCCATTTTGAAAGAGGGAGATCTTCTTATCGTGAAGTTTCCTGAGGAACAGGTGAGCGAGACGCTGCTGGCAGAGCCTGTTCCGCTCGATATTCTTTATGAGGATGAACATGTGCTTGTGATAAACAAGCAGCCGTATGTGTCATCAATCCCTTCGAGAGAGCACCCCTCCGGCAGCATTGCCAATGGAATTATTCATCATTATCAAAAAAACGGAGTGAGGGCGACAGTTCATCTTGTCACCCGGCTAGACCGGGATACATCGGGAGTCATGCTTGTTGCCAAGCATCGATTTGCCCACTCCATTTTATCGTCAGCGCAAAAAAACGGACTCGTGAAACGCCGGTATGCAGCAGTGGTTCATGGGCGGATGGCGCAGATGGAGGGAACAGTCGATGCCGCGATCGGCAGACATCCTGACAGTATAATTGAACGGACGGTAACGCCAGACGGCCAGAAGGCTGTTACGCATTTTTATGTCACATGTGCACATGACGATATGAGCTCGGTGACGTTGCAGCTTGAGACTGGACGAACCCATCAAATTCGTGTTCATATGAGCTATCTCGGGCACCCGTTGTGCGGCGACACACTGTACGGCGGAACGAGACGGGACATTGGCCGGCAGGCTCTGCACAGCGAGCATCTTTCGTTTATCCATCCGCTGACACAGGAGAACATGACGTTTCATGCTTCATTGCCTCAGGATATGAGAAAACTGATAAAAGGAGAGAATCATTGATTCTCTCCTTTTTTATATGGGACGAAATCTTGATTCGTCGTAAGGCAGGGAGCTTGGAACAGAGACGGTTTCTATTTCTGGAAAGCGAAAGCCTGTCAATTTATTTCCGAACACGCAGCCTGTATCAATGTTGATGGTGCGATTAACCTTCCAAGGCTCTTTCACTGGTGTATGGCCGTATACCACCCAAGCCTTCCCGTTATAGGCTGCCGCCCAATCACGCCTGACGGGTCTGCCGTCCGGATATGTTTCACCTGTCACATCACCGTAAAGCACAAAGTCCTTCACTCTGCGGGTATATTTGCCAATATCGTCAGCTCTTATGCCAGCATGGGCGACAACCAATTCTCCATTATGTAAGATGTCGTAAAGCGGCGCTGTTTCGTACAGCTTCATAAACTGTTCGCTGACTGATTTTCTCTCATCCTTGGAAAGTTCCTCAAGCTCTGCCGCTGTTGTTTCGAGACCATGCATCACTTTTACCGGATTGCCTTTTAAGTAGCGGTACAGCTTATTGCAATGGTTTCCCGGGACATAACGTACAGCACCTTTTTCGTAAGCGCTGGCTACAAATCGGATGACCTCTATCGATTTGGGCCCTCTGTCAGTTAAATCTCCGGCAAAAACAAGCACCCTGCCTTCTTCGTGGACAGGTACTCCATTTTTGATTGTATAACCAAGCTTTTGGATTAATGCAGTCATTTCGTCATAGCAGCCATGAATATCGCTGATGATATCGTAAACCATGCGGTATCCTCCTTACCGATTGTTTTATTTATTATGAAGCAAAGTGTTGTGAGTCATCACAAGCTTTTATGTGCAAATTATAGAAGAAGAATCATTTTCTAAACAGGATTAAGAGCTTATCACTTTATTTTTCATCATAACCCTTGTTAAAATCGCGTTATGTTTTTTAAAAATGAGGTTTTGTTCTTTGATTGAGAACTAGCATAACCCTGACTAAAAAAGGAGGTTCTGATTATGGCGCATACATCTGTCGCATCTTTAGTTGTTGTACTTATCGTTGCATTTTTGACACCCATCCTTTTGCATCGGTTTAAACTCAGCATCCCGGTTGTTGTTGCTGAAATCATTATGGGGCTGATTATTGGGAAAAGCGGCCTTAATTTAGTTGTGGAGGGTGACACCTGGCTCCAAACACTCTCTATGCTCGGATTTATCTTTTTAATGTTTTTAAGCGGGCTTGAAATTGATTTTTCATCTTTTGAGAAAGGGAAGAAAAAGCAGCTCCTGCCGAACGGTAAGGAAGCGCCTAATACGTTTGCTGCGGCATCTATTATTTTCGTCGGTATTTTTATTTTATCATTGCTGCTGTCCTATGGCTTCGTCTTGGCGGGTTTTATTCAAAATGCATTTTTGATGACCCTGATTATTTCAACGATTTCGTTAGGCGTTGTCGTTCCAACATTAAAAGAAGAACGGATCATGAATTCGAATATCGGGCAGATTATTTTGCTCGTTGCTGTTATTGCTGATTTGGCTACGATGATTCTTCTTGCTGTTTTTTCTTCTTTATACGGAGAGGACAGCGGAAACATGTGGCTCCTGATGATCCTGTTTGCGGCCGGAGTGGTGCTTTACTTTTTTGGCAGGGTCTTCAAACATCGCTCTTTTGTTCAATCCATGTCAAAAGGGACGATCCAGATTGGGACGCGTGCCATTTTTACGTTAATTATTGTACTCGTTGCCCTGTCTGAATCACTTGGGGCGGAAAATATTCTCGGCGCTTTCTTAGCGGGGGTTCTTGTTTCCCTGCTTTCGCCAAACAAAGAACTTGTTCAGCAGCTAGACTCATTCGGTTATGGGTTCTTAATACCGATTTTCTTCGTGATGGTCGGTGTGAAGCTTGATATTTGGACTCTTTTCCAGGATAAAACAATTTTAATCATGATCCCGCTTCTGCTTCTGGCGCTGTTAGTGAGCAAAATCATTCCTGTCATGTACCTAAAGAAGTGGTATGATAACCGAACCATTTTCGCGTCCGGTTTCCTGCTGACATCAACGCTTTCGCTCGTGATTGCCGCTGCAACAATCGGCCAGCAGCTTCACGTGATCAGCGCAAATATGTCAGGAGCGCTCATTTTAGTAGCTGTCATCGCAAGTATTTTTACGCCGATCTGTTTTAAAAAGTTGTACAAACGGGAAGAGCAGCCGGAGGAGAAAAAGACGATTACGTTCATCGGCGCCAATCAAATGACTTTGCCTGTCACACTTGAATTGCCAGAGGAAGAGTATGACGTGCGTGTTGTGCACGTCTACCAAGAGAATGCAGAGGAAAAGCTGTCGGAATCAGTGTTTGCTGTTGAAACAATTTCTGACTATGAACACGAGACGCTTGAATCACTCGGCATTTTTGAAACGGATATCCTCGTTGTGGCGACCGGGAATGAAGATATGAATGCAGACATTGCATTACTTGCAAAAGAAAAAGGCACAGAAAGAGTCATTGCAAGCGTAGGATCACCGGAGCATGAAGCAGTTCTGAAGGAGCAGGGAATCAGCATCTTTTCTATTCTGCTGTCGACAAAAACGCTGCTCCGCGCTCTGATTGAAGCGCCTGGCGTCATGAAGCTGCTCACGAACCAGGAGTCTTCCCTGTATCAAATTAATATGGAGAACAGTAAATACGACGGTGTGATATTACGGGAATTCCCTTTAACCGGCGACGTCATCTTTGTCAGGATTTTCAGAGGTGTAGACAGCATCGTTCCTCATGGGGATACAAGGCTGAAACTTGGAGACCGCTTAATTGTCACCGGATCTCGGGGATATGTAACGGATCTTAAGAAAACATTGGAAGGATAAATCTTGACCAAATAAGGATTCGTGTTAATATAGAGGTGCAGAACAATTCAATATGTATTCGTTTAACCACTAGGGGTGTCCTTCATAAGGGCTGAGATAAAAGTGTGACTTTTAGACCCTCATAACTTGAACAGGTTCAGACCTGCGTAGGGAAGTGGAGCGGTATTTGTGTTATTTTACTATGCCAATTCCAAACCACTTTTCCTTGCGGGAAAGTGGTTTTTTTATTTATCAGAGGGGGAATGATTTGTGAAGTTTTCAGAAGAATGTCGCAGCGCAGCCGCAGAATGGTGGGAGGGGAGCTTTGTCCATCCGTTCGTTCAAGGAATCGGTGACGGAACGCTTCCGATTGACCGTTTTAAATACTATGTGCTTCAGGATTCCTATTACTTAACGCATTTTGCAAAGGTGCAGTCATTTGGCGCTGCTTATGCGAAGGACCTTTATACAACGGGGCGGATGGCAAGCCATGCCCAAGGTACATATGAGGCGGAAATGGCGCTTCATCGCGAGTTTGCCGAGCTGTTGGAAATTAGCGAGGAAGAGCGTAAGGCGTTTAAGCCGTCTCCTACGGCGTACTCTTATACATCCCATATGTACCGTTCGGTTTTGAGCGGGAATTTCGCAGAAATCTTAGCGGCCCTGCTGCCATGCTACTGGCTTTATTACGAGGTTGGTGAGAAATTGCTGCATTGCGATCCAGGGCATCCGATTTATCAAAAGTGGATTGGGACGTACGGCGGTGACTGGTTTAGACAACAGGTCGAGGAGCAAATCAACCGCTTTGATGAGCTGGCGGAAAACAGCACGGAGGAAGTGCGTGCACAGATGAAAGAGAATTTTGTCATCTCCAGCTACTATGAATATCAATTTTGGGGAATGGCCTATCGAAAAGAAGGCTGGTCTGACAGCGCCATAAAAGAGGTGGAGGAATGTGGAGCTTCACGCCATAACGGATGACAGCAAGCCGGTAGAAGAGTTAGCGAGAACCATCATTACGATTCAGAATGAAGTTGATTTTATTCATATTCGTGAACGCTCAAAATCGGCGGCGGATATTTTGAAACTGCTCGAGCTTATTTTTAAAGGCGGTATAGATAAACGAAAACTGGTGATGAACGGGCGCGTGGATATTGCACTTTTTTCTACTATTCATCGCGTACAGCTGCCAAGCACCAGCTTTTCACCGAAGCAGGTCAGAGCCAGGTTTCCACACCTTCATATCGGGAGGTCGGTGCATTCACTGGAGGAAGCGGTTCAAGCAGAAAAGGAAGACGCCGACTACGTGCTGTTCGGCCATGTGTTTGAAACGGATTGCAAAAAGGGCCTTGAAGGCAGAGGGGTGTCTTTGCTGTCAGATATCAAACAGCGGATTTCCATCCCGGTCATAGCCATCGGGGGGATGACACCGGAAAGGGTAAGAGACGTAAAACAAGCAGGGGCGGACGGCATCGCTGTCATGTCAGGAATTTTCTCTGCCGCTGAGCCCTTGGAAGCAGCCAGACGATATTCCCGCAAGCTAAAGGAGATGCGCTATGAAAAGGCATTATGAAGCAGTGGTGATTGGAGGCGGAATTATCGGTTCCGCGATTGCTTATCATTTGGCAAAGGAAAACAAAAGCATCGCATTATTTGAAAGCGGAACAATGGGCGGCAGAACGACAAGTGCCGCTGCCGGAATGCTGGGCGCCCATGCCGAATGCGAGGAACGTGACGCGTTTTTTGATTTCGCTATGCACAGCCAGCGTCTGTACAAAGGTCTGGAAGAAGAGCTTTATGCATTATCCGGTGTGGACATCAGGCAGCATAACGGCGGTATGTTTAAGCTTGCATTTTCTGAAGAAGATGTGCTGAGGCTGAGACAGATGGACGATTTGGACTCTGTCACCTGGTATACAAAAGAAGAGGTTTTAGAAAAAGAGCCGCATGCGTCTGGTGACATCTTGGGTGCATCTTTTATCCAGGATGATGTGCATGTTGAGCCTTATTACGTTTGCAAGGCATATGCGAAAGCAGCGAAAGCGCTTGGGGCGGAGATTTTTGAGCATACGCCTGTCCTGCATGTCGAACGTGACGGTGAAGCTCTGTCCATCAAGACCCCGAGCGGAGATGTATGGGCTAATCATGTTGTCGTTGCCAGCGGGGTGTGGAGCGGGGTGTTTTTTAAACAGCTCGGGCTGAACAACACATTTTTTCCTGTAAAAGGGGAGTGCCTGTCCGTTTGGAATGATGATATCCCGCTGACAAAAACGCTTTATCATGACCATTGCTATATCGTACCGAGAAAAAGCGGCAGACTTGTTGTCGGCGCGACAATGAAGCCTGGGGACTGGAGTGAAACACCTGATCTTGGCGGATTGGAGTCGGTTATGAAAAAAGCGAAAACCATGCTGCCGGCTATACAAAATATGAAGGTGGATCGTTTTTGGGCGGGACTCCGGCCGGGAACAAAGGATGGAAAACCGTACATCGGCAGACATCCTGAGGACAGCCGTATTTTATTTGCGGCGGGCCATTTCAGAAATGGGATCCTGCTTGCTCCTGCAACTGGCGCTTTGATCAGTGATCTCATCATGAATAAAGAGGTCAACCAAGACTGGCTGCACGCATTCCGAATTGATCGCAAGGAGGCGGTTCAGATATGATGCTACAGCTGAACGGTAAAGACGTGAAGTGGGAAAAAGACGCAGGTACAATTCAAGACCTGCTGGCGTCTTATCAGCTCGAAAATAAAATCGTTATCGTGGAAAGAAATAAAGAAATAATTGGGAAAGAACGTTATCACGAGGTTGAGCTTTGTGATCGCGATGTCATTGAAATTGTCCATTTTGTAGGAGGCGGATGAGCATGTTAACAATTGGCGGAAAAACATTTCAATCAAGGTTGCTGCTGGGCACGGGGAAATACCCATCGTTTGAAACTCAAAAGGAAGCAGTAGCTGTTTCCGAGTCTGATATTTTAACATTTGCTGTGCGGAGAATGAACATTTTTGAAGCATCTCAGCCGAATTTTTTGGAACAGCTTGATTTATCCCAATATACGCTTTTGCCGAATACAGCGGGCGCCAGCACTGCTGAAGAAGCGGTTCGGATTGCAAGGCTGGCGAAAGCGTCAGGCCTTTGTGACATGATTAAAGTTGAAGTCATCGGATGCAGCCGTTCCTTGCTGCCTGACCCTGTTGAAACATTAAAAGCGTCTGAACAGCTTCTTGAAGAGGGCTTTATTGTCCTCCCGTACACGTCGGATGACGTTGTGCTGGCGAGAAAACTGGAAGAGCTTGGCGTTCATGCCATCATGCCGGGTGCATCTCCGATTGGATCGGGACAAGGAATCTTAAATCCTTTGAATCTGTCATTTATTATTGAACAGGCGAAAGTGCCTGTCATCGTGGATGCGGGGATAGGATCGCCTAAAGATGCGGCATATGCAATGGAGCTTGGAGCGGATGGCGTGCTTCTCAATACGGCTGTATCAGGCGCATACGATCCTGTGAAAATGGCTCGTGCCATGAAGCTCGCGGTGGAAGCAGGACGCCTTTCTTATGAGGCGGGCCGAATCCCGCTTAAGCAATACGGAACGGCAAGCAGTCCGGGAGAAGGTCTTCCTGTATGACGGACAGGTATTCCAGGCAGGAGCTGTTTGCTCCGATCGGCCCATCCGGCCAGAAAAAATTGAAGGAAGCGCGCGCCGTGATTATCGGCGCCGGCGCACTCGGAACAGCAAGTGCAGAAATGCTGGTGAGGGCGGGAGTCGGCTCTGTGAAAATTGCCGACAGAGATTATGTGGAATGGAGCAACCTCCAGCGCCAGCAGCTTTATACAGAGGATGACGTCAAAAAAGAAATGCCGAAAGCAGCCGCTGCGGAGCATCGTCTCCGTTCGATTAACAGCGATGTCGATGTGACTGGCCTTGTCATGGATGTGACAGCGGAAAATGTCATCGAACTGATTAAGGGTGCTTCGATTATTGTGGATGCGGCTGATAATTTTGAAACCCGCCTGATCGTAAATGATGCTGCGGTAAAAGAAGGGATTCCTTTTCTTTACGGTGCCTGTGTAGGGAGCTATGGCCTCACCTTTACCGTGGTGCCGGAATCTACCCCTTGCCTGCATTGCTTGCTCGATACACTTCCGATTGGCGGAGCAACGTGTGACACAGCCGGCATCATCAGTCCGGCTGTTTTGCAGGTAGCAGTCTTTCAGGTAACAGATGCGCTGAAGCTGCTAGCAGGAGAGGAATGTGAGCCGGTGCTGCGCTCCTTTGACTTGTGGAAAAACGAGCGGTCAGAAGTGAGTGTGACGAGTCTCAAACATGACGCATGCCCAAGCTGCGGCACAAGGGATTTTCCGTTTTTGTCATATGAAAACCAAACAAAAGCGGCTGTATTGTGCGGCAGGAACACGGTGCAGATCAGATCATCCATTACAAAAGAAGCGGATCTTGAAGTGCTTGCCGGTCAGCTGAGGCAGGCCGGGCTTGAAGTAGCCGCGAACCCGTATTTGATTTCCTGCCGCTCGGATGATATGAAAATGGTGCTGTTCCGGGACGGAAGAGCTTTGATCCATGGAACGAATGATATTGCCCGGGCAAAATCCATTTATCATAAATGGATCGGGTAATAAAAGGAGTGTAGGTAATGAGTATATATAAAGCATTGACAATTGCCGGATCCGATTCAGGCGGCGGCGCAGGGATACAGGCAGATATTAAAACCTTTCAAGAGCTTGATGTATTCGGAATGTCTGCAATTACGGCGGTAACCGCTCAAAATACGCTTGGGGTCCATGGGGTGCATCCGCTGACTGTAGAGGCGCTGAGACAGCAAATTGATGCTGTTGCTGAGGATTTAAGACCGGACGCAGTAAAAACGGGAATGCTCTGGAATGCCGACATGATTGAAGAAGTGGCGAGAAAAATTGACGAGTACGGATTCAATCGTGTAATTGTTGATCCGGTTATGATCGCAAAGGGCGGTGCATCCTTGCTGCATGATGAATCAGTTGCCACCTTAAAGGAATTGCTCATTCCAAGAAGCTACGCGATTACGCCGAATGTCCCGGAAGCAGAAACGCTGACAGGAATGACAATCAGCTCGCTGGATGACCGGAAAAAAGCAGCGGAGCAGCTCGTCAAGATGGGTGCGGAGCATGTCATTATCAAAGGCGGGCACCAGCCTGAGGACAATCACATTACTGACCTTCTTTTTGATGGCAGCATGTTTATGCAAATCACCCATCCATATATTGATACGAAGCATACGCATGGCACAGGCTGCACCTTTGCTGCGGCTCTAGCGGCCCAAACGGCTAAAGGAGACAGCATCCATCAGGCATTTGAGGTTGCGGCCAACTTTGTCCGCGAAGCGGTGGAAAATACGCTCGGCATCGGATCGGGACACGGGCCGACAAACCATTTCGCTTTTAAACGAAACAGCTTAAAAACAAGCCGATGAGATCACCAGCTGATGGTGATCTCTTTCGCATTTGCTACGGTATGCGCTTTTCATCTGGACAAGGTTATGATATGATAGGAATTAAGATCAGGTACTAATACTATGTCTTTATTAAATATAGGAGGCTTTATACATATGAATTTTTCACTTGAAGGCCGCAACATTGTTGTGATGGGGGTAGCCAACAAACGCAGTATCGCGTGGGGCATTGCGCGCTCCTTGCATGAAGCGGGTGCACGTTTGATTTTCACATATGCAGGCGAACGCTTGGAGAAATCTGTTCATGAGCTTGCCGGAACGTTAGAACGCAACGATTCCATCATCCTTCCTTGCGATGTAACAAACGACGCAGAAATCGAAACTTGCTTCGCAAGCATTAAGGAGCAGGTCGGTGTAATCCACGGTATCGCGCATTGTATCGCGTTTGCCAACAAAGAAGAGCTTGTCGGCGAATACTTAAACACAAATCGTGACGGCTTCCTTTTGGCTCATAACATCAGCTCATATTCTCTGACTGCTGTTGTTAAAGCGGCACGTCCAATGATGACTGAAGGCGGCAGCATTGTCACTTTGACGTACCTTGGCGGAGAGCTTGTGATGCCAAATTACAACGTTATGGGTGTAGCGAAAGCTTCTCTTGATGCAAGTGTGAAATACTTAGCTGCTGACTTAGGAAAAGAAAATATCCGCGTTAACAGCATTTCTCGGTCCGATCAGAACATTATCTGCTAAAGGCATCAGCGATTTCAACTCCATTTTAAAAGATATCGAAGAGCGTGCGCCGCTTCGCCGCACGACAACACCTGAAGAAGTGGGCGATACAGCTGCGTTCTTGTTCAGCGATATGTCCCGCGGGATTACAGGTGAAAATCTTCACGTTGATTCAGGTTTCCATATCACTGCCCGCTAAGCAGGATCTATATCAAGCAATCCCGAATAGGGATTGCTTTTTTATTTCTTCTGATTTTCAGCTTTCTGTCATATAGATAGAATATGACACAATCGGAGGGATGAAGATGTCTAATAAGAAAAGAAACGCGGATAAAAAACCGCTCATGTATATTGTTCAGCCGGATTATGCAGAAACCACAAGATCATCCATGCAGGAGATTGTCATCAAAAGAAAGGCCGACAAACCCGCTCCGCCAAAAGCTGAGGAAAAGCCGGCTTACCTTGAGAAGCAGCAGGAGGAAGCCGTGGCACAGGATGTCCTGCAAGCAGACCAAAAGCCTGCAGCCGAACCAGTGAGTCAGCAAACACAAGAGGTGAGGGAGCCAGAGAATATAAAGAACCAGCTGGAGGAGAAAGCAGAGCCGCAGGCCGTAGAAGAAACCGTCGAACACGAGCCCCCGAAAGCAGAAAAAAAGGAAGAGCCTGCACTTGAGGCCAGGAAGCCTGAAAAAGAACCGGAAGCTGTCCATAGTGCTGATAAAGCGGAGGAGAAAGCACCGTCAGCACGAAAAGTGAAAAAACCGATGAGCAAGATGACGATCCACGAAAAAATTGACTTTTTAACAAAGCTGCCTCATAACATGCCGAGAGCGCTTTGCTTGATTGAAGCCAATGGAAGAACGTACAGAGGCGTGATTGTCGGAAGAAGGAATGATTCCGTCCTGCTTCGAACAACCGGAAACGGAGCCCCGACCGAGCTGGCAATCGATGATATTACCTCTTTGCACCCGCTCGGATTTTAATGAAAATGAAAAGAAAAAAGCTGCCCGGCTGATGTTCCCGGGCAGCTTTTTTCCATAGAGAAAAGCCTGCAGGCCTGCAAGCTTTTCCAGCTTATGATTAATGATGATGATGATGTGTACGATTGATTAATCGAGGATTTAAGCAGTTGACTGCGCAGAAGCAGTCTAAGTCTACTTCAATACAGTAGTTCGTTTTTTCAAGTCTGAACACTTCACAAACCGTATCCTTATCGGTGAAGTCCAAAATGTGTTTGTGTTCGTCGAATGCGATTAATAATGACAGAGTTGCGCAGCTGTCATGAACTTTTTCTACTCTGAAAAATACTGTATTAAAGCAAGGGCCGTTATCGAGTTCGCCGACATTTCCGAAAGCGACCAAAGGATTTGATTTTGATGTAAATAGCACGAAAGGCACTGTATCGCCTAGCGAATGGGTTGGTGACAAAAGCTTTGAATGGCAGCTTGTCGGGCAATCCTCTTCAACAGCGTTTTGCAGTTCTTCAATATT
The DNA here is from genome assembly GCF_029772985.1 of Bacillus stercoris. Lineage (NCBI taxonomy): Bacteria > Bacillati > Bacillota > Bacilli > Caryophanales > Bacillaceae > Bacillus > Bacillus stercoris. The sequence continues at coordinate 3,096,858 of NZ_CP121861.1, read as the reverse complement.
TTCTATTGCTTCACGCACGCAGCATGATGTTTTCTGGCTCATATTATCCCTCCTGCCTTATAAATTTGAGACTGGCGAAATGATGGAGAGTCAGCTGCCTCACGCTGGAAGCAGCTGAATGATTTACACCCGTAATAGAGTTTGGAAGGGGATTCCTCTTTACAAGTGTTTATCCATTGTGATGATGCTTTTTATCCTTATGAGGCGAAGTTCTGTCAACTAACTCTGGCGACAGGCACTGAATGGCACAGAAGCATCCAAGATCCACTTCAATGCAGAAATCCGTTTTTTCAAGCCCGAAGAAATCCGGGTCGCAAGGGTGGCAAACACTTAAGGTATCGCCTTTAACATCGACCGGGCGTAGAATCGACAGGGTTGCACAGCAATCACATAATTTTTCAACGCGGAAGAAAATGGACTCAAAGCATTGCATATCATCCACAAATCCCCCCACGTTTCCGAATGTGGAGAACAATCCGCCTTTTTTATCAAACAAGAGAAACGGAATTGTGTCTTTACCTGCAATTGTCGGATTCAAAAGGTTTGTATAGCAGCCAGTCGGACACTGTTCCTCAACTGCCTCCTGCTCTGCTAAAATCTTTTCCACTGCATCGCATACACAGTTCTCATGCCGGCCATGGGTTTTTCCGCAGCTCATTGATTTCAGCTCCTTCTTTATAGGGTATTTGACTTTAGTCCTTAACAACATATGTACCCGTGCCCCACTTGGTGTGGGTGAACGTCTATATATTCATCATATGCTTGGAAAATAAGAAAAAGCAGAGCGTTTTTGGCTCTGCTTTTAGGTCCTAGAGGACAAGAGTGATAACTAGGATGGCTACGAGGGTATTTGTTGCTGTAGAGATAAGGGTTGCGATATCAGCATCTACTGTTGTGACGTTTACGCCGCGGGAGCATTCGATGAGAAGTTTTTGGCGGTTTACTTGTTTGTTAGCTGTAAGCTGTAACAAATCTTGTGCGACTAATTCGGCAATTACGCCGTCTGCAATGGATGTCAGAGTAGCCGTTACGACTGCGGCATTAAGTGCTGTTACAACTGATGTTACGGCTTGAACGTCTGTAGATGAAACGTTGATGTCACAAGAATCTCTAATAATAATTGTCTCATCGGAGACTTGTTTGTTGAGATTTGCCTGGGCTAGATCTTGGTCGATAAAGGCGTTGTCATTGCCAAACCCATTGTTATTGCAGCAAATATCACAATTGCATTTTCTTTCTTCTTTTTCTTTCTCTTTGTGCTCTAATGGATGGTCACAGTCAGGATCAAGTGCAACCCAAGAGTATGGTCTGCTTTCCATATCTATTCCTCCTTTTCTTTTACTGTTATTAAATGAGCGAGCCTCTTACTTTGACTGAGGCATATATCCTGATGAAGTTCCCTATTTTTTATGATTAATTTGAATTGTTATTGTTTTGCCGTCTTTGTCTGAGCTGTTCAATGAGCTGCTCTCTGCGGCTTAGCGGTTTTTCGTTCTTTTGCTCTTGCATGGCTGCTTCTTCTTTTTTCTTCTTTTGGTTTTCTATTAGCGCTTGTGATTTAGCTTGTAAGTCTTTTACAAGATTCAAGAGCATTTCTTTTTCTTCGTCTGATACTTTTTTCATTTTGTCTTTCGTCACACCATGTTTAGAAAATATATTTTGGACCAGCAATTTCGTCATTGGATCAACTTCTGGAAGCTTCGCAAGCTCTTCTTTTAATTTGTCATTATCTGACATTTGTTTTCACCTCGTCTTATAAGTTTGTGAAAAAGAAAGGGTTAAAGGACGTCTAGTTCACTGAGAATGCTATTTAACACCTGAAGCAAGATTTGTACAAAGGTTATTATCTCGTCAGCAGACAAAGTAATTTTGATATTTCGGCTGTTGATAATTTTAATGATGGTTCTTTTTTTAATTTGTGAGCTATCGAGAATAAGAATCTCACTTGCCACTGCGTCAGCCAAATCCTCGTCGGCGATAATGAGCTGAGTCGCCACGATAATCATGGTTGTCACAAAGGCTTGTATAGAAAGGGCAGATGTTATATGTGACGTATCTATTGTGATATTTTCGCAATCAATCACTTCGATCTGCTGCTCGAATTCGCTTGATAATTGCTCAAATATTGCAGGGTGCAGGGATTCGATTTTTTCTTCAAATGACATAACCTTCACTCCTTTCTTATCCATACTCTATATAATGCAAATGGGGTGCAGAGCGGAATAATAAAAATAACCAATTTTCCTCCGGACAAGATACAATTCATGAAGAATAGGGTTTTCGCATATATGTGAAGGGATCATGATTGGCAAAGGAGTGAACGAGTGGTTATTAATGGACTGACAATTGCTCTTCTTTCGCTTGCGGTCTTTCGGCTTGCTCGCCTGCTGGTGTTTGACACGATTATGGCGCCGCTTCGCAGTCTGTTTCATGAAGAGAAGGAGGAAAAGGATGCGGACGGGAACATTGAAACCTATATCGTGATTAAAGGAACTGGTCTCAGGGCGTTTATAGGGGAATTGCTGAGCTGCTATTGGTGCACAGGCGTATGGTGCGCCGGCTTTTTGATTTTATGCCAGGCGTTGATCCCGCAAGCAGCGCAGTGGCTGATTTTACTTTTGGCGATCGCGGGCCTTGCCGGCATCATAGAAACGCTTGTATCAAAATGGCTGCAGGAATGAGGCATTCCCACCAGCAACTTTCCGTCAGGATACGCATAAAGTAGCATATATGACATAAGGAAAGGAAGGGAGCAAAAATGAATCAATATAATAAACCTTCCCAAAAATCTCCATATACAGATTCGTCGTATCAATCAAAAAAGATAAAAAAGAAGGGCTGCGGGTGCGGAAATAAAAAGAAAAAGCCTCAATAGCCTGGCAAAGAAACCGGAGAACTCCGGTTTTTTGTTTTTTAACAGGGCGGCCGCAACCGGCATATATCATAAGCGGGGGGATCAAAGTGAATGAGTTTGAAAAATGGATAGAAGGAAGGTATGAACCGCACGAACAAAAGCAAAAAGAGCATGAAGACACGATGGGCAGCATCAGAAAAGACTTGGATGCATTTGATAAAGCAGGTCTGGAATTTGAAGATGAGATTGAAGCGTTGGCTGAAAAAACAGAGGCCTTACTTAAAAAACATCAAGCTCAATATGATCAATCGTAAATCCGCAAACGCCCTATGCGAATATCCAAGCCAATCCAAGCAGCTCACATAGTGTATAGAGAGTAAAGGAGGTGCTTATCTATGGGCTTTGGATACGGATTCGGTGGTGGTGGCTGCTGCGGCGGCTACGGTGGCTATGCCGGCGGTTACGGCGGCGGCTATGGTTCAACATTTGTTTTGTTGGTCGTATTATTCATTCTCCTCATCATCGTAGGTGCATCTTTCTTTTAAGATGTATTGAGGAAGTACGGGTTATAACCCGTACTTCCTTGCCTTGTGTTTATTTTTAAAAATGTTGGAAAAGCACATTGTATTATGTGCATTCATACAATACCGTATTACTCCGCCAAAAGGAGGCGCATTATGGATAATCAATTTTTTAAGAATATCGAAAAGAAAACAGGTGTGAAGATGCAGGATGTAATGAATCTTGCCGGATCACTCCAAAACGCTAATTTTAAAGATGAAAATACAGTGCGCAGTGTCATTAACCGCGTAGCGCAGCTGGCAAACAGACGCGTGCCAAAAGAATTAGAAGATAAAATCGTGGAATCTATTACAAGCGGAAAAGAAAAGCTTGATTTTGGCACGATTTCTAAAATGATGGATAATAAATAAGCAGATGGCCTGGCTGATTCACTGCAGCAGGCCTTTTTTTACGGTAAAAACCCGGCAGTAATCTGCCGGGCTGTTAATGATGCAAGGGCTGTCTTGCTTTCTGTAGCAGGGGATACAAAAATCTTGAGCGGTTGGCTGTTTTGCCGCGCCTGTTTGCGGGGCAAGACAAATATAAATGCTGTTTCGCCCGTGTCATCGCTACATATAAAAGGCGTCTTTCCTCCTCAAGAGCGGCCTCGTCTCCTTTTCTTGCCGTTTCTAATGAGAAATCGTGCGGAATTGAGCCGTCTACAGTGCCTAACACGTAGACTGTTTTGAATTCAAGGCCTTTTGACCGGTGAATGGTCATCAGCTGAACGCCATGTTCATCCGTTCTGTTTTTCTCAGCGGCCCTCATATGATCCACGTGGGCAAGAAAGTCAGGAATCGTTTTGAACTTCTTGGCGACGACCTTGATATCACGCAGGTCATCGGAGCCTTTTTCTAGCTTGTTGCCCTCATTGCCCCGTTTTTTTAGATACTCGGAGAAGCCCATTTTTCCTTCTGCAAAGGTGATGGCTTCTACAGGCTTCATCGTGCGCAGGCTTGCGAAAAACGGTACGATTTTCTTGATTTTGTCAAGCTGAAACGGCTTCAGATCAGGCAGTTTGGCCAGCGCTTGAATCATCGAGCAGTCTTCGGTAATCGAGAGCGCCTTCAGCGTATTCAAAGCGGACTGCTTTAAAAACAAGGCGGGAAGCAAGTGCTTAATCGCTTCAGTGTCATCCTCATTTTGGCTTGCATACAAGTAGGCGAGAATCTGACGGACGATCCGTCTGCTATAAAACGATTGGACGCCGCGGTCAGCTGTATACGGAATTGACGATTGATGAAGCCTTTCATAGATAGCGCGGCCCCCGCTGTTTGTGCGGTAAAGAACCGCAAAGTCTTCTGGACTGGCGCCGTTTTGAATTTTTTCTTTGATATCGGAAACGACCATTGTGGCTTCTTCCTCTTCGTCGTAAGGATAAAAAAGCACAGGGACCTGAATGTCATCACGAGCGGCTTCAAGCGTTTTGGCATACCTGTTTTTGTTCTTTTTCACGACGATGTCAGCACTAGAGACGATCGGATGCGTAGATCTGTAGTTCGCAGTTAAATAGATCGTCTTCGCTCCGGGATAATCCTTTTGGAAATCAAGAATGAAAGACGGATTGCTGCCGCGAAACGCGTAGATGGACTGGTCATCGTCTCCGACACAGCACAGGTTTTGCTCCGGGCTGGCGAGCATTTGCATGATTTTGTATTGAACCGGATTAATGTCCTGAAACTCATCGATTAAGATATACGTAAACCGAGATTGATATTGTTCCAGAAGGTCAGGCCGCTCGATAAACAATTCATAGCAGGCTGAAGCCATGTCATCAAAATCAAATTGGCTATGTTCTTTTTTCTGGCGTTCATAATGTTCATATAAACGATAAACTTGTTTTTCCCACTCATCTTTTAGAGGGATGCGTTCATTTGGGACATAAGTGTTTTTCCAAAAACCGATCTGCTGCAGAGCTTGGTCAACTGGGAACTCTTTCTCATCGATGCCCTCCTCATAGAGTGCTTTTTTGATATATTGTTCCCGCTGCCACTCCATTTTCAGCAGATGCTCACCGTTCCATTTAGCAGAATCATAATGATATAAGATTTTATAAAACAGACTGTGGAATGTTCCTGTGACAAGTCTTCTGACTTTTGCCTGCTGTAATCCGTACTGGTTCGCCATACGCTCTTTCATTTCAGCGACAGCTTTTGTTGTAAAGGTGACAAGCAGCATGTTTTCCGGCGGTATGCCCAAGTGTTCGATCATGTGGGCGGCACGGGCTGTCAGCACGCGTGTTTTTCCGCTCCCCGCACCTGCAAGCACAAGCAGCGGGCCTTCTGTTTCCGTGACAGCTTTCAGCTGATCCGTGTTTAAACCGACAGACGGAAAAAGGCTCGTATTGGGTTCTATTGTTTTTGGAACAAATGGTGTTCCTGGTTTAATGCTTCTTGGACGGTGCCATTCCGTGACAGCCGGGGACGAGTCAGCGGCGATCGCTTTTCCCTTTGGCAAACGAATGACACCAGATTCCTGATCATCTTCTTTTTTTTCCTCTTTGGCGGGCTTCGGAGCGCACGCCTCCTCACATGCCGGGAAATCGCCTGGCTGGCGATGGATAAACTTTGGCGGATCGGCGATGTTAAGCCGTAACAAAACGGGATTTCCGCAATGAGAACAAAATAAATGTCCTTTTATTCCTTCTTCAAAGAGGAATTGATAATGTTCTCTCGAATATGTATGTAAATGTATAATTCGATCATTCAGTCGGGCGCATTTCAAAAAGGGGTCCTCCCAATCAAAAGGTGTTCATTACAGACAATGACTATCATATCAAAAGAAATGTGTTTCAAAAAGTAAGTTTAAGGGAAAAGAGACAGCAGAGGGGTGGGTATCGTATGATATATGCAGGTCACATTCAAAACCAGCAATACGCTCAATATGCTAATAGAACGATTGGACATAAGCAGGATTATGCCGGAACCGAAAAAATCAGCTATGTCCCGTTTCAGCGGGTATACAAAGAACTTGAAAAACAGCAGGAGAATCAAACGGCTGCTGAAAGAAAAGTAAACGAGGCAAAACGTAAGCGCTCTCTTTATAAGAGATTGCGAGAAAAAGGAATGGGCACATATATTAATCGATATGTATAAAAAACCGTTCATACGAGAGAACGGTTTTTTATATGCGGAAAAATCCGGATCTTAATAGACCCGGATGCTGTTTAGTCTTTCATCATTTGTAAGTGAGGAATGCCGGCATCGAGGAATTCTTTTTCGGAAAGCACGCGATACCCGTATTTCTTGTAAAACGGCACAGCCTGTGTTTGCGCGTTTAAAATGAAACCGGAAGCGCCGCCGTCTGAAGCGGCTTTTTCGAGCGCCTTCATAATGATGCCGCCGACACCGGCTGAGCGGTGGCTTTTCAATACGCAAATGCGCTCTAACTTGCCGTAGCCGTCCTTCAAACGCCATCTTCCGGCGCCGACAGGCTTTTCACCATCATACACGACGATATGTTCCGATTCATTTTCAAGTTCGTCAATTTCTTCTTCAGCAGGCACGTTTTGTTCTTTGACAAAGACTTCTTCTCTTACATAAAAAGCATCTTTCAGTTGTTCTTCATTTTTTGCGATCACTGCTTCCAAACATTATTCTCCTCTGCCTAACAAGAAGGTTTCGTAAACTGTCCACGATCCGTTTTCCAGCTGGTAAAGCAAGTGGAAACGGTCAACAATTTCTTCATGCGACACTTCCTGCATTTTTAATTGTCCCAGCACATCTGAATGCTCATCGTCGGAAAGATTTTGGCCGACCGTCACATGCGGAACGAAATTATATTCCTGTTCGCCGGCCAACACACCGGTGTATAGCTTTTCATTGAGTGTTTTTAACTCATCCGTCGGCTCTGCTTTAATATAAATGACATTATTGACAGGCGCAAATGAGCTGTATTTTGTCAATTTGAGAACGACTGGGTGGGACTCTTTTGCGATGTTTCTCAAATGCGATACGAGCTGATCCGCTTTCTCCTCCGCACATTCAAACGATGCTCTCAGCGTCAAATGTGGCGGGATCAGAGAGTAGCTTGGGTCATAGCGCTTTCTGTAAGAGTTTGCAAGGTCTTGGAGCTTTTTTGATGGAAATAAAACGATTCCATATTTCATATTATGTCCCTCCTGGAAATAAAGTATGATAGAGTGTTAAAGCATTTTTTTCAGCGCCGGGGTGATGAGCGGCTGCCAGTATGTCCATTTGTGGTCTCCGTCAAATGGCTCAAAATCATAATCGGAAAGCTTCTTCTCCAGCAGCTGTTTCAGCTCCTGATTCGGTTCTGTAAAGTCCAGAATGTTCCCGTCTGTCGTGTGGACGTCAGTTTCTTTTGTTCCGATTTGGTGATAAATAGAGAGGTGTTTGATATCGTCAGACTGTTTCACGGCTTCTAGCACATGTTTGTCAACATAGGGAGACTGCATGATGATGTTGCCAAACATATTCGGATAATCAAGCGCTGTCATAAGTGACACGGTTGCTCCGAGCGAATCACCGATCAGCGTTCGGCCGTAACCGACCTGATAGGTTGGATACTCATCATCTGCAAAAGGAACGAGCTCATGGGCGATGAACCGTTTATACGCCGAAAATTTTGAACCCTCCGGATGGTAGGTGTTTCTGCGCTCTTTTACATCCTTATAAGGAACACCGATAATAATGCTCCGGTCTATTTCGTGTTTTGACAGCAATTCCTCGGCCTGTCTGCCGATTCTCCCCAGCCTGAAATAATCGTGGCCGTCCTGCGCGATAATGACATGGTATTTATAAAGCGGGGAGTAGTTGGACGGCAGATAAACAAGTAAGGTCATTTCCTCATTAAGCTCTTTTGAAAAGAATTTCTTTTCTTGCACTGTGCCGTTTTTTGGTGCCATAAAAACATTCCTCCAGGACATCACTATACTTTCTTGCATTTTCAATTATTGTACCATGAATTATTAGAAATTTCTCTCTTTAAACGGTTCGGCACACGAAGAAAAAAGTGTTGAAATAAACTGTGAATTGCGCTAATATAAAACAATCAGAAAATTGAAATCGATATTTCTTATCGTGAGAGGTGGAGGGACTGGCCCTTAGAAACCTCAGCAACCGGCTTGTTTTGCATGTGCAAAGCGCCAAGGTGCTAAATCCAGCAAGCGTTTTTTATGCTTGGAAGATAAGAAGAAGCGTTAAACCCCTTCTTCTTATGAAGAAGGGGTTTTTATTTTGAAAAGGGAAGGTGTCAGCTATATGTCACAGCACGTTGAAACGAAATTAGCTCAAATTGGGAACCGTAGCGATGAAGTCACGGGAACAGTGAGTGCTCCTATTTATTTATCAACAGCATACCGCCACAGAGGGATCGGAGAATCAACCGGATTTGATTATGTCCGCACAAAAAATCCGACACGCCAGCTTGTTGAGGACGCGATCGCTAACTTAGAAAACGGCGCAAGAGGGCTTGCCTTTAGTTCGGGAATGGCTGCTATCCAAACGATTATGGCGCTGTTTAAAAGCGGAGATGAACTGATCGTTTCATCGGACTTATATGGCGGCACGTACCGTCTGTTTGAAAATGAATGGAAAAAATATGGATTGACCTTTCATTATGATGATTTTAGCGATGAGGACTGTTTACGCTCTAAGCTGACGCCGAATACAAAAGCCGTGTTTGTGGAAACGCCGACAAATCCGCTCATGCAGGAGGCGGACATTGAACGTATTGCCCGGATTACAAAGGAGCACGGTCTTCTGCTGATCGTAGATAATACATTTTATACACCGGTCTTGCAGCGTCCGCTTGAACTGGGGGCAGACATTGTCATTCACAGCGCAACAAAGTATTTAGGCGGGCATAACGATCTGCTTGCGGGACTTGTCGTGGTAAAGGATGAGCAGCTCGGAGAGGAAATGTTTCAGCATCAAAATGCGATCGGCGCCGTCCTGCCGCCATTTGATTCGTGGCTTTTGATGAGAGGAATGAAGACGCTGAGCCTAAGAATGCGCCAGCATCAGGCAAACGCGCAGGAGCTTGCGGCGTTTTTGGAGGAGCAGGAAGAAATTTCAGATGTGCTGTATCCCGAAAAAGGCGGCATGCTGTCCTTCCGTCTGCAAAAAGAAGAGTGGGTCAACCCATTTTTAAAAGCGCTGAAGACCATTTGTTTTGCAGAAAGCCTCGGCGGGGTGGAAAGCTTCATTACATACCCTGCGACCCAGACGCACATGGATATTCCTGAAGAGATCCGTATCGCAAACGGGGTCTGCAATCGATTGCTGCGCTTTTCTGTCGGAATTGAACATGCGGAAGATTTAAAAGAGGACCTAAAACAGGCATTATCTCAGGTCAAAGAGGGAGCTGTTTCATTTGAGTAATCACAATTGGACGCTGGAAACCCAGCTCGTGCATAATCCATTTAAAACAGACGGCGCAACCGGGGCGGTCAGTGTGCCGATTCAGCACGCCTCGACCTTTCATCAATCTTCATTTGAAGAATTCGGCGCATTTGATTACAGCCGCTCTGGCACGCCGACAAGAACAGCTCTTGAAGAAACAATTGCCGCACTGGAAGGCGGAACAAGGGGATTTGCTTTCAGTTCAGGCATGGCTGCCATCTCAACAGCCTTTTTACTGCTGTCACAGGGTGATCACGTTCTTGTGACAGAAGATGTATACGGCGGAACCTTCCGTATGGTGACAGAGGTGCTGACTCGGTTTGGCATTGAGCATACGTTTGTCGACATGACGGATCGTAATGAAGTGGCGCGGAATATCAAGCCGAACACAAAGGTCATTTATATGGAAACACCATCAAATCCGACACTTGGGATTACGGATATTAAAGCAGTTGTTCAGCTTGCAAAAGAAAATGGCTGCCTGACCTTTCTGGACAATACATTTATGACGCCGGCACTGCAGCGTCCGCTTGATCTCGGTGTAGATATTGTGCTTCACAGCGCAACCAAGTTCTTAAGCGGACACAGCGATGTGCTCTCAGGTTTGGCTGCTGTCAAGGATGAAGAGCTTGGGAAGCAGCTGTATAAGCTGCAAAACGCGTTCGGCGCCGTCCTTGGCGTTCAGGATTGCTGGCTTGTCCTGCGCGGATTAAAAACATTACAGGTCCGTTTAGAGAAAGCGAGCCAAACAGCCCAGCGGCTTGCGGAGTTTTTCCAGAAGCATCCGGCGGTCAAGCGCGTGTATTATCCGGGACTGTCTGATCATCCCGGCGCTGAAACCCATAAAAGCCAGTCGAAGGGAGCGGGCGCAGTGCTATCTTTTGAGCTTGAAAGCAAAGAGGCCGTTAAGAAATTAGTCGAGAATGTGTCACTTCCGGTCTTCGCTGTCAGCCTTGGCGCAGTGGAATCGATTTTGTCTTATCCGGCAACGATGTCTCACGCGGCAATGCCTAAGGAAGAGCGTGAAAAACGCGGCATTACTGATGGCCTGCTCCGTCTTAGTGTGGGAGTCGAACATGCAGACGATTTAGAGCACGATTTCGAACAAGCGCTGAAAGAAATTGCACCAGTGGCGGTTCGTTAAAAAGAAGCCGGTGGCCCGGCTTCTCAGATTGTAGACAAAGTCCTAAAACGGTTTCTGTTTTAGGATTTTGTCATCTTTTCAGCGTGATTGAAAACCTTTGAAGTCTAGGAAGAACGAGCATTGGAGCGGAGCGAATGTTATAATTCGTGAGCACTAACGCGCAGGACTGACAACGAATGCGAGGGTTCGTCGACACGCTGAGAAGCCGGGGATGGCCCGGCTTCTTTTATTGTTCATCATCAGGATTCAAAACCGCGAGGACTTGATGATCCTCCCAAACGCCATTAATTTTTACGTTTTTTCGGGCGATGCCTTCTTTATGAAATCCCGCTTTTTCTAAAACACGCATGGACCCGAGATTACGGGGCATCACACCGGCTTCAATTCGATGAAGTCTCAATTCGCGGAACGCATAATCAACAACCAATCTGACAGCCTCTGTCATAATTCCCTTTCCGTTATGAACCTTGTCTAAAAAATACCCGACGAACGCAGTTTGCAGCGATCCGCGGAGGATCTGAAAGAGTGAAACCGTTCCGATTAATCTTTCGTTTGACACTGTAAAAATGCCAAAATGATATTCTTCATCTTTCTCAAGTCTTTGCTGATACTCAGTTATTCGTTTTCTTTGCCCCTCAACCGTATAATAATCGTCTGCGCGTATCATAGAAAACTGTTCGAAGAAATCTCGATTTTCGCTTTGCAGCCGCAGATTTTCTTCGGCATCCGTTACTTCTAAAGGTCTAACATAAATGGTTTTTCCTTTTAGCATACAGTGACCTCTCCGTTCTCATGTCAGATTCCTCTTACATTATTCTCAGGGAAATGCAAATATCCTTTTTATAAGAAGGAAGAAAACCAATTTCCCATAAAAGTGCCAACATAGTTGCCGATTAAGTAGCCGAGCGTACCGACAAGCATGATCGGAGCGACAAGCTCCCGCCATCCCTTGGCAATTGCCATCGCAGCCGCAGTCGTCGGTCCCCCGACAGCAGCGTTGACGGCGAGCAGAATTTCTTCAAGCCGAACGCGGAACAATTTTCCGACAGCTAAGGAAACCGCTAAATTGCTGATCGCAATGATAAACACAAATAATAGAATAAGAGGCGCATTGGTAACGATTAAGCGCAGATCTGCAGGAATGCCAATCACCACAAAAAACAAATAAATCAAAAAGGTTCCAAGCTCTTGAGATCCATTGAGCCTTTCAAAAAAACGCGGGAAAAGAAAAATGATAAGAACAGTTAAAGACGTAAGCATTAGATACTGATCGCCAAGCGTTCCGGTCAAAAGAGGATGAGAAAAAACGCTTTTACAATAGCCGGAAACCTTCACACTAACCGAAACAAGAGCAAAAGCAGCACCGGCATTATAAGCAATATCCTTTAAGGAGATACCCTTCCGTTTCCAATAGCTTTCAGCACTGTTTTCGCTGTTTCCTTTGGCTTTCACTTTCTCCTCAAACGGCATGGCATAGTGCCGCTGAAACCATTTGAGTGCAGGAATGCTGATTAATATAAAAAACAAAAGTGCCATCATAAAGTTATCAGCCACAACGGTAGCTGACACATATTCACCAGGCGTCTCAAATTTTGCCGCCATCGCCGCAAAGTTGACCCCGCCGCCGATATAAGAGGCGCTGATCATCCCGCCGATTTTATCGAGATAAGGAATATGCTGTTTGAGCAGAAAAAAAGCAAGAATGCTCCCAAGCACAGTGCCAGCGGAGCTAATCAGAAAAATAAACAGCAAACGCCTGCTTTCCTTAAAAATCTGCCGCACATTGATCTGAAACAGCAAAAGAGGGATCGCCAGCGGCACTACATAAGACCATACGGTATCATATACAGGCGACTCAACAGGAAGCACTCCTACATTCGTAAACATCATAGCACCTGCAAGCGCGATAATAGCGCCCGACACAGCGGACGCCCACTTAAAGCGCTGCTCCACCCCGATGCTCACTGCCGCCCACACCGCAATAAACCCCCACAATACCCAAACATCATCGGAAGAAATCAAAGAATGCAAAACCCCATCACCCCTGTTATTAGAAAATTAAGACATATTATAATAGCCGGGGAACAGAACAGCAAGTCCGGAAAAAGTTTTTCTAAAAAAGCAGTTGACGAATAAAAGGGAAGGTTATATAATAGAAATTGTCAGAAAGACAACAACATACCCAGCAACACATACATATCATGATTCCGTAGCTCAGCTGGGAGAGCGCTACCTTGACAGGGTAGAGGTCGCTGGTTCGAGCCCAGTCGGAATCATAGCTTAAACCCTTGCGTAGCAAGGGTTTTTTTACTTTGCTTTAATAAAGGCGGTTTATCAAATTCGCAAGTTGTTGGCAAACTGTTGGCGAACTTGATTTTTTGGCGAAGTAAAAAAAGGCCCCTTGAATTTCCAAGGTGCCTAAAGGATTAAAGCTTCAATCAACGCTCTTATACCTTTCCGGGATCTTGTCTCTCCAAACAAGCATAAGGCTTTTAAGTTTTTCTGTTTCCATGGAACTTTTGTCGTTTTCACTTTCTGTATAAAGGTGTTCTACGACTGTTTGATCTTTTTTTATATATGCAATGGTGGTGTTTAATTGAATCTCATATTCTTCAGAAGAGCCATCCAATACTTCTTGAATAATTTTTAAGTATTCATCAGCTTCATCCACCGAAACAATGTCTTCAATGAAATCAGAAAAGTATTCTAGTTCTGTAGGAAGAACTATTCTTAAGTATCCTAAAGGGTCTCTTTTAAATTCAAATGAATATTCCATGATCAATCATTCCTTTGGTTTTTTATATAAAGGATAAGCAGTTGCTATTGAGCCATCCTTATTAAGGTACATCTCCACATCAATTCCTGATGAAGTTTTGCCGATATACTTATTATCTCGTATTTGTTTTTTGTTTTTGTAAGCTTCGGAAATTGTATTGTAAACTTTTACTCTATCCCATTCTTTTGGAAAGAAAGATGACTTCGCTACTTTTTTTACTCCTTTTACTTCTACCTTAGCTCTATATACCCCATTTATATCAGGTACTTCTTCTGTTCCTGGAATTATTCTGCTACCACTCATCATACTCTCATGATGATAACCTACAGCTTTGTTTTTTCTGTTAATTTCTCCATGATATACGTGCTTTACTGTTTTTTTAGTAATACCATTTGTGCCTCTATTACCATTTGGATTAACAGATTTAGTGAGAACACTCTCTTTTTTATCTTCCGCAATACTTTTTAGCAGCGGAGTATTTTTCACGTTAATGGTTTTCTCAGCATCTTGAAGGATTCCTTCTAATGCAGGAGTATATCGATTGACAGGAGAATTGACAAACTGTTTTACAGACTTTCCACCTTTCTTAACTGTGCCACCAGCTGCTTTCCCAACTTTAGCAAGATCTTTCGAGCCTGTTGAGACAGAGGACTTTCCACCTTTCAATAACAGAAGGCTTCCGCCCAAATAAGTAACATAGTGCAGCCGTGTGTATGCATCCCCGTGAATCATTTTTGTATCCCAATTATCCTTCAATGTGTCAACCATGCTTTGAAAGGCAGCTTGATAGTCGTATTCCAAAACGGTATCCAGCACTTTTTGAGGATCCTTGTTTAAGTTGTCAATCGTCCAACCGATATTCCATCCAAATTGAATGGCTCCTTCACCGGTATCCTTGGCAAGATCGTATATACCAACAATCGCACCCTTGGCGCCATCACCTATGATTTGCAACACTTCTTTTCCGTTATCCATGAAAGCTTTACGCTGTTCAAGAAATGAAACAAATTCAAGCTGCTCAGGGGTAAGATTCTCATAGCCGACCTTCTTGGCAATTTCTAAGTATTCATCCGGATCCGTCACTCCGTCAGCTAGCTTCTTCTTTAAATCTTTGATTTCTCGTTCTTTCGCTTCATCTTTCTTGATCTTCAAATAAGCTTCAGTCTGTTTCTCAATATCGCCTTTTTTCTTATGTATGTCACTTTCACGGTACGCCTTGGCGTTGTAGTGAATGGGTGTGGCGTTCTTCCCTTTGCCTGTGGATTCCTCAAGCTTTTGGAAGTCCTTCTTGATGAATTGCTCGTTTGGCTCTGACTGGGCATATTCAGTAACAAGTGCTTCGTCCACGCTACCTAGTTTGTCGACTGTTTTTTTGCGCTTGTCCTCCGCATTGGCGAGTTCGTCTTTGAAGTTTTCTGTCGAGAACAAATCAAGCGGAAGTATATCGTCAATATCATTTAAGATATCCTTCATGGCTTTCTTTTGTTCTGACATAATAGATTTTGATTTTGTGTAGGCGTTAGCCAGTTCGTGTTCTAAGAAGGATTCTTCTATATATGCATCAGATAAGCTGGCGTCCTCTAAAGTGCCTGAAATGCTCGTCAAGAAAGCAATTTTCATATCAAGTAAGTCAATCCAATTGTCAGCTACACCTGCATGATCTTGATAAAATGCTTTGATGTTGTCGGCGCCTTTTCCGGAAAACTCACTGTCATCTAAATCAGCTACGGCTTTAAAGGCCTTCTTGAGATTGACCATCTGACTTCTTAATTCTTTGTATTCCTTTGCGCGTTTATCTGCTTCGGAAAGCAACGTTTTAGCTTCAAATACTTTCATGTTCATATCCTTTCATCGGAATTCCTAACCAAGATATTACCATGGAAGAAAGAAGAAAAAGACATATACGTATTTCGAAAGTGGAAAATGATTAATTCGGTCTAGGTCTTTGTTCTTATTTATTGTGTTGTTAAGCAATTGGTGATAGGCCAAGCTCGAATGGTCCCGGGAACCGTAATTTGATTGGTGTTGGTATTGTTATAGCAAGTCAGGATGCGCTGAATACTACACTGCTGAAAAGCTAGCTATCAAGTTTGTAGCGTAGCTGCTTAAAGAGTGCGGCTGGGGAACTTGATCGTGTCCGTACACATCAGAACTGGAGCGGAAAGTATTGCCTGCACCGCATTTTAGCTGAGGGCAGATGAAACCAAGTTAAGTCAGCCATTGAGTCAGAATTGAAGGTGCTGGGAGGAAAGACAACATCTAAACTGTTATCATCTGCGTCTAAAGCTTCTGGGGGCATTTACACAGTCAAAAAAAGTGATACTCTTCCGTTTTTTAATAAAAAGGGAGTTTAATTAATGATTAAAAAAATTCGATATAATTAATGAAGTATCGACAGAAGATTGTTACCACAAATGCAAAGCAAGAAACGAAAGTGCCCATGCAAATATGCCGAACGTTACAAAGAATCTAAGAAAAGTTTCATATTTTGTAAGTTTCCGTTCTTTTTTTATTTTGCCTAATTTCCAGTAAAGGGCGTAGCCGGAGAACAATAAAATTATTTGTCCCAGTTGCGACACGGACTCTAAAAATTCTATACCATTCATTGATTTCACCTCTTATTTAATTATCGCAGGCTGAAAAACCGTTTCCAACAGTTATATAAAAATTAAGCAATCCGTAATATGTTTAATGGTATATGAAATGATGTTTCCCTTATCCAGTTATTATTTTAACGAAGAAGAACTTTTTTACTAAATCTAGATAAAGCGGAAGGATATTTCTATAGAGAAGTTTATTCACGTTATAAGTTGAATCCATTGTAGGTTTTAAGGCTGGTATTGTTTTAAATTCAGCCCTCGTTGAGTCATTTGTGGGGTCTACTGCGATAAAAGCAAATTACCACGCAAAAAGAGCCCATCTTATATAAGGCGGGCTTTATACCAATAGAAAAAATGTTGTTATGCCTATTTACAATGATCACAACATTTATAAATCACTTACACCAGCCAGTAAACCTATAAGACTCAAAACAATTGTTATAGCAAGGAAAGCCCAGACTAACGCAGCATATGGAGTGTTAATTCCTGTGCTTTCTTTCCACTTGGAAAATCGACTTGTTCTGAATTTTCCTAGCTGAATACATAAAATTACGTTTAATAATACTGATATGACAAGGGCTGTTACTAAATATAAGTTCAAACCCATCAACCTTTCTTTTATAGGCTTTATCCTAGTGTAATCTATAAGCAGATGTAGATTTCAAGTGTCATTATTCATGTTTTTTTCAGAGACTAAATATGATTGTGGAGTTGTTGTAAAGATTCTGATAGAAGGAGTACCATGAAAAAGTTTGCGGTTTTTTGCGGATATACATATTTTTAGGAATGTTAGAATGTTACATAAAGGGTGGGGCTGTCGGTTTATTAATGCAGTATATGATTTTAAAAAAACTCAGGAATAATATTGAGTTGAGAAGATAAAATAAAAACCCCATTTTTAAAGTCCAAAATGGGGTTATTTCTTAATATCATATTAAGTTGCTGCTCTATCTGCGACCTTATAAGTGGACTGCTCAGAAAGAGCGTATGAAGCGCTAGATACTCCAACAACGCCAAGCAAGAGCGCTAAACAAATTGCAATTTTACATTTTTTCATTTAAATGCTTCCCCCTTTGAATTTGTTTGCGTGCTTCAATTGCCATTTGATAAAAATCGACCGCATCATGTCTGTCTTCTTTGTTGGTCAAAAAATCAGCAACAGCAACAGCGTATTCTTCCATATCACCGTAAAGGTTTTTCTCTTCGAAGAACTTGAACACTTCTCTAAGTGTTTGTAAGTCGAATGATAAATAAAGGCCTTTAACCAGTTTTAATTTCTCGGTTACTTCCTGGTTGTTGTGTCGGGCAGCAACCTTCTGACCTTCCTGGTATAATTCTAATGCAGCCTTTAAATCATTTTTCTTTGCTTTGACATATGCCAGATTAAAAATCGCTTTGGACTCATAAATGTGTTTTCGATCCTTATGAATTTCATAGGCGATTTGAAAATGTTTCTCGGCATTGTCAAGTTCTTCAAGGTTATTATAGCATAATCCCACGTTAAAATGAGCTGAACCAATTAAATGTTGCTCCCCTATTTTTATAGCATCATTTAAGGCTTTTTCAGCTGTTTCTAAAGCATCCTCATAACACATTTTATCTAGCCAGTTCCCAAAGATAACAAACTGACATTGGACCATTTCTTTGCCATATGTAAGGTTCCCCTGAGCATCTTTTTGCTCTTTAAATATAGAGTATGCTCGCTGAGCATAATTCATTGAGAAATGAGTCTCTTTCATATAGTAATAGACTTCTGACACTTTAAAATAGAACTCTGCCTTATCTGTATTTGCGTTTTCATCTAATAAATCAAGATATTTTTCGGCTTCGCGATAATATGTTAAAGCAATAACTAAATCTCTCGTTCTAAAATGATACATGCCGGTAAAAAAATGATAATAGAATTCTATTGTATTCGTGAGGGATTCAGGGGCCATATTTTCCCTTGTCTTTTTGAGGTCAGCATATACACCATCTATATTTTCAACAGAGTCAGGTTCGAGATACGACAGCATTATTTCGTGCCGCAGCTTTAATAGCTGGAGATAGACTGCTACTTTTTCATTTTTTTCCATCATATCGAATGCTTTTTCAACTTTTTGTTTCATTTCTTTTGCTTTCTCAACTCGACCCTGTTTTATGACAACATACCAATGATTAATGTCTGTAGTTACATAATGATATGGGATTAAATCCGAAACAGACAATCAAATACCTCCTTTTTTTTACATATATTTAATATTATATCACTAAGGACACCCTCTAATAGAATTATTTTTTTTTGAAAAGTCCATCTATTTAGACTAGAAAAAGTCAGAATAAACATAAATAAGGACCGTATTGTCTGATACGAACTCTTTAGCTTGCTTTAGAATTTAGGGAGGCTGATCTAAAAGGCACTTGAAGTCGTTTAATGATTTATAAATGGCATCTGCATTTTTCAAGAAAATGTTATAATGAAAAGCCATAAAATGATAGGAGGGGGATTTTCGATGCATTACATAACGGCATGTTTAAAAATCATCAGTGATAAAGACCTTAATGAGATAATGAAGGAATTCAAAAAACTTGAGGAAGAAACGAACAAAGAAGAGGGTTGTATTACATTCCATGCTTATCCGCTTGAGCCATCAGAACGTAAAATAATGCTTTGGGAGATTTGGGAAAACGAAGAAGCTGTGAAAACCCATTTTACGAAAAAACACACAATAGACGTTCAAAAACAAGAATTAACGGAAGTAGAATGGTTAATGAAAAACAATGTGAATGATTGAAAGGCTTTTTAAAAAGAGACATTCAATGACATAGAATCAGCCACTTGTGATTAAGTAGTGAATTGTTGTCCAACTCTTATTTTTTTCTATTTAATATTTTTTGGAGACGAAAATGTTTTTTTTGAGCTGATTTTGAAATGTATTCAAAGTCAGCTTTGCTAGATTTACTGGATTATATCTTTAGATAACTTGTTACCATAATAATGGAGATACTCCGTATAAATTGGAGGTTAAAATAATGAGTCATTCTCAAGAAAAAATTGCACTAATTACAGGAGCAAGCAGTCAAGGAGATATTGGTACGGCTATATGTCGTAAGTTAGCCTCACAGGGTATACATACCTTCTTTACTCACTGGAATTCTAATGCGGCCTGGATAGAAGAATTTCAACAAGAAATTTTACATATGGGTGTCCGTTGTGAGGCAATGAAAATTGATTTATCAGATGCACATGCTGCATTCACAATACATGAAAAAATTTCAGATAAATTAGGATATCCTTCCATCCTTATTAATAATGCAGCTCATTCCGCAAGTGATAATTATGTATCGTTAGATGCTAAATCACTTGATGATCATTATGCGGTTAATATGAGATCAAATTTTCTTCTTTGTGTTGAATTCGCCCGTCGGTTTAAAAAATCTAATTTAATATCAGGAAGAATCATCAATATGACATCAGGGCAGGATTTAGGCCCTTTGCCTGGGGAGTTAGCGTATGCAGCTACTAAAGGAGCTATTTCTGCCTTTACTAGGTCGTTATCACAAGAACTTGCACCATTGGGCATCACTGTTAACGCTGTAAACCCAGGTCCAACAGATTCTACATGGATGACAGATGAAATAAGAAATTTTCTTTCACCTAAATTTCCAATGGGGCGTATTGGCACACCAGATGATGCGGCACGAATTATTGCTTTTCTTGCAAGTGATGAGGCTGAATGGATAACTGGACAAATTATTCATTCAGAAGGTGGATTTATTCGGGGCTAAGCTAATGAAACACAATATAAACCAATGTATGATGTATTCCCAAAACTAAATCTAAACTTGAAGCGCAATTGAAATAAAATAAGGTCCCTTCTCTTTTTAGAGGGGAACCTTATTTTATTCATGCATGTTTTGCATTCAGAAAATCTGGCGGTTAAGAGATTAATAAACCGTTACATATACTTTTCCGAATACTGCAGTACCTTTAAACAAAGTAATCGTGGCTTTCCCTTTTGATTTAGCCGTCACTAAACCATTTTGATCGACTTCAGCAACTTTTTGGTTATCAGTCCAATAACGAGTAGCTGAATTATTTTTAACAGAATAGGTTTCTCCAACTTTTAGAGGTAAATTATAGTCTTGAATCTTGATAACATGTGTAGGTGAAATAGAAATGTTCTTTACTTCAGTAGGTGTGGAGTTTATTTCATGAGCTGAAGCTACCCCGCTGACCGACAGAGCTAACGCAGAAATCGATAAAGCAGAAACAACAGTTTTTTTGAAATTCATTTTGAAACACTCCTTTAAAGTTTTTTGTCTTGCACTATAACAATTCAATAAAAGTAATTATTTTCCTTGTAAATAAATGTTAATAATATGTGAACGATCAACTGATTTGAGCTAAGACTATTGTGTGCCCTGCACAGAGTTTGTATTTATGATTGAAAATTGCTGAGAGAGAATGGCCATCTTTAAAATCTTAATAAAACACATTTGGTGGGGTTATTAGTTTGTTGAGCGCGTGGGAATTTTGTTACCTGCACTTTATCCCCAAAGATACCAAATCACTTTTCTTCATCATGTTCTTACTTTCGTACTCATACATTAGAAAATCTTCGTTCTAAATAGGTGAAGAATTGGAGTATTTTTATGAATTTCTGCTGAATAACGATAAAAAATACATTACATAACAAACTCAAAGAATATAAAAATCGCTTTTTTCCGGAAGCTTCGGTAAAAAACAAAACTTTTGTCTCTATGATTTTATTTTATAATGTAAACGGTTTCTTATATAGTATACTTATACTATGAATTTGCTCAAGTGGATACTGACAGGAAGGATAGAAAAACAGATGGAATACATAAATTCAAGACAAAAAAAGATTTTGTATCTGTTGTTATCTGAACCTGATGACTATTTAGTTGTGCAAGATTTCGCAGATAGGGTACAGTGTTCTGAAAAAACAATCCGGAATGATTTGAAAGTGATCGAGGATTATCTCAATGAGCAATCTCATGCACAGCTTATTCGAAAACCAGGGTTGGGCGTTTATTTACATATAGAAGAACAGGAAAGAACCTGGCTAAGCCAACAATTACATACTGATCATTTTTCTTCTAGGAAGCGGAGCGATGAAGAAAGAATGCTGCAAATTGCTTATGATTTATTAATGAATCCGAAGCCTGTTTCCGCAAAAGAAATTGCCGCTCGGCATTTTGTCAATCGATCTGCCATTAAAAAGAATTTATACGCAGTAGAAGAGTGGCTGAAGCGTTTTGATCTCACGCTCGTTTCTAGACAGCGGCTTGGATTAAAGGTTGAAGGGAACGAAAGAAATAAAAGAAAGGCATTGGCAAGAATATCTGATTTGATTCACAATACAGAGTTTACGAGCCAATTTATTAAAAGTAAGTTTTTACATTATGAAATAGACTTTGTGACGAAAGAAATCAAATCATTACAAAAAAAGCATTCTCTCTATTTCACAGATGAAACGTTTGAGAGTTTGCTGCTGCATACATTATTAATGGTCCGCCGGATCAAAATGAAGCAGCCGATCTCGTTGTCCTCGAAAGAAATGGCGGCAGTAAAAAAGAAGAAAGAATATCAATGGACATTTGCTTGTTTACAACGGCTTGAACCGGTTTTTGCAATCCGTTTTCCAGAAGAAGAAGCCGTGTATTTAACATTACATATATTGGGCGGTAAAGTTCGTTATCCATTACAGAAAGAAGAAAACTTTGAAAATGCTGTGCTTCCTAAGGTTGTAGAGCATTTAATCAATCGTGTTTCAGAGCTGAAAATGATGGATTTTCATAAAGACCTGGATTTGATCAATGGTTTGAACATTCATCTCAATACAGTGTTACAGCGGCTGAGCTACGATCTTTCAGTATCAAATCCTATGCTGAATGATATTAAAAAGATGTATCCTTATTTGTTTCATCTTATCATTGACGTTTTGGAAGACATCAATCAAACATTTGATCTTCATATTCCTGAGGAAGAGGCAGCATATTTGACACTGCATTTTCAAGCAGCCATCGAACGGATGCAGGGCAGCAGCGAGACACATAAAAAGGCGATCATCGTCTGCCATATGGGAATTGGGATGTCCCAATTGCTGCGGACGAAAATTGAACGGAAATATCACCAAATCGCTGTAATGGCTTGTATTGCAAAGGCCGATTTAAAGGATTATATCAAAAAGCATGAGGATATCGATCTTGTCATATCCACCATTGCGCTGGAGAATATAACGGTCCCCCATATTGTTGTGTCTCCGCTGTTAGAGCCTGGCGAAGAGAAGAAATTAAGTGCATTTATACGTCAGCTGGGCGAACCACACCGCCAAAAACAAAAAACGTTTCAGATGCTGAACAATACGACTCCTTTTTTGGTTTTTTTGCAGCAGGAGGCGGAGCATCGCTACAAGTTAATTGAACAGCTGGCGACAGCTTTGTTTGAGAAAGGCTATGTTGAAAAGGACTATGCGGTTCATGCGGTGATGAGGGAAAAAATGTCCGCGACAAACATTGGGTCAGGCATTGCCATTCCTCATGCGAACGCTAAATTTATTAAACAATCAGCAATCGCGATTGCCACATTAAAGGAGCCGCTTGAATGGGGAAATGAAAAAGTTTCGCTTGTCTTTATGCTGGCTGTCAAACACGAGGATCAAACCATGACAAAGCAGCTGTTTAGCGAGCTCTCATATCTTAGCGAGCAGCCGGCCTTTGTCCAAAAGCTGACGAAAGAAACCAATGTCATGTCATTTTTATCTCATTTGGATTATTAAAAAGCAGGGATTATTCCTTGCTTTTTTTTGTTATAGGGAAAAATGCCTTTATTTCCGGAACCTATGGTAAAAAAAGCGATTTTTAAGTGCTGATTTCGGTATACAGTTGAGACAAGATCTTATTATTCACACTTTAAAGGAGGTTTCCTATGAAACTGTTAGCGATTACATCTTGTCCGAACGGTATTGCCCATACGTATATGGCAGCGGAAAATCTGCAAAAAGCTGCAGACAGAATGGGCGTCAGCATCAAAGTTGAGACCCAGGGGGGAATTGGTGTCGAAAATAAGCTAACCGAAGAGGAAATACGCGAAGCGGACGCAATCATTATTGCTGCAGACCGCTCGGTAAACAAAGACCGGTTTATAGGCAAAAAACTGCTGTCTGTCGGGGTACAGGACGGCATCCGCAAACCGGAAGAATTGATTCAAACCGCTCTTAACGGGGATATACCGGTCTATCGTTCCGCTGCAAAATCGGAATCTGGCAATCACCAGGAGAAGAAGCAAAATCCTATTTACTGTCATTTAATGAACGGCGTTTCATTTATGGTTCCTTTCATTGTCGTCGGCGGATTATTGATAGCGGTTGCATTAACGCTTGGAGGGGAGAAAACACCTAAAGGCTTAGTTATTCCGGATGACTCCTTCTGGAAAACGATTGAACAGATCGGCAGTGCTTCATTTTCATTTATGATTCCGATTTTAGCCGGCTATATCGCCTATAGCATCGCTGATAAACCGGGTCTTGTGCCAGGGATGATCGGCGGATATATTGCGGCGACTGGCAGTTTTTATGACAGCGCAAGCGGCGCCGGATTCCTTGGGGGAATCATTGCCGGATTTTTGGCCGGATATGCTGCACTATGGATAAAAAAAGTAAAGGTGCCAAAAGCCATCCAACCGATTATGCCGATTATTATTATTCCGGTATTTGCATCTCTGATTGTAGGTTTAGCGTTTGTATTTTTGATCGGTGCGCCTGTAGCTCAAATTTTCACTTCATTAACGGTTTGGCTGGCGGGAATGAAAGGGTCGAGCTCGATCCTTCTGACATTGATTTTAGGTGCGATGATCTCATTTGATATGGGCGGTCCCGTAAATAAGGTCGCATTTCTGTTTGGATCGGCAATGATTGGAGAAGGAAATTATGAAATTATGGGACCAATTGCTGTCGCCATTTGTATCCCGCCGATTGGCCTTGGCATTGCGACGTTTTTAGGAAAAAGAAAATTCGAGACATCCCAAAGAGAAATGGGGAAAGCGGCATTTACGATGGGGCTCTTCGGCATTACTGAAGGAGCGATCCCATTTGCGGCACAGGACCCTCTGCGCGTCATTCCAAGTATTATGGCAGGCTCAATGACAGGTTCTGTGATAGCCATGATTGGCAATGTGGGGGACAGAGTGGCACACGGAGGACCTATTGTTGCAGTGCTTGGCGCAGTTGATCATGTCTTGATGTTTTTTATTGCTGTGATTGCAGGTTCCCTTGTCACCGCTCTGTTCGTCAATGTCCTAAAAAAAGATATTACGGCGTCTCCTGTGCTCAGTGAAACTGCACCGTCCTCTGCGCCAAGTGAAGCTGCGGCAGCAAACGAAATAAAGCAGCCAATTCAAGTCGAAAGCCCAAAAGCTGAGGTGGCGGAGATAAAAAAACTGACAGACATTATCAGCCCGGAATTAATTGAACCAAATTTATCGGGTGAAACCAGGGATGACATCATTGAGGAAATGATTCAAAAATTGTCCCGCAGAGGTGCGCTGCTTTCAGAGAGCGGGTTTAAACAATCCATTTTGAATCGTGAACAACAGGGAACAACGGCGATTGGCATGAATATCGCGATTCCGCACGGAAAGTCTGAGGCTGTTAGGGAGCCAAGTGTTGCCTTTGGAATCAAACGATCAGGTGTTGACTGGAACAGCCTGGATGGATCAGAAGCTAAATTAATCTTTATGATTGCTGTACCAAAAGAAAGCGGAGGGAACCAGCATCTGAAAATATTGCAGATGCTATCTCGAAAGCTTATGGATGACAATTATAGGAAGCGGCTGCTCTCCGTGCAAACAACAGAAGAGGCATACAAACTGCTGGAAGAAATCGAATAAAGCGGGGGGATTTTCATGACGATTGAACCGTTATTTTTCAAGCCTGTTTTCAAAGAAAGAATTTGGGGCGGAACCGCTTTAGCTGATTTTGGCTATACCATTCCGTCACAACGAACAGGGGAGTGCTGGGCTTTTGCCGCGCATCAAAACGGTCAAAGCGTTGTTCAAAACGGAATGTATAAGGGGCTCACGCTCAGCGAATTATGGGAACATCACAGACATTTATTTGGACAGCTTGAAGGGGACCGTTTTCCTCTGCTTACAAAAATATTAGATGCTGACCAGGATTTATCTGTTCAGGTGCATCCCAATGATGAATTTGCCAAAATACATGAAAACGGTGAGCTTGGAAAAACTGAATGCTGGTACATTATTGATTGCGAAAAAGATGCAGAGATTATTTACGGCCACAATGCAAAAACAAAGGAAGAACTAATTGCCATGATAAAGCGTGGAAAATGGGAAGAGCTCTTGCGCCGAGTAAAGGTAAAACCGGGGGATTTTTTCTATGTGCCAAGCGGCACTGTTCATGCGATTGGAAAAGGGATTCTGGCTTTAGAGACGCAGCAGAATTCAGACACAACCTACAGATTATATGATTATGACCGAAAAGATGAAGAAGGCAAGCTGCGCGAGCTTCACCTGGAAAAGAGCATCGAAGTGATAGAGGTCCCGTCTATTCCAGAGCGGCAAACGGTTCATCATGAACAAATTGAGGATTTGCTTACAACGACATTGATTGAATGCGCTTACTTTTCGGTGGGGAAATGGAAGTTATCAGGATCAGCAAGCTTAATGCAGCAAAAACCATTCCTTCTTATCAGTGTGATTGAAGGGGAGGGCCATATGATCTCTGGTGAGTATGTCTATCCCTTCATAAAAGGAGATCATATGTTGCTGCCTCATGGTTTTGGAGAATTTAAACTCGAAGGGTATGCCGAATGTATCGTATCCCATCTGTAACATGGCAGGGCTTGAGAAATACATTTGCAAGTGAAGACGCCTATTCTCCAGCGATGATCTAAATCAAATAAGAGTTTAATAGTCGGAGAAGAAATGCTACACTATTTTCTGTATATGGTAAAGAATGAAAAAACACGATTCGGTTGGTAGTCCGGATGCATGATTGATCATGTCAGTAACCTTCCCCTCCTCGGGATGTCCATCATTCTTTCGTATCTTTTATGAGGAGGGAATCGTTATGAAATTAACGGTTTACTATGATGGTCAGTTTTGGGTAGGCGTTGTTGAAACTGTGAACAATGGAAAGCTAAGAGCCTTTCGTCATCTTTTTGGCAAAGAGCCGAAGGATTCTGAAGTGCTGGCGTTTGTTCATAACCAACTCTTGAATATGATGGCCCAAACAGAGCAGGAAGGAGTTCGTTTACAAGGCAGACGTCAGAAAAAGATCAATCCAAAAAGATTGCAGCGTCAGGTATCAAAAGAAATGAAAAATGCCGGAGTAACTTCAAAAGCTCAAGAGGCAATAAAACTAGAGCTTGATGCAAGAAAGCAAAAGAAAAAACAAATAACGAAAGAACAACGAGAACATGTAAAAGAGCAGAGGTATATGCTCAAAAAGCAAAAAGCGAAAAAGAAGCACAGAGGTAAATAATCCAGCAAAAGCAGGCACTGAGCCTGCTTTTGTAATTACGCCTCTACTTTGTAACATATATCCAATGCATATAATCCGCTGATTTATGATCCAATGTGAACCCTAGCTTCTCCAAAGTTTTTTGTGATCCTAGATTATCATGTTCACATCTTGCGGTAATCCGGTTCACTGCTTCTTGGCTTAATGCCCAGTTTATTAGTTCTTGGCAGGCTTCCACACAATAACCTTTGCGGCGATGACTTTTATTTGTCGCAAAACCGATTTCAATCACGCCATTCTCGTCTGGGTCACCTAAAAATCCAGTTCCTCCAACAATTTCATGACTGTCCTTCTTTACAATAATCCATGAATCAAATCCTTTTGTTCCATTGTTTATCACTAAAATCTCACGAAAATAAGGTAGCGCTTCAAAAAAATCAGAATTTGGCCATTCACCATTTGTTTCATATCCTAAGTCTTTGATCGCTTGATGATCTTGTTTAGACGCGGCGTCGAGAAGGGGAATATCAATTGTTTGTAATCGTAATCGATTCGTTTCAAGGAGAACCATATATCTAATCCTCTTTTCTTTTTACTGGAAATCATAATAACATATAATAATTTTCTCTGGTACCTTGGCAGTAGAAAAAGATGAGGAACTTGAGGGGGATTGATAGGTGAGAGCTAGCCCAGTACCAAAATGGGTAGGAAAATGCTGATGTCAAAGTGTTCCTACCCGTTTTTCTGTGCTGAATGCAGGATTTCTGATAACATGTTGTGCTACCTTTTCGCAATCAAATAAAGCGATAGGGCTCTTTGGGTTTGAACAGGATTATGAATGATAATGACCCATTGGTTTCTTCGTCTTGGAAAGCTTGCTACCGCATACAATGGAGCAGTATCCCGCGGAGTGAACCCGCCATTTACCACGTTGATATCCCTTCCTTCGAGATGACAAACTAGGTATTCACCTGGATTGATGACCTGCTGGTTCGTCCATGCGTAAGAATAAAAGCCGTCGCCGAGATCCTCGGAGGAGGATGGGGGGATAATGCCGTCTACAGTCAATGTGATTTCTCTTCTTCTCTGTCTTTCTGAAAAGTCCGGACTTCTTTGAGGAGTATGAGTATGTGAAAAGTAAGGAATTAACGCAGGACCATACAAGTAATGATACAAAGCAACCACTCCTTATTTTTACATTCATACAAATTGTATGTGGTTGTCATTCGTTCATTCCTGTTTTGTTTCATGTTGATTAATAATGAGCTATAGGCGTCCGGTATAATCAATTTGTCCTTTCGTTGATTCAATGCTAGTAACCTTGAAAATGCAGGTTAGGATGATAGAATTTACATATTAACTGCAAGAAAGAAGATTACATTTATTTTGATAGCGGGTGAAAACGATGGCGAAAAAAATGGCAAAAACAAATGCGGTTCGTCTAATTGAACAGCAGAACATTTCTTATGAGTTATTAGGGTATAAAACAGACGGCCAGCCTGTAGATGGCATCTCTGTTTCGGAGAAAATCGGTTATCCTTTGGAGTATGTATATAAAACATTGGTGGCAGCAGCAGGTACTAATCAATATTATGTCTTTGTTGTGCCTGTAGCAGAAGAGTTAGATGTAAAAAAGGCAGCAAAGGTGACAGGGGAAAAGAAAATAGAGATGATTGCAATGAAAGAGCTATTAGCGGTAACTGGCTATCTTCGCGGCGGCTGTTCACCAATTGGCATGAAAAAATTGTTCCCGACCTATATTGACGCATCTGCAGAAACGCTTGATTTTATCATTGTCAGTGCAGGGAAAATCGGTATGCAGATAAAGTTGGCGCCGCAAGATTTAGCCAAATCATGTGATGCCGAATTTGCAGAAATTGTATAGATTGCAGATATAGGGTAAACGAAAAAGCTTAGTCGTATCGATTAAGCTTTTTCCGCATCTCTTTCAAATATGATTTCAAAATAAGCAGCTGCCCCATACCCATCTATACTGGGCGCGAAAATCTGAACGAATCTCCAGCCTCTTTTTGCATAATCATGGATGATTTGCTGGTAGTCTTCTTTAGGCCTTCTTCTCATCGTACTCAGCTCAACTCTTACGAATTCATATTCTTTCATCATTTGATCCCTCCTATTAGGATATACGTAAGATTGAGCAAGAAGTTCCGAAAACCTCAGGGATTATTAACATGAATCTCATTGGCTCAGCAGTCCAAATGAATCTCTTGCTTATGGCGTTTGACTGAGTATATAAGTAAAAACAAAGCGGCCAGAACATATAAGAAGGAGATGATCATTAACGCACTCATAACAGGGTAGTGTTTAGCGGAATAGATGAAAAAATCAAGCTGTGAAATTTGTTTGGGGCTGCTGACGGTATCCATTCCATTAAGCAGTTTTGAGATTTTAGCAGTATAGTTCCAATCAAATCGATCTGAAACAAGCTCGCTTCCTTGATACCAATTAACAGCGGCTAAAAACAGAAATACCATAATAGAAAATCCAAGCTGAACAACTAAAAATATTCCCTTCACTTTTGTGTGACCTCCAAATCTAAATATGGGAAAATCAAACAATATATTACCACCCTCTGGGTTATTCTTGCAATTTCTCTTTCGTGCAACTCAAACGTAAGTCTATTTTTTTATTTGTGTTTGGATTATAATACCTGATGATGGAAAAAGCGTTCGGGTTTATGGATTGGAGAATCATATATTAGCGATTTTACTTATGTACTTTAGTAACACCCGAAAGTAGGCTGGGGGGCTGCAATCTTTTTGCTAATTGTTACTGAATTTTTAAATGTTCGTATTGATAGTAGGAGAAAGTACTGAAGCAGACGGTTCGGCCTTTCCTCCGCTTTGTCTATTTCAAAAGATCTGTTTAATCACTGAACGGTTTTCATCTGTTTTGCTGAACTTTGCAATGGGCTGCAAAAAAACATCAACATGCAACGATGGCGGCATGTTTTATATTTGGCTGACTGAACTGATCATTTATTTTGCTTTTAAGTCATCCTATTCAAGAAAGCGATGGTATTTCATGAACAAAGAAACTCTAAAAAACATACTCATGATTTTTTCAATATGCGCAACCCTCCGAGAAACCGATGGCATGCGTATTGCTGATAGCTGGATTTTGAGTGAAATCGTACGGTTTTTGATTTGCATGGCAGTGTTTTTTGCTGTGACATTTCTATTAGAGGCTGTCTTTCCAAACAAAAAAGAGTCACATTAATGTGTGGCTCTTTTTGCATCATCTGATCAGAAACATCACAAATGAATCGATCATCATGATGAAGAACAGCAAACAAAAATAAATGAGCGAGTAGACAAACATATCCTTTGCCCACATCACGTCATCGTCTGTTTTGAATCCCTTGATGCTTTTTTTGATCCATATGCCCCCAAGAACCAAGGCGGCTAAGAAATAAAATGGGCTCATATGGCCAGTGCCGAGAGAAAAAGGGAATAATAGCGTGATCGGCACCAGAACGGCAATATATTGCATCATTTTTATTTTTGTTACATGATTGCCTTTGACTACAGGCAAAAGCGGAACGCCAGCCGCACGATATTCCTCTTTGCGTCTTATCCCAATTGCCCAGAAATGCGGGGGCTGCCACAAAAACATAATCGTGTACAACAGCATTGCTGTCATACTGAAATCTCCGGTTACGGCACAATACCCCATCAATGGCGGTGCAGCTCCAGGAAAGCTCCCGACAAATGTGCTCCACACAGACGTTCGTTTCACCCATACTGTATAGATGATCGCATAAAAAATAAAGGAGGCCAGTCCGAGAAGGGCCGTTAATGGATTGAGGGAATAAAGCATGGCTAGACCTGCGATTCCTAACACAGTGCCATATGTTAGGATCATGGCTGGCGGCATTTTCCCTGTGACCGAGGCCCTGCTGCGAGTGCGTGCCATTTTTGCATCCATATGCCGATCAAAATAGTTGTTATAGACAGTGCCGGAAGCCATCACAAACGCGGTTCCCAACATTGCTGTCACCATTGTCATCAAAAAAGCCATTCCGGTTAATTGTTTTTCTGCGCTTGCAAACGCGATCCAAAATCCGCCAAAGGCTGCTATCGAGTTTGATATGATAATGCCGGGTTTTGCAAGTTTGATAAAATCGTAAATGGTTACCCGGTTCGAAATTTTTATGTATTTCGTTTTAGATATGGCTGCCGAATCTCTTGTATTCCCCAAAAAATAGACGCCCCCCCAAAAACTGCATGCTTTAGTTATCGTAACAAGAGGGCTATGGAATCACAATTGTTTCCTATATTTGTCATGATATTGTCATTTTTAATAAAAAAAAATGGGGAGCTGGACTGCCCCCATTTTGGCAAGCGACGCTTAATATCCGTAACCGCCGCCGAATCCTCCGCCGTAACCGTACCAAGGGTAGTAAGGCCGCGGGCGCGGGTAATAGTAAGGCGGACGCGGATAAAACGGATAGTACGGTCTTGGATAATAATAAGGCGGATAAAATGGCGGTCTCGGACGCGGATAAAAATAAGGCTGTCTCTCATCATAAGGTGTCATTTGTTCAAATAGCTGTTCATTCAAAGGATAATCCAAGAGGAAAACCTCCCTGCTTTTTTTATTCCTTTTACCATATTCTTGATGCTTAAGTTGGGTGTATGTACATTCATGAAACCCGGTTTATTTTATGACGAAATTCCTTAAAAAGGATTGACATGAACTTCTAAATCTCATATTATTACAAATGTGAAATAAATGTTACTGGAATATTACAATAGTGTTTCTAAACAGATACAGTTCTAACTGATGAAGAATAAATCGAAATGGCTACGAAAGAAGGAGTTTTTGTTGTTAGTAAAAAGAATCAAATGGTTTCATGTATTAATAGCAGTTGTAATTGTGGTGGGCCTTATCGGCTTTTTCCATAATCATTCGTTGAAAAAAGAAACGGTCATGAATAAAGTAAGAACTGATTCTCAATATGGGAATGTTGAGATCGCAACGCTTGTCAATGACGGGAAAACGTTTAATTACGCGGTAAACTATCCCGTTTTCAAAAATAAAAAAATGGATTCGGTATTAAAAAGATTCGCAGAAAAAGAGGTTCGCCAATTTCAAAAGGAAACAAAAAACGTTGACCAAGAGCATACGACTAAGCGCAACGAATTAAATGTTGATTATAAAATTGTCCATTATGCCAAACAGACAGTGGCGATTGTATTTAATGAATACAAATATATCGGGGGCGCACATGGTCAAACCGTGAAAAAAACGTTTAACTATGATTTTAGTAAACAAGCGTTTCTTTCCATTGATAATATTTTCAAAGAGGACGCTGACTACTTACACAAGCTTTCGTTAATCGCTTATCACGAGCTGAAAAAGAATAAGGACATTGCAGCGGACGATGCGCTGTTAAAGGAAGGGACGGCTCCGAAAAAAGATAACTTCAGCCGGTTTGCCATCAAGGAAGATTATATTGAACTTTACTTTGATACATATCAGGTTGCAGCAGGCTATCTTGGAGAGCAATCAATTGCCATTAAGAAAAGTCTTTTGAAAGACATTCTGAAAGAACAATATATTGATAAAGCAAAAAATAAAAATAAAATCAAAGAACAAAAGCCGAAGCATGAAGTGATTTCTTTACCCAAAGAGGAAACGGTTGATCCAAATCAAAAAGTCATTGCACTTACTTTCGATGACGGGCCGAATCCTGCGACAACAAATCAGATTTTGGATTCCTTGAAGAAATATAAGGGGCATGCCACGTTTTTTGTTTTGGGGAGCAGGGTTCAATATTATCCGGAAACGCTAATCAGAATGCTGAAAGAAGGAAATGAGGTGGGGAACCATTCGTGGAGCCACCCGCTTCTCACAAGGCTTCCAGTGAAAGAAGCGCTAAAGCAGATCAATGACACGCAAGACATCATTGAAAAAATAAGCGGATACCGCCCGACGCTTGTAAGACCCCCATACGGCGGCATTAATGATGAACTGCGGAGTCAAATGAAAATGGATGTCGCATTATGGGACGTTGACCCGGAAGATTGGAAAGACCGTAACAAAAAAACAATCGTTGACCGTGTCATGAGCCAGGCGGGAGATGGAAGAACCATCTTGATTCACGATATTTACCGCACCTCTGCTGATGCGGCCGATGAAATTATGAAAAAGCTCACCGATCAAGGTTATCAATTGGTGACAGTTTCTCAGCTTGAAGAGGTTAAAAAACAAAGAGAAGCAAATCAGTAGGAAAAGGCTGCCCGTACGGACAGCCTTTTTTCTATTTAATAAGAGCCTGTGGTGGCCCAAACATTCAAGTTCGGCCCTGAATACTTGCCGAAAGCGTAAGAAGTCCTTGGATCTAAATCATATACCATCGGTGTATAACAAGATTTTTGGCCGGCGACCGCTTTTCCGTTGCCGCCTGCAGAATCGCAGTTATATCTTTTTCCGTCCGTGTTCCGGGTAATCTCCGCATTTGCTTCAAAGCCTGACGTCAATGTATTATTCATCGTGATTTTTGCCCAAGCCGTTTTACATGTACTGCTGAACTTAAGCTCGACTACTCCAATGACTTGATTGCTGGCATTCACTAAGTTTGAGGATTTTTTTGTAGAGCCGCTGGACGCACAATCATTGTAATAAGGGCTTTTACCATCGTAGGCATGGGTTTCCGCCTTTGCGGGTGCACCTTTGACGGCAAAAACAAATACTACTGCGAATAACACCAATGAAGCCTTCATAAACAGTCTTTTCAATTTATGACCTCCTTAATATGGCAAACAATAAATCATATGGAGGAACAATCAAAACATGCATGCTTTTTTGTGAACAATAAAGGCGGCCGGGAGGATGGAGTTCTTGGCCGCCTTTGGTGTGAGGTTATGCTTTTACATCAATGGTTTGTCCGAGAGTCGGGTGCTGTATCATCTTTAAGGTTTGATCAGCATTTTGCTGGGCGGTGTCCAGCATTTTTTTCGTTAAAGCGATATTTACATTCTGGGCAAGGGATGCTTGATGCATCGCAACCGATAAAGCAGGAATATCCATGGTTCCACCTCCTATGCCTTACCTATCGGCGGGTTTGTATGATTTTACAGTGAAAAATGGCTTAATTTCTCCTGTTGACCCTTACGCTGCGGGATACCGTATGTTTTTGACAAGGAGGGATCAGGATGAATCTTGTCATGGAAAAGACCTTTGAGCAATACGAAAAGCTGTTTTCAATGGAAGAACAAAAAAGAAAGGATAAATTTCGGTATACGATGATGAGGCCGTTTGAAAAGATGTGGACCGCCATCCATGTTCCGCTGAAAGCGAAGGAGCCAAACGGCTATGATGTGATGATGACTGCGAAAATGCTTGGCTATTTGGATGTCCGTGATGTTGAAATCGGGCAGAAAGCATTGCGAATACTGAAGGAATCACATGCTTTAGAGACAGCGGAATCTGCACTTCGACAATGCATCCTTTTTGCTGAGCGCGAACAGCTGCGGGTGAATGCAGAGGAGATCAAATTCGGCCTTTATATCGCCGATCCAAATAAGCTTCAGCTGCAAAAAGGCTACTGCGGGTTTGGCGGGATACCGGGCTTTATTCATGTATGGATTCATCCGAACAGTTATAACCTGCCAAGGATTCCTTCCATTATTGCTCATGAGTTTCATCATAATGTGCGGTTTTCGTATACTGATTTTGATCATGGCTCTGTAAGTGTCGGGGATTATCTTGTGATTGAAGGATTGGCCGAATCATTCGCCCGAGAGCTATTTGGCACAGAACGATTGGGCCCTTGGATAACTCGTTTTGATCATGAGGATTTGCAATATTCCATTGATGTGATCAATGAGGTGCTGGATGTGAAAGGCTTTTCGGAAGTCAGCCGTTATATGTTTGGTGATCCAATTGCTAAAGACCAAGGTTTTAAGCCTGCAGGTTTATCGGCTTTTGCAGGTTATGCGGTTGGATATCATGCCGTTCAGTCATTTATGAATCAACATCATATCACGATAAGCGAGGCCACACGTTTGGATGCGAAGACCATTCTTTCTCAATGCGGGCTGTTTTCTACATGAAAAAAAGCGTCACATACAGCGGCGCTTTTTGATTCCCAAAACGAGCAGTTCAATGGCGGCACAGGCTGCAATTCCAATTGTATATGCTTCGATATCGCTCCATAAAAAACCGTACCCCAGTACAAGCCCGCCAAGAGAAGTATCCCTAATCTGGTCGATCCATTCGGCATGATAGAGCTGGCTGAATTCAATGGCAAAACAGAAAGAAAGACTGATAATGCCCGTTTTCATTGTCTTCAGCTTCCGAAATAGAAATCCGCATCCCGTAAAGATCATGGCGGCCCACAGCGAGTCTCCCAGATAAGTATTGAGGGAATCAGGAAGAGCACTGGCGAATGCTCTGGATCCAAGCCCGAGCCCCATGATCAGTATGGTGAAAGCTGCATATATCCATCGATTTCGCTTCATTGCGAATTGATACCCCGTCTCTTCTTCATCTCCCTGTATTGTAAGAAATATATCTTTTATTTGTCCACTAAAAAAGCGGCTGGATTAGCCGCCTAGGGTGTTTATTTTGCTTTTAGGTTTACATGGTCGGCTGTCTGATCCGTGCCTATTACAAAATGAAGTTCATAGCGGCCTGTGTCATATACATAGTCGATTTCATCGGTAAACGGGACGGTCAACACTCGATTCGCTGGGCCTAATTGCTTCTGCAGCACTTCCGGCGTAACACCGCCTAAATTCAAATGCCGTTCCACACCGGTTCCAAAATAGCGGATTTCTGAAATAGTCATGTCTTTATGATAGGAAAATCCGTAGCCCGGCTGTCCCATATTCCAGTGATATAAATCAAATCGATTGTCTCCCCCGACTGGTCTTTCCGGTTCCCCAAACGCAGCATGGACATCTCCTTTTGTGCTTTTGTTAATGGTAAGGCCTTGCGCCTGCTGAGGCATTTCTCCTTTGTAGGCGGTGTTGTAAAGGTTTTTGACAAGCTCAGCGGCTGATTGGTTTGTGTTTTCATAGAGTGTATTTGTTTGAGCTGCGGCCTTTGCCGGTGCTGAAAAGGACGCAGCCCCAAAGCCGGTAAAACAGCTTGTTACTGCTGCCGCCGCGGTTATAGCAGACATTGTCTTTTTCATGTTAATCCCTCCTTATTCATCTACCATTCCGTTTCCCCGTGTTTTTGCAACAAAACATGTGAGTGCGCTTTGTATGTTTTATTGAGTTGTTGTAAGGGAACTGAAATAGGTAATTCGGTATATATAGCAAGAAAGGGGAATGGAGATGGCTGGCAAGAAAAAAATCACAATAAACGGCGTTGAAATGGAAGCGTCAGAGGAACAGACGGTGCTGCAGCTTTTGAATAACAGCTCGATTGAAGTGCCGCAAGTTTGCTATCATCCAAGCTTAGGGCCGATTGAAACATGTGATACGTGCATCGTCAGCATCAATGGTGAGCTGAAGAGGTCGTGCTCCGCTGAATTAAAGGATGGGGATGTCATTGATACGCTCTCACCTGACGTAAAAAAAGCGCAGGTGATCGGAATGGACAAGATTTTATATAATCATGAGCTTTATTGCACAGTTTGCGATTACAACAATGGGGGATGCGAAATACATAATACGGTGAAGGAAATGAAAATCAATCACCAAAGCATTCCGTTTGATCACAAGCCATACCATAAGGATGAATCCCATCCGTTTTATCGGTATGATCCAGATCAATGTATTTTGTGCGGACGCTGTGTTGAAGCGTGCCAGGACGTGCAGGTCACTGAAACGCTGACCATTGACTGGGAGCGGAAACGCCCGCGCGTCATTTGGGATAACGACGTGCCGATCAATG
Organism: Bacillus stercoris; assembly: GCF_029772985.1. Taxonomy (NCBI): domain Bacteria; kingdom Bacillati; phylum Bacillota; class Bacilli; order Caryophanales; family Bacillaceae; genus Bacillus; species Bacillus stercoris. The sequence continues at coordinate 3,060,198 of NZ_CP121861.1, read as the reverse complement.
AGTCGTCATGTGTGTCATGCGGCCATTGTTCAACCGTCTGTCCGTGCAACGCGATGATGGAAAAAGGAATGGAAGGGGAAGCCGGATATTTAACAGGCATCAATAACGAATCGCTGCGTCCGATGATCGAGATCACGAAAGGCGTAGAGACAGGCTACGGTTCAATTCTCGCTATTTCTGATATGGAATCCGCTATGCGTGATGAACGAATCAAAAAAACGAAAACAGTCTGCACCTATTGCGGCGTCGGCTGCAGCTTTGATGTTTGGACAAAGGGCAGAGACATTCTGAAAGTCGAGCCCCAAGAGGAAGCGCCGGTCAACGGCATTTCTACTTGTGTGAAAGGAAAGTTCGGCTGGGATTTCGTCAACAGTGAAGAACGTCTGACAAAGCCGCTGATCCGAGAAGGCGAGCATTTTCGTGAAGCAGAGTGGGAGGAGGCGTTATCGCTGATCGCCAGCAAGTTCACGGAATTGAAAGAAGCGTTTGGACCGGATTCACTTGCTTTTATTACATCGTCTAAATGTACGAACGAGGAATCCTATCTCATGCAAAAGCTGGCCAGAGGAGTCATTGGCACAAACAATGTGGACAACTGCTCGCGCTATTGCCAATCTCCTGCGACTGCCGGCCTGTTTCGGACAGTCGGCTATGGCGGTGATTCAGGCTCAATAACAGATATCGCACAAGCCGACCTTGTTTTGATTATTGGTTCGAACACGTCTGAGTCGCATCCAGTCTTGTCCACTCGCATTAAACGGGCCCATAAGCTGAGAGGGCAGAAAGTGATCGTCGCGGATATCAGAAAACACGAAATGGCAGAGCGCTCCGATTTATTTGTCCAGCCGCGTGCCGGATCGGATATCGTCTGGCTGAATGCGATCGCCAAATATTTAATTGAAAACGGCAAAGCTGATGAGCGCTTTTTGCAGGAAAGAGTGAACGGACGGGATGAATATGTAAAAAGCCTGGCGCCGTACACACTTGAATATGCCGAGGAGAAAACCGGGATCAATCAAGAGACCCTTATCCAGATGGCAGAGATGATTGGGCAAGCTGACAGTGTGTGCGCATTGTGGGCGATGGGCGTGACACAGCATATTGGAGGAAGCGACACGAGCACGGCGATCTCTAATCTGCTGCTTGTGACAGGAAACTATGGAAAACCGGGAGCAGGTTCTTACCCACTGCGCGGCCATAACAATGTGCAGGGAGCAAGCGATTTCGGAAGCATGCCTGACAGCTTGCCGGGCTATGAAAAGGTGACGGACGAACAAGTCCGCCAAAAATACGAACGGGAGTGGGGTGTGCCGCTGCCGAAGGAGCCGGGTATGACTAACCACGAAATGATCGAAAAAATCCATTCCGGCCAGCTGAAAGCGATGTATGTAAAAGGTGAAGAAATGGGTCTTGTCGACTCCAACATCAATCATGTGCACGCCGCATATGAAAAGCTTGATTTCTTTGTGGTGCAGGACATTTTCCTTTCACGTACAGCCGAGTTTGCTGATGTGATTCTTCCTGCGAGCCCGAGCCTTGAAAAGGAAGGAACCTTTACAAACACAGAACGCCGGATTCAGCGGCTGTATCAGGTGTTTGAACCGCTGGGCGAATCAAAGCCTGACTGGCAGATTATTATGGAGGTAGCCAATAAGCTTGGCGCCGGCTGGCACTATGAGCACCCTGCAGACATTATGGAGGAAGCAGCCAAACTGTCGCCAATTTATGCCGGTGTCACCTATGAACGCCTTGAAGGCTACAATTCCCTGCAATGGCCTGTAAGCGCTGATGGAAAGGATTCGCCTTTACTCTTTACGGATCGCTTCCCTTTCCCGGATGGAAAAGCCATTCTTTACCCCGTTCAGTGGACAGAGCCTGAGGAGTTCGGTGAGGAATATGACATTCACGTCAACAATGGACGGCTCTTAGAGCATTTCCACGAAGGGAACCTCACCTACAAATCGAAAGGGATTTCGGAGAAAACACCGGAAGTGTTCTTGGAAATTTCTCCTGAGCTTGCGGCAGAACGAGGGATTCAGGATGGAACCCTCGTCAGACTCACATCGCCTTTTGGCAGTGTTAAAGTGAAGTGTGTGATGACTGATCGTGTCAAAGGGAAGGAAGTGTATCTGCCAATGAACGATTCAGGGGAAGCGGCGATCAACCTGCTAACAGGCAGCCATGCCGATAAGGATACCGATACGCCAGCTTACAAAGAAACCTCAGCCAAGATGGAAATTTTGAAGCGCGATGGAATCAATCCGCTGCCTAAGATCAATCACCGCAACGGCAATCCGCAGCCGCAAATCGGTGTGCAGGTTCAAAAGAAATGGGCGCGGAAGGATTATATTTTCCCTGGCGACGCAGTGAAAAGGGGGATTGGGCATAATGGCTAAAGCGATTAAACGAATTCAGAAAATCGAGGTAACCGAAGAGGATCAGCGAAAGCGTGATTTGCGGGAAATTGAAGATGCCTTAGTCGATCACAAAGAAGCGATTCTCGAAACATTGCATATGCTGGGCCATATGAACGAGCGCGGTGTCCTGCCGTTGCTCCGCGGCCTTTTTGGCCAAGGGGATAAAGTTCTTGATATCCTGGTGAAAAAAGCAGATACAGAGGAAACTGCCAACACGCTGAAAAATCTATTGCTTCTGTTTGGGACGCTCGGCATGCTGGACGTGAAACAGCTGGAGCCTCTTATTTTAAAAGTGAATGCGGGTGTGGCAAGCGCTGTAGAACAGAAAAACAGCGAAGAAAAGACAGGATATTTTGATATTATCCGCTCGCTTAAAGACCCGGAAATCAACAAATCAATTACACTGCTCTTTTCCTTTTTAAAAGGAATGGGACAAGATACAAAGGAGATGGAACGCACGACGCAGCCCCCCGAGCATCAAAAACATCATCAGGAACCACGAGAGAAAAGAGGAATGAATAAGCGAGATTGACCTCCCGCCCGAGCCGGCTTCAGCCAGCTCGGGTTTTTTTGATGAAAAGGTCTAATGGACTAGTAAAAAATATTCAAATACTAGGAAGAAGTAAGTTTATGATGAATGAGATAGAAATAATCGTTACTTTCTTACCTGTTAGGAAAAGGGGATATATGATTATAATGGAAATCGATTACTTTAGATGGGGGAACAATCATGAAAAAAGTCTTATTGCTATTATTTGTCTTGACGATCGGGTTAGCGCTTTCTGCGTGCAGCCAATCGAGCGATGCATCAGAGAAGGAAAAACCGAAAGAGAAAAAATCACAAGAAGAGCTTGAAAAGGAACTTGATAAGGAATTGAAAAAAGGCGGTGAGCCGAAGATCAAAAAAGATGATCAAATACATAAAATAGGTGAAACATTTAAAGCAGGACATACGAATTTTACAGTGAATAAAGTTGATAGAGTGCAAAAAGGTGAATATATGAATGTTGGCGGTGCTGTAAATGAAAAGACAAAAACAATAAAAGATGATGAGGAACGGCTTATTATAGAAGTTACGATGGAAAACATAGGAGAAGATTCAATAAGCTACAATTTTATCGGGTTTGATTTAAGAGACAAGAATGATCAATCAGTGCGGCCTGTTTTTTCTATAGAAGAGAAGGGCAGAATTCTTATGGGAGGAACACTAGTATCGGGGAAAAAGGTTACAGGTGTACTCAGTTATGTCATCCCTAAAGGAGAACAGAAACATTACACACTGGTATATAATCCGTTTTTAGCTGATACAAATAGCAGTAATACAAAAGAGAGAGTAAAGGACAATATTGATTACTTGGTGAAGTTAGATTAGAAGCTAATTTACAGTTGCACGTTTTTCATCTGTGGAAAACGTGCATTTTTTATAGCGAAACTTGACTTGAAAGGATGAGTGATAAAAGTGCAAACCAAATGGCTGGAACGGGCACAGCGGATTCGGGCGATCGCACAGGCGGGGCTTGCTTTTTCCAAGGATGTGTACGACAGGGAGAGGTACGAAGAGCTAATGAAGCTCAGCGCGGAAATGATGGCGGATTACTCACAGACGGACATGGAAGTTATCACTGATTTATGGAATAGGGAGAGCGGCTATCCGACGCCGAAAGCGGATGTGCGCGGCGCTGTATTCAGAGAGAATCAGATTTTGCTAGTCCGGGAGAAGCATGATGAGATGTGGTCGCTCCCGGGCGGATTTTGCGAGATTGGTTTATCACCGGCTGAAAACGTGGTCAAGGAAATCAAAGAAGAGTCGGGGTATGATACAGAGCCGTCTCGTTTGCTGGCCGTGCTGGACAGCCAAAAACACTCTCATCCTCCTCAGCCTTATCACTATTATAAAATCTTCATCGCATGCAGCATAACGGGCGGGCAGGGGGAAACAGGGATTGAAACGAATCATGCCGCTTTTTTTTCGGAAGACAGACTCCCGCCGCTTTCTCCAAAACGAAACACACCTTCACAGCTTGGCATGCTGTTTGACTTTTTGCGCCATCCGGACAAGAAAACGATATTCGACTAAAAAAGAAAGAGCCTCCGGGCTCTTTCTTTTTTATAATGTAATGTGTTTTTCGTTGGCGAGTTTCAGAAGGGTCAAAATAGAATCGGCTTCTTTATGGCCGAGTTTTTGCTTTAATTTGTTTTCCTCAACTAGTCGGCTGCCATAAATTTTGACAGAGGCTTTGTCGACGACAGCATGCCAGTTTTCCTGCTTTTTTCCCTCAACAAGCGGTTTTTCATGTCTCTCAGAAAAAGAGAACACAAACAGTGCGAATGCCAGTGAAAGTAGGATGCCGACAACTAGTTTTTTGTAATCAGTCTGTGCTGCCATGTTGTTCTCTCCTTCACCTTTTACCTTCTATTTAATCATAGAACCAGTTTATTTTACATAATGGGAAAGTCATTTTTTGGAGTTAGTGCATTTGGTTGAAAACAGAGATGTTTTTTGAGCGGAGCGGTGCAATTGAATGCATATTGAATGTGCGTGCTTATGCCTAAGGTCACGTTGTGAGCCAAAACAGCAGCGCAGAATAGAAAAAAATTGAAAGATTATGGTAAGATGAACGAAATTCGAGGGGGAATATATGATGCCTGCATCGAACATCGTGATCGCCTGCCTGCTGTTATTAATTTGATTATATGTGGTAGTCCCTCTCTTTCACGAAAGCGGGAGGTGAAGTGGCACATCAATTGCTAAATTCTTTCAATGGGAGTGACTATACATGAATGTGTTAAACCGCCGGCAAGCCTTGCAGCGAGCGCTGCTCAATGGGAAAAACAAACAGGATGCTTATCATCCGTTTCCATGGTACGAATCGATGAGAAAGGATGCGCCTGTTTCCTTTGATGAAGAAAACCAAGTGTGGAGCGTTTTTCTTTATGATGATGTCAAAAAAGTTATTGGGGATAAAGAGCTGTTTTCCAGTTACATGCCGCAGCAGACAAGCTCTATTGGAAATTCCATCATTAACATGGACCCGCCGAGGCATACAAAAATCCGTTCAGTCGTGAATAAAGCCTTCACCCCGCGCGTGATGAAGCAATGGGAACCGAGAATTCAGGAAATCACAGATGAACTGATTCAAAGTTTTCAGGGGCGTAGTGAGTTTGACCTTGTTCACGATTTTTCATACCCGCTTCCGGTTATTGTGATATCTGAGCTGCTGGGAGTGCCTTCAGAGCATATGGATCAGTTTAAAGCATGGTCTGATCTTCTGGTCAGCACACCAAAGGATAAAAGTGAAGAAGCGGAAAAAGCCTATTTGGAAGAACGAGATAAATGTGAGAAAGAACTGGCCGCGTTTTTTGCCGGCATCATAGAAGAAAAGCGAAACAAACCGGCACAGGATATTATTTCTATTTTAGTGGAAGCGGAGGAAACAGGCGAGAAGCTTTCCGGTGAAGAGCTGATTCCGTTTTGCACGCTGCTGCTTGTGGCCGGAAATGAAACCACAACAAACCTGATTTCAAATGCGATGTACAGCATATTAGAAACGCCAGGTGTGTACGAGGAACTGCGCAGCCATCCTGAATTGATGTCTCAGGCAGTTGAGGAAGCCTTACGTTTCAGAGCGCCCGCCCCGGTTTTGAGACGCATTGCCAAGCGGGATACGGAGATCGGGGGGCACCTGATGAAAGAAGGTGATATGGTTTTGGCGTTTGTGGCATCGGCAAATCGTGATGAAGCAAAGTTTGACAGACCGCACATGTTTGATATCCGCCGCCATCCCAATCCGCATATCGCGTTTGGACACGGCATCCATTTTTGTCTTGGTGCGCCGCTTGCCCGTCTTGAAGCAAATATCGCGTTAACGTCTTTGATTTCTGCTTTTCCTCATATGGAGTGCCTCAGTATCACTCCGATTGAAAACAGCGTGATATACGGATTAAAGAGCTTCCGTGTGAAAATGTAATAGATAAGGAGACTGGAGATTCATGAAAAAGTACCATATCTCGATGATTAATATCCCGGCGTACGGTCATGTCAACCCTACGCTTGCTTTAGTAGAGAAGCTTTGTGAGAAAGGGCATCGTGTCACGTACGCGACGACTGAGGAGTTTGCGCCCGCTGTTCAGGAAGCGGGTGGAGAAGCATTGATCTATCATACATCCTTGAATATTGATCCTAAGCAAATCAGGGAGATGATGGAAAAGAATGATGCGCCTCTCAGTCTTTTGAAAGAATCACTCAGCATTCTGCCGCAGCTTGAAGCGTTATATAAGGATGATCAGCCTGATCTGATTATCTATGATTTTGTCGCGCTGGCTGGAAAATTGTTTGCTGACAAGTTTAATGTTCCGGTCATTAAGCTCTGTTCGTCATATGCCCAAAATGAATCCTTTCAGTTAGGAAATGAAGACATGCTGAAAAAAATAAAAGAAGCAGAGGCTGAATTCAAAGCTTACTTGGAAAAAGAGCAGTTGCCGGCTGTTTCTTTTGAACAATTAGCTGTGCCGGAGGCCTTGAATATTGTCTTTATGCCGAAATCTTTTCAAATACAGCATGAGACGTTCGATGACCGTTTCTGTTTTGTCGGCCCATCTCTTGGAAAACGGACGGAACAGGAAAGCTTGGAAATGAAAAAGGGCGATCAACCGCTTATGCTGATTTCATTGGGAACGGCGTTTAACGCCTGGCCGGAATTTTACAAGATGTGCATTGAGGCATTTCGGAATTCTTCATGGCAGGTGGTCATGTCGGTCGGAAAATCAATTGATCCAGAAGACTTAGAAGATATTCCTGCTAACTTTACCATTCGACAAAGCGTGCCCCAGCTTGAGGTGTTAGAGAAAGCTGATTTGTTCATCTCTCATGGCGGGATGAACAGTACGATGGAAGCGATGAACGCAGGTGTGCCGCTTGTCGTCATTCCGCAAATGTATGAGCAAGAGCTCACTGCAAATCGGGTTGATGAATTAGGCCTTGGCGTTTATTTGCCGAAAGAGGAAGTGACTGTTTCCAGCCTGCAGGAAGCGGTTCAGGCTGTATCCAGTGATCAAGAGCTGCTCAGCCGCGTCAAGAATATGCAAAAGGATGTAAAAGAAGCTGGCGGAGCGGAGCGTGCGGCAGCTGAGATTGAAGCGTTTATGAAAAAATCCGCTGTCCCGCAGTAAAAACATAAAAACCGAAATCAATTTGATTTCGGTTTTCTGTTTAAATATTTTTTTTCATCCCGCATCTCCGGCATTCTCTAAGAAATTTTCCGCCTTTTACAGAGCTTTTGAATAGTGTGTAATCACAGTTGTCGCAGCGCCCGCTGCGGGCATCCGGATATTCATTGAATTCGTAAACAATCGATGTATCGTAGCCTTTTGTTTCATATTCTTCTTTTTTTGTTTCCATGTCGATCCTCCGTTACAAGACGTGTCTGCTGTTTATCTTACAGCAAGCTTCCGGCGTATTCAATGGATTTTAGAGGTTTGGGTTTATCTTGATTTCTTCCTTGGTTTGCGCCAAAATAGCTTTATTAAGCTTATATACATAAAAAGCCTATGCAAAGAGGAGAGGAAACGGGTATGGGAAAAGGGTTACTTGGAAAACGCGTGGCAATCGGTGGCTCACGAAAAACGGAAGAAATTAGTACAATCATTGAAAAACAGGGCGGAATACCTGTCATCCGGCCTCTCCAAGGCACGGTTTACTTAGCAGAGAAGCAGGTGGAGCCGGATTTGCGGACGTTTGCGGAAGAAAAAGCTGACTGGGTCATTTTCACGACAGGCATCGGGTTGGAGACTCTTGTCGATATGGCAGAGAAAATTGGACTGAAAGATGAGTTTCTGCAGGCCATTCGCCAAGCGAAAGCGGCATGCCGGGGATACAAAACCCTGTCTGCGCTGAAAAAGCTTGGGATCACACCGGAAGCTTCAGATGAAGATGGGACAACAAGAGGCTTAATCCGTTCCTTGGAGCCTCACGACTTTTCAGGGAAAAAAGTCATGGTGCAGCTTCATGGAGAAAATGCGCCGGCCCTTATCGCATTTCTTAAAGAAAAGGGCGCGTCTGTCCTGCCGATTCTTCCTTATCAGCACATCCCGCCGGAGGAGGAAACGGTGGAGCGGTTATGCCGAGAGCTGATGAATAATGATATCGACGCTGTTTGTTTTACAACGGCCATTCAGGTTCGTTCCCTGTTTGATTTTGCCAGGGAGCGAGGCTATATCAATGAAGTGAAGACAGTATTCGAAGAGCGCACCATAGCAGCTGCTGTCGGAAAAGTGACTGCTGAGGCGCTGCGGGAAGAAGGCATCACGAGACTGCTTGCGCCAGAGATTGAGCGGATGGGCGCGATGATTATTGAGCTGGCCAAATATTATGAAGAAAAGGAATAACAAGTACAAAAAGCCGCTTTCCAAGGGAAAAGCGGCTTTTGTCTGTTATTCATTCTCCTTTAGCTGCTGATGAACGGTGAATAATGACGGGTATGTCAGCACGCTTAAGATTACGCAAGTCAGCGCGGCTGAGGCCATTGTTGTAAACACGATTAAGAGCTGAAAGCGCACTGCCTGAATCGGGTCCGCTCCGGCTAGAATCTGGCCTGTCATCATGCCGGGAAGCTGGACAAGTCCCAGTGTTTTCTGGCTTTCGAGCGTCGGGATCATACTCATTTTCATCGCTGAAGTAAGAATGCGCTGTATGGATTGCTTCGGTGTGCCGCCAAGCGACAATATTAATTGAATTTCTTCTTTGCGAACGCCAACTTCTGAGCTGAGCCGATTTAAAAACAAACTCGAAAGCACCATCGAGTTTCCGATGACCATCCCGCTGATCGGAATGACATATCGTGCTGTAAGCGGAATGATATGAAGAGACAGCAGAATTCCCTGCGTCACAATTTCTACAATGGCTAATGCAGCAAACACCCTCCAGAACGAACCAATTGTATTTTTCTTTCGTTTGATGACATTTTGTGCCGCCACCGCCAGCATTAACAGCACCATTAGCAGGATAAAAACAGGGTGGTCTCCGCGAAAAATCAGAGACAAAACATAACCGATGATAAGCAGCTGCACCGCGGCCCGGATGGTGGCAATGATCATATCTTTTTCTACGCCGGCTTTAAAGGATTTTGATAAAAACAAGGCGATCAAAACAAAGGTCATCGTTAAAGAGAGAGAAAGGTAATCCATTACCGAGTGCCTCCCTTCAAAAACTCTTTGGCTGCTTCATGCTGCGGAGCGGAGAAAAATGTTTCGGTTTCAGCGATTTCAAGCAGCCGCCCCTTCGCCATAAACCAAATGGTATCGGCTACTCGTTTTGCCTGCTCCATATTATGAGTGACCCACATGACTGTCCATTTTTTCTCTCGATGCTGACGTTTGATCAGTTCTTCAATCTCGAGAGCAGAAACTGGGTCCAAGGCCGACGTGATTTCGTCCAGCAATAAAATAGAGGAAGGATTTGAAATCGTTCTGGCCAGTGACAGCCTTTGCCGCTGTCCGCCCGATAAGTCTCTGGCGCTTCTGTCTAACAGCTCTGGCGAAAGCCCTGCAAGAGAAGCCAGCTTTTCTGGAGCGTACAGCTGGGATTGATGCAGCCTTTGGACCAGACTTAGATTGTCACGCACTGTCCCGTCGAGCACAGGAGCCGACTGAAACGCGAGGGCAGCCGTTCGTCTCAGCTCATTGACATTCCATTCTCTGATTTCCTTTCCATATATGTTGACTTCGCCGCTGTCAGGCGTTCTCATTAAATTACACAAGGAAAGGAGGGTGCTTTTGCCTGAGCCGGAAGGGCCTAAAACGGCTACGATTGCACCCTGTTGAATGTCTCCGGTGACATCCCGCAGTACATCATAGGTTTGTCCATCTTGTTTATAGCTTTTTCTGACTGATCTGAAGGAGATGGCTGGTATGTTTTGTGTTTGATCGTTTGCTTCCATTACAATAATCACCTTTCAATATAAGTAGGCTGACATTATATTTAACTATAACGTGAAACAGATTCCTTTTGGTAGCACAAATAAAGGAGAACAGGCTTTCACCCATTCTCCTGCAGATGCTACGCAGTCAGATTTGACTGTGCTTTCTTTTTCGGTTTTCTCGGCTGTGAAGCGAAGGTATGTAACATCATCCCCGCTATTATAATGAACAAACCGGCAAATGATAATAGAGATGGGAAAACGCCTGACAGCAGAACAATTTCACCAAGCAGCGCGAAAATCACTTCACCGGATTGAGTGGCTTCAACAGCTGCGAGTTTTTGCGGATTGTCTCTTACCATATCAGTGGCCCAGAAAAATAAAACCGTCGCAATGATGCCTGAGCTGACGGCAACGATAAAGGATTGAACGGTTTGCCCCGCTGTCGGCAGGCCGTCTGACCACCAACCGTAAGCTGCTAATAGAAGCCAGAACGGAAGGCTTGCCAATGTCATTCCAAGCACGCGCTGAAATGTATCAAGCCGGCCACCGTATTCCTCGAGCATTCTCCTGTTTCCTAACGGATAGGCAAAAGCCGCAATGACAACCGGCAGCACACTGAAAAGCAGCATCTTTCCTGAAAGCGATTCTGCATGCTGAAGCTGAATCAGAGCCGCTCCAATCAGGATGATCACGGAAGTGCCAAGTGAAACCAGGGGAATCTTTTGCCGAACGAGCTGCGGACCGCCCGGCATATCTTGTTTGACATAAAACAAAGGAGACAAGAGCACACCGGCTACAATTGTAATTTGCCAGGTGCCGGCTATAAGCCATCCCGGACCGTAGGCAGCCGCAAATGTGATCGGCGCGTAAAAAAGCACGAAGCCGACAAAGCTCCATTTGAGCCAAAAGAACGGCTTTTTCCGCATCTCTTGTACGAGAGGCGTGAATGTCCCTCTCATGATGACAATCACACATAAAAACGGCACCATAAAAATAAAGCGCAGCGAAGAGCTCCAGAGCCAGCTGCCTCCAGATAACTCCATCGCTCTATTTAATATAAAGGTAACGGCGAAAAAGAGTGAAGCTAAAATTCCGATAACAATAGCTTTCATGGTATCCCTCATTCTGGCATTATTTTTTATACTATACTATTTGGTATCATGCAGATCAATGGAATCGTGAGAAAAACATCATGTTTTGCGAACCGCTATGTGTGGAAGATAAAAAAGGGAGGTGAAATTGATGGAAGCAAAGACACAGACATATTTCTTTCCGGATGACGGCAGGATTCCGAATCACCCTGAGTATCCGCTCGTGGTATATCAAAACGCGATTAAGAATACCAGTCAGGCAGAGCGGATCGTCACCCGGCATGGCTGGTCAAACAGCTGGTTAGGAAGTGTTTTTCCATACCATCATTATCACAGCAATACGCATGAAGTCCTGATTGCAGTTAGGGGAGAGGCTGTCATTCAGTTCGGGGGAGAAAAAGGAGCTGTCATCCCTTTCAAAACAGGCGATGCAGTCGTGATTCCAGCCGGAGTCGGTCATAAAAAGCTAAGCTCAAGTCCCGATTTTACTGTCCTTGGCGCCTATCCCGGAGGCATTCAGTATGATATGAAGACGGGAAAGCCGGATGAGTGGGAGGAAGCGGTCAAACAGATAAAGAAGGCGGCGTTGCCGGCGAATGATCCGATCACAGGAAAAAGAGAGCCTTTATTGGAAATATGGGTAAAGTGAAGGGAGAAATTGCTGGATTGTCAATAACTAGTGTCACAGAAACGTTATGACATGAGCTCCATATAAATTAATTTCATAATCGAAGCAATTCACGTTCAAATTTTGTTCAAAAAGTGTTATCATATAGAAGGTAATCGAATTGGAGTTTTTTGTGTTTGCTATTTTCAGAGAGAGTAAAGGATTTTGACTTATTCAATTGTTTATTTTTTGATAAAAATAATACTGAATATGGCAAGATGAAAAACTGGGTAGTAAACATTTATTTTTGTAAATGATTGTGCATGAATTCACAATCCTTATTCTTATGCCTTAAAAGCGTGAGACAGGGAGAGGCACTACCCTTTCCAAACAAATCAGCAAACTGCTTATAGTAAAGGAGAATTGGATATGCCAGAAACAATCGATCAAACAAATGCGTCTGTCAGCCAAAGCCAGCAAGATCTTATTGATCAGCTATTAAAGCCAGAAGTTCAAGAATCATTGACTGTTTTAGTTGACCAGCTTCCGAAGCTGACTGAGTTAGTCAATATTTTAACGAAGTCTTATGATTTCGCTCAGTCTGTAGCGACTGACGAAGTGTTAAAAAACGACACAGTCGGTGCGATCACTGAAATTCTTGAGCCTGTAAAAGAAACAGCGAAAGAAGTAGCTGCGACTGCGATCGAAGCAAAAGACCGCGCGGAAGCAAGCAACGAAACAATTGGTCTTTTCGGCCTGCTGCGTATGCTGAAAGATCCTCAAGCTCAAAAGCTGTTCCGTTTTGCTAACAGCTACCTTGAAGTCATGAACGAACGCGAAAACCAAAAATAATCTCAGATTCAAATTGATATAAAGGACGGAGGATATACGATGTCAAAACATATTGTCATTCTAGGCGCTGGTTATGGCGGAGTTCTTTCTGCTCTAACAGTTCGCAAACATTACACAAAAGAACAAGCACGCGTGACAGTGGTAAACAAATACCCAACTCACCAAATCATTACGGAATTACACCGTCTTGCTGCAGGCAACGTGTCTGAAAAAGCGGTTGCTATGCCATTAGAAAAACTTTTCAAAGGCAAAGACATTGATCTTAAAATCGCGGAAGTAAACTCTTTCTCTGTTGATAAAAAAGAAGTTGCGCTTGGTGACGGTTCTACATTATCTTACGATGCGCTTGTTGTAGGTCTTGGTTCTGTAACGGCTTATTTCGGCATCCCAGGTCTTGAAGAAAACAGCATGGTGTTGAAATCTGCTGCTGATGCGAACAAAGTCTTCCAGCATGTTGAAGATCGTGTGCGCGAGTACTCTAAAACGAAAAACGAAGCAGACGCAACAATCCTTATCGGCGGAGGCGGCTTAACAGGTGTTGAGCTTGTTGGTGAGCTTGCTGACATCATGCCGAACCTTGCGAAAAAATACGGCGTAGACCATAAAGAAATCAAATTAAAGCTTGTTGAAGCTGGTCCGAAGATCCTTCCTGTTCTTCCGGATGATCTTATCGAACGTGCAACTGCAAGCCTTGAAAAACGCGGCGTTGAGTTCTTAACAGGTCTCCCTGTTACAAATGTAGAAGGAAACGTAATTGATCTGAAAGACGGATCTAAAGTTGTTGCCAACACATTTGTTTGGACTGGCGGCGTACAAGGTAACCCATTAGTCGGTGAATCAGGCCTAGAAGTGAACCGCGGACGCGCGACTGTAAACGACTTCCTGCAATCTACATCTCATGAAGATGTATTCGTTGCTGGAGACAGCGCCGTTTACTTCGGACCAGACGGCCGTCCATACCCGCCAACTGCACAAATCGCATGGCAAATGGGTGAGCTGATCGGTTACAACCTATTCGCTTACCTAGAAGGCAAAACACTTGAAACATTCAAGCCAGTTAACTCTGGTACACTTGCAAGCCTTGGACGCAAAGACGCGGTTGCCATTATTGGTGCTAATTCTACACCGCTTAAAGGTCTTCCTGCTTCCTTGATGAAAGAAGCAAGTAATGTACGATATTTGACACATATTAAAGGACTTTTCAGCCTGGCTTACTAATCCTTTTAATGAATCTGGCATTGCCAAAAGCGTTCCTTTCCGAGTGCTTTCTGGCAATGTCTTTTTTCATGTTTATGATAGCGTTAACATTTCATTTTCAAAAAAGAGATTGATCCCAGAGGAATATAAAGGTAAAATAAAAACAAATCAAAATGTTAACGTTAACATTTTGAAATAGAATGAAAGACGGTGAGGACATGGAACCCTTCATGGGCGAAAACTTTTTATTGAAAAATGAAACCGCTGTCAGCCTCTATCACAAGTATGCGAAAGACATGCCGATTATTGATTACCACTGCCACTTAAGCCCGAAAGAAATCTATGAAAATAAAACATTTCAAAACATCACGGAAGCCTGGCTGTATGGTGACCATTATAAATGGCGCATCATGAGAGCCAATGGAATTGAGGAGACATACATCACCGGAGATGCGCCAGATGAGGAGAAATTTATGGCTTGGGCGAAAACCGTGCCGATGGCGATCGGAAATCCGCTCTACAACTGGACCCACTTAGAATTGCAGCGTTTTTTTGGCATTTATGAGATTTTAAACGAGAAGTCCGGACCGGCTATATGGAAACGGACAAATGAACTGCTCCAAGGGGAAGGCTTCGGGGCAAGGGATTTAATCATGAAATCAAATGTAAAGGTTGTGTGCACAACGGATGACCCTGTCGATTCTCTTGAATACCATCTATTATTAAGAGAAGACAAAGATTTTCCTGTCAGCGTGCTGCCTGGATTTCGGCCGGATAAAGGACTTGAGATCAATCGTGAAGGCTTTCCGGATTGGGTGCAGTCACTTGAAGATGCCGCCGCCATATCCATTACAACCTATGATGAGTTTTTAAAAGCGTTGGAAAAACGAGTGCGATTCTTCCATTCAGCTGGCGGCAGAGTGTCTGATCATGCGATAGATTCAATGGTATTTGCCGAAACGACAAAAGAAGAAGCTGGACGGATTTTTGCTGACAGATTACAAGGAACAGAGGTTTCTTATGAAGATGAGAAGAAATTTAAGACATATACGCTTCAGTTTCTTTGCGGGTTGTATGCGGAGCTCGATTGGGCGATGCAGTTTCATATCAACGCTTTAAGAAACACGAATACAAAAATGATGAAAAGGCTCGGTCCTGATACAGGCTATGATTCTATGAACGATGAAGAAATTGCGAAGCCTTTATACAAGCTGCTGAACTCAGTTGAGATGAAGAACCAGCTGCCGAAAACGATTTTATATTCACTGAATCCCAATGATAACTATGTCATTGCCAGCATGATCAACAGTTTTCAGGACGGTATAACCCCGGGAAAAATACAATTCGGCACAGCCTGGTGGTTTAACGATACTAAAGACGGGATGCTGGACCAAATGAAAGCGTTATCAAACGTTGGCCTTTTCAGCCGTTTTATCGGCATGCTCACCGATTCCAGAAGCTTTCTTTCGTATACGCGTCACGAATATTTCAGACGAATCGTCTGCAATTTAATTGGGGAATGGGTGGAAAACGGTGAAGTGCCGTGCGATATGGAGCTTCTTGGAAACATCGTTCAGGGAATTTGCTATGACAATGCGAAACACTACTTTCAATTTCAAGAAGAGAAAGCAAACGTGTAACAAAGTGGTCCGCTCAGCATCACTGAGCGGACCACTGCCCGAAAATTCTTAAGACACAGAGGTGGAACATGCGAACTGAACTGGCAAATAAGGTTGTGTCGGTCGAAACGGAAAAAAGGCTTTCGTTGAAGGAAAAAATCTCCTATGGTTTTGGTGATTTTGGCAACGGTTTTATGTTTGATCTCGGCCAGATTTATTTATTGAAGTATTTCACTGATGTAGCGGGAATTCCGGCTGCGATGGCCGGCGGCATTTTTTTAGTCAGCAAGCTGTTTGCGGCGATAACAGATCCAATTGTCGGCTCATCAATCGATTATCGCAAAAACATCGGCAAACGGGGGAAATTCAGGCCTTATTTATTAATCGGCAGCATCGTGCTCGCGGTGCTTACTGTTCTTATTTTTCTGTCTCCAAATGTATCAACGACCGGAAAACTGATTTATGCCTATGCATCCTATATGATTTGGGGCATCGGCTATTCGTTTGTGAATATTCCCTACGGCTCATTAGGAGCAGCAATGACTCAAAATTCTGAGGACCGAACCTCCATTTCGACGTTCCGCCAAATCGGATCACTTGGCGCCTTGTTTATCACAAGTGTGGCCGTAATGCCGCTTCTCGTCAAATTTGATAATCCGAAGGTCGGCTACCCCGTGGTCATGGGCTTGTTCGCGTTACTCGGTGTGCTTTGGTTTTATATTTGCTACCGCAATTGCAAAGAGCGCGTTGTCATATCGGAAGCTCCTAAAGAAAAATTAACATTCTCATCTGTCGTCAAAACATTTATTACAAATAAACCGCTGTTAACCCTTGTCCTAATGACGATTTTTTCAATCTCCGCATACAACATCAAATCCGCCATGCTCGTCTATTTCGCACAATATAACCTGGGCAATGTTGAATTAATGGCTTATATGAACTTCATCATTATTGGTTCTTCCTTTTTGGGCGTCGTATTCCTTCCAAAGCTCGTCAAGATGTTTGGAAAGAAACGAACGGCAATGATTGGCTTTGCCATCAGTGTGGCCGCGGATCTGATCAACTTTATGCTTCCATCTAACGTTTATGTGTTTACCATTCTCGCCAGCATCGCCTTTATCGGAATCAGTATCCCAAACGGCATCACGTGGGCTCTTGTCTCCGATATTATCGACTATGGCGAATGGAAATCCGGTGAACGGAAAGAAGCAACGACATATTCACTTTTCAATTTTTCCAGAAAGCTAGCTCAGTCTTTGTCTGGGTTTCTTTCGGGGATCGGTTTGGGGATAATCGGCTATGTGCCGAATGCAGTCCAGACAGCACAGGCGCTGATTGGCATCAAAGCGCTGCTTCTTCTGTATCCGGCAATTGCTTTGGCATTGGCGATGATGATTATTGGTTTTCTTTATAAACTCACAGACCAGCAGCATGCTCAGATTGTTCAGGATCTTCATCAAAAGAGCTGACGATGTAATATAAAGAATATTTGAAATAATCGGTAAATAAAATGTGTTTGTAGGGGTTTTCACTAATGGGTGCCCGGAAGCACTGAAAAGGAAGGAGGCACTTAATTGAAAACGATAACAATTGCAGCTGAAGAAGCAAAGGGACTCGTTCGGAAAAAGCTTGCCGGTGCCGGTTTGAATGAACGAGATGCTGAAAAAGTAGCAGATGTCCTCGTGCACGCTGATTTGCGCAATGTACATTCGCACGGCGTGCTGCGCACAGAACACTATGTGAACAGGCTTTCAGCGGGAGGGATCAACCCTGAGGCACAGCCTGTTTTTAAAGAAACGGGGCCTGTGACCGGAGTGCTGGATGGTGATGACGGATTCGGCCATGTGATTTGTGATATGGCAATGGACCATGCAATTGTCATGGCCAAGAAAAATGGTGTCGGCATGGTCACGGCCGTCAACAGCAGCCATTGCGGGGCGCTAAGCTATTTTGTGCAAAAAGCGGCTGACGAAAAACTGATCGGATTGGCAATGGCGCATACGGACAGTATCGTTGTCCCGTTTGGAGGGAGGGCTCCTTTTTTAGGGACAAATCCGATTGCTTACGGTGTTCCGGCTAAGCATAAAAAACCGCTTATCCTCGATATGGCGACGTCCAAAGTGGCTTTCGGGAAAATTCTGCAGGCCCGTGAAGAGGACAAGGAAATTCCTGAAGGATGGGGAGTCGATGAAAACGGAGAAGCAGTAACGGATCCTGACAAGGTTGTTTCACTTTCAACATTCGGAGGCCCGAAAGGCTATGGATTATCGATTGTGGTGGATGTGTTTTCCGGATTGCTTGCTGGCGCGGCTTTTGGCCCTCATATTGCGAAAATGTACAGTGGCCTTGATCAAAAAAGAAAGCTGGGGCATTACGTTTGCGCGATCAATCCCTCCTTTTTTACCGACCGGGATACGTTTTTAGAGCAGATGGATGCCATGCTTCATGAACTGCAGCAGTCTCCTCCAGCTGCTGGAGTCGAGAGAGTGTTTGTGCCTGGTGAGATCGAGCAGCTGCATGAAGAAAGAAATAAGGAACACGGAATATCAATTGCTCGGAGTGTATATGAATTCTTAAAAAGCAGGTGAGAAAAATGAAAGCGGTTCAAGTACGAAAACCGTATGATCTGGTGACAGAGGAGATAAAGAAGCCGGTTCTTTCAAAGAGTGATGAAGTGCTCGTAAAAGTTAAGCGAGTCGGGATTTGCGGATCAGACATGCATATTTATCATGGGACGAATCCGCTGGCTACCCTCCCGAGAGTCATCGGACACGAGGTAACGGGACAAGTGGAGGCAGTTGGGGCGGATGTGCAGAGCCTAAAAGCCGGTGACCATGTGGTAATTGAGCCGATTTCTTATTGCGGAACTTGCTATGCCTGCCGCAAAGGGCGGCCGAATGTTTGTGCCAAGCTTTCTGTGTTTGGCGTACATGAAGACGGGGGCATGCGGGAATATATTGTGCTTTCGGAAAGGCAGCTTTACGCGGTTTCAAAGGACTTGCCTTGGGAGGAAGCGGTCATGGCCGAGCCTTATACGATAGGGGCCCAGGCAGTGTGGAGAGGGCAGGTGGAAAAAGGTGATACCGTTCTGATCCAAGGAGCGGGGCCCATTGGGATCTGTGTGTTAAAAATGGCAAAGCTGGCGGGTGCTGCTGTCATGATGACTGACTTGAACAACGAGCGGCTGGCGTTTGCAAAAGAAAACGGCGCCGATGCTGTTGTAAATGTCCAAGCAGAACATGTTGCCGAGCGGGTCCGTGAATGGACTGGGCATGAGGGAGCAAATGTGGTCATTGATGCTATTTGCCTGCCGGAGACTTTTGCGCTTTCAATTGAGGCCGTTTCACCGGCGGGACATGTGGTTGTGCTTGGATTTGATGAAAGAGCGGCACAAATTTCTCAGCTGCCGATTACAAAAAAAGAAGTCACAATAACCGGATCGAGATTGCAGACCAATCAGTTTCCCAAGGTGGTAGAGCTTTTGAATAAAGGCCGGTTAGCGCATAACGGGCTTGTGACCCATACATTTTCAGTGGATGACGTCCATCACGCCTTTCAGTTTATTAAGGAGCATCCAGATCAGGTACGGAAAGCCGTCATCGCGTTTGATTAATCGACTGAATCGGGAGGTGAAAGCATGAATATGACATTCCGATGGTATGGACGAGGCAACGATACAGTCACACTTGAACACGTGAAGCAAATTCCCGGAGTCAAAGGCATCGTTTGGGCTCTCCATCAAAAGCCTGTCGGCGACGTGTGGGAAAAAGAAGAAATCAGAGCCGAGACCGAATATATTCAATCCTATGGTTTTCATGCTGAAGTTGTAGAAAGCGTGAATGTTCACGAAGCAATTAAACTTGGGAACGAAGAACGCAGCCGGTATATTGAAAACTACAAGCAAACGATCCGCAACCTTGCCGGATTTGGCGTGAAAGTGATCTGCTATAATTTTATGCCGGTTTTTGACTGGACACGCACGGACATGTTCCGGCCGCTAGAAGATGGATCGACCGCTCTGTTTTTTGAAAAGGCCAAGGTGGAAAGCCTTGATCCTCAAGAGCTGATTCGGACGGTGGAGGATGCATCTGACATGACACTGCCGGGGTGGGAGCCCGAAAAATTGGCTCGGATCAAAGAGCTTTTTGCTGCCTACAGAACGGTCGATGAAGAAAAGCTATGGGACAATTTATCATTCTTTTTGCAGGAAATTCTTCCTGTTGCTGAGGCCTATGGTGTTCAAATGGCCATTCATCCGGATGACCCGCCGTGGCCGATTTTCGGACTGCCGCGCATTATCACAGGAGAGGCAAGTTATAAGAAACTGCGGGCGATATCAGATTCACCGTCTAATTGTATCACCCTTTGTACAGGTTCAATGGGAGCCAATCCCGCTAACGACATGGTGGAGATCGCTAAAACGTATGCCGGCATCGCTCCATTTTCACATATTCGCAATGTGAAAATTTATGAGAATGGTGATTTTATTGAAACATCGCATGTAACAAAGGATGGTTCAATCAACATTCAAGGCGTGATGGAAGAACTGCATAAGCAGGATTACGAAGGATATGTCAGACCGGATCATGGGCGCCATCTTTGGGGCGAGCAATGCCGCCCGGGATATGGCTTATACGATCGGGCACTTGGCATCATGTATTTGAACGGGCTGTGGGACGCCTATGAAGCAATGGCAAAAAAAGAGGTGGGCGTATGATCTCGCTGCATGAGAACCTGGCTGGTAAAACGGCTGTCATCACTGGCGGCAGCGGCGTGCTTTGCTCTGCGATGGCACGGGAGCTAGCCCGTCATGGCATGAAGGTGGCGATATTGAATCGGACGGCTGAAAAAGGCCAAGCGGTCGTGAAGGAGATAACGGCGGCTGGCGGCACAGCGTGCGCTGTTGCTGCGGATGTGCTGGACAGGATGTCACTGGAGCGGGCAAAGGAAGACATCCTTGGCCAATTTGGCGCTGTTGATCTGTTAATTAACGGGGCTGGCGGCAATCATCCTGCCGCGATAACCGATGTGGAGACATATGAAGAAGCGGGAGAAGGCCAATCCTTTTTTGATATGGATGAGAGGGGCTTTCTAACTGTATTCTCCACCAACTTCACCGGTGCCTTTCTGGCCTCGCAAGTGTTTGGAAAAGAGCTGCTGAAAGCCGATTCACCGGCGATTATCAATCTTTCTTCGATGAGTGCTTATTCACCTATGACGAAGGTTCCGGCATACAGTGCCGCCAAAGCATCGATCAATAATTTTACGATGTGGATGGCTGTTCATTTTGCCGAAACCGGGCTGCGGGTCAATGCGATTGCCCCAGGCTTCTTTCTGACAAAACAAAATCATGATCTGCTGATCAACCAAGACGGAACGTTCACCAGCCGATCTCACAAAATTATCGCGGGAACACCGATGAAGCGCTTCGGAAAACCGGAGGACCTGCTCGGCACGCTTCTTTGGCTGGCGGATGAATCCTATTCGGGTTTTGTCACCGGAATCACCGTTCCTGTCGATGGAGGATTTATGGCTTATTCAGGTGTGTAACGAAAGCGGCGCAACAGAAACTGAATCAACATAGGGGTGAGGTTGAGATGTTTTCAAAAGATAAGCTTCCTATTATCCTTTTTTTGTTCCTGGCAGGGGTAATTAATTACCTGGATCGCTCGGCGCTTTCCATTGCAGCTCCTTTTATTCAGGATGATCTCACATTGTCAGCCACGCAAATGGGCTTGATTTTCAGCAGTTTTTCGATTGGTTATGCCATTTTTAACTTTCTTGGGGGCGTGGCATCCGACCGCTACGGGGCAAAACTGACCCTATTTGTCGCGATGGTCGTTTGGTCGCTGTTTAGCGGAGCAGTCGCCCTCGCTTTTGGTTTTGTCAGCCTGCTGATTATCCGTATTCTCTTTGGAATGGGAGAAGGCCCGCTGTCTGCGACCATCAACAAGATGGTGAATAACTGGTTCCCGCCGACCCAGCGGGCGTCCGTTATCGGTGTAACCAACAGCGGCACCCCGCTCGGAGGAGCCATTTCCGGTCCGATTGTCGGCATGATTGCAGTGGCGTTCAGCTGGAAATTATCCTTCGTTCTCATTATGATCATTGGTTTGATATGGGCAGTGCTCTGGTTCAAATTTGTCAAAGAAAAGCCGTCAGAGAGGGTGAAGGAAGCACAGGTAATCAAAGCAGAAACGTCTCCTGGAGAAAAAATTCCGCTCACCTTTTATCTGAAGCAAAAAACGGTCCTGTTCACGGCGTTCGCTTTTTTCGCTTACAACTACATCCTCTTCTTCTTTTTGACGTGGTTTCCAAGCTATCTTGTCGAAGAGCGGGGCTTAAGTGTTGAATCGATGAGTGTTATCACGGTCATACCGTGGGTTTTAGGCTTTATCGGGCTTGCTGCAGGAGGATTTGTTTCTGACTATGTGTACAAAAAAACAGCCCGAAAAGGCGTGCTGTTCTCACGCAAGGTTGTGCTTGTCACGTGTTTGTTTTCATCGGCTGTCCTGATTGGTTTTGCCGGGCTGGTGGGAACGACTGCGGGCGCTGTCACACTGGTCGCTTTGTCAGTATTTTTTCTATATTTAACAGGTGCAATCTATTGGGCTGTGATTCAAGATGTGGTTGATCAAAACAATGTCGGTTCTGTTGGCGGCTTCATGCATTTCCTCGCCAACACGGCAGGAATTGTCGGCCCGGCTTTAACCGGCTTTATTGTTGACCAAACGGGCACGTTTTCTGGAGCGTTTTTGCTTGCCGGAGGGTTAGCTGTCTTCGCGTCACTTGCTGTAATTCGTTTTGTCCGTCCGATCATCGGCAAACCAACAGGAACAGAAGCTGAGAATCCGGTGTCTTATTAATCTGGAAATATAGTGGGAGAGGCGGTATGTTTGATGATACAATATACAGTAAATAATCGCAGCCGGTATGATAAGGAAGGGAATTAGATGGTAACCATAAAAGATATCGCAAAACTCGCTAACGTATCCCACACAACCGTTTCCAGAGCACTCAACAATAGCCCTTACATCAAAGAGCATACGAAGAAAAAAATAGTAGAGCTTGCAGAGAAGCTGAACTATACACCAAATGTAAACGCAAAAAGCTTGGCGATGCAAAAGTCACATACGATCGGACTTTTCTTTACAAGCATCACAAACGGAACTTCACACAGCTTCTTTGCAGACACAATCAAAGGCGTCAATCAAGCCATAAGTGAGGATTACAATCTCTATGTGCGCGGCATTGATGATCTGAAAAACTATGACTCCGTTACACCGATGAGGTATGACGGCATCATTTTAATGAGCCAAAGTGATATTGATAATTCTTTCATTTACCATATACGAGAAAAAAACATTCCGCTTGTCGTGCTGAATCGTGATATTGATGACCGCACCATCACGAATATTTTATCCAATGACAAGGAGGGCTCCCAGGAAGCTGTAGAATACTTTATTAAGAACGGACATCAAAACATCGCCATCATCGAGGGGATGGAAGGCTTTAAATCCTCCCAGCAGCGAAAGGAAGGCTACTTATCCGCACTGATTCAACATCATATTCCAATCAAGCATGAATACAGTGTCAAAGGACAGTACGATATGGAAAGCGGCTTTCAAGCGATGGAGCGGCTGCTGGCGCTGCCGAATCCTCCAACCGCTGTCTTTTGTTCGAATGATGACATGGCAATCGGAGCGATGAATGCGATATTCGCAAAGGGCCTGCGCGTACCTGATGATATTTCGGTAATCGGGTTTGATGATATTGGGTTTTCACAATACATCACGCCAAGGCTTTCAACAGTAAAGCGCCCAGTGGAGAAAATCAGCGTGCTCGGTGCGCAAAAACTATTGTCGCTGATCAGCGAGCCGGAAACAAAAGCGGAGAAAATCTTGGAAAACACAGAATTCATAGTACGTGATTCAGTCAGACGATTGACAACGTGATGCCCCGATTTTTTAGCGGGCATTCTTTACACAGAAAAATGTTAACGTGTGCATAAAAGAAGAGGGAGGCAATAAGGGTGCAGAAGCTGAATAAACATGTGTACGATCACTATACTCAGTATCCAGAAAAAATTCTCCAATTCGGAGAAGGAAACTTTCTTCGGGGATTTGTCGATTGGCAGATTGATCAATTGAATCAACACACTGATTTTAATGGGAGCGTGGCAGTTGTCCAGCCAAGAGGCTCAGAAAAAATCAAACGATTAAATCAGCAAGATGGGCTATATACGCTCTTTTTACAAGGAATGAAAGACGGAGAAGCGGTAAACGAGCATATGATTATCAACTCAATCAGCCGGGGAATTGACCTGTTTTCTGATTATGAGGCATACAAAGAATTGGCATCAAGCGAAGAGCTGCGGTTTATCATCTCCAACACGACGGAGGCCGGGATCGTATGTGATGAAAAAGATCGTTTAGAGGATAGGCCGCCAAAAACATTCCCTGGGAAATTAACTGCATTTCTCTACTTCCGCTATCAGGCTTTTAAAGGAGATCAGACAAAAGGGTGTGTCCTAATCCCATGTGAGCTGATCGAGAAGAACGGCGAAAAGCTGAAGGAAACGGTTCTTCATTATGCACATCTGTGGAAGCTGGAGGAAGGATTTACACAGTGGATTCATGAGGCCAATACATTTTGTAATAGTTTAGTAGACCGGATTGTCCCGGGTTTTCCGGTCGACAGCATTGATGAGATCACGGCAGAACTGGGCTATCAAGATGAACTGATAGTTGTGGGAGAGCAGTATTATTTATGGGTTATCGAGGGGCCGGATTGGATTGGAAAAGAAATTCCCTTTGCGGCTGCAGGGCTCAATACAAAAATCGTCAGCGACCTCACCCCGTATCGGACAAAAAAAGTAAGAATTTTAAATGGCGCTCATACAGCAATGACGCCAGTGGCATTGTTGTACGGCTTAAAAACTGTTCGGGATGCTGTCGAGCATCCGGAAGTGGGGCGGTTTATAAGAGAGCTGATCAATGACGAAATTCTTCCTGTTTTAAAACTGGAAGGTCTTTCTCAGTATGCTGACGATGTGCTGAACCGTTTTAAAAACCCGTATATGAAGCATTATCTGGAAAGCATTGCATTGAATTCCGTTTCCAAATTCAAAACGAGAAACCTGCCGACTCTTAAGGAATATGCTGAACAAAAGAGACAGCTCCCTGAACGCTTGGTGTTTTCCTTCAGCGCTCTTCTGTATTTTTATCAGGGTTACGAGACATTGCAGGATGATCCGGCTGTTCTTCAATTTTTCAAAGAGGTTTGGAGCCAGGAGGATGGAGACATGCTTCGAATTGCATCAAGAGTGTTAGGCGAACAGCGGCTGTGGGGAACAGATCTCAACGAGATACCGAAACTGACTGAAAGAGTCGCTGATTACTTGAATCATATTCATGAGCTGGGCATGCAGCGGGCTCTTGAACAATACAGCATACAAAGGGGAGAGGTACGTTGAAGTCGTTTATAAAGATTCATAAGCAAGATAATGTCCTTCTTGCTTTACGGGATATCCAAAAGGGAGAGCGGCTGCATGCGGACGGCGTGTCGATTGAAGTAAAGGATGATATAAAAAGAGGCCACAAGATTGCATTGCAGTCTATTAAAGAAAACGACAGCATCATTAAATACGGGTTTCCAATTGGGCATGCATCACAAGATATTTCGATTGGAGAGCATATTCATGTCCATAATACGAAAACAAACCTGTCAGATATCCAATCATACAGCTATACACCGAGATTTGATGAAAATCCGTATTCTAATGAGAACCGGACGTTTAAAGGTTTTAGAAGAGAAAACGGTGATGCGGGTGTACGCAATGAATTGTGGATTGTGCCAACTGTCGGCTGCGTCAATGGAATTGCAGAAAAAATGCTGCAGCGTTTTGTCAGAGAAACGGGAGATATCGCTCCATTTGATAACGTACTCGTGCTGAAACATCAATACGGATGCTCGCAGCTTGGCGATGATCACGAAAATACGAAGCAAATCCTGCTGAACGCCATTCGCCATCCAAATGCCGGCGGCGTCTTGGTGCTAGGGCTAGGGTGTGAAAACAATGAACTGGCAAAAATGAAGGAAGCACTCCAGGATGTAAATCTGAATCGAGTGAAATTCCTCGAATCCCAGTCGGTGACCGACGAAATGGAGGCAGGCGTTGCTTTGCTAAAGGAAATACATGAAGCGGCCAAAGGGGATACGAGAGAAGACATTCCGCTGTCCGAACTGAAGATCGGACTGAAGTGCGGAGGTTCGGATGGTTTTTCCGGCATAACCGCAAACCCGCTGCTTGGCCGTTTTTCAGATTATCTCATTGCACAGGGAGGGAGCACGGTGCTGACGGAAGTTCCGGAAATGTTCGGTGCAGAAACCATCCTGATGCAGCGGGCTGCCAATGAAGAAGTGTTTCATAAGATAGTCCAATTAATCAATGATTTTAAACAATATTTTATCAAACATGATCAGCCAGTGTATGAAAATCCTTCACCGGGCAACAAAGCAGGCGGCATTTCTACACTTGAGGATAAATCGCTGGGCTGTACGCAAAAAGCGGGGATTTCTCCTGTCACGGATGTCCTGAAATACGGGGAAGTACTCAAGACAAAAGGGCTGACGCTTTTGAGCGCGCCGGGCAATGATTTAATCGCTTCCTCCGCATTGGCGGCGGCCGGCTGCCAAATTGTCCTCTTTACAACGGGGAGAGGCACGCCGTTTGGCACCTTTGTCCCGACCGTGAAGGTAGCAACAAACACCGAGCTGTATGAGGCGAAGCCGCATTGGATTGATTTTAACGCAGGCCTTTTAGCGGAGGATGATGTTCATGAGGAGTATGTGCTGCGGGAGTTTATCCACTATATGATTGAGGTGGCAAGCGGCCAGCTTGTGAACCATGAAAAAAATGATTTCAGAGAGCTCGCCATTTTCAAATCGGGTGTAACGCTATAATAAGAGAAGGCTATCCTTCAAGCGGATAGCCTTCTTCATTAAATCAATTTTAAACCGCTGACTAAAATAATGGACGCCATAATAAATTGCAGCGGACGCGGGGAGAATCGAGGCGAAAGATGGCTTCCGATCAGCACGCCAGGAATTGAACCAATGAGCAGATTAGCTGCCAGCATGTAATCCACGCTTCCGAAGCTTGCGTTCAAAATGCCTGCTGCCGTAACGAGAAGAAAAGCATGCGCGATATCGGTTCCGACAATCTGAGACGCTTTCATGTTAAATAAGTAAATCATGGCGATTGCAAATAATGAGCCGGAACCGATTGATGTTAAGCCGACGATAAACCCAAACACAACACCAATAAGAATCGTCAGCGCCCGCTTATTTTCAAGCGGCATCAGCTGCCAGCGATTGGGACGAAGCTTTCTATCCAAAAACAAACGAACGATGATTGAGATGGCAACCAGCGTTAACACATATCCTAGAGCGTGCTTAATAATTTCTTCCTGATGCTGGTGGAAGGCGGGGAACAAATGCAAGATGCCAATGGCTAGCGAGGCACTCGGAATACTGCCGATGGCTAAGTATTTTACCAATTGAAAGTTAATCGTTTTCTGCCGCCAATGGGAGGCAACGCCAAACAGCTTTGTGATCGAGTTATATACAAGATCCGTACCGACCGCGATGGAAGGGTTAATTCCAAGCACAATTAAAAGGGGAGTCAATAAGGCGGCTCCGCCCACACCCGTCAATCCGACTAAGGCTCCGACAAACAAACCCATCAATATGATGCTTACACTCATGATAAAGGCCTCCTGAAAACCCGACTATTTTTATCAGATTATATATGATTAGGTCACGTTAATCAATTAAATTTTTTGAATTTTTGCACGTTAGCTGTTTGAAATTTTGGTATGCTCCATATCTTTATTCATTTGCCCTATGATGAGTGTCTGGTCGAAACCGGGAAGTGAGGCGGAAGCACAAAAAAAGATACCTTTTAACAGGTATCTTTTTTTCGTACGCTACATGCGCTGCTGATAGAAAGGAAGCTCTGTGTGGCCCATTTCCCGCACATAAACGAACAGGTTGCCTTTATGGTGAATTTCATGTTCCATTGCAAGCTGAAGCAGCGCGCGGCCTGTGACTTTTCTGCCGAAAGCGGATGTCAGATCAATTTCTCTGTCCAGCTGTTCTTCAGTCAGCTGTTCAAGGATAGCGACCGTTTTGTCCGTATATGTTTTTGCCAGAACATTGAGATCGGTTTCTGTCTCTTCCTGCTTGTTTTGAAAAGGTGAAGCATTGCCTTCTTTAATGACATTTGCGAACAAGTGGAACGACGTAAGAATGTGTTTGACCAATTCTTCCGCTGACATTGATGTTTCTGCCGGTTTGTAGCTGTAATGGTCTTGGCTGATTTTTTCAGCAAGCTCATTCGTCACGTTTCGATGGGATAAAAAATGGCTGACAATTTGATTGGATTGGCTCATTATGATCTCCTCCATATGTAAAAATAAATGGTGCAATGAAATCCTATATCAACGGTTACGAATTCACAAGTAATATGCTGTGGGATGAAACAAAATGCTATGTCAATCGTATATATAACGTTCACAAAATATGAAATGGAGTATAAACATGACAACCATACCTTTCATTTATCAGTACGAAGAAAAAGAGAATGAAAGAGCTGCAGCGGGCTACGGCACTTTCGGTTACCTTATCACACGGATTGAAGAAACGCTTTATGATCAATACGGTGTATTCTATGAGCTCTATGCCAGTGATGACCCGAACACGGAATACTGGGAGCTTCTTGTAGAAGATGTCCGCAGCGGTTCATTGGAGCCTGAGCATGTGGCATATATATTTGAAAAGCTTGAAAAGAAAACCTTTGCTTACGATGAAGATGAAAAAGAACCGGATTATACCGTCCATAAGTCTATAAGAAACAGTGTATACGCGTATCCTGAAAAGGGAGTTGCTTTTGCCAGAATTCCTTATTTTCAAGATGGGAGCATCATGAGTTTCGATTGTCTGTTTGCGGTTAACGATGAAAAGATGCGTGCATTTCTGGAGGGAGTCAGACCGCGTCTCTGGGAAAAAAGCAAGCGGAAAGTGACCGTTTTTACGGATGGAGATGGAGGGACTTCAAGAGAGCAGGAAGCCATTGTCAGAGAGGTTCAGCGGAGTCAGGTAATCATGAATCCGCTATTGAAAAAAGAGATATACAGATCAATTGATCAGTTTTTTCATAGTGATAAATCGTTTTATCAAACGTATGACATCCCTTACAAGCGCGGCATTCTGTTATATGGACCTCCTGGAAACGGAAAGACGACATTAGTGAAGTCGATCGCAGGCAGTATCGATGCACCTGTTGCCTATTGGCAAATTACTGAATTTACGTCGAGCGAGACAATAGAAGAAGTCTTTCAGGCAGCGAGACGCCTCGCTCCTGCAGTTCTCGTTATCGAGGATATAGATTCGATGCCGGAAGATGTGCGATCCTTTTTTCTCAATACGTTGGACGGCGCGACATCAAAAGAGGGGCTATTTCTCATCGGCACGACAAACTATCCCGAAGAGATCGATCCAGGTTTGATGAATCGTGCAGGACGATTTGACCGTGCCTATGAAATCGGGCTTCCGGATGAAGAGCTGCGGCTGGAATATATGAAAATGAGAGGCTTTGACATCTTTTTGAGTGAAGAAGAAATAAAAAACGCCGCAAAGCTTACAGAAGGCTTTTCCTTTGCACAGCTGGGAGAATTATATGTATCTTCAGCGCTTCAATGGCACCAAGAAGGGGATCATCATATTGAAACCATGGTGAAAGACATGACAGGAGAGCAAAGAAAAAGCCGGCAGGGAAGCTGGATGGAAAGAAACAAAGTTGGTTTTCACTAAAAGAAAGCACGGGTTTTTGAAAAACCCGCGCTTTTTTGTTGCGGTTAGCCGAAATTCGACAATTGCGGTTATTTTGCGTTCTTCTTTTTCTTGTAAATATGATAAAATATGACATATCTCGGGTAATTCAAAAGGGGGGATTAATTGAGGATGAAGCAGACGATTCCGTCCTCTTATGTCGGGCTTAAAATTAATGAATGGTATACTCATATCCGGCAGTTCCACGTCGCTGAAGCCGAACGGGTCAAGCTCGAAGTAGAAAGAGAAATTGAGGATATGGAAGAAGACCAAGATTTGCTGCTGTATTATTCTTTAATGGAGTTCAGGCATCGTGTCATGCTGGATTACATTAAGCCTTTTGGAGAGGACACGTCGCAGCTGGAGTTTTCAGAATTATTAGAAGACATCGAAGGGAATCAGTACAAGCTGACAGGGCTTCTCGAATATTACTTTAATTTTTTTCGAGGAATGTATGAATTTAAGCAGAAGATGTTTGTCAGTGCCATGATGTATTATAAACGGGCAGAAAAGAATCTTGCCCTCGTCTCGGATGATATTGAGAAAGCCGAGTTTGCTTTTAAAATGGCTGAGATTTTTTACAATTTAAAACAAACCTATGTTTCGATGAGCTACGCCGTTCAGGCATTAGAAACATACCAAATGTATGAAACGTACACCGTCCGCAGAATCCAATGTGAATTCGTTATTGCAGGTAATTATGATGATATGCAGTATCCAGAAAGAGCATTGCCCCACTTAGAACTGGCTTTAGATCTTGCAAAGAAAGAAGGCAATCCCCGCCTGATCAGTTCTGCCCTATATAATCTCGGAAACTGCTATGAGAAAATGGGTGAACTGCAAAAGGCAGCCGAATACTTTGAGAAATCTGTTTCTATTTGCAAGTCGGAAAAGTTCGATAATCTTCCGCATTCTATCTACTCTTTAACACAAGTTCTGTATAAACAAAAAAATGACGCTGAAGCGCAACAAAAGTATCATGAAGGATTGGAAATCGCCCGTCAATACAATGATGAATTATTTGTGGAGCTTTTTCAATTTTTACATGCGTTATACGGAAAAAACATTGACACAGAATCAGTCTCTTACACCTTTCAATTTCTTGAAGAACATATGCTGTATCCTTATATTGAAGAGCTGGCGCATGATGCTGCCCAATTCTATATAGAAAACGGACAGCCCGAAAAAGCACTTTCATTTTACGAGAAAATGGTGCACGCACAAAAACAAATCCAGAGAGGAGATTGTTTATATGAAATCTAAATGGTTGTCAGGTTTGTTGCTCGTTGCGGTCGGGTTCAGTTTTACTCAGGTGATGGTTCATGCAGATGACACAGCAAACACAGAGGGGAAAACATTTCATATTGCTGCACGCAATCAAACATGATGCATAAAAAAAGACCCTTAGGGGTCTTTTTTATTTCAGCTTCCATTCTTTTATCGTCAGCTCAGAAGATCCGCTTGCCACCAGCGGATCTTCATGCCCGATTTCCGCTGCCTCTTCCAGCGAATCTGCTTCGATGACATACGCTCCGCCTGTGGCGTCGCTGAATGGCCCAAACATTTTTAAGCGCTTTTCTGACTGTAAGCGGTCCAGAAATTCATAGTGCCCAGCCACATGCTCCTGATTAAATTTCTCCGTTCTCATTGTGAGCATTAAGTATGTATGCATATTCAGCCCTCCCATTGAAATTCAGTTTAACACATTTAACCATATAGCAGTTATAGATGATATGAGCTTTTCGTCCTACGAATGCCACCTATTTATGAAAAAAGAAAAGGAGAGATGATAGGTGAGCATTCCAGTAAAGAAAAATTTGGTTTCTGAGGCGAAATACGCATTGAAGTGTCCGAATGCAATGTCCGCTGAATACATTACCATCCACAACACGGCAAACGATGCGTCAGCAGCCAATGAAATCAGCTATATGATCGGGAACACAAGCTCGACAAGCTTTCACTTTGCTGTCGATGATAAAGAGGTCATTCAAGGTCTGCCGCTTGACCGAAACGCCTGGCACACAGGTGACGGCACAAACGGTCCGGGGAACCGCAAATCAATTGGCGTTGAGATTTGCTACAGCAAATCGGGAGGTCCAAAGTATGAGGCAGCTGAAGCCTTAGCGATTTCATTTGTCGCACAGCTTTTGAAGGAGCGCGGCTGGGGAATCGATCGGGTGAGAAAGCATCAAGACTGGAACGGAAAGTACTGCCCGCACCGCATTTTATCAGAGGGGCGCTGGGATCAAGTGAAGGCGGCAATTGAAAAGGAATTAAACGGGAGCGTATCAGCGAAAAAGGCAGCAGTCACTTCTTCAGCGTCTGAATATCATGTGAAAAAAGGCGATACACTTTCAGGGATTGCCGCATCCCACGGAGTCAGTGTAAAAACGCTGCAAAGCATCAATCATATCACTGACCCGAATTACATTAAAGTCGGACAAGTGATCAAACTGCCTCAGACGGCATCTGCTTCTAAAAGCCATGCCGCATCCTCATATCCGCTCCCATCCGGGGTGATGAAAGTGACAAGCCCGCTGACGAAAGGGACAAAAGTGAAGCAGGTGCAGGACGCTTTAGCCGCCCTTTATTTTTATCCTGATAAAGGAGCGAAAAATCACGGCGTTGACGGCGTCTATGGCCCGAAAACAGCAAATGCAGTCAAACGTTTTCAGTCTGTCAGCGGTTTAACGGCTGATGGGATTTACGGTCCGAAGACGAAAGCGAAGCTGGAGGAAAAGCTGTAATGAAAAGACGGAAGCTTCACAGCTTCCGTCATTCATCTTACATACAAACTGCGGCAAGCACCTTTTGAATATCATAAATGCTTTCATCTTTTTTAAACTGCTTTGAGACGGCGGGAAGTTCCGCGCCAGAGATCCAAATTTTCAGCTCTGAATCAAGATCAAAGCGGCCGGCAGTTTCCACGCTGAATCTGGAAATGCTTTTGTACGGAATTGATTGAAACTCCGTTTTCTTGCCTGTGATTCCCTGCTTATCTACAAGAATAAGCCGCTTGTCAGTAAAGACAATCAAATCGCGAACCAGCTTAAACGCGGCTTCAACCTTCTCACCCTCAAGTAAAATATGAGCAAGCTCTTCTTTCACAGCAGCCGTTGACAGTGTTGACGCATTGCCTAGTAAACCATCAATAAATCCCATCATATACCTCCTGTCCGTATTCTATCAAATCATACTATAAAAAGGTTTTCATTCATAGAAGAGTAGAGTAAACTGATGCTGACTGGAAAAGGAGGGCGTTCAAAATGAAAGATCGGTATGACAGCTTTGCGGCCCTTTCTGCTTCTGAATCGGAGTATCGGATTATTTATGAGGAAAAAAACGGAAGTGAACTTATCGTCCTCGGTCCCCACGGCGGCAGAATTGAGCCTGGTGTCAGTGAACTGGTGCGGGCATTTTCCGATCGATGTTCCATTTATTTGTTTGAAGGTGTAAAACAGCGAAACAATCGTTCCTTGCATCTCACTAGCATTCATTTTGATGAGCCGTTGGCTTTAGAAAAAGTGAATGCCCATGATTACGCATTAGCGTTTCACGGGTATTATGATCCAAACATCCCGCAAACATTGGTCGGCGGGACGGATCGCAAAAAAGCCGAGCTTATTTGTGAGCGTCTGAATGAAGCGGGTTTCAGCGCCGAACTCACTAGTGAGAAAGATCGGCTGGCAGGTGTACATCCAAACAATATTGTCAATCGGACGAAAAGAGAAATGGGGCTCCAATTGGAGGTGAGCACTGCACAAAGAAACGTGCTGTTCTGCAATTTTGGGTGCCGTGATAAAAGCTACATACAAAACGATTTGTTTGATCGATATGTGGAAGCCGTCAAACTTGGCTTTTATAAATAAAACCAGACGGGACCTGCACGGTCGGCCCATTCCTTCATACGCTGGGGTTGTGCGAAAGTGTAGGGAGGAATGATTCATGTTTTATCATATAAAAGAGCTTCAATATCAAGCAAAGCCAGCTCATCCCGATCCGGTTTATGCGAAAAAGCTCCAAGAGGTGCTGGGCGGCCAATACGGTGAGATCAGTGTTATGATGCAGTATTTGTTTCAGGGTTTTAACTGCCGTGCAGATGCGAAATATAAAGATTTGCTTTATGATGTCGGTACAGAAGAGATCGGGCATGTGGAAATGCTTGCGACGATGATCTCCAGGCTTTTGGACAATGCACCGGCTGATGTGCAGGAAAATGCTTATAAAAGTGATCCTGCTGTGGCAGCGGTGTTGTCCGGAATGAACCCGCAGCATGCGATTGTCGCAGGTTTAGGCGCGATGGCGGCTGACAGCGAAGGATATCCATGGAATGCCAAATATATTATTTCAAGCGGAAATTTGCTCGCAGATTTTCGCGCCAACTTAAATGCGGAATCCCAAGGGCGCCTTCAGGTGACACGGCTTTATGCCATGACCGATGATCCAGGGGTAAGAGATATGCTGTCATTTTTGATTGCAAGGGATACTTATCATCAAAATATGTGGTATGCGGCCATTAAAGAGCTGGAGGAAAGAGAACGGGATATTGTCGTCCCGACGACGTTTCCGCGTGAGCTCGAAAAGCAGGAAGTCTCCTATGATCTGTTTAACTTTTCCAGAGGGGATGAAAGCTCACAAGGAAGATGGGCACATGGGGAAGCCTTTGATGGCCGGGGTGAATTCAGGTATATCCCGGCTCCGATTGCGTTCGCATCTGCGTCTCATCTTAAACCGGCGCCAATGTGGCTGCAGAATACCATTCCACCGATGTCAAAATATTAATATCTCTGCCGGGCTGAGGATAAATGTCCCCAGCCCTTTTGGATCAGATGTTTTTGCCGACATGATAGAACGCTTTTTCCTCTGCGACTTGCAAGTGCTGCTGATCGCTTTCCTCGTACGCATTTGGCCGCTTGTGAGCTAATAAATAAGCGAGCCGCTTCTGAAATTGAATACCTGCTTTACGCCGTTCAAACATGTCAAGCCTTTTTTCAGCAAATTCCTTTGTTACCCGGAATACCGCCGCAATTGTGGCGAGTGCCTGGCTTCTCCATTGCGGCAGTTCCATCTGCAACAGCATAAAGGTTGGCACACAGAAGTGGTACATAAATTGATTCGCCTGAAATTCCTGCAGTTCTCTGAAGAGCTTGTTCATCTGAAAGTGATTGCCTGCATGCTTTAGCACGTGGCACAGCTCATGGCCAAAATCCTCCCATTGCTCTTCCCGTGACTTTTTTTGGTTCAATACGATACTGTACATGCCGTCGTATTTCACCATCATGCTCCCCATATCCTCAAAATGCACCCAAATATCCAGGTCCTTTGCGATTTTCAGCATGTCAATGTGATGAGGGGATGTGATGCCCAGACGGGTGTACAAATTTTTAACGTATTCCTCCAGATGTGATAAGTAATCGCCCAATTGAATACTCCCTTTCGAACGTGTGTTCTGTTTTTAGCGAGAAAGAAAAGCCCGTATAGGACTGGAAAGTAGTGTAGAAATCTTTCCCTTTTCTTTAAAAAATAAACACTTTTTCTTTATATCGGTCTATTTTTAATATGTTTTAGAGAACAGAGAACGATTTATTAATTTTTCGGTTTACGGTTTTTCTCTTTTTCTTTTAAATAGTTGATAAATTCGATGGCCTGCTGTTTGCTTTCTGGGGAAAAATCCTGCATATCACGGTATGCAAGCTGCAGGTCCGGATCTGAGAACATATCGTCGTCGGATTTTTTGTCTTTACCCGTTAATAAGTAATCAGTCGTTACTTGAAAGTAATCAGCCAGTTTTTGGAGTGTGTCGTAATCAGGTTCGCTTCGCCCGTTTTCATAGTGGGAATATCGTGCCCGTGACACACCGATGTGTGATGCGATTTCTTCCTGTGTCCTTTTCCCTCTGAGACTTTTCAATCTGCCGCCTATCATACTATGACCTCTCTTTTTTAAACTCCCTAAGTTACTTATGATTATAGATACAATATGTATCAAAATAAAGTTATGATAAAAAAAGTATCAAAAATAACTTGATGATACCGATTGTATCGTTTATACTTGGTAACAGTTGATACGAAATGTATCGAAAACAGATCAGGAGAGTGATCACATGTATCCAATCCAAATTGTTTTTAGTGAAAATCCCATAGATCAGCGCCATCTCGGACAATCCGGCGGCACCATTTCGTTTACGGCATGCGGCCTTCCGGTGTTCCACTTTGAAACGCAAGAGCAGTTTCAAGCATACATGATGTTAAAAGGAGAAGCGGCGTACAATGAAAAACGATAAAAGCTATCCTTTTCCGATGTATTCAGGACTATTGGATTCAGAACATTATGACAAAATCGGACCGGCACTATGGCTGTTTCTCTGGTTTATCAGCTCAACAACAAAAGAAATCGAAAAAGACGGCGTAAGCTGGGGCATCGTACTCGGCCATAAGCCATTAAAAGCGAGAGAAATGGCGGCAGTCTTCGGTGTAAGTGAAAAAACCGTCAGAAGGTGGCTAGAGCTTCTCGAAACCCATGAGTACATAAAGGCAGTCCGTGCGCCATACGGACTGGTGATTTCGGTTAAGCATTCCAAAAAATTCGCCTTCAGATCGGACAAAATAGTGCACCGGAGTATAAAAGAACGGTCATTTTCGCCGCAGACACCGGACACAAGCGACCGCACAGATAAAGATAAAACAAACAAATATACTGCTGCTGATGAGGCAGTGGATCACATTGCGAAGCGGTTTACAGAATTACGGTCGGCTCAAGAAGGACGCACCGTATATCCTTCCTCAAGAGATTATCAAGCCATCGCCCGCATTGTTGCTATCGGCGTTCCTGTCACGCAAACAATCAAATGGCTTGAGGAATGCTTTCAAGCTTTTGAAAACCGGCGGACTTCCGCTTCAGAAACAATCAAGGCCTTTCGCTACTGCTCGAAATTCATTGAAGACCGATTTAACGCGCAGCAAGCCAAAAAGAATGTTGCAATTCAGCATGAGAGGATGAAAAAACATGACAAAACGAACAATCGAACAGATTTTAGACGAGCTGAGAAGAGGGAGACGTCCATTACTGGCGGACAAACCGGCCGAATTAGACGCAGGCCGGTATGATTGCCTGCGCTGCAAGGACCAGGGAGGTTATCTCGTCAAGCAGAATGGCCTGGAAGTCTGGACGATGTGCAGCTGCATGGCAGAACGGAAAGTGAAGCGGCTGCTGGGGGCAAGTGAGATTACTCACGCTTTCAGACAGCTGGGCTTCAAGGAATTCCGCACGGAGGGAAAGCCGCAGGCCATAAAAGACGCGTTTGAATGTACTAAAGAGTATGTGGCGGATTATGGACAAATCAAGGATTGCCGGAAAAACAGCATTGCCCTTCTAGGACAGCCCGGTTCAGGGAAAACGCACCTTTTGACCGCCGCTGCCAATGAATTAATGAGAACTTGCTATGTGCCTGTCATTTATTTTCCGTTTGTGGAGGGCTTTACCGATCTGAAAAATGACTTTGACCTATTAGAAGCAAAGCTGAACCGGATGAAGCAAGCGGATGTGCTGTTCATAGATGATCTGTTTAAACCGGTTAACGGCAAACCCCGCGCTACAGATTGGCAATTAGAGCAAATGTATTCGGTACTCAACTACCGCTACTTAAATCATAAACCGATTTTGCTTTCGAGCGAGCTGACAATTGAAGCACTTGTACGGGTCGATGAAGCGCTCGGCACGAGAATCTACGAAATGTGCAGTGACTATTTAGTGATTATCAAAGGGGCAGCCTACGAGCTGAACCATAGATTGGAGGGCGTCAGATAATGTGCAAGCTTTGTCAGACAAAGAAAGTCATTGTGGAGCATACAGGGATTGGAGTCGTTTTTCATCCATGTCCGAACTGTCGGTCCGGCACTGATTTAACGCCTGTCATTCAAAAGCTGGAGCAAATGCTGACAGCGGGAAAAGCGAGGCTGAATGTCCGTGATTAAACAGCTGACTGCCCTGATCGCTTTGCTGTTTCGGGCAAAGCGAACAGAAAAAAACATTGAACAATGGTATAAGGATGACGGGAAGTGAAAGTGTTGGAAAAAACAAAACAGACAGAGAAAAGCCCTGCGCCGTGGCATGCTGTCCCGTGCGGGGATACAAAACCAATCTATATTTATTCAGCTTACAGTGAAGAAGAAAAAGAAAGATTTCCGTATTCAAACGGGCGGCTGATTGCCGCTGTATTTGACCTCAGCTCTTATTCGCAAAAAAGCAATGCCGCTTTGATGGCCGCTGCGCCTGAATTGCTGGAAGCGTCTAAAGCAGCTCTTGATTTTCTGAAGGGAAATGCTGTTCATTCAAAGGAGCGCATCATTCAGCTGTTAGAAAAAGCCGAAGCAAGCGCTGCACCGAAAAAGGGAGGAAAAGAAACATGATTCATCCTAAAAAACTGCTGCATATTGATTCCATCACGCTGGAGAGCCAGCTGGAAGACGGAAAAATCCGTGTCATTATTGTGGATGGCATCAAGCAAGAAGCATGGATTACAGAAGCGCCGGAGCATGGAAAAACGCTCGTTGAAACAAGAAAGGGCGACCTTGCCCGTGTGGAATTTGAAATCGGCTACAAGTTAAATTAAACGAAAACAGAATACGTCCAAGACGGAAAGCCTGCGGACACTGATCAACTGCACAGCATTTGTGCGTTGATTGGTGTCCGTTTTTTATTGCAAAAATGAGGAGGATCATAGAATGCAAGACTTACTATTTGAATATAAACGCACGCTCAAACAAACAAGAACACAATATAAACCGCTCGCTGAGGCAGATGAATCCGTGCTCTCAGCTGAAGAGCTGAAGGATAAAAAAATTATCAGAAATATAATTACTGATCTTGAATATGTAACAGAATGGCTTGAAAAAGGAAGACAGCCCGGCATCAGACGG
Organism: Bacillus stercoris; assembly: GCF_029772985.1. NCBI lineage: Bacteria > Bacillati > Bacillota > Bacilli > Caryophanales > Bacillaceae > Bacillus > Bacillus stercoris. Next base: position 3,021,688 of record NZ_CP121861.1, on the reverse strand, counting down.
GCGATTGACCGGCGTGATGCGTACCAGCGGCTTATGATTAAGGATCCGAGAATCATCGAATCATTTTCCAGCGCTATGATGTTTGAGCCGGACGGACAGGTATCAGAAGAAGACAGAGAGAGAATTCAAGCAGCATTAGCCCTGTTAACGGACAGAGAAAAAGAAATGTTTTTGCTGCACAAGGTAGAATGTTTTTCTTATGAACGGATCGCTGATCTTCTCGGCGTAAAAAAATCAACAGTGCAAACGACGATCAAACGGGCGATTGGAAAGATGCAAAGACAGCAGGAAGAATTGAATCGATCACTTGCATGAAAGCTTGTCATACGTTTGCCACCTATAAGTGAATAGAGCATGACACATAAGCGGCTGGGATAATCAGCCGCTTTTATGAATAAACAACCATGCTGGAGGTGGCGGTGATGCCGTAGCATGAAAACACAACAGCGCGAACAAGCATTAGCAATCTATCAACAACATCAAGGAAAGATCACAAATCGGGCGATCGCGGACACCATCGGCGTTTCCGCGAAAACAATCGGCCTCTGGAAAAAACAAGACAAATGGAAAGAGGCCCTGTTTTCTGCGTCCAAAAACGAACAAACACAGCGCCGGATAGACAACGATGAATTAAATGAACGCCAGCGGCTGTTTTGCCTGTATTACGTCAAAAGCTTCAATGCCACGCAGTCAGCAATCAAAGCGGGCTATTCTCCGGACAGCGCTCATGTGACGGGGAGCCGGCTCTTAAAAAATGAAAAGGTCGCTGCTGAAATCAGACGCATAAAAAAAGAAATGGTCAACGAGATGTTTATTGAAGCAATGGATGTGCTTCAGGTTTATATCAAGATCGCGTTTGCAGATATTACGGACTATGTGACTTTTGGAAAAAAAGAGGTCCAGGCTGTCGGGAAATCGGGCCCGCTGTTTGATGAAGATGATAACCCCATTATGAAGGAAATCAGCTTTGTCGATGTCAAAGACTCCGGGCTCGTTGACGGCACCATCGTGACGGAAGCAAAGCTTGGCAAAGAAGGCATTGCCATCAAGCTTGCAGATAAAATGAAGGCGCTTGAGAAGCTATCCTTATATTTTGATTTGTTTCCAGATCAATTTAAACAAAAAATTGAAAATGAGAAATTGAAGCTTGCCAAACAAAAAGCGGAGAAAACAGATGACAGCCAAGAGCCGATTGAAATTATGATCAAACGAAAAGAGCGCAAGTCATGATTGTAAAAGAAATCAACCCACATTTCGAAGATTACGTGTTCAATTGGGAGCAGACGTACCAGTTTCTCGTCGGCGGTTATGGATCATCCAAAAGCTATCATACCGCATTGAAAATCGTGTTAAAGCTGCTGAAGGAAAAACGGACGGCCCTTGTCATCCGCGAGGTGTTCGATACCCATCGGGATTCGACCTTCGCCTTGTTTCAAGAGGTGATTGAAGAGCTCGGTCTGACAAAAGCTGTGGCAGCCCTTTCTTCCCCGCTGCAGCTGCGATTTCAAAATGGCAGCCGGATCATGTTCAAAGGCATGGACAATCCGGCAAAATTAAAATCGGTTCATAACATTTCATTAATATGGATTGAAGAGTGCTCAGAGGTGAAGTATGAGGGATTCAAGGAATTAATCGGACGTCTTCGCCATCCTGAGCTGAAGCTTCATATGATCTGTACCACCAATCCCGTCGGCACCTCCAATTGGACGTACCGGCATTTTTTTCGAGATGAACGCAATAAACGGTTTGTGCTGGATGACAGCGAGCTTTATGAAAAGCGGACGATTGTGAAGGGTGATACGTATTACCACCATTCCACCGCTAACGACAATCTTTTTCTCCCGGAAAGCTATGTGAAACAGCTTGACGGACTCAAAGAGTATGATCCCGACCTGTACCGGATTGCCCGCAAAGGACGATTCGGCGTCAACGGGATCAGGGTGCTGCCGCAGTTCGAGGTGCTCCCGCATGATCAAGTAAATGAATGTATCGCAGCCATCAGCAAGCCGATTTTTCGTACAGGCATGGATTTTGGATTCGAGGAATCCTATAATGCCGTCGTCCGGCTTGCTGTCGATCCTGAAAAAAAATATCTCTACATTTATTGGGAGTATTATCAAAACAAAATGACAGATGACAGGACGGCTGAGGAGCTTCGTGAGTTTATCGATACACAGGAATTGATCAAAGCCGACTCGGCTGAGCCGAAAAGCATCCAATATTTCCGCCAGCAGGGCTTTCGGATGGTTGGAGCCAGAAAATTTCCTGGCTCGAGGCTTCAATATACCAAAAAGGTAAAACGGTTCAAAAAAATCTTCTGTTCGGACCGCTGTGAAAATGTCATCTATGAGCTCAACACGCTGACGTATGCTAAAGATAAAAACGGGGCTCTGATAGAGGATGAATTCACGATTGACCCGCATACGCTTTCTGCCATTTGGTATGCACTTGATGATTATGAGGTTGCTGATATGAAAGAGACAGCACACAAACGAATCCGGCCGAACCGAGAAAGGAGGAGGTCATAAATCATGCACAATCAAACAGTCAGAGCAACTGTATTTAAAGCCAATGCCGCCGCTCCTCAGACAAAGCAAATCTATGAAGATGACTTTTCTGAGCTGTACGGAGAGGACATTATCGCTCCTCCCTATAATATCCTCGAACTCAAAACCATTGCCGAATACTCGACCATTCTGCAGCAATGCATTGATGCGTACAGAGTGAATATTACGGGTTTTGGCTTCGATGTTGAGTACACATTTGATGTCAACGCGAGTGATGTCGATCAGGCAAAAAAGAAAAGAGCGGAAAAAGACTGGGCCAGACTCGAAGCCTTTTATAAATGTCTTCACTTTGATGAATCAGCTGAAATGATTTTAGGCTATGCCATCGAAGACAGAGAAAAAACAGGCAACGGCTTTATGGAAGTGCTTCGTGACGGGGCGGGAAAACCGGCCGGCATCGAATATTTAGATGTGAAATATATGCGTGTATGCGGAGCCGGTGAGCCTGTTGAGGTCTCATTTATATATGAAGAAAACGGGAAAATGAAAAGGATCAAAAGGCAAAAACGCTTCCGAAAATATGTGCAGATGATCAATGGAAAGAAAGTATTTTTTAAAGAATACGGCGATCCGCGAAAAATGGATATGCGCACTGGTGAATATGTAAACACATTGGCAGAGAAGCATCAAGCGAATGAAGCCATTCATCTCAAAATCGGAAGCGGCGTATACGGTGTGCCCCGCTGGATCGGCAATATTGTCAATTTATACGGAGCCCGAAAAGCAGAAGAACTCAATTTTATGTATTTTAAGCAGGGGCGCCACGTCCCCGCTGCGATTACAGTGGAAAACGGGATGCTGTCAGAAGCTTCTTACCGGGAGCTGCAGGAATACATGAATGATCTTGAAGGCGTTGAAAACGCCCATAAATTTCTCCTGATCGAAGCCGAAGGAATCGCAAAAGAAAAGGATCTCCACGGAGGCGAGGATATTACGCCGGTTTCCGTGGAAATCAAATCCTTGGCCGAAATTCTGCAAAACGACGCCTTGTTTCTTGAATACGATGAAAAAAGCAGAAATAAGCTGCGCTCGGCGTTCCGCCTCCCGCCGCTGTATACAGGCGAGGCCCAGGAATACAACCGGGCGACAGCGGATACGGCGAGAAAAATTACGGAGGAGCAGGTTTTTCAGCCGGAGCGAAAAACGCTCGTGAATAAACTGAACACACTGCTTTTGCCGGAGCTGAATATCCATGACGTCAGGCTGACATTAAAAGGACCGGACTTTCGTGATCCGCTTGAGATTGCGAAGGTGCTCGGTCCTTTTATTACAGCCGGAGCAGTCTCGCCGAATGATTTACGCGACCTTGCCGGACGGGTGCTTGGCAAAACACTGGAGGAGTGGCCTGAGGACATTTATAAACGGCCTGCAGGACAGGATGCGGAAAAGACAAACCTGACTGCGCTCATGCAGGAGCTGAAAGAAAGCATCGAAGATATCAAAACGTCCTGAAGGGAGGTGAATCAAGCAGGTGGCGCGCGAATTAAAGAATGCCAAAATCAGCTTTGTCAGTTATGTGGACAAGGCGGCTAACCAGACAGAATTTTTCTTTACGAAGTCAGCCAAACCTCCGTCATTTGAAAAAAAGGTTCGGCTGTTTACAAAAAGTGAGCAGGATGAACAAAAGCTCGTGTACGGAATCGTGTATGAGCCTAATGTTCCTGATGCCCACGGTGATTTTATGACCGCCGAGGAAATTGAAAAAGCGGCGCACGGTTTTCTCGCTGAAGCACGGGAGATTGATATCAATCACAGCTTTGAGGGCGGAACCGGCGTCGTGGTCGAGTCCTATGTGGCGCCCGATGATTTTATGATCGGGTCAAAGCGGATTACAAAGGGCTCATGGGTGCTCGTGACAAGAGCGTCAAACGAGGTGTGGGAACAGATCAAGGCTGGAATCATCACCGGCTACAGCATGGCGGGCACTGCAGATGTGTATGAGGAAGAACCGGTTGAAAAAGCGGGATTACTCAGTGTATTCAAGCAAATGCTTGCTGACAAAACAGGGAAGGAGACTGAAGAAATGAGAAAAGAAGACATGAAAGAATCATTCGAGCATGCGCTTTACCCTCTGCTCAAACGGCTTGAGCGGATTGAAAAAAACACAGACACGGAGGAAAAGCCGGAGCAGACGGGTGATGACGAGCGTCTGAAAAAGCTCGTTGAAGACATGCTTGCCCCGCTGATCGAGCGCATCGATGCTTTGGAAAAAGCGCGAGGCGCGTCTAAGCAGACAGCGGACGATACGGGCGGCAATACAGAGCAAGTCAAAAAATCAATCTGGAGCGGACTGCTGTAAAACCAGTCAAGGAGGAGGAAATCAATTGAGAAATCAAGAGATCATTCGGAAAGCGGAAATGTCGCTTTCTGCTTTAAAAAGCGGCGGGCTTATGAACCCTGCGCAAGCATCGGCTTTTATCCGCATGGTGCAAAACACGCCGACCATCTTTAGTGAATCCCGCGTGATTCAAATGGAAAACGACTCGCAAAAATTTGAGAAAATCGGCTTCGGCCAGCGTATTCTGCGGGCTGCGCAAGAAGGAAAAGCATTGTCAAACGACGAGCTGACAGTTCCAACGACAAGCACGGTCCAGCTAAACACGAAGGAAGTCATTGCGGAAATTAACATTACGTATGACACACTCGAAAACAACATTGAAAAAGACGGCCTGCAGCAGACAATCATGCAAATTTTAGCAGAGCGCGCAGCCGTTGATATTGAGGAGCTGATTGTAAACGGCGATACAGCATCAGCTGATCCATATCTGGCACAGCTGGACGGCATCCGTAAACAGGCGGTTTCCCATATCGTTGACATGAACGGTGAAGAACTGTCCAGAGCGACATTCAAAAAAGGCTTAAAAGCAGTTCCGCCAAAATATTTGCGCATCCCTCAGGAATTCAGATTCTATACGTCACACGGCTTAGAAGTTGAATGGAAGGACCGCGTGGCAGACCGCCAGACAAACCTTGGGGACCAGGCTGTTCAGGGCGGCTTGTCAACAGCATTCGGCGTGCCGGTCAAAGGGGTATCCAATATTCAGCCGTACACAGTCGGTGAGGGAGACGCGCAATATGACGCTTCTGATATCATTCTCACACATCCGAAAAATATCATTCTCGGCTTCTCCCGCAATATCCGAATTGAAGTCGACAAAGACATCCGCTCCCGTAAATTCATTATTGTCTTAACGGCCAAGCTCGACAGCAAGTTCGAGGAAGAGGATGCCTGCGCGAAATTAATTAACGTAAAAGAATAATAGAAACGGGGTGGTCAGCTCATGCTCATTGAACCGACTGACGTAGCCTCCTATTCGGTCTATGATCGGGTGAAGAACAGGCCGGAAGAACTGCTGGCGCAGGATATCATCGAGGCGGAGGCAGAGGCGGCTCTCATCACGGGCCACCGCTTTGAAGATAGCTTGTATGATCCGCTGCCCGGCAAGTTGAAGTTGGCTTTAGTAAAGCTTGCCCAGTATTTTGCGCTTGTCAACAGCGATGAATCTGCCTCATCAAGCTATCAGTCTGAGAAAATGGGGGATTATTCCTACACGGTTTCCGGAGAAGGCGGGATTCAGCGGCCAGAGGTGTATCATTTGCTCGAAGAGTTTATCACGCCGGGCTACGTCCCTGAATCCTCCAGACTGAAGGTGAGGTCTTTATGAGCTATCAGCAGATGCTCATTCATCGCTGTGACATTTATCATGAAGCAGCGCAAGCGCCATCTGCTGGCCGATTTGGGATTCCGGCAGATAGACTGCAGCCGGTGACTTCATATCCGGAGACACCCGATGAACAAGATGTCGCTTGTTATTTTACCGAAAAAACGCAGCAGCTGGTTCAGGAGGAGCCGGATCAAACTGTATATCACAGCTTTCTCGTCCATTTTCCGTTGTCAGCGGATATCCGCGTAAACGATAAAATCATTTGGGAGAATCATCAATATATACTAAAGCTGCCGAAAAGAATCAGACATCATCATTGGGAAGTCATCGCAGTCAGGGATGAAAGCCTATGAAAATAGCGGGATTGAAACAGCTAAACGCGGCATTAAAAGAAGCGGCTTCGGGCGGCTTTTCCCGACAGGCGACCCGGTGGCTTGAGGAGTGCGGGCAAGATTTTCTGGAGATCGTCCAATCTGAGCTCATCAGCACACAAACGGTTAATACAGAAAAACTGTTCCGCTCGTTCGAAAGAGGCACAAAGGACAATCTCTGGATTGCGCAAAGCGGCGGTCTTTCGCTTGAGGTGGGTACACAGCTTGATTACGCCTCATTTCTGAATGACGGCCATTGGACGTCAAAACAAGATGTGAGATGGGTGCCGGGACGTTTTCAAGGTTCGCAGTTTATTTATGATCCCGCGGCTTCAACGGGAATGGCGCTCAAGAGAAAATGGATCCCGGGCACGGGCTACTGGGATCATGCGCTGCTTTTATATGAACAGCTGTTTGAAAAATCGCTGGAAAGCAAACTGCGCCAGTGGCTGAAGAAGCTGTAAAGGAGGAGCAGGATGAACAGTGAAACAGGATCGATCATGGCATTTTTGTACAGCCAGTGGTCTGTTCCCATTTATGAACGCGAGCTTCCTGATCACTTTCAGGTGCCGTCGTTATACGTCCCATCGCCATCTGTTTTCGAAGAAACAGATACGGTCTCCACATTTAAAAAAACCTACAGTCTCAATGTGAAGCTGTTTCATCATGACTCCGTTCAGGCGCTGGATGAAGCGGACAGGCTCGCGGATGCCATCAGAGAAGCGAGAAACATGGTTCCGCTGCTCAGTGAATCCGGCGAGAAGACGGGGGATATGGTTCGCGTTACCCGAATTGAGACAAGGGTAGGAGACAGGGGCGAGGCGGTCATGGTGATCAGGTGGAGCAGCCGATATTATTATCACAAAACAGAACAGCCTGTCTTACAGGATATCGACATGAACAGCGGGGTGAAATAAGCGGTGGCAAAGAACAAACAACAGAAGAAGGCTGTACATACGGAGAGCCGGGAAGCTTTTTTTGATACAGCGGACTTGATTAAGCACGCGAAGGAACTGTTCGGCGTTAAGCCGGATATTCTTCAGGGGGCTTTATTTGGCGTGGATCAAACACGTATGACGAAATCAGAAGCCAATCAATTGATTCAAACATTTCTAACCAAGGAGGTCATGTCATCATGAATGGCGGAACATTTACAACAGGCAAAGAAAAAGAACGTGCAGGCATTTATTTTAACTTTAAAACAACGGCACAGGAGCGGGTATCACTCAGTGAACGGGGAACAGTCGCACTTCCGGTCGCATCAAGCTGGGGCGAAGCGAAAACGTTCGTCTCCATTTCAAGCGTTGAAGACCTAAACAAAAAAGTGGGTCTCAGCATTGATGACCCGTCTTTATTGCTGCTGCGTGAAGCGAAGAAAAACGCGAAAACGGTATTGATGTACCGTCTAACCGAAGGCGTCCGAGCGTCTGCTGATATTGCTGAAGGCGTTAAAGCGACTGCGGTATATGGCGGAACAAAAGGTAATGATATTATCATCCGCGTCAATCAAAATGTGCTGGATGCTGATTCTTTCGACGTGACAACATATATGGACGAATCAGAGGTTGACAAACAGACCGTCAAAAAGGCTGAAGAATTAAAAGCTAACGGCTATGTCACTTTTACCGGAACTGGCGATCTTTCTTCGACGATTCCTCTCACTGGGTCAGAAGGAGACACTGCCGGTGAAACGCTGAAAGCATCCGCGGGTATTCGTTTATCCGGAGGTACGGATAAAGCCCCTGTCAACTCCGACTATACAGATTTCTTAGCCGCGGCTGAAACAGAGAGCTTTGATGTGATTGCGCTGCCTGTTGCGGAGGGGGACCAGCTAAAGGCGACGTTTGCTGCTTTCATTAAACGCCTGCGCGACGGCCAAGGACATAAAGTGCAAGGCGTCACAGCCAATTATGCCGGTGACTACGAAGGCATCATCAACGTAACAGAAGGTGTCCTGCTGGAAGATGGCACGGAAGTTACACCGGACAAAGCAACAGCTTGGGTAGCTGGTGCGAGTGCAGGAGCAACCTTTAATCAATCACTTACATTTGTAGAGTACGAAGGCGCCGTTGATGTGTTACACCGCCTTGACCACGACACGATTGTTGAACGTCTGGGCAAAGGCGAATTTTTATTCACATTCGACGCCCGCGATAAATCCGTCAGTGTAGAAAAGGATATTAACTCACTCGTGACGTTCACAGCTGAGAAAAACAAGAAATTTGCGAAAAACAAAATCGTTCGTGTCCTGGATGCTGTGAATAATGATTTAACACGCGAGCTGAAAGCCTTAATTAAATCAAGAAAAGGCAGCGGGAGCGATATCCCGGCGTCTGAAGACGGCCTTCAGTATGTAAAAACGATGATCACGCAATACATGACAACGCTTCAGGATGCGGGCGGCATCACTGGCTTTGATTCCGATGAAGATATCACAATTTCAATGAATGAAGATCGTGACGGCTTCTTGATTGACCTGGCTGTACAGCCTGTCGACGCAGCAGAAAAATTCTACTTTAATGTGGAGGTAAACTAATATGGCATTAAAAGCACAAAACACAATTTCAGGAAAAGAAGGCCGCTTATTTCTCGATGGTGAGGAAATGGCGCACATCAAAACATTTGAAGCAAACGTTGAGAAAAACAAGTCTGAAGTCAACATTATGGGCCGCCGCATGACAGGCCATAAAACAACAGGGGCAAATGGAACAGGGACCGCGACGTTCTACAAAGTCACATCGAAATTCGTGCTATTGATGATGGACTATGTCAAAAAAGGCAGCGACCCTTATTTCACACTCCAAGCCGTGCTGGATGATCAATCCTCCGGCCGGGGCACAGAGCGAGTTACGCTGTACGACGTCAACTTTGACTCTGCCAAAATCGCAAGCCTTGATGTCGATTCAGAAGCGTTAGAGGAAGAAGTTCCATTTACCTTCGAAGACTTCGACGTGCCTGAAAAGCTTTCTGACACGTTTTAATCAAAACTGAAATAGCCATACGCAGACCTTTCACAGAAAGGTCTGTTTTTCATGATGAAATCAATCAAAAGACAAGGGAGTTTTTTACATGAGCGAGAAGAACGAAAACGTATATGATCTTTCCTTTTTTATGCCGGGAAAAACAATTGAAGCTGAGGAAATCAAAGTGCCGATCTCAAAGCGTTTTGTTGATAAAAAAGGGAACATCGTGCCATTTATTTTTAAAGCGATCACAACGGAGCGTATTGATGAATTGGAGAAAGAAACAACAACGTATAAAAATGTCAAAGGCAGAGGCCGTGTTAAAGATTTAGACAGCCAACGCTTTTATGCCCGAATCGCAGTTGAATCAACCGTTTACCCTGACTTCCGTTCAAAAGATCTTCGAGAAGCTTACAAAACGGCTGACCCGGTAGAAGTTGCGAAACGCGTCCTCTCAGTTGGAGGCGAATACGCGAACTGGTTAAACAAAGCGATTGAGATTAATGGATTCGAAGATGAATTAGAGGATCTGGAAGAAGAAGCAAAAAACTAATCAAGGATGGGCATAAAGAAGCCGTGTATCTCTACTATGCGATGCACGAGCTTCACTATTCCCCATCAGATTTATTAGCGCTTTATGAAGCGCCGCGCAATTTTAAGGCGCTGTTGTATGGACTGATCGGATATAAGCTCGATCTTCTTGAAAAACAAGCAAAGAAAGGAGGGGCATCGTAATTGGCAAAGCTGACAGCAAGATTTGACTTGGAAGACCGGGTAAGCAAAAAGCTAAGAAAGATACAAAATGGATTTAGAGCGCTTGAAAAGTATAGAAAAATGACGCAGCGAAATAGAGCTATCGATATACGAAAAGAAAGCAAAACTGTGTTAAGGACAATTGACCGCATACAAAAATCATTAAAGAAAAAGCTTGGCGCCCAAATGATTTCCATTTCAGCTGAGGATAACGCCAGCACTGTCATTCAGAAGGTTCAAACTCAATTGCAGGGATTGCCGGCATCGGTATCTATTAAAATTGGCGCCAGTGACCAAGCAACAGAAAAATTTGAACGACTAAGAGAGCTCGTTGCGGGATTTAAAGGATTTACGATAATGCTGAGTGCAGAAGACCAAATTTCGCCGGCTGTTCAAAAAATACAGCGTTATATGGAAAATGCACTTCAAAATGGCTACTCTGTTACAATACGCGTGATTGATCACGTCATGAAAACAGTCGGTCGCATTTCAGCCGGTATTGATGCCTTAACAGGAAAAGACAATAAATTGGAGCTGGCTATTAATGACAAGGTGTCAGATAAGCTGGATTCCTTGCAGAAAAGAATTGATAGTATGGGAAGCTCAGGTTCACCGGATAAAGCAGCTTCTTCAGCCGGAGGAAATGCCGGTGATATTGCAAGCATGTTTGATCCGGAAACGATTTTGACAGCACTGGACAAATTTGCTGCATCATTCATGGAAAAAGTGGATGAAATCGCCACAAAATTCAGCCCGGAAACAATCCTAACAGAGCTGGATAAATTTACAACATCGTTCATGAATAAGGTGGATGAAATCGCCACAAAATTCAGCCCGGAAACAATTCTAACAGAGCTGGATAAGTTCACAACATCATTTATGAGTAAAGTGGATGCGATTGCGACAAAATTCAGTCCAGAGACGATTCTGACACAGCTTGACAAGTTCACAACATCATTTATGAGCAAGATGGATGCAATTGCGACAAAGTTTAGTCCAGAAACAATTCTGGCACAGTTGGACAAGTTCACAACATCGTTCATGAGCAAGGTGGATGCAATTGCGACAAAGTTCAGTCCAGAAACGATTCTGGCTCAGCTGGATAAGTTCACCACATCATTTATGAGCAAAGTGGATGCAATCGCAACGAAGTTCAGCCCGGAGACAATTCTGGCACAGCTTGACAAGTTCACAACATCGTTCATGAGCAAGGTGGATGCAATTGCGACAAAGTTTAGTCCAGAAACAATTCTGGCACAGCTTGACAAGTTCACAACATCGTTCATGAGTAAGGTGGATGCAATCGCAACGAAGTTCAGTCCGGAGACAATTCTGTCCCAGCTGGATAAGTTCACCACATCATTTATGGGCAAAGTGGATGCGATTGCGACAAAGTTCAGCCCGGAAACGATTCTAAAACAGCTGGATAAGTTTACAGGCTCATTTATGAAGAAAGTAGATGAAATCGCAAGTAAATTCAGTCCTGAAGCCATTTTTAAACAATTGGATAAGTTTACAGGCTCATTTATGAAAAAAGTAGACGAAGTCGCAAGTAAATTCAGCCCAGAAGCTATTTTTAAGCAGCTGGACAAATTTACAGATTCCTTCATGAAAAAAGTAGATGATATCGTAAGCAAATTCAGCCCGGAAACCATTTTTAACGAGCTTGACAAGTTTACAGATTCCTTTATGAAAAAAGTGGACGATGTCGTAAGTAAATTCAGCCCGGAAACCATTTTTAACGAGCTTGACAAGTTTACAGATTCCTTTATGAAAAAAGTAGATGATGTCGCCAGCAAATTCAGTCCAGACGCCATTATTACTAAAGCGGAAGACTTTGTAACAAATATTGTTGATAAAATCTCAGAAAAATTTAATTTTCTGAATCCGGATAAAATCGCCAATAAAGCAGAAAAGTTTTTTGATAATATTGTCTCGAAAATCGCAAAGAAGTTTGAGAAATTCAGCCCTGATAAAATTATTGAAAAAGTGGGAGAGTTTTTTGAAAAGATTATAAAAGGCATTGCTGAAAAACTGGGGAATCTGGATTTTGGGGGACTGCTTGGCGGCAAATCCAGCGGAAGCAAAGGCAAACAAAAAGCCTCAAAAGCCAATACAAATAACTCAACTTCAAGCAACTCAAACCGCACTAAAAAACCTTCTATGAACCAAAAAGCGTCAGGTTCTAAATCGAAGAAGTCAGGCGGCAAATGGGGCGGGGCTTGCGGATGCTGCTGTGCCGGAATCAGTACAGGCAAAAGCAAAAAAGTTAAAAATAGAAACGGTTCATCAAACAAAGGCAATAAATCAAATCCTGTGAGTACGCCTAAATCTGCAAAAGCAGCTAAAGGCGGATCAGGCAAAGGTTTTTCAGGCCTTCTGAAAACATTGGGAGAATCAAAAGGTTTGAAGGGCGGACTGAAGGGCTTAAAAGGAGCCGCAAAAGGAATACCAGGATTAGGCGAAATATTGTCTCTTACAGACCTAGCCGGAATCAATAAGGATAATGCCGGTGAAAAGGTAGGTTCAGCCGGCGGAGGTTTAGCCGGAGCCGCTGCAGGAGCGGCTATTGGAAGCGTTGTGCCTGGAGTCGGAACCGCTATTGGCGGAGTTGTAGGAGGAATTGCCGGCACTTTCGGCGGTGAAAGTTTAGGTAAGGCAATTGATGCCGGCGCTCTAGAAGATACATGGAACAGCATCACAGAGGGTGCGCAAAATGCCTGGTCAGCCATTCAGGATACTTGGGGAACTGTATCAACATGGTTTATGGATAATGTCTGGACGCCAGTGTCAACCGCAGTTGTGGGTGTAGCAACAAGCATATGGTCCAACATCGTGAATGCTTGGACAACGATCCAAACAATATTCAGTACTGTATCAACATGGTTTATGGACAATGTCTGGACGCCGGTTTCATCAGCAGTTGTAGGTGTAGCAACAGCAATATGGTCTAAAATCGTAAATGCATGGACGACAATTAAAAATGTGTTCAGTACAGTTGCTTCATGGTTTATGAGTAATGTGTGGGGGCCAGTCAAATCTGCTGTAATAGGAGCGGCAACTACAATCTGGGATAAAATGACTGGTGCTTGGAATAAGATTAAGAGTGTTTTCAGTACGGTATCGGGATGGTTCATGGATACAGTTTGGAACCCGGTCAAAAATACAGTCTCAGATGTAGGCAAGGGAATTTCTGATGCTTTCAAAAAAGCGATAGACACAGTCAAGAACATTTGGAAGGGTCTGAGCGGCTGGTTTAAAAAGAATATTCAAGAACCTCTTACAAAGGTTGGAGAAGCCATTTCAGATGCTTTTTCTAAAGCGTTCGGCTGGGTGAAGCAAATCTGGGATAAAGCTGGCGGCGTAGCTAGTAAAGTGATTAATTTTGTAACCGGCGGCGGAGATCCGAATAAAGGGAAGGATCCGGATAAAAAGGCCACAGGCGGCTACATCACCAAACCAACCATCTCGTGGATCGGTGAAGCCGGCAAGGAATTCGTTATCCCGGTCGATAACAACCGAGGCCGAGGGAAGATGCTTCTTTCACAAGCGGCGTCTAAGCTGGGTATGCAAGTCGTAGACGACATGGGTGCGGCTTCGTCTTCCGGTGGAAGTCCGGTATCTGTTTCAGGAGGAGCAGCTGCCAGTCCGTTATCAGGATCAGCCTCCCCTACAATGGACACTGCAAATCTTACAGGCCAAGCATCCGCACTCGGAAACCAATTTTCAGAAGGCTTTGGTAAAGGCATCAGCAATCAGCCGGTTAAATTGGAAGACTGGAAAAAGAAAAACATCAATACGCCATTTACACAAATGATTTCTGCTTCACCAAACTACGGAAAACAAATGGTGAGCGGCTATGCCAAGGGCCAAAACGGTACAGCAACCGGAACAGACGGCTTTTTGCAATCAAAGGTCAAAACACCGTTCCAAGCTACTGTAAACAAATCGTCTTCATGGGGGACAGGTACGGTCAAAGGCTTTGCACAAGGACAAAACTCAACCCAAACAGGAACTGCACAGTATGTGAGTACACATGTTGACAAACCGTTCCTGCGGTCAAAAGACACATCCAACAGCTGGGGCTCCGGCTTGATTGGAAACTTTGTGACAGGCATGAATGCTAAATCCAGTGAAGTGAAACAAGCTGCAAAGGATATGGCAAAGAGAGTAGAGCAGGCTTTCCGTGAGGAGCTAGATATCCATTCGCCTTCCCGCGTTATGATGAGCTTGGGGCGTTTTGCTTCAATTGGTGTTGTCAAAGGCCTTGGCTCAGTAGATGTAAAGAAATATGCTGAAAAACAAGCTGGATCACTGGCTGCTGCCTATTCCGGAATGGGCGCGATGAGCGGGAACGTAAAACAGTGGATTATGGCTGCTCTCATGGCTACAAAGACACCAATAAGCTGGCTGCCGGGACTCATGACGATTGCGCAGCATGAATCCGGAGGCAACCCGAATGCAATCAACCTATGGGACAGCAACGCTAAAGCGGGGCATCCGTCACAAGGGCTGATGCAGACCATCCCAAGCACCTTTAATGACCATAAAGCACCGGGTATGGGTAACATTAAAAACCCGATTCACAACGCTGCTGCCGCAATCGGCTACATCAAAAGCAGATACGGCTCTATTGACAATGTACCTGGTATTAGAAGCATGAAGCATGGAGGTCCTTATGTCGGTTATGCCAACGGCGGACTGATTACAAAAGAACAAATCGCCCGTGTCGGTGAAGGAAACAAGCGGGAATGGATCATCCCAGAGGAACGGGGCATACGCGGTCGCTACCTTCTTCAGAGAGCGGCACAGGCTCTTGGTATGGAAGTGACAGATCCGTCTCAATCCCAGCAGTCTGAGCTTTCTTCAGGACAAGTTTCAGCTGTTACATCCGGTTCACGGCAAACGATACAAACAGCCGGAACGAAAGAAATAAAGATTGAGTTTAACGGCGATCAGCATTTTCATAATGATCAGGACGCTGATAGCTTGGTAGCAAAAATCAAGCAGGCATTACTTGATGAATTACAAAAAGACATTAACACTGGAACAAAGGGGGTCGTGGCTTTTGACTAAGTCTGTCTATGAATTTTGGATATCACAGGGAAAAGAAAAGCTGCGATTCCCTGTTCTTCCTGAAGCGATTGATATAGCGAATAGTGTACAAAATGACTCAGTAAAGATAACAGGACTGGGTGAACTAACGTTTATTGAAGAACCCGGAGCGAAAGAAATTTCATTTTCTTCTTTTTTTCCAAAAAAGTATACGCCGATAGCTGAATATCAAAATCTCCCGTCTCCGGAAAATGCCATTGCGAAAATTGAAAAATGGATGAAGGCTAAAAAGCCTGTTCAATTTTTAATTACGGGAACTAAAATCAATATGGCATGCAGCATTGAAAGCCTTAAATATAGTGAAGGAGACAAAGAGATAGGGGATCGAGATTTTGATATTGTACTAAAAGAATACAAAACCGCTTCCCCCCGAAAAATCAAGCGGAAGAAAAAAACAAAGGCAAAACGCCCGTCGAAGGCTTCCCCGAAAACCTACACAGTGAAAAAGGGAGACACGCTGTGGGACATTGCCGGCAGATTTTACGGGAACAGCACGCAATGGCGCAAAATTTGGAACGCCAATAAAACAGCAATGATTAAACGAAGCAAACGAAACATCAGGCAGCCGGGCCACTGGATATTTCCCGGCCAAAAATTAAAGATACCGCAATGAAACAGGTGATGTATGATGATAGAACTGTTCGTCATTAAAGACACAGAGTGGCTTGAACTGGTGGCAGAAAGTGTATCGCTTGAAGGCCATCGTTATCAGGCGCCGCGCTCCATTGAAGCGACCATTGTCATCAAACAGGGCGACCAGACGTATTACAGTGTCTCAGAAGGAGATACGGTCTTGTTTAAATGGAAGGGAAAAGAGCTTTTTCGGGGCATTGTTTTTGCAAGAACCCCGGACGAGCATACGCTTGCCTTCAGCGCATATGATATGCTTCAGTACCTGGTCAAAAACCAGGATATGTACGTGTTTTCCAATCAGCGGGCCGACCAGATCATCAGAAGGATTGCCAATGATTTTCAGATACCGACAACCTCGATCGCGAACACAGGCCATACGATCAAAAGTCTTGTCATTAAAAATGATACGACATTGTATGACATCATATTAAAAGCGCTGAAACAGACGAAAAGCCAGACAGGGCGACATTACCAGCTGTATTCGGAAAAAGGAAAGCTCGGCCTGCGCGCGTGGCCAGATCCGTCAGAGGTATGGGTGCTTGAAACGGGTGTCAATATTACGGGTTACCAATACAGCACTTCTATAAACGACACTGCTACTCGGGTGGTGCTTCGCCGGCAGAAGGACAATAAAACATATAAAGCCTCTGCCAAGGACAGTTCAGGCTTAAATAAATACGGTGTGCTTCAATATACGGAAACGGTCACAGATGACATCAACCAGGCACAGCTTCAGCAGCGGGCAGATGTACGCCTAGCTGAAAAAAAAGGCGTGAAAAAAGAACTGAAAAATATTCAGGCAGTGGGCATCCCGGAAGTGCAGAGCGGCTTACCCGTCTATATTTCTATTCCGGAGGCCGGAATCAAGAAAACCTATTGGGTAGATACGGACCGGCATGAATTTAAAGGAACGAAACATACGATGACGATCGATGTTGTCGAAAAGAATACGATGCCGGAAGGAGTATCCTGATGAGATTAAGTGAGGCTATAAAACAGTTGGCTGTTGGTGCAGTTGACGCTGAGTCTCCGGTGGAACTGCTCCCGGCTGAGATCGTTTCGGTTTCTCCTGTGGAAATCAAATTAAAAGAAAACAGCAAACTGATCATACCGGCAGACGCCATCATTATCCCAAAACGGATGAAATCCGGAGGAGACGATGCACTCGAGCCGGGGGATCGCGTCATGACCGCGGCTCTGACTGGCGGTCAATCGTTTTTTATTTTAGATAAAGTATAGACAAACCGCTTCAATCGAAGGGGTTTTTATTTAGCTTGTAAAAAGGAGTGGGCATCATGGCCCTGACACCAGAAGTGGAGTTTGAGGATTTTGAAGATGAGAGCGAAGTCATTGAAACCTCGAAAACGTACAAAATAGATTTTGAAAATGGAAGAATTACGAATGAGCTGATTACCGGTCTTGAAGCGATCAGGCAATTCGTCTATATCGCCTTACAGACAGAACGCTACGCGTATTCCGTATACAGCCATAATGTCGGAAATGAGCTTCAGGACGTGCTGACAGATCATGAAACGACTGATGCGTATAAAAAGATGGAGATTCCGAGACTGATAGAAGAAGCGCTGGTTTATGATGACCGGATATCGGCTGTAACAGATTTTGAGATTGAAAAACAAGGCGACGCGTTTCATGTGTCCTTCGTGGTGGAGACGGATGAAGGAACGCTTGAGATTGAGGAGGTGATTGGCGAAGATGTTTGAAGATCAGACTTTTGAAGCGATTATGGAGCGTATGCTGAACAGCATTTCTGCAGATATTGACACAAGAGAAGGCAGCGTCATTTATAATGCGTTAGCCCCGGCGGCGGCCGAGCTTGCGAAGTCTTATATATGGCTGGATACTGTGCTTGAGCTAGTTTTTTCTGATACCGCGCAAGGCGAATTTTTAGACAGGCGTGCAGCAGAAGCGGGAATTGAACGGACAGCCGCGACAAAGGCGGTCAGAGCGGGAGAGTTTACATCTGGAGTTACTATTCCTGTCGGCTCCCGCTTTTACGTGGATAATCTTTATTTTCAATATACGGCAGACGGGACGCTCATCTGTGAAACACCTGGTGAAGCGGGAAATGCCAACCTGACCGGGCGCAATTTACTATCATTGGATACCATTCCCGGTTTAGAAACGGCCATTGTCAAAGAAATCCTAATTCCGGGACGCGAGGAAGAAGGAGATGACAGCCTGCGGGAACGGTATTTTACAAGGGTTCGTCGGGAGGCTGTCAGTGCCAATAAAATGCATTATAAGGAGTGGGCTGAAGAAGTGGACGGTGTGGGGAAGGCAAAGATCTTCCCGCTTTGGAACGGTGAAGGCACGGTTAAAATTGTCGTCACGAATGCGAATCTTGAGCCCGCTTCTCCTATTTTAATTCAAAAAGTGAAAGATTATATCGACCCTGAACCAGGGCAGGGAGAGGGACAGGCGCCAATCGGAGCCGTAGTCACAGTGGAAAGCGCGGTCTGGAAGGAAGTTGAGATTTCTGCCGAGGTGCTGCCAGAGATCAATCACTCAATTGATGAAGTGAAGTCAGAAATTGAGGAAGGCGTTTTAAATCTCTTTAAGAAAATGGCGTTTGAAGACAACGTCATCCGTCTTTCTCAAATTAACAATATTGTCTATAATTCGCCGTCAGTCAGTGACTACTCCAATATTCAAATCAACGGCACGTCTGAAAATCTGGTGCTGAGCGACGTGGAAATTCCTAAGCTTGGGCAGGTGAAGATTATTGAGCAAACAAGATGACATGAGAGCTTATCTGCCGCCGTTTCTCACTAGCCTTAAAGAAATGGCTGAGCTGCTGAAAGCGGAAGCGCCTGAGTTTGATAAACAGAATAACAGCATATTTGATCTGACGGATCAGCTATTCGTGCCGACGGCGACATGGGGGCTCAGTCGCTGGGAAAAGATTTTAAACGTCCCGCGTGAATCAGGCGACACAGATGAGATCAGACGATTGCGGCTCATTTCCAAAATGTCGAACATCCCGCCAATCACTTACAAGGCCATTGTGCAGGCGGTGAATCGTTTCTTGAAAAACCCGTCTGCACAGGTCCGTCTGCTCCCCGGTGAATACCGCTTTAACGTAGATATCAATGTTGATGACCTTCAGCACATGAATGAGCTGATCGAAGCGATAGAAAACATGAAGCCTGCTCATTTGGCGTATACGCTCAGAGGCGGATTAAACGAGACGCTACAAATCAAAGACACAGTCATCCTGAATCACCGCAGATACCGAACAGCCAGTGAGCTGAAGGTCGGTTATTCTGTCACCCTTAACAACAATGAGGTGGTTTTAACTTGATTTCAACCATATACAGAGAACGTACAGCGGCAGATCTGAAAAGCAGAATTG
The DNA here is from genome assembly GCF_029772985.1 of Bacillus stercoris. NCBI lineage: Bacteria > Bacillati > Bacillota > Bacilli > Caryophanales > Bacillaceae > Bacillus > Bacillus stercoris. The sequence continues at coordinate 3,002,248 of NZ_CP121861.1, read as the reverse complement.
ATCACGTGCTGCTCAACGGCCAAAAAACAGAAATAGTAGAACTCACCATTGACGGAGCGACAGTCACCGTCCTGACAAAACGTGAGGAAGACATCAAGCATATCGAAACGGTCCAAATTTTTGACGAGCAGGGCAATGTGATCACTGAAAGAAAGACTGACCTGGACGTCAGCGAAAACAGAACACTCGATTTCAGATTTACTTTTGAGGTGGTGTAAACATGGCATACGAAGAAAAAACAGACTGGCTTCCGGACGACCCCATCAACGAAGACGACGTCAACCGCTGGGAAAAAGGCATAAAAGACGCCCACACAGACCTGGCCGCCCACAAAAACGACATGAACAACCCCCACAACATAACAAAGGCGCAAATCGGGCTGGGGAATGTTGATAATGTGCAGCAGGCGGCTAAGAAGGATTTTGACAAGCATATTTCAGATGAAACCATACACATTTCATCCAGTGAGAGAACAAAGTGGAACAACGCACAATTAACTAAGTTAACTGATGAAAAAGGAAAATATCTAGCAAGCATCCAAAACGGTCTGGATTTTCACAAGATTGTGGAAGAATTGGATCAAACCTTTTTCTTTTATACTGATAAGACGGGAATCAATACCCCACCGTTTGCCACTAGAGGATTGTATATTGGCTACAAATCTTATGGAGAAGCTTTGGCAATGGATTATGAAGGAGGTACATGGCGAAAAACCCTGAATGATTCCGGCTGGACTGATTGGGTTCAATTAGAAACTTCAGAAGGCGCTCAATTTAAGGTGAGGAACCATGAAGAAAAAACTGAAATACATGTAAATAAAAGCGATAAAGACAAATGGAATTCGGGACAGTTATTTAAAGTAACTGCCGATAACGGGACACAAAAGATTAACCTGTCATCTGGATCTTTTTATGATTCGCTCAAAGATGTTGGGACTGTTACTTTCTATGGAACAAACGCGGTCACAGATAACCCGTCAAACACAAGTCTTCGAGGTATGCAATTGGTCGGTCAGCTAGGAATAGGCATTGGATATGCTGTGGATGTGAGAGGTAACGCTTGGTGGTTTTTCTATAACGCTAACGATAGTGCGATCAATTGGTATCAAATTGAGTCTACAACGGATGCGCAGTCAAAGATAGATGAACATGCCAATAAAACAGATATCCATGTAACACAATCTGATAAAGACAAATGGAATAATGCACAATTATATAAATTAACTGATACTCAAGGCTGCCGAACTAAAATCCCAGATGGAACTGACTTATTAACGCTGCCATCTGGCTTTTATTATGCATTAGGGAATGTCATAATAAACAATCCTGTTTCAGGAGATGGATCATGGTATAACTATGATGTAATCGAAACAGGGAGTGGCGGGCGAAAAACAATTTTGGCCTCTAAAAGTTATGACGGAACCTATTGGACGGCAACGATCCATACAGACGGCGTGTTTAAAGGTTGGAATAAGATCGAGACTGAGGCAAGTGCTCAAACCAAAGCAGATAAAGCGCTGGCTGATGCTAAAAACTATGTTGACACAAATTATACAAATCAAAAGTTAACTGTACTTACAGGCTCTAGTGCAATTCAAGACGCAAGAACTGGAGGGAATGAATATCCTCCGGGGTTAACTTTAATGGATATTGGGCAAGGTAATACAACTGGTTATCCGCTAGGTTATGGAATCGTCAAAAATGAGAAATATCATGATTATAGATTTACTCAATATTTTTACGGTACAGGAAATGAATCAAATAGTTATATTGATAGTACTGGAACGTGGGTTCGTCACTGGTGGAGTGGTTCAGGCTGGACTGCGTGGCAAAAGATATCAGGATTTGCTCATGCTAATATTGGGACTACTGGGCGTCAAGCTCTGATTAAAGGAGAAAATAACAAAATTAAATATAACCGTATTATAAAAGATAGCCATAAATTGTTTGATACAAAAAACAATAGGTTTGTAGCCAGCCATGCAGGAATGCATCTAGTCAGTGCTAGTTTATATATACAGAATACTGAACGATACTCCAATTTTGAATTATATGTTTATGTAAACGGCACAAAGTATAAATTAATGAATCAATTTAGAATGCCTACCCCTTCCAATAACAGTGATAATGAGTTTAATGCAACTGTTACTGGATCTGTTACAGTTCCGCTTGATGCAGGAGATTATGTTGAAATTTATGTTTATGTTGGTTATTCCGGGGATATAACACGATATGTTACAGATTCGAATGGAGTTCTCAATTATTTTGATGTTCTGGAGCTTGGCGGAAGAAATTATCCGAGAGTTTAGGAGGTACCTTTATGATCTTATACGACGCAATCATGTACAAATACCCTGACGCTGTGCCGAGAATGGATTTTGAGCTGAGGAATGACGGTAATGGTTCTTATATTGAAAAATGGAACCTGCGCGCCCCCATCCCAACGCAAAAAGAACTCGAATCCTGGTGGGAGGAGCTGCAAAAAAACCCGCCGTACGAGCCGCCTGATCAGGTGGAGCTCCTCGCTCAGGAGTTGTCGCAGGAGAAGCTGGCGCGCAAGCAGCTTGAAGAGTTGAACAAAACGTTGGGAAGCGAGCTGGCAGATATAAAGCTTTCCATACTTTCTTTGAAAGGAGATCATGCTGAATGAATTATTGGGTGCTTGCCCTCTATTATGAGTGGGCGACAATGGATATGGTGAAACAGGCCTTAGCATATGAAGACTGTTCTATTGAGGATCTTGCAGAAGGTGTGAACAAAAAGCTGATTACAGCTGATCAGTATAAAGAAATTACCGGTAAAGCCATGTAAAGGCTTTTTTATTTTGCCTTTTTTTAAATCAAAGGAGGATGAAAATGGTGAAGTATCAATATGAATTTCCTCTCGATAAGACTGGAAAAGCCGGAGCTGTAAAGCCCTATCGAGGAGGAAAAAATGATTTTGTGACACCTGTTTCGAATTTGTCGGGTGTAGCGGAGGTTTTAACAAATGCTTCCTTAAAGGCGACTGAGGCATACAGCCAGCTCGGGCAGGACAGGCTTGGCGCAGTTCTGATTTCGAAAGTGAAGGGCTGGGCGTATGCAGATCGTGAAGGTACGCTCTTTATAGAAGAAAGTGACAACAACAATGTTTGGACGACGACAGCATCCGTTAATGTCGCAGCAGGTGTCCTGACAGCGACGGACTGGGTATACCTTTCTAAACGCTATTACCGCTTCCGCTATGTGAACGGGAATCTTCAGCAATCAGAGTTTGTATTATACCAATCAGTCGGTGCTGGTGAGATGGATGTGCGTGTCAAAGGAAATACGCCTTTGCAGATTGACTTTCAGGAGAATCAAATACACGATGGACGGTTGAAAGTGGAGTCTCGCAAAACATTTGACTTTGTCTTTCATGAAAATGCAGAGTCCGCCGGCGAGGGTGCTGCTTTACCTGTTGACGGTGCCGGGCATTTACTCGTTGAAGTATACGGCACAGCGGAAATGAGCGAAGTCAAATTTTGGGGGAAATCGGTGTCAGGACAGAAACTACCGATCAGAGGCGTGAAAACTGATGATGCCAGCTCTGCATTGAGTACATTAGGAAAAGCTGAGGCGTGGGCCTTTGATATTAAAGGGTTTAAGGAGATCATCATGGAGATCGTCAGTGTCACCGGCGGTACTCTTTCGGTAAAAGGGACCGCTGTTTCATAACAGTTTTGGCCCTCGGAAGGGAGGTGATCTGCATGTGAAGGAGGAGTAAGTAATGCAGCAAGAGGCAGATGTGAATGTGTTTCAGCAGGATTTAGCAGACATGAAAGGCGAGCACAAAGCGCTTGAGCAGAGGGTTTCCGCATTAGAACGCGTGTCTGACCGTCAAGACCAGCAAATCATGACGCTGAACGAAAAATTAAACAAAATTGAAGAAAACACAACGTGGATCAAACGCACCATCACAGGTGCCATCATTACAGCAGTGTCTACAGGCATCATTGGCGGAGCCATCGCCATTATGTACAGCCTGCTGCAGCATTAAAGGGGGATTTTCATGAACACGTTTGACAAAGGCACGGTCATCAGGACGGTGCTTCTTTTAATTGCTTTAATCAACCAGACCATGTTGATGCTCGGCAAATCACCATTGGACATTCAGGAGGAGCAGGTCAATCAGCTCGCTGACGCTCTTTATTCAGCCGGTTCCATTGCCTTTACAATTGGAACGACACTTGCTGCTTGGTTTAAAAACAACTATGTAACAGAAAAAGGGAAAAAGCAGCGTGACTTGTTAAGAGACAATAATCTGACAAAATAAGGAGAGATGAAAATGGTTAACATTATCCAAGACTTTATTCCGGTTGGCGCAAATAACCGTCCAGGCTACGCAATGACGCCGCTTTACATTACGGTGCACAATACAGCGAATACTGCAGTAGGGGCGGATGCTGCGGCCCATGCCCGCTATTTGAAAAATCCTGATACGACGACAAGCTGGCATTTTACAGTTGATGATACAGAAATTTATCAGCATCTGCCTTTAAATGAAAACGGCTGGCATGCGGGAGACGGAAATGGCAGCGGCAACCGGGCTTCTATCGGTATTGAAATTTGCGAAAATGCTGATGGAGATTTTGCAAAAGCAACAGCAAATGCCCAATGGCTCATCAAAACATTAATGGCTGAACATAATATCAGTCTTGCCAATGTCGTCCCTCATAAGTATTGGTCAGGGAAGGAATGTCCGCGAAAATTGTTAGATACGTGGGATTCGTTCAAAGCAGGAATTGGGGGAGGCGGCAGCCAAACTTACGTCGTGAAACAAGGTGACACACTCACATCGATAGCGAGAGCATTCGGTGTTACGGTTGCTCAGCTGCAAGAGTGGAACAATATCGAAGACCCGAATCTTATTCGGGTTGGTCAAGTATTAATTGTAAGTGCGCCATCGTCCGCTGAAGAACCAGAGCTCTATCCGCTCCCTGATGGTATCATTCAATTGACAACACCTTATACCTCAGGAGAACACGTCTTTCAAGTGCAACGAGCACTTGCGGCTCTGTATTTTTACCCTGATAAAGGAGCTGTCAACAACGGAATTGACGGCATTTACGGCCCGAAAACAGCTGACGCAGTCGCACGTTTTCAGTCTGTTAACGGTCTGACTGCTGACGGTATTTACGGGCCTGCGACGAAAGCCAAGATCGCAGCGCAATTAAGCTGATCACAGACCATAAAAATCCCGGAGCTGGTTCCGGGATTTATTTTTTCTTCTTCAACTTTTTTAAAATTCCTGCACTGCGCTCCCTCACCCGAAGCGAGTACCCGGAAAGCCCAAACTTACCGTAATCAACAAACTTCACACGTCTCACCAATTTTTTCACTGTATCACCTGACATTATCCTCTGTTTGTATTTATTATATGTAACCCATTAAGAAAAGGAATAAGGACAAGAGCTGTTTTCTCTTGTCCTTTTAGTGTGATCATGCTTTTTTTCGTTTATACTCGTCAATCAGCCGTTCGTTTTCTTTGAAGATTCTTGCTGTGTGCGGACTGACTTGATAGCTTGCGACACTGGTGGTTGAACGTTTTTTCAGGATTTTAAACGGTTTGGCCGCTCTGGGCTCGCATCCGTTTTGAAACGCACGTTCCATTATCCTTCACCTTCCTCCTCAATTGGCAGCACCAAATCATATATGCTCGTTAATGACGTAAATAGCAAATAATCAAATTCCGTGACAATGCTGTCAGACGTCAGCTTGATGACATAGTTCTTTGTCTCGATGGTAAAAGGGATGAGAACCATTTTTCCGTATTGGTCGTAATAAACATCCTTTCGATCGAGCCGTGTTTGTACATCTGCCGGATCATCCATATGCTCGGTTAACCGGTCTTTATCAGCCTGTGTCGAATATTGGCAAAGAGAAGCCGTTAAGTTCATTTTATCAGCATAGGTTTTCAGCAGCTTATCAATGCCTTCAGCATAAGCATCTATACTTCCATAATAAACATGGATCGGTTCGTTTTTCAATAGGTATTGGTATGTTTTCAGCCGATTGAGATACATGTGGAGCATTTCGTTGTTTTCTTCAAGAATTTCTCTTGTGTCTGTTTCAAGCTCGCTGCCAGCCAGTTTTTTGACGTATGCACTTAAGAAGATGAAAGCATCAATCAAAGCAAAGCTGACTGCGACAATAAGATACCGATCCCAGTGGGTAAATAGGGAAGTGGGCTCATATGTCCAGTATACCATAGCGCCCAGAACAAACAGCAAATACCATGTTTTCCGGATGGCGGACATTTTTTCTTTGACCTTCGCTTCGAAACGCCACGTGGCATACACGTATAACCCCAGTCCAGCCACAATGCACCAGACCATGATCTGAAAGAATAAAACCATACTCGACTCCCTCACATCTGAAATAGGTTCTGCTTATTGTATTCGAGAGATCCGGATGGTTTTCCTCTTCCATCAAAAAAACCGCTCCTTTGACAGAAGCGGTGTGACATTAAAAAATCATATTTAAAATAAAGTAGGCGATGGCACCAAGTGTCGCAGAAATCGGAAGCGTAATGACCCATGTAATGAGCATTCGCTTGGCCGTACCCCAGTTTACGCCTTTTACCCGGTGTGACGCACCGACGCCAAGAATTGATGAAGAAATGACGTGGGTTGTACTGACCGGCAAATGAATAAATGTAGCGCCGAAAATAATGGCTGCCCCGGTTAAGTCAGCGGAAACCCCGTTTACCGGGCGAATTTTCATGATCTTTCCGCCAACGGTTTTGATGATTTTCCAGCCGCCGATTGATGTTCCTAGACCCATGGCTGTCGCGCAGGCGAATTGCACCCAGGTAGGAATATCGTTAGAAGAAGTATGTAAATTCGCTGTGATGAGAGCCATTGTGATAATTCCCATTGCTTTTTGCGCATCGTTTGTTCCGTGCGTATACGATTGCAGGGCAGCTGTTACAATCTGCACTCTGCGGAATTGCTTGTTTGTTTTCGCCAAATTGCTGTCTTTGAAAATCAGCTTGACGATACTGTATAAAATAAAACCAAGGACAAAAGCGATAATCGGTGAAAAGATCAATGCTTCAATGATTTTAATGAAGCCTTTATAATTTAACGCAGTAAATCCGGCTGCCGCAACGGCTGCTCCGGCAATAGCTCCAATGATGGCATGGGACGAGCTGCTTGGGATGCCGTAGTACCATGTGATAAGGTTCCAGGCAATCGCAGCGACTAGCGCGGCCAGAATTACGACAGAGCCATTTTCCAGTGTATAAGGATCTACAATGTCTTTCGTAATGGTTTTGGCAACACCTGTAAATGTCATTGCTCCGATAAAATTCATCACAGCCGCCATGATAATGGCATGGCGCGGTTTCAGCGCTTTTGTTGATACCGAAGTCGCAATAGCGTTCGCCGTATCATGAAACCCATTGATGAAATCAAACGCCAGAGCACAAATGACTATTAGTATTGTTAATATGAATAGAATATCCATTTTTACCCCTCGTTACGCGTTTTTCATAATGATGGTTTCAAGATTATTGGCAACACTTTGGCAAGAGTCGGCAATTTCTTCAAGCGTTTCATAAATTTCACGATATTGAATAACTTTAATCGGATCTGTTTCATTTCCGAAAAGATTCTTTAATGATTTTCTGTGCAGGTTGTCACAGCTGTGCTCATACTCTTTAATTTTGATAGCGTGAGGCTGAATATCCTTTAACCGGTTTTCTGCCAGCAGTTCAATTGTAATTAAAATTTCTTTCGCACATTCTCTGATGTATCCGCTGAATTTATCGATATGCTCGTCAGATGAGGTAATTGAGAAAATCTCCATCATGGCAGAGAAATGTTCGATTCCGTCAAGCACATCATCCAGGCTGTTTGTCAGCTGAAGGATATCTTCGCGTTCAATAGGAGTGATGAACGCTTTGTTAAGCTCTTTAATCATGACATGAACATGATTGTCACCTTTTGTTTCATATTCCTTTAACGTATCTGCGAATTCTTTAAGCGTCGTTTGGTTTGTGACCTTAAAATTCACAAAATATTCGGCAGTTTCGTCTATGTTCTTTGCAATTTCTGTTAAAAGGAGTGAGAACTTATCTTTTTTTCTTCTTATCATTAAAAACCCTCCATAGTTTGAATGAGACAATGCACACATCAAATTATTATATAGCCTTTTGTCGAAAAAAAACAGGTAAAGTCGAAAAAAACACGGCTTGACTTTTTCTGCAAATCATGTCCCCTTATTTTGACCTACTTCGATTCAAAAAACCGACCCAAGTTTGCAAAATCTTTCTGCTTAACGTAAAAAGTATATCAAAAGTTGTGTTTTTCCTGTCAACTTTTATCTTCTGTTTCACCAAAAAACGGTTCCCTAAACAAGGGAACCGTTTTATCAGCTTGCTTTTCGTTTTTTCATCCAGTAATAAACAGGCAGTCCGGCAAGGCCGATGAGGATGGATAATCCGCAGCTCATTGTATCTGTAATGAGTGTGCTGCCTAATACAAAGAAAGAGCCTGCGATGGCCAAAATCGGCATGAATGGATAAAGCGGAACACTGTAGGCGCGCTTTTCTCCCTTTGTTCGCTTGCGGAGAATAAACACCGCAAAAAAGGCCATCACATAAAAAATGTAGATCATAAAAATAGAGATTTCAGAGAGCTTATCCGGGTTGCTGATCAGCATCATAATCAAAGCCAAAGCAATCTGGAAGGAAATCGCGATCCATGGTGTGCGGAATGTCGGGTGTACATGTGAAAGCTTATCAGCAAATGGAAGCTGTTTGCGTTCCGCCATTGCAAATGAAACACGCGGGAAAGAAAGTACTTTTCCATTTAAACACCCAAAGATGCTGACGATAATTCCGACACTAATCAGCTTTCCGCCAATTGAACCGAACAGCATGGTGGCAGCAGTGCTTGTCGCATTTTCGCCAAGTGTGACAATTTCGTTCGCAGACAGGATGTGAAGCAATGCAAAGTTAATGAAAATATAGATGGCTGTTACGATTAATAATCCGCCCGTCATTGCGCGTGGCAGCAGCTTTTCGGGATTTTTCATTTCTCCGCCTAGAGCGGCCAGAAGAATCCATCCGTCGTACGCAAATAGTGTAGCCAAAATGGCCGCTCCGAAGTTCATATCGGAAATACTTTCGTTTACTGCTGTGAAGATGTGCTGATCACCTTTCCAAAGGCCGAAGATGATGATGCATGCAATCGGAATCAGTTTACCGATCGTTGTCAGCGTTTGGACAAAGCCGCCGTATTTTGTACCGATTATATTAATGACGCATAAAAAGAGAACTGCTATAATTCCGATTGCTTTTGACAATCCAGATCCCCAGCCGAAAAGATTCGCCATTAAAGAGCCAAAATATAAACCCAGCGCGGCTATAATCGCCGGACCGTAAATGATAATCTGCACCCAGCCGCACAAAAATCCCCAAAATTCGCCATACACTTCTTCAAGGTACGTATAAAGCCCGCCGGTTTTTGGAATCTGCGTTCCGATTTCCGCGATTGTCAAACCGCCTGCCAACGTTAAAATCCCGCCTAACAGCCAGGCGAAAAGCGCGGTTTTTGAATCACCTGAATAAGCAAGCACAGCGCCGGGCTTCATAAAAACACCAGAGCCGATAATGGTTCCGATGACAAGAGTAAGGGCAAACAAGAGGCCTATCTCTTTTTTCAAACCGTTGTCTTCAGTATGCATGTCCGTAACCTCCTATGGTGTTGAAGCTTCATGATGAAGAATCTATTTTTTCATATTGTAAACCCTATTTTAGAAAAGTGAAATAAAATAAATTTTCTGATTTTAGATATTTGCTTTTCGTACAGTTGAAAAAACGGTGGAAACGTCTCTTTCAACAACCTATAAACGAATGAATCACATTATTTCTTTTTATAAAGTTCGTGTTTTCTGCAGATGAATTTTAGACGGATCAGAGGAGAGGCAGAAGTCAGAAAATGAACGAACCGTCGGTGAAGCTGATATGTTGACTTTCCCTTGCGAATAAAATACCTTGTTATTAGAACAATAAATAGATAACTATGATATTTTATCTTGAAATCGAGATAAAATGACCTGGAGGGACAGCATATGAAAGTCAACGGCATTCACCATGTATCGGCATTAACGGCCGACGCACAAAAAAACTTGGATTTCTATAAGAAAGTATTAGGATTAAAGCTCGTCAAAAAATCCGTCAACCAGGATGAACCAACAATGTATCATCTGTTCTACGGAGATGAAGTGGCAAATCCGGGAACTGAGCTGACGTTTTTCGAGATTCCCCGCATTGCACCATTTCATGCGGGAACAAACAGTATTTCTTCTATTGGGTTGCGCGTCCCAAGTACAGAAGCTCTGCATTACTGGAAAGAACGTTTTGAAGAGCACGAAGTGGTGCACAGCGGCATCTCAAAAAGAGCCGGACGTGACATATTGGCATTCCAAGATCATGAAGGGCAGCGGCTTGTGCTGACTGCTGATGAGAAAGGAAAAGGATATGGCCTGCCTGTTAAACAGAGCGGCATTCCGGAAGAATTTTCGTTTCGCGGATTAGGACCGGTTGAACTGACTGTGCCATATGCCGAACCAACCTTACACGTGCTGACGAATATTCTTGGATTTACAGAAATCAGCCGTGAACCAGTTGGAGGACAAGGAACCGCTGTTATTTTGGAATCAGGTGAAGGCGGTGCGGCAACGGAAATCCATTTAATAGAAAGAAACGATCTTCCGCGCGAGCGCCAAGGCAAAGGAAGTGTTCACCACGTCGCATTTCGGGTAAGAGATGAAGAAGAACTTACCGGGTGGCACCAGATCATCAGCCGGGAAGGCTTTAGCAATTCTGGCATTGTTGAGCGCTACTATTTCAAGGCGCTGTATTTCAGAGAACCTAACGGCATTTTGTTCGAGTTATCAACAGACGGACCGGGCTTTATGGTAGATGAAAATCTTGATGAGCTTGGCCAAACGATCGCTCTTCCGCCGTATCTTGAGCATCGAAGAGCTGAAATTGAAGCGAAATTGAAACCGATCCAATAAATTGTGATTCATCTGCCTTCCGGCGCCGCCGGAGGGCTTTTTTATTACCATAATTAATTTTGACCTAAACAGCATGCCTTATTAGGGAGGAAATATCAGATGCTGATTGGGAGAAATGGCTTAAAACCCTTTGTAAATATGGGTGATTGGTATGGAATGGCCTCGGCAAAAATATTGTCTTTGTTTATTAATAGTTTATTCATATTTGCTTGTTACACTATTTCCAAGTTAGACAAAAAGGAGTGAAAAACACGTGGAAAAGAAAAAACGCGAGCTGGATATTTTCCTCATCCTCATTTTGCTCGCATCTGCATTCTTAAATATCTATAACATCTGGAATGATGATACGGTGAATCCTTATTACACCGCTGCAGTCACAAGTATGATGCAAAGCTTTCATAATTTTTTCTATGCCTCATTCGACGCGGCGGGGTTTATAACGGTTGATAAACCGCCTATTACGTTCCAGATACAAACCATCAGCGCACTTATATTCGGTATGCACGGGTGGAGCGTCATCCTGCCTCAGGCACTTGCTGGTGTAGGTTCTGTCCTTTTAATGTATCTGTTAATAAAACCGACATTCGGTAAGACGGCAGCAAGAATTGCCTCTTTCATCATGGCATGTACACCGATTGCTGTAGCTGTAGCACGTACAAACAATGTTGATGCATTACTGGTATTTTTCTTATTGCTTGCTACATGGCTTCTCTTTAAAGCGATCAGAAAAGGAAAGCTGATCTGGTTGTTAGCAGCGTTTTTCGTTGTTGGAGTAGGTTTCAATACAAAAATGCTGCAGGCTTACATGATTTTACCGGCTTTCTTATTATTCTATTTGATTGCGGCAAACGCTACGATGAAGAAAAAAATCATTTCGCTGGTAAGTGCGTTAGCCGTATTAGCAGCCGTTTCGTTATCGTGGCCGCTCATTGTTGACAATATCCCTGCAAGCAAGCGGCCTTATATCGGAAGCAGCCAAACCAACTCTGTGCTGGAATTGGCTTTTGGTTATAACGGAATCCAGCGGCTGACAGGCCAAAATTCCGGCAGCGGCCAGGGGGCGCCAAACAAAGACGCTTCAAAAGAAATGTCTTCTTCTGATAACACTCAAGCACCGCCTAATCAGTCATCAAGTGATGACAAATCCTCAAATGGAAATATGACGGCACCTCCATCCAATGGCCAAATGCCAAGCGGAGGAGAAATGCCAAGCGGCGGTCAAGGAGGCCCTCCAAGCGGCGGAGATGGCGGCCAAGGAGGACCTGGCGGAGACGGAGGGAAAGGCGGAACAGGAACCGGCTCAAAAATGCAATCAGGTTCAGGAATGTTTGGAACGGGAACACCTGGTCCACTGCGGCTTTTCCAAACAGAGTTATCTGATCAAATCAGCTGGCTTCTGCCATTTGCGATTTTTGGAATCGCAGGCTTACTGATCGCTGGCGCGAGAGAAAGAAGAAGATTATCTATAGAGCAGAAGGAAACGGTGTTCTGGGTAGCGTGGCTTGTACCGATTGCCGGATTCTTCAGTGTCGCAGAATTTTTCCATCATTATTATCTCATCATGCTGGCACCGCCGATTGCGGCTCTTGTCGGTGCGGGGTGGGTTGCCCTTGTTCATCTGTACCGCAATCAGACAGGCTGGAAATCATGGCTTCTGCCAGGCGCAATCATTGCGACAACTGGATTTGAATTGTTTATTCTCAGAAACTACAACGATCAAATCGGTGTTGGATGGAGTATCGGGGTAGGGGTTATCGGCGTGTTGTCAGCGATTGCTTTGCTGCTGTTCAAACAGCGCCAAAAACCGATCAGTTATTATACTTCGCTTGCAGCTCTTCTCGCATTGCTGGTGATGCCGATATATTGGGCAAGCACACCGCTATTGTACGGCGGCAACAGTTCACTGCCTGAAACAGGCCCTCAGCTCGCATCGATGAGCGGACAAGGCATGGGAATGTCTGATGCGACGGTAAATGAAAAACTGATCAAATATCTAGAGGAGAATAACGCCGGAGCTGAATACCTATTCGCCACAACCGATTCGAACACAGCGGCGCCATATATCATTAAAACGAAAAAAGCTGTCATGGCTATTGGCGGATACAGCGGTTCTGACCCGGCGATCACGCTGACTCAATTTAAAAAGCTCGTAAAAGAAGGAAAAGTGAAATACTTCTTGGCTTCAGGAATGGGGAAAGGCGGAAACAATGACATTGTCGAATGGGTTGAGAAAAATGGAAAAGAAGTAGCATCAGAAAAATGGCAATCAAGTTCTGATCAAAAAACAGAAGATACTGATTCAGCTGATACATCAAGCAACAGCAAGGCTTCAGGTCAAACCGGCAAAATGGGCGGCGGGCCTGGCGGAATGAACCAGTCAGCAACATTATACGAACTAAATGCTGATGAATAGGAGGAAAAAACATGAGCAGACATATTCAATATTCAATTGTTGTACCTGTGTATAACGAAGAGCTTGTCATTCATGAAACCTATCAGCGCTTAAAAGAGGTCATGGATCAAACGAAGGAAAACTACGAGCTGCTTTTCGTCAATGATGGCAGCAAAGATCGCAGTGTTGAGATTTTAAGAGAGTACAGCCTGATCGATCCGAGAGTAAAGATTATAGACTTTTCAAGGAATTTTGGGCACCAGATCGCCATTACAGCGGGTATGGATTATGCACAGGGGAATGCCATCGCCGTTATTGACGCCGATTTGCAGGACCCTCCTGAGTTAATTTTAGACATGATTGAAAAGTGGAAGGAAGGCTATGAGGTCGTATACGCCGTACGTACAAAACGAAAAGGGGAAACCTTTTTCAAAAAACAGACTGCAGCTATGTTTTACCGGCTTCTCAGCAGCATGACAGATATTGATATCCCGATTGATACCGGGGATTTCCGCCTCATGGACAGAAAAGTCTGTGATGAAATGAAAAAATTAAAGGAAAAAAACCCTTTTGTCCGAGGACTCGTCAGCTGGGTAGGCTTCAAACAAACGGCAGTTGAGTATGTACGTGATGAAAGGCTTGCCGGAGAAACGAAATACCCGCTTAAGAAAATGCTGAAGCTTTCAATGGACGGCATTACGACATTTTCACATAAACCGCTGAAGCTGGCAAGCTATGTCGGGGTCTTAATGTCAGGAGCAGGATTTCTGTATATGTTTATCGTGCTGTATCTGAAGCTGTTCACCGACAGCACGATTACCGGCTGGTCATCACTTATTGTGATCCAGCTCCTGTTCAGCGGCATTGTCCTTCTGATTCTCGGCATGATCGGCGAATACATCGGCAGAATCTATGATGAAGCCAAAGACCGGCCGCTTTACATCGTACAGAAATCGTACGGGATTGAAAATAAAAGACTCTATAGAGACCAGCACATGTCATAACCTTAAAACCTCTGTTCTTAACGGACAGGGGTTTTTTTATGTTCTGCCGATCAAAGTGAAAAATGCGAATGGATATATGGAATAAGAGAAGGCAGAAGAGATTTCGGGCTTGCACTTCGGTTCACTCACGCTGAAAGAAAAACGGCAAAGCCTAATCGTTTACGTCTTAGGCTTTGCCGCATGTCAACTATTATATTGGGGGGCTTTTAAGAAACGCATGATCACTGCTGTACCAGTGACGTTTAATAGAATACTGGCACCCAGTACAACTCCCCATGCCAACGTCGCTTCAGAGAGAAGAAAGCTCAGCAAAAGAAAAGCTAATCCTGCGCAGATCATACTCAATCCCGCGGTTTTCATGTTTATACCTCCTAGCAAACGATGTTTCTAGCATCTTGGTGCGAACGATGTCAGTCTGTATGATATACGGATATCTCGCCAGAAAGTTTCATAGAGCAGTTAGGTCTTTGTCTATTAAAAAAGCCTCAGGCCGAATTTTGCGGCCCGAGGCTTTATCTCTTACGAAGTTTTCTCTTCTTTTTGATCGAGTTTAATTTTTTTCGTCATTTCTTTGCCGTTTCTGAGAATTTTCACTTCAACGGTATCACCGATTTTTGCGTCTTTATATAAGATATTGCGCAATTCACTGCCTGTATCCGTTTCTTTACCTTTTAGGCCGATGATAATATCCTCCGCTTTTAATCCAGCCTTTTCAGCAGGAGAGCCTGAAGCGACCTCACGGATGTAAACACCTTTATTCAGCTGGCTGCCGAACAGGCCGAGTGTGCCTTCTTGGTAGTTTTGCGGCACTTGTTCTAGATCAAGCATGCTGACACCGATATATGGACGTTCAATTTGCCCTTTCGACAGCAATTCTTCAGCAATCGGTTTTACGTCATTGCTTGGAATGGCAAATCCGATACCCTCAACATCATCCTCACTGATTTTCATACTGTTAATGCCGACAATTTTGCCGTCTGTATTTAACAAAGGACCGCCGCTGTTACCTGGGTTAATTGCTGCGTCTGTCTGAATGACGTTAATGCTCGTTTCGCCGGCTGAAGTAGACATTGAAACCGTCCTGTCCACGCCGCTTACAATTCCTTGTGTTACCGTGCGGGACAGGTCTTTTCCAAGCGGATCCCCAATCGCAATAACGGTCTCGCCTGTTCTGAGATCAGATGAATTTCCGAAGTTTGCCACTTTTGTGACATGATCATCACTGATTTGGAGGACAGCTAAATCAGTTAACGAGTCACTGCCTACCAGCTTTGCTGTCACTTCAGTGCCGTCATATAAAGATACCTTCAGTGAAGATGCTCCTTCTACGACGTGGTTATTTGTAATGATATAAGCCTTGCCATTCTCTTTTTTGAAAATGACACCAGACCCTGAACCGCTTTCTGTATCTTCGCTGGAATCAGAGCTGGAACTGGATGAGCCAGAGCCGAAAAAAGAGCTGTTTGATTGTGCCTGAAGATTTGTAATGCCGACTATTGCTGGTGAAAGGTCTTCTACCATATCTGAGATTTTAGAAGAGTCCTCGCTCTTGAATGCAGATGAGCTGCTTGAGCTTGATGAGCTTTTTTTAGATTCAGAGGACGTGCTTTTAGCAGTAACAGATTGCGTTTGCTGCTGGCTGGATGATTGTTTTGCAGTGTCCTGAGAATCATGGTCGCCAAGCGGTGTAAACGTGTAAATGCCAAGGGCGAGACTGCCGCCGATCACTCCGCCAAGCAACGGCCTGAACCATCCGAACCCTCGTTTTTTCTTCTCCTGATCATGAATGACATTGCGGGCTGAGTAGGAGGTGCTCTGATCGTTCTCTTTTGTTAAAAAGACCTCATTCTCATTACCTTCCGTTCTATTTTCATCACGATAGTTATTCATTATGTTCACTCCGTTTCTCTATTTTCACATTTCTCTTTATTTATGATAGGTTTATGACTTGAGTTTATCATAAACAAAAACTGTGGGATAAAAATGAAAAGATTATGGGAAATTGTGAAAAAGTGCGGAAAACGGTACACTTCATATTGTATATGAAAGGACTGAGTCAATGGAACAAATTGGATTGATTGGATATGGCAGCATGGCGGATATGATCGCCAGACAGCTGTTGAAGCACGGACAAATAAAAGAGAATGAGCTATTTATTGAAACGAGAACGAAGGGGGAGAGGCTGCAGGCACTCATGTCAGATTATCCAAACGTATCGGCTGATTCGCTGGAGAATTGGGCAAATACATGCCAATTGATTTTGATATGCGTCCCGCCGCTCCATGTCATCGAAACAATGCGCCGTCTGCACCCGTATGTGAACAGAAATACTCACATCGTATCCATAGCTGCCGGTGTGCCGCTGCGTCTTTTGGAGGCAGAAACAGAAGCGGGTATCTCACGCGTTATTCCTCCCATAACGTCCGAAGCAGAAGCCGGCATCTCACTTGTCGTTCACAGTGAAGCACTGGCTGCGGAGAAGAAAGAGCATCTGAATGAATTGTTATCGGTTTTCAGCCGTGTACGAGAAATCAAAGAATCGAATGTTGATGCGGCCAGCAATTTAACGAGCTCGGCACCAGGATTCATAGCTGCAATCTTTGAAGAATTGGCACTGTCTGCCGTCAGAAACAGCAGCCTGTCCAAAGAAGAAGCCTTTGATTTTCTGATTCATTCACTATACGGAACTGGCAAGCTGCTGACCGAAAAAAATATGTCTTTCGAGGAAACGCTGGAACGTGTTGCAACGAAAGGCGGAATAACGGGAGAGGGAGCTGAGGTGATACGCGCCTCTGTGCCGGACGTTTTTGATCAAGTGTTTGAAAGAACGCTGAAAAAATATGAACTGCTTACAGAACAGACAGAAAAACAGACATGAATCCTTGCAAGAGGATTCTTTTTTATCACTGAATGGTCGAGATTTTCCCCAGTTATATTGCATTTTTCCTCTTTTTTTAATATAATTTGTTAGAATATTCATAATTTAGTAAAAAAGGAGGAGCGTTATGAAATTGTACCTGTCAGTAGATATGGAAGGTATTTCGGGTCTTCCGGACGATACCTTTGTGGATTCCGGCAAGCGTAATTATGAACGCGGGCGGCTCATTATGACTGAAGAAGCAAACTACTGTATTGCCGAAGCATTTAACAGCGGGTGTACCGAGGTGCTGGTCAATGACAGTCATTCGAAGATGAATAATCTGATGGTTGAAAAGCTTCACCCTGAAGCAGATTTGATTTCCGGTGACGTCAAACCATTTTCTATGGTTGAGGGACTGGATGATACGTTTACAGGCGCTTTGTTCCTCGGTTATCATGCGAGAGCCTCGACTCCCGGTGTCATGTCACACAGCATGATTTTCGGTGTCCGTCATTTTTACATAAACGATCAGCCTGTCGGTGAGCTCGGGCTAAATGCATACGTTGCCGGTTATTATGATGTCCCTGTATTAATGGTAGCCGGGGATGACCGGGCGGCGAAGGAAGCGGAAGAGCTTATTCCGAACGTGACGACAGCCGCAGTCAAACAAACGATTTCAAGATCTGCAGTGAAGTGCTTGTCGCCTGCGAAAGCCGGACGGCTGTTGACAGAAAAAACCGCATTTGCCCTGCAAAACAAGGACAAGGTCAAACCGCTTACACCGCCTGACAGGCCGGTTCTGAGCATTGAATTCGCCAATTACGGCCAGGCAGAATGGGCGAATCTGATGCCGGGAACGGAAATCAAAACGGGAACCACAACCGTTCAATTTCAGGCGAAGGACATGCTCGAAGCCTATCAGGCGATGCTTGTCATGACTGAGCTTGCGATGCGGACATCATTCTGCTAAAGGGGTGTTTTAGGCTTTGGCACGATACATGATAAAGCGTTTTTGGGCAATGGCAGCTACGATTTTGGTGATTACCACCCTGACTTTTGTTCTCATGAAGGTCATTCCCGGATCTCCTTTTAACGAGGAGAGAGGCACAAATGAAGCCGTTCAAAAAAATCTCGAAGCCTACTATCACTTAGACGATCCTCTCATTTTCCAATACATCATCTACCTAAAATCCATCATTACATTCGATTTTGGACCTTCAATAAAAAAACCATCCGACAGCGTAAATGACATGCTGGAACGCGGATTTCCAGTTTCCTTTGAGCTTGGAATGACGGCGATTGTCATTGCTGTGATTTCTGGGCTGGTACTGGGCGTAATCGCTGCGCTCCGCCGTAATGGCTTTTTGGACTACGCTGCAATGAGTCTTGCGGTACTTGGCATCTCCATCCCGAATTTTATTCTCGCAACATTGCTCATCCAGCAATTTGCAGTCAATCTCAAACTGTTTCCTGCTGCCACATGGACGAGCCCGATTCATATGGTGCTTCCGACCGCAGCGCTTGCTGTAGGGCCAATGGCGATCATTGCCAGGCTGACACGGTCAAGCATGGTCGAAGTTCTGACTCAGGATTATATCCGCACAGCAAAAGCAAAAGGGCTTTCCCCGTTCAAAATTATTGTGAAACACGCACTCAGAAATGCACTCATGCCCGTCATTACCGTCCTGGGCACACTCGTCGCCAGCATCTTAACAGGAAGCTTTGTCATTGAAAAAATCTTTGCCATTCCGGGAATGGGAAAATATTTTGTGGAAAGCATTAATCAGCGGGACTATCCCGTGATTATGGGAACGACCGTTTTTTACAGCGTCATTCTGATCATCATGCTGTTTTTGGTCGATTTGGCCTACGGTCTCTTAGACCCGCGCATTAAACTGCATAAGAAAGGGTGAAGCGTGTGAATCTCCCTGTACAAACGGATGAACGCCAGCCAGAACAGCACATTCAGGTGCCGGATGAGTGGTTTGTCTCAAATCAGGAAAAAAATCGGGAAGCCGATTCGGTCAAGCGGCCGAGTTTGTCATACACGCAGGATGCCTGGAGGAGGCTGAAGAAAAATAAATTAGCGATGGCCGGACTCTTTATTCTATTATTTCTTTTTGTCATGGCAGTTATCGGGCCCTTTATATCGCCTCATAGTGTCGTACGCCAATCGCTGACCGAACAAAATCTTCCGCCCTCAGCCGATCATTGGTTCGGCACCGATGAACTCGGCCGGGATGTGTTTACCCGAACATGGTATGGCGCGAGAATTTCGTTATTTGTCGGCGTGATGGCAGCGCTGATTGACTTTGTGATCGGTGTCATTTACGGAGGCGTTGCCGGCTATAAAGGCGGCAGGATTGACAGCATTATGATGCGGATTATCGAAGTGCTGTACGGGCTGCCGTACCTGCTTGTTGTCATTTTGCTGATGGTGCTCATGGGGCCGGGACTGGGCACGATTATTGTGGCGCTGACTGTGACCGGATGGGTCGGCATGGCGAGAATTGTAAGAGGCCAGGTGCTTCAGATTAAAAATTATGAATATGTGCTCGCCTCGAAAACCTTTGGCGCGAAAACGTTTCGCATCATACGGAAGAATTTGCTGCCGAATACAATGGGAGCGATCATCGTACAAATGACATTAACCGTACCTGCCGCTATATTCGCAGAATCATTTTTAAGCTTTCTCGGCCTCGGCATACAGGCCCCGTTTGCAAGCTGGGGTGTGATGGCAAATGACGGCCTGCCTACGATTTTATCTGGGCATTGGTGGCGCCTGTTTTTTCCGGCCTTCTTCATATCCTTGACGATGTATGCGTTTAATGTGCTGGGGGACGGATTGCAGGATGCGCTCGACCCTAAGCTGAGGAGGTAGCAGTATGGAAAAAGTTCTGTCAGTCAAAAATCTGCACGTGTCTTTTACGACTTACGGCGGGACGGTTCAGGCGGTCAGAGGGGTGAGCTTTGATTTGTATAAAGGAGAAACCTTTGCGATCGTCGGCGAATCCGGCTGCGGCAAAAGCGTGACCTCCCAAAGCATTATGGGCCTGCTTCCGCCTTATTCGGCGAAGGTGACAGACGGCAGCATTCTATTTAAAAACAAAGACCTTTGCCGTCTCTCTGACAAAGAAATGAGAAGCATAAGGGGAGCCGACATTTCTATGATTTTTCAAGACCCGATGACGGCGTTAAACCCGACGCTGACTGTCGGCGACCAGCTGGGGGAAGCGCTATTGCGCCACAAAAAAATGGGCAAAAAAGCGGCGCGGAAAGAGGTGCTTTCCATGCTGTCATTGGTCGGTATTCCAGATCCCGAAGAGCGTCTAAAGCAATATCCCCATCAATTCAGCGGCGGCATGAGACAGCGGATTGTCATTGCGATGGCGCTGATTTGCGAGCCTGACATCTTAATTGCGGATGAACCGACCACCGCCCTGGATGTAACCATTCAGGCCCAGATTTTAGAGCTGTTTAAAGAGATTCAGAGAAAAACGAATGTGTCTGTCATTCTGATTACGCACGATTTAGGGGTTGTTGCCCAGGTAGCTGACAGAGTCGCAGTCATGTATGCCGGGAAAATAGCGGAAATCGGCACAAGAAAAGATGTTTTTTATCAGCCGCAGCACCCATATACAAAAGGCCTGCTGGGCTCTGTCCCAAGGCTGGATTTAGAAGGCGCTGAGCTGATCCCGATTGACGGAACGCCGCCGGATTTATTTTCGCCTCCGCCGGGCTGCCCGTTTGCCGCCCGCTGTCCGAACAGGATGGTTGTGTGTGATAGGGTATACCCGGCCCAGACGATCAGATCTGACTCGCATACCGTCAACTGCTGGCTGCAGGATCAACGAGCAGAGCATGCGGTGCTGTCAGGAGATGCAAAGGGTTGAACATGAAAAGGGGGAAGAGGATGAAACGAGTGAAAAAGCTATGGGGGATGGGCCTTGCATTAGGACTTTCGTTTGCGCTGATGGGATGCACAGCAAATGAACAGGCCGGAAAAGAAGGCAGTCATGATAAGGCAAAAACCAGCGGAGAAAAGGTGCTTTATTTAAATAACGAAAATGAACCGACTTCATTTGATCCGCCGATCGGTTTCAATAATGTGTCATGGCAGCCGTTAAATAACATCATGGAGGGGCTGACGCGTCTTGGCAAAGAGAATGAGCCCGAGCCGGCAATGGCGGAGAAGTGGTCTGTATCAAAGGATAAAAAAACCTACACGTTTACGATTCGAGAAAATGCGAAATGGACAAACGGAGATCCGGTAACAGCCGGAGACTTCGAATACGCGTGGAAGCGGATGCTTGATCCGAAAAAAGGCGCTTCATCGGCATTCCTAGGCTATCTTATTGAAGGCGGCGAAGCGTATAACAGCGGGAAAGGGAAAAAAGACGATGTGAAGGTGACGGCAAAGGATGATCGAACCCTTGAAGTTACGCTGGAAGCACCGCAAAAATATTTTCTCAGCGTCGTCTCCAATCCAGCGTATTTTCCAGTAAACGAAAAGGTCGATAAAGACAATCCAAAGTGGTTCGCTGAGGCGGATACTTTTGTTGGGAACGGTCCGTTTAAGCTGACGGAATGGAAGCATGATGACAGCATCACTATGGAGAAAAGCGACACGTATTGGGATAAGGATACCGTAAAGCTTGATAAGGTGAAATGGGCAATGGTCAGTGACAGAAATAC
Source organism: Bacillus stercoris (assembly GCF_029772985.1). Classification (NCBI taxonomy): domain Bacteria; kingdom Bacillati; phylum Bacillota; class Bacilli; order Caryophanales; family Bacillaceae; genus Bacillus; species Bacillus stercoris. The sequence continues at coordinate 2,980,250 of NZ_CP121861.1, read as the reverse complement.
AGATTATCAGATGTTTCAATCAGGCGAACTTGATACTGCTTATGTCCCTGCAGAGTTAAGCGACCAGCTGATGGATCAGGATAACGTCAATATTGTTGACCAGGCGGGTCTCTATTTCTATCGGTTTAATGTGAACATGGAGCCATTCCAAAATGAAAACATCAGAAAAGCCTTTGCGATGGCTGTGGATCAAGACGAGATTGTAAAGTACGTCACGAAAAATAATGAAAAACCGGCGCGCGCCTTTGTATCGCCTGGATTTACGCAGCCCGACGGCAAAGATTTCCGTGAAGCGGGCGGAGACCTGATCACGCCTAACGAAAGCAAAGCGAAGCAGCTGCTCGAAAAGGGCATGAAGGAAGAAAACTATAATAAGCTTCCTGCGATCACGCTTACTTACAGCACAAAGCCGGAGCATAAAAAGATTGCCGAGGCTGTCCAGCAAAAATTAAAAAATACCCTTGGAGTCGATGTAAAGCTGGCCAATATGGAATGGAACGTATTTTTAGAGGATCAAAAAGCATTGAAATTCCAATTCTCTCAAAGCTCATTTTTACCAGATTATGCGGACCCTATCAGTTTTCTGGAAGCCTTCCAAGCGGGAAATTCGATGAACCGCACAGGATGGGCCAATAAAGAATACGATCAGCTGATCCAAAAGGCGAAAAATGAAGCCGATGAAAAAACACGTTTCTCTCTTATGCATCAAGCTGAAAAGCTGCTCATCAATGAAGCGCCGATCATTCCAATTTATTTTTATAATCAGGTTCACCTGCAAAATGAACAAGTAAAGGGAATTGTCCGTCACCCTGTCGGCTATATCGATTTAAAATGGGCAGATAAAAACTGATGGCGGTGATTGAGGAAATACTGCTTCTTTATGCGAAGGAGCGGTATTTTTTCTCTTTCTTGCACGTATACGTAGGGTGCAGAGCAAATGAAAGGAGTGTTTCCGTTGAATCACAAGCCGAAAGCGCTGAAAAAGGGTGATACAGTCGGAGTGATCGCGCCCGCAAGCCCGCCGGATCCAAAAAAGCTTGACACCGCGCTTTTATTTTTAGAAGAGCTCGGTCTTCAGGTGAAGTTGGGCAAGGCACTGAAAAACCAGCACGGTTATTTAGCGGGACAGGATGATGAGCGGCTGGCGGATCTCCATGAGATGTTCAGAGACGAGGAGGTGAAAGCAGTGCTGTGCGCATGCGGGGGGTTTGGGACAGGACGTATTGCCGCGGGCATTGATTTCAACTTAATCCGCAAACACCCTAAAATCTTTTGGGGATACAGCGATATTACGTTTTTACATACTGCCATTCATCAAAACACAGGTCTTATCACCTTCCATGGCCCGATGCTTAGCTCGGATATTGGCCTTGACGACGTTCACCCGCTGACAAAAGCTTCGTATAAGCAGCTCTTCCAGGAGACGGAATTCACCTATACTGAAGAGCTTTCTCCGCTGACCGTGCTTGTTCCCGGCAAAGCGGAAGGTGAGCTTGTCGGGGGAAATCTGTCTTTGCTGACGTCTACACTGGGCACGCCATTTGAAATTGATACGAGAGGAAAGCTTCTGTTTATTGAAGATATTGACGAGGAGCCTTACCAAATCGACCGGATGCTAAATCAGCTGAAAATGGCGGGGAAGCTGACGGAAGCGGAGGGGATTTTAGTTTGTGATTTTCACAATTGTGTCCCGGTGAAGAGAGAGAAGTCTCTCTCTCTTGAGCAAGTGCTGGAAGACTATATTATAACAGCCGGAAAACCTGCTCTGAAAGGATTTAAAATTGGCCACTGCTCCCCAAGTATTGCCGTTCCGGTCGGTGCGAAAGCTTCTATGAATACAGCAGAAAAAACAGTTGTCATAGAGGCAGGTGTTTCAGAAGGGGCGCTGAAGACATGAAAATCATTCGAATCGAAACAAGCCGAATCGCCGTCCCGCTGACAAAGCCATTTAAAACCGCGCTTCGCACTGTGTATACGGCTGAATCAGTCATTGTCAGGATCACTTATGACAGCGGCGCAATCGGATGGGGAGAAGCGCCGCCGACGGTCGTGATTACAGGTGACAGCATGGATAGCATTGAAAGTGCCATCCACCATGTGTTGAAGCCGGCATTGCTTGGAAAAAGTCTGTCGGGCTATGAGGCTATTCTGCACGACATCCAGCATCTTCTTACAGGAAATATGAGCGCGAAGGCTGCTGTGGAAATGGCGCTATACGACGGCTGGGCGCAGATGTGCGGGCTGCCGCTTTATCAAATGCTTGGCGGATACCGGGATGCGCTTGAAACAGATTATACCGTCAGTGTCAACTCACCTGAAGAGATGGCAGCGGATGCTGAGAATTATCTCAAACAAGGCTTTCAAACGCTGAAAATAAAGGTTGGAAAAGATGATATCGCAACAGATATCGCCCGCATCCAGGAAATCAGAAAACGTGTCGGATCAGCCGTGAAACTGCGTTTAGACGCTAATCAGGGGTGGACGCCGAAGGAGGCTGTAACTGCGATTCGGAAAATGGAGGATGCGGGTCTAGGCATTGAGCTTGTCGAGCAGCCTGTTCATAAAGATGATCTCACAGGGCTTAAAAGGGTGACAGATGCGACAGATACCCCGATTATGGCTGATGAAAGTGTTTTTACACCGCGGCAGGCATTCGAAGTTCTGCAAACCCGAAGCGCAGACTTGATCAATATTAAATTGATGAAAGCGGGCGGCATCAGCGGAGCAGAGAAAATCAATGCCATAGCGGAGGCCTGCGGGGTGGAGTGCATGGTCGGCAGCATGATCGAAACAAAGCTGGGCATTACGGCCGCGGCGCATTTTGCGGCAAGTAAAAGAAACATCACACGCTTTGATTTTGACGCGCCGCTGATGCTGAAAACAGATGTCATCAAAGGCGGTATAACATACAGCGGCAGCACGATTTCGATGCCTGGCAGACCGGGTCTCGGAATCACCGGGGCTGCGCTTTTGAAAGGGGAAACAGAGCAATGATGCACACCGTCATATCAGCAGTGGCCAACATCTGGACAGCGCCTGATTCACCGCGTCTGTCTGATCAATTCATGCTTCAACCGACTGTAAGGATCAGAGACTGGCTGGAGCGCATGACGTATGATGAACGGCTTGGATTATGTACAGACAATGTAATCCAAACTCAAGTTCTCTTTGGCGAAAAGGTACTTGTGACAGCAGAACAGGGGGAATGGGTTTCTGTGATCGTGCCTAGCCAGCCATCCCGAAAGGATCCGCGCGGATACCCGGGCTGGATGAAAAAGAACCAGCTGGAAAAATCTACGCCCATCCATTCACAACACGATGTGATGATCAGCAAACCTGCTGCCTTTTTGTACAAAAGCAATGGAGAAAAGGAGATCGAATTGAGCTTTTTGACAGTTCTCCCCCTCATTGCAGAAGAAAACGGATATTTTAAGGTTTCGACCGTTTTTGGGGAAAGGTTTGTGAAGCAAAGTGATGCAGTGCCTGTCAGCGAACAGAAAGGGACTGCTGAAGACATCATTCAAACGGGGGCGTTTTTTCTTGGCCTTCCCTACCTGTGGGGAGGGATCAGCGGGTTTGGGTTTGATTGTTCCGGGTTTATGTACAGTATATTTAAGGCCAATGGATACCGCATCCCCCGTGATGCGGGAGATCAGGCTAAGGCGGGGGAGGATGTACCGCTTGATGATATGAAGGCTGGTGACCTGCTGTTTTTTGCTTATGAGGAAGGAAAAGGAGCGATTCATCACGTCGGTCTCTCCGTTGGCGGCGGGAAAATGCTTCATTCTCCAAAGACGGGAAAATCAATCGAAATCCTTACATTAAAAGAGACAATCTATGAAAAAGAACTTTGTGCGGTGCGCCGCTGTTTTTCAGAATAAGGAGGGAGACAAATGACGCCACTGCCCTTGTTAGAGGTCAGCAAGCTAAAAATGCATTTTGACGCAGGGAAAAAGCGGACAGTCAAAGCCGTCGACGGGGTTACCTTTCAGATTCGTGAAGGAGAAACGTTCGGGCTAGTCGGGGAATCAGGGTGCGGTAAATCAACCTTGGGGAGAGTGCTGATGCGCCTCTATCAGCCAACAGAAGGAAGTGTGGTATACCGCGGCACAAATCTTCATGCACTAAGTGAAAAAGAGCAGTTTGCCTTCAACCGCAAACTGCAGATGATTTTTCAGGACCCCTATGCTTCATTGAACCCGCGCATGACCGTTCGAGAAATTATTTTGGAGCCGATGGAGATTCACAATCTCTACAATACCCATAAAGCGCGGCTTCTCGTCGTGGACGAGCTCCTTGAGGCAGTTGGGCTTCACCCCGATTTTGGCAGCCGTTATCCGCATGAATTCAGCGGCGGGCAAAGGCAAAGAATAGGGATTGCGAGAGCACTGTCGCTGAATCCTGAATTTATCGTGGCGGACGAACCGATTTCTGCTCTTGATGTCTCGGTTCAAGCGCAGGTGGTCAATCTGCTGAAGCGGCTTCAAAAAGAAAAAGGGCTCACATTTTTATTTATTGCCCACGATCTTTCGATGGTGAAGCATATCAGTGACAGGATCGGTGTCATGTACTTAGGGCACATGATGGAAATTACAGAGAGCGGCACTTTGTATCGTGAACCGCTTCATCCCTATACAAAGGCGCTTTTATCCTCGATTCCGATTCCGGATCCCGAATTGGAGGACAAGCGAGAGCGTATTCTCTTGAAAGGGGAGCTGCCGAGCCCGGTTAATCCGCCGAGCGGCTGTGTGTTTCGGACCCGTTGTCCGGAGGCGATGCCTGAATGCGGGGAATCCCGTCCCCAGCTTCAAGAAATTGAACCCGGCCGCTTTGTCGCTTGCCATTTATATCGAAATGCTGAAACGAAAGAAAAAGTGAGATGAACAAAAAGAGTGGCTCCCATTTTACTAGAGCCACTCCATTTGTTTATACTTGATGTAAAAACTTTACACAAACCGGGTAAGGGACAGAAACAGTTGACGGAAGCAGTGTCAATCTGCCGGTTTCTTTGTCTCTTTCAAACAGGACAAGGCTGCCTGTTTCTTCATTTGAGGCAACGAGGAACCCTTCCGTTGGGTCAAATACAAAGTCACGAGGCCAGTTTCCTTCTGTCGAAACTCTTTCTATGAAAGCCAGCTCTCCTGAATATTGATTCACTTCAAATACGGCGATACTGTCGTGGCCGCGGTTTGCGACGTAAACAAAGCGTCCGTCCTGTGTGACATGAATTGCACTTCCCTGGCTGTTATCCGTAAAATCATCAGGGATGGCAGAAACGACCTGAATTTCTCTAAATTCACCGGCTGTCGGATTGTATTCAAGCGCAATCACTTCATTGCTTAATTCTGTCATGACATAAGCGTATTTTTCTTTCGGATGAAAAGCGATATGGCGAGGCCCTGTACCGGGAGCGAAGGAATGGCTTCCGGATTCAGCCAATACGCCGTCTTTCAGCTTATAGGTGTACAGCTTATCTGTACCTAAATCAACCGCTACGACATAATTGTGTTCAGGTGTGAACCCTGCGTAGTGTGTATGCGGTTTTTCTTGTCTTTCGTGCGGCCCTTTTCCTGTGTGAGCGGCTTCAGAAGCAGGTGATTGCAAGCTGCCGTCTTCCTGAACCGGAAACGCGTGTACCTTCCCGCTGTGATAATTGGCAGTCAGTACGAATTGATTTTGATCATCAACACTTACGTGGCATGGAGAAGGACCATCAATTAACTGATGATTCAGAAATGTCAACTCGCCGCTGTTTTTATTGATTTGATAGGCAGCAACTCCGCCTTGGCCGTCTGCTTTTTCGATGGAATAAAGGATGGTGTTGTTTTTATTCGGCGTCACATATGTCGGGTTGCCCAGCTTAGCGGCAAGCTTTGGCTCGCTGAGTGCTTTTTTCTCAGTATCAAGCTCAAATGAATAAATTCCTTCGCTTCCGCCTTTTGTATATGTTCCGACATATCCTATGTATTTTGTCATGCGATTTCCCCCTTAAAAATGATGTCACCTCTATATTAACGTATCTTGATAAAATAAGCTGTTCAAAACATGAAAAAGGGGAAGATTCTTCATTCGCCGCGAATCAGCGGCATTGTACAGCACCTGAAGGAGCCGCCTGATTTGATGATTTCTGACAGGTCAATTTCGATAATGTGATAGCCTCTTTTCGATAGCTCTTGATTGACATGGCGGTTGCCAGGGAGGCTGATGATCGTTTTTCTCCCGATTGAAAGGACGTTGGTGCCGAGCGTAAATTGTTCGTCCTCGGGCACTTCAATAAGATCATAACGTTTTGCCAGCATATCAGCTGCCTCTGGCTCAAGGGCTTGAGGATAAATTAACGCTTCGCTTTCAGATACAATGTTAAAAACACAGTCCAAATGCAAAAACTTTTCATGCAGCTTCACTGGAACGATCGTATACTCAGGAAGTGCCTCTTCAAGCTGGCCGATGGCTGAAATGTCGGTGCGCTGGCTGATTCCGACGTAGACGGTATCCCCATCGATAATGACATCTCCGCCTTCAATGCTTGTATCAAGCATACGGGTGTAAGAGATACCTTGGCTGTGAAAAAAATCTTTTATAACGGCCTCTTCTCCTTGGCGAATCGGTTCAGTCATGCTCGACAGAAAGGCTTTTTCTCCGATGACAAACCCTATATCCCTAGTAAAAACCTGTTCTGGGAGCCCGTCGCGAACGGGCAAAAGGATGACCTCAACGTTATGTGACCTGAGTGCCTCCACTAAGCGGCTGTGCTGATTGTTGGCGGTTTTCACATGAATATTGTCATCTTCAAAATGTTTTTGTGTTTCGTTTATGACATCTTTTATGGTCATGTGCTCAGGTCTGCATAAAACCACTTTCTGAAGTGTGCCGTATTCCGTTCGGCATACCGTTTTGTGCTGAGATTTCGGGATGGATACGTCCATTTGTTTTTCCTCCTAAAGTGTGAAGAATACATTTATTATTCCCTCATCATGAAAATCATTAAACCATTTTAAATTTTAGACAAATGGAAGAGAATATTGTTTAATAGGAGAATATAAGTGCATTTAGCTAAAAGATCAGACATCAAAGGGGAGAAAGGTATGGAAACACCGGAAACAAGATTTTGTAAAGAGTCAAAGGTTGTAAAAACCAGCAGGGTGTTCCCGCTTGATACGAACAACCATAATACGCTGTTTGGCGGGAAATTAATGAGCTACATCGATGACATTGCCTCTATTTCTGCGGCGCGCCATTGCAGACGTGAAACCGTAACAGCTTCAATGGATTCTGTAGATTTTTTAAAACCGATCGGGCAAAAGGATTCTGTCTGCCTGGAGTCATATGTGACATGGGTCGGGACATCTTCCATGGAAGTATTTGTGAAAGTTATTAAGGAGCATTTGATGACTGGCGAACGGGAACTCGCTGCCACATCCTTTTTGACATTTGTCGCATTAGATTCAAATGGCAAGCCGGTGCCTGTACCGAGAGTTGTACCGGAAACAGAAGAAGAAATCATGCTGCATAATACAGCTGTACAGCGCGCTAATGAACGAAAGAACCGCAAGAAACACAGCCAGGCGCTTGCAAATGCGCTCGGAACTGATAAGCCTTGGTGAACGGTAACCCAAAACATAAGTTGTTTTGGGTTTTTTTTGTACTTTTCAATGGTGATTATTACAATGGTTAGTCCGTTTTTGCTAGGGGATTCTATAAAAAAGCAACAAATGTCATGTTAAATTGATAATTTTGTGACAACTTTATTAAAGATTCATTTTAGATATATCTTTTATTCGTAAGATCATGTATTTTAAAGATATATTCTAAATACATCTTTTCGAAAGGATTGTTTATACAATGTTAGATAACAAAACAATCGAAATTATTAAAAGCACTGTACCCGTATTGCAACAGCATGGAGAAACAATCACTGGCCGTTTTTACGATCGGATGTTTCAAGACCATCCAGAGCTTTTGAACATTTTTAACCAAACAAACCAAAAGAAAAAAACACAGCGAACTGCATTGGCAAATGCCGTTATTGCAGCTGCGGCAAATATTGATCAGTTAGGAAATATTATTCCGGTTGTCAAACAAATCGGCCACAAGCACCGCAGTATTGGAATTAAGCCTGAACACTACCCGATCGTCGGTAAATATTTGCTGATTGCCATTAAAGATGTATTGGGAGATGCTGCAACCCCTGACATTATGCAGGCATGGGAGAAAGCGTACGGAGTAATTGCTGACGCGTTCATCGGAATTGAAAAAGAAATGTATGAACAGGCGGAAGAGCAAGCCGGCGGCTGGAAGGAGTATAAGCCGTTCGTCATCGCGAAAAAAGAGCGGGAAAGCAAAGAAATTACATCCTTCTATTTGAAATCAGAAGACGGCAAGCCGTTACCTGAATTCCAAGCGGGGCAGTACATCAGCCTAAAAGTTCGAATTCCTGATTCTGAATATACGCATATCCGCCAGTACAGCCTGTCTGATATGCCGGGAAAAGACTATTATCGAATTTCAGTAAAAAAAGATGGTGTCGTGTCTTCCTATCTACATGATGGGCTTCAGGAAGGAGATTCAATAGAGATCAGCGCACCTAAGAGGGGACTTTGTTTTAAATCCTGCATCACAGAAAGATCTCGTTTTGATTAGTGCCGGAGTTGGCATTACACCAATGATCAGCATGTTGAAAACATCTGTTTCCAAACAGCCTGAACGGCAAATTCTGTTCATTCATACGGCGAAAAACAGTGAATATCACGCATTGCGCCATGAGGTAGAAGAAGCCGCAAAACATTCTGCTGTTAAAACAGCATTTGTGTATCGCGAGCCGACAGAGGAAGACCGTGCAGGTGATCTTCAATTTCATGAAGGGCAGATTGATCAGCAATTCCTCAAAGAACTGATTGCCAACACAGATGCGGATTACTATATTTGCGGTTCACCGTCGTTTATTACGGGAATGCATAAGCTTGTATCAGAGCTTGGATCAGCGCCGGAGTCTATCCATTACGAGCTATTCGGCCCGCAATTAAGTTTGGCACAGTCCGTTTAAACACGAAACTCTTCTCCTTTCAGAGAAGAGTTTTTTATTAAGAGAGAAGAAGGCGGACAAGCGCCGGTTTACATCCGGACAATCACTGACCCGCCGCCGTTTGTGCATACACGGTTTTGCTGTTCTAGCATTGTTCTCAGCTATTCATTGTTTACCTCAATCGCTCTGCTGCTCCATCCTTAGCTCTAAACCGACCAGCCTGTCAAGTGTTTGCTGTTGCTGATAGCTCGCGGGCTGGGGAGCCGATGGCAGATCGCAGGGCCAATGGGAATTCGTCTTCTGATATTTCATATTGCGCCTCCAATCGGTGTCACTTTCTATTGGACAAAAGGCATGCATAGAGGGTCTGCCACGGGGCACAATAGGCTCAATATGACCAGCGGATGGAGGTAAAGACCGGTGTTATGGATGGTATGGGTATTTTTACTGAAGCCAGTTATCGTATTTTCGATTGCATATATTTTGTTTCGGCTTGCCGGTAAAAAAGCTGTGTCACAAATGAACAATTTTGATCTGCTTTTGACCTTCGCAATCGGAACCATCATCAGTGAGCCGATCCTAACATCCAAGCTGCCGATGTCAATTTATTATGCGGGCGCTTTTTTGGTGCTTTATCTAATAATGAGCAAGCTCTCTTTATCTAATAAATGGCGATGGCTCCTGGTCGTGAGCCCAACTGTCTTAATCCGAAACGGGGATATTGATGAACGCGGCCTCCGTAAAGAAAGGCTGACTGTTAATGAACTGCTCGGAAAGCTGAGGGAAAAGGGCTATGCCGATCCGGCTGACATTGATCTTGCCATCATTGAAGAAACGGGAGAAGTAAGCGTTATTCCAAAAGAGGAAGCGAGAGCGGTGCAGGTGCGGGATTTGAATATGAAAGCTGAACGGAATTTTATCCCGATTCCGCTCATACTGGACGGCGAAATCCTTGATCATAATTTGAAATATCTCCAAAAAAACCGATCCTGGCTGTTTGAGAAGCTTGAGGAAAAAGGGTACAGCCCGAAACTGCTGTCTTCAATCACCCTTGGCACGATGAATGCGCGCGGCGATATATCCCTTGATTTAAATACCTCGAATGAACCCCAGCATGATCCTTATTTATATAAACCGGGAAATAACAATTAAGATGGCTCTCTATTGCAATGAGAGCTTTTTTCTTTTTTAAAGGGAATTTTTGTTTGGTGTCAAATGTACCTAGTTAGGAGGGGAGCTGAACATGAAGGACTTATTCATAAGAAACGATATGGCACCAACGGTCAGTCTGCTATATTCCGCAGTGGAAGAAAACAGTCTCCGTCTGGCTTCTATCGTAAGCCACATGACGCACAGTGAACTTTACTATAAGGGGCGCTGCCAAACAAAAAACAGCACGGCTCAGCTTTTGCACCATATCGCAAATGTTGATATCAGATGGGTCTGGCGGATCAAGGGAAATCGGATACCGAATCATATTGAACAGGCATACGGCCCGATGACAGATCAAAACGGACAGCTGCCTGAACCGAAGAATCAACCCGGATTAGATGAACTCCTGAAGAGACATCAGCATGTGGTAAACGAGCTGAAATCGGTTTGTTACACCTTAACTGAAAATGATTTGCATCAGCCTCTTTCTTACGATGGTGACACCGCGACCATACGGTGGGGCATTTGGCATATGGCAGATCATAGCCGCTATCATCAAGCACATATTGAAGCCCTCAAAAAAGAATGGAAGCAGGATGCGGCGAAATATGAGCGCTAAAACGAAGCTTGTAACCGATCGAATTCGTTTGCGCTGTATGGAAGATCGGGATCAAGCCTATTTGTTTGAACTTTTTAACGATCCTGACGTCATGAAATATTACTCCGGTTTAAAAGATAAGAGGCAAACCCGCGAGTGGATCAATTGGAACAAACGACATGAAAAAGGGTACGGCGTCAGTCTGTGGGTCGCCGAAGATAAGCGGACAGGGGATTTTTTGGGACAATGCGGCATCGTACCACAGCAGATCGAAAATCAAACAGTAATGGAAATTGGCTATATGTTTGCCCGCCGCCACTGGGGGAACGGCTATGCGCAAGAAGCGGCTCGGGCCTGTCTGGACTATGGCTTTAACGAGCGGCAGTTCGGCAAAATGGCAGCTTTGATTGATCCGGGTAACAAAGCGTCCATACGGGTAGCGGAGAAAATCGGCATGCATTACAGCAAAACGATCAGAAAATGGAATAAACCGATCGCTGTTTATGAAAGAAAATCTTACAATTGAAAGATAGAGCTGAGTTTAGTATCATGATATCATGTAAAGTTTTCTAGGGTTCCGCATGTCAATGGACATGGACTGGTCCGAGAGAAAACACATACGCGTAAATAGAAGCGCGTATGCACACGGAGGGAAAAAAGCCCGGGAGAGTCAATCTCATGTGAGACGACTGTCCGGGGTTTTTTTGTTTTGGGAGAATCTTAATAGATAGAAAGGAATGACTCAAATGAAATGGGGATTGGTCGTGCTTGCCGCTGTTTTCGAGGTTGTTTGGGTGATAGGCTTAAAGCACGCTGACTCAGCCTTAACATGGAGCGGCACTGCCATCGGCATCATATTCAGCTTTTATCTTCTAATAAAAGCAACTCATAGTCTGCCTGTCGGTACCGTATACGCCGTCTTTACCGGACTCGGCACAGCGGGAACGGTACTTAGTGAAATTATTCTGTTTCATGAACCAATTGGATGGCCGAAGCTATTGTTAATTGGCGTGCTCTTAATCGGTGTCATTGGATTGAAGCTTGTGACACAGGATGAGACAGAGGAAAAAGGAGGCGGGGCATAATGCTGCACTGGATCAGTTTACTGTGCGCGGGCTGTTTAGAAATGGCCGGCGTGGCCCTTATGAATCAATATGCGAAGGAAAAAAGCGTGAAATGGGTGCTGTTGATCATTGTTGGTTTTGCCGCTTCATTTTCCTTGCTGTCTTACGCAATGGAAACCATTCCGATGGGAACGGCTTACGCGGTCTGGACAGGGATTGGCACCGCCGGCGGGGCGCTTGTCGGCATCCTCTTTTACAAGGAGCAGAAAGACGCCAAACGGATCTTCTTTATCGCGTTGATTTTATGCTCAGCGGTTGGTTTAAAAATTTTGTCATAAATTGATTTTTATCAAATCTTCAGTATAATGGATAAATAGTTTAGACTTACAAAGATAAGAGGGATTATTCATGAAATCATATATGACTCAGCGGATGGACGATTACCGTGACGGAAATGAGGATAAAGGGCGCCTTTTGGTCAGCTGTCCCGATCAGCCGGGGATCGTCTCCGCGGTTTCCGCGTTTTTATTTGAACACGGCGCTAATATTATCGAATCAAATCAATATACGACAGACCCTGAAGGCGGACGGTTCTTTCTGAGAATCGAATTCGACTGTGCGGGCATTCGTGAGAAAAAAGAATCCCTTCAAGCGGCGTTTGCCTCTGTTGCGGAAAAATTCGACATGACCTGGAGCTTAACATTGGCAAGCGAGCTTAAGCGCGTCGCCATCTTTGTTTCAAAGGAGCTTCACTGCCTGCATGAGCTGATTTGGGAATGGCAAACCGGCAACCTTATGGCTGAGATCGCTGTTGTCATCAGTAACCATGAGGAAGCGAGAGAGCTGGTTGAGCGCCTGAACATTCCATTCCACTATATGAAAGCGAACAAAGACATCAGAGCGGAAGTCGAAAAAAAGCAGCTTGAACTCCTGGAGCAGTACGATATTGATGTGATTGTGCTCGCACGCTATATGCAGATTCTAACTCCTGATTTTGTTTCGGCTCATCCGAATCGCATCATCAATATCCACCACTCATTCCTGCCTGCTTTTATCGGTGCGAATCCGTACAAACGGGCCTACGAGCGCGGCGTGAAACTGATCGGTGCGACATCTCACTATGTGACAAACGATCTTGATGAAGGGCCAATCATTGAACAGGATATTGAGCGCGTAGACCATCGCGATAATGCGGAAGCGTTGAAAAACATTGGAAGAACAATTGAGCGCAGCGTGCTTGCCCGTGCTGTGAAATGGCATTTGGAAGACCGCGTCATCGTTCATGAAAATAAAACAATCGTCTTTAACTAGACCGCAAAATGCCCGCGCAATGCGGGCTATTTTTGATCACAAAAAACCTTGACAAGTGTCTCTTTTCTTTGCATAATATAAAAAAATCATTGAGCGTTGAAGAGGATTAGTAAGCAGACCTTTCTGTGACAGAGAGCAAAATGACCCGCTGAAACATTTTGCCGCATGAAACCTGCCGAACCTGCCTTGGAGTCTTAGGGGGAAAACCTAGGCGCATAACCTGGCGTTACAGGAGAGCGGAGCGTGCACAAGCGCGTTCAATCAAGGTGGTACCACGGAAACCCATTTCGTCCTTATGAATCAGGATGAAATGGGTTTTTTTATTGTAGAAGAGCCGCGGAGGAGAATAAATGAAAAAACAAAGAATAGTAGTGAAAATAGGAAGCAGTTCGCTCACGAATAGCAAAGGGAGCATTGATGAGGCAAAAATCAGAGAGCATGTTCAGGCCATTTCCGTGTTGAAAAAAGCGGGGCATGAAATGATCCTGATTACCTCGGGAGCCGTAGCGGCGGGTTTTTCAAGCCTCGGTTATCCGTCCCGCCCCGTTACCATCAAAGGAAAACAGGCGGCAGCTGCGGTCGGACAAACACTGTTAATGCAGCAATATATGAATCAATTTAAACAATACTCATTGACTCCGGGACAAATCCTTTTAACGAGAAATGATTTTTCGAAAAGAGAACGGTATCGAAACGCATATGCTACGATAATGGAATTATTAGAACGGGGCGTCATTCCGATTATCAACGAGAACGATTCTACATCTGTTGAAGAATTGACTTTCGGAGATAATGATATGCTTTCTGCATTAGTCAGCGGATTGATTCACGCAGACCAGCTTATGATTCTCACCGACATCAACGGACTGTATGATGCCAATCCGAATGAAAATCCTGAGGCGAAACGATTTGATTATTTGCCGGAGATCACGCCTGAAATGCTTGGATATGCAGGTTCAGCCGGATCAAAGGTCGGCACCGGCGGAATGAAATCAAAGCTGTTAGCCGCACAAACCGCGCTGTCTCTGGGAGTGAAAGTGTTCATTGGAACAGGCAGCGGGGCGCAAAAACTTGCGGACATTTTGGACGGGAGGGGAGACGGCACTTATATCGGAGACAAAGAACTATCTTCGGTTAACAACACGAGGCAGTGGATTCAGTTCCACTCTCCGATATCTGGAGAAATCATCATTGATGCGGGTGCCGAAGAGGCGATGATCCATAACGGAAGCAGTCTGCTGCCCGCTGGCGTTGTGGGCGTTAACGGAAGTTTTCCGAAAGGGGCGGTTGTGGAAGTCAGGGGACCGGGCGGCGTGATCGGCAAAGGCCAAACTCATTACTCCTCCGAGGAGATTATGGAGGCTAAAGGCAAACGAAGTGACGAACTTGATTTTGAGAAAACGTTTGAGGTTATTCATAGGAATGACTGGGTCAATGTAAAAGACTAGGAGGCGGAAAAATGAGTGAAGTTTCTGTAAAAGCGAAGCAGGCGAAAGAAGCAGCAGCCGAAATGATCATGAAAACAACAGTCGAGAAGGATGAGGCGCTCAGTCTCATTGCAAACGGACTCCGTAAAGAACTGGATTTTCTCTTGGCGGAGAATGCAAAAGACATTGAGAACGGAAAAGAGAATGGTTTAACACCGGACATCATTGACCGTCTCACGCTGGATGAGAAACGTATACGCGATATCGCGGACGCGGTGGAGCTCTTAATCGACTTAGCGGACCCGGTCGGCGACTCTCTTGAAACGATTGAAAAAGAAAACGGCCTGTTTATTGAAAAAATCCGTGTGCCGCTCGGTGTCGTAGGAATGATTTATGAGGCGAGGCCAAACGTCACAGTCGATGCGGCTACCCTTTGCCTAAAGACAGGGAACGCGGTTGTTCTGCGGGGGAGCTCCTCAGCCATCCACAGCAACAAAGCGCTCGTCAGTGTCATTCACAGAGCACTTGAGCAATCAGCGCTTCCGATTCATGCTGTGCAGCTGATTGAAGATACGAGCAGAGAGACAGCAAAAGAGCTCTTTACGTTAAATGATGGCTTAGACGTATTGATTCCGCGCGGAGGCAAGAAACTAATTGATCTCGTTGTAAGAGAATCAACAGTTCCTGTATTAGAAACGGGAGCTGGAAACTGCCATATATTCATCGACGAAACGGCTAAACCGCAAATGGCAGAAAAGGTTGTCGTAAATGCCAAAACGCAGCGCCCTTCCGTATGCAACGCGATTGAATCATTGCTGATTCACAAGGCATGGGCAAGACAGCACGGGAAAGAATTGCTGGCCCAGCTGGAAAACGCGGGAGTTGAAATTCGCGGTGATGAACTTGTATGTGAACTTCACCCTTCAAGCAAACAAGCATCAAAAGAAGATTGGGAAACTGAATTTTTAGCGCCTGTCCTCAGCGTAAAGACGGTTGAGAACGTCCAAGAAGCTGTGAAGCATATCCAACAATACGGCACCAATCATTCTGAAGCGATATTAACTGAAAATGACAAAAACGCGGCTTATTTTCAAACGGCTGTCGATGCTGCCGCTGTCTATCATAACGCGTCAACCCGTTTTACTGATGGCTTTGAATTCGGCTACGGAGCCGAAATCGGCATCAGCACGCAAAAGCTTCATGCAAGAGGGCCAATGGGGCTTCCTGCACTGACTTCTACTAAATACATCATTAAAGGAACTGGGCAAATCCGCGAATAGCGGGGAAATATTTGATACAGAAGCTTATCTCGTTACGGGATAAGCTTTTTTTATGCGGCAAAAAATTGACATTACAAAATAGATTGTGTACAATTTAATTGTACAAAAGATATTAGGGGGATAAAAAAATGAGTCAGCCATTATTTACAGCAACTGTTTCAGCGGTAGGAGGAAGAGAAGGAAAGGTCATTTCATCAGACCGCGTTCTTGAGCTTGATGTCGCAATGCCGGGAACACCAAGAGCAAAGAAATTAGAAAAAGCGACAAATCCAGAGCAGCTGTTTGCAGCAGGTTATGCAGCTTGCTTTGACAGCGCATTGCAGCTTGTCGCAAGAACAGAACGGGTAAAAGTAGAGACAGAGGTTACAGCGAATGTCAGCCTGTTAAAGGATGAAGCGGACCAGGGTTATAAGCTGGGTGTGACGCTGCAAGTAAAAGGAGAAGGAGTCAGTGCATCAGAATTGGAGGCGCTTGTGAAAAAAGCGCACGGCGTCTGCCCGTATTCAAAAGCAACCTCCGGAAATATTGAAGTGACGCTTGAAGTTGTTGAATAAATAAAAAGAGGATGCCCCGCACAGGGCATCCTCAATTTTTTTAATGAAGTGTTTCCAACAATGTATATAGAGCGGACTTTAACTGTTTGAGATCCTCTCCAGATAGCTTTGAGAGCCCTAGAATCGTCTCTGGAATGTCAACCGCTTTTTCTTTTAATAACGCCCCGTCCTCTGTCAGGCTGACCAACACGGATCGCTCATCCTCTTCAGATCTTTTTCTCGTAATCAAACCCTGTTGTTCCATTCGTTTAAGCATTGGAGTAAGTGTCCCTGAATCTAAATACAGCAGCTCGCCCATTTTTTTGACAGTAAGTGTTTCATGTTCCCATAACAAAAGCAAAGCCAAATATTGAGGGTATGTTACATTCAGCTTATCAAGCAGCGGCTTGTATTGCTTTGTCATTTCCCGCGAACTCGCATATAGCAAAAAACAAAGCTGATTCTCCAATTTCATATGATCAAATTTATTTTCCATTTTGTTCACCAACTCTTTTTTTCATTCGATTCTATTGTATCTGAAAAACTTCACTTTTCCTATTCTCGGCAAACATAGCATGTTTAAAAAGATCAGAAAGGGAAATATAACAACTAGATATAAATAAGGAGGCTGAATACAAATGGCATTATTTACAGCAAAAGTAACCGCGCGAGGCGGACGGGCAGGACATATTACATCAGATGACGGTGTTCTTGATTTTGATATTGTGATGCCAAACGCGAAAAAAGAAGGACAAACCGGCACCAATCCGGAACAGCTCTTTGCGGCAGGGTACGCTGCATGCTTCGGCGGCGCGCTCGAACATGTGGCCAAAGAGCAAAATATCGAAATTGATTCGGAGATTGAAGGGCAGGTCAGCCTCATGAAGGATGAGAGCGACGGCGGCTTTAAAATCGGTGTCACACTTGTTGTGAACACGAAAGATTTAGACCGGGAAAAGGCACAAGAGCTTGTCAACGCCGCTCATGAATTCTGCCCTTACTCCAAGGCAACCAGAGAAAATGTTGATGTGAAACTAAAATTAAAATAATAACCGGCATCCTGAGACTCTCAGGATGTTTTTTGTGTGGAAGCAAACAGAGCGGGCGTGATTTTTCTCGAGGTCTGAAACATGTCTTATAAATGGATTCAGACTTATGCATGATGAATTGACGCGGAACGGGATAGGTGTGGGCACAGATGATTGATAAAATGTCAGAGAAGCGATCACAGCGTTTGAAGCCTGAAAAGTTACAGGTGAAGCGGGCGGCTGGTGCGGTGTCTGCCGTGCTGAATTGGCGTATATGACTGCTGTTTTGGGGCATAGCGGCTACTTGAAGAAATAACACGAATCAGGCCGTACATGCCTGATTCTCTTAATATTCTTTCTTATCGGCTAAATTCCGCCATGCTTGAAATGGGGATAAATGCTCTGTCAGAGTCACTTGATAAAAAGGAATTGT
This sequence comes from Bacillus stercoris, assembly GCF_029772985.1. Lineage (NCBI taxonomy): Bacteria > Bacillati > Bacillota > Bacilli > Caryophanales > Bacillaceae > Bacillus > Bacillus stercoris. The sequence goes on along the minus strand of NZ_CP121861.1, from coordinate 2,962,402 downwards.
TCTTTCTTCAGCGGGTTTATCAATTTCTTCATAAATGAATGAATCATCAAACCCGGCTTCGGCGGCGTCTGTATGCTCCGCTGCATAGAAAACGGCTTTCGGCCGGGCCCAGTAGATGGCGCCCAAGCACATTGGGCATGGTTCACAGCTCGTATACAAAATGCAGTCATCAAGCTGGTATGCCCCTAACACCTTACAGGCGTTCCGAATAGCTGTAACTTCCGCGTGGGCAGTCGGATCATTGCTTGTTGTGACGTTGTTCTGGCCCTCTGCAATAATGGCTCCACCTTTCACGATAACGGCTCCAAAAGGTCCGCCAATTCCTGCATTCACTCCTTCACATGCGAGAGTGACAGCCCGTTTTAAGAACGTTTCATGATTCATCCCAATCCCTCCTGTCAATAGAGTGTTATTAGTATAGCCGAAAAGAATGCAAAGAACATTCTTAAATAAGTGCAAAATAAACAAAGTATTTGGGGGATTTGCTAAAATGAGAAACCGATTATGGCTGTATTATAGAAAAAACCACCTGCTAAATGCAGATGGTTTTTGAAAAATTATACTAGCTGTGTTTGCTGTGCCCTCGCCTGCTTTGCAGCTTCAACCATGTTTTTCAATGCGGCAACCGTTTCTTCCTGCTGTCTTGTTTTCAATCCGCAGTCCGGATTTACCCAGAAGCGGTCAGTCGGACAGACGGCAAGCGCATCAACAATAATGTTGTACATTTCTTCAGTTGACGGCACACGAGGGCTGTGAATGTCATATACACCAAGGCCAAGCCCTTTCAAATACGGATGGTTTTTTAAGTAATCTAAAAATCCTCCGTGGCTTCTGCTATGTTCGATTGTAATCACATCGGCATCAAGATCATTGATCGTATCAACGATATCTTCGAAGTTGCTGTAGCACATATGTGTATGAATCTGCGTCTCGTTTTTCACGGAAGAAGTGGTTAATCTGAATGCTTCTGCCGCCCAAGTCAAATACTCATCCCAATCGCGGGTTTTCAATGGAAGGCCTTCACGCAGCGCTGGTTCATCGACCTGAATGATTTGAATGCCTGCGTCTTCAAGCGCTTTAACTTCTTTGCGAAGCGCAAGCCCGATTTGGAAGGCGATTTCTTTTCTCGAAATGTCGTTTCGAGGGAAAGACCAGTTTAAGATTGTAACAGGTCCCGTCAGCATTCCTTTCACATGCTTGGAAGTCAATGACTGTGCATAGACTGTGTCTTTCACTGTCATCGGTTCAATAAATTCAACATCTCCGTAAATGACTGGCGGGCGTACACAGCGTGATCCGTATGATTGAACCCAGGCGTATTTAGTGAAGGCGAAACCGGCCAGCTTTTCACCGAAGTATTCGACCATGTCTGTCCGTTCAAATTCGCCGTGAACAAGGACATCAAGCTCCAATTCTTCCTGAATATCAATCCATCTTTTTGTTTCCGCATTGATAAAGTTTTGATACTGTTCATTGGACCACTCAGCTTTCCGCCATTTTTGGCGCGCGCTCCGCACTTCAGCAGACTGCGGGAAGCTGCCGATCGTTGTCGTCGGCAAAAGCGGAAGGCCGAGAGATTCATTTTGCAGGGCTAAACGTTCTTCAAACGGAAGCGGGCGCTTGAAGTCTTTATCGGTTAATTGCTCAAGCTCTTTCTTTTGTTCAGAATTGGCGCCTGTTGCAAACTGTTTAAGCGCCTGGATATCAGCCTTAGCCTGCTGAATCTCTTCGCTGATCGCCGCTTTTCCTGATACTAATCCCTCTTTCAAAGCTGTCAGCTCGGCCAGCTTTTCTTTTGCGTAGGATAATCCGTTCAATAGATCTGTTTCCAAGTGCTCATCGGGGTGTTTCGCTACTGGAACATGCAGCAGGCTGCTTGAAGGCTGAATCCACAGTTCATCAACTTTTGCAACGCTGAGAATATCAAGAACGGCATCGAGACGCTCTTCAAGATCTGCTTTCCAAATATTGCGTCCGTCGATAACGCCGGCTGCCAGCACTTTGTCTGTCGGAAAGCCATGTGTTTTAAGCTGTTCCAGGTTTCTCCCTTTATCGTGAACGAAATCAAGGCCGATTCCCTGAACTGGGTAAGAGATCAGCTCTTCATAAGCATCAACAGAATCAAAATACGTCTGCAAAAGCACATTCAAGGATGAAAGCTCACTTGTAATGCTTTCAAATAATTCTTTTGCGCCGCGGACATCTTCGCTAGAAGCGGTAACGAGCGCCGGCTCATCAATTTGAACCCATTTTACGCCTTCTTCTTCAAGTTCTTTCAAAAGCTGTACATATAATGGCACAAGACGTTTTTGGATCGCTTTTGCTTCAGACGGTTCATAGCCTTTAGCAAGCGTAACAAATGTATAAGGGCCGACAATCACAGGCTTTGTTTCAACACCGTATGCCTCTTTGATGCGGCGATAATCTTCGAGCTGTTTATTTCTTGTCAGACGGAACTCAATGCTCTCGTCATATTCCGGAACGATGTAATGGTAATTTGTATTAAACCATTTTGTCATTTCACTGGATACAGCGTCTTTGATTCCGCGGGCGATAGCGAAGTATGTATCGGTAGCGTCAGTCAAATGCCTGAACCGTTTCGGAATCCAGTTGAAGCTGACGGCTGTGTCGAGTACATGATCATACTGTGTGAAATCAGAAACAGGCACAACATCAATCTGCTGGTCAATTTGTGTTTTTACTGCGGATAAAAATAGTTCGTCAATTTGCTTCAAAAACGTATCTTTATCAGTACTGCCTTTCCAATACGCTTCAAGTGCTTTTTTCCATTCTCGGTTTAGTCCGATTCTGGGAAATCCTAAATTCGATGTTTTGATGGTTGTCATTGTTTCTCCTCCTTTATATGTAAAACACTCTCGTTAACCCGCGGATACAGGCTGCTAAGAGGTTTTCTCACAACAAAAAGCCTCTTTCCCATGAGAGAAAGAGGCTTTTCTACGTAAAACACTGCCTCTCTCATCTCTCAGATTCAATCTGATGGAATTAGCACCGTGCCTTATGAGACATCAGTCTCGGCGCGAAAAGCAGTGCGCCCCATTTCACAATGGTATTACGGTCGGTTGCTGTTGGGGTCAAAAGGCCAATCCCTCGCCCAACTCTCGATAAGAGAAAATGTTATTAATTTTTCGAAAAGTTGAATCATTTGTTGGTAATCTTAACAGTAATTCAAATTCATTGTCAACATAGAATTTGAAATTTTATCTACATGATTTGGAGCATATTATATAAGAAAAATAATTTTATAGGGTCAACAAATGTGATTGCTCTGCTTTTTCTGCGAGCTCATCAGGAGCTGTTAAATACAGGAATCCATTGCCTGCCAGCGTTTTTGCAATATCAAGAGGAAGTGTCCTGCGGATTAGCTGTGCGAAAACTTCAGATTCTGAAAGCTTTCTTTGAAATGATTCTTCTTCATAGCTTTTGATTAAAGCAAGCGCACCGCTGACATGAGGGGCAGCCATTGAAGTGCCGGTAAGCTTACCGTACTTCTTGTTGGGAAGAGTGGATAAGATGTTTTCTCCTGGTGCTACAAGGTCAATCTCTTTATTGGCGTTAGAAAATTCTGATAATTCTCGCGCTACAGAAACAGATCCAACTGCAATCACTTCATTATAAGCCGCAGGGTAGGAAAGCTCTTCTGTGCGTTCGTCGCCGTCACCCTCATTTCCCGCTGCACACACGACAAGCACTCCGTTTTTGACCGCGTTTTTCACGGCTTCTTCCAGCTCCGGCACATCACTTGGTCCGCCAAGGGACATTGAGATGATATCGACTTTCTGTTCCACCGCGTAGTTAATGCCGTTGATGATCCATTCGTATTGTCCGCTGCCGTTCTCGCCGCCAAGAACCTTCACAATCAATAGGCTTGCCTCAGGCGCGACTCCGGCAATGCCTCCGTTTGAATCATTAGCTGCAATCGTTCCGGCGACGTGTGTGCCGTGTCCGTTGTAGTCGGAAATCGCATCTTCCTTGCCGCCGTCATCATCCGTGAAGTTCTTTCCGCCAATGATTTGGCTTTTTAAATCTGGATGGCTCGTATCGCATCCCGTGTCCAATACAGCAATTTTTACATTCTTACCTTTTACCCCTTTCGCCCACATTTCTGGCGCCTTAATCACTTTAATGCCCTCAGGAAGCTCGTTTACATCCATGATCTGCTCATTCGTCACATACGGGATCAAGCGGATTTCACCATTCATAAAAAAGCCCTCCTTTTTTATGCTTTCAAGTGGATTCAAGGGTGTTGCCTCATATTATATGAAAAAAGCAACCGATCGGACAGAGCCATTTGAAGCATTTTGAAAAAATAGGATACACACCAAAGAATTAGTAATTTTCAAAATATTGGATGGCTTCAGCGTGTATGACTGGGATTTAGCTGGCAGTCAAGTTATAATAATGTTGGAGAAAGGAGCAGTGTGATGAAACTGAATGAAAAATTATATGCGTTTTTTTCAGAACATGTGGAGCAAATGGCCGAGGAATGGATAGAAACGATGGAGGAAAGTGATCCGAATTCGCTTTACGCCTTACATAATGCAACAGTAACGGAAGAATTGAAAGAGCAGGACAGAGAATTTTACCGGCATCTGAATTACATGTATGTTTTACCGGAAAAACAATTTCTCGAAGAATTTCAAGAGTGGGTCATTGAGCTGACGAATGATCAAAAGCATCTCGACACACCGGTTCAGTATGTCATTCGGGAGTTTATGAGAAACCGGAGATTATATACGAAGTATTTTGAGAAGTTCGCAGAAGAAAATGAGTCAGCATTTGAACCGGGAGAGAAGCAAAAATGGGCTGATTTGATTGTAAAAGTATTTGATTTCACCATTTATACATTCGTTGATCACGCTGAAATGAATGCTAAGCAACAATTAAACGCCCAGAGAGAAATGATATTGGAATTAAGCTCACCTATCATTACCCTGAGCAAATCAACAGCTCTGCTGCCGCTTGTCGGTGACATTGATACCGAACGGGCCAAGTTTATTCTGGAAAACACGCTTCAAGCTTGTGCAAAAAGACGCGTGGAGCATCTGTTAATCGATCTGTCAGGTGTTGTGGTAGTGGATACGATGGTGGCGCACCAGATTTTTAAATTGATTGAGGCGCTCAATCTGATCGGTGTCCGGTCAACCCTGTCAGGAATCAGGCCTGAGATTGCGCAAACCGCTGTACAGCTGGGAATTGATTTTTCAAATATTACCATCAAAACCAATCTTGCCCAAGCGTTAAACTATCATCAATAAAAAATCCGCTATCTTTGATAGCGGATTTTTTTATGAAGCGAAACATAAAGATACGAGAAAAGATCCCGCGAATAATAAGAGAACGAGGCAAAAGAACACCCAGTCGCGTCGGTTCACGGACAGCATCCTGTAATATGTCCGGTTTCTGCTTCCTGTAAAACCTTTCGATTCCATCGCAAGCGCTGTCCGTTCTGCTTTTCTGATGGCGCTTGCCAATAGCGGTATGGTATATCGTTTTAACCCGCTGATTTTATTTATGAAGCCGCTCTCCGCCGCACCTTCTCTGATTTTATGAGCCTGCTGGATCAGCTGGACCTCATCCTTTAACAGCGGAAGAAAGCGAAAGCCTGCAATGACACCGTACGCGAGCTTTGGTGAGAGCCTGCACTGCTGGACAAGGCTCAGCATAAATAAAATCGGATCGGTCGTAAAAACAAACATCATCGATAAGGCGGAAAAGCACAAAATACGAAAGCCCAATGAGATGCCGACAGACACATTATCGCTGTTAATGGAGATAGGGCCTGCTTGAAACAAAAAATTATCCGGTGTTGTCGGCACCTTTCCAAAAACGGCGGCTGTCCATACGCATCCGAATGCTAAAATCAAAAACGGAATCGTAAACAACAACCATTTTTTCAATGGGATTCCGGCCGCCAATAGAATACCCGCAACGATGATGATATAAAAACACGCCGGAGTGTAAGGGTTGTAAATAAACGACAGCATGACGACACAACAAAAAACCGCCGCCGCTTTTACGGTTGGATTAATGAGATGTAACGGCTGCTTCATCGCGCACCTCCTCTTGATAGGCCATCCATTCATATAGAAGGGGAAGGGTGAGCTTTGCTTTTTGGGCAAGCCCTGTTTCTTGAGAAAACAACTGCACTGGAGATCCATCAAAGGCCAAGCCTGTATTGTGAAGCACAAGCACGCTGTCAGCATACGAAGAGACTAGCTCCATATCGTGTGTAACCATGAGGACAGCGGTTCCCTCTGCCTTAATGCGCTCAATCATTTCCATACATTCAGCCGCCGTGCGGGCGTCCTGGCCAAAGGTTGGTTCGTCTAATAATAAAACCTTTACGTCGTGCATGAGCATGGTAGCAACGCTCAGTCGCCGTTTTTGCCCTTGGCTGACCGCAAACGGATGATGATCAGCCAAATGCGCAAGATCGAAACGATTCAGCAGGTGTTGCGCTTTTTTCTCAGTTTCAGCATTTACCTTCTGGCCGAACAGCAGCTCATCATACACCGTATCGGTGACGAATTGATGTTCAGGGTTTTGAAAAACAAAACCCATTCGTTTACGCAATTCTTTTTCCTTATATTGCTGCAGCGGCTGATCATAGAGAAGGATTTTGCCGCTTTGCGGTTTCATAAGACGGGCCAGAACAGATAAGAGCGTCGATTTTCCAGTGCCGTTCGGGCCGACAAGCGCCGTCAAAGAGCCTTCGCGCAATGAAAAGCTGATGTCTTCGAAAATCGTTTGTTGTCCTCTCGCGAACGAAAGGCTGCGGACTTCGAGCACACTCTTTCCAGAAGGAGTTGGCTTCTTTTCAGCACGCCCGGCAGGAAAGGGCTCTTTGAACAGCGTTTCTTTTGATAAAGTAAACGGCATACTCAGCTTTTCCTGCAGATGGCAGACCTTTGGAATTGCGATGCCCAATTTCTTTAGTGTCTCCGCTTCGTGCTGAAATAGATCTTTCGTCAGGCCATCCAGCGCTTTTTGGCCGGATTTATCGAGCACGATCGTCCTCTCAATCCAAGGCGCCCATTCATCAAGCTGATGCTCAATGACGAGGAGGCTGAAACCTTTTTCCCGCTGAAGATCTTTCATCAGATGAACGAATTCCCGCGCTGAGAAAGGGTCTAAAAGAGAAGTCGGCTCATCTAAAATAATAAGCTCAGGCTCCATCGCCAAAATACAGGCGAGAGCCACTTTCTGCTTTTGTCCTCCTGAAAGGGTGGATATCGTTTTTTCTTTTAAATGGGTAATACGTAATTTTTCTAATACGGCATTGATTTTCTCTGTCATTTCTTCTTTTGGAATCTGCAGATTTTCCAGCCCGAAAGCGATTTCGTCCTCCACCGTCAGCATGCAGAACTGCTGATCAGGATCCTGAAAAACGACCCCGGCATGCTGAGCAATCGTTTCGGTGGTTTCAGCGTTTGTGACCGGCTTTTGAAATAGAAAGACATGTCCGGACTGAATGCCGTCGCAAGCTTCCGGATATAGACCGTTTAAACAAAGGGCGAGCGAGCTTTTACCGCACCCGCTGGGGCCTAGCAATAAAACACATTCTCCTTTTTGAAGCTCAAACGAAATATTTTGAAAAACCGGTTTCTCGTCTTCTTCATAAGAGAAGCTGAGCTGGTCAACTGTCAGAAGCTCGTCAAAGGCTTGCATGTTCTGACGCCCGCTTCCGTTTCTTTTTCAGTTCCTTTCCGAGTGCCATTCCGTTTAACACACCTGTATAAGCGAGAGAGTCGCTGACGGCTTTTCCGAGAAGCCCCGCCAAGAGCGCGCCGGAAATGAGACGGATCACAAGCATAATGAGCAGATAACCTGGTGAATAGGCTGCATAGCCAGAAACAAAGAGATCGTAGATAAAGCTGGCTACTGAAGATCCCATTCCGGCCAGCATAAGGACAGGGAGAGAGTATGCTTTCCAGCGTGTTGCAAGGAATACAGCTTCAGCCCCGAGTCCTTGAACAATGCCGATGACGATGACCATCGGGCCAGACGGATTTCCCAGCAGGCACTCAACGAGAGCGGCAATGATTTCAGAAACGAGCGCCGCACCCGGTTTTCGAATGATGTATGCGGCGATGACCGAAACGATAAACCAAATGCCGTAAATCGGTTCATAGGCAATTGGCCCAAACATACCTGCAAGCACGTTTCCGAAATGTGTAAATAATAAATAAACAACGGCAAATACGATACTGATAACGGACATGATGACAATTTCTTTTACTTTCCAGCTTTTCATGTTATCCCTGCTTTCTGTTTTTTCTTGATGGGCTGTTAGCCGAAAGATTCACAGTCATGGTGATGTGGTTTGTTTGCTGCTCAGCCATGCGGAAAACGGCTTCCAATGTTCTGAATACGTCATGGGCATCCCCGTCAAGCTCGCTCGCGTAATGGACACCCTGTACAAAAGTACCTTGGGCTTTTGCGATGTCGACAGCCTTCATAATCAATCCCATATAATCCGGCTCATTCATTGGATAAAGCGCAAATTGGCACGGCGCTTCCGCGTTCAAGCCTCGGACAGCATCTTCATTGACACGCTTATTGTCTTTGGAAAGATATGTATCTCCCTGAGTGTCGCCCGGGCACCCAATGGAAAACGTGCCACTCATGACGATGTGTGTCTCGCTGTTTGCTGCATAAAGGTAAATGGCTTTTGCGGCATCGAATACATGATCAATCGATCCGCGTAACAACGTGCTGATATGGTCGGTTTTCGTCCAAACCTTGGACGTATCTGTTTTTTTCAGCGCAGACTTGATCACACTGATAAAATCATCCGTCATCGGATATAAAGAGAAGCGAAAACCGGCGATTCTGCTTGTACCGCACATATGCTCCATTTCTAAAAGCCTCCTGTTTTTTGGATAAAATAAAAAACTGCATATCCTAAGGGAATATGCAGTCATAGATCGATTAAGCGCACAAAAAAATACACCATTCGGTCAACCTGCACTTCCCCACGCTGGTATTATCCAGATCGGGTCATAAGGGATCAAAACGCGATTCTCCCGCGTTTTATCTCAGCCAAAACAGCACCCCTAGTGCTTTCCGTATACAATTTTTTATTTTGACATCATAATAGATGATAAGAATCATTTTGTAAACAACGAAATCATTTTTTTCATATAGGGACAGGAGAGGATGATCACATTTGGACAAAGGACACATATTAATTGTGGAAGATGAAGAAAAAATCGCCAGGGTTCTGCAGCTTGAATTGGAATATGAAGGATACGGCGTGACCATTAAACACAATGGAACAGAAGGCCTGAATGCGGCCGCGGAAGGCGGGTATTCCTTGGTGCTTCTTGATGTCATGCTGCCGGGGCTCAGCGGACTAGAAGTGCTGCGCCGCTTGAGAAAAACGGATCAACAGACACCGGTCATTTTATTAACGGCGCGAGACAGCATTCCTGATAAGGTAACAGGTCTGGATATCGGTGCGAATGACTATGTCACCAAGCCGTTTGAAATCGAGGAATTACTTGCGAGAATCAGGGCGGCGCTACGCCAAAATGGAACAAAAACGGAAGAAATCGGCACCTTTCTTACATATGACGATTTACGGGTGAACGAAAAAACGCGTGAAGTGAGACGCGGAGACAAAGAGGTGGAATTAACGCCGCGGGAATTTGATTTGCTCGTCTACATGCTAAAGCATCCGCAGCAAGTGCTGACACGGGAGCAAATTCTAAGCGCGGTATGGGGATTTGATTATATCGGTGATACAAATGTCGTAGACGTCTACATAAGATACATCAGAAAAAAACTGGACTATCCTTACGAAAAACAGCTGATCCATACGATTCGCGGGGTCGGCTATGCCATTAAGGGGTAAACGATGAAGCTGAAAACCAAGATTCATCTGTACACATCAATATCACTGTTGATTTTATTAATTTTGGTTCATACCGCAGTATATCTCATTTTTTCGTCTGCGCTGACATCAAAGGATGCGGCCCGGCTTGCTGATGAGACGGATAACATGGCCGAAGCGCTGCATGCTGCTGAAACAGAAGGAGTGGCTATGCAGGACATGCTGCAGGCCTACCTGCCGGCAAATGGCATGGTGCGTGTAGTGAATGGTGATCAAAAAGCCATCATGACGATCACAAAAGAAAAAGCGTATAAAGATTTTCCTCTCTCTTTTCACAGCGGGGAAATGGCAGATGTGAGGAATCATGACGGCAAGCTGTTTGCTGAGGCTGCAATTCCGGTGATTTGGACCGATGGACAAGTGGTTTCTCTTCAATTGGTGGAAAGGCAGGAGAATACAGAAGAGAGCCTGTTTCTGTTGAAAATCATCTTAATCGCTGCAAGTGCCGCTGTTTGCATTGCTTCTTTTTTTGCCGGCAGCTTGCTCGCCCGCCGTATTATCAATCCGATCAGACGATTAATGATGACCATGAGAGACATACAGCGAGAGAAAGCATTCAAAACGATTTCTTTAGAGGGACAGTCGCACGATGAATTGTATCAAATGGGGCTGACATTTAATGAGATGGCGATGATGCTGAAAGAGCACTACGATAAACAGCAGCAATTCGTTCAAGATGCTTCACACGAATTAAAAACTCCGCTCACCATTATAGAAAGTTACAGCAGCCTGATGAAGCGATGGGGGGCAAAAAAGCCGGAAGTGCTTGAGGAATCGATAGAAGCCATTCATGCAGAAACGGTGCATATGAAGAAACTGACCAATCAGCTTTTGGCGCTGGCCAAAAGCCATCAAGGACTCGAGGTTGATCTGAAAACAATCGATTTGATTGAAGTGTCGCGCGCCGTCACGCAAACGCTCCAGCCTGTCTATCAGCGCGACATTTTACTCGAAACAGATAAAAAGAGCCTGCCTGTAACAGCTGATGAAGAACGCATCAAGCAGCTGCTGACCATTTTGCTCGATAATGCCATAAAGTATAGTGAAAAAGCCATTGTGATATCAGCCGGAACGAAGGATGGACAGCCGTTTCTGTCAGTAAGGGATGAAGGTATCGGGATACCTGAGGAACATATCCCGCATTTGTTCGAACGGTTCTACCGGGCAGATGAGGCACGGAACAGAAAAACAGGCGGAACGGGTTTAGGCCTTTCCATTGCCAAGCAAATCGCCGATGAGCATGGCATTGAGCTATCTGTCAAAAGCAAGCCGGGACAAGGAACAGCTGTCACCATGCAATTCAGTGAACAGAATGGGGGAGGCCGATGAACAAACCAATAAAAGCAGTATCTTTTGCTGCAGCAGCAGTTTTAGCCGTTACCATCTGTACGTTTCTCATCATTCGGCATACCCATGAGGACGTACTTTCAAAAGAGGCTGTCATAAAAAAAGTCGAAACCTCTTATGAAGGCAAGGTCACGAAATCAACACAGTCAAAGGATAAAAAAACATATGAAATGACCCTTGAAAATCCCAAGGGAACTTATTTTCTAAAAGCTGACGCAACATCAGCTGACATTCTTTCAATGAATAGAGTAAAAGCGATGAATCCATCTGTTATGACAGAAAAAGAAGCCGAGCATCTCGCGCTTAAGCGGGTGCCGGGTACGGTCAAAAAACGAACACACAAGAATCGCGTTGCCACATATATCATTCATAAAGAAGACGGAAAAACATACGAAGTGAAGGTAGATATGCAGACAAAAACAGTCTTGTCTGCCGATCAAATCAGCAATAAAGACCAACAAAAAACACCGATTACGAAAAAAGAAGCCAAAACAATTGCAGAGCGAGAAACGGGCGGGACAGCGGATGACGCAGATCTCGAAGAAAGTGAGGGCACTCTCATCTTTGAAGTGGATGTTGATCTTCCTGATGATAAAGAAGCGACAGTGAAGATCAATGCCTACACAGGTAAGGTAGCTAACATTGTCTATGAAGACTAAAGGTTTCTCATCAAATTCTCATCTTGCTCTCGTTTTCCTTTCATGTTGAGTGTGTAAACTGTACTCATACAAAACAAAGGAGGACTCACAAATGCTCAAGAAAAGATGGATGGTCGGGCTTTTAGCAGGGTGCCTAGCGGCTGGAGGATTCAGCTACAACGCGTTTGCCAAAGAAAACAATGGAAACAGTCAGCCTTCTTCTAAGACGGATGCACTCACTGAACAACAAGCAGAATCAATTGCTAAAAAAGTTGTTGCCGGCAACGTAGAAGACATTGACAGAGAGCTTTACAATGGCAAAGAAGTCTATGAAGTGGAGATTGAAAAAGCGGGTGAAGACTACGACGTTTATGTAGATATTCATACAAAACAAGCGCTTAATGACCCGTTAAAGGAGAAAGCAGAACAAGTTGCCATAACAAAAGAAGAAGCGGAAGAAATTGCTTTAAGGCGAACAGATGGAACCGTAACAGAAAGTAAGCTGGACGAAGATGACGGTGTTTACATCTATGAAATTGAAATCCAAACGAAACAAGGAACTGAGACAGAATTTGAAATTTCCGCAAAGGATGGACGCATGATCAAAACTGAGATAGACGACTAATCAAACCCCCGCTGCAGCGGGGGTTTTTCATGATAAGAAACCTTCTTTTGGACAATCTAAGTGAAAAGGAGGCGAAACACATGGAAAAGAAAGAGGAGCAATACATCAATCAGGCTGAATATGTCCCTCATCCAACGAAGGATGGAGAGTACGCTTTATTTCTTCATGAAACGTATCATTTGCTTTCTGAAGATGACGAGAAACAAACAACAGAATAAGGGCTTAGGCCCTTGTTTTGTTCCGTAATTGTGATGTAAGCGCATTTATTACTTTTTTGAGTTGACACAGCTTGTTTTTTTCTGTAATCTCAGTGTGTCAATTCAATTAGGAACTTCGTTAGGTGAGGCTCCTGTATGGAGATACGCTGCTGCCCAAAAATGTCCAAAGACGCCAATGGGTCAACAGAAATCATCGACATAAGGTGATTTTTAATGCAGCTGGATGATTGTCCTATGCCATACAGTGCTAAAGCTCTACGATTGAAGGCGCCCGCACGCTTTTTTGCCGTGCTTCTTTCACCTTCAATCCTGAAGGCTTTTTTTATGCCTTTAAAACGAACCCAATCAAAGGAGGTGCGGAGTATGGATTCTCCCCATTCGAGTCAATCTGAAGAAGTACCCATATACTATGACAGCAAGGCAATTGATTACACGATGAGGAGACGAACTGCCGCACCTTCTGGCGAGGCCGGCACGTCTCCGTAGAGGAGGTACGAGTCCCGATGGTTCAAAACATGACCTATGACGAACTCATTTTACGCATCATTATTTTATTGCGAGACGGGAAAATCAGGGATTTCAGAAGCGTTATTGATGAGCTTCAGCCCTATGACATGGCGTTTATTTTTAAAGAAATGCCGGAAAAACACCGCGCCCGCTATTTATCTTATTTAACTGTAGACGATATCACTGATATGATCGGGGAGCTGGAACGCGAATTTCAGCTTGCCGTCTTAAATAAAGTCGGGAAAACAAAAGCAACACTGGCGATGAACAAAATGGACAACGATGACCTCGCACAATTGCTTGAAGAAATGGATGAAGAACTGAAGGAGCAGCTTTTGTCCAGCATGGAAGCGTCAGAGTCAAAAGCTGTACAGCTCTTGATGAATTATCCGGCTGACTCAGCAGGACGCATGATGACAAACCGGTATGTGTGGATTCCTCAGCATTACACGGTGAAAGACGCGGTCGTCAAATTGAAAAGCTTCGCTGAAATCGCTGAATCGATCAACTACTTATATGTTATTAATGAAAGCAAACAGCTGGTTGGGGTTCTTTCCTACCGCGATTTGATCCTGGGTGAACCTGAAGAAAAGGTGCAGGATTTAATGTTTACCCGCGTCATATCAGCAGATGCTCTTCAGGACCAGGAAGAAGTTGCCCGCCTGATTGAACGTTACGATTTCTTGGCAATACCGGTTGTAGAAGAAAACAACGTGCTTGTCGGCATTGTAACGGTTGATGATATTATCGACGTCGTCATTCGGGAAGCTGATGAGGATTACGAAAAATTTGCCGCTTCCGGTAAAGACATCACCTTTGACACAAAAGCTTACGTTGCGGCATACCGGCGCCTGCCATGGTTGATTTTACTCTTGTTTATCGGGCTGATTTCAGGAAGCATTATCAGCTATTTTGAGGATGCGCTGAAGCAGGTTGTCGCGCTTGCGTTTTTCATGCCGATGGTGTCAGGGATGACAGGAAATACGGGAACACAATCTCTCGCGGTTGTCATCAGAGGTTTGTCTAAAGAAGAAATGAACAAAAAAACGATTGTGCGCCTGATCTTCCGGGAGTTCAGAACAAGTATTTTTATCGGAGCGGTTTGTTCTGTGCTAATCGCGATTGTCTCCATCATATGGCAGGGGAATGCGCTTTTGGGATTTGTTGTTGCTTCTTCACTGTTTTTAACCTTAATCATCGGCACGATGTCAGGAACGATTATCCCTATTATTTTGCACAAACTGAAAGTAGACCCGGCGATTGCTTCTGGACCGCTGATTACAACGTTAAACGATATTTTATCTTTATTAATCTACTTTGGCATTGCCACTGCATTCATACACTCATTATAAATATAAAAAGTCCGTCTCAACTGCGAGCCGGACTTTTATCATTTAACGGTTTTTGTACCGAAAGTGAGCATTAAGCTGCCCTTCCAGCATTTTTTTCCGCACTTGCGGATCGTTTTTTAACATCTGTTCTTTTTTGCGCATATCCTTTAAAATCTCTGCCGTCTGTACACCGTCTTCACGCTTATTGGCGATATCCATCAGCCGCTCCACATCGGCAAAGGAGTATTTTCTTGTCCCCCTTGAAGAACGCTGCGGGTAAATGAGTTTTCGTTCCTCATAATACCTGATCTGTCTTACGGACAATCCTGTCAATTCACTCACAATTCCGATTGAAATCACTTTTTTGTCTTTATAAGAATGATCTTCTGTGGTCATTTTTCCACCCCTGGATGTCTTTTGATAATAGTATATAAAAAACAAAGAGAAAAAACCTGACGCTTGTCATATTTTCTAACATCAAATAGAAGATTTTTGAAAAAATACGGAAGAAAAATTAACAAGAATAATGCGTAACATACAAGCGCGTTTTATCCTTTATGTAACGAACAAACGAGGAGGAAGGATAATCATGGAGGAAGAAAAAGCGGTCTCACTGGCAAAAGAAATTATCGAGTTGGATATCAAGCGTGATGAAATGCTGGAGACGTTTATGCAGCTTGCCGGAGAACAGGCTTTTCAATTATTAAGATCCGTTCAAAACGGACGGTACCGTAAATCTTCGTAAACATAAATTCTTTACATTAGATTCATACCACGTTCATTTAAATAGAGTATCTTTTGTATAGGATACCTCAAAATGAAGGAGGACGCTATGAGTAATTTATTGAAAACCGCTTTAGAAAAAGAACGAAGCCATTATTCTGAAAAACTCTATCAAATTGGGGTTTATAATAAAGAGGTCATGAACAAAATGACGATTTCTGAGCTTCGGAAAGAATATGCTTATTTCTTTCGAAGCATTACAAATCACAGAAATTATCCTTATACAAGATAATGTATAAGGATTTTTTTGCTTTTAGAAGGAATTTCTCGAATTATAGCGAACACGTATAGTAAGGGACTGAACTCTTATTATATGTAAGGGTTTTCATTATTTTTTTATAAAAATCCTATATACGAGGTAGATATGATGAGATTATCGTTTAACGAAGAAGAAGTTGAGCGTGCGATGAATTTGTACAGAGTTTTTGCAAGGGCTTTCAAAAGTGTGTCCGAACATAGTATCCGAGATAGCAAAGAGCACGGTTTTAATCCCACTGAATTTGCTGTACTGGAGCTCCTGTACACAAGAGGCCCGCAAAAATTGCAGCAAATTGGGTCGAGACTTCTGCTTGTAAGCGGAAACGTCACATATGTTATTGACAAACTAGAAAGAAACGGGTTTTTAGTAAGGGAGCAGGACCCGAAAGATAAACGCTCCGTTTACGCACATTTAACTGACAAGGGAAATGAGTATTTGGATAAAATTTATCCGATCCATGCTCTGCGAATTGCGAGAGCGTTTTCAGGCCTTTCGCCTGATGAACAGGACCAGCTGATCGTCCTGCTCAAGAAAGCGGGCATACACAGCCAGCATTTGCTGTTTCGTTAACGACTCTACACTCTCTGTTTCAGGAGAGTGTTTTTTTGTGTCATAGGATTCTCCTTAAAACATCTTCAATCTTCCTATCAGACATTTCGTCAAGATATCCATTGACGTGTGTTTGATATTTCTTCATCAGTTCACTTGATTGAAAAAATACCGCAAAACGTTCTTCTGCTTTTTGTACATCCCAGTTTCTCATATCTATGACAAGCTTCCTTTCTTTTAAAAGGTTCAAATTCATTTCCTCCTGTCCCGGCAGTGCATGATAAATAAATACGGGGAGCCGCTTCTGTAAGCATTCACTGATGGTCACGCCTCCGGGTTTTGTCATGATGCCTGCCGCCTGTTCGTACAAACGGTTCATCTCTGCTTTGCTGTGAAGGTAAGGAATCGCCTCAATTAAAGGGTGGTGTAAACTTTTGACATAGCAGTAGAGCTTTTCGTTTCTGCCGCATAATATTTTGTATAAGATCTTTCCGCCTGGCGACAGTTTCTGCACCCATTTTAACATTCCCCCGACTCCCATACTGCCTCCTGTGATGATGATGGTATATGGCGGATGATGCTGACAGGCATCTGCTGATCCCATTTCAAACATTCGGTGAACGGGTATGCCGGTCAAGTATATGTTTTTCTGATCGATCCCCTCTGATATGAGCTGCTTCTTTACTTCGGTGCTCGGAACAAAATGGTAATCAATGTTCTTCCGTCCCCATAATTGATTCACGAAAAAATCAGTGTATACATTCACAACCG
This sequence comes from Bacillus stercoris, assembly GCF_029772985.1. Lineage (NCBI taxonomy): Bacteria > Bacillati > Bacillota > Bacilli > Caryophanales > Bacillaceae > Bacillus > Bacillus stercoris. The sequence goes on along the minus strand of NZ_CP121861.1, from coordinate 2,945,458 downwards.
TCAGATTCGGATATTCAGGCTTTAGCCGGTTCAGCAGATAAGAAGGCAGCGCATGTGTGCAGAAGGCGAAATCAGGCTGTTTTTCTTGGAGGATGTGCCTCATTTGCTGTGTGAACAGCCATTCGTACATGGAATAGCGTTTGTCATGCTGATATTCTCCGCAGGCGAGCAGCCGGTAAATGCCGCTATACGTTTTCGGGAAGTATTGAATCCATTTTAAATAAGCCGCGGAGGACAGTTTTTCTAACCGCCTATACGCATGTGAAAAGATATCAATGTTCTCAGCTGCAAGCCCCTGAGACTCTAATTCAGCCTGCAATGCATCAGCGACATGATGATGACCGATGGAAATGCTTAAAAAAGGAAAAATGAGAATGTTTTTCATGACAGTCCTCCCAAAAAAATATGGCAACTATATTTTGGGGAGAACGCTCACAAAATATAAGGGTGTTTTTGATCATAAGGAAGGTGAAAAGATGAAAACCTGTTTCCTTTCCATTTGGAAAATGCTTGACCCGATTTATTTCTTTTTTTCTAGGCTAAGCTTGATTGACAAAGAGCAAAAAAGCGTTTTTCGAGTCAGGCTGACGAAGTATAAAGGACATCATGTCGTGCTGAGCGACGGAACGCATATTAAAAAAAATGATGTGCTCGTTAAAATCCATCTGCACAATATTAAGCTGATAAGAGAACTGCAAAGCATTGAGAGTACGGTCAGAAAAGGAATCATTATTTATCAGAAAGTATATCAATCAATGCCGCTTCTTCTTGACTATATCAACAATCATAAAAAAAGCGAGAAAATCAAAGGAATCATTGGGATTACGATGCTTGACAAAGGTGTAAAAAGGCTCGGCTTTGATGTGATCACCCCGGTGAACCCTTTTTACAGATGCTTTAAAAAAATGTCCCATGTGCCGATTTTATATTTGACTTCAAAGCCTGTGAGCTTGCGGCATTTACCGAATTCATCCTATTTGTTGATCTCAAAAGAAAAGCTGCAGAAAACCTATCAAAAAAAAGACTGATGCCTCGGTCAGCACAGTCTTTTTTGCTTAAATCTGATGAAATGTCACTTCAGGGCGGCTTCCGACACGGATATTTACGCCGGTTTGTCCCAAGCCTTCGCTGATATAAAATGGCTTATCATGATGATAATGAAGACCTTTAATCATGTTCATGCGCACGAGCTTGCCCATTTTCACCAAATGATACGGTTTTGGCCAGTGGATTTGCCCGCCGTGAAAATGGCCTGACAGCAGGTAATCATAATGAACATCTTTCATATCCAGAATAATATTTGGGTCATGTGTTAGTACAAGCTGATAGCCGTTTTCTAAACTTTGATAAGAGCCGGTGATATTACTGCGATTCGTACTGTAATCATCAATGCCAATAATATTGATTGGTCCAGCAGCCGTCTCGATTCGAACATGTTCATTTTGAAGCGTGATACAGCCGTTTTCCTCTAAAACACGCTTCAGCCTCTGAAAGTCTCTTTCTTTCAATACATAATCGTGGTTACCGAACACCGCGTACATTCCATATGCAGGCTTCAGCTTTTGCAAGGCGTTCAAGTAACCTGCCAGCTTCGGAATATTACGTTTCCGATCAAGAAAATCCCCGGTAAGAGCAATGATGTCCACAGGCTGATCTTTTGTTAAAAGATACAGCTCCTCAGGTGAGACTGAAATGTTTTCCAAGTGAAGATCTGATAAATGAAGGATATTTAATTTTTTTCTGGCTGGAAGGCCGTCTTTTTGATCGATTGAAATGGTGTTGACCTTCACATCTTTTGTATTGCGGTTCGCTTTATATAGAAATGGTACAAATACGAGTATGGCCAATGAAAGTAAGATTGTAAACAAAATATATCCCCTCCCTGCTATCAGTATAGTAAGTGATCAAGCACTATGGATAGCGGGAATTAATGGGTAGAGACAGGCAGAAAAACGGATTGTCATATGATGAATGATTTGGAAGGGAAAAGGGATAATAAATTTTGACACATGAGGCAGAACATGCCGACGGAGTCAGAATAACAAATGGATGTGTAAGCAATGTTACGGTTGATGAGACAACAAAAAAAAGAAACATATTATCTCTGGATCGCATTATTTCTTCTTTTGCTGTATGTATCCCCGCTTTTTATTTTAAAGGAAGATGCCCATATCCGAGTCCACGATAATTTAGATTCCAACATCGCGTGGTACAAGGTTCTTGCCGATAGCGGAGAAATCGTCGGCAAGGTTGACGCTGCCATTCCGCAAATCATTAACGGGCTGCCACGGGATGCCTTTGGCACCGAGTGGAGCGGCATTGTTTGGCTTCATGCATTCTTTTCTTCCATGACCGCCTATGCAATAAGCCAAACGGTTACAAGAGTTGTCGCTTTTTATGGAATGTATGTGCTGCTGAAGAAACATGTGATCCCGGAACCAAAAGCGGCTTTCATCCGAATTGGCGTATCTCTTGCATTTGCCTTAACACCTTTCTGGCCTTCGGGAATGCTGAGTACGCTTGGGTACCCTTTGGCACTGTGGGCTTTTTTAAATATCCGAAAAGGGGATATCTCATGGAGAGAATGGCTGACGCTCGGACTGCTTCCTTTATATTCAAGCTTTGTGTTAGGCTTCTTCTTTTTCCTGGCAGGAATGGCGTGTTTTTGGCTGTATGATGCCATTACAAAAAGAAGATGGAATCTGATTTTCTTAGGCAGTATTGCATTTATGACGAGTATCTATCTTTTCGTTGAATATCGGCTTGTCTATTCGATGTTGTTTGAGCATGCACCGATGCATCGGATTGAATTTATCTCATCCAGGCATGACGTTTGGCATTCTCTTCGACTATCCGTAAAAAACTTTGTCTATGGCCATAATCATGTGATGACCGTTCATACCGTTGTCATCCTCCCGATTCTGCTGCTCGTATTTGCTGCTCTGCTGTTCAAACGAAATCGGACAAAGCCAGAAAATGTTTATCTGTTTTTATGTGTGCTTAATTACGGACTGTCATTATGGTATGCGTTTTGGTTTAACAAAATTTGGGCAGTGCCTAAGCAGACATTTGCCTTTTTAGCAGAATTTAATTTTGCCCGATTTCATTTTCTGCGACCGCTTGTTATATACGTGAGCTTTGCGCTTGCTTTATATCTTATTTGGCGGATGGGGAAAGGGTGGAAATGGCTTGTGTACGCCGCGGTCGCTGCACAGCTGATGGTGCTGGCGCCTTTTAATGAAGAGTATACGTATGGTGTTCATTACAACGCGCCGACATTTAGGGAGTTTTATGCATCCGAGCAATTCAACGAGATTAAGGAATTTATCGGACGCCCGCAAGATTCGTACAGGGTGGCGAGCATCGGCCTGCATCCGTCTATTGCCCAATATAACGGGTTTTATACGTTAGATACGTATAACAATCTATATCCACTTTCTTATAAATATGAATTTAGGAAAATCATCGAAAAAGAGCTGGAAAAAAACACTCGGCTGAAACAATATTTTGATGAGTGGGGCAGCCGCTGCTACCTTTTTGTCGATGAACTCGGTAAACGATACGATTTCAAAAAGAACTCGAAGAAAACGATCAACAATCTTCAATTAAATACAGATGTATTTAAAAAAATGGGCGGACGGTACATTTTTTCTTCAGTTCCGATCATGAATGCTGAACAAAACCATCTTGCGCTTGTCAAGACGTTTGACCATAAGGATTCCGCTTGGCGCATTTATTTATATGAAACAAGATAAGGAGGATATCGATTGAAACAGCCACAGCCAGTATTAACCATCGTCGTCCCGTGTTTCAATGAAGAGGAAGTGTTTCAAGAAACAAGCCGTCAGCTGACAGAGGTTATAGACGATTTAATTGAAGAGAAATTAATTGCCGAGAACAGTAAAATTCTATTCGTCGATGATGGCAGCAAAGACCGCACTTGGGCTTTGATTGCCATGGAGAGCATAAGAAACAAGAAGGTTACCGGCTTAAAATTAGCCTGCAATGTCGGCCACCAAAAAGCGCTTTTAGCCGGACTTCATAAAGCGAAGAATAGGTCAGACTGTGTCATTTCGATTGATGCTGATCTTCAGGACGACATCTCTGTGATCCGGGATTTTATGCTGAAATATCATGAAGGCTGCGAGATCGTGTACGGTGTCCGCCGGAGCAGAAAAACCGATACCTTTTTCAAACGCACGACCGCATTAGGATTTTATCGCCTCATGAATAAGCTTGGAATTAAATTAATTTATAATCATGCTGATTTTCGTTTAATGAATAAAAGATCCCTTGAAGAGCTTGAGCGTTATCCAGAAGCGAATTTGTTTTTAAGAGGCATTGTTCCCATGATCGGTTTTAAGTCAGCCGAAGTGTTGTATGACCGCAAGGAACGCTTTGCCGGCAAAACGAAATATCCGCTGAAAAAAATGCTGTCATTCGCTTTTAACGGGATTACATCATTCAGTGTCGCACCAATTCGATTCTTTACGCTATTGGGATTTGTTTTATTTTTTCTCAGCGCTGTGGCAGGGATTGGCGCGTTTATTCAAAAGCTGCTCGGCCATACGAATGCAGGCTGGGCGTCTCTCATCATTTCCATTTGGTTTTTGGGCGGGCTGCAATTGATGGGAATTGGGATTATCGGAGAGTATATCGGGACGATATTTTCCGAAGTGAAAAGACGCCCGAAATACGCGATTGATATCGATTTGTATAATGAGCCGCTGAGCCCGCTTCAGCGCCAGGAAAAAGAGCGATTAGAGAAAAAGTACAGTTAAACGGAAAGAGCTGACTTCATTAGTCAGCTCTTTTTTTCAACTGATGTAATATAGCGCTAAGAGGTTCGTCCTGCGGGTTGCGGTAAAAATCAAAAAATGGACAGCCCTTTTTCTTAATCCGATCAATGACGGTATCAATTGTAAACAGATCGGGTGTTAAAGATGATTGGACTTCATGCCAGTAAAGCGGTGCCGCGACAGTCCCGAGCTCATTTCCTCTCGTCGAATAGGGACAGATAATCGTTTTTCCTTCTGCATGCTGCAAATAATCAAGATACAATTTGCCGTGCCTGTTTTTAATCAAGCGTTCAGTGGTAAATAGCTCGGGAAATGCATTGGTGCAGTACTCGGCAATCAGCTGTGTAAATTGGCGTGTTTCTTCATACGTGAAAGCCTCAAAAGACAAGGGAATATAAAGCTGGATGCCTTTGTTGCCGGACAGCTTCGGGTACGAAGTAATGCCAAAGGAGTCAAACAGCCGCTTCAGTTCATTTGCAGCCTGAACGGCCATAATAAAGTCATCTCGCGAAGGCGGGTCTAAATCAATGACAATCTCAGCCGGACGCCTGCTTCTAATGGTTTGAAAAGGAACGTGAAACTCCAAAGCAAGCTGGTTGCAAAGCCATAACAACGTAGACATATCCTCGCAGACAATATGCTCATGGCTTCCGTCATAGAAAGATTGAACAAAATCCGGCGCATAGTCCGGCTTGTTTTTTTGGAAAAATGATTCGCTCCTAGCTCCATGCGGATAGCGAATGACGGTGACAGCACGGTTTTTCAGAAATGGAAACAGGTAGTCACTGACTTCAATCATATACTGAATAAAATCTTCTTTTGTTTTTTTATTCTTTTCAAATATGATTTTATCCAGGCTTGTGAACTGAAGCTTTGGGTGAACCGGTTTGGAGTGGCGTATGACTTGCGCATACGTGCATTCGGTCCAGTCCATTTGGAATTCGAAACCGACAAACGATAACTCTCTTAGTGTGCCTTGAAGAATCGTTAAGTATTGAACAGTTGCACAAATAGAAGGTTCAAGCGTAAATTCGCCAGAAGGTGCTTGATGTCCGTGCTGTTCCATAATCTCTCGTATCGCGCTTTTTTCCTCATCACGCATTCCGTGGGAGACAGAGGCAATCGGTGTCATGATCCCGTTTTTTAATACGGACACCGTCAGAAACCCATTGTTAGGGTTGAAGCCTGTTATGCAAACATGTGCTTGTTTAAAGTTTTTATATTTGAGCCAATCGGACGACCGCTTCTTTCCAAGCCATTTGCTGTTTGTTTTTTTCGCTACAATTCCTTCTCCGTCATATTTCATTACCATTTCCCAGAGTTGATCAAAATGATCGTAACAGGGGATATATTGGATGGTTTCCTTTGCGTAAGGGTCTGGAGACGCAGGAAGCTTTGCTGCGGACATGAGGTCATACAGCGATTTTTTACGGTCCAAATACGAAAGAAGCGTTACATCTTCTCCGTTTCTCTCTAATAAGTCAAAAGCGAGAAAGCAGCACGGCCTCGCGTTTGCCGATTCCTGAATCTTGTCTGGCCTTTTTAAACGTCCCCGTACTTGAAGATGTTCAAAATCTGCACGACAAGGATTCACCAAACATACGATTTCTCCATCAAGTGTCAGCGGAAATTCTTTTTCTATAGGCTGAAAGACGGTTTTGGCGAATTGTGTGATTTCAGGGAAGGTGCTGTTGAGCTCCACACCATTTCTGCTGGTTAAGGTCACACCTGAAGAATGGATGCGAAGAATACATCGGTACCCGTCATATTTAACTTCGTAACGCCATTCTTCTCCGATTGGCGGTGACGAAGTAAGGACCGGCTGCATGGTTAACGCCATGGACTATGACGTGCCGGAGGCTTTTTTTCTAGTCGTTTTCCGTTTTTTATCTCCGGCTCCTTTCGGTTCAGCGGCTTGTGCAGGTGCGGCAGCCGGTGTCTCGGGGTTCGGTCTTCTGGTTCTGTCGATGCTGGCTTGCAGTGCGCTTACCAGGTCAATGACATCTTCACGCGGTGGCGCTTTATCAGGAGTGACGGCTGTCTCTTTATTTTCAAGCTTGTCATTGACTCTTTGCAGCAGAGCCTGACGATACGTGTCCTCATATTTTTCAGGTTCGAACTCAGCAGTCAGTTCATCTATTAATGTGATAGCGGTTTGCAGTTCCTTATCATTTACATTCGATTGATCAGGTACACCTGGGACATGAGCGGCGCTTCTGACCTCATCCGGATAATGGATGGACTCCATGACGATACAATTTTCATAAACGCGGAGAATCGCCAGCTGCTGCTTTGACCTGATTGTCATATTGGCGATACCGATCTTTCCGGTTGAACGCAGCGCCTCACGCAGCAGGGTATAGGCTTTCGTCCCGTTATCTCCGGGGCCGACGAAGTAGGAGCGGTTAAAATAAATCGGATCAATTTCCTGAAGCTGAACAAAGTCAACAATCTCAACTGCTTTCTCCTCATGCTCCTGCTTTAAGCTTTTTAAATCTTCGTCCGTCAGCACTACATATTTTCCTTTTACATATTCATATCCTTTGACAATTTCATCAGGACTAAGTGTTTTTTCGCAATTCGTGCAAACTTTCTCGTATTTAATTGGTGCGTGATCCTCTTTATGGAGGCTGCGCAGCTTAATATCTTTATCTTCTGTGGCCGCATATAGCTTGATGGGGATGTTTACTAGTCCGAAACTGATCGATCCCTTCCACATTGTATGCATATCGATAAACCCCTTTTTTTCTTTAGTGTGAAGAGGAGGGGGGCGATTCATGTGTAGTAACTTATGGGTGAAAAAAACAGCCGCGCTATTATTGCGGCGGCTGTTCAATAATGAATTGTTCGATTTGTTCCGGCGGTATTGGCCTGCTGAAAAAGAATCCCTGCAAATGGTCGCAGCCTTTTTCATAAAGGAGCTGCTTTTGTGCTGAATTTTCAACACCTTCGGCAATCACCTGCAAAGACAGCTGATGGCCCATGGCAATAATAGCCCCTGTAATTTGCTCTGATTTACGATGGGTTTGAATATCGTCAATAAATGATTTGTCAATTTTCAGCCTGTGAATCGGAAAGTGCTTCAAATAGCTAAGCGAGCTGTGGCCAGTACCGAAATCGTCAATACTGATTCTGATTCCTAATTCCGTTAGCGATGACAAAACCTTTTTGGAGTGGTCAAGATTGTCCATTGTCATGCTTTCTGTCACTTCCACTTCAAGAAGGTGCGGAGGAAGCTTGTATTTATTCAGCGTATCCTTGATGAGGGGAATCAGATCTTCGGATTGAAACTGTTTGGCGGAAATATTGATGGCGACAGAAAGATCATAGCCTTTGTCATGCCAAACCCTTGCCTGTTTGCATGCTTCATCTATAATCCACTTTCCGATATCAATAATAAGGCCCGTTTCTTCTGCGACACCGATGAATTCTCCGGGTGGGCACAGCTGCCCGGCGGGTGTGACAAGGCGTATTAATGCTTCTGCCCCTGTCATTTTTTGATTTTTTGCACTGAATTGCGGCTGATAATATAAGACAAATCTATCGTTTTCAATTGCTTCTCTAAGTACGATCTCTTGATTCAGCTTGACGGTTTCTTTTTTCCCGATTGAAAAAGAAAAGTACCTGTATTTGCTTTTGTTCGGTTCTTTAGCGGCATACATCGCCATATCAGCCTTTTTCATCAATTCAAGGCCATCCGTCCCGTCTTTTGGAGATATTGCAATCCCGATACTGACAGAGGTGACTAGAGTGTGCTCTTGGATTTTAAAAGGTTTTTCGAATTTTTGGATAATTTTTCTTGCTAAAACATCTGCCTCGCCTGTTCCTGTATTGGCGTCTGTCAATATAATAATAAATTCATCGCCGCCAAGACGGGCAATAAATCCGTTATCAGGAACTACAGATGATAGGCGCTTAGCTGCAAGCTGAAGCAGTTGATCACCGACATTATGCCCTAATGCATCGTTAATCACTTTAAATCGGTTTAAGTCCAGAAAGAATACAACGGTGTTATAATGTAAGGTATGCTCGCGATTCAGCACTTCTGTTAGGTGAGAGATGGCATGCCTTCTGTTAGGTAAGTCTGTAAGCGAATCATAATGAGCCATTCTATGGATTTCTTTCTCTGCTCTGTACTGCTTTGTCATGTCTTTGCAAATAACATAAATGCTGTCAAGCTCTTGATTGACCTCAACAGGTATGAGCGTAATATTTAAGTGAAACTGGCCTTTTTCAGTAATCAGATCGCTATCACTGTTCATCGCTTGTTTATCTTTTTTAACTTGCTCAAAAAGGCGCTTAATCTTCTGGGATGTATAATTTCTCCAATCGTGCATGCTGAATCCAAATTTGCTGATCATTTCCTCGCCGGCATGATTTGATGATATAATGTCGCCTTCTAATGACAAAATAAAGATGGCGTCAATATTGTGGTTGATTAAAGATTGAAATCTCTGTTCGTTATCCTTTATGCGTTCGCTTTGTTTCATAAACTTTCGGTCTGCATGGGAACTGAATAATAATAATGTTTGTATACAAAAAATAATTAAAGTAACAAAAATTGACCAATGAAACGTATGTACTTCCATATGGCTTCCGGGATGAGCCGTGTCCTCATGGAAAGTTGCGGCAAGCATTCCTGTATAATGCATGCCCGAAATCCCTAAACCCATTACAAGTGAACTGATGACTTTATAGTACATAAGATGATCAGAATGTTTTTTTGCGGCCAAGTCAAAGAATATCTTTAACGAGACGAAAGATGCTGCAATCGCAATGATAATTGAAACTGTAAATAAAATCGGTTCATATATAATCATTACCCGGGAAATGGCAGACATTCCGATATAGTGAATAGAAGCAATAGATGCGCCAAGCACAACTGATCCGGTAAGCAGTCTGTAAAATGTAAGAATGTTCCGGCTGACAAAATATAATGACACAAATGATCCAGAAACAGATGCACCAATGGATGCCATTAAAGGCATGAATTCATATTCCAACTGCATTTCCATCTCCATATGGACGGCCATCATCCCTACAAAATGCATTGACCAAATCCCGAATCCCATTATAAGTGAGCCGCCAATCAGCCAAACTTTACTTTTTAAACCCGTATGGATCGTGACTTTCCTTGACAGTTCAAGGGAAATGTATGAGGCGGCACAGGCAATAAGAATAGATAAATATATGAGCGTCGTATTATACGTAACGTGTATTTCCAAATGGAGATTCCTCCCGTATCTGATGTTCCAGTCTTGTTGACTCTCTTTATTATCGGCTGCTTAACTCCAGACTTTCAGCCTTCAAGATGATAGAAATACGAGTGAGAGCTATTTTTAGTTCAGCTGACCGTGAAAAATGTGTTAAAATCATGTTGACGTTTTCCGAAAAAATAAAATGTACAATACATAAATAGGGAAAAGGGGAGTTGAAGGCTATCGAAGAGCTGGTAATGTCATGGATAGAAGCATTTAAAAGCTTATCTTATTTTGGAATATTTCTAGCGCTCAGTATTGAGTTTATCCCCGCTGAAATCGTCCTGCCTCTTGCGGGCTACTGGGTATCGAAAGGCGATATGACGCTTGCCGGCGTTGTTTTGGCAGGAACGCTTGGAGGAGTGGCCGGTCCGCTTACGCTGTATTGGATAGGAAGGTACGGAGGAAGGCCGTTTCTTGAACGTTTTGGGAAGTACCTTTTTATTAAGCCTGAAGCGCTTGATAAGTCGGATCAATTTTTTAAAAAACATGGGGGCTTTGTCGCCTTCAGCGGCCGTTTTTTGCCTGGCATCAGGACATTGATCTCCATACCGTGCGGCATTGCAAAAATGAATGTTTGGGTGTTTTCGCTTTATACATTCATCGCTATGCTTCCGATTACATTTGTATATGTTTATCTCGGTGTGAAGCTCGGTGAAAATTGGAAGGAAGTCGGCTCTATTCTTGATCAATATATGCTTCCGATCGGGATAGCGATTTTGGTGCTGTTCCTGCTCTACTTATTGATGAAAAAGAGGAAGAAACGCACGCACTCCGAACATTTATCAGTATTTTTAAAAAATAAACGTTGACAAATCACCGCACTGCGCATATTATTGACGTATAAAATGATATTTCTTGAAATCCCAAAGGGGAGTAGCGTCCGGAATATATTCCGGAAACAAAGTCGTCATTTCATGGATGGTATCCATCGGCTTTGTTGGCATGCTTGAATTCATGTCTAGCAAGACCTTTGCCTTATGTCGGCAAAGGTCTTTTTTGCATGGTCCGGCCGGCATAAGATCGGATGAAGAGAAAGAAAACAACTTTTTTGGGAGGGTATCATTTATGGATGCAGCATTATTATTAGAGTATGGTTGGGTTCTTCTCGTCTTGATCGGGCTGGAAGGGATTTTAGCCGCCGATAACGCACTGGTTATGGCGGTCATGGTAAAACATTTGCCGGAGGAAAAAAGAAAAAAAGCGTTGTTTTATGGATTGGCAGGGGCTTTTGTGCTGCGATTTGGCTCTTTATTTGCAATTTCTTTCTTGGTCAACGTATGGCAGGTTCAAGCGATTGGCGCGATCTATTTGCTGTATATCTCAGCAAGCCACATATTGAAAAGATATGTATTTAAGAAAGAAGACACGCATAAAGAGACGAAGAAAAGCGGTTTTTGGCCGACTGTTTTAAAAGTGGAACTGGCAGATATCGCGTTTGCTGTTGATTCTATTTTAGCAGCAGTAGCACTGGCGGTTACGCTCCCTGGGACATCACTCCCGCAGATCGGCGGACTTGACGGAGGGCAATTTATCATCATTTTGGCCGGTGGTATCATCGGACTGGTGATCATGCGATTTGCGGCTTCAATGTTTGTAAAGTTATTAAAGGAACGTCCAAGCCTAGAAACAGCAGCCTTTGTGATTGTCGGCTGGGTCGGAGTGAAGCTTGCTTTATATACGCTTGCCCATCGTGACATAGCGGTTGTTTCTGAACACTTTATCCATTCTGGAGCATGGAAGCTGATATTCTGGGGTGTCTTAGCGGCAATTGCAGTTAGCGGCTGGTTTATGTCAGGTGGGAAAAAACAGCTGGAGGGCACACAAAACGAACAAAAAAACAGCACTCGGGAACGGGCGTAATCTGAAAGACTCTGCTTAAAAGCAGAGTCTTTTCGTGTTTGAAGCGTTTTCATACCCGAAATAAAATAACATTTTTATAACAGGTTTGTTACAAAAAACACGCATAAAACCCCCTTAATTCTTTAGAAAGGCACGAAATCATGTATAGGACGTCAGAATGGTTTGTCATAATTGAGACATTGGAAATCAATATTTCTTTTTCTCCTTTGCGAATCCCTATCAAATTAGCTATCATTAATGAGTAGTTATAGGGAGGAACTGAGGTGAAACCAGTGCTTAGCCTTTTGTTTAAATTGGGAAAAAAGAAGCAAACGCTTGAAAAAGCTGTTGAGAGTATACAAAAAGGCAATAAAGATCTGCAAAATGAATTAATACAGCAATATAAGCCATTTATCGCAAAGACGGTTTCATCCGTTTGTAAACGATATATAGATGAAAAAGACGATGAGTTCAGTATTGGACTGATCGCGTTTAATGAAGCCATTGAAAAATATTCACCTGAAAAAGGAAATTCTCTGCTCGCATTTGCTGAGCTTATTATAAAAAGAAAAGTCATTGATTACATTAGAAAAGAAGCCAGAAGCGCACAAAATATAAATATCGATTTACAGGAAGGAGACGATCAGGAGTCATCACAAAGCCTGATTGAAGCCGAGCTTTCCATAGATGAATACCGCCGTCAGATTGAACAGGAGCAGAGGCGGGAGGAAATCCTCTATTTTCAAAAGCAGCTCAAGGATTATGGTTTGTCGTTTAAAGAACTGCTTGAAAATTCTCCAAAGCACACGGATGCAAGGCAAAATGCTATAAAAGTGGCAATGACGCTTGTTGAACACGAAGAATTGGCCGCTATTCTGTATACAAAGAAGCAGCTTCCAGTGAAACAGCTGGAGCAGCTTGTCTCTGTAAGCCGAAAAACGATTGAGAGAAACAGAAAATATATTATTGCGATGTGTATTATTATTACGGGTGATTATATTTATTTAAAAGATTATCTTAAAGGGGTGCTGCACTCATGAGAAGAGGGATTATAGTAGAGAAAAATAAAAAATTCGTCACGTTGCTGACCCCTGACGGACAATTTTTAAAAGCCAAAAATGATCGCCACAGCTATGAAATCGGAGAGGAAATCATGCTTCCGAGTGAAACACGCATGGGCAGAAGGGCCAGCTTTTTTGATTTTTTTAAACTGCGCCCTTTCAAAATGGGGATTTTTACGATGACTGCTATTATGCTTTTTATTTTTATAGTTCTCCCCGTTTTTTCTAACAATAAGGCCTATGCGTATATGACAATCGATATCAATCCAAGCGTCGAAATGGCGTTAAACAGCGATTATGAAGTGATTGAACTGACGCCTCTAAACGATGAGGGAAAGCAGGTCGTAAATGATATTGATGATTGGGAGAAGACTGATTTTAAAAAGGTGATTGACGATATTATAACCGACTGCAATGAGCACGGGTATGTAAAGAAATCGAAAGAAATATTGATTTCCACTGTTTATGAAAATACGGAAGACAATACATATAAAAAAGCTGTGAAAAAACAGCTCAACGATGTGACTGAAAAATATAAAACGACATACCGCATGGAATCTCTCGAGTCTGATATGCAAACGAGGGAAAAAGCGAAGAAAGAAGGCGTTTCAACAGGCAGCTACATCAAATCAAATGAAAAGAATAACAATAAAGATTTAAAAGATGACTCCAGCAAACCATCCGGGGAAGAGGATCAAAAGAGTGAAGAAAATGAAGGTGAAAACACCGATCAAACCGACTCCCAGGACAGCAAGCAAGGAGATAATGAACAGTTGAATGATACGGATTCCGGTGACCAGAAAGAAGATAAAGCGGATTACCAGACTGATAAAAGTGATAAAGATAAAAATGTAAAGGAATCAGATGAAAACACAAATACCGAAAAAGATGGGGACGATGAGCAAACCCCAATACAAGATCCTCAAGATAAAGGAAATGAAAATAACAGCGCTGACAAAGGTCAAAGCCAATACCACAGGGACTGGAACAATGGTGAACAAGGCAAGAATCGTTCTTCATCCAGAAGGGATAACGCTTCAGACCGCCGTAATCCAAACGGCTACAGCAGTGATAATAATTCAGCTCAAAATGAAGATTCGCCGAGTGCCCCCGGCGAATAAAGACCTGAATTTATTTAGTTGTGCCGTTTAACTGAGATTGTGCTTGCTGCACCAGCCGCTTTGTCATTTCTCCGCCTACAGAGCCGTTAGCGCGTGCGACTGTATCAGAACCAAGGTTCACACCGAATTCTTGAGCCACTTCGAGTTTAAATTGGTCTAGTGCCTGCTCCACCCCTGGAACAACGAGTTTATTTCTGCTCGCCATCTTTTTCATCTCCTTTTTCTATAAAGAAATTCTTAACGCGTATTTAGTTTGAAATATACGGGGATTATTTATGCTGGCAATTGTTGTGGAGAAAAATAAACCCCCGGCCTCTGAGCCGGGGGTGCGCAGACTATAAAATGTCTGCTGTCATTTTATGAGCGGTTGCCTGAATATGGAACGTTAAAATGGAGAGGACTGTAATGGCGATAATCTGTCTGATTTTAAGCCATTGGCCGTCATTCAGTTCTTCAAAACGGTAGCGGAGACGTTCTGTCTCCTGTTCGACGATCACCTGCAGATTTGATTCTTTCATAGAAGGAGTATCTTGGTGATGAACGGCATCAAGCACATATGCACAACTTTCATAATAAGCAATCGGGCTAATGACATCATCAGATCTGTCTGAGATTGTGTTAAAGGCCACTTTTAAAATAGCCCGTATGTGTTCAAAGTCATAAATGGATTTTAAATCACGTACAATTAAAAGAATAACTGCTTGTTCAACTGAGTATTTTTTGCCCAGCTCAGGGTGTCCGATCAGATCCTTGATATCACGCTTTACCCAGTTTTGAATCGCGGTTGACTTTAATGAAGTCAGTTCGCATAAGTTGCCGAGCTCTACGATTTCATTTGTAGAGAGGCCGTATTCTTTTTTCTGTTTTTTTCGTTCGTATCTTGTAAGAAATTCAGGAATTTCAAGATGATTGGCTGCTTTTTCTGCTGACATGTTCGCTGATTGGACGAGAATGTCGAGCGGGCTATGTTCTCCTTGTCCTTTTAGGGAATAGAGCAGCCGCACCATATGGGTTCGAGAAAGTTTAAAAATGTTCATTGTTCACCTCTTTAAACAATTTGACGCGGATAAGCGGTTTATGTATAAGTTCAAAATTGAAGCGTCAGCAAATTACATTAACATCATACGTCGAATTCCTTGCATTTTCAAATGGATGTTTTATAATTTAAATATACAGGTTCTTTTGAACTTAAAATAACGGAGGTTGTTATGGCGAAAAGAATTTTTCTGTTTATTTTAACGAATATTTTGGTGCTTACAACAATCGGGATTGTTTTGTCTATTTTGAGCTCTGTTACCGGAGTAGGGACATACTTTACAGCTGATGGCGGTATCGATCCACTGGCGCTTCTTGTGTTCAGTTTAGTCGTTGGCTTTGTCGGTTCCTTTACGTCTCTTGCAATGTCCAGATGGATGGCAAAGACGATGATGGGCGTGAGAGTGCTGAATCCGAAAAAACACTCACTCAGCTACGAGGAACAGCAATTGGTTGATCGTGTCCATAGATTAAGCCGTTCTGCAGGGTTAACGAAAATGCCGGAAGTCGGGATTTACCGTTCACCTGAAGTAAACGCGTTTGCGACTGGACCGTCTAAACGCCGTTCTCTTGTCGCAGTATCGTCTGGGCTCTTGGAGCAGATGGATGATGCGGCGGTCGAAGGAGTGCTTGCCCACGAGGTCGCGCATATCGCTAATGGTGATATGGTAACAATGACGCTTTTACAAGGTATCGTCAATACCTTTGTCGTCTTTCTATCACGCATCGCCGCTTGGATTGCAAGCCGTTTTGTCAAAGAAGATCTAGCGCCGATCGTACATTTTATTGCAATGATTGTCTTTCAGATTATCTTTTCGATACTTGGCAGCCTGGTTGTGTTTGCGTATTCACGCCATCGTGAATTCCATGCTGACAGGGGAGGAGCGGATCTTGCCGGCAAGGATAAGATGATTCATGCGCTTCGGACGCTTAAAGGCTACTCTTCCCGAATGATGGAAGACGATCAGACAGCTGTCCAAACGTTAAAGATCAATGGCAAGAAGCGCTCTTCACTTTTCTCTACTCACCCTGATTTAGATGAGCGTATCAGACGGCTGGAAGCTAAGTAATACAACACATTGTTCCTCTGAGGAAATTCTCAGAGGTTTTTTTATTTTATCCATTGATTAAAAACATAAAAAAATAAGCAAGTTAAGAAAATGTTACGTAAAAGCCTTTAAAAATGGACCTAATATCTTTAGAATAATTACCGTACTTAAAAAGAGAGGCAGAAGGATTTTACATGAAATTAAAGTTTGGAAAATTGATACAGGCCCTGTCACCGGCCCAGCTGATCGCATTATATTATTTTCTTGCAGTTACTGTGGCCGTTATATTGCTGAGTTTGCCGGCGGGCCATAAACCGGGGGCGGACTGGACGTTCATTGATGCGCTGTTTACCGCCGTCAGTTCAGTCAGCGTAACAGGGCTGACGGTCGTTGATACAGCTGATACATTCAGTACAACAGGCATTTTTATATTGGCATTTGTTCTGCAATTTGGCGGGATCGGGATTATGACGCTCGGAACGTTCATTTGGCTGATCATGGGAAAACGAATCGGGCTGAAAGAACGGAAATTGATTATGGTTGACCAAAATCAATCCCAGTTTTCCGGGATTGTCAATCTGATGAAGCAGGTTCTTTTTCTGATCTTGTGGATTGAATTTTTTGGCGGGCTTATACTCGGCACTTATTTCTTAACCTACTATGATTCCTTTCAGGAAGCTTATTTACACGGGTTTTTTGCCAGTATCAGCGCAACGACAAATGGCGGATTTGATATTACCGGTAATTCGATGATTCCATTTCGTCACGATTACTTTGTGCAGTTTATTACAATGCTTTTAATTATATTTGGAGCGATTGGATTTCCTGTGCTGGTTGAAGTAAAGGATTTCCTGTTTTCAAAGCATCGCCGTTATCCATTTACGCTTTTTACGAAGATCACAACGATTACGTTCGGCTCGCTTGTCTTGTTTGGAGCCATAGGCATCTTTGCCCTGGAAGCAAACCATGCGTTCGCAGGAAAATCATGGCATGATATTTTGTTTCTGTCCCTGTTTCAATCAACGGCAACCCGAAGTGGGGGTCTTGCCACAATCGATATCAGCCAATTATCAGATCCCACACTCTTTTTTATTTGTGCGCTGATGTTTATCGGAGCGTCGCCAAGTTCAGTCGGGGGAGGCATACGGACAACGACTTTTGCCTTGAACCTTCTTGCGCTGTTTCATTTCGCCCGCGGTAATAAGTCCGTAAAGGTATTCAAACGGGAGCTGCACCCTGCTGATCTGATGAAGTCGCTTGTTGTCACAATGATGGCGATCTTGCTCGTTTTTGGCGCGACACTCATTCTGACCATTACAGAAAAGCATTCCCTGCTGGAGCTTTTGTTTGAAGTGTGCTCGGCATTTGGTACAACCGGTCTGTCACTTGGAATTACGGCTGATTTGAGCAGTGTTGGAAAATGCGTCATTATGATTGTTATGTTTATCGGGCGAATCGGCATCCTGACCTTCCTGTATCTGATCGGTAGAAAGGAAATTGAAGCGAATTATCATTATCCGAAGGAAAGAGTGATTATCGGATAGACAAAACACCGCCAATTCAGCGGTGTTTTTTGATTGCCAAAAAAAAGATGTGTGCCTCCTGTTCAGTTGGAGAACCTAACTTCGACAGGTGCAGTTTAATGCCCCTGCATCTATAGCCGAAATGTGTGAAAACTGGCGAGGAGGATTCGAATGAAGCGTAAAGCTGAAGTAAATGAAGCCATTAAAAATAACAATACACCTACCGAGAGCATGGACCCAAATTCATATAAGACACAATATCATGACGACCCCAATTTTAGAGGGGCAAACCGCAATTCCAAACAGGGTAAGCAGGGAGGCATGTGATTGTGAAGAAACACCGTCATAGCAGAGATATGCAAAATCATAAAAAGCCTATGAATAAGAAGGTGCTGGAGGAAGAATTCTCAAGTGAATTTGGGGATTATAATGCCGGAAAGATCATCGAAACGCTGGAAGTCACAAAGCCTGAAAAGAAAAATGAAAAAAACAAAAATAATAAACAGAAATAAAAAAGACCTCTTAGGCGGTGTCCCGCTTAAGAGGTGCTTTTCTATTTTAAATAAGCATTTTTGCCCGTTCCTCTGACAAATTGCAATAAGCTGGTCATCCTCAGCTCAATGAAAGGCTGAGCGACTGTCTTAACAAAGTTGCTGGAGAGTACTGATGTCAGTGCTGCTGTTAAAAGCAAGAGGATCACTAAGCTTTGATAGTCAGTAAGCCAATCCTCAAGACCGACCTGCCGCAACGTTTTAATAATAAACCCGTGAAGCAAATACACGTAAAATGTCCGGGTCCCCCATTTGGTAAAGAAATACCGTTTTTGCGGAACGAGCGCTAAAAAGCTAAAGGTTGCCGCAAAGGCGAGTACATACCAGCCGATTCGGGATAGTCCGCTTACAAGGGTAACGTCTCCAAATGACGAATACGGTTTTGAACCAAACAGAAATGAATAGTCAAAATCGATGCCCCAGCAGATGACGAATACGGCGGCAAGCACCCCGAGCGCAATTTGTTTGCCTCGTTTTGATCTCAATAAATCAAAATGGTGTTTATTTAAATAAAAACCGACAAGGAACATCGGTAAGAATACGAATGTCCGTGACAAACTCAGCGTGCTGCTGACAAAGTCCAGATAACCGATCAGCACGGCGAATCCGCAGCTGACAAACAGCGCCCCCAGCTTTGAAAGCTTTGAAAAAGGATATAGAAGCAGGTTCCAAAAGAATAAGCTTACAAGAAACCATAACGACCATTGCGGGTCAATCGGGTTCACATTTGCCATGCTTTCATCTTGCATAATGTAATAAAAGACGGAATAAATGATTTGGAAAATCAAATACGGAATAATCAGCTTGGCCGCCAGCTTTTTTACATATCCCGCCCGTTTAAAGCCTTTTGCGAAATAACCGGATACAAGAATAAATGCAGGCATATGGAATGTGTAAATGAACTTGTAGAGGTAGAGCATAAAGTGATTATCATTAATAAATGAACGAAGAATATGACCGAATACAACAAGGAATATCAATAAAAATTTTGCGTTATCGAAATAACTGTCCCGCGATTTACTCATAGCATCACCTTCTCTTTCATCAGTCACTAAGAGATTATTCCCTGCTGGTACATATTTTAAAATAAAAGATGAAAAAGGAATCTAAAAAAATGCTGATTGTTAGGACGATGTAAAGTCGCGGTAAGGATCGTAGAAAATGTCTTCGGAATGTAATGGCGCTGAAATTTTCTGAAATTTATAGGGCAAATGAAGGAAGTTCCCGCGTTTTGTAGAAATATTGAGGGATAGGTTTTGAAGAAGGAGTGTACATGCATGGAAACTCTTGATGTCCAGACAAACTCGGAGCTGCGAGAGGAACTGAATCGCCTCAAAGAAGAAAACGCGCGACTGAAAAAGGAATTGAATCAGCATCAAGTGATTGTCAACAATACGCTCGATGCTATTTTTATTTGTGATAACGAAATGCGAATCGTTAAGGCGAATGAAGCAACAGAAAGGATGCTTCAAGTTGATTCGGAAGATTTAAAAGAGCGTTCTGTTTTGGATTTTTTGTTTTCAATCCCAAAGGATGAACTGAATCTTGCCGTAAAGAAGTTTTTTAAAAAAGGCTTTCTGTGGAAGGAGGTCCCGATCAGGCTTGATTGCGGGGCGACAAAATACATAGAATTTCTGGCCAAAAGAGGCATTGGCGAGGATTTCTTTTTTGTTGTCATGAGAGACATATCTTCTAAGAAGATTTTGGAGCGGGAATTCTCTATGAATGAACAGCTTTTTAAGGACTTGTTTGACAGAGCGGTTGATGGAATCGTCCTGTTTGATAAAGATGGCGGTTTTATTGATGCCAATTTGTCCTTTTGTAAAAGCTTTGAAATCAATCATAATGAGCTGTCTCATTTATCGTTGTATGAGTTCATAGACAGCGGCTCAAGAAAAGATTTCGACAATATCTGGAAGGCGCTCAACCGCAAGGGAAAAGCGAAGGGGGAGCTGCCTGTCAAGCTTCGTTCAGGAGTCCAAAAGCTATTTGAATTTACGATTACATCAAACATCATCAGCGGTTTTTATATGTCCATTATGAGGGATATCACAGAGAAGCGGTCTATGGAGCTTCAGCTCTTTAAAAGTGAGGAGCGATTCAGAGAAATCTTTGAAAATGCGATGGACGCCATCATCATTTGGTCGAATGACGGAAGAATCGTTAAGGCGAATCAATCAGCCTGCAAAATCTTTGAGCTGCCGATGAACTTGCTGTTGAAAAGAAAGCTGTGTGATTTTCTCGTCGACTCGCAGCAGAAATACAGCATAACGAAAAGGAAATATGCAAAGTACGGAGAGATCAGAGAAGAGCTGCTGTTTCAAATGGGGAATGGACAGTTCAAAGAGCTCGAATTCACTTCAAAGCGGACCATACTTGAAAACCAGCATTTGACGATCTTAAGAAATGTCAGCGACAGAAAGCGGATGGAGAAGGAGCTTCGGGAAAGCGAGCTGAAATTCAGAAAAGTGTTCAACGGCTCAATGGACGGCAATGTATTGTTCGACAATCAATACAGGATTATCGACGCCAACCCATTAGCAAGCCATATTTTGGGCCTGTCACATGAAGAGATCAAACAGCACAGCCTGCTAGATATTATTTCTGCTTATGAAATAGAAAATCTGGCATCACCGGCAAGGCAGATTAATTTTGATGAAATGGACAACGAAATTCCATTTTTGCTAAGCTGCAGTGACAATCGAAAACTCGAATTCTCATTTAAACGGAATATTATTCAAAATATGAACTTGGCTATCTTTAAAGACGTTACAGAGCGAAAAGAATTGGAGGAACGCCTGCGCAAATCAGATACCCTTCATGTTGTCGGCGAACTCGCAGCCGGCATTGCCCATGAAATCAGAAATCCGATGACCGCTCTTAAAGGCTTTATTCAGCTCCTGAAAGGAAGTGTCGAGGGAGACTACGCCCTTTACTTCAACGTGATCACCTCAGAACTAAAGCGCATCGAATCCATCATCACCGAATTCTTGATTTTAGCCAAGCCCCAGGCCATTATGTATGAGGAAAAACATGTTACCCAAATTATGAGAGACACGATAGACCTTCTAAACGCGCAAGCCAATCTCAGCAATGTACAAATGCAGCTTGATTTAATGGACGACATTCCCCCGATCTACTGTGAACCGAATCAGCTGAAACAGGTTTTTATCAACATATTAAAAAACGCCATCGAAGTGATGCCTGACGGCGGAAACATTTTTGTGACGATAAGGGTACTGGATCAAGATCATGTCCTCATCTCCTTAAAAGACGAGGGGATTGGAATGACAGAAGATAAATTAAAGCGCCTTGGTGAACCATTTTATACGACAAAGGAACGGGGAACTGGACTTGGGCTTATGGTAAGCTATAAAATTATTGAAGAACATCAAGGCGAGATTATGGTCGAAAGTGAAGAAGGAAAGGGCACCGTTTTTCATATTACGCTTCCCGTCAGACAGAATGCTGAAGAAAGAAGGAATGATGAGTGAATTACTATATGACAGCTGAAACGCCGCTCGGTGAATTTATCATTGCCGAAGAGGAGGGCAGGATCACCCGTCTATTTCTCAGTCAGGAAGATTGGATGGATTGGAAAGAAACCGTTCAGAAGACAGAACACAAGGAAACACCTCTTCTTGCAGAAGCGAAAAAACAGCTTCATGAATATTTCGCCGGAGAAAGAAAGACATTCTCCCTGCCGCTCAGCCAAAAGGGCACACCTTTTCAGAAAAAAGTGTGGGAGGCGCTGGAGAGGATCCCATATGGTGAATCCCGAAGCTATGCTGATATTGCCGCTGCGGTCGGGAGTCCGAAGGCGGTGCGCGCTGTCGGACAGGCTAATAAACGTAACGACCTGCCGATTTTTGTTCCGTGTCACAGAGTGATTGGCAAAAACAGTGCGTTAACAGGCTACGCCGGAAGCAAAACGGATCTCAAAGCATTTTTGCTGAACATCGAGCAAATCTCCTATAAAGAAAAATAAAACATATGGCACGTTCCCTTTTTTCACAGCCGACATATCATTTTATTAAGTTAAAAAAGTTGGTCTGATGAAAAAGGAGGACAAAGCAATTGAAGCCGAGCCGCTCTGAGAAAATTGCCGTTTTTGCCAAACTGTTTGTGAAACTGCATATCATATCAAGCGCTCAAAAAGATGAAATCATCAATGTTAACAAAAAGAAACAAAAAAACCGCTGACTCAGCTCCACATGAGCAAAGTCCAGCGGTTTTTTAATGCACCTTTTCACCTTTAAACAACTGTTCAATCTCTTCTGCATAGTTACCGGTCATAATCCCTTTTTCTGTGATGATTCCTGAAATGAGATCATGAGGTGTAATGTCAAAAGCGGGATTAAAGACAGGCACATCTGATGGAGCGGTCCGTACTCCGGAAATCTGTCTGACTTCGTCGGGATCTCGCACCTCTATCGGGATATCAGCGCCGCATTTGACCTTCGTATCAAATGTAGATAAAGGTGCGGCGACAAAAAACGGAATATCAAAGGCGTTTGCTAAAATAGCAAGGCCGTATGTGCCGATTTTATTTGCTGTATCACCGTTCTTTGCAATTCGGTCAGCTCCGACGATAACAGCGGAAATTTGTTTTTCCTTCATCGTATGGGCGGCCATGCTGTCTGTAATTAGCGTGACATCAATGCCTCCCTGCATCAGCTCCCAAGCAGTAAGGCGTGATCCTTGCAGGACAGGCCTTGTTTCGCAGGCATAAATGTGCAATCCCAAATCTTTTTGTTTGGCCAAGTAAAACGGAGCTAGCGCCGTTCCATAGCGGCTTGTCGCGATTGAGCCGGCATTGCAGATCGTCATGATCCTGTCGCCTTTTTTGAAAAGCTGCAGGGCGTTTTGGCCGATCAACCGGCACGTTTCCTCATCCTCGACCTGAATCTGAATTGCTTCATGGACAAGGTTTGTTTTTGCTTCATTTACGGAAATCGCGTTTTCGACCGAATGACTCAGTCTCTCAAGCGCCCATGACAAATTAATGGCTGTAGGCCGTGAGCTGTTTAAATATTGTTTGATGTCTTCCAGTCTGCGTCGGAATTCTGTGACATTCTCTGTTTCAATGTCTTTGGCAGCAAGCGCTAGTCCGAAGGCAGCCGTAATGCCGATCGCCGGAGCACCCCTTACTTTGAGCGTGACAATCGCATCAAATACATCCTCTTTCGTCGTCAGCTCCAAATATTCCGTCTCATCAGGAAGCTTTTGCTGATTTAAAATGGTAATAGCTGTTTCTTTCCATTCAACAGAACGTGGAACAGCAAATGAATGGGGCATGAATGGATCATTCCTTTACAAGTAACTTAAATAATTCAATCACATCTGTTATCGTTTTGAATTCCGAACGTTTTTCGATAAAGGCTGTGCCGGTTTCAAGCGCCAGCCGTTTTCTGCCGATTCGTTTATCAAACGGCACGATCGTATCCAGGTCAGCTACATGGGCAAGGCCGATCGTGCGTCGTATCAGCTCACAGCCCGCAAATCCGATTGCTTCTTCAAAAATATGGCTGAGCGTATCAGTGAGGTAACCGTCGATGTTGGCGTAAACATCCAGACTGTCCTTCTGCCAGGCTTCACTAAACGTCTCTTCAAACGTTTCCCAGAGCTGGTTGACATGTTCATATAACGGCTCTCTGTCAGCCCCGTCACGGCTGAGTGCGTTCAAAAATAAGTTGGCGATAAATTGCCCTACATCAAAGCCGATCGGTCCGTAAAAAGCAAACTCAGGATCAATCACCTTTGTTTCGTGCTCACTTGCGAAAATGCTTCCTGTATGCAAATCACCATGAATCAACGTTTCCGCAGACGTTAAAAATGACTTTTTCAGCTTAGCGGCTTCGATTTTAACGTTGTCATTATTCCAAAGCTTCTCGACAAAAGGACGAAGCTCTTCTTCAAAATCATTTGTGTCATGGTCGAAGAAAGGATCTGTAAAAACAAGTCTTTCCGTAATGTCGCATAGCTCAGGGTTTGTAAACTGTTTAACAAGCTGTTTTTTCACCTTAGGTTCAAGCGCGTAATCTGATGAGTAGAAAAGTGTTTTTCCTAAAAATTCACCGATGTGCCGTGACAGGTGCGGATAATTTTCACCCTCAATGAGTCCTTTTCTTGCGATTTTCAGGTGAGAGAGATCCTCCATGACGGTAACCGCCATTTCCGTATCAGAGTAAAACACTCTTGGAACCAAGTGAGGCACATGCTCGCCCTGACGGATGAGAGCGCTGCTTTCGATTCTTGCACGATCGATTGTGAGCGGCCAGCTTTCTCCCACCACTTTTGCATAAGGAACCGCCTGTTTAATGATCAATGCTTTGTCATGTTCTTGATCATAAATATGAAAAACGTAATTTAAGTTGCCATCGCCGATCTCCTGACATGTCAGGGTGCTTTTGCTTGGAAATAAGCCGAGCTTCACAGCCAATGCCACAGCGGAACTTTCATTTAACGTTTCGTATAAAGGTGTTTTTGTGACTGCCATCATCATAACCTCCAATTATGTAATCACTTAATTTGTGGCCGTAAAAAAGCCTCCTTCTCAGAGAGAAGGAGGCTTAACATCTATGTCCGCCTCTCTTATCTCTCAGATCAGATCTGAATGGAATTAGCACCGTGCCTTAAGAGACAAGCGTCTCGGCGCGAAAAAGATGCGCCCCATTTCACAATGGAATTACGGTCGGTTGCTGTTGGGGTCAAAAGGCCAAATCCCTCGCCCAACTCTCGATAAGAGAATATATTCATTTGTTAAACAATTCTAATTTATCAGTTGATGAACATACTAACAGGTGTTTTAATAAGTTGTCAATATATTTTTTAATATAAATCTTTTCTGATATCATCGAAAACAGGGATGCTCTCCCGCACCTCGACGCTTTTATGAAGGTCGATTTCCGCACGGACTATGCCTTCCTCACGGCCGCCTTCAGCAAGTACACGCCCCCATGGATCAATAATCAGGCTATGGCCTGCAAATTCATTATCCGGATTTGAACCAGTGCAATTGCAGGCTGCGACAAAGCATTGATTTTCAATGGCACGGGCAATAAGCAGGCTTCTCCAATGATCAAGGCGGGGGAGAGGCCATTCCGCGGAAATAAACAGCACGTTGGCACCTTTTGTCGTATGTTTTCTGATCCACTCCGGAAAACGGATATCATAGCAGATCAATCCTGCGCTTTTGACGCCGTCAAGCTCAAAGCATCCATCTTCGGAACCGGCTGATAAATACAAATGCTCATCCATCAGCTGAAAAAGATGGGCTTTTCTGTACTCTTTAATGATTTGCCCTTCCTTATCCGCGATGTACATTGTATTATAAACATCAGAATCCTTTCTGACAGCGACCGATCCGGCAACAAGATGAACTCCATGTTTTTTTGCCGTTTTCTTCAGCCAGCTCTGAACAAAATGGCCGTCTTCATCAGCGAGTTCATCAAGATTGGCCAGATCATATCCGGTCGTCCATAATTCAGGCAGAACAAGAACATCAGCATGTTTGCTTTCTTTTTCGATCAAAAATTCAGCCTTTTTTATATTTTCCGAAGGTTTACCATATGAAATATCAAATTGAAGACAAGATATCGCCCATTTCATCTTTTTAACACCCCAAATTTTTCTTTACTTTTTTCATTTAACCATATATGATGATGGACTATCATTTCAAGATTTTTTTAGAAGGTGAGAATAGATGAAATTTGAACAGTCTCATGTATTAAAGGAATTGCCTAAACAATTCTTCGCTTCCCTGGTGCAGAAAGTGAACCGAAAGCTCGCAGAGGGACACGACGTTATCAATCTAGGACAGGGAAATCCAGATCAGCCGACACCGGAACATATCGTCGAGGAAATGAAACGAGCTGTTGCTGATCCTGAGAATCATAAATATTCATCTTTTCGCGGCTCATACAGCCTAAAGTCAGCGGCTGCTGCATTTTACAAAAGAGAGTACGGCATTGATCTGGATCCGGAAACCGAAGTCGCTGTTTTATTCGGCGGAAAAGCCGGTCTTGTCGAGCTCCCGCAATGCTTGTTGAATCCCGGTGATACGATCTTAGTTCCCGATCCGGGCTACCCTGATTACTGGTCTGGTGTCACACTCGCGAAAGCGAAGATGGAAATGATGCCGCTCGTAAAGGACAGGGCGTTTCTTCCCGATTACAGCAGCATCCCCGCTCAGGTGAGAGAACAAGCGAAATTGATGTATTTAAATTATCCGAATAATCCGACCGGAGCTGTTGCTACCTCTAAATTCTTTGAAGAAACCGTGAGCTTTGCAAAAGAAAACGGAATCTGCGTCGTTCATGATTTTGCTTACGGCGCTGTAGGATTTGACGGCTGTAAGCCTTTAAGCTTTTTGCAGACTGAAGGTGCAAAGGATATTGGAATTGAAATTTACACGCTGTCAAAAACGTATAACATGGCAGGATGGCGGGTTGGCTTTGCCGTCGGAAACGCTTCGGTCATTGAAGCAATCAATCTTTATCAAGACCATATGTTTGTCAGTCTTTTCAGAGCGACTCAGGAGGCTGCAGCAGAGGCACTGTTAGCTGATCAGAGGTGTGTGGCAGAGCAAAATGCCCGATATGAGAGCAGGCGAAACGCTTGGATTGCTGCATGCCGTGAAATTGGCTGGGATGTGACAGCTCCAGCAGGGTCATTTTTTGCATGGCTGCCTGTACCTGAAGGCTATACTTCTGAGAAGTTCTCAGACCTTTTGCTGGAAAAAGCGAATGTGGCGGTTGCGGCTGGAAACGGCTTCGGTGAATACGGAGAGGGCTACGTCAGAGTCGGACTTTTAACAAGTGAAGAAAGGCTCAAGGAAGCCGCTTATCGAATTGGCAAACTAAACCTGTTTACCCAAAAAACCATTGACAAGAGCCTATAACGATGGGATAATTCAAAATAATTTATAAAATCTATATTTTCTTATCAAGAGCAGGCAGAGGGACGAGCCCGATGAAGCCCGGCAACCGACTTATAAAGCACGGTGCTAATTCTTGCAGCTAGCGGCTGAGAGATAAGATTCGGACGAGAAACGAAACCTCTTCAGACGCGATTGCAGTTTGAAGAGGTTTTTTGTTATGGATGAAATGAAAGGAGCTCTGGCATGAGTGAGTTATTAGCAACATATCTCCTAACAGAACCGGGAGCTGATACAGAGAAGAAAGCAGAACAAATTGCAACAGGATTGACAGTAGGTTCCTGGACTGATCTCCCCCTTGTAAAGCAGGAGCAAATGCAAAAGCACAAGGGGCGGGTGATAAATGTTGAGGAGAGAGAGGGATCTTCTGTATCAGAAAAACAAGCCGTCATCACAATTGCCTATCCTGAAATCAATTTCTCTCAGGATATTCCGGCTTTGCTGACAACAGTGTTTGGCAAGCTGTCCTTGGACGGAAAAATCAAATTAATCGATCTTCACTTCTCTGAAGCATTTAAGCGTGTACTTCCGGGACCAAAGTTTGGCGTATACGGCATCCGGAAGCTGCTGGGAGAGTTTGAAAGACCGCTGTTAATGAGCATATTTAAAGGTGTAATCGGAAGGGACCTGAGTGATATTAAAGAACAGCTTCGACAGCAGGCGCTTGGCGGAGTTGACTTGATTAAAGACGATGAAATTTTCTTTGAGACAGGTCTAGCGCCTTTTGAAACAAGAATTACAGAAGGAAAGCAAATATTAAAAGAAACGTATGAGCAAACCGGACATAAAACGCTGTATGCGGTGAATTTGACTGGACGCACGGCTGATCTGAAAGACAAAGCGAGACGTGCTGCCGAATTGGGGGCTGATGCGCTTTTGTTTAATGTCTTCGCTTACGGCTTGGACGTTATGCAAAGCCTTGCGGAAGATCCTGAAATCGCAATTCCGATTATGGCGCATCCAGCGGTCAGCGGGGCCTTTACATCTTCTCCGTTTTACGGATTTTCTCATGCACTTTTACTCGGGAAATTAAACCGATATTGCGGTGCTGACTTCAGCCTCTTTCCGTCTCCATATGGTTCGGTTGCGCTGCCAAGAGCTGATGCGCTGGCCATTCATGAAGAATGTGTGAGAGAGGATGCTTTTAACCAAACATTTGCCGTTCCGTCAGCAGGCATTCACCCCGGCATGGTTCCGCTATTAATGCGTGATTTCGGCATAGATCATATCATTAACGCCGGAGGAGGCGTACATGGACATCCAAACGGTGCCCAAGGCGGGGGGCGTGCGTTCAGAGCCATAATTGATGCGGTCTTAGAAGCCCAGCCGATTGATGAAAAAGCCGAACAATGCAAGGATCTTAAGCTTGCGCTAGACAAATGGGGAAAGGCTGAAGCCGTATGACGACTCGAAAACCTTTGATTATATGTGATTTTGACGGAACCATCACGATGAACGACAACATTATAAATATCATGAAAACATTCGCTCCGCCGGAGTGGGTGGCATTAAAAGACGGCGTACTTTCCAAAAAGCTGTCGATCAAGGAAGGTGTCGGGCGGATGTTCGGCCTTCTGCCCAGCCGTTTAAAAGAAGAAATTACAAGTTTTGTATTGGAAGATGCAAAAATCAGGGAAGGCTTTCGGGAATTTGTAGCGTTTATCAATGAGAATGAGATTCCGTTTTATGTCATAAGCGGAGGGATGGACTTTTTTGTATATCCTTTGCTTGAAGGCATTGTGGAGAAAGACCGCGTTTATTGCAATCATGCGTCATTTGACAATGACTATATTCATATTGATTGGCCTCATTCTTGCAAGGGAACATGCAGCAATCAATGCGGGTGCTGTAAGCCGTCGGTCATCCATGAACTTTCTGAACCAAACCAATATATCATCATGATCGGTGATTCGGTTACAGATGTGGAGGCAGCAAAGCTGTCTGACTTATGCTTTGCAAGAGATTATTTATTAAACGAATGCCAGGAGCAAAACCTCAATCATCTCCCGTATCAAGATTTTTATGAGATAAGAAAAGAAATTGAGAATGTAACGGAGGTACAGGAATGGCTGCAAAACAAGAACGATGGCGAGAGCTCGCTGAAGTAAAACGGGAATTGGCAGAGAGAGATTGGTTTCCGGCGACTAGCGGCAATCTGTCCATTAAGGTTACTGATGAGCCTTTAACATTTCTCGTCACTGCAAGCGGAAAAGATAAACGCAAAGAGACGGATGAGGATTTTCTTTTGGTCGACCAAAACGGAGAGCCCGCTGAAAGCGGGCATTCTCTGAAACCGTCAGCGGAAACACTGCTTCATACACATTTGTACAATAAAACCAATGCCGGATGCTGCCTGCATGTCCATACGGTAAACAATAATGTGATTTCAGAGATATACGGAGACCAAAAGAAAATCACATTCAGAGGCCAGGAAATTATAAAAGCACTCGGCTTATGGGAAGAGAATGCAGAAGTGACCATTCCGATCATTGAAAATCCGGCTCATATTCCGACGCTCGCGGCACTGTTTGAGGAAGAAGTTTCAGGAGATTCAGGAGCTGTTCTGATCCGCAATCACGGTATTACCGCATGGGGGAGAACAGCATTTGAAGCAAAAAGAGTGCTTGAAGCGTTTGAATTTTTGTTCAGCTACCATTTAAAATTGAAAACCCTTCAGCATCAGCTGGTTAAATAAAAGGAGGAATTGAAATGGCTACAATTCGAATTCATGATGAGGCAAATACAACGATTAAACATCAAGAGGAAGTAGCAAGCTTTCTGGACAGTCAAGAGGTTATTTATGAGCAATGGAATATCGCGAAGCTTCCGGAACATCTCTCAGAGAAATATGATTTGACAGAAGAAGAAAAACAGCAAATTCTTGATACCTTTGAAACTGAAATTAAAGACATCTCAACCCGCCGGGGCTACAAAGCACAGGATGTTATTTCATTGTCAGACAGCAACCCGAAACTTGATGAACTGCTTGAAAATTTTAAAAGAGAGCATCACCATACAGACGATGAGGTTCGTTTTATCGTAAGCGGACACGGTATTTTTGTCATTCAAGGCAAGGACGGCACGTTTTTTGATGTCCGTTTGAACCCTGGAGATTTAATCTCCGTGCCTGAGAATATCCGCCATTACTTCACGCTTCAGGAGGACCGCAAAGTTGTCGCGGTGAGAATTTTTGTCACAACTGAAGGCTGGGTTCCGATTTATGAAAAAAACAGCGTGAGTCAATAAGCATGAGAAAGCCCCGTTCACCGAACGGGGCTTTTTATATTTATTGCAAACGCCACTTTTCATACTGTGACAGTTCTTTTTTAATTAGCATCCAAATGAAACCTAAGACAGCTGCATCGTCAATAAACCCAAGACCTAGTATAACGTCTGGAATGATATCGAGCGGCATGACGATATACAAGATGGCAGCAGTTAGCAGCAAAAGTGTTTTAACCTGTGAACGAGGGTAATTGCCATTTCGCCAATCGCGAATCATCTGAAAAAAAGTAGTGATGTGCTGGATACATTTTTTTCGGTTTTTCCTCTTTAAAATCGCTTTTCCGCCTGCCGCTCCGAGCATTATTGCTTTCTTTTTCTTCATTGGGCATACCTCCTGCCTGGCGGCGTGTTTAAGATATTCTTCACCTGGGTATTATTTTTCTAATCCTATCAATATATCTATTATACCTGAAAAATTAACTTATTTAATGAAAATATGTTTACAAATAAAGTATAATCTGTAATAATGCACAATAACCCAATCAAACTTGTTTCCTATTTCTTAGCGGCGAGGGGTGAAGTGAATGGGCGGTTCTTCTGAACAAGAAAGATTGTTGGTGTCTATTGATGAAAAAAGAAAGTTAATGATAGATGCCGCTAGAAAGCAGGGATTTACAGGGCATGACACGATCAGGCACAGTCAGGAGCTGGATTGTTTAATAAATGAATATCACCAGCTTATGCAAGAAAACGAACATTCCCAAGGGATTCAAGGTCTTGTAAAGAAATTAGGCTTGTGGCCCCGCAGAGATGTTATGCCAGCATATGATGCAAATAAATAGCGGCCTATCAGATGCATATATAAAGAGAGAGAGCTTTTCAGAAGCGCTCTTTTTTTCTGGAAAATTTCATATGAAAGAGGGAACTAATGAAAGAACTGGCGATTCTTATTACTGAAATGGTCAATGAATTTCATGATGCTTTTATTTCTATATGCGGATTATTCGGCATTCACTTAACTGACAAAGAAATGCATTTTTGGGTGATCGGCATTTTTGGCATTCTTTTTTTCGGTTTCACTCATGTTGTGTTTACGTGGCTTTCTAAATGGAGTATAACAGCCTTGTCCTTTATCTATACTGTTACAGTTATCATTGTGATCGTATTTGCGATTGAGATTCAGCAAAAAGTGACGGGGAGAGGGAATATGGAGTTTTTAGATGCCACAGAAGGCATAAAGGGTTTTTTAGTATTTTTTATGGTTTTTTGGCTTCTGAAAATGCTGCTGCGTTTCATCAAAATCCTTTTTTCCGGCAGTCCAGCAGGCAAGTCGAATGGAAATGCCCGGTCACGAAGATAAAAAAACCCTCCTGACAAGGTCAGGGGGTTATGAAGCGGACACGGGGAGGGTAATTGTCACCTCTGTGCCTCTTCGCACTTCACTTTCAATATGAATAGAGCCTCCGTACATCAGCACGATCCGTTTACAAACGACAAGACCGAGACCGGTTCCTTTTTCTTTAGAAGTAACAAAGGGAAGGAAGATGTGATCCAGCATTTCCTGAGAAATCCCTTCACCGTTATCCACAACTTTGATTATGGCTTTTTTATCTAAAGCTCCCAAGGAGATCGTCAGTTTGCCTCCTTCAGGCATTGACTCAAGTCCATTTTTTGCCACATTTAAAATCACTTGTTTAATATGATCTTTTGTACATTTTACGAGTAAGGGCTGCTCGGTTAAATACTGTAATTCGACTTCAACATTGTATAGGTTCCCCTCAGAATAGATGATCGGCATAATTTCTCCGATAATGTCCTGAAGCGAGTTCAGTTCCCATTTTTCAGCTGTCGGCTTGCCGAGAACGAGAAACTCACTCACAATTTGATTGATGCGCTTGATCTCCTGTTCGATAATGGAGAAGTAAAGCTGATCTTCCTCACCTTTATATTTCTTCTGCAACAGCTGAATAAAGCCGCTTATCCCTGTGAGAGGGTTACGGATTTCATGGGCTGTGCTGGCCGCAAGCGTCCCGATCAGCTCTAATTTTTGCGCCTCATTTTCTGAGCGCTCCAGCTGGGTCTGGCGCTTCAGCAAATAATACAGCACGAGAATAAAAAGGATATTCAGCAGCACAATACTGCATGAAAGCGGAAGTACAAGGCTTTTTGTCAATTCTTCTATTGTGACAGGGTTCGGATATACTTTCATATTCCAGCTGATATCATCCAAATATCCGCTGACAGGTTTCTGATCTTTTACACGGGAGGCCTGTCCGCTCGCAAAAATCATTTTCCCGTCTTGGTTCACGACTTCAATATAAACATCAGGGCTCAGCAAGTTAATGAGATTTTTCAAATAATCAATTTGAATAGCTGCGACAAGATAATCTGTCACATTTTGTTTTGAGTCCAAAACAGGGACACAAATTGTAAAAATGGGCTGTCCTGTAATTCTGCTCGAATAACTATCTGAAATGACTGTCTTTTTTGTTTCCTTTGCTTTTGTAAAAAAAGATCTGTCGGCCAGGTTTACTTTCGTTTTTAATTCGGTTGTGCTTGCGGTGACGTCTCCTTTGGCATTTAGAAAATAGAGGCCGGAAAATCTCGGCTCTGAATCAAAGGTCTTTTCCAAAATCGACTGCATTTTCTTTATATCAACCGGTCTGTCAATGGCGATGGACAAGGAGGTCATTCGTGCCATCGTTTCTCCGATTAAATAATTGATTTTATTGCGGTGAAGGTTTAGCAGGACACTTGCTTCTTGCTTATGTTCTGCAGCTATTGTGTCTTTTTCTTTTTCATATACGAAAAAGCTGATGACGATTGCCGGAATCACGACCAGTATGATATAAAGTTTGACTCTCCCGCAGGCGCCTTTTAGTATTTTCAATTTGCATCGCTCCAACATACACCTGATTAGAGGTATTATATCATTGTTTCTTCTTCTTTAATAAGAAAAAATAACCAAAAAAATTAGAAAAAGATGTTGAGCAGCTAACATTTTAAAAAAGAAGAGAAATATTGGAAAGATTTTTATTGACATTTTGGTCTTTGTTTATTAATGTTTCTCTGTAACGGTTTCTAAAAGGATGATTGAGACATGACAGAAAAATCACTGAAGTTATTTATCGTGCTGTCGCGCGCGTATCGGTCTATTAATGATCATATGAATAAGCATATTCATAAGCACGGGCTGAATCCGACTGAATTTGCTGTACTAGAGCTTTTATATC
This sequence comes from Bacillus stercoris, assembly GCF_029772985.1. NCBI lineage: Bacteria > Bacillati > Bacillota > Bacilli > Caryophanales > Bacillaceae > Bacillus > Bacillus stercoris. Next base: position 2,911,823 of record NZ_CP121861.1, on the reverse strand, counting down.
ATAAAGGCGATCAGCCGCTGCAGCAGATAGGGGATAAAATTCTATTGGCTAGCGGGAGCATCACATACGTTGTAGATAAGCTGGAGCAAAAAGAACTTCTCATTCGGAAAGCTTCTCCTACAGACAGACGGGTGACATTTGCACAAATTACTGAAAAAGGCATCGGTCTTTTGAACGATATTTTCCCTGATCACGCTGCTGAAATTGATGAAATGATCAGCGTATTAAGCGAAGAAGAGGTAGAGATGTGCACTGAAATGTTAAAAAGAGTAGGGTTAAACGCAAAACAGTTTCACAATAAGTAAAAAAAGGAAGCCTGATATGTCACAGGGCTTCCTTTTTTTCTATTTTTCATTTGTTTCCGCTGCGCCTCTTGGCAGGATGAGAACTTCAACCCGCCGGTTTTTGCTTCGGCCTTCCGCAGTTTTGTTGGAAGCCACCGGTTTGTACTCGCCATAACCCTTGGCACTGAACACTTTTGCATCGAGCTTGGGGTTTTCAATCAAAAGCCCCATAAAGTTTACCGCTCTCATGACGCTTAAATGCCAGTTTGATTGGAATTCAGAATTTTTAATTGGCATATTATCAGTATGTCCGCTGATAATGATATTTCTTGGCGGGTTAATCACAAGAAGATTTGAAATCTCCTTTGCAAGCGGTACATCTTCCTTACGAATGATCGCTTTTCCAGAGTCAAAGAAGATACTGTCTTTAATCGTAATCAGGAGGCCTTCACTAGTCATCTTCGTCTCAAGCTGATGTTCAAGCTTTTTATCTTTGATGAATTTTTCCACCTGGCTCTTCACATTTTTAAGTTCTTCTTGATCAGCTGCTTTTTCTTTTTCTTTCTTGTTTTTTTCTTTCTCTTCTTTTTCCTTTTTCACTTCATCGATGCCGTCTGACTCGTTTTCAGGAGGAGTGACACTGGAGTAGTCCAGTACGCCGGTGCCGCCTGTAAAGACTTCATTAAATGATTTTGAAAGCATTTGAAACTTAGCTGCGTCAATTGAGCTGCTCGCGTACAGCACAATAAACAATGCCAGGAGAAGAGTAAGGATGTCGGCGTAAGGCACGAGCCATGATTCATCAACGTGCTCGTCCTCATGCTTCTTCTTCTTTTTTCTCGCCATTTTGCGCCTCTCCTTGTTCTGCAAATTTCAAGCGGTCCTTCGCAGGAAGATACATTAAAAGCTTTTGTTCGATGACTTTCGGTGCCTGTCCTTCTAAAACGGATAACACACCTTCAATCATGACTTCACGCAGTTTTACTTCTTGTTTTGATTTTCGCTTTAATTTATTTGCGAAGGGATGCCATAACACATATCCTGTGAAGATACCAAGAAGTGTGGCAACAAAGGCAGCACTGATGGCGTGCCCAAGCTCATCTGTGTTATCCATATGAGAGAGGGCGGCAATTAGCCCGATTACAGCGCCGAGTACACCAAGTGTTGGCGCGTATGTTCCCGCTTGTGTAAAGATAGCGGCTCCGGCTTGGTGCCTGTCCTCCATTGCTTCGACTTCCTCTGTCATGATATCTCTGATAAATTCCGCGCTTTGCCCGTCAACAGCCATGCTGAGTCCGTTTTTCAAGAAAGCATCATCTACATCCTCAATGCTTGCTTCTAAAGCAAGCAGACCTTCGCGGCGTGCAAGCTGGGCCCATTCAGAGAACATAGGAATGAGTTCCTCTATTGTCAGCTGTTTATTTTCCTTAAATAGCACTCGGAACAGCGCAGGCACTTTTTTAATTTCTTTTGTTGGGAACGCAATAACGACTGCTGAGATTGTCCCGGCGATAATAATTAAAATGGCGGCGGGGTTTGCAAGCGCGTTGAAGCTGACGCCTTTCAGAACCATTCCCACACTCAATGCCACAAAAGCAAGAATAATACCGATTAACGAAGTTTTATCCATAGTTTTCACCAAATCCTTTTTTACTAGCTTGTCTATGGTTAATATCGGTTTTGGTGCCCGGAACTTTAGGGACATTGTGAATTTGTTCATGAAATATTCAAGGAAGAGGCATAGAAGGGAGAAATAAACAAAAACGGACTTTTCAAAATTGAAAAGCCCGGGGGTTTAATGAAATTGGCAGTTTGTTTGCAAGCTGTCCTTCAGACTGTATTCATATAATAGTAGAAATACATATTCACTATATATAAACATGTTCCATCCCTCCTTAAAAAAAGTCTAAAAGATGAAAGGAATCAGCGCTTCAGGGGAAGGGACGGTATTTTCTCAGTCAAGAGTATGAATGCATAAAAAAGCGGCTTCCTAAAAGGAAACCGCTAATTGTTAATTCGCTTGTACTTTGATTTTATCATCTTCTAAAATGACGTGAAAACCTGTGATCTCGCTGTTATCAAGCAGCAGATCAGTCATTTCATCCTCAACCCATTCTTGGATGGTTCTTCTAAGCGGACGTGCACCGAATGAAGGGTGGTAGCCAAGCTCAGCGATTTTTTCTTTCGCTTCAGCTGTCACATTCAAGCTGATGCCCCGTTCAGCCAATGTTTCTTCAAGTTCTCCAAGAAGAAGGCTGACGATTTTGACCAGATGTTCTTTATCCAATGAGCGGAACTCAATAATGCTGTCAAAACGGTTGAGGAACTCAGGTTTAAAGTACATGCTCAGTGAATCAATCAATGTTTGTTCTTCGATGACACTGTCATCTGATTGGAAACCGACTTTCGTTTGTTTCTCGCCAGCACCCGCATTGCTTGTCATAATGATCACAGTGTCTTTAAAGCTTACGGTTCTGCCTTGGCTGTCTGTCAGACGGCCATCTTCCATAATTTGCAGGAACATATGCTGAACGTCTGGGTGTGCTTTTTCAATCTCATCCAGCAACACAATGCTGTAAGGATTGCGGCGCACTTTTTCAGTTAATTGTCCAGCTTCCTCATGGCCGACATATCCAGGCGGTGAACCGATAATTTTAGATACGGCGTGTTTTTCCATGTATTCGCTCATATCGAGACGGATAATAGCGTCTTTTGTGCCGAACAATTCATCCGCCAGTGTTTTAGAGAGCTCTGTTTTCCCTACGCCGGTAGGACCGACAAAGAGGAAGGAGCCGACTGGTCTGTTTTTGGATTTTAATCCGGCGCGGCTTCTTCTTACCGCTTTTGCCACTTTTTGAACAGCGGCTTCTTGTCCGATCACGCGTTCATGAAGTTTTGCTTCAAGCTCTTTCATTTTCGTTTGTTCGTCTGCCTGCAGTTTGCCGACAGGAATGCCTGTTTTTTGTTCAACAATTTCCTGAATGTGCTCAGCTTCCACAGTGACAGCGGTTTGAGCGGAGGAGCTGTTCAGTTTTTTCTCCAATGCGATTTCTTCATCACGGAGTTTTGCCGCCAGTTCGTAATTTTCTTCTTCAAGGGCTTTGGTTTTTTCGGCTTCAATTGCAGTTAAGCGTTCAGCCGCATCCTCATCATTCAGTTCATCGATTAACAGGTTGGCTTTTGAACCTGCTTCATCTAATAAATCAATTGCTTTATCCGGCAGGTGTCTGTCCTGAATGTAGCGGGATGATAACGTGACACATGCTTTGATTGCTTCATCACTGAATGTCACGCCATGGTACGCCTCGTATTTGTCTTTAATTCCTTGCAGAATGAGGATAGCTTGTTCAATTGAAGGCTCCTGCACCATGACAGGCTGAAAACGTCTTTCCAGCGCAGCATCTTTTTCGATTTGACGGTATTCTTTCAGTGTTGTCGCCCCAATGACTTGCAGTTCGCCTCTGGCTAGGACCGGTTTGAGAATATTGCCGGCGTCCATTGATCCTTCTGCAGAGCCTGCGCCGACGAGAAGATGAATTTCATCAATGAAGAGAATGACATTTTTTCGTTCCTTCAGCTCAGTGATCAGCTGTTTCATTCTCTCCTCAAATTGGCCTCTGATCCCTGTATTTGCAACAAGGGATGCAACATCAAGCAAGTATAGCTCTTTGTTTTTCAGTTTGTTTGGAACATCGCCTTCAGCAATTTTTAAAGCGAGTCCTTCAGCGATGGCAGTTTTCCCTACACCCGGCTCCCCAATAAGAACCGGATTGTTTTTGTTGCGGCGGTTTAGAATTTCGATCACTCGCGCCACCTCGTCATCACGGCCGATGACGGGATCAATGAGACCGGCTTTAGCACCGTTTGTAATATTTTGAGCCAGCTCATCAAGCAGCCCTTTTTTTCCGCTTTGTTTTGCTGCGCTTTGTTCTTTCGGCTGGAATGCCTGTTCAAAAGGAAATCCGAAAGATTGAGGACCCATACTCATTGAAGGTTTACGGGTCAGTTCGTTATAACAAGTTTCACATAGAACCATCTGTTTATGAACGGAATTTATTTGCATGTTAAGGCGAATCGTCGCCTCGTTTTGATGACAATGTTGACAACGCATTTGCCAAAACCTCCTTAATAATTTGATCTTCTTTGACCAATAAAAGTGAATAAAAAGGTCTATTGAATTTGACCTTCTTTGACTATTAGTATATGGCAAACGTAACGGCATTCAAAACAATATGCTCAAAGCAACCTTACTTTTTGACTATCTTTGACCAAATGTTTTTTAAAAAAGGCCGGTTTGTTTGACCAACTTTGATTAATAGTATACTCTGACCATCTTTGACTTTCAAGTCTTTTGCACAATATTTTTTAATTTGTTACAAAGTAAAACATGTTTTCTTCGTCTTTTCAAGGAACTTGTCTCATAGGTTATAAAAAGGCATCTATGGACAAAACTGCGGTTCGTTCGGAGGGGAGAAATGGAACAATCAAAAGGGTCTGCAGGTCAGCTTGCTTTTGTGTATGTCGGCACAGTAGTCGGAGCTGGATTTGCGACTGGCAGAGAAATTGTTGAGTTTTTTCTGAAGTTCGGCTGGTTCGGTTTATTCGGCATTCTCGTCAGCGGCGGAATGTTTACGTTACTGGGCGCCAAGCTGATGATCATTTCAAAGCGAATCAATGCCAAGTCATATCAAGAAATGAACATCTTTTTGTTCGGGACGACTGCTGGGCGGATTATCAATGTATTTATGCTGTTTGTTCTCCTCGGAGTTACATCTGTTATGCTCTCAGGAGCAGGGGCGCTTTTTGAGGAACAATTGGGGATGTCCGCTCAGATTGGGATGCTTATTACAATCGGTCTGAGCTTAATTGTGATGACCAGAGGAGTAAAAGGCATTTTCGGTGTCAATGTGTTTGTTGTTCCCCTTTTAATCATCTTTTCAATGATTGTAGTGGCCGACTCTTTTATATTCAGTGAATCACGAAACGCAGCTCAGTGGGTCTGGCCGCATCGCTGGGATTGGCTGTTATCAGCCTTTTCTTACGGGGCTTTGAATTTATCGCTGGCCCAAGCGGTTTTGGTTCCGCTGGCGAATGAAATGTCCTCGGAGAAAGTGATCAAAAAAGGCGCTTTAATCGGAGGCACGATGCTGACGATTGTGCTGTCCGCGAGTTTTCTGTCTTTGTCGACTCTTCCGGATGTATTTTTGTATGATATACCGATGGCGCAAGTGGTTTATCTTTTTGCAAGATCTGTCCATTTGATTTATTTACTCATTATTTTCGGAGAAGTGTTCACATCAGTTATCGGTAATTTATATGGATTAGAAAAACAAGTCCAGAGTTTTCTTCCAATAAAAAGCAAATATATCTTTGCAGCCATTATGATCACGGCTTATATCACGAGCCAAATAGGGTACGGCAAGCTCATTTCAACGATTTATCCCATGTTTGGCTATGTGAGTCTGGCCTTCATAGGCGCCTTGATTTGTAAAAAGGCTCCTCGGCGGCGCAGTTTATAACTATATATAAAGAAGCGAACCGTCACAATAGATCTTGAAGCGGGGACTGACTTTTTTATTGTCAAGAAAAACAACATTATGGTAAGATAGCAGAAGTGAAAAAATTGAAGAAAATCCGTGCGGTATGCGGGAGAGGTTCTAGCTACACCCTCTATAAAAAACTAAGGACGAGCTGTATCCTTGGATACGGCCTTTTTTATGTTTTTCTAGAGCACCTTCCGAAAAGGTGTTTTTTTGCGTGAATCAGCTGTAGCGATGTCTCTCGCCGATGTGTTTATTGCGGAGAAGGAGAGGAATCATGAAAAAAGAAAAAGCAATTGTCGTATTCAGCGGCGGTCAAGACAGCACCACATGCTTACTGTGGGCTTTAAAAGAATTCGAAGAAGTCGAAACGGTGACTTTTCATTATAATCAGCGGCATTCGCAGGAAGTTGAAGTGGCAAAATCCATTGCGGAAAAGCTTGGTGTGAAAAATCATTTGCTTGATATGTCACTTTTAAATCAGCTTGCACCGAATGCCCTGACTAGAAATGATATTAAGATAGAAGCAAAAGACGGCGAACTGCCATCCACATTCGTTCCAGGCCGCAATTTGGTATTCTTATCCTTTGCGTCTATCCTGGCTTACCAAATTGGCGCGCGCCACATTATTACAGGAGTTTGCGAGACAGACTTCAGCGGTTATCCTGACTGTCGTGACGAATTCGTGAAATCTTGCAATGTAACGGTAAATCTGGCGATGGAGAAGCCGTTTGTGATCCACACGCCTCTCATGTGGCTCAATAAGGCGGAAACATGGAAGCTTGCAGATGAGCTTGGCGCGCTGGATTTTGTGAAAAACAACACGCTGACGTGCTATAACGGCATCATCGCAGACGGCTGCGGCGAATGTCCGGCATGCCATCTTCGTTCAAGAGGTTATGAAGAATATATGGTGATGAAAGGAGAGCGTGCATAAATTGTTATCTCAAATTTATCCGCAGGTCCAGCATCCTTATTCGTTTGAACTGAATAAGGACATGCACATCTCAGCCGCTCATTTTATCCCTCGGGAAAGTGCGGGAGCGTGCAGCAGGATTCACGGGCATACGTATACCGTAAATATAACCGTTGCCGGCGACGAACTTGACGACTCCGGCTTCCTTGTCAATTTCAGCGTACTCAAAAAACTGGTGCATGGAAACTATGATCATACGCTATTAAATGATCATGAAGACTTTTCTCAGGACGAGGTATTCGCTGCCGACAACTGAAGTCGTGGCGAAAACAATTTATGACAACGTACAGGCTTATTTAGACACTTTGGAGAATAAGCCGGCCTGTGTACAGGTGTTTGTCCGTGAAACACCGACAAGCTACTGTGTCTACCGTCCGAAAAAGGGTGGTTTGAATGGCTAAAGGAATTCCTGTATTAGAAATTTTCGGCCCGACGATTCAAGGAGAAGGCATGGTGATCGGACAGAAAACGATGTTCGTCCGGACAGCCGGCTGTGATTATTCCTGCAGCTGGTGTGACTCCGCCTTCACTTGGGACGGGTCTGCTAAAAAAGATATTCGCTGGATGACGGCAGAAGAAATTTTTGCAGAGCTTAAGGACATTGGGGGAGATGCGTTTTCTCATGTGACGGTCTCAGGCGGTAACCCGGCTCTGTTAAAACAGCTGGATGCTTTTATTGAACTGCTGAAGGAAAATAACATCCGTGCAGCGCTTGAAACTCAAGGGACCGTCTATCAGGATTGGTTTACGCTGATTGATGATTTGACAATTTCTCCAAAACCGCCAAGCTCAAAAATGGTGACGAACTTTCAAAAGCTTGACCACATTTTAACTTCACTTCAAGAGAATGATAGACAGCATGCTGTCAGCTTGAAGGTTGTCATCTTTAATGATGAAGATTTGGAATTTGCCAAAACGGTGCACAAGAGGTACCCCGGGATTCCTTTTTATTTACAAGTCGGCAATGATGACGTGCATACGACAGATGACCAGTCACTGATTGCACATTTACTTGGAAAATATGAAGCGCTTGTTGATAAGGTAGCTGCCGATGCGGAGCTGAATCTCGTCAGAGTGCTCCCGCAGCTGCACACCCTGTTATGGGGCAACAAACGCGGAGTATAATAGAAAGGAAGATGAACATGACGACAAGAAAAGAATCAGAATTAGAAGGTGTAACACTGCTAGGCAACCAAGGTACAAATTATTTGTTCGAATATGCGCCGGACGTGCTGGAATCCTTCCCGAATAAACACGTAAACCGTGATTACTTTGTAAAATTCAATTGTCCTGAATTCACATCTTTATGTCCAAAAACAGGACAGCCTGACTTTGCAACAATCTACATCAGCTACATTCCTGATGAAAAAATGGTTGAAAGCAAATCATTAAAGCTGTACTTGTTCAGTTTCAGAAACCATGGTGACTTCCACGAAGACTGTATGAATATCATCATGAATGACTTGATTGAATTAATGGACCCGCGCTACATCGAAGTTTGGGGCAAATTCACGCCAAGAGGCGGAATTTCCATTGATCCGTACACAAACTACGGAAAGCCTGGCACGAAGTATGAAAAAATGGCCGAATACCGTATGATGAACCATGATTTGTATCCGGAGACGATTAATAATCGTTAATTATTCCGTTGTGTGAAACGGAGTGTGAGACGAAGTGGAGTCACGGTAAAAGTGGGAAAAGTCACACCTGAAAATGGCTCTATTCATGGGGACTGCATCAAAAAGTGTGACCTGAGGTGCAACCTGAACTGTGACTTTAATGCAGCTAAAAATGGATAGTACAGAAGCAGTTTAAGGCGTACAAATTGTACGTCTTTTCTTTTTTTATCCACAAAAAAATGCCCTGCATAGGACATCATTTTTAATCTAGACTTTTAATTGGTTTAATTATTTTAGGTTTACCAAATGCAGTTTTTTCTTTGTTAATACGATTTGTTTCCTCAATGACTGTATTTAAAACTTTTAGCATTCCCTGTTCATCTAATCTTGGTAAATCACTGTTGAACAATTTTGATGTAAAATTGAATAGTTGTTTATTGAGTATCATTTCACCGGTAAGTTTATTTAATCCACTAACAATTTCAAATCCCTTACCTGATGGTTCATAAACAATATTTTCGAGTACTTCTGCAACTTCTCCCATATATTCATTAGACTTTTCTTTGATTAAATCAAATCCATTGTTAGAAATTCTACTCCTATTCCTGCTTACAACATCATTATCTAAATATTTAAGCTCTCTTTCAATATAGCTTGGATCGTTGTAAAGTTGTTTTTGTCTTTCTTTTTGAGCTTCAGCCTCTGCATGCTCCCATTTTTCAGGAGACCAATACCCGAAATGATCAAGGTAATCTTCAATTCGCTCTTCTTCAATTCCTAACTTTTGAAAAATCTTATACAAAGTATCGTAATCAGGCTGTTTATTCCTGTTGTTTTCAATTTGGCTAATGTATGCGTCTGATTTGCCAACTTCGCTCAAAAGACAGTATTGAAACAACATAATCTTACTAAATAAAACGGAGGAACCTAATATGACAATGTATTATTACTCAAGAAATATGGACAATATGGACAATATCAACAAACTTGCGGATAACACAAAAGCAGCTGCTATATTGGCTTACGCAGAGAAAAACAAAATTGGCGTGCTTATCTATGGAACGATTCGTACTGAAGCACAACAACGCCAGAATGTTAATAAAGGTGTTTCACAGACAATGAAATCATATCACCTTGGGTCAGGCTTTGGACTTTGTACCAACTGGTGGCTATTCTAAATCTGATACTAAATGGAATGGCTACGGTGCTGCAGATATCAAAAAATTTATTGCTTATGCCAAGTCAATTGGATTTGAATGGGGAGGAGACTGGAAAGGTTTTGTCGATCAGCCACATCTTCAATTTAACTATAAAGGCTATGGTACAGACACCTTAGGAAAGAAAATATCTTCTGCACCAGTTAAAGCCTCTAAACCTTCAAAATCCACAAATTCAGGCATTAAATCAGTCGGTAACATCAAAATTGCAGGTGTTAAAAATGCCGCCATTATTATGGACAAACCTGACCGTATTAAAGCTAAAAATGTTGGTACAATTGGGCTGGTAAGACAATTGATATCGCTGGGTCTGTTAGAGGCTCCAATAACTCTAAAGGATACTGGGAGATCATTCATAACGGTAAACGCCGATATGTGTCTGGTCAGTACGGCAAAATGGTTTAAGTAAATAAATAGTTCCCTTGAATATTTTCGAGGTAATTCTTTTATTTATTTGAAAAGGAATAAACGTTAAGAAATATGAAACTATTGTTTTAGTTATCCCGTATATTAATGATACTTATAGAAGGGGAGGACAAATAAAATGAAAAAACATGAAGAAGAGGAATTGAAATCTCGTATTTTAGGTGATAGGGACATGTTTGCTTATTATTTGAAAGAGGTTTTAGAGAATGAATTGATTGAAAATGCCGCAGCTTTAGGCATTGCTCGTTTGATTATTGATAAGGGAGCAGAAGAATTAACTGATAAACAATGGTATACATTTTTAAGACATGGTGTTGGAGACATTAATTATGTTCCACATTGCCGTAGGGATTATGAGCGTATCCCTTGGGAAGAAATGCTCGCAGCTGTCCACATTGAAGAAGATGAACTATGCAGCTACTGTAGACATAAAGAAGAAAAAGGGGAATAAAAGATGGTAATCTCAAAGTTTGATCCTCCTGTTGGAATGTAAATTGATCGAGAAGTTCACGTTTGTTTAAATTTTGAATTGAATTAAGAGAAAAGTAAGAAAGGTATGAACTTCACAGTGAAATTACTAATGAGTTTTGTGTTCGGATTTTTAGGGGCATTATTAATGGGAAACGTGAGAGAAAATTTTTCTTTCAATGTGACATTAATTGTTTTAGTTGTTGTTATTATAGTTGCATTTATTCTTGAAAAAGTGTGGAAAAGGTATAAAGTCAAGAGAGGAGAAAATTAATTTATTCTCTCTCTTTTTTATTTAGTTTTATTTTGGTCTTTAGGTTTAGTGAATTTTGTGGAATATCCAGCGACTAATAAAAAGATAATGGCAAGAACATACGCTAAAATACCTTGATGAAATACGAAGATAGAAATTAAATTTGATGCTATAGCAAGGATAATGAAAATAATTGTATATATGTTTAATCGCAATAGGGAGACCTCCCTTGGTTTCTTTTGAAGAATTTTATCATTTGTAAAGAAAGTTAAAGTACCCAAATGGTGAACTAACAACAATACAGGATTAAATAAAGCTCTATCCTTAACTTGATAGAGCTTTATTTTACTTAATACTCACATAATTTATCTTCGCATTCAGGTTTTCGGGTAGCATTTACTTTGAATACTCCAACTTCATCATTTGCCTTATCATATATCCCCCAAATTTTTTTGTCTTTGTTTCCGTTTAAATAGCCATTAATTGAAATACCACCCATTGGGTTTATTTCATAATCATTGTTGTATTCAATTGACTGGATATCTTTATAGTTTGTTTCAATAAAATCATTCATTCTTTTTTTAGCCAAAGAGTACAACTCTTCCTTTTGCTGAGTTTCTTGGGCTTCCATTTTTTTGTCGTGTTGTTCCTTCATGAAAAGTCCTGCAAGTGTTATAAGAGCCAGAGTAGTAAGTATAATTATGGCTTTCTTCATTAAATCATCCTTTTGGCCGTGAAATAAGAGTGGATTCATATATTTTGTTTAACATTAAATTAACTGTGGAGAGAATCTTTCTTTCAATTGTTTTGATTCTTGTTGCATTTATTCTGGATGAGGTAAGGAGAAGGCGTAAAAAAGACCCCTCGACATTAAGGGGAGAGTTGTATACTTAATACTCACATACTTTATCTTCGCACTCAGGCTTCTCGGTTGCATCCACAGTAAATGATCCTATTTCGTCATTAGTTTTGTCGTAAATTCCCCATATTTCTTTTTTCTTATTTCCATTGAGATAACCATTGATTTCAATGCCGCCCATTGGGTTTACCTCATAATCATCAGTGTAATCAATTCGTTCAATATCTTTATAGTTTGTTTTAATAAAGTCAGTCATTCTTTTTTTAGCCACGGTATACAATTCTTCTTTTTTTGCTTCTTGGGCTTCCATTTTTTTGTCGTGTTGTTCCTTCATAAATATCCCTCCAAGTGTTATAATAACCAGAGCTATAAGGATAATTATGTATTTTTTCATAAAACCATCCTTTCTGTCTTATATTTTACATGAGGGTAGGGGTATTGTACATGAATATAAAGACCGACATACCTAATTTATCAGATAAAGACTATTTTTATCTCAGTCAAAATACATACAGTGAAAAGAAAATGAAAAAAGCCTATGAAAATAAGACTCCCATAGTAAATAAATCAAAAAAGGCATTTTACGTGGATAAAATCAAAAAAGATCCAGACACAGGCCTAGATGTTTACGTATTTGTCCAAGCCAAGAAAAAAGAAGGCAAATGGGTAAAACCAAAAGAACCAGAAAATGTCGTTGTAGGTTTTCAAGGAACAAATCAGGAACAAATTAAAGCTGATGTTATAAGTGCAGATGGCGGCAACGTGGTAATGGGTAAAGACCCGAAAAAGAAAGTCCAATACATAATGAAAAAAGATGCGTCTGAAAACTCTAAAGCTATTGCCAAGTATAACGGCAGTATGGAACAAGCAATGTTGATTAAGAGCGGAAAATACAAAATTGTCACTAAGACATCTCAATTTGATCAAGGTGATAAGCTCGTTGCCAATGAAGTGAAAAAGTATGCTGGCACTAACACAGTGATTTCCACAACAGGTCACTCACTTGGAGGAGCAGATGCCGAATATGCTGGTGTAAACAATAACGTTTACAGTGTCGCTTTTAACAACCCTTCCATTGTTAAGCTGCATGATGAAGAAACACAGAAGAAAATCAGAAATGGCGAATTTGACCTGTATCACAAAGCAATCATTAATCCTGATGATATGGTGGGTTCAGGTTGGTTTTTAGAATACGACAGACACAACGGAACAACGATATACACGAAAAATCCTAGCATTGCCCGCCAAGATAGAGCAAACCGGCTTAATACATCTTTAGGTATTCCAGGTGTTCTAGGGAGTCTTATTACTTCCTTCTATGGCCAAGCATTTGCAAAAAATCCTGATACTCATAGTTTAAACGATTCGAACTTTACATTTGATAAGAATGGTAATATCCAAAGTGTTGATGGCAGCAAAGGTGTTTATAACCAGAATATCGAATCATTCTCATCTTTCTCAGGCATGAATGGCCAGACAATTAAAGTGGATGCAAAGTATGCAAAAGAATTAGCTAAACTATCGAAGACTTAAAAACAAAGAAACAAGCAATTGAACGATTCCCTCATGATCACAGCAAAATGGTTTATGACGTAAAAACTATTTGTGGTAAGAGGTTAGGAGAATTCAAGGATCTAGATCCAAGCGATGTTGATAAAGCTGTATTGTTTCACGCACCTTATGTGAAAGATGGGGCAGCATTTTATGACTCAGAAGAACAGTATCAAACTGAAGCTTCTCTTCATTATTTGATTAGAGATTTAGAGGATATTAGTGAGTTTATTGTTAAAATGGCTGAGGATTTAAAAGATAAGGATAATGAATTAGCAAGCTGGTTACGGTTATAAGGGGGGATTTGAATTGCCATATGGTGTTAACATGGATGCGGATGAATTTTACAGACGTTTACAACAGAATGAGGAATTAAAAAAAATTGTGGGTTCAACTTTAAAAACTCATTGCCAGAACCTAAAAGAAGACACAAAAAACGCATCAGACTTTTCATCAGCTCAACAGGTTATAGCTGAAGTGTATGTTGCTTTACTCTCTTCATTTGAAGGTAAAGCTAAAGAAGCATTAGTACAAAGGTTCAATGAAAATGCAACAATGCTGACAAATGCCACTGAGAACAGAAGTGCTTTTCTAAGAAGTATTAAAACTAAATAGCATAAAATAACCCCTTCACTTTAGATGTGATGGGGTTTTGCTATATCATCTATTTTCCTTAATTTCCTTTTTTGTTCTTATCTTCAAGATATTTTTCAAAAAGTAGCTTTGCAAATTGTTTGTAAAACTGATCTAAATCTTCACTGGCATCAGTTTGTTCTACATACCTTATTGAATATTTTTTCCTATAAAGAAAATAATGATTGAAGTTAAGGAAGAAAAGAAAAACTACTTTTGACCTCAATATGAATTTTGGAAAGTACGCAGAAAAATGGTTTGAAGACAAAACAATTCGTTTGCGTCCTAGTACGATTGTAAATTACCGAGAACAGTTTGAATACAACATTATCCCTTATCTTGGGAAGTTTAAAATTAAAGAAATAAATGAAGCAGTTTTACAAGCATATGTGAATAGACTAGCTAGAGAAAGAAACCTTTCAGCTGCAACAATTCGAACGGCTTATGGCATTGTAGCAGAGATTTTGAAGAAAGTTTCTAAACAAAGCACGTTCAATTATAACGTTGTAAATGATGTCAGTAGACAATAAGATTGTTCGGTCTTGGGATGAAGAGGACATAAGAGCGTTCCTGAATGCCAGAAATGTTTTATTGAATCTAACCAGGAATTACATTGGACTTGAAATTCAGATTCAAACAGGAATTAGAATGGGAGAAGTATTAGGGCTAAGGTGGAGAGACGTTAATTTTGAAGCAAAGACTATAACAGTTCGTCAGACTTTGGCCAAGATAAATGAAAAAGGATCATACGGTTTAGTTCCTGAGGTAAAAACACTCACATCTTATAGAACAATATGTATCCCAGAAATGCTCTGTGAGAGTTTGAAAAATCACAAAGCAATGATTGAAAAGGAGAAGCGAATTGTAGGAAACGATTATAAGAACTACGATTTAATTGTATGCTCTAAAACAGGGAACTGGGTACATCCTAATAATTATAGGAGAGCATTTAATGTAACAAGAGATGCATTGAATTTACCTAAACTTCGCTGCCATGATTTAAGACATACACATGCTACCTTTTTAATTGGGATTCTAAAGTTTAACCCCAGGATCGTCAGGAAAGATTGGGGCACGCACGAATTACAACAACACTAAAAACATATACTCATGTGCTGCCTGCAATGGACGCTGAAGTGTCTAAAAAAACCTTGATCAATCGTTTGGCAAGGTGTGAAATTGGTGTGACTTCATGTTTAATGTCTGGAGCAAGCACTTATGGGACAAGACTTTGACCTGTCTTTTCTTCCACGAAGACTGCATGAACATCATCATGAATGACTTGATTGAATTAATGGACCCGTGCTACATCGAAGTATGGGGCAAATTCACGCCAAGAGGCGGAATTTCCATTGATCCATACACAAACTACGGAAAACCTAGCACGAAGTATGAAAAAATGGCCGAATACCGTATGATGAACCATGATTTGTATCCGGAGACGATTGATAATCGTTAATGGCACAAGATGTCCTTACATAGACGTGGGTAACACTACGTCTATTTTTGTTTTTTAAAGCATCTTAGTTACTCGTTCTACACATCTTGATTATGTAAAAAAAGACGAGCGAATCCGGGGGGAATTCCACTCGCCGCTTTCTAATGAAAAGACGGGATGCTGGATGGCAGCTCGTCTGTTTTATTATAATTTAACGAACGTATGTTTGTAAAGGTGTCTTTTCTAAAGAAATGGTGAACATAACGATCAGAACAGATTTATTGTGAAAGTTCGTTAAGGTATGCTAAGATGCATGAACCGTAAAGGAGCTGATAAGAAGTGAAGACACTGCGATTAAACAATGTAACATTAGAAATAGCAGCATATCAAGAAGAAAACGAGCCGAAGCGCAAAATTGCATGTACCCTAAACGTTACGAGTGAGACTTACCACGATATCGCCGTCCTGTTGTATGAAAAAACGTTTAATGTCGAGGTTCCGGAACGCGATCTTGCTTTCCGAGGTGAAATGACAAATTATTCAACGTCATTGACCAACCTGTACGAACCAGGGGCCGTCAGCGAGTTCTATATAGAAATAACGGAAATAGACCAAAACGCCGATTCATAAATCGGTGTTTTTTATGTAAAAAAGCTGTTTACAGCTTTTGAGAAAGCGAATTTCATATGTAAGGTGTTTAATTGTCCGTCTTGCAGTTTTTTTCGAATCAATGTGGAAATAAGGAGGTTTTAATAGGAGTCTCTGATGATCTTATAATTTTTATGATTAACAACTGTCAATGAATCTAACTCAAGATCCCGATAGTTATCCATGATCGTCACATCAACGATAACAGAATTCTCATTTACTTTTTCAACGACACCGGTTAATCCGTTTTTAAATTCAATGACATTCCCAACCTTAGCGATTTTCACAAGCTTCCTCTCCTTTAAACATAATAATGCCTTTTGAAAGTATTTTGCAGTATTTTCATTGAGAAGTAAAGCGATAAGGAGTTTTATCTCCCTTATGAATTGTCCTGTCGCATTAAAGATGATATATTGATTTTCGTCAATAGAAAGAAAAGGGGGAATTTTCGTTGCATCCCGAAGAGATCACAGAAATGATTGAACAGCTGCGCACCGGCGCCATAAACGAACTGAGAGTCCAAAAAGAGCATTTCCTTGATTTCAGGGCTGTGTTATCTAAACAAGATGATTTTAAACATTTCCGAGGAATTGCCCAGCAAGGCGGAGATGTCATATTTCAATACTTAGAACAGCCAAGAAGCTGAAGGTTTCTCATATGTGAGAAGCCTTTTTATCATATATGACAGAATACAAGCCTTTTATTACGTCTGTCTGTAACAGATGTAAATAAAATGTAAAGTGTTATAAATGGATAAACATGTATCAATTTGACAAGATTTATAGAATTTCAGGCTGTTTTTCTGCCAGTAAGCAGTGAGTCATCCTCTTTATTCCATCCTGATGCCTCCTTGGGAGAGTTGGAAAATCTTTTTCCGTGAAAATGAATGGATCTCTTGTTAAGGTAATGAAGTGTTTTTTTGAGCACTTTAAGGAGGAAATTGTATGACAACGAAATTCACTGCTCTGGCTGTTTTTCTTCTTTGTTTCATGCCTGCAGCCAAAATTGAGCATACACAAGCTTCACTACTGAGCGCAAAGAAGACAAAACATGAAGAAGCGAAATGGCTTACACATATAGATCGAAATACGAATGAATCTTTCCCTTCACTGTCTGCTGATAAGGACAAGAAAATAAAACCGATTAAGCTATCAGCACACACTGAAAAGAAAGAGAAAGATAAACCGGACAAAACAAATGATGAGAAAGAAACATATACACAGTCTGAAAAAGAGTTGCTGTCCCGTCTCGTTCACGCAGAGGCCAAAGGAGAATCATATAAAGGCAAAGTCGCTGTAGCAAGCGTTGTACTGAACAGAACGGAGAAAAAAGGTTTTCCTGATACGATTAGAGGAGTTATCTATCAGAAAAACGCCTTTGAACCGGTCGCAAATGGCAGCATTAATCAAAAGCCTGACAAAGAATCGATTGAAGCTGCCGAAGAAGCACTGTCCTCAAAAAATAGAGAAACAGATGCCATCTTCTTTTATAATCCGAAAACAGCGTCAGATAATTGGATTCGTTCAAGAAAAATCGTCGAAAAAATCGGCAGACACGTTTTTGCCGTCTAAGCATAGAAGAGACAATAGGTCTCAACTGTGCTTTTTTTCATATAAAGAGTAAAAATAAAATAATTTTTTGACTTGTCTCATATGATGTTGGTAGTACAAGAGACAAGGAGAGACATCATGAATCGATTTGTGAAAGGGATCATTCTTCTATCCATTGCCGCCTTTTTCGCTGAATGCCTTGAATTTGTCGTAAATATGATTTTGGCACGGGAGCTTGGCGAGCATGGGATGGGGCTTTACATGAGTATTTTGCCCACGATCTTTTTAATTATTGTCATCGCAAGCCTGGAACTGCCGATATCCATTTCTAAATTCATTGCCGAGTCAAATCCTAAGCTTCATGAAAGCATGCTAAGGCACGCTTTTAGAATGACAGCCATTTTCACCGCTTTTTCTACTGCCGCCGCTAGTATTGCGCTTCCGTTTATTCCGGTATTTGATACATACCACCCGTTTATTAAAGGGATTGTCATAGGCTTAATTCCTGTTGTCGCCTTTACTTCGATCGCCAGAGGCTACTTTATGGGTGTGCAGAAAATGGGGAAAATCGCAATTGCCAATGTGCTGAAAAAAATCATTCAGCTCTTGTGCTTATTCATCTTCTTTCAATGGTACTCATTTGAATTGGACATGGCTGTGCTGATTTCCTTGTTTGTTTTAGTCGTGAGTGATGTGGTCGTGCTTGTTTATTTATATTCACAATTTATTATGGCAAGGCGTGCGGTATCCGGCCAGCAGCACATTCATTTGCGCGGAAAGGATGTAAGAAAAAGGCTGCTTGCCGTTTCAATTCCTACTACAGGATTGCGCATTTTTCATGCCGTTGTCAACGCAATTGAACCCTTTTTAGTGAAAGGAGCGCTTTTGGCTGCGGGCGTTGCGGGGACAGCGGCGATCGATCAATACGGAATGCTGGCTGGAGTGGCTGTGACGATAGGTTCGTTCCCTGCATTTATTGCCCATTCGTTAATGGTTGTCATGATACCAAGTATTTCGGAAGCTTATGCACTTTCACAGTATGACATCGTGTTAAAAAGGCTGAAGCAGTCGATTTTCATTACATTAGGTTACGGTATACCGGCTGTCTGGATCATGTTCCAGTTTGCGGGACCTCTCACACATTTGTTTTTTCACTCTCCTGAAGCGCAGTATTACTTGCAGCTGTTGTGGCCTTACTTTCTCTTTCATCTGTTTGTCATGCCGCTGCAGGCATGCTTAATCGGAATGGGTTTTGTGAAAGAGGCTTTTTATCACAATGTGTGGAGCCATATCGTTGCGCTGAGTATGATGTATGTACTGGGGTCAATGGAGAATCTGCAAATGCTCGGGATTATCCTCGGGATGAACACTGGCATGATTCTTTTGACGAGCCTGCACTATGCCACGATCTGCAAAGCACTGCAAGTATCTGTATTGCTTACGGGAGGGAACAGAGCGCCGCGAATTGAAGGATGATAAAGGAACAGCAGGGGCAAGCTAATTGAAAAGCATGAAAGGAAGATTCCATGTTGACGAAGCGCTTGCTTACTATATACATTGTGTTATTAGGGTTGATTGCATGGTTTCCAGGTTCGGCACAAGCCGAGGGGAAACAGCCTGCTGTTCCCGCTGTTTTTCTTATGAAAACGATAGAAGGGGAGGACATCTCGATTCCCAATAAAGGGCAAAAAACAATTCTCCATTTTTGGACATCATGGTGTCCGCCCTGCAAAAAGGAGCTTCCACAGTTTCAGTCGTTTTATGATGCCCATCCATCCGACAGCGTAAAGCTGGTCACGGTGAATTTAGTGAATTCGGAACAAAATCAGCAAGCCGTTGAAGACTTTATTAAAGCAAACAAGCTGACGTTTCCGATTGTCCTTGACTCAAAAGGGGAATTGATGAAGGAGTATCATATCATCACGATCCCAACATCATTTTTGCTGAATGAAAAGGGAGAAATTGAAAAAACAAGAATTGGCCCGATGACGGCGGAACAACTGAAGGAATGGACGGAAGAATAGCTGAGAGCATAGACTCTCAGCTTTTTTCATTAAGGGAAGAATTGAGAATGCTAATGATAATTATTATCAAAAAGAAATTAAAATAATTATAATTGAAATTCTCTTCTTGCGTGCTATAATAAAGGAAGACATCAAGAAATAACTGACGATAAAGCTGCCTTTTGGGCGGCGATTTTGTTTTTTATAATAGAAATGAAGATGATTTACGTTCTCAATTAGAGAGGAGAATTCGATATGAATGAACAAGTTATCGTTCAACGCGATCCGCACGAGCCATTGAAAACAGACAAGAGAGAAAAAAACTGGGCGCAGCACGCAGAGCTTATTGCAGCACTTGTATCAGGCGCCCTTATCTTGGCTGGCTGGCTCTTATCCGGCCATCAAGTATTATCCATAACACTTTTCTTGCTGGCTTTTGTGATCGGCGGATTCGCTAAAGCAAAGGAAGGAATCGAAGAAACGCTCGAATCCAAAACGCTGAATGTAGAACTTTTAATGATTTTTGCTGCCATTGGCTCCGCCTTGATTGGATACTGGGCAGAGGGCGCTATTTTAATATTTATTTTTTCCTTTAGCGGAGCTTTAGAAACATACACAATGAATAAAAGCAGCAGAGATTTAACGTCTTTAATGCAGCTTGAACCTGAAGAAGCAACATTGCTGATCGATGATGAAACCAAAAGGGTTCCGGTTTCAGACTTGCAGGCCGGTGATATGATTGTAATCAAACCTGGAGAACGAGTAGCAGCAGACGGTATCATTGAATCGGGCTCGACAAGTCTTGACGAGTCGGCATTAACAGGTGAATCAATGCCTGTAGAAAAAAACACAGGCGACGCTGTATTCACAGGGACGGTGAATCGCAATGGATCCTTGACTGTTCGTGTCACGAAAGCAAATGAAGATTCGTTATTCAGAAAAATTATCAAACTGGTTGAATCAGCGCAAAACAGTGTATCACCCGCACAGGCTTTCATCGAACGATTTGAAAATGCTTATGTGAAAGGTGTGTTAATTGCGGTGGGGCTCCTGTTATTCATCCCGCACTTTGCGCTGGGCTGGAGCTGGAGTGAAACCTTCTACCGCGCAATGGTGTTTATGGTTGTCGCGTCACCTTGTGCGCTTGTCGCCTCTATTATGCCGGCGGCGTTGTCCCTGATTTCAAATGGCGCCCGCAACGGTATGCTTGTGAAAGGAAGCGTCTTTCTTGAACAGCTGGGCTCTGTGCAAATGATCGCCTTTGATAAAACCGGTACTGTAACAAAAGGCCAGCCGGCAGTTGAGACGATCAGAATAGCAGAAGGGTTCAATGAAGCGGAAGTTCTTGAGGCTGTCTATGCCATCGAAACGCAATCAAGCCATCCGCTTGCCCAGGCCATAACGGCGTACGCTGAAAGCCGCGGCGTGAATCAGTCCGGCTACATATCTATAGAAGAAACATCAGGGTTTGGCGTTATGGCAGAAGTGTCGGGCGCGAAATGGAAGGTCGGTAAAGCAGGTTTTATCGGCGAGGAAATGGCAGCACAATTTATGAAACAGACAGCATCAGATATCATTCAAAGCGGCCATACGATTGTATTTGTGAAAAAGGATGATCAAATAGCGGGCTGTATTGCACTGAAGGACCAAATCAGGCCTGAAGCAAAAGAGGTCATGGAGGAACTGAACCGACTTGGGATTAAAACGGCCATGCTGACAGGAGATCACGAGGACACGGCTCAAGCGATTGCCAAGGAAGCCGGCATGACAACTGTTGCGGCAGAATGCCTGCCTGACCAAAAAGTGAATGAAATCAAACGATTAAAAAAAGAATTCGGAACGATAGCAATGGTTGGTGACGGAATCAATGATGCGCCGGCGCTCAAAGCGGCGGATGTCGGCATTGCGATGGGCGGCGGAACAGATGTAGCACTTGAGACCGCTGATATGGTCCTCATGAAAAACGACTTGAAAAAGCTCGTAAACATGTGCCGCTTGTCACGGAAAATGAACAGGATCATTAAACAAAATATCGTGTTTTCTCTAGCTGTGATCTGTCTGCTGATTTGTGCAAACTTTTTGCAGGTGATGGAATTGCCATTTGGCGTGATTGGTCATGAGGGAAGTACGATTTTGGTCATACTAAACGGATTAAGACTCCTAAAATAAAACCAGCAGCCCCATCAGGCTGCTGGTTTTTTATGTATCAAGCTTTCCCTTCATTTTTGTCTTTGGCAGATCTTTTCGTAACCAGGATGAGAGCGAGAATGCAGCAAAGGAAGCCCGCTGCACAGCCTATAATTGAGCTGTAATAATAAAAGCCCACCATCTTCATTCCGATAAAAGGAGCGGAAATTCCCAAAATCGTTAAGAGCATAACTGCTTTTCGCCTGAAAAAATTCATCAGCAAACGGAACAACCCCCTGCGATTGAACGTTACTGTCAGTATACAGGAAGCGGAGCAGGAAATAAAATGCATCGGAAAATGAAGGCGTTGTGAAAGGCAAACATCTGCAAAACCTGATACAATGAAGGATAGAACAATGCATTGCAAATGGCGGGGAGGAACAAGAAGTGAATAGAATACAACGCGTCTCTTCATGGCTGAAGGAAGCGGGGCATACTGCCGCATTTATTCATACGAAAGAAAATGTTTTTTACTTAACCGGTTTTTACACAGAGCCGCATGAAAGATTAATGGGGTTATTTATTTTTCAAGAAGAGGAGCCTTTCTTTATTTGTCCAGGAATGGAAGCAGGGCAGGCCCGCAACGCAGGCTGGAATTATGAAATTATTGGCTATGCGGATCACGAAAATCCGTGGGAGCTGATAGAGAAAGCCTTGAAAAAGCGAAATATCAGCATACATACGCTTGCGGTAGAAAAGGATTCCATCTCGCTATCACGCGCTGAACAGCTGAAGCATTCGACGGGCGGGGCTCAATTTGTTTCAGCAGAAGAAACACTCAACCAATTTCGCCTGATTAAAGACGACAATGAAGTTCGTTTGCTGAAAGAGGCG
The DNA here is from genome assembly GCF_029772985.1 of Bacillus stercoris. Classification (NCBI taxonomy): domain Bacteria; kingdom Bacillati; phylum Bacillota; class Bacilli; order Caryophanales; family Bacillaceae; genus Bacillus; species Bacillus stercoris. The sequence continues at coordinate 2,889,337 of NZ_CP121861.1, read as the reverse complement.
GCAAAGCTTGCGGATTACGGTGTTGAAGTCGGTACAGCCGCTTTGCGTGAAGGCATTAGTGAAGTGGAAGTGCTCGCTCAAATTGAGTATGAGCTGAAGAAAAAAGGAATTCAAGGCATGTCTTTTTCGACAATGGTTTTATTCGGAGAAAAATCAGGCCAGCCTCACGGAAATCCTGGTACAGCCACGTTGAAGAAAGGTGATTTTGTTTTATTTGATCTTGGTGTTATTCTTGACGGCTATTGCTCTGATATTACAAGAACATTTGCATACAAAACCATCAACCCGAAGCAGGAGGCGATTTACGAGACTGTGCTTCAAGCGGAAAAAGCCGCGATTGAGGCAAGCAAACCCGGTGTCAGAATCGGAGATCTGGATTTGACAGCCCGCGGAATCATAGAAAAAGCGGGATACGGTGACTATTTTCCTCACCGGCTTGGACACGGACTCGGAATTTCTGTCCATGAGTACCCATCAATGAGCCAGGCTAACGATACGCTTCTGCAGGAAGGCATGGTCTACACGATCGAACCGGGAATTTATGTGCCTGAAATCGGCGGCGTGCGCATTGAGGATGACGTTCATGTAACTAAGGACGGGGCAGTTGCCCTGACACAATATCCGAAGGAATTAATCATACTGCCGTAACAGGAAGTAAAAAAGGACTTTGTTCGAGACATCGTCCTTTTTTATCTGCATTAAATAAAAAAATCATCAAAAGTTCGAAATGGTTTAATTTCATGTTTTTGGTTGAGAGGTTTTACAGCAAGACAGCTGCCGCCGAGAACAGTGAGACATAATCCAATTAAAATGAAAAAACCCATGTGATCTTCTCCTTTCAGCAAAAAACATAAAATATGTCTGGTACGTTCCTATCATATTGTATGAAACGCATTCCAGATCAAGGGATTTAGAAAGAAGGGAATCTATGGCTAATATTAAAGACATTGCAGAAAAAGCCGGTGTCTCCGTTACAACGGTTTCCCGGGTGATAAACAATCATCCGTACGTTAGTGAAGACAAAAGAAAAAGAGTGCTTGAAGCGATGGAGGCATTGGAGTACACGAGAAATATTCATGCTGTCCATTTGTCGAAAGGATTTTCAAACATGATTGGTGTTGTCTTGCCGACGGTTAGCCTGCCATATTTTGCAGAGCTGATTGCAGGAATAGCTGACGCAGCCGTGGAATCCGGGATTCACCTCTCTTTATTTCAAACAAACTATGAGGTCCAAAAAGAAATCTTTGCGCTGTCTCAATTAAAACAGCGACAGGTTGACGGCCTGATTTTTTGTTCAAAGGCACTTGCTGATGAGAAACTCATGGAATGGGAGGGCCCGATATTGCTATGCCAGAATTCAGATATTGGCCGTTTCCCAACCATCAGCATTCCACACCAAGAAGCATTCCGGAACGGCTTGGACTATTTAATTGCCAAAGGGCACAAAAAAATAGCGATCTGTTTGGCAAGAAAAAAAGGCATGAACAGCCATTTTCGAATCAAAGCCTATAAAGAAGCATTGGAAGAGATCGGGGAGGCATTTCGTGAAGACTGGGTAGTTGAGAAAGCGATTACAATCAATGATGGGAAGGCGCTTTTTCATAAATGGAAAACGTGGAAGGAAAAGCCGACGGCTATTTTTGTTGCCAATGACCAAGTTTCAGCAGGGCTTTTTCTTGAAGCAAAGAATCAGCAGGTATCAGTACCGGATGAGCTTGCGATCTTAAGTGTTGATAACCACGAAATCAGCCAAGCCCTTGGAATCACAACGATCGATATTCAAACAAAGGAAATGGGAAAGCAGGCATTTGCCATGCTGGAAAAAAGAATTCAAGGGCAGCCGGTTGAAAGGAAGGTTTTGGATTACCAACTCATCGAAAGATCGACTGTTTAGTGAAAGCATCGAAAAAAGGTTTGACGTGCATTCCGTTCGTTATGTACGATATGAGGTATTGAATGACAAAGGAGCTGAGGATCGTGAATGGGTCCTTCACAGTGAAAAAGGTACTGAATAATAATGTATTAATTGCTTCTCATCATAAATACAGCGAAGTCGTTTTAATCGGAAAAGGTATTGGTTTCGGAAAAAAACAAGATGATGTCATTGAAGATAAAGGCTACGATAAAATGTTCATTTTAAAAGACGAGAAGGAACAAAAGCAGTTTAAAAAGCTCCTTGACTATGTTGATGAAAAGCTCGTTGATATTTCGAACGATGTCATCTATCACATCAGCAATAGGACTAATCACTCATTAAATGAACATATTCATATTGCGCTGACAGACCACATCGCATTTGCGATCAAAAGGCAGCAGCAGGGATTTGATATGAAGAATCCATTTTTAATGGAGACTCAGTCACTATACCCTGAGGAGTACCAAATAGCTAAAGAAGTCATAGAGATGATCAATGAAAAAGCGGGAATCTGCCTCCCAGAAGGGGAGATTGGTTTTATCGCTCTGCATATCCATTCAGCGCTGACAAACCGCCCGTTGTCTGAGGTCAATCAGCACTCGCAGCTCATGGCGCAGCTTGTCGAAGTGATTGAAGACTCATTTCAAATGAAAGTAAATAAGGAAAGTGTCAACTATTTGCGGCTGATCAGGCATATCAGATTTACAATAGAAAGAATTAAAAAAGAAGAACCGACTAAAGAACCAGAAAAATTAATGTTCTTATTGAAAAATGAATATCCGCTATGCTACAATACAGCTTGGAAATTGATTAAAATCTTGCAGCAAACATTGAAGAAACCAGTTCATGAGGCGGAAGCGGTTTACCTAACGCTTCATCTGTACCGATTAACCAATAAAATTTCATAAATTCAGTTTAACCTTATAACGTGTTACTGATCCGATCAGGCATGAGTGATTGAGGGGAAAAAAACGGGAAGTTATTCTCGTTCTTTTGCGCACCCAATTTTGCTCATGCCCTTTTTGTTGTGTAAAAGGGCAAATGTAAACGGTTAAACTGGAAGACTTACGCCTGTGAATTCGTTGTCATGATTTTTAGCTGTAAGGTCAGACTAGTAAAAAGAGGAGGTCAATTCTTATGTTTAAAGCATTATTCGGCGTTCTTCAAAAAATTGGGCGTGCGCTTATGCTTCCAGTTGCGATCCTTCCGGCTGCGGGTATTTTGCTTGCGATTGGGAATGCGATGCAAAATAAGGACATGATTCAAGTCCTGCATTTCTTAAGCAATGACAATGTTCAGCTCGTAGCGAGTGTTATGGAAAGCGCTGGGCAAATTGTTTTCGATAACCTTCCGCTTCTATTCGCAGTCGGTGTAGCCATCGGGCTTGCCAACGGTGATGGAGTTGCAGGGATCGCGGCGATTATCGGTTATCTGGTAATGAACGTATCCATGAGTGCGGTTCTTCTTGCAAACGGAACCATTCCTTCCGATTCAATTGAAAGAGCCAAGTTCTTCACGGAAAACCATCCTGCATATGTAAACATGCTTGGTATACCTACCTTGGCGACAGGTGTGTTCGGCGGTATTATCGTCGGTGTGTTAGCTGCACTATTGTTTAACAAATTTTACACAATTGAACTTCCGCAATACCTTGGTTTCTTTGCGGGTAAACGTTTCGTTCCAATTGTTACGTCAATTTCTGCACTGATTCTGGGTCTTATTATGTTAGTGATCTGGCCTCCGATCCAGCATGGATTGAATGCCTTTTCAACAGGATTAGTGGAAGCGAATCCAACCCTTGCTGCATTTATCTTCGGGGTGATTGAGCGTTCGCTTATTCCATTCGGATTGCACCACATTTTCTATTCACCGTTCTGGTACGAATTCTTCAGCTATAAGAGTGCAGCAGGAGAGATCATCCGCGGGGATCAGCGTATCTTTATGGCGCAGATTAAAGACGGCGTACAGTTAACAGCAGGTACGTTCATGACAGGTAAATATCCGTTTATGATGTTCGGTCTGCCTGCTGCGGCGCTTGCCATTTATCATGAAGCAAAGCCGCAAAACAAAAAACTCGTTGCAGGTATTATGGGTTCAGCAGCCTTGACATCCTTCTTAACAGGGATTACAGAGCCATTGGAATTTTCATTCTTATTCGTTGCACCAGTCCTGTTTGCGATTCACTGTGTGTTTGCGGGGCTTTCATTCATGGTCATGCAGCTGTTGAATGTTAAGATTGGTATGACATTCTCCGGCGGTTTAATTGACTACTTCCTATTCGGTATTTTGCCGAACCGGACGGCATGGTGGCTTGTCATTCCTGTCGGCTTAGGGTTAGCGGTCATTTACTACTTTGGATTCCGATTTGCCATCCGCAAATTTAACCTGAAAACACCTGGACGCGAGGATGCAGCGGAAGAAACAGCAGCAACTGGGAAAACAGGTGAAGCAGGAGATCTTCCTTATGAGATCCTGCAGGCAATGGGTGACCAGGAAAACATCAAACACCTTGATGCTTGTATCACTCGTCTCCGTGTGACTGTAAACGATCAGAAAAAGGTTGATAAAGACCGTCTGAAACAGCTTGGCGCTTCTGGAGTCCTGGAAGTCGGCAACAATATTCAGGCTATTTTCGGACCGCGTTCTGACGGGTTAAAAACACAAATGCAAGACATTATTGCGGGACGCAAGCCTAGACCTGAACCGAAAACATCTGCTCAAGAGGAAGTAGGCCAGCAGGTGGAGGAAGTGATTGCAGAACCGCTGCAAAATGAAATCGGCGAGGAAGTTTTTGTTTCTCCGATTGCCGGGGAAATTCACCCGATTACAGATGTTCCTGACCAAGTCTTCTCAGGAAAAATGATGGGTGACGGTTTTGCGATTCTCCCTTCTGAAGGAATTGTCGTATCACCAGTTCGAGGAAAAATTCTAAATGTGTTCCCGACAAAACATGCGATCGGCCTGCAATCCGACGGCGGAAGAGAAATTTTGATCCACTTTGGTATTGATACTGTCAGCCTGAAGGGCGAAGGATTTACGTCTTTCGTATCAGAAGGAGACCGCGTTGAGCCTGGACAAAAACTTCTTGAAGTTGATCTGGACGCAGTCAAACCGAATGTACCATCTCTTATGACACCGATTGTATTTACAAACCTTGCTGACGGAGAAACAGTCAGCATTAAAGCAAGCGGTTCAGTCAACAGAGAACAAGACGATATTGTGAAGATTGAAAAATAAGGGTGTTAGTACGCCGTGCTTGTCAGATGACAAGTACGGTTGTATGATATAATATTGTGAAGTAATATAGCTTTAAGTTAAAAGGAGAATGATAAAAATGGCACAAAAAACATTTAAAGTAACTGCAGATTCTGGAATCCACGCTCGTCCTGCGACAGTTCTTGTACAAACTGCTAGCAAATACGACGCTGACGTTAATTTAGAATATAACGGCAAAACAGTTAACCTTAAATCTATCATGGGTGTTATGTCTCTAGGTATCGCTAAAGGCGCTGAGATCACAATCTCTGCTAGTGGAGCTGACGAAAACGATGCTCTTAACGCTTTAGAAGAAACAATGAAAAGCGAAGGACTCGGCGAGTAATGCAAGAGTTAAAAGGGATTGGCGCTTCAGCCGGCATCGCGATTGCAAAAGCGTACCGGCTTGAAGAGCCAGATTTAACGGTTGAAAAGAAAAGCATCTCTGATTCTGAAGCGGAAGTAAGCCGTTTTGATGAAGCGATTGCACGTTCAAAAGAAGAGCTCGAAAAAATCAAAGAGCACGCTTTGAAGGAACTGGGTCAGGATAAAGCTGATATTTTTTCTGCGCACCTTTTAGTTCTCAGTGACCCTGAGCTTCTGAACCCTGTGAAAGAAAAAATCAGCACTGATTCTGTGAATGCTGAATTCGCTTTAAAAGAAACGTCTTCTATGTTCGTTACCATGTTTGAGTCTATGGACAACGAATATATGAAAGAGCGTGCGGCAGATATCCGTGATGTAACAAAACGCGTAACTGGCCACCTGCTTGGCGTCGAAATTCCAAACCCAAGCATGATCTCAGAAGAGGTTATTATTGTAGCTGAAGACTTAACACCATCTGACACAGCTCAATTAAACCGTGAGTTCGTAAAAGGATTCACAACTGATATCGGCGGACGTACATCTCACTCGGCTATCATGGCGCGTTCTCTTGAGATTCCAGCAGTTGTTGGAACGAAAGCGGCTACAGGCACGATCCAAAACGGCGTGACTGTTATCGTTGACGGTATCAATGGCGATGTCATTATTGACCCATCTGCGGAAACTGTAAAAGAGTATGAAGAAAAACATAATGCTTATTTGGCTCAAAAGGCTGAGTGGGCGAAGCTTGTCAATGAACCGACTGTCTCAAAAGACGGACATCATGTAGAGCTCGCAGCGAACATCGGTACTCCTGATGATGTAAAAGGCGTTCTTGAAAACGGCGGAGAAGCAGTTGGCCTTTACCGTACAGAATTCCTTTACATGGGAAGAGATCAGCTGCCTACAGAAGATGAGCAGTTTGATGCTTACAAAACGGTTCTTGAGCGTATGGAAGGAAAATCAGTTGTCGTGCGGACACTTGATATCGGCGGAGACAAAGAGCTTCCTTACCTGCAGCTTCCTAAAGAAATGAACCCGTTCTTGGGATACAGAGCGATTCGTCTTTGCCTGGAAGAGCAAGAAATCTTCAGAACACAGCTTCGCGCGCTGCTTCGTGCAAGTACATACGGAAACTTGAAAATCATGTTCCCTATGATTGCGACAGTTAACGAATTCAAAGAAGCAAAAGCGATCCTTCTTGAAGAGAAAGAAAAGCTCGTAAAAGCGGGACAGGCTGTATCTGATGATATTGAAGTCGGTATGATGGTTGAAATTCCGTCAACTGCAGTCATCGCTGATCAGTTTGCTAAAGAGGTTGATTTCTTCAGTATCGGAACAAACGATTTGATCCAATACACAATGGCAGCTGACCGTATGAATGAACGTGTATCTTACCTGTATCAGCCATACAACCCGGCAATCCTTCGCCTGATTACACTTGTAATTGAAGCGGCACATAAAGAAGGAAAATGGGTTGGCATGTGCGGAGAAATGGCAGGAGACGAGATTGCGATTCCGATCCTTCTCGGCTTAGGCTTAGATGAGTTCTCAATGAGCGCAACGTCTATCCTTCCGGCAAGAACACAAATCAGCAAATTGTCTAAACAAGAAGCTGAGTCATTCAAAGAGAAAATCTTATCTATGGGCACGACAGAAGAAGTTGTCGCGTTCGTAAAAGAAACATTTAAGTAATGTATAAAAACCAGACGGCCTCCGGCCTGTCTGGTTTTTTTCATAAGTAAGGGTATAGAAGGACACAATAACATGGCTAGGAGGGATAGTATGTCAAACCAATTTAACGCAGGAGATACTGTTTATGTGATCTACAGAAATCCGCACGCCGCCAATGTTGCTCACATCAAGGAAGCCGAAATTGTGCACCACCCATACCATGAAGGCGAGCTTTCTCTGTTTATTTATGAAACCTACCATCCGTTTGCAGAGGACGACGCTGTGTTTGCAAGCTATGAAGAAGCTAAATCACTTTACAAAGAACTATTTGATATTGATCCGTATGAGTAACAAGGAAATCATTACAACTCATATCCTTTCCGTCTGGTGAGAAAAGTAACAGTAGTAAAGGAAAAGGATGTGGCATCATGCAGAACCCATTTGTTCCGCAGCTTGTGTATATAGAACCAAGAGCGCTGGAATATCCGCTGGCTCAAGAATTACAAGATAAGTTTGAGAAAATGGGCATTGAAATCAGAGAAACGACATCCCACAATCAGGTGCGTAATATTCCTGGGAAAAATCATCTTCAGCAATATCGCAATGCGAAATCAACTTTAGTTATCGGTGTTCGGAAAACATTAAAGTTTGATTCATCCAAACCCTCAGCCGAATATGCCATCCCGTTTGCAACAGGCTGCATGGGGCACTGCCATTATTGCTACCTGCAAACAACCATGGGATCAAAGCCATATATCAGAACTTATGTAAACGTCGAAGAGATTTTGGATCAGGCGGATAAGTATATGAAAGAGCGCGCGCCAGAGTTCACAAGGTTCGAAGCCTCTTGTACCTCAGATATCGTAGGAATTGATCATCTGACACACACGCTGAAGCGCGCCATTGAACATTTTGGTCAAAGTGATCTCGGAAAGCTTAGATTTGTAACGAAATTTCATCATGTCGATCACCTATTAGATGCAAAGCATAACGGGAAAACGAGATTCAGGTTCAGCATTAATGCCGACTATGTGATTAAAAACTTTGAGCCGGGAACATCACCTCTTGATAAGCGGATAGAAGCGGCTGTTAAAGTTGCAAAAGCAGGATACCCGCTAGGCTTTATTGTTGCACCGATTTATATTCATGAAGGCTGGGAAGAAGGGTACAAACATCTATTCGAAAAGCTTGATGCTGCTTTGCCGCAGGATGTTAGACATGATATTACGTTTGAATTAATTCAGCACCGTTTTACAAAACCGGCCAAACGAGTGATAGAGAAGAATTATCCGAAAACGAAGCTTGAATTAGATGAGGAAAAGCGCCGTTATAAATGGGGCCGTTACGGGATCGGAAAATATATATATCAGAAAGATGAAGAGCACGCACTTCGAGAAGCGCTTGAATCCTATATTGATGCTTATTTCCCTAATGCGAAAATCGAATATTTCACTTAACCGGGCTGTTGTGATGAACAGCTCGCTTTTTTATAGAAAGGATTTTTCCATTCCATCAAAACGCCGTAATTCAATGATTCTGTATCCTCTAAATAATTGTTGACTACACGAATAGGTGAACGCCCGCAACGGAGGAGAAAGGACAGCACAGGGTCGTTTTTCCTGCCTTCCATCACATCTTCAACGTACTGAACAGCGCTGATCTCGTGTGCGTATTTATGATATAAAGGAATGCGTCCGCCTCCGAGAAGGCGCTCCAGCCTTTTATCAACAGTAAGCTCATACATCGTATTCATCAGCCATTTTCCGATTCCAAGCTTTCGATAACGTGGAGAAACAGAAATATCCACTACATATAAGGTATTTCCATGAGGGTCATGATTCTTAATTGATCCGTTGTCTGTTGCTTGCGCCCATGTATGGTCAGGAGATTCAGGTTCAAATTGTACAATAAGAGCCGTCATGGAACCAATAATTCTGCCATTGATGAGCGCGCATAAAGCGCCTTCCGGAAAGGTTTTGATATGACTGTCAAGCTGATCCTCAGACCACAGCATTTCTTGGGGAAATGGGGGAGGGAAACATTCTCTTTGAAGAGAAATCAGCCCCTTGATGTCAGTCTCATTGTAGTTTCTGATGGTTAGAGCTTCAAATTTTCTTCCGTTATGCACATATATTTGTTTCAGTATGATCATCACTCTCCTTATGTTGTTTTATTATAACGAAGATTGAATTTTCAGTAAATATATTTCGATATTCTTATAATTTATTTTTTGATTATTCATTTTTCAAACGAAAGGGCCGATATAGAAATTAGGAGGGGATTGGTTTGTTTAAAAAACTTCACATGAAGATTGCTGTTTTTGTTTCGATTATGTTAATCGCCACAGTTGTTCTTTTAATGCTGTCTTCTTATTTAACGCTAAAACCGATGATTACAGAGGATGGGAAAAATACAACTCAAAACGTGACGCAGTCACTTGAACAAAATATTGAATTGCAATTAAAGAGCTATGCTATTTCGTTATCAAGGCTGGCTAATGGGGAATTAACGCATACATTTGTAACGAAACCAAGTAAAGAAGCTGCTCGGCTGTTTAATGATGACATTAAGCAAATCAAAGATAATGATGATTATGTTGCGATGGCTTACATAGGCACCGCAAAAAAAGAAATGTTTACATATCCAAAAGCGGATTTCGCTGAGGATTATGATCCAACATCAAGACCTTGGTATAAGCTTGCAGCTGAAGCCCCGGATCAAGTTGTTTGGACGGAACCTTATAAAGATGTCGTGACAGGAGACATGATTGTTACTGCATCGAAAGCGATCTTAGACGGGCAAAAAGTGATAGGGGTTGCCAGCTATGACCTGAAACTCTCTGCTATCCAAAGTATGGTCAATAAACAAAAGGTGCCTTACAATGGATTTGCCTTTTTAGCTGATGCGAGCGGCAATCTTTTAGCCCATCCGTCAAATCAAGGGAAAAATATATCAAAGGATCAAACACTGAAAACCATTGCGTCCGAGAAAAAAGGGATACAGGATGTGAATGGGAAAATGGTTGTGTATCAAACGATTGGTGAAACGGGCTGGAAGGTCGGAACGCAATTTAATACCGATCAATTAATGTGGATTTCAGATAAAATGAATCGGGCAAATCTGTGGATATCATTGATTGCGCTTATCATCACAATTATTCTCAGCTACTTCCTGGCCAAAACGATAACCGGTCCGATACAGCAGCTGATCGCTAAAACGAAAGCCGTTTCCGCAGGCGATTTAACAGTGCACGCGGAATCAAAATCTAAGGATGAAGTCGGTATTTTAACAAGGGACTTCAATCTGATGGTTGAAAATATGAAGGAAATGGTTGAGCAAGTGAGGATCTCTTCAGGGAAGGTATCTGATACCACTGAGCAATTAACGGCTGTCTCTGCAGAAACAAATGAAACAAGCGGACAAATTGCAAAAGCGATTGAAGAAGTAGCTGCAGGGGCATCGGAACAAGCTTCTGAAGTTGAAACCATTAATGAAAAATCAGAAAGCCTGTCAATGAAAATCAGACAAATCGCTGAGGAGGCAGGCGGAATAAAAGAACGCTCAAAATCGTCCGAGGATGCGAGCTATAAAGGACTTGACGCACTCGGCCAGCTGCTGATGAAGTCAAACGAAGCCAACATGGAAACAAAAAAGGTCGAAACGATGCTGCTGGATTTAGAAAATCAAACTAAGAATATTGAAGAAGTCGTTACGGCGATTTCAAACATATCTGATCAAACCAATTTGCTTGCTTTAAATGCCAGCATTGAGGCAGCCAGAGCGGGAGAAAGCGGCCGCGGTTTTGCCGTTGTAGCTGATGAAGTGAGGAAGCTAGCTGAGCAATCAGCCCTCTCTACAAAGCATATCAGTGAGACTGTGAAGCTTATCCAGCTTGAGACAAAAGAGGCCTCTCATGCAATGATTGAGGCAAGCAGAATGAACGATGAACAAAACAGTGCCATTCACGAGACTGGAGAGGTATTAAACACGATAACTTCGGAAATGCAGTCACTGGTGCAAGGCATTGATCACATTTACGCAGAAATTCAAAGAATGAGTGAAGAACAGCTCGCGATTTCTGAAGCGATTCAAAGCATTTCAGCCATATCACAGGAATCAGCTGCCGCAGCAGAGGAAGTGAACGCATCAACTGATGAACAGCTGATCACTCTTGATAAAGTCAAACACTCAACAGACACGTTAAAACATGCAAGCCAAGAGCTTATGAAAACAATCACAAAATTCACATTATAATCCAAAAAATCCCTAAAACACGATATGTTTTGGGGATTTTTTATTTTAAGAGTCTACTCTATGATGTAGAGTTATGGTAGTCTAGAAAATGAAGGAAAAATGATAAATTTTAACTAAAATCTAAACGAAACATCTGGGAGGAATGACCTTGAAAAAAACAATTGGTTTTATCGGTCTTGGAGTAATGGGAAAAAGCATGGCAACACATATTCTCAATGACGGCCATCCTGTATTGGTGTACACCCGGACAAAAGAAAAAGCAGACAGCATCCTGCAAAAAGGCGCGGTATGGAAAGAAACGGTCAAAGATCTTTCGAAAGAAGCGGATGTTATCATTACAATGGTCGGCTATCCCAGTGATGTTGAAGAAGTGTATTTCGGAACAAGCGGAATTATTGAAAACGCAAAAGAAGGAGCATATCTTATTGATATGACGACATCTAAGCCCTCGCTTGCGAAGAAGATTGCTGAAGCGGCCAAAGAAAAAGCTTTATTCGCTTTAGACGCTCCTGTTTCAGGCGGAGATGTCGGTGCACAAAACGGAACACTCGCCATTATGGTTGGTGGAGAAAAAGAAGCTTTTGAAGCCTGCATGCCGATTTTCTCTTTAATGGGAGAGAATATTCAGTACCAAGGACCGGCTGGAAGCGGACAGCATACCAAGATGTGCAATCAGATTGCAATTGCAGCTGGTATGATCGGTGTTGCTGAAGCAATGGCATACGCTCAAAAATCAGGCCTAGAGCCGGAAAATGTCCTGAAAAGCATCACAACGGGCGCAGCGGGAAGCTGGTCATTGTCAAATCTTGCTCCCCGTATGCTGCAAGGCAACTTTGAACCAGGATTTTATGTAAAGCATTTTATTAAAGATATGGGAATTGCGCTAGAGGAAGCAGAACTAATGGGAGAAGAAATGCCAGGCTTATCGCTTGCTAAATCCTTATATGACAAGCTTGCTGCACAAGGTGAAGAAAACAGCGGAACACAGAGTATATATAAACTTTGGGTGAAATAAAAGACTGCCTGTATCCTGCAGGCAACCATCAGGCTGTCGTGATAATCTCGACAGCCTTTTTCTGGGCGCTAGGTGGTAAAACAGAAAAATACCACTTGGAAATGCTTATTTGTTTTGTTTATTATGAGATAGGATTATGGTGTAATGTTTTTATTTATGACGAAATCGGCGCCTATTTAGGTATGAACGTAAGTATTGCCTCCTATTACAGAACAGTGAGAATAGGAGGCTTTTTTGCAGATTATATTGAAGGGGGGAATTAAGTTATGGAGCTTGAACAGCAAGAAATAAGTATTTTACATTCTGATTCTGGCCCATACGGGATAGCCATTTCACACGAGGGAAAAGTATGGTTTACCCAACATAAAGCTAACAAAATAAGCTGTATTGATAAGAAGGGAAAAATTCAAGCGTATACGATTCCGACACCTGATGCTGGGGCCATGTGTTTAACGGTGTCTTCAAAAGGTGATATCTGGTTTACAGAAAATAGAGCTAATAAGATAGGAAAACTGACCGAAAAAGGGCAATTTAGAGAATATCCATTACCGCATCAACATTCAGCCCCGTATGGGATTACGGAAGGTCCAAACGGCGATATCTGGTTTACTGAGATGAATGGAAATCGTATAGGAAAATTGACGATAGAGGGCAAGATTTATGAATATGAACTGCCTAATGAAGGATCATACCCTTCTTTTATTACATTGGGTTCAGATGATTCGCTTTGGTTCACTGAAAACCAGAATAATGCTATCGGCAAAATAACTGAATCAGGAGAGGTAACGGAGTTTCCAATTCCGACACCGGGAGCAGGACCAGTTGGTATTACAAAAGGGCATGATGGTGCACTTTGGTTTGTAGAAATCATGGGGAATAAGATAGGTAGGATTACAGTTTCAGGTGACATAACTGAATATGATATTCCATCACCAAATGCACGTCCTCACGCTATCGCTGCAGGGCGAAAATCCGATTTATGGTTTACCGAATGGGGAGGAAATAAAATCGGAAGGCTGACAAGTGATCACAAAATTGAAGAATATACAATCAACACACCTCATGCTGAGCCTCATGGAATTGGATGCGCTAATGATGGAACAGTATGGTTTGCATTAGAATGTAACAAAATAGGAAAGCTAAGATTAACCACATAATAGAATAGAGGCCGCCCTTTGTACCTCAGGCTGTCGAGAAACCTCGGACAGTCTCTATTTCCCTATCATATAATCAAAGAAAGGCTTTAAAGAATGATGTCTTTCTCTGTTCCTCACAAAAAACTGCGACGAAGCCTATATTGCTCAGACTGAAAATTTTTCCTTAATTGCAGAAAAGGTCAATTCTATCAAAGGCATATTTGCTATGGAAGGTGGAAAACAAAACGGATTGTGAGTGAACAAATTTCCAGAATGTAAAGAAGCATGCCGCATCCTATCCTTGCTTGGCTGGCGGCTTTTTCTATTTCTGCATCAAAAATATGAATAAAGTAAAAAAGCTTGCAGAAAAAACATGGTTTTTTCTGCAAGCTGAAGATTACCTGTATCGTACAGGAAATTTTTTATTATTTACCGATGAATTGTTGTGTCCAGATGCTTCCAGACTCAACGTAGCCAACACCGATGTGAGTAAAGTTAGGGTTTAGAATGTTTTTTCTGTGTCCTTCACTGTTCATCCAGGCTTTTACTACTTCTTCAGGTGTCTTTTGGCCTTTCGCAATGTTTTCACCTGCTGTTTTGTAGCTGATTCCGAAAGATTTCATCATATCAAACGGTGAGCCATAAGTTGGGCTTTGGTGATCAAAGTAGTTTTTGTCTTTCATATCCTGAGATTTTGCGCGTGCAGATTTGCTTAACGTTTCATCAATTTGAAGCGGTTTTAAGCCTTGTTTTTGTCTTTCTGCATTTGTAAGCTCAACAACTTTTTTCTCATATGCACTTACAGATGAAGGTGCAGATGTTGTTGTGTTTGTTTTTTCAGCAGTTGCAGGTGCTTTAGAAGCGGTGTTTTGATCAGCAGCTGTTTTTTCAGTAGTTTTTTGCGCCGGTTTTGCCGTTTCTGTCTTTTGAACATCCTGAACCTTCATGTTAGATTGCTTCGCATGTTTTTGAAGAAACTGCTTAATCTCTTTTTCGTTTGCAGCGTTTAACGTTTTAATATTTGTGTTAATATGCAGTTTTTTCACTGCATCGTTAAGTGACATGTTTTGTACTGTGTTCCCCGTTTTTACTGTTACCACAGACTGGCAGGAGAGTTCTTTCGCTGATGCTTGCTGTACGCCTCCGAATGTGAATAATCCAACCGCAGCGGCAGCAGATAAAATAAATGCTTTCTTCATTAGTTCGTAACCTCCTAGAGTTGTTTGTTTCTACAAAAAAATCATAACATAGCTTTTTTGTCATAAAGACTCCAGCACTTTCCTTTGACAAATGGAGATTGTCATTTTCGTAAAGTAAATCCGCTGAATCGCTAAGAATAAAGAAGTCAGCAGCATTTATGGTTTTATCGTACTGTTACATATCTTCCTTTTTTTTGAATCGTTAGTTATATTTTAATGTGTTTTTATGTTGACAGCTTTTTTTACTCCTTTTCGCTGTAACAACTATTACAAAAGTGTTACAATTAATCTCAGTATATGTAAATATATTGAATGATTTGAGAGGGGTAACCAGAAGTGACTGAAATAGGACGTGAACCAAAGAAAAAGAGCAAAGGAAACAGAGCAATCAGAATGAACCTTTTTTTCCTAGCTGTCTTTGTTTTATTCACTGCATTAATTTTTAAGCTCGGGGTCGTTCAAATTGTTGAAGGCGAACAGCATGAAGAAGACGCTGAGAAATCAAATGCAAAAACAGCTTACTATCCTGCTCCTCGCGGGAAGATGTACGACAGAAACCAGAAAGTTGCTGTCGACAACCAGAGCGTTCCAGAAATTGTGTATGTATCAACATCTAGCACAAAAACCGAAGATAAGATCAAAACAGCGAAGAGGCTTGCTTCTTTCATTCATATTGATACCGAATTTTTGAAGGAAAGGGATTTGCGTGATTACTGGATCGCAGCTCATCCGAAAAAAGCCGCCGCCCTGCTTAAGGAATCGGAAAGCAATCTGAAAGGAGCCCAGGCTTACAAGCTTCAACTAGAGCGTGTTCCGGATCAAGAATTGAAGGCTATTCAGCATGATGACGAAGAAATGGAAACGGCTGCGATATATACAAGGTTCTCAAGCGGAAATGCCTACGAACCTCAAATCGTAAAGGCAATGAATCCAAATGAAAGCAATAGCAATGGAAAAAACGGAGCGCTGCTTGATGAGAAGAAAAACTCCTCGCAGAGACCCAAAAATGACTTAACATATGATGAAATTTCAATTGTTTCTGAGCATTTAGAAGAGCTTCCGGGAATCGACATTGTAAACGATTGGACACGAAAATATCCTTATGACAAAACCCTTTATTCCGTTTTCGGGGGCGTCACGACACCTGATCAGGGCCTGCTGAGCGACCGGAAAGATTTCTATTTAACAAGAGGCTATGCGAATAATGACAGGGTGGGAAAAAGTTATTTAGAGTATCAATATGAAGATTACTTAAATTCGCATAAAGAAAAAGTGGAATACGTAGAAGACAATAAAGGAAATGTCGTCAGCCAAAAAACCATTGATAAAGGCAGCAGGGGATACGATCTTCAGCTTTCCTTTGACATGGAGCTTCAAGCAAAGATGGAAAAGATCATTGAAGAAGAAGTGAGAAACAGCCGCGCACGCGGAAATTACATGCTGGACAGAGCTTTTGCCGTAATGATGGACCCGAATAACGGCGATATTTTATCGATGGCAGGGAAAAAGATAGACTTAAAAACCAACAAAATTGAAGATTATGCGATAGGGGCATTTACCACCCAATATGAAATGGGCTCAGCAGTGAAGGGCGCCACCGTGCTGGCCGGCTATCAGGATGGAATTCCGCATTATAAATATTTTGTGGATGCTCCAATGCTTTTAGGAACAAATCTTATAAAAAAATCTTATACCAATATGGGAACAATCAATGAATTAACCGCATTGCAAAAAAGTTCTAACGTATATATGTTCAATGTTGCCATGCATATTGCAGGCGTAACATATAAGCCGCATGGACCTCTTCCAGCTAATCAGAAGGATTTACTGAAAATGAGAAACTATTACAGTCAGTTTGGCCTAGGAGTAAAGACAGGTATTGATCTCCCGCAGGAATCAGCCGGAATGCAAACCACCCCTAAAACTGTTGGAGGTTTAATTTTAGACTTAGCAATTGGCCAGTACGATACATACACACCACTTCAAATGGCCCAGTACATCTCAGTAATCGCCAATGGAGGTTATCGTGTTCAGCCAAGAATCGTAACAAGTATTCATAAGCCAGGAAAAAAAGACCAGCTTGGTAAGGCGATTGAACACAGAAAACCTAAAGTGCTGAATAAGATTAATAATTCAGAGAGCGATTTGAAGCAAGTGCAAACAGGTATGAAATTAGTTACTTCTTCAGGGACAGCTAAAAATACGTTTACAGAAGATGTATCAGGGAAAACGGGAACAGCGGAAACATTTTACTACGGCACGAATCGCAACTGGTGGGGGAAAAAAACATACAATCTGACTTTTGTCGGCTATTACCCGTCGAAAAAACCAAAAGTGGCCTTTAGTGTTGTTGTTCCATCAGTAGATGATGATGAGAAGATCAATAAAATTATTGCCAAAAGAGCTATCCACGCCTACGCAGAGCTCGAAAAAAAACACAGTAAAAAATAAAAAACAGGGTGCACAACGAAAAGATTGTGTGCCCTTTCTTTTATTCAAAAATTGACGTTCACCATAAGAATAGAAGGAGAATACTCATTTTCTAGCGAATCATACTAGGTAAAAGTCAATCTGTATATGTCGAAACACGATGATCATGCAAAGGAGGGATTCTGTGGAACAGGATACGCAGCATGTTAAACCATTTCAAACGAAAACCGATATTCATGCAGTCTTGGCCTCTAATGGACGTATCATTTATATATCTGCCAACTCCAAACTGCATTTGGGCTATCTCCAAGGAGAGATGATCGGATCATTCCTCAAAACGTTTTTACATGAGGAAGACCAATTTTTAGTTGAAAGCTATTTTTATAATGAACATCATCTGATGCCGTGCACCTTTCGTTTTATTAAAAAAGATCATACGATTGTGTGGGTGGAGGCTGCAGTAGAAATTGTTACGACAAGAGCTGAGCGGACAGATCGGGAAATCATTTTGAAAATGAAAGTTCTTGAAGAAGAAACAGGCCATCAATCTCTAAACTGCGAAAAACATGAAATCGAGCCTGCAAGCCCGGAATCGACTACATATATAACGGATGATTATGAACGGTTGGTTGAAAATCTCCCGAGTCCGCTATGCATCAGTGTCAAAGGCAAGATCGTCTATGTAAACAGCGCGATGCTTTCAATGCTGGGAACCAAAAGCAAGGATGCTATTATTGGCAAATGGTCCTATGAATTTATTGAAGAAGAATATCATGATATCGTGAAAAACAGGATTATACGAATGCAAAAAGGAATGGAAGTCGGAATGATTGAACAGACGTGGAAAAGGCTTGATGGCACACCTGTTCATTTAGAAGTGAAAGCATCCCCGACCGTCTACAAAAACCAGCAGGCTGAGCTGCTGCTGCTGATCGATATCTCTTCAAGAAAAAAATTCCAAACCATCCTGCAAAAAAGCCGTGAACGATATCAGCTGCTGATTCAAAATTCAATTGATACCATTGCGGTGATTCACAATGGAAAATGGGTGTTTATGAATGAATCGGGAATTTCCCTGTTTGAAGCGGCTACCTATGAGGATTTAATTGGCAAAAACATATATGATCAGCTGCATCCTTGTGATCACGAGGATGTAAAAGAGAGAATTCAAAACATTGCCGAGCAAAAAACAGAATCAGAAATTGTCAAGCAATCCTGGTTCACCTTTCAGAATAGGGTCATCTATACGGAGATGGTCTGCATTCCGACGACCTTTTTTGGTGAAGCGGCCGTCCAAGTCATTCTTCGGGACATCTCAGAGAGAAAGTAAACAGAAGAATTGATGCTGAAATCGGAAAAATTATCAATCGCAGGCCAGCTCGCGGCGGGAATCGCCCACGAGATCCGCAACCCGCTGACAGCGATCAAAGGATTTTTACAGCTGATGAAGCCGACAATGGAAGGAAACGAGCATTACTTTGATATTGTGTTTTCTGAACTCAGCCGCATTGAATTAATACTCAGTGAACTGCTCATGCTTGCGAAACCTCAGCAAAATGCTGTCAAAGAATATTTGAACTTGAAAAAATTAATTGGTGAGGTCTCAGCCCTGTTAGAAACACAGGCAAATTTAAATGGCATTTTTATTAGAACCAGCTATGAAAAAGACAGCATTAATATAAATGGGGATCAAAACCAATTAAAGCAGGTATTCATTAATTTAATCAAAAATGCAGTTGAATCAATGCCTGATGGGGGAACAGTAGACATTATCATCACCGAGGATGAGCATTCTGTTCATGTCACTGTCAAAGACGAAGGGGAAGGTATACCCGAAAAAGTGCTAAACCGGATTGGAGAGCCATTTTTAACAACAAAAGAAAAAGGTACGGGTCTTGGATTGATGGTGACATTTAATATCATTGAAAACCATCAGGGAGTCATACATGTGGACAGCCATCCTGAAAAAGGCACAGCGTTTAAAATTTCATTTCCAAAAAAATAAAAACAACGGCTTAAACGCCGTTGTTTATCGTCTGCATTGATTCCCGTTTTTTTAATACAAATAATTCTAAACGATCCAAGCCTTCTCTCAGCGTGTCCATTGAACATGCAAAAGACAGCCTTACATATCCTTCACCATATGTTGAGAACGAGCTGCCAGGCACGAGTGCCACGCCAGCGTCTTCCAAAAGAGCCATACTAAAATCAAATGAACTCATTCCAAAGGATTTAATAGAAGGGAAGATATAAAACGCACCGGACGGTTTAACAACGTCAATTCCCATGGAAACAAGACGGTCATATACATAATCCAGACGTTTTTTGTATTGTTCTCTCATAATTAGTGCATCATCAAAGCCGTTTGTGACAGCTTCAAGCGCGGCTTTTTGAGAAATGGATGAGGCACATGACACATTGTATTGATGAACCTTTAAAATGTGCTTTGCGATGTCTTTCGGTGCGAATAAAAATCCAATTCTCCAACCGGTCATGCTGTGTGATTTTGATAACCCGTTAATGACAATCGTTTGATCCCGCAAATAGGTTGCGATGGAATAATGCGGTCTGTCATATGTTAATTCACTGTATATTTCATCAGACAATACGAAGACATTTCTGCCTTTTAAAAGAGCTGCGATACTTTTCAGCTCTTCTTCAGATAAAGTCACGCCGGTAGGATTTGACGGATAAGGAAGCACGACACACTTAGTGTTAGGTGTCAGCGCATCTTCAATCAGCCGGGCAGTAAGCTTAAAGCCGTGTGACGTAGTATCAACAATGACAGGCTTGGCCCCGCATAAATTGATAATAGGTTCATAGCCTGGATAAATAGGCCCTGGCATAATCACTTCATCACCAGGAGACAAAATCGTCCGGAATGCAGCATCAATGGCTTGGCTTGCACCTGTTGTGATGATAATTTCAGATTCAGCATCATAGTTGAAATCCGCTTTTTTCTTCATATAAAGCTGCACAGCTTGTCTCAGCTCCAGGTAGCCGGCATTCGGTGTATATGACGTCACGTTTTCATCAATGGCTTTTTTTGCGGCAGCTTTCACATGATGCGGCGTGAAAAAATCAGGCTGGCCGATTGTAAGCGAAATGACGTCTTCGTGTTGGGCTACAAGATTCGAGAATTTGCGTATTCCTGAAATTTCAATCTCTCTTGCTTTCGGATTCAGCAAATGTTCCATAATTCATCACCTTAACAAATATAATGAGTTTATCCTATTTTACCACTAGCTGATTATTTGTCACCTTTTTAACTGATATATTTCGATTGTATGCGCCTTATTTCTAAACATACCTTTCTTTTCAGAAAAAAAGAAGACAACCAGCGATTTGATTGTCTTTATTGTATCATGTTCTATTATTGTTTATATGTGCCAATTTCATTAATAGCCATAATCAAAATGAAGGTCTTCGTGCCAAATCAGATACGGGGGATGCTCTTCTTGAAGGTCAGCTGATTCTTTCTTCATATTCAGGTAAGTTTCTTCACTGATATCTTCTAAAACAGTCATTTCGTTTTCTTTAAATATTACTAAGGTACCCATTATTTACACCCTTCTTTGGAAAAATCCTTGACTATTTTATCACTGTTAGTTGGAAAGTCAATGGTTATTAGGAAAAAAGTTTCTTTTTTGAGGAACGCGGCTTAATTGCTCTTGGAATTCGATTTTGAAGAGTCGCCATTCACTTTTTACAAATTCCGCCGATATATACAGTACAATACTGAATGCGAATAGCGAGGGATTGAATTGTCGTTACAACAATACGAAATTTTATTGGATTCTGGTACAAATGAATTGGAAATTGTGAAGTTTGGCGTGGGTGAAAATGCTTTCGGGATTAACGTCATGAAAGTAAGAGAAATTATTCAGCCTGTCGAGGTGACATCAGTGCCTCACTCCCATCAGCATGTAGAAGGAATGATTAAACTCAGAGGAGAAATCCTCCCAGTGATCAGCCTTTTCTCGTTTTTTGGAGTAGAGCCTGATGGGTCAAAAGATGAGAAATATATCGTAACGGAATTTAATAAACGGAAAATTGTTTTTCATGTCGGCTCTGTGTCTCAAATTCACAGAGTATCATGGGAAGCGATTGAAAAGCCGACATCGTTAAATCAAGGAATGGAGCGGCATCTTACCGGAATTATTAAGCTTGAAGATCTGATGATCTTTTTGCCTGATTATGAAAAAATTATTTATGACATCGAATCAGATTCAGGTGTGGACACGTACAATATGCATACCGAGGGCTTCGATGAAAGAAGAACTGAGAAAAAGCTTATCATTGTAGAGGACTCACCTCTTTTGATGCGACTCTTGCAGGATGAATTAAAAGAAGCAGGTTACAACAATATCGCTTCGTTTGAAAACGGAAAAGAGGCATATGACTACATTATGAACCTTGCTGAAAACGAAACTGATTTATCAGAACAGATTGATATGATCATCACGGATATTGAAATGCCAAAAATGGACGGACACAGGCTCACAAAGCTGCTGAAGGAAAATCCGAAAAGCTCAAATGTGCCGGTTATGATTTTCTCATCTTTAATTACGGATGATCTACGCCACCGCGGCGAAGTTGTAGGCGCAGATGAGCAAATCAGCAAGCCTGAAATCAGTGATTTGATTAAAAAAGTGGATACGTATGTTATCGAATAAATAAAAACAGCCGGTGCCCGGAAGAGGCACGGCTGTTTTTATTTTAAAAGTAACTCTCGCCAAGCTTTTTAAAGACAGGTTTGTGATAAGCTGGCTGCTGGCGATTAGGCACTAGCGGCTTTTCTTTCATGCCGACATATTCTTGCAACAGGTGTTTTGCTTTTGTTAAAGACATTTGAGCTTTAGGATTTCGGTACGATTGATTAAGTGTACCTAAATGCGGAAGATGTTCGAAGTCTTCTTTAGTTGGAGGCATGTGAAAATAGTAGTCTCCGATTGAGATAAGCACGTCCGATTGCTGTTGGCTGAACCTTGGATTTTTTGAAAAATGAAGCCCTATTTTCTTTCCTTTACCTTCTTTGACGAGCTTTTGCAAAGCACGTTTTTTCAGCAGATATAGGTATTTAGGGTTGGGGGCGGTTTTTGCATGGCGGTTCACAGTGTAAACTGCTTTTGAAAGATTTTCTACGGTTGGCTGCAGATCTTTCGTATATGCATGGTCGTCCATTATTTCTCTCCTTTGCTCTTATCAATTTCTATATGTTTAGATTATACTTTTTTAAAGTTGAAATGCAAATATTGAATGTGAAAATGCGATTTTTTCTGAGAAAAAATCGCATTTTTAACCTGCATTATACAGATCTTGCCTTCTTTTTCGGCTGTTCTTGAAATGCTTCCTGAACATTCACTTCCACAGCCTGAGCACTGTATTTTGGCAGTGCAATAAAATAAAAAATAAAAACGATCAGGATGATAACACCCATGCCGTAATAAAGATAATCAATGTTTGAAACGAACTTAGGGAATAACAGCGCCACTAAGCCGAGTGTCAAAGACTGTGCAAACATCATAAAAGGGTCCTGCATTCCGCTTACACGTCCCATCAGTTTTGGATGGACTATTTTTGGCATCCATCCTCCGATTGCAATGTTGATCGGTCCGATGCACATTCCCAGTGCAAAAGCTGCCGCGTAATACACCCATAAAATATTTGTGTAGCCAAGGACGAAGATCAGCAAACCTGCAATAAAAATCGGTATAGACATTAAAAAGTGGGGCTTCACTTTTTTAGAGATAATCGTGCCGATTACACTTCCTGCAAGCAGCCCAAACCCGAGTGCGATCGTAAATACAGACGTATGCCACTCATAGCGGTCAGGCGCCAATCCGTATTTCATTGTAAACATTGGCAATACGGCGAATCCTCCATTGACAAATCCAAAAATGAAGAAGCCGAAAATAAGAGATGCCAGCAATTTATTTTTTAAAATATAGAGAATGCCTTCTTTAAAGTCATTTATCGAATCTTTAACAGAAGTCTTTCTCCAGCTGAATGCACCGTTTGGCTGTCGGGCTTCTTTTGGAATCCGGCAGCTGCGGATCAGCAGTCCGGAAATGATGAAGCTGACAAAATCAAGAATAATGGCGCCTTCAATCCCGATTGTCTTGTACATAAAAGCGCCAATTCCGACTCCGAACACCATAAAAATGCTAAAAAGCATCTGGTTAAGACCGGCCGCTTTCGCATAATGCTCCTTCGGCAGAATGGCTTGTACCAAACTGTTTTCTGCCGGAAAGAAAAACTTCGTGACAGCGCTTCTGACAAATAAAATACAAAAAACAAGAGGAATATTGCCGGTAAATAAAGTGAAAAAAAGAACGACAGTCAGGCCTGCTCTGATCCAATCACAGTTTTCTGCTACCTTTTTTCTGTCGAACCGGTCCGCGACGACTCCGACGATCAGAAATACAAAAATGGTCGGAAGAGAATACATCAGCTCCGCCAAGGTCGTATATGAAGGCTGGCTGCTGAAGCGGTCCAGCAAGAAAAAAGCAAAGGCCATGTTGCCTACTGTCGTGCCCATTTGAGAAGCGAGTGCTGCGAAAAATAGATGAACAAAATTACGATTTTTAAATATATCCATAAAAACGCTCCTTACCCTAAAGGTCCCACTTTATCATATTATAAACCGCCTGTTTTTGAAACAAATAAGAAAACATTACCGGTTAATCAAGACTCTTGTTCCGTTTGGCACAATTGAAGCAAGTTCGATCACGTCTTTGTTTTGCATGCGAATGCATCCTTTAGAAACAGCCTTGCCAATCGAAGCTGGATTATTCGTTCCGTGTATTCCGTAGTGCTGCTTTGAAAGGCTTAGCCAATAAGCCCCAAATGGGCCGCCGGGATTACGCTGGCGGTTAATAATGTAAAACTGGCCAGTAGGCGTTTGCGTAAGTATTTTGCCAACGGCGATAGGATAGGTTTTTATTACCCGATTATTTTGGAACAGCGTTAGGGTCTTCGCTCCGATTGAGACTGCGATATGATACGGAATTGTATAAGGGTCCGGCAGTCCGGGGATGACGATGGTCTGTCCTGCGGTGAGCCCTGCCTGCAGTGACGGATTAACCTGGAGTAATGCAGCCGTGCTGATTCTGAAATCAGCCGCGATGCTGTTAAGTGTATCACCTTGCTTCACCTGGTACGTAAGCAGTTTCCTCATCCTCCTTTTTTTACTTATAAGTATTGATAAGGAGCCTATCCTGCTACATTAATTTGTGCTTTTTAAGGTAAAGACAGTGATTTCAGGCTTGGCCAGAAACCGCAAAGGCAGCCTGGTCATCCCGAGGCCGCGGTTGACGTAAATATGATTGCTGCCCGTTTGATACATTCCCTCTGTGTAGACTTTTCCATATGGAGGCGTAATAATCGGTCCGTAAAAAGGCAGCTGAATCTGGCCGCCGTGTGTATGGCCGGAAAGCTGAAGATTTACAGGATAATCTGTTGTTTTCAAGGCTGCATCAGGTTCATGGACGAGAAGAATGGAAAAAAGTCTGTCACTCAGCCTTGAAAGGATTCCTTCGTAATCTGGGTTACCCAGCATTAAGTCATCAAGCGATGCAATCTCGATTTCGCTGCCATCTGCGAGCGATAATGTTTGATAGCCATTCCGGTATACCGTAAAACCGCCAGCCGACATCAGGCTTTTGTAAACAGCAGTTCCATAGCCGCCGTGATCATGATTGCCGTAAATACAAAGCTTGCCGAAGGGGGCATTAAGCTTTCTCAACAATGGAATGACTGCCTGGTGGTTCTGATACGTATCAGGATTATCGATGATATCACCTGTAAAAACAATGAGATCAGGTTTCGATTCATTAATTGTAAGAATGACTGTTTTTAAATCTTCGAGTGTAAAATAATCACTCAAGTGTGTATCACTGAACTGCACGATTTTAAAACCGTCAAATCCGTGCGGGATGAGAGAACTTTTTATTGTGTGTTCGGTTGTCTCAATCATATGCGGCTCTAAATATCTGGCATAGCCATAGCCTCCGCCGGCCGTTAAAGCCCCGGCAGCAAGAGCACCGAACATTCCTTTGAGAAATTGTCTTCTGGACATCTTTTTCATTTCAAACCAACCTTTAATAGAGTTTTTCTATTATATCATCTGTATCTGATAAAAATCTCATATCAGCATGTACTGACAGAGGAAGGGGTATAATGATAGAATAATATTGAATGAATACTCATTCACAACAGGAGGGGAGAAATATGGAAAAAAAGGCGGTTATCATTACCGGCGGGTCAAGCGGTATGGGAAAAGCGATGGCAAAAAAACAGGCTGAATTAGGATGGCAAGTTATGGTGACAGGCAGGAACCATGAAGCACTTGAAGAAACAAAAAAAGAAATTGAGACCTTTGAGGGGCAGGTCGCCTGTTTTCAAATGGATGTCCGTTCTGATTCCGCCGCTTCAGACATGATTACAGAAGCGGTAAAAGTCTTTGGCCGGCTTGATGCGCTGATTAACAATGCGGCCGGTAATTTTATTTGTCCGGCAGAAAAGCTAACGCCCAATGGGTGGAAAGCCGTTATTGATATTGTTTTAAACGGTACATTTTTTTGCAGCCAAGCCGCGGCAAGGCATTGGATTGACCAGAAGCAGCAGGGTGTCATTTTAAATATGGCAGCCACGTACGCTTGGGGAGCGGGAGCAGGGGTCGTTCATTCCGCTGCAGCCAAAGCGGGGGTATTGTCACTGACAAGAACGCTGGCCGTTGAGTGGGGGAGTCAATACGGCATTCGCACAAACGCGATAGCTCCCGGCCCGATTGAACGAACAGGCGGTGCTGAGAAACTATTTGAATCGGAAAAAGCGAAGGCCCACACTATGAACAGTGTGCCGCTCGGCCGGCTCGGCACGCCGGAGGAAATCGCCGCTCTGGCAGCATTTTTGCTTTCAGATGAAGCATCCTATATAAACGGGGATTGTATCACAATGGACGGGGGGCAATGGCTGAATCCTTATCCGTTTTAAGAATATTAATCTTTGGATTCAATGTGGTATAATCAGACAAAGATAGAGAAGCAGGTGATAACATGTTGGATCCACTTGATATTTTAACGAACATTGATGATGTCCTTCCATATTACCAGGCGATTTTCAGTGCCGAGGAACAGAAGATCGTCGGATATGAGGTGCTTGGACGAATTTTGGCAGATTCAGAAATCCAAAGTCTCGGGCCCTTCTTTTTAGACGCGGGGATACCCGAAGAATATAAATTAGAGGTTGATAACAGAATTATCCGCCAGGCTCTTGACCGCTTTTTAGAGGCCGATTCTGATCTGCTGATTTTTATGAATCAGGATGCCAATCTGCTGATGCTGGATCATGGTGAAAGCTTTCTGGAGCTTCTGAAAGAATATGAAGCAAAGGGAATCGAACTCCACCGTTTTGTGTTAGAAATTACAGAGCACAATTTTGAAGGAGATATTGAGCAGCTCTACCATATGCTTGCATACTATCGTACATACGGAATCAAAATCGCAGTTGACAATATCGGAAAAGAAAGCAGCAATTTGGACAGAATCGCGCTGCTCTCACCAGATCTGTTAAAAATCGATTTGCAGGCGCTGAAAATATCACAGCCATCACCGTCATATGAGCATGTGCTGTACAGCATCTCTTTATTAGCAAGAAAAATCGGGGCGGCGCTGCTGTATGAAGATATTGAGGCGAACTTCCAGCTTCAGTACGCCTGGAGAAACGGAGGCCGCTACTTTCAGGGCTATTACTTGGTGTCTCCATCTGAAACGTTTCTAGAGAGAGATGTATTGAAACATAGACTTAAAACTGAATTTCACCAATTTATCACACATGAGAAAAAGAAGCTGGAAACCGTCTATGAGCATTCCGAACAGTTTTACAAACGAGTGCATCAGGCTGTAACCTCTTTGAGAAAAAACAATTTGTCTTCTGATGATGATTTTATTAAGAAGCTGGCGGAAGAGCTGACAGATTGCAGCTTTAGAATTTACATGTGTGATGGGGAAGGAGATCAGCTGACGGGAAATGTGTTTAAGCAAGATGGAGAATGGATTTATCAGCCAGAATATGCGGAGAAAAACTGGAGCTGGCGTCCTTATTTTTTGGAGAACATTATGCGAATGAGAAATCTCAGAAAAGGTTTTTTCAGTGATCTGTATAGTGATTTGGAAACAGGTGAAATGATTAGAACGTTTTCATATCCGATGGATGATCAAATGTATTTATTTATAGACTTGCCATATTCCTATTTATATGAGCAGGACGGACTGATTTAACGGCTGAAAGGCCGTTTTTTTTTATGAATTGAAAAAAATATCAAAAAACGATTGACATTGATACTGAGAATCATTATCATTTAATTATAGAGAGAAGCTACTCTCTGTTCCCCAACCCCTCTATCAGATCAAGATCCGAAAAAACTTGGCGCTACCCCCGCCAAGTTTTTTTATTTGTCAAAGCATAGGACAATCCACTGAAACAATAAACCTAACTAGTGGTAAACGGTTAACACAGAAAGGAACATTCAGTGCCGAATACCTCTGACACTGCTGCACCAGGTTAGGCGGAAAATTCTCTGTGGAATGATTACGTATTTCATTCGAATTGTTTTATCACTTCTATTTAATACGACTGCCAAGAGGTATGGCCGCGTGGAATTTCACCTGCACATCAAAAAGAAGGTTTTGACAAAGTTGCAAAAAGGTATTGTTATGCTGCAAGAATTCGAAAAAAATCTTAATTGTGTGCATGACATTCAAAAAAAGCCTCAAACTAAAGAAAAATCGTTTTTTTCGTTTTTTTTCTTTACTTAAATTCGACAGTGAAAATGCCATCCTGTCCGACTTTATGGTATGATGCTCAATAGAACTTGTATTATAATAAATACTTGTTGATTTGAAGTTGCTTTTTGAAAGGAGTCTTTTTTTAGAATGTCACAATTAATGGGTATCATCACACGGCTGCAAAGTCTGCAAGAAACAGCGGAAGCGGCTAACGAGCCAATGCAGCGTTATTTCGAAGTGAATGGTGAGAAAATATGCAGTGTTAAATATTTCGAAAAAAATCAAACGTTTGAACTGACGGTTTTCCAAAAAGGTGAAAAACCTAACACATATCCGTTTGATAATATCGACATGGTTTCAATCGAAATTTTTGAACTTCTTCAGTAAGATTCCTGAAATAGGAGGAAGGAAGCTTCCGCCTTTGCAAAAGTAATCGAAATAAACATGTAAGGAACATACTTGTTTCATGGTTGTAAATCCTTGAAAAGGAGTGTCGTGATGGCTGATTCTTTTCTGTTTTATAATCTTTCAGAAGCACAGATGACCTTTCAAGATGTGATGGAACGGCTTAAATCCTTTGTTCAAAAGGATCCCCGTTCTTCTTATGTGTTATCGATCGGAACCGATTCACAGGTTTACCGTGATTACACAAAGTTTATTACCGCATTGCATTTGCATCGTACAGGCAAGGGAGCTTGGGGCTGCTTGAAAAATCATACAGTCAACAGACCCATACATAGCCTTCGGGAAAAGATTTCGTTAGAAACGGCCTACAGCCAAGAAACGGCCGCTCATATTCTTGATGGACACTTAATGGATATTACCGATCTGCTCCTGCCCTTTGCCGGTGAGGGGGCGGATCTTACCTTTGAAGTCCACTTGGATATTGGGAAAAAAGGTCTTACAAAAGATCTGATCCAAGAAATGACAGGACGTATCACTTCCATGGGGATTGAGGCCAAAATAAAGCCGGATTCATACACTGCATTCAGCTATGCAAATCGTTTCACAAAATAATTCTGGCTGAAATGCCAAGGGGAATGTCGAATTATGCGGTTGACGTTTGTTTTCTGATTACTTATTCTAGCGGTAGAGCTGAAAGTAAGTTGTCTTGCTTTCAGAGGTATTCAGTATAAAACAGGGGGCCTGATTACGAATGAGTCTTATCGGTGAACGATTTACAGAAGAAGAACAAAAACTTCTGCTGAATATCCTGATCAACCATGAGTATGCCATCGAGCTATTAAGCAGTGAGATCAACGATATAGAGACAGGGACCAAAAACGTTGACGGAACCACCTACAAAAAACTTGTAACGCTATACGACCGATTTCGATTTGAAAATTAATGGAACACCCTATAATTGATACTCCACAAAGAGTATCTTTTTTATTGAAAGGAAACTTTTCGACAAATACTGATAAAGTTTATATTATTGCAATATAGGGAATGTATTGATGATGAAAATGAAAAGGGGTCGAAAACATGATAAGCTTACAATCAGATCAGCTTCTTGAGGCAACAGTCGGACAATTTATGATTGAGGCGGACAAAGTAGCGCACGTGCAAGTCGGAAATAACCTTGAGCACGCATTATTAGTACTGACAAAAACCGGATACACAGCCATCCCGGTTCTTGATCCTTCCTATCGTTTACATGGATTAATCGGGACAAATATGATCATGAACAGTATTTTTGGACTTGAAAGAATTGAGTTTGAAAAGCTTGACCAAATTACTGTTGAGGAGGTCATGTTGACTGATATTCCGCGCCTTCATATCAATGATCCGATTATGAAGGGATTCGGCATGGTCATTAATAACGGATTTGTTTGTGTTGAAAATGACGAGCAGGTGTTTGAAGGAATTTTTACGAGAAGAGTCGTTTTAAAGGAATTGAATAAGCACATACGCTCATTGAATAAGTAGGCTTTAAGGCCTATTTTTATTATATTGACAGAGCAAAAAAGAAAGCGCATACATAATTTAAATGAGAATAGGGCTTGAATCAGAAACTAAGGTTTTATTAGAATGGGAGATAAGAAAAACTTATTGATAATAAAAAGGAGGACGACATGCAGCTTCAAGAGCTTCATATGCTCGTAGTTTTAGCTGAGGAATTAAACATGAGAAAGGCGGCGGAACGGCTTTTCGTATCTCAGCCGGCTTTATCTCAGCGCTTACAAACCATTGAAAAGGCGTGGGGCACAAAAATCTTTTTAAGATCCCAAAAAGGATTAACGGTAACGCCGGCCGGGGAGAAAATCATTCAGTTTGCGAATGATGTAACATTAGAGCAGGAAAGAATAAGAGAAAATATTGATGAACTTGAAGGTGAAATTCACGGCACATTGAAGCTTGCCGTCGCCTCTATAATCGGTCAGCATTGGCTCCCTAAAGTCCTGAAGACGTATGTTGAAAAGTATCCGAATGCAAAGATCTCGCTCATAACCGGGTGGAGCAGCGAAATGCTGAAAAGCTTATATGAGGATCAGGTTCATATCGGCATAATAAGAGGCAACCCTGAGTGGAAGGGCCGCAAAGATTACTTAATGACAGATCATCTGTATTTAGTAGATACTGAAATTTCCTGCATCGAAGATATTGCCCATACAGAACGACCGTTTATCCAGTTTAAAAGTGACAGTACGTATTTTCAGGAAATACAGCACTGGTGGCACCAAAAATTTAAAACGTCGCCAAAACAGACGATATTGGTTGATCAGATTGAAACGTGCAAACAGATGGCGCTGCACGGAATCGGTTATGCCATTTTGCCGTCTGTTACCCTTCAAAATGAAGATAAAGTGAATAAAATGCCTCTGTTAGACCTGAAAGGGCATCCGATCGGTCGGGATACATGGTTATTAGGCTATGAGCCTGCCTTTGAACTGAAACAAGTCCAAGCTTTTGTACAAGTAATAAAGGATATGCTGGATCAGGAAAATCCATTTTAAAGACAGCGATGTGCTGTCTTTTTTTATTTATATGTTGACAGTGAGAATCATTATCATTTAAAGTGATACATATGATATTGAAAATCATTATCAATTAATGAGGTGATAACATGGCTAAAGCCTTGATTACATATGCCAGCATGTCAGGTAATACAGAAGACATTGCCTTCATAATAAAAGAAACGCTTCAGGAATATGAGTTGGATATCGATTGTGTCGAGATAGACGATGCGGATGCGTCGGCTTTAACATCCTATGATTATGTACTGATTGGCACTTATACATGGGGAGACGGCGATTTGCCCTACGAAGCGGAGGATTTCTTCGAAGAGGTCAAACAGCTTCAGCTTAATGGTTTAAAAACAGCCTGCTTCGGATCTGGCGATTATTCTTATCCAAAGTTTTGCGAAGCGGTGAATTTGTTCAGTGCCATGCTGCAAGAGTCGGGAGCTGCTGTTTACCAGGAAACACTAAAAATCGAATTAGCCCCTGAAACAGATGAAGATGTGGAAAGCTGCCGAGCGTTTGCGAAAGGTTTTCTTGCATGGGCAGATTATATAAGCAAGGAAAAAAGCCATGTTTCATAAAGGAGCAACTGCTGTCACGGCATCGGCGTTTTCTGGATATTTTGTGGCGGTACAAAGAGAAGGCATTTTTCATTATTCTATGGAGCGGGGCTGGAGAAAGCTTTTTCGTTTGAAAAGTAAGATACACTGTATCAGTTATATAGGGCCTTACTTATTTGGCGTCGGTGAAAAGGGAATGGTCATTCGTTCAGCTGATGAAGGGAAAACCTGGACGATGTCGAGCTTTCCGACAAATGCAACAGTGTGGGCGATTACCGGCAGAAACAACGGATTTGTCTGCGCCCATGGCAAGCATTGTATTTATGTATCGGATGATTTTGGTGTCTCATGGCGCGTAGCCAAACCTTTTGCTGAATGTGATAATCCTCCTGTTATCCGGTCGTTATGCCTGCATGGGGACAATCTTTTCATCGGCACGCAAATACACGAATATTTTGGCGGCATTTGGGCTTATGACATTAAGTGTGACACTGTCCGAATTGTCAAAAAAGAAAAAAAACGGATGACGGCATCCATGCTCGTGTTCAATGAAAATTGGCTGGTGGCGGCGATGGGTTCTGTGAAAGGAAAGCACGGAGCTGTCACTGTACGGAATCTTTTGACTGATGAAGAATTCACTATACAATCCAGTATGATCAGAAAAGAAGAATCATTTCTTGATCTTTCAGAGGATGATGGCATTATATATGTCACTACGACACAAGATGAAAATGGTTTTTCGAGAATTTACCAGGTTGATCTCGAAGCCCGGTCATTAAAATGGTTCGATACCATTAAGGGGCATGGATGGAGAGTGGCCAATCAGAAAGAGAATTTCTTTTGTGCGGGCTTGTATGAATGTAAATTTGTCCAGCCGTACGAAGTTTCTGCAATGATTCATTAGAGGAGGAATAAAGAATTGGCGAAGATTTTGCTCGTTTATGCAACAATGTCAGGCAACACTGAAGCAATGGCAGATTTGATTGAGAAGGGGCTTCAGGAGGCGGAAGCAGAAGTGGACCGTTTCGAAGCAATGGATATTAGTGATGCCCAGCTGTTTAACGATTATGACCATATTATAATGGGAACCTATACGTGGGGAGACGGCGATCTGCCTGATGAATTTTTAGATCTGGCTGAAGACATGGATGAGATTGATTTTTCCGGCAAAACATGCGCTGTATTCGGTTCCGGTGATACAGCATATGAATTTTTCTGTGGAGCGGTTGATACGCTTGAGGCAAAAATAAAAGAACGCGGTGGCGACATTGTGCTCCCTTCGGTAAAAATCGAAAATAATCCAGAAGGTGAAGAAGAGGATGAATTAATAAACTTCGGGAAACAATTCGCTAAGAAAAGCGGGTGCGCTGTCTGATAGCCCACCGGGAACTGCTAAAGCGGCTGTTCCTTTTTTTCTTGTCTTTGTATCTTTCCTTTGATACAGTAATGAGGTAGAAAATCAGGAGGAGGACTATACATATGAAAATGATGGACGCAAATGAAATTATTTCATTTATTCAAAATAGCACAAAATCTACACCTGTAAAGGTTTACGTGAAAGGTGAGCTGGAAGGCATCAATTTCGGCGAAGCTGCGAAAGCTTTTATCAACGGAAACACTGGTGTCGTTTTCGGTGAGTGGAGCGAAATTCAAACAGCAATTGAAGAAAACCAAAGCAAAATCGAAGACTATGTGGTTGAAAATGACCGCCGCAATTCTGCGATCCCAATGCTTGATCTTAAAAATATCAAAGCGCGTATCGAGCCTGGCGCGATCATCCGCGACCAAGTTGAAATCGGTGATAACGCAGTCATCATGATGGGCGCTTCTATTAATATCGGTTCAGTTATCGGCGAAGGCACAATGATTGATATGAACGTTGTG
The DNA here is from genome assembly GCF_029772985.1 of Bacillus stercoris. NCBI lineage: Bacteria > Bacillati > Bacillota > Bacilli > Caryophanales > Bacillaceae > Bacillus > Bacillus stercoris. The sequence goes on along the minus strand of NZ_CP121861.1, from coordinate 2,855,899 downwards.
CTTGGCGGACGAGCTACTGTCGGGAAAAACTGCCATATCGGCGCGGGTTCTGTACTTGCGGGTGTTATTGAGCCGCCATCCGCTAAACCGGTTGTGATTGAAGACGATGTTGTCATCGGCGCAAATGCTGTTGTGCTTGAAGGCGTAACAGTAGGTAAAGGAGCTGTTGTTGCTGCTGGAGCGATCGTGGTAAACGACGTTGAGCCATACACTGTTGTGGCAGGCACACCAGCTAAGAAAATCAAAGACATTGATGAAAAAACAAAAGGCAAAACTGAAATCAAGCAGGAATTACGCCAGCTGTAAGGAAAGTTTGATAAAAAAGGCGTGGATAATATATCCACGCCTTATTCGTATAGCTAGGAGGAATGAAAAATGAAGAAAGAGGAGCTCATCGCAATCCGCAGAGATTTGCACCGGATACCGGAGCTTGGGTTTCAGGAGTTCAAAACCCAGCAGTATTTATTACATGTCTTAGAACAATATCCCGAAGACAGAATTGAAATTGAAAAATGGCGAACAGGGCTTTTTGTAAAGGTAAACGGGACGGCGCCGGAAAAAATGCTGGCGTACAGAGCGGATATCGACGCGCTCTCCATCGAAGAGCAAACAGGTCTTCCATTCGCATCAGAGCATCCCGGCAACATGCACGCCTGCGGACATGATTTGCATATGACGATTGCGCTCGGCATTATTGATCATTTTGTTCACCATCCAGTCAAACATGATTTGCTTTTTCTGTTCCAGCCGGCAGAGGAAGGGCCTGGCGGTGCGGAACCAATGCTTGAGAGCGATGTATTAAAAAAGTGGCAGCCTGATTTCATCACTGCGCTTCATATTGCACCAGAGCTTCCGGTAGGCACCATTGCGACAAAAAGCGGCCTTCTATTTGCGAATACATCAGAGCTTGTCATCGATCTGGAAGGCAAAGGGGGACATGCGGCATATCCGCATTTGGCTGAGGATATGGTTGTAGCGGCAAGTACACTTGTCACCCAGCTGCAAACGATCATCTCTAGAAACACAGATCCGCTAGACAGCGCTGTTATTACAGTTGGTACCATTACCGGAGGCTCGGCACAAAATATCATTGCCGAAACGGCCCACCTGGAAGGCACGATTCGCACGCTTTCTGAAGAATCGATGAAACAGGTAAAGGAACGGATTGAAGATATAGTGAAAGGAATCGAAATTGGATTCCGCTGCAAAGGAAAAGTGACTTATCCGTCTGTATATCACCAAGTTTACAATACGAACGGACTGACAGAAGAATTTATGTCTTTTGTTGCTGAACATCAACTGGCGACAGTAATAGAAGCAAAAGAAGCAATGACGGGAGAGGATTTTGGCTACATGCTGAAAAAATATCCCGGCTTTATGTTCTGGCTCGGCGCTGATTCTGAACACGGGCTTCATCACGCTAAGCTGAACCCCGATGAAAATGCGATAGAAACAGCGGTTAATGTCATGACTGGTTATTTCTCTGTTTATGCCAATTAAGTACAAATGAAAGAATAAAATTCCATAAAATGAGCACTCTAGTAAACGGAGGTGTTCAATAATGGCTAAAAAAATTGGAATTGAACAATCGTTATCAGATGTAGAAGCTGCTTTAAAAGAAAAAGGCTATGACGTTGTGATGATGAAAAGCCCTGCCGATGCACAAGGCTGTGACTGCTGTGTCGTAACGGGCCTTGATAATAATGTGCAAGGGATAGCCGATACGGTAACACAAGCACCTGTCATTACAGCTTCCGGGATGACGGCTGAAGAAATTTGCAGCGAAGTTGAAAGCAGAATTCAGTAACATAAAAACCGAAGCAAAGAGCTTCGGTTCTTTTATTATTCAGTTTCTTTAGGAAAAGCGCGGTCAAACGCAGTTTTTATTTCCTTTCTAAGCACTCGCTCGACTCGCCACTGTTCCATATTTTCTGTTTTTGCAATGACTCTGATCACAATTTCAGAAGTCCCCAGTTCTTGAATCCCGATGACATTTGGGCCTTCTTTTATTTGCGGAAGAGCGGCTGCCGTTTCATCACATACTTGCTGTAAAATGTGAATCATTTCATCAATGTTTCTTTCAGCCGGCACTTTAATGTCAACAAGTGCCTGCATGGTTCCCCGTGAATGATTGCTCACGTTTGTAATATTTCTGTTGGGGATGTAATGCAGTGTTCCGTCAAAGCTGCGGATTTGAGTTGTTCTTAAGCCAACCTGTTCGACAATTCCGTCAAAGGTAGAAACCGTAATATAATCTCCGACATCCAATTGTTTCTCAAGCAAAATAAAAAAACCTGTCACGATGTCACTGACAAGCCCTTGGGCGCCAAATCCGACAGCCAGGCCGACGATTCCTGCCCCCGCTAAAAGAGCGCTTGGATCGTAATGAAACAAATCAAGAACCATGACGAAGAATATGAAAATCAATGTATAGGCAAATATGTTAAGAGTCAGGCTTCGGAGCGTATGTGCACGTCCGATAGACAAACTATTCTGCTCCTCGAATTTTGCAAATAGATGTTTAATGATTTTTATGCCTAATGATCGAACGATAAAATAGAGCAATATCATAATAGCAAGTTTAATGAGCAGAACACCGGCATTTGTAATAAGTCCCGCCCAATCATATTGATTAATAAAGTCCATGTTGAGCTCCTTTTCTGAATTGATTGCTGCACATTGAGACTAGATACCCTGTACATGACCATGTTAAACGTTTTATTCAAAAATGTCGAAGCCAAAGACATACATGATTTGTTAAAAATTGACTCGGGAAATACGCTTTTATATAATGGTGTTGTTATAACAAAATATGGTTAATAAACCTTTATTTTCATGAAATGTCGACGTTTAAGCCAAACAATAAATTGGAGGGATACATATGGCAGAACGTATGGTAGGTAAACAAGCTCCTCGTTTTGAAATGGAAGCAGTCCTTGCAAGCAAAGAATTTGGCAAAGTAAGTCTTGAGGAAAACATGAAAAACGACAAATGGACGGTGTTGTTTTTCTATCCAATGGACTTCACTTTTGTTTGTCCGACAGAAATTACAGCAATGTCTGACCGCTATGACGAGTTCGAAGATCTTGATGCAGAAGTCATCGGGGTTTCAACTGATACGATCCATACTCATTTAGCTTGGATCAATACAGACCGCAAAGAAAACGGTCTTGGCCAGCTGAAATATCCGCTTGCTGCTGATACAAACCATGAGGTATCCCGGGAATATGGTGTTTTAATCGAAGAAGAAGGTGTGGCTTTACGCGGATTGTTTATTATGAATCCTGAAGGGGAGCTTCAATATCAAACTGTTTTCCATAACAACATAGGGCGTGATGTGGATGAAACGCTTCGTGTTCTTCAGGCGCTGCAGACTGGCGGACTCTGTCCGGCTAACTGGAAACCAGGCCAAAAAACACTGTAAATCTTTCTAAGAACGAAAGGTTTAGCATATCCGTTAGGCTTTACTGTTTAATAGGAGGGAAATGCAATGAAATTACGTCAGCCAATGCCTGAATTGGCGGGAGAAAAAGCATGGTTAAATGGTGAAGTGACGAGAGAGCAATTGATCGGGGAAAAACCGACGCTTATTCATTTCTGGTCCATCAGCTGTCACTTGTGTAAAGAAGCAATGCCGCAAGTGAATGAATTTCGTGATAAATATAAAGATCAACTGAATGTTGTAGCTGTGCATATGCCCCGTTCCGAAGATGATCTTGACCTTGGTAAAATTAAAGAAACAGCTGCTGAACACGATATCACTCAGCCGATTTTTGTTGACAGTGACCATGCTTTAACCGATGCATTTGAAAATGAATATGTACCTGCGTATTATGTGTTTGATAAAACAGGACAGCTCCGTCACTTCCAAGCCGGCGGTAGCGGTATGAAAATGCTTGAGAAACGTGTGAACCGTGTTTTGGCTGAAACGGAGCAAGTATCTGAATAGTTTTTCCTAAAAACCTGATCTCATCAGGTTTTTATTTGTGCAAAAAAGCAATGGAAGATGAGTAAGAAGCTTATTTTTCCAGATTTGGGCATAGGAAATGATGATTTGTTTCATTCATACGCTAAAAAAACAGCTAATTTTTGATGTTTTTCCTCAATTTTAGATAAATCACATATCTCATAACTCGAAAATTGTAGATATTACACTAAATTTCTTTAAAGAAGTAAGTAAAATATATATTTTCAACATTATACCAAATAAACTAGAAAGACCCTTGATCCCTTGAGAATAAAGGACTCTTTTGAAAAATAAAACATTTTCAGAAAATAAGGAATTTTTCATAGAGTAAATATAATAGTAAAATGCTAAAATAATAGTTGATAAAATTACTTTTGTAATCTAATATCTTAATTAAAGATGTTAATTTTGATAGGGGGTACATTGAGGAATGTTTAATGAAAGAGAAGCTTTGCGCTTGCGGTTAGAACAATTAAATGAAGCTGAAGTGAAAGTCATTCGTGAATATCAAATTGAACGTGATAAAATATACGCAAAATTAAGAGAGCTGGACAGAAATGGAAGCCCTTCCGAAATCAAAAAGGATTTCCGTTCTGAAAAAAAACCTGACTCTCTGCCTGTTCTCGCTGAGCTTGCGGCTCAGGAAATCAGAAGCTATCAGCCGCAATCACAGCAGCAGTCTGTGCAGCCTCAGCTTCAATCTATTTCCTCTCTTCCTGCCGGTATACCAGACGGAACAACACGAAGAAGAAGAGGAACGGCAAGACCGGGATCAAAAGCAGCTAAGCTGCGTGAAGCTGCCATTAAAACATTAAAACGCCATAACGCGGCGATTAAAAGCTCCGAGCTTCAAAAAGAGATTGAAAAAGAAAGCGGTCTTGAAATCCCTAATATGACAACGTTTATGCAAAGCTTAATTAAAATGTACCCGGAAGTGAAAAAGCCGTATCGCGGCCAGTACATTTTAGAAGGTGAAATCGAAACTGCAGAATCAGCTGAATCTGCAAATGAATAAATATACAGAAAAACTGCTTGGCATTGCTCAAGCAGTTTTTTATTTGGTTTTTTTCTGTGAAGGTTTGTTTTCTTTTTCAAGATTAAGTTTATACACCCACTTTTGATATGGCTTTTCTTCAGCGGCCCTGTTTTTCAGCCCTTCGATTGTTTGGCTCATGGCCTGGTCTGATGATTGGGCGCGGGTAAGCTGTTTTTGAAGCACATGTATCTGTTTGGTGACATCTTCAAGGATGGTTTCTACATGATTTGGCTGCGCATAGACCGCTGGAGCTTCTTCTGTTTTTTCTTTTTGTTTCGTGTTGCCATCAATATCGGCAAAATGAGAAGCAATCCAGGCATCGCTTTCATCAAGCTGCCGTTTATACGATATAATAGTTTCGTGAAATAATTTTTCTTTCGTTTTTTCGATGTCTAGCAATCTTTCTTTCGTTTCTATGATTCGATCTTTCATATGATCAACTTCTATTTTAATATGTTGTAGCTGATATTCTTTTTCTACCATTTGCTCTTTTAGACGCCCGTTTTCAGTTTTTATCAATTCGGCTTGCTGTTTTGTCTGAAGCAGTGCATTCTGCTCCTGCTCAATAGAGGCCTGAAGTTGACTGATACGTTTATGAAGATTTTTATTTTCTTCTTCGATTTTGATTTTAGCAATATGAAGCTTATGTTTTTCTTCGATTTCGGCTCTGCGTTTATAGGTTTCAGCAGATAGAAGCTCCTGTAAAACAACGATTTTATCAAGCAGTTCAGCTCTTATTTGGTGCAGAGATTGGCTGGTGTGGGAGGCATGTTTTTCTTTTGTTGACATTTGTGTTAATTCGGCAGTCAATTGCTGGAGTTTTTCTTTCATATCGTTATTTTCTTTGAGCAATTTGTTATTTTTCTGGTGAAAGTAGCTTGCTTCAAGTTCAGAAATCAGCTTATGGCACCTTGAAAGCTCGGATTTTAAATAAAGGTTCTCCTGAGACACGTCGTGGAAAAAAGGACCTGATCTTTTCATTCGAACCATCTCCCTCATGATGTTAACACTACAATATGCAAATACTGAACAGCTATTCCTCTTTAATAAACAGACAAGCAGTAGCGTTGAGCCTTTGCTTTTGCTATGCTTTTAACGAACTAGAGGTGAGATGACATGAAGCATGTAAACGTACTGCTGGCAGGGGGAGCCTCGCGGCGATTTGGAGAACCGAAAGCGTTTGTCAAATGGAAGGGCAGGATGCTTTACGAATGCGCAAAAAAGGCACTTGGAGAACATACGGTTATCATCAGCCGTCCCGAATTTATTGATAGATTTCAAGAAAACGGTGAAAATGAAGTGTATCAAGATGCTGAGCCATTTCAAGGCATGGGGCCATTGGCTGGTATATATACCGCTTTTAAAAAGACCGACGGTGATCTTTATACTGTTCTTTCCTGTGACACACCGCTGATACAAAGAAGGACGATGCTGGAGCTCAAACGTCTGATGACTGCCGATACGGACGCGGTAGTCCCGATTTCAGACGGACAAATGCAGCCGTTGATTGCGATTTACCACAAACGTATCATGCCGGTTCTATACGATCAGCTTTCTGAGAAAAGGCTGAGAATATCAGATTTATTAGGCAGAATGTCGGTTTGTTACGTACAGGCTGAAGATATCGGAGCAAGTCCGGCAGAGTTTATCAATATTAATACACGCGATGATTTTAGCTGTTTGGACGATAAGTTGAACTCCTTCAGACGGGACTGACGGAGCAATAACATGATAAGATGACATAAAAGATAAGGAGAACAGGTTTGATGGAGGAACGTTATTCACGGCAGATCAGATTTAAGCAAATTGGGGAAGAGGGCCAGAAAAGGCTGGCAGACAGCCATGTGCTGGTTGTCGGAGCGGGAGCGCTCGGCACTGCAAGCGCTGAAGGGCTTTCGAGAGCGGGAATCGGTACTGTTACCATTATTGACCGTGACTATGTGGAGTGGAGTAATCTTCAAAGGCAGCAGCTTTATACAGAAAGCGATGCCAAACTCCGCATGCCGAAAGCCATGGCTGCCAAAGAGCATCTATCAGCAATTAACAGCGACATACATATTGAAGCATATGTTACCGAAGGAACAGCCGAAACGCTAGAGCCGCTGATTGAAAAAGCAGATGTCGTGATCGACGCGACAGATAATTTTGAAACCCGCATGCTGATAAACGATCTTGCCCAGAAAAAAAAGACACCGTGGGTCTATGGCGCCTGTGTAAGCAGCCAGGGAATGTTCATGACGGTCATTCCCGGAGAAACCCCTTGCCTGTCTTGTTTGTTTGAGCAAATTCCTGTCGGCGGGGGGACGTGTGATACGGCCGGCATTATTCCGCCGGCTGTGCATATCGTTTCAGCATATCAGCAAGCTGAGGCATTAAAGCTGTTAACAGGCCAAATAGAAGCAATACAGCGCGGTTTTGTGACATTTGATGTCTGGAACAATTCGCATATGAAGATTAACGTTGATCATGTACGCCGTGAGGATTGCCCGTCTTGCGGAACAAATGCGGTATATCCCTATCTTCAGGATTGGAACACGCCGAAAGCCGCTGTACTATGCGGCCGTGATACAGTACAGGTAAGGTCGGAATCATTAAAAAGAATCCCGAAACAGGAACTCGTTAAGCGGCTGAAGAAAATCGGCAAGGTTGAGGCTAATTCGTTTTTGCTGCATATTTTTTACGAGGATTACAGAATTGTCATTTTCAATGACGGACGGGCACTGGTGCATGGAACAAATGATGTGAAAGAAGCCAATTCCGTGTTGGCAAGAGTGATTGGATTGTAACAACAGGAGGGGTCAGAATGCTGGAGAAAAGAACACCGATACCGGTAGACGAGGCAGTTCGGCGTGTCTGCCATTTTCAAAAACAAGGTGAAACAGAATGGGTGGCGCTTGAAGACAGCCTTCATCGATTTTTAGCCGAAGATATAACTGCGGATCACCACGTACCCGCGTTTGACCGTTCGCCATACGACGGTTTTGCTGTCAGAGCGTGCGATACGGCAGAAGCTTCACGTGAAAACCCAGTTCGGTTTGAAGTCATTGACCATATTGGAGCGGGGTCAGTATCTGAAAAAGAACTTGGCCCGTTTCAGGCCGTGCGGATTATGACCGGCGCGCAAATCCCTGAAGGGGCAGATGCAGTCGTCATGATTGAACTGACTCAAACCTTTGAGGAGAATGGGAAATCATTTATGTCTTTAAAGCGCCGCTTTCAGACGGGAGATAATATTTCAAAAACTGGTGAGGACGCTCAAAAAGGGAGTGTTTTACTAAGAAAGGGCACCCGGGTGACACCAGGAGTGACTGCTCTATTGGCAACTTTCGGATACGCTTCGGTGCCTGTGGTGAGAAAGCCTGTTGTCGGGATTATCGCAACAGGTACCGAATTGCTGAATGTCAGTGATCCGCTGGAACCGGGAAAAATCCGCAACAGCAATGCGAGTATGGTATATGCACAAGTGATAGAAGCTGGCGCAACACCGCTTTATTTAGGGAAAATCTCTGATGAGCTGGATAAAAGCTTTGCTGCAGTGAAAGAAGCGATGAAAAAGGTGGATTTCCTGATCACAACTGGCGGTGTGTCAGTCGGTGATTTTGACTTTTTGCCTGCGATCTATGAAAAACTCGGAGCAGACGTGCTGTTTAATAAAGTTGCCATGCGCCCGGGCAGCGTGACAACGGTGGCGCATGCAAACGATATGCTGCTGTTTGGCCTCTCAGGTAACCCGTCGGCATGCTATGTCGGTTTTGAACTGTTTGTCAAGCCAATGATCCAGACATGGCTGTTTAATGAAACACCGCATTCGATTTGTGCGGAAGCTGTTCTGGCCAAAGATTTTCCGAAGCCGAACCCGTTTACCCGATTTGTTCGTGCGCTTGTGCACCACCAGGAAGGGAAGCTATTGGCGACACCCGTCGGGTTAGATAAGTCTAGCTCTGTCACGTCACTAGCAGAAGCCAATGCTTTCATTATCCTGCCAGGCGGGACGAGAGGCTACGAATCTGGCAGAACGGTTCAAGTGCTGCTCATCAGAGAAGAGAATGGAAGTGAGTGGCCTTGGTCCGTCCTTTCCCAATCGTCCAAGTTGTAGGATTTCAAAACAGCGGGAAAACAACGTTTATCGAGCGTATTCTTGAAAAAGCCTCTGAACAGGGGGTTCATTTGAGCTGCCTGAAGCATCATGGTCACGGCGGTGAACCGCAAACGTTCACGGAAGGAAAAGACACGGACCGTTACAAGGCGGCAGGTGCTGATGTGACAGCGGTAGAAGGTGCTGGTGTGTTACAGCTGACAGTCCGCCGCAATTGGGATTTGGCACGGCTGATCGAGTTATATCAATTTCTCGAAACAGACTGTCTTCTGATTGAAGGCTTTAAAAAAGCCCCTTATCCTAAAGTGGTCATCCTACGTGAAAAGGAAGATCTGGAAGCGCTGCAGGCAGTGAATATAATCGCCATCATCTATAGGAAAAAAGAGCATATGACAGAGCATCAGGGATTGCCCGTTTTTCATGCGGATGATCCGGTTGCCGTGGATTTTGTGCTTTCACAGCTGAAGGGGGAATCTGCATAATGAAACGGTTTGAGATTACGAAAACACCTATTATTACTGAAGACATCATTAAAAAAGTGGAGAAACGGGAAGCAGGGGCAATTACCACATTTATTGGCACGGTTCGGGAATGGACAAACGGAAAAAGAACGGTTCGGCTTGAATATGAGGCATATGAACCAATGGCCGTGCAAATGCTTGCTCAAATCGGAGCTGAAATCGAAGAAAAATGGGAAGGCGCTTCCGCTGCAATCACGCACCGTATAGGTGTGCTGGATATCGGTGAAGCAGCGGTCGTGATCGCTGTATCTTCTCCCCATCGCAAAGCTGCTTATGAAGCCAATGAGTATGCGATCGAACGAATTAAACAGATTGTGCCGATTTGGAAAAAAGAAATTTGGGAAGACGGTGAGCAATGGATCGGCGACCAGCTTGAAACAACAGCTTATCCGAATGGAAAACCAGACCTAAGCGAGGGAGAGCAGCATGATTAAAATACTTTTATTTGCAGGGCTTGCTGAACAGGCCGGTACACAAGCACTAGAAATAGATATGGAACAAGCAACCATAGATGAAATAAAAGCGAGCCTAAAAGAACAATATGGTCTTGAATCCCTTGATACGGCTATGATTGCCGTTAACGAAAGCTATGTAAAAGAAAATACCTCTGTATCTTCAGGTGACACGGTAGCCATCATACCGCCGGTCAGCGGGGGATGAAAACCGGACGGCATTTCAGCCATCCGGTTTTTCTGTATGTCATTGGCATATCCCCAAGTATCCCTAGCATACAATGATTTTCTGTAAGCGTTTATTCTACATATATTACTCCCTATAAAGTAAGAGACTCACTCCATAATTAGACTGAATTTTTGAAAAATAATAGAATTTTATTTCGGGTATCGATATAGTAAAGATGATAAATGTTGGAAAGGTGCTGGATATGGAGACATTTAAAAGATTAAAAATGTATTATTGGCCGTACCGAAAAGTGTTTTTGTGGTCGCTTCTAGCCATGCTTTTAATGACTGCGGTTACTGTCGTTTATCCGATTATCCTGCAAATTACGATTGATGAGATCGTACTGGGAAGGCAGTATCAGCTTGCAGCATGGGTCAGCTTGGGATTTATTGCGGTAATGGCCTTGAAAGGAACCGCTACCTTTTTTCACCAATATTTAGGTGATATGTTTGGAATCAAATCCGTTTATCGGCTGAGAAATAGCCTGTATGAAAAACTGCAGCGGCTTTCTTTTTCTTATTATGATAACGCGAAAACAGGAGATTTGATGTCCAGGCTGACAGCTGATGTTGAAGGGCTTCGTTTTTTCTTATCATACGGCCTCGCTGAGCTCATTCGCTTCGGCCTGCTGGTAGCCATCAGCCTGTCGGTTGAACGCCTGCTCGACATTCTGGAAAAAGAAGAAGACATTACAGATCATCCTCTTGCTTTATGCAAACAAAAATTAACTGGAGATGTCCATTTCAAAAATGTTTCTCTTGCATACGGAAAAGAACAAACAAACGCGCTGTGCAATGTAAGCTTTGAGGCAAACAGCGGGAAGGTAATCGGACTGTTGGGCCCGACGGGTTCGGGAAAAAGTTCAGTGACACAGCTTCTGACCAGATTTTACAGCCCTGTTAGCGGAACGATTACCATTGATCACAAACCCATCACAAATTATTCGTTAAAAACGCTTCGCTCCAATATCGGAGTCGTACTTCAAGAATCCTTCCTGTTTTCATCCACGATCCGATCAAATATTTCGTATGGGCGGCCGGGTGCTTCAATGGAAGAAATCATCGAAGCAGCAAAAAGGGCGCAGGCCCATAACTTTATCATGGAGCTTCCTGATGGGTATGACACCATGCTGGGCGAGAGGGGAATGGGGCTTTCCGGCGGACAGAAACAGCGTATTGCCATTGCGAGAGCCATCTGTTTGAACCCGAGCGTTTTAATATTGGATGATGCCACAAGTGCAGTAGATATGCAAACGGAGCACAGCATACAGCTTGCCTTAAAAGAAGTCATGAAAAACCGCACAACCTTTATCGTTGCTCACCGCATTTCTTCACTGAAACACGCCGATGAAATTCTCGTTTTTAATAAAGGACGCATTTGTGAAAGGGGAACACATCATGAGCTTCTTGAAAAAGGCGGCTACTATAAAAAGATTTACGATTTGCAATACCGTGATGTCAAAATGATGAATGAGCCGCATGAGGTCGGATAGGGAGGGGCCAAATGAAACAAGCGAAAAAACAGGGGATTTTAGAGCGTTTCTATTACTCTTCAGATGAAATCATTGAAAAGCCGTTTAACTGGGCTCAAATGTGGCGGCTGCTGAGCTATGTCAAACCATATCGAAAAACCATTTTGCCGCTTTCTTTTCTCACCGTATTGATTGGCACTGCTGTGAAGCTTGTGATCCCCATTCTGATCGGTGTTTATGTTCTTGATCAAGCGATTACGGCGAGAAACCCGGAGCTGTTGATTCAGCTCATTTTAGTCATTAGCGGTTTATATGTCCTTAATTACGCCGCCAATGTGTTAAGAATCAGGTGGATGAATCAGCTTGGCCAGCATGTCATTTTCGATTTGCGGCAGCATTTATTTACACATGTGCAGCGCTTATCCCACCGATTTTTTGATCAGCGGTCGGCGGGATCGATCTTAGTCAGGATCATGAATGATATTAACTCTCTTCAGGAGCTATTTACAAGCGGAGTCATCAATTTATTGACCGACTTGCTTCTTCTGGCCGGCGTGATTATTATTTTGTTTACGCTGAGTCCTGAGCTGACTATAGCCATCATGGTGACATTGCCGATTATGTTTTTTATTTCAACAAGTCTCAGAAAAAAAATACGCCGATCCTGGCAAACGGTACGGCTCAAGCAATCAAAGCTCAACTCTCATCTAAACGAAAGTATCCAAGGCATCCGGGTCACACAGGCATTTACGCAGGAAGAAGAAAACATGGCGTATTTTGACGGTGTCAATCAGGAGAATTACCAATCATGGCGGGAAGCAACTAAAAAAAATGCCATGTTCCGTCCGCTGGTGGAAATGACGAATGCGATTGGGACGGCAGTCTTGATTTGGTATGGCGCCACACTCATTATGAATGAAACCATTACGATTGGCGTCTTCGTTTCTTTCGCTTTCTACCTGGGGATGTTTTGGGAACCTATTTCGAGACTGGGCCAGGTCTATAATCAGCTGTTAATGGGAATGGCATCATCAGAACGGATTTTTGAGTTTCTGGACGAAGAGCCAAATGTCAAGGAGAAGCCGAATGCCATTCATAATGAAAAGATAAATGGGGAGATCAGCTTTGAAGAGGTTGAATTTTCGTATGATGAAAAACGAAAAGCCCTTCATGCCGTTTCCTTTTCTATTCCTGCTGGCTCGACGCTTGCGCTTGTCGGGCATACAGGGAGCGGAAAGACGACGATTGCCAATTTAATCAGCCGTTTTTATGATGCGACCGGAGGCACCATTAAAATAGACGGTATACCGATTAAGGATTTCTCCATTGCCAGTCTGCGCTCTCAAATCAGCATTGTCCTGCAAGATACATTTATTTTCTCCGGGACCATCATGGAAAATATCCGTTTTGGAAGGCCGAATGCTTCGGATGAAGAGGTAATAAAAGCATCCCAAGCGGTCGGAGCGGATGAGTTTATTTCTGATTTAGCAGAAGGATATGCAACAGAGGTGGAGGAAAGGGGCAGCGTACTGTCTGCTGGTCAGCGTCAGCTCATTTCCTTTGCAAGAGCATTGCTCGCCGATCCGGCTATTATCATCCTTGACGAAGCAACGGCAAGTATTGATACAGAGACGGAAGTGAAAATTCAGCAGGCCCTAAAAACGCTACTGAAAGGGCGCACAGCAGTGATGATTGCTCACAGATTGTCTACGATCCGTGATGCCGACCGCATCATTGTTCTTGATCACGGCAAGAAAATAGAAGAAGGAAACCATGAGCAGCTGCTCGCTAAAGAAGGCGTGTATGCCGGGCTTGTGAAAGCGCAATACAGCACAGCGATAGAATAAAATGAAAAGCCTTCAGTATAAATTGAAGGCTTTTGGAAATTTATTAGAAAAACATGAAACTTTTTAATATCCTTCCCGTACTATTGGATAGATATTCTCAAGGAGGTTTTGAAATGGAAACGAATGTAGAAAAAAACAGCGGAACGTCGGCTGAAAAGCCTTCACTTTTCGGAGTGATCACAAGTCCATCTGTTCAATTTGAAAGAATAAGAGAAAGGCCGGCTGTATGGGGACCGCTTTTGATTGTCGCAGCAATTATCATCGTCGGTGCCGTGCTGCAATCACTCGGTACGGATTATAGTGAGCTTTTGAAAAGCCAGGATACGCAAGGGCTATCAGCTGAACAAATGGAGGCTGTCGCAACAATAACCAAATTTGGCGGAATGGCAGGCGCAATTATCGGAGGTATCGCAGCATTATTTATTGCCCCTCTTATTTATTGGCTCTGTGTAAAAGCATCAGGCGGTGTTACGACATACAAAAAAATGCTTTCTCTCGGTTTGTTTGTCTCTTTAATTAGCAGTCTCGGATTATTGGTGAACGGAATCGTTGCTTTTACGACTGACGTGAATCCTCTTTACAGCACGACGTCACTGGCAGGGATTATCCAATCTGACGGGGCTCTTGCCAGCGTGTTAAATACCTTTGAAATTTTCAGCATCTGGAGCTTTGTATTATTAGCAATCGGACTTCACAAAACGGGAGGCATCTCCAAAAAAGCCGGATGGATTTCAGCAATCATTCTATTCGGAATTTTAGTTGTATTTTCGCTCTTTTCAGGTTTAATTAATTCTGTGGCGGGTGCATAAGTTCATGAAAAAAGTCTGGATCGGAATTGGCATCGCCGTTATAGTCGCTCTTTTTATTGGAATAAATGTATACCGGTCTGCCGCTCCAACAAGCGGCAGCGCCGGCCAGAAGATACAGACGGGAAGCCTTGAAGAAAACGAAATCTCGTCAACGGTTATGGTTCCCGGCACACTTAAATTTTCAAATGAACAGTATGTCTTTTATGAAGCTGATAAGGGGACATTAGAAGACATTAAAGTGAAGGAAGGCGACAAAGTTAAAAAGGGCACGACTTTAGTCGCCTATACAAATGAGCAGCTGAGTCTGGAAAAAGAACAGAACCAGTTGACCGCTGAATCGAACCAGCTTCAAATTGAACAAACTCAAGAAAAGATAAAAGCGTTAGACAATAAAGAAAAAGATCTGGCGAAACAGGTTGGGAAGAAAGAAGCAGAAAAACAAATTGAGTCTGAACGGACAGAGCTTCAAATGCAGAAAAAAACAGCTGAGATCGAATTAAAACAAACCGAGCTTCAGCGGCAGTCACTTGCCAGCCGGGTGTCAGATTTAGAAGTGAAAAGTGAAATTGAAGGCACCGTTATTTCTGTCAACCAAGAAGCGGCATCCAAAAAGTCAGATATTCAAGAGCCTGTCATACATATTGGCAACCCCAAAGACCTCGTCGTCTCAGGGAAATTGTCTGAATACGATACACTGAAAGTTAAAAAAGGCCAGAAGGTCACACTCACTTCAGATGTTATCCAGGATAAATCATGGAAAGGCACGGTTTCCGCAGTCGGACTTGTTCCTGATCAGCAGGAAAGCGCTGCGGCACAAGGAACAGAACAGGCGGTCCAATACCCGCTTCAAGTGAAAATAAAAGGAAAGCTTCCTGAAGGAAAGCCAGGCTTTAAATTTATCATGAATATTGAAACCGATAAGCGAAAAGCAAATACGCTTCCTTCAAAGGCAGTCAAAAAAGAAGATGATCAATATTATGTGTATACAGCAAAAGATGGAAAAGCAAAGCGAGTTGATGTCAAAATCGGCGAAGTGACAGATGATCTGACAGAAATTAAAGAGGGGCTTTCCCAAGATGATCAAGTCATTTTGAATCCATCTGATCAGGTGACTGATGGAATGGAAGTGAAATCTTAAATGATACAGCTTTCTAATGTGCGAAAAAGCTACCAGATCGGCAGGGAAACGTTTGATGTTCTCCATTCTATTCATTTGGACATTCATCAAGGGGAATATGTCTCGATTATGGGGCCGTCAGGATCAGGGAAATCGACGATCATGAATATTATCGGCTGTCTTGACCGACCGACTTCCGGTACGTATAAATTGGACGGCGAGGACGTTTCTTCATATAAAGATAAAGAACTGGCGGCAGTCCGTAACCGGTCAATCGGATTTGTATTTCAGCAATTTCAGCTTCTTCCGCGGCTGAACGCAAAAAAAAATGTTGAGCTGCCGATGATTTATTCCGGGATAGGCAAAAAAGAACGTCAAGAAAGGGCTGAGAAAGCATTGGAAAAGGTCGGGTTAGCCGATCGAATGCTTCACATGCCCAATGAGCTGTCGGGCGGGCAGAAGCAGCGGGTGGCGATTGCGAGGGCGATCGTGAATGAGCCGAAATTGATTTTAGCTGATGAACCGACCGGCGCGCTGGATACGAAAACAAGCGTAGCGATTATGGATCAGTTTACAGCTTTAAATGCCGAAGGAACGACAATCGTTCTTGTTACACACGAGCCCGAAGTTGCAGATTGCACGAACCGGATTGTTATGGTGCGTGACGGCAATATTGTTCCTGCCAGCTCCGGCCAAAGGAGTGTGGGAGAATGAGCCTGTTAGAAAACATCAGAATGGCTCTAAGCTCTGTCCTTTCCCATAAAATGCGTTCGATCTTAACAATGCTCGGCATTATCATTGGTGTAGGCTCTGTCATCGTTGTCGTTGCGGTAGGGCAGGGCGGTGAGCAAATGCTGAAGCAGTCGATCAGCGGACCGGGAAATACAGTGGAGCTATACTATATGCCAAGCGACGAAGAGCTTGCAAGCAATCCGAACGCTGCAGCTGAATCTACGTTTACAGAAAACGATATTAAAGGTTTAAAAGGGGTAGAAGGCATTAAACAAGTCGTTGCCTCGACTTCTGAAAGTATGACAGCGCGTTATCATGAAGAGGAAACCGATGCTACGGTTAACGGAATAAATGATGGATACATGAATGTCAATTCTTTAAAAATCGAAAGCGGCAGAACCTTTACAGATAATGACTTTCTCGCGGGGAATAGAGCCGGAATCATCTCTCAAAAGATGGCTGAAGAGCTGTTCGATAAAAACTCCCCTTTAGGTGAAGTTGTCTGGATAAACGGACAGCCCGTTGAAATTATCGGCGTGCTGAAAAAAGAAACAGGCTTGCTTTCTTTCGATTTAAGTCAAATGTATGTGCCATTTAATATGATGAAATCCTCTTTTGGTACAAGTGATTTCAGTAACGTATCATTGCAGGTTGAATCAGCAGACGATATAAAATCGGTTGGGAAAGAAGCGACACAGCTGGTAAATGACAATCATGGCACAGAGGATTCGTATCAAGTGATGAACATGGAAGAGATTGCGGCCGGGATTGGCAAAGTAACGGCAATAATGACGACGATTATCGGCTCAATTGCGGGCATCTCTCTATTGGTCGGCGGAATCGGTGTCATGAATATTATGCTTGTATCAGTCACAGAACGGACGCGGGAAATCGGAATCAGAAAATCACTCGGTGCGACTAGGGGACAGATCCTGACTCAGTTTTTAATTGAGTCAGTCGTATTGACGCTGATTGGCGGCCTGATCGGGATTGGTATTGGGTACGGAGGGGCCGCGCTTGTTTCAGCCATTGCGGGCTGGCCGTCACTCATATCCTGGGAGGTTGTATGCGGGGGCGTGCTGTTCAGTATGCTCATTGGTGTTATTTTCGGCATGCTTCCTGCAAATAAAGCCGCAAAGCTTGATCCGATTGAAGCGCTGCGTTATGAGTAGCCTCATGCAACATGCATGAGGTTTTTTTATGTGTAGTGATTTCTACTATGAATATAAAAGACTTTTTTCATTAAAATAAGAAGAAAATGTCGTACAATTGTCCTTATTTTTGTCGAATTTACAGTTTACAAACCCTATATACATACGTTAATATGGATAAACGTGAAAGATTTTGATAGTTATTGAATGAATTTGAATGATTTTAGTTGCCTAAACTGAAAATAGCGTTTACAATGAAATTGTATTCAAAATGAATACGTTTTCATTAGGAGGTGAAGCATGCTAACTCCTGAACGGCATCAATTGATTATTGATCAAATAGAAAAGCATGATGTGGTAAAGATTCAAGAGCTCATAAATCTGACAAATGCTTCTGAATCAACAATTAGAAGAGATTTATCGACACTTGAAGAACGCGGTTTTTTAAAGCGTGTTCATGGGGGAGCGGCCAAGCTTTCCGATATCAGACTTGAACCCGATATGCTTGAAAAATCATCCAAAAACCTTCACGACAAATTGAAGATTGCTGAAAAAGCTGCTTCTCTTTTAGAAGAAGGGGATTGCATTTACCTTGATGCAGGCACGACGACTTTGCACATGATTGATTTTATGGATAAAACCAAAGATATTGTCGTTGTCACAAACGGGGTGATGCATATCGAAGCATTAATAAGGAAAGAAATTTCTTTTTATCTGCTTGGAGGATACGTCAAGCACAGAACGGGCGCGGTTATTGGAGGCGCTTCACTGATTGCCATGGACCAGTACAGATTCGACAAGAGCTTTCTGGGGACAAACGGTGTGCATACAGAGGCTGGATTCACAACGCCGGACCCTGATGAGGCCCTTTTAAAACAGAAAGCGATCAAACAGGCAAAACACGCTTACGTCTTAGCAGACCCTTCGAAGTTCGGAGAAATTTCATTTTCGGCATTTGCCGGAATAGGCGACGCAACAATCATTACGACTGACGCTGAAGAGCTTACATTCGATAATTACCAAGAAAAAACTGTCGTAAAGGTAGTGAAACCATGATTTACACTGTAACACTTAATCCATCTGTCGATTATATTGTTCACGTTGAAGATTTTACTGTAGGAGGCCTGAATCGTTCTGCATATGATACCAAGTATCCAGGGGGCAAAG
Source organism: Bacillus stercoris (assembly GCF_029772985.1). Classification (NCBI taxonomy): domain Bacteria; kingdom Bacillati; phylum Bacillota; class Bacilli; order Caryophanales; family Bacillaceae; genus Bacillus; species Bacillus stercoris. Next base: position 2,837,304 of record NZ_CP121861.1, on the reverse strand, counting down.
GCATCAACGTATCGAGACTGCTGAAAAGACATCATGTACCGTCTAAAGCGCTCGGATTCGTCGGCGGATTTACCGGAGAATATATCAAAACATTTTTGCGGGAAGAAAATTTGGAAACAGCTTTTTCTGAAGTAAAAGGGGATACCCGTATCAATGTAAAGCTGAAAACGGGTGATGAAACTGAAATTAACGGGCAGGGACCGACAATTTCGGATGAAGATTTCAAGGCCTTTTTAGAGCAGTTCCAATCTTTAGAAGAGGGAGACATCGTTGTTCTTGCAGGAAGTATTCCATCTTCACTTCCTCACGATACGTATGAAAAAATCGCAGAGGCCTGCAAACAGCAGAACGCACGAGTTGTTCTGGATATCTCAGGAGAGGCTCTTTTGAAAGCGACAGAAATGAAACCGTTTTTGATGAAGCCAAACCATCATGAGCTTGGAGAAATGTTCGGCACGACCATTACCTCTGTTGAGGAAGCTGTTCCTTATGGGAAAAAGCTGGTAGAACAGGGCGCTGAACATGTAATCGTTTCAATGGCAGGAGACGGAGCGCTTTTGTTTGCGAACGAAGCAGTTTATTTTGCTAACGTGCCAAAGGGGAAATTGGTAAACTCAGTCGGAGCAGGAGATTCCGTTGTAGCAGGCTTCCTTGCCGGAATTTCCAAACAGCTGCCGCTTGAAGAAGCATTCCGCTTAGGGGTTACTTCAGGCAGTGCTACCGCGTTCTCTGAAGAACTTGGAACAGAAGAATTTGTCCAGCAGCTTCTTCCTGAAGTTAAGGTCACACGTCTATAGAGGAGGAAACACAAGTGAAAATAACTGAGCTTTTAACAAAGCATACGATAAAGCTTAATATTGAGAGCAAAGAAAAAGAAAATGTGATTGACGAAATGGTCACTGTTCTTGATAAGGCTGGTAAGTTAAATGACCGACAAGCCTATAAAGAAGCCATTTTAAACCGCGAAAGCCAAAGCTCAACGGGTATTGGTGAAGGAATCGCTATCCCTCATGCGAAAACGGCTAGCGTTATCAACCCGGCGATCGCGTTCGGACGTTCTAAAGACGGTGTCGATTATGAATCATTAGACGGCCAGCCGGCTCACTTAGTCTTCATGATTGCGGCGACTGAAGGCGCAAACAATACTCACCTTGAAGCATTGTCAAGACTTTCAACGCTGTTAATGCGTGAAGAAATCCGCAAGCAGCTCCTTGAAGCTGAGTCAGAAGATGCCATCATCGACATTATTAATCAGCACGATAAAGATGATGACGAAGAGGAAGAGGAAGAAGAAGCGGCACCAGCACCTGCCGGAAAAGGAAAGATTTTAGCGGTTACTGCATGCCCGACAGGTATTGCCCATACATTCATGGCTGCGGATGCCCTTAAAGAAAAAGCGAAAGAGCTTGGCGTGGACATTAAGGTCGAAACAAATGGTTCAAGCGGCATTAAGCACAAGCTGACTGCCCAAGAAATTGAAGATGCACCTGCAATCATTGTCGCAGCGGACAAGCAGGTTGAAATGGAACGCTTTAAAGGTAAGCGCGTACTTCAAGTTCCTGTAACGGCAGGTATCAGACGCCCTCAGGAACTGATCGAAAAAGCGATGAACCAAGATGCCCCGATTTATCAAGGCAGCGGCGGTTCTTCAGCTTCAAACGATGAAGATGAAGCGAGAGGCAAGTCTGGAAGCGGAATCGGAAACGCGTTTTATAAGCATTTGATGAGCGGTGTCAGCAACATGCTTCCGTTCGTAGTCGGCGGCGGTATCCTCGTTGCGATTTCATTCTTCTGGGGAATTCATTCTGCTGATCCAAAAGATCCTACTTACAACGCGTTTGCCGCAGCTCTTAAGTTTATCGGCGGTGACAACGCATTAGGATTAATTGTGGCAGTTCTTGCTGGATTTATCGCGATGAGTATTGCAGACCGTCCTGGTTTTGCGCCTGGTATGGTCGGCGGATTCATGGCGACTCAAGCGAATGCTGGATTCTTAGGCGGTTTAATTGCCGGATTCCTTGCCGGTTATGTCGTGATTTTACTGAAAAAAGCATTTACCTTTATCCCTCAGTCACTTGATGGATTAAAACCTGTACTGATTTATCCGCTGTTCGGTATTTTTATCACTGGCGTATTAATGCAATTTGTCATCAATACACCTGTAGCAGCATTTATGAATTTCTTAACAAACTGGCTTGAAAGCCTTGGTACTGGAAACCTAGTATTGATGGGGATTATCTTGGGCGGTATGATGGCGATCGATATGGGTGGCCCGCTTAATAAAGCAGCCTTTACGTTCGGTATCGCGATGATCGATGCAGGCAACTATGCGCCTCATGCGGCGATCATGGCCGGCGGTATGGTTCCTCCGCTTGGTATCGCACTTGCTACAACCATTTTCCGAAACAAATTCACTCAGCGTGACCGTGAAGCTGGTATTACATGCTACTTCATGGGTGCTGCTTTCGTAACAGAGGGAGCGATCCCGTTTGCTGCGGCTGATCCGCTTCGCGTCATTCCAGCTGCTGTAATCGGTGCAGCTGTTGCCGGCGGATTGACTGAATTCTTCCGTGTAACGCTTCCGGCGCCTCATGGAGGAGTATTCGTAGCTTTCATTACAAACCATCCGATGCTTTACCTATTAAGTATCGTAATCGGTGCTGTCGTGATGGCAATTATCCTCGGTATTGTCAAAAAACCTGTTACAGAGAAATAAGAAAAAAAGCGTCCTTGATTCAAAAGGACGCTTTTTCTTATCCGACAGGCAGGGAGCGGGTTAAGTTATGTAATTTATTCTTTTTTATGATAAAGTAAAAGAAGAGAAACAACTGACATAGCAATCGTCTAGGAGGAAACACTTTGACCGAGGAAAAAAATACGAATACTGAGAAAACGGCGAAGAAAAAAACCAATACGTACCTGGAATGGGGTAAAGCGATTGTCATCGCTGTTCTGCTGGCTCTCCTGATCCGTCACTTTTTGTTTGAACCGTATTTAGTTGAAGGTTCATCTATGTATCCCACATTACATGACGGAGAAAGGCTGTTTGTGAATAAAACAGTCAACTATATCGGCGAGCTGAAGCGCGGAGATATCGTTATTATCAACGGTGAGACTTCTAAAATCCATTATGTAAAAAGATTGATTGGAAAGCCTGGAGAAACCGTTCAAATGAAGGATGACACGCTTTATATAAACGGCAAAAAAGTAGCCGAGCCTTACTTGTCTAAAAACAAGAAGGAAGCAGAAAAACTCGGTGTCAGTCTGACAGGCGATTTTGGACCGGTTAAGGTTCCGAAAGGCAAATATTTTGTCATGGGAGATAACCGGCTGAATTCTATGGACAGCCGAAACGGATTGGGACTGATTGCGGAAGATCGAATTGTCGGCACATCGAAGTTTGTCTTTTTCCCGTTTAACGAAATGCGTCAAACAAAATAAAAACGCCTTGCTGGCCTTTGGACAGCAGGCGTTTTTATTTTGAAAAAGTAGAGACCAATGCAATGCATAAAACTGTGATGAACACTGAACCGATAATGGCCAGCACACTGAAGAAAAGGTGAACCTGTTTGTTCTCTTTTCCGCGCTTTTCTAAAAGTCGTTTAGAAAAAATGTGCGAAAATATGTAAATAAGGGCTATGCCTATGTATAAGCCGATATCCTTGGCGGTAAAGCCTGTTACGGCAAGGTAAAAGCCCGTAAAAAAGATCAATAAGCAATATTCAGTAAGTGTTAAAAGCCTCAACGTGTTCCTCCATGAGAGTGTGTAATTTTCCAGGCGGATGCATTCTCTCTCTTTAATTGTAACACAGCTGGCAGGATTGGGTGTATAAGTGTTTTCTCTCTGTTTTATCAGGGAATCATTTCTCTTGCCCTGTATTCATGGTATACTTTTATTGATGATAGACATGATGGAGGATAATAAATGATTGCTGTAAATAATGTAAGCTTGCGGTTTGCGGATCGTAAGTTATTTGAAGATGTTAATATTAAATTTACCCCAGGCAACTGCTATGGGTTAATTGGTGCAAATGGTGCCGGTAAATCAACATTTCTAAAGGTGCTTTCAGGCGAAATCGAGCCTCAGACAGGCGACGTGCATATGAGTCCTGGCGAACGTCTTGCTGTCTTGAAGCAGAACCATTTTGAGTACGAAGAGTATGAAGTGCTGAAAGTGGTTATCATGGGTCACAAACGCCTGTATGAAGTCATGCAGGAGAAAGACGCTATTTACATGAAGCCTGATTTCTCAGATGAGGATGGGATTCGCGCTGCCGAGCTAGAAGGTGAATTTGCGGAACTGAACGGATGGGAAGCGGAAAGTGAAGCGGCGATCCTTTTAAAAGGTCTTGGTATCTCAGAAGACCTGCACACAAAGAAGATGGAAGACCTTGGCGGTTCGGAGAAGGTAAAAGTTCTCTTGGCACAGGCATTATTCGGCAAGCCAGATGTTCTGCTGCTCGATGAGCCGACGAACCACTTGGACCTTCAGGCAATCCAGTGGCTTGAAGAGTTTCTGATTAACTTTGAAAATACAGTTATTGTCGTATCCCATGACCGTCACTTCTTAAATAAAGTGTGTACGCACATTGCCGACCTTGATTTTAACAAAATTCAAATCTATGTCGGAAACTATGATTTCTGGTACGAGTCAAGCCAGCTGGCGTTAAAGCTTTCTCAAGAAGCGAACAAGAAAAAAGAAGAGCAGATTAAACAGCTTCAAGAGTTTGTCGCTAGATTCAGCGCCAATGCGTCTAAATCTAAGCAGGCCACATCAAGGAAGAAACTTCTCGAAAAAATCACGCTGGATGATATTAAACCGTCTTCCCGTCGCTATCCTTACGTTAACTTCACGCCGGAACGGGAAATCGGAAATGATGTTCTTCAGGTGGAAGGATTAACAAAAACGATCGATGGCGTAAAGGTGCTTGACAATGTCAGCTTCATTATGAATCGAGAAGATAAAATTGCTTTCACTGGCCGGAACGAACTTGCTGTTACTACACTGTTTAAAATCTTTTCCGGGGAAATGGAAGCTGACAGCGGAACGTTTAAATGGGGTGTTACCACATCACAAGCGTATTTTCCAAAAGACAACAGCGAATATTTCGAAGGCAGTGATCTGAATCTTGTAGACTGGCTTCGCCAATATTCTCCGCACGACCAAAGTGAGAGCTTTTTACGCGGGTTCTTAGGACGCATGCTGTTCTCCGGAGAAGAAGTCCACAAAAAAGCAAATGTACTTTCCGGGGGAGAAAAGGTCCGCTGTATGCTGTCAAAAGCGATGCTTTCTGGAGCCAATATTTTAATTTTGGATGAGCCGACTAACCATTTAGACTTAGAATCCATTACAGCGCTCAATAACGGCTTAATCAGCTTTAAAGGCGCTATGCTGTTTACTTCGCATGACCATCAGTTTGTGCAGACCATTGCCAACAGAATTATAGAAATTACACCTAATGGCATCGTTGATAAGCAAATGAGCTATGACGAGTTCCTTGAAAATACTGATGTGCAGAAAAAATTGGCTGAACTATACGCGGAATAAAAAAGCAGAGATTTCTCTGCTTTTTTTGATACATCATTATGAAAGGGGACCACAACATGAAATTTTTAGTCGTCGGAGCAGGCGGAGTAGGTGGGTATATTGGCGGACGGCTTGCAGAGAAAGGAAATGATGTGACATTTCTCGTGCGCCAAAAACGAGCTCAGCAGCTTAAAGAAACCGGGCTTGTCATCCATAGTGAAAAAGGGGATGCATCGTTTCAGCCCGTATTAATCACTGCCGGAGAAACAGGGCGATTTGATGTCGTTATCATTGCTTCTAAAGCATACTCGCTTGATCAGGTGATAAACGATGTCAAGCCGTTTATCCATCAGGAATCTGTCATTATCCCTTTCTTAAACGGGTACCGCCACTATGAGCAGCTGTTCGCGGCATTTTCAAAAGAACAGGTGCTGGGCGGCCTGTGTTTTATAGAAAGTGCTTTAGACAACAGAGGAGAAATTCATCATACGAGTGCATCGCATCGTTTTGTATTTGGAGAATGGAACGGAGAGCGTACGAATCGAATAAAAGCGCTTGAAGAGGCATTTTCAGGCGTGAAGGCTGAAGTCATCATTAGCGGGCATATCGAGAAGGACATTTGGAAAAAGTATCTCTTTATTGCAGCACAAGCGGGGATTACAACGTTATTTCAACGACCGCTTGGCCCGATCCTTGACACAGAAAGCGGACGTCATACGGCCCAAACTCTTATTGGGGAAATTGGCGCTGTTTTACGAAAAGAAGGCGTTCCGGCTGATCCGGATCTTGAGGAAGAGAGCTTTCGTACGATGACAAGCATGTCTTATCATATGAAGTCCTCCATGCTTCGGGATATGGAAAACGGCCAAACGACTGAAGGTGACCACCTGCATGGATTTTTGCTTGAAAAAGCAAAACGTTTATCTCTCGCGGCACCCGTATTAGAAACCGTTTATGCTAATCTGCAAATGTATGAAGCAGAAAAATAAAAAAAGGAGGCGAAAAGCCTCCTTTTATTTATTTAAAAAGCCCAATTTCCGTTTCGGAAAATAGGTTCTCTTTTTCCATCATCCGTAATTCCGTCAATATTCATATCCTTTGAACCGATCATAAAGTCGACGTGTGTAATGCTTTCATTTAAGCCTTCTTTGACAAGCTCTTCACGAGACATCTGCTTTCCGCCTTCAATATTAAAGGCATAGGCGCTTCCGATCGCCAAATGATTTGACGCGTTTTCATCAAACAACGTGTTATAGAAAAGAATGTTTGATTGTGATATAGGCGAATCGTAAGGAACAAGTGCCACTTCACCTAAATAGTGAGAACCTTCATCTGCTTCCACCAGTTCTTTTAAAATGTCTTCACCTTTTTCAGCTTTAATGTCGATTATACGGCCATTTTTAAACGTGAGAGTGAAATTTTCAATAATATTTCCGCCGTAGCTTAATGGTTTTGTGCTTGATACTACTCCGTCAACCCCGTCTTTTTGAGGCAGCGTGAATACTTCTTCTGTCGGCATATTAGCCATAAATTCATGGCCGCTTTCATTCACGCTTCCTGCACCTGCCCAAACATGCTTTCTAGGCAGCTTAATTGTTAAATCAGTTCCTTCTGCTTGATAATGTAAGGCAGCGTAATGTCTCTCGTTCAAATGATCAACTTTTTCATGAAGATTTTGGTCATGCTTGATCCACGCCTGAACTGGATTGTCTTCGTTTACGCGCGTCGCTTTAAAAATTTCTTCCCACAGAAGGTGAATGGCTTCCTCCTTTGATTTTCCAGGAAACACCTTCTGAGCCCAGCCCTCTGATGCCGCACCTACGACAGTCCAGCTGACTTTGTCTGATTGAATATATTGTCTGTATGTATGTAATGCTTTGCCTGCTGCTTTTTGGAATGCCGCAATCCGTTTGGAATCTACACCCTTTAGCAAGTCTGGGTTTGACGACACAACAGAAATGAAAGCAGCTCCATTTTTGGCAAGCTCTTCTCTGCCTTTTGCTTCCCATTCAGGATATTCTTCAAATGCCTCAAACGGCGCAAGCTCGTATTTTAATTTGGCGACTTCGTCATCCTGCCAATTCACTGTGACGTTTTTTGCACCCTTTTCATATGCGTGTTTTACAATTAAGCGGACAAAATCCCGGACGTCTGTTGAAGCATTTACGACTACATGCTGGCCTTTTTGGACATTTACACCGACTTCTACTGCCAGTTGTGCATATGTATTTAACTTCTGTGAAAATGAATCCATAAACCATTCCTCCTCAAGCTTTTTTCTCATCATATCAAATATGATCCTATAAAGGAAAGAAGGAGGCCAAAGTGAAAAACCCAAAACGACATGTCTTGGGTTTTTCAATACTATGGATGATTCAGTTTTACAGTGCCGCCTGCAGGCGAATGGGGCATATTTGCCAAAGAAATGCTCATGCCCCCAAGAATAATTCCGCTTAAAATGGCTGCGATCGCTACTCTTCTTCCTAAATCTCTTAGCATCGGTTTCCTCCTTAACGTTTCTCCATTTCCCACAATATGAAGGAAGTGAGGAAAAAAGAAGCAAGAAATTTGCCGCGTGTGAGATTTATGCAAGGGCAGACTATTTAATTGCCTTTTGCAGCTTATCAATCACTTCTAAAGAACGGCCTGTGCCGATTGCTACAGATTCAAGCGGGTTTTGCGCCACGTGTACAGGCACGACAATCTCTTCTGTAAGCCATTCTTTAATTCCATTAAGAAGCGCGCCGCCTCCTGTTAAAATAACGCCGCGGTCGACAATATCTCCGCTTAATTCAGGCGGGCAGTCCTCAAGTGTCGCTCTGATGGCTTCAAGAATATGCAGGAGAGATTCGCGCATTGCATCTTGAATTTCGTTGGATTGAAGCATAATGGTTTTTGGAAGGCCTGTCACGAGGTCGCGTCCCCGAATTTCCATTGCCTCAGGTATATGTTCAATCAGAGCATGGCCGATTTCCATTTTTACCTGCTCAGCCGTGCGTTCGCCGATCAGTAAATTGTATTTTTTCCGGACGAAAGAAACGATATCCTCATCAAGCTGGTCTCCTCCGATTCTAATAGAATGGCAGGAAACAACGCCACCGAAGGAAATGATAGCGACTTCTGTCGTCCCTCCGCCGATATCTACGACCACATTGGCAACCGGCTCGTCAACCGGTAAATCCGCTCCGATGGCGGCTGCTACTGGCTCTTCGATTAAATGAACGTTTTTCGCGCCGCAATTTTTCACCGCATCACTGATGGCACGGCGCTCTACCGCTGTTGAGCCTGACGGTGTGCAAACGACTACGTTCGGCTTTCTGAACGACATGCCGATGCTTTTTGCGGCTTTTTTCATAATGTGCTTTAGCAGATCAGTTGTCATATCATAGTCTGCGATCACGCCATCTTTCATCGGTCTGACAGCGACAATTTTTCCCGGTGTTTTACCGATCATGTTTTTGGCGTCAGCTCCGATTGCAAGCACTGCTTTTGTCGTTGTATCCACTGCGACAACAGATGGTTCATTTAGGATAATCCCTTTATTTTTGCTGTAAACAAGTATATTAGCTGTTCCTAAGTCAATCCCAATTTCAGTTGATTGAAACATGTTTTCACCCAATCTCTATCCTAATTTAATATGATTCTACATTTAAAGTTTCTCAGAAATACTGCGATTTTTGGGGGTGTGTGTCGGTAAAGAAATGTTTTTGTAAAAAATCAAGGAGCTGTGTAACAGAAGTAATACATTTTTCGGTTTTATGGAAAAAATATCTTGTGATTCTTATAGAAAGCGGGAAACTTTTTTTGAGTTTCATTCGTCTACGATATATTGAGGTGCATCCTTAAACATTACATGAGAAAAGAAACATTTAAAGGAAGAAGGGTTTTTATGAAATCAATAGGTGTTGTGAGAAAAGTAGATGAATTAGGCCGCATTGTTATGCCGATAGAGTTAAGACGGGCACTGGATATTGCCATAAAAGACAGCATTGAGTTTTTTGTTGACGGAGATAAAATTATCTTGAAAAAGTACAAACCTCATGGCGTTTGTTTAATGACTGGAGAAATCACTTCAGAAAATAAAGATTACGGCAACGGCAAAATTACGCTAAGCCCTGAGGGTGCACAGCTGCTTCTCGAAGAAATTCAAGCCGCTTTAAAAGAATAAAATTATGTTGAAAAAGGCGGAGCGGTATCATCTCCGCCTTTTTTGCGTGCCAATTTTTGATTACCGCCGCCTAAGATAAGACATCAAGAATATTTGGTAATGAATGATTTGGGATACTTTACATATTTTACTCAATTATTTGTCGAAGAATGGTACAATAAGTAGAGAAACACAAGCGGCAGGTGGTCATATGAGAAAATATCAAGCTCGTATCATTTCCATCATTTTGGCAATGATTTTTATAATGTTTTGGGATTATTTATTTTATTTTATAGGCAAAAACCCGATTAATTGGCCTGTTGATATTGTGTATACTGCAGTCACGCTGGTGAGTGTCTGGATGCTGGCTTATTATATTGATGAGAAACAGCAGCTGGTTAAGAAAATGAAGGATAACGAATGGAAGTATAAGCAGCTTTCTGAAGAAAAAAACCGTATCATGGATAATTTGCAGGAAATCGTATTTCAAACGAATGCAAAAGGCGAAATTACATATTTAAACCAAGCGTGGGCATCAATAACCGGCTTTTCAATCAGTGAATGTATGGGAACGATGTATAATGACTACTTCATAAAAGAAAAGCACGTAGCGGACCACATTAACACACAAATCCAAAACAAGGCGTCTTCTGGCATGTTTACGGCAAAATACGTGACAAAGAACGGCACGATTTTTTGGGGAGAAGTCCATTATAAACTTTACTATGACCGGGATGACCAATTTACAGGCAGCCTGGGTACAATGTCAGATATCACGGAGCGGAAAGAGGCTGAAGATGAGCTCATTGAGATTAATGAACGGCTGGCGAGGGAATCCCAGAAACTATCAATCACAAGTGAACTTGCCGCCGGTATTGCTCATGAGGTCAGAAACCCTTTAACATCTGTCAGCGGTTTCCTCCAGATTATGAAAACACAATATCCGGACAGAAAAGACTATTTTGACATCATCTTTTCAGAGATTAAAAGAATCGATTTAGTTCTCAGCGAGCTGTTGCTGCTTGCAAAACCGCAGGCGATTACATTCAAAACGCACCAGCTTAATGAGATTTTGAAACAAGTCACGACATTGCTTGATACCAATGCTATTCTGTCCAATATCGTCATAGAGAAACATTTCAAAGAGACAGATGGCTGTATGATTAACGGGGACGAAAATCAGCTAAAGCAGGTTTTTATCAATATCATTAAAAACGGAATTGAGGCAATGCCACAGGGCGGTGTCGTAACCATTTCAACTGCAAAAACCGCCTCTCATGCAGTGATAAGCGTAAAGGATGAAGGAAGCGGTATGCCGCAGGAAAAACTGAAGCAGATTGGCAAACCTTTTTATTCCACAAAAGAAAAGGGTACCGGATTGGGACTTCCCATTTGTTTGAGAATCTTGAAGGAACATGACGGGGAATTGAAAATCGAAAGCGAAGCTGGAAAAGGCAGCGTCTTTCAAGTGGTTTTGCCTTTAAAATCAGACAGCTGAGAGGAGAAAAATAAAATGAACTCGCTTCTTTTTGTATACGGGACACTAAGAAAGCATGAAAAAAACCATCATATGCTGGCGCAATCGGCATGTATCAATGAGCAGGCCAGAACAAAGGGAAGTATGTTTGCTGCCAAAGAGAGGCCCGCAGCCGTTTTAAATGGTGAAGGCTATATATACGGCGAAGTATATGAAGCAGACGAATTGTGTATACATAAGCTTGATCAATTTTTTCAAGGATATCATAAACAAATGGTGTTTATAGAAACCGATGTCGGAATTAAAAATGCGCTTATTTATTTTATGAACAAAGACGAGTGTGCCGGTTTTACGAAAATAAGCATTGGCGACTGGAAAGAACATCAGATGATCAGCAAATCGAAAAATCCCGTTTATTATTTTGCCTATGGATCATGCATGGATCATGCCCGCTTTCAAAAGGCGGGAGTCAGTCACTATTTTCAAGATCCAGTGGGAAGAGCTGTTTTAAAAGGATACACAACCCGCTTTACGTTAAAAAGGGAAGACGGCTCAAGAGCGGATATGCTGGAAGACGGAGGAATAACAGAAGGCGTTTTATATCGGATCCCTTATTCTGCTCTCTCCTATCTATATAAAAGAGAGGGCGTTGAATCACTTACGTATCGGCCGGCATTTGTGGACGTTGAAGCAGGCGGAAGGCACTATACAGACTGCTTAACCTTTCTCGTCCTCAAAAAAGAAGCGGAAACTGCTCCGCCTCAGCACTATCAGATTGAAATTGCACGCGGGGCGGAGCTGTATTTGTCGCCTGAATTTACTGAAAAGCTTAAGCAGCATATGAATTCGCTGCCAAAAGGATAACACTGTAACAAAAGATTATGATAAAATTTGATCAATATGATGTTATAAAAGGAGCACCACTATGAAAAAAGAATTTGCGGTAATTGGGCTGGGCCGTTTTGGCGGCAGTATTTGCAAAGCATTAAGCGAAGAAGGCGTCGAGGTTATGGCAATGGATATCGATGAAGATAAAGTCAACGAGTATGCCAAGATAGCATCTCACGCCGTTATCGGTGATTCAACAGACGAATCTGTCCTGAAAAATTTAGGCCTGCGAAATTTTGACCACGTGATTGTAGCCATCGGGGAAAATATTCAAGCGAGTATTTTAACAACACTCATTCTGAAAGAACTCGGCGTTCATACGATTACAGTTAAAGCACAGAACGATTATCACGAAAAAGTGCTGTCTAAAATCGGTGCGGATCACATTGTACACCCGGAACGCGATATGGCAAAAAGAATTGCACATAATATCGTGTCCAACAATGTACTTGACTATTTGGAGCTGTCTGAAGAGCATAGTCTTGTTGAAATAGTAGCTAACAGCCGCCTGGCTGGAAATACACTTCTTGATTTAGATATACGTGCAAAATACGGTATTAACATTGTAGCCATTAAAAGGGGCAAGGAAGTCATCGTATCACCGCTTGCAACCGAAGTCATCCACCAAGAAGATATACTTATTGTTATTGGGTCAGTCACAGACATCTCCCGTTTTGAAAAAAGAGTTCTTCATACAAAATAGCAGTAAAAAAACCGTCCACAGAGGGCGGTTTTAATATTATCAGAATATAACAACTTTAATGACCCGAGCGTCAATTTCTTAACATTTTATTGACTAAGCATAGGCGATCCGATAGCATATTGTACCATATAATAAAAAAGAGGAGGGGCCTATTTGAATAAAGAAGCGCTAGTCAATAGGCTGAATGCTTCAGCCCGAAGACAAAAAGCTGATATCGTCATTAAGAACGGAAAAATGATGGACGTATATAATCAAGAGTGGATATATGAAGATATTGCGATTACAGACGGGGTTATTGTAGGCCTTGGCGACTATGAAGGCGAAAATGTCATTGATGCAGAGGGACAAATGATTGTCCCGGGTTTTATTGATGGGCATGTACATATTGAGTCATCAATGGTTACACCGATAGAGTTTGCTAAAGCAGTATTGCCTCATGGCGTGACGACCGTTGTTACAGACCCGCATGAGATCGCGAATGTGTCTGGGGAAAAAGGGATTGCGTTTATGCTTGAACAATCTCGGCATACACCGCTGAACATTTATTTCATGCTTCCTTCCAGTGTGCCTGCCGCAAGTTTTGAGCGATCAGGCGCAATTCTCAAAGCTGCCAATCTCAAGCCTTTTTATGAAGAAGAAGAAGTATTAGGGCTGGCTGAAGTTATGGATTATGTGTCGGTTCAGCAGGCTGAAGAAGATATGGTTCAGAAACTGCTTGATGCACGTGTTGCAGGAAAACGGATAGACGGCCATTTAGCTGGTTTATCAACAGACCTCATTAACATTTATAGAACCGCATTTGTTTCAAACGATCATGAAGTAACATCGAAGGAAGAAGCTCTTGATCGTATCAGAAGGGGCATGTATGTCATGATGCGTGAGGGTTCAGTCGCAAAAAATACTCTCAATGTGCTGCCGGCGGTGAATGAAAAGAACGCACGCCGTTTCTTTTTCTGTACAGATGATAAGCATGTGGATGATTTGCTGTCAGAGGGAAGTGTGAATCATCAGGTGAAAATGGCGATTCAAGCCGGACTTGATCCGTTTATAGCTTATCAATTAGGAAGCCTCAATGCAGCCGAATGCTACGGACTAGATACAAAGGGAGCGATTGCCCCGGGTTTTGACGCTGACTTGCTCTTTGTATCTGATCTGGAAAATGTCATTGTCACAAGGACGATGATAAAAGGACAGACTGTTGCTGAAGACAGCAAAGCAGTCTATCAGGAGCATGCTTCAACTGCAGCATCAGAACCGGCACTGCTTGATTCAGTTAAGCTTGCTGCTCCTCTTAACAAACAGGATTTTCTTATGCCAATTGATTCAGAGCAGCAGCTCAATGTCATTCAAATCATTCCAAACCAGCTTGAAACACGATTAGTACATGTTCCGGCTTCTGGTGCCCGCAACTTTGAGTCTGACACTGAGCTCGATTTGTTAAAGATTGCAGTTGTTGAGCGGCATAAAGGATTAAAAGAAATCGGGCTCGGAGTTGTGAAAGGATTTGGATTCAAGAGCGGAGCGATCGCCACAACCATTTCACACGACTCCCATAATATTATTGCCGTCGGAACGAATGATGAGGATATTGCGGCGGCAGTAAATAAGCTGCAGGAAATTGGCGGAGGATTAACGATTATAAAAAATGGGGAAGAGCTCCATTCAGTACCGCTGCCGATTGCAGGGTTATTATCCGACCAAACCGCGGAGCAAGTGAATCAAAGCTTGCTGACGCTGCATGATCAATTGTCGTTAGTCGGTTTCACAGGCGGATTTAATCCATTTTTGACATTGTCGTTTTTAGCTTTGCCTGTTATTCCTGATATCAAAATGACGACAACAGGATTATTTGATGTAAAATCATTTCAACATATATCACTGCAATAAAAAAGATGCACTCCTAAGTGAGTGCATCTTTTTTTCAAACCTCCATAATGATCGGCAGGATCATCGGACGGCGCTTTGTTTTTTCGTACAAGAAAGGTGCAAGAGTGTCTGTAATCTCGTTTTTGATTTCAGACCATTGAGTCGTTTTGCGTTCCATGACTTTTTGTAAGTGATTTGAAATGAGCTCTTGAGCGTCGTTGATCAAGTCGCCAGATTCTCTCATGTATACAAATCCTCTGGAAATCAAATCAGGACCCGCTGAAATCTTGAAGTCGTCCATGTCAATGCTGACAACAACGATGACAAGGCCTTCTTCAGAGAGAATTCTGCGATCACGAAGTACGATATTGCCAATATCACCGATACCGCTTCCGTCAATGTATACTGAACCGGACGGGATTTTTCCTGCAACCGAAGCCTCATCGCCTTTAAGCGCTAATACTTCACCGTTATCCATGATAAAGCAGTTTTCCTCTGGGATGCCGCAATCTGTTGCAAGCTTGACATGCATCTTTTGCATTCTGTACTCACCGTGAATCGGCATGAAGAATTTAGGCTTGATTAAACGAAGCATCAGCTTCTGTTCTTCCTGCCCGCCGTGACCAGATGTATGGATATCGTTAAGAGGGCCGTGAATAACCTCAGCACCCGCACGATACAGCTGGTTGATCGTCCGACTCACACTGATTGTGTTGCCTGGGATAGGGGATGAAGAAAATACGACTGTATCTCCAGGATTGATTGAAATTTGGCGGTGTGTGCCATTTGCAATTCTTGATAACGCCGCCATTGGTTCCCCTTGGCTTCCTGTACATAAAATCGTTACTTTATTAGCAGGCATACGATTGATTTCGTTATGCTCAATAAACGTATTTTTAGGACAGTTAATATAACCGAGTGTCTGTCCAATTTCGATAGCCGATTCCATACTGCGTCCAAATACGGCAACTTTTCTTCCATTTTGTACAGCAGCCTCGATTACCTGCTGCAAGCGGTGAATATTCGACGCAAATGTAGCGAAGATAATTCGGCCGTCCACCTTGCGGAAAATGTCATGAATGCTTTCTCCTACACGGCGCTCAGACATGGTGAACTCAGGGTTTTCACTGTTTGTGCTGTCTGAAAGAAGGCATAAAACGCCTTCTTTTCCGATTTCGGCCATTTTCGTTAAGTTTGCTGGCTCTCCGACTGGAGTAAAGTCGAATTTGAAATCCCCAGTATGTACGATGTTTCCAGGTGGCGTTTTTACAACAATGCCGTAGGAATCTGGAATACTGTGTGTCGTTCTAAAGAATGACACGGCCGTTTTGCGGAACTTTACGATATCATCCTCGCCGATAATGTTTAGTTTCGTTTGTCTTAATAATCCATGCTCTTCAAGTTTATTCCGAAGTAAGCCGATCGCGAGTTTTCCGCCGTATACAGGAATATTCACTTGTCTGAGCAGATATGGAATACCGCCGATGTGGTCTTCGTGACCGTGGGTGATAAAAAGCCCTTTAATTTTATCTTCGTTTTTGACTAAATACGTATAATCAGGGATAACGTAGTCAATTCCGAGCAGTTCGTCCTCGGGAAACTTGATCCCCGCATCAATCAGCACAATTTCATCTTGGAATTGCACCGCGTACGTATTTTTACCGATTTCGCCCAAACCTCCGAGGGCGAAAACAGCAGTCTGATCATTTTTTACAAATTTCATACCGCTCATAACTCCAATACTTTAAAATTTTCGCTCTGTTGTTCATATTCTAAGAATGCACCATCCACAGGTGTAATAAACTCAATATTAAATTTCTTTTCTTTCAGCTTTGTTCTGACGTCACGCTCAGATACGCCTTCAATATAAAGTGAATCTGTCTTTTCCCGTACAGGTACTTCGTCAGCCTTTTCTTGATAAAATACCTTATAAATCATTCCAAATCTCTCCTTAAATGCCGTATGTTAGACTCGCTCATTCTATTATATTCGAAAACGGAATATAAGGAAAGCCTTGAGCAAAATAAGGACCTCTCAAAAAGTGAAAGATCCCTTGTCAGGCAATGGCTTTCTTGCGGAGCATTCCGTTCCATTGTCTTCTGAGTTTCTTTCTTAATTTACGCAGCATTAGCCAGTCCCTCCTTTAATAAAAAATTTGTCCCAGAGTTCTTTTATACTAATAGTATACGGAGATTAAGGAAGACTTTTCGTGGTTATTAATGGAATTTAATATGATTTTTGAACGAAATTGTTTGCTGAATGACAAACTTTTTGTATGATGAGGGTGGGAATTGCAGAACTAGACGATAAAGGGGAAGTTGCGATGGATTCAAAATTAATCTTTTTTGATATTGACGGCACGTTATATGATCATGATAAGAATATACCGGAAAGTACGAGAAAAACCGTGGCGGAGCTGCAGCGCCAAGGGCATCATGTGTTTATTGCCAGCGGCCGGTCGCCGTTTATGGTTAAGCCGATTTTGGAGGAGCTTGGGATCAACTCATTTATTTCCTACAATGGACAGTATGTTGTCTTTGAAAATCAAGTGATTTATAAAAATCCGCTGTCTGAAGATGCAATCAGACGATTATTAAAACAGGCGGGGAAAGACAAACATCCTGTTGTGTTTATGGCTGAAGACACGATGAAAGCCACTGTTGCGGATCACCCTCATATTCTCGAGGGAATCGGCAGCCTTAAAACCGATTATCCGGAGACCGATGACCTTTTTTATGAAGGAAAAGAAATTTTTCAGCTTCTTTTATTCTGTCAGGATGAAGAAGAAAAAGCTTATGCCGCTTTTCCTGAGTTTGATCTAGTGCGCTGGCATGAGCTATCGACTGATGTTTTGCCTCACGGAGGTTCGAAGGCAGAAGGGATCAAAAAAGTCATCGAGCGTCTTCCGTTTGATGTCGGAGATACATATGCTTTCGGCGACGGATTAAATGATCTGCAAATGATTGAATATGTTGGAACAGGCGTTGCTATGGGAAATGCTGTTCCTGAATTGAAGGAAATCGCGGACTTTGTAACAAAGCCGGTGGATGAGGATGGAATTGCATACGCTGTCAAAGAATTGGGCCTTTTAAAATAAAGAAACGGCTGGCATTGTGCCAGCCGTTTTTTCTTTTAGCGTTCAATTGCGATTGCATTTTCAGGCTCTTGAAAAGGATTTTCCTTATCAATATGATCATAGAACATAACGCCGTTCAAATGATCGATCTCATGCTGAAACACAATAGCCGGAAACCCTTTTAGACGAATATCAATGTTTTCGCCTTCTAGTGTTGTTCCTTTTACTCTGATGCGAGCATAGCGGGGAACATAACCGGGAATCGCTTCATCCACAGACAGGCAGCCCTCGCCGCTTGTTAAGTAGCTTTTTTCAACTGAATGGCTGACGATCTTAGGATTAAACAGTGCATAACTGTACAACTTGCCGGAAGCATCTTCCGCATGAACGGCGATCATTCGTTTTTTGATATTAATTTGAGGAGCTGCGAGTCCTACGCCAGGGCGCAGCTTGTATTTTTCGGCTAATTCCGGATTTTGGCTGTTTTTAACAAATTCGATCATGTCGGCCAGCTGCTGTTTTTCTGCATCAGTTGGAGGCAGCTCAACTGGTTCTGCAGTCTCTCTGAGGGCTGGATGGCCGTCACGTACGATGTTTTCCATAGTAATCAAGAAACTCACTCCTAAAGCTTAATATGTAAATTATATCGGATTTCTTCACAAAGGTGCAACGAACGAATGACCAGCCGTATATGGCTGGTCAAGTTCATGCTGTGTGGTTAGCAACAGCCTCCGCCTAAATAAGCAGCTCCGACAATGATTAACAGAATGAATAAAACAACGATTAGCGCAAAGGTGCGGCCGTAGCCATATCCGTAGCCACCATATCCGTAACCACCATAACCGCAGCAGCCTCCGCCGAAACCATATCCATACATATTACATAACCTCCTCTTTTAATTACGCCAGAGCCTTATTAAGTAGGCATAGCGTCTACTATAACCTATGTAAAAACTAAAAAGTTGTATGGTCATCTGTCCTGATTTTTCACTTTTTGATTTAAATCAGTATGCATTTATACAGCACAGCTATTGCCAAATGTCCCCATGGATTCTATAGTAGAAATTGTCAAGATTGGGGGATTCAACGTGATAGACGCAATAAAACGGCGGCCTGTAATAATGATTGGAGCTTTTTGTTCTATGCTACTGATATTAACAGGATGCATGGAGCAGGACCCGGTTGATTCACTTCATCATTCATTAGAAAAAGCCGCAGAGTCGGAAAAACCGTTTCAAGAAGAACAAAAAACACTCAAAGAGTTAGAGGCAAAAGAAAATCAGCTTTACGATAGTGTGATGAAGCTCAATATGGATGATTATAAAAAAATTGTAGCTTTATCTAATGAGGCGCTTGAAAACGTCAGCAAGCGCGAAGAACATCTGAAGCTTGAAAATGACAGCTTGAAAAAATCGGAATCAGAATTTGAAGAAGCAAAAACGTCAGCAGAACATATTAAGGAAAAAGACATAAAAGAAAAGGCCTATGCCGCAGCAAACCACATGGAGAAAAGGTATACATCATATGGCTCCATGTATGAAGAGTATCAAAAAGCGCTTAAGCTTAATAAAAAGCTGTATATGCAGCTAAAAAACAAAGACTTGACAAGAGATGATCTGGATCAGCAGATCGATAAAGTCAATGCTTCTTATGAAAAGATCCATAAATATAACGGAGAATTTAATGTGCAAACGCAAAAATATAATAAAGCCCGTGAAGATTTATATGATGCTGCAGGCTATCATGTGAAAAAGAGCTGACTCGATCAGCTCTTTTTTTAAATAAATGCGATGCGGATTTTGTTCAAAATTTTCATTTCTATTGTAGTACAGTATAGAGAGGTATACTAGTACAGTTTTGGGTGCAGTTGACATCTGTTTTTTCAATGAAAATGTAAAGCGAATACATTTATTGAAAATCAGCGATGAAAACGATTGACGGCTCTTCTTTATTTGGTGTAAACTAATCCATGTTAAGCGGTGTTGTATTAGTTTTTTACAACTTCGAAATAATACAGTTCAAAGCAGAGTGTAACTATCCTACATAAAAGGTTTTGGCAAACTGGGGATCGGCTAAAATATATACGACTTACTGCTGATACTTTAGGGTACCCTAAGTTTGTATGTATAAAGGAATGCACGTCTAATGACTGTTTAAAAGAAAGGAAGAGGTGACTTAGTATGGCTGCAAAAACGAAAAAAGCTATCGTTGACAGTAAGAAGCAATTTGATGCCATTAAAAAGCAGTTCGAAACGTTCCAAATTTTAAATGAAAAGGGAGAAGTCGTGAATGAAGCGGCGATGCCTGATTTAACTGATGATCAATTAAAAGAGCTCATGCGCCGCATGGTATTTACGCGTGTGCTTGATCAGCGCTCTATCTCATTAAACCGTCAAGGACGTCTCGGATTTTACGCTCCTACTGCGGGTCAAGAAGCTTCTCAGATTGCAACGCATTTCGCGCTTGAAAAAGAAGACTTTGTTCTTCCTGGATACCGTGATGTGCCTCAGTTAATTTGGCACGGCCTTCCATTATATCAAGCGTTTCTTTTCTCTCGCGGACATTTCAGAGGAAACCAAATGCCTGATGATGTGAATGCCCTTTCTCCACAAATCATTATCGGTGCTCAATACATTCAAACTGCCGGTGTTGCGCTAGGTCTTAAAAAACGCGGTAAGAAAGCTGTCGCAATCACTTACACTGGTGACGGCGGAGCTTCTCAAGGGGACTTCTACGAAGGAATTAACTTTGCCGGCGCTTATAAAGCACCTGCAATCTTCGTGGTACAAAACAACCGTTACGCGATTTCAACTCCTGTTGAAAAACAATCTGCAGCTGAAACAATTGCACAAAAAGCTGTAGCTGCCGGTATTGTTGGCGTACAAGTAGACGGAATGGATCCGCTTGCTGTATACGCAGCAACTGCTGAAGCACGCGAGCGCGCAATCAACGGCGAAGGTCCGACACTAATTGAAACACTTACATTCCGTTATGGCCCGCACACAATGGCTGGTGACGATCCTACTAAATATCGTACAAAAGAAATCGAAAATGAGTGGGAGCAAAAAGATCCGCTTGTACGCTTCCGTGCGTTCCTTGAAAACAAAGGCTTATGGTCTGAAGAAGAAGAAGCAAAAGTAATTGAGGATGCGAAAGAAGAAATTAAGCAAGCGATCAAAAAAGCTGATGCTGAACCGAAGCAAAAAGTAACTGATTTAATGAAAATCATGTACGAAAAAATGCCTCACAATCTTGAGGAGCAATTTGAAATTTATACACAGAAGGAGTCGAAGTAAGCCATGGCGCAAATGACAATGATTCAAGCAATCACGGATGCGTTACGCACAGAACTGAAAAATGACGAAAATGTCTTAGTTTTCGGAGAAGACGTTGGTGTAAACGGCGGCGTATTCCGTGCGACAGAAGGATTGCAAAAAGAATTCGGTGAAGACCGTGTGTTTGACACGCCACTTGCTGAATCTGGTATCGGCGGTCTTGCCCTTGGTTTAGGCTTAAACGGCTTCCGTCCGGTAATGGAAATCCAATTCTTCGGATTTGTTTACGAAGTAATGGATTCAGTTTCCGGCCAAATGGCTCGTATGCGCTACCGTTCCGGCGGACGCTGGACTTCACCTGTAACAATTCGTTCTCCATTCGGCGGCGGTGTTCATACGCCTGAACTTCACGCTGACAGCTTAGAAGGTCTTGTTGCACAACAGCCTGGTATCAAAGTTGTTATTCCATCAACTCCTTACGATGCCAAAGGACTTTTAATTTCTGCGATCAGAGACAACGATCCTGTTGTTTTCTTAGAGCACATGAAGCTTTACCGTTCTTTCCGTCAGGAAGTTCCTGAAGAAGAATACACAATTGAGCTTGGAAAAGCTGACGTGAAACGTGAGGGTACTGATCTTTCAATCATCACTTACGGCGCAATGGTTCATGAATCATTAAAAGCTGCTGAGGAGCTTGAAAAAGACGGCATTTCTGCTGAAGTTGTCGACCTTCGTACTGTAAGCCCGCTTGATATCGATACAATCATCGCATCTGTAGAAAAAACAGGACGCGCGATTGTCGTTCAAGAGGCGCAAAAACAAGCCGGTATTGCTGCAAACGTAGTAGCAGAAATTAATGACCGTGCAATCTTGAGCTTGGAAGCACCTGTACTTCGCGTAGCTGCGCCTGATACAGTATTTCCTTTCTCTCAAGCTGAGAGCGTATGGCTTCCAAACCATAAAGACGTTCTTGAAACAGCAAGAAAAGTACTTGAATTTTAATCAAACTGCATAATCAAGAGGGAAGATGACGTTTTCCCTCTATTATATATCTGTTTTCAATGCTTACGATGTAACTTTAAAATTGCTTAATCAAACTAGGAGGTCGAGAACTGTGGCATTTGAATTTAAACTTCCAGATATCGGGGAAGGTATCCACGAAGGCGAAATCGTAAAATGGTTTGTCAAGCCTAACGACGAGGTAGACGAAGATGATGTACTGGCTGAAGTCCAAAATGATAAAGCAGTAGTAGAAATTCCTTCACCTGTTAAAGGAAAAGTATTAGAATTAAAAGTTGAAGAGGGAACGGTTGCAACTGTTGGACAAACGATTATTACGTTTGATGCACCTGGTTACGAAGATCTTCAATTTAAAGGCAGCGATGAGTCTGACGATGCGAAAACTGAAGCACAAGTTCAGTCAACTGCAGAAGCTGGACAAGACGTTGCGAAAGAAGAGCAAGCTAAAGAGCCTGCAAAAGCTACTGGTGCAGGACAGCAAGACCAAGCTGAAGTTGACCCGAACAAACGCGTGATCGCTATGCCTTCTGTACGCAAATATGCTCGTGAAAAAGGCGTAGACATCCGTAAAGTAACTGGTTCTGGCAACAACGGACGTGTTGTCAAAGAGGATATCGACAGCTTTGTAAACGGAGGAGCGCAAGAAGCTGCGCCGCAAGAAACGGCTGCACCACAAGAAACAGCTGCTAAACCGGCTGCTGCACCAGCTCCTGAGGGCGAATTCCCAGAAACACGCGAAAAAATGAGCGGTATCCGTAAAGCAATTGCGAAAGCGATGGTTAACTCTAAGCACACTGCTCCTCACGTAACGTTAATGGACGAAGTGGACGTAACAAACCTTGTTGCACATCGTAAACAGTTCAAACAAGTTGCTGCTGATCAAGGAATCAAGCTGACTTACTTGCCTTACGTTGTAAAAGCTCTTACATCTGCACTGAAAAAATTCCCTGTTTTAAACACGTCAATTGACGATAAAACAGATGAAGTTATCCAAAAACATTACTTCAACATCGGTATCGCTGCTGACACTGAAAAAGGCTTGCTTGTACCGGTTGTGAAAAATGCAGATCGTAAATCTGTCTTTGAAATTTCTGATGAAATCAATGGCCTTGCAACAAAAGCTCGTGAAGGCAAGCTTGCTCCAGCTGAAATGAAAGGCGCATCTTGCACAATTACAAACATCGGTTCTGCCGGCGGACAATGGTTCACTCCGGTTATCAACCATCCAGAAGTTGCGATTCTTGGTATCGGACGCATTGCAGAAAAAGCGATTGTTCGTGATGGCGAAATCGTAGCAGCTCCAGTCTTAGCTCTTTCTCTCAGCTTCGACCACCGTATGATCGACGGAGCAACTGCGCAAAATGCATTAAATCACATCAAGCGTTTACTGAACGATCCACAATTAATTTTAATGGAGGCGTAATGTTATGGTAGTAGGAGATTTCCCTATTGAAACAGATACTCTTGTAATTGGTGCGGGACCTGGCGGCTATGTAGCTGCCATCCGCGCTGCACAGCTTGGACAAAAAGTAACAGTCGTTGAAAAAGCAACTCTTGGAGGCGTTTGTCTGAACGTTGGATGTATCCCTTCAAAAGCGCTGATCAACGCAGGTCACCGTTATGAGAATGCAAAGCATTCTGATGACATGGGAATCA
The DNA here is from genome assembly GCF_029772985.1 of Bacillus stercoris. Lineage (NCBI taxonomy): Bacteria > Bacillati > Bacillota > Bacilli > Caryophanales > Bacillaceae > Bacillus > Bacillus stercoris. Next base: position 2,813,670 of record NZ_CP121861.1, on the reverse strand, counting down.
CTGCTGAGAACGTAACAGTTGATTTCACAAAAGTTCAAGAATGGAAAGCTTCTGTTGTCAACAAACTTACTGGCGGTGTAGCAGGTCTTCTTAAAGGAAACAAAGTAGATGTTGTAAAAGGTGAAGCTTACTTTGTAGACAGCAATTCAGTTCGTGTGATGGATGAGAACTCTGCTCAAACATACACGTTCAAAAACGCAATCATTGCTACTGGTTCTCGTCCTATCGAATTGCCAAACTTCAAATATAGTGAGCGTGTCCTGAATTCAACAGGCGCTTTAGCTCTTAAAGAAATTCCTAAAAAGCTTGTTGTTATCGGTGGCGGATACATCGGTACTGAGCTTGGAACTGCGTATGCTAACTTCGGTACTGAGCTTGTTATTCTTGAAGGCGGAGAAGAAATTCTTCCTGGCTTCGAAAAACAAATGAGTTCTCTTGTTACACGCAGACTGAAGAAAAAAGGAAACGTTGAAATCCATACAAATGCGATGGCTAAAGGCGTTGAAGAAAGACCAGACGGCGTAACAGTTACTTTCGAAGTAAAAGGCGAAGAAAAAACGGTTGATGCTGATTACGTATTGATTACAGTAGGACGCCGTCCAAACACTGATGAGCTTGGTCTTGAGCAAGTCGGTATTGAAATGACAGACCGCGGTGTCGTGAAAACTGACAAACAGTGCCGCACAAACGTACCTAACATTTATGCAATCGGTGATATCATCGAAGGACCGCCGCTTGCTCATAAAGCATCTTACGAAGGTAAAATCGCTGCAGAAGCTATCGCTGGAGAGCCTGCAGAAATCGATTACCTTGGTATTCCTGCGGTTGTTTTCTCTGAGCCTGAACTTGCATCAGTTGGTTACACTGAAGCACAGGCGAAAGAAGAAGGTCTTGACATTGTTGCTGCTAAATTCCCATTTGCAGCAAACGGCCGCGCGCTTTCTCTTAACGAAACAGACGGCTTCATGAAGCTGATCACTCGTAAAGAGGACGGTCTTGTGATCGGTGCGCAAATCGCCGGAGCAAGTGCTTCTGATATGATCTCTGAATTAAGCTTAGCGATCGAAGGCGGCATGACTGCTGAAGATATCGCGATGACAATTCACGCTCACCCAACATTGGGCGAAATCACAATGGAAGCAGCTGAAGTGGCAATCGGAAGTCCGATCCATATCGTAAAATAAATTGAACATCAAAAACAGCCCTCGCTCAAAGCGGGGCTGTTTTTTTATTTTGACAGCACGTGCTGTAATGGTTTAATGATGTCTTCTTTCTTTTTCACACATCCCTCGATTTTCACCACGACATGGCGCTGATCAACAACCATAAGGGTAGGGACAGTTTCAATCTCATCTTCCCAGCCTTCTTTTTTATCATAAACCTTCATTTTATCTATTTGCTCGGGATAATCTTTTTCTAGATCAAGCAGTGCGTCGTAATAAGGCGCTTCCTGGTCTATTTGGTTCTCATCAGAAAAAAACAGGATTTGTGTATGATGAATGTTGTCAATCCGGCTTTTTTTCATCGGATTGATGGTGGAAAGCGTACAGCCCGATAAAGCAAGTACTATTATCAGCATGGGGAATACCGCGCGATATCGCATCTATCTTCTCCTCTGTATAAACAGTAGTTAACTAGCTTTAGTTTATCACGAGAGGCGGCTTAAACTGCTTCTTGTTACCTAATTGTTATATAATTGAAACCGTTTTTAAAGTGAGATTACATATGATATCAATCGTTTCAAATAGCAACCTGGGGGTATATTGAATTTATTGCTGCATTCTTTAATGAAAGTTCAAGAAAACGTGAAATTACCTTATGTGTTGCGGCATATATATCGGATAAAGCTGCTGTATGAATAAGAAATTGTAAAAATGAAAAAACACGATGTATATGATGAATTAAAATTAAATGTGTTATACAGTTTATTGTTGACATTTCAAATGTGTCATATTAATATAATAACAACAAAAGAAATTAAGCGTTTTCAAATTTCAAAGAAATGGGGAATAAGAGATGGGAACGATTGTTTGTCAAGATTGCAACGAAGCCATTCATTACTTTGAAGATGAGAAAGTGACAACATTATACGGAACATGCTGCGGACAATGCCAATGTCCTGTTGATGAAGAGTAATAATAGCATGCGGCTTTAAGCCGCATGCTTTTTATTTTTTATTGAATTGCTTTTTGCTCTTTGATGACCCGGATCATATGTAAAGTCGAGTCCTCGGGTCCTTGAACAGGAAGGCCTGCGTCAAGGTTTTTAAAAATGTAGCTGATGTTTTCTTCTGTAATAATTTCTCCTGGAATGAAGATTGGAATACCAGGCGGATATACCATGACAAATTCAGCGATAATCCGTCCGGATGCTTCTTTCAATGGGATGACTTCCGTATTTGCATAGAAAGCATCACGCGGAGTCATTGCCAATAAAGGTATTTCCGGAAGCAATACCTCAGTTTGCTGATGTGTGACATCTTTTTCTGACATTTGCTGTGCGATCTCAGTTAAAGCCTCTACAAGCCGGTCTGCATCATTTTGGCTGTCACCAGGAGTGAAAATACACAAAATATTGTACAGGTCAGAAAGCTCAACCTCAATATTAAAGGATTCACGAAGCCATTTTTCCACGTCATGTCCTGTCAGGCCAAGATTTTTCACAGAGATAATCAATTTTGTCGGATCGTAGCTGTAAGCTGCTTTCGAACCAAGAATTTCAGAACCGACACAATAAATGCCTCCAATCTGGTTGAGGCGATCTCTCGTCTGATCGGCAAGCTTGAGTGTCTCCTCAGCAAGCTTGCGGCCTTCTGTTGCAAGGCGTTTTCTGGCAACGTCCAAAGAAGCGAGAAGCAAGTAAGAAGTTGACGTCGTTGTCAGCATGCTCAGGATGGATTGCACTCGGTCTTTAGATACAAGGCCCTCTCTCATGTTTAAAATCGAACTTTGCGTGAGTGATCCGCCCAGCTTGTGTACACTTGTCGCTGCGATATCAGCTCCTGCCTGCATGGCCGATAGCGGCAATTCGTCGTGAAAGTGAATGTGAACGCCGTGTGCTTCATCCACAAGCACTGGCACATCAAACGAATGAGCGAGTTCTACAATGCTTTTTAAGTCGGCTGCAACCCCGAAATATGTCGGGTTGATGACGAGAAGCCCTTTTGCATCCGGATGTTCGGTAAGCGCCCGTTTTGCAGATTCAAGTGTAATGCCGTGCGAGATGCCCAATTCATTGTCAATTTCAGGATGAATAAAAATTGGAACCGCTCCGGAAAATACAATAGCTGTCATAATTGATTTATGAACATTTCTTGGAATAATAATTTTATCGCCAGGTCCGCAAACAGCCATTACCATTGTCATAATGGCGCCGCTTGTTCCTTGAACAGAAAAAAATGTGTGATCCGCGCCAAATGCTTCAGCAGCAAGATCCTGTGCTTGTTTAATAATGCCTTTAGGCGCGTGCAGATCGTCTAATGGCTCAATATTAATTAAATCTATGCTTAACGCGTTTTCACCGATGAATTGTCTGAATTCCGGGTCCATTCCTGCCCCTTTTTTATGGCCGGGAATGTGGAATTGAACAGGCTGTCTGCTTGCATGCTTTTTCAGTCCTGTATATAAGGGTGTTTCATGTTGCGACAATTGTTTTCCCACCTTTGTAATCATACCTATGCATAATAGTGTGTATTAAAATCAGTTTCTCAACCGTTTTTTAGACGTAAAACAAATGAATTATATTATGAACTTGAAAGAATGTAAAGAACAATTTATGATCTAATGAAGATGCTTTCTCTTAAAGGAAGTAATTTTATAAGGAGTGAAGAAAATGGAGTACCAATATCCGATGAACGAAGACTGGACAACCGAAGAAGCAGTAGATGTGATTGCATTTTTCCAGCAGGTTGAGCTAGCATATGAAAAAGGGGCAGACCGCGAAGAACTGCTTAAAGCTTACCGCCGTTTCAAGGAAATTGTGCCGGGGAAGGCAGAGGAAAAAAAGCTATGCGGCGAGTTTGAGGAACAAAGTACATATTCTCCATATCGCACGGTCAAACAGGCGAGAGAATCTGATCAGGCGAAGATTAAAATGTAGGAAAAAGAGCCGGGGGATAGCCCGGCTCTTTTTTATGCTTGTGATACTTTTTGGGTGAGACGGTACAGAAAAGCAAGCTGCTTAAAGGCGTCCTCGATATGCTGAAGGAATTCCTGGTTATTCATATTCAGCACTTCTTCTTTTTGAAGCTGTATGCCGCATAACAGCTCGGCTTTCTTTACAGTCTGCAAACGCTCAAACAGAGTCTTCAGCTGTTCCTTGTCCATTTCAGACTGTTTATGTACTCCCGGTTTTGTGTGATCCGCGGACCAAACGAAGCTGTCAGGAATATTTTTCGTAATGGTTTCCTGATTTGCTTCAAGCAATTTGCCGTATTCTTCTTTGATAGGGGATTCATAAATAATTGCGAACCACACAAAGACGTGGCTTTCCCATAAACCAATCTGGAAATGCGGCAGTTTTTTATAGCCTCTTTTGCTGTTTGCGAACGCCACCCAGCTGTCAGCAGGGGGATTGACGGATCTTCTTGCGTGCTTTGCCACATGCGGAAACATTTCATCTCCGGTTGATGCTGTTAAAGTCGGGGCAAAATGTTCGCCTAGAGCTGTAAGCTTGGGGCGGACCGTCTCTTTTAATACCTCCATGCGTGCGTCTAAGCCTTCTATTGTAAATGTATTAAAGTCTTCTTCAGTGAAACGCATTTGTGTCATGATTTTCCTCCTTCATGCTAAGTATACATATTTTATCACAGTTCATACGAGCTTCAAAAAGATTGAGCGCGTTTGAAGTAAGGGGAAATGTGGTAATAAACGAATAGGTAAACACACAATTTTCAGAATCATGTTGCGCGTAAATAGAACAATCATACGATATAAGAAGTAATCATTGTTGAATGGCAAAATGGGATGCTTTCTTACAAACAAATGATCTCTGGAAGGGGCGAAAGACAATGAGGCAAGTTGTAAAAGAGGGATTTAAGGAAGAGAAAAACAATCGTGTTGCTGTCTGGAGACTAGAGGTTGATTATGAATTGGCAACCCTATATGAAGCAATGCAAAAAGAAAATGAAGAGCAGATTGAACAAAGCAAAAACAAACTTGAGCGACTTAGAAAAGAATGGATTCGTCTTAACGGGTAAAAAGCGATAGTGAAAACGAACCGCATGAATGGTTCGTTTTTACATGAGAAGGGATATTTTTCATTTTCCTTGCTTTTTCACCGCTGTTATCAGTATCCTATAAAATAAAGGTCTACATAGAAGAGAGGTACGCACGAATGACAAATTGGACGGAAATTGATGAGATTGCAAAAAAATGGATAAGAGAAGCAGGCGCGAGAATTAAACAATCTATGCATGAAAGTCTGACAATTGAAACGAAATCAAATCCGAATGATTTAGTCACCAATATTGACAAAGAAACCGAAAAGTTTTTCATTGATCGAATTCAAGAAACGTTTCCGGGACACCGCATACTCGGTGAAGAAGGGCAAGGAGACAAACTCCACTCACTGGAGGGAGTCGTCTGGATTATCGACCCGATTGACGGGACGATGAATTTTGTGCACCAGCAAAGAAATTTTGCGATTTCAATTGGGATTTTTGAAAACGGCGAAGGAAAAATTGGTTTAATTTATGATGTGGTGCACGATGAGCTGTATCACGCATTTAGCGGCAGAGGAGCTTACATGAATGAAACGAAGCTGGCTCCTTTAAAAGAAACCGTCATTGAAGAAGCGATTCTTGCCATTAATGCAACATGGGTAACGGAAAACAGAAGAATTGATCAAAATGTGTTAGCGCCACTTGTGAAAAGAGTCAGAGGCACACGCTCCTACGGTTCTGCCGCTTTAGAGCTGGCAAATGTCGCGGCAGGAAGAATAGATGCTTATATCACAATGCGGCTTGCGCCATGGGATTATGCAGCGGGCTGTGTGCTGTTAAATGAAGTAGGGGGCATCTATACGACCATTGAAGGAGAGGCGTTTACCTTTTTAGAAAACCACAGTGTGCTAGCCGGAAACCCATCTATACATAAAACGATATTTGAAGAGTATCTTCATGCTGGGAAGTAGGCCATTTGAGCAGGATGATCTCAGCTTGTTAGAAAAGCTCGCGGAGGCTCATCCTGTATGGAGAGAGGAGGAGTTTGGGGATAAAAATGCAGAAGACTATATCATCTCCTACTCCATGTACAACGGGTCATGGCTTGTATGGGAAAAAGACGGTCTGCCTGTTGCCGTCAGCTACCATCTCGAGTGGTCTCCTTCAAACGGTAAGCCGTGGCTCGGAACGGTGCTGATTAACCCGGCTGAAGAAAAAAAGGGATATGCGAAGATGATCATTGAACAAATCAGCAAATTGCTTAGAGCGAAACATAAAGCGATGTTTGCGGGAGTTCCCATTGAGCGCAGGGAATGGATATTGTTTTTAAGCCAATGCGGCTTTGAACAGCTAAAAACGGAAAAAGATGAGAAAGGCAAATCATTTATGATCTTGGTGAAGCCTTTAGCATAAGCTGCGTGCGGGTACCATTAAAAGCCTCTCAAGCATTGAGAGGCTTTTAATGATTTAAAAATTATTTTTTTACCGCATGAATATAATGAATCGTTTCAAACGCTGACAAATTGTCTTTTCGATTGCCGAAGAAATGGTCATTAATGTCGTCTGGTGATAGATGTTCATGGATCAGTAAACCAGATGATGCTAACAGGTGCTCAATCTCCTGATAAGCGAAACATGATTTCATCGGTTCTCCGCCTGCGGCAGCCATTTTCACCATATGTTCCACTCGATTCGACGTTCCTTTTGCTGTAAAGAGTGTTTCGTCCGCATAATCAAAAACAATAGAGCTTCCAGCCGGGACATGAGAAAATAAATTGCTGATGAGGCTCGCAATTTCTTCATGCGTTAAATAATAAGACACTCCCAGAAGACTGAAAAATGTTTTTGTGTTCTCAAATCCGTTTTCTATGAGAGGCTCATATGAAAACGTGTTGCTAAAATCCATAGGAACAAAATGAAGATGACCCGGAATTGCCAGGTTTGCATCCTTCAGCTTATTTTTTTTGAATTGCTGTGTAGCTGGATGATCCACTTCGAAAACCTGTAAGCTGTTTTCTAATTCTGGATGCCGAAAACAGAAAGTATCCAGTCCTGCTCCAAGAATGACATACTGTTTTGCTCCCAGCATTAATTCGTTGTGCAAAACTTTTTCACAATAAGATGCACGTGCCAGGGGCGTAGGTGACAGCTGGATTTGTACAACCCATTTTAATATTTTTTCAGGATCATGTTGAAGACGTTCGGCGATCTCTTTGTTGAAAAACGATATTCCTTGAATCATATTTTCACTGATATTTGTAAACTCTTTTTCATTAATGAGTTCTTTTGCCATAAAATCATCAAAAATAAGAGGGGTGTCATATCGGCTGTGATATGCACGGGCAAAAGCTGAAACCAAAGACGTTAAGCTGGACTCATTTTTCCTCATGAAATGATCCTCCCACAAAAAAATAAGATTCCCCTGGCCAGGAGAATCTTATTATACACACAAATATATTAATAGTAAATTTTAGCACAAATAAATTTTTTTGTCAATGTTTTTGCTCTTTACTGGACGCGCAATCTTCACATAACAAGTGTCGCTAGAAGAATTTCTCTATCAATTTTGTGCGTTGAATCAGGGAGGATCGACTGCTGCTTTCCCTATGCTGCACACTTGCGGCTGTTTTTTGCAAATTGGAAGCGGTTTCTGATCTTTTAACATCATCCTTTCATGCTGAAGAGAGAATGAATACATGTAACAAAAAAGCCTGAGGGATCTCAGGCTTTTCCTAATATTATAATCCAACAGCATTCCAGGCTGCTTCAACTTTAGAGGCATCAGTAGAGCCGTAAAGGTCACGGGCAGACTGAATGAGAGCTGCCTTGGCATCTTTGAACGTTGAAGAAGGCGTGAGGTACGTTGTTAATGCACGGTAATAGATTTGCTGTGATTTAGATACACCAAGCTTTGTAATTGTGTTGTAAGCGGCTTTGTTTGGGATTCCGCTGTTTGTGTGTACGCCGCCGTAATCGCCTTCATCTGTGTTTGGAAGGTTTTGGTAATCGGCGTAATTATCAGGCTGATCGTATTTTGTCGGATTGGACAGGCTGCGGAGAGCAGGCTGGCTGACTGTAATGTCTTCACCGATGTCCCAGTCCTCTGTATCGTTAAAGTAACCGAATACGTCAGAGAATGATTCGTTTAGTGCTCCCGGCTGATTTTCATAAATCAAGTTGGCCGTTTCTTGAGTGACGCCATGAGTCATTTCATGTGCAGTCACATCTAATGAGCCGGAAAGCGGAGAGAAGAATGAACCATCGCCGTCACCGTAAATCATTTGGTCTCCTATCCAGGCAGCATTGTTGTACTTTGTGCCATAATGAACGGAAGAAACGATTTTACTGCCTTTGTTATCATAGCTGTTTCGTTTAAAGTTTGAATAAAAATAATCGTACACTTTTCCGAGGTTATAGTGTGCGTCAACGGCTGCCCGCTGTGATGAAGAAGTAAATGTTTTCGTTGTGCTTGAGACAAGCGTGCCCGGAAGGCGGCTTTGTCTGTTTTGTAAGTCATATGTGATGATTTGGGTGCCTGTTGGTTTTGAAAGATCTCTTAGAACGTATTTTCCGCTTTCATAAGAGATGTTCAAAGGAACAGTTGCGCCCTTTAGAGTTGTTCCGCTTCCAGTGGCGGCGGCATGTTCTACTTTATTTTGCTGTTTTAAAATGCTGCCTGTTTCGGCGTCAACTAAGACTTCCCAGTTTGCAGGTTCAGGCTCGACATAGCGAATCGTCACGTCGTAAGCAAGACGATAGCTGCCGTCCTTTGTTTCTACAGCTTTTAATTCAGCTTTATCGCTGTTTTTGGCCGCTCCGTTAGAGACAGCGTCTGGTGATTTGCCGATAGCTTTGAAAGCAAGTGCCAGTGCTTTTTCAGAGGAGACTTTTTGGCTGTTTTCTGTTTTTGCAGCAGATTGATTGTGTAATTCACCATTGACCGCATAGACATTGTCGGATTTATCGACGTGAACGATCACTTGCGAATCTTTAATCGGCACTCCGTTAACGACAGGCGCATATCGGAAGTGCTTGTACCCAAGAGCATCAGTCGTGCTTTCAACAAGCTTCAGCCTTTTGGCAGGATCACCTTTAAAAATGTTGCTGTTCTTTTTCAAAAATTGTTTGACAGCCTTGTCATTTGGTGCAGATAGTTCTGATTGAGCAATTGCGTTTTTGGAGAGGAAATTTGTTTGATTCTCTTTAAGCTGATGACCTTCAGCAGCCTGAACACCTGGAAGGCTGATTGATAAACTCATAAACGAAGCAGCGACAGCAACAGACAATTTCTTACCTAAACCCACAATAAATCCCCCTTTTTGAAAATACTGAAAACTTTATATTGTTATATTAAACTAGCATTCTGGAATACTCAACAAAAACTAACATAACTAGACAAAATTGATAGTATTGTCCTGTGTTTGTTTTTGTTGAATAATATCAAGATGAGTCAAGTGTCATGTGATGGTTCATTTAAGAGTTCTGTTTTTTACATATCAAGGGGAAGATGAGATATTTTTGTTTTTTATTGAAACTTTTTGAAAAGTCCGCTGTCTAACCGAATGAGGCCTTAATAAGAAGTAAAGGATTGTTGTTCGTGTTGGAGTTATTCAGTCATTATGTATTGCATTTCGAACGTTATTTTATATTAAGCAGACAAAGCACCTTGCTGATTCAATGGTCAATTGTTGTTCTGGCGGGCTTATATCTATTGGTGCACCATCCCAACATCAACCGGTACCGCACAATGTTTTTAGCGGGTGTTATATTGCGGATTGTGCTGCTGGCAGGGGTGTCTGTTGAACTCATTCACCAGGTGGAATCAACAAATTTCACCAGCGCTTACTTAAGAGAGGACGGAAAAGAACTGCTGCCGCTGCTGCATTTTTTGTTATACGGATATGTGCTGCTAACGGCTTTTCACTATATGCTGATGCCTCGTGATCATGGCGGAAAGGGTAAGTTTTATACGTTCGACCTTGCCGTTGTCAGTTTGCCAATCATACAAATGATTTTTAGTTTCTTTTCGTATTGGAAGGAATACCCGGATGGGATGGAGCCGATTGCATTCGTGTTTCTGTTTTTCATCATCACTCTTCCCATTGTGTTGAATGTAGTGTTTTTCGAGCTGTATTGGAGAACGAATAAGATCTTACTAGGTTTATTTTATACGTTGATTATCGGACTGCTTGTCTTGCTGCTTGCGCCATATCCCAATCAAATCTCAAAAGATTATGGTGCAGTAATGCCATATACGATTTATTTGACAATGGCGGGATTTTTGATGAGCTATCATCTGTTCCAAAAGTCAGGAAAGGTTTATGTGCGTGTAAATAAGTGGCTGCCGATGGCTGTCATGGTGTTTTTTGTCCTTCTCTTAAATCCGATATATAACATAGCAACGGCTGCTTTCTCTGTATCAAAACCGATAAATGTCCATGATTCATTCAATTATGTCGGGGAGCACATTTCATCAGAAAAAGCGGAACAGATACTAAAGTCATTTTTTCCTACGGATGAAACACTTTATTTGCACGATACGAACATGGATGTGCATTATTTCTACTCATTTGAAAGCAAGAGTTATAAAGCTGAGGTAGATGAAGTAGCGCAGCTGATTCGCAATTATGAATACTTGGAAAAAGCGCATGGGAAAAAGCTAACGAATCAGGAGTACAAGCGGAAGTCCATCGCTTTCCTTGAGCGACACGGACGTGTGTTACATAAGGATCATATCGAAACAAACGTATCTAATGAGGACGGCCAGACAGTCGTACGTATATACCTGAAAAACCGACTTCATAAAAAAGATCATGCTGATGATGGCGCGGTATTTTATTGGGAAAAGGAAACCTTAATGGGTTTTAGTGAAGATCCTTCGATTTATCAGCTTGACTCTCTATTGCATGTTCATATAACAGAACAAGACATTCACGACAAAGTGGAACAAATGTTTACAGCGCTGAACATATCAAAACAGCCTTATCAGATCACTGGTATTGAAAGCGACAGCCTGCTCGGAAGCATGGTGCGTGTTGAAACAAAAGATGGAATTATATTGGAATTTGATGGAGAATCCGGTAGTTTACACAGTCTCTCGATTCCAATGAAAAAGGAAATTTCACTGACTAACAGCCGGCTGCAGCTGCAGGTATTAACGGTCTTCGATGCTGATGTATCAAAAATGAAGAAAAAAAGCAGGAAGAGTCACTTGGTAATGTATACTGATTCTTCTAAAACATATGAGTTTTTTGAAGATCAAGGTCAGCTACACGTTTATGTATACAGCGATACATCTGATCAGACATTCCCCTTTACGTATCGTAATGGAACATTGGCTTACGAAAAAGTAGCTTCTGCATATCAGGGTGTCATTTACAAAAAGCGTATGCGTCCGATTATCGTTCAAAGAGGGGATGAACGGCATTATGCATGGCTGATCATTATTCAGCCGTTTGGTTCAAATCGCCATGATGCCTATGTAGTGGATGGAGAAACACAAGAGGTGAAAAGTCTTTATGAATCATAAAGAAAAAGAGTCCGTTTTTTTAGACTTATACGACTTGTATAAAGAAGGAGAGTTAGAGGATGAATCAATGGAATGGATGAAACAGCATGAGTCCCTATTTGAAAAGAATGCGGAGGATTTAAAGAGTAGAACTTGTTTAAAGAGAAGCCCTGGTGCTGAGGAAGAAAGCCAAATGAGATATATGAAAGTATACCTGTCTTCCATGTATATCTGTTTCATTTTATTGGCCATTTGGATGACGGTGTGGTTTTACTTTTAATGAAGCATAGGGATTCCATTGAGGACTTGTATCGGCAGTATTATCAAGAAATTTTAAATTATTTATTCAGAAGGACTCATCACCTTGAAACAGCCAAGGACTTAGCGCAAGACACGTTTGTGAAAGCTCTTAACGGCCTGGCCTCGTTTAGGGGGCATTCTTCCATCAGAACATGGCTCTACACCATTGCCCATCACACCTTTATCAATTGGTACCGCAGGGATGTCAAATACCAATTTACTGATATCAGCAAAAATGAAGGGTTAACGCAAACAACTTATGAGCAGCCTGAACAGTATCTGTCACGGACGGTAAAAAGCGAAACGCTGCGGCAGGAGCTCCTGAAGTTAAAAGATCAGCATCAATCCGTTTTGATTTTAAGAGAATTCCAAGAGCTTACTTATGAAGAAATCGCTGAAATATTAGGATGGAGTCTTTCTAAGGTGAAAACCACATTGCACCGGGCTAGATTAGAGCTGAAGAAAAACATGACGAAAAGGAAAGAGGAGGAGCGGATATGACGTGCTTTCTAGTAAGAGACCTGCTTCCTCTGTATCTTGAGGGTGATTGTAAAAGAGAAACGGAACACATCATAGAAGAGCATTTAAAAATATGCAGCAACTGCAAAGACATGTATGACACGATGGCTGAGCCATTTGAATTGGAAAGTGAGCAGGCTGTTGAGGAGGCTTTTCTGCCGGAAGAAGAAATGCGTTTTAAACAGAGGTACTATGGTTTACTGATCATAAAAGCTGCCTGCTGGTTTGGAGCGGCATTTGCCGTGATGCTGATCATCAAACTGCTGATATAAAGCAAAGCGCTTGTCCGTCTGACAAGCGCTTTTTTAGATTAAGCCTGTGGATGAATCATATCGTAGATAGCGGCAAGCTGTTCTTGTGAAAGGGCACTGAAGAGTTTTTCATAAACGTCAGCTTGCATTGGCGTTGCGCCTGCTTGTACCGCTGCATCTTTATCATAGCTGTATACATCATCTTGCAGCACAATGGCTGCTTGAAGAATGTGAATCTTTAAGGAAACAGCGGAGAAAAATTGTTCAAGTGCAAGTGCTTCTTTTTCTGTGAAGCCAAGTTCAACTGCTTTTTCTGTATCGAATTTATAATCTCCATCCTCGAGATACACACATTGTGAAACAATGCTGAAAAATTCTGATGTCGATTCCCACAATTTTGCGATGACTTGAGCCTCTTCTTTTGTCATTCCTAACTCGACAGCTTTTTCGCTGTCGAAATAATATACACCGTCTTGTTCGTATATACACTGATTTAGAATATCAATAAATGCATTGATATCTTCGTTTGTGACTGTCTGATGCTGAACATAAACATCAGTGTGATCAGCCGGTGTTTTTGCGCTGGCTGCATCAGGGCCGAACGTTAATAGAGCAGCTGAGGTCATTGCGGCAGTCGTTAGCATCGCTTTTTTTATAAATGTGTTCTTCATGTTTCTTCTCTCCCTTTTATGAATTGTGCTACAAATTCCATTATAGGGAGTGATTACCGGTAGAGAAATAGGCGCTATGGTATTTTATGTGTATCGTTGTCGAACTACTTTTTGAAGGCTGCGTGTGTGATCGTTAGAACGATTGTCTATGTATGAAGGATGATTTGCTTCTTCCTGACTAAGAAACAGGGGAGATAAGGCTTAAAGAAATGAAAAAACACCGCTTTCTTTGCGGTGTTTTTTGATTACAATGTCGCCGGCGGGACAATGCTTTTAATCAAGCAAACCCTGTTCGCGCATTTTCTTTTTCAATGTAAATCCGCCGCCCATAACGGCGCAAACAAGTACAATGCTGGCGATAATGCCAATAGCGCTTTTTTCAGCGATAAAGACGCCGATCAGCATAATGCTGAAAACCGCTGCAAATGCAAATAATAGTAAAAGCCAATTCGTTTTTTTCATATTTTCCATCCCCTTTTACGTCTTATATTAAGTTTACTGAAAAACGTGACGCTTTTAAAGAGGATGTGTGGTATAATATGAAAGTTATCTAATTTTTTTAGGAGATGAAAAAGTGAAACTTCGAAATGATCTTCGCAACATCGCGATTATTGCCCACGTTGACCATGGGAAAACGACTTTAGTCGATCAGCTTTTACATCAGGCTGGAACGTTCCGTGCCAACGAACAGGTTGCTGAACGCGCAATGGACTCTAATGATCTTGAACGCGAACGCGGCATTACAATTTTGGCGAAAAATACTGCGATTAACTATAAAGATACACGTATCAATATTTTGGACACCCCTGGACACGCAGACTTTGGGGGAGAAGTAGAACGGATTATGAAAATGGTTGACGGCGTAGTGCTTGTCGTTGACGCATATGAAGGCTGTATGCCTCAAACTCGGTTCGTTCTGAAAAAAGCTCTTGAGCAAAACCTGAACCCGGTTGTTGTTGTAAACAAAATTGACCGTGATTTTGCCCGTCCTGAGGAAGTAATCGATGAAGTTCTTGATCTGTTCATTGAGCTTGATGCCAATGAAGAGCAGCTCGAGTTCCCAGTAGTATATGCTTCCGCGATTAATGGAACAGCGAGTCTTGATCCGAAACAACAGGATGAAAACATGGAAGCTTTATATGAAACAATTATTAAGCATGTTCCGGCACCTGTTGATAATGCAGAGGAGCCGCTTCAATTCCAAGTTGCCCTTCTTGACTACAACGACTATGTAGGCCGTATCGGAATCGGACGCGTATTCCGCGGCACGATGAAAGTCGGACAGCAGGTTTCTCTTATGAAGCTTGACGGAACGGCTAAGTCATTTCGTGTAACAAAGATTTTTGGTTTCCAAGGCTTAAAGCGTGTGGAAATTGAAGAAGCAAAAGCGGGAGACCTCGTTGCGGTATCCGGGATGGAAGATATCAACGTTGGTGAAACGGTATGCCCTGTAGACCATCAAGATCCGCTTCCGGTGCTTCGCATTGATGAGCCGACACTTCAAATGACATTTGTCGTGAATAACAGTCCGTTTGCAGGCCGTGAAGGCAAATATGTAACGGCTCGTAAAATCGAAGAGCGTCTTGAATCACAGCTTCAGACGGATGTGAGCTTGCGTGTAGAGCCAACAGCTTCTCCTGATGCTTGGGTTGTCTCCGGACGCGGTGAGCTGCACTTGTCAATTTTAATTGAAAATATGCGCCGTGAGGGCTATGAGCTTCAAGTGTCAAAACCTGAAGTTATCATCAAAGAAATTGACGGCGTACGCTGTGAGCCTGTTGAGCGTGTGCAAATTGATGTGCCTGAAGAGCATACTGGCTCTGTCATGGAATCAATGGGAGCACGCAAAGGCGAAATGGTGGATATGATCAACAATGGAAACGGCCAAGTCCGTCTCATCTTTACAGTTCCTTCCCGCGGATTGATCGGTTACTCTACTGAGTTCCTTTCATTAACACGCGGATTCGGTATTCTGAACCATACGTTTGACAGCTACCAGCCGATGCAGGCGGGCCAAGTCGGCGGACGCCGTCAAGGTGTGCTTGTGTCAATGGAAAACGGAAAAGCGACATCTTATGGTATTCAAGGAATTGAAGACCGCGGTGTTATCTTCGTCGAGCCGGGAACTGAAGTATACGAAGGAATGATCGTTGGAGAGCATAATCGTGACAATGACCTTGTTGTTAACGTCAGCAAAATGAAACAGCAAACAAACGTCCGCTCTGCGACAAAGGATCAGACAACTACAATTAAAAAAGCGCGCATCATGTCTCTTGAGGAGTCTCTAGAGTACTTAAACGAAGATGAATATTGTGAAGTAACACCTGAATCCATCCGTTTAAGAAAGAAAATCCTCAATAAGAACGAACGTGAAAAAGCGGCTAAAAAGAAAAAAACAGCAGGATTGTCTTAAGCTCGTGCAGAATTTGAAAAGATAGAACCCGTACGTTTACAGGGGAGGGAATCTTTTTGAATGACGTAAGCGAACGCCTGTCGTTCTTCGCCGCTCTATATCAAGTAGACCGGCAGCCTGCGGCAGGCATGTGGCTGCTGTACGGCACGATTTTTGTGTTGGCCGTTATTGTATTTAAGCTTGGATTTGCTAAACGGCTTCCTGTGTTAAAATCAGCGGTGGTGTATGTATTTCTTGCTTTAGGCTGCACTGTTTTGACTTTTTTAGGAGTGTTTTTGCCCGTGGCAGAAGGATTGGTTGTCGCTGCGCTGATTTTAATCATTTACAAAATTCGGCTGTATCAGTCGAAAAAGGGACAGTCTGCAAAATCATAAAAGACTCAGCTTTCAGCTGAGTCTTTTTTTGTTCTGTATGTTAAGCGGCCGCTTTATTTTTTGACTTTTTCTTTTTTCTGCTGTCCCGGGTGAAACGTAAATTTTCCCGTTTTCAGCCGTTCTTCTGTTTTTTTGGCAATCCGATCGTGGCATTCCTGGCACATATATGTATGGATCGGGCGGTTTCGAAGCCGTTTCGCGATCAGGGTATCATCATCAATTGTTTCAATTTTATCGCAAATAGAACATTTGACCCTCATCATATCACCTCTTTCACTAACATGTATTATAGCACGGATCAGAAGCTGTCCAAAATAAGAAAAAGCTAAAGCGCAAGGCTATAGCTTAATCATTGTTGTTCTTTTTCATATGATGATCTGATTGATCGTTTTGTTCCTTCTCCATTTCCTGCTGCTGTTTTCTATTTAATTGATCATTTTGCTGCTTTGTTTGCGGCTCGTCTTCATTGTCAATCACATCGTTAGGCACTTCGGGAAGCACTCTGCCGACAATCGCAGCTAATTCATCCAGTATGCCTGTTACCGGATGGCCCTCACTGATTTCTCTGCTCATTTCACGCAGGCGGCTGACCGTATCGGGATCTGCAATAACAACTGCGTTGGCGCCATATCGATCATTTTTTAGAGCCTGTGCTACAGAGTATTTGATGGTTTCCACTTTGCTTCTGTCCAAAGTGTCATCGACATCAATCCCAACAACAGCATAACCTCCCAGCACAACAGCTGTTGCATCCTTGACGTCGGGGTTTCTATCAGCAACGCTGACCAGATGCTTGGCTATATCCGCTCTAGTTCCATTGTCTTTTGTTTCCTGAGTTGTGTCCTTTACATGAATCGGTTTAGTCTCCTGCTGTCTTGTTGATTCCTTTTCAACATTCTGGTCCTGTTTACCTTGTTGATAGGCACAAGCGGACAGGATAAGCGTCAGCTGTATGATAATGAAAAGAATTCGCACTTGCGGGTCCCTCCTTGAAATGCTTTCATTAATTTTATTGTTGAATTAACCTTCTATCTTTATGCACAAAAACATATATTTTAGCAGGCATTCACCTTTTTCATCAAAAGAGAAGCAGGAAGAACTTTGACCCTTATATCAGGAGGCTGAGACTTGAGTAAAATTTATGTGTTAGATACGAATGTGTTATTACAGGATCCTAACGCGATATTTTCTTTTGAAGAAAACGAGGTTGTCATCCCTGCTGTCGTATTAGAAGAGGTTGATTCAAAAAAACGGTATATGGACGAAGTTGGGAGGAATGCGAGGCATGTATCTAAGCTGATCGATGCGCTAAGGCAAAAAGGCAGGCTGCATGAGCATGTGCCGCTTGACACTGGTGGCACACTGAGAATTGAACTGAATCATCGTTCGTTTCACCAGCTGCAAGAGATCTTTATTGAAAAGACGAACGATAATCGCATATTAGCTGTTGCGAAAAATCTAAGCCTAGAGGAAGAAACAAAGGAAAATGGCAGGCCGGTTATCCTCGTCAGCAAGGATGTACTTGTTAGGGTTAAAGCGGACGCAATTGGACTTCTTGCCGAAGATTTCTTAAATGACAGGGTTGTGGACAATGATGAAATGTACAGCGGCTATAAAGATATATATATCAGCCAGCAGCTGTTCAGCTCTTTTTACGGGAAAAACCAAATTTCTGTAAACGATGTGAAGCAGCATGCGTTTTATCCGAATCAATTTGCTTTAATGAAGGATGAGCTGGGAGGGTCCTCCTCGGCTGTCGGGATTGCAGATAAAACCGGAACGGTATTAAAAAGACTCGTATTTGATGATGAACATATATGGGGGATCAGGCCGAAAAATGTACAGCAGACAATGGCGTTAGAGCTTTTGCTGCGGGAAGATATTCCGCTGGTTACCCTGATCGGAAAAGCGGGGACCGGAAAGACGCTCTTAGCCTTGGCGGCAGGGCTATTACAGACAGAAGACTTGGGGATATATAAAAAGCTGGTCGTCGCAAGGCCAATTGTACCTGTTGGCAAAGACATCGGGTATTTGCCAGGCGAAAAAGAGGAAAAGCTAAAGCCTTGGATGCAGCCAATTTTTGACAACTTGGAGTTTCTGTTCAATGCGAAAAAACCAGGGGAGCTTGAGGCTATTTTGGCGGGAATTGGCTCAATTCAGGTAGAGGCGCTGACTTATATCAGAGGGAGAAGCATTCCAGATCAATTTATTATCATTGATGAAGCGCAAAATTTGACCAGGCATGAGGTAAAAACATTGCTAACGAGGGTCGGTGAGGGCAGTAAAATAGTCTTAATGGGCGATCCTGAACAAATTGATCACCCATATTTAGACAGTCTGAACAATGGTTTGGCCTATGTGGTCGAGCGGTTTAAAGGACAACCCATCTCAGGCAGCGTGAAGCTGTTAAAAGGTGAGAGATCAGGTCTCGCCCAGCTTGCCGCTGACTTGCTGTAACATTAAATGATTTCGATTTCTTTTAAATCGGTAATCGGCTGTTTATGATGAACCGGATCTTCAAAGTAAATATGCACGGGGCCGCCTTCTTGAATCGGCTTACCTGCCTCACTGAAATGGACAATACTGTTCAAAGCGGTTTCCAGAGAAACGGCGGCCTTTCCTGAACTTGTGACAAATACACATTGTGTCGCAGAGCTGTTCGGCTCGGCATTTTTCAGCACAGTCCCAAGTCTCATTGCAAAACTGCCGTTCATCAGTTTTTGCTTCTCGTATTGTTTTTCTGTCTTTAAAGTCGGCGGCGCAATCCGGCCCTCTCTGATGACGCGCTCTGAATCAAGCTCGGATTCATCCCCGGTAGATTGTAATGTGTCTTGACTGCCCCCTTTGCGGTCAAACGAAAATTTGCGATCATCAAAAATCCAGACGCTTGGATCAATGGTAATCGGATATGTAACATTGCCTTTTACTTGGATAACGCTCATAATATGACCCCCTTCTCTCAAAATTATAAAAGTTTTCGCATGAATTGTCACTTTGTGTACAAATTATGTATATTGAAATGCTGAGGGAACGAGGGTGTTTGCATGGTATGCCGGCATAATGATGAGCTTGAAGCCTTAGTGAAAAAGGCGAAAAAAGTAACGGACAAGGGGGAGGTAGCCAGTTATATTCCTGCCTTGGCAAAAGCTGATAAACACGATCTGTCAGTGGCGATTTATTATTCCAATAATGTTTGCCTGTCAGCAGGTGACGTAGAAAAAACATTTACGCTTCAAAGTATATCGAAAGTCCTTGCACTTGCTTTGGTGTTAATGGAATACGGCAAAGATAAGGTCTTCAGTTATGTTGGACAGGAGCCGACCGGTGATCCGTTTAATTCAATTATCAAGCTGGAAACAGTAAATCCGAGCAAGCCGTTAAACCCTATGATTAATGCCGGGGCATTGGTAGTGACAAGTTTGATTAGAGGAAGAACGGTGAAAGAGAGACTTGATTATTTGCTATCTTTTATTAGAAGGCTGACAAACAACCAAGAGATTACATACTGCCGGGAAGTGGCTGAATCCGAATACAGCACTTCAATGATTAATCGGGCAATGTGTTATTATATGAAGCAGTACGGCATTTTTGAGGATGATGTAGAAGCAGTAATGGATTTATACACGAAGCAATGCGCGATTGAGATGAGCAGCTTGGATTTAGCGAAAATCGGATCTGTATTTGCATTGAATGGCAGAAATCCTGAGACTGGGGAGCAGGTCATCTCAAAAGATGTCGCAAGAATTTGCAAAACATTTATGGTGACGTGCGGAATGTACAATGCAAGCGGGGAATTCGCAATTAAGGTCGGAATCCCTGCGAAAAGCGGCGTATCCGGCGGGATTATGGGCATTTCACCTTATGATTTCGGGATCGGTATTTTCGGTCCGGCATTGGACGAAAAAGGCAACAGCATTGCAGGTGTAAAGCTTTTGGAAATCATGTCTGAGATGTACAGGCTGAGTATTTTTTAATTTATGTCATCTGCTTAAATCCTCTTGCATTTTCTGCTGATACCCTTTATGATAAATAGAAGAATTAGGTACTCGCCTGGGGAACGGAGGGATACTTTTGGCTTCAGAGATGATAGTTGACCATCGGCAAAAAGCTTTTGAACTCTTAAAAGTTGACGCTGAGAAGATTTTGAAGCTGATCCGAGTACAAATGGATAACTTAACGATGCCTCAATGTCCTCTATATGAAGAGGTCTTAGATACTCAAATGTTCGGGCTTTCGAGGGAAATCGATTTTGCTGTCCGCCTGGGATTGGTTGATGAAAAAGACGGTAAAGACCTTTTATACACATTGGAACGTGAATTGTCTGCATTGCATGACGCGTTTACAAGTAAATAAATGATAAAACTCAAACTTATTAACAGTTTGGGTTTTTTTATAACCGCTATTTTTCTCTCTTAAAGACGGTCTTTTTTTACACATTCCTTCCGAATCGTATAGAGATTCTTCGTCTCGTTTGATAAATTGTAGTAAAATAAAAAAGATAAATACATAAAAACCATAGTTAATGGATAGTTAGAAGCAGGGAAGAGGATGTTATGTTAAAAAAAATGCTAAAATCTTATGATTACTCACTGATATTCGCAATTGTTTTACTGTGCGGATTCGGTTTAGTGATGGTATACAGCTCAAGCATGATTACGGCTGTCTCCCGGTATGGAGTAAGCAGTAATTTTTTCTTCATGCGGCAGCTGTTTGCTTTAATTGCGGGTGGCGCTCTATTTATTCTCATGGCGTTGTTTCCTTATAAAGCACTGGCCCATCAAAAGTTTCAGAAGGGGATACTGCTTGTATCTGTTCTTGCGCTTATCTCACTGTTTGTTTTCGGGCATGTTGCCGGAAACGCGCAGAGCTGGTTTAAAATTGGCGGAATGAGTATCCAGCCGGGGGAATTTGTGAAACTGGTCGTGATTTTATATCTTGCAGCCGTATATGCAAAAAAACAAAGTTATATCGACCATCTGTTAACGGGAGTAGCCCCTCCGGTAGTCATGACGCTTGTGATTTGCGGGTTAATTGCCATGCAGCCAGATTTCGGTACAGCCATGATTATCGGGCTGATTGCGACGTGCATGATCTTGTGCTCCGGCTTCAGCGGAAAGACACTGATGAGGCTTGTCATACTGGGCGGAATTGTTTTGATTTTAGTCAGCCCGATTATCTATTTGAATCAGGATAAAATTTTAACTGAAGGCCGTTTAGCGCGTTTTGAGAGTCTTGAAGACCCATTTAAGTATGCAAATTCATCAGGTTTGCAAGTGATCAATTCTTATTATGCGATCGGCTCAGGCGGCATTTTCGGTCTGGGGCTCGGTGAAAGTATCCAAAAATACGGATATCTGCCTGAATCACACACTGACTTTATTATGGCTGTCATTGCTGAAGAGCTCGGCATTTTTGGGGTATTGTTTGTGATTTTCTTATTGGGTTTTGTCGTCATAAAAGGTTTTTATATTGCCAGAAAATGCGAGGACCCGTTTGGAAGTCTTCTAGCGATCGGCATTTCAAGCATGATTGCCATCCAGTCGTTTATTAACCTTGGCGGTGTCAGCGGATTAATTCCGATTACAGGGGTTACCCTGCCATTTATCAGTTACGGGGGCTCTTCTTTGGTGCTGCTGCTGGGGAGTATGGGGATATTAGCGAATATCAGCATGTTTGTAAAATATTCAGAGAATAAGAAAAAGAGAGAACCCTTGGCGACGAAGGGACTGAAAAAGAAACAGCTTAAAAAAACTGTTTATCAGTAAAAAACAAGTGTGTACAGGGGAAGGATATTCCGCTATGATAGATTATATTCCATTCGGGTAAGGGGGAAAAAAGTTTGTCTCAGCAATCGATACAAAAAGTATTAGTAGCAAACAGGGGAGAAATTGCAATCCGAATATTCCGGGCGTGTACCGAGTTGAATATTCGTACAGTTGCGGTCTATTCAAAAGAAGATTCCGGTTCCTACCATCGGTACAAAGCGGATGAAGCATACTTAGTCGGTGAAGGGAAAAAACCGATTGATGCTTACCTGGATATTGAAGGGATCATTGATATTGCGAAAAGAAACAAAGTCGATGCAATTCATCCGGGATACGGTTTCTTATCTGAAAATATTCATTTTGCGAGACGATGTGAAGAAGAAGGCATCGTATTCATTGGTCCAAAATCCGAGCATCTCGATATGTTTGGTGACAAGGTAAAAGCGCGTGAGCAGGCAGAAAAAGCCGGAATCCCCGTGATTCCCGGAAGCGACGGTCCTGCAGAAACGCTTGAAGCTGTTGAACAATTTGGACAAGCTAACGGTTATCCGATTATCATTAAAGCCTCGCTTGGCGGCGGCGGCCGCGGTATGCGGATTGTCAGAGCTGAAAGTGAAGTCAAAGAAGCATATGAACGTGCAAAATCAGAGGCGAAAGCAGCCTTTGGCAATGATGAAGTTTATGTAGAAAAATTAATTGAAAATCCAAAACATATTGAAGTTCAGGTGATTGGAGACAAGCAGGGCAATGTCGTCCATCTTTTTGAAAGGGATTGTTCCGTTCAACGACGCCACCAAAAGGTCATTGAAGTGGCGCCAAGTGTATCGCTGTCACCTGAATTAAGGGATCAAATTTGTGAGGCGGCTGTTGCGCTTGCGAAAAATGTAAACTATATAAATGCGGGTACGGTCGAATTCCTTGTTGCAAACAACGAGTTCTACTTTATTGAAGTAAATCCTCGCGTACAAGTTGAACACACGATAACAGAAATGATTACGGGTGTCGATATTGTTCAAACACAGATCCTTGTTGCCCAAGGGCACAGTCTTCACAGCAAAAAAGTAAATATTCCTGAGCAAAAGGACATTTTTACAATCGGCTATGCCATTCAGTCACGGGTTACGACTGAGGATCCGCAAAATGATTTCATGCCTGATACAGGAAAAATCATGGCTTACCGTTCAGGCGGCGGTTTTGGTGTCCGTCTTGATACCGGAAACAGCTTCCAAGGCGCCGTGATCACACCATACTATGATTCACTGCTCGTTAAGCTTTCAACTTGGGCTTTAACGTTTGAACAGGCGGCTGCCAAAATGGTACGAAACCTTCAGGAGTTTAGAATCAGAGGCATAAAAACGAACATTCCGTTCCTTGAGAACGTTGCAAAACATGAGAAGTTCCTGACAGGGCAATATGATACGTCTTTCATTGACACAACGCCTGAATTATTTATTTTTCCTAAACAAAAAGACCGCGGAACGAAAATGCTCACTTACATCGGCAATGTGACAGTGAACGGCTTCCCCGGAATCGGGAAAAAAGAAAAACCGGCGTTTGACAAGCCGTTAACCGTAAAGGTAGACGCTGATCAGCAGCCCGCCAGAGGAACAAAGCAAATTCTCGATGAAAAAGGTGCAGAAGGGCTTGCAAATTGGGTTAAGGAGCAGAAATCTGTCCTTTTAACAGATACGACATTCAGGGATGCCCACCAATCGTTATTGGCAACTAGAATCAGATCGCATGATTTGAAAAAAATCGCAAATCCAACGGCTGCATTATGGCCTGAACTGTTCAGTATGGAAATGTGGGGAGGCGCGACCTTCGATGTAGCCTACCGATTCCTAAAAGAGGATCCGTGGAAACGTTTGGAAGACCTTCGTGAAGAAGTGCCGAATACCTTATTCCAGATGCTGCTTCGCTCATCAAATGCAGTCGGCTATACGAATTATCCGGACAATGTGATTAAACAATTTGTGAAGCAATCAGCTCAATCGGGCATTGATGTGTTCCGTATTTTCGACAGCTTAAACTGGGTAAAAGGAATGACGTTAGCCATTGATGCCGTTCGGGATACCGGCAAAGTGGCAGAAGCGGCGATTTGTTATACGGGAGATATCCTTGACAAGAACCGGACGAAGTACGATCTTGCTTATTATACATCGATGGCGAAGGAGCTTGAGGCGGCCGGTGCCCATATTCTCGGGATTAAAGATATGGCAGGGCTGTTAAAACCGCAGGCTGCATATGAACTCGTTTCTGCGTTGAAAGAAACGATCGACATTCCGGTTCACCTTCATACACATGATACGAGCGGAAACGGTATTTATATGTATGCAAAAGCTGTGGAAGCCGGTGTTGATATCATAGATGTGGCGGTCAGCTCAATGGCGGGATTAACGTCACAGCCTAGCGCGAGCGGATTTTATCATGCGATGGAAGGCAACAACCGCCGTCCGGAAATGAATGTCCAAAACGTTGAATTGCTGTCCCAATATTGGGAGTCAGTGCGTAAATATTATAGTGAATTTGAAAGCGGAATGAAGTCTCCGCATACTGAAATTTATGAGCATGAGATGCCAGGGGGCCAATACAGCAACCTGCAGCAGCAGGCCAAGGGAGTAGGCCTTGGCGACCGCTGGAATGAAGTCAAGGAAATGTACAGACGCGTGAACGATATGTTCGGTGACATCGTCAAGGTAACGCCTTCTTCAAAAGTAGTCGGAGATATGGCACTCTATATGGTGCAAAACAACCTGACTGAAAAAGACATTTACGAAAAAGGCGAATCATTAGATTTCCCTGATTCTGTTGTGGAGCTTTTCAAAGGGAATATCGGGCAGCCTCATGGCGGATTCCCGGAAAAACTGCAAAAGCTGATCTTAAAAGGGCAGGAGCCGATTACAGTCAGACCGGGCGAACTGCTTGAGCCGGTATCATTTGAAGCGATCAAACAGGAATTTAAAGAGCAGCATAACTTGGAAATTTCAGATCAGGACGCTGTGGCGTATGCCCTTTATCCTAAAGTTTTCACTGATTATGTGAAAACGACAGAAAGCTACGGAGACATCTCGGTATTAGATACACCGACATTCTTCTACGGCATGACATTAGGTGAAGAGATAGAAGTTGAAATTGAGCGCGGCAAAACGCTGATCGTTAAGCTGATTTCAATCGGTGAGCCTCAGCCTGACGCCACTCGCGTCGTTTATTTCGAACTGAACGGGCAGCCGCGTGAAGTAGTCATTAAAGATGAAAGCATTAAGTCTTCCGTTCAGGAAAGGCTGAAAGCAGACCGGACAAATCCAAGCCACATCGCAGCTTCCATGCCTGGAACCGTTATTAAGGTATTGACTGAAGTAGGTACAAAAGTCAATAAAGGTGATCATTTGATGATTAATGAAGCGATGAAAATGGAAACAACGGTTCAAGCCCCTTTCTCAGGAACAGTCAAGCAGGTTCATGTGAAAAATGGCGAGCCGATTCAAACGGGAGATCTGCTCCTCGAAATTGAAAAAGCATAAAAAACAAGAGTGTATATCATTTGATATACACTCTTGTTTTTTATGGAAAATGCGGAGTGAAACTGTTTAGAAGAGATGTAAGCGGCCTTCAAAGATTATACAGTAGTGCTGTCACAAGCCATTTCCTTTTCAAAATCAAACAGGCTTTTATATCGGCGATCTTTTAGATACTTTATTACTCTAGGCTCTATCTGATTATCCATGGTCAAAAGGGTTTATTTTCATGAAGTGATACTAATACAAAGGCTGGCCATTGAAACAATAAAGCGCCAAAACAAGACATAAAAAAAGACCAAAGCCGCTTAAGGCTTTGGTCTAGAGTCTTTATGACTGTCTGGATTCGTAACGGAAGCGAGCAATCAATAATAAGAAGTAGCATAAAACGCCAAACAGACAGGCAATAAAGAACGAGTGGGCAAGTGCAAAGCCCAGTGCCAGTTCAGTGTATACGATCATAATACCTGACAGTGCTTGTAATGTGATGAACATAAGACACGAGATCCATCCCCAAAAAATCTGTTTTTGATCTTTATAGGAAGTGATAGCATGAACAGCGGCAACAATAATCCATACAAATAATAGTAAGGCTGCTGCTCTGTGGCCCATTTGCACCCATTCATGGAATTGGGTCGGAAGTCCATTGTTCAGCGGGCTGCACAGCGGCACATCAGGACATGCCAGACTTGATTCGGTGTGTCTTACATATGCGCCTGTATACACAACGATATAGGAATATATTAAAATTCCTATCATGTGAAATTGCATCTTTTTGCCGATTTGAAGCGGCTTAACCAGTTTTCTGACTGATTTATCAGCTTCAAATATGAGTAATGTCAAAATAAGCACTGAAGCAAAAGAAATTAATGAGATGCCGAAGTGAAGCGCCATTATCAGCGCGTTCGAACCGAATACGACAGCCAATGCGCCAAGCAATGCCTGTAGAAATAAAAAGATAATAGACATGATCGCGAGAAACGTTGTTTCACGGAAAATCGGCGTGATTTTTCTCCATGACCAAAACGCAAGGCTTAACACAAGGATAATAGAGATCCCGCTTGCAAATCTGTGGCTCCATTCAATAATTGAGGCCGGATTCAGTTCAGGGAAAAAACGGCCGTGACACAGCGGCCACTGTCTGCCGCATCCTTGGCCGGAACCTGTTTTTGTAACGAGAGCACCCCCGATTAAAACAATAAGCATGACAAATGTCGTCAAGACACCGAGAGCTTTTAATGCTTTATTCATACAATATTCACCTTCTCAACATACTGCTGCAATTTTATATACGTTCCAAGTGTAAGCGAATATGTGTTTTGTGGCAATTCCCAGAGGCTTTTGTTCACAAAAATATAATAGAATGACGGCTTCTGGAAAATGTACACTTGATTATTCGTGCCGGGTCTGATAGAAATAAGGTAAACGCAATGCCAATTTGGCGATTGCCTGCATCTTTGGTAAAATTCATAAAAAGTTCACAAATAAATTCCTGTTTGTCGTTTAATATTTAATAGGATGTTTTTTTACAAGATGTTATCTTGTATGATAGAGTTGCAGGTTTTTTTATTCTCCTGCGTTAGGTTTGTAAGGGAGGTTTACGTTATGGCTAACTCCAGAATCTTAAATGATACAGCTATAGACGGACAAATTGAAGAAACAACGGCATGGAAAGATTTTCTGTCCCTTATTAAGATAGGGATCGTCAATTCTAACCTCATCACGACTTTCACTGGAATGTGGCTTGCACTACATATTTCCGGTTTAAGTTTTTTAGGCAATATAAACACCGTTCTTCTTACACTAATCGGTTCATCTCTGATTATTGCGGGCTCATGCGCAATCAATAACTGGTATGACCGGGATATTGACCATCTTATGGAGCGCACGAAAGTAAGACCTACGGTTACGGGTAAAATTCAGCCGAGTCAGGCGTTATGGTCAGGAATTTTGCTGGTTGCTTTAGGATTGATTATGCTGCTGATGACAACTGTCATGGCTGCTGTCATCGGTTTTATCGGAGTCTTTACGTATGTTGTATTGTACACAATGTGGACGAAACGCCGCTATACGATTAACACTGTAGTGGGAAGCGTTTCAGGTGCAGTGCCGCCGCTTATTGGATGGACGGCAGTGGAAGGGAATATCGGTGTCGTAGCATGGGTGTTATTCATGATTTTATTTATTTGGCAGATTCCTCACTTCTTAGCATTGGCTATTAAGAAAACTGAGGATTACAGAGCTGCAAATATTCCGATGCTTCCTGTCGTATACGGATTTGAAGTGACAAAAAGACAAATTATTGTGTGGGTTGCGTGCCTGATGCCGCTTCCGTTTTTCCTTGGTAGCCTAGGGCTTCCAATTGTCATCCTCGGTTTGCTGTTAAATATCGGCTGGCTGATTCTTGGCTTAATGGGATTCCGCTCCAAGAATATCATGAAGTGGGCAACGCAGATGTTCGTATACTCACTTAACTACATGACTATCTATTTCGTTGCCATGGTTGTCTTAACTCTTTTCTAAAAAATAGATATGCTGCTTGTTTTATCGCTTCAAAATAAACGATGACAACTAGTAAATGCCGCCTTGACCTCTTGTTTAATCAGGCGGCTTTACTTTTATACATAGATGGCATTTTGAGTAAAAAAACTCATAATTTAAGAGAAGAGGAAATGTAAGTGCTTTATTGGTGATAGGCTGGAGGCGATGGTTTTCGATCTGCTTTCCGCCTTTGTATTGACCAGAAAAGGGGTTGGGTGAAATGGTAAAGCATTGGCGTCTTATTTTATTATTAGCCTTAGTGCCGCTTCTATTAAGCGGATGTGGAAAACCTTTTTTATCCACGCTCAAGCCTGCTGGCGAGGTGGCTGATAAACAGTATGACCTGACAGTGCTCAGCACATTGATTATGGTGGTTGTTGTTGCAGTAGTATCTGTTATCTTCTTTTATGTGATTGTGAGATTTAGAAGATCACGGGTTGGTGAGAACACGATACCGAAACAGGTAGAGGGGAATAAATTTTTAGAAATCACATGGACCGTGATCCCGATTTTGCTGCTCATTATTCTTGTGATCCCTGTTGTATTATATACGCTGGAGCTAGCAGACACATCACCAATGGATAAGAAAGGCCGCAAAGCTGAGGATGCTCTTGTAGTCAATGTCCGGGCAAATTTATACTGGTGGGAGTTTGAATACCCTGATTACGGCATCATCACAAGCCAGGAGCTGATTGTGCCGACAGACCAGCGTGTATATTTTAATTTAAAAGCTTCTGATGTGAAACATTCCTTCTGGATTCCTTCAGTTGGAGGAAAACTTGATACGAATACGGATAATGAAAATAAGTTCTTCCTGACATTTGATTCAAAACGAAGCAAAGAGGCAGGAGATATGTTTTTTGGAAAGTGTGCAGAGCTTTGCGGCCCTTCACATGCGCTGATGGATTTTAAAGTGAAGACAATGTCTGCAAAGGAATTTCAGGGCTGGACAAAAGAAATGAAAAACTATAAATCTACAGCAGAGAGCGATTTGGCTAAGCAGGGTGAAGAACTGTTTAAAGAGAAAAACTGCCTGAGCTGCCATGCGGTAGAGCCGAATGATAAGCGTGCAGAAGCCGCTAGAACGGCACCAAACTTGGCGACCTTCGGTGAAAGGACAAAAGTGGCAGGGGTGAAAGAGGCTAACAAAGAAAATGTGAAGGCCTGGCTGAAGGATCCTGACAGCATAAAGCCGGGGAACAAAATGACAGGAACATATCCAAAGCTCTCAGACAGTGAAACAGATGCGCTTTATGAATACTTAAAAGGCTTAAAAGCGGAAAGCAAGTAGGGAAGAAAGGGAGATATTGGGGGAGGTCACATATGTTGAATGCGCTTACAGAAAAGCGGACGCGCGGATCTATGCTTTGGGATTATTTGACGACGGTGGACCATAAAAAAATCGCGATTCTTTATTTAGCGGCAGGAGGATTCTTCTTTCTTGTCGGGGGAATTGAAGCGATGTTTATCAGAATTCAGCTTGCAAAGCCGGAAAATGCGTTTCTCAGTGCTCAAGCGTACAATGAAGTAATGACTATGCACGGAACGACGATGATCTTTCTGGCTGCGATGCCGCTCTTATTTGCCTTGATGAATGCGGTTGTGCCATTGCAGATCGGGGCTCGGGACGTTTCGTTTCCATTTTTAAATGCGCTTGGTTTTTGGCTCTTCTTTTTCGGAGGCATTTTCTTAAATCTAAGCTGGTTTTTGGGCGGAGCGCCAGATGCGGGCTGGACGTCATATGCCTCTCTTTCGCTTCATTCAAAAGGGCACGGCATAGACTTTTTCGTCCTCGGACTCCAAATATCGGGGCTCGGGACGCTGATAGCCGGGATTAACTTTTTGGCCACGATTATCAATATGAGGGCTCCGGGCATGACGTACATGAGGCTGCCTTTGTTTACATGGACGACATTCGTGGCCTCGGCATTGATCTTGTTTGCCTTTCCGCCGCTTACGGTCGGATTGGCTCTTATGATGCTGGATCGGCTGTTCGGAACCAATTTCTTTAATCCCGAGCTTGGCGGGAATACGGTCATTTGGGAGCATTTATTTTGGATTTTCGGCCATCCGGAGGTTTATATCCTAATTTTGCCTGCATTCGGTATTTTTTCCGAGGTCATCCCTGTTTTCGCCAGAAAGCGTTTGTTTGGCTATTCTTCAATGGTTTTTGCCATCGTGCTCATTGGCTTTCTGGGCTTTATGGTATGGGTGCACCACATGTTCACAACTGGTCTTGGCCCGATTGCAAATGCGATTTTTGCGGTTGCCACAATGGCTATCGCGATTCCGACCGGGATTAAGATTTTTAACTGGCTGTTGACGATTTGGGGAGGAAATGTGAAGTATACAACCGCAATGCTGTATGCTGTCTCATTTATTCCATCTTTTGTGCTTGGCGGTGTGACGGGAGTCATGCTGGCAGCGGCCGCTGCTGATTATCAGTTCCATGATACGTATTTTGTGGTGGCGCACTTCCACTACGTCATCATTGGCGGCGTGGTATTCGGCCTATTAGCCGGTGTTCATTTCTGGTGGCCGAAAATGTTCGGTAAAATTCTGCATGAGACGATGGGGAAAATTTCATTTGTACTGTTTTTTATCGGCTTTCACCTCACGTTTTTCATTCAGCATTTTGTCGGTTTAATGGGGATGCCGCGCCGGGTTTATACGTTTTTGCCAGGCCAGGGTCTTGAAACCGGCAACTTGATCAGTACAATCGGGGCGTTTTTTATGGCGGCAGCTGTTATTCTTCTGCTGGTCAATGTCATTTGGACATCGGTAAAAGGCGAGTATGTAGGCGATGATCCATGGCATGACGGACGTACGCTTGAATGGGCCGTTTCTTCGCCGCCGCCGGAGTATAACTTTAAACAGCTTCCTTTTGTCAGAGGACTTGATCCGCTTTGGATCGAGAAGCAGGCAGGTCACAAATCAATGACGCCGGCGGAACCGGTTGATGATATTCATATGCCAAACGGCTCAATCCTGCCGCTCATCATTTCCTTCGGCCTTTTTGTCGCAGCGTTCGGGCTGCTCTACAGAAGCGATTACGCTTGGGGCTTGCCGGTGATCTTTATCGGGCTCGGCATCACCTTTATTACGATGCTGCTCCGCTCAGTCATTGATGATCACGGCTATCATATTCATAAAGAGGAACTGCCGAACGATGATAAAGGGGTGAAGGCATAATGCAAATTCAAGAAAAATTCACCGCAGAAACCTTTCCAGCTTCTCCTGAAAAAGTAACACTGGAAGGGAAAAATAAATTTCTAGGCTTTTGGCTTTTTCTTGGCGGAGAGACTGTTCTGTTTGCGTCTCTCTTCGCCACGTTTCTGGCGCTTCGGAATTCAAACGCCAGTGATCCGCCTACAACCGAAATGTTCGACGTAACACTTGTATTCATTGCGACAATGCTGTTATTAACGAGCAGTTTAACGAGTGTGTACGCGATGTACCACATGAAGAACTTTTCCTTCGGCAAGATGCAGCTTTGGCTGGGAATTACGGTTTTATTGGGGGCGGGCTTTTTAGGACTGGAAATCTATGAGTTTAAGCACTACACCCATGAATTTGGCTTTACCATCACAAGCTCTGCGCTCGGTTCTGCGTTTTACACGCTTGTCGGTACACACGGCGCCCACGTGGCGTTTGGGCTGATGTGGATCAGCACGCTGATGATCCGCAATGCCAAGAGAGGGCTGAACCTGTATACGGCGCCTAAGTTTTACGTTGCCAGCCTTTATTGGCACTTTATTGATGTCGTGTGGGTCTTCATCTTTACCGTTGTATATTTAATGGGGATGGTGGGATAAACATGGTCGGTAAAAAAAGCAGAGGGCATATCAACAGCGACCTTGAATTTAAGAAAAAAAAGCACGCCCAGGAGATGAAATATCAGGTTTTGTCTTTTGGTTTAATGATCGGTCTTACGATTGTTGCATTTCTGACTGTGGCAACAGATGGTGTTGCAAGCTGGTTTACGATTCCTTTCATTATTTTGCTTGCTGCAATTCAAGTCATCTTTCAGCTGTATTATTTCATGCATATGAATCAAAAAGGGCATGAGGCGCCGGCATTGTTTTTGTATTCAGGGGTGTTTGTCGCGTTTATCACTGTGCTTGCGTTTGTCACAATTATATGGTGGTAATTTGAACAGCCGCCGGAGGTGAAGAAATGAATCAGTTGGAGATATTTGGGTTTCGCGCCATGTGGAGCCCTTATCTTTTTTGTATCCTGTTAGGCATTACGGCGATTTATCTCTATTTTTACAGGAGAATGTTTTCAAAGCCGAATCGAATAACTGGTAAAGAGATGGCGTGTTTTCTGTCGGCGATGCTGTTTTTATATGCGGCCGAGGGAAGCCCTGTTGATTTGCTCGGACATATTATGTTTAGCGCGCATATGGTACAGATGGCTGTCCTGTATTTGGTTGTACCGCCACTGTTGATCGCTGGAATTCCTGCATGGCTCTGGGAGAAAATCATTTTCAGGCCTGCCATCAAACCGGTTTTTTCCTTTTTCACGAAGCCCTTAATTGCTTTGCTTTTGTTTAACGGCATTTTTTCTTTATATCATGTACCGCTTATATTTGATACTGTCAAAACCGATTCATTTTACCATACATTAATCACTTGGCTTATCTTTGTGCTTGCATTCTTCATGTGGTGGCCGCTTGTTCATAAGGTGGGGCGTCTACGGCAGCTCAGCGGCTTGATGAAGCTGGGGTATATTATGGCGGACGGTATGCTGCTCACACCTGCTTGCGCCTTAATCATGTTCAGCGGTGCGCCGTTATACGCCACCTATACAGATCCGTCTGCATGGGCCGAGGCAATGAGCCTTTGCGTGCCTGCGGATATGATGGGGCAGGTCCCATTAACAGGACCGGAGATGTTGAATACACTGCCTTTGTTAGAGGATCAGCAGCTCGGGGCCGTCATGATGAAAATCATTCAGGAAATTGTGTACGGTACTTTTTTGGCGATTATTTTTTTCCAATGGGTGAAGAAAGAAAGGGAAAAGGACGGGCAGGAGGAGCCGCCGTATATTCAGCAGACGATATCATAAAAGGTACAGCGGAATATGCTGTACCTTTTCGTTACATTTGAACTGTTTTTAACATGTCGGATATGTCCTGAATCAGTGCCTTGCTTTTTGTCACAACCTGTACGGGAAACTCTTCCGTTTCTCCATACTCTACTCCGTGCGGGTAGTAATGCTTGCCTAGGAGAGGGGACATTAATTGAATCACCGCGCGTCCGCTTCCGACATCACCCTCTGCCGCAATTCCTTGTATCCGCAGGTAAAACGTGCCCTCAATCGTCGAAAACTTCTTGTCATAGGTGACTCTCTCGTAATCCCATTGGCCCGCTCTGAGTAGACCTTTGCTTTCCATTAAGTCGTCTAGCAAGCTGAGTTCAGCCTTAACCCCTTCAAGTCCGCTTTCAGTAAACTTCAACACCGACCCCTCCTTATAAAAATTACCTTTCCTGACAATCATAGTATGAAAGCGTTAAACTTTCAATGAATCTTCTTCTTTTGAAAGTATGCAAAAATTAAATTTTGACGACAATAGCACTAGACTAAAGGAGGTTAAACGGATGACAAAAATAAAAGATCTGATGACAGCCGACTTGCAATATTGCACGGTATTAGATAATGTATATGAAGCTGCAGTAAAGATGAAGGACGCGAATGTAGGGGCGATTCCAGTGGTTGATGAGGATGGGGAAACATTGGTCGGCATCGTGACCGACCGTGATCTCGTGTTAAGAGGAATCGCCATCAAAAAACCGAACTCGCAAAAAATCACTGACGCGATGACCGAAAAACCTGTCAGTGTGGAGGAAGATGCTTCAGTTGATGAGGTTCTTCATTTGATGGCATCGCATCAGCTCAGAAGGATACCAGTTACAAAAAATAAAAAACTGACTGGAATTGTCACGCTTGGTGATCTTTCTTTATCTGAGCAAACGAATGAACGTGCCGGCAGCGCCTTATCGGATATTTCCGAAGGTGATAATCGAGAAGAAGGCTTTTTTCATTAACACATAAATCTTTGACATGTTAAATAGGCTGTATTGTAATGGGTTGTAAGGCAAGAGATTGTGAATCGCCACGGGGGTGATAGATTGAAAAATATATTGAGAGCAATGGTTATCCTTTTGATTATTTGCGGAACTTATGTTCTGTTTATTCAATATGGATCTGTTCCTGAAAAGAAATCAAATGACAGCGAGCCTCAGGTGTCAAATGAGGAAGCAGAAAGCGGCAAACGAATACATATGCCGACTTCAGGATTATTGTCCTTCATGGGCAAGTCCGCCGATGAAGTAACGAAAAAGCTTGGGGAACCTGAACGCATTGACCCTTCAGCTTATGATTACGATTGGTGGGTATACAATCAAGGTAAGGACCAATATATCCAAATCGGGGTATTAAACAATAAAGTGGTCACATTATTCGCTGCTGGGAATGACATTAACGCCAAGCCTTTCAAAATTGGCGAATCAACCGGAGATGTGTTCAAGACGACCCAGGTGGCGCCATTTGTGAATGTAGAGTATAAAGGAAATTCCTATCGCTTTGAGTTTTCTGAAGAGGATATCAATACAAGACCGACTGTAAAGGTAGGAAAAATGTATGTCCAGCTGTATATGGACAAATTTGAAGGGAAGCTATCCAGCATCAGGGCGTTTGATGCGCAGACCTTTGTAAAGCAAAGACCTTATGAGGTAGTGTACCGCGGGGAATTAATCAAACCGAAAGCCGTTTCAGATGAGAAGTGGAAAAAGATCCAAACAACGAGCGAAAAGCAAATACTTGATTTGACGAATGTCATACGCGTCAAACATGGACTTGCGAAGCTTGAGTGGGATCAGCCGACGGCGGAAGTCGCCTTTGGGCATAGCGAGGATATGAAGGAAAATAATTATTTCTCACATGTTTCTAAGAAATACGGCTCACTGAAAGACCGCTTAGAAGAAGGGCATGTTGACTTTCAGCAAGCGGGAGAAAATATCGCATACAATTATGTGGACGCTCCGGCCGCTGTAGAAGGCTGGCTGAATAGCGAAGGCCATCGAAAAGCGCTCCTGAATTCAGATTATACGCATCTTGGTGTCGGAGTAGACCGAAAATATTACACCCAAAATTTTATTAAGCGATGGTAATGAAAGCCGCGGACGAATGGTTCCGGGCTTTTTCTATTTCACACAAGCTGGCTTGCGCTAAGGGATGTGTAAATACAGCCTGTTCAATATGTTACTTTTCTTGCTGCTGAGGAGCGGATTTTCCCTTCTTCTTAAGGCTTTTCACCAGTGTCTAGGGACAGCACTAAAAATTCATTTGTGAATGAATATAGGCGAACACAATGCCCGACAAAACGATACATTGTAGTAGGTAACGATTTTCGGAGGGGGTGAGGATTGTGGCGAATCAACATGCCAATCATTCAATCAATGACTTTAAACAATTCGTCAAAAAGCATCCCAAGCTGATAAAAGAAGTGCGAAAAGAACAAAGAAGCTGGCAGGACGTATATGAAAATTGGGTTCTCTTCGGGGAGAGCGACCCGATTTGGGATCCGTATCGGGAACCGGAAGAAGCTGCAGAGGCTGTGCCCGAAACACCGCAAAAAAATGATTTTGTCACGAAAATGGTGACAGCGGTGAAAAAGATGGATGTCAATCAAATGAACGAACAAATCAATAAAATGAGCCAGTCGATCTCATCGTTGCAAAGCCTTCTTAATACATTTTCCGGGAACAGCCAGAAGCAATCTCAGCCAGGCTCTGGACAGCATCCTTTTTCTTTTCGAAAGGATTAAAAAAGGGGATCTCATATGCGCAAAGAGGTGCAGGAATATATTTTCGCAAACGAAGAACGGAAACGATTCATCAGAGAGCAGCCGATATGGTACCGCAGGCTTTCGAGAAAACCGGATGATCTGTCCACCTTTCAGCTTGAGATGATGAATTTTTATGAAAAAACCATTCCGCATCGGGTGAATCAGTTTACAAACGGGATTCAAATGGCGCAAATGATGATGCAAATGTTCCAAGCGATGCGGACAAAAGATTAAAAGGCCCGGGAAAGGGTCTTTTTCGTGCGTCCATACGGAGTTTGTTTTCGGCTGTGGTTAAGCATTTTCCAATTGGCTGGTTTCATGGTAAACTAACAACTGGAGGTGCATGTTATGTATGCGACGATGGAATCCGTGCGGCTTCAAAGTGAAGCTCAGCAGCTTGCCGAGATGATTCTGCAGTCGGAGACGGCTGAGAACTACCGCAATTGTTACAAGCGTCTCCAGGAAGATGAAGAGGCAGGGCGGATTATTCGTTCTTTTATCAAAATAAAAGAGCAGTATGAGGATGTACAGCGTTTTGGCAAATATCATCCTGACTATAGAGAAATATCCCGGAAAATGAGGGAGATCAAACGTGAGCTGGACCTGAACGACAAGGTGGCTGACTTCAAAAGAGCTGAAAATGAACTCCAGTCCATTCTTGATGAGGTCAGCGTCGAGATTGGGACAGCTGTTTCGGAGCATGTGAAAGTTCCGACTGGGAACCCTTATTTTGACGGTTTGTCTTCATGCGGAGGCGGCTGCGGTTCAGGCGGAAGCTGCGGATGTAAAGTGTCCTGACGAGACTGGCCGTCTCGTCTTTTACATATAAAAGAAATCAGGCAGGTGATTGTATTGGAGAATAGGCGCCAGGGCATGGTTGTGTATCTGCACTCCCTAAAGCAAAGCAAAATGCTGAGAAAGTTCGGGAATGTGCACTATGTATCAAAACGATTAAAATATGTCGTACTGTACTGTGATATAGACCAAATTGAAAAAACAATGGACAAGATTGCGTCTTACTCTTTTGTGAAAAAAGTAGAGCCTTCTTATAAACCGTTTTTAAAATTGGAATTCGAGTCAAAGCTTGATAAAGCAAAAGAATACGATTATAAAATCGGCATATAGCAATAAAAAAAACCCCCGCAGACATCTGCGGGGTCCTTCTATTCCTTAATATGTTAAGGAGAAGGCAAAGGGAGAGGAGAAACCGGAGGAAGAACTTATGGGGAAACGTAAGTCTTCTCCGCGGTTGGCAACAACATCCTCTAGATGCTGTTGCTTATAGTATGGACAAGGATCATGCTGCCTATACACCTGTTTATCAAGATTAGCGTTCATTGTTTGGGAGAATGCTTTATGTTAAGATAGGATTGATTTTTTTCTATGTACATAGCGGCGTCTGGCCGAATAAAGAAACAAAATAGCTTTTAGAAAAAGTGGTGTGGAACATGAGAGTAATTTCTGGATCAAAAAAAGGCCGTTCACTAAAGGCTGTGCCGGGAACATCAACAAGACCGACAACCGACAAAGTGAAGGAATCCATTTTCAATATGATCGGCCCTTATTTTGATGGGGGCAGGGGACTAGACTTATTCGCAGGGAGCGGAGGTCTTGGGATCGAAGCGCTTTCACGCGGGTTTGAGCATTGTATATTCGTTGACCGTGATTTTAAGGCCATTCAAACGGTAAAATCTAATTTGAAAACGCTGGAGCTTACAAAACATGCACAGGTATACCGCAATGAAGCGGAACGTGCTTTGCACGCTGCTGCAAAGAGAGAAACCGGCTTTCGCGGCATTTTTCTCGATCCGCCGTATAAGGAACAAAAGCTGAAAGCACTTTTAACTTTGATTGACGAATACCAAATGCTGGAAGAAGACGGCTTTATCGTCGCTGAGCATGACAGAGAGGTCGAGCTTCCCGAAACCGTAGGAGATCTTGTGATGACAAGAAAAGAAACCTATGGGCTTACAGGTGTGGCGATTTATAAAAAGAGGGGGTAGTGAGGTGGCGAGTATAGCTGTCTGTCCCGGCAGTTTTGATCCGGTGACCTACGGGCATCTGGACATCATCAAACGCGGGGCGCATATTTTTGAACAAGTGTATGTATGTGTGCTGAATAATTCTTCAAAAAAGCCTTTGTTCAGTGTAGAGGAACGGTGTGAGCTTCTGAGAGAAGTGACAAAAGACATTCCGAACATAACAGTTGAAACATCACAAGGACTGTTAATTGATTATGCAAAAAGAAAAAATGCCAAAGCGATATTAAGAGGCTTGAGGGCTGTATCAGATTTTGAATACGAGATGCAGGGAACGTCAGTAAACCGTGTGCTTGATGAATCCATTGAGACATTTTTCATGATGACAAACAATCAGTATTCGTTTTTAAGTTCAAGCATCGTAAAAGAAGTGGCGAGATACAACGGCTCGGTATCAGAATTTGTACCGCCGGAAGTAGAGCTTGCGCTTCAGCAAAAATACAGACAAGGATGAGGGGGTTGACTCATCCTTTTTTTGTGCCGTTTGTCAGTCTGTAAGAAAAAATGATAATGTACGTAAACAGCGCGCATAGTGTGACAGCAGGTCCGATCTGCACAAGCAGATTCCAGCCGTTTATAAATGCAGTCGGCATGTCACTGCTATTAAAAGATTTAAACACATACTGATAAGGATCATGCCACGCCGTGTAAAGCGGTTTCCATAAAAGCATGACGAAGACAGCGGCATAAACGCCCTGCAGCAAACGTGCGATAAAGAATGGTTTAAATCTAATATCAGTTTCCGATAAAATACCTGCCACTTGAGCTTGTACGGAAAAGCCGCTAAACCCGAGAATAAAGCTGACGATAATCGCTTTTTGCAGAAGAGAAACATCTGTCTCGCTGACAAGCTTGCTGCCTAACGTGATTTCAAACATCCCCGATAAAAGCGGAATGTCCAATTGAGCCGGAAGCTGGAACAAAGTCAGCGCGCCTTTTGTGAAAACAGACAAAATATCAGTCAGCTGAACCACGGACAACAGCCGATTGAAGACAGAAAATAAAATAATAAAGCCGCCTACCATAAGAAGCGTTTGAACAGAAGACGTCACAGCGTCGCCTAAAATTTTTCCCAAAGGCCGTTTTTCCGCAAGTCTGGCGGTATGAAGGGCGTGTAACGCATCTTTGATCGAAGGAAAGGGTATCGTTTTCTTTCTTCTGAGATGCTGCTCTTCCTTGCGGCCGTAGGAACGCATCGTTAATCCAACAGCCAGATTCCCTAAATAGTGTGCAGAAGCCAATAAAATGCCTAGTGACGCGTTTTGAAAGAAACCGACAGCAACAGCGCCGAAAATAAAGAGCGGGTTTGAAGAATTGGTAAACGACGCAAGCCGTTCTGCCTCTACTCTTGAAATTTGTTTTTCCTGCCGCAGACGGGCAGTGAGTTTTGCTCCCGCTGGGTTTCCTGATGCCATTCCCATAGCAAGAACGAAGCCGCCGACACCCGGCACGCGAAAGATCGGCCGCATAAAAGGCTCAAGCAAAACACCGACAAACCGTACAATGCCAAAGCCGATTAAGAGTTCGGACAGAATAAAAAATGGCAGCAATGACGGAAACACAACCTCCCACCACATAGAAAGCCCGGTTTTAGAGGCTTCGAATGAGGCCTGTGGATGTGAGATGACAGTCGCTGTTAAAAAAAGAAAAAACGAGGCAATCAAAAGTGTATTGATCTTCGACAAGTTCATTCTTACCTCCCCGATGCTAAAAATGCCCAATGACATGTATATCATGATAAAATAATGTATGACATGAAACGGCCAAGCAGTACCTGTCCTCTTGATTCTTTGTACTAATATACGAGCATAGGGGTTCAGTTTAGACCATAGAATTCGGTATACAGGGAATTCAGGCAGGAGGTTAACGCTTTGGCCAAACCTAAAATCGGGTTAGCGTTAGGATCGGGAGGGGCCAGAGGGCTTGCTCATCTCGGTGTGCTTTCCAGTTTACATAAGCATCAAATTCATGTGGATATGATTGCAGGAAGCAGCATGGGCGCTTTGGTGGGCAGTTTTTATGCCGCCGGCCATGACGTGGCAACGATGAAAAAAGTAGCCAAAGCCTTTAAACGGAGGCTTTATGCTGATTATACGATGCCGAAGCTCGGTTTTCTAAAAGGTGACCGCATCAGACAGCTTGTGCATGCTTATACATTCGGAAAACCGATTGAAGAGCTCCAAATTCCGCTGGGCGTTGTTGCATGTGATTTACAGACGGGAGAAAAGATTGTGTTCCGCAAAGGATCAGTGTCAGATGCAGTGAGGGCCAGCATCAGCATACCGGGTATCTTTATTCCGCAGAGGCTGGACGGACGCCTTCTTGTAGACGGCGCGGTCGTCGATCGAATTCCGGTTTCTGTTGTAAAAGACATGGGAGCTGATATTATCATCGCTTCAGATGTTTCCAGGGTACGAAAAACTGAAACAGCAGTGCATATTTTTGATGTGATTATGCAAAGTATGGATATCCTGCAAAATGAATTGGTGCGGCATCAAACGATTGCCGCAGATATCATGATTCGCCCTTCTCTTGAAACATACAGCTCAAGCTCGTTTGCCAATATTGAAGAAATGATATCGGCAGGCGAAGAGGCGACAAACCGAATGATCAGCAAGATAAGAAAAGAAATAGAGAATTGGGAGGGCTCATAATTTGCTACGTAAAAAACATTTTAGCTGGATGCTCGTCATCCTCATACTGATCGCCGTTTTATCATTTATAAAACTTCCATACTATATTACAAAACCGGGAGAAGCGACAGAGCTTGCTCCATTGATAAAAGTGGAGGGAGGCTACCCGGAAAAAGGAAGCTTGTCCTTAATGACTGTCAAAGTGGGACCGGCTAATCCGTTTACATATGTGTGGGCAAAGATGCACCCTTATTATGAAATTGTTCCTGATGAGAGCATTAAGGAAGAAGGCGAGTCAGATAAGGAGTATATGAAAAGGCAGCTCCAAATGATGAAAAGCTCGCAAGAAAACGCGGTTATAGCCGCCTATCAGAAAGCAGGAAAAAAAGTCAGCTACTCCTTTAACGGCATATATGCAAGCTCGGTTGTAGAAAACATGCCCGCAAAAGGGAAAATAGAGGTCGGTGATAAAATCATCAGTGCAGACGGCAAAAACTATCAGTCTGCTGAAAAGCTGATTGATTATATCGGCAGCAAAAAAGCGGGAGATAAAGTGACGTTAAAGATCGAAAGAGAAGAAAAAGAAAAGCGTGTCACTCTTACGTTAAAGCAATTTCCTGATGAGCCGCAACGGGCTGGGATCGGTGTTTCACTTTATACGGACAGAAACGTCAAAGTGGAGCCGGATATTGATTTTGAAATCGAGAATATCGGCGGCCCTTCTGCCGGGTTAATGATGTCTCTTGAAATCTATAATCAGCTGACAAAAACAGACGAAACAAAAGGTTATGATATTGCGGGAACAGGTACCATTGATGTTGACGGAAAAGTAGGCCCGATTGGCGGAATTGATCAAAAAGTCGTCGCCGCAGACAAAGCCGGAAAAGACATTTTCTTCGCGCCAAATCAAAACGGCGCCAGCAATTCCGATTATGAAAATGCTGTAAAAACAGCAAAAGATATTGATTCAGATATGAAGATTGTGCCTGTTGATACCATGCAGGATGCGATTGACTATTTGAATAAGCTGAAAGCGAAAAGCACCTGATTCTCAGGTGCTTTTTCTATACATTTAAAAAGTGTTGTCCATCTTCGTCATAGCGAATCGGTGTATGTCCGTATTCCTGCAGGTCAAACTCGGTTCTCAGCGGCTCTTCTATCGGCAGGCTGTAAATTCTGCTTGCTTTTATGTCCAGATCGAGAGCTGGATGAGAGAAAGAGGACAGTTTGCTGACAAGCGGAACAGACAGTGCTTTTTTCTTTTCGGATAAATAAGCCTGTCCTTTTTTCGTCATGCCGAGAAGCCTGATATATGGCACCTTATCGTCGTCAAGCAGCTTTTTTATATCCTGTTTTTTTGTTCTGGTTAAAACGTGCGTATTCATCCGCTGGAGCCTTGTCCATGTATAACGTTTCGTTTTCAGCAGCTCCATATATTCCAGATAGGAGCTGGCTTTTCTGATCGAACGAAGAATTCTGTGCTCTAGCCCTTCCTCCACCTCGTATATTTGCTGTAATTCCTGTGCTGTTACTGTTGAAAGGCTGTATTTTAAGTAAGAAAAGTAGCTCTCAGGTGTATGCCACAATCCGAATGATTTGCGGTAAGCTGCTAATTCTCGTGCAGATGCAGCAGGGAGAAAACGAAGGCAGGCTTCGAGACTCTGGCCAGTCATCGCTTTTCTAATGCTTGTGGCGCTTGCGATAGGGTTTTCGCCTTCAGGGAGATCGGCATCATGATAGTCCGAAGAGATGCGTGCCGTGGTATAAGGTTTCATAGGATATCCCCCGGTTAGAATCGAAGTCACATACTGGTATCCCAAAATGTTATTTGGTTTTGACAAGTCAAGTGCACTTTCGGAATGCAAAATGGAGCTGAAGGCGCTAGCCGCCGCTGCTGGATAACTCGTCCCCGTTTTAAGTTCTTCTTTAATTCGGTCATCAAATGTATGTTTATGCTCATTAATAAGCTGTGCTGTTTCTAAAAACGGCTTGATATCCCCATTCTCACTCCCGAAAAACAGCGCCTCACATTCAATTTCGTTTAGGATGGAAACACTGCCGCGTGCAAAAATGTCCGCTTTTTGCACGGCATAAAGATAAGGCAGCTCAATAACAAGATCAACTCCGCTTTGCAGCGCCATTTTTGTTCGGGCCCATTTTGACACAACAGCCGGTTCCCCACGCTGTAAAAAATGCCCGCTCATCACCGCGACAGCCGTGTCGCATCCGGTTTGCCGCTTTGCTGTTTGGGCATGATAAAGGTGACCGTTATGAAAGGG
Organism: Bacillus stercoris; assembly: GCF_029772985.1. NCBI lineage: Bacteria > Bacillati > Bacillota > Bacilli > Caryophanales > Bacillaceae > Bacillus > Bacillus stercoris. The sequence continues at coordinate 2,770,849 of NZ_CP121861.1, read as the reverse complement.
ATTATATTCAACCACCAATCCTACAGCATTCATATTTTTTCCGCCTTTCTTGCTATGTTTAAAAACGTATGGTACATTTGCAAATGAAAACTCTTACGCCTTATTTTTGTTTTAAGTGTATGCATAGCATATTCCGCTGTCAACGATACTTGGATGGCAGCATTATGCTGTAAAGAAAAAATATTGACAAAAACAATCTTAAAAGCTATAATCATGTTTGTTGCTTTCCTGAGGTGATACAAATGAAATGGACGATTTATCAGCTGCATCAAATGCCAAAACAAAGTTTTGAATTTGATGAAACAGTTGAGTTAAATGAGCTGACAAAGCTGAATTCTGACATTCGCCGCATTTCTCCCGTCCGGGTGAAGGGCAGAGCGGATATCAAATCCAAACAGGTTTCGTTTGATTTTACAATTTCAGGCGAAATGATTTTGCCATGCTCAAGAACACTCGTTGATGTCCCGTATCCATTTGAAATTTCAACAAAAGAACTGTTTATATTTCATCACACGGATGATATAGAAGATGATGACGTTCACATTGTTGAGGACGATACTATCGACTTAACTCCGATCGTGAAAGAAGAAATTCTTTTAGAAATCCCTATGCAAATCTTTTGTGAATCTGAACAAGAAAAAGGAGCTGCTCCTCAAGAAGGAAAGGACTGGAAAGTCATTTCGGAAGAAGACAAGAAGAATCAAGTTGATCCGAGACTTGCAGCCCTCGAAAAGCTCTTAAAACAAGATGATGAATCTTAACTCTTTAAGGAGGTGGGAATAATGGCTGTACCTTTTAGAAGAACTTCTAAAATGAAGAAAAGATTGCGCCGTACACATTTCAAACTTAATGTACCTGGTATGACAGAATGTCCGTCATGCGGAGAGATGAAGTTGTCTCACCGTGTATGCAAAGCATGCGGATCATACAACGGCAAAGACATAAATGTAAAAAGTAACTAATGAGAAAAGCGCAGGGTGAAAGCCCTGCGCTTTTTCTTTTTCTCTTCCTGTCAGCTTGCGGAAAATTTGTGAGTGCAAATAGTCTATCTAATCTATTACCGGCATATGTATGAGATAAATAAGCTGACATGGAGGGAGATTGAATTTGACCATTACAAGACAAGATGCTTGGACTCAGGATGAGGATTTGCTGCTGGCAGAAGTGGTGCTTCGTCATATTCGAGAGGGAGGAACACAGCTTTCCGCCTTTGAGGAGGTAGGAAGGGCGCTGACCAGAACTGCGGCAGCCTGCGGTTTCAGGTGGAACTCGTATGTAAGAAAACAATACCAGTCAGGTATAGAGCTTGCGAAAAAGCAGAGGAAAGAACTGAGAAAGCAAATCGGCGTTCATTCGGTCAATATGCCGAATTCCGTGAAGCAGACTGCCTCGACATCGTCAGAAGGAAAACGAGACTTGTCCATTCAGGATGTCATTCAATTTCTCGAACAATTTAAAGAAGCACCTTCTGCACAAGAATTTCAGCTCGAAAGGGAAAAATTGAAGGAGCAAATCCAATCCCTGCAAAAAGAGCTTGAGGATTTGCGGAATGAAAATCAAACATTGCGGAATCAGCTAGAGATGACAGAAGAGGATTACAAGGCACTGATCGACATTATGGATCGGGCCAGAAAAATGGTTGTATCCAAGGAAGACGGAAGAATGAAAAAAGCGGCTCAAGAAACGTAAAGAAACGCTTGAAATGAACCGGCCCTATAGGAAGAATAGGCCGGTTGTTTTTATGTCTATGCGGACTCCCCCGGTGTCATTTCGCGATCCATATCAGGATGCCAGATGAGCGGATTTTCCCCTTTGTCCCGCGCCATATCATACTTAACAGTTTTAAAGTTCATTTTGTTCCAAAATTCTGCTGATTTCATTCGCGGATTTGTCCGGATTGGCATTTTGAATGATTTTGCAAATTCAACCAAGGCTCTCCCATATCCCCTGTTCTGGTAGCCTGGAAGAACCTCAAGCTTCCACAGCTCCAAATAATCCTGGCGATTGTCAAAATAGGAATTCGATTTGCCGTTAACTTGATACAGACTCATTCGTGCTACAAGTTTGTCGCCGAAATAAATCCCGTAAAAAGGCGAAGTGCTGTCATTTTCAATAATATTATCCTGAAGATCTTCAAGCATTGAAAGCTCCTGAATGCCGTATTCTTTAAATTTCTTGAATTCTTCCAGCGTTTTATAGTTGATAAGCAGACGTTCTACCTTTGTCAAACCAATCTCCCCCTTTGTTGTTTCTATATATATTGTAAACGCTTTATTTAAAAAATCCAAATATTTAAACTTTAATTTTAAGCACATGGGATCTTTGAGAAGTAATTTCTTCATACTTCTGCTATGATAATACGTAAAAGCTAAATTGGGTGTGACATCATGAAAATTGGAATTATCGGCGGAGGCTCCGTCGGTCTTTTATGCGCCTATTATTTGTCACTTGATCACGACGTGACTGTTGTGACGAGGCGGCAGGAACAGGCTGCGGCCATTCAGTCTGAAGGAATCCGGCTTTATAAAGGCGGGGAGGAATTCAGCGCTGATTGCAATGCAGACACGCGTATCAATTCGGATTTCGATTTGCTTGTCGTGACAGTGAAGCAGCATCAGCTTCAGTCTGTTTTTCCGTCGCTTGAACGGATCGGAAAAACGAATATATTATTTTTGCAAAACGGCATGGGGCATATCCACAACCTAAAAGACTGGCATGTTGGCCACTCCATTTATGTTGGAATCGTTGAGCACGGAGCTGTAAGAAAATCGGATACAGCTGTTGATCATACAGGTCTAGGTGCGATAAAATGGAGCGCGTTCGATGCTGAACCAGATCGGCTGAACATCTTGTTTCAGCATAACCACTCGGATTTTCCGATTTGTTATGAGACAGATTGGTACCGTCTGCTAACGGGCAAGCTGATTGTAAATGCGTGTATTAATCCTTTAACTGCGTTATTGCAGGTGAAAAATGGAGACCTGCTGACAACGCCAGCTTATCTGGCTTTTATGAAGCTGGTATTTCAGGAGGCGTGCCGCATTTTAAGGCTTGAAAACGAAGAAGAGGCTTGGGAGCGGGTTCAGGCCGTTTGCAGACTAACGAAAGAAAATCGCTCTTCAATGCTGGTTGATGTCATTGAAGGCCGGCAAACGGAAGCTGACGCCATCATCGGATACTTATTGAAGGAAGCAAGTCTTCACGGAATTGATGCCGTCCATCTAGCGTTTTTATACGGCAGCATCAAAGCATTGGAGCGAAATACAAACAAAGTCTTTTGAGCTTTTTCGGTAACATGCTATACTCATTTCGGATACCTAACTATTTATTGGAGAAAGGAAGTTCTAGAAGATGCAGCTAACTGAACTTTCCATCAAAAATCAGAATGTGTTTGTACAGCACTATATAGATGGCAAAGAAGAAATGTCTTCTTTTTTTGATTACAGCATTCATCATAAGGATATGTGGCGCGAAAGACTGCAAGACTTATCCTCCCGGTTTTTCGCAAGAGAGGAATTGGCGGCGTACTTATCCTCGTACCATAATAAATTCGGTTCAAGTGCGATGCAGTCCGCTATTGAGAAGCTGAAGGACCCTTCAAGTGCCGCTGTAGTCGGCGGACAGCAGGCAGGACTTTTAACAGGGCCGCTTTACACCATACATAAAATCATTTCAATCATTGTTTTAGCAAAGCAACAAGAAAAGGAACTGCAAGTGCCTGTCATACCGATCTTCTGGGTGGCCGGAGAAGACCACGATTTGGATGAGATTAATTTTGTTCATATTTCTGAAGAGAATGGTCCTGTGAAAAAAAAGCTGTCTCAGTCATATTGGAAGAAGTCATCAGCAGCGAGCACAACGCTTGACCAGGAAAAGTGTTCCGCGTGGATAGATGATGTGTTTGCCGCTTTTGAAGAAACAGACCACACGAATTCACTTCTTGACAATGTGAAACGATGTTTACGAGAATCTGTTACGTTTACTGACTTCTTTGAGCTGCTGATCGCGGATCTGTTCCAAGAGGAGGGCTTAGTTTTATTAAATTCTGGAGATCCTGGGATTAAAAAGCTGGAAACGGCCATGTTCCAAAAGATTCTTCGAGAAAATGATGAACTCGCCCGCGTTGTATCAGATCAGCAGGCCTTCATGCGCCAAGCAGGCTACAAACCGATTATCGAGTCCGGAAAAGAGCAGGCGAATCTGTTTTATGAATATGAAGAAGAGCGTTTTTTAATTGAAAAAGATAACGGCCGATTTGTTGTCAAAGAGCTTGATCTAGGATGGACGATGGATGAACTTCATACGCATATGGAAGAACATCCGGAGCGCTTCAGCAACAATGTTGTAACGAGACCGTTAATGCAGGAATTTCTCATTCCGACTTTAGCATTTATTGCAGGCCCTGGAGAAATCAACTATTGGGGTGAGCTCAAACAGGCTTTTGCGGTGATGGGCTTCAAAATGCCTCCTGTCATGCCAAGACTGAACATTACGATACTTGAGCGGCATATTGAGAAAAAACTGGCTGAACGGAATATCTCGTTACAAGATGCGATTGAGCGCGGAACGGAGAATCAAAGAGAGGCATACTTCGAGCGCCAGATTCCGGAAGAGTTTACGGCGGTGATGGATCAAGCGAGAAGCCAAATTGAAGCGATTCACAAAACGGTCCGGCAGGAGGCGTTAAAGGTTGATCAAAGCATGGAACCCTTACTTCTGAAAAATGCCGCTTTTATTCAGGATCAGCTTCAATTCTTAGAGCGCACGGTGACGAAGCGAATTGAAGAAAAAGAAGGCTACGTTTTGAAGGATTATGAGAGAATTCAAAATAGCATTAAGCCGCTTCTTGCACCGCAAGAACGGATTTGGAATATCATGTATTATTTGAACAGGTACGGTCCAAAATTCTTCATGACATTCAAGAATCTGCCATTTTCTTTTCAAAATCAACATCAAGTTGTCAAACTTTGAAATAAAGTTTTAAAGAACCCTGAATAGTTCAGGGTTTTTTTTTATGGGTAAACAGTGTAAAATGAAGTTGTGGAGCGAAGTGGTGAATAGTGGTGAGTTAAGGAGAGAAAGTGGGGCAAGAGATCATGTTTATGGGTGAATATCAGCATACCATCGATGCGAAAGGCCGCATGATCGTACCCGCTAAATTTAGAGAAGGCCTAGGTGAGCAATTTGTGCTGACTAGAGGGCTTGACCAATGTCTCTTCGGCTACCCTATGCACGAATGGAAACAAATTGAAGAAAAACTGAAAGCTCTTCCTCTCACAAAGAAAGATGCCCGCGCGTTTACCCGTTTCTTCTTTTCAGGGGCGACCGAATGCGAACTGGACAAGCAAGGCAGGGTAAATATTGCATCATCTCTATTGAATTACGCCAAACTGGAAAAAGAATGTGTTGTTATCGGGGTTTCTAATCGAATTGAATTGTGGAGTAAAGTAATTTGGGAACAATACACAGAAGAGCAAGAAGATTCATTTGCTGAAATTGCTGAAAACATGATTGGGTTTGATATATAATGATTCTTCGTGTATAACACTCTAAAAACAATTTCAATTCATCCTGATAAAAGGTGGGACCAACACAAAATGTTTCAACACAAGACAGTACTTCTTCGTGAAACCGTAGACGGACTCAATATTAAACCGGACGGTACATATGTAGACTGCACACTCGGCGGAGCTGGGCACAGTACATACTTATTGCAGCAGTTATCCGAGAAGGGGCGTTTAATCGCTTTTGACCAAGATGATATGGCATTACAGCATGCGAAAGAAGCGTTGTCCGATTATAAAGGGCAGCTTATTCTGATTAAAAGCAATTTCAGGTATTTAAAAGAATGTTTGAATGAACAAGGTATAACAGAAGTAGACGGTATTTTATTTGATTTAGGGGTGTCCTCTCCGCAGCTGGATACACCGGAGCGCGGATTCAGTTACCATCATGACGCACCGTTGGACATGAGGATGGACCAGTCGGCTACGCTTACGGCGAAAGAAGTCGTTAATGAGTGGCGCTATGAGGATCTCGTCCGTATTTTCTTTAAATACGGAGAAGAGAAGTTCAGTAAACAGATCGCCAGAAAAATTGAGGAGGCAAGAATGAAGTCTCCTATTCAAACTACGGGCCAACTGGTCGATCTAATAAAAGACGCGATTCCCGCTCCAGCGAGAAGGAGCGGGGGACATCCCGCTAAACGCGTGTTTCAGGCAATCAGAATTGCCGTAAACGATGAACTTAGGGTGTTTGAAGAAGCTTTGGAGCAGGCAATTGAGGTTCTGAAGCCAGGGGGCAGGGTATCAGTCATTACCTTCCACTCGCTAGAAGACAGAATTTGCAAAACCACTTTTAAAGAAAAGTCGTCGCTTCCGGAACTTCCTCCGGGTCTTCCTGTTATACCGGAAGAGTTTGAGCCGGAGCTGAAGCTCATCACACGAAAACCGATTACGGCATCTCAAGAAGAGCTTGAAGAGAACAACAGGGCCCGTTCTGCCAAGCTTCGGATTGCTGAAAAAAGAAAATAACGAAACGCGAATGCAAAATTAAAAGGAGGTCATCAGCCTATGAGCAATTTAGCTTACCAACCAGAGAAACAGCAGCGGCATGCGATCAATCCTGAGAAAAAAGTGATTGTCAAAAAAAGGGCTTCCATCACTCTCGGAGAAAAAGTGCTTCTTGTCCTCTTTGCTGCGGCGGTGCTCAGCGTATCGCTTTTGATCGTATCGAAGGCATATGCGGCATACCAAACCAATATTGAGGTGCAAAAGCTTGAGGAGCAAATTTCATCCGAAAATAAGCAAATTGGTGACCTCGAAAAAAGCGTTGCTGATTTAAGCAAACCGCAGCGTATTATGGACATTGCGAAAAAGAACGGCTTGAATTTAAAAGATAAAAAAGTGAAAAACATACAGGAATGATTCAAATGCCAAAAAAGAATAAATTTATGAATAGAGGAGCAGCGATTCTAAGTATTTGTTTCGCTCTCTTTTTCTTTGTCATCCTAGGGAGAATGGCATATATTCAAATAACCGGAAAAGCGGACGGCGAAGTGCTTGCTACAAAAGCGACAGAGCAGCATGAAAAGAAACGGACCATCGAGGCAAGCCGCGGCTCGATTTTAGATCGAAACGGAAAAGTGATTGCTGAGGACACGGCGACGTATAAGCTGATTGCGATTCTCGATAAAAAAATGACCACTGATGTCAAGCATCCTCAGCATGTCGTAGACAAAGAAAAAACGGCGGAAGCATTGTCTAAAGTGATAAACTTGGACAAGGCCGACATCCTTGATATCTTAAATAAAGATGCAAAACAAGTCGAGTTTGGCTCAGCGGGCCGGGATATTACGTATTCACAAAAGCAAAAAATTGAAAAAATGAAACTCCCGGGCATTTCATTTTTACGGGATACAAAACGGTACTATCCAAATGGTATTTTCGCATCTAATCTAATCGGCTATGCCGAGGTTGATCAGGACACAAATGAAATTTCCGGCGCGATGGGATTAGAGAAAGTGCTGGATAAGTATTTGAAGGAGCGGGACGGATATGTGACATATGAAAGCGACAAATCCGGCTGGGAGCTCCCGAACAGCAAAAACAAAATTACCGCGCCAAAAAATGGTGACAATGTATATTTAACCATTGACCAGAAAATTCAAACCTTTTTGGAAGACAGCATGTCGAAAGTAGCGCAAAAGTATAACCCGAAAAAAATTATGGCCGCAGTCGTCGATCCGAAAACCGGCAAAGTCCTTGCCATGGGACAGCGGCCAAGCTTTGATCCGAACAAGCGCGATGTGACAAACTACTATAATGATTTGATTTCATATGCGTATGAACCTGGATCAACGATGAAGATATTTACACTTGCTGCTGCGATGCAGGAAAACGTGTTTAATGCGAACGAAAAATATAAATCAGGTACATTTGAAGTTGGCGGGGAACCTGTCAGGGACCATAATAGAGGTATAGGCTGGGGGCCGACAACCTATCATGACGGCGTCCTTAGATCGTCAAATGTTGCATTTGCGAAACTGGCGAAAGAAAAGCTGGGATATGACCGCCTCAATCAATATTTGCACAAGTTCAATTTTTACCAGAAAACAGGTATTGATTTGCCAGGAGAAGTCTCCAGCAAAATCAACTTTAAATATGAATTTGATAAGGCGTCAACTGCATACGGCCAAGCGTCTGCGGTCACACCAATTCAGCAGATTCAGGCCGCAACGGCAATTGCGAATGACGGTAAAATGATGAAGCCTTATGTGATTGACCATATCGTTGATCCCGATAAAGATAAAACTATTTATCAAAATAAGCCGGAATCAGCCGGAACCCCAATTTCTGCAAGCACAGCGAAAAAGGTGCGGGATATCTTGGGAGAAGTCGTTACATCGAAAATCGGAACAGGGCAAGCCTATAAAATCGAAGGTTTTGATGTTGCCGGGAAAACAGGTACTGCGCAAATAGCCGGTAAAGGCGGATATTTAGACGGAACAGATGACTATATCTTTTCGTTTATGGGTATGGCACCAAAAGATGATCCTGAGCTTTTGATTTATGTTGCTGTTCAGCAGCCGCAGTTAAAAGCAGGACAAAGCAGTTCAGATCCAGTATCAGAAATCTTCAACCCAACAATGAAAAACAGCCTGCATTACCTAAACATAGAGCCAACTGAAAAATCTGACTCAGATAAGGAAGAAACAAAAGCGCAGACAATGCCTGATTTAACAGATCAAACGGTTACTGCTGCTCAAAAGAAAGCAAAAGAAGAGAATCTCACACCGATTGTCATCGGCAGTGATGTCGCTGTAAAAGAACAGTATCCGGCAGCTGGTGAGGAAGTTCTCACCAATCAGAAGGTTTTCCTGAAAACGGGCGGCAAAATCAAAATGCCTGATATGACAGGGTGGTCGAGAAGAGAGGTTCTTCAGTACGGCGAGCTCGCGGGAATTCATATTGAAGTAAACGGCCAAGGCTACGCTGTCAGCCAAAGCGTCAAGAAAGACAAAGAAATAAAAGATAAAACCGTAATCAAGGTTCAGTTTAAAAATCCTGATTAAAAAGAAAGCTTGCGTTATGCAGGCTTTCTTTTTTTATGCCTTCAGAGGAGCCTCGTTCTACCTGTCCAATTTCAGGCATAAAATGAAACAAGCCTAAATAAGGAGTGAACGGTCTCTTGCGCGTCTCGAATGTAACGGTTAGAAAACGTTTATTATTTGTTTTGCTTTTTGGCGTGATCGTGTTTCTGATCATTGATACAAGGCTGGGGTATGTTCAGTTTGTGATGGGCGAAAAGCTGACTTCGCTGGCGAAAGATTCCTGGAGCCGTAACTTGCCGTTTGAGCCGGAGAGAGGCGAGATTCTGGACCGGAACGGCGTGAAACTCGCAACAAACAAAAGTGCGCCGACCGTATTCGTCGTGCCGCGCCAAGTACAGAATCCGATGAAAACGAGCAAGCAGCTTGCGGCGGTGCTCAACATGTCAGAAGAAAAAGTATATAAACATGTGACAAAAAAAGCGTCAATCGAAAAGATCACTCCTGAGGGGAGAAAAATCTCAAATGAGAAGGCGAAGGAAATCAAAGCGCTTGATTTAAAAGGTGTGTATGTTGCGGAGGACAGTATCCGTCATTACCCGTTCGGCAGCTTTTTATCACATGTGCTTGGATTTGCAGGAATTGACAACCAAGGGCTCCTTGGACTGGAAGCCTATTACGACGATGATCTAAAAGGGGAAAAAGGTTCTGTGAAGTTTTATACAGATGCCAAGGGAAAGAAGATGCCTGATGAAGCGGACGACTATACGCCGCCTAAGGATGGGCTTGATATGAAGCTGACAGTTGATTCAAAGGTTCAGACGATACTGGAAAGAGAGCTTGATAACGCTGAGGCCAAATATCATCCGGACGGCATGATTGCCGTAGCCATGAATCCGAAAAACGGAGAAATCTTGGGGATGTCTAGCAGGCCTGACTTTGACCCTGCTGATTACCAATCAGTCGATCCGTCCGTCTACAATCGAAATCTGCCAGTATGGAGCACGTATGAACCGGGATCTACCTTTAAAATCATTACGCTTGCAGCAGCCCTTGAAGAGCAAAAAGTTAATTTAAAACGGGATCAATTTTATGATAAGGGGCATGCGGAAGTGGACGGAGCGAGACTGCGGTGCTGGAAAAGAGGCGGGCACGGCCTGCAGACGTATTTAGAAGTTGTGCAGAACTCCTGCAACCCGGGGTTTGTTGAATTGGGCGAGCGCTTAGGAAAAGAAAAGCTTTTCAAATATATCAAAGACTTTGGTTTTGGACAAAAAACGGGGATTGATCTTCAAGGCGAGGGAACAGGCATCTTGTTCCCCCTTGACAGAGTGGGTCCGGTGGAGCAAGCAACAACGGCTTTCGGACAGGGAGTATCTGTCACGCCGATTCAGCAGGTTGCAGCCGTATCTGCCGCTGTAAACGGAGGGACGCTCTACACACCTTATATTGCAAAGGAATGGATCGATCCTGTTACGAAGAAAACGGTCAAAAAACAATCACCAATCGCAAAGAAACAAGTCATTTCTGAAGAAACATCCAAACAAATCCGCTATGCTCTAGAAAGCGTTGTCGCAGAAGGCACCGGCCGCAATGCATTTGTGGAAGGATATCGTGTCGGAGGAAAAACGGGAACAGCACAAAAGGTTAAAGATGGAAAATACCTCGAAAACAACCATATTGTATCATTTATCGGTTTCGCGCCCGCCGATGATCCGAGTCTGGTTGTCTACGTTGCGGTGGATAACCCGAAAGGCACGATTCAGTTTGGCGGAACGGTTGCAGCGCCTATTGTCGGGAGTATTATGAGAGACAGCCTGCCGGAACTTGGTGTGAAGCCCCGGAAAAATCAAATCGAGAAAAAATACCAATGGAACGACACAAAAACAATAGAAGTTCCGAATGTTGTAGGGATGTCTGTCTCAGATCTTGAGTCACTATTGGTGAATCTCAATGTAGATGCTTCCGGGAAAGGAAGCAAAATCGTTAAACAATCGCCAGCTGCCGGAACGAAAGTAAAAGAGGGTTCGAAGATACGCGTGTATTTGACTGAAGAAGATGAAAAGGAGGCAGCCGATTGATTCGGGCTGCCTATTCTTTTATTGCAGAAAAAATGCTGATATCTTTCAAGATTAGCTGGATGTATCCTTTTATTTACGCTAAAATATGAACTGTATGCTTAAAATCATTACCACATCCTTTGATGTGACTTCAATGATAAAAAGAACGAATTAGAATGTTGAGAGGTTTGATACGATGAAACTTACAAAGCTGCTTACATACTTAACAACCGAACCTTCTGTAAACGACTCACAAGACCCTGAAATAACTTCAATTGAGATGGACTCCAGAGAAGTAAAGAAAGGGAGTCTTTTTGTATGTGTGAAAGGGTATACGGTGGATGGCCACGATTTTGCGCAAAAAGCAGTAGAAAACGGCGCAGCGGCTATTGTGGCAGAACGAGAGGTCGATGTGGATGTTCCTGTTATTATTGTCCGGCAGTCACTTCGCGCGCTCAGCGTTTTGTCTGATGCGTTTTACGGACAGCCGACGAAGAAGCTTCAGCTGATTGGGATAACGGGGACAAACGGCAAAACATCAACGACCCATATGGTCGATGAGATCTTGAAAAAAGCGGGAAAACGCACAGGCTTGATCGGTACAATGTACATGAAAATCGGAGACGAAACACTTCCAGTGAAAAACACGACTCCGGAAAGCGTCACGCTGCAGAAAACGTTTAAGAAAATGAATGACAAGCACGTCGACACTGCTATCATGGAGGTTTCTTCCCACGCCTTGTCTTTAGGACGCGTCCATGGCTGTGATTATGATATTGCCGTGTTTACGAATTTAACACAGGACCATCTGGACTATCATAAAACGATGGATGAGTACCGGCATGCAAAAAGCCTGCTCTTTTCCCAACTTGGCGGGGCTTTCAACCATGAACATCCAAAGCGTGCCGTACTGAATGCTGACGATGAGGCGAGCGCTTATTTTGAAAAGGTAACAGCAGCGCATATCTCTACATACGGAATTAAAAACAATGCTGACGTGATGGCGAAGAACATCAATATCACTGCACAGGGCACAAGCTTTGATCTCGTGACAAACAAAGGCACGAAGCACATCACGATGTCTCTCGTCGGACAATTTAATGTGTATAACGTGCTGGCCGCTGTTGCGACATGTATTGCAGCAGGCATACCATTTGAAATCATCACTGAGGCTGTTGAAGAATTGCGTGGTGTAAGAGGACGTTTTGAATTGGTCAATCAGCAGCAGGAGTTTCCAGTCATTGTAGACTACGCGCACACACCGGACAGCCTTGAAAATGTGCTGCAGACCTGCAGAGACATGACAGAAGGAAAGCTATTTGTCGTTGTCGGCTGCGGTGGAGACAGAGATAAGACGAAACGCCCGAAAATGGCTAAAATTGCTGTGGAGCTGGCTGACGAGCCAATTTTTACTTCAGATAACCCGAGAAGCGAAGACCCTCGCGCGATTTTAAGAGATATGGAAGCCGGAGTAGAGAACGCATACTATCACAGTATTGCAAACCGCGAACAGGCGATCTTTTTCGCGATTGCCAATGCCAAAAAAGGCGACGTTGTCCTCATTGCAGGAAAAGGACATGAAACCTATCAGCAGATCGGAAATGAAACCTTCGATTTTGATGATGCTGAAGTAGCGGCGAGAGCCATTGTTGAACTCAATAAGAATAAGACGAATTCATAGGAAAGAGATGTTATTGAATAATGGAGCTTGAAAAGATTTTTCATATGGGAAAAAATCATGAATATGATAACTACGTATGTCGTTTGAAAGAAACAGGAGGAGAAAAGGACAATGCTTGAGCAAGTCATTCTGTTTACAATTTTAATGGGTTTTTTAATTAGTGTTCTGCTCTCTCCGATTCTTATTCCGTTTTTAAGAAGATTAAAATTCGGCCAAAGTATTAGAGAAGAAGGACCGAAATCACATCAGAAAAAATCAGGGACACCGACAATGGGCGGGGTCATGATTATACTTTCTATCATAGTGACAACTATTGTGATGACACAGAAGTTTTCAGAAATAAGCCCCGAAATGGTGCTGCTTCTGTTTGTTACGCTCGGCTATGGATTGCTTGGCTTTTTAGATGATTACATCAAGGTTGTCATGAAGCGCAACCTTGGATTGACATCAAAGCAAAAGCTGATCGGCCAAATTATTATTGCAGTTGTATTTTATGCGGTGTACCATTACTACAATTTTGCGACAGATATTCGCGTTCCTGGAACTGACTTATCATTTGATCTAGGCTGGGCTTACTTTATTCTGGTGCTCTTTATGCTTGTCGGCGGATCAAATGCAGTTAACCTGACTGACGGCCTTGACGGCTTATTATCCGGTACTGCGGCGATTGCCTTTGGCGCCTTTGCCATTCTGGCATGGAATCAGTCTCAATATGACGTAGCGATTTTCTCAGTGGCCGTTGTCGGCGCAGTTCTGGGCTTCCTTGTATTTAATGCTCATCCGGCCAAAGTGTTTATGGGAGATACGGGATCGCTTGCATTGGGAGGAGCCATCGTTACCATTGCCATTTTAACGAAATTAGAGATCCTGCTGGTTATCATCGGCGGTGTATTCGTTATTGAGACATTATCTGTTATTCTGCAGGTCATCAGCTTTAAAACGACAGGTAAACGAATTTTCAAAATGAGTCCGCTTCATCACCATTACGAGCTTGTCGGCTGGTCTGAATGGAGAGTAGTCGTGACGTTTTGGGCTGCGGGACTGTTGCTTGCCGTTTTAGGAATTTACATCGAGGTGTGGTTATAAGTGGAAAATGATCAATTTTTACAGAATCAGCATTTTTTAATCCTTGGGCTTGCGAAAAGCGGGTATGCGGCGGCCTCCATTCTTCATGAAAAAGGCAGTTATGTTGCAGTCAATGACCAAAAGCCTTTTGAAGAAAACGAACCGGCACAAAAGCTCTCTGAAAAAGGAATCGAAGTGGTTTGCGGAGAGCATCCAGTTTCTCTGTTCGATCAGCATCAAATCACGATTCTGATCAAAAACCCGGGAATTCCTTATGAAAACATTATGGTTCAGGAAGCGGAGAAAAGAGGCATTCCGGTTTGGACGGAAATTGAGCTCGCTTACTACCTGACAAACGCCAAGTTTATCGGAATTACCGGATCGAACGGTAAAACAACCACGACAACGCTGATTTACGAAATGCTCAAAGCTGACTCGCAAAAAGCACTGATTGCCGGAAACATCGGCACAGTCGCAAGTGAGGTTGCCTATCATGCTGATGGGGACGAATGGATCGTTACTGAACTGTCTTCGTTCCAGCTGATGGGAACACACGCTTTCAGACCGGAAATCAGCCTGATTTTAAATGTATTTGACGCCCATTTGGATTATCACCATACACGGGAAAACTATGAAAAAGCGAAACAGAAAGTGTATCTTCATCAGACTGCCTCAGATAAAGCCATTGTCAACCAAGATGATGACACGGTTGTGCGTCTTGCTGAAGCTGGAAAAGCTGAAATGATCCCATTTTCAGCCAGCAAAACGCTTGAACAGGGTGCTTACGTAAAAGACAGTATGATTATGTTTAACGGCGAAGCCATTCTTCCTCTGGAAGAGGTTGTCCTGCCCGGCGCTCATAACCTGGAGAACATTTTAGCAGCGATTGCAGTTGTGAAAACGGCAGGTGCGTCCAATGAGGCGGTTAAAAAAGTGCTGACAAGCTTTACTGGCGTGAAGCACCGCCTCCAATATGTGACGACAGTGAATGGCCGCAAATTTTATAACGACAGTAAAGCAACAAACATTTTGGCGACAAGCAAGGCGCTTTCAGCTTTCGATAAGCCGGTCATTTTGCTTGCGGGCGGACTGGATCGAGGAAATGGTTTTGATGACTTGAAACCTTATATGAAACATGTCAAAGCAGTGCTTACTTTTGGCCAGACGGCGCCAAAACTTGAGAAACTCGGCAATGAGCTGGGAATACAACATGTCAAACGTGTCGATAATGTTGAACAAGCAGTATCTGCGGCGTTTGCGATCTCAAATGAAGGAGATGTCATCCTGCTGTCACCCGCGTGTGCGAGCTGGGACCAATTCAAAACATTTGAAGAACGCGGTGACATGTTTATAGATGCCGTGCATATGCTTAAGTAAGGGCTTGTCTTGAAGTAAATCGGCAGCCCTAATGACTTTAAGCTTGGGGTGTCGATTGCTTTGACTACTAAAAAAACATCGCCTGATTTGTTATTGGTCATCATTACGTTATTATTATTAACAATCGGATTAATTATGGTGTACAGTGCGAGTGCGGTATGGGCGGATTATAAATTTGACGACTCATTCTTTTTCGCGAAACGGCAGCTTTTGTTTGCGGGAATCGGCGTCATAGCTATGTTTTTTATCATGAATGTCGATTATTGGACTTGGAGGACATGGTCCAAATTGCTGATGGTTATCTGCTTTTTCCTTCTGGTGCTTGTTTTGATACCGGGCGTCGGAATGGTGCGGAACGGTTCAAGAAGCTGGATCGGAGTTGGAGCATTCAGCATACAGCCTTCAGAGTTTATGAAGCTTGCGATGATTGCATTCCTTGCTAAATTTCTCTCTGAAAAACAAAAAAACATCACATCGTTCAGACGGGGGTTCATCCCTGCACTTGGCATCGTGTTTTCAGCATTTTTGATTATTATGTGCCAGCCTGACCTCGGAACGGGGACAGTAATGGTCGGAACTTGTATTGTCATGATTTTTGTAGCCGGCGCGCGGATCGCCCATTTCGTCTTTCTCGGGCTGATCGGCCTCAGCGGATTTGTCGGGCTCGTCCTATCGGCTCCATATCGGATTAAGCGGATTACCTCATACTTAAATCCATGGGAAGATCCGCTCGGAAGCGGATTTCAGATCATTCAATCGCTTTATGCAGTGGGGCCTGGCGGATTGTTCGGAATGGGACTCGGACAAAGCAGACAGAAGTTCTTTTATCTGCCTGAGCCGCAAACAGACTTTATTTTCGCCATCTTGTCAGAGGAGCTGGGCTTTATCGGGGGAACACTTATTTTGCTCCTCTTCAGCGTCCTGCTTTGGAGAGGAATCAGAATTGCGCTTGGTGCGCCTGATCTGTACGGAAGCTTTGTCGCAGTCGGTATTATTTCAATGATTGCTATTCAAGTCATGATCAATATCGGCGTAGTCACGGGCCTGATTCCGGTAACGGGCATCACGCTCCCGTTTCTGAGCTACGGAGGCTCTTCATTGACTCTGATGCTGATGGCAGTCGGGGTGCTGCTGAATGTAAGCCGCTACTCGAGGTATTAACGAATGTTTTGCCTAGCGCCCTGTCTAACAGGAAGCTAGGAAACAATTGATGCGATAACCCTGTCCAACAAAACAGGGTTATCGTTATGTTATCGAGAAACTTAGACTGGGGGAAAAGATATGCGAATTGCAATAAGCGGAGGCGGTACAGGGGGACATATTTATCCCGCGCTTGCTTTTATTAAAGAAGTGCAAAGACGTCATCCTAATGTGGAATTTTTATATATCGGGACAGAAAACGGGCTGGAGAAAAAAATTGTTGAGCGGGAGAATATACCGTTTCGGTCAATTGAAATTACAGGATTTAAAAGAAAGCTGTCATTTGAAAACGTCAAGACTGTGATGCGTTTTCTAAAGGGCGTCAAAAAGAGCAAATCGTATTTAGCGGAATTTAAGCCCGATGCTGTGATTGGAACGGGCGGTTATGTTTGCGGGCCGGTGGTCTATGCCGCTGCGAAAATGGGAATTCCGACTATTGTCCATGAGCAAAACAGCCTGCCGGGCATCACAAATAAGTTTCTTTCAAAATATGTTAATAAGGTAGCGATTTGTTTTGAAGAAGCAAAATCACATTTTCCTAGTGAGAAAGTTGTATTTACGGGAAACCCGAGAGCTTCTGAAGTCGTCTCAATAAAGACGGGCCGATCAATGGCTGAATTTGGGCTTTCTGAAGAGAAAAAAACCGTTTTAATCTTTGGCGGAAGCAGGGGTGCAGCACCGATTAACCGCGCTGTCATTGAGATGCAGGATGAGTTAAAAACAAGAGACTACCAAGTGCTGTATATCACCGGTGAAGTTCACTATGAAAAAGTAATGAATGAGCTGAAAAGCAAGGGTGCAGCTGATAATATGGTCACAAAGCCGTTTCTTCATCAAATGCCGGAGTATTTAAAGGCCATTGATGTCATTGTGGCCAGAGCCGGTGCGACTACGATTGCCGAAATTACTGCTCTTGGAATTCCAAGTGTTCTGATCCCGAGTCCATACGTGACAGCGAACCACCAGGAGGTCAATGCGAGATCTCTCGGCCAGCATGATGCGGCGATTGTACTGAAAGAAACAGAGCTCAGCGGGGAGAAGCTGATTGAAGCGCTAGACCGGATTGTACTGAATGAGCAAACGTTAAAGGAAATGAGCGAACGAACAAAGTCACTCGGTGTTCCTGACGCGGCTGCCCGTCTATACAGCGTACTCGAGGAATTGAAAAAATAATAGAAAAGCAAATGGAATGCGGAGGTTTACGATGGAGAAAGTGATACAGGAATTAAAAGAACGCGAAGTCGGCAAGGTTCTTGCAAATGAACCGCTCGCGAATCATACAACAATGAAAATCGGCGGACCTGCGGATGTATTGGTCATTCCAAGCAGTGTAGATGCTGTTAAAGACATCATGGACGTGATTAAAAAATATGATGTGAAGTGGACAGTCATCGGACGCGGATCAAATCTTCTTGTTTTAGACGAAGGAATAAGAGGCGTAGTGATTAAGCTGGGCGCGGGTCTTGACCACTTGGAGCTTGAAGGGGAACAAGTAACAGTCGGAGGCGGTTATTCAGTGGTCCGCCTTGCTACATCATTGAGCAAAAAAGGCCTGTCCGGTTTGGAATTTGCTGCCGGCATTCCAGGATCAGTCGGCGGCGCGGTTTATATGAATGCCGGCGCTCACGGTTCTGATATGAGCGAGATCCTCGTCAAAGCGCACATATTATTTGAAGACGGTACGATTGAGTGGTTGACAAATGAACAGATGGATTTCAGCTACAGGACATCTGTATTGCAAAAGAAACGCCCGGGCGTTTGCCTTGAAGCTGTTTTGAAGCTGGAGCAGAAGGATAAGGAATCAATCGTTCAGCAAATGCAAAGCAATAAAGACTATAGAAAAAATACACAGCCGTATTCAAGCCCATGTGCGGGAAGCATCTTTAGAAATCCGCTTCCGAATCATGCCGGGAACCTTGTTGAAAAAGCAGGCTTGAAAGGACATCAAATCGGCGGTGCAAAGATATCGGAGATGCATGGAAACTTTATCGTCAATGCGGGGGGAGCATCAGCAAAGGATGTACTTGATCTTATTGACCATGTGAAAAAGACAATCCGTGAAAAATACGAGATTGATATGCACACAGAGGTTGAAATCATCGGCGGAAATCGCTGATTCAAGTTCTGACTGAAGCTGTTCATATGATATACTGTAAGCAAACGACAAACGGCATCATAGCATGCCGTTTGTTTTGGAATAGACAGACTTTTAACAGCTGTTTCATTTGAATGAGGTGAACAGGCAATGAACCCGGGTCAAGACCGAGAAAAAATCGTTAACATTGAAGAGCGTATCCCTAAAATTAAAGAGCAGAGGAAACAGAAGGCAAACCGCCGTCTCATTTCATTTATTATGCTCTTTTTTATTATGGTGCTGGTCATTGTGTACCTGCAAACGCCAATCAGTAAAGTATCAACAATCTCTGTTACTGGGAATGAAAATGTATCTAAAAAGGAAATTATCGACCTTTCCGATATTAACAGCGGAGATACTGAGTTTTGGAGTTTGGACAAGCAAAAAACAGAAAAGAAGATTCAGCAAAATAAATTAGTGAAAAAAGCGGAGATCAGCAAATCGCTTCCTAATAAAATCAACATTGCAATCGAAGAATATAAAGCGATTGCTTATTTAGAAAAAGACGATGTGTACTATGAAGTGCTTGAAAATGGCTCAGTTCTGCCAAATGAAGTAACACCGGATGATGCCGGGCCAATTTTGGTGAATTGGACAAATGCGAAGAAACGCTCTCAAATGGCCAAGCAGCTTGATGAGTTGTCAAATTCGCTAAAACAGTCGATTTCAGAAATTTATTATACGCCTGTAAAAATGGATGAAAACCGTATTAAGTTGTACATGAACGACGGTTATGTTGTCACCGCGTCTATTAAAACCTTTGCAGACCGAATGAAGACGTATCCTTCTATCATTTCACAGCTTAGTAGCAATAAAAAAGGAATTATTCATTTAGAAGTTGCCACCTATTTTGAAGAGTTCGGAAAGAACGATAAAGCTGCCAAAAAGGAAGATGAAAATTGAGGGGCAAATCAGCAGTCCTTCTTTCCTTGATTATGCTTATCGCAGGCTTTTTGATTTCATTTTCTTTTCAAATGACAAAAGAAAACAACAAAAGCGCGGCTGAGACGGAAGAGTGGAAAAAAGAATATGCACTGAGAGATGAACTTCTGAAACAAGAGAAAGAAAATAGGAAGCTTGAAAAAGAATTATATCAAAAGCAAAACAAAGTCCGCCAGGCGGAAAATAAGCTGAAGAAAGAGAAGACGGAATACTATAACGTCCTCGAAGATACAGAAAAATACAGGATGTATATTGGGGAAGTCGGCGTGCAGGGAGAAGGCGTTGAGGTGACATTGGAAGATGCGTCATACATACCGGAAGGGGAGAATGTGAACAGTTATATCGTTCACGAAAGCCATATCTTCCAAGTGGTAAACGAACTGTATATCTCGGGAGCAGCTGCCGTCGCCGTAAATGGACAGCGGTTGACGCATGATTCTTATATCAAGTGCAATGGTCCTGTTGTAACGGTAGACGGGGTGCAGCATCCCGCTCCGTTTACGATATCTGCTATTGGAGATCCGGATGTCCTGCTGCCTTCGTTAAATATCGCAGGAGGCCTGATCGATCAGCTGTCACTGGATCATATTTCTGTTTCGGCAGAAAAAGAGAAAAACGTACAAATGAAACCGATTCTGAAAACGAAGGAATGACTGAAAAAGCGGGTGAAACAGATTGAAAATAAAGCGTTCCTTCATAAGCATCAGTGTGCTTATGGTCATCTTCGGCCTGATGATTTCTGTTCAGTTTAATTCATTAAAACACCCTCAAGTCCGGGATACAAGAGATATGTGGGACATTAGGGAAGAGCTGACATCAGAGCAGAAGAAGCAGGAAAAGCTGCTGGCTGAAATAAACAAATATGATAAACTGCTGAATAGCTATTCGCAAACGAAAGAAATGACAAAAGAAACCGCGCTCAATAATACCTTGCAAACCTTAAAAAAAACAGCCGGCATGACCGATATAACAGGTAGCGGAATTGTCATCACTATTTCCCCGCTTTTTTCTGAAAGCTTAACAGGAGAGGCGATCGAAAATCCGCCTCCGGATTTGCTGAAAAAGCTGATGAATGAACTCAACTTCTTCGGTGCAGAGCATATCTCAATTAACGAGCGAAGAGTTGTGAATCATACAGTCATCAGAGATATCAACGGCACAACAAAAATAGACGGGTACGCTCTTGACGATTATCCTTTAACAGTAAAAGTGCTTGCCAAAGATCCGGACATGTTGTACAGCAGAGTGAAGGGGTCAGGCCTTGAGGATCTTTTTGCATCTGAAAATTTAGCATTAAAAGCCGGTAAATCTGAAAGCAAACTAACATTAAAAGCATATGACAGACCATTAGACGTACAACAGCTGAAACTGCTTAAAGACTGAAAAGGAGGAGAATTGTCATGTGGCTGCCCGTGTTGGGACTGGTGCTCGGAATAGCGATTGGACTGATGACAAACTTAACGATACCGAGTGAATACTCAAACTATTTATCGCTTGCGGTGCTTGCAGCACTTGATACATTAATCGGCGGAATCAGGGCGCATTTACAAGGTACATATGATGAAATGGTATTTGTTTCCGGTTTCTTTTTTAATATTATATTGGCAATAAGTTTAGCTTTTCTGGGAGTCCATCTTGGTGTAGACTTGTATTTAGCAGGTATATTTGCTTTTGGAGTCAGATTATTTCAGAATATAGCCGTTATCAGAAGAAATCTACTAACAAAGTGGACTCTTTCTAAAAAAAATAAAAAAAATGTGATATAAAAGAGGATATACATAGGATATAACGAATATTTTCAATAAACATAAAATGTGAATAGCACATAAAAATATTCTGTTGTTATTTTTTGTTACACACTTGTAAAGCCACATTCATTGTATTGTTGTTCCGCAAATAATAGAATAGAAATGATCGAAATGTGAGGAGGTGCCATAGAATGAACAACAATGAACTTTACGTCAGTCTTGACATCGGTACGTCCAATACAAAAGTGATCGTCGGAGAAATGACAGATGATTCCCTTAATATTATCGGTGTGGGAAATGTACCGTCTGAAGGGTTGAAAAAAGGCTCAATCGTTGATATAGATGAGACCGTTCATTCTATAAGAAAAGCGTTTGACCAAGCTGAAAGAATGGTAGGTTTTCCGCTTAGAAAAGCTATTGTCGGCGTTAATGGAAATTATATCAATATTCAAGATACAAACGGCGTTGTAGCAGTTTCCAGTGAAAATAAAGAAATTCAGGTTGAAGATGTACGCCGTGTCATGGAGGCGGCACAGGTTGTTTCAGTACCGCACGAACAGCTGATTGTCGACGTCATTCCTAAACAGTTTATCGTAGATGGAAGAGATGAAATCACCGACCCGAAAAAAATGCTGGGTGTGCGTTTAGAAGTAGAGGGCACCTTGATCACCGGTTCAAAAACAATCTTACATAATTTACTCCGCTGTGTTGAAAGAGCTGGTATTGAAATAACTGATATTTGTCTTCAGCCGCTGGCAGCCGGTTCTGCTGCATTATCAAAGGACGAGAAAAACCTTGGTGTGGCTCTCATTGATATAGGGGGAGGGTCAACAACCATTGCCGTATTCCAGAACGGACATCTCACTTCTACCCGTGTCATTCCTCTCGGAGGCGAAAATATCACCAAAGATATCTCCATCGGATTGAGAACGTCAACAGAAGAAGCAGAACGCGTGAAAAAGCAATTTGGACATGCCTACTATGACGAAGCCTCGGAGGATGAAGTATTTGAGGTAACCGTTATAGGCACCAATCAAAAACAAACATTTACACAGCAAGAAGCAGCGAATATCATTGAAGCGAGAGTAGAAGAAATTCTTGAAATTGTTTCAGAAGAGCTTCGCAGTATGGGAATTACCGATCTGCCGGGAGGCTTCGTGCTGACAGGAGGACAAGCGGCAATGCCGGGTGTCATGTCTTTGGCACAGGATGTGCTGCAAAATAACGTCAGGGTGGCAAGCCCGAATTATATCGGTGTAAGAGATCCTCAATACATGACGGGAGTGGGCCTGATCCAATTCGCCTGCCGGAATGCAAGAATCCAAGGCAGAAAAATAGGCTTTAAGATGCCTGAAGAAGCGATACAGGAAATCGCAGTCTCATCATCTGAGGAACAAGAGCAGCATCATCATCAAAATGAGGTGCAGCAGCGGCCAAAAGGAAAACAAAAAACACAAGCCGAACATAATAAACAGAGCAAAATGAAAAAACTATTAAGCATGTTTTGGGAATAGATAGATAGTCATTCGGCAGATTAGGAGGATTTAGCATGTTGGAGTTCGAAACAAACATAGACGGCTTAGCATCAATTAAAGTAATCGGAGTAGGAGGCGGCGGTAACAACGCCGTTAACCGAATGATTGAAAATGAAGTGCAAGGAGTAGAGTACATCGCGGTAAATACGGACGCTCAAGCTCTTAACCTGTCAAAAGCAGAAGTGAAAATGCAAATCGGCGCAAAGCTGACTAGAGGATTGGGAGCAGGTGCGAATCCGGAAGTCGGAAAAAAAGCCGCTGAAGAAAGCAAAGAGCAGATTGAAGAAGCGTTAAAAGGAGCTGACATGGTATTCGTGACAGCTGGTATGGGCGGCGGAACAGGAACAGGTGCCGCACCGGTTATCGCACAAATCGCGAAAGACTTAGGCGCATTAACAGTTGGAGTTGTAACAAGACCGTTTACCTTCGAAGGACGCAAAAGACAGCTTCAGGCTGCAGGCGGAATCTCGGCAATGAAAGAAGCGGTGGATACACTGATTGTGATCCCGAACGACCGTATCCTTGAAATTGTTGATAAAAACACACCGATGCTTGAAGCATTCCGTGAAGCGGATAACGTACTCCGCCAAGGGGTCCAAGGTATATCTGACTTGATTGCTACACCTGGTCTTATTAACCTTGACTTTGCTGATGTGAAAACGATCATGTCAAACAAAGGATCTGCTTTGATGGGTATCGGTATTGCTACCGGGGAAAACCGTGCGGCAGAGGCAGCGAAAAAAGCCATTTCCAGCCCGCTTCTTGAAGCAGCCATTGACGGTGCGCAAGGCGTTCTCATGAACATCACTGGGGGAACAAACCTCAGCCTATATGAAGTTCAGGAAGCAGCAGACATTGTCGCTTCGGCGTCTGATCAAGACGTAAACATGATTTTCGGTTCTGTTATTAATGAAAATCTAAAAGATGAGATTGTGGTGACAGTGATTGCAACTGGCTTTATTGAACAAGAAAAGGACGTGACGAAGCCTCAGCGCCCAGGCTTAAATCAAAGCATTAAAACACACAATCAAAGTGTTCCAAAGCGTGAGCCAAAACGTGAGGAGCCTCAGCAGCAGAACACAGTAAGCCGTCATACTTCACAGCCGGCTGATGATACGCTTGACATCCCGACATTCTTACGAAACCGTAATAAACGCGGCTAAGGTAAAGGACAAAATCGTTTTCGATTTTGTCCTTTTTGTTTTTCTCATCAAACTTTCTTCTTATATAGCCTTTTTCCCTATTACCTCCTTCATTTAGTAATGAAATAGATGAATAGACCTATTTATTTTCATGACAATTTTATCATTTTCATATATATGGAAATTAGCTGACATGAAACGACAATATCTGTAATTCATATTGTCTACAGTTAACATACAGCGATGTTCTGACAAACCATTCATTTTTAAAAGGAGGGACGACATATTTTTTACAAAGCATGTTGAAAAAGGGGGATGAAAATGAGGAAAAAAACGAAAAACAGGCTCATCAGCTCTGTTTTAAGTACGGTTGTCATTAGTTCACTGCTGTTTCCGGGAGCAGCCGGGGCAAGCAGTAAAGTCACCTCACCTTCTGTTAAAAAGGAGCTTCAATCTGCGGAATCCATTCAAAACAAGATTTCGAGTTCATTAAAGAAAAGCTTTAAAAAGAAAGAAAAAACGACTTTTCTGATTAAATTTAAAGATCAGGCTAACACAGAAAAAGCGGCAAAAGCGGCTGTTAAAAAAGCGAAATCGAAGAAGCTGTCTGCGGCTAAAACGGAATATCAAAAGCGCTCTGCCGTTGTGTCATCTTTAAAAGTCACAGCCGATGAATCCCAGCAAGACGTCCTAACATACTTGAACACCCAGAAAGATAAAGGAAATGCAGATCAGATTCATTCTTATTATGTGGTGAACGGGATTGCTGTTCATGCCTCAAAAGAGGTTATGGAAAAAGTGGCGCAGTTTCCCGAAGTGGAAAAAGTGCTTCCTAATGAGAAACGGCAGCTTTTTAAGTCATCCTCCCCATTTAATATGAAAAAAGCGCAAAAAGCAGTTAAAGCAACTGACGGTGTGGAATGGAATGTCGACCAAATCGATGCTCCAAAAGCCTGGGCGCTTGGATACGATGGAACTGGTACAGTTGTTGCCTCTATTGATACCGGTGTGGAATGGAACCATCCGGCATTAAAAGAGAAATATCGCGGATATAACCCGGAAAATCCCGATGAGCCTGAAAATGAAATGAACTGGTATGATGCTGTAGCAGACGGGGCAAGCCCTTATGATGATTTGGCTCACGGAACCCATGTGACAGGTACGATGGTGGGATCTGAACCTGATGGAACAAATCAAATTGGTGTAGCGCCTGGCGCAAAATGGATCGCTGTTAAAGCGTTCTCGGAAGATGGCGGCACTGATGCTGACATTTTGGATGCTGGTGAATGGGTTTTAGCACCAAAGGACGCAGAGGGCAACCCTCACCCGGAAATGGCTCCTGATGTTGTCAATAACTCATGGGGCGGAGGATCAGGACTTGATGAATGGTATAGAGACATGGTCAATGCCTGGCGTGCGGCCGACATTTTCCCTGAGTTTTCTGCGGGGAATACAGACCTCTTTATTCCTGGCGGGCCTGGATCTATCGCAAACCCTGCAAACTATCCGGAATCGTTTGCAACTGGAGCGACTGATATCAATAAAAAGCTCGCTGACTTTTCTCTTCAAGGGCCATCTCCATATGATGAAATAAAGCCGGAAATTTCTGCACCGGGCGTAAATATTCGTTCATCCGTTCCCGGTCAGACATATGAGGACGGATGGGACGGCACATCAATGGCAGGGCCGCATGTATCGGCTGTTGCTGCACTGTTGAAACAGGCGGATGCCTCACTTTCTGTCGATGAGATGGAGGATATATTAACCAGCACGGCTGAACCGCTGACAGATTCAACATTCCCTGATTCTCCGAATAACGGATATGGCCATGGTTTGGTGAACGCTTTTGATGCTGTATCCGCTGTCACAGATGGGTTAGGCAAAGCAGAAGGACAAGTCTCTGTAGAAGGGGATGATCAAGAGCCTCCTGTCTTCCAGCATGAGAAAGTGACAGAAGCGTATGAAGGTGGCAGCCTGCCGCTGACTATAACAGCTGAAGACAATGTGAGTGTGACATCTGTAAAACTGTCCTACAAGCTTGATCAAGGTGAATGGTCAGAAGTAACGGCTAAACGAATCAGTGGTGATCATCTAAAAGGAACGTATCAGGTAGAGATTCCAGACATCAAAGGAACTAAGCTAAGCTATAAGTGGATCATTCAGGATTTTGGCGGACATATGGTTTCGTCTGATATATATGATATAACAGTGAAACCAAGTATTACGGTGGGATATAAGCAGGATTTTGAAACTGCAGCCGGCGGCTGGATTGCAAGCGGAACAAATAATAACTGGGAATGGGGCGTTCCGTCAACTGGCCCAAATACAGCAGCATCCGGAGAAAAAGTATATGGAACAAATCTGGCGGGGAATTATGCCAACTCGGCAAACATGAACCTTGTTATGCCTCCTGTTAAAGTGCCTGATTCAGGAAATCTGTTTCTTCAATTTAAAAGCTGGCACAATTTAGAGGATGACTTTGATTACGGCTACGTTTTTGTTCTGCCTGAGGGAGAAAAGAATTGGGAGCAGGCCGGTGTTTATAATGGAAAGACATCAAGCTGGACGAATGAAGAAATTGATTTATCGGCTTATAAAGGCCAAAACATTCAAGTGATGTTTAACCTACAATCAGATGAAAGTATTAACAAAGAGGGCTGGTACATTGATGATGTAGCGCTTTCTGACAAATCAGCCGGAAAAACAGCCAAAAAGAATAAGCTGGGCGTCGAAAAGCCGTCTGGAAAACAAAAGAAAAAGGCAGTAAATCCGAAAAAAGCAAAGCCATCTCAACATACAGCTGTAAAAACCGAGAGTAAAGCTATACAGCCGCAAGTTTTGCCGCTCAGGGCACAAGTCAGTGTAGTGGAAACAGGAAAATCAACATATTCCGATCAATCCACAGGGCGGTACACGCTGACGCACAAAGCGGGAGACTATACGCTTATTGCAGAAGCATACGGTTATCAATCGAAAACACAAAAAGTGTCTTTGCAGGCGGACCAGACGACACAAGCTAATTTTACGTTAGAAGAAATGAAGAAGGGCACATTAAAAGGTATGGTTATCAATAAAACGACAAAAGAGCCGGTAAAAGGCGCTTCCATTTATGTTGTAGAGGATGCTGCGGTTGAACCGGCTACGACGAACGACAAAGGTGAATATACGCTCGAGGCCTATGAAGGCGCTTATACGATTAAAGTCGCTGCACCGGGTTATTACAGCGATGAATTTTCCGTTGAATTAAAAGGTAATGTTACAAAAGAAACTGCATTGAAGCCTTTCGTTGGTTATCCAGGTGAAATTGCATATGATGACGGGACAGCCGAGAATGCCAATTCTTATTTTGCTGCCGGGAACGGATGGGCGGTAAAAATGACGCTGGCTGACGGCAAGGACAAGGGCATGCTTACAGGAGGACTGTTTAGATTCTGGGATACAGAGTTCCCAGATCCAGGCGGTACAGAGTTTAAGGTTGAGGTATACGATGCTACAGGAAAAGACGGAGCACCGGGCAAGAAAATTGCCGGGCCGTTTAACGCTGAAGCTCTTCGCAATGGCGAGTGGACTAAGGTAGATCTCAGTTCAAAAGGGATTATGGTCGATA
Organism: Bacillus stercoris; assembly: GCF_029772985.1. Lineage (NCBI taxonomy): Bacteria > Bacillati > Bacillota > Bacilli > Caryophanales > Bacillaceae > Bacillus > Bacillus stercoris. The sequence continues at coordinate 2,743,309 of NZ_CP121861.1, read as the reverse complement.
AAGACTTTTATCTCGTATATATCCAGTCGAAACCTGACCCGTATTCACCTGGACTGGCAATGGATGAAACCGGCAAGAATTCCGGCCGCAACTGGCAGTATATAGGTGGAAAATGGGAGCCGGGTGACGAAGCAGACGGCAACTATATGATTCGCGCATTAGTTGATTACGAAGCTGCTGTGCCTGAGATTACTTCACCGACAGACAAGTCATACACAAATAAGGAGAACGTCACTGTAAAAGGAAAAGCTTCACCTGGTACAATGGTACACATTTATAATGAAGAGAAAGAAGCAGGAGAAACAAAAACTGCCGCGGACGGCACGTTCCAGACAGGCATCACACTCGGCAAGGGCGAAAATAAGCTGACGGCAACTGCATCAACAGATAACGGAGCAACGGATGCCTCCCGCCCAATCACGGTTACGCTTGATCAAGAAAAGCCTGAATTAACACTGGACAATCCAAAGGATGGCGAGAAAACAAATAAAGAAACGCTGACTGTCAAAGGGGCTGTATCCGATGACAATCTGAAAGACGTCAAGGTGAATGGCAAAAAAGCAACAGTAGCTGATGGTTCATACTCAGCCCGTATTCTTTTGGATAATGGAAGAAATGAAATCAAGGTGATTGCTACAGACCTTGCAGGCAACAAAACGACGAAAAAGACAGTCATTGATGTCAACTTTGACAAGCCTGTCATTTCTGGCTTGATTCCGGGAGAGGATAAAAACTTAAAAGCCGGTGAATCTGTGAAAATCGCTTTCTCAAGCGCTGAGGATTTGGATGCAACGTTTATCATTCGTATGCCGCTGACAAATGCAAGAGCGAGTGTGCAAAACGCCACCGAGCTCCCGTTAAGAGAAATTTCTCCGGGGAGATATGAAGGCTATTGGACAGCCACTTCTTCTATTAAAGCAACCGGAGCAAAAGTAGAAGTGATCGTACGAGATGATTATGGAAATGAAACGAGAAAAACTGCGAATGGAAAACTTAATATCAACACAGAAAATTAAGTGGAAAAAAAGCTGCCGTCACTGGCAGCTTTTTTTATATCCTCTCATTACACTTCCTCGACAAATTAAGCAGATTTCCCTGAAAAATTGTATTTTCCTCTCAACATTAATTGACAGACTTTCCCACAGAGCTTGCTTTATACTTATGGAGCAAGAAGAGGAACAGCGTGAGGCAAGAAAGAAAGGAGTCAGATGTGAAAATCTATTTAGATGTCATTTGGCTGTTAAACTTTTGTTTTGATGCACTTTTGCTTTTGCTCACGGCATTTATTTTAAAACGTCATGTAAAAAAAAGAAGACTGATAGGCGGGGCGTTCATCGGTTCGAGTATTGTCCTTTTGATGTTTACTCCTTTTTCGCCGATTGTTGATCATCCGGCTGGGAAGCTAGCTTTTTCAGTTGTGATTGTACTGGTGACATTTGGCTTTAAAAGATTTCGCTTTTTCTTTCAAAATTTGTTTTCCTTTTATTTTGCCACTTTTTTAATGGGGGGAGGAATTATCGGAGCTCATTCTTTGCTGCAGTCAAATTCTATTGTTCGAAACGGTGTCATGATTACCAATCAAACAGGGTTTGGAGACCCGATCAGCTGGTTGTTTATTGTTGCTGGCTTTCCAGCATTATGGTTTTTTTCTAAAAGAAGAATCGAAGATATTGAAACAAAAAACATTCAATATGAGGAACGAGTCAGCGTGCAGGCCGATTTGGGCAACCAAACACTTCATGTCAGAGGCCTGATTGATTCGGGCAATCAGCTGTACGATCCTCTTACAAAAACACCGGTTATGATCATTTACGTTGATAAATTGGAGCCGATTTTCGGAGCAGCCGAAACGATGATCATTCGAAACACAGACCCGCTGGAAGCCATCGAACAGCTTGATGATTCATTTCGCTTTTTAGATAAAATGAGGTTGATTCCATACAGGGGAGTTGGTCAGCAAAATCAATTTTTATTATGCGTTAAACCGGATCACGTAACGATTATGACAAAAGAAGAAATGATTTGTGCAGATAAATGCTTAATCGGTATCAGCACAACAAAGCTTTCGGCAGATGGAGAGTTTGATGCGATTATTCATCCGAAAATGCTTTCGGGCAAGGCTGTCAAACACGTTTCATAAAGTTCACAAATGTCCGTTACTTATCATACTCAAACGGCGGTACATTTAGAAGGGAGAGGAAGATGAAAAAACTAAAATTACGGTTGACGCACCTCTGGTATAAGCTGCTGATGAAACTTGGGCTGAAAAGTGATGAAGTCTACTACATAGGTGGGAGTGAAGCCCTGCCGCCTCCATTGTCTAAAGATGAGGAGCAGGTGTTGTTAATGAAGCTCCCAAACGGCGATCAGGCGGCACGTGCCATTTTAATTGAACGCAATTTGCGCCTGGTCGTTTATATCGCCCGTAAATTTGAAAATACGGGAATTAATATAGAGGATTTAATCAGCATCGGTACCATCGGATTGATCAAAGCTGTGAATACATTCAATCCAGAAAAGAAAATTAAGCTGGCGACCTATGCCTCCCGCTGTATAGAAAATGAAATTCTGATGTATTTGAGGAGAAACAACAAAATCCGTTCAGAGGTTTCCTTTGATGAACCGCTTAATATTGATTGGGACGGCAATGAGCTTTTGCTTTCTGATGTGCTCGGCACAGACGATGACATCATTACTAAAGACATAGAAGCTAACGTAGATAAAAAGCTTTTGAAAAAAGCGCTTGAACAGCTTAATGAGAGGGAAAAGCAAATTATGGAGCTGCGGTTTGGGCTTGTCGGTGAAGAAGAAAAAACCCAAAAGGATGTAGCGGATATGATGGGGATTTCACAATCCTATATTTCACGGCTTGAGAAACGAATTATAAAAAGATTGAGAAAAGAGTTCAACAAAATGGTGTAAAAAATTTTATGGGTAGAACCCCTTGATTTTACAGGGATTTCCTGATTTCGACAGTTTTTCGGCCTGAGTGCAGTGCATATTTTTCCCACCCAAGGAGATACTTAACGGTGTACAGCAGCTCCTGTAGGGAGGGAAAAAAGTGTCGAGAAATAAAGTCGAAATCTGCGGGGTGGATACCTCCAAATTACCAGTACTCAAGAATGAAGAGATGAGAAAGCTGTTTAGGCAGCTGCAGGATGAAGGCGATGATTCAGCAAGAGAAAAGCTTGTAAATGGGAACTTGCGTCTTGTCTTAAGTGTCATTCAACGATTTAATAACAGAGGGGAGTATGTTGATGACTTATTTCAAGTCGGCTGCATCGGACTAATGAAATCCATTGATAATTTTGACCTAAGCCACAATGTTAAGTTTTCAACATACGCTGTACCTATGATTATCGGAGAGATCCGCAGGTATTTACGCGATAATAACCCGATCCGTGTTTCAAGATCACTCCGGGACATCGCTTACAAGGCGCTTCAGGTAAGAGAGCGGTTAATCAGTGAGACAAGCAAGGAGCCGACTGCAGAAGACATCGCAAAAGTTCTTGAAGTACCGCATGAGGAAATTGTATTTGCGCTTGATGCCATTCAGGATCCGGTTTCTCTATTTGAACCGATCTATAACGACGGCGGAGACCCGATTTATGTGATGGACCAAATCAGTGATGAGCGCAATACAGATACACAATGGATTGAAGAGCTGGCTTTAAAAGAGGGCATGAGAAGGCTGAACGATAGGGAAAAAATGATTTTGAGAAAGCGATTCTTCCAAGGGAAAACCCAAATGGAAGTTGCCGAGGAAATCGGAATATCCCAAGCACAGGTGTCCAGACTTGAAAAAGCGGCTATCAAACAAATGAATAAAAATATTCATCAATAATGAAAAGCCTTTAAAACGATTTTGTTTTAAAGGCTTTTCTATTGTTTACCGATGGTTTACGTTTTGGAAAAAATAAGGTATCCTAGTTTGTACAAAGTTTTAAGAAAATTAAAACAATTAAAAAGGCAATCAAGAGGAGGACCACGATGATTTTGCAGCTTGACAATGTCTCATTAAAACGGAATGGGAAATGGATACTGAGGGATATTCATTGGAAGGTGGAAGAAAAGGAAAATTGGGTGCTTTACGGCCTAAATGGCGCCGGGAAGACAGCACTGTTAAATATGCTTTGCTCTTATTATTTTCCAACATCAGGCGAGATGCAGGTGCTTGGCCATGAATTTGGCAAAACAGAGCTTGGGGAAAAACTCAGACGTAAAATTGGCCTCGTCTCAGCAGCTCTTCAGCAAAAATTGTACCCGGCAGATTCAGCCTTTGAAATTGCTTTGAGCGGAGCTTACGCTTCGATTGGATTATATGAAACACCAAGTAAGAAAATAAGGGAAAAAGCGATTGGTTTGTTAGAGGACTTGGGAGCAATTGAATATGCCGACCGTCGCTATGAAACCCTTTCTCAAGGGGAAAAACAAAGAGCATTGATTGCAAGAGCACTAATGGCCGATCCGGAGCTGCTGATACTGGATGAACCAGGCACAGGGCTGGATTTTATTGCCCGGGAAAAGTTGTTAGATACGATTACATACTTTGCAAACAAAGAAAATGCACCATCTATCCTTTATGTGACTCATCATGCTGAGGAAATTTTGCCTGTCTTTGATAAAGCTCTTTTATTAAAGCAGGGAGAGGTCTTTGGAGCCGGAGAAATAAAGGAAATGCTTACTGATCAAATACTTTCCGCTTTTTTTGATACGCCAATCCATGTATTATGGAACCAAGATCGGCCGTTTTTAACAAGAGCTGAGCCGATAACGAATGCCTGACAAACACATAGATTCATCCTAGGGGTGCTTTGCGAAGCTGAGAGAGACTTTGTCTCAACCCTTTTGACCTGATCTGGATCATGCCAGCGGAGGGAAGCGGTGAAGAAACAGAGTGCATAGGACTCTGTTTGTTTTTATTGAGCCGTTTCATAACTTGAAGCGGCTTTTTATTTTTGAAGAATAGGAGCGGATTAGATTGGATCAACAAATAGACTCTTTGCTCAAAAAAGTGGAAGAACAAAAGGAGGAGCTTATTCAGCTGGCAAAAACGCTGATTTCTTATCAAACACCTGCTCCGCCTGCAAGAAATACAGAGGGGATTCAGTCATGGATTTCGGGATTTTTAAATGAATTAGGATTTTCGATCGACAAATGGGATGTGTACCCTGGAGACCCCAATGTTGTAGGCCAGCTAAAGGGAACAGGTTCAGCAGATTATCATAGCCTGATCATCAATGGCCATGTAGATGTGGCAGAGGTAAAAGAGGATGAGGAATGGGAGCACGATCCATTTCATCCAATTGAAAAAAACGGTCTCTTAATCGGGCGAGGCGCTTCCGATATGAAGGGCGGAATGGCATGTGTACTGTTTGCTGTCAAATTAATTCGTGAAGCAGGCATTGAACTTCCCGGTGATCTGATTCTGCAATCGGTTATCGGGGAGGAAGTTGGAGAAGCTGGCACGCTTGAATGCTGCAAGAGGGGCTACCACGCTGATTTTGCAATTGTCGCGGATACGAGCGATATGCATATTCAAGGCCAAGGCGGTGTCATTACAGGCTGGATCGAAATCAAAAGCAGTCAAACATTTCATGATGGAACGAGACGAAATATGATTCACGCAGGCGGAGGAACATTCGGAGCAAGCGCAATTGAAAAAATGGCGAAAATCATTGCGGGGCTCGGTGAACTTGAGCGCCACTGGTCCATTATGAAACGTTATCCCGGCTTTAAACCTGGAACAAATACAATTAACCCGGCTGTTATAGAAGGCGGCAGACATGCGGCTTTTATAGCGGACGAATGCCGGCTGTGGATCACAGTCCATTTTTATCCGAATGAAACCCATGACCAAGTGGCAGCGGAAATAGAAGATTACGTCAATCGGCTGAGTGACAGTGATATTTGGCTTAGGGAAAACCGCCCCGTATTTAAGTGGGGAGGCTCATCGATGATTGAAGACAGAGGAGAAATTTTTCCGGCATTGGAAGTTGACCCTGGCCACCCAGGCGTCTTAGCGCTTACTGCCTCTCATGAGAAAGTGAAGCGGGAGAGTCCAATTATTGACGTTTCTCAATCGGTTACAGATGGTGGGTGGCTGTATGATGCCGGTATTCCATGCGTGATATACGGTCCTGGCGATCTGCACAATGCACACTCCGTGAACGAGAAGGTATCGATTGAGCAGCTAGTAGAGTATACAAAAATTATCCTCGATTTTATCATGAGCTGGTGCAGCCGGAAAAAAGAACAATGAAATGAAAATTTCTTCTTGCTGACAAGGTTCAGCCTGCCCGTTCATATACTTGAACAAAAGGACGGAAAAAGGACGTGATGGAATGATCAGCATTTCAGAATTTCAGGTGAAGGATGTCGTCAATGTCTCAAACGGAAAAAAGCTGGGGAGTATTGGTGATATTGATATCAATGTGACCACTGGTAAAATTCAGGCGATCATACTAGGAGGAAATGGGAAAGTTCTCGGATTTTTTGGAAAAGAAGAGGAATTGGTCATTCCATGGCGAAATATAGTAAAAATCGGGGAAGATGTAATCTTGGTCCGATTAAGTGAACCGCATGCATAAACCTGCTTTTCTGCCGCGGATTGGCAAATGCCGGAAGTCTCGTTTCTTCCGGCACATTTCATTTAGAAATATGCAAATCGGCGCTCAACGAATGCAGAAAGATGTGGTAAAATAAGTGGGAAATTCCGCTTTTTTAAATGTTTGTCGAAAGGTTGGATCATCATGAATACATATCACCCATTTAGTCTTACCACACCCTCGACACTCATGATACAAGACTGGGCTCAAACGAATCAAAACAACAAAGAAGTCATTGCCGGATTTACGACGAAAAACGGCGGTGTCAGCCAAAAGCCTTTTGAATCGTTAAATACAGGATTGCACGTTCATGACAAAGATGCAGATGTAGTTAAAAATCGTGAATATATTGCCGATATGTTTAATACTGATTTGCAGTCTTGGGTATTCGCTGATCAGACACATGATAATCGCGTTCAGAAAGTGACGCAGAGGGATAGGGGAAAAGGCGCCCGTGAGTATCACACAGCGCTAAAAGCAACGGACGGGCTCTATACCAACGAAAAAAATGTATTTTTAGCATTATGCTTTGCTGATTGTGTGCCTCTTTTCTTTTATGATCCGGTTAAATCACTTGTCGGAGTTGCCCATGCCGGGTGGAAAGGCACTGTCAAACAGATTGGCAGAGAAATGGTGAAGCAATGGACTGAGAAGGAAGGTTCAAATCCTTCAGATATTCAGGCTGTTATTGGCCCATCTATCAGCGGAGCATGCTATACGGTAGATGACCGTGTCATGGATGCTGTCCGCGCATTGCCGGTTTCAGCAGACCGTGCCGTTAATCAGACGGCAATGGCACAATATCAGCTTGATTTGAAAGAGCTGAACCGCCTCATACTGATAGACAGCGGTTTGGCAAATGAACAGATTTCTGTCAGCGGTTTATGCACGGAAAGCGAGCCGTCTCTTTTCTATTCTCACCGCCGCGATCAGGGGAAAACTGGACGGATGATGTCCTTTATCGGAATGAAGGAGGCATAAAGATCTTGCGTGTTGTTGATAATTTACGACATATAAACGAACGAATAAACGAAGCATGTAACAGATCGGGCCGCAGCTCCGATGAAGTTACGGTTATTGCAGTCACAAAATATGTATCACCTGAAAGAGCACAGGAGGCAGTAGATGCTGGCATCACCTGCCTCGGAGAGAATCGGGATGCGGAACTGCTCCGCAAACAGGAATTGATGAAAGGGAATCCGGAATGGCATTTTATCGGCAGTCTGCAATCAAGAAAAGCAAAATCTGTCGTCAATGCGGTTTCTTATATCCATTCCCTAGACCGGCTCTCATTAGCGAAAGAAATTGAAAAACGGGCTGAAGGTACTGTCCGATGCTTTGTGCAGGTCAATACCTCTCTTGAGCCTTCTAAACACGGCATGAAAAAAGAAGAAGTCATTCCATTCATACAGGAGCTTTCCGGTTTCGAACATATCCAAGTGGCCGGACTGATGACAATGGCTCCGCTGACTGATGATCAAGATCAGATCAGAAGCTGTTTCAGGTCGCTGAGAGAACTCCGTGACCAGGTTCAGAAACTGAAGCAGCCGAACGCTCCGTGTACTGAACTGTCGATGGGCATGTCAAATGATTTTGAAATTGCAATTGAAGAAGGGGCTACTTATATTAGAATCGGCTCATCGTTAGTCGGAAATGAAACAGGGGGTGTACAGCAATGAGTATGAAAAATAAACTGAAAAACTTTTTCTCGATGGAAGATGAAGAATATGAATATGAATATATTGAGACAGAGCGGGAATCGCATGAGGAGCATGAGCAAAAAGAAAAGCCGGCTTATACCGGGAATAAACCTGCGGGCAAACAGAATGTAGTGAGCTTGCAAAGTGTTCAGAAATCCTCTAAAGTGGTGTTGAGTGAGCCGCGCGTGTATGCGGAGGCGCAGGAAATAGCCGACCATTTGAAGAACCGGCGGGCAGTTGTCGTCAATCTTCAGCGGATACAGCATGACCAGGCGAAGCGGATTGTTGACTTTTTAAGCGGAACCGTCTATGCCATCGGCGGAGATATTCAAAGAATCGGCTCAGATATCTTTCTCTGCACGCCTGATAACGTAGATGTATCAGGCACAATTTCTGAGCTCATATCTGAAGACGAACATCAGAGGTGGTAAAGCGAGATGATCCTTTATCAAGTTTTTTCGGTTTTAAGCTTATTAATCACAATATACTCATTTGCCCTGATCATATACATTTTTATGTCATGGGTGCCGAGTACGAGGGAAACAGCAGTCGGGCGTTTTTTAGCATCGATTTGTGAACCATATCTCGAACCATTCAGAAAAATCATCCCTCCGATTGCAATGCTGGATATTTCACCAATCGTAGCAATCCTTGTGCTTCGATTTGCGACTACCGGCTTGTGGGGACTTTATCGCATGATTGCGTTTTAATGTGACAGTTTGATAGGGGCTTGGCAGCAGCCAAGCCTCTTTACATAGAAGGGAAAGACGATGAGCGATATCTATCAGCACTTCAGAAAAGACGAGCGGGCCTTTATTGATCAGGCGCTCGAATGGAAAAGAATTGTCCAGGAGCAGTACAGAATGAAGCTGACCGACTTTTTAGACCCTCGAGAGCAGGTCATCCTCACTGCTGTTACGGGACAGACAGACGTCGGGCTTGCTTTTTCCGGCGGCTATGACAGAGCGGAGCGGAAACGGGCGATTCTGTATCCAGAATACATTACTCCAGAAGAATCGGATTTTGAACTGCAGGCGTTTAACGTCCGTTATGCTGACAAGTTTGTCTCAGTAGATCACCGTTCTCTGCTTGGTGCATTAATGGGCATAGGATTAAAGCGGCAAAAATTCGGTGACATCGTGTTTTCTGAATCAGCTGTGCAATTGATTGTATCAGCCGATACCGCTGATTTTGTGGCCGCACAGCTGACTCAAGCAGGCAAAGCGACGGTCAGCCTTGAGAAAATTGGCTTGTCAGACCTTAACATTCCGGCTATTGATGTCGAAATAAGAGATGACACGGTTTCTTCTTTAAGGCTTGACGCTGTCTGCGCCTCTATGAGCAGGCAATCCCGCCAGAAATCACAGACACTTGTGAAAAACGGGCACGTAAAAGTGAACTGGAAGGTAGTTGAAGATCCTTCCTACATAGTGGCAGAAGGGGACATGCTGTCTATCAGAGGCTTTGGCCGCTGCAGTTTATCCAAAATCGAAGGAAAAACCAAAAAAGACAAATGGAGAGTTACGTTTGAACGACAAAAATAGTCGGTTTTTCAGTTTTTTTCTCCATCTGTGCGAAATTTGTTTTATAATGTGAACTAGATAACCGTACTGAAATGTAAAAATGGAGGTGGCATCATGCCATTAACGCCAAATGATATTCACAACAAGACGTTTACAAAAAGTTTTCGCGGATATGATGAAGATGAAGTAAATGAATTTCTAGCGCAAGTCAGAAAAGATTATGAAATTGTTCTCCGTAAGAAAACGGAACTAGAAGCGAAAGTCAATGAGCTAGATGAAAGAATCGGACACTTTGCCAATATTGAAGAAACATTGAATAAATCGATTTTAGTTGCCCAAGAAGCAGCTGAAGACGTAAAACGCAATTCTCAAAAAGAGGCAAAGCTGATCGTACGGGAAGCGGAGAAAAATGCTGATCGCATTATCAACGAATCGTTATCAAAATCAAGAAAAATCGCCATGGAAATCGAAGAGCTGAAAAAACAGTCTAAAGTGTTCAGAACACGTTTCCAAATGCTGATTGAGGCTCAGCTCGATCTTCTGAAAAATGACGATTGGGATCATCTCCTTGAGTATGAAGTCGACGCTGTATTTGAGGAAAAGGAATAAATTCTCTGATTATCTTGACATTTTCTTAGCTTGTCGAATATAATACGTTCATAAATTCAGATGAAAAAACGGTTGAAAGGGACAGTCATGTTTCCTTCAGGCCTTCATAGCGACCCGGAGATGGTGAGAGTCCGGGATGGCCGGAATCATGTAGATCAGCCCTTAAGTTTCCTTTCTGAACTCACAGTAGGTTAGGACGTTCATCACGTTACGATGCTCAAGAGGAAAAAGCGTATGCTGGCTTTTTCTAAAAGGGTGGTACCGCGAGATAAGCTTTCTCGTCCCTTATGGGATGAGAGGGCTTTTTTTATTTTCTGAAAAAATGCAGTGGAGGAATGAAAATGGATTTTAAAGACACGCTCTTAATGCCAAAAACAGATTTCCCGATGCGTGGAAATTTGCCAAACCGTGAGCCTGACATTCAAAAGAAATGGGAGGAAGAGGATATCTATCGTCTTGTGCAGGAACGGACGAAAGACCGCCCGAAATTTGTTTTACATGACGGACCTCCGTATGCTAACGGCGACATTCATATGGGCCACGCGCTTAACAAGATTTTGAAGGATTTCATTGTCCGCTTTAAATCAATGAGCGGCTACAACGCACCGTATGTTCCAGGCTGGGATACACACGGATTGCCAATTGAAACAGCTCTGACAAAAAACAAAAAAGTCAACCGCAAAGAAATGTCAGTAGCGGAATTCCGCAAACTGTGCGAAGAGTACGCTTGGAAGCAAATCGAAGGACAGCGTGAGCAATTTAAACGTCTTGGTGTCCGCGGTGATTGGGAAAACCCATATGTAACATTAAAACCGGAATACGAAGCGCAGCAAATCCGCGTATTTGGTGAAATGGCAAAACGGGGCTACATTTACAAAGGTCTTAAACCGGTTAACTGGTCACCTTCAAGTGAGTCTGCTTTGGCTGAAGCCGAGATCGAATATCAAGACAAACGTTCAGCATCAATTTACGTTGCTTTTGGTGTAAAAGACGGAAAAGGCGTTCTTGAGAATGGAGAACGTATCATCATCTGGACAACAACGCCTTGGACAATTCCGGCGAACCTCGGAATCTCAGTGCACCCTGATCTTGAGTACAGCGTGATTGCAGTAGGTGAAGACCGCTTTGTCGTAGCAAGTGCTTTAGTCGAAAATGTTGCGTCTGCATGCGGATTTGATCAGTATGAAGTGACAAGAACGGTCAAAGGGAAAGACCTTGAGAACATTATCGCTGAACACCCGCTATATGGCAGAGATTCTCTCGTTATGCTTGGTGAACACGTAACAACTGATGCCGGAACAGGCTGTGTTCATACAGCGCCAGGACATGGGGAGGATGACTTTATCATCGGCCAAAAATACGGCTTAGATGTGCTTTGCCCAGTTGATGCAAAAGGTGTCATGACAAGCGAAGCTCCTGGCTTTGAAGGCATGTTCTATGACGATGCAAACAAAGCGATCACACAGCAGCTTGATGAAAAAGGCGCACTTGTGAAGCTTGAATTTATTACTCATTCTTATCCGCACGATTGGAGAACAAAAAAACCAACCATTTTCAGAGCGACAGCGCAATGGTTTGCGTCTATTAAAGATTTCAGATCAGACCTGCTGGACGCCATCAAAGAAACCAAATGGGTTCCTGAATGGGGCGAGCAGCGTTTGCACAACATGGTTCGGGACCGCGGAGACTGGTGTATTTCCAGACAGCGTGCGTGGGGTGTGCCGATTCCGGTATTTTATGCCGAAAATGGGGAACCGATTATTACGGATGAAACCATTGAACATGTTTCTGAATTGTTCAGGCAGCACGGATCAAACATTTGGTTTGAAAAAGAAGCAAAGGATCTTCTTCCGGAAGGGTTTACACATCCTGGAAGCCCGAACGGCACATTTACAAAAGAACAGGATATCATGGATGTTTGGTTTGATTCAGGCTCTTCCCATCAAGCAGTGCTTGAAGAACGTGATGACCTCGTTCGCCCGGCTGATTTATACCTAGAGGGATCTGACCAATATCGCGGCTGGTTTAACTCTTCCCTTTCTACAGCAGTAGCCGTAACAGGGAAAGCGCCGTATAAAGGTGTGCTCAGCCATGGGTTCGCACTGGATGGAGAAGGACGCAAGATGAGTAAATCAATCGGTAACGTTGTTGTTCCGGCTAAAGTTATGAAACAGCTTGGTGCGGACATCTTAAGGTTATGGGTATCTTCAGTGGATTATCAGGCGGATGTTCGCGTGTCTGACGCCATTCTGAAGCAGGTTGCGGAAGTATATCGTAAAATCCGCAATACGTTCCGTTTCCTTCACGGCAACCTTTTCGATTTTGATCCAAAAACAAATGCGGTGGCTGTTGAAGAACTTCGTGAAGTGGATCAGTATATGCTGATTAAGCTGAACAAACTGATTGATAAAGTGAAAAAAGCGTATGATGAGTACGAATTTGCGGTTGTGTATCACAGCATCCATAATTTCTGCACAATCGAATTAAGCTCATTCTATCTCGATTTTGCAAAGGATATTGTTTACATCGAGCATGCGGATCATCCGGATAGACGCAGCATGCAGACAGTATTCTACGAAACGCTTCTTGCATTAGTGAAGCTTTCAGCGCCTATCCTTCCGCATACGGCTGACGAATTATGGTCTCATTTAACATTTGTTGAAGAGCAGAGCGTTCAGCTGACAGATATGCCGGAAACAATCGCAATTCCAAACAGTGAAGCGACTGAAGAAAAATTTGACCGCTTTATGGCTCTTCGTGATGACGTGCTAAAAGCATTAGAAACTGCGCGGAATGAAAAAATTATCGGTAAATCATTGGAAGCTAACCTGAAATTGTATCCAAATAAAGAAAACAAAGAGCTCTTGGCTTCCATTAAAGAAAATCTTTCTCAGCTGTTTATTGTGTCAGAACTGACAATCAGTGAAGAACAGGAAGCGCCGAACGATGCGCAAAGCTTTCCGACGGGTAAAATCGCTGTCGAGAAAGCGGAAGGCGAAATGTGTGAGAGATCACGTGTGATTTCAAAAGATGTAGGGGCAAATCCGAAATATCCTACACTTTCATTACGCAATGCTGAAATCGTTGAAAAATATTATGAAAAATAATGCAAAAGGGGCCCGGCGTAAAAGCCGGGCTTTTTTTGTGCCAAGAGTGACATCCTTTAGAACGGCAGGAAAAATCTTATGGGCTTTAGATCATCATTCATAGGCAACAATAAAGGTACTACGTTAAGAGCAGGAGTTGTGAAGAATGAATGATCAACTGACCGCAATTTACACGGAACTTCTTCTGATGAAAGAAGAATTACAGTCGAGATTATTTGAGTATTCTTGCTTTCAGGTTTCTACAAGCCCGCAAGCAGCAATCAATCATAAACAAAAAGCAACTCTGATCTATCACATTAAAGAAGAGCTTCAAGACGTTCTCCTTGCATTGTCAAAAATCGAAAACGGCACATTCGGATACTGTGAAGAAACCGGGGCCCCCATTCCTCTTTCAAAGCTGGCGGTGCTGCCGACGGCCCGAACAGCAAACGATTTTCTTTATTCTGTCCAATTCGAAAAAAAAACGCTTCCGATATGGAAATCAACGGATATCGAATATGGTCAGGCACTGTATGAATAAACAGTGTCTGACCAGTTAATATGCCTGATATTTCTTTACTCCAGTGCTTTTTATTGATAAAATGCATAATGGATTAAAGTAACCGTAAACTGGAGGAACGTTTGTGCTGTATTATATAATTGCACTACTTATTATTGCAGCCGATCAATTGACAAAATGGCTAGTCGTTAAGAACATGGAACTTGGCCAAAGCATTCCGATCATTGATCAGGTATTCTATATCACCTCCCATCGCAATACGGGTGCTGCATGGGGGATATTAGCGGGTCAGATGTGGTTTTTCTACCTCATAACAACCGCTGTTATTATTGGTATTGTTTATTACATACAGCGTTACACAAAAGGACAAAGGCTTCTTGGCGTTGCCCTTGGGCTTATGCTTGGCGGTGCCATCGGCAACTTTATCGATCGGGCTGTCAGACAAGAAGTTGTGGATTTTATCCATGTTATAATTGTGAATTACAATTACCCGATTTTTAACATCGCGGACTCTTCACTATGTGTCGGCGTAATGCTTTTATTTATACAAATGCTGTTGGACAGCGGGAAAAAGAAAAAGGAGCAATAGCATGAATCAAATTGATATAACCGCTTCAGAAGAACAAAAAAGTGAGCGGATTGATAAATTTTTGGCATCAACTGAGAATGATTGGTCAAGAACCCAGGTTCAGCAATGGGTAAAAGACGGACAGGTTGTCGTGAACGGGAGCGCGGTGAAAGCGAATTATAAAATTCAGCCGGGTGATCAGGTGACCGTCACTGTACCCGAACCGGAAGCGCTCGACGTCCTGGCAGAACCTATGGATCTTGATATTTATTATGAAGATCAGGATGTGCTGGTTGTCAATAAGCCTCGCGGAATGGTTGTACACCCAGCACCCGGTCATCTTACGGGCACACTTGTAAACGGCCTTATGGCTCATTGTACAGACCTTTCCGGAATAAATGGTGTGATGCGGCCGGGGATTGTTCACAGAATCGATAAGGACACGTCCGGCTTATTAATGGTGGCGAAAAATGATATGGCACACGAGTCACTTGTAAACCAATTGGTCAACAAAACGGTCACGCGAAAGTATACGGCTGTTGTCCACGGGCTTATTTCTCATGATGACGGCACAATTGACGCGCCGATCGGGCGGGATAAAAAAGACCGTCAAAGCATGACTGTGACACGTGATGGCAAAAACGCTGTCACTCATTTTCATGTGCTTGAGCGTTTTCAGGACTTTACGTTAGTGGAATGCCAGCTTGAAACAGGGAGAACCCATCAAATTCGTGTTCATATGAAATATATCGGATTCCCATTAGCGGGCGACCCGAAATATGGTCCGAGAAAAACAATCGACTTTAACGGCCAGGCGCTTCACGCGGGCGTTTTAGGTTTTGACCACCCGCGAACAGGAGAATATGTCGAATTTGAAGCGCCGCTTCCTGAGGATATGGCAGAATTAATCGAAACCCTCAGAAAAAACGGTTGACAGAGTGTTTCTTTTCTGAAATAATAAACGAAGCTGAATAGATTCTTTAAAACAGTCCAGAGAGGCTGAGAAGGATAACGGATAGACGGGATGCGTGTATAGTGCGCACCTTGTCCTAAAACCCCTCTATGCTCTGGCAGGAGGGGTTTTTTCTTCTATATAAACTGTGAGGTGTCACACATTGAATCAAAAAGCTGTCATTCTCGACGAACAGGCAATCAGACGGGCCTTGACCAGGATTGCGCACGAAATGATCGAACGCAATAAAGGGATGAATAACTGCATTCTTGTCGGCATTAAGACAAGAGGGATTTACCTGGCAAAACGCCTTGCGGAACGAATTGAACAGATTGAAGGAAATCCTGTTACAGTTGGTGAAATTGATATTACCCTTTACAGAGACGATCTTTCTAAAAAAACGAGCAACGAAGAACCGCTTGTGAAAGGTGCAGATATTCCGGTAGATATCACAGATCAAAAAGTCATTCTTGTTGATGATGTCCTGTATACCGGAAGAACAGTCAGAGCAGGTATGGATGCGCTTGTTGATGTAGGCAGACCTTCCTCCATTCAGCTGGCTGTGCTTGTTGACAGGGGACACCGGGAGCTGCCGATACGAGCGGATTATATTGGGAAAAACATCCCGACATCAAAGGTTGAAAAGGTTATGGTTCAGCTTGTTGAGGTAGATCAAAACGATCTCGTCGCCATTTATGAAAATGAATAATAGATCACCTTTTTAAGGGCAATCCAGAGAGGTTGCAAAGAGGTGCACAACAAAGACCCGAAAAGCATTCGGCAGGTCTTTGTATGCCTCTTTGCGTAAAAATAGCAAAGAGGTTTTTTTATACAGCCATTGAGTCATCCTAAAATGAAAGTCAACAATCAGGGGGAAATCATCATGAGTAAGAAAAAAGTAAATTTAGGGGTCAGGGATGTCCCGACACCTTTCTCTTGGGTTTCATTCAGCCTTCAGCATTTGTTTGCCATGTTTGGCTCAACCATTTTGGTTCCGAAGCTCGTCGGAATGAGTCCTGCTGTGGCGTTGGTGACAAGCGGCATCGGAACACTGGCGTACCTTCTTATTACGAAAGGGCAAATTCCGGCGTATCTCGGTTCATCCTTCGCCTTTATTTCTCCGATCATACTGGTAAAAGCGACCGGCGGGCCGGGAGCGGCAATGGTTGGGGCGTTTCTTGCAGGGCTGGTATACGGGCTGATTGCCTTATTGATCAGGCAGCTTGGCACAGGATGGCTGATGAAGATTCTCCCGCCTGTAGTCGTAGGACCTGTTATTATCGTCATCGGGCTGGGGCTTGCAAGCACTGCGGTAAACATGGCGATGTATGCTGATCCGAATGCGAGTGAATTGGTCTACAGCTTAAAGCACTTCAGTGTTGCAGGCGTTACGCTGGCTATCACGATTATTTGCGCGATTTTCTTGCGAGGATTCTTAAGCCTGATTCCGGTTTTGATCGGAATCATCGGCGGATACCTGTTCGCCCTTACTCAAGGGATTGTCAACTTCCAGCCGGTGCTTGACGCGAAATGGTTCGCAGTGCCTGAATTTATCATCCCGTTCAAAGACTATTCGCCGTCAGTAACACTCGGCATCGCGGCCGCAATGGTACCGGTCGCGTTTGTGACAATGTCGGAGCATATCGGCCACCAAATGGTGCTGAGTAAGGTTGTTGGACAAGATTTCATTAAAAAACCGGGACTGCATCGCTCCATTATGGGTGACAGCGTGGCGACAATTCTTGCTTCTCTGATCGGCGGCCCGCCGACGACGACTTACGGAGAAAACATTGGCGTGCTGGCCATCACAAGGGTATTCAGCGTCTTTGTCATCGGAGGCGCGGCAGTGATTGCCCTTTGCTTCGGCTTTATCGGCAAAATTTCAGCGCTGATCAGTTCAGTGCCGTCAGCGGTCATGGGAGGCGTCTCCTTCCTGCTGTTCGGAATCATTGCTTCAAGCGGTCTGAGAATGCTGATTGACAACAAAATTGATTATGAAAATAACCGAAACCTCATTATCACATCGGTGATCCTTGTGATCGGTGTAGGAGGCGCATTTATCCAAGTATCACAAGGCGGATTCCAAGTGTCAGGGATGGCGCTTGCCGCAATTGTCGGTGTCATCTTAAACCTGATTCTTCCGGAAGCGAAGGAAGAGCAGGCTGACACATCTGAACAACATCATATTTAAAACCTTTTAATGAAAGTCCAGAGAGGCTTGGAAGGGTTATGAAGAGAAGGAAGCTTCAATGCTGCCCTCTATTTAACCATACCCCGAGTCTATCCTAGACCCGGGGTTTTTTCAGCCTTAAGTTGAAATGAGAGGGGAAAGAACATGAAGCATGTAACGACGATGAATGAACTCAGCACTGAGGAAATCAAAGATTTGCTTCACACAGCACAAGACCTCAAAAACGGAAAAACAGACAATCAGCTTACAGGAAAGTTTGCAGCAAACCTGTTTTTCGAACCGAGCACGAGAACGCGGTTCAGCTTCGAGGTCGCAGAAAAAAAGCTGGGCATGAATGTGCTGAACCTTGATGGAACAAGCACAAGCGTACAAAAAGGCGAAACCTTATATGATACGATTCGGACGCTCGAATCAATCGGTGTGGACGTGTGCGTCATCAGGCACAGTGAAGATGAGTATTATCAAGAGCTTGTCAGCCAGGTGAGCATTCCGATTCTGAATGCGGGAGACGGATGCGGCCAGCATCCGACACAATCACTGCTTGATTTAATGACGATTTATGAAGAGTTCAGTACGTTCAAAGGGCTTACCGTCTCCATTCACGGTGACATCAAGCATAGCAGAGTGGCAAGGTCAAATGCGGAAGTGTTGACAAGATTGGGTGCCCGGGTCCTGTTTTCCGGTCCTGCGGAATGGCAGGATGAAGAAAATACATTCGGCACGTATGTCTCAATGGATGAAGCAGTGGAGTCTTCCGATGTCGTCATGCTGCTGCGCATTCAAAATGAACGGCATCAGTCCGGTGTCAGCCAGGAAGGCTATTTAAACAAATTCGGATTGACCGTAGAACGGGCTGAGCGTATGAAGCAGCATGCGATCATCATGCATCCTGCTCCGGTAAACAGAGGAGTGGAGATTGATGACAGCTTAGTAGAAAGCGAAAAATCAAGAATCTTCAAGCAAATGCAAAATGGCGTATTTATCAGAATGGCAGTGATACAGCGTGCCTTACAAACCAATGTGAAAAGAGGAGAAGCATCTTATGTCATATCTCATTAAAAACGGCTGGATACTTAACGAAAATGGTGAAAAAACAGAAGCGGATATCCGAGTGACTGGAGAAACCATTACTGCAATCGGCAAGCTTGATGCAACGGATAATGAAACTGTAATTGATGCAAAAGGTTTGCTTGTTTCACCTGGGTTTGTTGATCTCCACGTTCATTTCAGAGAGCCGGGCGGAGAGAAAAAAGAAACAATTGAAACCGGGGCGAAAGCAGCGGCGCGCGGCGGCTATACAACAGTAGCAGCAATGCCGAATACGCGGCCGGTTCCCGATACAAAGGAGCAGATGGAATGGGTGCAAAACAGAATTAAAGAAACATCATGTGTCAGAGTTCTTCCATATGCATCCATTACGATCAGGCAAATCGGCGATGAAATGACAAACTTTGAAGCGTTAAAAGAAGCCGGGGCATTTGCCTTTACAGATGACGGCGTTGGGATACAGACAGCAGGCATGATGTATGAAGCGATGAAACGGGCAGCCGCAATTGACAAAGCGATTGTTGCACATTGCGAGGACAACTCCTTAATTTACGGAGGAAGCGTACATGAGGGGACATTCTCCAAAGCGAACGGGCTAAACGGCATTCCTTCTGTGTGTGAATCGGTTCATATTGCCCGCGATGTGCTGCTGGCTGAGGCGGCAAACTGCCATTATCATGTATGCCATATCAGCACGAAAGAATCTGTCAGAGTTGTACGCGATGCGAAAAAAGCGGGAATCAGAGTGACAGCAGAAGTGTCGCCGCATCATTTGCTGCTTTGTGATGAGGACATCCCGGGGCTGGACACAAACTATAAAATGAATCCTCCGCTCCGCAGCGCAGAAGACAGGGCTGCTTTAATTGAAGGTCTTTTAGACGGAACGATTGATTTTATCGCAACAGACCATGCACCGCATACGGAAGAAGAGAAAAACACGGAAATGAAGCTGGCGCCATTCGGAATTGTCGGCTTAGAAACAGCATTCCCGCTTCTTTACACACACTTTGTCAAAAATGGCAGCTGGTCATTGAAGCAGCTCATTGACTACATGACAATCAAGCCATGCGAAGCGTTCGGTCTCCCATATGGAACATTACAAACGGGGCAAGTTGCTGACATGACATTAATTGATTTAGAAAAAGAAGCAGTTATAGACAAAGAGACATTTTTATCAAAAGGAAAAAATACACCATTCAATGGCATCAGCTGCACCGGCTGGCCGGTCGCTACAATTGCGGCAGGAAAGCTTGCTTATGAAGAAGGGAGACTTGTCAAATGAAGAGACGATTAGTACTGGAAAACGGAGCGGTATTCGAAGGAGAAGCCTTCGGGAGCTTAGAACACAACATGGGAGAAGTCGTTTTTAATACTGGGATGACAGGCTATCAGGAAATTTTATCTGACCCTTCTTACTGCGGGCAGATCGTAACATTGACATACCCGCTTATCGGAAATTACGGCATTAACCGTGATGATTTTGAATCCATTACCCCTTTTGTCAAAGGGCTGATCATCAAAGAATTATGTGAACTGCCTTCCAACTGGCGTTCAGCATACACATTAGACGAGTACCTAAAAATGAAAAACATTCCCGGACTCCAGGGGATTGATACAAGGAAGCTGACAAGAATGATTCGCACGGCAGGCGCGCTAAAAGGAACATTCGCTTCATCTGATGAAGACATCGAAGCTGTGCTGAAAAGACTGAACGAAACGGAATTGCCAAGAAATCAAGTATCACAAGTATCAGCCAAAACAGCATATCCGAGCCCGGGAAGAGGCAAACGCATTGTCTTGGTTGACTTCGGCATGAAGCACGGGATTCTAAGGGAGCTGAACAAACGGAAATGTGACGTCATCGTTGTGCCTTACAACATTACAGCAGAAGAAGTGCTTCAGCTGAAACCGGACGGCATCATGCTTTCTAACGGACCTGGAGACCCGAAGGATGTGCCTGAAGCGATTGAAATGATTAAAAGGGTTCTCGGAAAAGTGCCTTTATTCGGAATATGTCTCGGCCACCAATTATTCGCGCTGGCGTGCGGGGCGAATACTGAAAAAATGAAATTCGGCCACAGAGGTTCAAACCACCCGGTAAAAGAGCTGGCTACAGGGAAAGTTGCCTTAACATCTCAAAACCATGGTTATACAGTTTCATCTATCAGTGAAACAGAACTTGAAGTGACGCATATCGCAATCAACGACGATACGATTGAAGGGCTGAAGCATAAAACATTGCCGGCATTTACAGTTCAATATCATCCCGAAGCCTCACCTGGTCCTGAGGATGCTAACCATCTATTTGACAGATTCATCGAAATGATCGAAACAACAGAGAAAGAAGGGGAAGCGGTATGCCAAAACGCGTAGACATTAACAAAATTTTAGTAATCGGATCTGGGCCGATCATCATCGGCCAAGCAGCAGAATTTGACTATGCGGGAACGCAAGCCTGTCTTGCTTTAAAAGAAGAAGGCTATGAAGTCATCCTTGTCAACTCAAACCCTGCCACGATCATGACAGATACAGAAATGGCTGATCGGGTTTACATCGAACCGCTCACACCTGAATTCCTGACACGAATCATCAGAAAAGAGCGCCCAGATGCCATTCTTCCTACGCTCGGAGGCCAAACCGGTTTGAATCTTGCGGTTGAGCTTTCTGAAAGAGGCGTTTTGGCAGAATGCGGCGTCGAAGTGCTTGGCACGAAACTGTCTGCGATTCAGCAAGCTGAAGACCGTGACTTGTTCAGAACATTAATGAATGAACTGAATGAACCGGTGCCTGAAAGTGAGATTATCCATTCCCTCGAAGAAGCGGAAAAATTCGTCAGCCAAATTGGATTCCCTGTCATTGTCCGCCCGGCATATACATTAGGCGGAACAGGCGGAGGCATCTGCTCGAATGAAACAGAGCTAAAAGAAATTGTTGAGAACGGCTTGAAATTAAGCCCGGTACACCAATGTCTGCTTGAAAAGAGCATTGCCGGCTATAAAGAAATCGAGTATGAAGTCATGAGAGACAGCCAGGATCACGCCATAGTTGTTTGTAACATGGAAAACATTGATCCGGTTGGAATCCATACTGGAGACAGTATTGTTGTCGCGCCGAGCCAAACACTCAGCGATCGCGAATATCAGCTCCTGCGGAATGTATCGTTAAAACTGATTCGCGCGCTTGGAATCGAAGGCGGATGTAACGTCCAGCTCGCCTTAGATCCAGACAGCTTCCAATATTACATCATTGAAGTAAATCCGCGTGTCAGCCGTTCATCTGCCCTTGCATCAAAAGCAACGGG
Organism: Bacillus stercoris; assembly: GCF_029772985.1. Lineage (NCBI taxonomy): Bacteria > Bacillati > Bacillota > Bacilli > Caryophanales > Bacillaceae > Bacillus > Bacillus stercoris. The sequence continues at coordinate 2,721,204 of NZ_CP121861.1, read as the reverse complement.
ATACCCGATAGCAAAGCTCGCTGCTAAAATTGCAGTCGGCCTTTCATTAGATGAAATGATGAACCCGGTAACAGGAAAAACATATGCAGCATTTGAACCTGCTCTTGACTATGTCGTATCCAAAATTCCGCGCTGGCCGTTTGATAAATTTGAATCAGCAAACAGAAAGCTCGGCACGCAAATGAAAGCGACTGGTGAGGTCATGGCGATCGGCCGCACGCTTGAAGAATCATTGCTGAAGGCTGTGCGTTCACTGGAAGCTGATGTGTATCATCTTGAATTGAAGGACGCTGCTGACATTTCAGATGAACTTCTTGAAAAGCGAATTAAAAAGGCCGGTGATGAACGCTTATTCTACTTAGCTGAAGCGTACAGAAGAGGTTACACGGTAGAAGACCTCCATGAATTTTCCGCTATCGATGTCTTCTTCCTGCATAAGCTGTTCGGAATCGTACAGTTTGAAAAAGAATTGAAGGCGAATACGGGCGATACAGATGTGCTGAGACGGGCAAAAGAACTCGGCTTCTCTGACCAGTACATCAGCCGCGAGTGGAAAATGAAAGAATCCGATCTATACAGCTTGAGAAAACAAACGGGGATTGCGCCGGTATTCAAGATGGTAGATACGTGCGCGGCGGAATTTGAGTCAGAAACGCCATACTTCTATAGCACATATGAAGAAGAAAATGAATCTGTCGTTACAGATAAGAAAAGTGTGATGGTGCTTGGTTCGGGTCCGATTCGAATCGGTCAGGGTGTCGAGTTCGACTATGCGACTGTTCACTCTGTATGGGCAATTAAACAAGCAGGCTATGAAGCCATTATTGTCAATAACAACCCGGAAACCGTTTCAACAGACTTCAGCATCTCAGACAAGCTGTATTTCGAACCGCTTACGATTGAAGATGTTATGCACATCATTGACCTCGAACAGCCAATAGGCGTTGTCGTACAATTTGGCGGACAAACTGCGATTAACCTTGCTGACGAGCTTTCTGCGCGCGGAGTGAAAATCCTTGGAACTTCATTAGAAGATTTAGACCGTGCGGAAGACCGGGATAAATTTGAACAAGCGCTTGGAGAACTTGGTGTTCCGCAGCCACTTGGCAAAACAGCGACATCGGTTGATCAGGCAGTAAGCATCGCGAGTGATATCGGATACCCGGTATTGGTGCGCCCTTCCTATGTACTTGGCGGCCGGGCGATGGAGATTGTGTATCATGAAGAAGAGCTGCTTCATTACATGAAAAACGCAGTCAAAATCAATCCGCAGCACCCTGTATTAATTGACAGATATTTGACTGGGAAAGAAATTGAAGTTGATGCAGTATCTGACGGTGAAACAGTCGTCATTCCGGGAATTATGGAGCACATTGAACGTGCGGGCGTTCACTCCGGAGACTCGATCGCTGTTTATCCGCCTCAATCGCTCACTGAGGACATTAAGAAAAAAATTGAACAATACACGATCGCACTTGCTAAAGGGCTGAACATTGTCGGTTTGCTCAATATTCAATTCGTCTTATCACAAGGCGAGGTGTACGTGCTCGAAGTGAACCCGAGATCAAGCAGAACCGTACCGTTCTTAAGCAAAATTACGGGTATCCCAATGGCGAATCTCGCAACAAAAATCATTCTCGGTCAAAAGCTGGCTGCGTTTGGCTATACAGAGGGCCTTCAGCCTGAGCAGCAAGGTGTATTTGTAAAAGCGCCGGTCTTCTCCTTCGCCAAGCTGAGAAGAGTGGACATTACGTTAGGGCCTGAAATGAAATCAACAGGTGAAGTCATGGGGAAAGATTCGACCCTTGAAAAGGCGCTCTATAAAGCCTTGATTGCTTCAGGTATTCAAATCCCGAACTACGGTTCCGTGCTTTTAACAGTAGCTGATAAGGACAAAGAAGAAGGGCTTGCCATTGCTAAGCGGTTCCACGCGATTGGCTACAACATTTTAGCGACGGAAGGAACGGCAGGCTACCTGAAAGAAGCTTCTATTCCAGCGAAGGTTGTCGGAAAAATCGGTCAGGATGGTCCGAACCTGCTTGATGTCATCAGAAACGGTGAAGCACAGTTTGTCATCAATACGCTGACAAAAGGAAAGCAGCCGGCAAGAGACGGATTTAGAATCAGACGTGAATCAGTAGAAAATGGTGTTGCCTGCTTAACATCATTAGATACGGCAGAGGCGATATTGCGAGTGCTGGAAAGCATGACATTCCGCGCTGATCAAATGCCGGCAGTCAACACAAATCAGGAGGCGGCAGTCACTATATGAAAAAAGCGTATTTGACAGTATGTTCTAACCAGCAAATTGCAGACCGGGTGTATCAAATGGTTCTGAAAGGGGAGCTTGTCCAAGGGTTTACAACCCCGGGGCAGTTCCTTCATCTTAAAGTGAGCGAAGCGGTTACGCCTCTTTTGAGGAGGCCAATCAGCATCGCCGACGTCAATTTTGAAAAAAGTGAAGTCACCATCATTTATCGAGTAGATGGGGAAGGTACAAGGCTATTGTCTCTGAAACAGCAGGGAGAGCTTGTGGATGTCCTCGGGCCTTTGGGAAATGGCTTTCCTGTCAATGAAGTCCAACCCGGAAAGACGGCTTTGCTGGTAGGAGGCGGTGTAGGTGTGCCGCCTCTCCAAGAGCTGTCGAAACGCTTGATTGAAAAAGGGGTAAATGTCATCCACGTTTTAGGATTCCAATCGGCAAAGGATGTTTTTTACGAGAAAGAATGCCGGCAGTATGGAGACACGTTTGTGGCAACAGCTGACGGAAGCTACGGGGAAACCGGATTTGTCACAGATGTGATTAAACGGAAACATCTAGAGTTTGATATCCTTCTCAGCTGCGGGCCGACACCGATGCTCAAGGCGCTAAAACAGGAATATGCCCATAAAGAAGTATATTTGTCCATGGAGGAACGAATGGGCTGCGGAATCGGCGCATGCTTCGCGTGTGTGTGCCATACAAACGAAAGTGAGACATCCTATGTAAAAGTATGTCTCGACGGGCCTGTATTTAAAGCTCAGGAGGTGGCGCTGTAATGCTCAAGGTGAAATTGCCGGGACTTGATTTGAAAAATCCAATCATTCCTGCATCAGGCTGCTTCGGTTTTGGAAAAGAATTTTCACGTTTTTATGATTTGTCTTGTCTTGGAGCCATCATGATTAAGGCTACGACAAAGGAGCCTCGCTTCGGGAATCCGACGCCGCGGGTAGCTGAGACTGGTGCTGGAATGCTTAATGCGATCGGTCTCCAAAATCCGGGGCTGGATAGCGTGTTGCATCATGAACTGCCGTGGCTTGAGCAGTTTGATACGCCGATCATTGCCAATGTCGCAGGTTCTCAAGTCGAGGATTATGTTGAAGTCGCAGAGCAAATCAGCAAAGCGCCTAATGTTCATGCACTTGAATTGAATATTTCCTGCCCGAATGTGAAAACAGGCGGAATCGCTTTTGGCACGAACCCTGAAATGGCTGCCGATTTGACAAAAGCGGTGAAAGAGGTTTCAAATGTACCCGTTTATGTGAAGCTTTCCCCGAACGTGGCTAATATCACAGAAATTGCATTAGCGATCGAGGAAGCGGGAGCGGACGGCCTTACGATGATCAACACACTAATCGGCATGAGACTCGATTTAAAAACCGGCAAACCGATATTAGCGAATAAAACAGGAGGACTTTCCGGCCCTGCTGTGAAGCCGGTTGCCATTCGCATGGTGTATGAAGTCAGCCAGGCGGTCAACATCCCGATTATCGGAATGGGAGGCGTGCAGTCGGCCGAAGATGCCCTGGAATTTCTTCTCGCTGGAGCAAGCGCGGTCGCTGTCGGAACAGCAAACTTTGTGAATCCTTTTGCGTGTCCAGAGATTATTGAACAGCTTCCATCTGTTTTGCGCCAATACGGCTATCAATCAATTGAAGAATGCATCGGAAGGAGCTGGAATCATGAAAAACAACCTGCCCATCATCGCGCTTGATTTTGCATCAGCTGAAGAAACACTTGCGTTCTTAACGCCTTTTCAGCAAGAACCGTTATTTGTAAAGGTTGGAATGGAGCTTTTTTACCAAGAAGGACCATCTATCGTGAAACAGCTAAAAGAAAGAAACTGCGAGCTGTTTTTGGATCTAAAGCTTCATGACATTCCGACCACTGTAAACAAGGCGATGAAGCGTCTTGCCAGTCTCGGCGTAGACCTCGTCAATGTTCATGCGGCCGGGGGCAAAAAAATGATGCAAGCAGCTCTTGAAGGCTTAGAAGAAGGTACGCCGGCGGGGAAAAAACGCCCGTCACTTATTGCGGTAACCCAGCTGACAAGCACATCTGAACAAATCATGAAGGATGAACTGCTGATCGAAAAGCCTCTGATCGATACGGTTGTGCACTACAGCAAACAGGCGGAAGAAAGCGGACTGGATGGAGTGGTCTGCTCTGTTCATGAAGCAAACGCCATTTACCAAGCAGTGTCGCCTTCATTTCTGACTGTCACTCCAGGGATCAGAATGTCAGAGGATGCTGCGAATGACCAAGTCCGCGTGGCGACACCTGCAATTGCAAGAGAAAAAGGTTCATCAGCGATTGTAGTAGGACGCTCGATTACAAAAGCGGAAGATCCGGTAAAAGCCTATAAGGCTGTCAGACTTGAATGGGAGGGAATCAAATCTTGAAACAAATCATCGCAAAACATCTATTAGACATCCAAGCAGTATTTTTACGTCCGAACGAGCCGTTCACATGGGCAAGCGGCATTTTATCACCAATCTACTGTGACAACCGCCTGACGCTATCTTTCCCAGAGGTCAGAAATGATGTCGCCTCAGGCATCAGCAAGCTTGTCAAAGAGCATTTTCCCGAAGCTGAAATGATAGCAGGAACAGCAACTGCGGGTATTCCTCATGCTGCTCTGGCGGCTGACCGTTTGAATCTTCCGATGTGTTATGTGAGGAGCAAGCCGAAAGCGCACGGAAAAGGCAATCAGATTGAGGGAGCTGTGCAGAAAGGGCAAAAAACGGTCGTTATTGAAGACTTAATCTCCACAGGAGGCAGCGTGCTTGAAGCTTGTGTAGCTTTACAAGCGGCTGGCTGTGAGGTGCTTGGTGTCGTCTCAATCTTTACGTACGGACTTCCCAAAGCAGAAGAAGCCTTCGCAAAGGCAGAACTGCCATACTACTCATTAACTGATTACGATACGCTCACAGAGGTCGCACTTGAGAACGGAAATATTCATTCAGATGATCTAAAAAAGCTGAAAACATGGAAACGAAATCCCGAGTCAAAAGATTGGTTTAAAAAATAAAAAATAAATTCCAACGATGTAAAGAGGCTTCAAAGCCTTGCTGTACTTAAAAACAGGCCATGAGGCCTGTTTTTTTATTAATCCTATAAAAAAAGTCGGGTTGACTTATGTTAGAATTGTGCTAAAATTTACTACAAATCTGAAAAACTTATCAAGAGCGGCTGAGGGACTGGACCTATGAAGCCCGGCAACCTGCATAGTTTGTAAGGTGCTACTTCCAGCAAAATGAATTCCATTTTGAAAGATAAGGGCTACATGCTGTTCCTGTCTTTCTTTCCGCCGGATTGAAAGTTTTTTATTTTAAGAGGCAAAAAGGCTGTTTGAAATCACCAGCCAAGAATCACATTACAATTGGGAAAAGACAACCGGCAGGAAGCTACTGTTTGTTTGTCTCCGAAAGGAGGAAAGAAGAAATGTTAACGTATGATAATTGGGAAGAACCAACGATTACATTTCCGGAAGACGATCCTTATAAAGGAGCGCTGTCAGTTTTAAAGTGGGCATACGGCCATTACGGCAACCAGCTTGTTTATGCCTGCAGTTTCGGAATTGAGGGAATCGTTTTGATTGACTTAATTTATAAAGTGAAAAAAGACGCAGAGATTGTGTTTCTTGATACAGGACTTCATTTTAAAGAGACCTATGAAACAATTGAACGAGTGAAAGAGCGTTATCCAGGTCTTAACATCATCCTGAAAAAACCAGACCTCACCCTTGAGGAACAAGCCGAAGAATATGGTGACAAACTGTGGGAAAGAGAGCCGAATCAGTGCTGCTACCTTAGAAAGGTCGTTCCTTTAAGAGAGGCGCTTTCAGGACATCCAGCCTGGCTTTCCGGTCTGCGCCGTGATCAAGGGCCAAGCCGTGCCAATACGAATTTCTTAAACAAAGATGAAAAATTCAAGTCAGTAAAAGTTTGCCCGCTCATCCATTGGACTTGGAAAGACATTTGGAGATACACATCACGGAATGAACTGGACTACAATCCGCTTCATGACCAAGGATACCCAAGTATTGGCTGCGCGCCTTGCACTGCTCCCGCTTTTACCGCAGAGGATCTGCGTTCAGGCAGATGGAATGGTATGGCGAAAACAGAATGCGGACTGCATGAATAAGGAGCTGCAAAATGGAACTAGCCGCTATTTTATTTAGCTTGTTTTTCGCGATGAATATTGGTGCAAGCGGCGCTGCAGCTTCGATGGGAGTTGCTTACGGCTCTGGAGCCATCAAAAAGAAAACTTACGCTTTGATCCTATGCGCAGTCGGTGTCTTGGCCGGGGCGGTCATTGGCGGAGGCGAGGTCGTAAAAACAATCAGCTCTGGCATTATCCCCGAACAGACGATTACACTGACGATTGTTTGCATCATTATTGGAGCTGCTGCGCTGTCGCTCTTTACGGCAAATCTGCTCGGCATTCCTTTATCGACAAGTGAAGTGACGGTCGGCGCGGTTGTCGGCGTGGGAGTGGCTTATAAAGTATTGTTGGTGAATAATCTTCTGATCATTGTGACATTTTGGGTTTTTGTCCCGCTGTTCGCTTTTGGCTTCACCTATTTCGTATCTAAGCTGTTTCGTTATTTTAAGATTGAAGTGAAATCTTCTAAAAAGCAAAAAATCCTCGGCATTGTTTTGTTAGTTGCCGGATTTTTCGAAGCATTCTCTGCCGGCATGAATAATGTGGCGAATGCCGTTGGCCCGTTAGTGGCTGCCGGTGTGCTTGATGTCGTAAAAGGGACCTTGTACGGAGGAGCTTTTGTTGCGCTCGGCGCACTGTTATTAGGTCGGCGTGTATTAGAAACAAACGGGAAGAAAATTACGAGATTTTCAAAAGGAGAAGGCATTCTCTTATCCGGCACAGGAGCGGGACTGGTAATAATCAGTTCTGTATTTGGGATGCCGGTGCCCTTGGCGCAAGTCACGTCATCGTCTATTATCGGCATAGGCATGGCAAAAAACGGTCCGAACGTGTTCCATAAACAAGTTGTTCAAACGATGCTGAAGGTATGGATCGTATCGCCGTTTTTATCTTTATCGATTTCTTATCTGCTTGTATCCTTGTTTTTAAAAGCGGATTATTATTCGATCTTTATCATGGTAAGTGTGCTTTTAGCGGCGGGCGGTGCCGTAAGCCTGACAAAGGCCATTCGTAAAGAGAGACGCTCAGTCCACGAACAAGGCGGGGGAATCTGAACATTAATCTGAGTAATTTTATAAGTTAACTAGGAGGAGATGGATGTTATGAGCTTAGCACCACACGGAGGTACATTAGTAAACAGAGTAGATGAATCATATGATGTGAGCAGCATTCAAAAAGAAATTGAACTTGATTTAATTTCTTTCGCGGATTTGGAATTGATCGGTATCGGCGCATACAGCCCGATTGAAGGTTTCTTTAATGAAAAAGATTACGAATCTGTTGTCGAAAACATGCGTCTTTCTTCCGGCGTTATCTGGTCTCTTCCAATCACACTTCCGGTCGATGCGCAAAAAGCAGCGGAACTGTCAGTTGGCGAAACGGTAAAGTTAACGTATGAAGGAGACACATACGGCGTTATCCAAATCGAAGACCTGTATGTGCCTGACAAACAAAAAGAAGCTATCAATGTGTACAAAACGGATGAGCAGGAGCATCCGGGTGTTAAAAAACTGTTCAGCCGCGGCAATACATATGTCGGCGGACCGATCACGTTGATTAAAAAAGCTTCAAAACAGTTCCCTGAGTTTACTTTTGAACCTAAGAGAAACAAGACGCCAGTTTGCTGAAAAAGGCTGGGAAACGATTGTCGGCTTCCAAACAAGAAACCCTGTTCACAGAGCGCATGAATACATTCAAAAAACGGCTCTTGAAACAGTAGACGGCTTGTTCTTGAATCCGTTAGTAGGTGAAACAAAATCCGATGACATCCCAGCTGATGTACGGATGGAAAGCTACCAAGTTCTTCTTGATCATTATTACCCGAAAGATCGCGTGTTCCTTGGTGTCTTCTTGGCGGCGATGCGTTATGCAGGCCCGAGAGAAGCAATTTTCCACGCGCTTGTCAGAAAGAACTATGGCTGCACACATTTCATCGTTGGCCGTGATCATGCAGGTGTAGGTGACTATTACGGAACATACGAAGCACAGGAGCTGTTTGACACATTCAAACCTGAAGAACTCGGGATTACACCGCTGAAATTCGAGCACAGCTTCTTCTGTAAAAAATGCGGAAATATGGGAACAGCGAAAACATGCCCTCATGGCAGAGAGCATCACGTCATTTTATCAGGCACTAAGGTAAGAGGTATGCTGAGAGACGGTGTGCTGCCTCCTGCCGAATTCAGCCGAAAAGAAGTCGTAGAAGTGTTAATCAAAGGGATGAAGAAAAAAGAAGAAGTAGGCGTATCTTAAGGAGGACTGGCAGTGACAAATCGCGATATTGTATGGCATGAAGCCTCTATCACAAAAGAAGAGTACCAGCAAAAAAACAAGCATAAAAGCTCCATTCTCTGGCTGACAGGGTTAAGCGGCTCAGGCAAATCAACCATTGCCAACGCCGCTGCGAGAGAATTGTTTGAGCAAGGCTACCAAGTCATTGTGCTGGACGGGGATAATATCCGTCACGGCTTAAATAAGGATCTTGGTTTTTCTGATGAAGACCGAAAAGAAAACATCCGCCGAATCGGAGAGGTGGCAAAACTTTTTGTTCAGCAGGGAACCATTGTCATTACTGCTTTTATCTCTCCTTTCCGCGAGGACAGACAACAGGTTCGCGAGCTTGTGGAAGCTGGCGAATTCAATGAAGTATACATTAAATGTGACCTTGATATTTGTGAACAAAGAGATCCGAAAGGGCTCTACAAAAAAGCAAGAAACGGAGAGATTCCGTTTTTTACAGGAATTGATTCTCCTTATGAGGAACCGGAAGCGCCAGAGCTCGTTCTTGATTCAGGACAGCATGACCGTGAAGCGTGTAAAAATCAGCTGATCGAGTTTGTCAAACAAAAATTGAGCTGAATATGATCTGCTGCGTTCTTCTCAGATGCCGGAATGCAAGCGAGAACAACATCACAAGTGAATGTTCTGGAAGAACTCGAATAGATCGGGGGAAATACGATGGGAAAAGTATATATTGTAGGAGCGGGTCCCGGTGATCCTGATCTGCTGACGATTAAAGCGCTGAAAGCCATTGAAAAAGCTGATGTTATCTTATATGACAGATTAGTAAATAAAGAGATTTTACAATATGCCAAAGAGCAAGCAGACCTGATCTACTGCGGGAAGCTTCCAGATTTTCATACGATGAAGCAGGAAACCATCAATCGATTTCTTGTGAAGTATGCGCAAAAAGGGAAAATAGTTGTCAGACTGAAAGGCGGTGACCCTTTTGTGTTCGGCAGGGGAGGGGAAGAAGCGGAATGCCTCTCTGAAAATGGCATACCGTTTGAAATCATCCCTGGCATTACGTCAGGAATCGCGGCAGCCGCTTATGCCGGGATTCCTGTTACTCATCGGGATGCGGGCTCTAACGTCGCATTTGTAACGGGTCATTATAAAAGTGATGAAGATTTTGAGGAAAAGTGGAAAGCTCTGGCTACAGGAATTGATACACTTGTCATCTATATGGGTATCAAAAACGTGCAGCAGATTGAAAGAAAACTCCTTGAAAACGGCCGGGACGGTTCTACGCCGGCAGCCTTTATTCATTGGGGAACAACGGACAAGCAAAAATCTGTTTTTTGTACAGTTGACACCCTTTCAGAAACAGTGATAAAAGAAAACATTACAAATCCGAGTTTAATTGTCATTGGAAATGTTGTAAATTATCACTATAAGCTGGAATGGTTTGAATCTGAACTGAAAAAACAAGATTTAAGCGAGGCGTTGTAAAATGAAACAAGCGATTTTATATGTCGGCCACGGCAGCCGGGTCAAAAAAGCTCAGCAAGAAGCCGCAGCCTTTTTGGAAGGGTGTAAGGCACACATCTCTGTGCCAGTACAAGAAATCAGCTTTTTAGAGCTTCAGGAGCCGACAATTGAGACAGGATTTGAAGCATGTGTGAAGCAAGGCGCCACTCATATCGCAGTGGTGCCTCTGCTTCTTTTAACAGCTGCTCATGCAAAACATGATATTCCGGAAGAAATTGCGCGTGCTGCATCCCGATTTCCGTCAGTCCATATTTCATACGGAAAGCCGATCGGGATTGACGAAGAAGTAGTCAAGGCTGTATATCACAGAATGAAAGACATTGGTGTTCCGTATGAAAATGCCAGAGTGGTGCTCATCGGAAGGGGAAGTTCAGATCCAGATGTCAAAAGAGACGTGACCGGTATTGCTCATCTTCTTCAGGAAATGGTTCCAGTCAAGGAAGTCATTCCGTGCTTTTTGACAGCATGCGGCCCGAATTACAAAGAGGTTTTTTCAGAACTTGAAAAAGATGACGGCATAACAACCTTTATCGTTCCGTATTTGCTCTTTACGGGTATGCTGATGAATGAAATCGAACGAGAGGTTCAGACATTAAAAGCTCATAATCCGAATGTCTACCTCTCTTCTTATATCGGTTTCCACCCTCATGTGAAGAGCGCATTTTTAAACCGTGTGAGAGAAACTGCGGCAAATCCTGAGGGACAATTTGATTTTGATGGAGGTTCATATGCTTCCGCTGCACATTAGCCTGGAAAAGAAGAAGGTTGTCATTGCGGGGGGCGGCAGCATCGCTCTCAGAAGACTGAAAACGGTGATTTCTGAAGGAGCTGATATAACGCTTGTCAGTCCGGATGTTGAACCGGAAATCAAGCAAATGGCAGAAGATCGACGCATCAAATGGAAAAAACGGACGATCGAAAAAGAAGATTATCTCAATGCTTTTTTCATTATTGCCGCGACGGATGATGCGGCAGTGAACAAAGAAATTGCCCAATCCGCTTCGCCTTTTCAGCTTGTCAATTGTGTCAGTGACGCTGAGCTTGGCAATGTATATATGCCGAAAATCGTAAAAAGAGGGCATGTCACGGTGTCCGTTTCTACAAGCGGAGCCAGTCCAAAGCACACAAAAGAGCTTGCTGAAAACGTGGATAAGCTGATTGACGGCGAATTTGTTGCTGAAGTGGATAGGCTTTATCAAGTGAGAAGAAAGAAATAAGCCAGAGCATACAAAGGCTCTGGCTTTTCTTTATGTGGATCAGCTTTTTTTTAGCTTGATGACAGTATCAGCATCTGGCGTGACAAAGACGGTATGCTGGCTGTCATAGGTGACGAAACCGGGTTTCGCGCCGTTCGGTTTTTTGACATGCCTGATTTTTGTATAATCTACAGGCACGGAGCTTGAATCTTTAGCTTTTGAAAAATAAGCTGCAATTGTCGCGGCTTCAATGATTGTTTGCTCATCCGGTTCGCTGCTTCTGATCACAACGTGGGAGCCAGGAATGTCCTTCGTGTGAAGCCAAATATCATCTCTGGCAGCCGCTCTTGTCGTTAAATATTCATTTTGGCGATTATTCTTACCCACTAAAATCGTCAGTCCTGAGGAGGATTCGTATGTTTCTAACACCGGGTTGTGCGTTTTTTGCTTTTTCTGGCCTTTTTGCTGCTTAGGGCGTAAATATTTACCCTCCACAAGCTCTTCCCTGATTTCACTGATATCCCGGGGAGAAGCGGAGGAAAGCTGCTGAATCAGCTGATCGAAGTATTCGATCTCTTCCTGTGCCAGCCTGATTTGCTCCTCTACAACCGCGACCGAATTTTTCGCTTTCTGATACTTCGTGAAGTAGGCCTGGGCGTTTTCGGAAGGTGTTTTGTTCGGGTTTAAAGGAATCGTGATCGTCGGGCTTTCTTCATCATAATAGTTGATGACCTCAGCCTGTTTATCACCTTTTTTCAGCATATATAAATTAGCAGTTAAAAGCTCCCCGTAAAGCTGGAATTCCTTCGCATTTTCCGAATACTCCAGTGTTTTCTCTAATTTTTTGATTTTGTTGGCATTTTTCTTCCGTTCGTTGACAACAAACCGCTCAAGATCTTGAGCCTGCTGTTTGACCCGGTCTCGTTCAGCTTTTCCGAAATAAAAACGGTCGAGCAGGTCGCTTAATGAATCAAAACGGCGCGCTTCGCCTTTTAGATGAGTCAGCTCCAGCAGATAAAAATATTCCTTTCCGTTAACAGTCGTAATGTTGGGAATGAAACGGTGCTCTTTTACTTCGGCAAACAGTGCCAGTAATGCTTTTGGCAGTGTGATTTTGTTGGCGAGGCCAGCTCTGTGAACCGCTTCTTTGGCGAAAAGCGGAGACACCCCTGAAAAGTGGTCGACAATTTGTTTATCAAGCCGTCCTTCTTGAAAACTGAGGTGACGCAAAATATCATCTTCTGACGCCTCAAGCGGTGATATTTTGTCCTGGGCAGGCGGAAGCTTATAATCTTGGCCGGGCAGTACTGTACGGTAGCTGTTCATTGACGGCGATAAATGCTTAAGTCCGTCGATGATCACATTTTCTGCAGCGTCGGTCAAAATAATATTGCTGTGGCGGCCCATAATTTCTACATAAAGCTTTCGTACGGTTTCATCGCCAATTTCGTTTCGGCTTTTGATATGAAAAATCATAATGCGGTCTAAGCCCGCTTGTTCGATTTTCTCAATGAATCCGCCTTCGATATGCTTTCTCAGCAGCATGCAAAACATTGGTGGTTCGCTTGGATTTTCATAAGTTTGTGTCGTGATATGCACCCGTGAATAGCTCGGATGTGCCGATAATAATAGTTTTTGGTTTTTTCCCTTGGCACGGATGTGGAAAATCACATCGTGCTTATATGGCTGATGGACTTTTGTAATTCGTCCGCCCATTATTTTCTCGTTAAGTTCGTGTGTCATTCCGTATGTAAACATGCCATCAAACGACATATGCAATACACCCTCTCATTCTTCCTGCATTCGATAATTATAGCATGAAATGGGACGAGTCAGAATAAGCATGCTTATAGAGTGATATCTCTATAAGAGAGCAGGGGAGTGGACGAGCGGAATGAAGTTTCATGAAATGGGACAAACAGATTTACTAGAGGCAACCAATACGTCCATGAAACAAGGATTAACAGAAAAAGAAGTGAAAAAACGCCTTGACAAGCATGGGCCAAACGAGCTGCAAGAAGGGAAAAAAACGTCAGCGCTTCTCTTGTTTTTCGCGCAGTTCAAAGATTTTATGGTGCTTGTGCTTCTGGCGGCAACGTTAATCTCGGGATTTCTTGGTGAATATGTAGATGCGGTTGCGATTATTGCGATTGTGTTTGTGAATGGCATACTCGGTTTCTTTCAAGAAAGGCGAGCTGAGCAATCTCTTCAAGCTTTAAAAGAGCTTTCAACACCGCATGTCATGGCACTCAGGGAAGGAAGCTGGGCAAAGATTCCTTCTAAGGAACTTGTGCCGGGGGATATTGTGAAATTTACGAGCGGGGACAGGATTGGTGCGGACGTTCGAATTGTTGAAGCGAGAAGCCTTGAAATAGAAGAATCAGCGCTCACCGGGGAATCAATCCCGGTTGTGAAGCACGCTGATAAACTGAAAAAACCGGATGTTTCACTTGGCGATATTACCAATATGGCATTTATGGGAACGATTGTAACCCGCGGCAGCGGTGTCGGGGTTGTCGTCGGGACAGGGATGAATACGGCAATGGGGAAAATTGCTGACATGCTTGAATCGGCAGGGACGCTGTCAACCCCGCTGCAAAGAAGACTGGAGCAGCTCGGGAAGATTTTGATTGTTGTTGCATTGCTTCTGACCGTTCTTGTTGTTGCTGTCGGTGTTATTCAGGGTCATGATCTGTACAGCATGTTTTTAGCGGGTGTCTCATTAGCGGTAGCCGCCATTCCAGAGGGGCTGCCAGCGATTGTCACCGTGGCGCTCTCGCTTGGTGTACAGCGGATGATTAAACAAAAATCCATTGTTAGAAAGCTTCCTGCTGTTGAAACGCTTGGGTGTGCGTCTATCATTTGTTCAGATAAAACAGGGACAATGACCCAAAACAAAATGACTGTGACACATGTCTGGTCCGGAGGGAAAACATGGAGAGTGACAGGGGCCGGGTATGAACCGAAAGGAAGCTTCACACTGAACGAAAAAGAGGTCAGTATCAATGAACATAAGCCCCTTCAGCAGATGCTTCTGTTCGGGGCGCTCTGTAACAACTCCAATATTGAAAAAAGAGACGGCGAATATGTGCTTGACGGAGATCCGACAGAGGGAGCGCTGCTCACCGCGGCAAGAAAAGGCGGTTTTTCAAAGGAGTTTGTTGAATCAAACTACAGGGTGATTGAAGAATTTCCGTTTGATTCTGCACGGAAAATGATGACTGTCATCGTAGAGGATCAGGACAGAAAGCGCTATATCATTACAAAAGGTGCACCGGATGTACTGATGCAGCGATCTTCCCGTATTTATTATGACGGCTCAGCCGCTCTTTTTTCAAATGAAAGAAGAGCAGAAACAGAGGCGGTATTAAGACATTTGGCATCTCAGGCGCTCAGAACGATAGCGGTCGCCTACAGGCCGATAAAAGCAGGCGAAACACCGTCAATGGAGCAGGCGGAAAAAGATCTGACGATGCTCGGCCTTTCAGGTATCATTGACCCGCCGCGACCGGAAGTCAGACAGGCGATTAAAGAGTGCCGTGAAGCGGGAATTAAGACCGTCATGATTACAGGTGATCATGTGGAGACCGCTAAAGCGATAGCGAAAGATCTGCGCCTCCTTCCGAAAAGCGGAAAAATTATGGACGGGAAAATGCTGAATGAACTTTCTCAAGAAGAGCTTTCTAATGTAGTGGAGGATGTGTATGTATTTGCCCGCGTTTCTCCTGAGCATAAACTGAAAATTGTAAAAGCCTATCAGGAGAACGGGCATATCGTGGCGATGACGGGAGACGGCGTCAATGATGCCCCTGCCATTAAACAAGCTGATATCGGCGTCTCTATGGGCATTACCGGGACAGATGTAGCTAAAGAAGCGTCATCTCTTGTGCTCGTGGATGATAATTTTGCGACGATTAAATCAGCGATAAAAGAAGGCAGGAACATCTACGAAAATATCAGAAAGTTTATTAGATACCTGTTGGCTTCTAATGTAGGAGAAATCCTTGTCATGCTGTTTGCGATGCTCCTCGCCCTTCCTTTGCCGCTTGTTCCGATTCAGATTTTGTGGGTCAACTTGGTGACGGACGGATTGCCGGCAATGGCGCTCGGCATGGATCAGCCAGAAGGAGACGTAATGAAGCGCAAGCCCCGTCATCCGAAAGAAGGGGTATTTGCCCGCAAGCTAGGGTGGAAGGTCGTCTCCAGAGGATTTTTAATCGGAGCTGCCACTATTTTAGCGTTTATCATTGTGTACCACCGCAATCCGGAAAATTTGGCTTATGCCCAGACGATCGCATTTGCAACATTGGTGCTGGCTCAGCTTATTCACGTTTTTGACTGTCGAAGCGAGACTTCTGTTTTCTCCAGAAATCCGTTTCAAAACCTGTATTTAATCGGTGCGGTATTGTCATCCATTTTGCTGATGCTTGTCGTGATCTACTATCCGCCGCTTCAGCCGATTTTCCATACCGTAGCCATCACCCCGGGAGACTGGATGCTCGTCATCGGTATGTCCGCCATCCCTACTTTTTTGCTGGCGGGGTCACTTTTAACAAGAAAAAAATAAATCCATATGATATAATCTTAGGGGGAATAGCATGTCTATTGCCCTTTTATTATGAGAACAGGGAAGAATTGGGTGTTTTAAAATGATACGAAGTATGACAGGCTTCGGCAGTGCAAGCAAAACACAAGATGATCTCTCTGTAAGCGTAGAACTTAAATCTGTGAACTACAGATTTAAAGAAGTGAACGCTCGTTTGCCAAGGCCTTTGCTATATTTTGAAGATAAGCTGAAACAGACCATTCTGCAGCATATCCAGCGCGGAAGAATTGAGCTTTTCGTATCTGTTGACAGTGATATGCTTGTTGAGAAAAAGCTTGAGATTGATTGGCCGCTGCTCGATGAGTTTGTCGCAGCTGCGAGAGATATGAAGAAGCGGTATCAATTGACTGCTGAGCCCGATGTGATGGATTTCTTTAAGCTTGATCACGTCGTCCAGGTTCATGAAGAACAGACGCAAAATGACAAGCTGGAGGCATTGATCACCGATGCTGCAGAGGAAGCGGTAAAAGGCCTCTGTGAAATGCGTGAAAAAGAGGGGCTGCTCTTAGCGAAAGACTGCCTGATGCATATTGATCAGCTTGATGAGCTGGTGAGAGAAACTGAATTGCTTGCTGCAGATGTCGTATCTCGTTACCGAGAACGGCTGTACGCCAGAATCAAAGAATGGACTGAAGATGTATTAGACGAGAGCCGGCTTGTAACAGAATGCGCTATTTTTGCAGACCGCTCTGATATTACTGAAGAGATTACCAGGCTGAAGAGCCACTTCGCCCAGTTTCGTGATATATTAGCTAGTGGCGGAGCTGTCGGGCGCAAACTCGACTTTCTCGTTCAGGAGCTCAATCGGGAAGCAAATACGATCGGCTCAAAAGCAAATGATCATCAGATCACAAAGCTTGTCGTTGAAATGAAAAGTTCTATTGAAAAAATAAAAGAACAAGTGCAAAATATAGAATAGTGACTGTGCGTATTGTTTACAGACGGTCTTACTAGGCTAAACTAGAGACGTCTATTTTACAGGGGGAACGTAGAAGATGACGATTAAACTGATTAATATCGGATTTGGCAATATAATCTCCGCCAATCGGATGATTTCGATTGTCAGCCCGGAGTCTGCGCCAATCAAACGGATGATCCAGGATGCAAGAGACCGCGGAATGCTAATTGACGCTACATACGGACGAAGAACCCGTGCAGTTGTCGTCATGGATAGTGATCACATTATCTTATCTGCCGTCCAGCCTGAGACAGTTGCACACAGACTTTCTGTTAAAGAAGAAATTATGGATGAAGGGCAGGGATAATTGCCGCATGAAAGAAAGAGGGTTATTAATCGTTCTCTCAGGTCCCTCAGGAGTTGGTAAAGGAACGGTTCGGCAAGCGATTTTTTCGCAGGAAGACACAAAATTTGAATATTCGATTTCAGTAACCACTAGAAGTCCAAGAGAGGGCGAAGTGAACGGAGTCGATTATTTTTTCAAAACAAGAGACGAATTCGAGCAAATGATTGCGGACAACAAGCTGCTTGAATGGGCTGAGTATGTCGGCAATTATTACGGCACGCCTGTCGATTATGTTGAACAGACGCTTCAAGATGGAAAAGACGTCTTTTTAGAAATTGAAGTCCAAGGGGCTCTTCAAGTGAGAAATGCTTTCCCGGAAGGCCTGTTTATTTTCCTTGCGCCTCCAAGCCTTTCTGAACTGAAGAACAGAATCGTGACACGAGGCACAGAAACAGACGCTCTGATTGAAAATCGAATGAAAGCCGCAAAAGCTGAGATTGAAATGATGGATGCTTATGATTATGTTGTTGAAAACGATAATGTAGAAACGGCTTGCGATAAAATCAAAGCAATCGTTCTTGCTGAACATTTGAAGCGTGAACGTGTTGCACCAAGATATAAGAAAATGCTGGAGGTTGAATAATCAATGTTAGATCCGTCAATTGATTCTTTAATGAATAAATTAGATTCCAAATACACGCTCGTGACTGTTTCTGCGAGACGTGCCCGTGAAATGCAAATCAAAAAAGACCAAATGATTGAACATACGATTTCACACAAATATGTAGGCAAAGCTTTAGAAGAAATTGATGCAGGCCTGCTTTCGTTTGAAAAGGAAGACCGCGAATAGTAGCACAAGTAGCAACCTATATCATGTAGGTTGTTATTTTTTTCCGTGCGGTTTTGTAAAGTGCAGAGGGGGAGAATTCATTGCTTAACAATCGAAATGTGTTACTTTGCGTGAGCGGAGGCATCGCTGTTTATAAAGCCTGTGCGTTAACGAGCAAGCTGGTTCAGGCAGGAGCAAATGTGAAAGTGATTATGACTGAATCAGCTTGCCGATTCGTTTCACCGCTGACATTTCAGGCATTGAGCCGCCACGAAGTTTATACAGATACATTTAAAGAACAAAATCCAAGCGTCATTTCTCATATTGACGCCGCAGACTGGGCTGACTTGATTATCGTGGCGCCGGCTACGGCTAATGTGATTGGAAAACTGGCTAACGGCATCGCTGATGATATGCTGACGACAACATTGTTGGCAGCGACGGCTCCCGTTTGGATCGCGCCGGCGATGAACGTTCATATGTATGACCACCCGGCAGTCAAACGAAATATTTCTGTATTGTATCAGGACGGTTATCGTTTTATTGAGCCGAGTGAGGGCTATTTAGCATGCGGTTACGTCGGAAAAGGAAGATTGGAAGAGCCTGAAAATATCGTAAAACTGGCCGAAAAACATTTTGCTGATGAATCATCCGCCCCTTTAGAAGGCAAACGTGTGGTCATTACAGCCGGCCCAACACGGGAAGCGGTTGATCCTGTCCGGTTTTTCACCAATAAATCGACGGGCAAAATGGGCTACGCATTAGCGGAGGCTGCAGTCCGGCTTGGTGCACGGGTAACTTTAATTTCTGGGCCTGTTTCACTTGATCAGCCCAAAGGACTTGCTCAGTTTATCCCTGTTCAATCGGCTGCGGATATGCACGAAGCTGTGCTCTCCGTGTATGAAGCAAGCGATATTGTCATCAAAACAGCTGCGGTAGCCGATTTTACGCCAAAAACAGTATTTGACCATAAAATGAAAAAACAAGACGGCGGTATGACCTTAGAACTGAAAAGAACGGTCGATATTTTGAAAGAATTGGGCGAGAAAAAGAAAGAGCAGATTTTAGTCGGATTTGCCGCTGAAACACAAGACATTGAACACTATGCACGTAAAAAGCTCGCTGCCAAAAATCTTGATATGATTGTGGCAAATGATGTGAAAGCAAATGGGGCCGGTTTTGGTGCTGATACGAATATTGTGACAATCTTTTTCAAAGACGGGCATAAACGCGAACTTCCGATCATGTCTAAGCTCGATGTTTCGTTTGAAATTCTTCAGGAGATCGCAGCCCTCTCAAAACAAACCGGAGAAAGAACATGAATTTTGCAGAGGTCATCGTGGATGTCAGCACCAAAAATATAGACAGGCCTTTTGATTACAAAATCCCAGACCATCTCAAGGGTATGATCAAAACGGGGATGCGGGTCATTGTTCCGTTTGGCCCCCGTAAGATTCAGGGGTTTGTAACAGCAGTCAAAGAAGAATCTGACCTATCGGGGAAATCTGTCAAGGAAGTAGAGGATTTATTAGATCTTACACCTGTTCTGACAGAGGAGCTTATGGATCTGTCATCATGGCTGTCCGACAAAACGCTGTCTTTTAAAATAACGGCACTTCAAGCAATGCTGCCTGCCGCATTAAAGGCAAAATATGAAAAAGAATTAAAAATTGCAAACGGAGCTGAGCTTCAGCCGCAAGTGGAGCGGCTGTTTTCTGAAACAAAGACGCTGCTGTATTCAGATATACCCGATCATAATACGTTGAAACTGATTCAAAAGCATGTTCAAAAAGGGAGCATAGACGTGACCTATAAAGTCGCGCAAAAAACAAATAAAAAAATGGTGAGGCATATTCAGGCAAATGCGAGTAAAGAAGAGCTTGCTAAGCAGGCTGAGGGATTGTCCCGTCAAGCAGCCAAGCAGCAGGCGATTCTTCACTTTTTCATCTCTGAGCCAGAAGGTGTGAAAATCCCTGCGGCGGACTTGTGCAAAAGAACGGACGCGAGCTCTGCGACCATCAAAACCCTTATCCAAAAAGGGCTTTTGAGGGAAAGCTATGAAGAGGTCTACAGAGATCCCTATCAGGATAAAATGTTCAAAAAAACAGAGCCGCTGCCGCTGACAGACGAACAGAGAGCTGCCTTTGAGCCCATACGCGAGACATTGGATAAGGATGAGCATAAAGTGTTCCTCCTTCACGGCGTGACAGGCAGCGGAAAAACGGAAATTTATCTGCAATCAATTGAAAAAGTACTGGCGAAAGGAAAAGAAGCCATCGTCCTCGTACCGGAAATATCGCTGACTCCGCAAATGGTCAATCGCTTTAAGGGCCGCTTCGGCTCCAAGGTGGCAGTCATGCACAGCGGTTTATCCACAGGGGAAAAATATGACGAGTGGCGTAAAATCCACCGGAAGGAAGTACGGCTTGTCGTCGGTGCCAGATCCGCAATTTTTGCTCCGTTTGAAAATCTCGGAATGATTATCATCGATGAAGAGCACGAGTCTTCTTATAAACAGGAAGAAATGCCGCGCTATCACGCGAAAGAGGTGGCAATCAAGCGTGCTGAGCATCACAGCTGCCCGGTTGTATTAGGGAGTGCTACGCCGACATTAGAGTCATATGCACGGGCGCAAAAGGGCGTGTACGAGCTTCTCTCACTGAAGCACCGCGTTAACCATCAAGTGATGCCTGAGGTTTCGCTTGTCGATATGAGAGAGGAGCTTCGAAGCGGCAATCGCTCGATGTTTTCTGTTGAATTGATGGAAAAGCTTGAAGAAACGATTGCCAAGGGTGAGCAGGCGGTGCTGTTTTTAAATAAAAGAGGCTATTCTTCCTTTGTGATGTGCAGGGATTGCGGCTATGTCCCGCAATGTCCGCACTGCGACATTTCCATGACGTATCATCGTTACGGCCAAAGGCTGAAATGTCATTATTGCGGACATGAAGAGCCTGTTCCGCATACTTGTCCTGAATGCGCAAGCGAGCATATCCGCTTTTTCGGAACGGGAACACAGCGAGTGGAGGAAGAGCTGACAAAAGTGCTGCCAAATGCGAGAGTGATTCGGATGGATGTTGATACGACATCAAGGAAAGGCGCCCATGAAAAACTACTGTCAGCTTTCGGAGAAGGAAAAGCGGATATTCTTCTCGGAACGCAAATGATCGCGAAAGGGCTTGATTTTCCGAATGTCACGCTTGTTGGAGTGTTAAGTGCCGATACAACACTTCATATTCCTGATTTCAGATCGGCTGAAAAAACATTTCAGCTGTTAACGCAAGTCAGCGGCCGGGCAGGCAGGCATGAAAAGCCCGGCCATGTCACCATTCAAACGTATACACCGTCTCACTACAGTATCCAGCTGACGAAAACGCATGATTATGAAACGTTCTATCAGCATGAAATGGCGCACAGGAGAGAGCAATCCTATCCGCCCTACTACTTTTTGGCTCTTGTGACGGTTTCTCATGAGGAAGTGGCGAAAGCAGCGGTTACAGCTGAAAAAATCGCTCATTTTTTGAAAGCAAACTGCGGAGCTGACACGAAAATTCTCGGGCCAAGCGCGTCGCCGATAGCCAGGATCAAAGATAGATATCGCTATCAATGCGTGATAAAATACAAACAGGAAACCCAGTTATCCGCTTTATTGAAGAAGATACTGGAACATTATAAACGCGAAATTGAACAAAAGCATGTAATGATTTCAATTGATATGAATCCTTATATGATGATGTAAGATCTCACGTCTTGGAGGGTAACAAATTGGCAGTAAAAAAGGTCGTCACACATCCGGCGGAGGTTTTGGAAACACCGACGGAAAGCGTGACTGTTTTTGATAAAAAGCTAAGAAAACTGCTTGATGATATGTACGACACCATGCTTGAAATGGATGGAGTCGGACTGGCAGCGCCGCAAATCGGCATCTTAAAAAGAGTGGCTGTCGTAGATATCGGGGATGACAGAGGCAGAATTGATCTCGTTAATCCTGAAATTTTAGAGAAAAGCGGTGAGCAAACCGGAATTGAAGGATGCCTGAGCTTTCCTGGCGTCTATGGTGATGTCACACGTGCTGATTATGTCAAAGTGCGTGCGTTTAACCGTCAGGGAAAACCGTTCATTCTGGAAGCGCGAGGCTTTTTGGCGAGAGCCGTGCAGCACGAGATGGACCACTTAGACGGTGTGCTGTTTACATCTAAAATAAGTAAATACTATACAGAAGATGAACTAGCGGATATGGAAGGATGATTTGATGACGAGAATCGTATTTATGGGGACGCCGGATTTTTCAGTTCCTGTTTTAAGAACCCTGATTGAGGACGGATATGAAGTAGTGGGGGTCGTCACACAGCCGGACCGTCCGAAAGGCAGAAAAAAAGTGATGACACCTCCTCCGGTCAAGGAAGAGGCATTGCGTCACGGCATCCCGGTTCTTCAGCCGGAAAAAGTCAGATTGAAAGAAGAGATTGAAAAAGTGCTGGCATTAAAGCCTGACCTTATTGTAACGGCGGCATTCGGACAAATTTTGCCTAAGGAGCTTCTCGACAGCCCGAAATACGGCTGCATTAACGTTCACGCGTCTCTTTTGCCGGAACTGCGCGGCGGGGCTCCGATCCATTACTCTATTTTGCAGGGAAAGAAGAAAACCGGGGTTACCATTATGTATATGGTAGAAAAATTGGATGCCGGGGACATGATCTCAAAAGTGGAAGTGGACATTGAAGAAACCGATAATGTCGGAACGCTGCACGATAAATTAAGCGTTGCTGGCGCGAAGCTCTTGTCTGAGACAGTTCCAAACGTCATTGCCGGCAGCATATCACCCGAAAAGCAGGATGAAGAGCAAGCGACGTACGCGCCTAATATCAAAAGAGAGCAAGAACTGCTCGACTGGTCCAGAACGGGCGAAGAGCTTTACAACCAGATCCGCGGATTAAATCCATGGCCTGTTGCTTATACAACTCTAAACGGACAAAACTTGAAAGTGTGGGCGTCGAAAAAAACACCAGCACCAACAACAGCTGAGCCTGGCACAGTCGTTGCAGTTGAAAAGGAAGGGATTATCGTTTCCACAGGTAATGATACGGCCCTGTTATTAACTGAGCTTCAGCCGGCCGGCAAAAAACGCATGAAAGGCGAGGACTTTGTGCGGGGCGCTCATGTTGAAGCCGGAGATGTGTTAGGAGTAAATAATGAAAAAAACTAGTGTTCGTGACATCGCCCTTGAAGCGCTGATCAAATTAGAACAAAACCAGGCATACAGCAACCTGCTGCTGAAATCGGTCATTAAATCAAATGAACTGAGTGATCAGGACAGAGGGCTTTTGACTGAACTTGTCTATGGTACATTACAAAACAAAATCGCGCTTGATTATATGCTTAAACCGTTTATCAATAAGCCTCAAAAAGTAAAGCCGTGGGTGATTCAGCTTCTTCGCCTATCCTTATATCAAATGGAATATTTGGAGAAGATTCCAGATAGGGCAGCCATCCATGAAGCGGTTGAGATTGCTAAAATCCGCGGACACAAAGGCATTGCTTCTTTTGTCAATGGCGTGCTTCGTTCTATCCAGCGCGAAGGTGTTCCATCCTTTGACGCCATCGAAGATCCTGTACGTCGGCTGGCGACAGAAACAAGCCATCCGGAATGGCTTGTGAAAGAGTGGGCGGATGCGTATGGGTTTGACGCGGCTGAAAAGATTTGCCGTATCCACCTCATACCGCCGAAGCAAACGCTGCGTGTCAATCAAATGAAAGCAGACAGAGCTGAGCTGCTTGATCAAATGGCTGCTGAGGGAATCGAAGTTGAAAAAGGCGATCTCGCTGAGGATGCTGTGAAGCTCTTAAAGGGATCAATTGCCGGAACTCATTTCTTCCGAAACGGCGAAGTATCCATCCAGGATGAGAGCTCCATGCTCGTCGCCCGAGCCCTTGATCCTAAGCCTGATGAAACAGTGCTTGACGCGTGTGCGGCGCCTGGCGGCAAATCGGCTCATATCGCAGAATTAATGAAGAACGAGGGGAGCGTTACGTCGCTTGATCTTCACAAACATAAAGTGAAGCTGATCAAAGAAGCGGCAGACCGTCTTGGCCTGACAATTATTCATGCGGAGACAATGGATGCAAGAAGAGCAGGGGAAACGTTTGAAAACGAACAGTTTGACCGGATATTGGTTGATGCCCCGTGCTCTGGTTTCGGCGTTATCAGAAGAAAACCGGATATGAAATACACGAAAAAGCCTGATGACAGCGCGCGTCTAGCTGAAATCCAGCTGTCGATCCTGAGGGAAATCGCACCATTAGTAAAAAAAGGTGGCACTCTTGTCTACAGTACGTGTACAATGGACCGGACAGAAAATGATGAAGTAATACATGCGTTTATACAAGAACATCCTGATTTTGAACCCGATTTGTCTCTTGAAAAGCGGCTGCCCGAAAAGGCGAGACCCTTTGTTCGGGATGGAAGGCTGCAAATCCTTCCTCATTATTTCGGAACAGATGGTTTCTTTATTTGCAGCATGAGAAAGAAGGGATAAGCAATGGCAGAACTTAATAAAACAAAAGTAAGAAAAGAGTTGCGGACAGAGCGTCCGTCTATTTATTCTTTTGAATTAGATGAAATCAAACAATGGCTGACAGACAACGGGGAGAAACCGTTCCGGGCAGCTCAGATCTTTGAATGGCTATATGAAAAACGCGTATCTTCTTTTGAAGAAATGACAAACCTGTCAAAGGATCTGCGTGAGAAATTAAACACTCACTTTGTGTTAACAACGCTGAAAACGGCTGTTAAACAAACCTCTCAAGACGGTACGATGAAGTTTTTGTTTGAGCTTCATGACGGTTATACCATCGAAACCGTTTTAATGAGACACGAGTATGGCAATTCTGTATGTGTAACGACACAAGTCGGCTGCCGTATTGGCTGCACATTCTGCGCGTCAACGCTTGGAGGCTTAAAACGAAACCTTGAAGCAGGTGAAATTGTCGCTCAAGTAGTTAAAGTGCAAAAAGCTCTTGATGAAACGGATGAACGCGTCAGCTCTGTCGTGATCATGGGAATCGGTGAACCTTTTGATAACTTTAACGAAATGCTCGCTTTCTTGAAAATCATTAACCATGACAAGGGCCTGAATATCGGTGCTCGCCATATTACGGTCTCTACGAGCGGAATCATCCCGAAAATTTACGAATTTGCTGATCAGAAAATGCAGATTAACTTTGCAATTTCTCTACACGCGCCGAACACAGAAATCAGAAGCCGTTTGATGCCGATTAACAGAGCCTATAAACTGCCTGATCTCATGGAAGCCGTTAAATATTATATTAATAAAACGGGACGTCGCATCAGCTTTGAATACGGTCTGTTTGGAGGCGTAAACGACCAGGTGGAACACGCCGAAGAGCTTGCCGACTTGCTGGAAGGAGTCAAATGCCACGTGAACTTGATTCCGGTAAACTACGTGCCTGAACGGGACTATGTGCGCACACCGCGTGATCAGATTTTCGCTTTTGAAAAAACATTGAAATCCCGTGGAGTAAATGTCACAATCCGAAGAGAGCAAGGACATGATATTGACGCAGCCTGCGGTCAGCTTCGCGCGAAGGAGCGTCAAGACGAGACGAGGTGATGAGGGTTGTTAACAGCCTTAAAAACAGATACAGGAAAAATCCGCCAGCATAATGAAGATGATGCGGGGATATTCAAGGGGAAAGATGAATTTGTATTAGCGGTTGTCGCTGATGGCATGGGCGGCCATCTTGCTGGAGATGTTGCGAGCAAGATGGCTGTGAAAGCCATGGGGGAGAAATGGAATGAAGCAGAGACAATTCCACAAGCGCCCTCGGAATGTGAAAAATGGCTCATTGAACAGATTCTTTCAGTAAACAGCAAAATATACGATCACGCTCAAGCCCACGAAGAATGCCAAGGCATGGGGACGACAATTGTATGTGCGCTATTTACGGGAAAAACGGTTTCTGTTGCCCATATCGGTGACAGCAGATGCTATTTGCTTCAGGACGATGATTTCATTCAAGTGACAGAAGACCATTCGCTTGTAAATGAACTGGTTCGTACTGGAGAGATTTCCAGAGAAGACGCTGAACATCATCCGCGAAAAAATGTGTTGACGAAGGCGCTTGGAACAGACCAGTCAGTCAGCATCGACACACGTTCCTTTGACATCGAACCCGGAGACAAACTGCTTTTGTGTTCTGACGGACTGACGAATAAAGTGGAAGGCACTGAGTTAAAAGACATCCTGCAAAGCGATTCAGCTCCTCAGGAAAAAGTAAACCTGCTTGTGGACAAAGCCAATCAGAATGGCGGAGAAGACAACATTACAGCAGTTTTGCTTGAGCTTGCTTTACATGTTGAAGAGGGTGAAGATCAGTGCTAATCGGCAAGCGGATCAGCGGGCGTTACCAAATTCTCCGCGTCATAGGCGGCGGGGGAATGGCCAACGTGTATTTAGCTGAGGATATTATTCTAGACCGTGAAGTCGCGATCAAAATCCTGCGGTTTGACTATGCAAATGACAATGAATTTATCAGGCGTTTCCGCAGAGAAGCCCAATCCGCATCAAGCCTCGATCACCCGAATATTGTCAGCATTTACGACTTGGGCGAGGAAGATGATATTTATTATATTGTCATGGAATACGTCGAAGGCATGACGCTTAAAGAATACATAACAGCAAATGGGCCGCTTCACCCTAAAGAAGCGCTGAACATTATGGAGCAAATTGTCTCAGCCATCGCTCATGCCCATCAAAACCAGATTGTTCACAGAGATATCAAGCCGCATAACATTTTGATTGACCACATGGGGAATATCAAAGTAACGGATTTTGGAATTGCGACGGCATTAAGTTCGACCACAATCACCCATACCAATTCTGTCCTGGGCTCAGTCCACTACTTATCACCTGAACAGGCCCGGGGCGGCTTAGCGACAAAAAAATCGGATATTTATGCCCTTGGAATCGTTCTATTTGAGCTTTTAACGGGCCGTATTCCGTTTGACGGAGAGTCAGCAGTCAGCATCGCCTTGAAGCATCTTCAAGCGGAAACTCCTTCGACTAGAAGGTGGAACCCGTCAGTCCCCCAAAGCGTTGAAAACATCATACTAAAGGCAACGGCCAAAGACCCTTTTCATCGCTACGAAACGGCTGAAGACATGGAAGCTGACATAAAAACCGCTTTTGATGCTGACAGACTCAATGAAAAGAGATTTACGATTCAAGAAGATGAAGAGATGACAAAAGCGATACCGATCATTAAAGATGAAGAACTCGCTAAAGCTGCTGGCGAAAAAGAAGCTGATTTGACAACCGCACAAGAAAACAAAACAAAGAAAAACGGCAAAAGAAAAAAGTGGCCGTGGGTTTTGCTCACGATATGCCTCGTTTTTATCACGGCTGGAATTCTTGCTGTCACTGTTTTTCCGTCGCTTTTTATGCCTAAGGATGTCAAAATACCTGATGTCTCCGGAATGGAATACGAAAAAGCAGCAGGCCTCTTGGAAAAAGAAGGTTTACAAGTTGATTCCGAGGTGTTGGAAATCTCAGACGAAAAAATTGAAGAGGGCCTGATGGTAAAAACGGATCCCAAAGCGGAAACCACAGTCAAAGAAGGCGCCACGGTCACCCTTTATAAGAGCACCGGAAAAGCAAAGACGGAGATCGGTGATGTGACAGGCCAAACGGTCGACCAGGCAAAAAAAGCGCTGAAGGACCAAGGGTTTAAACATGTAACGGTAAATGAAGTGAATGACGAGAAAAACGCGGGCACTGTCATTGACCAAAATCCTTCAGCAGGGACTGAGCTTGTCCCGAGTGAAGATCAAGTCAAACTCACAGTCAGTATCGGCCCCGAAGACATTACGCTTAGAGACTTGAAAACCTACAGTAAAGAAGCGGCGTCTGGATATCTGGAAGACAACGGATTGAAGCTTGTAGAAAAAGAAGCATACTCAGATGATGTTCCAGAAGGACAGGTTGTCAAACAAAAACCAGCAGCAGGTACGGCAGTAAAGCCGGGAAATGAAGTGGAAGTGACATTCTCTCTAGGACCTGAGAAAAAACCTGCGAAAACAGTGAAAGAAAAGGTCGAGATCCCTTATGAACCAGAAAATGAAGGGGACGAACTTCAAGTGCAAATCGCGGTTGACGATGCGGATCACAGCATCTCTGACACTTACGAAGAATTTAAGATAAAAGAGCCGACTGAACGAACGATCGAACTAAAGATTGAACCCGGCCAAAAAGGGTACTATCAAGTAATGGTAAACAATAAAGTTGTCAGCTACAAAACCATTGAGTATCCAAAAGATGAATAACAAGGAGGGAAAATATGCCTGAGGGCAAAATTATTAAGGCGCTAAGCGGCTTTTACTATGTACTGGATGAATCAGAGGATTCAGATAAAGTAATACAATGCAGAGGGAGAGGCATTTTCAGAAAGAACAAAATTACTCCTCTCGTCGGTGATTACGTTGTGTATCAGGCTGAAAATGACAAAGAAGGATATCTGATGGAAATCAAAGAAAGAACCAATGAGCTTATCAGGCCGCCAATTTGCAATGTTGATCAAGCGGTCCTTGTTTTCTCAGCGGTTCAGCCTTCTTTCAGCACGGCGTTGCTCGACCGCTTCCTGGTTCTCGTCGAAGCCAATGATATTCAGCCGATCATATGCATTACTAAAATGGATCTGATTGATGATCAAGATACAAAAGATACGATACAAGCCTATGCAGATGACTATCGGAATATTGGTTATAACGTGTATCTTACCTCCTCTAAGGACCAAGACAGTTTAGCGGACATCATCCCGCATTTTCAGGATAAAACAACGGTATTTGCCGGTCAATCCGGTGTTGGAAAATCCTCGCTTCTCAATGCGATCAGTCCCGAGCTCGGATTGAAAACAAACGAGATTTCCGAGCATTTGGGCCGCGGGAAACACACAACCCGCCACGTGGAGCTGATACACACGTCCGGAGGCTTGGTTGCGGATACGCCAGGATTCAGCTCGCTTGAATTTACAGACATTGAGGAAGAAGAACTGGGCTATACCTTCCCAGATATAAGAGAAAAAAGCTCTTCCTGCAAATTTAGAGGCTGTTTACATCTAAAAGAGCCGAAATGTGCGGTGAAACAAGCTGTTGAAGACGGGGAAATAAAGCAGTACCGCTATGACCATTATGTTGAATTTATGACGGAGATTAAAGACAGAAAGCCGAGGTATTAGCATAATGATAAAGGTTGCACCATCTATTCTTTCCGCTGATTTTGCTTCTTTAGGCAATGAGATTAAAGATGTAGAAAAAGGCGGAGCTGATTATATTCATATTGATGTTATGGACGGCCATTTTGTCCCGAATATCACAATCGGTCCGCTGATTGTAGAAGCAGTCCGGCCGGTAACGGATCTGCCGCTCGATGTTCATTTAATGATAGAAGAGCCCGATCGCTATATCCCGGCTTTTGCGAAAGCCGGCGCAGATATCCTGTCTGTGCATGCTGAGGCATGTCCGCACCTGCACCGTACCATCCAGCTTATTAAAGAGCAAGGAGTGAAGGCCGGTGTTGTTCTAAACCCGCATACTCCTGTACAAGTCATCGAGCATGTTTTCGATGATCTCGACCTTGTTCTATTAATGACGGTGAACCCAGGGTTCGGCGGACAGAAATTTATTCATTCAGTCCTTCCTAAAATAAAAGAGGTTAAGCGAATGGCGGATGAAAAAGGAAAAAAAGATCTCTTAATTGAAGTAGACGGCGGCGTCAACAAAGAAACCGCTCCGCTAGTCATTGAAGCGGGCGCGAATTTACTCGTAGCCGGTTCAGCTGTTTATGGCCAGTCTGACCGCAAAAAAGCAA
Organism: Bacillus stercoris; assembly: GCF_029772985.1. Lineage (NCBI taxonomy): Bacteria > Bacillati > Bacillota > Bacilli > Caryophanales > Bacillaceae > Bacillus > Bacillus stercoris. The sequence goes on along the minus strand of NZ_CP121861.1, from coordinate 2,691,249 downwards.
TTTCTGAAATCAGAGGAAAATAAATAAACAGCTTTAGAAAAGAGCTGGGCATACAATAGCCTAAGCTCTTTTTCCTGTATGCAGAGAAAGGAATCAGAGATGAAAACAATTAATATCGTTGCGGGAGGCCCGAATAATCTCATTCCCGATCTAACCGGCTACTCGGATGAACACGCGCTTTGGATCGGTGTTGACAAAGGCACCGTCACTCTTCTAGATGCCGGGATCATTCCTGTTGAAGCCTTCGGAGATTTTGACAGCATAACAGAGCAAGAACGCCGGCGGATAGAACAAGCCGCTCCCGCCCTTCATGTGTATCAAGCAGAAAAAGATCAAACAGATTTAGACCTCGCCCTTGATTGGGCGCTGGAAAAGCATCCGGATATCATTCAGATTTTCGGCATTACAGGCGGCAGAGCTGATCATTTTTTAGGAAACATTCAGCTTCTGTTTAGAGGTGTAAAAACGAACATAAAAATTAGGCTGATAGACAAACAAAATCATATTCAAATGTTCCCTCCTGGTGAATATGATATTGAGAAGGATGAAAATAAGCGATATATCTCCTTCATACCGTTTTCCGAAGAAATACATGAGCTGACTCTGACTGGTTTTAAATATCCTCTAAATAATTGTCATATTACGCTCGGTTCAACACTATGTATTAGTAACGAACTCATTCATTCACGAGGTACTTTTTCGTTTACAAAAGGCATATTAATAATGATAAGAAGCACGGATTAAGCATGTGCTTTCATTCATTTGCTGAAAACAATGAACAAGGTGGTTACGGGACGTTATAGGAGGGGACAAAAAATGAAATTTTACACCATTAAATTGCCGAAGTTTTTAGGAGGAATTGTCCGGGCGATGCTGGGCTCATTTAGAAAAGATTAATGCCCAGGGGTTCAAAGCCCTCTTTCACCACATAAAAACGCCTGCCACATATTGAGGCAGGCGTTCATTTTGTTATACACGCTCAACTTTACCGGATTTCAAAGCTCGAGCAGATACATATACTTTTTTAGGTTTTCCGTTCACAAGGATACGAACCTTTTGAAGATTCGCGCCCCAAGTGCGCTTAGAAGCGTTCATTGCGTGAGAACGGTTATTCCCAGCTGTTGTTTTTTTACCTGTGATAACGCATTTACGTGCCATTTGTTTCCCTCCTCACTTGCACAAAACATCTACTTTTTAACATTCATATGATCTTAGATGCTTTCGATATGGATACTTTAAATAATTTACCACAGCTAAAAAACGTTTGCAACTATTGTTTCATCATCTTTCAAGAAAATTCACTTGACATCTTGCGGAAACAGCAGCGCTATAGTATATGTAGAGGTACGGCCAGCAATTATTGCCTGGTCTTTTCATAATGGAAACCATATAGTAGAATAGCTGTAACTCTATGCATTCGAAGGAGGAAATAGTGTGTCCATTGAATTAAGAACGAAGTACGGGCAGATTGATATATCTAATGAAGTCATCGCAATGGTTGCAGGAGGCGCGGCTGTTGATTGCTACGGCATTGTCGGCATGGCTTCTAAAAACCAGATTAAAGACGGACTGACTGAAATCCTTCGGAAAGAGAATTTCAGCAGGGGTGTCCAAGTTCGCCAAGTAGGAGAACAGATACATATCGACATGTATATCATAGTCAGCTACGGCACGAAAATTTCTGAAGTGGCACATAATGTCCAAACAAAAGTAAAGTACACAGTAAATCAAACCATCGGACTCGCAGTGGACTCGGTCAATATTTATGTCCAAGGCGTACGAGTGACGAACCCGTAGTTAGGAGGAGTAGGATTGTCTATTAGAACATTAGACGGCAGAACCTTTGCCGAGATGATTCTTGCGGGAGCGCAGAATCTGTCTCAAAACGCCAGTGCAGTTGATGCGCTGAACGTGTTCCCTGTGCCGGACGGTGATACGGGAACAAATATGAACCTGTCGATGACTTCCGGAGCAAGAGAAGTTGAACAAATGGATACGGATGATATCGGGAAGGTGGGCTCCGCGTTATCTAAAGGACTGCTCATGGGAGCGCGTGGAAATTCAGGAGTCATCCTGTCCCAATTGTTCCGCGGATTCAGCAAAAGCATTGAATCGAAAAAAGAAATTAATGCGCTGGAATTTGCAGCTGCACTGCAAGCAGGTGTAGACATGGCGTATAAAGCTGTCATGAAACCTGTAGAGGGCACCATTTTAACAGTTGCAAAAGACGCTGCGAAAAAAGCGATGGCCTTAGCAGAAAAAGAAACCGATATCACTGCGCTGATGACTGCAGTGACAGAAGAAGCGGAGGCGTCTTTAAACCGCACCCCTGAATTGCTTCCTGTTCTAAAGGAAGTAGGAGTTGTCGACAGCGGGGGCAAAGGTCTGCTTTGTGTGTATGAAGGTTTCCTTGCTTCATTAAAAGGTGAAGCTGTACCTCAGAAAGCAGTTCTTCCGTCACTTGACGACATGGTCAACGCGGAGCATCACAAGAGCGCCCAAAGCATGATGAATACCGAAGATATTGAATTTGGTTTCTGTACCGAAGTGATGGTGAGGCTTGATCAGGCAAAAAGAGAATTCGACGAAGGTACGTTCAGACAAGACCTCAGCCAGTTCGGTGATTCACTGCTCGTGATTGCGGATGAATCGCTGGCGAAGGTTCATATTCATGCTGAAGAGCCTGGGAACGTGTTAAACTACGCCCAGCATTACGGTGAATTGATCAAAATAAAAATAGAAAATATGAGAGAACAGCATACCTCTATCATCAGTCAAGAAAGCAAGCCCGCTGGCAACGAAAAAACGCCGGCAAAACAGCCGTATGGCATTGTAACTGTGGCGATGGGGGAAGGAATTTCAGACCTATTCAAAAGCATCGGCGCTTCTGTTGTGATTGAAGGCGGTCAGACGATGAACCCGAGTACTGAGGATATCGTCGAAGCCGTGAAGTCTGTAAATGCAGAAACGGTGTTTATCCTGCCGAACAACTCTAACATTATTATGGCTGCTAACCAAGCGGCCAGCGTAATGAATGAACAGGTTTTAGTCATTCCGGCCAAAACGGTTCCACAAGGGATGTCAGCACTGCTGGCCTTTAACCCGGATCAAGAAGCTGAAGCGAACGAGGCCAATATGCTCAGCGCCATTCAGCAAGTAAAAAGCGGACAGGTGACATATTCAGTCAGAGATACTCATATTGACGGTAAAGATATTAAAAAAGGCGACTTTATGGGCATTCTAAATGGAACGATTATCGGCACTTCTGAAAATCAACTGTCAGCCGCGAAAATGCTGCTGTCAGAAATGATCGGAGAAGACGATGAAATCGTGACCATTCTATATGGTGAGGATGCGTCTCGGGAAGAAGCTGAGCAGCTTGAAGCATTTCTCAGTGATAAGTACGAGGAGATTGAGGTTGAGATCCACAATGGGAAACAGCCGCTGTATTCGTATATCGTTTCTGCAGAATAGAAGGGCAATTTGCCCTTCTATTCTTATGTCTGCTTTTAAATGCGGCAGCGCTGTAACGCGCCCGCTTGCCATTTTATATCTGATCAATTAGTCTAGAAGCAAAGCGCTAATAAGCTCTGGTTCATAAGGAGGAATAGCATGAAATACAGAAGCGTTTTTGATATTATCGGTCCGGTTATGATCGGTCCGTCCAGCTCTCATACAGCGGGAGCTGCCAGAATCGGGAGAGTGGCCAGAAGTTTATTTGGCAGAGAGCCTGAGCGCATCATCGTATCTTTTTACGGGTCTTTTGCGGAAACGTATAAGGGCCACGGCACAGATGTCGCTATTATCGGCGGATTGCTTGATTTTGATACATTCGACGAACGGATTAAAACCGCTATACAAATTGCAGAAGATAAAGGAATTCATATAGAGTTTCGGGTTGAAGACGCAGTTCCGGTCCATCCGAACACAGCCAAAATCACCATTTCTGATGAAAAGGGAGAGCTTGAGCTGACGGGTATTTCGATTGGCGGAGGAAAGATCGAAATCACAGAATTGAATGGTTTTGAACTCCGGCTGTCAGGAAATCATCCGGCCATATTAGTTGTTCATAATGACAAATTTGGCACCATCGCCGGTGTTGCCAATGTTCTTGCGAAATTTTCAATCAACGTAGGACATATGGAAGTAGCCCGGAAAGATATCGGCCAGCTTGCGCTGATGACAATAGAGGTCGATCAAAATATTGACGACCATATTCTCGACGAGCTGTCAAAGCTGCCGAATATTATTCAAGTGACAAAGATTGCTGACTAGCGAAAGGGTCAGGAGGAGCCAGTTATGTTTCGTAATGTAAAGGAATTAATTGAGATTACTAAAGAAAAACAAATATTGATCTCTGATGTGATGATCGCTCAAGAGATGGAAGTAACAGAAAAAACAAAAGAGGACATTTTTCAGCAGATGGATCATAACCTGTCTGTTATGGAAGCGGCGGTTCAGAAAGGACTCGAGGGAGTGACGAGTCAAACGGGTTTAACGGGCGGAGACGCCGTTAAATTACAGGCTTATATTCGATCAGGAAAAAGCCTGTCTGGCCCGCTGATTTTAGATGCTGTATCGAAAGCCGTTGCAACAAATGAAGTAAATGCAGCTATGGGAACCATCTGTGCGACACCGACTGCAGGTTCTGCCGGTGTGGTGCCCGGCACGTTATTTGCTGTAAAAGAAAAGCTGAATCCAACGAGAGAACAAATGATCCGCTTTTTGTTTACGGCTGGAGCTTTCGGATTTGTCGTTGCCAATAACGCAAGTATTTCCGGTGCTGCCGGAGGATGTCAGGCAGAGGTTGGATCAGCTTCAGGCATGGCGGCTGCGGCCATTGTTGAAATGGCAGGAGGAACACCTGAACAAAGTGCGGAGGCCATGGCCATTACATTAAAAAATATGCTAGGCCTCGTGTGCGACCCTGTAGCGGGGCTTGTTGAGGTGCCCTGCGTGAAACGGAATGCGATGGGCGCGTCAAATGCGATGATCGCCGCTGATATGGCATTGGCGGGCATTACTAGCCGTATTCCATGTGATGAGGTTATCGATGCCATGTATAAAATAGGCCAAACGATGCCAACTGCGCTTAGGGAAACAGGCCAGGGCGGTTTAGCGGCCACACCGACTGGAAGAGAGTTAGAGAAAAAAATTTTCGGAGGAGCGCTAGGTTCACGTGAAACAACATCAGCAAACTAGTATAGCTAACATTAAGGGTATTGGGCCGGAAACAGAAAAAACATTACACGAACTCGGAATTTATGACATTTCTGATCTTCTGAATTATTTCCCTTATCGCTATGATGACTACGAGCTGAGGGATTTAGAAGAAGTAAAGCATGATGAAAGAGTCACAGTCGAAGGGAAGGTTCATTCAGAGCCTTCTCTTACCTATTACGGAAAAAAACGAAACAGGCTGACATTCAGGCTTCTTGTCGGCAACTATTTAATCACAGCCGTATGTTTTAACAGGCCTTATTTGAAGAAAAAGCTTTCGCTCGGCTCTGTTGTGACGGTCTCAGGTAAATGGGACAAGCACCGCCAAACGATCTCTGTACAGGAGTTGAAAAACGGGCCGCATCAAGAAGATAAAAGCATTGAACCAGTGTATTCTGTGAAAGAAAATGTTACCGTCAAAATGATGAGGCGCTTTATTCAGCAGGCGCTGACCCAATATGCAGAATCACTTCCTGATCCTCTTCCGGAAAAGCTAAGAAAAAGCTATAAACTGCCTGACTATTATCAGGCGTTAAAAGCAATGCACCAGCCTGAAACAAGGGAAGCATTAAAGCTTGCCAGACGACGGTTTGTTTACGAAGAATTTTTGCTGTTTCAGTTGAAAATGCAGGCGTTCCGAAAGGCGGAAAGAGAGCAGACACAAGGGATACGGCAGGTTTTTTCAAACGAAGAACTCATGAGATTTATCAAAAGCCTCCCGTTTCCCCTCACAAATGCCCAGTCACGCGTTCTTCGCGAAATAACAGCAGACATGTCTTCTCCATACAGAATGAACCGTCTTCTTCAAGGGGACGTTGGATCAGGAAAAACAGCAGTCGCTGCGATTGCGCTGTATGCCGCGATCTTATCCGGATACCAAGGAGCGCTCATGGTGCCGACAGAAATTCTGGCCGAACAGCATGCTGATTCGCTTGTTTCACTATTTGAAAAATGGGATGTCAGCGTGGCTCTTTTGACAAGCTCCGTTAAAGGGAAGCGGCGAAAAGAATTGCTTGAACGTCTTGCGGCGGGAGAGATTGATATTCTTGTAGGAACCCACGCTTTAATCCAAGATGAGGTGGAGTTTAAGGCGCTGAGTCTTGTTATTACAGATGAACAGCATCGTTTTGGGGTTGAGCAGCGCAAAAAGCTTCGGAACAAAGGGCAGGATCCCGATGTTCTCTTTATGACAGCCACTCCGATTCCAAGAACGTTAGCGATCACAGTGTTCGGTGAAATGGACGTATCAGTTATTGATGAGATGCCTGCTGGACGAAAGCAAATCGAAACCTATTGGGTAAAACATGACATGCTGGATCGCATTTTGGCATTTGTCGAAAAAGAATTAAAGCAAGGCAGACAGGCTTATATCATCTGTCCGCTGATTGAAGAATCAGACAAGCTTGATGTGCAAAACGCCATTGACGTGTACAATATGCTTTCTGATATTTTTAGGGGGAAATGGAACGTCGGCCTTATGCACGGAAAGCTGCATTCAGATGAAAAAGACCAGGTCATGAGAGAATTCAGCGCCAATCATTGTCAAATTCTCGTATCCACCACTGTCGTTGAGGTCGGCGTGAATGTTCCGAATGCAACGATTATGGTGATTTATGACGCCGACCGTTTCGGGCTGTCACAGCTTCACCAGCTGCGCGGCCGAGTCGGACGGGGGGAACATCAATCTTTCTGTATTCTGATGGCTGATCCAAAATCAGAAACAGGGAAAGAACGGATGAGGATCATGTCAGAGACCAATGACGGGTTCGAGCTGTCTGAAAAGGATCTGGAACTGAGGGGTCCCGGTGATTTCTTTGGGAAAAAACAAAGCGGAATGCCGGAATTCAAGGTGGCGGACATGGTTCATGATTACAGAGCGCTTGAAACGGCAAGGCAGGATGCTGCGAATCTTGTGGCTTCCGACGCGTTCTGGAAGGAGCCGGAATACGCTGTGTTAAGAGAGCATTTGCTGAAGAGCGGAGTAATGGACGGGGAAAAATTAAGCTGAGCATCAGAAGTTTTTGGTGTTCAGCCAGAAACAATCGTTGCATTCCAATCTATGAAATTATATACTACTATTAGTACCTAGTCTTAATTGTCCGGATGGTGTTTAGATATGAGAAGAAATAAGAGGGAACGCCAGGAATTACTTCAGCAGACGATTCAAGCAACCCCTTTTATTACAGATGAAGAATTAGCTGGTAAATTCGGGGTGAGCATCCAGACGATACGTTTGGACCGCTTAGAGCTTTCCATACCGGAGCTGAGAGAAAGAATTAAGAACGTGGCAGAGAAAACACTTGAGGACGAAGTAAAGTCCCTGTCACTTGATGAAGTTATCGGAGAAATTATTGACCTTGAGCTGGATGATCAGGCGATATCCATTTTAGAAATAAAACAGGAGCATGTGTTCAGCCGGAATCAGATTGCGAGAGGACACCATTTATTTGCACAGGCGAATTCTTTGGCCGTTGCAGTCATTGATGACGAGCTGGCGCTGACTGCAAGTGCAGACATCCGCTTTACAAGACAGGTAAAGCAGGGAGAACGCGTCGTAGCGAAAGCGAAAGTAACGGCTGTCGAAAAAGAAAAAGGAAGAACGGTTGTCGAAGTGAACAGCTACGTTGGCGAAGAAATTGTTTTTTCTGGACGCTTTGACATGTATCGTTCAAAACATTCATAAAGGTGGAGCATGCATGAGAATAGCTGTAGATGCAATGGGAGGAGACCACGCTCCCAAAGCTGTTATTGACGGAGTTATAAAAGGTATAGAGGCATTTGATGATCTCCATATCACACTTGTCGGTGACAAATCAACGATAGAATCACATTTAACAACAACATCAGATCGCATCACGGTGCTGCACGCAGATGAAGTGATTGAGCCTACGGATGAACCGGTCCGCGCCGTGCGAAGAAAAAAGAACTCATCAATGGTTCTTATGGCGCAGGAGGTTGCGGAAAACAGAGCTGACGCCTGCATTTCAGCAGGGAATACCGGTGCGTTAATGACAGCCGGTCTCTTTATCGTCGGAAGAATTAAAGGAATTGACCGTCCGGCGCTTGCCCCGACACTTCCGACCGTTTCGGGAGACGGATTTCTTCTGCTTGATGTCGGCGCCAATGTCGATGCCAAACCGGAGCACCTCGTTCAATACGCCATCATGGGCTCTGTTTATTCTCAGCAAGTGCGCGGTGTCTCTTCACCGAGAGTCGGGCTTTTAAATGTCGGAACAGAAGATAAAAAAGGAAACGAACTGACGAAACAAACGTTTCAAATGTTAAAAGAAACAGAGAACATCAATTTTATCGGAAACGTGGAAGCGCGAGACCTATTAGATGATGTGGCGGATGTTGTAGTAACAGACGGCTTTACCGGGAATGTTACACTCAAAACGCTGGAAGGCTCTGCGTTGTCTATTTTTAAAATGATGAGAGAAGTAATGACGTCTACTTTCACATCCAAGCTTGCAGCAGCTGTGCTGAAGCCAAAGTTGAAAGAAATGAAAATGAAAATGGAGTACTCGAATTATGGTGGAGCAAGCCTTTTTGGCTTAAAAGCCCCTGTGATCAAGGCGCACGGCTCATCAGATTCTCATGCAGTATTTCATGCGATTCGGCAAGCAAGAGAGATGGTCAGCCAAAATGTGGCTGAACTCATTCAGGAAGAAGTAAAAGAAGAAAAAACAGATGAGTAGTCTGGAGGTTTTTACATCATGAGTAAGATTGCATTTTTATTCCCGGGTCAGGGTTCACAATTTATCGGCATGGGAAAAGAGCTTTATGAGCAGGTGCCTGCTGCAAAGCGTCTGTTTGATAAAGCCGATGAAACGTTAGAAACAAAACTCAGCTCGCTTATTTTTGAGGGTGCTGCTGAAGAATTAACACTTACATACAATGCGCAGCCTGCTTTGCTTACGACAAGCATTGCTGTTCTTGAGAAATTTAAAGAATCTGGCATTACACCTGATTTCACAGCAGGGCACAGCCTTGGTGAATATTCTGCACTGGTTGCGGCTGGCGCCCTGTCCTTCAAAGATGCTGTTTACACCGTCAGAAAACGCGGAGAGTTTATGAATGAAGCGGTACCGGCTGGCGAAGGAGCAATGGCTGCGATTCTCGGCATGGATGCTGAAGCGTTAAAGCAAGTAACTGATAAAGTCACGAAGGAAGGCAATCTTGTACAGCTTGCGAATCTCAACTGTCCTGGACAAATCGTTATTTCCGGAACAGCTAAAGGGGTTGAGCTTGCATCTGAACTGGCAAAAGAGAATGGTGCAAAACGCGCGATTCCGCTTGAAGTAAGCGGTCCGTTCCATTCCGAACTGATGAAACCGGCAGCTGAAAAGCTGAAAGAGGTATTGGATGCTTGTGACATAAAAGACGCTGACGTTCCGGTCATCTCAAATGTTTCTGCTGACGTGATGACTGAAAAAGCTGAAATCAAACAAAAACTCATTGAGCAGCTTTACTCTCCTGTTCGTTTTGAGGAGAGCATTAACAAGCTGATTGCAGAGGGCGTTACGACTTTTGTTGAAATCGGTCCCGGAAAAGTGCTTTCAGGCCTTGTGAAAAAAGTAAACAGACGATTAAAAACAATTGCTGTATCAGATCCGGAAACGATCGAGCTGGCAATTCAAACGCTTAAGGAGGAGAATGATAATGCTTAATGATAAAACGGCTATTGTCACTGGCGCATCCCGCGGAATTGGCCGCTCAATCGCCCTTGACCTGGCAAAAAGTGGCGCGAATGTTGTCGTGAACTACTCCGGCAATGAAGCGAAAGCAAATGAAGTGGTTGATGAAATCAAATCAATGGGCAGAAAAGCAATTGCTGTCAAAGCGGATGTATCAAATCCCGAAGATGTACAAAACATGATAAAAGAAACGCTTTCTGTTTTTTCTACGATTGATATTCTGGTTAATAATGCGGGAATTACAAGAGACAATCTCATCATGAGAATGAAAGAAGATGAATGGGATGATGTCATTAACATTAACCTGAAGGGTGTTTTCAACTGCACAAAAGCTGTGACAAGACAAATGATGAAACAGCGTTCAGGCCGTATTATTAACGTATCGTCTATCGTAGGCGTCAGCGGAAACCCTGGACAAGCCAACTACGTGGCTGCAAAAGCCGGCGTCATAGGTTTAACCAAATCTTCCGCTAAAGAGCTGGCCAGCCGAAATATTACGGTAAATGCGATAGCGCCAGGATTTATCTCAACCGATATGACAGATAAACTTGCAAAAGACGTTCAAGATGAAATGCTGAAACAAATTCCGCTCGCGCGCTTTGGCGAACCCGGCGATGTCAGCAGTGTTGTCACGTTCCTTGCTTCAGAGGGAGCACGTTACATGACAGGCCAAACACTTCATATTGACGGCGGAATGGTGATGTAAGTTTTTTCTCGAAAATTTCATCATAGTTTCTCTAGTTTTTTAAAAACGAATCCACTATAATACTTGAGGGGAGGTGAATTGCTATGGCAGATACATTAGAGCGTGTAACGAAAATCATCGTAGATCGCCTTGGCGTTGATGAAGCAGACGTCAAACTTGAAGCTTCTTTCAAGGAAGACTTAGGTGCTGATTCCCTAGATGTAGTTGAGCTTGTTATGGAACTTGAAGACGAGTTTGATATGGAAATTTCTGACGAAGATGCTGAAAAGATTGCAACAGTCGGCGACGCTGTGAACTACATACAAAACCAGCAATAAGCTGATGCTAAAAGTCCCGCCGAAACGCGGGGCTTTAGCCCTTTATTCGTGCAGTTATTACAGCATGCCGCTTTTACGCGCGCTGTATCCGGTTTAGTCAGAGAAGCGCGGTGAACCTGATGTGCCTATGGAGGTTACTATGTCAAAACACTCACATTATAAAGATAAAAAAAAGTTCTATAAAAAAGTAGAACAATTTAAAGAGTTTCAAGAACGGATTTCGGTTCACTTTCAAAATGAAAAGCTTTTGTATCAAGCATTTACACATTCATCTTATGTGAATGAGCATCGGAAAAAGCCGTATGAAGATAATGAAAGGCTTGAATTTTTAGGTGACGCTGTTTTGGAACTGACGATCTCCAAATTCTTATTTGCCAAATACCCGGCTATGAGTGAAGGAGATTTGACGAAATTGAGAGCCGCAATTGTTTGCGAACCGTCTCTCGTTTCATTGGCTCACGAACTGTCATTCGGCGACCTTGTCCTGTTGGGAAAAGGTGAGGAAATGACAGGCGGAAGAAAGCGTCCTGCTCTATTGGCAGATGTTTTTGAGGCATTTATCGGAGCCTTGTATCTTGACCAAGGATTAGAGCCGGTCGAAAGTTTCTTAAAAGTTTATGTGTTCCCTAAAATTAACGATGGTGCTTTTTCTCATGTGATGGATTTCAAAAGCCAGCTGCAGGAATACGTGCAGCGGGACGGCAAAGGCTCTCTGGAGTATAAAATCTCCAACGAAAAAGGACCTGCGCACAACCGTGAATTTGAAGCCATCGTATCTCTAAAAGGTGAACCACTCGGTGTCGGAAATGGCCGTTCAAAGAAAGAAGCCGAACAGCACGCTGCTCAGGAAGCTTTAGCTAAATTGCAAAAACACCATACGAAACAATAAAATCCCCCTTATAATTCAGGGGGATTTCAGTATGTATGCCGTCTTATTTCACCAATGTTTATGATAGAATTGAAATACTTATTACATAAGGAGGATCGCTATGTTCCTCAAACGTTTAGACGTTATAGGATTTAAATCATTTGCAGAACGGATTTCCGTAGACTTCGTGAAAGGCGTGACAGCGGTTGTCGGCCCGAACGGAAGCGGAAAAAGCAACATCACGGATGCCATTCGCTGGGTTCTCGGCGAACAATCGGCACGCTCTCTTCGCGGCGGAAAAATGGAAGACATTATTTTTGCCGGCAGTGATTCAAGAAAGCGATTAAATCTAGCTGAAGTTACGCTTACTCTTGATAATGACGATCATTTCTTGCCAATTGACTTCCACGAGGTTAGTGTCACAAGACGTGTGTACAGATCAGGCGAAAGTGAGTTTCTGATTAACAATCAGCCATGCCGCTTAAAAGATATTATTGATTTATTTATGGACTCCGGCCTTGGTAAAGAAGCATTTTCTATTATCAGCCAAGGGAAAGTGGAAGAGATTTTAAGCAGCAAAGCAGAGGATCGCCGCAGTATCTTTGAAGAAGCGGCCGGGGTGCTTAAATATAAAACGAGAAAGAAAAAAGCAGAAAATAAACTGTTTGAAACACAAGACAACCTAAATCGGGTAGAAGATATATTACATGAGCTTGAAGGACAGGTTGAACCTCTTAAAATTCAAGCTTCAATAGCGAAAGATTACCTTGAGAAAAAGAAAGAGCTGGAGCATGTTGAAATTGCGCTGACTGCCTATGATATCGAAGAACTGCATGGCAAATGGTCAACGCTTAAAGAGAAAGTGCAGCTTGCAAAGGAAGAAGAGCTCGCTGAATCGTCTGCGATTTCTGCGAAAGAAGCGAAAATCGAAGATGCGAGAGATAAAATTCAAGCGCTTGATGAATCAGTAGATGAACTCCAGCAAGTTTTACTGGTAACAAGTGAAGAGCTGGAAAAGCTTGAAGGCCGTAAAGAAGTCCTGAAAGAACGAAAGAAAAACGCTGTGCAAAACCAAGAACAGCTTGAAGAAGCCATTGTTCAGTTCCAGCAAAAAGAAACGGTGCTGAAAGAAGAGCTTGCGAAGCAGGAAGCTGTCTTCGAAACACTTCAAGCAGAGGTGAAACAGCTAAGGGCTCAAGTAAAAGAAAAACAACAGGCTCTAAGTCTTCACAACGAAAATGTCGAAGAGAAAATCGAGCAGCTGAAAAGTGATTACTTTGAGCTGTTAAACAGCCAGGCTTCGATTCGCAACGAGCTCCAGCTCCTAGATGATCAGATGTCCCAATCTGCTGTCACATTGCAGAGACTCGCGGACAACAATGAAAAGCATATACAGGAACGGCGTGATATTTCTGCGCGAAAAGCAGCATGTGAAACAGAATTTGCCCGAATTGAGCAGGAGATTCACAGCCAAGTTGGTGCATATCGTGATATGCAGACAAAATATGAGCAGAAAAAGCGCCAATACGAAAAAAATGAATCCGCTCTGTATCAGGCATACCAATACGTTCAGCAAGCGAGAGCAAAAAAGGACATGCTTGAGACGATGCAGGGGGATTTCTCCGGCTTTTATCAAGGTGTTAAAGAAGTGCTGAAAGCGAAAGAGCGCCTTGGCGGAATTCGCGGAGCGGTCCTTGAGCTGATCTCGACAGAACGGAAGTATGAAACGGCCATTGAAATAGCGCTCGGCGCTTCTGCTCAACACGTCGTGACCGACGATGAACAGTCTGCCCGCAAAGCGATTCAATATTTAAAGCAGAATTCCTTCGGCCGGGCGACGTTTTTGCCTCTTTCTGTTATTAGAGACCGCCAGTTTCAAAGCCGTGACGGGGAAACAGCCGCTCGGCACTCATCATTTCTCGGGGTTGCCAGTGAACTTGTCACATTTGATCCTGCATATCGAAGCGTCATACAGAATCTTCTTGGGACCGTGCTGATCACAGAGGATTTAAAGGGTGCAAACGAGCTTGCGAAGCTTCTCGGGCACCGGTACCGCATCGTAACCCTTGAGGGAGATGTTGTGAACCCTGGTGGCTCAATGACGGGCGGCGCGGTTAAAAAGAAAAATAACTCCCTTCTCGGAAGAAGCCGGGAGCTAGAAGATGTGACGAAACGGCTCGCTGAAATGGAAGAGAAAACTGCTCTGCTTGAACAAGAGGTCAAAACCCTTAAGCACTCCATTCAGGATATGGAGAAAAAACTGGCTGACTTAAGAGAAACCGGAGAAAGCTTAAGGTTAAAGCAGCAGGATGTGAAGGGCCAGCTGTACGAACTTCAAGTTGCCGAGAAAAATATCAACACCCATTTAGAGCTCTATGATCAAGAAAAATCTGCTCTGTCAGAAAGCGATGAAGAGAAAAAAGCGCGCAAACGCAAGCTTGAAGAAGAGCTCTCTGCCGTATCTGAAAAGATGAAGCATCTTGAAGAGAACATAGACAGACTGACAAAACAAAAACAATCGCAATCCTCAACGAAAGAGTCTCTCTCCAACGAGCTGACTGAGCTGAAGATCGCAGCGGCCAAAAAGGAGCAGGCATGCAAGGGGGAAGAGGACAACCTTGCCAGATTAAAGAAAGAGCTCACAGAAACTGAGTTTGCGTTAAAAGAAGCAAAAGAAGACTTAAGCTTCTTAACGTCAGAGATGTCATCAAGCACCAGCGGCGAAGAAAAGCTGGAAGAAGCCGCAAAACATAAATTGAATGACAAAACGAAAACGATCGAACTGATTGCGTTAAGGCGCGATCAGCGCATCAAGCTTCAGCATGGGCTTGATACGTATGAGCGTGAGCTAAAAGAAATGAAACGCCTGTATAAACAAAAAACAACACTCTTAAAAGACGAGGAAGTCAAACTTGGGCGAATGGAAGTAGAGCTCGATAATTTACTCCAGTATTTGCGGGAGGAATACAGCTTGTCCTTTGAGGGGGCAAAAGAGAAATATCAGCTTGAAACCGATCCAGAGGAAGCCAGAAAGCGCGTGAAGCTGATTAAACTCGCAATTGAAGAGCTTGGTACCGTGAACCTCGGAAGCATAGATGAGTTTGAGAGGGTCAACGAACGGTACAAGTTTCTGTCGGAACAAAAAGAAGATTTAACAGAAGCGAAAAATACCCTGTTCCAAGTGATTGAAGAAATGGATGAAGAAATGACGAAACGCTTTAACGACACATTCGTCCAAATCCGCTCACACTTTGATCAAGTCTTCCGCTCCTTATTCGGAGGGGGGCGAGCTGAATTGAGGCTCACCGATCCTAACGATCTGCTTCACTCAGGAGTTGAGATTATCGCACAGCCGCCGGGGAAAAAACTGCAAAACTTAAATCTCCTGTCAGGCGGAGAGCGTGCGCTTACGGCTATAGCGCTCTTATTCTCAATTTTAAAAGTTCGCCCAGTGCCGTTTTGCGTCCTTGACGAAGTAGAGGCTGCGCTTGACGAAGCGAATGTGTTCCGGTTTGCGCAGTATTTAAAAAGATACAGCAGAGATACCCAGTTTATTGTGATTACCCACAGAAAAGGGACGATGGAGGAAGCGGATGTCCTATACGGCGTAACCATGCAGGAGTCCGGTGTGTCCAAGGTAATCTCAGTTAAGCTGGAAGAAACAAAAGAATTCGTTCAGTAACGAGGAAAGAGGTTAAAAGATGAGCTTTTTTAAAAAATTAAAAGAGAAAATCACAAAACAGACAGATTCCGTATCTGAAAAGTTTAAGGATGGCCTTGAAAAAACAAGAAACTCCTTTCAAAACAAAGTGAATGATCTTGTATCCCGTTACCGTAAAGTGGATGAGGATTTCTTCGAAGAGCTTGAAGAGGTTCTTATCAGCGCGGATGTCGGTTTTACAACCGTTATGGAATTGATAGATGAACTAAAAAAAGAAGTCAAACGCAGAAATATCCAAGATCCGAAGGAAGTCCAGTCAGTCATTTCTGAGAAACTGGTCGAGATTTATAACAGCGGGGATGAGCAAATTTCAGAGCTGAATATCCAGGATGGGCGTTTAAACGTAATCCTTCTGGTAGGTGTAAACGGCGTTGGGAAAACGACAACGATCGGAAAGCTTGCTCATAAAATGAAACAAGAAGGAAAATCTGTCGTGCTTGCTGCCGGAGACACTTTTAGAGCGGGAGCCATTGAACAGCTGGAAGTATGGGGAGAGCGTACAGGAGTGCCTGTCATTAAGCAGACGGCCGGAAGCGATCCGGCGGCTGTCATCTACGATGCTGTTCATGCTGCAAAAGCAAGAAATGCCGATGTATTAATTTGTGATACGGCAGGTCGTCTCCAAAACAAAGTCAATCTCATGAAAGAGCTTGAAAAAGTGAAACGTGTTATCGAAAGAGAGGTTCCTGAAGCGCCGCATGAGGTGCTGCTTGCCCTTGATGCCACAACTGGCCAAAATGCAATGGCCCAGGCAAAAGAGTTCTCTAAAGCGACAAATGTTACCGGCATTGCTTTAACGAAGCTTGATGGTACGGCAAAAGGCGGTATCGTCCTTGCGATTCGCAACGAGCTTCACATCCCGGTTAAACTAGTCGGGTTAGGTGAAAAAGTTGATGACCTCCAGGAATTTGATCCAGAATCGTATGTGTACGGGCTCTTTTCAGATTTAGTGGAAAAAGCCGAGGATTAATGAATAAAAAGCGAGTATAAAATGGACAGTTTTATACTCGTTTTTTTATACGCATTGATATATCGGAATGGAGGGTGCAGATTGTTGGACAAATGGCTGAAAGCTGAATTGGAAAAAAAGATCGGCGCAATAAAACACATGTCGCTGTTGGATGAACAGGGAGGCACTTCAACCGTTCGAAAAATAGTGACAAGCCAAGCCGCATATCTGTTGAAAAGTTCTTCTCACTTGAGGTATCGGGAATGGTTAAGGAGAGAAGCCCTTGTTTTACAAAAGCTTACCGAAACTCATCGTCTGCCTGTCCCTGTTTATTATGGGTTTATCCAGCAACAGCATTCCAGCCATATCGTCATGTCGTTTGAAGATGGAATTACACTGACTTCTGCTTTAAGAAAAGCAAAGGGAGATACTGAAAAGAAAAAGCTGATCAAAAGCTTCGGCCAGTTTCTCAATCGACTGCATGAAACCGAACTTGTCCCTGATTTACAGCCGGAAATAGATTGGCTCGATTTGCAAATCAAACGAGCCGGTGAATATGTCGAAAAAGGACAAGCTGAAGGCAGCGCATGGCTTTTGAAGGAATTGGACCAGCACAGGCCTGTTCCTGTTCAGCAGACAATGATTCATGGTGACTGCACAACTGATAATGTGCTGGTGAAAGACGGAGAGGTTTGTCTGTTTATTGATGCTGCGGGAATATCAGCGGGAGATCCGCGATATGATGAATCATTGGCGATCAGAAATTTTGCCACAAATGAAGCATTTCTCAATGCTTTTTACGAAGGCTATTGCCGCTATCGAGTATCTAAACAAGAATTCGAGTATTTTAACGGCGGTCTATATGAATTTTTCTGAATGAATTTATTATGCAAAAAGAGCAGCATGCTTTGACAAGATAAAAACTTGACAGTGTCAATAAAACCGTGTAAACTAAGTTATCGTAAAGGGATTTGACTTAACAAAGGGGAGAGCTCAAATGTCACTCGAAAAGACAACGAGAATGAATTATCTGTTTGATTTTTATCAGTCGTTGTTGACGTCAAAACAGAAGAGCTATATGTCGCTTTATTATTTGGACGATTTCTCCCTAGGCGAAATAGCCGAAGAATATGAGGTTTCAAGACAAGCTGTTTATGATAACATCAAACGAACAGAAGCGATGCTTGAACAATATGAAGAAAAGCTGCTCCTTTTGAAAAAGTTTCAGGAGCGTAAAGAGATGTTTAATAAGCTGAAGGAGCTTGCTTCCGGTTCAAAAGAAGAGGAAGAAATTACAGCTCTGATTGAAGCCCTTGAGAAATTAGATTAGGAGGCGGCAAACTATGGCATTTGAAGGATTAGCCGACCGACTGCAGCAGACGATTTCTAAAATCCGCGGAAAAGGGAAAGTCAGCGAACAAGATGTTAAAGATATGATGCGTGAGGTTCGTCTTGCGCTGCTTGAGGCTGACGTTAACTTTAAAGTAGTCAAGGATTTTGTCAAAAAAGTAAGTGAACGCGCTGTAGGCCAAGACGTCATGAAAAGTCTGACGCCCGGCCAGCAGGTCATTAAAGTTGTTCAAGAGGAACTGACTGAGCTGATGGGCGGCGAAGAGAGCAAAATCGCCGTCGCAAAAAGGCCGCCGACCGTTATTATGATGGTCGGTCTCCAAGGTGCCGGTAAAACGACAACAAGCGGTAAGCTTGCGAATCTGCTGCGCAAAAAGCATAATCGCAAACCGATGCTGGTTGCTGCCGATATTTACCGCCCAGCCGCAATTAAGCAGCTGGAAACGCTCGGCAAACAGCTAGATATGCCTGTTTTCTCTCTTGGTGATCAGGTCAGTCCTGTAGAAATAGCGAAACAAGCGATTGAGAAAGCCAAGGAAGAACATTATGACTATGTCATTTTGGATACGGCAGGCCGCTTGCATATCGACCATGAACTGATGGATGAACTGACCAACGTCAAAGAAATCGCGAATCCGGAAGAAATCTTCCTTGTTGTCGATTCAATGACCGGTCAGGACGCTGTGAATGTTGCCAAAAGCTTTAATGAACAGCTCGGTTTAACCGGTGTTGTGTTAACGAAGCTGGATGGAGACACACGCGGCGGGGCTGCGCTTTCTATTCGCGCGGTCACAAACACGCCGATTAAATTCGCGGGTATGGGCGAAAAGCTTGATGCGTTAGAGCCGTTCCATCCTGAACGCATGGCATCAAGGATTCTCGGCATGGGCGACGTGCTGACATTGATTGAAAAAGCACAGGCCAGCGTTGATGAAGACAAAGCCAAAGAGCTCGAACAAAAAATGAGGACGATGAGCTTCACATTGGACGATTTTCTGGAGCAGCTCGGGCAAGTCAGAAACATGGGACCGCTTGATGAACTTCTGCAAATGATGCCGGGTGCAGGCAAAATGAAAGGCCTGAAAAACATCCAAGTTGACGAAAAACAGCTGAATCATGTGGAAGCCATCATCAAATCAATGACTGTTCTTGAAAAAGAACAGCCGGATATCATCAATGCCAGCCGGCGGAAGCGGATTGCAAAAGGAAGCGGGACATCCGTACAGGAAGTCAACCGTCTGCTTAAGCAGTTTGACGAAATGAAAAAAATGATGAAGCAGATGACAAATATGTCAAAAGGCAAGAAAAAAGGGTTTAAGCTACCTTTTATGTAATCGGTTATACATGATAAAACCATTGTTAAGAAAAAACACTTTACAAACACTTTTATCATTGTTAATATACTATCTTGTTGAAATATTTTCGGAGGTGCTAGTAAAATGGCAGTAAAAATTCGTTTAAAACGTATGGGAGCAAAAAAATCTCCTTTCTATCGTATTGTTGTAGCAGATTCTCGTTCACCACGTGACGGCCGTTTCATTGAAACAGTCGGAACTTACAACCCGGTTGCAAAACCAGCGGAAGTAAAAATTGACGAAGAGCTTGCTCTTAAATGGCTTCAAACTGGAGCGAAACCATCTGATACAGTTCGCAACTTGTTCTCTAGCCAAGGAATCATGGAAAAATTCCACAACGCTAAACAAGGCAAGTAATGACTGATCAACACTTGGAAGATTTGATTGTCCGAATTGTGACCCCGCTTGTTGATCATCCAGATGACATTCGCGTCACAAGAGAAGAAACCGATCAAAAGATTGCGCTGCGCTTATCTGTCCATAAGTCAGATACCGGTAAAGTTATCGGAAAGCAAGGCCGGACTGCAAAAGCGATTCGAACAGCTGTATTTGCAGCTGGCGCACAGTCTTCTAAGAAAGTTCAATTTGAGATATTTGACTAAAAGGGAGAGGGCCGGCACCTCCCCTTTTTTTACACGCAAAAAAAGGGTAAACTGATAGAAGCTTAGGCAAAATAGAAAAGCCTGAGCGAGAAAAAGTTTTAAAAGCGGGGAGCTTGGTGCGATGCAAATTATTCACCGTGTAGCCGTTATGCAAGTCTTAACCGAGCGCAGCAAAGAACAGCTTTTAGCTTCTTTTGCCGAAAAGAAACAAATGCTTGAACGAGAATGCAGCCAGCTCTATTTTCAGCTTAGAAAACACGAGAAAGAACAACAAAACCCTGATATGATTGAACAATTTAAAAAGGCAATAGAAAAGCGAAAAGATGATATAAAGATCATCGATTTTCAAATTGCTCAAGTACATACATTGCCGCTTGGCAGTGAGTTGAGAGAAAAGGAAGTCGATGCCCTGCTGACGATTGAAGCCGGGGATGACTGGCATGAAAAAACAGCAGCGAACACCATCGTCATAAAAGACGGAAAAGTAATTGAAATTCGCCAGAGGTGATCATATGACAAAGCGATGGTTTAATGTAGGCAAAATCGTGAATACCCACGGAATCAAAGGCGAAGTGCGTGTGATTTCGAAAACAGATTTTGCCGAAGAACGATACAAGCCGGGAAACACGCTGTATTTGTTTATGGACGGCCGTAACGAACCAGTGGAAGTAACGGTAAACACGCATAGACTGCATAAGCAATTTCATCTGCTGCAGTTTAAAGAAAGACAAAGCCTAAATGAAGTAGAAGAGCTGAAAAACGCAATCATTAAAGTGCCTGAAGAAGATTTAGGAGAGCTGAATGAGGGTGAATTTTATTTTCACGAAATCATTGGGTGTGAAGTACTTACTGAGGAAGGCGAACTCATTGGAAAGGTCAAAGAAATTTTGACGCCTGGTGCTAATGACGTTTGGGTCATCGAACGAAAAGGAAAAAAAGATGCACTCATTCCTTACATTGAATCAGTGGTCAAACATATCGATGTCAGCGAAAAGAAAATTGAGATTGATCTCATGGAAGGGTTAATAGACGAATGAAAATCGACTTTTTGACGCTGTTTCCAGAAATGTTTGAAGGTGTGCTCGGCTCATCGATTCTTCAAAAAGCCCAGGAAAAAGATGCGGTGCAGTTTCAAGTCGTCAATTTCCGGGAGTACTCTGATAACAAGCACAATACTGTTGATGATTATCCTTATGGCGGCGGTGCAGGTATGGTTCTCAAGCCTCAGCCTGTTTTTGACGCGGTCGAGGACCTGACATCAAAGGCAGCAGCTGCTCCGCGTATTATCCTCGTATGCCCGCAAGGTGAGCGTTTTACCCAAAAAAAAGCCGAACAATTAGCAAAGGAAGAGCATTTGCTATTCATTTGCGGCCACTATGAAGGCTATGATGAACGCATCCGCGAGCATCTGGTAACGGATGAAATATCAATTGGCGACTTTGTACTGACGGGCGGTGAGCTCCCTGCAATGATGATCGCAGACAGCGTGGTCAGACTGCTTCCAGGTGTACTGGGTAAAGAGGCTTCCCATATTGAGGATTCATTCAGCACTGGACTCTTAGAGCACCCGCATTATACAAGACCGGCAGATTACAAAGGTTTAAAAGTGCCTGAAACACTCTTGTCAGGAAACCATGCAAAAATTGAAGAATGGCGGAATAAAGAATCGATCAGAAGGACCTACCTAAGACGTCCGGATCTGTTGAAAGACTACCCGCTTACAGAGCAGCAAAGAAAGTGGATTTCTGAATGGGAAAAAGAATAGATTTTATTGCATAGGCTATGAAATTGTGATAAGATACTACTTGTGGCTTAAGCGGGCTTATCCGCTGCAAGCTTGAAAACGATGTTCCGCTGTGCTGTGTTTTGTGGCCAAGAGCATCTGTTGGAAGGAGTTGAAAACGATGCAAAAACTAATTGAAGATATCACAAAAGAACAACTTCGTACTGATCTTCCTGCGTTCCGTCCTGGTGACACTTTACGTGTACACGTTAAAGTTGTTGAGGGTAACCGTGAGCGTATCCAGATCTTTGAAGGTGTTGTGATTAAGCGTCGTGGTGGTGGAATCAGCGAAACGTTCACAGTTCGTAAGATTTCTTACGGTGTTGGCGTTGAACGTACTTTCCCTGTACACACACCAAAAATCGCGAAAATCGAAGTTGTACGTTACGGTAAAGTACGCCGTGCTAAACTTTACTACCTACGTGAACTTCGCGGAAAAGCGGCTCGTATTAAAGAGATCAGACGATAATGATAACGAACGAAAAGAGCTTGTTACCTGTAACAAGCTCTTTTTTTATACAGAATTTGAAAATGCCGGACAGGCATCGTAAAATACATAAAGAACAACAATGAATCATGCATACTGAAGAGATAAAGGCGGTGTTCGTGTCACATGACAATTCAATGGTTCCCGGGCCATATGGCAAAGGCAAGAAGGGAAGTAACCGAAAAATTAAAATTAATCGATATCGTATATGAATTGGTAGATGCCAGAATTCCAATGTCATCAAGAAACCCAATGATTGAAGATATTCTAAAAAATAAGCCGCGAATTATGCTGTTAAACAAGGCTGACAAAGCAGATGCGGCAGTTACACAGCAATGGAAAGAGCACTTTGAGAACCAGGGGATCCGCTCTCTGTCCATTAATTCTGTAAATGGACAAGGATTAAATCAAATTGTGCCTGCATCAAAAGAGATCCTCCAAGAAAAATTTGACCGAATGCGGGCGAAAGGTGTGAAGCCGAGAGCGATTCGCGCCTTGATTATCGGTATTCCAAATGTCGGGAAATCGACGCTCATTAACCGCCTTGCAAAGAAAAACATAGCAAAAACGGGAGACAGACCTGGTATTACGACATCTCAACAGTGGGTCAAAGTTGGGAAAGAATTAGAGTTATTAGATACACCGGGGATTTTGTGGCCTAAATTTGAGGATGAGCTTGTCGGTTTGAGACTGGCAGTCACCGGGGCTATTAAGGACTCGATAATCAATTTGCAGGATGTAGCCGTGTTCGGTCTTCGTTTTCTTGAAGAACATTATCCAGAACGGCTTAAAGAGCGCTACGGCCTTAATGAGATCCCGGAGGACATTGCCGAGCTGTTTGATGCAATAGGTGAAAAACGCGGCTGTCTCATGAGCGGTGGTCTTATTAACTACGATAAGACGACTGAAGTCATCATTCGCGATATCCGCACTGAAAAGTTCGGCAGGCTGTCATTTGAACAGCCGACGATGTAAAGGCGCGCAGAAATGCGGGTCTTTATTTTTTCTTGGCCGAACCGATACATACAGTAAGGGAGAAGAGAAAGTGAATACATTAACCGTAAAGGACATTAAAGACCGTTTGCAGGAAGTGAAGGATGCACAAGACCCATTTATTGCCCAGTGCGAAAACGACCCGAGAAAAAGCGTTCAAACGCTTGTAGAGCAATGGCTTAAAAAGCAAGCGAAAGAAAAAGCGCTGAAAGAACAATGGGTGAATATGACTTCCTATGAAAGGCTGGCAAGAAACAAAGGATTCCGTTTGATTGCAGGTATTGACGAGGTCGGACGGGGGCCATTGGCAGGGCCAGTTGTCGCCAGTGCAGTCATCCTGCCAGAGGAATGTGAAATACTTGGGCTGACAGACTCCAAAAAGCTTTCAGAGAAAAAACGTGAGGAATTTTACGAGCTTATTATGAAAGAAGCACTGGCGGTCGGGATAGGAATTGTAGAAGCTGCAGTCATTGACGAAATCAATATATATGAAGCTTCTAAAATGGCAATGGTGAAAGCGATACAGGATTTGTCGGATACACCTGATTATTTGCTTGTTGACGCAATGACACTGCCGCTCGACATGGCTCAGTCGTCAATTATAAAAGGAGATGCCAAAAGTGTGTCTATTGCGGCAGGTGCGTGTATCGCAAAAGTGACGAGAGACCGAATGATGAGCGCTTATGCCGAAACGTACCCTATGTACGGGTTTGAAAAAAATAAAGGTTATGGAACAAAAGAACATTTGGAAGCTCTCGCTGCATACGGCCCAACTGAATTGCACCGCAAAACTTTCGCTCCTGTTCAATCTTTCAGCTAAATCAATGGACAAGGAGGCACTTTTTTTAAATGAACATACGAAATGATGTGCAAAAGGCGCTGCAGCACCTTTTTGGGCGTACAGCAGTCCCGCAGGAAACATCAAATGTAAACGAAGCGCTAAACGGGGAGTACCGTCTCCTCTTGGGCAAAGTGCTTCGTTTACTAGGAGATCAGCATGCCCTGATCCAAGTCGGCAATCAAACTGTTCAGGGAAAACTAGAAACCCAGCTTCGTCCTCAGGCATACTATTGGTTTTCCTACGAAAAAACGGCAGAACAGACAGGACGTCTTCAGGTCGTTCAAAGCTTTGAGCAAAATCCTAAAATCATTCAGGATGCAGCTGGCAAGCTTTTAAATGCCATTTCAGTGAAGCCGTCAAATGCAGCTCTCATGATGACAGGAGCGATGCTGAAGAGCAAAACACCCGTAACAGAAAATGATATTAAAACAGCTGTCCGCTGGATGGACACGCTGCCGTCGCAAGACGCCAAAAAAGCGATTGAAACGGTTCTCTTCGCTTTAAAGCGCGATCTTCCCATTCACTCCGAGGTTTTGAGCGGTGTTCATGCTGTGAAATCGCCTGTTCCGTTGCATCAGCATATATCCCAGCTGGTTCAGGCAATCGAACAAAACCCTCAGCAGAGCCAAATGATGTCAAAGCTAAAGGAGGCAGTTACAGCGCTTTTAAATAGTGAAATTGATGTTCATGCAGAACGGCTGATCGATAAGCTTATATCTTTAACGGAGACTGCGAAAACACCCTCTTCCGCCAATACAGCTGGAAACAGGGAACTTAGCACACCAGCAGGCTCCCCCGAAAAGGCCAGCCTGCCGGTTGCAAATCATCTAGCAGAACAGAGAAACATACAAGGAGAGCCTGTTAAAACAGCCTCAGACATTCCAATCAAAGAAGCCCGCCAGCTGCTGGCAAAGCTGACGGAATCTGCTGAAAAAAACAGTCTCCAAATTGTGAAAGAAGCAGCAAATTGGATTAAAGCGGCTGGTTCAACGGGTGATAGTAAGTCACTTGCAGCTTCAGCTCATTTACAGGCGGCACAAATCACAGACCAGGAAGCCGAAGTTTTTTTAAAGGCTGTTCAGCAGACAGCACCTCATTTAGCGGATAAGGCAGATGTTCTTTCCTTCTTATCCAAAGTGAAAACGGCAATTGGCGCAAGGGACGAGCTTGCGTTCATTAAAGCGTTTGAACAAGGAAGCGCAGACACATCTGACGAAATGCAGTCCATCAAGCTGGCTCTTCATGCCATAAGAGCATCGCATGAGGTAGCCGAACCAATCAAGCAAGAAGCCGATCAGCTTTTTCATAAATTAAATGGCCAGCTTTTCATGCAGCAGGACCATCCGTCATACAGCCAAATTGTACTGTCATTTCCGATGTTTTCGAAGTCAGGAATTCAGGACATGACCGTTCTGTTTAAAGGAAAGAAAGAAGCGGATGGCAAGCTTGATCCTTCCCATTGCCGCCTTTTATTTTTGCTGCAGCTTGATACATTAAAAGAAACCGTCGTTGATTGCTTGATACAGCAAAAAGTCATGACCATTACAATAGAGACTGATTTTGAGCTGCAGGCTGCGATAGATCCGATGGTTCCCGCGCTTAAACAGGGGTTAAAAGAAATGGGATACAGCCTTTCAGGGGTAAACGCGAAAAAAAGGGTTCACACCGAAGAAAAGGCTTCAATCGATCAATATATAACAAGTATCAGTGATCAAGAAGTGGATGTGAAAATATGAAAGAGCAGACACCGATCAGAAAAGCTGTGGCTCTTCATTATGACGAACAAAAAGACAAGGCGCCGAGAGTGCTTGCCACAGGAAAGGGCCATGTAGCCGACAACATTATTAAAGAAGCGAAAAAGGCAGGGGTCCCGATTCAAGAAGATCGGACCCTTGTCGAATTAATGCGCCATTTGACGGTAGATGATCAAATCCCTGAGGCTCTTTATGAAACGGTAGCCGAGATTTTTTCATTCATTTACAGATTGGACGAAAGCGTAAAAAACAAAAAATAGCTAAAATATTCCCCATCCTCTGTTTGAAAATTTATGTTTTTAATAAAGTAAAAGTTTGAATGTTTAGAAGGATTAAAAGATTTTGCACCGAAGTGTAGACAATTCTTCCAGTATTATTATAGAATGAAAGCGCAGTCTATTTTAGTTTTGTTACATAAGTTAGGAGGATGGGAAATGAATATCCATGAGTACCAGGGAAAAGAAGTCCTCAGAAAATATGGGGTATCTGTTCCTGAAGGTAAAGTGGCTTTTACAGCAGAAGAAGCAGTTGAGAGTGCAAAGAGCTTATCCAGCTCGGTTTATGTCGTAAAGGCTCAAATTCATGCTGGCGGTCGAGGCAAAGCTGGTGGGGTAAAAATAGCAAAATCATTAGACGAAGTAAAAGCGTATGCCGAAGAACTATTAGGGAAGACCCTAGTTACACATCAGACGGGTCCGGACGGCCAAGTAATAAAACGCTTACTTATTGAAGAAGGCTGCGATATTAAAAAAGAATATTACGTGGGTCTTGTGCTTGACCGCGCTACTTCCAGAATCGTTCTGATGGCTTCTGAAGAAGGCGGAACGGAAATTGAAGAAGTTGCGGAGAAAACACCGGAAAAAATCAAAAAAGCTGTCATTGATCCGGCTGTGGGCCTTCAAGGCTATCAAGCCAGAGAAATTGCATTCGCTATTAATATTCCAAAAGAGCTTGTGGGGAAAGCTGCTAAATTTATGCTTGGACTATATAAAGCGTTTGTTGAAAAAGACTGCTCAATCGCCGAAATCAACCCGCTTGTTGTTACCGGGGACGGAAATGTGATGGCGCTTGATGCAAAATTGAATTTTGACAGCAATGCGTTGTACAGACAAAAGGACATTATGGAATACAGAGATTTGGATGAAGAAGATCCGAAAGAAATCGAAGCGTCCAAATATGACCTAAGCTACATTTCCCTTGATGGAAATATCGGCTGTATGGTAAACGGCGCGGGACTTGCAATGTCCACAATGGATATTATCAAGCATTACGGTGGAGAACCGGCAAACTTCCTTGATGTGGGCGGCGGTGCAACCGCGGAAAAAGTCACGGAAGCATTTAAAATCATTCTTTCTGATCAAAACGTTAAAGGGATTTTTGTCAACATTTTCGGCGGCATTATGAAATGTGATGTCATCGCAGAAGGGGTTGTTGAAGCGACTAGACAAGTTGGTTTGACATTGCCGCTTGTTGTCCGTCTTGAAGGCACAAACGTGGATCTAGGGAAGAAAATCCTTAGTGAATCAGGATTAAACATTACATCTGCGGAATCAATGGCTGACGGCGCGCAGAAAATCGTATCCTTAGTTTAAGAAAGAATGAAAGGCAGGGGACCATATAATGAGTGTTTTTATTAATAAAGATACAAGAGTTATTGTACAAGGGATTACAGGTTCTACCGCTTTATTTCATACGAAGCAGATGCTCGAATACGGCACAAATATCGTAGGCGGTGTAACACCTGGAAAAGGCGGAACTGAAGCGGAAGGTGTTCCTGTATTTAATACAGTGGCTGAAGCAGTTCAAACGACCGGCGCTAACGCGTCTGTTATATATGTGCCTGCACCGTTTGCAGCTGATGCGATTATGGAAGCGGTAGATGCGGAGCTTGATCTCGTGATTTGTATCACAGAACACATTCCGGTTTTGGATATGGTGAAGGTCAAACGTTTCATGGAAGGCAAGAAAACGAGACTGATAGGGCCGAACTGCCCTGGTGTCATTACGCCTGAAGAATGTAAAATCGGCATTATGCCCGGATACATCCATAAAAAGGGTCATGTAGGCGTTGTATCACGTTCAGGAACATTAACATACGAAGCGGTGCACCAGCTCTCAGAAGCGGGCGTAGGACAGTCTACAGCTGTTGGAATCGGCGGAGACCCTGTAAATGGAACAAACTTTATTGACGTTTTAAAAGCGTTTAACGAAGATCCTGACACACACGCTGTCATCATGATTGGCGAAATCGGCGGTACTGCCGAAGAGGAAGCGGCAGAGTGGGTAAAAGCCAACATGACAAAACCGGTAGTCGGTTTTATCGGCGGTAAGACAGCACCTCCTGGGAAGCGCATGGGGCATGCAGGCGCCATTATTTCCGGCGGAAAAGGGACAGCTGATGAAAAAATCAAAACCCTTAATGCATGCGGAATTGAAGTTGCAGAGACACCTTCTGTTATGGGTGAAACCTTAATTAAGGTGCTGAAAGAGAAGAACCTGTTCGAAACTTGTAAAACGCATTAATAAAAAAGGGACAGCCGTTAAGGCTGTTCCTGCTTTTTCTGTCAAAAGGAGGTCAATCTATTGGATCAGGCCGCTGCCTGCTTAACGACTTGCAGAATCAATCAATTATTATCCCCATCCCTTCTATTAAAATGGTGGAAAGCCGATCCGTCTATGTCGCTGACATCATCGGTGTTACAAACGGTTACTCGTGATAAAATGAAAGCAGCTGCATTAAAAAAGAAAATAGAAGAATTTTACCCAAAGCTCCAACGCGTACTTGCTGCTTATCGTGAGCAAGGCATTAACACCATTCCTATCTCTTCAAAGCAATATCCTTTCTGGCTTAAAACCATTTATGATCCTCCCGCCGTTCTGTTTGCAAAGGGTGATATGACTCTTCTTTCGAAAGGAAGAAAAATTGGAATTGTAGGGACAAGAAATCCAACAGCTTACGGGAAACAAGTTGTCAATCATCTTACAGAAGAGCTATGTCGTAAAGGTTGGGTGATTGTCAGCGGACTGGCGTCTGGGATAGACGGAATGGCCCATGCTGCAAGTATTAAGGCGAAGGGGCGGACAATTGGCGTCATTGCAGGCGGATTTCAACACATTTATCCCCGGGAAAACCTTCAATTAGCAGATCACATGGCTAAACACCATATCCTTCTGTCAGAGCACCCACCTGAAACTAAACCCCAAAAATGGCATTTCCCTATGAGAAACCGTATCATCAGCGGACTGAGTGAAGGCGTTATTGTCGTACAGGGCAAGGAAAAAAGCGGTTCGCTGATAACTGCCTATCAAGCATTGGAGCAAGGTAGAGAAGTGTTTGCCGTACCCGGTTCATTATTTGACCCTTACGCCGGAGGTCCTATAAAACTGATCCAGCAGGGGGCTAAAGCCATAAGGTCAGCAGAGGATATTTTCGAGGAGCTTCCCGAGAGAAACGTTCAATATACGGAACCCTTTTGAATTATCGTTTGACAAACGGCATTGTAATATTTAATAATAGTGAGGATTTAAAGTTGCATATTGTTTTCTATTTAATGAATGACGTTCATGATAAAGAATGAAATGTTGAAAGCCAAATAAAGACAGCTGCAAAAATAAAATTGAAATATCTTGAAAAGAGAGAGAACACCTCTTGAGGGGGATGAAAATGTCTGATTATCTAGTCATCGTGGAATCGCCCGCTAAGGCGAAAACGATTGAACGTTACTTAGGTAAAAAATATAAAGTAAAAGCATCAATGGGACATGTCCGGGATCTTCCAAAAAGTCAAATGGGAGTTGACATAGAACAGAATTTCGAACCGAAATATATTACCATTCGAGGTAAAGGTCCGGTATTAAAAGAACTGAAAACGGCTGCCAAAAAAGCCAAAAAAGTGTATCTCGCGGCCGACCCCGACAGAGAAGGGGAAGCGATTGCATGGCACTTGGCACACAGCCTTGATTTAGATCTTAATTCAGACTGCCGTGTAGTGTTTAACGAAATTACAAAAGACGCTATTAAGGAATCGTTTAAGCATCCACGCATGATTAATATGGATTTAGTGGATGCACAGCAAGCGAGACGTATTTTAGACAGGCTTGTCGGATATAAAATCAGTCCGATCTTATGGAAAAAAGTCAAAAAAGGGCTTAGCGCAGGACGTGTGCAATCCGTTGCCCTCCGTTTGATTATCGACCGTGAAAAAGAGATTAACGACTTTAAGCCTGAGGAATATTGGACAATTGACGGTACGTTCTTAAAAGGCCAGGAAACCTTTGAAGCAAGCTTTTTCGGAAAAAACGGCAAAAAACTTCCTTTAAATAGTGAAGCTGATGTAAAAGAGATTCTTTCTCAGCTCAAAGGGAATAAATATACAGTCGAAAAAGTAACCAAAAAAGAACGCAAACGTAATCCTGCTTTGCCTTTTACCACCTCAACCCTGCAGCAGGAAGCGGCTCGCAAGCTCAATTTCAGAGCGAAGAAAACGATGATGATTGCACAGCAATTATATGAAGGAATTGATCTAGGAAGAGAAGGAACTGTTGGTCTGATCACGTATATGAGAACGGATTCAACCCGTATTTCAAATACGGCTGTTGATGAAGCTGCTGCTTTTATCGATCAGACATATGGAAAAGAGTTCCTAGGCGGAAAACGGAAGCCTGCGAAAAAGAATGAAAATGCTCAGGATGCCCACGAAGCAATTCGGCCGACATCAGTTCTCAGAAAACCAAGTGAATTAAAAGCAGTTCTCGGCAGAGACCAAATGAGACTGTATAAATTAATTTGGGAGCGTTTTGTTGCCAGCCAAATGGCGCCGGCTGTTCTAGATACAATGAGTGTCGACCTGACAAACAATGGTTTGACATTTCGTGCAAATGGAAGTAAAGTCAAGTTTTCCGGGTTTATGAAGGTGTATGTTGAAGGAAAAGACGACCAAATGGAAGAAAAAGACCGGATGCTGCCTGACTTAAAAGAAGGCGATACGGTATTATCAAAAGATATAGAACCGGAGCAGCATTTTACCCAGCCGCCTCCGAGGTATACTGAGGCACGGCTTGTGAAAACGCTTGAAGAACTCGGCATAGGCCGTCCATCCACATATGCTCCGACGCTTGATACTATTCAACGGCGCGGCTACGTGGGTTTGGATAATAAACGCTTTGTTCCGACTGAATTAGGTCAGATCGTTCTTGACTTGATCATGGAGTTTTTCCCGGAGATCATTAACGTTGAGTTTACAGCTAAAATGGAGAGAGATCTTGATCATGTTGAAGAAGGAAATACCGAATGGGTCAAGATTATTGATAATTTCTACACCGATTTTGAAAAACGCGTCAAAAAAGCCGAATCAGAAATGAAGGAAGTTGAAATCGAACCAGAATATGCTGGAGAGGATTGTGAATTGTGCAGTTCGCCGATGGTATATAAAATGGGACGGTACGGTAAATTCTTAGCTTGCTCCAACTTCCCTGACTGCCGGAACACGAAACCGATTGTGAAACAAATCGGCGTGAAGTGTCCGAGCTGCGGAGAAGGAAACATTGTTGAGCGAAAATCGAAAAAGAAACGGGTGTTTTACGGCTGTGACCGTTATCCGGACTGTGAATTCGTATCCTGGGACAAACCAATTGAACGAAAATGCCCGAAATGCGGAAAAATGCTCGTCGAGAAAAAACTCAAAAAAGGCATACAAGTCCAATGCGTGGAATGCGATTATAAGGAAGAACCACAGAAGTAGCGGTGAGCAGGGTCTTGCTCACCTTCTTTGTGTGTTAAAAGAAGGCCTTGAATAATAAACTAGGAGATGTGAAAGATGAACCAACAAACAGTGAATGTAATCGGAGCCGGACTCGCAGGAAGTGAAGCAGCATGGCAGCTTGCCAAACGCGGGATTCAAGTCAAATTGTATGAAATGCGGCCTGTGAAACAAACGCCTGCGCACCATACTGATAAATTTGCCGAGCTAGTCTGCAGCAACTCTCTTCGCTCTAATACACTTGCTAACGCGGTCGGTGTATTAAAGGAAGAGATGCGTGCGCTTGATTCAGCCATCATCGCGGCTGCTGACGAATGTTCGGTGCCTGCCGGAGGGGCTCTTGCAGTAGACCGTCATGAATTTGCCGCAAGTGTGACAAATCGGGTGAAAAATCATCCAAACGTAACCGTTATTAATGAAGAAGTGACTAAGATTCCTGAAGGTCCTACCATTATCGCAACGGGACCGTTAACATCTGAATCGCTGTCTGCCCAGCTGAAGGAGCTGACTGGAGAGGACTATTTATATTTTTATGACGCAGCGGCGCCAATTGTTGAAAAAGACAGCCTTGATATGGATAAAGTGTACTTGAAATCCCGCTATGATAAAGGTGAAGCAGCATATTTGAACTGCCCTATGACAGAAGAAGAATTTGACCGTTTCCATGAAGCTTTAACATCAGCAGAAACAGTCCCGTTAAAAGAATTTGAAAAAGAGATTTTCTTTGAAGGCTGCATGCCGATTGAAGTCATGGCAAAACGCGGTAAGAAAACAATGCTTTTCGGTCCGATGAAACCGGTTGGGCTAGAGCATCCTGTTACAGGAAAACGTCCTTATGCCGTCGTTCAGCTCAGACAGGATGATGCTGCGGGCACACTTTATAATATTGTAGGATTCCAGACACATTTAAAATGGGGAGATCAAAAGGAAGTCCTCAAATTGATTCCAGGGCTTGAAAATGTAGAAATCGTCAGATATGGCGTGATGCACAGAAATACATTTATTAACTCTCCTAGCTTGTTAAAGCCGACTTATCAATTTCAAAACCGCAGTGACCTGTTCTTTGCAGGCCAAATGACGGGAGTAGAAGGATATGTGGAATCAGCTGCTTCAGGACTGGTAGCAGGCATTAATGCGGCGAAGCTTGTATTGGGAGAAGAGCTTGTTATTTTCCCGCAGGAAACGGCAATTGGCAGTATGGCTCATTATATTACAACAACAAACCAGAAGAACTTCCAGCCGATGAATGCAAACTTTGGGCTTTTAAAAGAACTGCCTGTTAAAATTAAAAATAAAAAAGAACGAAATGAACAATACGCGAATCGTGCAATTGAAACAATTCAAACAATTTCGAAAACAATATAGGTATTGATTGCAACCTGAACGCGATTTGTGATACCATTTAAAAGCCCTTCCTGGGGAGGTATTAGGCATGGAGAATGTTAAGAATTTCGTAAAGTTATTCGTTGAATATTTACAAATTGAAAAAAATTATTCACAATATACTATTGTGAATTATGTGGATTCAATTGAAGAATTCGAGACTTTCCTGCGCGTTCAAGGTATAAATGGATTTGAAGAAGCTGCATATCAAGATACTAGGATTTTTTTGACAGAAGCCTATGAAAAAGGTTTATCGAGAAGAACAATAAGCAAAAAGATATCTGCATTAAGAAGCTTTTATAAGTTTCTAATGCGGGAAAAGCTTGTTGAAGAAAATCCGTTTCAGCTTGTTCATCTGCCGAAACAAGAGAAACGGATACCGAAGTTTCTATATCAAAAAGAGCTTGAGGAGCTGTTTGAAGTTTCAGATATAAGCCAGCCGGCCGGAATGAGGGATCAAGCGCTGTTAGAGCTGCTCTATGCTACCGGAATGAGGGTCAGTGAATGCTGTTCCATAACTGTTAATGATGTTGATTTATTTATGGACACTGTGCTTGTTTACGGTAAAGGCAAGAAGCAGCGCTATATCCCCTTTGGGTCTTATGCCCGCGAAGCGTTGAAGGTATACATGAATAGCGGAAGACAGTGCTTGCTGATGAAGGCAAAAGAACCTCATGATCTATTATTCGTAAATCAAAGAGGCGGACCGCTTACAGCCCGTGGCATCAGACATATTTTAAGCGGGCTTGTTCAAAAAGCGTCCGGCACTTTACATATCCATCCGCATATGCTTCGACACACGTTCGCCACCCATCTGTTAAATGAAGGAGCGGATTTGAGAAGCGTTCAAGAACTGCTCGGGCATTCCAATCTGTCTTCGACACAGATATACACGCACGTTTCGAAGGAAATGTTGAGAAACACATATATGTCCCACCACCCAAGAGCATTTAAGAAAAATTAAAGGAGGCCCTTTATGTCATCTTTTCATGCGACCACAATATTTGCCGTACAGCATAAAGGACGAAGCGCTATGTCTGGAGACGGCCAAGTAACGTTTGGTCAGGCTGTTGTCATGAAACACACGGCACGAAAAGTGAGAAAACTGTTTAACGGCAAGGTTCTTGCTGGCTTTGCGGGATCTGTTGCAGACGCTTTCACTTTATTCGAAAAGTTTGAAGCCAAGCTTGAAGAATATAACGGCAACTTAAAACGGGCGGCTGTTGAGCTTGCGAAGGAATGGCGCAGCGATAAAGTGCTTAGAAAGCTTGAAGCCATGCTGATTGTGATGAATCAGGATACTTTGCTTCTCGTATCGGGAACAGGCGAGGTGATCGAACCAGATGACGGTATCCTTGCAATTGGATCAGGAGGCAATTACGCTTTGGCAGCCGGAAGAGCCTTGAAAAAGCATGCCGGCGAAAGTATGTCCGCAAGTGAGATTGCAAGAGCCGCGTTAGAAACAGCAGGCGAAATTTGTGTTTACACGAACGATCAAATCATACTGGAAGAGCTTGAATAGAAAGGACTTGAGGCGCATGGAAAAAAAACCGTTAACTCCTAGACAGATTGTAGATCGGTTAGACCAATATATTGTCGGTCAGCAAAACGCGAAAAAAGCTGTCGCCGTGGCATTAAGAAACCGCTATAGAAGAAGTCTTCTGGATGAAAAGCTGAAGGACGAGGTCGTTCCGAAAAACATTTTAATGATGGGGCCTACCGGCGTTGGGAAAACTGAAATTGCCAGACGAATCGCTAAGCTTTCAGGTGCGCCATTTATCAAAATTGAAGCAACTAAATTTACTGAAGTCGGCTATGTAGGCAGAGATGTCGAATCAATGGTCAGAGATCTTGTGGAGACTTCTGTTCGGCTTATAAAAGAAGAGAAAATGAACGAAGTAAAGGAACAGGCAGAAGAAAATGCAAATAAACGCATTGTTCGTCTGTTAGTTCCTGGGAAGAAAAAACAATCAGGCGTTAAAAATCCGTTTGAAATGTTTTTTGGCGGCAGCCAGCCGAATGGTGAAGATGAGGCGGAGAGCCAGGAAGAAGCAAATATTGAAGAAAAAAGAAAACGAATGGCGCATCAGCTGGCCTTAGGAGAGCTCGAAGACTACTATGTAACAGTAGAAGTCGAAGAACAGCAGCCTTCTATGTTTGACATGCTGCAGGGCTCGGGTATGGAGCAGATGGGCATGAACATGCAGGATGCGCTGAGCGGATTAATGCCAAAGAAAAAGAAACGGCGCAAAATGACAGTCAGAGAAGCCAGAAAAGTCCTGACGAATGAAGAAGCTAGCAAACTCATCGATATGGATGAAGTCAGCCAGGAAGCTGTTCAGAGAGCAGAAGAGAGCGGGATTATCTTTATCGATGAGATTGATAAAATCGCCAAAAACGGCGGTGCATCTTCTTCTGCCGATGTTTCAAGAGAAGGCGTTCAGCGGGATATCCTGCCGATTGTTGAGGGTTCTACCGTTGTCACAAAATATGGTTCTGTAAAAACAGATCATGTATTATTTATTGCAGCAGGAGCGTTTCATATGGCCAAACCATCTGATTTGATTCCTGAACTGCAGGGGCGTTTCCCGATTCGTGTAGAACTGAACAAACTCACGGTGGATGACTTCGTGAGAATTTTGGTTGAGCCGGATAATGCGCTCTTGAAACAATATCAGGCATTATTGCAGACTGAAGGTATATCTCTTGAATTTTCTGACGAAGCTATTCATAAGATTGCTGAAGTTGCTTATCATGTGAACCAGGACACAGATAATATCGGTGCGAGACGCCTTCATACAATACTTGAACGCCTATTAGAAGATTTGTCGTTCGAAGCTCCTGATGTAACGATGGAGAAAATAACGATTACACCACAGTATGTCGAAGAAAAACTCGGAACGATAGCCAAAAACAAAGATTTAAGTCAATTTATATTGTGAAAAATTTAATATGAGGAATGTTTAGGAGGATTATTTATCATGGCTTTATTACAAAAAACAAGAATTATTAACTCCATGCTGCAAGCTGCGGCAGGGAAACCGGTAAACTTCAAGGAAATGGCGGAGACGCTGCGGGATGTCATTGATTCCAATATTTTCGTTGTAAGCCGCAGAGGGAAACTCCTTGGGTATTCTATTAACCAGCAAATTGAAAATGATCGTATGAAAAAAATGCTTGAGGATCGTCAATTCCCTGAAGAATATACGAAAAATCTGTTTAATGTCCCTGAAACATCTTCTAACTTGGATATTAATAGTGAATACACTGCTTTCCCTGTTGAGAACAGAGACTTATTCCAAGCTGGTTTAACGACAATTGTGCCGATCATCGGAGGAGGGGAAAGATTAGGAACACTCATTCTTTCACGTTTACAGGATCAATTCAATGATGATGACTTAATTCTAGCTGAATACGGCGCAACAGTTGTCGGAATGGAAATCCTAAGAGAAAAAGCAGAAGAAATTGAAGAGGAAGCAAGAAGTAAAGCTGTCGTACAAATGGCTATCAGCTCGCTTTCTTACAGTGAGCTTGAAGCAATTGAGCACATTTTTGAGGAGCTTGACGGAAACGAAGGCCTTCTCGTTGCTAGTAAAATCGCTGACCGCGTCGGCATTACCCGTTCGGTTATTGTGAACGCACTGAGAAAGCTGGAGAGTGCCGGCGTCATTGAGTCAAGATCATTAGGAATGAAAGGTACTTATATCAAAGTGCTAAACAACAAATTCCTAATCGAATTAGAAAATCTAAAATCTCATTAATCAAAAAAAGAACCCCCTTTAAGGGGTTCTTTTTTTATTTCAAATAAAGGAAATCAATAAGCTTTATTTCCTGGGTTGAAAGTCTTTCTGTGTAATGATTTTAATAAATCTTGCATATTTCTTCAAAAAGTTTCAAAAATGACGAAAAGAAAGGAGAAAAAACAGAAATTCTGCTATTTTCAGGCTTATATCAAGGCGGGAAATGTAGTTCTAACAATCTAGGACTTTATGCCTAGATGTAAAATAGATAATTGTGAGGACATTTTTTTACACGAACTTCATAGACTTTATGCCTGTTATTTCTTACAATAAGCATATAGTTTTACAATTCTCGACAAGGATATTGAGGGTGAAAAAAACTGAAATGGAGGTAAGTGGATTTGAGCTTATTTTCTGGAACGATACAAAATCTTGAAAATGCCTTGAGCAGAGCGGATATTAAGCAAAAAGTCATAACTAATAATATCGCCAATATAGATACACCGAACTATAAGGCAAAAAAAGTCTCTTTCCAAAATTTATTAGATCAAGAATCCTCACGTCTTGATGCGATAAAAACAGACTATCGTCATGTTGATTTTTCTGATACTGATTCGAATTATTCAATTGTTGCGAGCGGAGATACATCGTATCAGCAAAATGGAAACAATGTCGATGTTGACAAAGAGATGACAGAATTGGCGCAAAATCAAATCAACTATCAAGCTTTGGTTGAAAGAATGAACGGTAAATTTAATTCACTGAAGACCGTATTAACAGGAGGAAAATGATGACAGCTTTTCAGAGCTTAAATGTTTCAGCATCTGCTTTAACAGCTCAGCGGGTCAGAATGGATGTTGTATCATCTAACTTAGCAAATATGGATACGACAAGAGCTAAGCAGGTGAATGGAGAGTGGGTGCCTTACAGAAGAAAAATGGTCTCCCTTCAGTCAAAAGGTGAATCGTTCTCTTCCATTCTTAATTCTCAAATGAGCGGAAGCGGTCATGCTGGAAACGGTGTGAAGGTTTCAAAAATTACGGAGGATAAATCGGATTTTAATCTTGTCTATGATCCGACAGATCCTGATGCAAACGCTGAAGGATATGTGCAAAAACCTAATGTAGATCCATTAAAGGAAATGGTTGACCTTGTCAGCAGCACCAGATCATATGAGGCGAATGTCACTGCGATGAATGCCACAAAGGGAATGCTGATGAAGGCATTAGAAATCGGAAAGTAGGTGAATGAATGTGATTAATGCAATTTCTCCTTTTCAGGTTCAAAATACTCAAAACACTCAAAATGCAACAAATCAAGTAAACAATAGCCAAAAAACAGATTCTTCAAATCAAACAAGCTTTTCGGAGCTTTTAAAAAACTCTATTAGTTCGTTAAATGAGTCCCAAGTAGCTTCTGACAACATGACTAATGCCTTGGCTGCAGGAAAAGATGTAAATCTTGATGAGGTCATGATCGCCGCTCAAAAAGCTAGCATCTCTCTAACTGCAGCAACAGAGTTCCGCAATAAAGCTGTGGAAGCTTATCAGGAGATTATGAGAATGCAAATGTAGGGGGTCTGACGATTTAGAGAAAGAGTGGAATGACCGGGGGTTAACATGAATCGTACTCTAATGCAAATGAAAAACAAAACGAGTGAGTTTTGGAAAAATAGATCTAAATTACAAAAGATTTTAATGGTTAGTGTGTTAGCGGCAATTATTATTATTGGAATTATTATTAGTGTTTTTGCTTCCAGTACAAAGATGGCTCCGCTTTACAAAGATTTATCTGCCGAAGAAGCAGGAAAAATCAAAGAAGAATTGGATGCGAAAAAAGTACCAAACGAACTTTCAAGTGGCGGTACAGTGATTAGCGTTCCGGAGGATCAGGTTGATTCTTTGAAAGTGCAGCTGGCTGCAGAAGGACTTCCTAAAACAGGATCAATTGATTACTCGTTTTTTGGGCAGAATGCCGGCTTTGGTTTGACAGACAATGAGTTTGATATGGTAAAAGTGAAAGCGACACAGACAGAACTGTCAAACTTGATCAATGAAATGGACGGTATTAAAAACTCAAAAGTAATGATTAATCTCCCGAAAGACGCTGTGTTTGTCGGTGAAGAGCAATCTGCAGCTTCTGCTTCAATCGTTCTGCAGATTCAACCGGGTTACACACTTGACCAAAGCCAGATCAACGGACTGTATCATCTGGTATCTAAAAGCGTGCCGAACCTAAAAGAAGATAATATCGTCATCATGGACCAAAATTCTACATACTACGACAAATCAGACAGCAATGCAGGGTCCTACGCGGATAGTTATTCTTCTCAGCAAGGAATTAAGTCTCAAGTTGAAAAAGACATTCAAAAACATGTTCAGTCACTGCTAGGTACGATGATGGGCCAAGATAAAGTCGTTGTCTCCGTTACAGCAGACATCGATTTCACAAAAGAAAATCGTACAGAAGACATTGTCGAACCTGTGGATAAAGAAAACATGGAAGGCATTGCAGTCAGCGCGGAAAAGGTATCTGAAACATACCAGGGCGACGGTGCAGCCAACGGCGGAACTGCCGGAACCGGCGAGGATGATGTCACAAATTATAAGGCTGATGGTGAAAATGCCGAAAGCGGGAACTACGAAAAAAATAGCAACAAAATCAATTACGAGGTTAACCGAATCCATAAAGAAATCGCTGAAAGTCCTTATAAGGTCAGGGATTTAGGGATTCAAGTCATGGTAGAGCCGCCTGATGCCAAAAACACAGCGTCACTATCAACTGAAAGACAGGATGATATACAAAAAATCCTTTCAACTGTAGTCAGAACATCTTTAGATAAAGATGAAACGCAAAACCAGAATTTATCTGATGCTGATATCAATAATAAAATTGTTGTCTCCGTTCAGCCATTTGACGGAAAAGTCAATTTGGATACAAACACGGAGAAATCCTCAGGTATCCCGCTGTGGGCATATATTACAGGCGGTGTTTTAATCGCTGCGATTATTGTTCTGATCATTATGCTTATCAGAAAGAAACGGGCGCAAGAGGATGAATTCGAGGAGTATGAGTATGAGGTTCCTCAAGAACCAATCAATTTGCCTGATATCAACGAAGAGGAAAATGAAACAGCGGAAACAGTCAGACGAAAACAGCTTGAAAAGATGGCGAAAGACAAGCCGGAAGATTTTGCAAAACTGCTGAGAAGCTGGCTGGCCGAGGATTAGGAGGAATAAGAAATGGCGAGACGTGATCAAGATAAGCTTACAGGAAAACAAAAAGCAGCCATTCTCATGATTTCCTTGGGGTTAGATGTGTCAGCTTCTGTTTATAAGCACTTAACCGATGAAGAAATTGAAAGGCTTACGCTGGAAATATCAGGTGTTCGAAGCGTCGATCATCAAAAAAAGGATGAAATCATAGAAGAATTTCACAATATAGCCATTGCACAAGATTATATTTCTCAAGGCGGTTTAAGCTATGCAAGACAAGTTCTAGAAAAGGCGCTTGGAGAGGATAAAGCGGAAAACATTCTAAACAGGCTGACGTCTTCTTTACAGGTGAAGCCATTTGATTTCGCCAGAAAAGCGGAGCCTGAACAAATTTTGAATTTTATCCAGCAAGAGCATCCTCAGACAATGGCTTTAATCTTGTCTTATTTAGATCCTGTGCAGGCCGGGCAAATTTTATCGGAGCTGAATCCTGAAGTTCAGGCTGAGGTTGCGAGAAGAATTGCGGTCATGGATAGAACGTCACCAGAAATTATTAATGAGGTAGAACGGATTCTGGAACAAAAATTATCTTCTGCATTTACTCAGGATTATACACAAACAGGCGGAATTGAAGCTGTTGTGGAAGTGTTAAACGGAGTAGACAGAGGGACAGAGAAGACGATCTTGGATTCATTGGAAATTCAGGATCCCGATCTTGCTGAAGAGATTAAAAAGCGGATGTTTGTCTTCGAAGATATTGTCACACTTGATAACCGTGCTATTCAGAGAGTCATTCGCGATGTTGAGAACGACGATTTGCTCCTTTCATTAAAGGTTGCAAGCGAGGAAGTCAAAGAAATTGTATTCAGCAATATGTCACAGCGTATGGTTGAAACCTTCAAAGAAGAAATGGAATTTATGGGCCCTGTACGCTTGAAAGACGTAGAAGAAGCTCAATCGAGAATTGTAAGCATCGTCAGAAAGCTTGAAGAAGCCGGTGAAATTGTGATAGCAAGAGGCGGAGGGGATGATATTATTGTCTAATATCATTAAACAAGAATCATCTTTTTCTCCACAAAAGGAAAAAAGAAAACTTTCTATACAAGAGGTGCGTATTGATCATTCCCACCTTTTGCAGGCTGAAGAGAACCCGGAGGCTCTTATGGCCCGAGTGAAAGAGGAAGCTGACCGGATTTCTGAGCAGGCGAACAGTCATATAGAAAACACTCGCCGTCAAATTGAGCAGGAGAAAAATGATTGGGCGGCTGAAAAACAGAAGCTGATTGAGGAAGCAAAAGCCGAGGGCTTTGAAGAAGGAGTAGCATTGGGCAAAGCTGAGGCAATGCAACAGTATGCCGAACTGATCGGCCAAGCGAACAGAATTACTGAAATGTCCAGAAAAGCTGTTGAGGACAAGCTTGAAGACGCTAATGAAGAAATCGTTGAGCTTGCCGTTGCATTGGCAAAAAAAGTATGGCAGCAAAAATCTGATGATAAAGAGGCATTCCTCCTGCTTGTACAACAGGTTGTAAACGAAGTGAAGGAGTATGACGATATATCAATTTATGTTGATCCATATTACTATGAGACAATCTTTCAGCAAAAAGATGAAATCCAGCAGCTTCTTTATAAAGAATGCCGTCTTGGCATATATGCTGATGAAAAAGCTCAAAAAGGAACCTGTTATATTGAAACTCCTTTTGGCAGGGTAGATGCGAGTGTTGACACACAATTGATGCAATTGAAAGATAAACTTCTGACAGCGCTGGAAGCGGGTGCAGCTGAATGAAGACACAGAGTCTGATAGATTGTATAGAAATGACAGACTCGTATAAACGGTACGGAAAAGTCAAGCGGGTCATCGGCCTGATGATTGAATCAAAAGGCCCTGCAAGCTCAATTGGCGACGTATGCCTGATTTATGCAAAAGGACAATCTGGGAAAGTCATTAAAGCCGAGGTAGTCGGCTTCCAAGAAGAAAATATTTTGCTTATGCCGTATTTAGAGGCTGCGAGTATTGCACCAGGCAGCATTGTAGAAGCTACTGGGGAATCTCTTCGGGTTAAAGTTGGATCTGGACTGATCGGGCAAGTCATCGATGCTTTTGGAGAACCGCTTGACGGAAAACTTCTGCCGAAAGGACTTTCGCCTGTATCGACGGAGCAATCACCGCCCAACCCGATGAAACGGCCGCCTATCCGTGAAAAAATGGGTGTTGGCGTCAGATCCATTGACAGCTTGCTGACAGTCGGTAAAGGCCAGCGGATTGGAATATTTGCCGGAAGCGGTGTCGGAAAAAGCACATTAATGGGAATGATCGCCAAGCAGACAGAGGCTGACTTAAACGTCATTGCACTTGTCGGAGAACGCGGACGAGAGGTCCGGGAGTTTATTGAAAAAGATCTTGGGAAAGAGGGGCTGAAACGATCGATTGTAGTTGTTGCCACCTCAGACCAGCCAGCATTAATGAGATTGAAAGCGGCATATACAGCGACTGCAATTGCCGAGTATTTTCGAGATAAAGGCCAAAATGTCATGTTTATGATGGATTCTGTTACAAGGGTGGCGATGGCGCAGCGTGAGATTGGTTTAGCTGCTGGAGAACCACCGACGACAAAAGGCTATACACCCTCTGTGTTCGCTATTTTACCTCGTTTATTAGAACGAACAGGTGCAAACGAGCACGGAACCATTACGGCATTTTATACAGTGCTGGTAGACGGCGATGACATGAATGAACCGATTGCCGATACCGTACGCGGAATTTTAGACGGACATATTGTGTTGGACAGGGCGCTTGCCAATAAAGGCCAGTTTCCGGCAGTTAATGTCCTAAAAAGCATCAGCAGGGTGATGTCAAACATATCGACAAGACAGCACCTGGATGCGGCAAATAAATTCCGCGAACTTTTATCGACATATCAAAATTCGGAAGATCTCATTAATATCGGAGCTTACAAAAGAGGCTCCTCAAGAGAAATTGATGAAGCGATACAATTTTATCCGCAGCTTATTCAATTTTTAAAGCAGGGAACAGATGAACCGGCATCATTGGAAGAAAGCATTGCTGCATTAACTAGTTTGACAGGAAATGAGGAATAAAACGTGGCTTATCAATTTAGATTCCAAAAGCTGCTGGAACTAAAAGAAAATGAGAAAGACCAATCCTTATCCGATTATCAGCAATCAGTTTCTGAATTTGAAAACGTTGCTGAAAAATTATATGAGAGTATGAGCAAAAAAGAATTACTAGAACAAAATAAAGAAAAGAAATTAAAAAGCGGCATGAGTGTACAGGAAATGAGGCACTACCAACAATTTGTCTCAAATCTTGATAATACGATTTATCACTATCAAAAGCTTGTCATTATGAAAAGAAATCAAATGAATCAAAAACAAGAAATTTTGACAGAGAAAAATATTGAAGTGAAAAAGTTTGAAAAAATGCGTGAAAAACAGTTTAAAATGTTTGCTCTTGAAGACAAAGCTGCAGAAATGAAAGAAATGGACGATATTTCGATTAAGCAGTTTATGATTCAAGGCCATTAGGAGCGAATGTAATGTCCGGCAAAAAGAAAGAATCAGGTAAGTTCCGTTCGGTTTTGCTTATCATTATCCTCCCGCTGATGTTTCTTCTAATCGCAGGGGGGATTGTTCTTTGGGCTGCTGGTGTCAATGTGATCCA
The DNA here is from genome assembly GCF_029772985.1 of Bacillus stercoris. Lineage (NCBI taxonomy): Bacteria > Bacillati > Bacillota > Bacilli > Caryophanales > Bacillaceae > Bacillus > Bacillus stercoris. Next base: position 2,647,825 of record NZ_CP121861.1, on the reverse strand, counting down.
GGATGCTGCGGCAAAAACGCCGGTTCTTAAGGAATTGGTTCCTGAAACCGAAAATAAAAAAGACACAGCATCAAGTAAGGATAGCAGTAATACGGCAGCTCTGGAAAAGACCATTAAAGATCAAAAAAGTGAAATCAGTATATTGAATAAAGATTTAGAAACAAGCAAATCGGAAATCGATAGGCTCAATCAAAAGATTCGTTCACTTGAAAAGACGGCGGAGGACCAAAAAAAGTCATCTGAAGATCATACTGAGGGAACATCAGACTCGAAAGCTTCTTCTAAAAATGACAAAGTGATCAGTGTGTACAAAAGCATGGACAGCGGAAAGGCTGCGAAAATTATTGCCCAATTAAAGGAGCAAGAAGCACTGAAAATATTGAATGGCCTAAGCAAAAAGCAGCTTGCTGACATATTGGCAAAAATGACTCCTGAGCAAGCAGCAACCTATACAGAAAAAATTGCTGCCAGCCAAGAATAGGGGGAATTAAAGGTGAAGCTGCTTGAATTATCGGGACCTTTGCTGCAAACGACAACGGGTTCTGCCGCTAAAAGCATGAAAAGTAGCCCGGGTGTTTTTCAAAACTGGCTTATATCTGAGGCAGGTTTAAAGGAACTCTCAGAACAAGAAAAGGGTACTCCGAATTCCGGAGGTCAGCTTTTAGAAGATGCGCTTAAAAAGATCGGTGAATGGCTAAAAGCAAGTCCTGAAGATCAAGACAAACAAAATGCGGGTCTTCTGCAAACATTAAGCAAACTGACAGGGAAGCAATTGGATGCGAATGCTCTGCAAATGTTGCAAAATCTTTTGCAAGCAGTTGAATCAAGATTGTCAGGCGGGATGGATCAATTGCTCACAGAAACGGAGAAAATCTTTTCAGAAGCTAAAACGGCTCTGAGTGCCAATGATTCTGCTCCTGACATTAATGGACAACTGAAGACCGATACAGAGCAATCAAATCAGGAAAATGAAGTATCCGAGGCTGCTAAAGAATTGATCTATATCCAGATGTTCATTAGCCAGCTTGTAGAAGGGAATAAGCTGACTGATCGAGGGAACGGCAATGAAGCTCATGCCATTTACCAAAATGGGGATCAATTTCTTTCTGCATTAGAAAAAAAGGGTGTATCTCAACAGCTAATTCAGGATCTTAAACAGCAAATGTTCACCAAAGATGAGTCGAGTTCAAAACTTTATTCGATGACAGCGTCAGAGCTGAAAAGTTTTCAAAGCTTAATGGATCAAATGTCTATGCTCCCTCAAAAAGGGACCAATGAATGGAGTTTAGCTGAAAGCCAGCTGAAAGCTTTCTTGTTATCGAAATCATCCGAATCATCACAAGACTTTGGGAAGCGTGTTTTCACACCGCTTTCGCAGAGTTCATCCAGCAAAAGTGCATCGGATGTTTCTGGAAGTATTCAGCCTGTAGATAGTAAATCAGGACTCCAAATGATGTTTTCAGGGTATCGGGGCATAGGAGGAGTTCAAACACTTGATCTGCAGCAGATGTCATCTGATATACCAAATGCTGAAACAAAAACGGTGGCTGATCAAGTGATCAATGCGTGGAAGCAGATGAAATATACGCCTTTCGGCAGATCAACGGGAAGCTTCACCATTCGGTTGAACCCTGAACATTTAGGATTTGTCACAATCAAGCTGACAAATGAAAATGGAATGTTTCAGAGTAAAATCATTGCATCTAGCCAATCAGCAAAAGAATTGCTTGAACAGCATCTTCCGCAGCTGAAGCAATCATTGCCGAATATGGCCGTCCAAATAGACCGTTTTACTCTTCCGGTCCAAAGCGGGGATCAGCCGATATACGGCCAGCTTGCTGATGAACAGAAACAGCAGCAAGAGGGGCAGAGACAGCAAAGACAGAAAAAGCAATCAAATGATTTTGGCGATCTGCTCGATGAAGTGTCGATGGTTGAAATGGAGGAGGAAGAATGACTTCTATAAGTTCAGAATATAAATTGCCTGAAAAAACGAATACCGTGTCGACGAACAACAGCAGCTTGGGGAAAGATGAGTTTTTAAAAATTTTAATGACTCAAGTTCAAAACCAAGATCCGCTCAACCCGGTTGACGATAAAGAATTTATCAGCCAGATGGCGACTTTTTCAAGCTTGGAACAGATAATGAATCTGAATACAACGATGACTAAATTCGTTGAAAATCAAGATCCGTTTACAACGTATGTTGATTGGATGGGAAAAGAAGTATCTTGGACTGATGGTAAAAGTGCAACAGATAAAACAGGCACAGTAAGCTCTGTTAAACATTCTAAAGGAAATTATTATCTCGTTCTTGATGATGGGACCGAGATCAGTCCTGCGAATGTCATGTCTGTGGGACAATCATCTAAATAAAAAAATCTGGGGGAATACATTATGTTACGTTCACTTTATTCTGGAATCAGCGGTATGAAAAACTTTCAAACAAAGCTTGACGTAATCGGTAACAACATTGCAAACGTGAATACAGTAGGATTCAAAAAGAGCCGTGTGACTTTTAAAGATATGGTAAGCCAAACAATTGCCGGCGGTTCTGCGGCCGGTGCAACTATCGGCGGTACGAACTCTAAGCAAATCGGTTTAGGTTCATCATCTGGCACAATTGATACAATTCATTCAACAAGCGCCACACAAAGTACAGGAAGAGCACTTGATTTAGCAATTGACGGTGACGGTTACTTCCGGATTGATACAGGTGATGGAACAGCTTATACAAGAGCAGGGAACTTCTATTTAGATAATACCGGAACATTGGTTACAGGTGATGGCTACCATGTGTTAAATATGAATGGAGGAACAATTAAAATTCCTACTGATGCTCAAAGCTTTAGCATTGGTCCTGATGGAAAGGTGTCAATTGTTGATGCCGGCGGTCAACCACAAGACGGCGGACAAATCGGGATTGTGACTTTTGCCAACAGTGACGGCTTAGATAAAATCGGGAGCAACTTATACCGTGAATCTTTAAACTCGGGTACGGCCAGTGCAGCGAACCAGCCCGGTGATGGCGGAACAGGTTCTCTTAAATCAGGATTTCTCGAAATGTCTAACGTTGATTTAACTGACGAATTTACTGAAATGATCGTAGCCCAGCGCGGATTCCAATCAAACTCAAAAATTATTACAACATCTGATGAAATCCTTCAAGAACTGGTTAACCTTAAACGTTAAGGAGGGAGGGGAGGCGAGTAATCGCTTCTCCGCTGTTTTATGATAAAAGTAACCCGTTTGAACGGGCAGCCCTTTACACTGAATGCGCTATTTATTGAACAGATTGAATGCTTTCCGGATACTACAATCACTCTGTCAAACGGTAAGAAGTTTGTAGTAAAAGAAGATGAAGAAGCTGTTCTGGAAAAGATCGCATCTTTCTACCGAAACATACAAATATTTTCAATGGATCAAGGAATAGAGGAACCGGAATGAAGAAAAAGTTAATGATCATCTTACTAATTATTCTTATCGTAATTGGTGCTCTCGGGGCAACGGCTTATTTTGTGTTAGGCGGAAAGTCCGAAAAAAGTGAAGCGAAAAAAAGTATTGATGAAATTGTTTCATCTTCTGTTGATGTAGAAGAAATCACAACAAATTTAAAGTCTGATAACATTATCCGTCTTGCTATTAAACTTGAAACTGATTCTGATAAATCAAAAGAAGAACTTGAGAAACGTGATTTTCAAGTGAAAGACGCTGTTATATCACTGCTGGCTGATACGAATGCTGATCAGATTGAGGGAGACAAGGGAAAAGAAACCTTTAAGAAGGAACTAAAAGATAAAATAAATAGCTACCTCCAAGAAGGAAAAGTAGAAAAAGTGTATATTACCTCCTTTAATCTGCAATAAAGCATAATTTGACAGAATACGGAGGTGAGGAAAATGTCAGGAGAAGTTCTCTCCCAAAATGAAATAGATGCACTGCTTTCTGCAATATCAACTGGTGAAATGGACGCTGAAGAGCTGAAAAAAGAAGAAAAAGAGAAGAAAGTCAAGGTTTATGATTTCAAACGTGCGCTGCGGTTTTCTAAGGATCAGATCCGCAGTTTAACGAGAATTCATGACAATTTTGCAAGACTTCTTACCACTCATTTTTCGGCTCAGCTCAGAACCTATATTCATATATCTGTCAGTTCTGTTGACCAGGTCCCTTATGAGGAATTTATCAGATCGATCCCGAACATGACGATTCTGAATCTATTTGATGTCCATCCGATGGAAGGCAGAATTATGATGGAGGTTAACCCCACGATAGCTTATACGATGATGGACCGAGTCATGGGTGGGATTGGAATCAGTCATAACAAGGTTGACAGCTTGACAGAAATTGAAACCAAAATCATTTCTAATTTATTTGAAAATGCACTGGGTAATTATAAAGAAGCTTGGCAGTCAATTGCTGATATTGAACCGGAAATGACTGAGTTTGAAGTGAATCCGCAATTCGTTCAGATGGTGTCTCCTAATGAAACAGTCGTGGTGATCTCACTTAATACTCAAATCGGTGAAATCAGCGGTGTCATTAATCTCTGTATCCCGCATATCGTCCTCGAGCCGCTCATACCGAAGCTTTCAGTCCACTATTGGATGCAATCAGACCGAAATGAGCCAAAGCCTGAGGAAACAAAGTCGCTTGAAAAACGTATCATGACAGCACAAATACCTGTCGTGGCCGAGCTCGGCACATCTGAACTGACAATAGAAGAGTTTTTAAGTTTAGAAGTCGGAGACTGCATAACTTTGGACAAATCAGTCACGGATCCTCTTACTGTATTGGTCGGAGATAAGCCGAAATTTTTAGGACAAGCCGGCCGGGTGAATCGAAAACAGGCAGTGCAAATTTTAGATCACGACATAAGAGGTGAACAAGATGGAGAATAATAGATTATCTCAAGATGAGATTGACGCGCTTCTTAACGGTACTGGCAGCACGCTTGATGAGCCAGAGGTTCCAGAAGTAGATGACTTATCGGAAATGGAGCGTGATGCGATCGGTGAAATCGGTAATATTTCATTCGGCAGTTCTGCGACAGCATTGTCAACACTTTTAAATCAAAAGGTCGATATTACGACTCCGAGCGTAACGGTTATCCCAAAAAGTAAAATCAGCGATGCGTTTCCTGAACCGTATGTAGCGATTGAAGTAAATTATACGGAGGGCTTCAGCGGCAGCAACCTGTTAGTCGTGGAACAAAGTGACGCGGCGATCATTGCTGATTTAATGATCGGGGGAGACGGAAAAGGTGCGGATCCTTCACTGGGGGAAATCCATTTAAGTGCGGTTCAAGAAGCAATGAACCAAATGATGGGATCGGCAGCCACATCAATGTCTACTGTATTCAGTAAAAAAATTGATATTTCACCGCCTCGGGTTGAATTGCTCGATGTAACTGAAGAAAAGGGCACAGACCGTATTCCTGATGATGAAATGCTGGTGAAAGTTTCTTTCAACTTAAAGGTGGGAGAATTAATAGACTCCAGTATTATGCAGCTTTACCCATTAACATTTGCGAAAGATTTAATTTCAAGCCTTATGAATTCAGGAAATGCAGAGGAAGCAACAACGGCGCAGCCTGATGCTACATACGAGCAGCCGAAAGAGCCTGTGACGCCAGAGCCTCGTATTGAACCGAAGCAACAGCAGCCGCAGCCGCCAAAAAGGCAGGGAACAGCAAAAAAAGCAGCGCCAGTTCAGGTTTCACCGGTGGAATTTTCTGCGTTTGATCCAAATGAGGCGACACAAGCCCCTATTAATAATCTGGATATGCTTTTAGATATCCCGCTTTCAATTACTGTTGAGCTCGGCAGAACAAAGAGAAGTGTTAAAGAAATTTTAGAGCTTTCTGCAGGTAGTATTATTGAGCTTGATAAATTAGCTGGTGAGCCGGTAGATATTTTAGTTAATCAGCGTATCGTTGCCAAAGGCGAGGTTGTTGTCATTGAAGAAAACTTCGGCGTAAGAGTCACTGACATTTTAAGCCAGGCAGAGCGCATTAATAATTTAAAATAACGAAACACAAGGAGAGAGATAAATTATGGCACATAGAATTTTAATTGTAGATGACGCAGCATTTATGCGAATGATGATTAAAGATATTTTGGTTAAAAACGGTTTTGAAGTAGTAGCGGAAGCTGAAAATGGAGCACAAGCAGTAGAGAAATATAAAGAGCATTCTCCTGACCTTGTTACGATGGATATCACAATGCCTGAAATGGATGGGATTACAGCATTAAAAGAAATTAAACAAATTGATGCTCAGGCAAGAATCATTATGTGTTCTGCTATGGGACAGCAATCAATGGTTATTGATGCCATTCAGGCCGGCGCTAAGGATTTCATTGTGAAACCTTTCCAAGCTGACCGTGTGCTTGAAGCAATCAACAAAACATTAAGTTAAAGGGTGTACGATTGTTGAAAAAGAGTCAATATTTCATCGCTTTTATTTGTTTTTTCGTTTTATTCACTGTACATCCAATTGCTGCTGCGGCAGACTCTGAGAATTCAACTGTAAACGAATGGTTTCAAAAGAAAGATGAGAAAACTGCAGATAAGTCAGGGCAAAAGGAAGAAAAAACAACAAAAACTGCTGATGAGACGGAGGGAGCGGCTGCTCCTTCTGTCTCAGCTTTTGATTTTGTAAAGATGATTTTCGCTTTACTGTTTGTTATCGTGCTGATTTACGGGCTGGTTAAGCTCATGAACAAAAGAAATCGGCTCCTCAAGCCTTTTCAATATGTTGAAAATATTGGCGGCACATCGGTCGGCCAGAACAGATCCATACAATTGATCAAGGTCGGAAAAAGCGTGCTCGTCGTCGGTGTAGGAGAGACGATCCAGCTGCTGAAAGAAATTGAGGATGAAAAAGAGATTGAAGTCATTCTCAGTCAGCATGAAGAGGCAATGTCAAGCAAAATAGAGTGGCAAAAGTTTGTGAAGCCGCTTAAGAGTTCTGAGCATCAGCCGCAGCAAAAACTGCCTTCATTTTCAAAAGCATTAAAAGAGCAACTTGAAGAGTTAAAACAAAACCGTTCTGAAGGAAAGAAGAAAGGCCCACGTCATCATGAATGAGTTTATAAATATTTTCAGTTCAAGCGATCCGGAAAACGTAAGTTCAACTGTTAAATTACTATTATTGTTAACTGTATTTTCAGTGGCGCCTGGAATATTGATTCTTATGACTTGCTTTACTCGCATCGTCATCGTTCTGTCATTTGTCAGAACTTCACTTGCGACGCAATCTATGCCCCCAAACCAGGTTCTTATCGGGCTTGCGCTGTTTTTAACATTTTTTATTATGGCTCCTACTTTTTCAGAAATTAATAAAGAAGCGCTGACCCCATTGATGGACAACAAAATCAGCTTGGATGAAGCGTATACGAAAGCTGAGGAACCGATTAAAGAATTTATGAGTAAACACACAAGGCAGAAGGATTTGGCGCTGTTCATGAATTACGCAAAAATGGATAAACCTGAATCATTAAAGGATATTCCGCTAACAACAATGGTTCCGGCTTTTGCTATATCAGAGCTTAAAACTGCATTTCAAATAGGGTTTATGATTTTTATCCCGTTTTTAATTATAGATATGGTAGTGGCGAGCGTCTTGATGTCAATGGGAATGATGATGCTCCCTCCAGTTATGATTTCTCTGCCCTTTAAAATATTACTTTTTGTTTTGGTAGACGGCTGGTATTTAATTGTGAAATCTTTGCTTCAGAGCTTTTAGGGTAGGTGCTAAACGTGAGTTCAGAATTTGTAATTTCTATGGCGGAAAAAGCCGTATACGTAACACTGATGATCAGCGGGCCGTTATTGGCCATTGCTTTACTGGTCGGTTTAATTGTCAGCATATTTCAGGCGACAACTCAAATACAGGAACAGACTTTGGCGTTTATTCCGAAAATCGTGGCGGTTCTTCTGGCTCTCATTTTTTTTGGTCCGTGGATGCTGTCGACGATTCTTTCATTTACAACAGAGCTGTTTTCTAATCTAAATCGTTTTGCAGGGTAATGCAGAGATGAATTCAATTATTGACTTATTTCCTGCTTTTTTATTGGTTTTTATTAGAATCTCTGCTTTTTTTGTAACGATTCCGCTATTCGGACATCGAAATGTCCCAGCTGTTCACCGCATAGGCTTTGCTTTTTTTCTGGCGGTTATTTGTTTCAGCACCATTGATAAACCGCCCTCTTTGGAGATAGATGAGCAATATATGCTCTTGGCTTTTAAGGAAGCCTTGGTTGGCCTATGTCTCGGCTTAATCGCTTATATGATGATTGCCGCAGTACAGATTGCCGGCTCGTTTATTGATTTTCAAATGGGATTTTCAATAGCAAACGTTATTGATCCGCAAACCGGAGCGCAAAGTCCGTTGATTGGCCAGTTTATTTATACGATGGCACTTTTGTTTATGCTGAGTGTCAATGCCCACCATTTGCTGCTGGACGGTATTTACTACAGCTTTCAGTATATTTCAGTTGATCAGGCATTTCCGAATTTCGGCGATGAAAAGTTTGCTTATTTTATCGCGAAAAGCTTTAATGCGATGTTTATTATCGCTTTTCAAATGTCAGCGCCTGTTGTGGCCAGTTTATTTCTAGTTGATTTAGCTTTAGGTATCGTGGCTCGAACTGTTCCGCAATTAAATGTATTTGTGGTCGGTCTGCCTTTAAAGATCGCTGTCAGTTTCATCATGCTCATTGTATGTATGTCCGTTATCTTCGTCGTTGTACGGAATGTTTTCAGTTTAACGATTGAAACGATGCGGAATCTTTTAGCATTGGTCGGTGTTTCTTAATGAAGCTTAGAATTGACCTGCAGTTTTTTGCCGGGGAGAAGACTGAAAAAGCCACTCCGAAAAAACGGAAGGATACGCGAAAAAAAGGACAGGTAGCCAAAAGTTCGGATGTCAATACCGCCATTTCTTTACTTGTTATTTTCCTTTCGCTTATTGCAATTGGCCCGTATATGAGAGACAGGCTGCTGTCATTTATAGAAACTTTTTATACCGAATCGCTCACAATGAAGCTCTCAGAATCAAATGTGCATACTTTGTTTGTCAGCTTATTAAAGGATACGGGCATGATACTTGCACCTATCTTGCTTGTAGCTCTTGTTGCAGGGGTTGTAAGCAACTATATGCAGGTTGGATTCTTGTTTTCTGCTGAAGTGATACAGCCTAAGCTTGAAAAACTCGATCCGATCAAAGGCTTTAAACGAATATACAGTATGAGGGCGATTGTGGAGTTGATTAAATCAATTTTGAAAATCGCAGTTGTCGGTTTTGCGGCATTCGCTGTGCTTTGGGTGCATTATGGAGAAATTCTCCGGCTTCCTCTCCTGACACCTGAAGAGGTACTTTCTTTCGTTTCAAAACTCACTTTGTGGATGGGACTGAGCGGTGCAGGTGCTTTATTAATTCTTGCTGGTCTTGACTATTTATATCAGAGATTTGATTATGAGAAAAATATCAAAATGTCAAAACAAGATATAAAAGACGAGTACAAAAAATCTGAAGGTGACCCGATTATTAAGTCTAAAATTAAACAAAGACAGCGGGAAATGGCGATGAGGCGGATGATGCAGGAAGTTCCCAAAGCAGATGTCATCATCACAAACCCTACTCACTATGCGATTGCCCTGAAATATGACGAAGAAAAAATGGACGCTCCTTATATTGTTGCAAAAGGTGTTGACCACCTGGCGTTAAAAATCAGGAAAATTGCTAAAGAGCATGATGTCATGATGGTAGAGAACAGACCGCTAGCCCGTGCGTTATATGATCAGGTGGAAATTGACCAGGCAGTGCCGGAAGAATTTTTTAAAGTCTTGGCAGAAATTCTGGCTTACGTATATAAAACAAAACAAAAAGTATATTGAATTTTTCGATTTAAAAGGAGAGAAAAAACAGCATGTCAACAAGAGATTTATCCGTTTTAATAAGTGTTGTCCTCATTGTGGCGATGCTGGTGATTCCATTTCCTCCATGGCTGTTAAGTATTTTGATCATTATTAATATTTCTCTTGCGTTGATCGTGCTTCTCACCACAATGAATATGCAGGAAGCGCTTCAGTTTTCGATTTTTCCGTCACTGCTGCTGCTTTTAACCCTATTTCGTTTGGGCTTGAACGTCTCAACTACCCGTTCAATTCTTTCACACGGTGAGGGAGGAAAAGTCGTCGAGACATTCGGAAATTTCGTTGTCGGTGGAAATGTATTAGTTGGACTCGTTGTATTTATCATCTTGATTATTATTCAGTTCATCGTCATTACAAAAGGTGCTGAACGTGTTTCTGAGGTTGCAGCAAGGTTTACGCTGGACGCAATGCCCGGGAAGCAGATGAGTATTGATGCTGATTTAAACGCAGGGATGATTACCGAACAGGAAGCGAAGCATCGCCGCGAAAAAGTGGCAAGAGAAGCAGACTTTTATGGAGCAATGGACGGTGCCAGTAAATTTGTAAAAGGTGACGCCATTGCCGGAATCATCATTGTGATGATCAATATTATTTTCGGAATCGTGATCGGAATGCTTCAGCAGGGCATGTCCATTCAAGAGGCCGCTTCACACTTTACGATGCTGACTGTAGGGGATGGAATTGTTTCGCAAATCCCGGCACTGTTAATTTCTACAGCTACGGGTATTGTGGTTACAAGAGCTGCCTCTGAAGGAAACTTAGGGCATGACATTACAGGCCAGCTGTTTGCGTATCCAAAGCTTTTATACGTCGCCGCAGCTACGATCATGCTTTTAGGTATTTTCACTCCGATCGGCATTTTTCTGACGGGGCCGCTTGCGGGGTTGCTTGCTTTTGGCGCTTATACGCTATCTAAATCTGGTAAGGAAAAAGAAGAAGTGGATGAGATTCTTGAGGAAGAGGCTGAGGTTGATGAGCTTAAAAGTCCTGAAAGCGTTGTTCAGCTTCTGCATATAGATCCGATAGAATTTGAGTTTGGCTATGGACTGATACCGCTTGCTGATGCCAATCAAGGCGGTGATTTATTAGACCGCATTGTTATGATACGCCGTCAGTTGGCTTTGGAACTCGGGCTTGTCATTCCTGTCGTGCGGATCAGAGATAATATAGCGTTGCAGCCTAATGAATACCGATTGAAAATTAAAGGAAACGAAGTAGCAAAAGGTGAGCTGTTGCTTGATCATTATTTAGCAATGTCGCCTACACCTGAAGACGATCTGATTGAAGGGATAGAAACAGTGGAACCTTCATTCGGACTGCCGGCCAAATGGATTAGCGAAGCGGTAAAGGATGAAGCCGACATGCTTGGTTATACAGTAGTTGATCCTGCATCAGTCGTTTCAACGCATATTACGGAGAAAATAAAGCAGTATGCTCACGAATTGATCGGAAGGCAGGAGACAAAGCAGCTGATTGATCACTTGAAAGAATCGTATCCAGTCCTGGTTGAAGAGGTTACGCCAAATCCATTGTCTGTCGGTGATATTCAGAAGGTGCTTGCTAAGCTTTTAAAAGAAAAAGTTTCAATTCGAAACTTAGTAACGATCTTTGAAACACTTGCTGACTATGGGAAATTAACAACAGATTCTGATCTTTTGACAGAGTATACAAGACAAGCACTTGCTAAACAAATTACAGCCCAATTTGCCAAAGATAATGAAGTGTTGAAAGTTGTTACTTGCTCGGGCCGGGTAGAGAAGGCTATAGCAGACGGTGTGCAGCAAACGGAACATGGGAATTATTTATCGCTCGAACCAGATATTTCAGAAAGCATTGTGCGTTCTGTCGCTAAAGAAGCTGAACAGCTGTCATTACGTCAGGAAACCGCGATTCTTCTATGCTCGCCGCCTGTCAGAATGTATGTGAAACAGCTTCTGGAACGATACTTCCCTGATCTTCCGGTACTCTCTTATAACGAACTTGAGGCGAATGTTGAGGTACAAAGCATTGGAGTGGTGGATATTTAATGAAAATAAAAAAATTTACTGCTGCTTCAATGCAAGAAGCGGCACTTCTCATCAGAAAAGAATTGGGCAATGAAGCGGTCATATTAAATTCGAAAAAAATTAAAAAGCGAAAATGGTTTGGCCTCATCAACAAGCCTGCTGTTGAAGTGATCGCCGTATTGGATCAGGACTTTCTTGAGAAAAAAACGTCTCAGAAGGCAACTGAACCGAAACAAACATTAAAAACTCCGGTCAGCAGTACGAAAATAGAGGAGAGGACATCCCCTCAAATTTCGGTGCAACAGGAGCAAGGTGATTTTTCAGCATATCAATCTGTACTTCCTGAGCCACTGCGAAAAGCAGAGAAGCTTTTGCAAGAAACGGGAATTAAAGAGTCAACGAAAACGAGCACTCTGAAAAAATTGCTTCGCTTCTCTGTGGAATCAGGCGGCCTTAATGAAGAAAATGTGGTCGGCAAACTTCAGGAATTACTATGCAATACGCTGCCCTCAGCAGACAAGTGGCAGGAACCAATCCATTCAAAGTATATCGTTCTCTTTGGTTCAACAGGGGCTGGTAAAACAACTACACTGGCTAAACTCGCAGCCATATCTATGCTTGAAAAACAGAAAAAAATCGCTTTTATTACTACAGATACGTATCGAATTGCAGCTGTTGAACAGTTGAAAACATACGCTGAGCTGCTGCAGGCTCCTCTGGAAGTTTGTTATACAAAAGAAGAATTTGAGCAGGCGAAGGAGTTATTTTCTGAGTATGATCATGTGTTTGTTGATACAGCAGGAAGAAACTTCAAGGACCAGCAATACATTGATGAACTGAAAGAAACGATTCCTTTTGAGAGCAGCATTCAGTCATTTCTTGTTTTATCCGCGACTGCAAAATATGAAGATATAAAACATATTGTCAAACGGTTTTCATCCGTCCCTGTCAATCAGTTTATTTTTACGAAAATAGATGAAACGACTTCCTTAGGTTCTGTGTTTAATATACTGGCAGAATCAAAAATAGGTGTCGGATTTATGACAAACGGCCAGAATGTGCCTGAGGATATACAGACTGTATCTCCACTTGATTTTGTAAGGATGCTGTGCAGATGAACCGATATGATCAAGCAGCAACTTTACGGGCGAAAATGGAAAAGCGTCAGCGCGTTCTGCCAATGGTTTATTCACAAAAAGCGAAGACACTTGCTGTCATCAGCGGCAAGGGCGGTGTCGGAAAATCTAATATTACCTTAAATATGGCACTTGCGTTACAGGATAAAGGTAAAAAGGTGCTTCTCATCGACCTTGATATTGGGATGGGGAACATTGATATATTAATGGGAAATTCATCGTCTGCCACGATAATCGATGTTTTAACCGATCAGAAGCCGTTGTTACAGTCATTATCCGTTGGCCCAAAGGGTTTGCGGTATATATCAGGTGGAACCGGCCTGGATGTGATGTTTCAACTGGATCAGAGAAAATGGACGTTTTTTGCCAATGAACTTTCTCATGCATTAAGCCAGTTCGATTATGTGCTGTTTGACATGGGAGCAGGATTATCAAAAGATCAACTGCCCTTTATTTTATCAGCAGAAGATATTTTGATCATAACAACTCCCGAGCCGACGGCCATCATGGACGCATACAGTGCTGTCAAGCACTTGGTTTTGACAGGAAATAAGCTTTCGATGAAGGTGGCTGTCAATCGGTGCCGTGACCAAAAAGAAGGGCTTGACGCTTTTGCCCGCCTTTCTCGCACAATTCAAATGTTTTTGGATGTTCAGGTTCAGTTTGCCGGTTCCGTTTCTGACGATGTGATCGTGAGCAAAGCGGTTGTCGAACAGGTTCCTTTTTTCATAAAAAGCCCTCAGGCAAAAGCCAGCCGGTCAGTCCGCCTTTTAGCGGACGCCTTGTTTGAAAGAGAAGAAACGAGACACAAAGAAGACAAACAGACATTTATTGAGAAGTTATCTTCTTTTTTAATGAGGAGGGCTTAATTTGATTCGTGTGCTTGTAGTTGATGATTCAGCTTTCATGAGAAAAATGATAAGTGATTTTCTGACCGAGGAAAAGCAGATAGAAGTAATCGGAACTGCCAGAAACGGAGAAGAAGCGCTTAAGAAGATTGAATTATTAAAACCGGATGTTATTACTCTTGATGTTGAAATGCCGGTCATGAATGGAACAGATACGCTTCGCAAAATTATTGAGATTTATAACTTGCCGGTCATCATGGTATCGAGCCAGACCGAAAAAGGTAAAGAGTGCACAATTAATTGTTTGGAGATCGGTGCCTTTGATTTTATCACAAAGCCATCAGGCTCAATATCTTTAGATTTGTACAAAATTAAAGAACAATTAGTTGAGCGTGTTGTCGCGGCAGGACTTTCCGGCAAGCGGAACCGTCCTGTTTCCCAAACGGTTCGGCCCGAACCTATTGTGCGAGCTGTTAAACCTGAATTGAGCAAACCGAAACCCGGCACAGGCAGACAAATTGTGTGTATCGGCACATCAACAGGCGGTCCAAGGGCGTTACAAAAGGTGATACCGAAGCTTCCTAAGGACTTGAACGCACCAGTGGTTGTCGTTCAGCACATGCCTGAAGGATTTACTGCTTCTTTGGCTGATCGGCTGAATCATTTATCTGACATTCAGGTGAAAGAAGCAAAAGATGGTGAAGCAGCTCTTAACGGCTGTGTTTACATAGCACCGGGCGGAAAAAACATTTCCGTTATTAAAAGCAGCGGAGGACTCCAGATTGTGCTCGATAATCTCGATACCCCGAGCCGTCATAAACCATCTGCTGATTATTTATTCCGTTCTGTCGGTAAACTGACAGATTATGGAAAAGTAGCGGTTATCATGACCGGAATGGGCAGTGACGGCACTGCAGGGCTAAAGGACATGCTAACAGCCGGCAATGTGAAAACCATTGCTGAGTCTGAAGAATCTTGTGTCGTATACGGGATGCCAAAAGCTGCTGTTAAAGCGGGTCTCATTCATGAGATTAAACATGTAGAAGATATCGCAGCATCCATCACAAGCTGTGTGAAAAAAGAGAGGGTGTGATTCAAATGGATATGAATCAGTATTTAGATGTCTTTATTGATGAGAGTAAAGAACATTTACAAACATGTAATGAAAAGCTTCTCCTTTTAGAGAAAGACCCGACCGACCTTCAGCTCGTACATGATATATTCAGGGCTGCCCATACATTAAAAGGAATGAGCGCAACGATGGGCTACACGGATTTAGCGCATCTTACCCACCTGCTTGAAAACGTGCTGGATGCAATCCGAAACGGAGACATGGCAGTTACCTCAGAATGGCTGGATATTTTGTTTGAAGCTCTGGATCACCTGGAAGCTATGGTTCAGTCTATTATTGATGGCGGGGATGGTAAAAGAGATATCTCAGAAGTGAGTGCCAAGCTTGATGTAAATGGTGCACACACTGAATCTGCTGCATCTGCGGAACCTGCAGAAGCACCGAGTTCAGCATCTGATTGGGAATATGATGAATTTGAACGTACAGTTATACAAGAAGCGGAGGAGCAAGGCTTCAAACGATATGAAATCAAGATTTCTCTGAACGAAAACTGTATGTTAAAAGCAGTTCGTGTCTATATGGTGTTTGAAAAACTAAATGAAGTCGGAGAAGTAGCCAAAACAATTCCAAGTGCTGAAGTGCTTGAAACAGAAGATTTTGGAACTGACTTTCAAGTTTGTTTCTTAACACATCAATCAGCAGAAGACATTGAACAATTAATCAATGGCGTGTCGGAAATTGAGCATGTTGAAGTCAGTCAAGGGGCTCCTTTAACATCAGCTGAAAAGCCTGAGGAATCTAAGCCTGTGGATTCGCCGGCAGCTGTACCTGAGAAGCAGGAGAAACAAAAACAGCCTGCTAAAAACGATGAACAGGCGAAGCACTCAGCCGGCGGATCCAAAACAATTCGTGTCAACATTGACAGGCTTGATTCTTTAATGAACTTATTTGAAGAGCTTGTCATTGACCGCGGACGTCTTGAGCAGATTGCGAAAGAGCTTGAGCACAATGAACTGACTGAAACGGTTGAACGGATGACGAGAATTTCCGGAGATTTGCAATCGATTATTCTGAATATGAGAATGGTCCCGGTTGAAACCGTTTTTAACAGATTCCCGAGAATGATTCGCCAGCTTCAGAAAGAGCTGAATAAAAAAATTGAACTCTCGATCATCGGCGCGGAAACTGAGCTGGATCGTACAGTGATTGATGAAATCGGAGATCCTCTCGTTCATTTGATCAGGAACAGCATTGACCATGGTATCGAGGCGCCGGAAACGCGTTTGCAAAAGGGAAAACCGGAATCAGGAAAAGTTGTGCTTAAAGCTTATCACAGCGGTAACCATGTCTTTATCGAAGTAGAAGATGACGGTGCAGGCCTTAATCGCAAGAAAATCATGGAAAAAGCGCTTGAGCGCGGGGTCATAACGGAAAAAGAAGCTGAAACCTTAGAAGACAACGAAATTTACGAATTGATTTTTGCTCCGGGGTTCTCAACCGCTGACCAAATTTCTGATATCTCCGGCCGCGGCGTCGGACTTGACGTTGTAAAAAACAAACTGGAGTCTCTAGGCGGTTCAGTCAGTGTGAAATCAGCCGAAGGTCAGGGCTCTCTATTCAGTATACAGCTGCCGCTTACCTTATCTATTATTTCAGTCCTGCTGATTAAGTTGGAAGAAGAGACATTTGCCATTCCGATTTCTTCAATCATTGAAACAGCAGTCATTGACAGAAAAGACATTTTGCAAACGCATGACCGTGAAGTGATTGACTTTAGAGGGCATATTGTCCCTGTCGTTTATTTAAAAGAAGAGTTTAAAATAGAAGATACAAGAAAAGATGCGGAACAGCTCCATATCATTGTCGTGAAAAAAGGCGACAAACCTACTGCATTTGTGGTGGACTCCTTTATTGGCCAGCAGGAAGTTGTGCTTAAATCACTCGGAGAT
Source organism: Bacillus stercoris (assembly GCF_029772985.1). Classification (NCBI taxonomy): domain Bacteria; kingdom Bacillati; phylum Bacillota; class Bacilli; order Caryophanales; family Bacillaceae; genus Bacillus; species Bacillus stercoris. The sequence goes on along the minus strand of NZ_CP121861.1, from coordinate 2,630,878 downwards.
TATTTAACAAACGTCTTTGCAATTTCCGGAGCTACTATTTTAGGAGACGGAGAAGTAGCGCTCATTATTGATTGTAATGCACTGATTATTTAACCATTCGAGGAGGTGTCTCACATGACTGCAGAAATTAAAACAGGCGAAAAAATGATTGTCTTTATGGTAAATGGAAAAGAATATGCCATTTCCGTCACTCAGGTGAAATCAATTGAAAAATGGCAAAAGCCAACGAGGGTACCTGGCGTCGAACCATATATTTGCGGGGTAATCAATTTGCGCGGGGTGGTGACTCCGGTTATTGATTTAAGAAAGCGCCTGAATTTGCCAGAGTATGAAATTACCGATGAAACACGAATTATCATTATTGCTTATCGTGATATTGAAGTCGGCTGGATTGTGGATGAAGCGAATGATGTGATAACCGTACACGAAAGTGAAATAGAATCCGCTCCAGAAGGCGTTCAGAAAGATACTGATGTGTCGATCGAACAGATTGTGAAACAAGAGAACAGACTCTTAAATATTATTGATGCGAACGCGGTTTTGGATAAAGAATCATCTCAGTCCGCTGTGCCCGATCAAGCTTAATCTTAAAGGGGTTATGACATGAGTATTTTTAATGGAATCAAAGAAGAGCAGATGGACATTTTGCGGGAAGTCGGCAATATAGGCGCCGGCCACTCCGCCTCTGCAATGGCCCAGCTGTTAAATAGAAAGATAGATATGGAAGTCCCATTTGCAAAGTTGCTGTCTTTTGATGAGCTTGTCGATTTTTTCGGCGGTGCTGATGTCCCGGTTGCCAGCATCTTTTTAAGAATGGAAGGCGATTTAACGGGTTCGATGTTCTTTATAATGCCTTTTTTTCAGGCGGAGCAATTTATCAGAGAGCTGATTGGAAACCCTGATTTTGATATAGAGGACTTAGGTGAAGATCATATGAGCTCATCCGCTTTGCATGAACTGGGCAATATTTTAGCGGGATCATATTTAACAGCTTTGGCAGATTTGACGAAACTCCAGCTTTATCCAAGTGTTCCTGAAGTTTCATTGGACATGTTCGGAGCTGTGATCAGCGAAGGGCTGATGGAGCTCAGTCAGGTTGGAGAACACGCCATTGTGGTCGACACGTCAATTTTTGACCAGAGCCATCAGCAAGAGCTGAAAGCGCATATGTTTATGCTGCCGGACTATGATTCATTTGAAAAGCTCTTTGTCGCTTTAGGTGCATCATTATGAGTACAACTGAGGCTGTTGTTATAAAGGTTGGGATTGCTGATGTGAAGATCGCCCGCTTCCCGGATACCATTCGGACCTCTGGTTTAGGGTCATGTGTGGGGCTGGTGCTTTATGATAAAGAAAAGCAAACGGCGGGTCTTGTTCATGTCATGCTGCCGGATTCGACGTTATCGAAAACTGCAGAGCTTAACCGGGCTAAGTACGCTGACACTGCCGTAAAGACCACGATTGATATGCTGATAGGAGCGGGATGTAGGAAATTTGCATTAAAAGCAAAGCTGGCCGGCGGATCAGAGATGTTTAAATTTAAATCGACAAATGATTTGATGAAGATCGGACCGAGAAATGTATTAGCGATAAAAGAACAGCTGTCTTTATTTAATATTCCTATTATTAGTGAAGATACGGGCGGCTCAAGCGGCCGGACGATAGAATTTGAACCGAAGTCCTGCATGCTGCATATTCGAACTGTTAAACAAGGTGAAAAAACGATTTAATTAAGGTATTAGGGGGATAACAATGCAATCCTTGAATTATGAAGATCAGGTGCTTTGGACGCGCTGGAAAGAGTGGAAAGATCCTAAAGCCGGTGACGACTTAATGCGCCGTTACATGCCGCTTGTCACATATCATGTAGGCAGAATTTCTGTCGGACTGCCGAAATCAGTGCATAAAGACGATCTAATGAGCCTTGGTATGCTTGGTTTATATGATGCCCTTGAAAAATTTGACCCTAGCCGGGACTTAAAATTTGATACCTACGCCTCGTTTAGAATTCGCGGCGCAATCATAGACGGGCTTCGTAAAGAAGATTGGCTGCCCAGAACCTCACGCGAAAAAACAAAGAAGGTTGAAGCAGCAATTGAAAAGCTTGAACAGCGTTATCTTCGGAATGTATCGCCCGCGGAAATTGCAGAGGAACTCGGAATGACGGTACAGGATGTCGTGTCAACAATGAATGAAGGTTTTTTTGCAAATCTGCTGTCAATTGATGAAAAGCTCCATGATCAAGATGACGGGGAAAACATTCAAGTCATGATCAGAGATGACAAAAATGTTCCGCCTGAAGAAAAGATTATGAAGGATGAACTGATTGCACAGCTTGCTGAAAAAATTCACGAACTCTCTGAAAAAGAACAGCTGGTTGTCAGTTTGTTCTACAAAGAAGAGCTGACACTGACAGAAATCGGACAAGTATTAAATCTTTCTACGTCCCGCATATCACAGATCCATTCAAAGGCATTATTTAAACTAAAGAATCTGCTGGAAAAAGTGATTCAATAATGAATTTCATGGTTAGCGAGTGAAAAACATGTCAACACTATTATGGCTTTTAAGCTTTACGCTCCACGGCGTTCTTCTGTACGCTGTCATTATCCTGTATACGAGGCTCGCTGCAGTGAAAGAAACAGAAAAACAGCAAAAGCAGATACTTGAAGAGACGGAAAACACCTTGGCCGCCTTTCTCCTTGAATTAAAAGAAGAAAATGAGAAACTGATAGAAAACGCCGCTCCATCTTCAAGTCAATCTGACGCAGAATCTCAAAAGACAGATCTTCAGCACTTTGAAAAACATCCAGAGCGGGATGAAGTTCAAGAAATAGAGAACCTTCCTGAACATATTGAAGGTCTGATTACTGAGGTTGACCGTCGGGAAGAGATCGTAAACAGTGATGTCCCATCATTTGAAGACCAGGTCATAGAATTATATGAACAGGGGTATTCGGCAAGTCAAATTGCTCAGAAACTGAAGAGCGGAAAGACAGAAATCGAGCTATTTTTAAAATTTCGCTCCAAAGGTGTAAAGGATTCTTGATTGTCGGATAAAGCTGTGTTATATTATGTCTTGGTGTTAAATACACACGCTTAACGATTTATGCAGAGGGTGCTGCAGGCGGCAGTTCTGCACAAAAATGACCTAAGCGGAGGAAAAAAACCATTATACTAGGAGGAAATAACATGTCAGTCATTTCTATGAAGCAATTGCTTGAAGCTGGTGTTCACTTCGGTCACCAAACACGCCGTTGGAACCCAAAAATGAAGCGTTACATTTTCACGGAGCGTAACGGAATCTACATCATTGACCTTCAAAAAACAGTCAAAAAAGTAGAGGAAGCTTACAACTTCACTAAAAATCTTGCTGCTGAAGGCGGAAAAATCCTTTTCGTTGGAACAAAAAAACAAGCTCAAGATTCTGTTAAAGAAGAAGCTCAACGCTCTGGCATGTACTATGTCAACCAACGCTGGTTGGGCGGTACATTAACAAACTTTGAAACAATCCAAAAACGTATTAAACGTCTTAAAGACATTGAAAAAATGCAAGAAAACGGTACGTTTGATGTACTTCCTAAAAAAGAAGTCGTTCAATTGAAAAAAGAATTAGAGCGTCTTGAAAAATTCCTAGGCGGAATTAAAGATATGAAGGATCTTCCTGATGCATTATTCATCATCGATCCTCGCAAAGAGCGCATCGCTGTTGCGGAAGCTCGCACATTAAACATCCCTATCATCGGTATCGTAGATACTAACTGTGATCCAGATGAAATCGATGTTGTAATCCCAGCGAACGATGACGCTATCCGCGCTGTTAAACTTCTAACTTCTAAAATGGCAGATGCAATCTTAGAAGCGAAGCAAGGCGAAGAAGAAGCGGAAGTTGCTGAAGAAACTGCACCAGAAACAGAAACAACAACTGCGTAACCTATTCAAAAGGTGATAAGAGGGACTGCCTTTTATCACCTTTTTTCAAGAAAAATGTGTAATATACATACTCTTGTTTAAACATATAAGGAGGAATACAAATGGCAATTACTGCACAGCAAGTAAAAGAACTGCGTGAAAAAACTGGCGCGGGCATGATGGATTGTAAAAAAGCGTTAACTGAAACTGACGGAGATATGGACAAAGCAATTGACCTTTTAAGAGAAAAAGGGATTGCAAAAGCAGCGAAAAAAGCTGACCGTATCGCAGCAGAAGGTTCTACTCTTATTAAAACTGACGGCAACAAAGGTGTTATCCTAGAAGTAAACTCTGAAACTGACTTCGTTGCGAAAAACGAAGGCTTCAAAGAGCTTCTTAACACTTTAGCTGACCACCTTCTTGCAAATGCACCTGCAGATGTTGAAGAAGCAATGGGTCAAAAAATGGAAAATGGCTCTACTGTTGAAGAGTACATCACAAGCGCAGTTGCTAAAATCGGTGAGAAAATCACTCTTCGCCGCTTTACAGTTCTTACAAAAGACGACAGCTCTGCATTCGGTGCTTACCTTCACATGGGCGGCCGCATCGGTGTATTAACTGTTCTTAACGGTACAACTGACGAAGAAATTGCGAAAGATATCGCAATGCACGTTGCTGCGGTTAACCCTCGTTACATTTCTCGTGATCAAGTTTCTGAAGAAGAAGCTAACCATGAGCGTCAAATCCTAACTCAGCAAGCCCTTCAAGAAGGCAAACCTGAAAACATCGTAGCGAAAATGGTTGAAGGCCGTCTGAACAAATTCTTCGAAGAAATTTGTCTTTTAGACCAAGCGTTCGTTAAAAACCCAGATGAAAAAGTGAAACAAGTTGTTGCAGCGAAAAACGCAACTGTTCAAACTTATGTCCGCTATGAAGTTGGAGAAGGCATCGAAAAACGTCAAGAAAACTTTGCTGAAGAAGTAATGAACCAAGTGAAAAAATAATGGCGAAAAGATTTCGCGGCCAAGTCGCGACTTTTCAGGCAGTATAGGGGACACAATTTGTGTTCCCTATTTTTAAAACTATATTTACAAACCTTTTTTTCTCTTGCATAATAGAAAACGGCAATGTTTACACTTGGAGGTTATCATGGAAAAACCAAAATACAAACGTATCGTATTAAAGCTTAGCGGGGAAGCATTGGCAGGAAAACAGGGAAACGGAATTAACCCAACTGTCATTCAATCCATTGCAAAGCAAGTGAAAGAAATCGCTGAGCTTGAAGTCGAAGTGGCTGTTGTAGTAGGCGGCGGCAACCTATGGCGCGGAAAAACAGGAAGTGACCTGGGCATGGACCGTGCGACTGCTGACTATATGGGGATGCTGGCGACAGTTATGAATTCGCTTGCTCTTCAAGACAGCTTGGAAACACTCGGAATCCAGTCCAGAGTGCAAACATCCATTGAAATGAGACAAGTTGCTGAACCGTACATAAGAAGAAAAGCGATACGCCACTTAGAGAAAAAACGTGTTGTTATTTTCGCTGCGGGCACAGGAAACCCATATTTCTCAACTGATACAACAGCTGCACTGCGGGCTGCTGAAATTGAGGCAGACGTTATTTTGATGGCTAAAAATAATGTTGACGGTGTGTATAATGCTGATCCTAGAAAAGATGAATCAGCTGTTAAGTATGAATCACTTTCTTATCTTGACGTTCTTAAAGACGGCCTGGAAGTCATGGATTCAACAGCATCATCTTTATGCATGGATAATGACATTCCGCTTATCGTCTTTTCTATTATGGAAGAAGGAAATATCAAACGTGCCGTTATCGGTGAATCAATCGGAACGATCGTGAGGGGGAAATAACGTGTCAAAAGAAGTATTAACTCAAACAAAAGAAAAAATGGAAAAAGCAATTGCTGCTTATCAGCGCGAATTGGCTACTGTACGCGCAGGCCGTGCAAATCCATCTTTATTAGATAAAGTAACGGTTGAATATTACGGGGCACAGACACCTTTAAATCAGTTGTCTTCTATTAATGTGCCTGAAGCTCGTATGCTCGTTATCACGCCATACGACAAAACAGCAATCGGCGATATCGAAAAAGCGATTTTAAAAGCTGATTTAGGTCTTACACCGACAAGTGACGGCAATATGATTCGAATTGCAATTCCGGCACTAACGGAAGAGAGACGGAAAGAATTAGTGAAAGTTGTAAAAAAATATGCTGAAGAAGCAAAAGTAGCTGTCCGTAACGTTCGTCGTGATGCTAACGATGATCTCAAAAAACTTGAGAAAAACGGAGACATTACTGAGGATGAATTGCGTGCTTCCACTGAAGACGTTCAAAAACTGACAGATGAATATGTGTCAAAAATTGACAGTGTCACAAAAGACAAAGAAAAAGAAATCATGGAAGTTTAATGAAAAACTATGTACAATAGATAATAGTGAAAAGACCCTCTCATGTTTACAGGGGGTTTTTTTGTTAATACTGTTGATTACATTGATGATCAGCAGGGAATGTAACCTTTTTGGGTGACGGAGGAATCTCATGCTCAACATACTCAAAAATTGGAAGAATCAGCAAACTGCGGCTTCCAACTTAGAACGCTATACAAAAGAAGACATACTTAAGGGAGAAATTCCCGAACACATCGCCATTATCATGGATGGAAATGGCCGTTGGGCTAAAAAACGCTCTCTTCCCAGAATTGCAGGCCACCATGAAGGGATGAAGGTGGTAAAAAGGACAACGAAGCTCGCAAACGAATTAGGTGTCAAAGTGCTGACTTTGTATGCATTTTCAACAGAAAACTGGAAAAGACCGAAAATGGAAGTCGATTTTTTAATGAAGCTTCCGGAAGAATTTTTGAATACGTATCTTCCAGAGCTTGTTGAGGAAAATGTACAGGTTCGGATCATTGGGGATGAAACGGCTTTGCCGGCGCACACATTGCGTGCGATTGAAAAGGCTGTTCAGGATACGGCGCAAAATGATGGAATGATCCTTAATTTTGCCCTTAACTATGGAGGCCGTACTGAAATTGTCACTGCTGCAAAATCACTCGCGGAAAAAGTGAAGGAAGGCTCTTTGAATATTGAAGACATTGATGAATCGCTTTTTTCTACTTATTTAATGACTGAATCTTTGCAGGATCCTGAACTTTTAATTCGAACGAGCGGCGAGATAAGACTGAGTAACTTTATGCTATGGCAGGTGGCCTACAGTGAATTTGTCTTTACTGACGTCTTGTGGCCTGATTTCAAAGAAGATCACTTCTTACAGGCGTTAGGAGAGTTTCAGCAGAGAGGCCGGAGGTTTGGCGGAATTTAGAGGATGGTGGACATGAAACAAAGAATTTTGACAGGTGTTCTGGCAGCAATTGTATTTTTATTTTTGGTTATTGTCGGGAAATTGCCGTTCACCATATTAATTTATGCTATGGGCAGTGTGGCGCTCTTTGAACTTTTACGGATGAAAAAGCTGAAGATGATTTCACTGCCGGGTTTGATCGGTCTTTTATTATTGTGGATGTTCTTATTGCCAAGCCAGTATTCGTTTTTCGAAGCGGATGGAATTTCCAAAATGGAAATCGCTTTGTTTGCGGTATTGCTATTGCTGACTTACACAGTGTTGGTCAAGAACACCTTTACTTTTGATGAAGTCGGATTTATTACGCTTGCCGCAATCTACATCGGAATGTGTTTTCATTATTTTATCGAAATTAGAAATCTTGACCAATACGGATTAACATACATTTTTTATGCATGTGTTGTCATTTGGTCCACTGATTCCGGTGCATATTTTGTCGGTAAAGCGCTTGGGAAGCGAAAACTGTGGCCTGAAATCAGTCCGAATAAAACAGTGGAGGGTTTTGTAGGCGGAATTGTCATCGCACTTGTATTGGCGACGATTTTTCAGCTTGTGGCACAACTTCCGATCCCGTATATCTATCTGCTGTTGATCACGCTGTTTTTGTCTGTTTTCGGACAACTTGGAGATTTAGTGGAATCCGCCTTGAAAAGACATTACGATGTAAAGGATTCTGGGAATATTCTTCCCGGGCATGGCGGTATATTAGACCGTTTTGACAGTTTCTTGTTTGTCATGCCTTTCTTGTACTTTCTGCTTGCCCTTTTTTCATAAAAAAGTCTAATATGAATATGAGACTGATCATGCAGCAATAAGAATAGGAGTAGTGGCAACTTTGAAAAATATTTGTCTTTTAGGAGCAACAGGATCAATCGGCGAACAGACTCTTGACGTACTGCGTGCGCATCAAGATCAATTTCAGCTGGTATCTATGTCGTTTGGCAGAAATATTGATAAGGCCGTTCCGATGATTGAGGCCTTTCAGCCGAAATTTGTCTCTGTCGGTGATCTGGATACATATCATAAACTAAAACAAATGTCTTTTTCTTTTGAATGCCAAATCGGGCTGGGAGAAGAAGGACTGATAGAAGCAGCAGCAATGGAGGAGGTTGACATTGTTGTCAACGCTTTGCTCGGCAGCGTTGGCCTAATCCCGACATTAAAGGCGATTGAACAGAAAAAAACAATTGCGCTTGCAAATAAGGAAACTCTTGTCACTGCAGGGCATATAGTAAAAGAACATGCTAAGAAATATGATGTTCCGCTGCTGCCTGTTGACAGTGAGCATTCAGCCATTTTTCAAGCCCTCCAAGGCGAACAGGCCAAAAACATTGAACGCCTCATCATTACGGCATCAGGCGGAAGCTTTCGGGACAAGACGCGGGAGGAGCTCGAATCAGTAACTGTTGAGGATGCATTAAAACATCCGAATTGGTCAATGGGTGCAAAAATTACAATTGATTCGGCTACAATGATGAATAAGGGATTAGAGGTGATCGAGGCACATTGGCTTTTCGATATACCTTATGAACAAATTGATGTGGTTTTACATAAGGAGAGCATCATCCATTCAATGGTTGAGTTTCATGATAAAAGTGTGATTGCGCAGCTTGGAACTCCGGATATGAGAGTCCCAATTCAATATGCGCTCACATATCCTGACCGGTTGCCATTACCAGATGCGAAAAGGCTTGAATTATGGGAAATCGGCAGCCTTCATTTTGAGAAAGCTGATTTTGACAGGTTCCGATGCTTACAATTTGCATTTGAATCAGGTAAAATAGGAGGAACAATGCCGACAGTGCTAAATGCGGCAAATGAAGTAGCTGTCGCTGCCTTTTTAGCCGGCAAGATACCGTTTTTGGCTATTGAAGACTGTATCGAAAAGGCACTAACCCGCCATCAATTACTGAAAAAACCGAGCCTGGCGGACATTCAAGAAGTGGACAAAGATACCCGGGGATACGTCAATTCAATACTCACATAAGGTGGTATGTTCGTGAATACAGTTATAGCGTTTATCATTATTTTCGGAACGCTCGTTTTCTTCCATGAACTGGGCCATTTATTGCTAGCCCAAAGAGCGGGAATTCTCTGCCGTGAATTTGCGATCGGCTTCGGTCCAAAGATTTTTTCTTTCAAAAAAAATGAAACAGTTTATACGATCAGGCTGCTTCCGGTCGGCGGATTTGTTCGTATGGCCGGCGAAGATCCGGAAATGATTGAGGTGAAACCCGGTTACACGGTTGGGCTTCTGTTTAATAAAGAAGATCAAGTTGAGAAAGTCATCATCAATCAAAAGGAAAAATATCCGGATGCTTTAGTCATTGAAGTGGAAACAGCGGATTTAGAGCATGACATGAAGATTACCGGTTATGAACAAGGGAAAGAGGACGAACTTTCCAGCTTTACGGTCAGCGAAACATCCTTTTTCATTGTAGACGGAGAAGAAGTGCAGATTGCGCCGTATAATCGCCAATTTGGTTCCAAACCTGTGTGGAAGCGGATCAAAGCCATTGCTGCAGGACCGATTATGAACTTTATTTTAGCTTACGTCATTTTAGTGATGCTTGGGCTGATTCAAGGTGTACCGTCAAATGAGCCTATGCTCGGACAGCTGACAGACAATGGACGGGCGGCCGAAGCAGGGCTAAAAGAAGGGGATTACATCCAAAGCATCAACGGAGAAAAAATGAGGTCTTGGACTGACATTGTCTCCGCTGTAAAAGAAAACCCGGAAAAAGAAATGGACGTTGCAGTAAAAAGAGATAACAAAACGCTTCATATTTCAGTGACTCCGGAAGCTGTTAAAGATGAGAATAAAAAAACAATCGGACGTTTCGGCTCCTATGCGCCGACTGAAAAAGGCGTTCTTTCAGCGGTGGCTTATGGCGCGACATCAACCGTTGATGTCACCAAAGCCATTTTAACCAATCTGAGCAAATTAGTAACAGGCCAATTTAAACTTGATATGCTGTCAGGTCCTGTCGGCATATATGACATGACAGACCAAGTGGCGAAAACAGGGATAGTGAACTTATTTCAGTTTGCAGCGTTTTTAAGCATTAACCTTGGGATTGTCAACTTGCTTCCGATTCCGGCACTTGACGGGGGAAGACTGTTATTTCTATTTATTGAAGCGATTCGGGGCAAACCGATTAACAGGGAAAAAGAAGCATTTGTTGTGTTTATCGGAGTAGCCTTCTTAATGCTTCTTATGCTGGTCGTCACATGGAACGATATCCAGCGGCTGTTTTTGTAAACGAAAAGTAAATCAATCAGAGGTGCGAAGAAATGAGACAAAGCTTGACGCTTATTCCTACGCTCCGTGAAGTTCCAGCTGATGCCGAAGCAAAAAGTCATCAGCTTCTTCTGAGAGCAGGATTTATCAGACAGAATACGAGCGGGGTATACAGCTATATGCCTCTTGCGTATAAGGTGATTCAAAACATTCAGCAGATTGTTCGAGAAGAAATGGAGAAAGTTGATGCCGTAGAAATGCTCATGCCCGCATTGCAGCAGGCTGAGACATGGCAGGAATCAGGCAGATGGTATACGTATGGTCCCGAACTGATGAGACTAAAAGACCGTCATGGCCGTGAATTTGCTTTAGGGGCAACGCATGAAGAAGTTATCACTTCGCTTGTTCGCGATGAGGTTAAATCTTATAAGCGTCTCCCTCTGACTCTGTATCAAATTCAGTCTAAGTTCAGAGATGAAAAACGTCCTCGCTTCGGTTTGTTAAGAGGCCGCGAATTTATTATGAAGGATGCGTACTCATTCCATGCATCTGCAGAGAGCCTGGATGAAACGTATCAAAAAATGTATGAGGCTTATTCAAATATTTTTGCCCGCTGCGGCATTAATGTAAGACCTGTTATTGCTGATTCAGGCGCAATGGGAGGAAAGGATACGCACGAATTTATGGCGCTTTCTGCGATCGGAGAGGATACGATTGCGTATTCTGATGAATCACAGTACGCGGCTAATATCGAAATGGCTGAAGTTCTTTACCAGGAAGTCCCTTCAAATGAAGAACCAAAAGCTCTAGAGAAGGTTCATACGCCTAACGTGAAAACAATTGAAGAACTGACTGCGTTCCTACAGGTTTCTGCTGAAGCATGCATTAAGTCAGTATTGTTTAAAGCCGATGACCGTTTTGTCCTAGTGCTTGTTAGAGGGGACCATGAAGTGAACGATATTAAAGTGAAAAATTTGCTTCATGCAGAGGTTGTAGAGCTTGCCACACATGAAGAGGTCATTCAGCAGCTCGGAACAGAACCAGGGTTTATAGGCCCTATCGGTATTCATCAGGATGTGGAAGTATATGCCGATCAAGCTGTGAAGACAATGGTCAATGCTGTTGCCGGAGCAAATGAAGGAGATCATCATTATCAAAATGTCAATGTGAACCGTGACGCCCAAATTAAAGAGTTTGCAGATCTTCGTTTTATTAAGGAAGGCGATCCTTCACCAGACGGCAAGGGAACGATCCGTTTTGCTGAGGGGATCGAGGTCGGACAAGTCTTTAAGCTTGGAACACGCTATTCAGAAGCGATGAATGCGACATATCTAGATGAAAATGGACGCGCGCAGCCAATGATGATGGGCTGTTACGGAATCGGCGTGTCAAGAACGCTTTCTGCTATTGCTGAACAGCATCACGATGAAAAAGGCTTAATATGGCCAAAAAGCGTTGCACCGTACGATCTTCATATTCTTGCTTTGAACATGAAAAACGATGGGCAAAGAGAGCTTGCTGAAAAGCTGTATGCCGATTTAAAAGCTGAAGGCTATGAGGTGCTCTATGACGACCGTGCTGAGCGTCGGCGTAAAATTCGCTGATTCAGATCTAATCGGCCTTCCAATTCGCATCACTGTTGGAAAACGGGCTGACGAAGGCATTGTCGAAGTGAAAATCCGCCAAACAGGTGAGTCAACTGAGATTTCAGTAGACGAATTATCCGCATTTATCAGCAAGCAGTAATCACCATAACGATTTATCAAAAAAACATGTTAAAATAGAAATAATAGAAGGTACCTCATTGCCTGAGGTACCTTCACTTATGATGTTTTTAGGGAGGGATACTGTCTTAATGGAACAGTTATCAGTAAACAGAAGGCAGTTTCAAATTCTTCTGCAGCAGATTAATATGACAGATGATACCTTCATGACATACTTTGAAGATGGCGAGATTAAAAAGCTGACAATACACAAAGCTTCTAAATCTTGGCATTTTCATTTTCAATTTAAATCTTTGCTGCCTTTTCAAATATATGAAACATTAACAACGAGGCTGACCCAATCGTTTGCCCACATAGCAAAAGTGACATCTTCAATTGAAGTTCAGGATAACGAGGTCAGTGAAAGTATTGTTCAAGACTACTGGTCACGCTGCATTGAAGAACTGCAGGGCATTTCGCCGCCGATTATCAGTCTTTTAAACCAGCAAAAACCGAAGCTGAAGGGCAATAAACTGATTGTCAAAACCAAAACGGATACAGAAGCGGCTGCGCTAAAGAACAAATACAGTTCCATGATTCAAGCAGGCTACCGTCAATTTGGCTTTCCGGATCTTCAGCTTGATGCTGAAATATTTGTATCCGAGCAGGAAGTTCAAAAGTTTCGGGAGCAAAAGCTTGCAGAAGACCAAGAGCGGGCTATGCAGGCCTTGATTGAAATGGAGAAGAAAGATAAAGAAAGTGATGAAGACCAAGCTCCATCTGGTCCTCTAGTCATCGGTTATCAGATTAAAGATAACGAGGAAATCCGGACACTTGACAGCATCATGGACGAGGAACGGAGAATTACGGTCCAAGGTTATGTGTTTGATGTGGAGACGCGCGAGCTGAAGAGCGGGCGCACGCTGTGCATCTTTAAAATTACAGACTATACAAATAGTATTTTAATCAAGATGTTTGCACGTGAAAAAGAAGATGCGGCACTGATGAAGTCTCTGAAAAAAGGAATGTGGGTAAAAGCACGCGGAAGCATTCAAAATGATACATTTGTCAGAGATCTTGTCATGATCGCAAATGACGTAAACGAAATAAAAGCAAAAACCCGTGAAGATTCAGCACCTGAAGGAGAAAAAAGAGTGGAATTGCATCTGCATTCCCCAATGAGCCAAATGGATGCTGTTACGGGGATTGGAAAGCTTGTCGAACAGGCGAAAAAATGGGGGCATGAGGCCATCGCTTTGACTGACCATGCTGTCGTTCAATCCTTCCCTGATGCGTATTCTGCGGCCAAAAAGCATGGAATTAAAATGATGTACGGGATGGAAGCGAATCTCGTGGATGATGGCGTGCCAATTGCTTATAATGCCGCACATCGTCTGCTCGAGGAAGAAACATATGTTGTTTTTGACGTTGAGACGACAGGATTGTCTGCTGTATACGATACCATTATTGAGCTGGCTGCAGTAAAAGTAAAAGGCGGAGAAATTATTGATAAATTTGAGGCGTTTGCGAACCCGCATCGTCCGCTTTCCGCCACAATTATAGAGCTGACAGGCATCACCGATGATATGCTGCGCGACGCTCCGGATGTCGTAGATGTCATAAGAGATTTTAGGGAATGGATTGGCGATGATATCCTTGTCGCTCATAATGCAAGCTTTGATATGGGGTTCTTAAATGTAGCCTACAAAAAGCTTCTTGAAGTCGATAAAGCTAAAAACCCGGTCATTGATACCCTTGAGCTTGGCCGTTTTCTCTATCCGGAATTTAAGAACCACCGGCTGAACACGCTTTGTAAAAAGTTCGATATCGAACTCACACAGCACCACCGTGCGATCTATGATACTGAGGCGACTGCTTATTTGCTTCTGAAAATGCTGAAAGACGCAGCTGAAAAAGGCATTCAGTACCATGATGAGCTGAATGAAAATATGGGTCAGTCCAATGCTTATCAAAGATCAAGACCGTATCATGCTACATTGCTTGCTGTGAACAGCACGGGACTCAAAAATTTATTTAAGCTTGTGTCACTTTCTCATATTCATTATTTTTACAGAGTGCCGCGTATTCCGAGATCTCAGCTTGAGAAATACAGGGAAGGGCTTCTGATCGGTTCAGCCTGTGACAGGGGAGAGGTTTTTGAAGGAATGATGCAAAAATCGCCTGAAGAGGTGGAAGACATCGCGTCATTCTATGATTATCTTGAGGTTCAGCCGCCTGAAGTGTACCGTCACTTGCTGGAGCTTGAATTGGTCCGTGATGAAAAAGCGCTGAAAGAAATCATCGCGAATATCACCAAACTGGGGGAAAAGCTTAATAAACCGGTTGTTGCTACGGGAAATGTTCATTACTTGAATGATGAGGATAAAATCTACAGAAAGATTTTAATATCCTCACAAGGCGGGGCAAATCCGCTGAACAGGCACGAGCTGCCAAAAGTGCATTTCAGAACGACAGACGAAATGCTTGAAGCTTTTTCTTTCTTAGGCGAAGAAAAAGCGAAGGAAATCGTAGTCACCAATACCCAAAAGGTTGCATCTTTAGTTGATGACATCAAGCCGATTAAAGATGATTTATATACGCCGAAAATCGAAGGCGCCGATGAAGAGATCAGAGAAATGAGCTATCAGCGTGCAAGAAGCATTTACGGGGAAGAGCTGCCTGAAATTGTCGAAGCACGGATTGAAAAAGAATTAAAGAGTATCATTGGCCACGGCTTTGCTGTTATTTACTTGATCTCTCACAAACTTGTAAAACGTTCACTAGATGACGGGTATCTCGTTGGTTCCCGTGGTTCCGTAGGATCTTCATTAGTTGCGACACTTACTGAGATTACCGAGGTAAACCCGCTGCCGCCGCACTATGTTTGTCCTGAGTGCCAGCATTCTGAGTTCTTTAATGACGGTTCTGTCGGTTCTGGTTTTGACCTGCCTGACAAAACATGTCCTCATTGCGGAACACCTTTGAAAAAAGACGGCCATGATATTCCATTTGAAACGTTCTTAGGATTTAAAGGGGACAAAGTACCTGATATCGATTTGAACTTCTCGGGAGAATATCAGCCGCAGGCACACAATTACACAAAAGTGCTGTTCGGAGAAGACAATGTATATCGTGCGGGTACAATAGGCACGGTGGCAGAAAAAACAGCCTACGGTTATGTAAAAGGCTATGCCGGAGACAATGATCTTCATATGCGCGGTGCCGAAATAGATAGGCTCGTACAGGGATGCACAGGTGTAAAACGTACAACTGGACAGCACCCCGGCGGTATTATCGTAGTTCCGGATTATATGGATATTTATGATTTTTCACCGATTCAGTTCCCGGCAGATGCCACAGGTTCAGAGTGGAAAACGACTCATTTTGATTTCCACTCCATCCATGACAACCTGTTAAAACTGGATATTCTCGGACACGATGATCCGACTGTCATTCGGATGCTTCAAGACTTAAGCGGAATAGATCCAAAAACAATCCCGACGGATGATCCTGAAGTGATGAAGATCTTCCAGGGAACCGAATCACTCGGTGTGACGGAAGAACAGATTGGCTGTAAAACGGGCACGCTTGGAATTCCTGAATTCGGAACCCGATTTGTCCGGCAGATGCTTGAAGATACTAAGCCGACAACTTTTTCAGAGCTCGTTCAGATTTCAGGCTTGTCTCATGGAACTGATGTATGGCTAGGCAATGCGCAGGAGCTCATCCACAATAATATTTGTGAGCTGAGTGAGGTTATCGGCTGCCGTGATGACATCATGGTGTATTTAATCTATCAAGGCCTTGAGCCGTCCCTTGCCTTTAAAATCATGGAATTTGTGCGTAAAGGAAAAGGATTGACGCCTGAATGGGAAGAAGAAATGAAAAATAACAATGTCCCAGACTGGTATATTGATTCTTGTAAAAAGATTAAATACATGTTCCCGAAAGCCCACGCCGCGGCATATGTCTTAATGGCAGTCCGAATTGCTTACTTTAAAGTGCACCATGCTCTTTTATATTATGCGGCTTATTTTACCGTTCGTGCGGACGACTTTGATATCGATACAATGATCAAGGGTTCTACAGCAATCAGAGCGGTTATGGAGGATATAAACGCTAAAGGACTGGATGCTTCACCGAAGGAAAAGAACCTTCTGACTGTTTTAGAATTAGCGCTTGAAATGTGTGAGAGAGGCTATTCATTCCAAAAAGTCGATTTATATCGCTCCAGCGCTACAGAGTTTATTATTGACGGCAACAGTCTTATCCCGCCGTTTAACTCTATCCCTGGATTAGGAACGAACGCTGCTTTGAACATTGTAAAAGCTCGCGAAGAAGGCGAATTCCTCTCAAAAGAAGATTTGCAAAAGAGAGGGAAAGTATCTAAAACGATTTTGGAGTATTTAGATCGCCATGGCTGTCTGGAATCACTGCCTGATCAAAACCAATTGTCACTGTTTTAACATGGAAAGCAGAATTTCTCGGAAATTCTGCTTCTATGCATACATATGCGCAAAAAGTGTCATCGTATTATTAGAGTTTCTGTCACTTGCTTAGGTATGAAGGTAAGCGTATATCCATTTGCAATAAAAATATGGTTATGGTATAGTTTTATTGGAAATGCTAACGATTACCGAGGCAAAGAGTGGGGAAACCCGCTCTTTTGTATTGAACAAGAGAATTTTGTCTCGACATGTTCATCGTTTACTTTTTAGCCCCTGCTCTTTTGAAGCAGGGTTTTTATGCAGAGTGACGAGACGAATATGAGATCGACAGCACAAGGAGGAAGAACATGAGCAAAAAAGTGACTGACACCGTTCAAGAAATGGCTCAGCCAATCGTAGACAGCCTTCAGCTGGAACTCGTTGACATTGAATTTGTCAAAGAGGGCCAAAGCTGGTTCCTTCGCGTGTTTATTGATTCCGATGACGGTGTGGATATTGAGGAATGTGCCAAAGTAAGCGAAGCTTTAAGCGAAAAGCTTGATGAGGCAGACCCAATTAGCCAAAATTACTTTCTTGAAGTCTCATCTCCAGGAGCTGAGCGTCCGCTAAAGAAAAAAGCCGATTTCGAAAAATCACTTGGAAAAAATGTATACATTAAGACGTACGAGCCTATTGAAGGCGTAAAAGTGTTTGAAGGTGAACTGGCTGAATTTGATGGACAAACAGTGACAGTTGAGATCACGATCAAAACAAGAAAGAAACGGGTCAATATTCCGTATGAAAAGATAGCTAATGCAAGATTAGCTGTTACATTCTAATGAATACAAATGTTTTAAGGGGGGAGACCGTTAAATGAGCAGTGAATTATTAGATGCTCTCACGATTCTTGAAAAAGAAAAAGGCATCAGTAAAGAAATTATCATTGAAGCAATCGAAGCTGCGTTAATTTCTGCTTATAAGCGGAATTTTAATCAAGCGCAAAATGTACGGGTGGATCTAAACCGTGAAACTGGCTCCATCCGTGTATTTGCAAGAAAAGATGTCGTTGACGAAGTATACGACCAGAGATTAGAGATCTCGATCGAAGAAGCGCAGGGCATCCATCCGGAATATATGGTCGGCGATGTCGTCGAAATCGAAGTAACTCCTAAGGATTTCGGGCGTATAGCTGCTCAAACAGCAAAGCAGGTCGTCACACAGCGTGTGCGCGAAGCTGAGCGCGGTGTGATTTATTCTGAATTTATCGACCGTGAAGAAGACATCATGACAGGTATCGTCCAGCGTCTGGACAATAAATTTATCTACGTGTCTTTAGGCAAAATAGAAGCCTTGCTGCCGGTTAATGAGCAAATGCCGAATGAAAGCTACAAGCCTCATGACCGCATTAAGGTATTTATCACAAAAGTAGAAAAAACAACGAAGGGCCCGCAGATCTATGTGTCAAGAACACATCCAGGCCTGTTAAAGCGTTTGTTTGAAATTGAAGTGCCTGAAATTTATGATGGAACTGTCGAGCTAAAATCTGTTGCCAGAGAAGCCGGCGACCGTTCAAAAATTTCTGTCCGCACAGATGATCCTGATGTGGATCCTGTCGGTTCATGCGTAGGCCCTAAAGGCCAGCGTGTGCAAGCAATCGTCAATGAATTAAAAGGTGAAAAAATTGACATTGTCAACTGGTCCAGTGATCCTGTAGAATTTGTCGCGAATGCGCTCAGCCCTTCCAAAGTGCTTGATGTCATCGTTAATGAAGAAGAAAAAGCGACAACTGTTATTGTTCCTGATTACCAGCTGTCTTTGGCGATTGGCAAAAGAGGACAAAACGCACGCTTAGCTGCTAAACTGACAGGCTGGAAGATTGATATTAAGAGCGAAACAGACGCAAGAGAACTTGGAATCTATCCGAGAGAACTTGAAGAAGACGATGAGCCGCTCTTTACAGAGCCTGAAACTGCTGAATCGGATGAATAAGAGGTGACTTTAGGTGAATAAACACAAAAAGATCCCATTACGCAAATGTGTAGTGACTGGTGAAATGAAGCCTAAAAAGGAACTGATCCGAGTTGTACGGTCGAAAGAAGGCGATATCTCAGTAGACCCGACCGGCAAAAAGAACGGGCGGGGTGCTTATTTAACGCTGGATAAAGAGTGCATCTTAGCAGCAAAAAAGAAAAACACTTTGCAAAATCAATTTCAATCACAAATCGATGACCAGATTTTCGATGAATTGCTGGAACTGGCGGAAAAGGTGAAAAAATAAAATGTCTGGAATGGAATGGTTTCCCTTGCTGGGTCTGGCCAATCGAGCTCGTAAGGTCGTGTCAGGCGAAGACTTGGTGATAAAAGAAATCAGGAATGCGCGTGCAAAGCTTGTCCTGCTTACAGAGGATGCATCATCTAACACAGCAAAAAAAGTAATCGACAAGTGCAATTATTATAAAGTCCCTTATAAAAAAGTCGAGAGTCGCGCGGTTCTTGGACGCTCTATCGGTAAAGAAGCCCGTGTCGTTGTCGCCGTCACTGACCAAGGTTTTGCGAATAAGCTGATCAGCTTGCTCGATTAATATTTTTGGGGGTGAACGAATGGCTAAAATGAGAGTATACGAATATGCAAAAGCGTTAAATGTTTCAAGTAAGGAAATTTTGACCGCACTGAAAAACATGGATTTAGAAGTGAATAATCACATGGCCATGCTAGAAGAAAAGGCCATTAAAAAGCTTGATGCCAAATATAAAAAAGGCGGCGCTGCCGCTAAATCTCAAAAGCCAGCAGAAACGAACAAAAACAAACAGCCACAAGGGGTTAATCAGCAATCAGCTGGAAATCAACCAAACAAAATTCGAGACGGAAAGAAGAATGACGTGCAGAATAATCAATTTAACAAAAACAAGAAGAATAACAACAACAAAAAAAATAAACGCAACCACAACAATAAAAACCAACATCAGCAAAAGCCTGTAAAACCGAAAAAAGAGCTTCCTGAGAAAATTACATTCTCTGGCACTTTAACAGTTGGCGCACTTGCTGAAGAGCTTGGCAAAGAGCCTTCAGAAATCATTAAAAAGCTGATGCTTCTTGGCGTAATGGCAACCATTAACCAAGAGCTTGATAAAGACACAATCGAACTCATTGCATCAGAATATGGTGTTGAAACAGAAGAGGTCATTGTGCTTGAAGAAACAGAGCTGGAAAAATACGAAGAGCCTGATAAAGAAGAGGATCTTGAAATTCGTCCACCTGTTGTAACAATCATGGGCCACGTTGACCATGGGAAAACGACGCTTCTTGACAGCATCCGTAAAACAAAGGTTGTTGAAGGAGAAGCTGGCGGAATCACTCAGCATATCGGCGCTTATCAAATTGAAGAGAACGGCAAGAAAATCACGTTCTTGGATACACCGGGCCACGCCGCATTTACAACGATGCGTGCACGCGGTGCAGAAGTAACGGATATTACGATTCTCGTCGTAGCTGCCGATGACGGTGTAATGCCGCAAACAGTAGAAGCGATTAACCATGCTAAAGCAGCAGAGGTTCCAATCATCGTTGCTGTGAATAAAATTGATAAAGAATCCGCAAACCCTGATCGTGTGATGCAAGAACTGACGGAATACGGACTTGTCCCTGAAGCATGGGGCGGAGAAACCATTTTTGTGCCGCTTTCCGCTTTAACTGGAAAAGGCATTGATGAGCTCATTGAAATGATCTTGCTTGTCAGTGAGGTAGAGGAATTGAAAGCGAACCCGAACCGTCAGGCAAAAGGAACGGTTATTGAAGCTGAACTCGATAAAGGCAGAGGGTCAGTCGCGACATTGCTCGTACAGACTGGAACACTGCATGTCGGTGATCCGATCGTAGTCGGCAATACATTTGGCCGTGTCCGTGCGATGGTCAACGACATTGGCCGCCGTGTAAAAACTGCCGGTCCGTCTACTCCGGTTGAAATTACCGGTTTGAATGATGTCCCTCAAGCGGGAGACCAATTCCTTGTCTTTAAGGATGAAAAAACAGCTCGTTCTGTCGGTGAAGCCCGTGCTTCGAAACAGCTTGAAGAGCAGCGCAGCGATAAAGCGAAGCTCAGTCTTGATGACTTATTCGAGCAAATTAAACAAGGTGATGTAAAAGACATCAATCTCATCGTAAAAGCTGACGTTCAAGGATCTGCAGAAGCTTTAACGGCTGCACTTCAAAAAATTGAAGTAGAAGGCGTTAAAGTGAAAATCATCCATACAGGCGTTGGTGCGATTACTGAATCTGACATTATCTTGGCATCTGCTTCCAATGCAATTGTTATCGGGTTTAATGTGAGACCGGACGGAAATGCTAAGAGTACGGCTGAAGCTGAAAATGTAGATATTCGACTTCACCGTATCATTTACAAAGTAATCGACGAGATTGAAGCTGCCATGAAAGGTATGCTTGATCCTGAATATGAAGAAAAAGTAATTGGTCAAGTAGAAGTGCGCCAAACATTCAAAGTATCTAAAATTGGTACAATTGCTGGCGGATATGTTACTGAAGGAACCATTACTCGCGACAGCGGCCTCCGTTTAATTCGTGACGGCGTCGTCATCTTCGAAGGCGAAGTAGATGTTCTGAAACGCTTTAAAGACGATGTGAAAGAAGTTTCACAAGGCTATGAATGTGGTATTACAATTAAGAAATACAATGACATTCGCGAAGGTGACATCCTTGAAGCGTTTGTCATGCAAGAAATTGAAAGAACGTGATCGGATTTGCGGAGTGTGAATGCATCATATATGATGCAGGATCGCTAAAAGAAAAGCGCGCCGTTCTGAAGCGAATTTTAACCAGGGTTCAAAACAAGTTCAATGTTTCGATTTCGGAGATTGGCTATCAGGACACCTGGCAAAGAACCAGCTTCGGAATCGCCGCTGTTTCTTCCTCTCGCGTTCAAACAGAAAAAGAACTGCAGCGCGTCCTAGCGTTTATCGATTCTTTTCCTGAAATTGAACGGACGATCACTAGGACAGAGTGGTTTTAACTTAGAGGTGATTGAATTGAGTATGAGAGCAAACCGTGTCGGCGAGCAAATGAAAAAAGAACTCGGTGATATTATCAGCCGCAAGCTGAAAGACCCGAGAATTGGTTTTCTGACAGTAACGGATGTACGTGTATCAGGTGATTTGCAAATTGCAAAGGTGTATATCTCGGTTCTCGGTGACGAGAAAAAACGGGAAGAAGCACTGAAAGGGCTGGCAAAAGCGAAAGGATTTATCCGATCCGAAATCGGCAGCCGCATCAGACTTCGTAAAACGCCTGAAATTGAATTTGAGTTCGATGAATCAATCGATTACGGAAATCGAATCGAAACATTGATTCACGAATTACATTCAGAGAAACCATCTGAATAAAAAATGAGAGGATAGGCGTATATCGTCTGTCCTCTTTCTTCGTTTTTAAGAAAAAAGCTAAAAAAGAAGGAGTGAAAGGCAAATGGTTAACGGAGTTCTCCTTTTACATAAACCTGTTGGCATGACATCGCACGACTGTGTCATGAAGATCCGAAAACTGTTGAAAACAAAAAAAGTAGGACATACGGGAACGCTCGATCCAGAAGTGTCAGGCGTGCTTCCGATTTGTGTGGGAAGAGCGACCAAAATAGTCGAATACTTAACTGAAAAATCTAAAACATATGATGCGGAAATAACGCTTGGCTTTTCAACGACAACAGAGGATCAAACCGGAGAAACGGTGGAAACAAAGCCTGTCAATCATGACATTGATAAAGCCGATGCAGAAAAGGTTTTAAACAGTTTAAAGGGCAAACAAGAACAAATTCCGCCCATGTATTCCGCTGTAAAAGTAAACGGCAAAAAATTATACGAATACGCAAGAGCGGGGATTGAAGTAGAACGTCCGAAACGTATGATTACCATTGAAGACATTGCCCTAACAACAGAAATTAAACATAATGGAGAAACCGCAAGCTTCCGGTTTACAGTGACATGCTCCAAAGGGACCTATGTAAGGACGCTGGCGGTCATGATCGGTGAAAAGCTCGGATATCCGGCTCATATGTCTCATTTAATCCGTACGGCATCCGGAGATTTTTCTCTCGACGAATGCTTTACTTTTGACGAACTGGAGGCACAGGTCCAATCCGGAACCGTGGAAGAGCATATAGTCCCTATTGAACGTGCGCTCAATCATTTGCCGAAATGGATCATAAGTGATACATTAGCTAAGAAAGTAGAAAATGGGGCTTTGCTTGAGACGCCCGAGCAGTTTTCTGAAATGACAAGTGAAGACCGAATTGCCGTCTTTACTGAATCCGGAAGCTGTTTGGCGATCTATCTCCCCCATCCTGCGAAAAAAGGGCTGTTAAAGCCGGCAAAAGTATTGATGCAAAAAAGCGAACAATAGAAAAAAGGTGACCGTTCTGTGAAGACGATACATATTACACATCCTCATCATTTAATAAAAGAGAAGCAGGCAAAATCAGTGATGGCGTTAGGTTATTTTGACGGCGTTCATCTTGGACATCAGAAGGTAATCGGCACAGCGAAGCAAATAGCCGAAGAAAAAGGCCTGACATTGGCTGTGATGACCTTTCATCCTCATCCTTCTCACGTTTTGGGCAGGGATAAGGAGCCAAAGGATCTAATTACGCCTCTTGAAGATAAAATAAACCAAATTGAACAATTAGGTACAGAAATTCTGTATGTCGTTAAATTTAACGAAGTGTTTGCTTCTCTTTCTCCCAAGCAGTTTATAGACCAGTATATTATCGGCCTTAATGTGCAGCACGCAGTGGCAGGCTTTGACTTTACGTACGGCAAATACGGCAAGGGTACAATGGAGACCATGCCGGCTGATTTAGACGGAAAAGCTGAGTGCACCATGGTAGAAAAATTAACGGAGCAGGATAAAAAAATCAGTTCTTCGTATATCCGTACCGCGCTTCAAAACGGAGATGTTGAATTGGCGAATGTCTTGCTTGGACAGCCTTATTTTATAAAAGGAATTGTAATTCATGGTGATAAAAGAGGGCGGACCATCGGGTTTCCGACAGCAAATGTCGGTTTAAATAACAGCTATATCGTTCCGCCAACGGGTGTATATGCCGTAAAAGCGGAAGTGAACGGCGAAGTCTACAATGGCGTTTGCAATATCGGCTATAAGCCGACGTTTTATGAAAAGCGCCCTGAACAGCCTTCCATTGAGGTCAATCTGTTTGATTTCGATCAAGAGGTATATGGAGCCGCTATAAAAATCGAATGGTACAAACGGATTCGGAGCGAGCGAAAATTCAATGGCATCAAAGAATTAACAGAGCAAATTGAGAAAGATAAGCAGGAAGCCATCCGTTATTTCAACAATTTGCGGAAATAACTTGCAACGCACGCAAATTTTATTCTAAAATATTTGCATATAGGCACGATTTTTAGTATGATAGTTTTCGTAGTCTTAAAACCATTGCTTGGCAATCCGAAGTCACCGACGGTTGCTAGGTAACTGGGGCTAAATATGATTTGGAGGTGAAACAGGATGGCAATTACTCAAGAGCGTAAAAACCAACTCATCAACGAGTTCAAAACACACGAATCTGATACTGGATCTCCAGAAGTTCAGATCGCTATCCTAACTGACTCAATTAACAACTTGAACGAGCATTTACGTACTCACAAGAAAGACCACCACTCACGTCGCGGTCTTCTTAAAATGGTAGGTAAGCGTCGTAATCTTCTTACGTATCTACGTAATAAAGACGTAACTCGTTACCGTGAGTTAATTAACAAACTAGGCTTACGTCGATAATCGTAAAAAGCGGGAGGATTCCCGCTTTTTTATCGTATTAAAGCGAAATTTCTTATAACAAATCATTGAAATCCTTTTACATACTACTTTGACATTGATATGTTCAATTCATTTCGTTCATAATAGGAGTAATTGATTATTTCACACAACGAAGAGAGGAGTTCGTAATCGTATGGGACAAGAAAAACACGTCTTTACCATAGATTGGGCCGGAAGAACGCTTACTGTTGAAACCGGCCAGCTTGCCAAACAGGCAAATGGTGCTGTGATGATCCGCTACGGTGATACAGCAGTACTTAGTACAGCAACCGCTTCAAAAGAACCAAAACCGCTTGATTTCTTCCCTCTTACTGTAAACTATGAAGAAAGATTATATGCGGTAGGGAAAATTCCGGGCGGCTTTATTAAAAGAGAAGGACGCCCGAGTGAAAAAGCGGTTCTTGCCAGCCGTTTAATTGACCGTCCGATCCGTCCTTTGTTTGCCGATGGATTCCGTAATGAAGTTCAAGTCATCAGCATTGTCATGAGTGTTGACCAAAACTGCTCTTCAGAAATGGCTGCCATGTTCGGTTCATCTCTTGCGCTTTCTGTATCGGATATTCCGTTTGAAGGACCAATTGCAGGGGTTACTGTCGGACGCATTGATGATCAATTTATCATTAACCCAACAGTTGATCAGCTTGAAAAAAGCGACATCAATCTTGTCGTTGCCGGCACGAAAGATGCCATTAACATGGTAGAAGCGGGAGCGGACGAAGTTCCTGAGGAAATCATGCTTGAAGGCATTATGTTCGGCCATGAAGAGATTAAACGCCTGATTGCATTCCAAGAAGAAATTGTTGCGGCAGTCGGCAAAGAGAAATCAGAAATTAAGCTCTTTGAAATTGATGAAGAGCTTAACGAAAAAGTAAAAGCTTTAGCAGAAGAGGATCTGCTGAAAGCTATCCAAGTTCATGAAAAGCATGCTCGTGAAGATGCCATTAACGAAGTGAAGAGCGCAGTTGTGGCAAAATTCGAGGATGAAGAGCATGATGAAGATACAATCAAACAAGTGAAGCAGATATTATCCAAGCTGGTGAAAAATGAAGTTCGCCGCCTGATTACTGAAGAGAAAGTAAGACCGGACGGCCGAGGTGTCGATCAAATCCGCCCGCTTTCTTCAGAGGTTGGCCTCTTGCCAAGAACGCACGGTTCAGGTCTATTTACAAGGGGACAAACTCAGGCCCTCAGCGTATGTACGCTAGGTGCTCTGGGAGATGTGCAAATCCTTGACGGCTTAGGTGTCGAAGAGTCGAAACGATTTATGCATCACTACAACTTCCCGCAATTTAGCGTTGGGGAAACAGGACCGATGCGCGGACCGGGACGTCGTGAAATCGGACATGGAGCACTGGGGGAGCGCGCGCTTGAGCCAGTTATTCCGTCTGAAAAAGACTTCCCTTATACTGTCCGTCTTGTTTCAGAAGTGCTTGAATCAAACGGTTCTACGTCTCAAGCAAGCATTTGCGCAAGCACACTTGCAATGATGGATGCAGGTGTACCGATTAAAGCGCCAGTTGCTGGTATTGCGATGGGTCTTGTCAAATCAGGCGAACATTACACTGTTTTGACTGACATCCAAGGCATGGAAGACGCGCTCGGAGATATGGACTTTAAAGTAGCGGGAACTGAAAAAGGCGTAACGGCCCTGCAAATGGACATTAAAATTGAAGGCCTTTCCAGGGAGATTCTTGAAGAAGCGCTTCAGCAGGCGAAAAAGGGCAGAATGGAAATCCTCAACAGCATGCTTGCAACATTAAGCGAATCAAGAAAAGAGCTTTCTCAATATGCGCCTAAGATCTTAACAATGGCCATTAATCCTGATAAAATCCGTGATGTCATCGGGCCAAGCGGAAAACAAATCAATAAGATCATCGAAGAAACCGGTGTTAAAATTGATATTGAGCAGGACGGCACAATCTTCATTTCTTCTACAGATGAAAGCGGCAACCAAAAAGCGAAAAAAATCATTGAAGACCTTGTCAGAGAGGTTGAAGTCGGCCAGCTTTACTTAGGTAAAGTGAAACGGATTGAAAAATTCGGGGCTTTCGTTGAAATTTTCAGCGGAAAAGACGGTTTGGTGCACATTTCAGAGCTTGCGCTTGAACGCGTAGGGAAAGTTGAAGATGTTGTGAAGATCGGAGACGAGATTCTTGTCAAAGTCACTGAAATTGATAAACAAGGACGAGTGAATTTATCCCGCAAAGCGGTGCTCCGTGAAGAGAAAGAAAAAGAAGAACAACAATCTTAAATGAAAACATAAAAGGAGCCTGGGAGACCCGGCTTCTTTATTTTGAAGCTTTTCAAAAGCAGGCGGGTTCTACCTTGTCCTTCTTCTTCATAATGTGAGGTGAGGGGGGACAGAACATGTACAAAAAATTTGTACCGTTTGCCGTTTTTTTATTTCTTTTTTTTGTCTCATTTGAGATGATGGAAAATCCGCATGCACTTGATTATATAGGGGCAATGAAAAAAGATACGGTGACTGTCACGGCGTCCAAAGACCCGTTATATGAAGAATTGCTTCAAAAAGCGCCGGAGTACGAAGTTAAGCCCCAGAATGCAAGAATTGATAAAGTGTGGAAAAGCATTCCTGGATACAATGGATTAAAGGTCAATATTGAGCAATCATATAAAAAAATGAAAAAGCATGGCGAGTTTCGGGAAAATGACCTGGTGTACAGCCAAGTAAAACCAAGCGTTCATCTTGAGTCACTTCAGCCTGAGCCTATTTATAAAGGAAATCCTGACAAACCGATGGTTGCTTTTTTAATCAATGTGGCATGGGGAAATGAGTATTTGGAAAAAATGCTTCCTATTCTGCAAAAGCACCATGTCAAAGCTACTTTCTTTTTAGAAGGCAATTGGGTGAGAAACAATGAACAGCTCGCTAAGAAGATTGCAAAAGACGGACATGAAATCGGAAATCATTCATACAATCATCCGGATATGAGCAAACTGACTACAGGAAGAATTTCCGAGCAGCTCGACAAGACAAATGAGCAAATAGAACAATCAATCGGCGTAAAGCCAAAGTGGTTCGCTCCGCCGAGCGGAAGTTTCAGAAAAGCGGTTATCGATATTGCAGCTGAGAAACAGATGGGAACAGTTATGTGGACAGTTGATACAATCGATTGGCAAAAGCCGGCTCCGTCTGTACTTCAGACAAGAGTGTTAAGCAAGATACATAATGGTGCCATGATTTTAATGCATCCGACTGACCCTACGGCGGAAAGTCTTGAAGCGCTGATTACAAAGATAAAAGACAAAGGATACGCACTTGGAACAGTCACTGAACTAATGGATGAAACAAGACTATTGAAGTAACAGATGAAGGCAGCTTGTCTTTGAATAGGAGGAACAAATTTGATTAAACGATATACGTGTCAAAATGGTGTAAGAGTTGTGCTGGAAAATAACCCGACAGTCCGTTCTGTTGCGATCGGCGTATGGATCGGCACAGGGTCGAGACATGAAACGCCGGAGATAAACGGAATTTCTCACTTTTTAGAGCACATGTTCTTTAAAGGGACGAGCACAAAATCTGCACGTGAGATAGCAGAATCTTTTGATCGTATTGGCGGTCAAGTCAATGCGTTTACTTCAAAGGAATATACCTGCTACTATGCAAAGGTGCTTGACGAGCATGCGAATTACGCGCTGGACGTATTAGCAGATATGTTCTTTCATTCAACGTTTGATGAAAACGAGCTGAAAAAAGAGAAAAATGTAGTATATGAAGAAATTAAAATGTACGAAGATGCGCCGGACGACATTGTGCATGATTTACTGAGCAAAGCCACTTACGGCAATCATTCTTTAGGCTACCCAATTCTTGGCACGGAAGAAACGCTTGCTTCCTTTAACGGTGACTCTCTCAGACAATACATGAATGATTATTATACGCCGGACCGAGTGGTGATTTCGGTAGCGGGCAATATATCTGACAGTTTTATCAAAGATGTGGAAAAATGGTTCGGGTCATACGAGGCGAAAGGCAAAGCGACAGGCCTTGAGAAGCCTGAGTTCCACACGGAAAAACTGACGAGAAAAAAAGAAACAGAGCAGGCTCATTTGTGCCTCGGATTTAAAGGCTTAGAGGTTGGCCATGAACGTATTTATGATTTAATCGTCCTCAACAATGTGCTCGGAGGCAGCATGAGCAGCCGGCTGTTCCAAGATGTCCGTGAAGATAAAGGACTTGCTTATTCTGTTTACAGCTATCACAGCTCGTATGAGGACAGCGGAATGCTAACGATTTACGGCGGAACGGGTGCAAATCAGCTTCAGCAGCTGTCAGAAACAATTCAAGAAACGCTTGCTACATTAAAACGTGACGGTGTTACTTCGAAAGAGCTGGAAAACAGCAAAGAGCAAATGAAGGGAAGCTTAATGCTGAGCTTAGAAAGCACAAACAGCAAAATGAGCCGAAACGGGAAAAATGAACTGCTTCTCGGCAAACATAAAACATTAGATGAGATCATCAATGAATTAAACGCCGTGAACTTAGAGCGTGTCAACGGCCTTGCCAGACAATTGTTCACAGAAGACTATGCATTAGCACTGATCAGCCCTTCCGGCAATATGCCATCTTAAAAAGGAAAGCCTGCCCCATAATGGGGCAGGCATTTTTTAATCCTTTCCATCATACATAGTACAAGGGGGTGACAGACATGCGGCTCAGTGAATTATCAGGAAAGGAAATCGTAGACATCAAAAGAGCTGAACGGCTCGGAGTGCTCGGCCAGACCGATTTAGAAATTAATGAACAGGATGGACAAATTACAGCACTCCTCATTCCCACAGTTAAGTGGTTTGGTTTAAGAAAACAAGGTCATGACATTCGCGTCCCATGGCATCATATTCAAAAGATCGGATCAGATATGATCATATTAGATGTACCTGAGGAAATGTCTCCTCGACAAGAGTAAATCGCCTAATTGTCTGTAATGCGGGTTCTAAAGAAGACATCTGAAACATCGGCTGCCAGAGCCGATGTTTTTTTATATAGAAAAAGCGCATCTTTTATATTCACCGGTATTTCCTTTTGATCATAAGATGAAGGGGAGCTTAACAACTAGAGATCCAGTATATACAAAGAAGGTGAACGTTTAGAATGTTAACCGGATTGAAAATTGCAGTTATCGGCGGTGACGCAAGACAGCTCGAAATTATAAGAAAGCTCACTGAACAGCAGGCTGACATCTATCTTGTCGGGTTTGACCAATTGGATCACGGTTTTACCGGAGCAGTAAAATGCAATATTGATGAAATTCCTTTTCAACAAATAGATAGCATCATTCTCCCAGTATCCGCAACAACAGGAGAAGGTGTCGTATCGACTGTATTTTCGAATGAAGAGGTTGTGTTAAAACAGGAGCATCTCAACAAAACGCCTGCACATTGTGTCATTTTCTCAGGTATTTCTAATGCCTATTTAGAAAACATTGCAGCTCAGGCAAAAAGAAAACTTGTTAAGCTGTTTGAGCGGGATGACATTGCGATATACAACTCTATTCCGACAGTAGAAGGAACGATTATGCTGGCTATTCAGCACACGGATTATACGATACACGGATCTCAGGTGGCCGTTCTCGGTCTCGGGCGCACCGGGATGACGATTGCCCGGACATTTGCCGCGCTCGGGGCGAATGTAAAAGTGGGGGCAAGAAGTTCAGCGCATCTGGCACGTATCACTGAAATGGGGCTCGTTCCTTTTCATACCGATGAGCTGAAAGAGCATGTGAAAGATATAGATATTTGCATTAATACCATACCGAGTATGATTTTAAATCAAGCGGTACTTTCTTGTATGACACCGAAAACCTTAATATTGGATCTGGCCTCACGTCCCGGGGGAACGGATTTTAAATATGCCGAAAAACAGGGGATTAAAGCACTTCTTGCTCCCGGCCTTCCAGGAATTGTCGCTCCTAAAACGGCTGGGCAAATCCTTGCAAACGTCTTGAGCAAGCTTTTGGCTGAAATACAAGCTGAGGAGGGGAAATAAGGATGTCGTCATTAAAAGGAAAAAGAATCGGGTTTGGGCTGACCGGATCGCATTGCACATATGAAGCGGTTTTTCCGCAAATTGAGGCGTTGGTCAGCGAAGGAGCTGAAGTTCGTCCGGTTGTCACATTTAACGTAAAATCCACAAATACCCGATTTGGAGAGGGTGCAGAATGGGTTAAAAAAATTGAAGACCTGACTGGATATGAGGCCATTGATTCGATTGTAAAGGCAGAACCCCTTGGGCCGAAGCTGCCCCTTGACTGCATGGTCATTGCGCCTTTAACAGGCAATTCAATGAGCAAGCTGGCAAATGCCATGACGGACAGCCCGGTGCTGATGGCGGCAAAAGCGACAATCCGAAACAATCGGCCAGTCGTTCTAGGTATCTCAACAAATGATGCACTCGGTTTAAACGGAACAAATTTAATGAGGCTCATGTCAACAAAAAATATCTTTTTTATTCCATTCGGGCAAGACGATCCATTTAAAAAACCGAATTCAATGGTAGCCAAAATGGATCTGCTTCCGCAAACGATTGAAAAGGCGCTATTGCACCAGCAGCTTCAGCCGGTTCTCGTTGAGAATTATCAGGGAAATGACTAAATTTACAGAAAATCATTCCCAAACTAAAAAATTCGGTCATCACCCGCATATTCTATGGTAAAATAAAACGTAAAATCATAGTCAAATCAATTCAATGAAGCTGATTGGCGGAAGGAGTTTTACAGATGGGAAGAGGTTTACACGTAGCTGTTGTCGGAGCGACAGGGGCTGTGGGACAACAAATGCTTAAAACACTTGAAGACAGAAACTTTGAAATGGACACACTTACATTGCTATCTTCAAAACGCTCTGCGGGGACAAAAGTCACGTTTAAAGGCCAAGAGCTGACTGTTCAGGAAGCTTCTCCTGAGAGCTTTGAAGGGGTAAATATTGCTTTGTTCAGCGCCGGCGGAAGCGTATCACAAGCATTGGCACCAGAAGCTGTAAAACGCGGCGCTATTGTTATAGATAATACGAGCGCGTTCCGCATGGACGAAAATACACCGCTTGTTGTGCCAGAAGTGAATGAGGCAGACTTGCATGAACACAACGGCATTATTGCCAATCCAAACTGCTCTACAATCCAAATGGTTGCGGCTCTTGAGCCGATCCGTAAAACATACGGCTTAAACAAAGTCATCGTATCAACTTACCAGGCAGTATCAGGAGCGGGTAATGAAGCTGTAAAAGAGCTTTACAGCCAAACACAGGCAATTTTAAATAAAGAAGAAATAGAGCCTGAGATCATGCCTGTAAAAGGTGACAAAAAACACTATCAAATCGCCTTCAACGCGATTCCGCAAATTGATAAATTCCAGGATAACGGCTATACGTTTGAAGAAATGAAAATGATCAATGAAACGAAAAAAATCATGCACATGCCTGACCTTCAAGTAGCGGCTACATGTGTGAGACTGCCAATTCAAACTGGGCACTCAGAGTCTGTCTACATCGAAATAGACCGTGATGACGCTACAGTTGAAGATATTAAAAATCTATTAAAAGAAGCTCCGGGCGTGACACTTCAGGATGACCCGAGCCAGCAGCTTTATCCGATGCCTGCCGATGCTGTCGGCAAAAACGATGTGTTTGTAGGCCGCATCCGCAAAGACTTGGACAGAGCAAACGGTTTTCATTTATGGGTTGTTTCTGATAACCTATTAAAAGGCGCAGCATGGAAC
This sequence comes from Bacillus stercoris, assembly GCF_029772985.1. NCBI lineage: Bacteria > Bacillati > Bacillota > Bacilli > Caryophanales > Bacillaceae > Bacillus > Bacillus stercoris. The sequence goes on along the minus strand of NZ_CP121861.1, from coordinate 2,598,636 downwards.
TCTGTTCAAATTGCAGAAAGCCTGAAAAAACTAAACCTCGTATAAAAGAGAGAATTTCCTAAAGACGAATAGAAGAGAGTAAGGCACTATCAGCCTGCTCTCTTCTGTTACGTCCGAATAATTTGGAGTGAAAACAGTGAAGATAATTGTTCAAAAGTTCGGCGGAACATCAGTAAAAGATGATAAAGGCCGCAAACTGGCTTTAGAGCATATTAAAGAAGCAATCAGTGAAGGATATAAGGTTGTCGTTGTCGTTTCAGCGATGGGCCGAAAAGGAGACCCGTATGCAACAGATTCTTTGCTGGGGCTGCTTTACGGCGATCAGTCAGCGATTTCTCCAAGGGAGCAGGATTTGCTTTTATCTTGCGGAGAGACCATTTCCTCTGTCGTATTTACAAGCATGCTGCTTGATAACGGAGTGAAAGCAGCTGCGCTGACAGGGGCTCAGGCTGGCTTTTTAACGAATGATCAGCATTCCAATGCGAAAATCATTGAAATGAGACCGGAGCGTTTATTCGGTGTGCTCGCCAATCATGATGCGGTGGTCGTCGCAGGCTTCCAGGGCGCAACTGAAAAAGGTGATACAACAACAATCGGCAGAGGGGGCAGTGATACGTCTGCAGCCGCACTCGGAGCAGCTGTTGATGCAGAATACATCGATATTTTCACCGATGTAGAAGGTGTAATGACTGCAGACCCAAGAGTTGTGGAAAATGCGAAACCGCTTCCTGTCGTGACGTATACGGAAATCTGCAACCTGGCGTATCAGGGAGCTAAGGTCATTCATCCGCGTGCTGTGGAAATCGCGATGCAGGCCAAGGTTCCGATCCGCGTCCGTTCGACTTATTCGAAGGATAAAGGTACATTGGTGACATCACATCACTCTTCCAAGGTCGGCAGTGATGTTTTTGAAAGGCTGATTACGGGAATCGCTCATGTCAAAGATGTCACGCAGTTCAAGGTGCCTTCAAAAATCGGCCAGTATAATGTTCAGACTGAAGTGTTCAAGGCAATGGCGAACGCTGGAATCAGTGTCGATTTCTTTAACATTACACCTAGTGAAATCGTTTATACGGTAGCCGGAAATAAAACAGAAACAGCTCAGCGTATTTTAATGGATATGGGCTATGATCCAATGGTAACAAGAAACTGCGCGAAGGTATCGGCGGTCGGTGCGGGCATTATGGGTGTTCCCGGTGTTACGTCCAAAATTGTGTCAGCTCTTTCAGAAAAAGAAATTCCGATTCTTCAGTCGGCTGACAGCCATACGACGATATGGGTGCTCGTCCATGAAGCGGATATGGTTCCTGCTGTAAACGCTTTGCATGAAGTGTTTGAACTTTCCAAGTAAATGTGATTGAATCATGATGAGGTGAATAAAATGAATTTCGGAAATGTGTCTACAGCGATGATTACACCCTTTGACAATAAAGGGAACGTAGACTTTCAAAAACTGTCTACACTGATTGACTACTTGTTGAAAAACGGAACGGATTCTTTAGTAGTAGCGGGAACAACTGGAGAATCTCCAACCCTTTCAACTGAAGAAAAAATTGCGCTTTTTGAATATACGGTAAAAGAAGTAAACGGACGGGTTCCGGTTATCGCCGGTACTGGAAGCAACAATACGAAAGATTCCATTAAGCTGACAAAAAAAGCTGAGGAAGCAGGCGTGGACGCTGTTATGCTTGTTACGCCGTATTACAATAAACCTTCCCAAGAAGGAATGTACCAGCATTTTAAAGCAATTGCGGCAGAGACATCACTTCCGGTTATGCTTTATAATGTTCCGGGCCGTACGGTTGCTTCTCTGGCTCCTGAAACGACGATCCGTTTGGCGGCAGACATTCCGAATGTTGTTGCGATTAAAGAAGCGAGCGGCAACCTCGAAGCGATTACAAAAATTATTGCTGAAACGCCTGAAGACTTCTATGTCTATTCAGGGGATGACGCTCTGACGCTTCCAATTCTTTCAGTTGGAGGAAGAGGAGTTGTGTCAGTGGCGAGCCATATCGCAGGCACTGATATGCAGCAAATGATCAAAAATTATACGAATGGGCAAACAGCTAATGCGGCACTGATTCATCAGAAACTGCTGCCGATTATGAAGGAACTGTTTAAAGCGCCTAACCCTGCTCCAGTCAAAACAGCGCTTCAGCTGAGAGGTCTTGATGTCGGTTCTGTGCGTCTGCCTCTTGTCCCGTTAACCGAGGATGAACGTCTGAGCTTAAGCAGCACGATCAGCGAACTGTAAGAAAATTTCATACAGTGAAACAAACGCGGTCATTCTCACATTCAGCTGAGTTTGACCGTTTCTTTTACATATTGGTTTTCCCTAAACCTTCTGCTTTATCTTGTTTTCTAAATTTACTTTCAGTTATAATAGGAACAAGTGATGATGGACGGGTATGAGACTAGGAGGATATAGATTTTGAAAAAGAAAAATACAGAAAACGTTAGAATTATCGCCCTTGGCGGTGTCGGAGAGATTGGGAAGAACCTTTATGTCATTGAAATTGACTCAGACATATTTGTCGTTGATGCCGGCCTTATGCATCCAGAAAATGAAATGCTCGGTATTGATGTGGTGATTCCTGACATATCATATTTGATTGAACGGGCTGATCGCGTCAAGGCAATCTTTTTAACGCACGGGCACGATGAAAATATCGGCGGTGTTTTTTACTTATTAAACAAGCTGTCAGTTCCAGTGTACGGAACAAAGCTGACGCTTGCGCTGTTAAGAGAGAAATTAAAACAATACGGACATAACCGAAAAACTGATTTAAGAGAAATTCACTCCAAATCTGTCATTACATTTGAATCGACAAAAGTATCGTTCTTTAGAACGATTCACAGCATCCCTGATTCTGTAGGTGTGAGCTTTAAAACATCACTTGGATCTATTGTATGCACGGGAGACTTCAAATTTGACCAAACACCTGCACTTAATCAGACGTGCGACATTGGCGAAATCGCCAAGATCGGAAATAGCGGCGTGCTTGCCCTGCTTTCTGACAGTGCAAATGCGGAACGGCCGGGTTATACTCCTTCGGAATCGGCTGTCAGCGGAGAAATCTCGGATGCGCTGTATAATTCAGAGAACCGGGTGATTATTGCTGTTTTCGCATCCAATATTAACCGGATTCAGCAAGTGATTCATGCAGCGGCTCAAAATGGCAGAAAGATTGCCGTAGCCGGAAAAAATCTTCAATCTGTCCTGCAGCTGGCAAGAAAGTTAGGATACATTGAAGCAGATGATGAATTATTTATTTCTGTACAGGATGTGAAGAAATATCCGAAGCGTGAAGTGGCCATTATTACAGCCGGAAGCCAAGGTGAACCATTAGCTGCCCTTACAAGAATGGCAAACAAAGCTCACAAACAGCTGAACATTGAAGAAGGGGATACGGTTGTCATTGCGTCAACTCCAATTCCCGGGCAGGAACTCATTTATTCTAAAACAGTGGACCTACTTGCGAGAGCCGGTGCACAAGTCATCTTTGCCCAAAAGCGTGTTCATGTATCAGGCCACGGCTCACAAGAAGAGTTAAAGCTGATGATCAATCTGCTTAAACCAAAATATTTAATTCCTGTAAACGGCGAATACAGAATGCAAAAAGCCCATTCAAAAATCGCTGAAGAAACCGGCATGAAGCGCAGTGACATCTTCTTAATTGAAAAAGGAGACGTCGTTGAGTTCCGCGGCCAAAACGTAAAAATCGGGGATAAAGTTCCTTACGGCAATATTTTAATTGATGGGCTAGGTGTCGGTGATATCGGCAATATCGTATTGAGAGACCGCCGCTTGCTTTCACAGGACGGAATCTTAATCGTTGTCATTACACTTGATAAACAAAAGAAACATCTTGTATCAGGACCAGAAATTATCACTCGCGGTTTTGTTTATGTAAGAGAGTCTGAAGGTCTTATCGTACAGGCTACTGAGCTTGTTCGTTCCATCGTGACAGAAGCGACTGAAACATCAAATGTTGAATGGTCAACGCTGAAGCAGGCAATGCGGGATGCTTTGAACCAATTCCTTTATGAAAAAACGAAACGTAAACCGATGATCATCCCAATTATTATGGAAGTATAATGACTGACTAAAGACCGGAGCAGCTCCGGTCTTTATTTTTTTGCCCTTTAAGCCGGGATTGAATTGAGTATCTTTGTTCATAATACAAAGAGAAACTCGGAAAGGGTGAAAGCGAGATGGATCATCGTATGGAAAATACAGAAGAAGAGCGTTCTGAAAAAAATGATGCGAAAGACAGCATTATGAATAAAATACAGCAGCTTGGTGAAACGTCACTTCCACAGCTGCCCCAAGATACAAATATTCATTGTCTGACTATAATCGGACAAATAGAAGGCCATGTTCAGCTCCCTCCGCAAAACAAAACAACAAAATATGAGCATGTCATCCCACAGATTGTGGCAATTGAACAAAATCCTAAAATTGAAGGCCTGCTGATTATATTAAATACTGTGGGAGGAGATGTTGAAGCTGGTCTAGCAATTGCGGAAATGCTGGCATCTTTATCGAAACCGACCGTTTCTATCGTGCTTGGCGGGGGTCATTCCATCGGCGTTCCGATTGCTGTATCCTGTGACTATAGCTATATCGCCGAAACAGCAACGATGACGATTCACCCCGTTAGGCTCACCGGTCTGGTCATCGGGGTGCCGCAAACGTTTGAATACCTGGATAAAATGCAAGAAAGAGTTGTTAAATTTGTCACAAGCCATTCCAATATAACTGAAGAGAAATTTAAAGAGCTAATGTTCTCAAAAGGAAACTTAACACGCGACATCGGAACAAATGTAGTTGGTAAGGATGCAGTTGAATATGGATTGATTGACCACGCAGGCGGTGTCGGACAGGCAATCAATAAACTGAATGAGCTCATAGAGGCAGCAAGGAAAGAAGAAGGACGGATGATTCAATGATTCTGTATACCGTGATGCCGCAGGAAATTGTGTTTGCAGAACAGAACCAAGAAACGAGCGCACATGAGCAAATTGAATATAAAGGTGTACCGCTTCTTGTCGAAATGAAAGGAAATGAAGCGGAAGTCATTCAAATTATGAGCACAAACCCAATGCATTTTCTGCATCCGGACATTTCACCGGGACAAAAGCTGAAATTAAACGTATAAGAATCCAATCCTTTTTTAAGGGCAAAATATGCTATAATAGGGGAATCCTACAGAAAAAATGCAGCCTGTAAACGGCTGCTTTCTTCATTATGTATGAACTTACATTTTTTAACGCAGTAAGGTGATGAGTGTGGCAAAGAAAAAACGAAAATCAAGAAAAAAACAGGCGAAACAGCTCAATATAAAATACGAACTCAACGGACTGCTGTGTATAGCCATTTCAATTATCGCAATCTTGCAGCTGGGGGTAGTCGGGCAAACATTTATCTATTTGTTCCGCTTTTTTGCTGGAGAGTGGTTTATTTTATGCTTGTTAGGTTTATTGGTGTTAGGAGTCTCGCTATTTTGGAAGAAGAAAACCCCAAGCCTATTAACGAGACGAAAGGCCGGGTTGTACTGTATCATCGCAAGCATATTGCTGCTTTCTCACGTGCAGCTGTTTAAAAATTTGACGCACAAAGGGACTATTGAGTCCGCAAGCGTGGTCCGCAATACGTGGGAATTGTTTTTGATGGACATGAATGGCAGCTCTGCTTCTCCTGATTTAGGCGGAGGGATGATCGGTGCGCTGCTGTTTGCAGCTTCACACTTCTTGTTTGCGTCAACTGGTTCTCAGATCATGGCGATTGTCATGATTTTGATCGGCATGATTTTAGTCACAGGACGATCACTGCAAGAAACGCTGAAAAAGTGGATGAGCCCGATTGGACGCTTTATAAAAGAACAATGGTTGGCATTTATTGATGATATGAAATCCGTCAAATCAAATATGCAGTCATCGAAAAAAACAAAAGCGCCTAGCAAAAAACAAAAACCGGTCCGCAAAAAACAGCAAATGGAACCGGAGCCTTCTGATGAAGAGGGGGATTCTGAGACAGAATCGCCTCTTGTCCATTCAGAACCAATTATCTCAAGCTTTTCTGATCGTAACGAAGAGGATGAGTCTCCAGTTATAGAAAAGCGCACCGAACCTGTATCGGAGCCGCTTCAAGACATCCAACCGGAGACAGGTGATCAGGAAACTGTTTCTGCTCCTCCTATGACCTTTACGGAGCTTGAAAATAAGGATTACGAGATGCCGTCACTGGATTTACTGGCAGATCCAAAGCATACCGGCCAGCAGGCTGATAAAAAGAATATTTATGAAAATGCGAGAAAGCTTGAACGGACCTTCCAAAGCTTTGGCGTAAAGGCGAAAGTCACACAGGTTCATCTCGGGCCGGCCGTAACAAAATACGAAGTGTATCCTGATGTCGGAGTGAAGGTTAGCAAAATTGTCAATTTAAGCGATGATTTAGCGCTGGCGCTTGCTGCGAAGGATATCAGGATCGAAGCGCCTATACCAGGCAAATCGGCAATCGGAATTGAGGTTCCAAACGCAGAAGTGGCAATGGTTTCGCTGAAGGAAGTGCTGGAGTCTAAATTAAATGACAGGCCGGATGCGAAGCTGTTAATTGGACTTGGCCGCAATATTTCAGGTGAAGCTGTATTGGCTGAGTTAAACAAAATGCCCCACCTTTTGGTCGCAGGCGCAACCGGAAGCGGAAAAAGTGTCTGTGTCAACGGCATTATTACAAGTATTTTAATGCGCGCAAAACCGCATGAAGTGAAAATGATGATGATCGATCCTAAAATGGTAGAGCTGAATGTCTATAACGGGATTCCGCACCTGCTTGCTCCGGTTGTAACCGATCCGAAAAAAGCATCGCAGGCTTTGAAAAAGGTTGTCAATGAAATGGAGCGGCGGTATGAATTATTTTCTCATACGGGCACACGAAATATTGAAGGATACAATGATTATATAAAACGCGCCAACAATGAAGAAGGAGCGAAACAGCCGGAGCTTCCTTATATTGTTGTCATTGTGGACGAGCTTGCCGATCTCATGATGGTCGCTTCGTCTGATGTGGAAGATTCGATTACGAGATTGTCCCAAATGGCGCGGGCTGCCGGCATCCATCTCATTATTGCGACGCAGCGGCCTTCGGTGGACGTTATCACAGGGGTGATCAAAGCGAACATTCCTTCACGAATCGCGTTCAGCGTATCTTCACAGACGGATTCAAGGACCATTCTTGACATGGGCGGCGCAGAGAAGCTTCTCGGCCGCGGCGATATGCTGTTTTTACCTGTAGGGGCTAACAAGCCTGTCCGTGTGCAAGGAGCATTTTTGTCGGATGACGAAGTGGAGAAGGTCGTCGACCATGTGATTACACAGCAGAAAGCGCAATATCAAGAAGAAATGATTCCTGAGGAGACAACGGAAACTCATTCAGAGGTTACTGATGAACTTTATGATGAAGCTGTTGAATTAATCGTCGGCATGCAGACGGCATCTGTTTCAATGCTGCAAAGAAGATTCAGAATCGGTTATACGAGAGCGGCGCGCCTGATTGACGCAATGGAGGAACGCGGCGTTGTCGGGCCGTATGAAGGCAGCAAACCTAGGGAAGTCTTATTATCAAAAGAGAAATATGATGAGCTCTCTTCTTAATGAAGGGAGTTCCATTTTCCTTTAGTTATCAATAACAACATTATGTAAACTGATAAGCTTTCTATTTATTTTTTCGACAAAACATGATATAGTTGTCCCAATTGTTCAATAATTTTTATCGAAAGTGGTTTACGGAGGGGAAACATGTCTACAAAAGCTGATAATCGGCACTTGTATTTGAAAGTAATTGAACGAATTAAAGAGGATATAAAAAATGGGATCTACACTGAGAAGGAAAAGCTGCCTTCTGAATTTGAGCTTTCCAAAAAGCTAGGTGTGAGCAGAGCGACGCTAAGAGAAGCCTTGCGGATATTGGAAGAAGAACATGTGATTATCAGAAGGCATGGTGTAGGCACTTTTGTCCATTCTAAGCCGTTATTTCTTTCGGGCATTGAACAGCTGAACAGTGTAACGAAGATGATAGAACAGGCAAATATGACCCCTGGCACGATTTTTCTGTCATCACAAGTGCTTATGCCGTCTGAGGATGATACGAAGAGGTTTCATTTGGCAGAAGGGCAAGAACTTTTTTACCTTGAACGTGTTAGAACAGCTGACGGACAGCCGATTGTATATTGTATAGACAAAATTCCGATGAATATTTTGCCGAATTCTTTTTCTCATCAGCAAGAATCTATGTTTGACCTGCTTGAGAAAAATTCAGGCTCCGTAATCAGTTATGCAGTAACTGATATAGAACCGATCGGCTATCACGATACCATTTCTCCAGTGCTGGAATGCGATCCGGAAACAGCACTTTTACTGTTAAAACAAACCCATTACGATCAGCACGATAAACCGGTGCTTTACTCGTTAAATTATTTCAGAGCCGATAAATTCAGATTTCATGTTTTGCGTAAACGATTCTAAAAACGGACGCTTGTGTGTCTGTTTTTTTATTTGCACTGATTCATGTTTCTTTGTACATACTTTCATTCCGGTTAACGCAATATATAAGAGATGACAAGAAAGTGAATGGGTGAAAATGTTGAGAAAGAAAAATGGAATGAAAAATATTATTGCATTGTCTTCCGTCCCGCTTGTGATGACACTCGGGAACTCCATGCTGATTCCTGTTCTTCCGATGATGGAAAAAAAGCTGTCGGTGACTTCATTTCAAGTGTCGTTAATCATTACTGTATATTCAGTAGTGGCAATTATTTGCATTCCGATTGCCGGATATTTGTCGGATCGTTTCGGGAGGAAAAAAATATTGCTTCCATGTCTCCTCATTGCAGGATTAGGTGGAGTGGTAGCTGCTTTTGCCTCAACCTACATGAAAAATCCTTATGCTATGATCTTGGCGGGGCGTGTTCTTCAAGGCATCGGTTCTGCGGGTGCCGCTCCTATCGTCATGCCGTTTATCGGTGACCTGTTTGAAGGAGACGATGAAAAGGTCAGCGCTGGACTTGGAGATATTGAAACCGCTAACACGTCAGGGAAGGTACTGAGTCCCATACTTGGCGCATTACTCGCTTCCTGGTACTGGTTTGTACCGTTTTGGTTTATTCCGTTTTTCTGTTTGATCAGCTTTTTGCTCGTATTGTTTTTAGTGGCCAAGCCTGAAGAAGATGAAGATGCGCCTGCGGTTTCTGAGTTTATCAAGAGCGTGAAGAAAATCTTTAAGCAGGATGGGCGCTGGCTTTATACGGTCTTCATTATCGGGTGTGTCATTATGTTTTTGTTATTTGGCGTATTATTTTATTTGTCAGATACGCTGGAGAACAAGTATGCCATTGACGGAGTAGCTAAAGGCGGATTACTGGCAATCCCACTTTTGTTTTTGTCAACCAGTTCTTTTATAGCTGGCAAAAAGATCGGTAAAGATAAAGGCCGAATGAAATTTTGCGTTGTGACAGGAATGATTCTGTTAACCCTGTCGTTTATTGCCTTGTGGTGGAACCACAGTTTTTATTTTTTATTTATCTTTTTAAGCTTTGGCGGAATTGGGATCGGCATGGCTCTTCCTGCTTTAGATGCATTGATAACCGAAGGAATTGAAAGTGAGCAATGCGGAACCATATCCTCCTTCTACAATAGCATGCGCTTTATAGGAGTGGCTCTTGGCCCGCCTGTTTTTGCTGCATTAATGTCAAATGCAAACTGGATTATTTTCATACTCTCGGCGTTTTGCAGCATTGTTTCTTTATTTTTAGTGCTCTTTACTATAGATGCTAAAAAAAGTGAAGAAGAAGAAAAAAACTTAGGGACGGTCTAGCCAACCGTCTTTTTTTGCGCGCCCTTGCAGGTTCCAACCATCGCCGAGATTGGAAAAGAACTTACTATACCGTATGTGGAGGTTATTGTTTCCTTATAAATCCTACAGTTGCTATAATTACATGAAAGAGTGTTTCTGCGTATGCTTAAAATTGGTCATAATACATACTAATGAAGAAATGAACGAAGGAGGTTCCATATGTCATATGTTAATGAATTCAAAACAAAGCACGGCGGTTTAACCGCACACATTGTAGAAACAGAAAAATTTAAAACCGTCTCGCTTATTTTTAAGATGCTTGCGCCGCTGACAAAGGATCAAGTCACCAAAAGAGCGCTTCTCCCGCATGTGCTTCTTCGCGGAACGAAAAGCCATCCGAAAACCTCAGAATTGCGTTCCTATTTGGATGAGCTGTACGGCACATCAGTATCGGCGGACCTTACGAAAAAAGGAGAGCGGCATGTCATTACGTTCAGGCTTGAAATCCCGAATGAAAAATATTTAAAAGACCAAACACCGCTTCTTGAGAAAGGGCTTCAGCTTCTCGCAGAAATCGTCTTTTCACCTGCTTTAGAGGGGGGCGCTTTTCAGCCACAATATGTGGCTCAAGAAAAACGGACGCTTAAGCAAAGAATCCAAGCCGTCTATGATGATAAAATGCGCTACTCGAATTTAAGACTGATACAGGAAATGTGCCAAAATGAGCCTTACGCGCTCCATGTCAATGGTGAAATCGACGATGTCGATGACATTACGGCCGAGCAATTATACGAAACATACCAAAGCGCTATCCAAAAAGACCAGCTTGATCTTTATGTTGTCGGTGATGTGGACAGTAAGCAGGTGCAAACGGCGATTGATAAGTATTTCCAAACCGAAGAGCGCACTCTTGGCATGATTGAAAACAATCGGGCTGATGAAAAAGTTCAGGCAAATGAAGTGATTGATGAGGAAGATGTCAAACAAGGAAAGTTGAATATCGGCTACCGCACCGGCATCACTTATACAGATCAGGACTATCCGGCTTTACAAGTGTTTAACGGATTGTTCGGCGGATTCTCTCACTCTAAACTTTTCATTAACGTTCGGGAAAAAGCCAGCCTTGCTTACTACGCTGCTTCACGTATAGAAAGTTTTAAAGGCTTGTTAATGGTGATGTCAGGCATTGAAGTGAAAAATTACGACCAGGCTGTTTCAATTATTGCGGAGCAATTTCAGGCAATGAAAAACGGCGATTTCAGTGAGCAGGACATCGAACAGACAAAAGCCGTCATTCGCAACCAAGTGCTGGAAACAATTGATACTGCATACGGTTTAACTGAATTTTTATATCAGCAGGCCGCTGCTCAAGTCGAGATTCCTATCGAAGACTTTCTTGCCAATATTGAGAATGTCACAAAAGAGGATATCATGAAAGCCGGCGAAAAGATTCAGCTTGATACGACTTATTTCTTAAAAGGGACGGAGGGAGCATCTTGATCAAACCAATCGAATATGAACAGCTTCAGGAGACACTGTATCATGAAAAAATGTCCAACGGCCTTGACGTATACGTTTTGCCGAAAAAAGGTTTCAACAAGACATATGCGGTCTTTACAACAAAGTACGGCTCAATAGATAACCGGTTTGTCCCTTTAGATAAAAATGAGATGGTTCACGTGCCGGACGGGATCGCCCATTTTCTTGAGCATAAGCTGTTTGAAAAAGCGGACGGAGACGTTTTTCAAGATTTTAGCAAACAGGGTGCTTCTGCCAATGCGTTTACGTCATTTACGAGAACGGCTTATCTTTTCTCAAGCACATCAAATGTTGAACGCAATTTAGAGACGCTCATCGATTTCGTGCAGGACCCATATTTCACTGAAAAAACGGTTGAAAAAGAAAAAGGGATTATTGGGCAGGAGATTAACATGTACGATGATAATCCTGATTGGAGGCTTTACTTCGGAGTCATTGAAAACATGTACAAAGAGCATCCTGTCAGAATTGACATAGCGGGAACAGTGGAAAGCATTTCACATATTACAAAAGATCTTCTTTATGAATGCTATGAAACGTTTTATCACCCGAGCAACATGCTCCTATTCATTGTCGGCCCGGTAGATCCTGAAGCGATCATTTCGCAGGTCAGAGAAAATCAGGAGAAAAAGCCGTATACCGATCAGCCGGAAATCAAACGTGAAGAAGTGAAAGAGCAAGAAGCGGTTTTCCGAAAAGAAAAAGAGATCAAAATGAACGTGCAGGGACCGAAATGCCTTGTCGGGCTAAAATCAAAGAACCCGTTTAGATTAGGCAAAGAGCTGTTAAAGCATGAACTTTCTATGAACTTATTGCTTGAAGCTCTTTTCGGCAAAAGCTCTGCCCAGTATGAATCACTTTATGAAAAAGGATATATTGACGAAACGTTCAGCTTTGATTTTACTGCTGAATATGGGTTCGGTTTTGCAGCGATCGGCGGAGATACGCCTGATCCTGATCAATTGGCTGAAGACGTTTCAAGCATGCTTTTGCGCGCGGGCGAATTGATTACCGCTGAAAAGATTGAACTGGCCAGAAAGAAAAAGATCGGTACATTCTTAAAAGCGCTGAATTCCCCTGAATACATCGCCAATCAATTTACTCGTTACGCATTCTTGGATATGAGCCTGTTTGACGTCGTAACGGTACTCGAGCAGATTACTATCGAAGATGTGCAGAAAGTCATACAAGAGGAAATTGCTGCAGACAGACTGACTGTATGCAAGGTTGTTCCTAAATCATAAACAAAACATCCCTCCAGTGTGAGGGGTGTTTTTGTGCGGAAAGAGGGAAAGAGGATGAACAAAACAGCACTAATCACCGGAGCAAGCGGCGGCATTGGCAAAAGCATCAGCGAAACCCTTGCGGCTAAGGGATACAATCTGCTGCTCCATTACAATACAAATCAAAATGCGGCAGCGGAGCTTGCTGAAAAACTAAGAGAGAAGTTTGGCGTGTACGCGGAGATATTGCAAGCCGATCTGTCCTCGCCAGAAGGGGCAGATAAGCTGACAAGTTCAATTGTTCAGCCGATTGATGCGATTGTTTTAAACAGCGGAAGAAGCCATTTTGGGCTGATTACGGATGTGGATAACGTAACAGTCCAGGAAATGGTTCAGCTCCATGTGGCGAGTCCGTATATGCTGACAAGAAACCTTCTTCCAGGAATGATTCGGAATAAATCGGGAGCAATTGTGGCTGTCAGCTCGATTTGGGGAGAGACTGGAGCATCCTGTGAAGTGCTGTACAGCATGGCAAAGGGAGCTCAGCATTCGTTTGTAAAAGGACTGGCTAAGGAGCTGGCGCCAAGCGGAATCAGGGTAAACGCGGTAGCGCCGGGCGCGGTGGATACAAATATGATGAATCAATTCACCCCGTCTGAAAAAGAAGAGATCGCTGATGAGATCCCGATCGGCCGGCTGGCCCGGCCGCAGGAAATTGCGGATGCAACAGCTTTTCTCCTGTCTGACAAAGCATCATATATCACCGGCCAAATTCTGTCGGTGAATGGCGGCTGGCACTGCTGATCCGAAAATATTCGGTGTATAGTTTCTTTTACGAAGGACACAATAATCTTGTAACTTCACATGAAATGGAGGAAACAAGCATGTCAGTATTAGAAAACTGGGATAGCTGGAAAAACTTCCTTGGCGACCGTCTGAACTATGCGCAAGATAAAGGTATGAGCCAGGATACGATTACAGATCTTGCGACAGAAATCGGCAGCTACTTGGCTAATGAAGTGGAATCTAAGAACGAGCAGGAGAAAGTGCTGGCAGATCTTTGGAGTGTAGCATCAAAAGATGAACAGCACGCCATTGCCAATATGATGGTTAAGCTTGTTGAAAATAACAGCACTCACTAGGAAGAGAGGGGATTTTTCCTCTCTTTTTTATGTTTTCCTCATCACAGCAACATTCTTCTTTCTAATTAGAGAAAAATGCTTTATGATAAAGGAAGGTAAAATTTTGCCACAATGAAGGGGGTATATCATTTGGCAAAGCTCGAATGGTATTTTGAATATGAAATTCAAGTGAACCGCCCCGGACTGCTCGGGGATATCTCATCTCTTCTTGGGATGCTTTCTATTAACATCGTAACGATAAACGGCGTCGATCTTTCCAGAAGGGGAATGCTCCTCAGGTGCCGCCATATAGATCAAATTAAACGATTAGAATCAATCTTAAAAACGATGGAAACAATTAAAGTAACGAAGCTCAGAGAACCGAGGCTTCGCGATCGTCTTGCCGTACGCCACGGCCGCTATATTCAACGGGATGCCGATGATAAGAAAACGTTCCGCTTTGAACGGGACGAGCTTGGCTTATTAGTCGATTTTATGGCCGAATTGTTCAAAAAAGAAGGCCATAAATTAATCGGAATCAGAGGAATGCCGCGTGTCGGAAAAACGGAATCGATTGTGGCCTCCAGTGTGTGTGCAAGCAAAAGGTGGCTGTTTGTGTCCTCAACCTTGCTGAAGCAGACGATAAGAAGCCAGCTGATTGCCGAAGAATACAGCACTGAAAATGTCTTTATCGTTGACGGAATTGTGTCAACACGAAGAGGATCGGAACGCCATCTCCAGCTGGTCCGAGAAATAATGCGGCTTCCGGCAACAAAAGTGGTGGAGCATCCGGACATATTCGTTCAAAATACAGAGTATACACTAGATGACTTTGATTATATTATTGAACTGAGAAATGACCCTGATGAGGTTATTACATATGAACATGCCGAGGAACCCCAAATGTTTGATCAACCCGGGTTTTCAAGCTTTGATTTTTAAAATTGGAAGGTGTTTGTTGTGACTGAACTAGGAATCCGGCTCAAAGAAGCCAGAGAGGAAAAAGCAATGTCATTGGATGATCTCCAAGCGGCAACAAAGATTCAAAAAAGGTATTTAACTGCCTTGGAGGAAGGGAACTATGACATTATTCCGGGGAAGTTTTATGTTCGGGCATTCATCAAGCAATATGCAGAAGCCGTTGGGCTTGATGCGGATCAGCTGTTTGAGGAGCATAAAAAAGATATCCCGAATACGTATCATGACGACGTGTCTGAAAAGATCTCCGGCATGAATCTTCAAAAGGAAATGCCAAAGCCAGCATCTAAGGCGCTGGAGCTGCTGCCAACGATACTTGTCATTCTCGGCGTGATTGTCGTGATTGCCATTGTGTACGCGATCATTCAATTTGCGAACCACAAAAACAGTGATGATCACAATGCGGCATCAGAAAAAGCAATTACGCAAAGTGAGAGCAAGTACGAAATCCCTAAAGATTCAACGCTGAAAGAGAATCAAAATAACAGCTCTGAAAAAGAGACAGACACTAAAAAAGAAACGAAAGAAAATGAAGATAAGAAAAAAGAAAATGACAGTGATAAGCTGGAGATTAAAGCTGCTGGCACTGAAGGATCGTTAACGACTTATGAAGTGTCCGGCGCTGATAAAATCGAGCTTGAATTGAAGGCAGCGGACAGCTCTTGGATTCGGGTACGCGATGAAAACAGCAGCTCTTTAAAAGAAGGAACGCTGAAAAAAGACGAAACCTATAAAAAAGATATAACTGATCAGAAACAGGTTGAAATCCGCACAGGATATGCACCTAATCTGAAAATAAAAATCAACGGCAAGGTTCTTTCATATGAACTTGATCCGAAAAAAGTGATGGCACAAACCATAAAGATTGTAAATAAAAAGGAAGAAAAGTCATCTTAATTACCAGATGACTTTTCTTCACGTCCGAGTATGAAATTGGAGGGGCTTTATGTTTAACTTACCAAATAAAATCACACTAGCTAGAATCGCATTAATCCCAATCTTCATGATTATCATGCTGGCGCCGTTTGACTGGGGCAGGCTCGAAGTTGGAGACGAATCGATCCCGATCGCACATTTGGCGGGGGCCATTCTATTTATTATTGCATCTACAACAGATTGGGTTGACGGATATTATGCCCGAAAACTGAATCTCGTAACAAACTTCGGGAAATTTCTTGATCCGCTTGCGGACAAGCTGCTTGTATCCGCAGCGTTAATTATCCTTGTTCAATTTGATCTCGCGCCAGCTTGGATGGTCATTGTGATTATCAGCAGGGAGTTTGCTGTAACAGGTTTAAGGCTTGTTTTGGCCGGAACAGGAGAAGTCGTAGCTGCTAACATGCTTGGTAAAATCAAAACGTGGGCACAGATTATTGCGGTATCCGCATTGCTTCTTCACAATCTTCCATTTGAACTTGTGTCATTCCCGTTTGCTGACTTGGCGCTGTGGGTAGCCGTCTTCTTTACTGTCGTCTCAGGCTGGGAATATTTCTCTAAAAACTGGGAAGCGTTAAAAACATCTAACTAAGAAAGAAGGACTTCGTCATGGAATTTCCAAAAAAAGCAGAAATAATTGCAGTCGGTTCAGAGCTGCTGCTTGGCCAAATCGCCAATACAAATGCTCAATTTATCAGCAAACAGCTCGCTGAAATCGGGGTCAACGTATTTTATCATACAGCGGTCGGAGACAATCCGGAGCGGCTGAAGCAGGTCATCCGCATTGCTGAAGAACGCTCTGATTTCATTATTTTTTCAGGAGGTCTTGGACCCACAAAGGATGACCTGACGAAAGAAACGATTGCAAATACGCTGGGGCGTCCGCTTGTGTTAAATGATGAGGCATTCCAATCCATTGAGGACTATTTCAAGCGAACAAAACGCACGATGTCACCTAATAACCGAAAACAGGCGCTTGTGATCGAAGGATCTGACGTGCTGGCGAATCACTTTGGAATGGCCCCGGGAATGCTCATAGAGCATGAATCGCGCTTCTATATGCTTCTTCCTGGGCCGCCGAGCGAATTGCGTCCAATGTTTGAAAACGAGGCAAAGCCTCTTCTGCTCAAAAAGATGGGTTCAAATGAAAAAATCGTGTCCACCGTTCTTCGCTTTTTCGGTATCGGCGAATCTCAGCTTGAAGCCGATTTGGAAGACATTATTGATGCACAAACCAACCCGACAATCGCTCCTTTGGCTGCTGATGGAGAGGTGACGCTGCGTCTGACAGCCAAACACGCCGATGAAAAGGAAACAGAACGTCTGCTAAAAGAAACAGAGGCCGTTATCTTAGAGCGTGTCGGTGAATTTTTCTATGGGTACGATGATACTTCTCTTGTAAAAGAGCTATCTAAAGCATGTAAGGAAAAAGGCATTACAATTTCTGCGGCAGAAAGCTTTACCGGCGGGCTTTTTTCTGAATGGCTGACGGATCTTAGCGGTGCTTCAACATTATTTGCCGGCGGTGTTGTTTGCTATACAAACGACGTGAAGCAGAATGTGCTTGGTGTGAAGAAGGACACATTAGATCGTTTTGGAGCGGTCAGCAAGGAATGCGCAGCCGAACTGGCTAAGGGTGTTCAAAAACTCACTGGCAGCGATATCGGCATTAGCTTTACTGGTGTAGCAGGACCTGATGCTCAAGAAGGGCATGAGCCTGGACATGTGTTTATCGGTATTTCCGCAAATGGGAAAGAAGAGGTTCATGAGTTTCACTTTGCGGGCTCCAGAACGGGAATCAGAAAACGCGGCGCCAAATATGGCTGCCATTTAATCTTAAAGCTTTTAGAACAAAAATAATATTATCAGCACATTATCCTCCTAAGAAAACATGATTTCTCTGATACATTATGATATTTTGATAGGAATCACGCCAAGAAAAAATCCGAATATGCGTTCGCTTTTTTCTTGGCAAAACCCTTCAAACAGGGTATAGTATATGTAGTGGTAACATAAAGGAGGAAAAAATAGAATGAGTGATCGTCAGGCAGCCTTAGATATGGCTCTTAAACAAATAGAAAAACAGTTCGGCAAAGGTTCCATTATGAAACTGGGAGAAAAGACAGATACAAGAATTTCTACTGTCCCAAGCGGCTCCCTCGCTCTTGATACGGCATTGGGAATTGGCGGATATCCGCGCGGACGGATTATTGAAGTATACGGTCCTGAAAGCTCAGGTAAAACAACTGTGGCGCTTCATGCAATTGCTGAAGTACAGCAGCAAGGCGGACAAGCCGCGTTTATCGATGCGGAGCATGCGTTAGATCCGGTATACGCGCAAAAGCTTGGTGTTAACATCGAAGAGCTTTTACTGTCTCAGCCTGACACAGGCGAGCAGGCGCTTGAAATTGCGGAAGCATTGGTTCGAAGCGGGGCAGTTGACATTGTTGTTGTCGACTCTGTAGCTGCTCTCGTTCCAAAAGCGGAAATTGAAGGCGACATGGGAGATTCGCATGTCGGTCTACAAGCACGCTTAATGTCTCAAGCGCTTCGTAAGCTTTCAGGGGCCATTAACAAATCGAAGACAATCGCGATTTTCATTAACCAAATTCGTGAAAAAGTCGGCGTTATGTTCGGGAACCCGGAAACAACTCCTGGCGGCCGTGCACTGAAATTCTATTCTTCCGTGCGTCTTGAAGTGCGCCGTGCTGAACAGCTGAAACAAGGCAATGACGTAATGGGGAACAAAACGAAAATCAAAGTCGTGAAAAACAAGGTGGCTCCGCCGTTCCGTACAGCCGAGGTTGACATTATGTACGGAGAAGGCATTTCAAAAGAAGGAGAAATCATTGATCTAGGAACTGAACTTGATATCGTGCAAAAAAGCGGTTCATGGTACTCTTATGAAGAAGAGCGTCTTGGCCAAGGCCGTGAAAATGCAAAACAATTCCTGAAAGAAAATAAAGATATCATGCTGATGATCCAGGAGCAGATTCGCGAACATTACGGCTTGGATAATAACGGAGTAGTGCAGCAGCAAGCTGAAGAGACACAAGAAGAACTCGAATTTGAAGAATAAAAATAAAATAAATTTCAAATGATACAAAAGGCTGAGTGAAAAACTCAGCTTTTTTGTATTTTGCAAAAAAATGATAAAAATATTGCTTTTCTTGACAACTTTTTTAGGGCTTTATTCGTCTAACAAAACGTGTGCAAAATGGAATTTATTTCGGGAGGAAAAAATGAATGACGAGCCCAACCCGCAGAAGAACTGCGAAACGCAGACGGAGAAAACTAAATAAAAGAGGAAAACTTTTGCTTGGTCTTTTAGCAGTGATGGTTTGCATTACGATTTGGAATGCGCTTCATCGAAATAGTGAAGAAAACGAGCCATCTCAAGAAACTGCAGCGGTTTCAAATACCGATCAGAAAAAAGAGGTTAAAAAGAAAACTGCCAAAAAATCAGAGGAACAAATCAAAACAGTAGACCGAAATCAAAACATCAGCAATTATTTAAAAGAGATCGGTTTCAGCGGAACCGCTATGATTGTCAGAAATGGAGAAATCGTAACAAATAAAGGTTTTGGCTATGCAGACCGTGAACATCACATTCAAAATAATCCATTGACGTCTTTTTACGTCGGTTCGTCACAAAAAGCGCTGATTGCAACCGCTATTTTGCAGCTTGAGGAAAAGGGGAAACTTCAGACAAGTGATCCGGTAAGCACGTATTTACCTCATTTTCCTAACGGACAAACGATTACTTTGAAGAATCTGCTTACACATACATCGGGGATAAACGGACATATTGAAGGAAACGGCGCCATTACCCCGGACGATTTAATAAAAGACATAGAACTTCAGGGAATCAAACGTCAGCCTGGCGTATGGGACTACAAGGATTCCAACTATTCTGTTCTCGCTTATATCATTGCTGAAGTAAGCGGTGAGCCGTATGAACAGTACATAAAGAATCATATTTTTAAACCGGCGGGAATGACGCATGCAGGCTTTTACAAAACATATGAAAAAGAACCTTATCCTGCCGTCGGGTATAAGATGAAGGGCAGCAAAACGGTTACACCGTATATACCTGATCTATCTCAGCTGTATGGAGCGGGCGATATTTATATGAGCGCTATAGATATGTACAAATTTGACCAAGCGCTGATAGATGGAAAACTGTATTCACAAAAAAGCTATGAAAAGATGTTTACGCCAGGGAGCAACTCCACATACGGCATGGGATTTTATGTTGCTCCCGGAAGCTATTCAAACCATGGCGTTATGCCGGGCTTCAATATCTTGAACAGCTTTAGTAAATCTGGGCAAACCATTGTTATTTTGTTCTCTAACATTCAAAATAACGCTAAATTGGGCCAAGTAAACAATAAAATATATCAGCTTCTGAATCAAGAATGATCCGTGATCTTCTTTTGGATAAATTGCATTCGGCACGGGAAAAGACGTCGGGTCTGCAAACGTTAAGATGGCAAGCTTGACAAGTATTTCCGACACATTTACAATGAAGTTGTAACATTTGTTTTTTTAACATGATTGTTAAACCATTTAAACTTGACAAGGGCGATGAACATACTCATTCCCTGTGAAGGTTCTGTATGTTGAGAAAACTAGACAATGTACATGCCGACACTTATTTAAGCAACAACCAAGTTCATAGCAAGAGGAGGTGAAAGTATGACCCCAATTATGATGGTTCTCATCTCCATTTTGCTGATTCTACTCGGTTTAGTTGTTGGCTACTTTGTTCGTAAAACCATTGCCGAAGCGAAAATTGCGGGCGCACGCGGTGCAGCCGAGCAAATTCTTGAAGATGCAAAGCGTGATGCTGAAGCACTGAAAAAAGAAGCTCTGCTTGAAGCAAAGGATGAAATCCACAAACTTCGAATAGATGCTGAACAGGAAGTTCGTGAAAGACGAAATGAGCTTCAAAAACAAGAAAACCGTTTACTCCAAAAGGAGGAAAACCTTGATCGCAAACATGAGGGAATTGATAAACGGGAAGCGATGTTGGAGAAGAAAGATCATTCTCTGAATGAACGACAACAACATATTGAAGAGATGGAAAGCAAAGTGGATGAGATGATTCGTATGCAGCAGTCAGAGTTGGAACGAATTTCGAGTCTGACTCGTGATGAAGCAAAGCAAATCATTCTTGAGCGGGTTGAAAACGAGCTTTCACATGACATCGCCATCATGACAAAAGAAACTGAAAACCGTGCGAAAGAAGAGGCGGATAAGAAAGCAAAAAACATTCTTTCACTCGCCTTACAGCGCTGCGCAGCGGACCACGTTGCCGAAACAACGGTATCAGTTGTCAATCTTCCAAATGATGAGATGAAAGGACGTATCATCGGACGGGAAGGGCGTAACATTCGTACGCTTGAAACGCTGACAGGAATTGACCTGATTATTGATGATACACCTGAAGCTGTCATTCTTTCCGGATTTGATCCGATCAGACGTGAGACAGCCAGAATTGCTCTTGATAAACTCGTTCAGGATGGCCGAATTCATCCGGCACGGATTGAAGAAATGGTTGAAAAATCTCGTCGCGAGGTCGATGACTATATTCGTGAGATGGGTGAACAGACGACATTTGAGGTTGGCGTTCACGGCCTCCACCCAGATCTCATCAAGATCCTCGGCCGCTTAAAGTTCCGTACAAGCTACGGTCAAAATGTGCTTAAGCATTCCATGGAAGTCGCATTCTTGGCCGGTCTAATGGCATCGGAGCTTGGTGAAGACGCAAAGCTTGCCAAACGTGCGGGTCTTCTTCACGACATCGGGAAAGCAATTGACCATGAAGTAGAAGGAAGCCACGTTGAAATCGGGGTAGAGCTTGCGACCAAATATAAAGAGCACCCAGTCGTGATTAACAGTATTGCATCACACCACGGGGATGAGGAGCCGACTTCCATTATCGCTGTGCTGGTCGCTGCAGCAGATGCGCTTTCCGCTGCAAGGCCTGGCGCGAGAAGTGAGACGCTCGAGAATTATATTCGAAGGCTTGAAAAACTCGAAGAAATTTCTGAGTCCTACGAAGGTGTTGAAAAATCATTTGCCATTCAGGCTGGACGCGAAGTGCGCATTATGGTGAAGCCGGATTCAATTAATGATCTTGAAGCTCATCGACTGGCGCGAGATATCCGCAAGCGAATTGAGGACGAGCTCGACTATCCAGGTCATATTAAGGTGACTGTAATCAGAGAAACTCGTGCCGTAGAGTATGCAAAATAAAGTGATGCGCTAAGCATCACTTTATTTTTTTGACGGCTAAGGAATTTTCAAGAAGAAAGGATTTACAAAATGAGAATTTTATTTATCGGAGATGTTGTCGGTTCACCGGGCCGTGACATGGTCAAAGAATATGTACCAAAGTTAAAAACAAAATATAAGCCTCACTTTACCATTATTAATGGTGAAAACGCCGCACACGGAAAAGGCCTGACGGAAAAAATTTATCACAGCTTAATCCAGTCCGGCGCAGATGCAATCACAATGGGGAACCACACATGGGACAAAAAAGAAATTTTTGATTTTATAGATGACGTTCCGAATTTGGTTCGCCCGGCAAACTTTCCTGAAGGAACACCGGGGAAAGGGATCACATATGTGAAAGCAAACGGCAAAGAACTTGCGGTTATTAATTTGCAGGGACGTACGTTTTTACCGCCGCTTGATGACCCGTTTTTAAAAGCGGATGAATTGATTGCTGAAGCTGCGAAAAGAACACCGTACATTTTTATCGACTTTCATGCCGAAGCGACAAGTGAAAAGCTCGCGCTTGGCTGGTACACGGATGGACGGGCATCAGCTGTTGTAGGAACTCATACACACGTGCAGACAGCGGATAACCGCATTTTGCCGAAGGGAACGGCATATATTACTGATGTAGGAATGACTGGCCCATATGACGGTATACTGGGAATGGACAGAGAGACGATTATTAAACGATTCAAAACGAACCTTCCAGTCCGGTTTACTGTCGCTGAAGGGAAAACAACGCTCAGCGGAGTTGTCATTGACATAGATGATCAAACGAAAAAAGCCGTGAAAATCGAGCGTGTTTTAATCAATGATGATCACATGTTCTTTGAATAATTGAACATAGGTTATTTTATAAAAATATTAAAAAGAAAAGCAGGAATATAGCAACTCCTTAGTGAATATAGTAAAAATGGAAGGTAGCCCGCTATTTTTGAAAAGCATTGTGGGGATGGCTTTTTGGATAGCAACATCTAATAATGATTGTTCTAATGAACACTCACTTATCCATTGTAAAACTAAGGGGGAGCAGAAATGGAAATCTTAAAAGTTTCAGCAAAATCGAGTCCAAATTCAGTGGCAGGTGCGCTTGCAGGCGTGTTGAGAGAGCGAGGAGCCGCCGAGATTCAAGCGATCGGAGCTGGTGCATTAAACCAGGCTGTAAAAGCTGTGGCGATTGCCAGGGGATTTGTGGCGCCTAGCGGCGTAGATTTGATTTGTATTCCGGCTTTTACAGATATTCAAATCGATGGGGAAGAAAGAACAGCGATTAAATTAATCGTGGAACCTCGCTAAAAACAAATAAAGTATTCTCAACCTGTTTGCGTAATGCAAACAGGTTGTTTTTCATTTATTGTGATATTTTCTCCCAATAGTATTTTTGGCATATAATGGGCGGATATGCAAAATCAGAAATGAGCTAAAACATTTCAAAAAAAAATTCCGCCCATTTTTCAAGACAGATACTTTTGTCCTTCTGAAAAAGACAGTGCTGTTTACGCTTATTCCATATCATGGTACAATCCGAATGTAACAAGAATTTTTCAAGGAGGATTGTACATGCAGAGTGGAAAGATGAAAGCTCTAATGAAAAAGGACGGGGCGTTCGGTGCTGTGCTGACTGAAGTTCCTATTCCTGAGATTGATAAACATGAAGTCCTCATAAAAGTGAAAGCTGCTTCCATATGCGGCACGGATGTGCACATTTATAATTGGGATCAATGGGCACGTCAGAGAATCAAAACACCCTATGTTTTCGGTCATGAGTTCAGCGGAATTGTTGAAGCTGTGGGAGAGAATGTCAGCGGTGTAAAAGCAGGAGAATATGTGTCGGCGGAAACACACATTGTCTGCGGTGAATGTGTCCCTTGTGTAACAGGAAAATCTCATGTTTGTACCAATACTGCGATTATTGGAGTGGACACGGCAGGCTGTTTTGCGGAATATGTAAAAGTTCCCGCTGATAACATCTGGAGAAATCCTGCTGATATGGACCCGTCGATTGCTTCTATTCAAGAGCCTTTAGGAAATGCAGTTCATACCGTACTGGAGAGCCAGCCTGCAGGAGGAACGACTGCAGTGATTGGATGCGGACCGATTGGTCTTATGGCTGTTGCGGTTGCAAAAGCAGCAGGAGCTTCTCAGGTGATAGCAATCGATAAGAATGAATACAGGCTGAGGCTTGCCAAACAAATGGGAGCGACTTGTACTGTTTCTATTGAAAAAGAAGATCCGCTCAAAATTGTAAGCGCTTTAACGAATGGAGAAGGCGCAGATCTTGTTTGTGAGATGTCCGGCCATCCCTCAGCGATTGCCCAAGGTCTTGCGATGGCTGCGAATGGCGGGAGATTTCATATTTTGAGTTTGCCGGAACATCCGGTGACAATTGATTTAACAAATAAAGTGGTATTTAAAGGGCTTACGATCCAAGGAATCACAGGAAGGAAAATGTTTTCAACCTGGCGCCAGGTGTCTCAACTGATCAGTTCAAACGTGCTCGATCTATCACCTGTTATTACCCATCAGTTTCCGTTAGAGGAGTTTGAAAAAGGTTTCGAACTGATGAGAAGCGGCCAGTGCGGAAAAGTAATTTTAATTCCATAAAAGGGGGATAAACATGACGAAGGAATTTGAGTTTTTAAAAGCAGAGCTTGATAGAATGAAAGAAAACCATACATGGCAAGACATAAAACAGCTTGAATCTATGCAAGGCCCATCTGTCACAGTCAATCATCAAAAAGTCATTCAGCTTTCTTCTAATAATTACCTCGGATTTACTTCACATCCTAGACTCATCAACGCCGCACAGGAGGCCGTACAGCAGTATGGAGCCGGCACCGGATCAGTGAGAACGATTGCCGGCACATTTACCATGCATCAAGAACTTGAGAAAAAGCTGGCAGCCTTTAAAAAAACGGAGGCAGCACTTGTATTCCAATCAGGCTTCACAACGAACCAAGGCGTACTTTCAAGTATTCTTACAAAAGAGGATATTGTCATCTCAGATGAGCTGAACCATGCCTCTATTATTGACGGAATTCGACTGACAAAGGCGGATAAAAAGGTGTATCAGCACGTCGATATGAGTGATTTAGAGCGGGTGCTGAGAAAGTCAATGAATTATCGGATGCGTCTGATTGTGACAGACGGCGTATTTTCCATGGATGGCAACATAGCTCCTTTGCCTGATATTGTAGAGCTCGCTGAGAAATATGACGCATTTGTGATGGTGGATGACGCCCATGCATCCGGAGTGCTTGGTGAAAACGGCAGGGGAACAGTGAATCACTTCGGTCTGGATGGCAGAGTCCATATTCAGGTCGGAACACTAAGCAAGGCAATCGGAGTGCTTGGCGGCTATGCTGCAGGTTCAAAGGTGCTGATCGATTATTTGCGCCATAAAGGCCGTCCGTTTTTATTCAGCACATCCCATCCGCCTGCTGTCACTGCCGCTTGTATGGAAGCGATCGATGTCTTGCTGGAAGAGCCGGAGCATATGGAGCGCTTGTGGGAGAATACCGCTTATTTTAAAGCAATGCTTGTAAAAATGGGCCTGACTCTCACGAAGAGTGAAACGCCGATTCTTCCTATTTTAATAGGTGATGAAGGTGTGGCAAAGCAATTTTCTGATCAGCTCCTTGCGCGAGGCGTTTTTGCCCAAAGCATCGTTTTCCCGACTGTAGCAAAGGGTAAAGCCAGAATTCGCACGATTATAACCGCTGAGCATACCAAAGATGAACTGGATCAGGCGCTTGATGCCATCGAAAAGACGGCAAAGGAGCTCCAGCTATTGTAGGAGGAAGAGTAAACTCTTCCTCTTTTGATTCCTTATTGATTATTATTCTCAATGAGTGTATAATGATAGGTTGCCAGTTGTGCAGAGCTTCAATAACCTTTATACTGAAGGGTGGAAGTTTGGTTTGAAAGGAGAAAATATGATATGAATGAAAAACAAAAATTAGAGAGCGGACAAGTAAATCCATCGGACAAAAAATCCGAGAAGGATTACAGCAAGTACTTTGAAGCTGTTTACATTCCGCCTTCCTTAAAAGACGCGAAAAAACGAGGCAAGGAAGCCGTTACTTATCATAATGACTTTAAAATTTCTGAACAATTTAAAGGCTTGGGAGACGGAAGGAAGTTTTATATCCGTACGTATGGATGTCAAATGAATGAACACGATACAGAGGTTATGGCAGGAATCTTTATGGCGCTCGGTTACGAAGCGACAAACTCTGTTGATGATGCCAATGTCATTTTGTTAAACACATGCGCAATCCGTGAAAATGCCGAAAACAAGGTGTTTGGTGAGCTTGGGCACTTAAAAGCACTGAAAAAAAACAATCCCGATCTGATTTTAGGCGTGTGCGGCTGTATGTCTCAAGAGGAATCAGTCGTGAACCGGATTTTGAAAAAACATCCGTTTGTCGATATGATTTTCGGAACCCATAACATTCATCGCCTGCCGGAGCTTTTGTCAGAAGCATACCTTTCAAAAGAAATGGTCGTAGAAGTTTGGTCAAAGGAAGGGGACGTTATTGAAAACCTTCCGAAAGTCCGGAACGGAAAAATTAAGGGCTGGGTCAATATTATGTACGGCTGTGACAAATTCTGTACGTATTGCATTGTGCCGTACACACGCGGAAAAGAAAGAAGCCGCCGCCCTGAGGATATCATTCAGGAAGTGAGAAGGCTTGCGAGTGAAGGCTATAAGGAAATTACACTGTTAGGCCAAAACGTAAACGCATATGGAAAAGACTTTGAAGATATGACGTACGGACTTGGTGATTTGATGGATGAACTGAGAAAAATCGATATCCCGAGAATCCGCTTTACAACAAGTCATCCGCGCGACTTTGATGATCGCCTCATTGAAGTGCTGGCGAAAGGCGGAAATCTGCTTGATCACATTCATCTTCCGGTTCAATCAGGAAGCTCAGAAGTTCTGAAGCTGATGGCCCGCAAATATGACAGAGAGCGTTACATGGAGCTGGTTCGAAAAATTAAAGAAGCAATGCCGAACGCTTCTTTGACAACGGACATTATCGTCGGATTTCCGAACGAAACGGACGAACAGTTTGAAGAAACGCTTTCTCTATATCGTGAGGTGGAGTTTGACAGCGCCTATACGTTCATTTACTCTCCGCGTGAGGGCACTCCGGCTGCTAAGATGAAAGATAATGTACCGATGCGTGTGAAAAAAGAGCGCCTGCAGCGTCTAAACGCACTGGTAAATGAAATTTCTGCTAAAAAAATGAAGGAATACGAAGGCAAGGTTGTCGAAGTATTAGTTGAGGGTGAAAGCAAAAATAACCCTGATATTCTTGCCGGCTATACTGAAAAAAGCAAGCTTGTCAATTTCAAAGGGCCGAAGGAAGCCATAGGCAAAATCGTCCGCGTGAAAATCCAGCAAGCGAAAACATGGTCGCTTGATGGAGAAATGGTAGGAGAAGCAATCGAGGTGAAATAAGATGACGCTCTACTCAAAAAAAGACATTGTGCAGCAGGCACGGAACCTTGCAAAAATGATCTCTGAAACAGAAGAGGTTGATTTTTTCAAACGGGCTGAAGCGCAAATCAATGAGAATGACAAAGTGTCTGCAATCGTTAATCAGATTAAAGCCTTGCAAAAGCAGGCTGTCAATCTGAAGCATTATGAAAAGCATGAAGCGCTCAAACAAGTAGAAGCAAAAATTGACGCGCTGCAAGAAGAGCTTGAAGGGATTCCTGTTATCCAGGAATTCAGAGACTCGCAGATGGAGGTAAATGACCTACTGCAGCTCGTTGCACACACCATTTCCAACCAAGTCACAAATGAAATCATCACGTCAACCGGGGGCGACCTGCTGAAAGGGGAAACCGGTTCAAAGGTGAAGCATTCAAATAACAGCTGTTCTCTCTAAACACGGTGCCTTTACAGGCCCGTGTTTTTTTATCATTTATTTGGTATAAATGAACTAAATAATCTATGTACTAAATATTCAATTAGTTTTTCTATGCTCAGCCGCGAGTAAACTTTATCGCACTTATAAGTAAAGTTTCTAGGCACCCCTGCATACAATGGAACAGAAACTTTGTATTTTTATATTTTATTTATAAAAATGCACACTAGACAAATGCCCAGCATAAGATAACACGAAGAAGAACAAGGAGGCATGCCGGAATGTCTGAATACAGGGAAATTATTACGAAGGCAGTAGTAGCGAAAGGCCGAAAATTCACCCAATGCACAAACACCATCTCCCCTGAGAAAAAACCGAGCAGCATTTTGGGTGGTTGGATTATTAACCACAAGTACGATGCAGAAAAAATTGGGAAAACGGTAGAAATTGAAGGGTATTATGATATAAACGTATGGTACTCATACGCGGACAACACAAAGACAGAGGTTGTCACAGAACGGGTAAAATACGTAGATGTCATTAAACTCAGATACAGAGACAATAATTACTTAGATGATGAGCATGAAGTAATTGCCAAAGTGCTTCAGCAGCCAAACTGCCTTGAAGTGACTATTTCGCCAAATGGAAATAAAATCGTTGTGCAGGCAGAAAGAGAATTTTTGGCGGAAGTGGTAGGAGAAACAAAGGTAGTTGTTGAGGTCAATCCTGATTGGGAAGAGGAAGACGAGGAAGATTGGGAAGATGAGCTTGATGAAGAGCTTGAAGACATCAACCCGGAATTTTTAGTGGGAGATCCTGAAGAATAAAAAAGGGACTAGGGGAGACAGTACCCCCAAGTCTCTTTTTTATATTGATATATCATTCTTTTATCACTTTTTGTTTATGTTATAATGAAGGCTGGAAAATAGAAACGTTGATACATAGTGAGGGATTAAACAATGGCCGGATATACGCCTATGATACAGCAATATTTAAAAATTAAGGCAGAGCACCAGGATGCCTTTTTATTTTTTCGACTGGGTGATTTTTACGAAATGTTTTTTGAGGACGCTAAAAAAGCGTCACAAGAGCTGGAAATTACGTTAACGAGCAGAGACGGCGGTGGGGCGGAAAAAATACCGATGTGCGGTGTGCCGTATCATTCTGCTTCCGCGTATATTGAACAGCTTATTAAAAAAGGATACAAAGTGGCGATTTGTGAACAGACGGAAGATCCGAAGGCCGCAAAGGGTGTTGTAAAAAGAGAAGTGGTTCAGCTTATTACGCCCGGAACTGTAATGGACGGAAAAGGCATCCATGAATCGGAAAATAACTTTATCGCATCTGTTTCAGCCTGCTCGAATGGATACGGGCTTGCGCTTTCCGATTTAACAACGGGAGAAAATTTGGCTGTTTTGATTGAACGGCTTGAAGACGTCATATCAGAAATTTATTCAGTCGGCGCCCGGGAAATCGTGGTTTCAGGAAGCCTGGATGCCGATACAGTCGCACAGCTGAAAGAGCGGTGCGGTGCAACGATTTCAATTGAAGACGGAGAAATAGACGAACACGTCACGATCATTGAGCACTTAAATAATGAAGATGTAACAAAAACATTTATGCGCTTATATGCGTATCTGAAAAGAACCCAAAAGCGTAGCCTTGATCATCTTCAGCCCGTGCAGGTGTATGAGCTTGAGGAAGCGATGAAAATCGACTTGTACTCAAAGCGTAACCTAGAGCTGACCGAAACGATCCGTTCGAAAAATAAAAAAGGCTCCCTTTTGTGGCTGCTGGATGAAACAAAAACGGCAATGGGAGGCCGGCTTCTTAAACAATGGATTGACCGGCCGCTTATCAGAGTCAATCAAATCGAAGAGCGCCAAGAAATGGTGGAAACATTGATGTCCCATTTCTTTGAACGGGAAGATCTGCGTGAACGGTTAAAAGAAGTATATGATTTAGAACGTCTTGCCGGCCGCGTGGCATTCGGAAATGTCAATGCCCGGGATTTGATTCAGCTGAAGGAATCGTTAAAGCAAGTGCCTGGCATCAAACAGCTGGTTGCTTCACTTGCTCATGACAAGGCCAAGGAACGTGCAGAGCGTATTGACCCTTGCGGAGATGTACTTGAACTGCTGGAAGAAGCGCTGTACGAAAACCCTCCTTTATCGTTAAAAGAAGGAAACCTGATAAAAGACGGTTACAATCAAAAGCTTGATGAATACCGTGATGCAAGCAGAAACGGAAAAGACTGGATTGCCCGCCTGGAACAGCAGGAGCGGGAATACACAGGCATTCGCTCTTTAAAGGTCGGCTTTAATAAAGTTTTCGGTTATTACATTGAGGTGACAAAAGCAAATTTGCATTTGCTTGAGGAAGGGCGTTATGAGCGGAAGCAGACGTTAACGAATGCAGAGCGCTACATTACACCAGAATTAAAAGAAAAAGAAGCGCTCATTTTAGAAGCGGAAAATAACATCTGTGAGCTGGAGTACGAGCTGTTTACCGAGCTGCGCGAGAAAGTGAAGCAGTATATTCCGCGGCTTCAGCAGCTTGCAAAACAGATGAGCGAGCTGGATGCGCTGCAATGTTTTGCGACAATTAGTGAAAATCGTCACTACACGAAACCGGAGTTCTCTAAAGATGAAGTCGAAGTGATTGAAGGCAGACACCCGGTTGTTGAAAAAGTCATGGACAGCCAGGAATATGTCCCGAACAACTGTATGATGGGCGATAACAGACAAATGCTTCTCATTACAGGTCCAAACATGTCAGGGAAAAGCACGTATATGAGACAAATCGCGCTCATTTCCATTATGGCGCAAATCGGCTGCTTTGTACCCGCGAAAAAAGCGGTACTTCCGATTTTTGATCAAATTTTTACACGAATCGGCGCTGCAGATGATTTGATTTCCGGACAAAGTACATTTATGGTAGAAATGCTTGAAGCGAAAAATGCAATTGTCAATGCGACGAAAAACAGCCTCATTTTGTTTGATGAAATTGGGCGGGGAACGTCCACTTATGACGGCATGGCGCTGGCACAGGCGATTATTGAATATGTTCACGATCATATCGGCGCCAAGACGCTGTTCAGTACACACTATCACGAGCTGACCGTTCTGGAGGACAAGCTGCCCCAGCTGAAAAACGTTCATGTTCGCGCTGAAGAATATAACGGAACTGTTGTCTTTCTTCATCAAATTAAAGAAGGTGCTGCTGATAAAAGCTATGGTATCCATGTAGCTCAGCTTGCTGAGCTGCCTGAAGATCTGATTGCGCGCGCTCAAGATATTTTAAAAGAGCTGGAGCAGTCAGGAAACAAACCAGAGGTGCCCGTGCATAAATCTCAGGAGGCGAAACCCCAGGTGAAAGAAGAACCGGCACAGCTGTCCTTTTTTGACACAGCGGAAAAGCCGGCTGAAACACCAAAGCTTTCAAAAAAAGAAAAGCAGGTGCTCGATGCCTTCAAATCACTTAATATACTGGATATGACACCGCTTGAAGCGATGAATGAAATGTACAAGCTGCAAAAGAAATTACATTAAAACGGGGTGATGAATGTGGCAAAAGTCATCCAGCTGTCAGATGAGCTTTCAAATAAAATAGCGGCGGGCGAGGTTGTGGAACGGCCCGCCTCAGTCGTCAAGGAATTGGTGGAAAATGCGATCGACGCTGACAGCACAGTCATTGAAATCGATATTGAGGAAGCAGGCCTTGCATCCATTCGGGTTTTGGATAACGGCGAAGGAATGGAGAATGAAGATTGCAAGCGTGCCTTCCGCCGCCACGCAACAAGTAAAATAAAAGATGAAAATGATTTATTCAGGGTAAGAACGCTTGGTTTTAGGGGAGAAGCCCTGCCGAGTATCGCGTCAGTCTCTCATCTGGAAATTACGACAAGCACTGGTGAAGGAGCTGGGACGAAGCTCGTCCTTCAAGGAGGAAACATCATTTCCGAATCGCGGTCCTCAAGCAGGAAGGGAACTGAAATTGTCGTTTCGAACTTGTTTTTTAACACACCGGCCCGTTTGAAATATATGAAAACCGTTCATACAGAGCTTGGAAACATTACAGACGTGGTTAACCGTATTGCTCTGGCGCATCCAGAGGTATCGATCCGTCTGCGCCATCATGGGAAAAACCTGCTTCAAACGAATGGAAACGGAGATGTACGCCATGTCCTGGCAGCGATTTACGGCACTGCTGTCGCCAAAAAAATGCTTCCGCTGCATGTAAGCTCTTTGGATTTTGAAGTGAAGGGATATATCGCTCTCCCAGAGATTACACGGGCGTCGAGAAACTATATGTCGTCTGTGGTCAATGGCCGTTACATTAAAAATTTCCCGCTCGTCAAAGCGGTTCATGAAGGATATCATACGCTTTTGCCGATCGGACGCCATCCCATTACCTTTATAGAAATTACGATGGACCCGATTTTAGTCGATGTCAACGTGCATCCATCGAAGCTTGAGGTCCGGCTCAGCAAGGAAACAGAGCTTCATGACTTAATACGTGACGGAATTAAAGATGTATTTAAACAGCAGCAGCTGATTCCGAGTGCCCAGCTCCCGAAAAAATCAGCACCTGCCATCAAAAATGAGCAGCAGATTATAACCTTTGATGAAAAACCTGCGGAAAAAAAAGTTCCGGAAAAATCGACTGCGCCATCTTATTCACCAATGAAGCTCAGCTCAGTCGTGAAAGAGCCGGCTGATGCGGAGGAAGAATTGCCTCCTCTCCATTTTGATGCTCCACCTATCGATGATGAGGAACAAACCCTTGAGGTGTCCAGTGTTTCAGAAGAACAGTCTGAAACATATGAGCAGGAATACCATGAGGAACAGCCGCCGCCAACGTCTGAGCGGGTTCCGATTATGTACCCGATCGGCCAGATGCACGGGACTTATATATTGGCACAAAATGAGAATGGCTTGTATATTATCGACCAGCACGCCGCCCAAGAACGTATTAAATACGAGTACTTCCGTGAAAAGGTGGGGGAGGTTGAGCCTGAGGTCCAGGATATGATTGTACCGCTGACGTTCCACTACTCCACAAACGAGGCTTTGATTATCGAACAGCACAAACAAGAGCTCGAAAGTGTTGGTGTCTTTTTAGAGTCATTCGGGTCAAACAGCTACATCGTCCGCTGCCACCCGGCCTGGTTTCCAAAGGGAGAAGAAGCCGAGCTGATAGAAGAAATCATTCAGCAGGTGCTCGACTCCAAAAATATTGATATTAAAAAACTCCGTGAGGAAGCCGCGATTATGATGAGCTGCAAAGGCTCCATCAAAGCAAATCGCCACCTCAGAAATGACGAAATCAAAGCGCTTCTGGACGACCTCCGAAGCACATCAGACCCATTTACATGCCCGCACGGCCGCCCGATCATCATACACCATTCCACTTATGAGATGGAAAAGATGTTCAAACGCGTGATGTAGCGATGTTTGGTGAAGGGCAATATAACCTTTTCTATATTTTGTCTACGCATTTCAAGCATTGAGATATTCTTCGGAATAGCTTAATGCTTTTTTTATTGTGTTCTTTCAGTGATATGAATTTAAACATTTGAAGTCATCTTGACTGTAGAAAATAAAGACTTACGTCAGCATAGGGAAGTCATTACATGGATTATGACGGAAGAGGAGCGTTTGGAGTATATAAAAAACATCCAATCATCCCATTTATCCCGATGTATAATATTGGTAAATGAGATGAAAGTAACAAATGGTGCTATTGATTAAAGTATTAGGCTTTGAAGGAGCGGGAAGATTGAAAAGTAAATGAATGGTTTTACCCATTTAAACAACCTTTATCACGTGTATATTGGATTGTAGGGGAGGGATATCATGGTCAAGATCATATTGGCATTTGTTTATCTATTTGGCTTCGTTGTGTTAAGCAATTGGGCTTTCGACGGAATATTTTCCGAGAGCTATTTCTCGCCAATCGGTTTCCTTTGGTCTATTTTATTTACATTTTTCATAGGGGTTTATGCCGGCTTGCCTTTAATCTACAAAAAGTTTTCTCAATCAAGCCGTTTGACTTTGAAAAGTAAAAAGCCGATTTATTTCACTATCGGTACAGCCGTTATTCTCTTTGGGCTTTATTTTCTCAAAAACGAAATCGCCCCCTATTTGATGCTATGTGGCTATTTTTTAACTCCGGCATCAGGTATAGCCCTGACCATCTTATTACAGCCCAAAACCAACAACTGTAAAACAGTATAACCAACAAGAACTAATGAAAGCCCGTCTCATAAGGCGGGCTTTATATAATCAATATTTGCTTTTTATCTCCATCTCCAATTTATTTCGTTGTCATCCTCGTAAATACCCGGCAATGAAATTCCTATTCTTTTTTGCTTGTCATCAACAATAAACCAATTATCTTCGTCTATTAATTCATCGTCTAACTTTTCAATTGCAGAGGGATCATCTTCGTCCATCACGGCCCTAAAGAAGTCTTTGAATTTTTCCATCTTCTCATTAGGAATGATTTCCCTAATAAATTGAGGAGCGGCACTGCTAATGAGCGGGGGCGCTTTAAATTTTTGCTACTAATAGAACTGTGTACTAAATTTTCAATCATGAAAGTAATTTCGTGATTAGGAAAGTAAGTTTACGCCTTCTATATCCTTTCCTTTTACTGATAATTAGGTGGAGGAGAGATGACATGAATTTTGAAACTAAATATCTGATCAGATGGGGTATACCAGGATGGGTTTTTTTACTGATGAGTTTATGGCCATTTGTTATATTTTCTAAAGGCGTACCCGTTAATGATCCAGTGAAAAGTGTTAGCTTTATTTTTAGTGCAGTGGTAATTGGCTATCTCATCTATCAAATTTATTTTGTTATGATTGGTTGTTAGGTTTCTCGGAGAGGGAGTTTATAAATGGTAAAGAACTGTCTCTTAGACCAGGGGAAAGTGGTATTATTTCAACAAACGAAGTGCGTATAGAAAATACAAGGCTAAACAATACTACAAGTTGGAATTCGAATGGCAAAATGAATTATTGAAAATTACTGACGAAAACAAACGTAACTTATTGCGACGCGGTTTTCACATTTATTATCGACAACTCATAGTTTAGGAACTCTATGCTCGTTATTTATATCTTTATTAGTAAATTTACTTCAACTAAATTACCCAATTACTTATGAGAGAACATTGCTTCATACTGGATCAATTGTTTTAAATTGCATTTACATTATTTTATTACCTTCTATCGCCAATCTAATGTTAATGAAGGTGCTTTTTTATATTCTCTGTAAACTGCTTCCGGTAAATCTCAAGATAGACTATTGGCGGTTAACGGCTTTAGTGCGGTGGCAGTTTAGAGTGAATATTTGCCTTGTTTAGAAACTTTGTTGGCATGTTTCGGCAATCGCATGGCAAAACGCCATAAAAACTTCTTATGGCGTCTGCCGTACAGGGAGGTGAGTCAAAAAGACTTTGGATACTCTTAGATTAGTAAAGGAATGAAGCACCAACAATGATCAACAAGATGAACAACACTACGATCAATACGAAGCTGCTTCCGCCTGAATATCCGCCGCCAGAGTATCCACCAGAATATCCACCGTAGAATCCCATGATGTCACCTCCTTTAGTCGAGATAGAATAAGGTATGCGAAACAATAACTTTCGACATAGTTTTAAGTCTAAAAAAGAAGAAATGAATATTTTGTCTAAAGGTGGACCAGTGGATTTCAGCAGACTATTAACAGTTGTACCTCACCTTCATCTTCATCCGCAGCAGTTGCGATTGAACCAACCTTATTTAAAATACATCTCTACTTCAACCCCTGATGAAGTTTTGCGATATCAATGCTTTTTATGTATCCATTGGAGTGTGAAACGGTTGTAAACGTGTGATCCATCATACTTCACGGATATATCCATCTACATAACAAAATTTACATTTACAGGTAATTTAAAATAATGTATATTTTGGGTGAGGGGGTGGAAACACATGGCATGCGGTCCGAAGATCATTATCTTTTTGGATGAACTTGATGATCCGAATGTAAGAATCATTCTAGAATGCAGAATTTAAAATACTACATTGTGTTTGCTCCCTGTTCGTGTGAGCAGGGAGTTTTTTTCGTTTATATAACTGGTGATGTCCAAATATAAGGTGTTATGAATTCTCCATATCTGCCATCGGCATTTTTAAGCGGCTTCTCTATTTGGCTGGTTATCAAAAGCAAGTTCAATGAAAGCCATCAAAGCTGATATCACAACAAGCAAGACATCTGGAATATAAATAGACTGCATAAAGTAATCTGCAAAACAGATCGTTATAAGATTGCTGATAAAATACAGTATAAAAGCAAAAAGTGCAGTCTTTTTCAAAGAAAGTGATTTTTCCAAAATGATAGAGATTATCTTTGTGAGTGGGTCTATGATTACGCCTACAGCAAAGCAGGCTAAAATAAATAAAGCTAATGTTTGATTGGAAGCGTATGTGATGCCAAGTATGGAGAATAATCCTTTCATCCCGAAGAAAAAGCCGCCGAAGATGACTGCAAGTGCAATAGCCACAATAAAAATGACAGATACAATTTCGATTAATTTTGATTTCAGGTTAAAATCCTTAGAGTGCTCGTTCTGTTCTTTTTGGCACAAGGATGACACTCCCTTCACCTGCTTACTCATACAAACCTTTATCCTTAAATAAACCCAAAATATCTATAAGTCTGTTTCTGACGAAAGTAGTATAACATATTTTAACAAAAACAAAAAAGGCCCTTTCCGCTGGGGAAGGGCCTTTTTCACCATGTTAATTTCTGAGATTCGCCGAAGTTTTCTCTTTTTTTGGCCAAATAAAATAGCTGGCTGTAATGAGAAAGTCAATGCCTATAATGACAGTCCACAGTTTAAGAATGCCGCTCAATGCCTCGGTTCGGGCAGAGTCATTGATAAAATAAATCATCCCTGCCAATAGTCCCGCACCAATTAAGTAGGCCAGCACATGTCTTAGCCAGCCTTTCGCACCGTGCTTGGCATGATCCATTCCAAAACGTTTCAGAGGTTTTGCGCCTTTTTTTGTCACATAATATTGAAATTTCTCATCTGCCCATTGAATCATTTGTTTCCCATAAGCGATCGATATACCGATGTAAACAGCTGCAATTCCATGTGCTGCGGTCGCTGAGGCTCCGCGGTAAAGGTCCACACCAGTTGCCGCTAATAAGATCAAATCGATAACTGGAGTTAAGGCAAGGAATAGCAGTCCTAATGTATGTCGTTTGAATAGGTAGCGTACAGCAAGCCCCAAAACAATGACAACCCAAAACGCAATTTCACAGAAAACAATCATCCATGCGATACCGTTCAATCCATTCCCCTCTTTTCAATACAGTTGTATTATTTAAATAATATGTTACCACCTTTGTTTTTGTAACACAACTGTATTATAAAAATTGCCCTCTCATTTTTTTCTTGTTACAATAAAGCTATGCCAAAACAAATTGACCATGAGAAAAGAAGAAAACAAATTGCAGAAGCGACGTGGCGCGTTATTTTAGAACGGGGGATGGAGGGAGCATCAGCCAGGAACATTGCAAAGGAAGCAGGATTGTCATTAGGTGCGCTGCGCCATTATTTTACTACACAGGATGAACTGCTTGCGTTTGCAATGAAACTTGTTCAAGAAAAGGTGACGGCTCGAATTAAGGACATTGCCATGAAGGATTTACTCCCTAAGGAAAAAGTGTTGCACATTTTGCTTGAAATTGTCCCAACGAATGAAGAAACGATAAGAGAGATGGAGGTTTGGTTTGCTTTTACTGCTTATGCCAGACATAAAAAGGATATGTTTGATGCGAATCATGACGGGATTTTCAGCGGCATGCGGAATCTGATTGCCTATTTAGATGAATCCGATTTACTGAAGCAGAATGCTGATAAAAACATTGAAGCTGAGAGGCTTTACGCGCTTGTTGACGGCTTGGCTTTACATGCGATGCTTGACCCTGTGCGAGTGAATAAAGACAGAATCAAGCGGGTCATTATGCAGCATGTAGAGTCAATTTGCGTGGAAGGTACACGCGAGACACAAAAACGAAATCTCTAAGGAACTAGTGCGAAAAGCGATTCTTGTTGGACATGCTTCCAAAAGAATCGCTTTTTTTATATGCAAAGAACAAGGATCTCTGAAAAAAATGGAAAACAATCATACTGTTTGATAAAGTGGAATGAAAGATGGAGGGTGAACAACGGTCCATCATTTAAGAACTTTACATGATAGGGATGGTATAAATGAATCTTACTTATAAGGTGCATCCAATTAAAACAAGGTATCAGGGCTGGACGAATTATTGCTATATCATTGAAGATATTGTAAGCAGATCTGCAATTGTTGTTGACCCCTCATGGGAATTGAGTAAAATAACAACTGCACTTTCTGAACTAAAAGCTGAATTAAAGGCAGTCGCATTGACACATTCTCATTATGATCATGTAAACCTAGTAGACCCGCTGACGAAGATGTTTAACGCTCAAGTTTATATGTCGAAAAAAGAAATTGATTATTATCAATTCCGATGCAGAAATTTAATTAGCCTAGAGGATCATCAGACGATCAGCATAGGGAACACAAGTGCACAATGCCTTCTCACACCGGGGCATACAGCCGGCGGAATGTGTTATTTGTTTTCTGAAAGTATTTTTACCGGAGATACGGTGTTTACAGAAGGGTGCGGCATATGTGAGGATGATGGCAGTTCAGCGGGAGAGATGTTTGATAGCATTCAAAGAATAAAATCGGAGGTTTCACCTCATGTACGGGTGTATCCTGGTCACTCTTTTGGCAAATCGCCCGGCCATTCAATAAAGGATCTTTATCAGCATAATATTTACTTTCAAATTGATAAGAAGGAATACTTTGTGAAATTTCGCACCCGTAAAAATCAAAAAGGCATTTTTGATTTTAAATAATCTTTTTGAATCTATTATCCTATTTTTCTTCGAATATCTAAATGCTTTTTATTTTTCAAAATGATTACATAGGAGGGTGTTATTTATTTTGAAAACTTATTAGTAAGAAAATGAAGCGCATTATCTTGATATGTCGCCCTATACGTGATGCAGGTCCTTTTTCATATATTCTGTTATATCTCCTGATCCTTTATTCCTCAATTGAAAGAAGTAGAAAAACAATTGGGTTAACTGTAGGAAAAATTAACTTGACGGATAATATTTACAGAGGTTACCATCAACTTGAACATGCTACTATTTATCCGGTCATCACTATTTTTTATAAAATCATACAAAAGTGAAACACATCTACTATCGGAAGGGTGGCTTTGAGAGAATGATCACATATGTTTTTCCGGGGCAGGGTTCGCAGAAACAAGGAATGGGCAGCGGCTTATTCAATGAATTTAAAGAACTGACGGATCAGGCAGATGAGATCTTAGGCTATTCAATCAAACGTCTTTGCCTGGAAAATCCTTATTCCAATTTAAATAAAACGCAATTTACTCAGCCGGCGTTATATGTGGTAAACGCACTAAGCTATCTGAAAAAAATCAAGGAAAAAGAAGTTAAGCCTGACTTTGTCGCCGGCCACAGCTTGGGTGAATACAATGCGTTATTTGCAGCTGAAGCCTTTGACTTTGAGACAGGTTTACAGCTTGTCAGAAAAAGAGGCGAGCTGATGAGTCTGGTAAGCAACGGCGGTATGGCAGCTGTTATGGGACTAAATGAAGAGCAGGTTGCAAAGGCTCTGAAAGAACATCATCTACATGATGTTGATATTGCTAATGTGAACGCCCCATATCAAATTGTAATTTCAGGGAAAAAAGATGAGATTGAAAAAGCCGCATCTCTTTTTGATACGTTGACTGAAGTTACAATGGTACTCCCCTTAAACGTAAGCGGCGCGTTTCATTCCAGGTACATGAATAAAGCAAAAGAAGAATTCGAGGAGTTCCTTCATGCCTTTCATTTTTCGTCCCCGTCTATCCCGGTTATTTCAAATGTGTATGCCAAACCGTATACATCCGAATTCATG
Organism: Bacillus stercoris; assembly: GCF_029772985.1. Taxonomy (NCBI): domain Bacteria; kingdom Bacillati; phylum Bacillota; class Bacilli; order Caryophanales; family Bacillaceae; genus Bacillus; species Bacillus stercoris. Next base: position 2,558,782 of record NZ_CP121861.1, on the reverse strand, counting down.
AAGCAGACGCTGGCCGATCAAATTAATCATTCAGTGAAATGGACTGAGAGCATAAGCTACTTAATGAATAAAGGCCATATGGAGTTTGAGGAGATAGGTCCAGGAAATATTTTAACCGGGTTAATACATCGCATAAAGAAAGATGCGGAACCAATGCCCCGTTAAAAACGTTTGTTCCTATGGCCTTGTACCTCGTTAATTAGAGCTAAAGACAGATTTCCTTTCCTTTAAGGTATAAAGTTTTAAAGAGTCAATCGTTCGTTTGACACTGTTTCTAATTGAATAACTTTATATACTGTTACATAAAGAGGCTGAAAAAAGTTAGACATTTGAACTATGTCAGCCAGATTGCCAAACCATCGCTCTCACATCTAGATGGTCCCTTTTTAACGCACCCACCAATCATAGAGTCGATGTTCTTTGCTGATCCTGTCATCATGTTACATCAATTTTGAGATATCAACATACATCTACGATCACTTCATAAATGAACCGCATCCAGAGCACTAATAGCATTCCTTCCAAAGTTGAATCTCCTTTACTTTTTTCATATAAGACTTTTTTATTTATTTTCTTTCTTTCAATCGCTGCTATATGTCTTTTACAGCATATATAGAACTGAAAAATCAAAATAGCCGTCATAAATATAAAAAAAGAAGGTTATACACATGAATGAACCGCTTGTTTTTATGTTTTCCGGACAAGGTTCCCAATACTATCACATGGGGAAAGAACTATTTAAGGAAAATGCCGTGTTTCGCCAATCGATGCTTGAAATGGATGCCATTGCAGCACGGCGAATCGGCACATCTATTGTTGAAGAAATCTACCATCCAGATAAACGGGTGTCAGATCCGTTTGATCGTATTCTTTTTTCCCATCCAGCTATTTTTATGGTTGAGTATTCCTTATATAAAGTTTTGGAAGACAGGGGAATTTATCCTGATTACGTATTGGGATCAAGCCTGGGAGAATTCGCATCAGCGGCAATTTCTGGTTTGTCAGACGCAGAGGATATACTGGATTGCATACTTGAACAGGCTATTGTCATCCAAAATTCCTGCGATAAAGGTAAAATGCTGGCCATTCTTGACAAACCGCAATTGCTGAAAGATTATCCGCAACTGTTTAGAAATAGTGAACTTATTTCTATCAATTATGATTCGCACTTCGTCATTTCTGGTGAAGAAAATCATATAAAGCAGATTATGGAGGCTTTAAAAGAGAAACAGATTCTTTGCCAGCTGCTTCCTGTATCCTATGCTTTTCATTCTTCGCTTATCGATCCGGCAGAGAGTGCCTATGAAGAATTTTTAAGATCAAAATCTTTTAAAAAACCGTTCATACCGATTGTATCGAGCTTAACGGGAAGCTGCCTTCACGTAATCGACAATCATTTCTTTTGGAATGCGGTCAGAAAACCAATGATGTTTCGTGAAGCGATTCGATATTTGGAAAGCAAGCATACATGCAAGTTTATCGATTTAGGGCCATCCGGCACCTTAGCTGCATTTGTGAAACAGCTGATTCCGGGTGATTCAGCTGACCGCTGCTGCTCAATCATAACACCATTTCATCAGGAGCTGAAAAATCTGAAAACGGTTGAGGGTTTCCGTACACCAGAAAGGAAGTTTACAAGATGATTACATATGTCTTTCCAGGGCAAGGCTCCCAGCAAAAGGGAATGGGACAAGGGTTATTTGAACAATATCAGCATTTGACTGATCAAGCAGATCAAATATTGGGCTATTCAATAGAGAAGCTATGTACAGAGAAATCCTATTTGGATGTAAACCATACTGAATACACGCAGCCTGCTTTATACGTTGTAAATGCACTCAGTTATTTGAAGCGAGTGGAGGAAACCGGCAGAAAACCTGATTTTGCGGCAGGACACAGTTTAGGAGAATACAATGCGTTGTTGGCTGCCGGTGCATTTGATTTTGAAACCGGATTAAGACTTGTCAAAAAAAGAGGAGAATTGATGGGACGCATTACAGGAGGCGGAATGGCTGCTGTGATCGGCCTGAATAAGGAACAAGTTACAGCCGTTTTAGAAGAGAACTGCCTTCATGACATTGATGTGGCGAATGAAAATACGCCTCGGCAAATTGTAATTTCCGGCCCGAAAAAAGAGATTGAAAAAGCTCGGGCTGTTTTTGAAAACACCAAGGATGTAAAGCTGTTTCATCCATTAAATGTGAGCGGAGCTTTTCATTCCAGATATATGAATCAAGCAAAACAGGTCTTTAAGCAATATATTGACTCATTCCAGTTTGCACCTTTGGCGATCCCGGTTATCTCCAATGTCTATGCAGAGCCATACCATCAAGAACGGTTAAAAGATACATTATCTGAACAAATGGACAACACAGTGAAATGGACGGACAGCATTCGTTTCCTGATGGGAAGAGGAGAAATGGAGTTTGAAGAGATTGGGCCTGGCACTGTATTAACCGGCCTCATTCATCGGATTAAAAATGAAGCTGAACCATTGACATATATACCGAAAAAGAACCTCGCGATCAGTGTGCATCTAAAAGAAAAACCCAATGTTCAAGCCGACATTACGGCAGAATCTTTAGGAAGTGCTGAATTTAAACAGGATTATCATCTTACATACGCTTATCTTGCAGGAGGAATGTACCGCGGAATTGCTTCGAAAGAAATGGTAGTAAAGCTCTCAAGAGCGGGAATGATGGGGTTCTTTGGCACAGGCGGTCTGAGCCTGAATGAGGTTGAAGATGCGATCCGTGCTATACAAGGTGAATTAGGGAAAGGACAAGCCTACGGCATCAATCTGGTACACAATATGAAACATACTGAATCAGAGGAAAAAATGATCGATCTTTTATTGAGGAATCAAGTGAGCGTTGTGGAAGCTTCAGCATTTTTAAGTGTCACTCCTGCATTAGTAAGGTACCGCGCAAAAGGAGTGAAACGAAATGAAAATGGTGAGGTTATATGCTCAAATCGTCTCATAGCAAAAATATCACGTCCGGAAGTTGCAGAGTCATTTCTGAGCCCTGCGCCTGAGAATATGCTGCAAAAGCTTTTAGGAGAAAATAAAATCACCATGAATGAAGCTGAGTTGCTGCGGTGCATTCCGATGGCTGACGATATTTGTGTGGAAGCTGATTCAGGCGGTCACACAGATGGCGGTGTGGCATACAGCCTGATGCCGGCGATGACATCTTTAAGAGATGACATGATGAAAAAATATCAATATCGGAAAAAAATAAGAGTTGGTGCAGCTGGAGGGATTGGAACACCTGAGGCAGCGATGGCGGCTTTTATGCTTGGGGCAGATTTTATTCTAACAGGTTCAATCAATCAATGTACGGTTGAGGCGGCAACAAGTGATAAAGTAAAGGATTTGCTTCAGCAGATGAATGTACAAGATACAGCCTATGCGCCTGCAGGCGATATGTTTGAATCGGGCAGTAAAGTGCAAGTGCTAAAAAAAGGCGTGTTCTTTCCCGCACGGGCAAACAAGTTATATGAACTGTACCAGCGGTATGGATCTATACGTGAGCTGGATGCAAAGATGCTGGCCCAGCTTGAGGAGAAATACTTTAAACGCAGTTTAGAAGACATATATAAGGAAATTGCCTTACATTATCCCGCGGCAGACATTGAGAAGGCTGAACAAAACCCGAAGCATAAAATGGCTTTGATTTTCCGATGGTACTTCAGATACAGCTCAAAATTGGCAATCAGCGGAAGCGAACATTCGAAGGTTGATTATCAAATTCACTGCGGTCCCGCGCTGGGAGCCTTTAATCAATGGGTCAAAGGATCGCAATTAGAAAATTGGCGAAACCGTCATGTCGATGAAATCGCGAAAAAATTAATGACAGAAACGGCAGTATTGCTTCATGAACGGATACAATCGATGTATCAGCCGTCGCATGAAACAGACAACATAAGGATAAAAGTTTGAATATTATGAAAATATACCTATAAAAATCATTAAAATGATCCATTGAAGGAGAGAGCGCGTTATGGATAAACAGAGAATCTTTGAAGTATTAATCACCAATATTTGCGAGGTGCTTCCTGAATTAGACGGACACAGATTTGAGCCTGAAGATCAGTTAGTTGAGCTAGGGGCTGACTCTGTAGACAGAGCTGAAATTATCACAATGGTGCTAGAGGATTTATCGTTAAAAATTCCTCGCATTGAGCTATCCGGAGTGAAAAACATCGGTGAATTAGCTGAGGTGCTTTATGACAAAGTGCAATCTGCCTGAGGTCGTAGTGACCGGTGTAGGCGTCACGGCCTCCATCGGTCAAGGAAAAGAGGACTTTGCTTCCTCGCTGCTGTCCGGCAGACATGCCTTTGATGTCATGAAGCGTTCAGGCAGACAAAAAGACAGCCGGTTTATCGGAGCTGAAATCGCATCATTGTCTTATCCCGACCGGCTTTCTAAAAAAATATTGCGGAAAGCATCATTTTCCAGCCGCGCTGCATTGGTAACTCTCACGGAGGCTTGGGAGGAGGCTGAATTGGACGATGCAGATTCCTCACGTATCGGACTGGTAGTTGGCGGGTCAAATTTCCAGCAGAGAGAAACCTTAGAGGTTTATGAAAGCTATCAAGCCCGCTCTGGTTTTATTTCGCCGGCGTATGGCCTGTCTTTCATGGATAGCGATCTTTGCGGGATATGTACAGATCAGTTTGGCATTACAGGATTGGCATATACGTTGGGAGGAGCCTCGGCCAGCGGCCAGTTAGCAGTCATTCATGCGATTCAGCAAGTCCTGTCAGGTGAAGTTGATACTTGCATAGCACTTGGTGCTTTAATGGATCTTTCTTATATGGAATGTGAGGCGCTAAGGGCTTTAGGCGCTATGGGAACGGACAAATATGCTGATGAACCTGAAAAAGCGTGCCGGCCCTTCGATCAAAACAGAGACGGATTTATTTATGGAGAATCGTGCGGTGCATTGGTAATAGAACGAAGGGAGACGGCTTTACAAAGAGGTGTTAAACCTTATGCAGCATTGCCTGGCTGGTCAATTAAACTGGACGGAAACCGGAACCCTGATCCTTCATTAGAAGGAGAGATTCATGTCATCCAGAAGGCGCTAGGGCGTGCCGGCCTTTCACCAGAAGATATTGATTATATTAATCCTCATGGTACAGGTTCTTTTATTGGAGATGAAACAGAATTAAAGGCGCTCCGTGCATGCGGGCTTTCCCATGCTTATATCAATGCAACAAAATCGATAACCGGACACGGGCTTAGTGCGGCGGGCATCGTAGAGATTATTTCTGTTTTGCTGCAAATGAAAAAATCTGCCCTGCATCCGAGCCGGAATTTGGATCATCCAATCGATGATTCCTTTCATTGGGTAAATGAGAAATCGATTTCATACCGCATCAAAAATGCGCTGAGCTTAAGCATGGGGTTTGGTGGAATGAACACTGCGGTTTGTATACAAAACATTGAGAAATGTGGAGGCGAATCATAAATGGTTTCAGCCGGAATAGAAGCGATGAATGTCTTTGGCGGAACGGCATACCTTGATGTCATGGAGCTGGCCAAATACAGACGCTTAGACACTGCCAGATTTGAAAACTTATTAATGAAAGAAAAAGCGGTAGCACTGCCTTATGAAGATCCCGTGACCTTCGGAGTCAATGCAGCTAAGCCGATAATTGATGCTTTATCTGAAGCAGAGAAGGACCGGATTGAATTATTAATCACTTGCTCTGAATCCGGGATTGACTTTGGAAAATCGTTAAGTACATATATCCACGAGCATTTAGGCCTCAACCGCAACTGCCGTTTGTTTGAGATTAAACAGGCATGTTATTCAGGAACGGCTGGATTTCAGATGGCGGTGAATTTTATATTATCCCAGACTTCCCCGGGGGCCAAAGCACTGGTTATCGCCAGTGATATTTCACGTTTTTTAATCGCAGAGGGAGGAGACGCATTAAGCGAAGATTGGTCTTATGCGGAACCAAGCGCCGGGGCGGGAGCGGTGGCCGTTTTAGTTGGCGAAAATCCCGAGGTGTTTCAAATAGATCCCGGAGCAAATGGGTATTACGGCTATGAAGTCATGGACACGTGCCGCCCCATTCCCGACAGTGAAGCGGGTGATTCTGATCTCTCTTTAATGTCATATCTGGATTGCTGCGAACAGACCTTTCTGGAATATCAAAAACGTGTACCGGGAGCCAATTATCAGGACACGTTTCAATATCTTGCTTACCATACGCCCTTTGGCGGGATGGTGAAAGGTGCGCACCGGACAATGATGCGTAAGGTGGCGAAGATGAAAACAGCTGGGATTGAGACGGATTTTTTAAATCGGGTAAAACCAGGTTTAAATTACTGTCAACGGGTTGGAAATATTATGGGGGCAGCCTTGTTTCTGGCATTGGCCAGCACGATCGACCAAGGGAGATTTGATTCGCCTAAACGAATTGGCTGTTTTTCCTACGGATCCGGCTGCTGTTCCGAGTTTTACAGCGGAATTACAACTCCGGAAGGCCAGAAGCGTCAGCGAACATTTGACATTGAGAAGCATTTGGATCGCCGATATCAGCTCTCTATGGAAGAGTATGAGCTGCTGTTTAAGGGGAGCGGGATGGTGCGGTTTGGGACGCGTAATGTAAAGCTAGACTTTGAGATGATACCGGGCATCATGAAGTCTACTCAAGAGAAGCCGCGCTTGTTTTTAGAAGAAATTTCTGAGTTTCATCGGAAGTACAGGTGGATCACGTGACCTATCAAACGATAAAGGTCCGCTTTCAAGCGTCGGTTTGCTATATTACCTTTCACCGCCCTGAAGCGAATAATACGATTAATGACACGCTGATAGAAGAATGCCTGCAAGTGTTAAACCAATGTGAAACATCATCAGTTACAGTTGTCGTTTTAGAGGGGCTTCCCGAGGTGTTTTGTTTCGGAGCGGATTTTCAAGATATCTATCAGGAAATGAAAAAGGGCAGAAAACAGGCAAGTTCTCAAGAGCTTCTCTATGATTTGTGGCTGAAATTACAGACCGGTCCTTACGTCACGATATCTCATGTCAGGGGAAAAGTGAATGCAGGCGGTCTTGGATTCGTTTCTGCCACTGATATTGCCATTGCTGATCAGACAGCGTCATTCAGTCTCTCTGAGCTGCTATTTGGCCTGTACCCTGCGTGTGTTTTACCGTTTTTGATCCGCCGTATCGGCTGGCAGAAAGCGCATTACATGACACTTATAACAAAGCCGATTTCCGTTCAGGAAGCCAGTGAATGGGGGTTAATAGATGCTTTTGATGCTCAAAGTGACGTGCTGCTGAGAAAGCATTTATTGCGTTTGCGGAGGCTGAATAAAAAAGGAATCGCACATTATAAACAGTTTATGAGCTCACTCGATCATCAAGTCAGCCGTTCGAAAGCCACCGCTTTAACTGCAAATCAAGACATGTTTTCTGATCCCCAAAACCAAATGAGAATCATCAGGTATGTTGAAACAGGACAATTCCCATGGGAGAATCAGTAACCGTTTGAACAATGAAATCAGAACCGTTAGGAGGACATCATGACGCATTCCGTTGTGGAGCTTATTGAAATTGAACACGCCATTATTCAGGTAAAAATGCATGATCGTGCTCATAAAAACGCGTTTTCACAAGAACTTACAGACGGTTTAATTCAAGCGTTTGAATACATACGGCAGCACCCCAAATATAAAGCGGTCATTTTGACAGGATATGATAATTATTTTGCTTCAGGAGGAACGCAAGAAGGACTGCTTCGAATTCAGCAGGGGTTGACCAAGTTCACTGATGACAATCTTTATTCTCTGGCGCTGGATTGCGAGATTCCAGTTATTGCGGCAATGCAGGGCCATGGAATTGGAGGCGGTTTTGTCATGGGGCTCTTTGCTGATTTTGTCATTCTGAGCAGAGAAAGCGTGTATACGGCTAATTTTATGAAATACGGATTTACGCCTGGAATGGGCGCTACCTTTATCGTTCCTAAAAAACTGGGATTCAGCCTGGCCCAGGAAATATTATTGAATGCGGGAAGCTACCGCGGAGCTGAGCTTGAAAAAAGAGGGGTGCCCTTTAAGGTGCTGCCCCGTGCAGAAGTGTTAGATTATGCAGTGGAGCTGGCGCAAGAACTGGCGGAAAAGCCGAGAAACTCATTGGTTACCCTGAAAGATCATCTGGTTGCCCCGCTTCGTGATCAGCTGCCGCGCGTCATTGAACAGGAATTGATGATGCATGAGAAAACATTTCATCATGAAGAAGTCAAAACAAGGATCAAAGGTTTATACGGGAATTAACTGAAAATCTATAAAAATTTCGCAGGTGAAATGGAGGCAGCGCGATGAGAAATAATGATAATATCCGCCTATTAGCTAACCCTTCTGTCAGTCATGGTGAGCCTTTACATATATCTGAAGAGCAGCCGTCAACAATACCTGAAGTTTTATACAGAACGGCTGCGGAGCTTGGAGATACAAAGGGAATCATTTATTTGCAGCCGGATGGAACTGAAGTTTACCAATCCTATAGACGATTATGGGATGATGGATTGCGCATTGTGAAGGGACTTCGCCAATCAGGTTTGAAAGCAAAACAAAACGTGATTTTGCAGCTTGGTGACAATTCACAGCTTCTCCCTGCGTTCTGGGGGTGTGTGTTAACAGGGATTGTTCCGGCTCCGTTAGCTGTTCCGCCAACGTATGCTGAATCGAGCAGCGGCACTCAAAAGCTGAAAGACGCATGGACGCTTCTCAACAAGCCGGCGGTCATTACAGACCGGGGGATGTACCAGGAAATGCTCGATTGGGCAAAAGAACAAGGGCTTGAAGGGTTCAGGGCGATTGCTGTGGAGGATCTGCTCAGCGCTGAAGCGGACACAGATTGGCATCAAGCCAGTCCCGAAGACTTAGCGCTTTTATTGCTGACTTCAGGCAGTACGGGAACACCTAAAGCAGTGATGCTTAATCATCGTAACATTATGAGCATGGTGAAAGGGATTATTCAAATGCAAGGCTTCACCAGAGAGGATATTACGTTTAACTGGATGCCGTTTGACCATGTCGGAGGCATCGGAATGCTGCATTTGCGAGATGTTTATCTTGGCTGTCAGGAAATTAACGTTTCAAGCGAAACGATCTTAATGGAGCCGTTGAAATGGCTGGATTGGATTGATCATTACCGAGCTTCTGTTACGTGGGCGCCGAATTTTGCGTTTGGTCTTGTCACTGATTTTGCAGAAGAAATAAAAAATAGGAAATGGGATCTATCTTCAATGCGGTACATGCTAAATGGCGGTGAAGCAATGGTAGCCAAGGTAGGGCGCAGAATACTTGAGCTTTTAGAACCTCATGGACTGCCTGCAGATGCCATCCGACCTGCATGGGGAATGTCCGAAACTTCATCGGGCGTTATTTTTTCTCATGAGTTTACCCGGGCTGGAACAAGTGATGATGATCATTTTGTTGAAATAGGCTCTCCAATCCCCGGCTTCTCTATGAGAATTGTGAATGACCATAATGAATTGGTTGAAGAGGGCGAGATCGGCCGTTTTCAAGTTTCGGGTCTTTCTGTTACTAGCGGTTATTACAAGCGGCCTGATTTGAATGAGAGTGTGTTTACAGAAGACGGCTGGTTTGAAACCGGAGATCTCGGCTTTTTGCGAAACGGGCGCTTAACGATAACAGGCCGTACGAAAGATGCAATTATCATTAATGGCATTAATTATTACAGTCATGCGATTGAGTCTGCAGTTGAAGAGTTACCTGAAATTGAAACTTCTTATACTGCTGCCTGCGCTGTCCGTTTGGGCCAGAATTCAACAGATCAGCTGGCTATCTTCTTTGTTACTTCCGCAAAATTAAATGATGAGCAGATGTCTCAGCTTCTTAGAAACATACAATCCCATGTCTCGCAGGTGATCGGAGTCACTCCAGAATATTTGCTGCCTGTACAAAAAGAAGAGATACCAAAAACGGCTATCGGAAAAATCCAGCGCACCCAGCTGAAAACTTCATTTGAAAATGGAGAATTCGACCACTTGCTTCATAAACCCAACCAGATGAAAAATGCGGTCCAGGACGGGGAGATACAGCAAGCAGACCATGTGAAAAGAGTAAGGGAAGAAATACAGGAGCATCTGCTCACCTGTTTGACTGAGGAACTGCACGTTTCCCGCGATTGGGCGGAGCCAAATGCAAATATCCAAAGTCTTGGTGTGAATTCTATCAAGATGATGAAGCTCATTCGATCGATCGAGAAACATTATCAAATCAAACTTACAGCCAGAGAGATACATCAATATCCTACAATTGAACGCTTAGCCAGCTATCTATCTGAACATGAAGGCATCAGCAGTTTGTCTGCTGACAAAAAGGGCACTGACACATATAAAACGGAACCGGAAAGGAGTCAGGCAATTTTTCAGCCCCTCTCTGAGGTTCAAAAAGGATTATGGACATTGCAAAAAATGTCACCCGAAAAAAGTGCATATCACGTACCGCTCTGTTTTCGATTTTCATCAGGGCTTCACCTTAAAACATTACAGCAGGCTTTCGACTCTGTATTGAATCAGCATCCAATCTTAAAGCACGTCATCCAAGAGAAAGACGGAGTGCCATTTCTGAAAAATGAGCCAGCGCTTTCAATTGAAATCAAGACAGAAAACATCTCAAGTATGAAAGAGTCTGATATTCCTGCTTTTCTTAGAAAGAAAGTAAAGGAACCGTATGTAAAGGAAAACAGCCCGTTAGTGCGTGTCATGAGCTTTTCCAGATCTGAACAAGAACATTTTCTATTAGTTGTCATTCACCATTTGATTTTTGACGGAGTTTCGTCTGTCACATTGATGCGCAGTCTGTTTGATACCTATCAGCTTCTTTTACAAGGACAGCAGCCGGATACAGCTGTTTCTCCTGCCATTTATCATGATTTTGCGGCATGGGAGAAAAACATGCTTGCCGGCAAAGACGGTGTGAAGCATCGTACGTATTGGCAAAAACAGCTATCGGGAACGTTGCCGAATCTTCAATTGCCTAAGGTCAGCGCAAGTTCAGGCGGTTCTGAGTTTGGAGAGGATACATACACCCGGCAGCTGTCCAACGGCTTCATGAATCAGGTCAGGACGTTTGCGAAAGAGCATTCTGTAAATGTTACGACGGTATTCTTAAGCTGCTATATGATGCTGCTTGGCCGTTACACCGGGCAAAAGGAACAGATCGTCGGCATGCCGGCCATGGTGAGGCCGGAGGAAAGATTTGATGATGCCATTGGACATTTTCTCAATATGCTGCCGATTCGGAGTGAGCTGAACCCGGCAGACACTTTTTCTGGCTTTATTTCAAAATTGCAATTAATGATATTGGATGGGCTTGATCATGCAGCTTATCCTTTTCCAAAAATGGTGAGGGATCTGCATATTCCTCGAAGTCAAGCAGGTTCACCGGTATTTCAAACTGCTTTTTTCTATCAGAATTTTCTTCAATCCGGAAGCTATCAAAGCTTGTTGAGCCGCTATGCTGACTTCTTTTCTGTCGATTTCGTTGATTGTATTCATCAAGAGGGCGAATACGAACTAGTTTTTGAGCTGTGGGAAACAGAAGAAAAAATGGAGCTGAACATCAAGTACAACACAGCTCTGTTTGATGCGGCTTCGATATCCGCCATGTTCGACCAGTTTGTTTATGTAACAGAGCAGGCGATGTTGAATCCTTCTCAGCCTTTAAAAGAGTACGCTTTATTACCTGAGGCAGAGAAGCAGATGATTCTTAAAACATGGAACGCCACTGACAAAACGTATCCATATACATGTTTTCATGAGTTGTTTGAGCAGCAGGCGAAAAAGACGCCTGATAGAGCAGCTGTCAGCTATGAAGGCCGAACATTGACGTATCGGGAGCTTGATGAAAGAAGCACACAGCTCGCCATTTATTTGCAGGCGCATGGAGTGGGTCCGGACCGTCTGGCGGGAATCTATGTGGATCGATCGCTAGAGATGCTAGTGGGATTATTAGCGATTCTTAAGTCCGGGGGAGCATATGTGCCGCTAGACCCATCCTATCCGGCTGAACGATTGGAATACATGCTAAAGGACAGTGAAGTTTTCATTACACTGACGACAGCAGAATTAGTAAATACTTTGAGTTGGAACGGTGTCGAAACTGTTCTTTTAGATCAAGATTGGGATGAAATTGCTCAAACAGCCTCAGATCGAAAAGTGCTTACACGAACTGTCACACCGGAAAACTTGGCATATGTCATTTATACGTCCGGCAGTACAGGAAAGCCAAAAGGTGTCATGATACCGCATAAAGCTTTAACAAACTTTCTCGTTTCGATGGGGGAAACACCAGGTTTTACGCCAGAGGATAAAATGCTTGCTGTTACAACCTACTGTTTTGATATCGCCGCTCTGGAATTATTTTTGCCTTTAATAAAAGGCGCACACTGCTATATTTGTCAAACGGAGCATACAAAAGACGTTGAAAAACTGAAACGGGACATCCGAATGATCAAACCAACAGTAATGCAGGCAACCCCCGCTACGTGGAAGATGCTCTTTTATTCAGGCTGGGAAAATGAAGAGAGCGTGAAAATTTTATGCGGAGGCGAAGCATTGCCTGAGACATTAAAACGATATTTCTTGCATACGGGCAGCGAAGCCTGGAATATGTTCGGGCCAACCGAAACAACAATCTGGTCGGCGGTTCAGCGCATTCACGATGAATGCTCTCATGCCACGATAGGAAGGCCGATCGCCAATACACAAATTTATATTACGGATTCTCAGCTCGCGCCAGTTCCGGTTGGTGTCCCGGGTGAGCTGTGCATTGCAGGAGACGGTGTGGCGAAGGGCTACTACAAAAAGGAAGAATTAACGGATTCGAGATTCATTGACAATCCTTTTGAGCCGGGGTCTAAGCTTTATAGAACGGGAGACATGGCCCGCTGGCTTCCGGGAGGACGAATTGAATATATAGGCCGCATCGATAATCAGGTGAAAATCCGCGGATTCCGTATTGAACTTGGTGATATTGAAAGCAGGCTTAGTGAACATCCCGGCATTCTGGAATGCGTTGTGGTTGCAGGTATGGATAACCTAGCAGCCTATTATACAGCTAAACATGCAAATGCTTCTATTACAGCGAGAGAGCTGCGTCATTTTGTGAAAAAAGCTTTGCCTGCCTATATGGTGCCTTCTTATTTTATTCAGCTGGATCATATGCCGTTAACGCCGAACGGAAAGATAGATAGAAACAGCCTTAAGACTATCGATGTAACAGGGGAACCGCTAATGGAAAAGCAGCCTTCACGTAAGAACATTCAGGATACTGTTTTGGCCATTTGGCAGGAAGTGCTGAAAACGAGTGAGATTGAATGGGAAGACGGATTTTTCGATGTGGGCGGGGATTCGCTTCTCGCGGTCACTGTGGCTGACCGCATCAAACATGAACTATCCTGTGAGTTTTCTGTCACAGACCTGTTTGAGTTTTCATCGATCAAAAATATCAGCCAATACATCGCTGAACAGCGCATGAACGATGCAAGCGATCATGTGCCGACAGAGCCAGCAGCTCATATTGCCCATTCTACCGATATGAGCGATCTCCCAGACTATTATGAGAATAGTGTGGCGATTATTGGCATATCGTGTGAATTTCCAGGGGCAAAAAATCATGATGAATTTTGGGAGAACCTTAGAGACGGCAAGGAAAGCATTACGTTTTTCAGTAAAGAAGAGCTCCAGCGCTCTGGCATTTCAAAGGAAATAGCGGAGAATGCCGACTATGTCCCGGCTAAATCTTTTATTGAGGGGAAAGACAGATTTGATCCAAGCTTCTTTCAAATCTCCCCTAAAGATGCTGAATTTATGGACCCTCAGCTTCGAATGCTGCTGACTCATTCATGGAAAGCAATAGAAGATGCCGGTTATGCTGCGAGACAGATTCCGCAAACCAGTGTTTTTATGTCGGCAAGCAATAATTCTTATCGCGCGCTGCTGCCGTCAGATACAACAGAGAGCCTGGAGACGCCGGACGGCTATGTTTCGTGGGTGCTTGCACAGAGCGGGACGATTCCGACAATGATTTCACATAAGCTCGGACTGAGAGGGCCAAGCTTTTTCGTCCATGCCAACTGCTCATCATCTCTGATTGGCTTGCATTCTGCCTATAAAAGCCTGCTGTCGGGTGAATCTGATTATGCTTTAGTTGGCGGTGCAACGCTGCATACCGAGTCAAATATCGGATATGTGCATCAGCCTGGGCTGAACTTTTCGAGTGACGGACATATTAAAGCTTTTGACGCTTCAGCTGATGGAATGATAGGCGGCGAGGGCGTTGCTGTTGTATTACTGAAAAAAGCTGCTGCAGCTGTAAAAGACGGGGATCATATCTATGCCTTGCTAAGAGGCATAGGTGTAAATAACGATGGCGCTGACAAAGTCGGTTTTTATGCTCCAAGTGTCAAAGGGCAGGCTGACGTCGTGCAAAAGGTCATGAATCAAACGAAGATACAGCCTGAATCAATCTGTTATGTGGAAGCACACGGGACCGGAACGAAGCTGGGCGACCCAATCGAGCTGGCGGCTTTAACGAACGTTTACAGGCAATATACAGATAAAACGCAATTTTGCGGCATTGGATCAGTGAAAACCAATATCGGACATTTAGATACAGCCGCCGGTCTCGCGGGCTGCATTAAGGTCGTGATGAGTCTCTATCATCAAGAGCTTGCACCGAGTATCAATTATAAGGAGCCGAATCCAAATACAGACTTAGCCAGCTCTCCTTTCTACGTCGTCGATCAAAAGAAAACGTTAAGCCGTGAGATCAAAACGCACAGAGCTGCACTTAGCTCGTTCGGGCTTGGCGGGACAAATACCCATGCCATTTTTGAACAATTCAAAAGGGATTCAAATCAGAGAAAGATAGACAAGTCCTGCATTATCCCGATCTCGGCGAAAAATAAAGAGAGGCTGCAAGAATACGCAGAAGACATTCTGGCCTATTTGGAAAAAAGAGGGCTTGAGAACAGCCAGCTGCCTGATTTGGCGTATACCCTTCAGGTGGGGCGGGAAGCGATGGAGCATCGCGTTGCCTTTATAGCTGAGCATGTAAATGGGTTAAAACAGAAGCTCGCAGATTTTATTAATGGAAAAACAGCGATTGAAGGCTGTTTTCAAGGAAGTAAGAACAATGCGAGAGAGGTTTCATGGCTGACGGAGGATGAGGACAGTGCTGAACTTATACGCAAGTGGATGGCCAAAGGAAAAGTAAACAAGCTTGCGGACATGTGGAGCAAGGGAGCGCATA
Organism: Bacillus stercoris; assembly: GCF_029772985.1. NCBI lineage: Bacteria > Bacillati > Bacillota > Bacilli > Caryophanales > Bacillaceae > Bacillus > Bacillus stercoris. The sequence goes on along the minus strand of NZ_CP121861.1, from coordinate 2,543,474 downwards.
TGGATTGGATGCAGCTTTACGAAGGTGAGCGCCCATACAGAATGAGCCTGCCGACATATCCATTTGCAAAGGAACGATACTGGCCGTCACAGGATGACCGCAAACCGGTGGCGCAGAGATCCGGAAATGCAACAGGGGTCGGCTCTATTCATCCGTTGCTTCATCAGAATACATCTGATTTTTCTGAACAGAAATTCAGTTCGGTTTTCACTGGTGACGAATTCTTCCTGAGAGACCATGTGGTAAGAGGAAAGCCGGTGCTTCCTGGTGTTGCGTACCTTGAAATGGCGTACGCGGCTATAAACCAGGCGGCAGGAAGTGAAATTGGCCAAGATGTCAGAATCAGATTGAATCATACAGTCTGGGTTCAGCCTGTTGTGGTTGACAAACATTCAGCTCAAGTCGATATCAGTCTCTTTCCTGAAGAAGATGGAAAAATCACTTTTGATATTTACAGTACACAGGAAGACGGGGAAGACCCTGTTATTCATAGTCAAGGCAGCGCGGAGCTGGTATCTGGAGCCGAAACGCCGGTCGCTGACCTCGCCGAAATGTCACGCCGCTGCGGTAAAGGAGAGATGTCACCCGATCAATTTTACGAGGAAGGCAGGAGCAGAGGAATGTTCCATGGTCCGGCCTTCCAAGGAATTAAGTATGTGAATATAGGAAACAGAGAGGTTTTGGCGCAGCTGGAGCTTCCGGAAACCGTTTCTGGAACGAATGAACAGTTTGCGCTGCACCCAAGTATCATGGACTCCGCCTTGCAGACGGCAACGATATGCATCATGCAGGAATTAGCGGATCAAAAGCTGATTTTGCCATTTGCGCTTGAAGAGCTTGAGGTGATCAAAGGCTGTTCGTCTTCTATGTGGGCTTATGCTCGATTAAGTGACAACGACCACTCCGGGGGGGGTGTCCAGAAAGCGGATATCGATGTCATTGACGAGAGTGGAAACGTATGTGTCAGGATCAAAGGATTCTCAACAAGAGTATTAGAAGGAGAGGTTCATACTTCAAAGCCTTCAACACGCCACGAACGCTTAATGCTAGAGCCGGTGTGGGAAAAACAGAATGGAGAACGAGAGGACGAAGATCCTTCGTACACGGAGCATATCATTGTTCTCTTCGAAACTAAACGAAGTGTCACAGACAGCATTGCCTCCCACATGAAAGATGCCCATGTGATTACTCTGAACGAAGCTGAAGGACATATTGCTGAACGTTATCAATGTTACACGCAGAATCTATTTGAACTCCTGCGAAGCAAGTTCCGTGAGCTTTCTGCAGGCCGCATCATCATTCAAGCGATCGTTCCGTTAGAAAAAGAGAAGCAATTGTTTGCCGGCGTTTCCGGTCTGCTTAAAACAGCAGAAATAGAGTTCAGCAAACTGACTGCTCAGGTTATCGAAATTGAGAAACCTGAAGAAATAAAAGACCTTCATCTCATGCTGAAAGACGATAGCCGGAGGCCATTTGACAAACAGATTCGATATGAAGCTGGAAACCGTTTTGTGAAAGGCTGGCGGGAAATGGCGATTCCTTCAGCTGATACGCCCTATATGCCGTGGAGAGACGAAGGCGTTTATCTTATCACAGGCGGAGCAGGCAGCTTAGGCCTTCTGTTTGCAAAGGAAATTGCCAATCGAACTGGCCGATCGACGATTGTGCTGACGGGACGGTCTGTTTTAAGTGAAGATAAGGAAAACGAGCTGGAGGCTCTTCGAAGCATCGGAGCGGAGGTTGTCTATCGAGAGGCTGATGTAAGTGATCGGCAGGCTGTTCATCATCTTTTTGAGGAAATCAAAGAAAGGTATGGCACTCTCAATGGAATCATTCACGGTGCAGGCAGCATTAAAGATCAGTTCATCATTCATAAAACGAATGAAGAGCTTCAAGAAGTGCTGCAGCCGAAAGTAAACGGGTTGTTACATGTAGACGAATGCAGCAAGGATTTCCCATTGGACTTTTTCGTTTTATTCTCATCCGTTTCGGGATGTTTAGGGAACGCTGGACAAGCCGATTATGCAGCAGCCAATACGTTTATGGATGCCTTTGCCGCGTACCGCCGTTCTCTTGCGGCATGTAAAAAGCGATCCGGCTCCACCATTTCCTTCAACTGGCCGTTGTGGGAAGAAGGCGGTATGCAAGTCGGCGCTGAGGATGAAAAGAGAATGCTGAAAACGACGGGAATGGTCCCGATGTCGACAGATAGTGGCTTGAAAGCATTTTATCAAGGGATGGCATCTGATAAGCCGCAAGTTTTTGTGATGGAAGGACAGCTTCAGAAAATGAAACGAAAACTGCTTTCTGCAGGAACGAAAGCCAAGCGGAACGATCAGAAAAAGGCGGATCAGGATCACGGACAAGCTCGACAATTGGAAGCAGCCTTAATCCAAATGGTTGGCGCGATTTTGAAAGTGAACACTGACGATATCGATGTCCACACAGAGCTAAGTGAGTACGGATTTGATTCGGTTACATTCACTGTCTTTACAAACAAGATCAACGAAGAATTTGAGTTGGAGCTAACGCCGACCATTTTCTTTGAATATGGCAGTGTCCAAAGCCTGGCTGAATATGTAGTTGCTTCGTATCAGGGCGAATGGGATCAAAATGCTACTTTTAAAGGCGTAGAGGAAAGAACAAACTCATTGCACAGTTTAAACAGCCTGGAGGCATCATTAAGCAACATGGTAAGTACAATTTTAAAAGTAAATCGCGAAGAAATTGATGTCAATACAGAGCTAAGTGAATACGGATTTGATTCGGTTACATTCACTGTCTTTACAAACAAGATCAACGAAGAATTTCAGTTGGAGCTAACGCCGACCATTTTCTTTGAATATGGAAGCATCCAAAGCCTAGCTGAGTATTTGACTGCTAAATATGGGGACACCCTAGTTCAGGAGCGAGAAAAACCAAAGGGGCAGGAAGAGAGAAAAACATTATCCCCTGAAGCGCCGAAAATCACATCGCGTAGAAAGCGCCGCTTTACACAGCCAGATATTGCAAAAGCAGAAAGAAACAAAAAGCAGGCTGCCGATTTTGAGCCGGTTGCAATTGTCGGCATCAGCGGCCGATTCCCTGGCGCTATGGATATAGATGAATTTTGGAGAAATCTTGAGGAAGGCAAAGACAGCATTACAGAAGTCCCGAAAGAACGCTGGAATTGGCGGGAGCATTATGGAAACCCAGACACTGACGTCAATAAAACCGACATCAAATGGGGCGGATTTATTGACGGTATCGCAGAGTTTGATCCATTGTTTTTTGGTATTTCGCCGCGAGAAGCTGATTATGTAGACCCTCAGCAGCGATTGTTAATGACATACGTATGGAAGGCACTGGAAGATGCGGGTTGCTCGCCGCAAAACCTTTCGGGTACAGGGACTGGTATCTTTATCGGTACGGGAAACACCGGTTATAAAGATCTATTTCATAGAGCGAATCTTCCAATTGAAGGCCATGCTGCTACAGGTCATATGATTCCTTCGGTTGGCCCGAATAGAATGAGTTATTTTTTGAATATCCACGGTCCAAGCGAACCAGTCGAGACGGCTTGTTCCAGCTCTCTTGTAGCCATTCACCGTGCTGTGACTGCGATGCAAAACGGTGATTGTGAGATGGCGATCGCTGGAGGCGTGAATACGATCTTAACAGAAGAGGCGCACATCAGCTACAGCAAAGCTGGCATGCTTAGCAAAGACGGCAGGTGTAAAACCTTTTCCGCGGATGCGAATGGTTATGTCAGAGGCGAAGGGGTCGGAATGGTCATGCTGAAAAAGCTGGCAGATGCCGAGCGCGACGGAAATCACATTTACGGTGTTATACGGGGGACGGCGGAAAATCACGGCGGAAGAGCCAATACCCTGACATCGCCTAATCCGAAAGCACAAGCTGATCTGTTGGTGCGTGCATATCGACAAGCAGGCATAGACCCAAGCACTGTCACATATATCGAAGCACATGGAACAGGGACTGAATTGGGCGATCCGATTGAAATAAACGGGCTGAAAGCCGCGTTTAAGGAACTATCCAGCGAGAGACAGCTGGATGTTATTGATCACCGTTGCGGCATTGGCTCAGTTAAAAGCAATATCGGTCATTTAGAGCTAGCAGCAGGCATTTCCGGTTTGATCAAAGTGCTTCTTCAAATGAAGCATAAAACGTTAGTGAAAAGCCTGCATTGTGAGACGCTTAATCCTTATCTTCAGCTGACTGAAAGCCCGTTTTACATCGTTCAGGAAAAACAGGAATGGAAGGCTGTCACAGATCGTGACGGAAACGAGCTTCCGCGCCGTGCGGGAATCAGTTCGTTTGGGATTGGCGGAGTAAACGCTCATATTGTGATTGAAGAATATATGCCAAAAGCCAATTCAGAACACACGGCTACAGAACAGCCAAACGTGATTGTTCTGTCGGCTAAAAATAAAAACAGGCTGATAGATCGTGCCTCGCAATTGCTTGAAGCGATCCGCGATAAAAAATATACAGAGCAGGATTTACACCGCATCGCTTACACCCTGCAAGTTGGACGCGAAGAAATGGATGAGCGTCTTGCGTGTGTTGCGGGGACGATGCAGGAACTTGAAGAGAAACTGCAGGCGTTTGTTGACGGTAAGGAAGAAACAGAAGGGTTCTTCCGGGGACAGTCTCATCGAAATAAAGAGACCCAGGCTATTTTTACAGCGGATGAGGATATGGCGTTGGCAATTGAAGCTTGGATCAGAAAAAGAAAATACGCCAAACTTGCTGATTTATGGGTCAAAGGCGTCACCATTGAGTGGAACACATTATACGGAGAGACCAAACCGCGCCTGATCAGCCTCCCTTCATATCCGTTTGCGAAGGATTACTATTGGGTGCCGGCAAAGGAACATTCACAAAGGGACAAGAAAGAACAGGTGAATGCAATTGAAGACCGCATCCCATGCTTTTTGACAAAACAATGGAGATTGAGTCCAATTGGCTCAACAGTGCCGGGAACAAGAACGGTTGCTATCCTGAGCAACCAAGAGACAGCAGATTTAGCAGCAGAAGTGTCTTCGTATTTTCCAAATCATCTCTTATTAGATGTGAGCCGGATAGACAATAATCAGTCAGACATCGATTGGAAAGAGTTTGACGGTATAGTGGATGTCATCGGCTGCGGCGAGCATGATGAAGACCGGCTGGATTGGATTGAATGGGTGCAAAAACTGGTTGAATTCGGGCATAAAGAAGGACTCAGGCTGCTTTGTGTGACGAAGGGGCTCGAATCGTTTCAAAATGCATCCGTCCGGATGGCTGGCGCCTCACGAGCTGGGTTATATCGGATGCTTCAAAGCGAATACAGCCACCTTACTTCAAGGCATATGGATGCAGAGGGAATTATTGATCGTCACCGTCTCGCGAAGCAGATCGCTGATGAGTTTTATTCAGATTCTCATGATACGGAGGTTTGCTACAGGGATGGTTTACGGTATCAAGCTTTTCTAAAAGCTCATCCAGAAACAGGTAAGGAAGCGAAACAGAACGCGGCCTTCCCGAAAGATCATGTGCTTTTCATTACAGGCGGCACACGAGGCATTGGGCTATTATGCGCCCGACATTTTGCGGAGCACTATGGAGTGAAAAAGCTGGTGCTGACCGGACGAGAGGAGCTTCCTCCGCGAGAGGAATGGGCTCGTTTTGACACCTCGAACACATCAGTGGCCCAGAAAATCCAGGCAGTGAGGGAACTGGAAGCACAAGGTGTGCAGGTGCAAATGCTGTCCCTTGCTTTATCTGATGATGCTCAGGTCGGGCAAACGCTGCAACATATCAGGCAAACCTTAGGGCCGATCGGCGGTGTCATTCATTGTGCAGGTCTGACGGATATGGATACGCTGGCATTTATCAGAAAAACTGCCGATGATATTCAGCGGGTCCTGGAACCTAAAGTGTCAGGTCTTACAACGTTATATCGCCATGTGTGTAACGAGCCATTACAGTTTTTTGTCGTATTTTCTTCTGTTTCAGCCATTATTCCGGAGCTTTCGGCGGGGCAGGCTGACTATGCGATGGCCAATAGCTATATGGATTATTTTGCAGAAGCACATCAGACACATGTGCAGATCATCAGTGTTCAATGGCCGAACTGGAAAGAAACCGGTATGGGTGAAGTGACAAATCAAGCGTATCGGGCAAGCGGCTTATTGAGCATTACGAATTCAGAGGGATTACGTTTTCTCGATCAAATCTTATCAAGAATGTACGGACCGGTTGTTCTCCCTGCGATGGCGAATCAAACAAACTGGGAGCCGGAACTGCTGATGATGAGGAGAAAACGGCATGAGGGCGGTTTGCAGGAAGCTGCTTTACAGAGCACGTCAGCAAGAGACATTGAAGATGTCGATGCAGTTTCCAAAAATGATGGATTATTATCTGAAACACAGTCCTGGCTTGTTGACTTGTTTGCCGAAGAGCTGAGAATAGATCGTGAAGACTTCGAGGTTGACGGGTTATTTCAGGATTATGGCGTGGATTCGATCATTTTGGCGCAGGTGCTCCAGCGTATAAACCGCACATTAGAAGCAGCGCTCGATCCGTCAATTCTATATGAATACCCGACAGTTCAAAGGTTCGCAGGTTGGCTGATTGGTTCTTATTCCGAAATGCTGTCCGCTCTATTTGGAGGCAGGGTATCGGATGCATCAGCCCCTTTGGAGAACAAAATAGAGGCGGAGGTACCTGTTCCTGTGGAGGATCGAGCTCCTGCCACTCAGATTCAGGCGCCAGCGATTTTGTCACCGGGCTCTCATGCAGAAGATGTTGCTGTTGTCGGACTCTCTTGCCGTTTCCCTGGAGCAGATACACTGGAAACCTATTGGTCGTTACTATCTGAGGGGCGTTCGTCAATCGGCCCGGTTCCGGAAGAGCGCTGGGGCCGTAAGACGCCATATTATGCCGGCATGATTGATGACGTCAGGTATTTTGATCCGGATTTCTTTTTGCTTCATGAAGAAGACGTAAGGGCGATGGACCCGCAAGCACTGCTTGTATTGGAAGAATGTCTGAAACTCTTGTATCACGCCGGTTATACACCTGAGGAAATAAAGGGCAAGCCTGTAGGCGTTTATATTGGAGGCAGAAGCCAGCACAAACCTGATGAAGAGAGCCTTGATCATGCTAAGAATCCGATCGTGACAGTCGGCCAAAATTATTTAGCGGCAAATATTTCACAATTTTTTGATGTCCGCGGCCCGAGTGTTGTAGTTGATACTGCATGCTCATCAGCTTTGGTCGGCATGAATATGGCCATTCAGGCGCTGCGTGGCGGAGAAATTCAATCCGCCATAGTCGGCGGTGTCAGCTTGCTGAGCTCTGATGCCTCTCACAGTCTGTTTGATCGGCGCGGCATTTTAAGCAAGCATTCATCCTTCCATGTGTTTGATGAGCGTGCTGATGGAGTTGTGTTAGGTGAAGGCGTCGGAATGGTCATGCTAAAAACCGTAAAACAGGCGCTGGAAGACGGAGATACCATATATGCTGTTGTGAAAGCGGCCTCGGTCAATAATGACGGAAGAACGGCGGGGCCTGCAACACCTAATCTGGAGGCGCAAAAGGAAGTCATGAAAGATGCGCTTTCCAAAAGCGGAAAAAAACCAGAGGACATCAGCTATCTCGAGGCAAACGGGTCAGGTTCAATCGTAACCGATCTCCTTGAGCTAAAAGCGATCCAATCCGTGTACCGTTCCAGTCACTCATCGCCTCTTTCTCTCGGTTCAATCAAGCCGAACATCGGGCATCCGCTATGTGCTGAAGGGATTGCCAGCTTTATTAAGGTTGTGCTGATGCTGAAAGAGCGCCGCTTTGTCCCATTTTTATCAGGTGAAAAAGAGATGGCGCATTTCGATCAACAGAAAGCGAACATCACGTTCAGCCGAGCCCAGGAAAAATGGACAGATTCACGGCCCGCGGCGGCCATTAACTGCTTTGCCGATGGGGGGACGAATGCCCATGTCATCGTAGAGGCGTGGGAAAAAGATGAAAAACACGCCATCAAGCGGAGTCCAATATCGCCTCCTCAATTAAAGAAACGACTGCTTTCGCCAGGCGAGCCAAAGCTGGAAGCGGAGACTTCGAAAATGACTGCGGCAAACATATGGGATACTTATGAGGTGGAGGTCTAACGTGAAAAAGATAACGAAACAACTCACATTATCGTTAAAAAATCCGTTTATTTATCACCATGTGGTTTACGGACAAAATGTCCTGCCGGGATTGGCTTATATCGATATAATCTACCAGATATTCAGAGAATACGGCTTCTCCTGCTCAGAGCTTCAGCTGCGCAATTTATCCATCTATCAGCCATTAACGGCTGAACAGGATGCAGTAATTGTTCTTACTATCCAATGCGCGGAGAAAAAAGAAGGACAGTGGCAAATCACAGCCAAGGGAATTGAAAAACGTGATGGGACAGAAGCTTCAGAAGAAAAGCTCTATATGAAGGCTGACATGTACGCAGACTCCCCAGCCATATTTGAAGAAACACTGGATCTCAGTCAAATCAAAGCATCTGTACAGAACGTTGTTCAGCTTGATGATGTATATGAACAATGCAGACGTCAGGAATTGGTGCACAGCGAATATATGAAAGCAAGTGGCTGCATCTATGAAGAGGAAGACGGCGTCCTTCTTGAGCTTTCTCTCGGTTCGGAAGCAATGCTTCACGCAGAAGGCTTTATGTTTCACCCGACTCTCATAGACGGGAGCGGGGTGGGTGCCAATCATTTGCTCACATCTTTGCTTAAAGGAGAACAGAGGCTGTATTTGCCTCTGTTCTATGAATCCTTTTCCGCTTCTGCACTTTTGCAGTCGGATTGCATGACGAGAATTAAGCGCTCCTCCGTCCGGCGGGAAAAAGAGCTGATTTATGTAACACTTGAATTTTTTAATGCATCGGGAGAAAAAGTGGCTGAGTTGAAAAACTTTACAAGCAAATTGGTGCGCGAAGCGGAGCTGATTAGCGGAAAACATCAAGATGCACAGGAGACCCAGATGACAAGAGCGGACACTGCTGAGCGTGATAAACCTGCTGACGCAGTATCTTCTCCCATAGATTCCTATAGCGGGGCTGAACAGTTCGTAAGTCAATTAATCGCAGAGAAAATCAATAAGCCGATAGAACAAGTTGAAAAACAGGTCGGTTATTACCAAATGGGACTGAATTCATCGGGCTTGCTTGAGGTGGTAGAAACGATCAGTGATAAGATCGGTGAGAGCCTTTCGCCGACTCTTCTGTTTGAGCATACCACCATAGCGGAGCTGTCAGCGTTTCTTGCCGAGGAATATGCTGAGCATTTTAGTGCCGCTGGTTCCGTTGGCCAGAATGAAGGAGCATGCGTTTCCGACACAATAAACGATCGTAAGACTGTTGAAGAATCTCGTGCTGTACCTATCGAGGCAGCAGGCGACATTGCGATAATCGGTTTGGCGGGCAGGTATCCGAAGGCAGCCAATATTCATGAATTTTGGAACAATCTGAAAGAGGGGAAGGACTGCATTAGTGAGATCCCTGAATCGCGCTGGGATTGGCGGCGCTTTGAAGGAATCACATCTCCTTCGGGTAAGGACATTTCCAAATGGGGCGGATTTATTGATGATCCCGAATGCTTCGATCCCCAATTTTTCAGAATCACGCCGAGAGAAGCAGAGACAATGGACCCTCAGGAGCGGCTGTTTTTAGAGACATGCTGGGAAACGATTGAGGATGCGGGCTATACGCCAAAGACGTTAGCCAAGCCTAAAGGACGAAACAAAAGGCAGCATGTAGGCGTTTTTGCCGGCGTCATGCACAAGGATTATACATTAGTAGGAGCTGAAGAAACATCAGCAGAAAATGTGTTTCCTCTCTCGCTCAACTATGCGCAAATCGCCAACCGTGTTTCTTACTTTTGCAATTTTCACGGTCCGAGTATGGCGGTCGATACGGTATGTTCATCCTCTCTGACCGCAGTGCACTTGGCGTTGGAAAGCATACGCCACGGTGAGTGCGATGTCGCGTTAGCAGGTGGAGTGAACCTGTCTTTGCACCCGAATAAATATATGACATACGGGGTCTGGGATATGTTTTCCACTGACGGACACTGCCGTACGTTTGGAAAGGGTGGGGACGGTTATGTGCCGGCCGAAGGTATAGGCGCGGTTTTATTGAAGCCTTTGCAACAAGCGGAGGAAGACGGAGATCGCATTTATGCAGTTATTAAAGGAAGTGCTGTGAATCATGTGGGCACTGTCAGCGGCATTTCAGTGCCGAGCCCTGTTTCTCAAGCTGATCTGATTGAGACATGCTTGGAGAAAACGGGAATTGACCCGCGGACGATCAGTTATGTGGAAGCTCATGGAACGGGCACGTCCTTAGGAGATCCAATCGAAATACAGGGGTTAGTGAAGGCGTTCCGCCAATATACGCAGGATCGGCAGTTTTGTTCAATCGGTTCTGTAAAGTCAAACATCGGGCACGCCGAATCCGCTGCGGGGATCAGCGGTTTAAGCAAGGTTGCCCTTCAGCTTCATCATCAAAAACTTGTGCCTTCTTTGCATTCCGAAGAACTGAATCCGTACGTTGATTTTGAAAAGTCTCCATTTTATGTACAGCATGAAACAGAAACGTGGAAGCAGCCTGTTATCAAGGAGAATGGGGAAGACGTCCCTTATCCGCGGCGGGCGGGGATCAGTTCTTTTGGCGCAACAGGTTCAAACGCACATATTATTCTTGAGGAATATATTCCTCAAACAGCGGAGCAGGACGTTTCTTTGTCCTCAGATTCTGACATGTCCGCAGTAATTCCGCTTTCTGCGCGTAATCAAGAACGTCTTCGTGTATATGCAAAACGTCTCTTGGATTTTCTTCATGATGGGATTCTGATTAGAGATTTGGCGTATACATTGCAGGTAGGCCGTGAACCGATGGAAGAACGAGTTTCTTTCTTAGCATCCGGAATTCAAGAATTGAGCGACCAATTGAAGGCTTTTATAGAAGGACGAGAAACCATTCAGCATTCCTGGAAGGGCCGCGTGTCACGAGGAAGCGAATCATCGCTTTCTGCCGAATCGGTACATAAATTGCTGGAGCAAAGAAAGCTCGATCAGATTGCAGAGCAGTGGGCGAAAGGATCTGGTGTTGACTGGAAGCTGCTTTACGCCGGAAACAAACCAAAGCGGATCAGCCTGCCGACTTACCCATTTGAGAGGGTGAGTTATTGGGTGCCGAAAGCGGAGAAAAAGACTGATCGTTTAAAGGAGAAACGACACATCCTGCATCCTCTCCTGCATCAAAATGTGTCCGACATATCGGGTGTCCGCTTTCGTTCAACATTTACAGGACGTGAATTTTTCTTGAAGGATCATGTCATAAAGGGCGAACACGTTTTACCTGGCGCGGCATTATTGGAGATGGTTCGGGCAGCTGTGGAAAGGGCAGCTGCGGATCAGTTCCCGGCAGGGTTCCAGCTCCGGAACATCGTCTGGGTCCGGCCGTTTGCCTTCACGGAACAGCAAAAAGATATAGATGTATGTCTATATCCTGAGGACAATGGGGAGATTGCATTTGAAATCTGCCGGGCCCCTGAAAACACAGAGAGCTCTCCGATTATATACGGGCAAGGAAGTGCAGTGCTTGGTGAGACGGGTGAAAATCCGGTCATCAACATTGAAGAACTGAAGGCAGGCTATCATGAGCGGACTCTGTCACCTTTTGATTGCTACGAGGCTTATAGAGAAATGGGGATTCACTATGGCGACAGCCACAGAGCGATCGACAGCCTATATGCCGGTAAAAACGGAGTTCTAGTGAAATTGACGATGCCTCCTGTAGTTTCTGATACAGAAGACCATTATATTCTGCATCCGAGCATGATAGATTCGGCATTTCAAGCATCTATCGGTTTGAGGCTGGGAGAAGATATAAGTTTAGGAGACAGAAAGGCAATGCTGCCTTTTGCAATACAGGATGTCCAAATCTTCAAAGGCTGCGAGGCATCTATGTGGGCGCGGATCACATATAGCGAGGGAAGTACAGCTGGGGACCGTATAAAGAAGCTCGATATCGATTTATGCAATGAAGAGGGGCAGGTTTGCGTGCGGTTGAAAGGCTATTCTGCAAGAGTGTTAGAAACAGATGATGAAGATCCTTCTGGAGCGACTGACACGCTATTGTTCGAACACATTTGGGAAGAACGTGCTGCAGAGAAGCAAGAGTTCATAGAGTACGACACGCATAAAGTCGTTGTCTGTGATGTTGGAGAACAAATGGAAAGCATCCGAAATCATCTTGACTGTACAGTTCTGCAGCATGATGCTGAGGCAATTGATGAACGGTTTGAAGGTTATGCCATACAGTTATTTGAAGAAATCAAACAGCTGATGCACTCAAATACAGGGGGACATACATTCATTCAAGTGGCGGTGCCTGCGTTGGACGAGCCTCAGCTATTAAGCGGCTTAACGGGACTGCTCAAAACGGCTGAACTGGAAAATCCAAAACTGACAGGGCAGTTGATTGAAATAGAAACCGAGATGCCAGCCGGTGACCTATTCAAAGTATTGGAGGAAAACAGACGCTGTCCGCGTGACACGCATATCCGCCATTGGCAAGGAAAGCGATTTGTCAGCAGGTGGAAAGAAGCGTCTGGTGTGCACCTAAGTACTGACATGCCATGGAAGGATAATGGCGTGTATCTGATCACAGGCGGTGCAGGGGGTCTTGGATTTATCTTTGCAACTGAAATCGCAAACCAAACGACTGAAGCGGTTGTGATCCTGACAGGGCGCTCTCCGCTTGATGAAAGAAAACAGAAGAAGCTTCAAGCCTTACAGAAACTTGGCATCCAAGCGGTTTACAGACAAGCGGATCTGACCGAGAAACAAGCGGTTGATACTTTATTAAAAGAGATCCAAAACGTTTATGGCGACTTAGACGGCGTCATTCATAGCGCCGGTTTAATAAAAGATAATTTCATTATGAAGAAAAAGAAAGAAGAGGTTCAAACCGTTCTCGCTCCAAAGGTAGCCGGACTGATTCACCTTGACGAAGCAACGAAAAATATTCCGCTCGATTTCTTTATCCTTTTTTCCTCCGGTGCCGGAGCGGTAGGAAGCGCGGGACAGGCTGATTACGCAATGGCCAATGCATTTATGAATGCATTCAGCGAATATCGAAATGGCCAAGCGGAACTTCACAAACGTTACGGAAAGACTCTTTCAGTGTGCTGGCCGCTGTGGAAAGACGGGGGCATGCAAATTGATGCGGACACTGCAAGAATGCTGAAAAGCGAAACAGGCATGGTGGCCATGGAAACAGATCGTGGGATTCAGGCGCTATATCATTGCTGGTCGTCTGGAAAGCCGCAAGTGTTAGTTGCTTCCGGTGTTACTGATCGGATTTGTGCATTTCTACATGAAACGGGACATGGCATGGGCCAATCTCACTATATCAAAAAAGCAAGTCTCAATCAGGAGGCAGAAAAAGCAGGCATGATCGGGGAAGCCGATGAAGAGATACTGAGAGAAAAAGCGGAGAACTATTTTAAACAGGTGCTTTCTTCGGTGATCAAGCTGCCAGCCGGCCAGATTGATGCTAAAGCTCCTCTCGAAGATTACGGGATCGATTCTATCATGATCATGCATGTAACGGGTCAATTAGAAAAAGGATTCGGTTCTTTGTCCAAGACGTTGTTCTTTGAATATCAGGATATTCGGTCATTAACACGGTATTTTATTGATTCCCACAGAGAAAAATTGCTGGACATCTTGGGAATTGAAACAAGAAAAGCTTCTGTTGAAAGACAACCAGAACCTGAAAAACAAGAAATTCCAGTTACCCCAAGAAAGTCTGGATTTCTTCCTTTGCAAGGCAAAGAGCAGAAGGAGTTAAGAGAAAAGGAAACGGAAGAAATCGCGATCATCGGTATCTCTGGCCGCTATCCACAGGCAGACAATATTGATGAATTATGGGAAAACCTGAGAAACGGTCGAGACTGTATTACTGAAATTCCGGAAGAACGCTGGGATCACAGTCTTTATTATGATGAAGATAAAGACAAGCCTGGAAAAACCTACAGCAAGTGGGGAGGCTTCCTAAAGGATGTAGACAAGTTTGATCCGCAGTTCTTCCATATATCGCCGCGTGAGGCCAAATTAATGGACCCGCAAGAGCGTTTATTTTTGCAGTGCGTGTATGAAACGATGGAAGACGCAGGCTATACAAGAGAACACCTCGGCCGTAAGCGTGATGCTGAGCTTGGCGGAAGCGTCGGTGTTTACGTCGGTGTCATGTACGAAGAATATCAGCTGTACGGGGCACAAGAGCAGGTGCGGGGACGGTCTTTGGCTTTAACAGGAAATCCATCATCCATCGCGAACCGGGTATCTTATTATTTTGATTTTCACGGGCCGAGTATTGCTTTAGACACCATGTGTTCTTCTTCTTTAACGGCTATCCACTTGGCATGCCAAAGCTTACAGCGCGGAGAGTGTGAGGCGGCATTCGCGGGCGGCGTGAATGTGTCAATTCACCCAAATAAATATTTGATGCTTGGGCAGAACAAATTTATGTCCAGCAAAGGCCGGTGTGAAAGCTTCGGGCAGGGCGGAGACGGCTATGTGCCGGGAGAAGGCGTTGGAGCAGTGCTTTTGAAGCCATTGTCTAAAGCCATTGAAGATGGTGATCACATTTATGGAATCATTAAGGGGACGGCCATCAACCACGGCGGAAAAACAAACGGATACTCAGTTCCCAACCCGAATGCCCAAGCAGATGTCATCAAAAAGGCGTTTGTGGAAGCGGAGATTGACCCGCGGGCAGTCAGTTACATCGAAGCCCACGGCACCGGAACCTCTCTCGGTGATCCTATTGAAATCACAGGGCTGTCCAAAGTGTTTACGCAAGAAACCGATGATAAACAATTTTGTGCAATAGGGTCAGCCAAATCAAATATCGGGCATTGTGAGAGCGCGGCAGGTATCGCAGGAGTAACGAAGGTATTGCTTCAAATGAAATACAGGCAGCTTGCGCCATCCCTGCATTCAAACGTGCTGAATCCGAATATTGACTTCCTTAACTCACCGTTTCAAGTACAGCAAGAGCTAGAAGAGTGGAAGAGGCCGACCATCAGTGTCAATGGCAAAGACATCGAATTACCGAGAATCGCAGGAATCTCTTCATTTGGTGCCGGGGGTGTGAACGCCCATATTTTAATAGAAGAGTATGCTCCGGAACCTGTGGAGGAACGTTCCCAAGCGAGGAAGCAGCCAGCTGTTATTGTGCTCTCAGGAAAAAATGAGGAAAGACTTCAAAAACGAGCGGAAGATTTGCTGGATGCCATTCGGAAACAAAAATATGTTGAAGCAGATTTGCACCGAATTGCCTATACGTTGCAAGTCGGAAGGGAAGCGATGAACGAACGGCTGGCGTTCGTTGTGGAAACGATGCAGGAGCTTGAAGAAAAACTGAATGAATGTATCTCGGGAACAGAAAATCGTGAATATGTCTATCGCGGACAAGTAAAGCGCAACAAAGAAGCCATTGCTGCTTTTGCTGCTGATGAAGATATGTCAAAAACAATTGAGGCATGGCTGCAGAAAGGAAAATACGCGAAGGTTTTAGACCTGTGGGTAAGAGGTTTGCGAATCGACTGGAGCGCGCTTTATCAGGACCAAAAACCGCGGCGCATCAGTTTACCCGTCTATCCTTTCGCAAGAGATCGCTATTGGATAGACATAAATGCAAAGGCTGAGGAAAAAAGAACGGTAGAGACATTCGCTCCGGTACAGCCCGTTATTTCAAAGCCGTCTGTAGCCAGAGAAGCCAGCGGCAAGCCTGCCAATATAACGCTACAGCCTTTAACAGCAGACCAGGGAAAACCGCAGCTTTCAGCAGTCCAGCTTCCTCCAGATACAGAAATAGAGACCATTACAGCGGAGTCCTTGTGCGATGAACTGACAGCGAGCTTAGCGGAAGTGCTGTACATGGACCAAAACGAGATTGATCCAGATGAAGCATTCATAGATATCGGAATGGACTCGATTACCGGGCTCGAATGGATAAAAGCAATAAATAAACAGTATGGCACATCGTTAAATGTCACAAAGGTATATGATTATCCGACAACACGTGAATTCGCTGTTTACTTAGCACGTGAGTTAAGTCCACACGCTAGGGAGAAAAAACAAACGGAGACGTACCCGCCAATCAGACAAAAAACAGCTGTGCCTGCTGCTAAACCGGCTAATATATCATTGCAGCCGTTAGAACATCAGCCAGTGCAAAAAGAACCTGAAGAAACGATTCAATATGCAGCGGCAGAAATATCTGTATCAAGACAATATACGGAAGCAATTGAAACGCTGCATGAAAAATTGAAGGAAAGCATAGCGGACGTGTTATACATGGAGCCATACGAGGTGGATATTGACGAAGCGTTCATAGATATCGGAATGGACTCGATTACCGGACTCGAATGGATAAAAGCGGTGAACAAGCAGTACGGAACGTCTTTCACAGTGACTACAGTATATGATTATCCAACGATACGTGATTTTGCCGAAATGCTAAAGTCTGAGCTAGGAGCTCATCATGATAGAAAGATAGAGCATACTGTCCCGACCGAAGCAACGCAGCAAAAACCAGCAGCGCCATCTATTCCAAATCCGGCAGAGCGACCGCTACAGTCTGTTCAACATCCTATAAAGAAAGAACATGAGAAGGAACAAGTCTCTGTTCGTCAAGACCGCCCGGAGGATGCGATCGCGATTGTCGGGATGTCGGGAAGATACCCGGGTGCTCGTAATGTAAGAGAGTATTGGGATAACCTGGTTCATGCGAAGAATGCCATTCGGGACATTCCAACATCACGGTGGGATGTTGACAAATACTATGATCCTGTCCTCAACAAGAAAGGGAAAGTCTACTGCAAATCAATGGGGATGCTTGATGATATTGAACATTTTGATCCGTTGTTTTTTAATATTCCGCCGTCAGAAGCTGAACTGATGGACCCGCAGCATCGAATCTTTTTGCAGGAAGGCTATAAAGCCTTTGAGGACGCTGGGTATAACGCCAGAACTTTAAATGAGAAAAAATGCGGCGTTTATCTCGGCATTATGAGCAATGAATACGGGGTCATGCTGAATCGGCAGTCAAGAACAAATGCCACCGGAAACAGCTTTGCGATCGCAGCGGCGCGTATTCCGTATTTTCTAAATTTAAAAGGGCCTGCGATTCCGATTGATACCGCATGTTCATCTTCATTGGTCGGCACTCATTTAGCGCGCCAGGCACTTATAAACAAAGAAATTGATATGGCGCTGGTCGGCGGTGTCAGCTTATATCTAACGCCGGAATCTTACATCAGTATGTGTGAGGCCGGCATGCTTTCACCTGATGGACAATGTAAAGCTTTTGACAATGGCGCGAATGGTTTTGTGCCCGGCGAGGGTGCGGGTGCGCTTGTTCTGAAAAGGCTGAAAGATGCAGAAGCGGACCGTGACCATATTTATGGCATCATCATTGGCTCGGGTATTAATCAGGACGGGAAAACAAACGGAATCACAGCACCGAGTGCGAAAAGCCAAATGGACCTGGAAAGAGGCATATATGAAACATACGGCATACATCCTGAGAGTATCAGTTATGTCGAGATGCACGGAACAGGAACAAAACAAGGCGATCCAATTGAATTAGAAGCCCTGTCTGCCGTATTTCAAGAAAAAACAGACAAAAAGCAGTTTTGCGCAATCGGTTCCGTCAAAAGCAATATTGGCCATACATCGGCGGCTGCAGGAGTAGCCGGGGTTCAAAAAGTGTTATTGTGCATGAATCATAAAACACTTGTGCCGACATTGAACTTCACGACACCGAATGAGCATTTTCAATTTGAGCATTCTCCTTTATACGTAAATACGGAGCTCAAGCCTTGGGAACCGGCTGATGGAAAACCGCGGAGAGCATGTGTGAGCTCTTTCGGATATAGCGGAACGAATGCCCATATCGTAATAGAGGAATACCAGCCTGAAAAGAGGAACGATCGATTAACAAAGCAGCACCGCTCAGCATTATTTGTACTTTCAGCGAAAAAAGAGAAGCAATTGAAGGCCTATGCGGAAGCAATGAAAGATTTCGTAACCGCCAATGAAGATATCAATTTGGAGGATATGGCATACACACTTCAGACGGGCCGGGAAGCAATGGATTATCGGCTGGCATTTTTGGCGGATTCGAGAGAAATGCTGATCAAAGCTTTAGATGATTATTTGGCTGAAATGCAGAACAACAGTATATTTGCTGCTCACGTGAAAACGAAAAAGAGCGAAATCAAGCTGTTTGAAACGGATCACGATGCCAAAGCGTTGCTGCAAACATGGATAGAGAAAAAAAGGCTGGAGAAAGTAGCGGAACTATGGGTGAAAGGGCTGCAGATAGATTGGAATGAGCTTTATGGAGAATACATGCCTCGGCGAATCAGCCTGCCTGCTTATCCGTTCGCGGAAGAGTATTACTGGCTGCCAACTCAAGAAGGCGAAACCGAAACCATTGCTACAGCACTCCCTCATTCCGAACTGATGCCAAAGCGCTGCTTTCTGCGTAAACAGTGGCAGCCTTGTCCGATTGAACCGGCAGAAATGACGAATCAAACCGTCGCCATTTTGGCAAATGAGGAGACAATGGCATTAGCGGAAGAGCTTTCGATGTATTTCTCTAAATACCGTATATTTGACAGTCAAGAGCTGGATCGGGTGTCTGCTGCGGACTATGAACACGTTGCTGGAGCAATCGATCTGATCGGATGCGGAACGAGCCACGAGCAGTCTTTGGGCTGGATAAACTGGCTCCAAAAGCTGATCGAGCAAGGACGTACAAGCAAGCATCATTTGACAATCTTAGGTGTAACAAAGGGGCTGGAGGCTTATGCAAATGACGCTGTTCATTTGTCTGGTGCTTCGCGAGCCGGTTTATACCGCATGCTTCAAAGCGAGTACAGCCACCTTACTTCAAGACATGCAGATATGGAGTGCGAAGCCTCTCTTGAGGAGCTGGCCAGACTGATTGCAGCAGAGTTTTATGCCAAGAGCACAGAAGCAGAAGTCTGTTATCGAAACGGACAGCGATATCGCGCATATTTGGCGGAACAGCCAGGAGAAGCCGCTCATAGTCATAAGCAAGCATCGTTTTCAACAGACAAAGTCCTGCTCATTACAGGCGGGACAAGAGGACTAGGCTTGCTGTGTGCGCGGCATTTTGTAAAAACATACGGCGTTAAGCGGCTGGTGCTTATCGGCCGTGAAGAGCTTCCGCCGCGAGACCAGTGGAATTCGGTGAACATTGCCTCGCTTGCCGAGAAAATAAAAGCCGTTCAAGAGCTAGAAGACATGGGTGCGCAAGTTCAGGTGCTTTCTCTGGATCTGGGAGACAGGGTTACTGTCGAACAGAGCCTGAAGACAATACACGAAACAATGGGAGCGATTGGCGGAGTCATCCATTGTGCCGGGATGGTGAACAAACAAAACCCGGCTTTTATCAGAAAATCACTTGAAGAGATCGAACAGGTGCTTGAACCGAAAGTCGAAGGTCTGCAAACGTTGTTTGACCTGCTTTATGATGAACCATTGGCGTTTTTTGCTTTGTTTTCCTCAGTTTCAGCGGCGATTCCTGCCCTAGCAGCAGGACAAGCTGATTACGCGATGGCAAATGCTTTTATGGATTATTTTGCAGAGGCTCATCGAGATAAATGTCCCATTGTAAGCATTCAGTGGCCTAACTGGAAGGAGACCGGGTTAGGTGAGGTCCGAAGCAAAGCTTTAGAACAAACTGGATTGATCAGTTTAACAAACGATGAGGGATTACAGCTGCTTGACCAAATTCTATCTGACAGACAGTATGCTGTCGTGCTGCCGGCGGTTCCAGATAAAAACGTTTGGAAGCCAGACAAGCTGATGCAGCCGTCACTGCCTGCCGAAGCTCTTTCGCATCCTGAGATGAAAGAGCAGGCCGGCACTCGAACCCTGTTTCTTGAAACAGTTGACTGGCTCGTAACGCTTTTTTCAGAAGAACTGAAGATAGCTGCAGATGACTTTGAAACGGATGAGCCTTTCCAAGAATACGGAATTGATTCAATTATATTGGCCCAGCTGGTACAGCAGATGAACGAACAATTAAATGGAGATATTGATCCGTCAATTTTGTTTGAATATCCGACAATAGAATCCTTTGCACACTGGCTCATTTCGAAATATGACATAGCAGCTGTTTTACAACCATCTGTTCCTGAGAAACAGACACCTGTCAAGCCGCAATCAGCAATGAAGCAAAAGCCGGTGCCAGAACAGCGGCCGCAGCAGATAAGCCATGAGAAAACGGCACTTCTTGCTGAGGACATCGCCATCATCGGTCTTAGTTGCAGGTTCCCAGGAGCGGAAACTCTTGAAGAATACTGGGATTTAATACGTGAAGGACGGTCCGCGATTACACCTGTTCCGCCTGACCGATTCGGGAACTCCAGCTCCAATTACGCGGGCCTCATTGAGGAAATGAACCGATTTGATCATGATTTCTTCATGATGTCCGAAAACGATGTCAGAGCGATGGATCCCCAAGCTTTGGCTGTATTGGAGGAAAGCTTGAAACTGTGGTATCACGCCGGTTATACAGAGAAAGAAGTGAAAGGCATGAGGGCTGGTGTTTATATAGGAGGCCGCAGCCAGCACAAGCCTGATCCGGCCAGTCTTTCAAAAGCAAGAAACCCGATAGTCGCTGGCGGACAAAACTATTTAGCAGCTAACATCTCACAATTTTTTGACTTGAAGGGACCGAGTATTGTCCTGGATACTGCTTGTTCCTCTGCGCTTGTGGGGCTGAATATGGCCATTCAGGCTCTGCGAAGCGGGGATATTGAGGCAGCAGTTGTAGGCGGCGTCAGTTTGCTTGATGCTGATGCGCATCGAATGTTTCATGAACGCGGACTTTTATGTGACAAACCGTCATTCCATATTTTTGATAAGCGGGCAGACGGTGTCATTTTAGGAGAAGGCGTTGGCATGGTTCTCGTCAAAACCGTCAGCCAAGCGCTTGAAGACGGAGATTCCATATATGCAGTCATTAAAGCCGCTGCGATTAATAATGACGGAAGAACGGCAGGCCCATCATCTCCGAATCTAGAGGCGCAAAAGGATGTCATGCTGACAGCGCTTGAAAAAAGCGGAAAAAGGACAGAAGAGATCAGCTATCTTGAAGCGAACGGATCGGGGTCGGCAGTAACAGATTTACTTGAATTAAAGGCGATTCAATCCATTTACCGTTCTGAATCAAAGGCTCCGTTAGGGCTGGGATCGGTGAAACCTAACATCGGGCATCCATTATGTGCAGAGGGAATCGCGAGCCTGATTAAAGTAGCTTTAATGCTGAAACATAGACAATTGGTTCCATTCCTGTCTGGTAACGAACATATGCCGTACTTTGATATAGAAAAGACAGATTTGTATTTCTGCAGATCACAAGCCGAATGGAAGGAGACAACGCCTGCTGCGGCAATTAATTGTTTTGCCGATGGCGGAACGAATGCCCATCTCATTGTAGAAGGTTGGAAAGACTCTTCTGAGCGTCCAATTAGAAGAAAACCTCTGCCTTTGCCGGAATTAAATCGACAGCCGATTTTAACAAAACCATTGGCTCAAAACGTGCAGAAAAAAGTGCTTTTAGACACAGGGGCTTCTAACGAAATGTTTTGGAAAACTTTCAAATAAGAGAGGAGTGGGAAAATGATAACTGAACAACTGCACATTTCATTAAAAAATCCAATCATGTCCAACCACAAGGTATATGGACAGGCGTTATTACCCGGCCTTGCTTATATAGATTTGATCTATCAAGTATTCCAAGAACATGGTTATGCATACCAAGAGCTTGAATTAAAAAACCTGACCATTTTTAACCCTTTGATCGCAGATGAGTCATATGACATTGCCCTGACCATTCACGTGTCTGAAAGAAAGGAAGGGACATGGTCCATCACCATCGACGGACAAAAACAGCATGGAGAGTCGCTATCTGACAAGAGACAATATGTGACTGCTGACATGCAGCGTAAAGAGCAAACCGCTTTTGCAGAATCAATAGACCTTAATCAGTGGAAACGTACAGCTGACAGGATTCTGAATTTAGATGAAATATATGAACAATGCCGATCTCAAGAATTAGTGCATACCGGCATGATGAAGGCGGAAGGGCAGATTTATGAGACCAAAGAGGGTGCTTTAATTGATTTAGCAGTCGGACAGGAGGCGCTGCGCCATTCTGATGCTTTTCTGTTTCATCCCACGCTCATTGACGGGAGTGGTATAGGGTCAAGCTGCCTGCTCTCAGATCAAACGATGTATCTGCCATTGTGTTATGAATCGTTTTCAGCTTCAGAACGATTGCAAAAAGGATGTACAGCACGGATTCTCTCCTCATCTGTGCGCCAGAAGAAAGAGCTCACTTATATGACGATTGAATATTTTAATTCATCAGGACAAAAAGTGGCCGAGCTGAGACAGTTTGCAGGCAAGTCTGTACGGAATGGGTCAGCTTTTCACTCTGCAAAAGAAATTCAAGAAGAAAGAGCCGCTGTCTCTCAGCACACCAGTCGAGACTATCACGCATTTGAAACGTATTTGCGTCAATTGCTTGCTGAGCAGCTTGAAAGGCCGGCAGAACAAATGGATATCCACGCTGGGTACTATGAGCTTGGTCTGGATTCACCGTCGTTGCTTACAGTGGTTCAGGAAATTGGAGATAAGGTTGGAGCGGATCTTGCTCCAACACTGCTGTTTGAATTCACAACAATTGCAGAACTGGCTGCACATCTTGCTGATCACTATTCAATTAGAGAGGCGGACGATGCTGTCCGCCAATCTCCTTCACAAAAGAAGGATTATTCAGAAGGTGCTGCCTCTTCAATGAAGCTCGGGGAGGACATTGCCATTATCGGGATGGCAGGCCGCTATCCTAAGGCAAAAAACATTCAGGAATTTTGGGAACATCTTAAAGCTGGTACCGACTGCATCACAGAGATCCCGAACTCACGCTGGGAATGGAAAGAAAACGATGGTCTGGATTCCCCTGCAGGCAAGCCGCTCTCGAAATGGGGCGGGTTTATCGAGGAAGCTGATTGCTTTGATCCTCAATTTTTCAGAATCTCTCCTCGTGAAGCGGAAATGATGGACCCTCAGGAGCGGTTATTTTTAGAGACGTGCTGGGCAGCTATTGAAGATGCGGGTTATACACCTGAGACAATTGCTTCGCCAAAGGGAGAAAATAAAAGGCAGCATGTCGGAGTGTTTGCCGGTGTTATGCATAAGGACTATTCGCTTATAGGGGCGGAAGCTCTATCAGAAAACAATCCATTTCCTTTATCGCTGAATTACGCGCAAATAGCCAACAGGGTCTCTTACTATTGTAATTTCCACGGCCCAAGCATGGCGGTGGATACGGTCTGCTCTTCCTCATTAACTGCGGTTCATTTGGCAATAGAGAGCATCCGGAATGGAGAATGCGAGGCCGCGCTTGCCGGAGGCGTCAATTTGTCACTGCATCCGGCTAAATATATCAGCTATGGCAGTGTAGGGATGCACTCAAGTGACGGTTATTGCCATACTTTTGGCAAAGGCGGGGATGGCTACGTATCTGGAGAAGGTGTCGGCACAGTATTGCTAAAGCCGCTTCGAAAAGCTGAACAAGACGGTGACCGAATCTATGCTGTCATCAAAGGCAGTGCGATAAATCATGTAGGAAAAGTAAGCGGAATTACAGTACCGAGCCCGGTAGCCCAAGCTGATGTGATTGAAGCATGCCTAGAAAAAACAGGAATTGATCCGCGCACCATCAGCTATGTTGAAGCCCATGGCACGGGCACCTCATTGGGAGATCCGATTGAAATACAAGGATTAGTAAAAGCTTTCAGCCGCAATACGCAGGACAAGCAATTCTGTTCAATCGGTTCTGTGAAATCAAATATTGGCCATGCTGAAGCGGCAGCCGGCATTAGCGGTTTAACGAAGACAGTCCTGCAGCTGCATCATAAAACATTGGTGCCGTCATTACACTCAGAAGAGCTGAATCCTTATTTGCAGCTCGATCAAACCCCATTTTTTGTTCAGCATGAAACAAAGGAATGGGAGCAGCCATCTTTTGAAGAAAACGGGATGGACATCACATTTCCCCGCCGCGCAGGTTTAAGTTCGTTTGGTGCTTCAGGATCAAATGCGCATCTTATTTTGGAAGAATATATTCCTGCAGAGAGCCATTCAGAGACGATTTTAACGAAAAATGAAGGAATAGTGATACCTTTGTCCGCTAGAAACAAAGATCGTCTGCAGGCTTACGCTCTTAAACTTCTGGATTTTCTTAGCGAGGACGTCAATCTTATAGCGTTAGCTTATACCATGCAGACAGGACGGGTTGAAATGGAGGAGCGCGCAGCTTTCTTCGCAAAAGACAAAAAAGATTTAGCTGCTAAACTTCAGGCGTTTGCCAATGGCGAAGAAAAGATCGAGGGCTGCTGGACCGGACAAGCCAAGGAAGATCAAATGGCGGCTGGACCAACGTCGGTGAATGCGCTGAAAAACAATTTGATCACAGACAGTGAAATGAAGGAAATGGCGAAATCATGGGTTCAAGGAAAGCGGGTCACCTGGGACGATCTATACGGCGATCGCAAGCCGTTTAAAATCAGTGCTCCGACCTATCCGTTTGCAAGGGAACGCTACTGGATCCCAGCTCCTGAAACGAAAACCAGCTCTGTGAATCACATCTTACATCCGCTGGTGCACCGCAATACATCAGACTTTACTGAGCAGCGCTTTAGCTCTGTATTTACAGGCAAGGAATTTTTCCTGTCTGATCATGTTGTACAGGGACAGAAGATTTTGCCTGGCGTTGCCTATTTAGAAATGGCAAGGGAAGCAGCGGAAAAAGCTGCAGGCGACCTGGACAGCGAACAAAGAATTGTGTCGCTTAAAGACATTGTGTGGATACGCCCTATCACGATAGAAAATGACCCAAAAGAAATACATATTGGCCTTTATCCTGAGGATAACGGAGACATTTCCTTTGACATTTACAGCAGCTCTGAGCAAGAGAAAACCATGACGATATACTGCCAAGGCCGCGCAGTCATTTCAGATGAAGCGGATACTTCTGTTTTAAACCTATCATCAATACAGACAGAATGCAGTCTGGACACAGTGACGTCAGAACAATGCTATGCAGCGTTTCGAAAGATTGGGCTTGACTATGGAAAGGGCTATCAAGGGATTGAAAAAATCTATGTCGGCAAAGATCAATTGCTTGCAAAAATCTCGCTACCCGCTTTTCTAAAAAACGATAAGCAGCATTTTGCGCTCCACCCGAGTTTAATGGATTCCGCATTCCATGCCACAGTCGGTTTTATCGTTAGCTCAGTCAATGCCGCTGGACAAGCACAGACGCTGTCTCTTCCATTTGCGTTGCAGGAGGTTGATATTTTCAGCCCGTGTCCAGAGGAGATATGGTCTTATATTCGATACAGTTCAGACAGTAAAGCGGAGGACAACGTCAGAAAGTATGATATTGATTTATGCGATGAGAACGGCAATGTTTGTGTGCGAATGAAGGGTGCCTCAATGCGGGCGCTTGATGGAGAGCGGCATTTAAGGCCTCAAATAGTAACTGCTTCTCAGCTGACCGGGCATACGATGATGATCCCCGTCTGGGAACCAGTCTCTCCAGAAGCGGAGGATAATGCTTCGTTTGCTGGTACAAGAGCTGTTTTATGCGGAGTTGCTGAAGCTGATCGGACTTTCATAAAGCAGCATTATCCGCAAATTTCCTTTGTCGATATCCGCCCTGCAGATGACATTGAGGCAATAGCGGACAAACTGCAAACGTACGGAAGAATTGACCATGTCTTGTGGATTGCCCCGTCAGACCTGGAGAATAGTGATAGACAAGGAGAAGCTGTTCTTCACTTATTTAAACTTGTGAAAGCCTGCCTGCAATTAGGCTATGGCGAGAAACAACTTGAATGGTCTCTTGTGACAATCCAAGCGCAGCCGGTTACGCAACATGAGACAGTACAACCCGCTCATGCAAGCATTCATGGACTTGCCGGCACAATGGCAAAGGAATATCCTCATTGGAAAATCCGCCTTCTTGATCTGGAAAAAGACTGCACATGGCCGGTATATCAAATGTTTACGCTCCCTGCTGACCGTCTCGGACACGCTTGGGCCTATCGGAATCAGCAATGGCATCAGCAGCAATTGATCCCGTATCGGCACTCACCGGCAAATGACACGCTTTATCGAAAAGGCGGGGTGTATGTGGTCATTGGAGGCGCCGGGTACATTGGAGAGGCATGGAGTGAGTACATGATCCGCCGCTACCAGGCGCAAATTGTTTGGATTGGACGCAGTCAAATCAATGCTGCCATCCAGTCGAAAATAGACCGTCTTTCGGCGCTTGGCCCTGAGCCTTTCTATATTGCAGCCGATGCTGCCGATAAGCATTCATTGCAGCAGGCATATGATCAAGTGAAAAAACGCCATCCTCATATTCACGGGATTGTTCACTCTGCGATGGTTTTATTTGAACAAAGCCTGGAAAATATGACGTTTGAAGAATTCACCGCCGGACTGGCGGCGAAGATCGATGTCAGTATTCGGATGGCCCAAGTGTTCCGCCGGGAGAATGTAGATTTTGTTTTATTTTTCTCTTCGCTTGTGGCACATATCAAAAATGTGAAGCAAAGCCATTATGCCTCTGGCTGTACATTTGCAGATGCTTTTGCTCACCAGCTTTCCCAGAGCTGGGCATGCCCTGTAAAAGTCATGAACTGGGGATATTGGGGGAATAGTGAAGCGGCTGAGGATGAACATTATGTACAGCTTATGAATCAAATCGGCTTAGGTTTAATTGAGCCTGCGGAAGCTATGAAGGCGCTGGAAGCACTGCTTTCTGGGCCAGTCGGCCAAACGGCTTTCATTCATACGACAAAGCCTGTAGCAGTCGAAGGCGTGAATCAGAATGAATGCATCACTCTATATCCCGAGCAACCTTCAGCAGATGCAGAGAGCCTGATGGAGCGTCTGCCGAAAACGGGACGAATACAAAGAGCAACACATGAAGAACTAGACGATCTTCTTTACAGGCTGTTGTTAGGACAGCTGCAAAAGGCTGAACTGTTTGATGGCCATACATTATCGGTTGAACGTCTTCGACAATACAAAACTCGTGAATTTTATGAAAAATGGCTTCGGCAAAGCAGCGAATTTCTTTTGCAGCATGGCTATCTTAAGAAAGATGGAGATTCATTGGTGGGGAAGGTTCAAGCAGAGGATATCGAGCTGCTTTGGCAAGAATGGAACGCCAAAAAAGAAAAGTGGCTGAAAGACAGCGAGACAAAGGCGATGGTTGTCTTAGCAGAGGCCATGCTAAAAGCACTACCGGATATTTTGACAGGGAAAGTCCCGGCAACAGATATCATGTTCCCGCAATCCTCGATGGAATTGGTGGAAGGCATTTATAAGCATAACCAAGTGGCAGACTATTTTAATGAAGTGCTTGCCGATACATTATTAGCTTATCTGGATGAACGTCTGAAGCAAGATCCTGAGGCATCAATTCGCATTATGGAAATAGGTGCAGGCACAGGCGGCACGAGTGCCGGAATCTTTGAAAAACTGAAACCATATCAAAAGCATATCAACGAATACTGCTATACAGATCTGTCGAAAGCATTTTTGCTGCATGCAGAAAAGGAATATGGGGCGGAAAATCCGTATCTGACGTATCAGCTATTTGACGTGGAAAAAACGGTTGACCAGCAGGAAATCGAGGCTGGCGGCTATGATGTCGTCATTGCGGCTAATGTCCTTCACGCGACAAAAAATATCCGTCAAACCCTGCGGCATACAAAAGCAGTGATGAAAAACAACGGAATGCTGCTGCTGAATGAAATGGCGGGAAACAGCCTGTTTCCTCACATCACCTTTGGTCTTTTGGAAGGCTGGTGGCTGTATGAAGATCCTGCAGTGCGGATTCCCGGCTGTCCAGGCTTACATCCTGACAGCTGGAAAGCGGCACTCGAAAGCGAAGGCTTTGAATCTGTCTTTTTCCCGGCCGAGGCGGCTCATAATCTGAGTCACCAAATCGTCGCAGCCTCAAGCAACGGGCTGGTTCGCCGTATAATGAAAAATGAGCTCTTGCCGGAGAAGGATGTTTCACAAGCGTCTAATCAGGAGCCAGCCTGCATTCAATCCATAGATTCAGAGGGATCAGGACAATCTAAACATGCTCTCCTAAGAGAAAAAAGCACAGATTATATGAAAAAACTAATCGGAGAAACGTTGAAAATTCCTGCAGGTAAGATTGATTCATCTGAACCGCTTGAAAAGTACGGTATTGATTCTATCGTTGTTGTCCAGCTGACGAATACATTGCGTAAAGAATTTGACCATGTAAGCAGCACTCTATTTTTCGAGTACCAGACCATTGACGCATTAGTGGAGCATTTCATCAAAACAAAAACAGAAGCGCTGATGAAATTAACAGGTCTTGACCGTCAAGTTCAACAACAGACACCGGCCGAAAGCAGAACCCAATCTTCACAGAAACCTGATGGGGCCGCTAAAAGAACACGGCGATATCGCAAGCTTGGCTTCAGCAGGGAAAAAGAAACACCGACAAACGCTCTTCCAAGCCGTGACGTTGCCATTATCGGCATTTCTGGACGCTATCCTCAGGCGGAAACAGCAGAAGACTTTTGGAACAACCTAAAAGAAGGAAGAAATTGTATTGAGGAAATTCCGAAAGAACGCTGGGATTGGAAAGCTTATTACGATAAAGAAAAAGGAAAAGAAGGATCGATTTATACGAAATGGGGCGGATTTATCAAGGATATGGACAAGTTTGACCCATTATTCTTTCAGATTTCGCCGCTTGAAGCAGAACGAATGGACCCTCAGGAGCGATTATTTCTGCAAACCGCTTATGCAAGTATTGAAGACGCGGGATACACGCCTGACTCGCTCAGTTCAAGCAGAAAAATCGGCGTCTTTGCCGGAGTTATGAACAAAAATTATCCGACAGGCTACGGCTATTGGTCTATCGCCAACAGAATATCCTATTTGCTGAATTTCCAAGGCCCGAGCCTTGCCGTCGATACAGCCTGCTCATCCTCTCTGACAGCGATTCATTTAGCGCTGGAAAGCATTTATAGCGGATCGAGTGATTGCGCCATTGCCGGTGGTGTCAATTTAGTCGTCGACCCGGTTCACTATCAGAACTTATCTGTCATGAATATGCTCTCTTCTAGTGATACATGTAAATCATTCGGAGATGACGCAGATGGATTTGTCGATGGTGAAGGCGTAGGCGCGATTGTGTTAAAGCCGCTGCAGCAAGCAATAGCGGACGGCGACCATATTTACGGTGTGATAAAGGCAAGTGCCGTTAACAGCGGAGGAAAAACAAATGGATACACGGTTCCAAATCCTCATGCGCAGGCACAGGTGATTAAAGATGCAATGGAGCGCGCCAACATTCCTGCCCGAACCATCAGTTATGTGGAGGCGCATGGAACAGGCACAGCATTAGGAGATCCGATTGAGATAGCGGGGTTAACAAAAGCATTTGAGGAAGATACGCAGGAGAAACAGTTTTGCGCGATCGGCTCCAGCAAATCAAACATCGGTCATTGTGAAAGTGCAGCCGGAATTGCAGGGCTGACAAAAATACTTTTTCAGTTTAAATATGGCCAAATTGCGCCATCATTGCATGCTCAGCGGCTGAATCCGAACATTGAGTTCAGCCATACTCCATTTGTCCTTCAGCAGCAGCTTGGTGAATGGAAACGCCCGGTGATTGGCGGACAAGAGGTGCCTAGGCGCGCCGGATTGAGCAGTTTTGGCGCCGGAGGGTCCAATGCCCATATCATTCTGGAAGAATATATTCCGAGAATGGGAGCGCAAACGCCGGAAGACCATCCCCCAGCGCTGATTGTGCTGTCGGCCAAAAACATGGAACGTTTGCAAGAAAGAGCGGAACAGCTGCTCACAGCCATCAAACAAAAAAGGTACCGTGAAGCAGATCTGATCAGAATCGCCTATACCTTGCAAACGGGACGTGAAGCAATGGAGGAACGGCTGGCCTTTATAGCGGAATCACTAGAGGATCTTGAGAGAAAGCTGAACGATTTTATCGAAAACAAAGCAGGTAGCCTGTATCTGGATCGCATTGATGATAGCAAAAAAGCATTAGCAGTCTTATCAGCGGATGAGGATACGGAAAAAATCATAGAAGCATGGATGAGCAAAGGGAAATTCACAAAACTGCTGGATCTTTGGGTGAAAGGCTTGTCTTTCGACTGGGATATGCTGTACGGCACCCAAACGCCTGTCCGGATCAGTCTCCCGGCATATCCATTTGCAAAAGAACGATATTGGGCACCAGGCTCGGCAAAGGCCCCGGCGCCTATAGAAAAAAATCTTGATCAGCAAAGAGAAGAACCTTTCGAGGTTATGACGTTTCAAGAAGTGTGGAAAGAAGAGCCGGCAACCCACGCTCCGAAACGTATCAAAACGATCATCTGTTTTCTGACTGAAAGAGAAAAGCAAAACGCATTTGATTCAGCCCTGAAAAACGTTGATCAAGACACCAAGCTCATTTTTATATCACAGGGCGAAGTGTACAGCAAACAGTCTGAATATAGCTACCAGATTGTGCGGCAAGAACCCGTTAATTTTGAAAAGGCCTTCCAGAGCATTAAAGAAGAACATGGAGAGCCAGATGCAATTCTCTATATGTGGCCTGCGGAAGACAAGAGCTGTATAAAGGACCATTCCTGTATTGTCTATCTATTACAAGGTATGTCCGCAGCAAAGCTGCATCCTTTACGGCTGATGCTGGCAGGATGTTTTGAAAATGGCCTTGACCGAAGCTATCTGGAATCATGGATTGGATTCGAACGATCGCTCGGGCTTGTCCTTCCGCACACAAAAGTGACTGGAATCTTTCAGCCGGCAGATCAAGGATCGATGGATAATTGGGCACGTAATATGTGGTCAGAATTACAGGCTTCAATAGAACAAACCGTTTTGTATCAAAATGGGAAACGATATGTAAGTCACATAGAACGGACAACGTTACAACCGAACAACAGCAAATTAAAATCTAGCGGAACTTATCTGATTACAGGCGGGTTAGGAGGGCTCGGCTATTTATTCGCCAAGCATTTGGCTAAAAACTATGCCGCAAACCTGATTTTGACAGGGCGATCGCCTTTCAATGAAGAAAAGCAAAAGAAAATAAAAGAATTAAAGAATCTAGGCGGCGAAGCGATGTATGCAGAAGCAGATGTATCTGACCCTATCGCGATGGGAGACTGCGTAAAAAGAGGGAAAGACCGATTCGGTGAAATCAACGGTGTTATTCATGCAGCCGGAATTGAGAGCGACTCTGCTATTTTTGACAAAAAGATCGAAAGCTTCCAGCGCGTCATTGAACCGAAAATCAACGGCACGATAGCGCTTGATGAATGGCTTAAAAATGAAGCCCTTGATTTTATGTGTTATTTTTCTTCTTCTTCGGCGGTTTTGGGGGATTTTGGATGTTGTGATTATGCGATTGGCAACCGATTTCAGATGGCTTATGCACAATACAGAAACCAGCTGCATAGCGGCAAAACGTTTGTCATCAACTGGCCTGTATGGAAAGATGGCGGAATGAAAATCGGTGATGAAGAAACAACTGATATGTACCTGAAATCAAGCGGCCAACGCTTCCTAGAAGCCGAGGAAGGCATCCGTATGTTTGAGCATATTCTAGCTCAGCAGGATGCTCAGCACCTCGTGATAGCCGGTCAACCAAGCCGTGTCAGCCGATTTTTAGGAATGACTGAACCAGTAATTCCAGAACCGGCCACTCAAGTCCCTGTCGTACAAGAAAAAAACAATGAGGTAAAAACACTAAGCGTTGAAAAGCGGTTAGAACACGATTTGAAAGAGTATATCCACACATTGCTTAAGATTTCAAAGGACAAGCTGAATGTGAACAAAAATTGGGCTGACTTCGGATTTGATTCAATCTATTTGGCTAAATTTTCGAATGTGTTATCAAAGCATTTCAACATTGAAGTAACACCGGCTTTATTTTTCGGCTATTCGACTTTACAGGAATTGATCGGCTTTTTCTTAACGGATCATAAAGAGCTGATTGAAGCATTTTACCGGGATGATGCATCTGAGTCGCAAAAGTCCATAGAAGCTCCTGCTGCAAATTCTGTAGTTCCCGAAGCAGAAACCAGTAAAAAAAGCAACGGACAGGGTCACAATGAGCCGATCGCCATTATCGGCATGAGCGGCAGGTTCCCTCAAGCTGATTCGGTCTATGAGCTGTGGGATAATCTGCAAAACGGAAAAACGTGTATCTCTGACATCCCGGACGAACGCATGGACTGTGGGGGATCGAACGGAGATCCAGAAAAAGCAGTGCCAAGGTGGGGCGCATTTTTGAAGGACATAGACCGGTTTGATCCGCTGTTTTTTCAAATATCGCCTAAAGAAGCCAAAAGCATGGATCCGCGCCAGCGCATTTTTTTAGAGGAAGCATGGCGCACGTTTGAAGACGCCGGCTATATGGGAGACCGGATAAAAGGAAAATCCTGCGGTGTCTATGTAGGTGTGGAAGAAGGAGAATATGCGCATTTAACAGGAGATACGGATTACATTAATGGGACACAAAACGCCACATTATCTGCGAGAATTGCGTACGCATTGGATTTAAAAGGGCCTAATATGGCGTTGACAGCAGCATGTTCATCTGGACTTGTGGCGATTCACCAGGCATGTTCAGCTCTGCGTCAGGGGGATTGTGAAATGGCTTTAGCCGGTGGCGTCAGCTTGAATATTTCTCACATGTCTTTTGAGGCGCTGACAAGAGCCGAAATGCTGTCTCCGAATGGACAATGCAAAGTATTTGACGAGAAAGCCAATGGTCTTGTGCCAGGTGAAGCGGTGGCTGCTGTTCTCTTGAAACCATTATCAAAGGCAATTGAAGATAAAGACCATATTTATGGCTGCATCAAGGCCAGCGGCGTGAATTACGATGGTAAAACCAACGGCATTACTGCGCCAAATCCTTTTAGCCAGGCAGAATTGATCGAAAACATTTATGAAAAAAATGAAATCAATCCGCTCGATATTCAATATGTGATGGCGCACAGTACCGGCTCGAATATTGGTGATCCGCTTGAGGTCCAGGCTTTAACGAACGTATTCAGCAAATATACGAAGCAGAAGCAATTCTGTATGATCAGCTCAATTAAACCTTTAATCGGACACACATTTGCAGCGTCAGGAACGGTAGCTTTAATCAGTATGCTGATGGCTATGAAAAACCAGATCATCCCGGCTACTCATCACTGTGAATCGGAAAACCCGTATATTCCGTTTAAAGAAAGCCCGTTTGTGCTTTGCAAAGAGAACCGTCCATGGATCAGGAAAAATCAGAAGCCGAGGATGGGAACGATCAGCACGACGGGAATCAGCGGCACCAATGCGCATGCAGTCATTGAAGAATACATCCAAGATGATCAGCCGTTCACGCAGCGGCGTAATGAGTCACCGCAGGTCATCGTGCTTTCAGCCCAAAACGACGATCGGCTTCAGGATGCTGCCTGCCGCATGATTGCGTATCTGGAGCAGAATCACAACCTTTCTTTACCTGATGTAGCATATACGCTTCAGGTTGGGAGGAAAGCCATGGAAGCAAGGCTCGCGATCGTTGTAAACAATCAGGAGCAATTGGTGCGAAAATTGAAGGAATATGCAGAAGCAATGAAGAATGGTGGGGTATCGGGCCAACAGAGATCCCTTTATACAGGATATACAGAAGGGATATTAGAAGAACAGGAAGCTCTGCAAGCTCTCGCAAAAGAAAGAAATTTGGAAAACATTGCGGAACGCTGGGTGAAAGGATATCAGATTCCTTGGGAACTCCTTCATGATGGCGATGGCGTACGGATGGTTTCTTTACCTGGTTATCCATTTGCAAGGGAGCGGTATTGGGTTTCGTCAGGCACACAGCAATCAGAGGCCGTTAAACAGCGTTCACAATATATGAGTGGGGAAACCCATATTCAAAAGATCATTGTTCAATTTTTAGCACGAGAGTTGGACATATCTGAGGATCGAATCAATTTTAATAGAAATTTTCTGGATTATGGGATGGATTCAATTCTTGGCCGAAAATTGATGAGGCATATCGAAAAAACCACACAGCTGAAGATGACCGGCCGAGAAATCCTTGAATGTCAGACAGTGCAAGCTCTATCTAACCATTTGGCCTCAAAGGCTGAAAAACAAAATCATAGCGCAGCACATCAAACAACGGGCACGTATACAGACGAGCAAATCATCGGATTGATGCAAGAGGTGGCGCAAGGGAAATTGGATTTTAAGAGTGTGCAAAACATCATAGAAGGGAGTAAATCGTATGAATCATAAAGAAATTCTTGATGCCTTCAGATCAGGAGAATTAACCATTTCTGAGGTGGAAGAACGTCTTAAAGGCATGAAGCGGCAGTTGAAAAGTCCGCTTTCAGAAGGGCAAAAAGGGCTGTGGATGCTTCAAAAAATGTCTCCTGGGATGAGTGCATATAATATTCCTTTATGCTTTCGTTTCAGCAAGCCAATACATGCACAAACGTTCAAGAAGGCCCTTCTGTTTGTACAGAGACAATATCCTGTCTTAGCCAGTGTGATTCAAGAAGAGGATGGCATTCCATTTCAAACGGTTCAGTTATCAGAGAATCTTTATTTTGTGGAAGAGGATATATCAGCAATGAAATCAGCAGATATCTTGCCTTTTCTAAAAGAAAAAGCAAAAGAACCTTTCCATTTGGAAGCTGATCCGTTAATGCGCACACATCTTTTTCATCGATCGAAAGAAGAATGCATTGTTCTTATAACGATTCACCATATCATATTCGATGGTGTGTCGATGCTGACATTGATGGCGGCGCTATTTGAAGCGTATCAACAATTGCTGAATGGGATTGAGCCCGCGCAGCAGCCAATAACAGCTGATTATTACGATTTTGTCGCTTGGGAAAACCGGATGCTGAATGGCAGAGAAGGGGAAGAGCATCTCGCTTACTGGAAAGAACGGTTGTCTGGGAGTCTGCCAGTTCTTGATCTGCCAGCTGACCGTCCGCGGTCTTCAGCACGAAAATTCAAGGGACAAGCTTATAAAAGCTTGCTCCCTCATCACCTGAGAAATCAAATTAAATCGTTTGCCCGCACTTATCATGTGAATGAATCTGTTGTGTTTCTCGCCATTTATAAAGTACTGCTGCATCATTATACAAAACAAAAGGATCTCATTGTCGGCGTTCCGACAATGGGTCGGCATGAAGATAGCTTTGAAACCCTAATCGGTTATTTTATCAATATGATGGCTGTTCGGAGCAAGAATATCGGAGCTCAGCCATTAACAGCATTTATTCGGGAACTGCAGCTGACAATGGCTGACGGTCTGGATCATGCGGCGTATCCGTTCCCTGCATTGGTAAGAGAGCTGAATGTAGACCGATCGTCCGCGGATTCTCCGGTTTTTCAAACAGCCTTTCTGTACCAAAACTTTTTTCAGGCAACAGGCTTGCAAAAAGTGCTCGAACCGTATCAAACGCTTGGCATCGAATATATTGAAGACATTCGGCAAGAGGGTGAATTTGAGCTGGCACTCGAGATATATGAGAAAGAAAATGAAACAGTGCTTCATCTTTTGTTTAACCCTGATTTGTATGATGTGTCCTCCATTGAAAGCATGATGGAGAACTATATGAAGCTTGCGCAGCATATGATGGAGGACCCGTCTTTGCCGCTTGAGGCCTACTCTTTGCAATTAAATCAAGAACAAACTAGTTTGCTGGAACAATGGAATGCGACAGGGACAAACATCGCAAATGACAAGTGTATACATGAAGTGTTTGAGGAAAAAGCGAAACAAAACCCAGACGCGGTTGCTGTGATGTTTGAAGACAGATCACTTACATACAAAGAGGTAGATGAAAAAAGCACATCTGTGGCAGTCTACCTTCAACATCAGGGGGTTGGACCAGAACAGCCAGTTGGCATTTGTGCAGAGCGTTCATTTGATATGATCATCGGAATTTTAGGAATACTGAAAGCCGGCGGAGCATATGTGCCGTTAGATCCAAGCTTTCCGCAAGAACGATTAGAGTACATGCTCCAAGACAGTCAGGCATCCGTTGTCCTCACCCAATCTAACGTTCATGATAGGATCATCGGATTAACTGGCAGCCATGTAAAAGCGATCAATATCGAGTTAGCTTGCCGAAACGGTTATCCTGACCAGCAAAGCAGCGGTTTAAAGCGGGAAGTAAAACCGGAACACCTCGCTTATATTATTTATACATCGGGAAGCACCGGAGAGCCTAAAGGGGTTATGGTAGAGCATCGGAGCATTATGAATACCCTGAATTTTCTTGAATCTCACTATCCTGTAACGGCTGAGGATGCATATTTATTGAAGACGAACTATGTGTTTGATGTATCGATCTCAGAATTATTCGGATGGTTTATTGGAGATGGCCGTCTAGTGATTCTTCCGCCTAATGGGGAGAAATCACCGCAGCTTTGCATGGATTATATTGAAACATATAAAGTGACTCACATTAATTTTGTGCCGGCCATGCTGCATGTTTTTTTAGAAATGGCGAAAGACAACAAACGATTTACAGAGGATGGACCATTGAAGTATATGATGGTTGCAGGTGAAGCCTTCCCTAAAGAATTAGTGAAAAAGGCGGTATCGCTCTTTCCAAACTGCCGTGTTGAAAATATATACGGACCGACGGAAGCCTCCATTTACGCTGCCTATTTCGGGTGCGGAAAAGGAGATATTGCAAGTCACCATACACCGATTGGAAAGCCTGTCTCCAACACGAAAATTTATATTGTGGATGAGCATTTGAAGCTTGTGCCAATTGGAAAGCCTGGAGAGCTTTGCATCGCTGGAGCCGGCTTGGCAAGAGGCTACTATAATAAGCAGGGGCTTACGGCTGAAAAATTTATTGATAATCCCTTTGTACCAGGGACGAAGCTATATAAATCGGGTGATTTAGCCAGATGGCTTCCTGATGGCAACATAGAATACTTGGGACGGATGGACAGCCAAGTGAAAATACGCGGTTTTCGCGTCGAGCTGGGCGCAATAGAAACAAAGCTGAGTGAATACCCGAGCATTTTAGATCAGGCTGTAGTGGTAAAGCAGCTGGAGGGCCATCAACAGCTTGCTGCTTATTATACAGAGGAAAGCGGACATTCTCCTGCCGATCCGAAAGATTTGCGCTGCCATTTAAAGTCCAGTCTGCCGGAATATATGATACCTTCACACTTTATCCGCTTGGATGAGCTTCCATTATCGCCCAGCGGAAAAGTGAACCGTAAAGAACTGGAAAAACGTGAGATTGTTTTCAATAGAAGGGAACCAAATCACTTGCAGGTAACGGAAATAGAGGATCAGGTGCTACGCATTTGGGAGGAAACCCTCCATGTCAGCGGATTTGGGCCGGAAGACGGATTTTTCGATGCGGGCGGCGATTCGCTTCTGGCTGTAACTGTGGCTGAACGAATCAAAAAAGAATTCGATTGTGAGTTTAGTGTTACTGAGCTGTTTGAGTATTCCACGATCCGTGCAATCAGTGAATACATTTTGGAGATGAAAAACTCAGATCTAGCCGTGACGCAAAATGAAGATGATCATGATGACAAAAAAGATGGAAAATACACGCAACAGACGATTCCCCCTTATTTTGACGACAGTGTTGCGATTGTGGGGATATCGTGCCAGTTCCCAGGCGCGAAAAATCATCATGACTTCTGGAACCACATCAAAGAAGGCAAAGAAAGCATACGATTCTTTTCTGAAGAAGAACTACGCGCAAATGGAGTTCCCGAAGAATTGATACAGCACCCTGACTATGTGCCAGTGCAATCTGTGATCGAAGGGAAAGACTTATTCGATCCCGGATTCTTTCAAATTTCGCCAAAAGATGCTGAGTATATGGATCCTCAGCTCCGCCTCTTATTGCTGCATTCCTGGAAAGCGATTGAAGATGCAGGATATGTGGCTAAGGAGATTCCGGCAACAAGTGTATATATGTCTGCAAGCAGCAATTCATATAGAACGTTATTGCCGAAGGAAACAACAGATGGACATGAATCACCTGATGGCTATGTTTCATGGGTGTTAGCCCAAAGCGGAACCATTCCGACAATGATTTCGCATAAGCTCGGATTAAAAGGGCCAAGCTACTTTGTTCATTCTAACTGCTCCTCATCACTAGTTGGTTTATATCAAGCATACAAAAGCCTGACATCAGGCGAATCAGAATATGCGCTTGTCGGAGGCGCAACATTGCACGCACAATCAGCGATCGGCTATGTGCACCAAAACGGGTTGAATTTTTCAAGCGACGGGCATGTAAAGGCGTTCGATGCTTCGGCGGATGGAATGGCTGGGGGCGAAGGTGTTGCGGTCATCCTGCTGAAAAAAGCTGTGGATGCCGTAAAAGACGGAGACCATATTTATGCCATTATGCGCGGAATAGGCATCAATAATGATGGGGCAGAAAAGGCCGGCTTCTATGCGCCAAGTGTAAAAGGCCAAACAGAGGTGATACAGCATGTATTGGATACAACCAAGATCCATCCTGAAACGGTCAGTTATATTGAAGCGCACGGGACGGGAACGAAATTAGGCGATCCTATTGAAATGTCTGCGCTAAATAAAGTGTACAAGCAATACACCGACAAAACACAATTTTGCGGAATTGGTTCAGTGAAAACGAATATCGGCCATTTGGATACAGCTGCGGGGTTAGCTGGATGCATTAAAGTTGCGATGAGCTTATACCATAATGAACTTGCACCGACCATCAACTGCACGGAGCCAAATCCGAATATAAAGTTTGAAAGCTCTCCTTTTTATGTGGTCCGTGAACGAAAATCGTTAGAGAAACACGCAGGTGTCCATCGGGCGGCTTTGAGCTCATTCGGGCTAGGCGGAACTAACGCTCATGCTATATTTGAGCAATATGAAAACAATACTGATGCAGGTACCGAAAACGAAGGCAATCAGCCTTACATCATTCCGATATCAGCAAAAAATAGAGAACGGCTCCATGTATACGCGAAGGAAATGCTGTCTTATATCAGTCAAGACGAGAAAAAGAATTTCTCTTTAAAAGATATTGCCTATACCTTTCAGGTCGGCCGTGAAGCAATGGATAACAGGATCGTTTTTATGGCGAGTGATCCGGAACAATGGAAACAGCAGCTGGAAGCTTTTGTGAATGGGGAGACGCTTCCAGAGGGCTGTATCCAAGGAGAAAGAACGAAAATGACATCTACTGAACAGCTGCTTGGAAATGCTGAGGCAGAAGATATGGCTTCATCACGGATATCAAAAGAAGAAGTGAGAAAGCTTGCCGAGATGTGGGCAAAAGGCTTTCACGTTGAATGGCGCAGGCTCTATCCTGATGCAAAGCCGCGCCGCATCAGCTTGCCGACATACCCTTTTGCCGAAGAACGATACTGGCCTGAAAGCAATACCATCGCAGCAATTGAACCGGCGCGTTTGCATCCTTTAGTGCACCATAATACATCGGTTCTGTCAGAGCAACGTTTCAGCTCCATTTTCACAGGACAAGAGTATTTTATTGCCGAGCATATCATTAAAGGCATGGCCATTTTGCCGGCGGCAGTCACGCTTGAAATGGCAAGAGCCGCTATAGAACAAGGAATTGGCGGATTGGAGGATCATAATACTGGAATCAGGCTGAAAAATGTCGTATGGATTCGTCCGGTTGTAGCAGGAAGTGAGCCGGTTCAGGTAAATATCGGACTTTACGATGAAGATGGCGGACAAATCGCTTATCGGATGTATGGTGAGACGGAATCCGCTGATGCAGAACCAGTTGTATATAACCAAGGTACAGCGGAATTGATTCAGTTAAAGCAAGAAAAAGCACTGGATCTTTCTGAGATCAAGAAACAATGTGATCAAAGCAGAATGGATGCTGTCTCGTTTTATGAAAGCATGATCGGCGCCGATTACGGTCCGGGTTACAAGAGCATAGAGGCCGTATATAAAGGCGACGGACAGCTGCTTGCCAAATTATCACTGCCGGAATCTGTCACACATACGTTGGACGATTATGTTCTTCATCCGAGTGTATTGGACGGAGCGTTACAGGCGGCTGAATATTTGCAAAATGTCGTCAGAGCGGAACTTTCAGACACGGAAGACTTTAAGGCAGCACTGCCATTTGCCTTAGAGGAACTTGAGGTCTTTCGTCAGTGCGTTTCTGACATGTGGGTTTATGTTCAATTCAACTCGAAAAACAAACCAGGAGATGTGATACAGAAAGTCGATATTCATCTATGCGATGAGCATGGCATGATTTGCGTGCGGCTGAAAGGATTTTCGGCGAGAGTCATGGAAGCAGATGTACAAACCGAACCATCAAACACCAACAGCGAAACTTTATTGCTTGAGCCCGTTTGGCAGGAAAAGGCAGACGGCGGCTTAGCTGCAAAAAAATATGCAGAGCATCTCGTATTCCTATGTGAATATGATCATGTGACGAGACAACAAATTGAAGCAGCCATCGGGGATGTCCGTGTATACAGCCTGGAAGCAAGGCCCTCTTCAGTGGAGGGACGTTTCCATTCTTATACAGAACAAGTGTTTAAAAAGGTACAAGAGATCATTCGTACGAAACCGAAAGACGGCATTCTCATTCAGATCGTAACCTCTGCAGAGGGAGAACAGCAATTGTTTTCAGGATTGACAGGACTGCTGAAAACAGCTTGTCAGGAAAATGCCAAACTAACCGGCCAAATGATTGAAGTCAGCAGTGAAGAAAGCGGAGAAAGCATTGCCAGCAAACTATTAGAAAATCAATTGAGCAAAGATTCATATGTCAAATATCAAAACGGGACACGGTATATTGCTGACTGGCGCGAAGTCAAACAGGCAAAAGGAGACGTCAGCAAACCGTGGAAAGACAATGGCGTTTATCTCGTTACAGGAGGCGCCGGCGGACTAGGACATATTTTTGCAAAGGAAATCGCGGAACAAACGAAGAATGCGACAATCATTCTGACGGGCCGATCCTCTCTTAGCGAAAGCAAAAGCAAAAAGCTGAAAGAGCTTCATAGCAAGGGGGCTGACATCACCTACAGGCAAACAGATGTTACCAATAAAATTGAAGTCTATCAGCTCATTGACGACATTCAAAAAAAATATGGCCGCCTGAACGGTATTCTTCACAGCGCGGGAATCATCAAGGACAGCTACATGGTCAATAAACAGGCAGAAGATCTGCACGATGTACTGGCGCCTAAAGTAAAAGGGCTTGTTTATCTAGACGAGGCAAGCAAGGATTTGCCTTTGGATTTCTTTATTCTCTTTTCATCTCTTTCAGGAAGTTTAGGAAGCATCGGTCAGTCTGACTATGCGGCAGCCAATGTTTTTATGGATATGTATGCGGGCTATCGAAATAGGCTTGCCGACCTCAGCCAGCGGCATGGGAAGACGCTTTCTGTAAACTGGCCTTTATGGAGAGATGGAGGCATGCAGGTCGAACAAGAAACTGAGAAAAGGCTTGTACAAGTAGCCGGTATTGTTCCTATGAGGGCAGAAAAGGGAATTCAGGCATTATATCAAGCGCTTCATTCAGAGGCAAACCAAGTAATGGTGATCGAGGGCGATGGGCAGAAAATAAAACAAAACATGCTGGCAAAAACCGCCTCAGCACCTATGGAAAAGAAGGAAGCAAAAGACATGACTGAACAAGTAAATAGCATTGATACAGACAGTTTGCTGGATAAAGTAAAGGCGATGTTAAAGCGAGAGGTTGCCAAGCTGTTAAAGGTTAAGCTTGAAACGATTGATGATCATGCCGAGATGACGGTGTATGGTTTTGATTCAATCTCAATGACTGAATTCACCAACCATATCAATCGCGCCTATAAGTTAGAACTAACGCCAACCGTATTTTTTGACCATCCGACGATACATGCGTTTGGCAAGCATTTG
Organism: Bacillus stercoris; assembly: GCF_029772985.1. Taxonomy (NCBI): domain Bacteria; kingdom Bacillati; phylum Bacillota; class Bacilli; order Caryophanales; family Bacillaceae; genus Bacillus; species Bacillus stercoris. The sequence continues at coordinate 2,501,311 of NZ_CP121861.1, read as the reverse complement.
TCAGAAGAATATCAATCGGTATTTGCGAAGACATTTGCTGTACGTGCTGCATCGGCTCAGATTCAGCCAGCCGTGAAACAGGAACAAGCCGTTCGCGCCAAAGCTAAAAGACGCCGAAAGCAGCAAGTCATGCAGCCAAACGCCATACAGAGTGATACTGGGCCTGAGCCAATTGCCATCGTAGGCATAAGCGGGATTTTCCCTATGGCGAAAGATATTGAGGCATACTGGAACATCTTAAAAGAGGGCAAAGACTGCATGACGGAAATTCCGAAAGAACGCTGGGATTGGCGTGAATATGAAGGTGATCCGGCGAAGGAAGTCAATAAAACGAACGTAAAATGGGGCGGTTTTATTGACGGAATAGCAGATTTTGATCCATTATTCTTTGGCATTTCTCCGCGTGAAGCTGAACAAATGGAACCTCAGCAGCGCTTACTGCTGACTTACGCCTGGAAAGCGATCGAAGATGCAGGATATTCGGCGAAAAGGTTGTCAGGCACAAAGACCGGCGTTTTCATCGGAACAGGAAATACAGGATACAGCTCTCTTCTATCTAAAGCGAACTCGGCAATAGAAGGATCAGCGGCAGCCAATACGAGCCCTTCAGTCGGTCCAAACCGGGTCAGTTATTTCCTTAATCTGCACGGACCGAGCGAACCGATTGATACAGCGTGCTCAAGTTCACTAGTGGCGATCCACCATGCCATCTCTTCCATTGAGGAAGGCACTTGTGACATGGCGTTAGCTGGCGGTGTAAATACGATTATCCTTCCTGAAGTGTATATCAGCTTTGATAAGGCAGGTGCGCTGAGCAAAGAAGGAAAATGCAAGACGTTTTCAAATCAAGCCGATGGTTTTGCGCATGGGGAAGGTGCCGGCATACTGTTCCTGAAAAAATTAAAAGCGGCTGAAGAAGCGGGAGACCATATTTACGGAGTCATCAAAGGCAGTGCAATCAATCACGGCGGACGTGCAGCCTCTTTAACGACTCCTAATCCGAAGGCGCAGGCAGATGTTATTCAGTCGGCATATCAAAAAGCGGGAATCGATCCGAAAACCGTGACCTACATTGAAGCCCACGGAACCGGAACGGAGCTTGGCGATCCGGTTGAAATTAACGGTTTAAAATCAGCTTTTAAAGCATTGGAGGTAAATGAAGGAGACACATCAGCCAATCCTTACTGCGGATTAGGATCTGTAAAGACAAACATCGGCCACTTATCGCTGGCAGCCGGTGCAGCAGGAGTTATTAAAATATTATTGCAGCTTAAGCATAAAACCTTAGTGAAAAGTCTTCATTGCGAAACCGTGAATCCATACATTCAGCTAAAAAACAGTCCGTTCTATATCGTACGGGAAACGGGAGAATGGAAAGCGCTGAAAAATGAACGGGGAGAAGAACTTCCTCGCCGGGCGGGTGTCAGTTCATTTGGAATCGGGGGCGTAAACGCCCACGTGGTTATTGAGGAATATATTCCAGAAGCAGCTGATGAGAATATACCATCTATCACGCCGGAACATCCGGGTATCTTCGTTTTATCTGCTAAAAATGAAGCGCGGTTAAAAGAATACGCACAGCAGCTGGCAGATGCGCTTGATAAGGAAGCATACAGAGACGCTAATCTCACCCGGATCGCTTATACACTGCAAGCCGGACGGGACGCGATGGAAGAACGTCTTGGGATCATTTCTGGTTCCGTTGAGGATTTGCGGCAAAAATTAAAAGACTTCGCAGCAGGCAAAAACGATGTGGAGGATGTATTTAGAGGCAGGATTGATAAAGGCACACTGCAAATGCTGACAGAGGACGAAGAAATTCAAGAAGCCGTCAAGAAATGGATGGAACGGGGAAAGTATGCAAAATTGCTTGAATTATGGGTAAAGGGGCTTGATGTAGACTGGACGAACATGTATGGCGAGACTATGCCTAAGCGCATGAGCTTGCCGACGTATCCGTTCGCAAAAGACCGTTATTGGATCTCTGATCATATTGAAGAAAGCGGCAGCACGAATGTAAATAAAGCAGCCTCCAGCCTTGGCGGAGCTGTGTTGCATCCATTGATGCAGCAAAACACATCGAACCTCTCAGAACAAAGGTTTAGCTCTATCTATACAGGAGAAGAGTTTTTCCTTGCTGATCATGTTGTGAAAGGCCAACGGATCTTGCCGGGAGTGGCTCATCTTGAATTGGCGCGGGCAGCTGTTGAGCAGGCCGCAGAGGTACAAGGTGTTCCGTGCACCATAAAGCTAAAGAACGCGGTGTGGGTGCGGCCAATTGTCGTAGAAGACCAGCCGATACAAGTACACATCAGGCTTTCACCAGAGGAAAGTGGTGAAATTTCTTATGAAATCTATGGTCATTCAGACGTTGCAGGTGAACAGTCAATCGTCTTCAGTCAAGGCAGCGCGGTATTGAACCCTGCTGAAAATCTGCCGGCGGTTGATTTGCCATCCCTGCTGGAGCAGTGTAAGGAAAGCCATTTCAGCGTAAACGAAGTATACGACACGTATCGAATGATTGGCTTTGAATATGGTCCTGCTTATCGCGGAGTGAAAAAAATCTATACAGCTGAACAATTTGTTTTGGCAAAATTGTCATTGCATCCGTCAGCTGCAGATACGCTCAGCCAATACAACATGCACCCTGGGCTGATGGATTCTGCTTTGCAGGCGTCAAGCATTTTGACAGGCGCCGGGGATAACCAGCTGACACTGCCTTTTGCGGTCCAGGAGCTTGAAGTCTTCGGAGCATGTTCGTCGGAAATGTGGGTATACGCACGATACAGCCAAGGCAGCAAGGCAACTGATAAGGTGCAAAAACGGGATATTGATATTTTAGATGTGAACGGCAATGTTTGTGTTCGGATGAAAGGATTGTCATTCAGGGCAGCGGAAGGCGGCTTTGGATCGGCGGAACCTGATCAAACGCTGGAAACCCTGATGTTTGAAGAACAATGGGTGCCTAAGGCTTGTGTAAAAGAAAGTCCTGAGCCTCAATATGAACGGCACATTGTCATGCTTTGCGACATGAATGGCCTCTCAAAAGATAGCATTGAATCAAGATTGACAGGAGCGGAATGCATCGTTTTGGAGTCATTCCGCGAAGGACTTGCAGAGAGGTTCCAAGATTATGCCGAACAAGCGCTTGAGACGGTCCAGGGTCTTCTCAAAAGCAGACCTCAGGGCAATGTTCTGATCCAGCTGCTTACCTCTGCACAAAGAAAGCAGTACTCATTCTCAGGGCTATCGGCGCTCCTTAAAACTGCCGGCTTGGAGAATAAAAAACTAATCGGCCAGACGATTGAAATCGATTCACATGAAAATATTGAAAGTGTGATAGAAAAACTGAAAGAGAATAAAAGGCACACAGAAGATCAGCACATCAAATATGAAAAAGGCAAACGGTACATCAATGATCTGGATGAAATGCAAATAGATGATCGGGAAATAAGCATGCCGTGGAGAGATAAAGGTGTTTACCTCATCACGGGCGGCGCAGGAGGACTTGGGTTTATTTTTGCAAAAGAGATTGCTCGTCAAGCCGAACAGCCTGTGCTCATTCTGACAGGCAGATCCGAGTTGAATGCGGATCAGCAGGCGGAGCTTAACGAACTTCAGCAATTAGGGGCTCGCGCAGAATACAGGCAGGTTGACGTGACACAAACGGAAGCAGCCTCAGAGCTTATCACAAGCATTACGTCTGATTACGAAGACTTGAATGGTGTCATTCACAGCGCTGGGCTGATTAAAGATAACTATCTGATGAGCAAAACCAATGAAGAGCTGACACAAGTTCTCGCTCCTAAGGTGAAAGGGCTTGTGAATGTGGATGAGGCAACCGAGCATCTTGCGTTAGATTTCTTTATCCTCTTTTCTTCAATATCAAGTGTTGCCGGCAGCGCGGGACAGGCCGATTATGCAATGGCTAATGCATTTATGGACAGTTATGCTGCTTATCGAAATGCGCTTGTAACCGCCATGTACAGGCACGGACAAACGTTGTCAATCAATTGGCCGCTCTGGAAAGAAGGCGGCATGCGCGCGAATAAAAAAATTGAAAACATGACGTTGAAAAACACAGGTGTGACGCCAATGCGGACTAAGACTGGCATTCAAGCACTGTATACAGCTTTGGCATTTGGCAAGGATCAAGTCATCGTCATGGAAGGAATCGAAGACATGATGAGGGAAAAGCTGGCTCAAAAGCCGTCTTCTGTTGATGTTCCAACGAAAACAGTGCAAGTACCGGTGATATCTGAAACAAGAATGGACCAAGACAGTTTGTTCGACCACATTCAAGAAGCGTTAAAGCAAGCAATCTCTCAATTGCTCAAAATCAAACCTGAAGAGATTGACCCGGACATGGAGTTTAATCAATATGGATTTGATTCGATTACCTTAACTGAATTCGCGAATACACTGAATGAGAAGTACAAGCTGGATCTCACGCCGACGATCTTCTTTGAGCACGCAACGGTTTATGCATTTGCAGGGTATCTGTCAGAAGAATATCCAAATGCTTTTGCAGCTCAAACGCCTGCCAAAGCTGAGGTGCGGATGCAGCCTGTCGAACAGAATATAAAAAATATGACGTTTTCGACTGAAAACCGCTTTGCAAAACGCTCGGTAACACCAAAGCAAAAGGAAGCTGATCATAAGCCTGAGCCTATTGCGATTGTGGGGATGAGCGGCGTTTTCCCAAAGGCAAAGGACGTCGAGGAATATTGGAAGAACCTGTCATCGGGCACAGATTGTATTACAGAGGTTCCAAAAGACCGCTGGGATTGGCAGGAGTATTACGGAGACCCTCTGAAAGAAGCGAATAAAACAAACGTCAAATGGGGCGGTTTTATTGATGAAGTAGCTGACTTTGATCCATTGTTCTTCGGCATATCTCCATTGGAGGCTGAGCAGATGGAGCCTCAGCAGCGCCTGTTAATGACCTATGCGTGGAAGGCGGTAGAAGAAGCGGGACATTCAGCGAGAAGCCTGGCAGGAACCAAAACGGGCATCTTCATTGGGACAGGAAACACAGGGTACAGTTCGCTTCTGTCTAATGTAGACATCGAAGGCTCAGCGGCTGCGAATATGAGTCCTTCTGCCGGGCCGAATAGAGTCAGTTATTTCCTGAACATTCATGGACCGAGTGAACCGATCGACACTGCATGCTCAAGCTCTTTAGTCGCCATTCATCATGCGGTCTGCGCCATTGAAAATGGAAACTGTGACATGGCGATTGCGGGAGGAGTCAACACGGTCGTAACTCCGCAAGGTCATATCGCTTATGATAAGGCCGGAGCGCTGAGCAAAGAAGGAAGATGCAAAACATTTTCTGACAAAGCCGATGGTTTCGCAGTCAGTGAAGGTGCCGGCATGCTCTTCCTGAAAAAGCTGACAGCGGCTGAACGGGACGGTGATCATATTTACGGTGTCATTAAAGGAAGTGCGGTAAACCACGGAGGCCGCGCAAATTCTCTAACGACTCCTAATCCGAAAGCCCAGGCGGATGTCGTAAAAACAGCATATGAAAAAGCGGGAATTGATCCAAGAACCGTAACTTATATTGAAGCGCATGGGACTGGAACAGAACTGGGTGATCCAGTAGAAATCAACGGCTTAAAAGCGGCATTTAAAGAGCTGTATAAAAAAACGGGGGACCCGGCTGTTCATGGCAGCCATTGCGGACTTGGCTCTGCGAAAACAAACATCGGTCACTTATCGCTGGCGGCCGGTGTGGCGGGTGTCATTAAAGTGTTATTACAGCTTAAGCATAAAACTCTTGTCAAAAGTCTGTATAGTGAAACCATTAATCCATATATCAGACTGGATGACAGCCCGTTTTATATTGTGCAGAAATCGAGAGAATGGCAGACGCTTCGTGATGAAGCCGGCCGAGAGCTGCCGCGCCGCGCAGGTATCAGTTCATTTGGGATAGGCGGCGTCAATGCCCACGTAGTCATTGAGGAATATATTCCGAAAGAAACAACCCACCCTGCACAAGCACCAGCTGTGACAGCACAGCACCCGGGCATCTTTATTTTGTCGGCAAAGGATGAAGATCGTCTGAAAGACCAAGCCCGGCAATTAGCAGATTTTATTAGCAAGCAATCTATCACGGCTCATGACCTCACTGATATTGCTTATACACTCCAAGAGGGGCGTGATGCAATGGAGGAGAGATTAGGGATCATCGCTGTCTCGACTGGGGACTTGCTGGAAAAACTGAACCTCTTTATAGAAGGGGGCACCTATGCGAAATACATGTACAGAGGCAGGGCAGAAAAAGGCATTGTACAAACATTGAGATCAGATGATGAAGTACAGAAAACGCTCGAAAATAGCTGGGAGCCTCACATATATGAAAAATTGGTTGATTTATGGGTGAAAGGCATGGAGATAGGCTGGAGTAAGCTGTATGACGGCAAACAGCCGAAGCGCATCAGCCTGCCTACCTATCCATTTGCGAAAGAACGTTACTGGATAACGGATACGAAAGGGGAAGCAACTGCCCATCAAACAGCTCTAAAAACTGTCGAACCAGCAGCTTTGCACCCATTGGTACAGGTCAATACTTCAGATTTATCAGAGCAGCGTTTCAGCTCCACCTTTACAGGCGCTGAGTTCTTTTTCGCCGATCATAGGGTGAAGGGAAAACCGGTTATGCCGGGGGTGGCATATCTTGAGATGGTACATGCTGCCGTTACAAGAGCAGTGAGAGGAACCGAAGATCAACAATCTGTTATTCACATCCAAAATGTTGTGTGGGTGCAGCCGGTTGTGGCGGACGGCCAGCCTGTTCAAGTGGATATCAGTCTACATCCCCAGCAGGACGGTGAGATTGCTTTTACCATCTATACAGAGGCAGAGGATGCACACAATAAGCGAAAGATACATTGTCAAGGCAGTGCTTCAATCCGCGGGGCAGGAGACCTGCCAGTCCAGGATATCAGCGTGCTTCGAGACCAGTGCAGTTTAAGCACACTCTCACACGACCAATGTTATGAATTGTTTAAGGCGATCGGCATTGACTACGGCCCTGGTTTTCAAGGGATAGATCGGCTTTACATCGGCCGCAATCAAGCCTTGGCAGAGCTTTCCCTGCCTGCCGGTGTAACTCACACAATGAATGAATTCGTTCTGCATCCAAGTATGGCGGACTCTGCTTTACAAGCGTCGATCGGGCTGAAGCTGAATTCCGGTGACGAGCAGCTTTCTCTGCCTTTTGCGCTGCAAGAGCTAGAAATATTCAGCCCGTGTACAAATAAAATGTGGGTGTCTGTGACATCTCGCCCAAATGAGGACAAAATACAGAGACTGGATATTGATTTGTGTGATGAGCAAGGCCGAGTGTGTGTAAGAATCAAGGGGATTTCCTCAAGGGTGCTGGAAGAAGGTATACAACCGCCAGACGAGCCGACATCACTAAACTCCAAAGCAACTCTTGACGGAGCGCTTCTTATGGCGCCGATATGGGATCAAGTGCAGCTGGAGAAGAAGATCATTTCACCTGCTGATGAGCGTGTTGTCATCCTCGGAGGGGATGACAACAGCAGAAAAGCTGTTCAAAGGCAGTTCCCGTTGTCCAAGGAGCTGAACATTGAGCCGAACGCATCAATTCAGAGAATTGCAGATGAGCTTGAAGCACTTGGATCGTTTGATCATATTGTGTGGATGTCTTCATCTCGTGTGCCAGATTGTGAAGTCGGCGATGAAATGATTGAAGCCCAAGATCAAGGCGTCATTCAATTGTATAGGCTTATTAAGGCAATGCTTTCTTTAGGCTATGCACGGAAGGAGATCAGCTGGACGGTCGTGACGGTGAACACACAATATGTTGATCAGCAAGATATTGTCAACCCGGTCGATGCCGGGGTGCACGGCCTGATTGGTTCAATGGCAAAAGAATATCCAAATTGGCAGACAAAGCTGATCGATGTTAAAGAGCACGAAGACTTGCCGTTATCTCAACTCCTTTCCTTGCCTTTTGATCAAGAAGGGAATACGTGGGCCTATCGAGACAGGATTTGGCATAAGCTTCGTCTGATTCCAGTACACAACAATCAACCGGTGCACACGAAGTATAAGCACGGAGGCGTTTATGTTGTCATAGGCGGAGCTGGCGGTATTGGTGAGGCCTGGAGTGAATATATGATCAGAACATATCAGGCGCAGATCGTTTGGATTGGCAGAAGGAAAAAGGATGCAGCCATCCAAAGCAAGCTGGACAGACTTGCGCGTCTAGGGCCAGCCCCATATTACATTCAAGCTGATGCGGCTAACCGAGAGGAATTAGAACGCGCTTATGAAACAATGAAACAAACGCATCGTGAAATCAACGGCATCATTCATTCTGCGATTGTCTTACAAGACCAAAGCCTGATGAATATGAGTGAAGAATGTTTCAGAAACGTTCTTGCGGCAAAGGTTGATGTAAGCGTGCGAATGGCACAAGTTTTCCGGTATGAACCACTGGATTTTGTTTTGTTTTTCTCTTCCGTCCAATCGTTTGCAAGAGCTTCCGGACAAAGCAATTACGCTGCGGGCTGCAGTTTTAAGGATGCTTTTGCACAGCGGCTATCTCACATATGGCCTTGTACAGTGGCCGTGATGAATTGGAGTTATTGGGGTAGCATTGGTGTTGTTTCATCACCTGAATATCAAAAGAGAATGGCTCAGGCAGGCATTGGCTCTATTGAAGCCCCTGAAGCAATGGAAGCTTTGGAATTGCTGCTCGGGGGACCGCTGAAGCAGCTAGTGATGATGAAAATGGCAAACAAAACGAATGATGAATCGGAACATTCAGAAGAAACAATTGAAGTGTACCCGGAAACTCACGGCTCCGCCATTCAAAAGCTGCGAAGCTATCACCCGGGTGACAGCACAAAGATTCAACAACTGTTATAGGAGGGGAAGCGCCAATGCTGAATACAGAAGACATTCTCTGTAAAATGCTTTTTGCACAATTGCAGTCCATAGGTTTTTTCACTGAAAGTAAATCTCAGCCGGTATTGGAGAATTTCTATGGCAGATGGTTCGAAGAAAGCCAATCCATTTTAGAACGGCAGCAATACCTGAAGCGAACGGAGAACGGATATATTCCCACATGCTCAATGGAGAATATAGATGAACTATGGAAGGAATGGAATCAACAAAAATCAAACCTGCTTCAAGATGATAATATGAAAGCCATGGTGACATTGGTGGAGACAGCACTTAAAGCCTTGCCGGAGATTTTGACCGGCAAGGCGTCTGCCACCGATATCCTGTTTCCGGATTCATCTATGGATTTAGTAGAAGGGGTCTATAAAAACAATCAAGTCGCAGACTATTTTAATGAGGTGCTGGCGGATACGTTAACAGCCTATCTGCAGGAACGCCTGAAGCAAGAGCCTGGGGCGAAGATTCGAATATTAGAAATCGGTGCCGGAACCGGCGGGACAAGCGCGGCAGTTTTTCAAAAATTGAAAGCCTGGCAGACACATATAAAAGAATATTGTTATACAGATCTGTCTAAAGCTTTTTTAATGCACGCAGAAAATAAGTACGGCCCGGACAATCCTTATTTGACATATAAACGATTTAATGTCGAGGAGCCGGCGTCTGAACAGCATATTGACGCGGGAGGCTACGACGCAGTTATCGCGGCAAATGTGCTTCATGCCACAAAAAATATCCGGCAGACATTGCGAAATGCAAAAGCAGTTTTGAAAAAGAACGGGCTGCTCCTTTTAAATGAAATAAGTAATCATAATATATATTCGCATTTGACGTTTGGCCTTTTAGAGGGCTGGTGGCTGTATGAGGACCCTGATCTCCGCATACCGGGCTGCCCGGGTTTGTATCCAGACACTTGGAAAATGGTGCTTGAGAGTGAGGGATTTCGCTATGTTTCCTTTATGGCTGAACAATCTCATCAGCTCGGCCAGCAGGTCATTGCCGCTGAAAGTAACGGAGTCGTCCGGCAAAAGAAGAGAACGGAGACGGGGGCAGATCAAAGCCATATACAAATAAATGCTGAAAAAGCTCATTCACAGAAAAGCAATTCTCTCATCGAACAAACGACTCAATTTGTAAAGCATACCTTGGCAAAATCGATCAAACTATCACCAGAACGTATTCATGAAGATACGACATTCGAGAAGTATGGAATTGATTCGATTTTGCAGGTGAATTTTATCCGTGAATTAGAAAAGGTGACGGGGGAGCTTCCAAAAACCATTTTATTTGAACATAACAATACAAAAGAACTCGTCGATTATTTGGTAAAAGGGCATGAAAATAAGCTCCGCACAGCATTGTTAGAGGAAAAAACGCAGCCTGCAAAAAATGAAGCTCCTCTTCAAACAGAGCGTAAATCCCCTAATCAGCCATTTGCTCTTAATACACGCCGCTTTGTTTTAGAGCAGCAAGTCACTGAAACTCAGCTAGCAAATACCGAACCGTCAAAAAAAGAAAAGACAAGTAATTTGCAAGGAACACATGTAAATGATCCTCGTACAGAAGATATCGCAATAATCGGGGTAAGCGGGCGCTATCCGATGTCTAACAGTTTAGAAGAGCTTTGGGGGCATTTAATCGCTGGAGACAATTGTATAACAGAGGCACCGGAATCCAGATGGCGCACATCTTTATTGAAAACATTATCAAAGGATCCAAAAAAGCCGTCGAATAAGAAGCACTATGGCGGATTTTTACAAGATATAGAGGCATTTGACCATCAGCTTTTTGAGGTGGAGCAAAACCGGGTCATGGAAATGACACCGGAACTCCGTTTATGTTTAGAAACCGTCTGGGAAACGTTTGAGGACGGCGGCTATACGCGAACCCGTCTGGATAAATTGCGGGATGATGACGGAGTAGGTGTTTTTATAGGGAATATGTATAACCAGTATTTTTGGAATATCCCATCTTTAGAGCAGGCAGTCCTCAGCTCAAATGGGGGAGACTGGCACATTGCAAATCGGGTTTCCCACTTTTTTAACCTGACCGGACCGAGTATCGCGGTCAGCTCAGCATGCTCCAGTTCATTAAACGCCATACATCTTGCATGTGAAAGCCTGAAATTGAAAAGCTGCTCAATGGCGATTGCTGGAGGTGTCAATTTAACTCTCGATCTCTCTAAATATGATTCTTTGGAGCGTGCCAATCTGCTGGGAAGCGGCAATCAAAGCAAAAGTTTTGGCACAGGAAACGGGCTTATTCCCGGGGAAGGCGTCGGTGCTGTCCTGTTAAAACCGCTATCGAAGGCAATTGAGGATCAGGATCATATTTACGCTGTGATCAAAAGCAGTTTTGCCAACCATAGCGGCGGAAGACAGATGTATACAGCTCCGGACCCGAAGCAGCAAGCGAAATTAATTGCCAAATCAATTCAGCAGTCCGGCATTGATCCAGAGACTATCGGCTATATTGAATCGGCGGCAAATGGCTCGGCACTTGGCGATCCTATTGAAGTAATTGCCTTAACAAACGCGTTTCAGCAATATACAAACAAGAAACAGTTTTGTGCGATAGGCTCTGTCAAATCCAATCTGGGGCATTTAGAGGCGGCTTCAGGCATTTCTCAGCTGACAAAAGTTTTGCTGCAGATGAAGAATGGGACACTGGTGCCGACAATTAATGCGACGCCTGTCAATCCAAATATTAAGCTGGAAAACACGGCTTTCTATCTTCAGGAACAAACAGAGCCATGGCATCGTTTGAATGATCCTGGCACTGGAAAGCAGTTGCCGCGCAGAAGCATGATCAATTCCTTCGGGGCGGGGGGAGCCTATGCCAATCTCATTATAGAAGAATATATAGAAACAGCTGAGAAAAACCATATCGCTTCCCGCCAGCAGGAATTCACTGCCGTTTTTTCAGCCAAAACCAAATGGAGCCTGCTTAGCTACCTTGAAAACATGGAATTGTTTTTAGGGAAGGAAGCGTCTCTGGATATTGAACCCGTTGTACAGGCTTTACACCGGATCAACCACAATTTAGAGCATAGGGCTGCATTTACAGTGACATCGACTCAGGAGCTGATCGAAAAACTAAGGATGTTCCGAACATCAGAAAAAAGCTCACTCCAGCAAGGCATTTATACATCGTTCGATTTACAGCCATGTGCCGAATCAGCAACTAATGATAGAGAAATAAGCGCAGCAGAGCAGTGGGTACAAGGGGGATCGATTGCTTTTCAAGAAGCTACAGGAACAGGCTGGGTTCATCTGCCTCACTATGCCTTTGACCATAATACATCATTTCATTTCGATGTAACGCCGATCAATGAGAATTCGCCAGCTGTTGAAGGCGATATCCATCAGCCGGTCATACAGGATCAATTCACTTATGATGAGCCTTATGTTCAAGGACATATCTTCAACAATGAACGGGTGCTTGTCGGTGCCACTTATGGCAGTCTGGCCATTGAAGCGTTTTTTAACTTGTTCCCTGAGGAAAACAGCGGCCGTATCAGCAAATTGAGCTATATCAATCCAATTGTCATCAAACAAGGCGAGACCATTGAACTGCAGGCAAAGCCGCTGCAAAAAGATCATGTCATAGAACTGCAAATCATGTATCGTGAGCCGGCTTCTCGTTCGTGGAAGCCTGCCGCAATCGGACAATGCGAAATCGGTTCTTTTAAGCCGAAAAAAGTAAATATCGAGAACGTTAAGCATTCATTAACCAAGCTTCATCACATTGATCGGATGTATAAAACCGAAAACGGCCCTGAATGGGGGGCGTTATTTAAGACAATTACTCATCTCTACAGAGATCACAAGTCTATACTGGCAAAAATTCGCCTGCCTCAAAACGGGCTGGCAAACGATCATCACTACACTGTAAGCCCATTGGTGACAAACAGCGCCTACTTGGCCATCCTCAGCTTCTTAGAGCAGTTTGACATGACGGGAGGGTACCTGCCATTTGGAATCAATGATATCCAGTTTACAAAGCAAACGATAAAAGAGGATTGCTGGCTTTTAATTACAATGGTGAAAAATACAGGTGACATGCTTCTGTTTGATGTAGATGTGATCAATGAGTCGTCAGAAACAGTCCTCCACTATTCAGGCTACTCGTTGAAGCAGCTTCGTATTTCGAATCAAGGAGGAATTGAAAATACGGCCATCAAGGACAGCAATCTGAAAGAACGTATCAGAAGCTATGTAATAGATAAACTGTCAGTCAACATGGCCGATCCATCAAAATTGTCTCTTGCAAAAGCGCATATCATGGATTTTGGAATCGATTCTTCTCAGTTGGTTGCACTGACAAGGGAGATGGAGTCAGAGACAAAGATCGAATTAAATCCGACACTGTTTTTTGAATATCCGACTGTTGATGAGCTGACCGAATTTTTTGAAGCCAAACATGAAACATCATTTGTGCGGCTGTTTGGCCAAACTGATCAACAGAAACGCCCAGCTCAATCCGAAATCAAAATGAAGCAGATTCCGGCTTTTGAGATGAAGACAGATAAAACAACCCACAACACAGCTGACGGCATAGCCATTATCGGCATGTCGGGACAGTTTCCGAAAGCAAACAGCGTAACGGAATTTTGGAATAACATGATTCAAGGAAAGAACTGTGTCTCTGAAGTGCCGAAAGAACGCTGGGACTGGCGAAAATATGCCTCAGCCGATAAGGAAGGGCAATCAAGCCTTCAATGGGGCTGTTTTATAGAAGGAATAGGTGAGTTTGATCCCCTGTTTTTTGGCATATCGCCTAACGAAGCGGCGAATATGGATCCACAGGAGTTTCTGCTCTTGATACATGCATGGAAGGCGATGGAAGACGCAGGCTTAACTGGACAGGCCTTATCAAGCCGCCCGACAGGAGTATTTGTCGCAGCCGGCAATACGGATACAACTGTGATTCCTTCCTTAATTCCAAACCGCATATCCTATGCGCTTGATGTAAAAGGGCCAAGTGAATATTATGAAGCTGCCTGTTCCTCAGCTCTAGTGGCTTTGCACAGAGCTATACAATCCATTCGAAACGGCGAATGTGAGCAAGCCATTGTCGGGGCTGTGAATTTGCTGCTTTCACCAAAAGGCTTTATTGGCTTCGACTCAATGGGCTATTTGAGTAAGAAAGGACAGGCCAAATCCTTTCAAGCAGATGCAAATGGCTTTGTCAGAAGTGAAGGAGCAGGAGTTCTCATTATTAAACCTTTGCAAAAAGCCATTGATGATTCTGATCATATTTATTCGGTTATTAAGGGTTCGGGTGTATCGCATGGCGGCAGGGGAATGTCGCTTCACGCGCCAAATCCGGCCGGTATGAAGGATGCAATGAAGAAGGCTTATCAAGGAGCACAAATTGATCCCAAAACGGTGACCTATATAGAAGCGCATGGGATCGCCTCTCCATTGGCAGACGCGATAGAATTGGAGGCGTTAAAGTCAGGATGCAGTCAGATGGAACTTCAGGAAGTACAGGAGGAAGCGCCATGTTATATCAGCAGCTTAAAGCCGAGCATCGGACACGGTGAACTCGTCTCCGGCATGGCTGCTATTATGAAGGTCAGCATGGCGATGAAGCATCAAACAATACCAGGCATATCCGGATTTTCATCTTTGAATGACCAGGTGTCAATAAAGGGCACCCGCTTCCGAGTGACTGCCGAGAACCAGCCATGGGGAGATTTACATGACGATGCAGGCAACAAAATTCCTCGCAGAGCGAGTATCAACAGCTATAGCTTTGGAGGCGTAAATGCGCACGTCATTTTAGAAGAATATATTCCTTTACCAAAACCACCGGTTAGTATGAATGAGCATGATCCCCACATTGTGGTTCTTTCCGCAAAGAATCAGGACAGGCTAAAAGCAGTTGTTCAACAGCAGCTTGACTATGTGAATAAACAACAAGTACTGTCATTACAAGATTATGCTTATACACTCCAAACCGGCCGAGAGGAGATGGGGGACCGCCTGGCACTGGTTGTCCGCAATAAAGAAGAACTGGTAAACGGCCTGCAAGCCTGCTTGGCTGAGAAAAAAGGCGATAAGCCGAAAAACGCTGTACCTGTCTTTAGCGGAAATGAAGAAAATGGCACGTCAGATATCGAAACATTGCTTGATGGACCATTAAGAGAAATGGTGATCGAGTCTTTGTTGTCCGGAAACAACCTTGAAAAGATCGCGTTTTGCTGGACAAAAGGGGTGCAAATCCCGTGGGAGAAGCTTTATAAAGGAAAAGGTGCCCGCAGAATACCTTTGCCAACCTATCCATTTGAAAAGAGAAGCTGCTGGAACGGCTTTCAAGCAGTAGAGAATACGCCTTCTGTTTCACAGGATGAGCATATCAACAACAGCGGCGATCCTCACATATTAGCAAATGTATTAGGGATGGCTCCAGATGAACTGCAGCCTCAAAAGCCATTGCAGCAGTACGGGTTTGATTCGATTTCTTGCATACAGTTATTACAGCAATTGCAATCAAAGGTAAACCCTCACATAGTCTTGACGGAGCTTCAAGCATGTCATACGGTTCAGGACATGACGGACTTGATCACAAAGAAACAGGAGGATACATCCTTGCAAAATGATCACGCTCGCACGTTTCCGGAATTGATACCGTTAAATGACGGGAAGCGGGGGCGTCCTGTCTTTTGGTTCCATGGCGGAGTAGGAGGGGTTGAAATCTATCAGCAATTTGCACAAAAGAGCCAGCGCCCTTTTTACGGCATTCAGGCCAGAGGATTCATGACTGATTATGCTCCTTTGCACGGAATTGAACAAATCGCTTCCTATTATATAGAGATCATTCGATCCATACAGCCTGAAGGCCCTTATGATGTAGGCGGATATTCATTAGGCGGGATGATTGCATATGAAGTCACACGCCAGCTGCAAAGCCAAGGCCTTTCTGTCAAAAGCATGGTGATGATTGACTCCCCATATCGTTCTGAGACAAAAGAGTATGAGGCATCTATGAAAACGTCAATGCTGCAAACAATTAATATGATGCTGGCACCGATTGCGAAACGGGATAAGCTTACTGATGTCCTCATCAGCCGTGAAGAGGTGGACATAAGCTTAGAGGATGAAGAATTCCTGTCTGTGTTGATTGAACTGGCAAAAGAACGAGGGCTAAACAAACCAGAGAAGCAAATACGTTCACAGGCTCAGCAAATGATGAAAACACAGTGCGCCTATGATTTGGAATCGTATACTGTTAAGCCTCTCTCTGACCCTGAGGCGGTAAAATGTTATTATTTCCGCAACAAAAGCAGGTCTTTCTTTGGTGATTTAGACATTTATTTCACTTTATCAAATGAAAAAGAACCGTTTGATCAAGCTGCCTATTGGGAGGAATGGGGGCGGCAAATTCCCCATTTCCATCTGGTAGATGTCGATTCAAGCAACCACTTCATGATATTAACCGAACCGAAAGCATCAGCAGCCATGTTAGAATTTTGCGAAAAACTCTATTCAAATAAGGGAGTAGTAAATGCGAATTTCCTTAAGGCTTTCAGGAAAAAACATGAAGCGAAAAAAGAAGATGAATTGGTGAAGCGCTGAGAAACACAAACGCCCCCTCTTTTGAAGGGGGCGTTTTGAATGTTATTTTGAAAGTGAAACAGGGAGACTTTCTAATCCTCTTAAAAAGACATTTTTTCTCCATTGAATGTCATCAGGCATCGCGAGTTCAATATCAGGAAACCTCTTCAGAAGTGCGTTAAATGCAATGTGGCCTTCCAGCCTGGCAAGAGGCGCTCCTAAGCAGAAATGAATGCCAAAACCGAAAGAAATATGTCTGTTAGGCGACCGATTTATATTTAAAATTTCGGGGTTTTCAAAAAAGTTCGGATCGCGATTGGCAGATCCGATGCCTATAAAAATCATGTCTCCTCTTTTGATCGAATGCCCTTTGTATGTAAAGTCTTCGATGGCCCACCGATTTGCCATCATAACGACAGGTGAGGTGTATCGCAGCAATTCTTCAACCGCTGTAGCAATCATTTCGGGATGCTGCTTGAGCTTCTCACATTCCTTCTTGTGCTGCAGCAATGCGAGGGTGCCGGAGCCGAGTAAGTTTACAGTCGTTTCAAGGCCCGCTACAACGAGCAAGAACAGCATGGAATAAAGCTCTTTTTCGCTTAATTTGCTGCCGTTTTCCTCAGCATGCACAAGTTTGCTGATTAAATCGTCTTTTGGCTTTATCCTTCTGTCATGGATCAGCTTGGCGATATACTCCTTAAATTCACGAAGAGCCTGATTTGTCAGCTCTCTGTTACCTTCAGACGTATCAACCATCGCATTGGTCCAGATTTGAAACTGTGTTCGATCTTCTTTAGGAATTCCCATCAATTCAGATATAACAATAAAAGGCAAAGGGGAAGCGAAGGATTTCATGATATCCGCTTTATTTTCTTTTTCCATTTCATCTAAAAGCTGTTCAGAAATTTGTTCGATGCTGCCGCGCAGATTTTCAATGGTTCGGGGAGTAAATGCTTGATGAACAAGCGATCTCAAGCGGGTATGGTCAGGTGTGTCTTTTGCCAGCATATGATCGGAAACAAAATCGATATCTTCACTAACGTTGAGCATTTTGATTTGTTCTTGGCTCATCACATTTTTCACGTCTCTTGTAATTCGAGTGTCTTTTAAAAAGGCCATACAATCATCGTATCGGGTTATTAGCCAAGCCGGATATGTGCCTCCGAACCGTTTTAATTCAAATCGGTGAATGGGATCTTCCTCTCTAAATCGTCCTAAAGCTGAAAAAGGGTTATCATGAAACTCTTTACCATGCGGATGAAACATCAATTTTTCCATTTGCATTCTCCTCGCCTAATAGGGTAAATAGATGAATCAAATTGCTGAACTCGTATACAAAAAACAGAATGATTTGAAATGTAATCCTGTCTCTAAAACTATATATCTATTATAGGCGTCATTCAATAGGATGAAGAACGAAAAAGCAAAAAAAGGGCTTGATGTAAAGCAGCGCCTTTGAGCGAATGCTCTAAGGCGCTAAGCTGCATTATTTCGATGAAAGTGAGAATCAGCTGTGCTGGATATCAATTGTATATACTGCACGATCTGTTACGACCTTCAATCCTTCGTTTTCTTGGTGAATATGAATATCACCTAATAAAGGAATCTCATAGGCATTTTGCGGAAGCGGCACGTTTCCGTCCTCAGTGAAGGTTGTTCCTTCACCTTCTAAAACGAGCTCTTCTTTCGCTACATAGTCATCAGGGTGACTCGTGCTTCGTATAGCCACTTTTTGAAGGTGGAGAACAATCTGATCCAAGTCTGATATCTCTTCATCATGGGTCAATTCACCTTTTCTAATATCAAGTGTCTGGCCGACTTTTGATTCCAGCCATTGGGAAAGCTGTGTATTCGTGTGTGCCATCAATATTCCTCCTTTTGATCTACACGATACTATTCCCAATTGCTGCATCTTTTACACGGAAAAGAGCCGCCTCACCCCTTATGTATGAAACAATTCGCTGTTCAAAGCCTTGATATAACGTATGGCAGAACACTGGACAGCTTCGCCGGCATTTTCTTTGACAACTTTAGAAAAAGCATTGTAAAGCCGGTTGAATTGAAGCGGTTTCACTTTGGCTGCTATTTCTTCAACTTTGGATGCGGGAAGGGGAATGAGATTTGGGTAGCTGTACATAAAGCTGACCCAGTTTTGATCCGCCGTAACCGTAATGATATCTCCAGTCAATAGACATCCTTTCCCTTTATTGCCGTTGCTCCAATGAAGAACAGCACCGCCTTTAAAATGTCCGCCCAGTCGGTAAAGGTCCAGCCCCGGCTTCATGCTGAGCGTTTCCCCTGACCAGAAGTGAATGTGATTGCTTGGTCTTGTCACCCATTTTTTGTCATCTTCATGGATATAGATCGGGGCCTGAAATGCTTCAGCCCACTCAACCTGAGTAGAGTAATAATGTGGATGAGACAAAGCGATGGCTTGAATACCGCCTAATTCGTTGATTTGGTCAATTGTCCTTTGGTCAAGATATGAAATGCAATCCCACAGCACATTAAAGCCCTTATGCTGGATCAGATGGGCTGTTTGTCCAATCGCAAACGCTGGTTCAGTTTTGATGCTGTAAAGATGGTCTTCTTCCTTTTTGAGAATGTTTTGAAGGTTTTCTTTCTCACGCATGTCTTCAAGAGTTGTCCAAGTTTGTCCATCAGGATGAATATACTGTCTTTCATCTTCACAAATCAGACACGAGTTGGGCGGATCTACAGTCTGTGCATGCTGCACACCGCATGTGTTGCAGATATAATATGGCACTTTCTTCACTTCCTTCATCCATTTCCCATTATTTTACCTTATGATTATGAATATTCAAACAAAAATCCGGCAGTTCTGCTGAGAGAAAATTGCCGGATTTTTGATGCTGTTTATTGGCCGGGAACAGAATTTTCCGCGTTGACAGCGCCCGCTCCGTACACATTCGGATCTTCATCTTTCCATTTGTCCGTGCCGTTTTTCAAAAGCTCTTTCACTTCATCGGGTGAAAGATCGGGGTTTTGCTGAAGAATTAAAGCTGCGATTCCTGCGCAAATTGGTGTTGCCATCGAGGTTCCTGACATTGTGAAGTACTGAGATCCTACACGGCTTGACTTTTGAAGCTTATCAATATAGGAATTCGGAGAGCGAAGGGAAATAATATTAACACCCGGCGCTAAAATATCGGGCTTTTCTTTCCCGTATACTGTCGGACCGCGGCTTGAGAAGGAAGCGACCGTATCATCATCGCTGCTTGCAGTATCGTTATCGTCAAGCGCACCTACTGTAATCACCTTTTCGCTCACGCCCGGGCTTGCAATGGTCTGCGAATCAGGGCCTGAGTTTCCGGCAGCGACACAGACGACAATCCCTGCGTTCCACGCTTCTTCAACCGCTCTGACTAACGGATCTTCCTGTTCATTATCATATCTAAGGGCATCGCCCCCGAGCGACATACTCATAATATCAATCGGCTCATCAGGGTTGTCCTCATTGTATTGAATACACCACTCGACACCCTCTATAATATCTGCTAACGTTCCTGAACCCTGCTTGTTTAATACCTTTACGCCGATGAGATTGGCTTCCGGTGCAGGTCCGCGGTATTTTCCGGAAGAGGATGCGCCGCTGCTTGCGATATCACCTGCACAATGTGTGCCATGACCATTATCATCGTATGGCTCTGTTTTTTGATTGACCATGTCCGCGAACCCGATAATCCTGCCTTCTAAATCAGGATGCGGGTAGATTCCTGTATCGACAACAGCGACAGTAACGCCTTTTCCTGTCAGGGTTTGCCCGTTTCGGACGACTTCCCTCGCATGGCTTGCTTCAGTTGCCGTGTCTAAAAGCGCTTTGACTTCGCGGTTTAAATACACTTTACGGATATTGCTGCATTCAGAAAGAAGAGAATGTAATGCTGAGGGGGTAACCTCCGCACTGCAGCAGTTGATTTTGTTGAAGCGGGTTTTTAGCTTACTGCGTTTTTCTTTTTGCAGTACCTCCCCAGCCATTTGAATGCCGGTCTCGTGACAGCCTTCCTCAAATTCAATAATGACTGACATTCTTTTTCTGTTTTTCAATTTGGTTTCGAAAAAATTATGCAAGAAGCAAGGAGTCCATTTGAATGGCTTGTAAAGCTGCAATACGGTTTCCCGTAACGGCCAATCTAGCTTATGAGCATTTGCTCTCACCATTTGTACCATAGAGTACCCAAACATGTATTTTCCTCCTATTATAAGGTTCTCTGTATACTCTATGAACAGATGATAGGTTTGGTAAGTTTGTTTGTCCTTTATAAGAGGCGGATAAGAGTTTGTTTTTATGAATCTTTCGTATTAGATACGATGGATGAGAGGTTGAGGAAATCATTGGGGATTGAAAAGGAACATTTGTTCTTATTATAATGTGGTCATATCAAACTGGAAGGGGAGAGCGGCTGTATGAATTTCTACTTACATCGATCTTTGGAAAGCCAAATGCCAATCAGCATTATATATATGAAGAAAGACGGAACAATTAGTAAAAGAACGATTATTGTAAGGCAGAAAAGCAAAACGAAAATCAAAGCATTTTGTTTTTCGAAACAACAGATCAGAACATTTTTATTGGACTCTATCCTCTCCTGTGACTTTGTGAGAACAAATAAGAAAAATCTTTATTTTGCAGGCCAGTAACAGGCGTTCGTCTAAGCAAACGGACAGCCTGTTACGAAAACCCTCCTTAAACCTATATACATTTATTTGCCAAGTGAGGTTGTTCCTACCTTTTTTGGCTTTCCTCTCAACCTTTTTTCACTCTTATTTGAAATGAACCGCTAATAACCGTGACAATCAATTGATTTTTTGAAACCGGGAACTTTTTCACTGATGATATCGTGTATACAATGGTAAGATAAAACCTATTGGCTAAACCTCATATAATGAACCGTGCCATTCTTATGAAAGGAGTTAAACATGAGAAGATTTTTACTAAATGTCATATTAGTCTTAGCCATTGTCTTGTTCTTGAGATATGTTCATTACTCATTAGAACCTGAACCATCAAATCAGCCAGATACATATTCAAATTTCAGCAGCTTGGCAGAGAATGAGAGTCCAGCCGATTACGATATTTCATATAATGAGAAAAAAGGAAGCAAAGTCTTAATTATGTCTCCGCATGGCGGTAGAATTGAAGGCGGAGTAAGTGAGCTTGTTCGGTATTTCAATCATGAATACTCTACATACCTGTTTGAAGGGCTGAAGTCCCATGATAACCAAACGCTGCATATTACAAGCACCAATTTTGATGAGCCATTAGCTAAAAAGAAAATCAAGGAGCATCAATATGTGGTGGCTTTTCACGGATATAAAGGGGAGAACAAAAATACCCTTGTAGGGGGAACGGATCGAAAGCGGGCAAAAATGATTGTGAGAGCTCTTGAGCGGAGAGGTTTTTCCGCTGAGTTAGCGTCGTCTAAAAGCGGTCTCGCTGGATTGAATGCCGAAAACATTAACAACCAAGGAGAAACGGGGCTAAGTATACAGCTGGAAATCAGCCGCGAGCAGAGAGAAGCATTTTTTGATGATTTTTATTATAAAAATAGAAAATACACAAAGAACAGTGAATTTTATGCTTTTGTCAGTGCGATCAAAGGTGTCCTGGAAAAAGAGTATTCGTAACAAGCAGATCAAGAGACAAAATACGAGAAGATCAGTAGACTGAAATAGGATGAAAAAGGAGGCAAAACAATGGCAGATCATCATTTTTATTTAAAAGCGAACTGGCCGGGTAAACGCAATGATGTCGGTACGATTGAAAGCGGTAACCTGATCACATCGATTTCCATCCCTAAAGAAATGGATGGGCCGGGAGAAGGGACCAACCCTGATGAAATGCTTCTCGGTGCGGCAGCGACCTGTTACATTATTATACTTGCAGCGATGATGGAAAGAAGCGGTCTGGAAAAAGAAGACTTGCAGATGGAGTCAGAAGGTATTGTCGACGTCACAAAAGGAGTCTTTACATACAAAAAGATCATTCACCGTCCCTCTGTTGTGCTTAAACATGATGCTTCACAAGACGACATCGCATTGGCGCACAAGCTTTGTGAAAAAGCGGAGTCGTCATGCATGATTTCGCGCGCGATTCAAGGGAATGTTGAGCTGCAGCTTAAAGCCTCTGTAAAAGCGGGGGGAGAATAATGAAAACAGACGGTTACTCACAGACCGTCTGTTTTTTATCTTCAGCGTGGGCTTTCGACTGATTTAGCACGACCACGCCCGCAATGACAAGCGTGAGACCGGATATTCCCTTTAAACTGATGGTTTCGCCAAAAAGCAAAAAACCGACAATGGCTGTAAGCGCGGTACCAACGCCCGACCATGTTGCATACGCGCTTGATAAGTCAATTGTTTTTAAAGAAAAGCTTAGAAAAGTAAAAGCGGAAAGAAATCCGACTACGACTCCGGCAATGGGCCAGGCCTGTGTAAATCCTTCTGAAAGCTTCAGCATGGTGCTTCCAAACACTTCAGATAAAATGGCGAGAGCCAAATAAAGCAATCCTTTCATCATCCTCACTCCTTTACTGCCAGTTAAGTAACACGACCCCTGATATTAATAAAAGAATCCCGAAAAGCCCTTTCGCATTCAGTTCTTCCTTGAACCATTTCACTCCGATTATTGTCGTCAGCACCGTTCCCGCCCCGCTCCAAGTCGCATAGGAGAGGCTTAGGGGAATATGGTTTAACGTCAGTGACAGCATATAAAAGGCGAGGGAATAGCCAATGACGACCAAGGCACTCGGCTTCCACTTTTTGAAGCCATCAGATACTTTCAGCATGGCTGCCCCTATCGATTCCGAACATATGGCAATCGTGAGGAATATATATCCTATTAACATCTTAAATTCTCCTCACTATATTTTTAGATTAGAAAAGAGCTTCAGCTAGAAAAATATTAGTGTATGCCTATGTATGAGTCAAGAGATTCATTTTTACACGCTTAAAAAGACCCCTTTTTAAGGGGTCTTTTGCGATTAATAATAATAAGGGAACGGGGCATACGGATAATAGGGGTATCCGCCATACAAATAAGGATTAAATAAAGCGCTTCCTATAAGCCCGCCTGCAAGGCCGCCGATAAACGGACCTCCAAAAAATCCGAATGGCCGGCCAAACCCAAATCCATAGCCAAATCCGGGTCTTCCAAACCCGTAACCGAATCCGAAAGGTCTTCCAAATCCAAATGGTCTCCCGAATCCAAAAGGTCTTCCAAATATTCTTGTATCTTCAGGACTGAAATTCTCTAACTCGTTCATGTTTTCTTTCCTCCTGTAATAAAGTGTAGATGATGCAGTGTATTCAGCCTGCCCGGATGTGATTGGGCGAATTAAGGAAAAAAGAGGATGTGAACACATTGGGCCTGTATCAGTCTGACTGGTCGAAAACACCGCCCCACGCACATGCTTATCATGTCAAAACATCGAGGGAACAGGGCCATTATCATCTGATTGAAGGGTTTACTCAGCCCGCAAACGGATCAAATACCGATCAGCACACACATTACTATACAGGGATCACTTCATTTGAAAACGGCCATTTTCATCGGTATTACGGAATCTCAGGACCGGCGATTCCTTTAGCAGATGGCACACATTATCATGAAATCGAAGAAACGACGTATCTGGCCTATAACAAGCCGGTTGAGATCCAGTACGGAGGGGTTGTTTATGCTCCCGGAGATGACGAAAGAAAAACACACCGTCATACCCTGAAAGGACAGACGAGAGAAATTGTCGGCAATGAGCCGATCGGCTGGTAGAAGGATGTTTACCGATGCAAAAAAAGGGCAAAATGGATAGGTGGTTGTCCATGTTGAATGCTATAATGGGGGGAGATTTATAAAAGAGAGTGATACATATTGAATAATACGAAGCAGCCCGTTGTCATTTTAGTCGGACCGACGGCAGTGGGGAAAACCAATTTAAGTATTCAGCTAGCCAAATCTTTAAACGCGGAAATTATCAGCGGAGATTCAATGCAGATTTATAAAGGGATGGATATTGGAACAGCTAAAATTACCGAACAGGAGATGGAGGGAGTGCCCCATCATCTGATTGACATTTTAGATCCCCAAGACTCTTTCTCTACTGCCGATTATCAAAGCTTAGTAAGAAATAAAATCAGCGAGATTGCAAATAGAGGAAAGCTTCCGATGATTGTCGGCGGTACAGGGCTTTATATACAATCTGTGCTTTACGATTATACATTTACGGAAGAGGCAAATGATCCCGTGTTTCGAGAGAGCATGCAAATGGCCGCTGAGCGGGAAGGCGCTGACTTTCTTCATGCCAAACTTGCTGCAGCAGATCCCGAGGCAGCAGCTGCGATTCATCCGAATAATACAAGAAGAGTCATTCGCGCACTGGAAATTTTACATACGTCCGGAAAAACGATGTCCCAGCATTTGAAGGAACAAAAACGAGAACTTCTGTACAATGCAGTGTTAATTGGCTTGACAATGGATAGAGACACGCTTTACGAAAGAATTAATCAGCGGGTCGATTTGATGATGCAGTCAGGCCTTCTTCCGGAAGTGAAACGCTTATACGACAAGAACGTGAGAGACTGTCAATCAATACAGGCGATAGGCTATAAAGAGCTGTATGCATATTTTGACGGTTTTGTGACACTTTCCGATGCTGTCGAACAGCTAAAGCAGAACTCGAGGCGGTATGCGAAACGCCAGCTGACGTGGTTTCGCAACAAAATGCAGGTCACATGGTTCGATATGACACCGCCTGTTGATATGGAGCTGAAAAAAAAGGAAATTTTCACACATATAGCAGGAAAACTCGAACTTTAATCGAAACTGTATGATATAGAGAATCAAGGAGGACGAAACATGAAACCGATTAATATTCAGGATCAGTTTTTGAATCAAATCCGGAAAGAAAATACGTATGTCACTGTTTTTTTGCTGAACGGCTTTCAGTTGCGGGGCCAGGTGAAAGGCTTTGATAACTTTACCGTATTGTTGGAATCGGAAGGTAAGCAGCAGCTTATATATAAACATGCGATCTCAACGTTTGCGCCGCAAAAAAACGTCCAGCTTGAACTCGAATAGATCAAAAAATGCCATGTCAAGACATGAGGAAAGGCTGCCGGGGGTTCCCGGCGGCCATTTTTAACATGAATCCACTTTTGCTCCAAGCTTTTTGTGTAAGCTGACCATGCCAAGGCACGGTCTTTTTTTATGAGAACAACATACGGAAGTAAAAATGGTATATTATGTATAAAATGAATTTGGGGGTGATCGACCTTGTTTGAAAGTGAAGCAGAACTGAGACGAATCAGGATTGCACTTGTATGGATAGCTGTCTTTTTACTGTTCGGGGCGTGCGGGAATCAAGATACCATCATTGAAACAGACAGCGGCAATTCAGACTATGAAACGCCTCAGCCAACCTCGTTTCCGCTTGAACATAATCATTTTGGCGTGATGGAGGACGGCTATATCAAAATTTATGAGTATAATGAGTCCCGCAATGAGGTAAAGCTGAAGAAAGAATACGCGGATGACGAGCTTGAATAAAATTCACAAGCATTCGAATTTACAAAGCGGATGCCAGCCGCTAAACTAAATACAGACACAGATCAAACAGAGGGTGAAAAAATGAAGCATAAAGTGATCGTGAATCATTGGGAAGAAATTTGCGAAGATGATTCTTGCTATGAATACGGAACAAGTATCATTGTGAACGGAAAAGAATTAATCAGAGAAGCG
This sequence comes from Bacillus stercoris, assembly GCF_029772985.1. Classification (NCBI taxonomy): domain Bacteria; kingdom Bacillati; phylum Bacillota; class Bacilli; order Caryophanales; family Bacillaceae; genus Bacillus; species Bacillus stercoris. Next base: position 2,475,055 of record NZ_CP121861.1, on the reverse strand, counting down.
TCAATTATCACTGCTTTGAAGGCGGTTTTAGAAGAGATCGGCGCGGATGTTGAAATAGAAGAAACAGTAGAGAGCGAAAAATGCTGTGATAGCTTAAGAAAAAAAAATCTAGACTACTAAGCAGTTTTTTTTCATGTTATGATAAACATCGGCTAAAAAACGACACCCCGAGTAGGACGAGAGATGATTCTCGTTCTGCTCTCTTTTTTGGGCCCTAATGAGTCTGTCTATTTGCCTGATTTGATCAAAATATGAATTTTTCATAAAAACGAATCTATATATTGTGTTTTTACTAGAGGGTAGTATACTATATATAGTGTTAGTGATGAGAGATTCATATTTTTTGATAGGTCGTGATAAAACGTGGTACAAATCATATTTGATTCGAAAACAGGGAATGTTCAGCGGTTTGTGAATAAAATAGGCTTTCAGCAGATACGCAAGGTGGACGAAATAGACCACGTGGACACTCCGTTTGTTTTGGTCACCTACACGACAAACTTCGGTCAGGTACCGGCATCAACACAATCATTTCTCGAAAAATACGCCCATCTCTTATTAGGAGTCGCTGCGAGCGGCAATAAAGTATGGGGCGATAACTTTGCAAAAAGCGCCGATACCATTTCTAGACAATATCAGGTGCCGATCTTGCACAAATTTGAACTCAGCGGCACATCTAAAGACGTTGAATTGTTTACTCAGGAGGTAGAAAGAGTTGTCACAAAATCAAGTGCCAAAATGGATCCAGTTAAATAACGAAATCATGATCCAAAAAGATGGAAAATTCCAGTTTGATAAGGATAAAGAGGCTGTACATAGCTATTTTGTAGACTATATCAATCAAAACACAGTTTTCTTTCACGATTTAAAAGAGAAGCTGGATTATTTGATTGAAAACCAATACTACGAAGAGGAATTCTTAAGCCTTTATTCTTTTGAAGACATTAAAGAAGTGTTTAAGACAGCTTACGCTAAGAAGTTTCGTTTTCCTTCCTTCATGAGTGCGTTTAAATTCTATAATGACTATGCTTTGAAAACGAATGACAAGAAAAAAATCCTCGAGCGTTATGAGGACCGGATCTCAATTGTTGCGCTGTTCTTCGCCAACGGCGACACTGAGAAAGCAAAAGAATATGTGAACCTGATGATCAATCAGGAATATCAGCCGAGCACACCGACATTTTTGAATGCCGGCAGAAAACGCCGCGGAGAACTTGTCAGCTGCTTCTTGCTGGAAGTCAATGATTCCTTAAACGATATCTCAAGAGCGATCGATATCTCCATGCAGCTTTCTAAGCTGGGCGGCGGGGTTTCTCTTAACCTGTCCAAGCTCCGTGCGAAAGGTGAAGCCATTAAAGATGTTGAAAATGCGACAAAAGGCGTTGTAGGCGTCATGAAGCTTCTTGATAACGCGTTCCGTTACGCTGACCAAATGGGGCAAAGACAAGGGTCCGGCGCGGCGTACTTAAACATTTTCCACCGCGATATCAATGATTTTCTTGATACGAAAAAGATTTCTGCGGATGAAGATGTGCGTGTCAAAACGCTTTCTATCGGTGTTGTCATTCCGGATAAGTTCGTTGAGCTTGCACGTGAGGACAAAGCGGCTTATGTATTCTATCCGCACACGATTTATAAAGAGTACGGCCAGCACATGGATGAGATGGACATGAACGAAATGTACGACAAATTTGTCGACAACCCTCGGGTCAAAAAGGAAAAAATCAACCCGCGGAAACTGCTTGAAAAACTGGCGATGCTTCGTTCTGAATCAGGCTATCCATACATCATGTTCCAAGATAACGTGAACAAAGTGCATGCGAATAACCATATTTCCAAGGTGAAATTTTCTAACCTTTGCTCTGAAGTGCTGCAGGCATCTCAAGTTTCTTCATACACAGACTATGATGAAGAAGATGAAATCGGTTTGGATATTTCCTGTAACCTAGGCTCACTTAACATCCTCAACGTTATGGAGCATAAGTCAATCGAAAAAACAGTCAAGCTTGCGACAGACTCTTTAACACATGTGTCTGAAACGACTGACATCCGTAATGCGCCTGCTGTAAGACGGGCAAACAAAGCGATGAAATCAATCGGTCTAGGCGCTATGAACCTTCACGGCTACCTTGCGCAAAACGGTATTGCATATGAAAGCCCGGAAGCGCGTGACTTTGCAAACACGTTCTTTATGATGGTGAACTTCTACTCCATCCAGCGTTCTGCGGAAATTGCAAAAGAGAAAGGCGAAACGTTTGATCAATATGAAGGCTCAACCTATGCAACGGGTGAATACTTCGACAAATACGTTTCCGCTGATTTCTCGCCGAAATACGAAAAAATCGCCAATCTGTTTGAAGGGATGCATATCCCGACGACAGAGGATTGGAAACAGCTAAAAGCATTTGTCGCTGAACACGGTATGTATCACAGCTACAGATTATGCATTGCGCCGACAGGCTCTATCTCATACGTGCAATCAAGTACGGCGTCTGTTATGCCGATTATGGAACGAATTGAAGAAAGAACATACGGCAACTCAAAAACGTATTACCCAATGCCTGGGCTTGCATCTAATAACTGGTTCTTCTATAAAGAAGCCTACGATATGGACATGTTCAAGGTTGTGGATATGATCGCGACTATCCAACAGCACATTGATCAGGGCATCAGCTTCACATTGTTCTTAAAAGACACAATGACGACCCGTGATTTAAACCGAATCGATCTGTATGCACATCATAGAGGAATTAAAACCATTTACTATGCAAGAACGAAAGATACTGGGCAAGACAGCTGCCTTTCTTGTGTTGTTTGATTAAAGGAGAGTTTATAGTGACAAAAATTTATGACGCAGCAAACTGGTCAAAGCATGAAGACGATTTTACCCAAATGTTCTATAACCAAAACGTGAAACAGTTCTGGCTTCCGGAAGAGATTGCTTTAAACGGCGATCTCCTCACATGGAAGTACCTCGGAAAAAATGAGCAGGACACTTATATGAAGGTACTTGCAGGACTTACGCTTCTTGATACAGAGCAGGGGAATACGGGGATGCCGATCGTGGCTGAACACGTAGACGGCCACCAGCGGAAAGCGGTGCTGAACTTTATGGCGATGATGGAGAACGCTGTCCATGCGAAATCGTACTCTAATATCTTCATGACCCTTGCACCGACTGAAACGATCAACGAAGTATTCGAATGGGTTAAACAAAATAAATATTTGCAGAAAAAAGCGCAAATGATTGTCGGGCTTTACAAAGCCATTCAAAAAGATGATGAAATATCACTGTTCAAAGCGATGGTTGCTTCCGTCTATTTGGAAAGCTTCCTTTTCTACAGCGGCTTCTATTATCCGTTATATTTCTACGGACAAGGAAAACTGATGCAAAGCGGTGAGATCATTAACCTGATTCTTCGTGATGAAGCGATTCACGGCGTATATGTCGGTCTCCTAGCTCAGGAAATTTATAATAAACAGACAGAAGAGAAAAAAGCAGAGCTTCGTGAATTTGCGATCGACCTTCTGAATGAGTTATATGAAAATGAGCTTGAGTATACAGAGGACTTGTACGATCAAGTCGGACTCTCACACGATGTAAAGAAATTCATCCGCTATAATGCAAATAAAGCGCTCATGAACCTTGGATTTGATCCATACTTCGAAGAGGAAGACATTAATCCGATCGTTTTAAACGGATTAAATACAAAAACAAAATCGCATGACTTCTTCTCCATGAAGGGGAACGGTTATAAAAAAGCGACAGTTGAGCCGCTCAAAGATGATGACTTTTATTTTGAAGATGAAAAAGAGCAGATATAATATCTGCTCTTTTCGGCTTGAAGGTTAAATGAGGAGGACGCAGTACCCATGGGAAAAATGGACGAAATGATTTTAGTCGCCCCGCGTGATGATGTGTTTAAGAAAGAAAGCTTAACCTTCCAGGGCGTGTACAGTGAAGATAGCAGAGTAGCAGAAATCATGGCTCAGATTGAAGCAGCCTATCGTGAAATGAGAAGAGGGGACGCAGAAGAAGATCCGCGTTTCAAGCAGCCGATACCTTATGTCGTCATCAAGCGCGAAGATGAAGTCTTCCTTTACGAGCGGCTGGCCGGCGGTGGTGAATCACGCCTGCACAACAGGCTTTCTCTCGGCTTTGGCGGCCATATGAACGCCATCGAAGAGGCAGCTTCATTTGCTGAAGTCTTAAAGCTGAACACAGACCGTGAGCTTGAGGAAGAACTGCAAATAAATGAAGAAGATAAACAGGCGATTGTCACACTGGGATTGATCAATGATGATGAAAACAGTGTCGGTAAAGTGCATATCGGTATTCTTTCTGCGCTTCAATTGAAGCCCGGCGCACAAGTGGAAGTGAAGGAGAAAGACCAAATTGCGGGTAAATGGATGAAAGTTTCTGAATTAAAACAGAGTGATATCTATAACCGTCTGGAAACATGGTCACAGTTTGTTGTTGATATTCTCGTATAAAAAAACCCGGTTTCTCGTGATGAGGAGCCGGGTTTTTTTATGAGGCGCTCGTCCCTGTCTCGACTATGATTCCAGAATCACAATAGCGTCAAAGCCGGCATTTCTCGCTCTGGCAGCGAGAGTGTCCGCATTGTCTTTGGATGAAAATGCGCCAATCTGCACTTTGTATAATCCATCCTTTAAAAGGACAATCGAGTCAAACCCTTTAGCTTCGGCGCTCCTTGCCAGCGAGTCCGCATTCGCTTTGACTTTAAATGCACCGATTTGAACCTTATATAACCCTGTGCTGGAAGTCTTTTTAAGGTTAAAGGCTTGCTCCAGCCCGTTTGCATGCCCTCTTGCTAAGCTTTGAATAAAGCTGCTTGTTTTCAGTTTGTTTGCATCGGCAACGGTATCAAGGAAGCCGTTTTCGGTCAATAGGGCAGGCATGGCCGACTCCCTTAGGACGTGGAAGTTGGCTGTTTTTTTGCCGCGATCGGCAAAGTCGACAGCTTGTATCACTTCAGAGTGAATTGACGATTGATAAGACGTCGTTGGGGCACCTACACCTGGATAAATATAGCTTTCAAAACCTGTGCCTCCACCGGAATTAACGTGAATGGACAAAAAGAAATCTGCTCCCCAGTTATTTGCGGCAGATGTGCGGTCATTTAAGCTGACATATTGGTCGCTTGTCCGGCTCAGCAGCAAAGAAATACCTTCATATTCATTAGTCAATATCGTACGTAAGGCAAAAGCGATTTGCAGAGTTACCGTTTTTTCTTGAAGGCCATTTCCTGTTGCGCCAGGATCAGACCCGCCATGGCCAGGATCAATAAAAATTTTAACCATTCTTCATCACCTCATTACAGGATATGAAAAAACACGGCTTCTGCTTGTACGATTATCATTTATCTGAAAAATGAGGAAATACCCCTTCAACATCCGGAAATTATTTCTCGGGAAAGCGCACAATTCAACATGAAGCGACAACTGATACGGTCTGAAATGAAATATGTGCATATGTCAGATGTTAGTGAGTATTATGGGTTCGATTCTATCTGCACTGATTCCTGCTGGTTTTAAGCTGTGCTTTCATTTTAAAAGCATGCATTTAGATATGAGAGCGCCGTTCATTTTGAAAAAAGGAACGGTCATGAAAGATATCATTAGAAGAAAAGGAAAACACCTTCGCAGGGATCTTCGGCCGGATGATGCGCTTTGCACAAAAAACAGCCCGTGTTTCTCAACGTGAAGGGAGAAAAGTATATATTACTCTAATAAAATGATTAAAAACAAAATCTCATGGTTTGTCCACCCCATGTCCGTGAATACAATAAGAAATAAAGTATTTCTCGGGAAAGCGCAGGATTCCTTATCGTTCCCGAAAAAAGCAATTGATTCGACACATGATAGGCGTTTGTCACAATCGGCATCCGCTTGAATATCATATAGAGAGAACAGAGAGGTGAAGATGTTGGAGCGCGCTGTGACTTATAAAAACAACGGACAGATCAACATTATTCTGAACGGGCAAAAGCAGGTGCTGACGAATGCTGAGGCAGAGGCGGAATATCAGGCTGCATTGCAAAAAAACGAAGCAAAGCACGGCATTTTGAAGGAAATTGAAAAAGAGATGAGCGCATTAGTTGGCATGGAGGAAATGAAACGCAACATCAAGGAAATATACGCCTGGATTTTTGTGAACCAAAAACGCGCGGAGCAAGGCTTGAAGGTGGGAAAACAAGCGCTGCACATGATGTTTAAAGGAAATCCGGGAACGGGAAAAACGACGGTTGCACGGCTGATCGGCAAGCTTTTCTTTGAAATGAATGTCCTCTCAAAAGGCCACTTAATCGAAGCAGAGCGGGCTGATCTGGTCGGGGAATATATTGGACACACCGCCCAAAAGACGAGAGATTTAATCAAAAAGTCATTAGGCGGCATTTTGTTTATAGACGAAGCCTACTCGCTGGCAAGAGGCGGCGAAAAGGACTTTGGAAAAGAAGCGATCGACACACTTGTAAAACATATGGAAGACAAACAGCATGAGTTTATTTTGATACTCGCCGGATATTCTCGGGAAATGGATCATTTCCTCTCGCTAAACCCGGGTCTCCAATCAAGATTTCCCATCTCCATTGATTTTCCGGATTATTCTGTGACCCAGCTCATGGAGATTGCGAAACGAATGATTGATGAAAGGGAATACCAGCTCAGTCAAGAAGCGGAATGGAAATTAAAAGATTACTTAATGACAGTGAAAAGCACGACAAGTCCCATTAAATTCAGCAATGGACGTTTTGTCAGAAATGTGATCGAAAAATCGATCAGAGCACAAGCCATGAGGCTTTTAATGGGAGACCAATACTTAAAAAGCGACTTGATGACAATCAAAAGCCAAGATCTTTCCATTAAAGAAGAAGCATCTGGATCTGCATAGACCTCTCAGTTTTTGAGAGGTCTGTTTTTTGCTTGTATTTCTGCTTTTCAAAGCAATCGATTTGTGGTATACACATGCAGGGTTTGGTATGATAATACTACTGCCCAATATGCAAAAGAAAGGAACATCCATTTGAACGAACAAGAAACGATTCAGGAGAAAGCCATTTTAGTCGGATGTCAGCTGCCGCATATCACGGATGAGCATTTTGAAAATTCTATGGAAGAGCTAGCCTCTCTGACAAAAACAGCAGACGGAAAAGTGTTGACCAGCGTCACGCAAAAACGGAACAGGGCTGACGCCGCTACATATATAGGAAAAGGGAAGGTAGAAGAGCTGAAGGCGCTGGTGGAAGAGCTTGAAGCTGATCTCCTCATTTTTAATGATGAACTGTCGCCAAGCCAGCTAAAGTCATTGGCAACAGCAATCGAAGTGAAGATGATTGACCGCACGCAATTGATATTAGATATTTTCGCAAAGCGGGCGAGAACAAGAGAAGGCAAACTTCAAATTGAGCTGGCTCAGCTGCAATATGCACTGCCGCGTCTGACGGGACAAGGGATCAACCTCTCCCGGCAAGGCGGAGGAATTGGTGCCAGAGGTCCCGGGGAAACGAAATTGGAGACCGACCGCCGCCATATCAGAAATCGCATTCATGAAATCAACACACAGCTTTCAACTGTCATTCGTCATAGAAGCCGATACCGAGAAAGAAGAAAGAAAAACGGTGTGCTTCAAATTGCGCTTGTCGGCTATACAAACGCGGGGAAATCAACATGGTTCAACCGCCTGACGAGTGCTGACAGCTATGAAGAAGACCTCCTGTTTGCCACGCTGGACCCGATGACCAGAAAAATGGTCCTGCCAAGCGGCTACAGTGTTCTTCTTTCAGATACAGTAGGATTTATTCAGGATCTTCCAACGACATTGATTGCTGCATTCCGGTCAACGCTTGAGGAAGTAAAAGAAGCGGATTTGATCCTGCATTTAATTGATTCTTCAAATGAGGATTATGTGGGACATGAAAAAACAGTCCTTCGTCTGCTTGAGGAACTTGAAGCAGACGATATCCCGATGCTCACGGCTTACAATAAACGTGATCAAAGACTGCCTGATTTTATACCGTCCGCCGGAAGGGATCATATTATGGTCAGTGCGAAATTTGAGGACGACGCTGAAACCTTTAAAGAAGCGCTTCAGCGCTATTTGCGCAAAGAGCTGTTAACGTCTTTTGAAGCACATGTGCCGGCAGGTGAAGGGAAGCTCCTTTCCAGAATCAAATCGGAAACGATGGTAGACCGCTTCTATTTTAATGAAGAAAATGAACGGTATGACATATCGGGCTATGTCCAAGAAGAGCAAAGTATCATCGGTGAATTAAAGAAGTATATGTAGGAAGGAAATATAAAGACATGTTTGACACATTAACACACGGAGAATTACTGAAAAAAACGGCAATGGAAGTGGAAGCGGACATTGCCGGCGTTCATAAACAAATAGAAGAAATCAGCGAGCGCAATGAATGGAGAGTGCTTCAAAGCTATAGAAAACACAAAGTAAGCGACACTCATTTCACGCCGTCTACTGGATACGGCTACGATGATATCGGAAGAGACACGCTTGAAAGCATATATGCGGATGTGTTTGGCGGAGAAGCGGGGCTTGTAAGGCCGCAAATCATTTCAGGCACACATGCCATCTCGATTGCTTTGTTCGGTGTCCTCAGACCGGGGGACGAGCTCCTTTATATAACGGGCAAGCCGTATGATACGCTAGAGGAAATTGTGGGCGTCAGAGGCGGAGAAAACGCTGGATCATTAAAGGATTTTCAAATCGGCTACAATGCGGTTGATCTGACGGAAGACGGAAGGGTAGACTACGATGCAGTCGCCGCTGCGATCAATCCGAAGACTAAAGTAATCGGCATTCAGCGCTCAAAAGGGTATGCGAATCGCCCTTCTTTCTTAATTAGTGAAATAAAAGAAATGATCCGTTTTGTAAAAGAAATCAATGAAAACTTGATCGTCTTTGTGGACAACTGTTACGGAGAATTTGTGGAAGAGCTTGAGCCTTGCCATGTCGGAGCCGACCTGATGGCTGGATCTCTTATTAAAAATCCCGGCGGCGGTCTTGCGAAAACAGGCGGTTACCTTGTTGGAAAAGCGAAATGGATTGAAGCTTGCTCATACCGTATGACGTCACCTGGCATCGGCAGAGAAGCAGGGGCGTCTCTTTACTCGCTCCAAGAAATGTATCAAGGATTCTTTTTGGCCCCTCACGTTGTGTCTCAAAGTCTAAAGGGAGCGGTGTTTACAGCGAGATTTCTTGAAAAACTCGGCTTCACTTCAAACCCGAAATGGGATGCGAAAAGAACGGATTTAATACAATCCGTTGAGTTTTCTGACAGAGAAAAGATGATTGCTTTTTGCCAGGCTATTCAATTTGCATCGCCAATCAATGCCCATGTGACGCCTTATCCGGCCTATATGCCGGGATACGAGGATGATGTCATTATGGCAGCAGGCACATTTATTCAAGGAGCAAGCATCGAATTATCAGCTGATGGCCCTATTCGCCCGCCGTATGTAGCGTATGTTCAGGGAGGATTAACCTATTCGCATGTGAAGAATGCCATATGCAGTGCGGTAGACTCATTGATGGAAAAGCAATTAATTTAAATTTTTTAAAAATTTCTCTTAATTTGATGTTAAGAATCCTTACATCGTATTGACACAAAATATAACATCACCTATAATGAAACTAAGTTAAGAAAAGGAGGAAATTGAGATGAGTGATAATATTCGCCGCTCAATGCCTTTATTTCCAATAGGAATTGTCATGCAGTTAACGGAGTTATCAGCAAGACAAATTCGATATTATGAGGAAAATGGACTGATATTTCCAGCCAGAAGTGAAGGGAATAGACGATTATTTTCATTTCATGATGTAGATAAACTGTTAGAAATCAAGCACCTGATAGAACAAGGTGTAAACATGGCAGGAATTAAACAGATTCTGGCGAAGGCGGAAGCCGAGCCGGAGAAGAAACAAAATGAGAAGACGAAAAAACCAATGAAACATGATCTGTCTGATGACGAACTGAGACAGCTCCTGAAAAACGAGCTTATGCAAGCCGGCCGTTTTCAAAGAGGGAATACATTCCGTCAAGGCGACATGTCCCGCTTCTTTCATTAATCCGTTAGCAACTGTTTTGCTATATACATTTACCTTTTAAGAGGAGGAATTTTACCAAATGGCAAAGTACACTAGAGAAGATATCGAAACATTAGTAAAAGAAGAAAACGTGAAGTATATCCGTCTTCAATTTACTGACATTCTTGGAACAATCAAGAATGTTGAGATTCCTGTAAGCCAGCTTGGAAAAGCGCTTGATAATAAAGTCATGTTTGACGGTTCTTCTATTGAGGGATTCGTTCGTATCGAAGAGTCAGACATGTACCTGTATCCAGATCTAAATACATTTGTTATCTTCCCATGGACAGCTGAAAAAGGTAAAGTAGCACGTTTCATCTGTGATATTTATAATCCGGATGGCACACCTTTCGAAGGTGACCCGCGAAACAACTTAAAACGGATTCTGAAAGAAATGGAAGACCTCGGCTTCAGCGATTTTAACCTTGGACCTGAGCCTGAATTCTTCTTATTCAAATTAGACGAAAAAGGCGAGCCAACGCTTGAACTAAACGACAAAGGCGGATATTTCGACTTAGCTCCAACTGACTTAGGAGAAAACTGCCGCCGCGATATCGTGCTTGAGCTTGAAGAGATGGGCTTTGAAATCGAAGCGTCTCACCACGAAGTAGCACCTGGTCAGCACGAAATCGACTTTAAATATGCTGGAGCAGTCCGCTCTTGTGATGACATCCAAACATTTAAACTAGTTGTCAAAACAATTGCCCGCAAACACGGCCTGCATGCGACATTTATGCCAAAACCATTGTTCGGTGTGAACGGTTCAGGTATGCACTGCAATCTATCACTCTTCAAAAATGGTGTTAACGCATTCTTTGACGAAAACGCAGATCTTCAGTTAAGTGAAACAGCGAAACACTTCATTGCAGGTATCGTGAAGCACGCAACAAGCTTTACAGCAGTAACAAACCCGACAGTAAACTCTTACAAACGTCTTGTTCCTGGCTATGAAGCACCTTGTTATGTAGCATGGAGCGCGCAAAACAGAAGCCCGCTTATCCGTATCCCGGCTTCTCGCGGCATCAGCACACGTGTTGAAGTACGCAGCGTAGACCCAGCTGCTAACCCGTACCTTGCACTTAGCGTATTGCTTGCTGCAGGATTAGACGGAATCAAAAACAAACTTGAAGCGCCAGCTCCAATCGACCGCAACATCTATGTAATGAGCAAAGAAGAGCGCATGGAAAACGGAATCGTTGACCTTCCAGCAACACTTGCAGAAGCACTAGAAGAATTCAAATCAAACGAAGTCATGGTCAAAGCGCTGGGCGAGCACCTATTCGAACACTTCATCGAAGCAAAAGAAATCGAATGGGATATGTTCCGCACACAAGTTCATCCTTGGGAGCGCGAACAGTATATGTCTCAGTATTAATCTCTCAATCCCTTGGCACTATTGGTGTCAGGGGATTTTTAAATTTTGGTCATAAGATTAAAAGATCGATATTTTTTGGTCCTTGACCAAAATAAGACCAAAAAAATTTGAAGTTATGAATCTAACTCCAATTGTGGCAAATATCGTAGATACAATCCTCAATCTGAACGGTGTCCTGACATTTGGAACCGTTCTTTTAATGAGGGACTTTCCATTACGGAGAACCTTGCACAGATTGGCGTTAAGATTCCGCCTGCCATTACTGATCGTCTTCACGTAATCGAAAGTGACAACGAACAAACAAACGAAAAAGATGAACAGGCTGCTGGGTAACCCGGCGGCTTTTTCTATATCAAAAATAAAGGAGAGAACACTTATGACAATCAAAGTGAAAAAGAATCTTGTATCAGAAGCTAAATACGGTTTGGATGCCCGAATTACATGGACGCTGAATGCATCACCATTCACAACACGGCAAACGACGCGTCAGAAAAGCTGGCTATTAAATTTGTGGCGCAGCTGCTTAAAGAACGGATCGTGTCCGCAAATATCAAGACTGGAACGGCAAGTATTGTCCGCACCGTATTTTGTCAGAGGGAAGAGGGGACGAGGTTAAGGCTGCCATCGAAGCAGAATTGAAGGCTTTGGGAGGGAATACAACTTCTAAACCGTCATCATCTGCATCTAAAGCTTCCGGGGGCACTTACACAGTTAAAAAAGGCGATACTCTTTCCACAATTGCAAAAGAGCATGGGGTAGGTGTGGCAAACCTTCAGAGCTGGAATAACATTAAAGACCCGAATAAAATCACAGTTGGACAAAAGTTAAAGCTCGCAGGCTCAACCACTTTAAGCACTAAACCAAGCAACAAAAAAAACGACATATGTGCTGCCTTCGGGCATCTATAAAGTCACAAGCCCTATGCGAAAAGGGGATGACGTAAGGCAGATTCAAAAAGCGCTGGCTGCTCTTTGTTTCTACCCGGATAAAGGGGCGAAGAATAACGGCATTGATGGCGTTTATGGTCCGAAAACAGCAAATGCAGTCAAGCGGTTTTGGTTAGTGAATGGTCTGACTGCTGATGGCATTTAGGGGCCGAAAACAAAAGCGGAAATTGAAAAGCTTTTAAAATAAGTTTGTAAATTGACGAGTTTAAAAAATCTCGTATTTTTGTACCAATAAGAATAAAAAGGACGATTTAAGCATAAAAATCAACCCTCGATGAATAAACCGGGGGTTTTTTTATGCAAAAAAAGAAAGCCTATTAGATCAGGCTTTTGCAGTTTTCTAGTTAACATCTATAAGAAATTCTTAAAAAATGTTATCTAAAAAAGTTTTTTATAGCCTCTAAACGTATGTTATGACTACATTCTTCACAAGTATATTTTCCTTTCATGTTTTCTTTAACTTGCTTATATTTCAATGTGCCTTCATATACTCTAAATCTTTTCCTGCAACTTATACAAATTACTTCATAATAAAAAATCACAAATCCCTCCTTTTCTCAAAATTAATATATACACAAAGGACTTTATTCGAGAATTTTCATTTGAACTTTGATCGAACTATTCAAGATGAACGTAATGCTTCTCCAAAGTAAAAAGACATTAAGTTGCACATACAGCTAGCAATAACTACTATATGTGTTCCATACTTCATTTTAAAACAAAATGAGTGCAGTTTTCTATTCTATACAGGGGCTTAGGCAGGACAATATTTACGGACCTAAGACTAAAGCGAAAATTGAAGCGAAATTAAAGTAATAAAAGAGCCTCTCATATAATGAGGGGCTCTAAATTGCAATCCTTTGACCTTAATCGTCCCATTCTTCATCATCAATCCAGTCGTCTTTCGCTTCTTCAAGCTTTCTATTAAAAACTCTAGGAATGTGCTACCAACTTGTTTACCATATCCCTCTTGGTTATCCCAAAGGATGACAGGGCATTCTCCTTCTTTCATCTTGTTAGTGTCAAGACAATAAGAAAATTCATCAACATATTCGATCACTACAAGACCATCGAAAAGGTTATAATATTTTTTATATTCATTGGTCTGTTCAACAACTTCAGCACCGTGAGAGTCATATCCGAGTATCATTGTCCCGTATGCTCCCCCTGAACCATACTCAGTTAAAAACCATTTATAGCTGTCTGGAAGGGGGACATTAAGATCCTCTTCTATTTCTCTAACCTGATCTTCAGTGACTCCCCCGGTGAGAATTGAATTTTCTTTATTTTCATCAAAGAAAGTTTTCACTTTTGAATAATCCATTAAACTTTCACCTCTTATTCTTGGTTCTCAAATTGCTGAGCTCTCCATCTCCAATACCTTCTCCTAAAGCTTTTATATTGTTTATCAAGTACTGGATCGTTTCTAAAATTTTGTCCATTCTCTTTTAATCCATGCAAAACATCACTGTACTTATTGTGCCAGCTTTCAGGTATCTCGAGCATATTGCCAGGCTCTTCTTGAATCAATAAATTTCACTCGGGTAAAACAGTGAGAAGTATCTCAGTTACGTTATCAAATATTGAGGAAGATGTTAACCAGCAGTTGAGTTTATTTGAAGCGGATAATGAAAAGAGAAGGAAACTCGGTTTTGTCATGGATGGGATTAGAAGCAAATACGGATCGAAAGCAATTCTGAGAGCAGTTTCTTATACACCTGCAGGAACTGCACCCCACAGAGCTGGACTTACTGGGGGACATAAATCATAAAAATAACCCCCTCAATTTGGAGGGGGTATAAGAAAAAAATATTAAGAAGTATGTCCTCTACTTGCAATTTCATACGAATGACCATCAGTAAAACCAATACTGGACGTATGTCCTCTGCGTGCTTCTTGGACATCTTTTTGAGTGTTAGTTAAATAAATGCTTACAAATCCAATTAAAACAATGGCTAAAATTAAGACAGATGCATGCTTAAGTTTCATAAAGACAATCCCCTCTCTGAATTTGTTTACGGGCATAAAGCACTTTCTCATAATAAACAACAGCCACTTTATGGTCTTCTTTTTCATTGTAATACTTCGCTGCATCTGCTGCTAAATCCTCCACGTCTGAAAACATTGACTTTAATTCTAAATAATTTAGAATCGAATTTAATTTTCCTTTGTCGTTATCTACATATAGGGCATGAATGAATTCAAACATTTTGGCCATTATCTCATCGTTTAAATCTTCGGATAAAGACAGACCATGTGCACACCAAGAAGTTCCCTCGGAGTGATTTCTCATTTTAAATGTGGTTTTTGTCAACATAAGTAAGATGTCTAATAAACGATTTGAGTGCTCATACCCATTATCCTGGTATACTCTAATACCCTCCTTAAAGTACTCAGCTGCCTTTTCATAAGCTTCCTCAGCAAATAAACATAAGCCAAGATTGTACAGAGATGATCCGATTAATCGTGACATATCGATTTCTCTTGCTTTATCTAGAGCATCTTTAAAATGAGGGATCGCTTTTTCAGGGAAGTCCATATCCAAATAGTTTAGACCGATGACAAATGAGCATTGAATAACTCTTACAGTGTAGTTTTCATGTGCTTTATAACTATCAATTGCTTGAACAATGTGATGCATCGACATATGAGTTTGCTTCATATGATAATAAATTTCTGCAACTTTGTAGTGGAATTCTGCTCGTTCAATCTCATCTGCAACAAGTGATAATTTTCTCTCGGCTTGCTTATAGAAGCTTATGGCATTAAGATATTCGTATTGTTCAAATTCATACATTCCACGGAAAAAGTTAAAATAATATTCAAGAATCCCTTTCAAATCAGTTTGGTTACTTTCAATCTTTTCTAATAAGTCTGAAATTTTAGGCCGTTCTTCGTTCATTGTTTTTGGTTCAAGGTAATCCAGCATTAATTGATGGCGAAAACACATGAGAGAATAGTACAGCAATAAATCTTGGTCTTCCTTCATATGTTTTATTTCTTCTTCAACCTCTGCTTTTAATATCTCTGTATCTGGAACGGCGAACATCCGTATGTATTTATACCACTCATTGGTTTTAACTCCAACTGCGGATGACGGAATTAATTGCTCCATTGAAAACCCTCCCTCTATGTATCCAATAGGCTAAATATGTAATATTTTATCATATTTAAAGGAATAAGGAAGTTTAATGTTTTCTTAAAAAGCGAAAAAAACAATCAAGAGAAGGGTTTGGGGTTTATCTCGGTGAATCATAATCCATTGCTTGTTCACTGTCAGAATCAGTTGATTCAAGTAAGCGGAAATATTGTTGAATAAAGATAGTCATTTAAAGAGGTTATTGTTATCTTAATATCGAAATAAAGGTCAAGTAAGAATGAGGGGAGTTACATTAATGCATATCACAACAAAAAGGTTATTGATACGTGAATTCGAATTCAAAGATTGGCAAGCTGTATATGAGTATACATCAGATATTAATGTGATGAAGTATATACCAGAAGGGGTTTTTACTGAAGAAGACGCAAAAGCATTTGTAAATAAAAACAAAGGTAATAACGCTGAAAAATTCCCTGTCATATTAATAGATGAAGATTTACTTATCGGCCATATTGTTTTTCATAAGTATTTTGGTGAACATACATATGAGATTGGGTGGGTGTTTAATCCGAATTATCAAAATAAAGGGTATGCTTCTGAAGCTGCGCAGGCTATCTTGGAATACGGATTTAAAGAAATGAAATTACATAGGATTATAGCTACTTGTCAACCTGAGAATATTCCATCATACCGAGTTATGGAGAAGATTGGAATGAGAAGAGAAGGCTTTTTTAAAAAGTGTATTCCAAAAGGCAATGAGTGGTGGGATGAATATTATTACGCTATTTTAGAGGAAGAGTGGAATTGAACTATACTGATCTAGCGTTAATCATTTTATAACCGATCTTCTCACTTTTGCCTTAGTAAGAATCGATCTATGTTGAATTGCTTAATATGTCATTGAACTCAGAGAATAAGTGAACCTGCCACAGATGTTCATTATCTTTTAAGGGGTTCCAAAAAGACCATATTCCTATCGATCGCCCAGAGTGAAAATGGTATACTAAAGTTAGAATCTTAGGAAGGAATTACAATTTTTCTAGGTCTGCATAAAATCATCCGATTAACCGAAAGTGAGAATGTGTGAATGAATGTAATAGGGTATATGGAGGAAAGATTTCAAAACCTAGAATTAATTCCTAGCATCTACAATCAATGGGGCACAGGAATCCATTTTTGTCTGGGTGAAAATATCTATCAACTCAAAGCAAATGAAGAATTGAATTTAAAGATGTTTCGGATTGTATATGAACAAATCTCAATCATTTTTAATGAATTATTCGAACAAAATGATGACATATTCCTTGTGGCGAATATGTATAAGCACAAAAAGAAAGAGAAATGTATAAGAAAATTAAAGGTATATCAACCGTTTCTAAAGTGTAAAAATCTTTTGAATCAAATGATGGTGAAGACATATCCCTACCCTTTCGAAATCAATAAAGCTGAAGAATATGAGATGCAGCAATTTTCCTTGTTATGCAAACCTCGAGACTTACGTGTAACTGAATTACTTAAAGCAGCCAGTAACGAGGATTTTCCATTAAAACCGAAATTCGGAGGTTACTCTATTGATTACCCTGATGTTTTCTTTGTGAACATTACAAAAGACATTATTTTCTTTATCTATGATGATCGTGGATGTGAAGTCATAGCTCTTGATTTCAAACGAATACGTCACCTTTATGAAAAATATCATGACTGGGTAGAAGAGTATAAGTACATGTAATACTCTTTTTTAATAGAAACTGAAAAAATCAAATCTAAGTTTTATATGGCTCTAGTTCAGTTCGACAAGCCATGGGACAACAGCTAAAATGGTTTTACGTAATTAGGGAAGGATTCTAAAGGTCGGGCTGAGAAATAAATGATTCAATTAGTTGTCCATTTCAAAAAACCATATGCTGATGATGAGGATTGGATTAAATTAAGTGTCAACAGAAAGGGATGGGAAATTTCAGAATTGCTTGACTTTGCTTTATGATGAAAGGGGTCGAGTAAGATGGATAAAAAAAAGGATGAAATACAAAGAAAGTATAGGGAGCAAATGAGGGAGAAGAAAGAACGAGAAAAAGAAGATGGCAGTTCACATACTTTTGAAATTGTTGTTGTGCTGGCCATTATCATATTGATGTTTTTCTTTAATTCAGTATTTAAGGCTTTTTAGATATTATACAGATGACTTTCAGGATTATTGAAAAAATAACCCTTTGAGGTATTAGTATTGAAGGGCTTATGAAAATTCAAGAGGCAGTTGAATCTTAAATAATTAATTACCAAATATCGGGGATGGAAAATGAAATTGTATAATGAATTTATCAATATAGCTAAAATTTTTAATAAAGAGCTAGACATCATTCCATTATTATATGGCTCTTTAGGTCTTGAAAAGGTAACTGGGTTGGGCTTTTCCCCAGAAGATATTGATATCCTTATTCCTTTAATTTTTTTAGAGGAAAAGTGGGGAAAACTAAAAAAAGTGATGGAACTGCATGGATACAAAATGGTTGATTTACATGAGCATGAATTTAAGAAAACTAATACCAAAATAGGCATTGCTTACATTGAGGATTTAAAACCATTTGCAGATGTAGACTATAATAACCTAGAGGTTTTTGAAGATGACGGAGCGAAATATCATTTGCTAACGATTGATGATTACCTCAAGGTTTATAAAAAGTCTTTATTAGATGGCTATAGAAGAAGGAAGAAGAATCATAAAGACCAAAGTAAAATTAACATATTGAATAAATTAATACAGAATTAATTTCTGTATTCTCTTTGTTTTCACCCTCAATTAAATTTTTAAGATTAAAATAAGTTTGGATAAATCATAGTGTTTAACACAGTCTTTAATCCTCAGACAGTCAAATAGCCATTTCTACTCCTGTTGAAAGCTTCTCTATTTTTGCTTTTATTTATTCCTGTATTGATATAAGTATGTAGGGTTGGACTTATAACATAAACTACTCTGGCCATTTCTTTTCTTTCTACTCGTGACCAAGCTTGCCATCAGTATAAATCTACGATAACAGTCTCCATACATCCTGTTATCACCTTTATCAAACTGTTAAATGCAGCTTACCACTAACCAATTCCTTATTTCGATTAGATCATCTTTGTCATGTGGTTACACAAGAATCTGTTTTCGGACTGATCGTTGTTAAATGATACATGACATTCGCAAATATTTGAGACACTGAATATAACGGAAGAGTCAAAAATCAATCCTGTTTAAACTTTCTGAAAAAGATGTTGAAAAAGTCAAAGGGATTTTATAATATTAAGTCAAGTTAGTTTGTTCGGTCAACAAACTAATGAGGTGAACTTTAATTGTCTATCGATAAAGCTCTTGTTAAATATGGATGGAAGGGGGAATTATAACAAACAAAAGAAAGAAGCTTTTATCCTTTTTCAGCATATAAAGTATGACGAAAAAAGATGAGTTTACTGCTTGCTGATCACCATTTAGATGATGAAAATGCTCTGTTTTGAAAGCGCTTTTATAAACGCGTCCAGTCCATAAGTTTGAGGGGATTTTTAAACCGTTTCACACTGTTCCATATTAAAGGATCGAAAAGGGGAGAAATCATGCTCGGTGAAAATGTAAAGAAGATTAGCATGGTTGAAAAAGTTGGATATGCGTCTGGAGATTTTGCGTGTAATTTAATTTATGCAACAGTGTCTACTTATCTTTTGTTTTTCTATACAGATGTATTTGGTTTATCGGCAGCCGCCGCCGGTACTATGTTCTTAGTGGTTAGAATAATCGACGCACTCGCTGATCCTTTTATTGGAACAATAGTTGACAGAACGAATAGCAAATTTGGACGCTTTAGACCGTATCTTTTATTCGGAGCTTTTCCATTTGTCATACTGGCCATACTCTGTTTTACAACCCCGGATTTTTCGGATATAGGGAAATTAATATATGCCTATATCACCTATGTTGGCTTGTCGCTTACATACACAACGATTAACGTGCCATATGGCGCATTAACTTCTGCAATGACCAGAAATAATCAAGAAGTGGTTAGCATAACATCAGTTCGTATGTTATTTGCGAATCTTGGGGGACTTGTCGTTGCATTTTTTGTTCCTTTACTGGCTGCTTATTTAAGCGATACTTCCGGCAAAGAATCTCTTGGCTGGCAACTAACCATGGGTATTTTGGGAATGATAGGCGGGTGCCTTTTAATCTTTTGTTTTAAAAGCACAAAAGAGCGTGTCACTCTTCAAAAATCCGAAGAAAAAATTAAATTTACGGATATATTTGAGCAGTTTCGTGTTAATCGTCCACTTGTTGTATTAAGTATTTTCTTTATCATTATTTTTGGAGTGAATTCCATCAGTAATTCGGTTGGCATTTATTACGTAACGTATAACCTAGAAAGAGAGGATTTGGTGAAGTGGTACGGTTTGATCGGAAGTTTGCCCGCTTTGGTCATTTTACCGTTTATTCCAAGGCTACATCAATTATTGGGGAAGAAGAAATTACTAAACTATGCATTATTACTGAATATAATCGGCCTCTTAGCTTTACTGTTTGTTCCGCCAAGTAATGTATACCTCATACTTGTCTGTCGCTTAATCGCTGCTGCTGGAAGTCTCACTGCCGGGGGATATATGTGGGCGCTTATTCCTGAAACAATAGAATATGGAGAGTACAGGACTGGGAAAAGAATGGGCGGTCTCATATACGCTATTATCGGATTTTTCTTTAAATTCGGCATGGCCTTAGGAGGAGTTGTTCCGGGTCTGGTTCTTGATAAGTTTGGATATGTGGCAAATCAGGCACAAACTCCGGCGGCATTAACGGGGATTTTAATTACAACCACCATTATTCCCGTGTTCTTGCTGGCTCTGGCTTTAATTGATATTAATTTCTATAACTTAGATGAGAAAAAATATAAAAACATGGTTCGAGAATTAGAGAATAGAGACAAAGTTTATTTGGATCATATTGATGATTTCAAAGCTTAAAAAAGAAAATAAACTGAGGAGGAGTCCCAAATGAAGATTACCAATCCAGTCCTTAAAGGATTCAATCCCGATCCAAGTATTTGCAGGGTAGGAGAGGATTATTATATCGCTGTATCTACATTTGAGTGGTTTCCGGGAGTCCAGATACATCATTCAAAAGATTTAGTCAATTGGCGCTTAGTTGCACACCCATTACAGAGAGTTTCACAATTAGACATGAAAGGAAACCCTAATTCAGGTGGGGTTTGGGCACCATGTTTAAGCTATAGTGATGGAAGGTTCTGGCTGATCTATACGGACGTTAAGGTAGTAGATGGCGCTTGGAAAGATTGTCACAATTATTTAGTGACTTGTGAAACGATTAATGGTGATTGGGGAGAGCCGATATCATTAAACAGCTCGGGGTTTGATGCTTCTTTGTTCCATGATACGGATGGGAAAAAATATTTATTAAATATGCTATGGGATCACCGTATTGACAGGCACTCCTTTGGAGGAATTGTCATCCAGGAATATTCTGATAAGGAGCAAAAATTAATCGGTAAACCGAAAGTGATATTTAAAGGAACTGACAGAAAGCTAACAGAAGCTCCGCACCTTTATCATATCGGGAACTATTATTATTTACTAACTGCAGAAGGCGGAACACGGTTCGAACATGCTGCAACAATTGCCCGATCTGCAAATATTGAGGGACCATATGAAGTTCATCCCGATAATCCAATCTTAACGTCATGGCATGATCCAGGAAATCAATTGCAAAAATGCGGACATGCATCCATTGTTCAAACACATACAGGTGAGTGGTATTTAGCTCATTTAACGGGACGCCCCATCCATCCAGACGATGAGTCAATTTTTCAGCAGAGAGGATATTGTCCTTTGGGCAGAGAAACAGCTATTCAAAAACTCTACTGGAAAGATGAATGGCCCTATGTAGCAGGCGGAAAAGAAGGAAGCTTGGAGGTGGAAGCGCCTTCTATACCCGAAACCGTGTTTGAAGCCACGTACCCCGAAGTTGATGAATTTGAGGATTCAACATTAAATATCAATTTTCAAACTTTAAGAATTCCGTTCACGAAAGAATTAGGTTCATTGACTCAGGTGCCAAATCATTTACGATTATACGGTCATGAATCATTAACCTCGACATTTACTCAGGCATTTGTAGCCAGGCGTTGGCAAAGCCTCCATTTTGAAGCGGAAACAGCTGTAGCGTTTTTCCCGGAAAATTTTCAACAAGCCGCTGGTTTGGTGAACTACTACAATACAGAGAACTGGACGGCTCTTCAAATCACGCATGATGAAGAACTCGGCCGTATTCTTGAATTAACAATATGTGATAACTTTTCTTTTTCACAGCCATTACACAATAAAATTGTTATTTCTCGTGAAGTAAAGTATGTATATTTAAAAGTAAATATCGACAAGGAAAAATATTATTATTTCTATTCTTTTAACAAAGAAGATTGGCACAAAATTGATATTGCATTGGAATCGAAAAAATTATCAGATGATTACATCCGTGGGGGAGGATTCTTTACAGGAGCCTTTGTAGGGATGCAATGTCAAGATACCAGCGGTCATCATATTCCGGCCGACTTTAGATATTTTCGTTATACAGAAAAATAAAGTGTATGTGAAAAAGGAGGCTCTATTTTAGAACTCCTTTTTCATCTAAGAATGTGCCTATATATAACAAACAAAAAGCTCATCAATAAAGATGAGCGGAGAGCGACATTACATTGTAACCATATCTAGAAAATGATCAATCACAATGGAGGACATTCCTAATGCCGGTGCATTTTTTCCTAAGGAAGAAGGTAATAATTCATAGCTATTGCCTAATTGGGAATAAACCCTTGACGATACTTCGCTTCTAATTGAATTTAAAACCATAGGATGGGATTCAATTATGCTGTTTCTTAAAATGATGGCTTGTGGATTGAATGTATTTAGAATATTGGTAAGGCCTATTCCTAAATAGAATCCAAAATTCTGTAATGCATGTAAGGTGCTGATATCATTTGCATGGGCGAGCTCTATGATATCTTGATAGGACACTTTTTTCTCTTTCGTCTGAAGAGATGTTAATAAAGCCTTTTCTGAAGCATACAATTCCCAGCAACCGCGGTTTCCGCAACTGCATTTAGGACCATTAAAGTCAATTGTCATATGTCCCATTTCTCCAGAGAATCCGCTTACCCCTCTATATAAATGGTTGTTGATAATAATACCGATCCCTATCCCTGTACTGATACTTGCATAAATAATGTTATCGTGATTTTTTGCAGCACCAAATACTTTTTCTCCATATGCGCCAGCATTTGCCTCATTTTCAATAAAAACAGGCACATTGAACTTCTCATGTATAGAAGATTTTAAGTCGATATCTTTCCAGTTCGAGTTCGGAGTGAAAACAACTTTTTGATTTTTATCAATGAGTCCTGGCACACAGATGCCTATACCAATAAGACCGTAAGGAGATTGGGGCATATGCGTGATAAAGTGATGAATCATATCAATTAAAATGTCTTTCGTTATTTCTGGAGAATTTGATTCTAAATGGTGGTGTTGATCAAGAACGATCGTCCCTTCAAGGTCTGTTAAAATACCATTGATATAATCCACACCCACATCTATTCCTACGGAGTATCCTGCCTTTTTATTAAAAACAAGCATGACAGGCCTTCTTCCGCCACTTGATTGACCTTGACCTATTTCAAATACAAGATTTTCTTTCATTAATGTGTTTACCTGTGATGAAACAGTTGATTTATTTAATCCAGTCATTTCAGATAATTTTGCTCTTGAAATAGGTGAATTTTTGAGTATTTCTTTTAATAATAACTTTTGATTTACTTTTTTAACAAAGGCTTGATCTGCGATATCCACTTCATCCACTCCATTTGTATAACCTTTAAATTAAGTATGAACATAGTACATAGCGAATCTTCCCTTTATTATATCTAATGTGTTCATAAAAAACTAAAAAAATATTGAAAATACTGATGAGGTTATATAAGATGAAAATAAGTTAGTTCGTTTAGGCAACAAACTAACAAGCAGCTATGAAATAAATGCAGCTGTATTTGAATGATCATGTTTTGAATTTATTTTTAAGGGGGAAATCACATGGCTCAATCTCATTCTAGTTCAGTCAACTATTTTGGAAGCGCAAACAAAGTGGTTTACGAAGGGAAAGATTCGACTAATCCTTTAGCATTTAAATATTATAATCCTCAAGAAGTAATCGGCGGAAAAACGATGAAAGAGCATTTGCGATTTTCTATTGCCTATTGGCATACATTTACTGCTGATGGCACAGACGTTTTTGGAGCGGCTACGATGCAAAGACCGTGGGATCACTATAAAGGCATGGATCTAGCGAAGGTGAGAGTAGAAGCAGCATTTGAGATGTTTGAAAAACTAGATGCACCATATTTTGCTTTTCATGACCGGGATATTGCACCAGAAGGAAGTACGCTAAAAGAGACTAACCAAAATTTAGATATGATCGTGAGCATGATTAAAGATTACATGAGAAATAGCAACGTTAAGCTATTATGGAATACTGCAAACATGTTTACAAATCCCCGTTTCGTCCATGGCGCTGCGACTTCTTGCAATGCAGATGTGTTTGCGTATGCTGCAGCACAAGTGAAAAAAGGGTTAGAAACAGCAAAAGAGCTTGGCGCCGAGAACTATGTATTTTGGGGCGGCCGTGAAGGATATGAAACATTGTTAAATACCGATTTAAAATTCGAGCTTGATAATTTGGCAAGATTTTTGCATATGGCAGTGGATTACGCGAAGGAAATCGGGTACACAGGGCAGTTTTTGATTGAGCCAAAACCAAAAGAGCCGACCACCCATCAATACGATACAGATGCAGCAACAACCATTGCCTTTTTGAAGCAATATGGCTTAGACAATCATTTTAAATTAAATCTCGAAGCCAATCATGCCACATTAGCCGGGCATACATTCGAACATGAATTACGCATGGCAAGAGTGCATGGTCTGCTTGGCTCTGTTGACGCGAACCAGGGACACCCTCTGTTAGGTTGGGACACAGATGAATTTCCGACAGATTTATATTCTGCGACATTAGCAATGTACGAAATTCTGCAAAATGGCGGCCTTGGAAGCGGCGGATTAAACTTTGACGCGAAGGTCAGAAGATCTTCTTTTGAGCCTGATGATCTAATATATGCCCATATTGCAGGGATGGATGCATTTGCAAGAGGATTGAAAGTCGCCCATAAATTAATCGAAGATCGTGTGTTTGAAGATGTGATTCAACACCGCTACCGCAGCTTTACTGAAGGGATTGGTCTTGACATTATAGAAGGAAGAGCTACTTTCAATACACTTGAGCAATATGCGCTAAATAATCAATCAATTAAAAACGAATCTGGAAGACAGGAGCGATTAAAAGCGATATTGAACCAATACATTTTAGAAGTATAACGGGATAAGCTCCAGATCCTGTGATACAAAGTCACCGAACTACCCGTCATAATTCCTTTACTCTTTCTGATTGTTATGACGGGTAATTTTTATAATTGGGATTTATTTAGAGTGAATGATTTTTTAAAAGGGTAAGGAGTGGAAAAATGAAGTACGTCATTGGGATTGATCTTGGGACGAGTGCTGTTAAAACCATTTTAGTCAATCAAAACGGCAAGGTTTGTGCAGAAACGTCCAAACGTTATCCACTCATCCAAGAGAAGGCGGGATATAGTGAGCAAAATCCTGAAGACTGGGTGCAGCAAACAATTGAAGCATTGGCTGAATTGGTTTCTATATCCGATGTTCAAGCCAAGGATATTGACGGGATAAGCTATTCGGGACAAATGCATGGGTTGGTGCTGCTTGACCAAAATCGTCAGGTGTTGCGTCATGCAATTCTTTGGAATGATACCAGAACGACGCCTCAATGCATCAGGATTACCGAGACATTTGGCGATCATCTGCTTGACATCACAAAAAACCGTGTACTAGAAGGATTTACATTACCTAAAATGTTATGGGTGAAGGAAAATGAACCCGAACTTTTCAAAAAAACGGCTGTTTTTTTGCTTCCAAAAGACTATGTGAGATTTCGTATGACTGGTGCCATTCACACTGAATACTCCGATGCAGCAGGGACTTTACTTTTACATATTGCCCGCAAGAAGTGGAGTGATGATATTTGCGAACAATTTGGTATACCTGTAGATATTTGCCCTCCGCTTGTTGAATCTCATGATTGTGTAGGATCGCTGCTTCCGAACGTCGCGGCGGAGACAGGACTATTGGAAAAAACAAAAGTGTACGCTGGGGGAGCGGATAATGCTTGCGGTGCTATTGGAGCGGATATTCTTTCTTCCGGCAAAACATTATGCAGTATTGGGACCTCAGGGGTCATACTTTCCTATGAAGAAGACAATGAAAGAGACTTTAAAGGGAAAGTGCACTTTTTTAATCATGGAAAAAAGGATTCTTTTTATACGATGGGAGTCACGCTCGCTGCAGGATACAGCTTGGATTGGTTTAAAAATACGTTTGCGCCAAACGAATCGTTTGAGCAATTATTGCAGGGGGTGGAATCTATTCTGATAGGAGCCAATGGACTGCTATACACTCCTTATTTGGTGGGTGAAAGAACGCCGCATGCTGATTCTTCTATTCGGGGAAGCTTGATCGGAATGGATGGAGCCCACAAAAGAGAGCACTTTTTGAGGGCGATAATGGAAGGTATCACATTCTCTTTGCATGAATCAATTGAGCTATTCCGCGAAGCGGGAAAATCAGCTAATACTGTCGTTTCTATTGGTGGGGGTGCTAAAAATGAAACGTGGCTGCAAATGCAAGCTGATATTTTCAATGCGAGGGTGATTAAGTTAGAAAATGAACAAGGCCCAGCCATGGGAGCGGCTATGCTGGCTGCTTTTGGAAGTGGGTGGTTTGAATCCCTTGAAGATTGTGCAAAGCAGTTCATTCGTAAGGCTGCTACATTTTATCCAATGGAACAAAATGTCCAAAAATATAAAACACTATTTGATTTGTATAAGAACATCTACACTCACACAAAGGATCTCAATACAGCTTTGCAGAGCTTTCGAAAAAACGAATGACAATGGAACAATTAGCGACGAATCACCATCAAAGGCATTATCTGTTAACAAAATTGAAAACGTTATCAAAAAATCATTTCATGCAATTCTATTTTCAAAAAACAAAAGTCTATTACATTGCAGCCTCTTTTGAAAGGTGGTGAGCACAACGGTAAGACCAAATACACCCTCATCAAACAGGAGGAATACCAAATGAAGCAAAAAAGAATGAAGTTTTTGTTAGCAGTTTTATTTAGTCTAGCACTGACATTACCTGCATGGTCCGCACAGGCGGCAACTACAATCACCTCAAATCAAACTGGCTTCCAAGATGGCTATGATTATGAATTGTGGAAGGATTATGGGAACACTAGTATGACGCTAAATAGCGGTGGCGCGTTTAGCGCCCAGTGGAGTAACATTGGGAATGCTTTATTCCGAAAAGGCAAGAAATTCGATACAACCAAGACTCACTCACAACTTGGAAATATATCAATTCGTTACAACGCAACCTTCAATCCGGGAGGAAATTCATATCTGTGTGTTTATGGATGGACAAAAGATCCGCTCGTAGAATATTACATCGTCGATAATTGGGGCACCTATAGACCGACTGGAACGCCTAAAGGTACATTTACTGTTGATGGAGGGACATATGACATTTATGAGACCACTAGAATCAACCAACCTTCCATTATAGGTACCGCAACCTTTAAACAGTATTGGAGTGTCCGGCAGACAAAACGAACAAGCGGAACCGTATCTGTCAGCGAACACTTCAAAAAGTGGGAAAGCTTAGGAATGCCAATGGGTAAGATGTATGAAACCGCACTTACTGTAGAGGGATATCAAAGTAATGGCAGTGCTAATGTAACTACCAATGTATTGACTGTTGGGGGGAAAAGTCAATAATCCTTCCTCTTGGTTTACGATGAATATGGGCAGTATGTTCATGCACAAATAACCCCTCACATTAACGTGAAAGGGGTTTTTTATTATCTACACTTTTTATATTATTCAAAAAGATTCATGTTACAAAAGCTAGATCAACTCTAACTATTAGGAGTTGCGAAATCAGCTATCTCGTGTGCTATACAGCAGAAAATTTCACAGGCAGTGTTTTTCTATTTCACACAGCCATGAAAACCTCTATTGGTCACGTATCCATTCTTGCTCCAGATGGAAAGTTTTTCTGATTTTGCTTCTTGCTCATCTAGTCTGAATTGGTCTATGTATTTGGTGTTTGGCTCATATACATATGCTACTCTGGCCAATCCTTCTTTCAACAATGTTTCCTGAACAGATTTGCCGTCAGCATAAACGTAAGCTAACAGTCTTCCATACTTATCTCTGCGATCGCCTTTATCAAATTCCAGCTGCAGCTTACCGCTGTTGACCAATTCTTTATTTCGTTTTGACGCATCCTCACCGTATGGCTGAACACAAGAATGCGGTTTCTTCGTCTCAGGTGTATCAACGAGCAAGTAGCGAACTGTGTCTTTTTTTCCGTTGTAAATCACCTTAATCGTATCTCCATCAACTGTTCTATCTAATGTAACATCTACCAATTTCTTATGAGGCGTGCCAGCCTCTTGTTCTGGCTGTTTATATTCATTAGAGTGAGTATGCTCAGTCTCACTAGAACCTGACTGGTTTGTTGCTGTGCGATTTGATCCGCAAGCTCCCAAAGTCATACTTAAAACGATGGCGATCATACTGACCAAAATCTTCTTCATATTCATTCCCTCTTTATCATTTTCTCTTTTCGCGCTTAAACATCAACATTATAACGATATGGACATTTTTTGTGAATGGAAAATACCTATAACTTCAGGGGAACTTCTTACACTGAAATTACCAATGGTTAACTTTGTAATAAGGTGACCAAAACATTACCATTACAGAAGGAAGATAAACAATTCTGAAAATGATATTGACTGAAAATGCTTTTAGAATTATGATAATATCAGAAATGACAATAATATGACAAAAACATCACTACAACATAACAATTAATGGCTTATGTTATTGATTTAAAAATGCAAACGATTACAAACGCAGAAATCTAAGATCGAGATGACATTAGTTTTGTATCAATATCCACACTGAAAGAGCTTATTAAGTATTCTTAATAAAGGCAGGGGAGATGGATATGAATGAACATCGAAATCGAAGGTTGAAATTAATAATGATCTCAGCAACTTTTGGAGGACTTCTTTTTGGGTATGACACCGGAGTTATAAATGGAGCTTTGCCTTTTATGGCAAGACCAGATCAGCTTCATTTAACAGCGGTTACAGAAGGGCTTGTTACGAGTATTCTTTTATTAGGTGCGGCGTTTGGAGCGTTGTTATGCGGAAGATTAGCTGATCGATATGGCCGCCGTAAAATGATCCTTAATCTCTCTTTTTTATTTTTCTTGGCCTCACTTGGGACAGCGTTTGCACCTAGTGTTTTCATCATGGCGGTCTTTCGTTTTTTATTGGGACTGGCTGTTGGGGGAGCATCAGCGATGGTACCGGCTTTTTTAGCGGAAATGGCACCGCATGAGAAGAGAGGACGTATGGTAACCCAAAATGAGCTAATGATTGTTGGCGGGCAATTTTTAGCATATGTTTTTAATGCCATCCTTGGTGTAACAATGGCAAATACGGGACATGTTTGGAGATACATGCTAGTCATTTGTGCCGTTCCGGCTATCTTGTTATTTGCCAGTATGCTTAAGGTGCCAGAAAGCCCGAGATGGCTAATCTCAAAAGGCAAAAAAAATGAGGCGCTGCGTGTTCTTAAACAAATTTGTGAAGATAAACGTGCAGAAGCTGAATATCGGGAAATTCAAAAAGCGGTAGAAAAAGATACAGAGCTTGAGAAGGCATCGCTCAAGGACTTTTCTACCCCATGGCTGCGCCGTCTTTTGCTGATTGGAATCGGTGTAGCCATCGTAAATCAAATTACAGGTGTGAACTCGATTATGTATTATGGCACACAAATCCTTAAAGAATCCGGTTTTGGCACAAAAGCGGCTTTAATCGCTAATATTGGGAATGGGCTGATATCCGTTATTGCAGTTATATTTGGGATTTGGCTGGTCGGAAAAGTAAGGCGGCGTCCAATATTGTTGATTGGTTTGGCGGGGACGACTACAGCGCTCCTATTGATTGCAATTTTCTCAATTGTGCTTGATGGATCTATGGCACTTCCTTATGTGGTGCTTTCTTTGACCGTTTTATTTCTTGCCTTTATGCAAGGGTGTGTTGGACCTGTGACTTGGCTGGTCATAGCGGAAATATTTCCTCAAAGATTGAGAGGACTTGGTTCTGGGATAAGTGTTTTTTTTCTCTGGTTATTAAACTTTGTGATTGGTTTTGCTTTCCCGATCTTGCTTAGTTCTGTAGGGTTGTCTTTTACATTCTTTATATTCGTGGCTTTAGGTGTATTGGCAATTGGTTTTGTGTACAAATTCATGCCGGAAACAAAGGGGCGTACACTTGAAGAACTAGAAGAGCATTTCCGTTTTCGACATGATCATAATACTCACGAACAATCAGTTATTAAGGTATAAATATGTTGAACATCTCTCTTCTTAGAGGAGGGATTTTTGTTTAGCTTCAGAAAAAACAAAATCCCTCTGCCAGAGGGATTTTGATTCAGCATGTTAAGATGTTCTACACGTATAATACAGGAGTTGATACTTTGAAAATCTCGCCATCTCTTATATAAAAACGAGGGATGCGGCGGCTTAATGTAGACACCACTTCATAGTTAATCGTATTGAGCATTTCAGCCACTTCATCAACGGAAATCTCAGCTCCTTTTTGCTTACCGTAAATTACGACTTCTTCTCCTTGTTCACCTTCACCGTTTTCTCCTAAACTGACCATGATCATATCCATTGTTACTCTTCCCGCTACAGGCACTCGTTTTCCGCGGTGAAGAACAAACCCGCGATTGGAAAGGGCACGAGAATAGCCGTCAGCATAGCCGATCGGGATTGTAGCAATTACTTCATTAGGTTCTGCAACGTATGTAGCACCATAGCTAACGGTTCGGGGCTCTGTCCGCATGGTTTTGACATAAGCGATGCGCGCTTTTAAACTTAGCGCAGGTTCAAGCTTAACGAGATGTAGTTGTTTAATATAGGCAGAAGGATATAAACCATATAAGCCGATACCTAAACGGATCATATCAGCGCTAAATTCCGGAAATGCGATAGCTGCGGCTGTGTTGCACATATGCACGGTGGGCAGCTCAATTCCTTGTTCTTTTAAAAAGCTGAGAAAATTGATGAATTTTTCGTGCTGCAGCTTTGTGAGTGTTGTGTCTGGTTCATCAGCTGTTGAAAAATGTGTAAAAATCCCTGTCCACCTGAGAAATTCGCTTACCTTTAGGGCTTTCACTACTGCTAAAAGCTCTTCCTTTGTGCGTACACCTAATCGTCCCATGCCGGTATCCACGTTAATATGAATAGCCAGCCGATCAGTACTTGCTTCTTTCTCCAATATCTCGTTTGCTTCTTTTATCCAATCAACCTGAAATGCTGATAATGTTATATCCCAAGCCGCTGACTTCTTCACACAACTAAGGGACGTAAAACCAAGCACAAGGATAGGTGCTGTAATCCCCGCTTTTCGTAAAACGATTCCTTCCTCCACGCTGGCAACTGCGAGCTCACTCGCCCCGTGTTCAAGTGCATGACGCGCCACTTCTATAGACCCGTGACCATAACCGTTCGCTTTTACGACAGCCATAATTTTGCTCTTATGTGGAATATGACGGCGGATCGCTCGCAAATTCTTTTTAACGGCATCAAGATTGACTTCGATCCAAACTTCTCGGCAAAGCTTTATCATCAACGCTTCCTTCCTTCTTATGGATTGTAACTACCACCTATTGCCGTAAGAATAAATGTTAATTGTTGGATGATTCGATCTTATTTTATTCAGCTTCATTTGAAATCATTCAACAGCAAATCCATGTGATACGAAAAGGTGCTAATCAATGTTCGAATAGCAAATATGGATAAACGAGGCTTGTAAGGGGATGAGAATGGATATTGAGGCTGAGGATATGAGAAGTACAACTAATCAAAAATAACCTGCAGTGATTATTTGTTTTGGTACACTCTCATAGGAGGAATGATAACCAGAAATCAAACAGGGAGGTTTCACCGTTCTCAATAACAAGGGATACCGATTAGAGTGTTGAACACTATGACGGAGCAAACTGGCCAGAACATGAAGATGATTCAAGCGAAAAAGCACGGTCTGCAGAGAATAGAACAAGAAAGACACTTTATATAAAGATACTGACTGAGCCTAGAGGAAAGGGGGGCGCCTAAGGTATGAACATTAGAAGAACCTTTTAAATGAGAAGGACTGAGAAAATTCTGTAAAAGATAATCCGTTCAAAAAGCAGTCGATTCCTTGTTCCATAAACCTGACATCAGAGTATATAATTAAATTCGTATTCAAAAAATCGTTTAAGTAAGGGGTATACATGAAAAGGGGAGTTAGTTTTCAAATACCGAATGAATATGGAAATTTTCTATGGAAAATACTGCAGCCAGTAGACATAGCTCATTATAAGTGGCAAACGAGTGGTGAATCTTATTTTGTAGTAGATGGAGAGCTCGATAATGAGGAGCTCTTTCATGACTTTGCTATTGTTGAAGGGGCGGATTTTGCGCAACTATTAAAAACGAATCAGTACTATACCATTTTCGTTGAATTGAAAGCATTTCCACATGGAAAAACAGTTAATCAAGTCAATACATATGAAGAGTTTGCTGACAGTGATTGCGAATTTGTCCTTTTGATAGCAGATAATAGCTACGTTTCGATTTACTGTAAAAACAAAAATACCATTGAAAAACTTTATTTTAATGCTTTACACAATGATTTTGAAGACGTTCAGTTTATAACTGATGAAAATGACACAAGAACAGGCCTTACTGTATGATAGCCAATAAAATAAAAGGAGCTAATACATAACAATGCAAATTAAAATCAAATATCTAGATGAAACACAAACAAAAATCAGCAAAATTGAGAAGGGAGACTGGATCGATCTTCGAGCAGCTGAGGATGTAACAATCAAAAAAGATGAATTTAAGCTTGTCCCATTAGGTGTAGCAATGGAGCTGCCAGAAGGTTACGAAGCACATGTCGTTCCTCGGTCAAGCACATATAAGAACTTTGGCGTTATTCAAACAAATTCAATGGGTGTTATCGATGAGTCATACAAGGGAGACAACGATTTTTGGTTCTTTCCTGCTTATGCATTGCGCGATACTGAAATTAAGAAGGGTGATCGTATCTGTCAGTTTAGAATCATGAAGAAAATGCCGGCGGTTGAATTGGTTGAAGTTGAGCATTTGGGAAACGAGGATAGAGGAGGACTCGGTTCAACAGGTACTAAGTAAACAAAATAAATCCTTGGCTGTCTTTATGATGTGTGATTGATCAATGCAGATTACAGCCAAGGTACATATTATCTAATTTGATCAGCAAATGATTAAATGTTTATTGAGGTCCTATTTTTATTTTTATAGCGATTAGCTAGTCTTTTATAATACATGCTTAACATGTAAAAGAACCAATAGCCTAACAAAGTCCCTAAGGTGTTAAGCATTAAATCATCCACGTCAAAACTTCTGTAAACAGATTTTATATACACTGAATACGAAAGCTGTGTTAGTTCAATAAACAAAGAAATGAAAAATCCAATTAGTAATATTTTTTTAAGGTTATTAAGCTTTTCAAATAACAGTGGAAATAAAAAGCCAACTGGGAGCAATAATATCAGGTTTCCTCCGATTGATCTGATTACATAAAATTGTAGGCCTTCGTGATAAACATCTACAAAGAAATAAAATGGGATGAAGTTATTCCCAGATACAAATGGGAGATAAGAGTCGTACCTCATATCTTTTATCAAACCAGCATCTACGGGCAGAGGAAATAATGTAACACTTATCAAATTGAAAAAGTAAACCAATAAACAAAAGATAACGATATGCTTATGTATGGGTAATCCATCTTTTTTAAAAAGGGCTCGTTTAATGAGTCGATAAACTAGAAAGCAAAAATAGAGGACCATTAAAAATGGCAAGAGAAAAGACGAGTCGAGCATAAGTACACCACAATTTCCTTTTTGATTCATTTTAACACAAATAGGAAAATGAAGGAATTTCTAAAATAAAAGAATGTTTGATCAGAGGGCAAATAAAAACTAGGATATCATCAACTTAACCAAGTTAAATGGTGTGTCTGGGTCAAAACTTGCGGTAACTAAAAGCAATGTGACAGACTATGTTATGGAGAAATACCGATGTAAAAGAGGGGGTAACTCCTCTTTACACACAAAGGGATGGAATAAGAATCTCATTTTATCGGTGCGTGCTTACTATTTGCGATAATATTGTATTCGTAATATATTATGCCAAGCAACTGAAAATGAAGGAAGGAAATGAATTGCCATGACTCAATTCGATAAACAATACAACTCAATCATAAATGACATTATAAATAATGGAATCTCAGACGAAGAATTTCAAGTAAGAACAAAGTGGGACTCAGATGGAACACCGGCTCATACACTAAGCGTGATTAGTAAGCAAATGAGATTCGACAACTCAGAGGTTCCGATTTTAACGACAAAAAAAGTTGCCTGGAAAACAGCCATTAAAGAATTGCTCTGGATTTGGCAGCTGAAATCGAACGATGTTAATGATTTAAACAAGATGGGCGTACATATTTGGGATCAGTGGAAACAAGAAGACGCCACCATCGGACATGCATATGGATTTCAGCTGGGGAAGAAAAACAGAAATTTAAATGGAGAAAAAGTGGATCAGGTTGATTATCTTCTTCATCAATTGAAGAACAATCCATCTTCACGCAGGCACATTACAATGCTGTGGAATCCTGATGAATTAGACGCAATGGCCTTAACACCATGTGTATACGAGACACAGTGGTATGTAAAACAAGGGAAACTCCACCTTGAGGTAAGAGCGCGGAGCAATGACATGGCCTTAGGGAATCCGTTCAATGTATTTCAGTATAATGTGTTGCAGCGCATGATTGCTCAAGTGACTGGCTATGAGCTTGGTGAATATATCTTTAACATTGGGGATTGCCATGTGTACACCCGTCATATAGACAATTTGAAAATCCAGATGGAAAGAGAACAGTTTGAAGCACCGGAACTATGGATCAATCCTGAAGTGAAAGATTTTTATGATTTTACAATCGATGATTTTAAGTTAATCAAGTATAAGCATGGGGACAAGCTTTCATTTGAGGTAGCGGTTTAATGTTGTAATTTCATTAAGAAATCTGGAAGATGAATAAAAATCGAAGGACAAATACGTATAATACATAAAAAAGATTAACTATACAGTTAATCTTTTTTATTCAGAAGAAAATATCCTAATTTTGAAACTAAATATAAAGTAAAAGCAATCATTAAAGTTCTAGATATCACAATTCCATGAATAGCGAGATCATATCCAGCAGGTACCAATGCATTTGTATTACACATAAAATATATCGATATTAGAAGTGCTACTATAACTAAAATCATTCCAAAAAGACTTGTTTTTTCATATTTCATACCAATATTCACCCTTTTTAAAGTTTGTTTTGAACAAAAGAGCTGAAGATACGAGCTATGAGCAGTATGCTCCATAAAAAACCGCCAGCAATGCTGGCGGCCTTTTGCTGCTTCGTTTATTTATTAACAGAGATTGTAACGTTATTTCCTGAAACAGAAACCTTTGCGAAATCCTGTGTATCTACCACAGGAGTGATAGCTTTATTGTCGATTGTGATGCTGTTAAAAGATGTCGAAAAGGCTGTTTTGATGGCATCACGCTGGCTTTCATAAGAAACTGCTGCAGTAGCAAGTGTTTTCCATTTTGAAATCGTGCCGATGTTGGTCCCTTGAATTTCTGTGATAATTCGTCCGGTAAAGCCGTCATTATTCGTTCCCCAAAGGGTCATGCGCGTATTGCCGTTTAAATTTTTATAGATTGTCATTTGGACTGTGCTTCCAGGGCGGAAGCCTTTATTGTAGGTGAACTTGTCTTTTCCTTCGATGTACGTTTCTTCATTTTTGGACCCTACCTTCATGAGGGGCTTCCAGACGTTGTATTGCTTGCTGTACTGAAGCCCGATATCTGCCTCAGTTCCGCTTGTTGCCCTAAATCCTGAATAAATATAAGGAGTAGAGACCGTATCATATTTTACAGTGTCAGGAAGATTGATTTTAGCTGTGAAAACGGCGCCTGTACTATTCAGATAGGCGCGGCCGCCGATTCCCTTAGGCAGCTGGGAGGCTGCTTTTGCGACTTGAGCATCTGCCGCGGGCAAGCCTGGTATACCTGATGGAAGTGTTCCGAAAAGAATGGCTGTTCCTACTGCACCTGCAATCAATACTTTTTTCACTCAAATTCCCCCTTTTGATAGTGATTTCGTGATTTATTATACCTTATTTTGGAACTGGATTTATGTATATAAATCGACAAAATATTTCATTTTGAGTGATGTAAGGGACGAAACGTTTCTGAAATCTGAAAGCTATATACCTTTAACAAAGGAAATAATAAGATCATAATCGTGTTAACCGATTTGAAATTTTCCTCATAATAAAAGCACAAATGCTTAAAGAAACGATAATCAAAAGAATGCGCGCTATCGTTTCCCAGCCTGTAAAAAAGGGGTGCTGTTTCATCAATGTCTGTCCTTGTAACATGATAAAAGCACAGATACCGACTAAGAAAAGAAAACAAATGCTTAGGATTGCTAACGCTTTACGTGAGTATGTTTTCATTTCATCTTTAAAATACAGCAATACGAAAACAAAGCAGCTAACATTGGCGATTGTTCTTATCACCTCAAAGCTTGTCATGACAACTGATATAAATAGACAAAGTAAAATGATATAAAATACGATGTTTCTAGACAAACAACCTCTCCTTTTATGTGTGATACTCTAAGAGTTTATAAACATTTCTTTGTAACTGCAATACTTGGAAATCGAATTGAATCTGCCTATATAAGAACTAAATAAACTATGTACTAAATATTCATCATTCTTTTTTTAATTCAGTCACCAAGGTTTTTATAGAAAGTGAAGGGAAGCTTCAAGATGATAGTGCTCAAAAAAGCCCGGCATTAGCCGGGGAAAAGTGAAAACGAGGAGATGTGAATGGAGTTTAGTAATGTTTCTTATGCTTTTTATACTCTACAACATAATCATAATCTTTTTTGTCGTGATCATAATATTTTTTATGGTAATCACAGTCATCATCTTTCTTATGATAGTCATCATATTTTTTGTCATAATCACAGTCGTCTTCTTTTTTATCATGGTGGTATTTTTTATCATATTCGTAATACTTTTTATAATACGTTTTTTTGACCGTATAATACTCTTCTTTATATTTTTTGTAATAACCCATATATACTCCTCCTTTATTTATAATACGTTTTATTATATGGCGAGTTGATTTTGCGGCTTGGACAGTTAAAATCATAGAAGGAAAAAAGGGCTGTCCAAATGGAAGAAAAAAGACAGGTGACATAGAAACAAATCAAAATAAAGAGCCGATTTTTCATCGGCCCAAACGATTTATCTTATATTTGTTTGTCTTCTTTGTTGTCTGCATCACTTTTTCTTAAATCCTGAGTCAGTCCGCTGGTTGCTTGTTTAAATTCTGATAAGGCTTTTCCTGCTGCACGGCCAAGCGCCGGCAGTTTATCAGGTCCAAACACTAAAAAACCTACAAACAAAATAACGAGTATTTTTGTAAAGCTTAATTCCATATCCCTTTCCTCCTGATTGAAGTACAACCTTTTACACAAATTATAAGAGATGGCAGTTCAAATGGGAATGCATTTATTTTGACAAATTAAAACCAGCACAAAAGCGGATTCTTAAAACGGCTGCTGCTGAATATAATGTCCAATGCCCTGCTTAAGATGATTGAAATAAAGGAGAGGTGTGGCTGATGAGATTTACTAAGGTATTTGGATTTTTGTCTGTTTTAGGGCTGGCGGCGGTTTTTCCATTAACGGCACAAGCAGAAAAAGCGGGAACTGCGGGAGCTGGAGAGTGGGATAAATTGGGGACTTACACATATACCTACTCAAGTCCCGCGGTATACTCGAGCGGAGGAGATTTTAGAGTGTGCCTTTCAGGAAGCACTCCTTTTTCTGTCTCACTGCACTTATATGAGGATGATGCCGGTGACAATCCTGATGATTATGTAGGGTCAAACTATTTTTCACCCGGAGAATGCTACACCTTTGGCAGTATTGGAAAATTTGTAGACGGAAGCAATAACAAGGCTGAGTTTTTTGTCACCGATTACTCTGGAAAATCTAAAGCGGTTACGTTTTATGATTGATGTGCTCAAATTGTGAAGTACAACCCTTTGTTAAAAACAAAAAAGAGAGAGGTATCTCTCTCTTTTTTTATTCTTCGACAGCCTTACGAAGCCGTTCATTTACGATGCCAGTCCAGCCGCCATCCATCTTATCGCGAATGACGGAGCTTTTCTCGTTTGCTTTGCCGATCAATTCATTCGGCTCTTTCCAGCCGCTGTGAATAAGGGTAAACTTCGTTTTTTCCCCCAAGTCTTTTAATTGAAAGGTAACGAGCCATCCATCTGTATCCCATTCAAAAGAAAGTTCAGTTGGAGCGTGAACATCCAAAACTTTACAAGGGGACGGTCCGAACGGTGATTGCAAGTGGAATTCTTGTCCTTCTTTGAGCTGCAAGTCATTGGGCATAAACCACTTGGCAATGCCTTCTGAAGTGGAGACTGTCTCCCAGACTTTCTGAATGGGAGCCTCCAGGGTAATGCTTTTCGTAATATCTGGTAATGTATTTTCATGATTTTGAACCATTTTGTTTACCTCTTGACATAAGATGTTTTTTCAATTTAATCATATAATAACTAATAAGATCATGTCCATAGCTTGCATTGTTTATGCTGCAGCTGCTGATGAATAGTGTATCAGCCGAAAATGTATAGTTGTGATTGCATTCTTGCTTATGTTTGGGTCAGGTTCCTGTTCAGCCCATTTATTTTGAGCGATTTTGCTGCGCTTATCAGTTTTGTTTTAATAGTAAATCTGCCATTTTTCTAAAACAGGAGGTTTTTT
Organism: Bacillus stercoris; assembly: GCF_029772985.1. NCBI lineage: Bacteria > Bacillati > Bacillota > Bacilli > Caryophanales > Bacillaceae > Bacillus > Bacillus stercoris. The sequence goes on along the minus strand of NZ_CP121861.1, from coordinate 2,436,247 downwards.
ATGCTTGGAAAAATCAAAGCAGCCATTGATAAAAGTCCAGGGAAGCCAGCCAGAATCGTAGTTAGTGAAAAAGCGTTTCAGCAATTAAAGGAAGAAATGCGCTTTGTTTATGTTTCCAAACCGAAAACGATAATGGGGATTCCTGTGGAAGTTTCAGATCAGGCAGAAAGCTTCAAACTGGAATTTTAGTTGATCCAAGACTGTCTAAAAAAGGTCAATTATGTTATGCTAAAATGTTCAATTTGATTTCTTGAAAGCATGATGAAATGTTCATCATGATATGTGCGCAGTAATCTTCACTCATGACTACAACTTTTAAATGCAGGCTAAACACTTCTTGGTCCCGCCTTAACACAAAGGGACGGTTAAAACTCAGTAATGAATCACAAGGAAGAGAAGGAAATCTCTCTTCTCTTTTTTTTTGCATTTTTAGGATTAAGATGCTTTTTTTGGAGAGGTATACACTTATCAAATCGACCAATATGCTAATATAGGAATTGCTTGAAATAGAAGGGAGGAGGGGCTATGAGACAGAAACCGATTTATGTAGAAATCGAAATGAATTCTGATTTGGATACACTCTGGGAATATACACAAAATCCATCACTGCATAAGGAGTGGGATCTCCGGTTTTCAAATATCACGTATTTGGATAGACAGCCATGCGAAAAACAGAAGTTTCTTTACGAAACAAGAATAGGTTTTGGGTTAAAGGTGTCAGGTACAGGAGAAACAGTCGGCGTTTTCGACAAATGTTCAGCTGAAAGATCTTCCTCACTGGCTTTCGGCTCAAATCATCCGTTATCTCTGATTCGGCATGGAAGCGGGTACTGGAGGTATATACAGAGAGAAAATGGGAAAATGACGTTTTTAACACAGTACCAATATAAAACAGCCTACGGACTGCCGGGCATGTGGATCGATCGTTTATTATTTCGGCCGCTGCTTGGATGGGCGACTGCCTGGAGCTTTGATGCATTAAGGCTTTGGATTGAGCAAAATAAACATCCGAAACATTTCATTCGATCTGCTGTCGTCTATGTGTTCATGTGCCTGTTTTTCAGCCTGTTTTGGTTTAATCAAGGCTTTACAGATGTTGAAACAAGCATTTTGGCAGGGACAGCGGAGATAGGTTTAGCTATTTTGTGGCTGATTCCTTTAAAAAGAAAATGGATCATTCATGGTGTCCAGGCTTGTATCTTTGCTTTGTTCGCTTGTCTAGGTTCCGATATGCTCATATGGGTTCTGTTGAGTGTGTTTTCTGCGGCAAGCGGTGCTCTTAGCCTGCAGCTCCCTAGTGCCATGCGCACAAATCGAAAGAGAAAGAAGTGACATTGTGAGTTCGATTTATGAAAAATCAATTATTAACTACCATTTGCTCCATCCCAAGCTGCGGAAACGGTATCAATTAGACGGGTCTCATACCTTTAGCGGGACGGGAACGATGTCAGAAATCAGCGGAGGCTCTTTTCTGGTTAGAATGCTGTTAAAGCTGGGCGTTTTGTTCAGATGTTTCTTTTCAGAAAGAGGCAAAGACATCCCATTTACGATACAAAATAGATCTTGCCTTATGAACTCGGAACATATCGGGATAGAATGGAACCGTACATTTTTCTTTAAAGGCAAAAAACGTTTCTTTGACGCGATTATGATATACGACGAGAAAGAAAATAGAATCCTTGATTTCTTTGGTAAACCTCATCTGCTGCTGTCTGTTTTGTCGTTCGAGGCATCTCATGACGGCTCTCTTACGATCACATCGGGAAAGCAATGGCTACTGATATGCGGAAAACGAATCCCGCTGCCAAAATGGCTGACCGGTACATCCGTAGTTTGCGAAACATTTGATGAAAGAAAGAATTGTTTCACCATTGAAGTGCATGTGCGAAATACAATTCTCGGCACTCTTTTCTTTTATAAAGGAACGTTTCAGGAGGAAGAGAGGGAATCATGAAACGAAATGGCATTGTCAGTGCACTTTGTTTTATAGGATTTATTGCAGCAGAAGCACCGGATATTTCAGTGGCAGAGGCACTCGTTTTGTTATCCATTCTTTTTTTCGTGCCGGGAATTTTCCCTTTTGTTTTTCGTCAATCGCAGCTTCGTGCTGCTCAATTCATTGAATACGGGCTAATCCAGTGCTATCCGGCAGCCGCATTCTTTGCAGTGCTGGCTCTTGTGACAGAGATTGGTGGTTTCGCGCTAATCTGGTGGATGTACACGGCTTTTATTGCATTGTATGCGATCCTCCGCCTTTGGGAAACGAAGATACATAGAATTGAAGAGACATCGGTTTTGTTCGGTCTTATTTATTTGGCGGGAGGAGGATTTTGGTTTTTTGCTTATGCTGCCCATTTGCAGATCATGCAATTTGGCCCTCTCATCATTTTGTTGACCGCTGTCCACTTTCACTATTCTGCTTTTCTGATCCCGATCTTCAACGGTTTACTCGGCAGAACAATTAGAAAGCATCGAATGTTGTACAATTGGATAACATGGGTGATTTTGCTTTCGCCCCTTCTGATCGCACTGGGCATAACCTATTCAAAAACACTTGATGTCATTGCGGTTAGCATTTATATGGCGGCGATTTATCTTCATGCATTTTTGGTGTTCACGGCAGCTTTTCGCACCAAGACGGGGGCATATCTTATTCGGCTTTCTTCCGCTGTTTTAATGATTACGATTGCTTTCTCTATGATTTATTCATTTGGTGTATTTCGGCAAGAAGTTACATTGACCATTAATCAGATGATTTGGATTCACGGTTTTGTCAATGCGTTTGGTGTTATCTTGCCCGCTCTCATAGGATGGAGCATAGAGGATCCGAAGCCTTTTGATGCAGGCCGTATAAAGACCTTCAGCCATATCTTCGGAAAAAGAAAGATAGGAAAAGACTTTTTAGCTAACATTCAAGCTGAGAGTAACGTCCAGTACAGCGGACTTGTGGACGATATGGGCAGCCTTCGTTCAAAGGATTTTTCACCTGAAAAACTGGCACCGCTCATTCTTTCGTTTTATGAACAAACCATCGAATACAATATCAAAGCAAAAGTAACATGGAACACGTGGTTTCGTCCGCTTGCAATTGTTTACGAATGGTTCAGCAGAAGAACCGGCCAAATACATCTTTCGACGAACCCTGACTGGTATAGAATGTTCAGCGAAATAAAAGGTGTTCATTCAAAAAAAGACGGAAGAGAAAAAGTACGTGCCTGGATTAGAACAAATGAAAAAAAGGAAACCATTTTTACCGCGCTATATTCAATGTACCGTTCAAATGGAGAGGGGTATATGAATATTTCTTTGCCGCTTCCATTTAGCAGCATGACAGGTATTTTAAAACCATATCATCATCAGGAGAAGCTGATTTTAACAAGCAGGCGGAGAAAAAGCAGAGCGGGGGATGAGGGAATTTATCTGCAAACAAGAGCGGGAACTTATCCGCTTCCTTTATCTGAAACCTTTCTGATAGAAGCTGCACATGACAACAAATTAACCGCTGTTCATCATATGTGGCTCTTTGGAATAGAATTTCTAACTGTTCATTACAGCATGACACATATTAACCGGCCTATTGAAAGAACCTAACATAAAGAAGAAGCTTCGTCTGCCAGTTGCTGCATTTCAAAATTCTGCGCCGCATCTAGACAGGAAAGGAAGAATTTATGATGTTTTATATCAGTTTATTTCTGATTCTTTGGCTGGCTGCGGGGTTTGCAGTGGGAATGAAACAAGTGTATGTCGATCAACTGTTTGATAAAGCTGTGATCGAAAGACTGGAAAAAGAAGCGAATGATCATGGACACGCTGACCGGATGATCAAACAGCGTGTCCTTTATATCGCAGCAGTGACATTAAGCGGATTTATTTCTGTTTATCATGAACTTAAAACAATTCCGCAAAGGCGAAACATAAGAAAAATTGAAAAAAACATCATGAAATTAAATCAAGCAAAAAAACGAAGAATGAAGAGAAAATAAAAAATGCACAGGCCAAATGGCAGGTGCGTTTTTGTTTTGTATGGAAATGTGTGGAAGTGGTTCCAGATTCCTTTTCATAAATTCAAAAATGAGAAGAACAGCGCCCGGGCTAATGGTATATAATATAGTGAATTTAACAAAAATTTAACAAGGAGGACAAGAGAAATCGTGCTAAAGCCTCAAAGAAACCGACATCCTGTTGATTTGGACTTAGAGGCGGAGTAGATGAAACCGGCCAAAGTATCCCTGCTCCGCCGTTTGCTCCATTCCTTGAAGCAAGTTGATTGTAACATAGCCAAACGTTTTCCATCAACTATTAAAATTGTAAAATTATTGTTAATTTTTATGGTGTTTACTCCGATTTCTTCAATTTATGCTGAAGATGTATATCAGAATTTTGAGGAATTAAAAAACAATGAAGACCCTTCTGATTACGACATTGTTACGAAAGAAACCGAAAGCCCTGTACTTGTTTTAGCCATTCACGGAGGAGGTATTGAAGGCGGGACAAGTGAGGTAGCGAGAGAGCTCAGCAAAGAGTACTCGCTGTATTTATTTGAAGGCTTAAAATCGTCGGGAAACTCAGTCCTGCACATTACAAGCACACATTTTGATGAACCTCGGGCCCTGAAAATGACGGAAAATCATGAATATGTCATTTCATTGCACGGATACGCAGAAGAAGATCAGCAGATCGAAGTTGGCGGTACAGATCGCGTAAGAGCGGCAGATTTAGTTGAGAAGCTGCAACATGCCGGTTTTCCTGCTGTATTGCTCAATACAGACCATCCGCATGCGGGCGTTAGTCCGAATAATATTGCAAATAAGTCAAAAACAGGTTTAAGTATCCAGATAGAAATGAGCACAGGCTTTAGAAAGTCTTTGTTCGGCATCTTTTCTTTAAAAAGCAGAGCTGTTACTCAAAATGAGAGGTTTTACGATTTTACAGAAGAGATGTCCCGTTTTCTCAAAAATAGCTACTGAAAAATAGGAGGCAATTAGACAGCCTCCTATTCCTTATGCTTCTCATTCGTTTCGGGAAACAGCTCGTCCGCGGTTTCCGTTTGATACTGCAACGTGTTATCTCTGGCTGACAGTTCATTTCGGAAATTTTCATCAAGCACATTTTTCAGTAAATACCGATGAAAAAAGTATTCAAATACAGTAAGACAGGCAGCGGACAGAAGAGCAGCTCCAAATGGTGAAAAATCGTTTCTTGTTTGGGTTAAAACAAAGACCCAAAGAATCACGAAAGAAAGACCAAAGTCAGCAAGTGAAGCTGTAATATTGTTTGTTCTCGGTAAGACGAGCATGTCGCCAGATAGATAGGAAACAAAACCCAAGAAAAGTGCAATAAACATCACGCTCAAAAAGGATGCGTGATAGACTCTGTCCAAAATCACATATAAAAGGGCGAGAGTGAAAGCAATCTTTGAAGCAAGCGCAATGATATGTTTCATTTGACCACCTAAATTGTTATTTTTTGAAGAAAATTCTTGGGAGAAACAAGTGATAAACACGGCAATTCGATCTCAGTCATAATGGTCATGACGATTACAGTGATTATTTTAAACAATCCGTTTTTGTTTACACTGGTATTTTTTTCAGCTGTATGAAACTTTCTTATGAAAAAGGTCGTATATGTAGATGATCAGCTTTCAAGGGAGAATGGTTTATGGAGATAAAAGGAATCAATCACTTGCTATTTTCAGTTTCGCATTTGGATACATCGATTGATTTTTATCAAAAAGTGTTTGGCGCAAAGCTTCTGGTAAAAGGGAGAACAACTGCATATTTTGATATGAACGGCATCTGGCTTGCGCTTAATGAAGAAGCAGACATCCCCAGAAATGAAATTAAGTCTTCTTATACTCATATTGCTTTTACGATTGAGGATCATGAATTCGAGGAAGTATCAGCGAAATTAAAAAGACTTCATGTCAATATTCTGCCTGGCAGAGAACGAGATGAACGCGATCGAAAATCAATTTATTTTACCGATCCTGACGGCCACAAATTTGAATTTCATACCGGAACCCTTCAAGACAGGCTTCGATATTACAAACAAGAAAAAACACATATGTCCTTTTATGGTGATACGGCCTTTTGATATCACACACCATATATGGTTAAAAGAAGGGGGATTGGTGAGGCTAAATGTTCCGGGGAAGTTTCTATTGATTCATTCATCTGAACATTCAGAACTGCATAAGTGTCTGGGTGAAGGGAGTATTGGTATGCATATTTACTTATTGTATATAGCTCACTACGATTTAGAGAAGTGAGCGGTTTTTAACAGAAAAATGAACTAAATAAACTATGTGCTAAATTTTCATTATATTCAATCGCCTCGCCCCTTAATAAATATGAAACCATATCCTTTCACGATCCAAAGAATGAAACATTTTTAAGAAGGTAGCGTCTAATATTATAAACATGCATGTGTTGATTAAAAGTTTCCTGAAGGAAAGAAAATTTCTTGACTTCAACAATCTTTTAGTGGATAATTTTGGTGTAAACATGATGTTCTTTTTCCTCCTATTCAGGCTCGCACCCAAAAGTCAGGGCGAGCCTGCTTTTTTTGAACAACAAACCCCCTCTCCGTAAAGGAAGAGGGGGTTATTTCATGCGTCTGATAGATCAATAGATTAATGGACCGTTCTGAACACGCCAATTACTTTCCCTAGAATGCTGACATTCTGCAAAATGATGGGTTCCATCGTTGGGTTCTCAGGCTGCAAGCGAATGTGAGTATCCTCTTTATAGAAACGTTTTACCGTAGCTTCATCATCTTCTGTCATCGCAACTACAATTTCCCCATTGTTCGCTGTGTTTTGCTGTTTAACGATGACATAGTCCTTATCGAGAATACCAGCGTCTATCATGCTGTCTCCCATAATCTCCAGCATAAATACGTGTTCGTCTGGAGGAACCATGCGGTCAGGAAGCGGAAAATATTCTTCAATATTTTCAACTGCTGTAATGGGAGATCCCGCTGTGACTTTCCCAATGACAGGTACATTAACAACCTGGCTTTGCGGAATGTCTACTTCTTCATCAAGAATTTCTATTGCTCTTGGTTTTGTCGGATCCCGTCTGATCAGCCCTTTTGTTTCCAATCGGGCCAAATGGCCGTGGACAGTAGAGCTGGACGCAAGCCCGACAGCCTCTCCGATCTCTCTCACGGAAGGCGGATATCCTTTTGATTTAACCTCTGCTTTAATAAAACGGAGGATATCAAGTTGCCTTTTTGATAGCTTCGTCATTTTTCGCACCTCAAAACGTCGATTTTAAGAAGATTATAGCATGATTTTCCTTACAGTACAAACATAGGTTCGAAAAAAACAATTGACAGAAACGTTTGTTCGTATATACTGAAATTATAAAAATGCGAACAAACATTCCTGTCGGGGGTATGATCATGAGTAAAGAATCTATTATTTTTGTCGGTCTGTTCACAGTGATTTTGAGCGCGGTTATCCTGATGCTGTCATATACAAGCAGCGGCCAGGAGCTTAATCAGTATGTTAAAATAGAAGTCCAGCAAGGGGACACACTCTGGTCAATTGCTGATCAGGTAGCTGATACAAAAAAGATAAATAAAAATGATTTTATTGAATGGGTAGCTGATAAAAATCATCTTCAGACGTCTGATATCCAGCCGGGTGATGAATTAGTGATCCCATTGAAAAAGAAGCATCAAGATGCATATGAATTGGCAACTGTAAGATAGAGAGGACAGATAGAAAAAATGAAAGCACTCATTTATGCCCGCGTAAGCACAAATAAAGAACAACAGGAAACGTCATTAAAGCGGCAGGAGGAAGAGCTTGCGGCCATTGCAGCTGAGAACGGCATGGAAGTTGTCAAAGTGATTTCTGAAAAAGCCAGCGGATATGAAATGGATCGGGATGGTGTATTTGAGCTGCTTGATGAGATTAAGAACGCTGAAATCGATGTCATTTTGGTTCAGGATGAGACAAGGCTCGGAAGGGGAAACGCAAAAATCGCACTGCTTCATTGCATTTACAGAGAAGGTGTGAAAGTCTATACAACTGCACACAGAGGTGAATTGGAGTTATCGGAGGCTGACTCAATGGTGCTGGAAATCGTCAGCATTGTCGAAGAGTATCAACGTAAAATTCACAACATGAAAATCAAACGGGGAATGAAGCGTGCGGTAAAAAACGGTTTTAAACCGCAAAAAAACTTAAAAAACCAACACGAGAACAGCGGAAAAGATAGAATAGAGGTGCCAATCTCTGAGATCGTCCGCCTGAGAGCGAATAAACTGACGTTTGCTGAAATCGCGGCTACCTTAAGAGGGTTTGGTTATGATGTCTCTAAAGCAACCGTTCACCGGCGTTTTCAGGAATACATAGAGAATGAAGAGACAGCGGAGTGAATCAGTTGTAAAACTTTTTTTGATCTAGTACTATATAGACAAAATGCAATAAATAAAGGAGTTTAACATGATTTCAAACGCGAAAATTGCCAGAATTAATGAGCTTGCTGCTAAAGCAAAAGCTGGCGTTATTACAGAAGATGAAAAAGCCGAACAGCAAAAGCTCCGTCAAGAGTACTTGAAAGGTTTTCGTTCTTCTATGAAGAACACCTTGAAAAGTGTCAAAATCATTGATCCAGAAGGCAATGATGTAACACCAGAAAAGCTAAAAAGAGAACAAAGAAATAACAAACTTCACTAATATAAGAGGAATACGGCAATATCGTATTCCTCTTTTGCATATACTATAATCAAAACTCTTATGTGACAAAATTCAACAAGTTTCTCTCAAATTTAAGCTGAAACAGTTGAGAAAAAGTCGTCAGACATTTATGATGTAAGGGTACAACACATAAGGAAGGGGATTTTTATGGATACAATTGAAAAGAAATCAGTTGCTACCATTCGCACACTGTCAATAGACGCTATTGAAAAAGCAAATTCTGGTCACCCAGGGATGCCGATGGGGGCTGCTCCGATGGCATACACGCTGTGGACAAAATTTATGAACGTAAGTCCGGCAAACCCTGGCTGGTTTAACCGTGACCGTTTTGTTTTATCTGCTGGACATGGGTCAGCACTTTTATACAGCATGCTTCATTTAAGCGGGTTTGATCTTAGTATTGAAGATCTTAAGGGATTCCGCCAGTGGGGCAGCAAAACACCTGGACATCCGGAATTCGGACATACTGCCGGTGTGGATGCGACAACAGGTCCGCTTGGCCAAGGAATTGCCATGGCAGTCGGTATGGCAATCGCTGAACGCCATTTAGCGGAAACTTACAACCGTGATTCATTTAACGTAGTCGATCATTATACATACAGTATTTGCGGTGATGGTGATTTAATGGAGGGGATTTCTTCTGAAGCCGCTTCACTCGCAGGACATCTTCAGCTTGGCCGTCTAATCGTACTATACGATTCTAATGATATCTCTCTCGATGGAGATCTGAACCGTTCATTCTCTGAAAACGTAAAACAGCGTTTTGAAGCAATGAATTGGGAAGTTCTTTATGTTGAGGATGGAAACAATATTGAAGAATTAACAGCGGCTATCGAAAAAGCACGCCAAAATGATAAGAAACCTACATTAATTGAAGTGAAAACGACAATCGGATTCGGATCGCCTAACCGCGCAGGTACATCCGGTGTTCACGGCGCGCCGCTTGGTAAAGAGGAAAGCAAATTAACAAAAGAAGCTTACGCGTGGACATATGAAGAAGATTTCTACGTTCCGTCAGAAGTATATGAGCATTTCGCTGCAGCTGTTAAAGAATCAGGCGAGAAAAAAGAACAGGAATGGAACGCTCAATTCGCTAAATATAAAGAAGTTTATCCTGAACTTGCTGAACAGCTTGAACTGGCAATCAAAGGAGAGCTTCCGAAGGACTGGGATCAAGAGGTTCCTGTTTATGAAAAAGGAAGCAGCCTAGCATCCCGTGCATCTTCCGGTGAAGTTCTCAACGGACTCGCGAAAAAAATTCCTTTCTTTGTCGGAGGTTCTGCCGACCTAGCGGGATCGAACAAAACGACAATTAAAAATGCCGGTGATTTTACAGCGGTTGATTACTCAGGCAAAAACTTCTGGTTTGGTGTACGTGAATTTGCGATGGGTGCAGCATTAAACGGTATGGCGCTTCATGGCGGACTGCGTGTATTCGGCGGAACTTTCTTTGTCTTCTCTGATTACCTGCGTCCTTCTATTCGCCTTGCAGCGTTAATGGGCCTTCCTGTCACATATGTCTTCACACATGACAGTATTGCTGTAGGTGAAGACGGCCCGACGCACGAGCCTGTTGAACAGCTTGCTTCACTCCGTGCGATGCCTAAGCTTTCTTTGATCCGTCCTGCAGACGGCAATGAGACAGCAGCAGCGTGGAAGCTTGCAGTACAAAGCACTGATCAGCCAACAGCGCTAGTGCTAACACGCCAAAACCTTCCTACCATCGATCAAACGCCTGAAGAAGCATTGGCAGGAGTAGAAAAAGGTGCATATGTTGTTTCTAAATCTAAAAACGAAACACCTGACGCTCTTCTCATCGCTTCAGGATCTGAGGTAGGTCTTGCGATTGAAGCGCAAGCAGAATTGGCAAAAGAAAATATCGATGTTTCTGTTGTCAGCATGCCTTCAATGGACCGTTTTGAGAAACAATCTGATGAATACAAAAACGAAGTCCTTCCTGCAGATGTGAAAAAACGCCTAGCAATTGAAATGGGCTCATCATTTGGATGGGGCAAATACACGGGGCTTGAAGGAGACGTACTTGGCATAGACCGATTCGGTGCATCTGCCCCTGGTGAAACCATCATTAACGAATACGGCTTCTCAGTACCGAACGTAGTGAATCGAGTAAAGGCATTAATTAACAAGTAAGTCTTTGAAAGAGGATGAGTCAAATCATCCTCTTTTTCTTGTTTATCCGACAAAAATAGTATTGGCTGTTTAACAGTAATAGACAATTCTTTCTTTTCTTCTTTTGTATAATAGAGAGCAAATGAAATGCTGCTGGAAAAGGGGATGAAAAGATGGAACGTCACTACTATACGTACCTGATAAAAGAGGAGTTTGCCAATCACTATTTCGGGCGGGAATCGGTTATGTTTGAGCTGTTTCAAGACTATCATTGGACAAGCCTTGAAAAGCAGCAGTATGAAATGACAGAGAAACAGATTCAATATATTACACAACCAATCCCGATTTTACATATGCATCAGCGATTAAAAATGAATTTAAACAAAACGGATTACAGGCAGCTGGATTATATTTATAGAATAGCTTTGCCAAAAGCAAAAGGCCATGCGACATTTATGATGAAGGAGCACATGATAGAAATAGTGGCTTCGGGAGATTATGAGGCAGAAACGATATTCTTTGAAGTGTTAAGAAAAGTAAGCCCTTGCTTTTTAGCGATGGATTTCAATTCGAAGCGTTACGGGTGGCTAAATCCGGTGAAAGAAAGAAATTTTGTCTAAAACCGAAGAAAAAGAGATGTAAATGTTGTATAATAGCTTTTGGTTTAGTACACTTTAAACTAGACAACATGAAGGAGGAAATAAAATGACTTTATGGGTTGGCATCCTAGTGGGCGTTGTTGCATTGCTCATAGGTGTTGCACTCGGGTTTTTTATTGCTCGTAAATATATGATGAGCTACCTGAAAAAGAATCCGCCTATTAATGAACAAATGTTACGCATGATGATGATGCAAATGGGAATGAAACCTTCTCAAAAGAAAATCAATCAAATGATGAAAGCCATGAATAATCAAACGAAATAATACGTAAAGATTATGATATAGAGAAACATGGTTATAAAATAAAAAACCCTTATACGGGTTTTTTATTTTGCGATCATTCATCACCCGCTACTGCTCGAAGGCGCTGCTTTTGATATTGTATGAGAAGATGGTCAAGCTCCTGACTGAGCTCTATCGTAATATGAGATGTCATTCCGTTCGCCATGACAATTTGCAGCAGCTCTGCTCTTTTTTTTTCAATTTCATTTAATAGATGCTCTCTAATCACAGGGATGTATCCTTTCATACATTAAATCTTCAAGTTGAATGTTTATATTATATCCATATTTATACTAATTTTCAAATGAGAAGGAGTACAATATCTCAATGTCAAATTAAATTATATAAGTTTTTTCTGAAAATAGAAATCCTTCAGGTGAAAGTGTTAAAAAAATGAAATGATTTTGTCATAACTTGAAGGAATGTCAAATCATGAAGGGATGATGACATGGGAGACGTAAATTATTTTTTGACATTCGGAGCGGGGTTTTTATCTTTTATTTCGCCTTGCTGCCTGCCGCTTTACCCAGCTTTCTTGTCATATATTACAGGGGTCAGCATGGATGATGTAAAAACAGAAAAGCTGCTGCTGCAGAAAAGAAGCCTGTTTCATACTTTGTTTTTTTTGCTCGGCTTTTCAGTCATTTTTATTGCTTTAGGCTATGGAACATCTTTAATTGGCAGCCTGTTTAGGGATTACCATGATGCGATTCGGCAAATTGGCGCGTTGCTTATTATTTTGTTCGGTTTCTTTACACTCGGCGTGTTCCGGCCAGAGGCTATGATGAAAGAGCGGAGAATCCATTTTAAGCATAAACCGAGCGGGTTTTTAGGTTCAGTCTTAATCGGAATGGCATTTGCGGCGGGATGGACACCGTGTACCGGTCCAATATTAGGTGCTGTTATCTCACTTGCAGGCACCAATCCAGGCTCAGCCGTGCCATACATGATGTTATATGTACTCGGTTTTGCTGTACCGTTTGTTTTATTGTCTTTCTTTATCACAAAGCTGAAGTGGATAAGAAAGAACCAGCTTTTGATCATGAAAGCAGGCGGCGTTTTAATGATTGTGATTGGTGTGCTGTTATTCTTTGATTGGATGAGCCTGATCATTATTTTGCTGTCTGACCTTTTTGGGGGATTTACTGGTTTTTGATGGAGAATTACTTTCGCACTACTACTAAACCTGTTGTTTTTGGTACAATAAGACTATTATTTGTGGAAATCGTTTTTTGGAGGGGCATATGACAAGAGTTTTAGTTGTAGACGACGCCAAGTTCATGAGAGTGAAAATCAGAGAGATCTTGGAAGAGGCAAATTACATAATCGCAGGCGAAGCGGCGGACGGCGAGCAAGCAGCGGATCTGTATAAAAAACTGCGCCCGGACATTGTGACAATGGATATTACAATGCCAGTGAAAAACGGCATAAAGGCGCTTCGTGATATCCTAACCTTTGATCCTAAGGCGAAGGTCATCATGTGCACTGCCATGCGCCAGCAAAGAATTGTAACGGAAGCAATTGAGCTGGGGGCAAAGGATTTTATTGTGAAGCCGTTCGAGGAAACAAAAGTGCTGGAAGCTGTCAGCCGCGTTATGGGATATTAAAGTCATTTCTTTTCAAAATGGTTTTTTTTATTGTTTTGGAGTATAGTATATAGTATCAACACTCCGAGAAACAAAGGAATGATAAGTATGATGATTATAATTTCATCGATTATTGCTGTGTTCATGGCTGTAGCTGTCATGGTTGTCAGAATAAAGTCCTCTGACAAGCCTGTTTCACCAAAAAAAATCATTCTCCCGCCGATTTTTATGAGTACGGGAGCGTTAATGTTTTTATTTCCGGTATTTTGGGTAACTGGTGCAGAGTTTTTAGAAGCATTCACTTTAGGTGTGATTTTCTCTATTTTTCTAATCAAAACCTCTAAGTTCGAAGTTAAAAATAATGAGATTTACATGAAACGCTCTAAAGCATTTGTTTTTATATTAGTCGGTCTTTTGGTGATCAGAATCGTGATGAAATCGATTTTGAGCACATCAATTGATTATGGTGCATTGAGCGGAATGTTTTGGATTCTGGCTTTCGGTATGATTGTGCCTTGGAGAATCGCCATGTATTTATCATATCGAAAACTTCATAACGAGCTGCAGTCAGCTAATATTCAAATGAATTAAAAAACCTTTCCTCTTGCCAGGAAAGGTTTTTTATTTGAGAAGGGTTTGATAAGGCTCCAGATCGATTTTTTTGTCCCGCAGATGCCTTTTTAAGAAGGTATGGTCTCTTTTTGGAGTTGCGAGAATATAACCTTTGATCATAAGTTGCTGATCAATCTTTGCTACCTTTTCTTTTAATGCAAGCTCACCGATTTTGCCTGCGATTTTGGCTTTTGCTGCATCTCTGAACAGCTCTGGCACCGGCGCTGTCAATTCATCTAGAAACTGTTTATTTTCATCGTTCCATAAATGTCTGCTGTTTTCAATATAGTAATCCTGCCAATCAAGTTCTGACCTGCCGTCTTCTTTTGGTAAACGCTTTAAAAACTTTCGAAACATGAAAAAACCGCCGATTGATAATAAGACAATCATCATGATTACCCAAAACAGAATAAACCACAAAAACCATCCTTCCAGCATCGATCATTCCCCCTTATTCTAACCATATTGTATACGAAGAGAGATTAGAAGAACACAGTAAAAAAAGAATAGAAAAAAGTGATAGATGTCTAGTCAAAAGAGATAGTAGATCATATTCTATTGTATAGTGAATCTGCTATTTGGCCATGGGAGAGTCACTAGAGGGTATTTGACGATAAATGGACGGAAAAAAAGTCACTTTCATTATAGGGGATGAAAGTGACTTTTTATGTTTAGCTGAGAGGGAATTGAAGAGAAAAAGAAGAGCCATCTTCTGTTTCTTTATTGACGGCGACTGTGAGTATTTGATTTTCGCATTCGGCTTGAATGGTTTTGTCATTAAAATAAAAAGGAAGCATCATTTGTTTTTCAAAAGTCTGTCCAGATGATTTGACTGTTAAAATGAACTCGCAGCCAGACAGGGTAACCATTACTTGTGTCGGCTGTAAAAAAGTCAGGTCCGCTTCTATAATATACTGCTGACTTGTTTCATATAAATCAATAGGCAATGTTTCGTCGTACCAGGCGAAGGGGTCTTCAAAAAATTGCCGAAGCCATTCATCCATACTATCGAAATCATTTGCATCATTACGTTTTGAATGGGTCATGGAAGCATTCCTCCACATATCAACCTTGCCTTACAGCATATGCAGTGGATGATAAATGGGTGAACGCATAAAAAAACAGACACTAAGGTCTGCTTTTCTTACATATCATGGCTTGAGTTGTGCTTTTGTCTTGTGTGGTTTCGGTTCTTCACTTTTTTGCTTCCGCTTAAAGGCTCAGGCTGTCCCGGATTGTGTCCTTTTGGCGCATTTTTATGCATATCTTTACTTGTATTTTTATTGGTCATAAAATGAGGACCTCCTTAAAAGAGTTCGATGTTATTGATTGGTTTTTCTCTTTTTATTATTTTGGCGTTCAGCTTCAGTCAGTACAAGCTGATCGTTTTCGATATAGCCGGCGCCTTTGCCTTGGCTTTTGGCGTCATTCATTCCGTTAATAACGTGATTCGCTTTTCTTTTAACCATCATTATCACCTCAATCATAATATGGCTCCTTTTAGTGTGTTCTATGAGAGAGCATAAACAGTAAAAATTACCGGTGTATATTCTCATAAGTCGAACTTATTGTATTTAATAAAAACATTGATATTTACTTATGTATGATTTTGTTTTAATATGAAATTGTGAGAAAATTGTGATGGAATGTAATGTTCATCTGAGAATGATCTGATCTGAAGGGGGATTTTGGAGAATGGCAAACGAGCAAAAAACTGCAGCAAAAGACGTTTTCCAAGCGAGAAAAACGTTTACTACAAATGGGAAAACATATCATTACTACTCTTTAAAAGCGTTAGAAGATTCAGGTATCGGGAAGGTTTCGAAGCTTCCTTATTCCATCAAAGTTCTTTTAGAATCAGTTTTGCGTCAAGTGGACGGATTCGTCATCAAAAAAGAACATGTGGAAAATTTGGCAAAATGGGGAACTGCCGAATTAAAGGAAATCGATGTTCCGTTCAAACCGTCTCGTGTTATTTTACAAGACTTCACAGGGGTTCCGGCAGTAGTAGACCTTGCTTCACTGCGTAAAGCGATGGCAGCAGTCGGCGGAGATCCTGATAAAATCAACCCTGAAATTCCTGTTGATCTCGTTATCGACCACTCTGTACAGGTTGATAAAGCGGGTACGGAAGACGCGTTAGCAGTAAATATGGATTTGGAATTCGAAAGAAATGCAGAACGCTACAAATTTTTAAGCTGGGCAAAGAAAGCGTTTAACAATTATCAAGCAGTGCCGCCTGCAACAGGTATTGTGCATCAGGTCAACCTTGAGTTCCTGGCAAGTGTTGTCCATGCCATTGAAGAAGACGGTGAGCTTGTAACGTATCCAGATACGCTTGTGGGGACAGACTCACATACAACAATGATTAACGGTATCGGTGTTCTTGGCTGGGGTGTCGGCGGAATTGAAGCTGAAGCGGGAATGCTTGGACAGCCTTCTTACTTCCCAGTTCCAGAGGTAATCGGCGCGAAACTTGTCGGCAAGCTTCCAAACGGAACAACAGCTACTGACTTGGCGTTAAAAGTAACACAAGTGCTCCGTGAAAAAGGCGTTGTCGGCAAATTTGTTGAATTCTTCGGACCGGGAATTGCTGAACTGCCGCTTGCAGATCGCGCAACAATTGCGAACATGGCTCCGGAATATGGTGCTACATGCGGATTCTTCCCAGTAGATGAAGAAGCGCTCAACTACATGCGCCTGACAGGCCGTGATCCTGAACATATTGATGTTGTCGAAGCGTACTGCAGAAGCAATGGCTTGTTCTACACTCCTGATGCGGAAGACCCTCAATTTACTGATGTGGTTGAAATCGACCTCTCACAAATTGAAGCGAACTTATCAGGTCCAAAGCGTCCACAGGATTTGATCCCGCTTTCTGCTATGCAGGAAACGTTTAAAAAGCACTTAGTCAGCCCTGCGGGTAACCAAGGGTTCGGTTTAAACGCTGAAGAAGAGAATAAAGAAATTAAATTTAAACTTCTCAATGGCGAAGAAACAGTTATGAAAACGGGTGCGATCGCTATTGCCGCGATTACAAGCTGTACGAATACATCTAACCCATATGTTCTGATCGGCGCCGGACTAGTAGCGAAAAAAGCGGTTGAGTTAGGGCTTAAGGTGCCTAATTACGTGAAAACGTCACTTGCACCGGGTTCTAAAGTCGTTACAGGATATCTTGTGAATTCAGGCCTTCTTCCATACATGAAAGAGCTTGGCTTTAACCTCGTTGGGTACGGCTGTACAACATGTATCGGAAACTCAGGTCCGCTTTCACCAGAAATCGAAGAAGCGGTTGCGAAAAATGATCTTCTGATTACGTCTGTCCTTTCCGGAAACCGTAACTTTGAAGGACGTATTCACCCGCTTGTTAAAGGAAACTACCTTGCTTCTCCACCGCTTGTTGTGGCATATGCGCTGGCTGGAACGGTAAACATTAACCTGAAAACCGACCCGATCGGTGTGGGTAAAGATGGTCAAAACGTATACTTTAACGATATTTGGCCGTCAACAGACGAAATCAATTCACTTGTTAAGCAAACTGTTACGCCTGAGCTCTTCCGCAAAGAGTATGAAACGGTATTTGATGACAACGAGCGCTGGAACGAGATTGAAACAACAGATGAAGCGTTATATAAATGGGATAACGAGTCAACTTACATTCAAAATCCGCCATTCTTCGAAGAAATGTCTGTTGAACCGGGCAAGGTTGAACCATTAAAAGGTTTGCGTGTTGTCGGTAAATTCGGCGATTCAGTCACAACTGACCATATTTCTCCTGCTGGTGCAATCGGTAAAGATACACCTGCCGGAAAGTATTTGCAAGAAAAAGGGGTTTCTCCTCGTGACTTTAACTCCTACGGTTCGCGCCGAGGAAACCATGAAGTCATGATGAGAGGGACATTTGCAAACATTCGCATCAAAAACCAAATCGCACCGGGTACAGAAGGCGGATTTACGACGTACTGGCCAACTGGTGAAGTAACATCCATCTATGATGCGTGCATGAAATACAAAGAAGATAAAACCGGTCTTGTTGTATTAGCAGGAAAAGACTACGGTATGGGATCTTCACGTGACTGGGCTGCCAAAGGAACAAACCTACTCGGCATTAGAACGGTAATTGCAGAGAGCTTTGAAAGAATTCACAGAAGCAACCTTGTATTCATGGGTGTGCTGCCGCTTCAGTTTAAACAAGGTGAAAATGCGGATACACTCGGCTTAACGGGTAAAGAAGTCATCGAGGTAGATGTTGATGAAACAGTTCGCCCTCGTGACCTTGTGACGGTAAGAGCAATCAATGAAGACGGCAATGTAACAACTTTTGAAGCAGTCGTCCGCTTTGACAGTGAAGTTGAAATTGATTACTACCGCCATGGCGGTATCCTTCAAATGGTGCTTCGTGAAAAAATGAAGCAGTCCTGATGAATCAATAGGAAGAGAAGGCATTTCGCTTTCTCTTCTTTTTATGACAAAATGTGCTGCGGAGGTGGCATATGCTGAAAAAATGGCTTGCAGGGATCCTGCTTATTATGCTTGCCGGTTATATGGGTTGGAACCTGTATCAAACATACAGCAAAAAAGAAGTCGGAATTGAAGAGGGGCAACAAGCACCTGATTTTTCTTTGAAAACGCTGTCGGGAGAGAATAGCTCCTTAAAGGATTCACAAGGCAAAAAAGTATTGCTCAATTTTTGGGCAACTTGGTGTAAGCCCTGCCGTCAGGAAATGCCGGCGATGGAAGAGCTGCAAAAAGAGTATGCCGACAAACTTGCGGTTGTTGCGGTAAATTTCACTTCAGCTGAGAAAAGTGAAGAACAAGTCCGAGCGTTTGCTGATACGTATGATTTAACGTTCCCTATTCTGATTGATAAAAAAGGGATCAATGCTGACTATAACGTGATGTCATATCCAACGACATATATCTTGGATGAAAAAGGTGTTATTCAAGACATACACATTGGCACCATGACAAAAAAAGAAATGGAACAAAAACTGGATCTTGATTAGATTCAGTTTTTTTATGTTCAGATATGCTTACAAGTTTTCAGAATTGGAAAAAATAAAAGAATATGCGGAGGTGAGAAGCGTGAAGAAGATGAGAAAACGTTCTTTTCATGAGCTCGTCATGGAAAACAAAAAAGAGCTGATGACTAATACAGAGTATTTAAATCAGCTTGAGGAAAAGCTTGAACAGCGATTTAAGCAAAAATAACCTTTAATTTGTATTCATGTTTATCCCTCCTTTTGAGAAACCTATCTGTTGAGGAGGGATAAGCATGGGAAACAACAAGAAAAACGGTCAGCCTCAATATGCTCCAAGCCACTTGGGTACAAAGCCTGTGAAATATAAAGCCAATAAAGGGGAAAAAATGCATGATACTTCAGGACAGCAGCCGATCATCATGCAGACAAAAGGCGAGTAGCGAAAAATCAAGTTTATTTCTAGGAGGTACATCCGATGACAAAGAACCAAAATCAATATCAGCAGCCTAATCCAGATGATCGTTCTGATAATGTAGAAAAATTGCAGGATATGGTTCAAAATACAATTGAAAATATAGAAGAAGCAGAAGCAACAATGGAGTTTGCTTCAGGAGAAGATAAACAGCGTATCAAAGAAAAAAATGCAAGACGCGAACAGAGCATTGAAGCATTTCGCAATGAAATACAGGACGAATCCGCAGCGAGACAAAATGGATACCGCTCTTAAAAACCAGGGAAACCTGGTTTTTTTCTTTCTGATTTGGTTATGGTAAAATGGGGCTAAATTGACGTTAAGGGAGCAGAGTAATCTTGCATGTATCAAAAAAAGAAATAGAAGTGCGTTATGCAGAAACAGATCAAATGGGGATTGTCTATCACGCAAATTATCTTGTGTGGATGGAGGTCGGCAGAACAGCTTTAATCAAGGACTTAGGCTTTTTATATAGTGAAATGGAAAAGAGAGGAGTTCTGTCTCCGGTCGTTGATATCAACATTTCCTATAAAAAGCCGCTTCATTACGGAGAAACCGCGGTTGTCCATACATGGATAGAGGAATATAACGGCTTTAAAACCGTTTATGGTTATCACATTTATAATCCGGCCGGTGAGCTTTCCATCAAAGCCACCTCATCTCATATATGTGTGGATAAAGAAAGCTTTAAGCCTATTCAGTTTCGCAAAGCTTTTCCTGATTGGCACGCAGCATATGAAAAGGCCAAAAAATAGGGAAGTGAACGGGATATGGCGTTTGGTGTGAAACGGGAGGAACTGAACCGGTGGAAACAAGCAGTGAAAAAAGGAGAAATCGCATTTTTAACACATTACTGGCTTGATGACCGGTTTCCGGAAGCAAAGACTGTGACAAAAGCCGGCTGTGCAGATATTGATAAGCTGATTCGGTGGGGAGCAGCCTACGGGTTAAAGAAAGAATGGATACATAAGAAAAGTGAATTTCCTCACTTTGATCTGCTGGGGGAGACCCAAAAATATATTTTGGAACAAGAAAACCTAACCGATCATCTTATACGATTTCATTTGTAAAAAAAGAACGCACATCATGTGCGTTCTTTTTTATTGGTATTCAAAAACCGGTTCATTAGCGTCTTCTGAATAGCTGACGAGAAGGTCGTGATTATCAAAGTACCATAAATCACTTTCTTCAATAAAGAAGGTAATGCCGTCTGCTTCTGCAGTGACTCCAGCCTCTTGTGGGGCATCTTTCGCTACACCGAGAGAAAAACCCTTTTGAACGTTGCTGCAGCCTCCATAGCGGACGAAAAAGCGAACCTGGTCTCCGCTTTCCAAATCGAGCTCTTCTTTATACCAGTTCAATGCGTCTTCGTTAATTGTCATATTCATAACAGCACACCCCTTTGTTCTTCATTTGAATTTTCTCTATTATAAACGTATTAGGCTATTCTGTGTCAAAAGAGAAGGTTTTTAAGCTTATAGCCATTTTACTTTAGGTTCTGTTTTATTGATGATTCGTTTAATGTTTTCCCGGTGTCTGTATATCACAAAAATAGTGAGCAGGGTAACGACAATTAATAAATACGTATCATGAACAAAGAAACTATATATAACAGTATAGATCCCTGTTAACATCGATGATAGAGAAACAAATTTAGTCAAGTATAAAAAGATGAAAAATACCGCAACCATCGTGATAAATAACAGTGGTGCGTAAAATAGCAAAACGCCACCTGATGTTGCCACGGCTTTACCGCCTTTAAATTTAGCGAAGACGGGGAACACATGGCCTATAACCGCAAAGACCCCTGCAAGAAGCGGATGAATATCAACGTGCATGAGAAAAGGCAATGCAGTTGCCAGCGTCCCTTTCAAAATATCTCCGGCTATGACGACCGAACCTGCTTTTACGCCCAGTGTACGGAATGCATTGGTAGCGCCTAAGTTGCCACTTCCGTGCTCCCGAATATCAATTCCCTTGGCAAGCTTGCCCACAATTAAGCCAGATGGAATGCTGCCTATCAAGTAGGCCAAAATAATCAATAAAGCAATTAACATCTACATTTCTCCTTTTTCAAATTCCCTTCTTTCTATTTTAACATGAGATGTCATGATCTGATGATAAGTTTTTTTGTAAAGTTTGCTTACAAATCCAATCAAGCATGCATCATATTTTGATTTCTCCTGTTTTGATCGTGTAAAATAAGTGGAAAAGGAGTGACTCATGATGCAAAACCCTTCTAAAGCGGAAATTAAAGAGATTCTTCAAAGAAGCAAACGTATAGCAGTAGTGGGGCTTTCAGACCGTCCGGATAGAACGTCACATATGGTTTCAAAAGCAATGCAGGACGCGGGTTATGAAATTATCCCTGTGAACCCGACAATTGATGAGGCACTAGGTGTCAAAGCCGTTTCATCTTTAAAAGAGATTGACGGTCCAATTGACATCGTCAATGTATTCCGGCGCTCAGAACAGCTTCCTGGAGTGGCGGAAGAGTTTTTAGAGACAGATGCTCCGGTATTTTGGGCGCAGCAAGGGCTGGTAAACGAGGAAGCATACCAGATGCTAAAAGAAAAAGGCAGAACGGTTATCATGGATCTGTGCATAAAAGTGGCACACGCTGTAACAAAATAGGTGCAGAACTGCAAAAATCCTTGTGAATTCAAGGATTTTTGCTTTTTAATTTTAAGATATTGTTTGCGTATTACGGTGAAACAGATACAATAAAGCTTGAACAGCTTTTTTTGAATACCTTGTCCAGCTGGGTTTCGGCCGTTCGATTTGCGAAGGTCTGCTGCTTTATATATAATAAACAAACATACGTTCTTATGGTGCAAAAACAGCACTAGCCGATGTTTTGAGAACTGATTCGTTAGCTCTATGTTGCGATTGCAAACATATTGGTTATAATGAGGAGTCCAAGGCAGTACCGGCTTGAGGCGAGGTTTATAAAAAATATCTTATATACAAATGATGTGTAACACTGAAAAAGAGAAAGACAATGTTAGTTTTTGAAAGGGGTTTGTACGTTTGGCTAGAAAACAGCAATTTGATTACAACGAAGATGCCATACAGGTGCTCGAAGGCCTTGAGGCTGTCAGGAAAAGGCCGGGTATGTATATTGGCTCTACTGACGCGCGCGGCTTGCACCACTTGGTTTATGAAATTGTAGATAACTCTGTCGACGAGGTGCTTGCCGGCCATGGAGATCACATAATCGTCAAAATACATAAAGACAATAGCATTTCTGTACAGGATAGAGGACGCGGCATGCCGACCGGAATGCATAAGCTCGGCAAACCAACCCCTGAAGTGATTTTTACGGTGCTTCATGCCGGAGGAAAATTCGGCCAAGGCGGCTATAAGACAAGCGGCGGGCTCCATGGAGTGGGTGCATCAGTCGTGAATGCTTTATCTGAATGGCTGACAGTTACCATTGAACGGGACGGTTTTATCTATCAGCAGCGATTTGAAAATGGAGGAAAACCGGTTACATCTCTCGAAAAGATCGGCAAAACGAAAAAGACGGGAACACTCACACACTTTAAGCCAGATCCAACGATGTTCAGCGCAACAACCTATAATTTTGAAACGCTTTCCGAGCGCTTAAGAGAGTCTGCGTTTTTGTTAAAAGGGTTGAAAATTGAGCTGATTGATGAACGCAATGACCAGCATGAGGTCTTTTATTATGAAAACGGCATAGAGGCGTTTGTCGCTTACTTAAATGAAGAAAAAGACGTCTTATCTGAAGTGGTCTCGTTTGAGGGAGAGCATCATTCCATAGAAGTGGATTTTGCGTTCCAGTTTAACGATGGTTATTCTGAAAATATTTTGTCTTTTGTTAACAATGTCAGAACAAAAGACGGCGGGACGCATGAGTCGGGTGCAAAAACTGCGATGACCCGGGCTTTTAATGAATATGCGCGAAAAGTGGCTTTGCTGAAGGAAAAGGATAAGAACCTTGAAGGCACCGATATAAGGGAAGGGCTTTCAGCCATTATTTCTGTCCGCATTCCTGAGGAGCTTCTTCAATTTGAAGGACAAACAAAAGGAAAGCTCGGAACGAGTGAAGCAAGATCAGCGGTTGATGCAATTGTTTCCGAGCAGCTTGCTTACTTTTTAGAGGAAAATCGGGACACCGCAACGCTTCTTGTCAAAAAAGCAATCAAGGCGAGCCAGGCGCGCGAAGCGGCACGCAAAGCCCGTGAAGAAGCAAGAAGCGGCAAAAAACGAAAAAAATCAGAAGCGACTTTAAGCGGAAAGCTGACGCCTGCGGGTTCGAGAAACCCGGCAAAAAATGAATTGTATCTCGTTGAGGGTGATTCAGCAGGCGGATCAGCCAAGCAGGGAAGAGACCGCAGATTCCAAGCAGTTCTGCCTTTACGCGGTAAAGTCATTAATACAGAAAAAGCTAAGCTTGCGGATATCTTTAAAAATGAAGAGATCAATACGATCATTCATGCGATCGGCGGGGGTGTCGGAGCAGATTTCTCAATCGATGACATCAACTACGACAAAATCATCATTATGACCGATGCCGATACTGACGGCGCTCATATTCAAGTGCTGCTTCTTACCTTTTTCTATCGCTATATGAAGCCGCTCATTGAGCATGGCAAGGTGTTTATAGCGCTGCCACCTTTATATAAGGTCAGTAAAGGAAGCGGAAAGAAGGAAATCATTGAATATGCATGGTCTGATGAAGAGATGGGTGATGTCCTGAAAAAAGTCGGCAAGGGCTATACCATTCAGCGATATAAGGGTCTTGGAGAGATGAACGCAGACCAGCTGTGGGAAACGACAATGAATCCGGAGTCCCGCACCCTTGTTAGGGTCAAAATTGACGATGCGGCACGTGTAGAGAGACGTGTAACGACGTTAATGGGAGACAAAGTAGAGCCGCGCAGAAAGTGGATTGAGAAAAACGTCGCTTTCGGCTTAGATGAAGAAAGCAATATTTTAGAAAATGAAAACTTATCGGTCGCTGAGGAGGTTTAATGATTGTCACAGCCAGAATTATTTCATGATTTACCATTAGAAGAGGTGATCGGCGACCGTTTTGGACGCTACAGTAAATATATTATTCAAGACAGAGCGCTGCCTGATGCGAGAGACGGATTAAAGCCGGTACAGCGCAGAATTCTGTATGCGATGCATACAGATGGAAACACGTTTGATAAAAACTTCAGAAAAGCGGCCAAAACGGTTGGTAACGTCATCGGTAACTATCATCCGCACGGTGACAGTTCGGTATATGAAGCAATGGTGCGGATGAGCCAGGATTGGAAAGTTCGTAATGTGTTGATCGAAATGCATGGAAACAACGGGAGCATCGACGGAGATCCTCCGGCAGCCATGCGTTATACAGAGGCACGATTATCTCCGATAGCATCTGAGCTTCTTCGGGATATTGACAAAAACACGGTTGAATTTGTGCCTAACTTCGATGACACAAGCAAGGAGCCTGTCGTACTCCCGGCGATGTTTCCTAACTTATTGGTCAACGGATCAACCGGGATATCAGCGGGATACGCGACCGACATTCCCCCTCATCATTTGGGAGAAGTCATTGATGCTGTCATTAAGCGTATTCAAATGCCATCTTGCTCTGTTGATGAACTCATGGAAGTCATTAAAGGGCCTGATTTTCCGACAGGCGGTATTATTCAAGGCGTTGACGGCATAAGAAAAGCTTACGAAACTGGAAAAGGAAAAATCATTATCCGCGGAAAAGCTGAAATTGAAACAATCAGAGGCGGACGAGAACAAATAGTCATTACTGAAATTCCATTTGAAGTAAATAAAGCAAACCTTGTGAAAAAAATGGACGAGTTCCGTATTGATAAAAAGGTTGAAGGCATCTCAGAGGTTCGTGATGAAACGGATCGAACAGGGCTGAGAGTGGTCATTGAGCTGAAAAAAGAAGCGGATGCCAAAGGCATTTTGAATTTCTTATATAAAAACACTGATTTGCAGATCACATATAACTTTAATATGGTGGCTATTCATAACCGCCGTCCGATGCTGATGAGCCTGCCGTCTATTTTGGATGCGTATATTGGACACCAAAAGGAAGTCGTCACAAACCGGTCCGTTTACGAGCTTCAAAAAGCAAAAGACAGACATCACATCGTAGAAGGGCTCATGAAAGCTTTGTCCATTTTAGATGAAGTCATTGCAACGATCCGTTCTTCAAGCGATAAACGTGACGCTAAAAATAATTTGATTGCGAAATACGAATTTACAGAGCCTCAGGCTGAAGCCATCGTGTCATTGCAGTTATATCGTTTAACCAATACAGATATCACAGCGCTTAAGGAAGAGGCAGAAGAGCTCGGTAAAAAAATTGAAGAGCTCGAATCTATTTTAAGCAATGATAAAAAGCTGTTAAAAGTGATCACAAACAGCTTAAAAGCACTGAAAAAGAAATATGCAGACACGAGACGCTCCGTGATTGAAGAAAAAATTGAGGAAATTAAAATCAACCTCGAAGTTATGGTTGCGTCTGAGGATGTATATGTAACCGTTACGAAGGATGGCTATCTAAAACGGACAAGCCAGCGCTCATATGCCGCTTCCAACGGCCAGGATTTCGGAATGAAAGATACGGACAGGATGCTGCATCAATTTGAAATGAATACGACGGACGTACTGCTGCTCTTTACGAACAAAGGAAGCTACATTTATTGTCCTGTTCACCAGCTGCCTGATATCAGATGGAAGGACATGGGTCAGCATTTTTCTAATATCATCACCATTGACCGTGATGAAACGATTGTAAAGGCCATACCGATAAAAGAATTTGATCCGTCGGCATATCTATTGTTCTTTACGAAAAACGGCATGGTGAAAAAGACAGAGCTCACCCATTACAAAGCACAGCGTTATTCTAAGGCGCTTGTGGCCTTAAATCTGAAGGGTGAAGATGAATTGATTGATGTTCATGTAACAAATGGGGAAAGCCAGATCTTTATGGCCACTCACTTAGGGTACGGCCTGTGGTTTGGAGAAGACGAAGTGAATGTAGTTGGCGCGCGTGCGGCAGGTGTCAAAGGGATTAACTTAAAAGAGGATGACTTTGTTGTCTCAGGAGAGATCCTTCAAGAATCTGATTCAATTGTCTTGTTCACACAGCGGGGAGCGGTAAAACGCATGAGTCTTTCTGAGTTCGAGAAAACATCCCGCGCAAAACGCGGTGTCGTGATGCTAAGGGAACTGAAAAAGAATCCTCACCGTGTTGCAGCACTGTTCGCTTGCGGTCTTGAACAGCGGCTTATGGCAGAAACAGAAAAAGGCGACAGAAAAGAACTGCAGGCAAAAGAGCTGCGGACAAACGACAGATACAGCAATGGCTCTTTCTTTTTTGATGAAGAGGAATCAGGCAAGGTTACAGCTGTCTGGCGCCTTCATACAGACCAATAATAAAAAACCCGCTCATACTATACGAGCGGGTTTCGTTTATTTAGCTTTCATGGTTGGTGAATAGATCTGTTACGGCATGAATGACTTCAATTCCCTGCCATACAAATAAATTCAGCGCTGTGAAAGAAAATAAGCCTAATATCACCATTCTTAAGATAAACAACATGTTAAACAGCCTCCTCATATTATCGTTATATAATCGGGTGATGTTGAACATGAAGTTTGCCGAAATAAGACGACTGATAAAATTTGGCCAGTATAAAGCTTTTTTTCCGCTGGCGCCTGCGGGTGTATCCCGTACTTTTGCTTTCAGCGGTCAGAAGCAGAACAGCCATTGCCCACAAAGCGGTTAGCGCAAATGCCCCTGTGATGGATTTCTTCTCATCATCAGCATTTTGGCCGGCTTTCATCTCGTGCATTTCCTGCTGATCGGCTACGGCTTTATAATGATGGCCGATATCAAAGGCGTGGGGAATTGAGAGCAAATGAAAACTGGCGATCGCCAAGAATAAGATGGATGCTTTCAATATCGTTACTTTTTTCAAATGATCTCCCCCTCCTTTAATATTACTGAATATTTTTATAATAATACCCTAATCCATCCTAAAAGTAAACCTGATTTATTAAATTTAAAAACTAAATTTCACTTTGTTAAGTATATATCTTTTTGCTTATTTTTGAAAGAGAAACATTCTTTATTAGTGTATGTTACCCGGTTTATGGTGTGAATAAAAGCATATTTTAGATGATATGTTTGTTGTTTAAGGTTTATTCCTTTATTTGTGAGCTAAAATCAAAGGAAAGGTAAGAGAATGAGAGGAAATGATTGCATTGTTAATAGGTACTTTTTTAAAATGCAAACTTGCAACGAATGTTTTTATTTTTTATAGGAAAATGCTAGGGAAAGGGTCGACAGAGTAACATCTGGCTATGACAATATTCTTCGCGAAAAAACTTCCTAATTCGTCATATTGTGATATAATAAAACTCGTTATGTTAAAAAATCTAACATCAAAACGAATTCGTATTGAATTGATGAAAACGGGAGGTAAATATGGCGTCTTTTTTCGATAGTTTAATTCATATTCCAAGTGATTTCATTTGGAAATACCTATTTTATATTTTAATAGGGCTTGGATTATTTTTTACCATACGTTTTGGTTTTATCCAATTCCGTTATTTTATTGAAATGTTCAGAATAGTAGGTGAGAAGCCTGAAGGAAATAAAGGCGTTTCCTCTATGCAGGCATTCTTTATTTCCGCTGCATCCCGAGTCGGTACTGGAAATTTGACTGGTGTAGCTTTAGCAATTGCGACAGGCGGACCAGGCGCTGTGTTTTGGATGTGGGTTGTAGCTGCTGTAGGTATGGCTTCTAGCTTTGTTGAGAGTACGCTAGCGCAGCTTTATAAGGTAAGAGACGGGGAGGATTTCCGCGGAGGTCCGGCCTACTACATTCAGAAGGGCCTTGGAGCCAGATGGCTCGGCATCGTTTTTGCTGTCTTAATTACGGTATCATTCGGTTTAATCTTTAACGCTGTTCAAACGAATACTATTGCTGGAGCATTGGATGGCGCATTTCATGTGAATAAAACAGTTGTAGCCATTGTCTTGGCTGTTTTAACTGCGTTTATCATTTTTGGCGGTTTAAAACGTGTTGTGGCTGTAACACAGTTAATTGTACCGGTTATGGCAGGCATTTATATTATTATTGCATTATTTGTTGTTATCACAAATATTACGGCTTTCCCTGGCGTTATCGCTACAATTGTTAAAAATGCTTTAGGGTTTGAACAAGTCGTCGGCGGCGGAATTGGCGGCATCATCGTTATCGGTGCGCAGCGAGGACTTTTTTCAAACGAAGCAGGGATGGGAAGCGCTCCGAATGCGGCTGCAACAGCTCATGTATCGCATCCGGCAAAACAAGGTTTTATTCAAACATTAGGCGTATTTTTCGATACATTTATCGTATGTACGTCCACAGCGTTTATCATTTTGCTTTACAGTGTAACGCCAAAAGGTGATGGTATCCAAGTAACCCAGGCTGCCCTTAATCATCATATCGGTGGCTGGGCGCCTAGCTTCATCGCAGTCGCAATGTTCTTGTTTGCATTCAGTTCAGTTGTCGGCAACTATTATTATGGTGAGACAAATATTGAATTTATTAAAACAAGCAAAACATGGCTCAATATTTACCGGATTGCGGTTATTGCTATGGTTGTCTACGGTTCTCTATCAGGCTTCCAAATCGTTTGGGACATGGCGGATCTCTTTATGGGTATCATGGCGCTGATTAACTTAGTTGTGATTACGCTACTGTCAAACGTTGCTTACAAAGTGTATAAAGATTACGCGAAACAGCGTAAACAAGGACTTGATCCTGTATTTAAAGCGAAAAACATTCCAGGGCTGAAAAATGCTGAAACATGGGAAGATGAGAAACAAGAAGCATAAGAACACGGCTGCATTCAATTCATTGAATGCGGCTTTTTATTTGGCGTAAAGAAGCAGAATCTTTCAAATTAAACAAAAAGTAACGTGAATAGTCCTGATTAAACAATTTTCTATTTGGTCCGTATGTCAGCAGTATCTGAAACAAGACAAAAAGAGCAAATTGACAGGCTTTTTAATCCGTCTAAAAACAAGAAATTAGGTTGATAGACAAAGATGAGATAAATTTTTACAATAGTCCGTGCCAAACAAAAACGGAAGGGAGGTGGAGCGTACGAGTTAATAGGCATATATTTTCGTCATGATGTAAAGGAGGAAAGAATACTATATATGAAACGTCAAGTCTCTATCTTAATCGTGTGTTTATTAATTTCAATACTCGCAACCAGCGGCTTAGGAAATCCAGCAGCATCTGCTGCAGGAGCAAAAACGCCAGTCGCCATAAATGGCCAGCTTAGCATAAAAGGCACGCAGCTAATCAATCAAAACGGCAAAGCGGTGCAATTGAAGGGGATCAGTTCACACGGATTGCAATGGTATGGCGATTTTGTCAATAAAGACAGCTTAAAATGGCTGAGAGACGATTGGGGCATTACCGTTTTTCGAGCGGCGATGTATACAGCAGATGGCGGTTATATTGACAACCCATCCGTGAAAAACAAAGTAAAAGAAGCGGTTGAAGCGGCAAAAGAGCTTGGGATATATGTCATCATTGACTGGCATATCTTAAATGACGGTAATCCAAACCAAAATAAAGAGAAGGCAAAAGAATTCTTCAAGGAAATGTCAAGCCTTTACGGAAACACGCCAAATGTCATTTATGAAATTGCAAACGAACCAAACGGTGATGTGAACTGGGGGCGTGATATTAAACCGTATGCGGAAGAAGTGATTTCCGTTATCCGCAAAAATGATCCAGACAACACCATCATTGTCGGAACCGGTACATGGAGCCAGGATGTGAATGATGCTGCCGATGATCAGCTAAAAGATGCAAATGTCATGTACGCGCTTCATTTTTATGCCGGCACACACGGCCAATCTTTACGGGATAAAGCAAACTATGCACTCAGTAAAGGAGCGCCTATTTTCGTGACGGAATGGGGAACAAGCGACGCGTCTGGAAATGGCGGTGTATTCCTTGACCAGTCGCGGGAATGGCTGAATTATCTCGACAGCAAGAAAATCAGCTGGGTGAACTGGAATCTTTCTGATAAGCAGGAATCATCCTCAGCGTTAAAGCCGGGAGCATCTAAAACAGGCGGCTGGCCGCTTACAGATTTAACTGCTTCAGGAACATTCGTAAGAGAAAACATTCTCGGCAACAAAGATTCAACGAAAGAACGCCCTGAAACGCCGGCACAAGATAACCCCGCACAGGAAAACGGCATTTCTGTACAATACAAAGCAGGGGATGGGGGTGTGAACAGCAACCAAATCCGCCCGCAGCTTCACATAAAAAATAACGGCAATGCGACGGTGGATTTAAAAGATGTCACTGCCCGTTACTGGTATAACGCGAAAAACAAAGGCCAAAACTTTGACTGTGACTACGCGCAGATTGGATGCGGCAATCTGACCCACAAATTTGTGACGCTGCATAAACCTAAGCAAGGCGCAGATACCTATCTGGAACTGGGGTTCAAAAAAGGAAAGCTGTCACCGGGAGCAAGCACAGGAAATATTCAGCTTCGTCTTCACAACGATGACTGGAGCAATTATGCACAAAGCGGCGATTATTCCTTTTTCCAATCAAATACGTTTAAAACAACGAAAAAAATCACATTATATAATCACGGAAAACTGATTTGGGGAACAGAACCCAAATAGTTTAACTGTTGGCGGACATCAGCAATGATGTCCGTTTTCATTATCTTATCCAGTAAAACAAGGAGGTGTAGGTTGTGGATGAAACACTGAAGCAATATATGATGCTGTTCAAAGAAATGAATCATGCGATAAATGGTCCGGACTATCCAGGTAAGGAAAAAGACATCCAGTATCAAAAAGAACAGATTGAAGCTTACGAAAAACAGCTGCAGCGAGGATTTTCTACAGATTATGACTATGATGTGTTTGCTGACTCTGTTATCAAATGCGCATATGGCGATATGACGCTGGAAGATTTAGAAGCAGTTTATTATGGATTAACAACGCCATTTTTTTGATTAGCAACAAACCAATAAAATTTCAATTTCTGTCTCACTAACTTAAGTATACTTTTGATATGAGACAGAAATTCATTTATTTTGTTTACTTCCTAGAATATATATTATGTAAACTAAATCTTTTAGTAGTTGGTTACTAAATCTTGGCCTTCCGGTCTTTTCTTTTCTTAAAGTTTGAATTGTCAACAAGTCAAACTTTCGATAGCGTTCTACATTTCCCTTCCCTGAATATTCATAATATCTATCTCAGTAATAGTGCACCAGTTGTCGTTCAGAATGGATCTAGTTTTACTTTCTGTAAAGAGAACATAAAAGTGAATCCATTAAATGATAAAATACTTATTTGTTTATAACGCTTATGTTTATTCCTTATACATTTATTTTAACAAGCTAATGCCCTCCCGCATTTAAAAACCTTGAATCATGTGTTTCAAAACGACGCACGACACGAAAAAAAGCGATTTTCTGATCGGAAAATCGCTTTTTTCTGACTTCAACTTTTTTATTCCCGTGCAGGTTTATTTGTGGCACCCTCGGCGGTTAATGTCCGTATCCGCTCCAATGCGGTACCGCTTGCCTTAGGTGTCCTTAACGATTTACAACAAATGTTGTCACGCTTTGAGCTGGAAGATGGGCCCAAAAATGATTGCCTGATACAGTGAGATTCGTTCCAGGTTGTAGATTGCTGCTGCTGCTCGTGATCCATCTAGATACGTTTGAAGCAGATCCATTCTGCAAAACAAAGTTTTGGTTGACCCCTGTGTTGCTTTTGTTAATGGCAACAATAACGACCTTGTTGTCACCTTTATAGGCTGACACGTAAACGTTCGTATTCGGATTTTTCGTTGCATCAATCCTTACATAGCCGGGACGCACAAACTTCGAGAAATGAGCCATATTGTAGCCGCGTTTACTGATCGTACCATCTTCTTTCATAGGACCATATGATCTTCGGATGTACCACCATACATAAGCTTGAAAATCTCCCTCTACCATCGAATTGTGAATATGTTGTGAAACATCCAATGCCTCGGGCCATCGATCCGCCGAGTTGTTATCACTGTTCGGATAGTATACTTCCGTCATCCATAGGTCTTTCCCTGCTCCTTTTTGTTTGAAAAGAGGATAAGGGAATTGGCTGACCTGAGTGCCGTACAGGTGGGTTCCGAGAATATCCATATTGCCAAGAGCCTGCGGGTCGTTCAAGATCGGGTCCGACAAATTCTTCAAGTATTGAAATGACTCAGGCGCAATGACACGGGCATTGATCGAGCCGGCGTTTTCTCTCATAAAGCGAAGTATTTCTTGCGGCGTCCACCACGTCCACTCGTGAGCGTAATCAGGCTCGTTTTGGACCGAAATCGCATAAAGATTCACACCATTATTTTTCATGAAGGTAACAAAATCGTTAAGATACTGCGCATATGCGGCGTACTTATCGTATTTCAGCCGTTTAGCCGATGTATCACCATTACGATTAAAGGTCTCAACCATATCACTTGGAGGATTCCAGGGAGAAGCAAAAACGATTGCCCCATGTTTGACTGCACTCTTGGCAGTATCCACCTCTTTATACCAATTATTTCGATTTTCATCTACATGAATTCTTAAGATGGAAAAGCCTAACTGATTCTGTCCATTGCCAAAAGCCGTTTCTCTTTGAGCTGCTGTAAGATCCCCAGCCCAAGCCGGATGATTCATCCCTCCAAAACCCCGAATCACTTGTTTCTCTGCAGATACATTAACTGTTACATCACTGGCTGCCAAAACTTCAGTAGCGCCTGGCCCTAACATGACTGACAGCATAGTGAAACATACTAATAATATACAAATTGTTTTTTTAAAACGTGGAATCATTTATTTCGCTCCTTCGTCATGTGTCTTTTACGGTATTAGAAAATTCATAATGGCGGGCTATTCCGGTGCTGGTCACCCGTCTCGTTTTTAAACGGTCCCATTACGAATCCTATCTTTGTGTAAACTGCCAGTAATCAAAATTAAACAAGTTTCCTGTACCTGTTCCGGTAAATACAAAGAATACTTTGTGCACACCGGTTGCCCCGCTTACTGCAGTTTCTATCTCTCTCCACGTTTGCGCTCCGCCTGTGGAAGGTACATTCAGGGTTCCAACAAGCTTACCATCAGCACTGTCGAGGCGCACTTCTATTTTTCCGCCTAAAGTGGATGCTACATTTGCTTTAAATGACCTGGCACCGCCCGCTCCAAAGTCTGCATTTCCTACAGCAATCCAGTCTCCATTTTGAATGCTTGTTACATGCTGATTATTTACTGGCCCGCCGGGTGCTGTGGACTTCTCTGTCAAAATGCGTCCATTCCAGGCAAACGTTTCAGCTTCTACCCGGTTATATGGGTTTAAATTGGAAAGCTGTGTTACACCTGCATAATTTGCTGCTACCTCTTGGATGGATCCATCTGGGTTATGCACCAGCTTATTAATATGGGGAGAACGGTAACCTTTGCCGGCCCCGAACAGAGCGGAACTGACAGTTTGCGCATGGTACACTGCATACCACTCGTTTTTAAAATTGAAAACAGCATGATGGTTGTTTCCGCCGCCTCCGAAAAATGCACCCGGATTTTTCAGGAAGTGCCCTCTATATGTAAAGGGACCCATGGGATTTGAACTGGTCATGTAGCCGATCTCACCCGGGGGTTTATCGGCCGGGTGCGCGCCGCCGAAATTGATGCAATAGGAATAGTAGTATGTTCCGTTATGCTTGTGCAATCCCGAATCTTCAAACATGAAAGGCGCATCAATTGTGGATGCACTTCCCTCAACACTCGTCATATCAGGCCCCAATTTTATGACTCTTGCCGTTTTAGGATTGGCCCATTGTCCCTGCGTTGGATTTGAACCGCCAGGAACGCCTCCCCCGGCATACAGGTAACCGGTGCCGTCATCATCTACAAATACTGCCGGATCAAAAAGCCATACAACACCAGACATTCCTGGCGTACTTGGCGTTACGAGCGGTTTTCCGATTGGGTCGGTCCATGGACCAATCGGGCTGTCTGCGGTGAGAACCCCGATACCTCCGCCGCTGTTTGCGAAATAAAGGAAGAATTTATCCTTGCCATTTATTTTTTTTACTGCGATTGACGGTGCCCATGACGCACCTGCCCATTTTGCAATTCCACGGCCTCCATTAGCTCCATTGGCACCTGCTACCGGAATGGCTCCGTGATCTGTCCAGTTCACCATATCCGCTGAAGATATGACGAATACTCTATTCAAATTGGCAAATGAATTATCTTTAATTGTTCCGTTGCTATTATATTCATAATCATCACTTGACATATAAATGTAAACCCTTCCGTTATAGGTCAGCGCAATCGGATCTGCTCCCAAATGATGGTCGATAAGCGGGTTTGAATTCCCTATATGTTTTGCAATTGTAGTACTGGTGGCAGCATACGCAGACTTTCCAGATAAGCAGCTCAATAATAAAACTAGAATCCATAAACATACGCTACACTTTTTCCTCATCACTTAACATCCTCCTTTTTCCTTAAAATGGGGGGGATTTTCTTTTGGAATTTGATAACAACAGGTCATGAAGATCGCACCACTAAAACCATTGAACGGAGATGCATATTTATCCAAAATATCCCTTTGTCTAACATCCTACCTTATTAAAAAAATTGTGTATAGGATACTTTTGGAGGAATTCGTGTTCGATTCTACAAAGGAACTGGATACATTTATTCATTGATAAGATGGGGCTAACATAGACGGCTGTTACCGACTTCTTCTTCGCTTCCTGTTCCCTCGAATCTCGTTGTTTTAGAGCTATTGACATAATAGACATCTCTGCAGATAGGAAATCATGGCTCGAAACTTCTCAATCTATTGAATTCTGCCTGCTTTTTCTGCTGATTCCTGTTTACATTGTTCTCTTCTTTGTAAGACATTTCGTTATCATTCCGCCCTCTTCCCCTTCGACATACTGCATATTTTGTCCATCCTTATGTAAAGAGAGCGGTATACCCGTTTTTTCATTTTTTGTTCATATTTTATTAATTGTTTATTCAACACTGTCCGTTAAAGTAATCCATATCAACAAATATGGCAGCTATTCGCATCTTTTATGAAGGGAGGTCGGTGCCGTTATGCTGAAAGAAAAAATAAAAACATTAGGACGCTTTTGCACCGTAGGCGTCGGCAATACGCTGATAGATTTTGGTGTCTTCTTTCTCCTTACTGCTTGTCATGTCCCTTATCTGTCGGCGCAGATCTGCTCCTATTCGGCAGGTATCATCAACAGCTATGTGTGGAACCGGAATTGGACGTTTCGTGTAAAACGTAAGGCTGACGGGAAAGAGATTGTGCGCTTTCTCATGATTAATATTGCCACGTCGGGGATCACCTTTTTGCTGCTTTATTTGTTTCAAAACTGCGGATGCTCGCTTTTGGTGAGTAAGCTCGCCGCCACTATCGGCGGAATGATGATGAATTTTATAGGAAACCGAATCTGGGTATTTGGAGATTCGCTGAAAAATATACAGGATCAGGAGTGAAGATGAATGAGAAAAAAAGTGAGAAAAGCGGTTATTCCCGCAGCGGGTTTAGGAACGAGATTTCTGCCGGCGACAAAGGCGCAGCCTAAAGAAATGCTCCCAATCGTCGACAAACCAGCAATCCAATATATTGTAGAAGAGGCCGTAGAGTCAGGAATTGAAGATATACTGATTATTACAGGGAGAAACAAACGCTCGATTGAAGATCATTTTGACCGATCGGCGGAATTGGAATTCAATCTGCGGGAAAAAGGCAAGACGGAGACACTTGAAGAAATGCAGCAGATCGCCGATTTGGCCAACATTCATTACATCCGCCAGAAAGAACCGCTCGGATTAGGCCATGCGGTACTGTGTGCGGAGCATTTTATCGGAGATGAGCCTTTTGCCGTTCTCTTAGGTGATGATATTATGGTGTCTGAAACACCGGCTCTTCGGCAATTAATGGATGTATATGACGTTTATGGCACAGAGGTTGTCGGTGTACAGTCAGTTCTCCCTGAGGATGTCAGCAAATATGGTATTATTAATACGTCTGGAACTCATGGGCATGTGTATGAAGTGAACGATTTAGTTGAAAAGCCTTCACCTGAAGAAGCGCCTTCCGACATCGCCGTAATGGGACGGTATGTGTTGAATTCTTCGATCTTCCCCGTTTTGAAGTCAATTGGCAGAGGCGCGGGAAACGAAATTCAGCTCACAGATGCGCTTCGTGAGGTTTGCCGTAATGAGCCGATCCATGCTCGACTGCTGGAAGGAAATCGATATGACATTGGCGATAAGCTGGGCTGTTTTAAAGCGAGCACTGAAATCGGCTTAATGCGTCCCGAAATGAGATCTCAGCTTTTGACCTATTTAGAAGGTGTAATCAAACGGGAAACGAAAGAAATGCTGCGGTAAAAAAATTGTAACCATCTTGCTCGTCAATCAGTCATATAATAGTGAAAAAGATTAGGACAGGTTGTGAAGAATGTGGGCAGTTTGATAAGCGAAATTTTAACATGGCTGACGAACATGGGATATGCGGGTATTGCGATTGGGTTAATGATTGAAATCATTCCGAGTGAGATTGTATTAGCTTATGGCGGCTATATGGTATCGGAAGGCACGATTGGGTTTATTGGCGCCATTATTGCGGGTGTTATCGGAGGTACCATTGCCCAGATCTTTATTTACTGGATCGGCCGCTATGGAGGCAGACCATTTTTGGACAAATACGGGAAGTATTTATTGATTAAAAAGCATCATATCGACATGTCGGAAAACTGGTTTCAAAAGTACGGCGCCGGGGTTGTTTTCTCGGCTCGTTTTATACCGGTTGTCAGACATGCGATATCCATTCCAGCAGGTATTGCCAGAATGCCATTTCTCAAGTTTGTGGTACTGACTGTGCTTGCTATCATTCCTTGGTCTATCCTGTTTGTGTATTTAGGCATACAGCTGGGAAGCCAGTGGGATGATGTAGAGAACATAGCGGGTACTTATACAACACCGATTATGATATTGGCTGTTGTTGTGATAGCCCTTTATTTTGTGATCAAGAAACGTACAGCCATATTCAAACGATAGCTAGCGGATATGCATAGGGGTGAATGACGCTCCCCTATGCATATTTATTTACTTGCGATGCTGATTTGCCAGCTTCAGATTCTCCGCTAAAAATGCGACAAACACTTCATCCCGCACGAGCGATGCGGCATAATTTCTTTTAATGAACCATTCTGCTTCTTCAAACGCTGCGAATGTTTCATCCTGTGTTTCCCCATTAATTTGGATATTCCACTTGTTGTCTAAAGGAAACAGAAAAAATCTCATTTGAGCACGATTTTCATATAATGATCCGTTCGCAGATCCTTTTAGATTATAGATGTTACGGAAAGCATCAGGCCGTACAGGATCAATCCGGAAAGCTTCAGTTACAAACAACTCGTATACTTCATCGGTTATTGAACAGCCGGATGCCTTTGCATGCCCTCCG
Organism: Bacillus stercoris; assembly: GCF_029772985.1. Classification (NCBI taxonomy): domain Bacteria; kingdom Bacillati; phylum Bacillota; class Bacilli; order Caryophanales; family Bacillaceae; genus Bacillus; species Bacillus stercoris. The sequence continues at coordinate 2,398,254 of NZ_CP121861.1, read as the reverse complement.
CCTCCGTATCGGCCGGCGATCTCTGACACATCGATGTAATCATGAATGGTGCGCAAACTGACTCGTTTTGATCCCATGCTTAAAATCGCAATGTAATCGAGGTGAGGATTATCTTTCCCTAGCCTGTTTCCCAGTTCTGAATGGTACGATTCAGCGTGAATAATGCCTACACAGTGTTCGTGCACAAAGGTTTGTACCATTTCCCTTTTCTTTCTTCGGAGGTAACGCTCAATTTTTTCGTCTTCTAAATCAAGCAGTTTTTCTTCAAAATCATCGAAGAAAAATTCGTCATGCGAGGAAAGGCGCTGAATCATTTTTGCCTCAAATTCATCAATTGACAACAAAAAGAAAAGATCATTAAGCCGCTTCGCCTGTTTTTGATCGTACCGCTCCCATTCCCATGTATCGTATTGGCGGACGAGCTCTGTGAATTGGTCTAAGGCATTTGTGGGTTTCATGAAGCCATTTTCAACAAGATAGCCATATAAAAGTGACGTCGCGGATGTGAGCCTTCCATCATCGTATTCCACCTGGATTAATCCCCATTCATGCTCATTCAAATGAAGGGCTGTTTTATGGTGGTCAATAAGCTTCACGTTGCCCCCTGCATGAACATAATCATTCAATCTCTGTTCGTTTTCTTCATTGACGGCGAGATCGGTGATGAATAATGCATCTTGTCTGTTGCTCTCCTTCATTTTTTCCAAAAAGTACTGCACCTGTGCGTTTAAGCCGTTGACAGAGTTATACCGGACCTCAACGTCTTTTCCGAATGCCAATTTTGCTACGATTCCGCACCCTACTCCGTCCAAGTCGTTATGTGAATATAAATGATACATAATGTAGGCCCCTTTTTATGATAAACTGACAATTGCCGCTAAAGATGCGGCAGCCTTTATTTACTATTCTAAAAAACAAAGCGTTTTATGCAAAGGCGATTAGTTTACATAATATTATTATTGTGAATATATAAAAGAGCGCTTTTGGCGCTCCTAAGTTCTTGCTTTTTTATACCGGATAAACCGGATGCTTTCGATTGGTAAATGTCATTTCCTTTGTCATGTAGGCCTTCAGCCGTTTGGCCAGCTCATCACGCAGCGAATTGGCTGGGATAACAGCATCAATGATCATTTCAGAAGCCAGACGGTAGATATTGATGTCTTCTTTGTATTCCTCCCGTTTGCTGCCGATAAATGCGGCTCTCTCTTCTTTTGGCAGTTCGGCGATTTTTTTAGCGTAGACAGCGTTTACCGCGGCTTCAGGGCCCATGACGGCGATTTGGGCGGTTGGGAGCGCTAGACAGCAATCCGGTTCAAATGCCGGCCCTGCCATTGCATATAGCCCCGCTCCGTACGCTTTTCGCACAATGACAGAGAGCTTTGGAACAGTTGCCTCCGACATCGCAGAAATCATTTTCGCTCCGTGTCTGATAATCCCCGCCTGTTCCACTTTTGTGCCAATCATAAAACCGGGAATATCCGCTAAGAACAGCAACGGGATATGAAATGCGTCACATAAGGTAATAAACTTAGCCGCTTTGTCTGCTGAATCATGGAATAAGACGCCGCCTTTAACCTTCGGCTGGTTTGCAACAATGCCGACAGGCTGTCCCTCGATCCGTGCGAAGCCTGTTACTAATTCTGGTGCAAATAAGGCTTTGATCTCAAAAAATGACCCTTCATCAATGATCCGCTCAATCAGCTCATGCATATCAAAAGGTGCGTTCTGGTTTTGCGGAATGACGTCGGCAAGCGGGATGTCGAAGTGTTTTGGCGGGCGTTCCTCATGAATGGGCGCTTTTTCTTGAAAATTTGCCGGAAAGTAAGACAAATAAGCCCGCGCCAGATGTATGGCTTCTTCTTCAGTTTCTGCAAGAATATCTCCGCAGCCGGAGATTGAGCAATGCATACGAGCGCCGCCCATTTCTTCGAGAGACACTTTTTCGCCAATGACCATTTCCGCCATCCTAGGCGAGCCTAAATACATGGAGGCGTTACCGTCTACCATAACGACGATATCACAGAAGGCCGGAATATAAGCGCCTCCTGCCGCAGACGGTCCGAAAAGCAAACAGATTTGCGGAATGCGTCCCGATAATTTAACTTGATTATAAAAAATTCTTCCTGCTCCGCGTCTCCCTGGAAAGACATTGATTTGATCGGTGATTCTGGCGCCTGCTGAATCGACTAAATAAATGAGCGGAACGTTTAGTTTTTCGGCAGTTTCTTGAATTCTGATGATTTTTTCAACGGTTTTAGCTCCCCAGGAGCCCGCTTTCACTGTTGAATCATTTGCCATGACGCAAACGGTTTGGCCGCCGATTTTGCCGATCGCTGTTACCACTCCGTCAGCGGGAAGGCCGTCTGACATGCATTCCGCAAAAAAAGCGTCTTCTAGCTCAATGCCATCGTCAAAGAGAAGCGAGAGCCGCTCTCTGACAAAGAGCTTGCCTTTTTCTCGATTGCTTTGGTGATACTTTTCCGCTCCGCCTTTTCGGATTCGTTCGGCCAATTCTGTTCGTTCCTTTTCATAATCCATGAGCATTGCCTCCCTTTTATATTCCCTTATATACGGCCCGTCTTTTTTCTTGAAATGCCTGAAGTCCTTCTCTCCTGTCTTTTGAAGGAATGGTATGTTCATACGCCTTTTGTTCAATCGCAAGACCTGTAGCGAGATCTGTCTCCAATCCTTTATTGATTGCGAATTTAGCTTGACGGACAGCGATCGGCCCGTTAGCAGAAATAGCTGCAGCCAGTTCCTCTGCTTTTGGCATAAGGTCACAAGGAGCCGTGACATGCTCTACAAGGCCTATTTCTTTTGCTTCATGAGCGGTTACGCGTCTGCCGGTATAAATTAATTCTTTGGCTTTTCCTCTGCCAATCAGCCGGGGCAGTCTTTGGGTCCCTCCAGCGCCTGGAATAATAGCTAACCCTGTTTCCGGGAGTCCCAGCACAGCTGATTCAGATGCAATTCGAAGATCGCATGCCAATGCCAATTCTAGCCCGCCGCCTAATGCGCTGCCGTTTATCGCGGCTATGATTGGCTGCGGCAAGGCTTCAAGGAAAGACGCTGTTCTTTGAATGAGAGATACACTTTCCAGAACCTGATCTTCTTTTAGTTTTATTCGTTCTTTCAGGTCTGCCCCCGCACAGAACGCTTTTTCGCCGGTGCCGGTGAGGATGACGCAGCGAATGTTTGAGTTGAATTCAATTTCCTGAAGACTCATTTGCAGGTTTCTAAGCATTTCTGCTGAAAGAGCATTTGCCGCTTGAGGCCTGTTTAAGGTGATCAACGCAATATGTTCATTTTTCACAGTGAAAAGAATAGATTCTCCCATTGTATGCGTCCTCTCTTTTATCAAGATGATTTAAATACTTGTAAATTTCGGCTCGGCAGCTGTTTGCCCATTTTTTCTTCAATCCATTTGGCCGCAGATAGCAGTTTTTCGAGCTTTACATTTGTTTTGATGCCCATCTGTTCAAGCATGTACACGATATCCTCAGTTGCGGCGTTTCCTGATGAACCTGGCGCATATGGACATCCGCCAAGCCCGCCTGCCGAGCCGTCGAATACCGTGATGCCCATTTGGAGCGCTGTGACCATGTTGGCGAGCGCCGTTCCTCTCGTATCATGAAAATGCAGGGCGATTTGATTCGCGGGGAATCGTGCCAATAGAGCTTCAAGTACAGTTTCAACCTGGGCGGGATTAGCCGCTCCAATCGTATCTCCAAGTGACAGTTCAGAAATCCCAAATTCAAATAGAGCTTCTGAAAGGCGAATGACTTGTTCAACGGGGACAACTTTTTCGTACGGACAGCCGAAAACAGTCGAGAGGTAGGCTCTTGTTGTGAGGTTTGCTTTTTTTGCGTCATTGTTTACTTGTTTGAGTACACGAAGAGTATCAGAAGTGGATTTATTGATGTTTTTTCTGTTGTGCGTTTCGCTGGCGGACATAAAAACGCAAGCTTCGTTAATGCCTCCTTCAAGCGCATTCTCCAGCCCTTTTTGATTCGGGACAAGTGCCGCGTACGTCACCCCTTTTTCACGGTTGATGCCTTTTGCCACATCAATAGCATCTCGAAGCGCCGGAATCCATTTCGGATGAACGAAGGATGTGATTTCAATATACGAAAGCCCTGTCCGGGAAAGCTGGTTGATCCAGGTTATTTTATCCTTTGTTTCGATCCATGCGGACTCGTTTTGTAAACCGTCACGCGGGCCGACTTCTTTGATTGTCACTTTTTTAGGATATGACATGGTCTTCCTCCAAATTATTGAGTGGAATCGCTTAGTTCGAGCAGTACGTCGCCTTCATTTACAAAGTCGCCTTCATTTTTTTTGACTTCTTTTACGACTCCGCTTCTATCGGCAACGATTGGGATTTCCATTTTCATCGATTCCAAAATGGCAACCTCCTGGCCTTTTTCAATTTTGTCGCCGGCTTTGACGTGGACTTTCCACAGGTTTCCTGCCATTTGTATGCTAACTGTCATAACAACTGCCTCCTTTATAGGTGTTGTTTCAAAAAGTCAGTCGTAACATCCCCTTCTTTAAATGCCTTTGATGCCGCAGCCTGTATGAGAAGCGGAAGATTTGTTTTGATTCCTTCTACATGGTAGTCGCGAAGCGCTGTCTCCAGTTTTTCAATTGCTTCTGTTCTGGACTGGCCTTTGACGATCATCTTAGCGATCATCGGGTCATAAAAAGGGGTAACAATGCTGTCTTTTGCTACCGCACATTCGTGTCTGACCCCTTTATGGTCAGGGAGTGAGAACGCAGTGATCGTGCCTGGTGACGGGTAGAAGGTCTTGGGGTCTTCCGCGTATATTCTCACCTCTATCGCATGCCCGTTTCGTTTGATGTCTTTTTGAGAGAATGTGAGTGTATGGCCCGCAGCAATTCGCAGCTGCTGCTCAACTAAGTCCAGGCCTGTTATTTCTTCAGTCACGGGGTGTTCAACTTGCAGTCTCGTATTCATTTCGAGGAAATAAAAATTTTGCTTTTGGTCAACTATAAATTCGATGGTGCCTGCGTTCGTATAGCCGATTGACTTTGCTGCTTTTACTGCCGTTTGCCCAATCCTCATTCTCAGTTCATTGTCTACAAATGGAGACGGCGCTTCTTCAATGACTTTTTGGTGGCGCCTCTGAACTGAGCAATCGCGTTCAAACAGATGTACTGTATGGCCGTGTTGATCGGCTAAAAGCTGAACTTCGATATGGCGTGCATGTTCAATGACTTTTTCTATATACATTGATCCGTCACCGAAAAAATCTGCCGCGCGCTTTTTGTTCCCCTCGTACGCTTTTTTTAATGCTTCTTCATTTTCAACAAGCTGCATTCCGATGCCGCCTCCGCCTGCTGAAGCTTTCAGCATGACAGGATATCCGATTTGACCAGCAGTGCGGCAGGCTGCCTCTATGTCTTCGAGGGGTTCTGAAACGCCGGGCACCACAGGGACACCCGCAGCCTCCATTGCTTTGCGCGCTTCAATTTTGCTGCCCATCTTTGCGATGATATCGGGTGAAGGTCCGATAAACACGATGTTTTCTTGCTTGCAGCGTTCAGCAAATCGGCTGTTTTCTGATAACAATCCATATCCCGGGTGGATCGCGTCGGCATTTGCTTTTTTTGCCGTCTCTATGATTCTCTCTATATTTAAATAACTTTCACTGACTCTTGATTCCCCGATCAAATAAGACTCTGTAGCGGCTTTTGTATGGGACGCTTCCTTGTCTGCTTCTGAATAAACCGCGACTGTTTTGATGCCTAGACGGCTGCACGTTCGGATAATTCTCATTGCAATTTCTCCGCGGTTGGCGATCAGTACTTTAGTAAACATGATTTCACCTCATTGAGTTGATGATAAGTTGAACATTTCAATGGTTTTTTCTCGCAGTTTATATTTTTGAATTTTGCCTGAAGCCGTCATCGGATAGTCGTCTGTAAAAATCACATAACGCGGAATTTTGTGGCGGGCGATTTTTCCTTTGCAATAGGCTTTAAGCTCATCAGATGAAACGCTTTTACCGTCTTTCAGTTTAATCCAGGCTGCAGCCTCCTCCCCGAATTTGGCGTCAGGCACACCAACGACCTGTACGTCTAAAACAGCGGGATGCCGGTATAAAAATTCTTCAATTTCCCGCGGGTAAATGTTCTCGCCGCCTCTGATGAGCATATCTTTTAATCTTCCGGTGATACGGCAGTACCCGTCTTCATCCATGACAGCAAGATCTCCTGTAAATAGCCATCCGTCATGATTGATTACTTTTCTGGTCGCTTCTTTGTCTTTATAATAGCCTTTCATGACGTGATAGCCGCGGGTGCATAGCTCTCCCTGCACGCCTCTTTGAACTTCTTGGCATGTCCCGGGCTCTACAATTTTCACTTCAGTATGCGGCAGGGCTCGGCCGGTTGTTTCGACTCTTCTTATGAAGGAATCATTTGCCCTCGTTTGCGTAATGACCGCGAGGCTTCTGTTTGTCCATAGGCGATCGTAATGTCTTTCATGCCCATCCTTTCAATCACAGCTTTCATTACTTCACTTGGACAAGGAGAGCCGGCCATGATGCCTGTTCGGAGCGTTGATAGATCATATGCATCAAAATCCGGATGATGCAGCTCGGCGATAAACATGGTAGGCACACCATGCAGCGCTGTGCATTTCTCTTTTTCTACCGTTTTAAGGACGGTAACGGGATCAAATTCTGGAACAGGTATCATGGCTGCCCCGACGGACACACATGCCAAAACCCCGAGCACGCATCCGAAGCAGTGAAAAAACGGAACCGGGATGCACATGCGGTCTTGAGCGGATAAAGCCATACATTCAGCAATATTGGCAGCGTTATTGATGACATTAAAATGGGTCAGCATCACGCCTTTAGGAAACCCTGTTGTTCCTGATGTGTATTGCATGTTAATCACATCGTCCTTATCCAGGCTGTTCATTCTTGCTTCCAGCTCAGCATCTGTCATTGTTTTCGCCAATCTCTCTATATCGTCCCAATGATATAAGCCAGGCAATCGTTTATTGCCAATATAGATCAGTGTTTTTAAAAAGGGATAGCGTTCTGATTTCAGTTGGCCGGGCTTTGCTTCTTGCAGTTCTGGTATCAAACTGTTCACAATGTCTGGATAAGAAGTGCCCCTGTATGAATCCATGATGATAAGCGCTGCGGCATCCGATTGCTTTAACAAGTAATCAAGCTCGTGTGCTTGATAATTGGTATTGACGGTTACGAGCACGGCTCCAATCTTCGCAGTTGCGAACTGGACGGCAAGCCATTCAGGGATATTAGAAGCCCATATGGCGACGTGATCTCCTTTTCCAATCCCCATCCGCATAAGACCTTTAGCGGTTTGGCGGCACAGACTGTCAAATTGGGCGTACGTATAGCGGATATTCCGGTCTGGATACACAACCGCGTCTCGATGGGGATGCGCTTCAGCTGTTTGTTCCAGGAGCCTGCCGATTGTGGAATGGATGAGTTCAGCCATTGATTGTTCCTCCTTTCTTAATAGTGAGAAAGCGTTTACATTTTCATTTTAAAAGCTGTCTGGCGATTACGAGGCGCTGAATTTCAGATGTGCCTTCACCGATTTCCATTAATTTTGCATCCCGCAGCATCCGTTCCACCCCGTACTCTTTCATATATCCTGAACCTCCATGGATTTGAATGGCTTGATTGCAAGCTCTAGTCGCCATTTCAGATGCGAACAGCTTGGCGTACGCCGCTTCTTTTGTGAACGGGCGGTTATGGTCTTTCAGCCAGGCTGCTTTTAACACCATTTGCCGTGCCAGATCAATTTCCATCGCCATGTCAGCAAGCTTAAATTGAATCGCTTGGAAGGAAGAAATCGGCTGTCCAAATTGCTTCCGTTCTTTCGCATATGCCAATGATGCGTCAAGTGCCGCCTGGGCAATGCCAACCGCAAGAGCAGCAATGGAGATTCGCCCGCCGTCCAGCGTATATAGAAATTGTTTAAATCCTTTTGTTGGATCGCCGAGTAAGTTGCCCGCAGGCACTCTTACATCCTCAAGCAAAATTTCTGCTGTATTCGAACCACGGACGCCCATTTTATCGTACGGGCTCGTAATCGTAAGTCCTGGTGTGTCAGTTGGCACAATCAATGCGGAGATGATGTTTTTTCCGTCTTTGTTTTTGCCTGTTACCGCGGTCACAATAACTGTCCGTGCGTAGCTTGCATTTGTGATCCAGCACTTTTCGCCGTTGATTACATATTCGTCACCATTTGAAATCGCTTTTGTTTGAGTGCCTCCCGCATCTGAGCCGGCATTTGGTTCCGTCAGGCCGAATGATCCGAGTGCTGTGCCCGAAGCCAGCGGCGTCAAATGCGTCCGTTTTTGTTCTTCTGTTCCAAAGTAATAAAGAGGGCTGGCGCCTAATGAGACCGCTGCAGCGTAGCTTAATCCAGTACTGCCGCAAGCTTTGCCGACTTCTTCAACCGCTAAGGCATATGAAATCGTATCACCGCCAGATCCGCCGTACGCTTCTGGAAATGGAATACCCATCAGCCCGAGTTCACCCATTTTTTTAAATGTTTGGATCGGGAACTCGCCCGTTTGATCTACATGTTCAGCGTGAGGAGCAATTTCTTTTTTCGCAAAATCTTTTACCATTTCACGCACCATTTGTTGTTCTTTTGTCAGCTCAAAATTCACGTCGTTTCCCCCTTCACATCTTTGTAACATTTTATTAGGCGAGTTCTATAATCATTCCCTGACAAGAAAAGTCTGAAAATTAAAACTGAATCATTTTTTATGTGATAATATCAGCGGAATGAGCAAATACATGCCGTAGGCGCATACCATCCATATCGCAAACGCAATGACTTGGCCCTTTGATAGAGCCGGGAAGATAAGGGGATGATTCCAAAGGGAAATCGTATCAATCAATAAACCGACCGCTGACCCCCATATACCGAGCTTGATCACCGCGTACTGTGATCGGTCGAGTTTGGGTAATCATGTTATGTACTGTTTTTATGTTATGTTTCGGGATGATTCCGCAGTAATTGAATCCTTTTTCATTATCATAGATCGAAAACACGTCCTGTACATGGATCTCTTCGATTTTACTTAGTACTAGGTTCTCAGATTCCAATACTGGAAAATGTCCAAACACCGCTTCCACATTCATGCGAGTCTCTCCCTTGCTTTTTTTGTTTCTATAAAAATTCAGCGGCTTATCATCATTTCCTGTTTTCAACATCATTTTTTTAAAAAAGACGACTTGGAAAGCCGTCCGTCTCATTTCTTATTTTGTTGTTCGTTTGGAAGCCTTGCTTTCGTTATGAAGCCGGTCTGCTGAAGTGACATAATACGTATATTTCTTGTTAGGATCTGCCGTGTTATCTAAGAAGGTTTGCTGCTCATGTGTTTTTCTTTGCGTTGCCAGCAATGTTTTCTGCTTTTTCCCTTCGGCTCTGTATATTGCGTAATAGGCTGTTTCTTTCGTTTTTTGATTTGATGGATGGTCTTTAATCTGCAGAAGGTTGCCGTTTTTGTTTTCGATGACTTTTGTAAGCTTCGGTTTTTTTGGAGCGGTACTGTCAAGCCAAGGCATTTGCGGAACCAATGCCGGCTTGCTGTAAAGATCAGTGATGAGCCTGTCTTTGATGCCAAGCGGATTTTTGTTGAGGTCCTTGAGGCTGAAATGCATGCTTCCTTTCACCAGCTCATGCTGACGGTTCAACGTGATTTGCCGCACATATTCCTCGGGGTCGGACCAAGGTGGATCAAAATTGTTATTGATTTTATATGCTGCCTGGCCAATATATAAGTGAACAGGCCTATTTTTAACTTCATTGCTCCACCAATCAGCCAGCACGTCGTAAGCCGCTGCGTTAAAGCCGATACTCCAATAAATTTGCGGAGCGATATAATCGATGTCACCTTCTTGGATCCAATGTCTTGTGTCTGCATATAGGTCGTCATAATTTCTGACGCCTGCTATTGTATTCGATCCGGTCGGGTCATCTGCGGCGTTTCTCCATACGCCAAAGGGACTGATGCCGAATTTGACATACGGTTTTGCAGCTTTAATTGTTTGGTTGATTTGTTTGACAAGCTGGTTCACATTGTCCCGCCGCCAGTCATCAATATTCGAAAAAGCGTGTTTTCCGTATTGTTCATACTGTGCTTGATCAGGAAATTCCTTTCCCGCTATTTTATAAGGATAAAAATAATCATCCATATGAACGGCATCGATATCATAATGTTTTACGACTTCTTCAATTCCTTTAACGATAAAATCTCTCGCTTCTGGAATGCCCGGATGATAATACAGCTGGTTTCCGTAGGCGGCAACCCAGTCTGGATGTTTTCTTGCCGGGTGACCTTCAGACAATTTATTAAGATCTGTATGATTCATCGTAATACGGTAAGGATTAAACCACGCGTGAAATTCCAAATTTCGTTTGTGGGTTTCCTCAATCATAAATGCAAGCGGATCATAGCCCGGGTCTTTCCCTTGGACACCTGTTAAGTATTCAGACCAAGGTCCGTAAGCGGATGGATAAAAGGCATCAGCCGTCGGTTTAATCTGAACAATAACGGTATTCATTCCCATTTTTTGCACATCATCCAGCAGTTTGCTATACTCCTGCTTTTGCTTTTCAACCGATAACCCTTTTTTTGACGGCCAATCAATGTTCAATACGGAAGCTATCCATACGGCTCTCAGCTCCCTGTCAGACTGTGCATTGGCCATAAACGGAACGGAGATGACAAACGTTCCGACGATCAAGCTGACAATTAAACGGACAATCGACTTTTGGCAAACCTTCATTCTGTTTCTTCTCCCCCATTACATCACTTTCACTATTCGCTATTACGGTATTCTCGGGCTATAAAAGGGTGATTAACAGAATGAAGAAATCAGGATTTATGTCTATCTCACTAAATAAACGAAAAAAGTCCTAAAGCATGTTGTGAGCCGCTTTTAGGACTTTTTATCATTCATCATGGTTTGCAGGCTTTTTAACACATCAATGAGTTTTACGCCGACACCGACAGCCGTTTCAAGGATCGCTTGTGCCCCGGCGATGGCTAAAATAAAGATCAGCGGTATAGCAATACGAGGCAAAAAAAGATAGCCAAGTCCGATCAAGATGGCACACCAAACACCGGCACACCAGTAGCAATTGAGCATGTATCCAAAATTAGAAGCCGGCACGCTTTTTTCGTCTACATGCCCGTTTTGATCTACAATCCTTTTCTTTTTCATAAAAGGTTTTCGGATAAATTCTGTGATTTTGTCGAATACAATCAAATGTGTCAGCCTGTAACTGGCTAGAATCAGCATGATAAATGTAAGAAAAGATAGGTGATCCATGGGAAGCCTCCAAGAAAAAGGATGATGTTATCATTCCCTAGTGTCCTTTATCCATTCTTGATACAAACAGAAAGACGGACAGAGAATGCATGCCTCTGTCCGCTAATTCGCTTATCGTTTTTGCAGTATCGCGTTATTTAAAGTGATCTTGTCTATTATGTCGAGGATGATGTCAGCATTCTTTTCAGCATATGTTCCTTCCAGCATGTCTTTATGAGCGCCAAAGCCCGTGTACTCACTGTAGGTTCCACAGGCTCCCTCCCATTTCGTCAAGCCTGTATGCCCGCTGGTTTCGGTTTGAATTCCAGCTTCAATGAAATGAATGTTTGCTTTGATGCGCCCTTCATTCAGCAATTGTGCCCAATATGCCTGATAGTTTCTCTTTTTCTTGATCACCTTTTCTCTGACCGCTTCAGGCAGATATGCTGCAGATTCGTCATTTCCGGTATCGATAGGTAAAGACTGTTTTTTGAGATAAGCGTCCACGATAATGAAGTCGCTGACTTCCAATCCTTTGCGCTCCAAAGCCTGTGCCACTTCAAAAGCCAGGTTTCCGCCTGCGGAGTAGCCTAATAAAACGTATGGGCCTTCAGGCTGTATGTCCGTGATGCAATTAACATATTGTTCAATGCGGGTGTCGTGTTCTATAAAGTGAAATCCGTAGACAGATGCCTTGTCATTCAGCAATAAAGCAAGGTCTTTGAAATAAATTCCAAATCCTGATATCGGCGGGAAGCAGAACAGGTTTTGCGCGCCGTGCTGGTTCAGTTTGATCACATGCTGTTCATTTGCTTCTGTCAGCTGTTTAGAGTAAAGTGTTTCGGCAAGCTGAGCGATTGTCGGATGTTCGAATAACAAATCAATCGGTATATCAATTTGCTGCTGGTGCTTCAGGGTGTGTATGACCTGCAGTGCTTTTAGTGAATGTCCGCCAAGTGTAAAGAAGTCATCATCAATACTGATTGTGTTGACACCGAGAACATGCTTCCAAATGTTCGCCAATTCTTCCTCAACCAAGTTTCTTGGCAGTGTGATGTCCTTCCGTTTGTCAGGCTTATTTTCTGGTATAGGAAGAGCGCTGCGGTCTATTTTTCCGTTTCCGGTAAGCGGCATCCGGTCCACACGCACCCAGTGCTGCGGGATCATATAGTCTGGGAGCACACGCGCCAAATCGGCACGTATCTCCTTTTCTGTTCGTTTGTCATCGCCGACGTAATGAGCGTACAGCTGTCCCTCTCCGTCAATTTCTCTCATTGTCACTGCCGCTTCCTGCACACCTTCCATTTCTAACAGGCGCGCTTCAATTTCGGCGGGCTCAATTCGTTTTCCGCGGATTTTCATCTGCCTGTCAATCCTGCTGATGTATTCTAAGTTTCCATCGGGCAGCCAGCGCGCCAGATCACCGGTACGGTATATTCTTTCTCCAGGCAAGAAAGGATGTGGAGAAAAAACAGCATTTGTCAGATCTTCTCTGTTCAAATAGCCTTTTGCGACTCCATCGCCGCCTACACAAAGCTCGCCGGGAACGCCTATTGGCAAAAGTTTCCCTTTTGCATCTAAGATATAAGCGGTGCTATTGCTGATTGGTTTCCCGATTGGAATCGGCCCTGCATAGTCTCTTTTCATCTTGAAAAAGGTTGAAAATGTCGTGTTTTCCGTAGGTCCGTAAATGTTATGAAGCGCAAGATCAGGACAGGCGTGTCTGACAGCATTCATCAGGGCGGGAGAGAGTGCTTCGCCTCCGACATATAATGTGTGGAGCCCGCTGAACATGTCTGCTCGTACCTGTGCCAGCTGATTAAAAAGAGCTGTCGTTAAGAATAGCACGGTGATGTCATTTTCAATCAAATACGTCCCAAACCGATCAGGTGACAGCAGTGTCGATTGATCAATGATATGAAGGCTTGCACCATTTAATAGCGCCCCGAACATTTCAAAGGTGACGGCGTCAAAGCTGATAGATCCAGTTAGAATAAATCGGTCATCAACGGACGCAGACGTGTAATTGCTGTTTTTGACAAGGGACACGACATTGCGATTGGTGATCATGACGCCTTTCGGCCGGCCTGTTGATCCTGAGGTATACATGATGTACGCAAGATCATCCGGGCTGGAACTGATGTTGATAGGGATATCGTTCTCTTCCATCAATCCCTGCGCATCTGAAATGATACTTGTTCCTGAGAATGCAGTTGTTTGCTCCAGCCCCTTTTGAACAATCAGCATTTTTGCTTGCGTTTCCTCAAGCATAAAGCTGGCTCGTTCAGGAGGGAGCTCAGCATCAAGCGGGAGGTATGCTCCCCCTGCTTTTAAAACGGCAAGCACACTGATGATGAATTCGGGAGAATGAGCAGCCAATATTCCGGCTGTCTCGTTTTTCCGAAACCCTTTTTGATATAACGCTCTGGCGAGTGAATTAGAGCGTTTATCAAGCTCTTCATACGAAAAAGACATATTCCCATATACAAGTGCGGTATGGTCTGGTGTTTTTTCTGCTTGTTCTCGAAATAAATCGATAATTGTATGATTCTTCGGATACTCTGTTTTTGTATTGTTGAACTGTGTGACAATCTGCTCTTTTTCTGTTGCATCAAGAAAAGAAAAATCAGCAATTGGCGTATCAGGGTGATGGGCCGCTGTGCTCAGCGCTTGCGTAAATTGTCTCTTGATACAGCTGATCCAGGCTGCATCGTAAACGAACGCATTATAGCTGAATTTGATGACAAGTTCTTCGCCGGGAGCAACGACAAGATTAAAGTGATATCCTGATTGCTCGGATACTTGAACTTGATCGATTTGCAGCGGTGAATCGGTATGATCAGCGGAATCGGCGATTTTCTGCTGTAACGGATAGTTTTCAAAGACGAAAATGTGATCAATCAGTTCCTGTTTTAATGTTGTGTTTGCCTGAATATCAAATAGAGGCTGACAGGTAAACGGCTCAGCTTCCAGCGTTTCTTTCTGGCATCGTCTGAGCAGTTCTTGGAACGTTTCGTCTTGCTGTGTTTTAATGCGAACCGGAATGGTATTGATAAACAACCCTATCATTTGCTCCACGCCCGGAATTTCTGACGGTCTGCCTGATACAACCGCACCAAATACAACGTCGTCGGTGCGGTTATATTGCTGGAGCATAACGCCCCAGACGGCCTGAATTAGGGTAGCGAGGGTGACGCCGTGTTGTTTGGCAGTCTCTTTCAGCTTGTCAGTCAGTGACTTACTTAATGAAAATACCAAATCTTCACGGAGATACCCTTCTTTTGTTTCTTTATCAGACACACGAGGCAGCGGTGATGGAGTGCTATAGTTTTTTAAATAGGCATCCCAGTACTCCGCCGCTTTTGCTTTGTCACGGTTTGTCAGCCAGGAAATATAGGTGCTGTACGGACGGACAGGGGCTAAAGAAAGTGTTTTACCTGTACAGATAGATTGATAAATCTGCATAAATTCCTGAAGTACGATGCCAAGGCACCAGCCGTCCATTAAAATGTGATGATGGCTCCAGACACAGACATGCTCCTCTTCAGCTGTTTTGAATAGAGAAATTCGCATCAGCATGTCTTTTTGCAAATCAAAGCCTTTTTGTTTGTCTCTTTCCTTAAAGCATTCAATATACTCATTCTGGTCGTTTGTTGGCAGATGGGAAATGTCTTCGCTGCACAAATGAAATTCGCGTTCTGTCATCACGACTTGCCGAGGTCCCGACAAATGCGGGACGTGCGGCAAAAAGACGGTTCTGAAAATGTCATGGCGGTCGATGATGGTTTGAATGCTGCGCTGAAACCATTCATAGCTGAGGCTTCCTTTAATGGTAAAAAGCGACTGTTCAACGTATGCTCCCTCCTCTTTACGGAGGAAGGAATGAAAGAGCATTCCCTCCTGCATGTGACTCAGAGGATAAATGTTCTTGATTTTTTTGATGTTATCCATAATGTCTGCACCTTTCTTCACGGATTCATTAGTGAAAACTGAGCATATCAGCAATCTCTTGCAGCGCGTCCTCGGTCAGTTCTTGATCATCAAAATCACTGATGGTCTTTTCTGTTTCGCTTTTGTTCTGGCAGTGTTCGATCAGCTGTAATAAACATTGACGGCATGTTTCGCTAAGCTGTTCGATGGTTTTGTGCTGAAAACGCGTAGTGTCATAAGTCATATTGACAGTCATTTTCCCTTCTGCAGCGATTGCGCTGATATCCAGTAACTGTTCACGGTTCCATGTTGTGCTGATATCATCCCCGGCACCAAGCGGAGAGAATGAGAAGGCGTCTTCTTCAGATACTTCAGTTGGACTACTGCTTTCAAATTGCCCCAAATAATTGAAGCTGATTTCTGGCGTGCCTATGAAATTGATGTCTTTTTTGTCAGGCGGCGTCAAATATTTAATGACACCGTAGCCGAATCCTTTGTCCGGTACGCGTCTCAGTGTATCTTTTGTTGTTTTTAGCACATGAACTATGCCTTCTTCTGAATCTAGCAAGTCTGCGTTCAGTTTAATCAATAACGGATAAATGGCGGTAAACCATCCAACCGTACGGCTCACATCTATCCCGTCTAATACACCCTCTCGACCATGTCCTTCTAAGGATAGTTTGAAGGCGGATCGATTGGTCCAATGGTGCAGCGCAAGAATGACAGAAGACAGCAGCATGTCCTGCGTATCAGTGTTATATGCGCTGTTGGCGTCTTTTAAAAGCGCCGCTGTCTCTTTCTCGTTTAAGGTATACGAAATCGTGGACCGTTTTCTCTCGTTTTCTCTGGTTCCCCCGATTTGATCAAAAGGCAGTGCTTCTGTTTGATATTCTTCGGTTTCGCGCCAATACTTAAGCTGTTTCATTAGCTGCTGGCTTTCAGCGTAGTCAGAGAGCTTTTTCGTATACGCTTTAAATGAGCTTGTTTTAGGCGGCAGCTGAATCTCTTCCCCGCCTGCAGCTTGACGATAGCCTAAAGCCAAATCTTCTAGCAGCACTCGCCACGAAATACCGTCAACGACGAGGTGATGAGCAGATAAAAATAAGAAATCACCGTCAATTGTGTGAAAAAGACCGGCTTGCAGCAGCGGACCATTTTTTAAATCCATTTTCTGCTGAATATCAAGTACATGGGTTTTGATTAGAGATTCATACGGTCTATTACCATCAGTGCTGTCCGAAGCCGACAAATCAATAATCTTAAGGCCGTACAGCGCGTCGTCCGAATGACTGAGCGGCCGATTATATTGACTCCACTTTCCTTGTTCATTCTGTGTAAATACCATCCGCAGCGCATCATGATGACATGTTATTGCTTTTAACGTTTTACGAAGTGCTACCTCTTGTACAGAAGTGCTCCGATGCAGCATAACGGACTGATTAAAATGGTGTCTTTCTTTTATATCTTGAGAAAGAAACCATTTTTGAACAGGCGACCATTGTACGTCTCCCTCAACCGCAGCTTGGCTGGAACTTGTATCTGAATCACGGATATAAGCTGCTAGTTCTTGAATGGTCGGATGGCTAAACAAATCTTTTACTGCCAGTTGCTTTCCTATCCGATGAAGCCGTGCGGATACTTGTAACGCTTTGATCGAATCTCCTCCAAGTTCAAAGAACGAATCAGCAGTTCCGATCTTTTCTGCCCCCAGTACTTCTGTCCATATATCCGCCAGTATTTGTTCCATCCTGCTGGCTGGAGCGAGGAATGGACGTTCAGCTCCGCTCTTCGATACGGGTTTCGGAAGTGCTCTGCGATCCAGCTTGCCGTTAGGTGACAATGGAAGTGCATCCAGTTTTTCAATAAACGCAGGGTGCATAAACACCGGCAGCTTGTTTTGTAATTCTGAGCGTACAGTATTTGTGCTCAACTCTGGTTTTGTCACAACATAAGCGATTAATTCGGTTTGTCCTGACGCTGTTACATGAGCAACTACTGCGGCGTCTTGTACACCGTTTATACAACGGATGACCGATTCAATTTCTTTCGTTTCTACACGGTATCCTCTGATTTTGACTTGATCATCGATTCTTCCCAGATATTCGATTGTTCCGTCGGCCATCCATCTAGCGGCGTCTCCTGTTCGGTACATTCGTGTTTCGGGTTTGAATGGGTTCTTTGTGAAGGCTCTCTCTGTCTGTTCCGGAAGATTGACGTACCCCCTTGCAAGCCCTGTTCCAGCTATACAAAGTTCTCCCGCAACACCGATTGGCTGAAGCTGATGACTGCTATTTAATATCAGTACTTGAGTCCCGTCAATCGGCTGGCCGATGCTTACATATGTCTGCTTTTCCATATGTCTCATGACGGTAGTCGCCACGCTGTTTTCTGTAGGCCCATATTCGTTGGCGAGTTCGGTATGCGGACAAATGGCCAAGCTGCGGTGAATCAATTCGCGGTCAGCTGCTTCTCCCGCTAGTGTGACGACTCTAAGTGTCTTTACATCTGGCGGCTGCACTACGTCCAAAAGCGCTCGATATAAAACAGGCACAATAATCATATGTGTAATCCGGTGACGAGACAGCTGATGCTTAATGGCCAGAATGTCCTTTGCTTCCTCTCCATGAAGCAGAACTGCTTTTGCGCCTGACAAAAGCGGTGTGAACATACTAGTTAAAAATCCGTCAAATGAGAAAGAAAAGAGCTGCAGGATGGCATCTGTCTCGTTGAATGCATAAGCGTTTCGCCGCCACAGAAGCGTGTTGGCAATCCCTTTATGCTCGACCATCACCCCTTTTGGACGGCCCGTCGTTCCTGAAGTATAAATGATATAAGCCAAATGATGGGCAGACGACACTTGCGACAACGGCGATTTGTCATAAGCCTCCGCGCTCTCTATCGTCAAGACCTCTCCTTCAAAATCAGCAAGTTCTCCCCAATCCGCTTCATTTACTGTCAACAGTAGTTTCGTTTCGCTGTCGCTGAGAATATATCGTTTCCGTTCCGCCGGGTATTCAGGATCAATGGGAACGTAACAGCCTCCGGCTTTCCACACACCAAGTATGGCTGCCACCATACTAAACGAACGATGCACCATGATGCCTACTGGTGTGTCCGGTTTAACACCTCTGCTGCGTAATGTGTGTGCGATTCCATTGGACCACTCGTCTAGCTCCTGATAAGTGAGTATTTTG
Source organism: Bacillus stercoris (assembly GCF_029772985.1). Lineage (NCBI taxonomy): Bacteria > Bacillati > Bacillota > Bacilli > Caryophanales > Bacillaceae > Bacillus > Bacillus stercoris. The sequence goes on along the minus strand of NZ_CP121861.1, from coordinate 2,379,791 downwards.
TCTCCGCTGACAAGTGCAGACGCTTTTGGTGTTCGTGCAGCTTGCTGCTCAAACAATTGACTGATTGTTTGTACTTCGTACTGATTCGCTTGCCCGGTGTTAAACTCATTGAGCAGCTGGTTCCGCTCTTCTTGTGTCAGGACGTCGATATGATTGAGTGTCACCTCCGGGTGTTTGCCGATGATGCGAAGTATATTTGTCAAGTGCGACGCCCAGCGTTCAATGGTGGTTTTCTCAAACAGTGCTGTTGAATATTCAAAAAGGAAATGGATGTTTCCGTCACCTTCAGATGCTTGTAATGTTAAATCGAATTTAGACACGAAATGAGAAACTTGTGCCGGCTTCATTTGCAAATCATGCAGTTGCAATGGCTCGTTATCATTATTTTGAACAACTAGCATGGCATCAAACAGCGGGTTTCTACTCATATCCCTTGTCAATTCAAGCTTATCGACAAGCTCTTCGAACGGATAATCCTGGTGCTCATAGGCTTCCAGTGCAGTCTCGCGCACTTCCTGCAAATACTGTACAAACGGCTTCCCGCCCTCCGGGCGTGTCCGCAGCGCCAGCGTGTTCACAAACATGCCGAGTATCGGCTCGAGATCCTTGTGCGGTTGGCAATTGGCGAGCCGACGATGATATCTTCCTGTCCGCTTAAGCGTGACAATAACGCTGTGTAGGCCGCAAGGAGCACCATGTACAGTGTGCTTCCGTTCTCCCGTGCCAGCTTGTGAAGCCCTGATGCCGCTTCTTGATCAAGCGTAAATGAGACCTTGTCACCCGCGAAGCTCCGCACCGGCGGGCGGGGTTGATCAGCCGGGAGATCCAGCACCGGCAGCTCGCCCTCGAGCTGCTTCAGCCAGTACGCCTCCTGCGTTTTGTACGCGTCTCCTGTTTTGAATCCTTCTTGCCATACGGCATAATCTTTATATTGAATATGAAGTGCGGGAAGGTTCTGGTTGTTGTACAGCTCTCCGAATTCCCGAATCAGAATGTTGACGGAAACACCGTCTGAAATGATGTGATGCATATCAACCAGCAAAAGGTGCCGTTCATCTGATGCCTTTACGATTTGGGCACGGAACAGCGGCGCTTGGCTGAGATCAAACGGCTTGATAAACGCGGCTGCCGCTTCCTGTTCAGTTTGGTCGCCGAGAACTGTCGTCTGTAATGTAAACGGCACCTCATCATGGGTGCGCTGCACCGGCTCACCGCCTCCATCCTGTTCAAAGGAGGTACGAAGCGACTCGTGGCGCTTGATCAGCTCTTTGAAAGCCCTGTCCAGCCTTTCTGGATCAAGCTTCCCTTCAAGTTCTAATACAGCCGGCATATTGTAGCCTATCCCCCCGTCCTCCAGCTGCTGAAGGACATAAATCCGTTTTTGGGCAGAGGAAACCGGATAGGTTTCACGCTGTTCCGTCGGCTTTATCGCTTCATATGGACTGTCCGTTCCTTCACGGATAACAGAAGCCAGCCCTTCTACCGTCGGATGGGCAAACACATCTTTTAGCGGCACCTGTACATCAAATTCTTTTGAGATTCGGGAGACAAGCGCCGTTGCTTTTAAGGAATGTCCTCCGCGGTCAAAGAAGTTGTCGTGAATCCCGACAGGGCCGTTTTTCAGGACGTCTTCCCACAGCTGGGCAAGCTTCATCTCGGTCACATTTCTTGGCGCTGTGTAGGCCTCTGCATCTGCCGCTCCGTTAGGAGCTGGCAGGGCGTTCCGGTCCAGCTTTCCGCTTGGCGTAACCGGCCACTGTTCCATCTCGATCATATGGGCTGGGATCATGTAGCCCGGCAGCCGTCTCTCAAGCTGCGCCCGCACTTCGTTTCTCGGGAGTCCTTCTATATAAGCGTATAATTCCGGCTCGCCGCTGTCTGTCCGTACGGTAACGGCCGCTTCCCTTATGCCTTCTATGCTTCTAAGCGCCGCTTCAATTTCTCCAGGCTCAACCCGGTAACCACGGATTTTCACCTGATCATCCGTGCGGCCGAGGAATTCCATATTCCCGTCAGGGAGCCAGCGGGCTATATCCCCTGTTTTGTACATGCGTTCCCCCGGGTAAAACGGGTCCTCAAGAAAACGCTCCTCTGTTAAGGCCGGCCGATTCAAATAGCCTCTGGCCACCCCCGCTCCGGCAATGTACAGTTCACCGATACATCCGGCAGGCAGCATCCGCTGCTTCTGATTGAGAATATACAATCTGACATGGTGAACAGGTTTGCCAATAGGAATTCGTTCAAGTTTTTCATGCATCGGACAATCAAAGAATGAAGCTTCTACAGTTGCCTCTGTTGGCCCGTAGGAATTGGTTAATGCAACATTTGGTAGCAACTCGCTAAATCGGGAGACGAGATGGGCCCCCAGCTGCTCTCCACCGGAAAACACCCGCTTGAGTCCGTTTGGCTTCTTCATCGGTACAGAGCGATTTTTTATATGTTCTAAAAAGGCATGTAGCATTGAAGGCACAAAATGCATAGCTGTGATCTCTTGTTCTTCTATGGCCTTTGCAATCACTTCAGGTTCTTTTTCGCCTCCCTGAGGAAGCAGATAAACAGAAGCACCGGCATTAGGCCACCAAAACAGCTCCCATATTGAAGCGTCGAATGAATAAGATGTTTTATGCATAATCACATCTGATTGCTTCAGTTGATAACGGGACTGAAGGGAATTCAAAAAATTCACCGCTGATCGATGTTCAACTTCAACGCCCTTAGGCATCCCGGTAGAGCCGGATGTATAGATGACATAGGCTAAAGATTGCGGGAGAACGTTAACATTCGGATTGGACAAACGATGTTTCAGCCCGTTATTTGTCCGATTGAGATAAAGAATCTCTCCTGCAAATGCCGGAACATGAAGGCCATCAGACTGAAGCAAGAGAATGTTTGTACCGCTGTCTTTGAGCAGAAAGCTGATTCGTTCTTCCGGATAATCCGGGTCAATGGGCAGATAAGCGCCGCCCGCTTTAAGAATGCCATAAATGCCAATCAGCATTTCAGGCGAACGCCTTCCCATAATGGCAACTGTTGTTTCAGATTTTACTCCCCGTCCAATCAGCTCCCAGGCGATACGGTTAGCCTGTTCATTCAATTCTTTATAGGTCATCGCTCCAGCTTCAAAGATAACGGCTGTCTGATCAGGCGTTTTTGCTGCCTGCTGTTCGAGTGCATGGTGGAGCGTTTGATTCATCAGATAGCCCGTCTCCTGAACCGGATGGCATGCTTCAATGAACTCTCTCTCTTCTCCTATTGTTAAGATTGGGATGTTGTCCAATTCTGTTTCAGGACTGACAGCTGTATGTTCCACAAGGGTGGTGAAAAGGCCGGCCCACCTTTGGATGGTCGCTTTCTCAAACAAAGCTGTACTGTATTCAAACTGACAGAAAAGTTCGGAATCGTGTTCTGTAACATACAAGGAAATATCGAATTTAGATATTGGATGATGCAAGTCCTTCCATTGAAGCTGTACATCTTTCATTTTCAGCTTTTGCTGGTCCATATTCTGAAGGACAAGCGTTGTGTCAAACAGTGGATTCCGGCTCATTTCCCGCTGTACGCCGAGTTTATCCACGAGCTCTTCAAACGGATAATCCTGATGCTCGTACGCTTCCAGTGCCGTCTGTCTGACTTCTTTCAGAAATTCTTCAAATGTCTTATGACCGGCCGGTCGTGTGCGGAGAGCCAATGTATTGACGAACATCCCAAGAACAGCTTCAAGGTCGGCATGGGGCCGTCCGGCGATAGGTGAACCAATTACGATATCATCTTGAGCGCTTAACCGTGATAAAAAAGCTGAATACAAAGCGAGCAGTGTCATGTAAAGTGTGCTGCTGTTTTTATGGGCAAGCTGTTTTATCCGGGACGTGAGCTCTTTATCCATTTGAAAGGTTACTTTTCCGCCTGTGAATTTCCGTTCTGCCGGACGGCGTTTATCTGTCGGAAGCTCTAGTACAGGGAGGTCTCCGCTAAACTGCTGCAGCCAGTAAGTCTCCTGCTTTTGATACGAGTCTCCCTTTTTAAAAAGCTGCTGCCAGACGGCGTAATCTTTATACTGGATCCGCAGCGGCTTAAGCTGCCGTTTTGCATAAAGATCGGTGAATTCTCGGATTAGGAGCTGAACGGATACGCCATCTGAAATAATATGGTGCATATCTACCAGCAATACATGCTTCTCGTTCGACACTTTTACAAGACCCGCTCTAAATAACGGCGCTTGATTGAGATCAAAGGGACGAACAAATCTCTCGATATCGGTCTCTCTGCTTAATTCAAACGGTACCTCGGTGTGAATACGCTGAACAGGCTCGCCATCTGCCCCGGATACAAAGGAAGTTCGAAGAGGCTCATGCCGACTGATCAGTTCTTTATATACAGCAGACAGGTTAGCGACATCCAGTGTCCCTTCCAGTTCTAAGACCGCAGGCATATTATAGGCGACACCCTCATCAAGCTGCTGAAGCACATAGATCCGTTTTTGAGCGGAAGATACAGGATATGCCTCCCTTTCTTCTGCCGGTTCAATTGCTGCATACGGATTTTCTTCTGCATTTCGAATGATTGAAGCTAACCCTTCCACTGTCGGATAGGCAAAAATGTCCTTAAGCGGAACTTGCACATGAAATTCCTTTGCAATCCGTGACATCAGCACTGTTGCTTTTAGAGAGTGGCCGCCATGATCAAAAAAGTTGTCTTGGATGCCTATAGAGCCATTCTTCAGCACATCTTCAAATAGTTGTGAAAGCTTTGCCTCTAACAGATTACGAGGAGCAGTATATGGATTTCCGCTGATTGAAGCATCTGGCTCTGGAAGTGCTGATTGATCTACTTTGCCATTTGGGGTAAGAGGTATGCTGTCAACCCATACCCATTTCGCCGGAATCATGTATTCTGGTAGCTCACTAGCCATATAGCTGCGTAAATCTATTGCATTCACCTTTTGTACACTGCAATAGTAAGCGCGTAATTCATGTTCACCGTTTTCATCTTGTCTAATGAGAATGGCAGCCTCTTTTATGTCCGGATGATTCATTAACGTGACTTCGATTTCTTGCGGCTCGATTCGATAACCCCTGATTTTCACTTGATTGTCTGCCCGTCCGATATATTCGATGTTGCCGTCTTCAAGCCGTCTGGCCAAATCACCTGTACGGTACATGATCGCACCAGGCCTGAATGGGTCGGATGAAAATTTGTCGCGTGTCAGTTTATCGTGATTGACATACCCCCTGGCAACACTTGCGCCGGAAATATAGAGTTCACCTGATACGCCGTATGGCTGCAGCTGTTTTTGATGATTCAAAATATATAGATCAGTACAGCTTATCGGTTTACCGATTGGCGGAAACTCCGGAATAGGGTCTCCCGGATGAATGGTATACGTTGATACGACATGAGTTTCTGAAGGTCCGTAATGATTGTGCAGGTGTATGTCGCGTTCACGTAACACCTCTTGGAAAAGGTCTGAAATCATTAATTGTTCCCCGGCTGCAATCAAGTGTTTGACGCCATAAGGAAACGAGTTTGCCAGTTGCTGCTCGCTGAAAATCATTTTGATAAAAGCAGTTGGGAGAAACACAATATTCGTCTGTTGCTTGTTTATAAATGCAAACAGCTGAGGCACATCTCTTTTTATGGCTTCTGGCACGATGTGCAGTGTGCCGCCTTTAAGAAGCGCAGAAAATATTTCTTGATAGCAGACGTCAAAGGCAGGTGTCGCAAATTGCAGAACATCTGCTTCGAAATCAATGCCAGAGTGTGCATATTCGAACTTCAGCAAGTTAGCCATGTTTCGATGCTCAAATTGAACACCCTTTGGTTTACCTGTTGTACCTGACGTATAAATGATATACAGCAGATCGTCAGCATTATTGACTGATTTCATGTTACTGCCGTCTTCTTTGCATTCGATATCTTCTGCACGAGTGATAATGTAATTGTTTTCTAACGATGAGGAAAGATGCGCTTGTGAAACAACATGCGAACAGCCGCAGTCATTTAGAATATAACGGATTCTGTCAGCTGGATAATACGGATCAATCGGAACAATAGCGCCGCCTGCCTTTAAGATTCCAAGAACACCTGTGATAAACGCCGCTGAGCGTTCCATCATAATCGCAATGGGCTCTTGTCTCGCAACACCCTTCATTCGTAAATGCCGCGCCAATCTGTTAGCCGATTTATTCAGTTCTTTGTATGTTAACGAGCAGGCTTGATCAATTACCGCATAAGCATCCGGCGTCTTTTCTGCTTGTGTTTCAAACATGGCATGGATGGTTTCGTAAACTGGTGTTCGATCTGCGATTTCTCCAATCAGCTGCCGCTTTTCAGTGTCTGTCGTAATCTTGATTTCTCCAGGTGAAAGATTCGGATTGTGTAAAATTTGCGATACAACATTCAGAAGATGCTCCTTGACAGAAAGCACAAAAGACCGATCGTGCTGCTCAGCATCATAGCTCATTTTCATATGGATTTCTTCTCCTGGCGCTACCATAAGATAAAAGCTGTAGTTGGTTTCATCTGCCACAGTGAAGTTATGAATCTGAAAAAGATCTGAAGCATGTTCCTGTTTGTTGAGCATTTGAATCTCTTTCTGCACCGGATAGTTTTCAAATACGAGAATATGGTCAATCAGCCCTTGCTTAACCGCTGAACGGGCTTGAATCTCATATAAAGGATGGTAGCTGTATGCTTCAGCGGCAAGTCGGTCTTTTTGCATATCTTTTATGAGCTGTAGAAATGGTGTTTTTGCCCCCTGCACCCGAACCGGTATCGTGTTAATGAAAAGACCTACCATTTGTTCAATGCCTTCGATTTCGGCGGGTCTTCCTGAAATGACAGAACCGAATACGGCGTCATCATGATTATTATATTTTTGAAGCAGAATGCCCCAAATGGTATGGAAAATCGTACTGAGTGTCACTTCTTCTCTTGCTGCAAGCTCCGAAAGCCTGCTGCTTTCTTTCTTAGAGAATGAAAACGTAACGTGTTCCTGCCTGCTTCTCCCTTTTGTTTTTTTCTGCTTTGGGAGCATGGTTTGCTGTTCATAGCCGGAAAGGTAATGATCCCAATATGAAACTGCCTGCTCTTTGTCTTGCTCCATCAGCCATTTGATATACCTTCCGTATGGCTGAACCGGCTCTAGTGATATAGCGGATTCATTTACATAAGATGCATAAATATGAAGAAATTCCTTTAACACAATACTGAGGCACCAGCCGTCCATCATGATGTGATGAAAGGTCCAAATACAAGTGTATTGGCCCTCTCCTGTTTGAATCAGAGTGATGCGCATGAGCAGATCTTTTTGCAAGTGAAACCCTTGAGCGCGGTCTTTTTCTTTCAATTGTTCGATAAACTGTGATTGCTGCTCTTCGTTTAAATGCGTAATGTCTTTTTCCTGCACGACGACATTGCGTTCTCTCAGGACAACCTGCTGGGGAGAGGAAACATTTTGACTGATAAAAATCGTCCTGAAAATATCGTGTCTTGCGACAAGAGCATTGATGCTGTTTTGAAAATACTGCGGATTGACTTTTCCTGCTATTGTAAAAGAAGCTTGCTCAACATATGCCTGTGAATCTTTTTGCAGGAGGGAATGGAAAAGCATCCCTTCCTGCATGTAAGACAGCGGATAAATATCCTGAATTGAATTCGCTTTTGTCATGTTCATGTCTCCCTGTCACGATTTTCTACAAATCTTCCACTAAGCTGGATATACTGTCCAAATCCTCTGCCGTTAATGATTGACTGCTAAAATCGCTCAGTGTCTTTTCTGCTTTTTGTTTACCGGCGCAGTGTTTCATAATGTCCAGCAAAAAGTGTTCGATCCTGTTGATAAGCTGGTCCATTGTGTTTCTATGGAAACGGGCCGGCGGATAGCTAAGATTGAAATGAAGCTTTTTGTCTGCTGCCATTGCACTTATCTCTATGATTTGCTCACGCTTCCATGTATGAGTGATATCTTTGCCGCTTCCAAGACTTGATGGGCGGAAGCTGCCCTGTCTTTCGATGTCGTTGAACTGGCCCAAATAGTTAAAGCTGATTTCAGGTGTTTTTGAAAACGCAATGCTTTTGTTTTCAGGGTGTGTGAGGTATTTCAGCATACCGTAACCTATTCCTTTGTTTGGTATCCGGCCTAGTGTATCTTTAACGGTTTTTACTGCGGTCCCCAGCTCATCCCTTTCATTTTCAAAGCTTATGAGGGCGGGATACATGGATGTAAACCAGCCGACCGTTCGGCTGATATCTAACTCCGGTATAATGTGCTCTCTTCCGTGTCCTTCCATAGCGATTCGGAGCTTGCTTCCTCCTGTCCATTCACAAATCGCCAACGATGCTGCGGTTAACAGAATATCTTGTGTATCTGTGCCATAGGCGTGATTGACGTTTTGCAGCAAAACGTCAGTGTCTGCTTCAGAGAGTGAAAAGCTTACCGAGTCCCTCTTGCTGCAGCCAGTGTTCTCATGAAGCGGCATTTCATATGGCAGTTCTGCAGTTTGCTGTTCTTCTGCACTTCGCCAATACGCCTCTTCACGAATCAGCTTGCTGCTTTGGGCATATTCCTGAATCCGTCTGGCGTATTCCTGGTAGGAATCAGTTTTAGGCGGAAGCTGAATCGCCTGGCCTGAAGACGCTTGTTGGTACCCTGCTGACAAATCCTCCAGCAAAATCCGCCATGCCACACCGTCAACGACAAGATGATGGATCGCAAGGAACAAGTAATCTCCGGTCAGTGTTTTAAACCACGCGGCATGTAACAATGGCCCTTCCTGCAAATTGATGCTTTGCTGAAGATCTGCAACTTCTCGTTTGATTTGTGTTTCCCAATCGTTTTCAGATTGTGAAAGATCAGATATTTTTAACCTGTATAGCTGTGATTCATGAATGCCTTGGTTGATTTGAATCCATCGCCCGCCATCGTTACGATAAACCATCCGAAGCGCATCATGATGCTCCGCCAGCTTTTTTAAGGATGCTCTAAGAGCGTCTTCAGACAAACGGTCAGTATGGAAAAGCATGACAGACTGATTGAAATGGTGTCGTTCTTCTATGTCTTGTGAGAGAAACCATTTCTGAATAGGCGTCCATGGAACATCTCCCTGAACAGGTCCTTGTTCTATGACTCTCTCTGTTTTACGAATAAATGGTGATAAGTCTTTTATCTTTGGACGACGGAATAAATCACTTACCTGCAAGCTTAACCCGTGGCGCCCGAGACGTGCAGAAACTTGAAGCGCTTTGATTGAATCGCCGCCCAATTCAAAAAATGAATCCTCTATTCCGATCCTCTGGATGCCTAGAACCTCCTGCCAGATCAATGCCAGCTGCTCTTCAAGTTCGTTGCGTGGCGGGATGTATGTTTGTTTAGATGCGAAATCTGGTTCAGGCAGTGCTTTCCGGTTCAATTTGCCGTTCGATGTGAGCGGAAGATTCTCCATTTCAATGATATACGCCGGAATCATATAATTAGGCAGTGAACGGGCGAGAAGAGAACGCACTTGTTCAGCATTCGTGCCCGCTTTTACGCTGATATAGCCAAACAGCTCTTTGCTCCCTGACTGTCCTGTACGTGCCAACACCGCCGCTTCCTTGACTCCGTCTATGTGGCGAAGTGCTGATTCGATCTCACCCAGCTCTACCCGATAGCCTCTGACTTTTACTTGATCATCAATACGGCCAACGTACTCAATTGTGCCATCGGGAAGCCAGCGCGCCAGATCACCTGTGCGGTACAGTCGATCGCCGGGTACAAATGGGTTTTGGACAAATTTCTCTTTCGTTAAATCAGGACGGTGTAAATACCCTCTGGCAACGCCATCTCCGCCGACACAAAGTTCGCCAACAGCTCCGGCCGGCTGCAGCATTCCCCATTGATTTAAGATATAAGCGGTGGAATTGCCAACCGGCCGCCCGATCGGAATGGAGAGTTCATATGTTTTTTGAATGTGGAAGCATGTCGAAAAAGTTGTATTTTCGGTTGGCCCATATCCGTTCCATATCGATACTTCAGGGCAGGCATTTCTGATTCGATTGACGTGGCTTGCCGACAAAGCTTCTCCGCCTATGATCAGATGGTTAAGCTGCGAAAATGTTGTCTCGAGTTGCTCTGTCAAATGATTGAATAGAGACGAGGTCAGCCACATCGTTGTGATTCCTTGATGTTCTATGTATCTCTTAAGCTGTTGGGAATCGAGAAAGGTTTGTTGATCGGACAGGTGCAAAGCGGCACCATTTAACAGCGGTCCAAAAAATTCAAATGATCCAACGTCAAAACCGATTGATGATGTCATCAGAAGGCGGTCAGCTGGTGTAAATGTAATATAATTGCTGTTTTTCACAAGACGAATGACACTTCGCTGCTCAATCATGACACCCTTTGGTTTACCGGTTGATCCAGAGGTATAAATGATATATGCAAGTGAATGTGGCCCTGCTGAAGATTCAACGTTCTTTGCCTCTCCTTGCTTTTGAATATCTTGGATTATGATTTGTTCACATTCAATGCCTAATAGCTGTTTTTCTGTTTTTTCAGATTGAAGGAGTAATGCTGCCCTGCTGTCAGACAGCATATAAGCTATCCGTTCAACAGGCAGATTAGAATCGATAGGCAGATAGGCTCCCCCGGCTTTCAGAATGCCCAGCATACCTGCTATGAGTTCTGGCGTTCGTCCTGCCAACAAGGCTACGACTCGATCGGGACCGACTCCCTTTCTCTGTAGAAGTGAAGCAATTTGATTTGCCCAGCTGTTCAGATCCGCGTATGTTAACTCTTGTGTATCGCTGACAATTGCTATGGCATTAGGCGTTTGTTCCGCCTGCATTTCAAAGAGTCTGCTGATGGTTTCATTTCTTGGATAATCCATTTTTGTACGATTGAGTTCATGGATAAGGTAATGGGCCTCATCTTCATTCAGGATATTTATTGTTCCGAGAACGGCTTTGTTGTCCTGGATGATGGAGAGTAACATATTGATGAAGTATTGAAGCCACTTTTCTATCGTTTTTTTCTTATATAAGTCAGTACTAAACTCCATTTGGAACGTCAGCAAACCGTGGGGCTGTTCCTGAGCATATAGGGTTAAATCAAATTTGGACGTTTGATGCCCATTGTTTGCTGCAGGTTTGAGACACAGTTCATCCAGGTCCAACGATTCCTGATCCATGTTTTGAAGAACAAACATGACGTCAAACAGCGGATTCCGGCTCATATCCCTTGTCAATTCAAGCTTATCGACAAGCTCTTCGAACGGATAATCCTGATGTTCATAGGCTTCCAATGCTGTCTCGCGCACTTCCTGCAAATACTGTACAAACGGCTTCCCGCCCTCCGGGCGTGTCCGAAGCGCCAGCGTGTTCACAAACATGCCGAGTATCGGCTCCAGATCCTTGTGCGGCCGACCGGCAATTGGCGAGCCGACGATGATATCTTCCTGTCCGCTTAAGCGTGACAATAACGCTGTGTAGGCCGCAAGGAGCACCATGTACAGTGTGCTTCCATTCTCCCGTGCCAGCTTGTGAAGCCCTGATGCCGCTTCTTGATCAAGCGTAAATGAGACCTTGTCACCCGCAAAGCTTCGCACCGGCGGGCGGGGTTGATCAGCCGGGAGATCCAGCACCGGCAGCTCGCCCTCGAGCTGCTTCAGCCAGTACGCCTCCTGCGTTTTGTACGTGTCTCCTGTTTTGAATCCTTCTTGCCATACGGCATAATCTTTATATTGAATATGAAGCGCCGGAAGGGCCCGGTTGTTGTACAGCTTTCCGAATTCCCGAATCAGAATGTTGACGGAAACACCGTCTGAAATGATGTGATGCATATCAACCAGCAAAAGGTGCCGCTCATCTGATATCTTTACGATTTGGGCACGGAACAGCGGCGCTTGGCTGAGATCAAACGGCTTGATAAACGCGGCTGCGGCCTCCTGTTCAGTTTGGTCGCCGAGAACTGTCGTCTGTAATGTAAACGGCACCTCGTCATGGATGCGCTGCACAGGATCGCCGCCTCCATTCTGTTCAAAGGAGGTACGAAGCGACTCGTGGCGCTTGATCAGCTCTTTGAAAGCCCTGTCCAGCCTTTCTGGATCAAGCTTTCCTTCCAGCTCTAATACAGCCGGCATATTGTAGCCTGTCCCTCCGTCCTCCAGCTGCTGAAGGACATAGATCCGCTTTTGGGCAGATGAAACCGGATAGGTCTCACGCTGTTCCGTCGGCTTTATTGCTTCATATGGACTGTCCGTTCCTTCACGGATAACAGAAGCCAGTCCTTCTATCGTCGGATGAGCAAACACATCTTTCAGCGGCACCTGTACATCAAATTCTTTTGAAATTCGGGAGACAAGCGCGGTTGCTTTTAAGGAATGTCCTCCGCGGTCAAAAAAGTTGTCATGAATCCCGACAGGGCCATTTTTCAGGACGTCCTCCCACAGCTGGGCAAGCTTCATCTCGGTCACATTTCTTGGCGCTGTGTAGGTCTCTGCATCTGCCGCTCCGTTAGGAGCTGGCAGGGCGTTCCGGTCCAGCTTTCCGCTTGGCGTAACCGGCCACTGTTCCATCTCGATCATATGGGCTGGGATCATGTAGCCCGGCAGCCGTCTCTCAAGCTGCGCCCGCACTTCGTTTCTCGGGATTCCTTCTATATAAGCGCATAATTCCGGCTCGCCGCTGTCTGTCCGTACGGTAACGGCCGCTTCCCTTATGCCTTCTATGCTTCTAAGCGCTGCTTCAATTTCTCCGGGCTCAATCCGGTAGCCACGGATTTTCACCTGATCATCCGTGCGGCCCAGGAATTCCATATTCCCGTCAGGGAGCCAGCGGACTACATCCCCTGTTTTGTACATGCGTTCACCCGGGTAAAAGGGATTCTCAAGAAAACGCTCCTCCGTTAAGGCCGGCCGATTCAAATAGCCTCTGGCCACACCCGCTCCAGCAATGTACAGTTCACCGGAGACACCTAAGGGCTGTACGGCTAAATGGGGATCTAAAACATACAAACGCGCACCGGGTACAGGCTTCCCGATCGGAATCCGCAAGCGGTCCCTGTCCCGCTCTGGGTCCAACATGTAGAATGCCACGTCAACCGTTGCTTCTGTCGGCCCATAGCCATGGATCAGCGATACCTCAGGCAATAAAGAAGCAAATCGCGCTGCCACACGGGGTGCAAGCGGTTCACCTCCGGCGAATACACGCTTCAGGCTTGTCCCGTCACCCAGTGTTGCGATTTCCGCTTGATCGAGAAAACTGTTCAACATAGCCGGAATAAAATGAACCGTTGTCACGTTTTCCTGATGAATGGCTTTTACGATCAATGCCGGATCTTTCTCCCAGCCCGGAGGAAGCAGATAAGCCGAAGCGCCGGAAAGTGTCCACCAAAACAGCTGCCAAACAGATGCATCAAAAGAAAAAGAGGTTTTCACCATGACAATGTCATCTTCCGAAAGCGGAAATTGGTGCTGCATGCCGGTCAGAAAAGAAACAGCCTGGCGGTGCTCGACGGCTACCCCTTTTGGCTGCCCGGTGGAGCCAGACGTATAGATGACATAGGCGAGAGAACCACTGTCAGCAGAAACAAATACATGGTTTTCTGCTTTTTCTCTCGCAAGAGATGTCAGGTCAACTTCAAGCGTCTCTCCGGAAAAGCTCGGTGCGGAGCATCCCGGCTGTGTCAGCAAGAGAGCTGCCCCGCTGTCTTTCAGCATGTAGCTCAGCCGCTCTTCTGGATACTCAGGATCAAGCGGCAAATACGCCCCGCCAGCTTTTAATACAGCAAGTACAGCGATCAGCATGTCAGGTGACCGCTCAGACAGGACACCGATGATGCTTTCCTTCGAGACGCCGCGTGCCGCAAGGCGGGCTGCCAGCCGGCTGGCATACATGTCAAGCTCAGCGTACGTCAGCGAACCGCCTGAAAATTGAATGGCTGTCCGCTCCGGTGTGAAAGCCGCCTGTCGTTCAAACAGACCGTGCAGAGTTGGGGCTTCAGGCGAAACAGATACTGACCTGTTGTTTTGAGAAACGATTTTCCGTGTTTTGTTCTCATCAAGCAATGTCATCTTTGACACAGGAAGAGATGGATCAGAGATGACGTCAGAGACCATGTGCAGCAAATAATCTTTTATTTCGGACATCATGCTTGGTTGATAAGCGCCGGTCTGAAAATGAATCCGAACGTACAAGGTACGGCCTGGGATCACTTTGACACTGCAACTATAATTGGTCACCTCTTCCATCTCAAAATCTTTGACGGAGAAATCAAATGACCCCGCTTGATTCAGCTCTTCGATCTCTTGCTGGGTAGGTGTATTTTCAAAGACGATAATATGATCGATCAACTCTTGCTTAAGAGCACTCTGCGCCTGAATATCATACAAGGGGAAGTAACTATAGGCTTCTGCCTCATTCATGTCCTTTTGCATTCTCCTGACTAGGTCAGAAAAAGACAGAGAATCACTTAGGGCTCGAATAGGAATGGTATTGATAAAAAGCCCGACCATGTTTTCCACATCTTTTAGCTCAGAAGGTCTGCCTGATATAACTGAACCGAACACAGCATCGCTGCTGCGATTGACCTTTTGAAGCATAATCCCCCATAAAGCTTGGAAAACAGTGTTTAGTGTCGCACCAGAAGCTGCTGCGATTTTCTGTAATTCGGCGGTTTCTTTTTCGGGAATGGCAAACGTGATCTGCTGTAGTGTCCCATTCGGAATTTGATCTGTTCTTTTCGGCAGGGGTGTAGATTTTTCGAAATGCTGAAGCCTCTTTTTCCAGTACTCAGCTGCTTCTTCACGATCTTGCTGCATCAGCCATTTAATATACGTCCCGTACGGCTGTACGGGAGGCAAATCAGGAAGCTGGCCTTTACCCAGCGCTTGATAAATGTGAAGAAAATCTTTAATGACAATGCCTAAACACCAGCCATCCATTAAAATATGATGGTGGCTCCAAATACAGACATAACGACCAGGCGCCCATTTTAAAATAGATATTCTCATTAGTACATCCGTTTGCAGATCGAATCCCCTGGATTTATCCTGCTCTTTGAATGCCTCTGTACAATGTTCTTTATCTTTTTCATTGAGGTGAGAAATATCTTCAAAATGAACATGGCAAGGACGTTGCTTGAGCACGACCTGACGAGGCTTGGCTACATTTTTATAGATGAATGCTGTTCGAAAGATATCGTACCTGTCAAAAACAGCATCCATACTTTTCTGGAAACGCTCCAAGTCAAGCTGTCCATTGATCGTAAAAGAGGCCTGTTCAAAATAAGCTCTCGACTGTTCATCATACAATGAGTGAAAAAGCATCCCTTCCTGCATAAAAGACAAAGGGTATATATCCTGTATTTCGGGTTGCTGCGGCATCAGATGAATCTCCTCTCCCTATAGTTTGTTGACGGCTCCCATAATCTCGTTCAATTCATCAAGCGTTAAATCTTCATCAGTGAAATCCGATGCGCTCCATTCTCGGCTTTCTTTGCCCGTACAATGCTCAATGATGTTTTCTAGTGTCTGTTTAAAATGCCCGGCAAATGTTTGGATTGTATTTTCCTCAAATTGTAGCCTGTTATAGATGATGTGCAGATTCAGGCATCCCGAAGAAATGGCACCGCTGATATCCAGTGCATAAGGCCGCTCCCAGTTCGGGCTGATCTCATTTTCTGGCTTGATGTCAGACACTTCAAAGGCTTTTGACTGAATATCCTGATCAAATTGACCTAAATAATTAAAGCTGATTTCTGGGCTGTTTTTCTCAGAGTCCCATTTTTTGCTGATATATTTCAGCACACCGTAGCCCACGCCTTTATGCGGTATACGATGCAGCATGTCTTTTGTCTGTTTAATGAGGTGGCCCAGCCGCTCATCGTTATTCTTATGTTCAGAATCGCTCATATCAAGCCACACAGGATAAATGGAGGTGAACCAGCCAACAGTTCTGCTAATATCAATGTCGTCAAGATAGGATTCTCTTCCGTGGCCCTCCATGCTGATTTTAAATTGGTTATTGCCCGTCCATTGCTGCAAAGCAAGTCCTAAAGCTGTCAGAAGGATATCATTCATCTCCGTGCTGTAAGCTTTATGCACAGCCGTTAACAGTAATTCTGTGTGATGGCGGGACAGCTCAAAATCAATCATTTCTGTATCTTTGAATGTGTTAGGTGCTGCGTCATTGTCTTTTGGAACAGGCTGAATGTGACGGTTCTCGCACTCATCCCAATACGCTGCTTCGCGCTGCACTTGACGGCTTTTTGAGTAATCAGCTATTTTTTGTGAATACGTTAAATATGAGTCTGTTTTTTGCGGCAGTTGAATAGATTCTCCTGAGACTGCCTGTTTGTAAGCTGTTGAAAAATCCTCAAACAAAATGCGCCAAGAAACCGCATCAACGACTAAGTGGTGAATCGTCAGAAACAAATGGTCACCATTCTCGGTTCTGAACAATCCAGCGTGAAGCAAGGGGCCGGTTTCCAAACGCATATGCTCCTGCATCTGGCTGGCTGCTTCCTTAATCCTGTTATGTGCGTCTGTTACGTTATCCTTTACATCAAACAGTTCAAAAGCATATAGCTCCTCATCTGGCAGATCTATGCCTCTGTTTAGCTGAACTGGACTGCCATTTTCATACCGGCATATGATTCTCAGTGCGTCATGATGGGTTACCAGGCTTTTTAGCACCTTTTTGAGCGCAATCTCGTCAAATCGTTCAGACCGGTAGAGCATAACGGACTGGTTAAAATGATGGTTTTCCAGAGATTGCGAGAAAAACCATTGCTGGATAGGTGTCCAAGTGATCTCACCTTCGACCGGACCTTGGTCAATGACGCGTACGGCTTTTTGGACACGAGCGGACAGTTCACCAAGAGTCTGATGTTCAAACATCTCACGTACTGTCGTTTCAAATCCGCGCTGCTTCAGTCTGGCACAAACCTGCAGCGCTTTAATAGAATCTCCGCCCAGTTCAAAGAAATTGGCGTTTACGCCCAGCTCATCTACATCAAGAAGCTCCTCCCAAATTTCAGCCATCACCTTTTCAATCTCATCTCTTGGGCTGATATCATCAGCAGTATAAGTGTGTTTTTCAGGTTCCGGGAGAGCTTTCTGATCAAGCTTGCCATTAGCAGTTAGCGGGATGCTGTCAATCTGTATCAAGCGGGCGGGCAGCATAAAGTCAGGCAGCATGGTTTTTAGAGAAGTCCGGATGTCTGATATATTCGCAATTTGTTGATCTTTTATCACCATGTAAGCATATATAGCTGTTTGCCCTTGCTCGTCTGCTCTGGTAACGACAGCCGCCTCTTTAATCATTGGAAGCTGGAGAAGAGCCGCTTGGATTTCACCCAACTCGATGCGATGTCCTCTGACTTTAACCTGATCATCAATGCGTCCTAAGTATTCCAGCTCGCCATTTGACAGGCGTTTAGCAAGATCTCCCGTGCGGTATAATCTGTCTCCCGGAAGGTATGGATTGGGTACAAAACGGTCAGCGGTCAACTCATCTCTGTTTAGATATCCCCGTGCCACACCTTCACCGCCTATATACAGCTCCCCTGGAACTCCGATAGGCAGCAGATTCATATGAGCGTCCATCACATAAGCCTGCAGAGTTGAAAGAGGCCGGCCGATATTGCTTTTATTTTTTGCAATATCTGCTGCGGACAATTTTTTGAACGTTACATGTACCGTCGTTTCTGTAATACCGTACATATTGATGAGATCGGTATGAGGATATTTTTCATTCCAGCTTTGAAGCATGCCTGGCTGTAAAGCTTCACCGCCAAAAATGACGTAGCGGATGGTTAATCGATCCGAATGGTTTTGATCTTCATGCATCAGGCCGTAAAAAGCTGTTGGGGTCTGATTGAGTACAGTGACGCGTTCTTTTTTTAACAATAATCGAAATGCCTGGGGATCACGGGCTGTTTCCTTAGAGACCACGACTAGTGTGCTTCCGTTCAATAACGCACCAAACATTTCCCATACAGAGAAATCAAAACAATATGAATGAGAGAACGTCCAGATGTCTTCATGGCCAAATTCAAAAGGTTGGTTTTGATGCTTTAAGAGACTGATCACATTGCGGTGCTCGACAATGACACCCTTTGGCTGGCCAGTCGTTCCGGATGTGTATATCACGTATGCAGGCTGATCTGTTAATATTTGAATGTTTAAATCAACCGGAATTGAGTCGTTTTCGCCTTCATCGATATACAAAATATGTCCGTTGTAGCCTGCGGGCTTGTTTTGACTGCGCTCTGTCAGCAATATCTCTGTCCCGCTATCATTGAGCATAAAGCTAATACGTTCCTGAGGATATTCAGGATCAATCGGCAAGTAAGCCCCTCCAGCTTTTAAAATCGAGAAAACACCAATGACCATATCAGGTGACCGATCGAGCATCAGACCGACGATATCCCCAGCGCTGACTCCTCGTTTGATCAGCAGAGCAGCTGTCCGCTCGGCTTTTTCATTCAGCTCTCGATAGGTAAGCTGAGAGTCACCGCACACCACTGCGGGATGCTCCGGATGTTCAGCGGCTTTTTTTTCAAATAAGCTTACAATGTTTTCATTTCTTGGATAAGCTGCATACTGTCCCATTTTTTCAAGGAGCAAGTCACGCTCTTCAGAAGGAAGCAATTGAATATCCGAAATCCTCATCTCGGTATCCGTCGTTACATTTTTTAACAGATCAATAAAATAGGATGCCCACCTTGCAATGGTCTCTTCTTCAAAAAGAGCAGTGCTGTATTCAAAACGGCAGCGGATTCCGCCAGAATGCTCCTCAGCGTGCAAGGTCAAATCGAATTTAGATATATCGTGTTTAGGAGTGACAGACGAAATCGATAGACCCGGCACTTCGAACTGAAAATCATCACTGCTTTGAAGCACGAGCATCGCATCGAACAGCGGGTTGCGATTTACTTCTCTATGTGTATCGAGCTTATCTGCCAGCTTCTCAAAAGGATAATCCTGATGCTCATAAGCTGTCAGAGCCAGGTGGCGAATGTCCTGCAAATACGAGCTGAACGTTTTGCGGCCCTCGGGCTGGCAGCGAATTGCTAATGTATTGACGAACATCCCGATGACGCGCTCGAGATCGGCGTGCGGTCTTCCAGAAGCAGGCGAGCCGACAATAATATCCTCTTGTCTGCTTAGCTTAGATAACAGAATAGAATAGGAAGCCAGAAGAATCATATACAATGTTGTTCCCGTTTCTGCCATTACACGGTGCAGCTCATCAGCCGTGTCTTTATCAATGTTGACTTCGATTGTTCCGCCGCTGAAATCGGGGAGACGCGGTCTTGTTTGATCAAGCGGTAAATCTAATACAGGAAGACTACCCCCTAGCTGATTGAGCCAATAGGCCTCCTGTTTTTTGTGTAATTCTTCAGGATACTTCTCTTGCTGCCAAACAGCAAAATCTTTATAATGCAGGCTTAATGCTGGAAGCTCTTTTCCGCAATATAAGTCAGTAAATTCTTGGACTAAAGTGCTCATCGAGACACCGTCAGCGATAATATGATGCATATCAAGCAGCAAAAATCCGCGGTTATTGCCCATCGAAACGAGACATGCCCTAAAAAGCGGGCCGGACGATAAATCAAACGGTTTGATAAAGGACTCAATTGCAGATTCAAGCATTTGGTCTGATTCCATTTCAAGCTCTTTCAGATCAAAGTCCATCTCAGGATAAATGAGCTGTACGGGCTCTCCTCCATCAATCACAAAAACAGTCCGCAATGCTTCATGCCGAATCACAAGTTCTGTGAGAACGCTTCTCAGCCACTGACGATCGAGGTATCCGCTTAATTCAAGTACAGCGGGCATGTTATAGCCTGTGCTGTCATCTGCCAGCTGATGAAGAGCATATAATCGTTTTTGTGAGAAAGACAGCGGATAGACATCTCTTTGATCCGCAGGTTCAATCTGTGTAAAAGCATGTTCTTTTAAGCTCATCAATTTGACAGCCATGCTTTCAATTGTCGGATTTGAAAAAACCTCACTGATCGGCAGCTCAATATTAAGCTTTTTATGTATTCTTGATACAAGTAAGGTCGCTTTTAAGGACTGTCCGCCTAACTGAAAGAAATCATCACGAATGCCGATTGGCTGTTTATTCAGCACATCTTCCCAAATACGTGCGAGATCAGCTTCGATTAAGGTTCGGGGCGCCATATATGTGAGGCTCGTATTTGTTTCAGGTTCAGGAAGTGCTGAGCGGTCAAGCTTTCCGCTGGATGTTAATGGCATTCGGCTGATGTTGATCATACTTGCTGGAATCATATAGGACGGCAATGTCCCAACAAGATGCCGATACAAATCTGGGAGACTGTTTCCCTTTTCCGGAACGATATAAGCAACAAGCTCTTTTTCCCCAGCAGAAACATCACGGGCCAGTACGGCTACTTCCTTTACACCTGGTATCTGTCGAAGAACCGTTTCAACCTCTCCCAGTTCAATGCGGTAACCCCTAATTTTCACTTGATCATCAAAACGTCCAATATATTCAATCGTTCCATCCGGCAAAAAACGGCCTGCATCACCTGTTCGGTATACGCGCTCCCCTTCAAGGAATGGATGATCGTAGAATACTTTCTCTGTCAGCTCCGGCTGTTTGTAGTATCCTCTCGCAAGGCCCGCGCCGGAAATACACAGTTCGCCCGCCGTGCCGATCGGCTGCATCTGATTTCCGTACAAAACAAATACCTTCGTGTTTGCTATCGGGTGTCCGATCGTGATCCTCTCTTTTTCGTTCAGTTGACGCAATATTGTAGTTGCCACACTATTTTCGGTCGGCCCGTATTCATTTGCCAATTCTGCAGAAGGACAAATCTTTTCGCTCATTTTAAGCAGGTCAGGTGTGACCGCTTCACCAGCAAATGTCACAATACGAAGACTTTTTGCATCCTCAGCAGTCATCACTTCCAATAACACCCGGTACAGGGAAGGAACAATGATCATGTGATTGACCTTATAACAGGCTATTTTTCGCTTAAGGGCTAGCACATCCTTCGCTTCGTCATCCGTTGTCAGCAATACGCAAGCACCGGATAAAAGCGGGGTAAATAAACTCGTTACACAGCCGTCAAACACGTATGAAAACAAATGGAGGGATATATCCTGTTCGGTCATGCCATACTCTTCCCGTCTCCATTGCAATGTATTGGCAATGCCTTGATGTTCAACAAGAACACCTTTAGGCCGCCCTGTCGTTCCCGACGTATAAATTAAGTAGGCAAGATCACCAGGCGGCACATCTGGAGCTGCTGATTGAAGGCTTTTTGTTCGTTCTATCGATATCATGTTTCCTTCATAGTGCGGCGGGATAAATGTCAAAAGGTCTTCTTCTATCAGCATTTGAGCCGCTTGACTGTCCTTCAGCAAGAAAGAAAGACGTTCTGTCGGAACATTTGGATCAAGCGGCATATAAGCGCCCCCCGCTTTCCAAATCCCTAGTAAAGCTGCTGGCATTTCCATTGACCGCCTCATCATCACAGCGACGATATCTCCAGATCCAACCCCTTTTTCTATGAGAGCATGCGCAATCTGATTGGCCCTTCCGTTTAATTGGCGATAGGTCCAGCATTCGTCTCCCATTTTCAATGCAGCCGCTTCGGGTGTTTTGTAAGCTTGTTCCTCGAACAATTGGGATATCGTTTTGTTCACATAAGGACGCTCTGTTTCATTAAACAATTGGATAACCTGTTGTTCCTCCGGCGGCACGATATTGATGTCACTGACGGCAACATCGGGATGTGTCACAATGCATTCAAGCGCTTGCTTTAGATGGCCTTGTATCCGCAGCATCTCCTCACGTTCATAAACGGCTGCGTTGTAGCTGAATTTGATATAAAATGATTCTCCCGGAACGATCACGATATTAAAGTCGTAATTGGTTTGCTCCGACATTGAAATGTCACCCAGCTTCAGCGCATTTTCCTCATTCTCGCTCTCGATGCGTAATGCCTGATCAAGCTGTACAGGATAATTTTCAAAAACAAAAATATGATCGATCAAACCTTGCTTCAATGGACTATGGTTTTGAATGTCATAAAGCGGATAATACCCGTGCTGTTCAGATGATAAAAAATCCTCCTGCACAGTTTTGGCCAGCGAAGAAAACGTCAGGCCCTCAGCAGATCGAATTCGCACTGGGACCGTATTAATAAACAAGCCGACCATTGATTCAATCCCGTCAATCGCTGACGGACGTCCAGAAATAACGGAGCCAAAAACGACATCATCAGCGGCATTATATCGATGGAGAAGCACGCCCCAAATACTCATAAACAACGTGTTTAGTGTGACTCCCCATTTTTGGGCGGCCGCAGTCAGTTTCTCAACCATTTCCGGTGCTAAAGAAAAGCGAACCTGAGCGGCTTCGTAATCCCTGTCCGCTGGGCGGCTCTTTATCCGGGGAATAGAAGCATTATTCCCGTACTCCTTCAAATATCCGCTCCAATAAGCAGCAGTCTCTTCTTGGTCTTGTTCTCCGAGCCATTCAATATAACGGCTGTACGGCACCGTCCTGCCAAGTTGTACAGGTGAGTTATTTTTGAGTGAATCATACATGCTGAAAAACTCTTTCAGAATAATGCCGAGACACCAGCCATCCATGATGATATGGTGATGTGTCCAGACACATGTATATTGGCTGTCGCCTCTATCAAAAAGGGAAAGGCGCATTAATGGATCTTTTTGCAAATCAAATCCTTTTTCCCGATCCTTGGTCATAAAAGCATCAATCAGCGTCTGCTGGTCTTGATCAGCCAGGCGAGATATATCTTCTCTATATACTGTCAATTCACGGTTTGACAAGACTACCTGCTGCGGCCCTGTAAGATCTGGTACTTCTTTAATGAAAATTGTTCTGAAAATATCATACCTGGAGACAAGAAGGTTTAAGCTCTTTTGAAACGAGTCGATACATAGATTGCCTGTGATCGTAAACGAGGTCTGTTCGACATAGGCTTTTGAGCTGAAATCCATCAGTGAATGAAACAGCATTCCTTCTTGCATGTGCGATAACGGATAAATATCTTGAATTTGCGCCGATTGTGCCATCAATTCCACACACCTTTTCAAAAGTTAAAGATCTTTCACCAAATTTTCGATGCTAGATAATGCAGACAACGTTAATTCCTTATTGCTGAAATCACTCAGCGTTTTTTCGCGTGCTTTTTTCTGTGAACAATGCTCAATCGTCTCGATAAGATGCCTGTGAAAACGATCCATAAAGCACTCAATCGAGTGTTTGCTGAATACTTGGGTGTATACCGCTTTTACGTGAAGCCGTCCGTCTGTAATGAGAGCATTGATGTCCAGCTCATATTCTCGTTCTCTCTCACCCGCTATTTCGTAACGGGGCTGGTAATATGACAATTGAAACGTTTCAGCTTCCTTCTCTTCGCTAAATTGGCCGAGATAATTAAAGCTGACCTCAGGCTCTTTATGACGCAGTTCTCCTATGTGTGTTAACAATCCGTAACCAGTTCCTTTGTTTGGGACTCTTCTCAGCATATCTTTTGTCAACTTAATTCGGTATGCGAGCGGATCCTCTAAAGGTTCGGGAATACCCATGTCTAGCAGAATAGGATAAATGGAAGTAAACCAACCAACTGTCCGTGAAATATCAATGTTTGGCACATGCCCTTCTCTACCGTGTCCCTCAGTGCTAATCAGGATTCGGTCATGCCCTGTCCATTCAGAAAGCGCCATTCCTAAAGCTGTAAGCAAAAGTTCGTTGACATCAGTGCCATAGGCTTGCTGAGTTTCAAACAGCAATTTTTCAGTCCAGTCTCCGGATAGCACAAACGCTTGTACATCGCTGTTCATTTGGAGTCTGCCCGGCACATTTTCTATGTCTTTAGGAAGAAAAGCAGTGTGAGCGTCTAAAATCGTTTGCCAATACGTTTTTTCTGAAAGCAATTGTTTACTTTCAGCTATTTGGGCAAGACCATTGGCGTAGGACAAATAAGAATCGGTTTTAGGCGGCAATTGGATTTCTTGTTTTTCTAAAGCCTGCTGGTATGCCGCCGCTAAATCCTCAAGCAGAATCCTCCAAGAAACACCATCCATCACTAGATGATGAAGCGCAATCAAAAGATGATCCCCTTCTGACGTTTTAAACAAACCTGCTTGCAGCAGAGGTCCTTGTTGTACATTCATTTTGCGTTGAATGACGGTTTCCTCAGCCGCTAGTTTTTCATCAAGATGAGCTCTTTCAAGCGATACGTTTGTCCAATCTGAAATATAAAGGCCAAATAGTTCATCATCCTTGTGATTGATTCCGCGATTAAACGGAATGACATGGCCGTTTTGGTCATGCTGGAAAACCATGCGAGTGGCATCATGATGCTCGGTTATTTTACGCAGCGCTAGACGAAGCGCGTTAGCATTGAATCCTTTGTCACTGAAAAGCATGACGGACTGGTTGTAATGATAGTAAAAAGCATGGACCTGTCCGAAAAATCTTCTCTGAATCGGGGTGAGTTCAGCTTCACCTTCCACAGGTCCCTGGTCCGCTTGAGATGCCAATGGTGTGATATGTCCGCATAGTTCCTGAATCGTTGAATAACGGAATAAGTCGCGTATTGTCATGCTCCAGCCTTCAGCTGCCAGCCGTGCTGCCACTTGTAATGCTTTAATTGAGTCTCCGCCAAGCTCAAAAAAGGAATCGTGAATGCCGACTTGTGACATGCTCAGTACATCTTCCCATATATACGCCATCGTTTTTTGTATGTCGTTAACTGGTGCGGAATATGGACGCGATAACACATTATTTGGAGCCGGCAAGGCATTTCTGTCCAGCTTTCCGTTTAGGGTCAGCGGCATGTTTTCTAAAGGAATCAGATGTGCAGGAATCATATACGCTGGCAGCTCCTTTGTTAAAGCGGCACGGAGAGCATTCGTATTGACGTCTGAAGGCACAATATATGCTGCCAAACCTGCATGTCCATTTTTATCATGCTGAACGGCAACAGCAGCTTCTCTGACAAGCCCCGTTTGAAGCAAAACACTTTCAATTTCTTCTGTTTCAATTCTGTATCCATTTATCTTTACTTGATAATCCATTCGGCCAAGAAGTCGGATCGTTCCGTTCGGAAGGAAGCAGGCGCGATCGCCGGTTCTGTACAGCCTTTCTCCAGAGACAAATGGATTTTCTGTAAATTTCATTTTCGTTAAGTCAGGTTTATGATGATAGCCTTTCGCAACACCTGCCCCGCCGATGCACAGCTCGCCGGCAACACCGATAGGCTGAATTTGATCAGTCTGGCTGAGTACGTACATGCGTACATTCGGCAGAGGGCTGCCGATTGGTACGGTATCGCCCGTACACTCTTCACCCATACTTGTTTCATAAAAGCTCGAATCAATGGTTGCCTCTGTGACACCATAGCTATTGATGATGCGCATGCTTTGACCAAAGCGGTCTGTCAATGTTTTGAAATCTTGAGCTTTCACCATATCGGAACCAAGAATCAGTATGTCTAGGTCAGAAAGCTTGAGCTTGTTACGGTATATATACTCCATAAGCGGGATAATGAGAGCCGGTGTTGACTCCATTATCGTAATTCGCCGGGCGCTCATGATTCCATATAATTCAGCAGGTTCCAGCCTCTTTTCATCTGAACAAATGATTAGCGTCCCGCCGTTTATCAATGATCTCGCCAAATCTCCTGAAAAGACATCGAATGAAAAGCTCGCGATTTGAAGCAGTCTGACAGGCTTCCGATCAAGCTCATAAATTTGACGCCAAGCAAGAGCAGCATGAGTAAAGTTCTGATGGGTGACAATCACACCTTTAGGCGCACCCGTCGTTCCTGACGTATAAATGATATATACCTCCTCTTCAGGAGCAGGAGATAAGTTAAGGTTGCAGTTACTTTCTTCATAAGAGCTCTCATCGTCAAGGCAGATGTGATACATCTCAGATTCAGGCGAGTTCGAAATCAAATGCTCCAACTCTCTCTGTAAAAGAAGAATATCTGCCCCGCTATCACGAAGAATGTATTCAATACGAGCTTTTGGATAGTGTGAATCGATTGGGATATACACTCCGCCAGCTTTCATCACTGCCAGCACGCCAACAATGGCATCAATGGACCGCTTGGCTAAAACTGCCACAGTTGGCTTCGGTCCTTTTCTGTTTTGCAATGTTCGTGCCAGACGATTGGCTCTTTCATTTAGAAGCCGATAGCTAATCTCTGTTTCGTTATCAAAAACAGCTATATGTTCTGGAATTTCTTCAGCTTTTGCTTCAAATATGCGATGAAAAGGAACATTACTTTGAGCAAATTCAACTTGAGTTTTGTTAAATGTAGTGAGAATTTTTTGTTTTTCTTTTTCACTAAGTATATTTATTTGTGAAAGCCTTGTTTCAGGATTAGAAATGACCGCATGCAGTAATTCGATAAAATGAGCTGCCCAGCGTTCAATCGTATCTTTCAGGAACACTTCTGTACTAAATTCCAATTCGCAGCATACGGCTTCATCTGTTTCGGTTGCGATTAACGTGATATCGAATAAAGAAATGTGATGTGCGAATGTGGCAGGCCGGACTGTTATCTCTTCCAGATCCATCTCCTGCTTTTCCATATTTTGAAGGATAAACATCGCATCAAATACTGGATTCCGGCTCATATCCCTTTTCAATTCAAGCTTATCGACAAGCTCTTCGAACGGATAATCCTGATGTTCATAGGCTTCCAATGCAGTCTCGCGCACTTCCTGCAAATACTGTACAAACGGCTTCCCGCCCTCCGGGCGTGCCCGAAGCGCCAGCGTGTTCACAAACATGCCGAGTATCGGCTCGAGATCCTTGTGCGGCAACGGCAATTGGCGAGCCGACGATGATATCTTCCTGTCCGCTTAAGCGTGACAATAACGCTGTGTAGGCCGCAAGGAGCACCATGTACAGTGTGCTTCCATTCTCCCGTGCCAGCTTGTGAAGCCCTGATGCGGCCTCTTGATCAAGCGTAAATGAGACCTTGTCACCCGCAAAGCTTCGCACCGGCGGGCGGGGGTGATCAGCCGGGAGATCCAGCACCGGCAGCTCGCCCTCGAGCTGCTTCAGCCAGTACGCCTCCTGCGTTTTGTACGCGTCTCCTGTTTTGAATCCTTCTTGCCATACGGCATAATCTTTATATTGAATATGAAGCGCGGGAAGGTTCTGGTTGTTGTACAGCTTTCCGAATTCCCGAATCAGAATGTTGACGGAAACACCGTCTGAAATGATGTGATGCATATCAACCAGCAACAGGTGCCGTTCATCTGATACCTTTACGATTTGGGCACGGAACAGCGGCGCTTGGCTGAGATCAAACGGCTTGATAAACGCGGCTGCCGATTCCTGTTCGGTTTGGTCGCCGAGAACTGTCGTCTGTAATGTAAACGGCACCTCATCATGGGTGCGCTGCACCGGCTCACCGCCTCCATCCTGTTCAAAGGAGGTACGAAGCGACTCGTGGCGCTTGATCAGCTCTTTGAAAGCCCTGTCCAGCCTTTCTGGATCAAGCTTCCCTTCAAGTTCTAATACAGCCGGCATATTGTAGCCTATCCCCCCGTCCTCCAGCTGCTGAAGGACATAAATCCGTTTTTGGGCAGAGGAAACCGGATAGGTTTCACGCTGTTCCGTCGGCTTTATCGCTTCATATGGACTGTCCGTTCCTTCACGGATAACGGAAGCCAGCCCTTCTACCGTCGGATGGGCAAACACATCTTTTAGCGGCACCTGTACATCAAATTCTTTTGAAATCCGGGACACAAGCGCTGTTGCTTTTAAGGAATGTCCTCCGCGGTCAAAAAAGTTGTCATGAATCCCGACAGGGCCGTTTTTCAGGACGTCCTCCCACAGCTGGGCAAGCTTCATCTCGGTCACATTTCTTGGCGCTGTGTAGGTCTCTGCATCTGCCGCTCCGTTAGGAGCTGGCAGGGCGTTCCGGTCCAGCTTTCCGCTTGGCGTAACCGGCCACTGTTCCATCTCGATCATATGGGCTGGGATCATGTAGCCCGGCAGCCGTCTCTCCAGCTGCGCCCGCACTTCGTTTCTCGGGAGTCCTTCTATATAAGCGCATAATTCCGGCTCGCCGCTGTCTGTCCGTACGGTAACGGCCGCTTCCCTTATGCCTTCTATGCTTCTAAGCGCCGCTTCAATTTCTCCAGGCTCAATCCGGTAACCACGGATTTTCACCTGATCATCCGTACGGCCGAGGAATTCCATATTCCCGTCAGGGAGCCAGCGGGCTACATCCCCTGTTTTGTACATGCGTTCCCCCGGGTAAAACGGGTCCTCAAGAAAACGCTCCTCCGTTAAGGCCGGCCGATTCAAATAGCCTCTGGCCACACCCGCTCCGGCAATGTACAGTTCGCCGGAGACACCGATAGGCTGTACGACTAAATGGGGATCTAAAACATACAAACGCGCACCGGGTACAGGCTTCCCGATCGGAATCCGCAAGCGGTCCCTGTCCCGCTCTGGGTCCAACACGTAGAATGCCGCGTCAACCGTTGCTTCTGTCGGCCCATAGCCATGGATCAGCGATACCTCCGGCAATAAAGAAGCAAATCGCGCTGCCATACGGGGTGCAAGCGGTTCACCTCCGGCGAATACACGCTTCAGGCTTGTCCCGTCACCCAGTGTTGCGATTTCCGCTTGATCGAGAAAGCTGTTCAGCATAGCCGGAATAAAATGAACCGTTGTCACGTTTTCCTGATGAATGGCTTTGACAATCAATGCCGGATCTTTCTCCCAGCCCGGAGGAAGCAGATACGCCGAAGCACCGGAAAGTGTCCACCAAAACAGCTGCCACACAGACGCATCAAAGGAAAAAGAGGTTTTCACCATAACAATGTCATCTTCCTGAAGCGGAAACTGGTGCTGCATGCCGGTCAGAAAGGAAACAGCCTGGCGGTGCTCGACGGCTACCCCTTTTGGCTGCCCGGTGGAGCCAGACGTATAGATGACATAGGCGAGAGAACCACTGTCAGCAGAAACAAATACATGGTTTTCTGCTTTTTCTCTCCCAAGAGATGTCAGGTCAACTTCAAGCGTCTCTCCGGAAAAGCTCGGTGCGGAGCATCCCGGCTGTGTCAGTAAGAGATCTGCCCCGCTGTCTTTCAGCATGTAGCTCAGCCGCTCTTCTGGATACTCAGGATCAAGCGGCAAATACGCCCCGCCAGCTTTTAATACAGCAAGTACAGCGATCAGCATGTCAGGTGACCGCTCAGACAGGACACCTACGATGCTTTCCTTCGAGACGCCGCGTGCCGCAAGGCGGGCAGCCAGCCGGCTGGCATACATGTCAAGCTCAGCATACGTCAGCGAACCGCCTGAAAATCGAATGGCTGTCCGTTCCGGTGTGAAAGCCGCCTGTCGTTCAAACAGACCGTGCAAAGTTGGGGCTTCAGGCGAAACAGCTTTTGTCTTGTTATACTCATACAACAATTTTTGCTTTTCTCTTGTATTCGTCATATCTAATTCTCTTATAAAGCTGTACGGTTGTTGAAGGGCGCTTTCCAGTAAGGTAAGCAGATGGTGTTGAATACGTTTAATATCCTCAAGAGAAAACAAGGTATTTTGATAGTCGAAATTTAATTGTATGGTTCCGGTGTCTACACGTTCCTGTATCTGAACAGAAAGCTCATTCGCGGTGTATCCGCTGAAATACAGCGCTGTTTCATAGTCAAAACCATCTGCATTATGCCACTGAAGTGGCTGATACTGCATAGATATACCGATAAGGTTGTGTAAATCCTTCTGTTCATTTCTTAATTCATTCACAAGCAAATTATAAGGAAACCGTTGATGACGCATAACGGAAAGCTGTTCCCTGCCTATTCTGCGGACAAAGGAAAGAAAATCTGTGTCAGGATCAACCGTTATTCTGATTGGAAGAGAACTGACGAACATGCCGAGCATTTCTTTTTCAGCCTTTGACCCTCTGTTGCCATAATAGGTGCCAATGGCAAGATCTTTTTTAGAAGTGATTCGGCTGATGCATATGTAAAATGAAGCCATAAATAAGGAAATGATATTGATCTTGTGTTCTTTACAGAAGATTCGAATCGTTTGCTCTAGATCAGGTGAAAGAATAATGGTGTCTCTGGATGCGGCTGTGCTCTGTTTTTGTAAGGACGTCTGGCCGGCTAACGAGTGATATTCCAACGGGTGCTGAAAGGTTTGCGTCCAAAATAAACGATCCTTTGCAAAACGTGAAGATTGTAGATATTGACTCTCTTTTTCAATATAGCTCAAGTAAGAAGGCTCTGGCTGATCAGGTAAAGGATCTTTCTTCTTTATTTTTTGATAAAGATCTATAATTTGATTTCCCATCACATTTAAAGAGATTCCATCCATTATGATGTGATGGAATTTCGCGAACAGCCAAACTTCATGAGAGTCAATTCTGAGGAGGTAAAATTGATAAAGAGGTGAGTTGAACAGTTTAAATGGGATTCTCGCTTGATCTTGTATCCATTGCTCCATTTCTATCATTTCAACATTTGAAAAATCTATTATTTCAAGTGAAGCGTATTTATATTCAGTAAGGTACAGTCGCGGTTCAGGCTCTTCTCCTTCTAGCAGCTGAAACCTAATGGCGTCGTTGCGGGCGACGGAATGATTCAGTGCTTCCTCTAGGGCCTCAAGATCAATATCGCCCCTGAATTTCACGCAGGCTGTGAGATTGCAAATGCTAGTACCTGGCTCCAGCAGTTCGGTAAACCACACTCTCCTTTGGGCATGGGTTAAAGAATAAGTATGTACGTTCAACGGATTCCCTCCAGTTCTCATAATAAGAGGATAAAAAAGTAGAAAAAAGCAGAAAAATGACAATAAAAGAAATTATATGCCTGTATAATCCATATATGCACTATATTAACGGATATTTTTTAAAGTACAATAAAAAATATTAAATTTTTATAACATTTTTTTGAATATAGTATTATTTCTTTATTTTTAGTTTCCTTTTTTATCTAATTTTCGGATATAAAGTGATAAAAGTATGGTTTCACGTAAGGTCTTACACACTATTTTTTGATCAAACTAATTTGCTTTTGTGATAATTCTTCTAAGGTTCGACAGGGCGTTGTTACAGACAGAAAAAAACCTGTTTTCATTTGGAAAACAGGCCTGATACTATTATTGATTTGCTAAAACGACAGCAATTTGATCCTCAATATCTTTTCCATCCTCTTCATCAATCAATCCGTTTAGCAGAATAGAGAAAACAAGCTTTTTTCCGCTCTTTGTTTCTGCGTAACCAGATAGAGAGCTGACCGTACTTAGCGATCCGGTTTTTGCTCTTACTTTTCCTTGTGCAGGAGTATCTTTCATGCGGTTTCTCAGCGTTCCGCCTACCATTCTGTCAGGATTGCCTGCAACAGGTAAAGAATTTAGATAGGCCGAGAACCAACTCTGATCTTGAATCTCGTATAACAGCTGTGAGAGTTGATCTGAGGATACAGCATCAATATGTGAGATTCCTGATCCATCCCTTAAGATGAGTGATTTGGAATCAACACCAAATTCCGGAAGCGTACTGTTTAACACTTCGAGCCCCTTCTCCCAGCTTCCCTCTCCTTTTTTCACTTTCCCCATCTCTTTTACGAGTACTTCGGCATGTCCGTTATTACTTAATTTCATGAACGGCACAAAGAGTTTCGATAAAGGCATTGAGCGATGAGCGAGCAGCACGTCTGAAGAACCAGGTGCTGCACCCGTTTGAACGACCCCTTTCACAGTAATCCCTTGTTTTTTAAGTGCCTGCTTAAATAAATCTAAGGCATATCCGGCAGGCTCCCAGACAGAAATCCATTCCTTTGTCTTGTTTGCGTCAACCGGCACGCTCCCTTCAATTGTAATCGTGTTTGTTCCATGCTCTCTTTCGATCGTGAGGTCTTTCTTTGAACCGGCCCCTGTCGTTTCGGCATCATTCTTAATCGTTATATAATCGGTTTTCGGAGAGACAGAAACAGCAGGCTTTTCTCCTTCTTTTTTATTTGGGGTGACCTCAACAATCACAGTGCCTGCATCATAGTCTTCATTCGGAGACGCTGTTAGAGCGGAGATTGGCGCACCGTAATATGTGTATTCATCGCTCCAAGGCATATCAGGTGATAATCGCATGTCATCATACCACGTATCATCACCGATCAGATTGCCTTTAATTACTTTTACGCCGGATTCTTTTAATTTCTCAGCCATTTTGTCAAAATCAGATGGTAAAAGTGTCGGATCTCCCTTCCCTTTCAAATAAAGGTTACCATTCAGCTTTTTCCCTTTTAGTGCGCCGTCCGTCCGGACCTCGGTTGTAAAAGAATAGTTCTCGCCAAGGACAGAAAGTGCCGCAGCCGCTGTCAATAGCTTTAGAGAAGAAGCGGGCCTCATTCGGGTGTCTCCTGAATGTTCATATAGAACAGCACCTGTTTCCGCGGAGCGAACGGTGATGCCGGCCATTGCGCCTTCGAGTGAAGGATGATCAGCTAAAATCTTATCAATCTGCCCGGAAAGTGCACCTTGTTTTTCAGCGGCAAGCGCAGCCTGATGCATATAAGGTACCGAAGCAATGACGAAAAGCAGTAAAACAGCAACATAAAGCTTTATGCTTTTTTTCATTCATTTCCCCGCCTCTCTTCGCTTCATCATTGGCTATTGATGATTCAGTTCAATGGTGATACTGCTTTTGGCTGTCGTTTCTTCTCCCGGCTCCAGCACTTGTAAACCGGTGAGTGATGAAGGTAAATCAAGGTTCACGGCGTTTGTTACCCATGTGTAAGGTTCAGGGCACAAATACCCTTGTTTTCCGTCCGCATTGTATACAACCCATTGTTTAAACTGTGCATCTGCCTTATAAATAATGCTTATATGTGCATGCTGATGATAAATGACTGCCTGATTTTCTCCGCCTCTCTTCTGATAAGAAGATAAAAAGACATCATCCAGCTGCTTGTGGCGCAAATCTATTCCTTCATGCAAAGCTTCTTTATACGGTACATCCATCAGTTTCCCGGTCGGCAGCAAGCGTTCATCTAATTCCCATTGCTGATCTGCTGTCAGGGAGAATAACGAGCTTTCTGCCGGAAATACAAATGTAGTATGATAACCAATTCCCCAAGGAAACGCTTCCTTTCCTTTGTTCATGACCGTCGCATGTTTAAATAGGGTATTCCCCTTAATCGTGTATGTCATCCGAACGACGGCATGATGAGGAAATTGTTTATGCACATGTGGGAGCTCAGAAAGATCAATTTCTGTTTCAACAATCACTTCTTCATCAGTTTGCTTCGTGGTCACGACATTCCACTTTTCATGGTAAAGAAACCCGTGAAGATGGTTGTGTTTATCCTTCTCGTTGATATCAAAATGATACGTTCTGCCCCGGAAACTGAATGTACCGTCACTTATGCGGTTAGGCGGAAACAGGATTGGAATGCCATACAATGTTGGTGTATCGTGAAAACTCTCTGCTGTTTCCGGTTCACGCAAAAGCTGGACTTTTGTTGTTTTGTCCACGAGTGAAATGACGTTGCTCCCCCACTCGGGGACAACAATCATTTCTAGATGTTCGTTGCCCGCTTTGATGGCCGGAGTTCCCAAATACATGATGTTTTCAATAAAGTTTGCCATGTATACTCAACCTCTCCTTGATTCATTGCTAGTATAAGAATTCAATGTACTGTGCCATATTTCCTCCATTTTATGTTCCCCCCTATCAAATAAAAAAACACCGTTCAAACTCATGAACGGTGTGATTCGGGAGACTATTGGATGAGACGTGTGATCTGTTTCTTTTTCCACACGAATTGATAATACCCATAAATCAACAGCAGGCTGACGGCAAACGCAGCCGGATAGCCAACCCAGACGCCGAGTATTTCAAGCTTTGTGTAGTGAGAAAGGACGAAGGCGACAGGCACCTCAACTCCCCAGATCGAAAATATACTGATAACGGTCGGCCATAAAACTGTTCCGCTTGCCCGCATCGTTGCAGAAATGATTTGGGCGTTTCCAAACAGCAAATAGCTCCACAATGTAATCATCAATAGACGGTGCGCAATGTAAAGCGTCTCTTGCTCGGTTAAAAATAACGCTAAAATCTGGTGTGAAAAAACATAGATCAAAATGATCAGTACGCCGCCAATGATATAATTCAGCCAAATTCCCACGCGAATGACCTGCTTTAAGCGGTCAAATTCGTTCGCGCCAATCGATTGTGCAGCGAAAATAGAAACCGCGATACCAAGGCTGACGGCTGGCATCTGTACATAGCTGGCCACCTGGTTGACCACTCCGTATGCAGCTGTTGCATTAGAGCCGTAATGATTGACGAATGAAATAACCGCTATCTCTGATAATGAGACAAGAATCATATTGATGCTTGCTGGAATCCCAAGACGCAGCAGGAGAGCCAGCAGCTCCTTATCCATTTTCAAATAACGCCGCACTGTTTTATCAAATTGCAGCGGGTGTTTTCGTTTTCGTAAATACACCATTAACACGAGAAAAGTCGCAATCGTGGAAATGACCGTTGCATATGCCGAGCCGTATATGCCCAGTTTCGGAAGACCAAACATGCCAAGGATTAAGACAGGCAAAAGGGAGATGTTGATAACCGTACTCACAATCAGTGTATAAAACGGTGTCTTGGAATCTCCTGTTCCCCGCAAAAAGGTAGTATATGCAAAATATAAAAACATAAACGGCATAGCGTAAAATAAAATACGTGCATAGTTAGCGCTGACATGAATGACATTTTCAGGCGTGCCCATTAAACGAAGGATATCCAGGGTGAATATACTGCCGATGACGGCTAACACAACGCCTAATAAAAATGTAAACGTGAGCGTCGTCCCGACAACAGCCTTTAGCCGTTCTTCGTTTTTCGCCCCATAGGCTTGTCCGATCAGAATCGAGCTTCCTGAACCAATCCCAATCGTAAATGAGATTAAAAGAAAAAATAACGGGAAAAAGGATGATACAGCTGCCACTGCGTCAACACCGAGCCATCTGCCTACAGCCATCATCCCGACAAGCTGGCCGACTGATTGCAGCACATTGCTCAGCAGAAGAGGCACCAAAAAGAGTGACATAGACCGCCAGACTGATGGTTTGCTTTTCTCTTGAGTTACATGAGGTTCTTGTGATGTTTCCATATTGAAGGACTCCTTTATTTGAATTCGTTTTGAACATGCCCTCATTTTTTGACAAAAACAGGAGATGTAACATGTTATTATTCATCACTGTATATATGAAACCCTTCCCGATTCTTCTCATTTTACACATCTTTTTAGCTTATGAAGAATAAGCTAGCATGTAATGGCGTATTTTTTGCGAGTAAAAGAATAAAAAATAATTTATGCAAAACTATTGTAATCTGACCGTAATTATTGTAACATTTGTAACATAAGAGAAAGAGATTTTGAAGGAGAGAGCGATAATGAAAAAATGTCTTCTATTTCTAACAACCGTTGCACTTATTCTGTCATTAAGCACAAATGCATTTGCGAAAAATACATCAGGCGATTTATCACAAAAACAAGCACTGCAGCTGGCGTTATCCGCAAGAGAACATTTTTGGAATACAATGAGCGGCCACAATCCAAAGGTGAAAAAAGCAGTTTGCCCATCAGGCACATTTGAGTATCAAAATCTTCAATATGTATACATGTGCAGTGATCTAGGCACTAAAGCAAAAGCGGTGAATTACCTAACTCCTATTTTTACAAAAACAGCAATCGAAAAAGGCTTTAAAGATTATCATTTCACTGTTTCAAAAGGAAAACTCGCTGTTCCAATCGGTGACGGAGACAACCTTTTAAATTGGAAAAAAGCAACCGCTAAACTGTTCTCTAAAAAAGGCGGCACAATCACTTACGAATTTACCGTTCCTACATTAGACGGATCCCCTTCTGCAAAACGGAAAGTGACATATGTGAAAGAAAATAAAAAGTGGAAAGTTAATCAATTTGACGCAGTTATATAAGAAAAACGCCCTGCATAAGCGGGCGTTTTTTATTTGTCATAAAAAAAGACAACAGGCGAAAAGTGTCTGTTGTCTTTCTGTGAATATAACGCTCTAGGAGAGATTCGAACTCCCGACCTGCAGTTTAGGAAACTGCTGCACTATCCGCTGTGCTACTAGAGCTTTTGGTATTTATATAGTAGCTCTGATAATCAATATTTTCAAGCGATTTGTATTAAAGCCCTCCAAAAACCTTATACGCGGCTCTTGTCGTATCTTCATCAATACCGATATACCGCATTGTAATTGAGGGTGATGAATGATTCAGTATTCTCTGCAGCTCGGCGATGTCTTTTGTCCGCTGATAAAAATGATAGCCAAACGTTTTCCGGAGTGTATGTGTCCCTATCTCCTCAAGTCCACACGCCGCAGCTGCCTCTCTTAAAATTCTGTAGGCCTGAATGCGGGAAATCGGCTTTCTGGTCCGCACAGATTTAAAAAGATATTCATTTTCCTTCATATCTTTCGTATACTCGTATATTTCCTGTTTCAGTGACTCTAAAATAAGAATCTTTCTTTTCTTTTTTGTTTTGCTTTCAGTCGCCCATAAATGATCTTTATGTTTAACGTCCTTCACTTGCAGCGGCAGAATATCAGAAATGCGGAGCGCGCTGTTGATGCCGAAAATAAACAGAAAATAATCCCGCTTGTTTTTGTTAAGCAAATACTGTTTGACTTCTTGGATTTTCTCTAGACTGCGAATCGGCTGTACAATATGCATCAAAAAACTCCTTAAAAACCGTTATG
Source organism: Bacillus stercoris (assembly GCF_029772985.1). Taxonomy (NCBI): domain Bacteria; kingdom Bacillati; phylum Bacillota; class Bacilli; order Caryophanales; family Bacillaceae; genus Bacillus; species Bacillus stercoris. The sequence continues at coordinate 2,343,028 of NZ_CP121861.1, read as the reverse complement.
TAACGTTTTGAGGCTTATGTTACTATTATACCTGAAAAACCTTGAATGTCAAAGCGTGACGGTATTTATGTAACATAATATACATAGTGTTACATAAGCGTGTGAGTAAGCTTCTGTAAACCTCCTTCCTTTTAAATGGCCTTTAGATCCTCTTATAAAGCTTTTAATCTCTCAGATACTTATCCCCCTAGTTATGATCAAAAAGCCTCTTAAAACGAAATCTGACGTTCCTGATTTTTCAGCGTTTCTGCAAAAACATACAAAAAAAGACACAATTTCAAATTGCGTCCTAATCTTCATCCTTTACATCAATATCTTCCGGGATTGGTTCATTTAATATTTCCTGCACAAGTGCTTTGTAATTCTCCAGCTGTTCGAGATGCGTTTTGAACTGCTCCTTATAAATCAAAAATTGCTCCCCGTCATGAACGGCCCTGATTTTTCCTTCGAGCACCAAGCTTTTAATATAATCCTCTGAAAGATTTGTATATTCTGCTGTTTCTTCAATCGTTAAATACATATAGCAGTCCCTTCTTCATCCGTATGCTGATTCTAATATAGCACATGGCTCATATCAATATAATCAATTTTACACAGAAAAACGGCTTTATGTACTAGATAATATACCATTTGTCACTTGTGAAAACGCTGTAATTTTTTTACGCTAAGATTGTAACAATACAGCTTCATATAGGAGGGAGAACATGAAAAGAACGTGGAACGTCTGTTTAACAGCTCTGCTTAGTGTTCTGTTAGTCGCTGGAAGTGTCCCTTTTCAAGCGGAAGCTAAAAAACCGCCCAAAAGCTACGATGAGTACAAACAAGTAGATGTCGGAAAAGACGGCATGGTTGCGACCGCACATCCTCTCGCTTCAGAAATTGGTGCTGATGTGCTGAAAAAAGGAGGAAATGCCATTGATGCAGCGGTCGCTATTCAATTCGCACTCAATGTAACGGAGCCGATGATGTCAGGCATTGGCGGCGGCGGTTTTATGATGGTGTATGACGGAAAAACGAAGGATACAACGATAATCGACAGCCGTGAGCGTGCTCCAGCAGGCGCAACCCCTGACATGTTTTTGGATGAAAACGGCAAAGCCATTCCTTTCTCTGAACGTGTGACAAAAGGTACTGCCGTTGGTGTTCCAGGCACGCTGAAAGGGCTGGAAGAAGCCTTGGATAAATGGGGAACCCGTTCAATGAAGCAATTAATTACCCCTTCTATTAAACTCGCTGACAAAGGCTTCCCGATTGATTCAGTGTTGGCAGATGCCATTTCTAATTACCAGGAAAAACTGTCACAGACAGCAGCAAAAGATGTATTTTTGCCAAATGGCGAGCCGCTGAAAGAAGGCGATACCCTTATTCAAAAAGATTTGGCCAAAACGTTTAAACTGATTCGCTCCAAAGGCACTGACGCTTTTTATAAAGGAAAATTCGCCAAGGCGCTTTCTGACACTGTCCAGGATTTTGGCGGGTCAATGACGAAAGAAGATTTAGAAAATTACGACATTACAATTGATGAACCGATTTGGGGAGACTATCAAGGCTATCAAATCGCCACTACTCCTCCTCCAAGCTCCGGTGGTATTTTCTTATTGCAAATGCTGAAAATACTTGATGATTTTAACCTTTCACAATACGATGTCCGCTCATGGGAGAAATATCAGCTGCTTGCCGAAACGATGCATTTGTCTTATGCCGACCGTGCGTCATACGCTGGTGATCCCGAATTTGTAAATGTTCCTCTCAAAGGCCTGCTTCACCCCGATTATATTAAAGAACGCCAGCAATTAATCAACCTAGATCAAGTGAATAAAAAACCGAAAGCCGGTGATCCTTGGAAATACCAAGAAGGATCAGCAAACTATAAACAAGTCGAACAGCCGAAAGATAAAGTAGAAGGCCAAACAACCCATTTTACAGTTGCTGATCGATGGGGAAATGTTGTTTCCTATACAACAACAATTGAACAGCTATTCGGAACGGGTATTATGGTCCCTGATTACGGTGTTATTTTAAACAATGAATTAACGGATTTTGATGCGGTACCAGGCGGAGCTAACGAAGTACAGCCAAACAAACGGCCTTTAAGCAGCATGACCCCGACGATTTTATTTAAGGATGACAAGCCTGTCCTCACTGTTGGATCTCCTGGCGGGGCCACAATTATTTCATCCGTTTTGCAAACCATTCTCTACCATATAGAATATGGTATGGAATTAAAAGCGGCTGTTGAAGAGCCGAGAATTTACACAAACAGCATGAGCTCTTACCGTTACGAAGACGGAGTTCCTAAAGATGTCCTCAGCAAGCTGAACGGCATGGGCCACAAATTTGGCACAAGTCCGGTGGAAATCGGAAACGTGCAAAGCATATCGATCGACCATGAAAACGGCACCTTTAAAGGCGTAGCTGATTCAAGCAGAAATGGCGCAGCGATCGGCATTAATTTAAAACGCAAATAAAAAGAAAAAACTGTACTCTCTTCAAATGAGTACAGTTTTTTTATGCCCATCTTTAAAATAAAAACTGATAAACTGTTTTATTCTGCCAATGCAGTGTATCAGACAAGAAATCTAACACGTCTATCTTCATCTTTTCATTTCGTGTATCTCATCAAGAAATGTCTGGAACGCACTCGTAATAAAAAAGTCTTTCCTGTATATAAATACGATCTCTACGTCTTGATATGCCGCCGGCAGCTGATGAACCCATACATTCATACGATGCTCGGAGCAGTCAATAGCGGACCTTGGGAGCAGCGCCGTACCCATTCCGGCGGAAACTCCTTTTATAATCGCCTCCAATGTGCCAAACTCTATGATTTTTTGGTTGGGTATGCCTGCTTCCTCCAGTAATCTTTTGACCCTGTCACGATGAGAACAGCCTGCTCCAAAAAAGAGCATCGGCTGTTGAAGCATATCCTCGGCCGACCCTTCTCGTGATGAAATCAAAACTAATTCATCATGGGAAACATGGATTTGTCTGACAGCAGTGTGCTCAACCGGTCCATATACAAAAGCGCCATCAACTTTATGATCAAGAACCTGTTGAATCAGATGATGTGTATTAGCAGTGTTCACCGATAAATCCACATCAGGAAAACGTCTGAGGAAGGAGGCTGCATGTTCGGGCAGATGCGTTACCGCCGTCGTTTCTAGTGAGCTGATCCGCAAAGGCCCTTTCGGATGCCGGCTCATCTGTGCCGATTTTTCAGCTTGGTCTAACAGCAATAATACTTGATCAGCATATTGCAAAAGATTTTCTCCCGCAGCAGTCAGCTTCATCCCGCGATTCGTTCGATGAAAAAGCCTGATATTCAAATTTTCCTCAAGGTTATGTATTCTGGCTGTCACATTCGATTGAACATAATTCAGCATTTGTGCTGCTTTCGTTATGCTTCCTTCACGGGCCACAGCCTGAAAAATCTTTAAATCTCCGCTTTCCACGGGCTCTCACCTTCTTGCTATGATTAAAAGTGATATCGGCTATCATATTTGTTCATTTTACTCGAAGAAAACGGCTAAGTAAAATATGTAAAGATATGAAAATACAATTCAATGAGGAGGAAGACAACATGAAAGCTGTAATTCACAATGGAACAACCGGACTGCAGGGATTATCATTTCAAAACGTCCCTGCGAAAAAGCCTGGATATGGAGAGGTAAAGGTAAAATTAAAATCCGCGGGTCTGAATCATCGTGACCTGTTTCTCATGAAAAACAAATCTGAACAAGATCCTCACGTAATACTCGGTTCTGACGGCGCCGGTCTCATTGAAGAGATTGGTGAAGGCGTGAAAAATGTTACTATTGAAACAGAAGTCATCATTTTCCCGACATTAAACTGGGAATTAACAGAGAATGTTCCGCCTGTACCTGAGATTCTGGGAGGTCCTTCTGACGGAACACTTGCTGAATATGTGATCATTCCTTCACAAAATGCAATCAAAAAACCTCCTTATTTATCTTGGGAAGAAGCGGGCGTTTTACCTTTATCCGCTTTAACTGCATATCGGGCCCTGTTTACGAAGGGACAATTGAAAAAAGACGAGCATCTATTGATACCCGGCATCGGCAGCGGAGTTGCAACCTACGCTTTATTGATGGCGAAGGCGATTGGGGCAACAGTAAGCGTGACCTCCCGCAGTGAGGAGAAAAGAAAAAGGGCGCTGCAATTAGGTGCTGATTACGCATTTGACAGTTACAGCAATTGGGATGAACAGATGCAGGGAAAAAAGGCTGATGTTGTTCTTGACAGCATAGGCTCTGCCCTCTTTTCGGAATACTTCCGTCATGTAAAGCCGAATGGCCGCATTGTCAGCTTTGGGGCAAGCTCAGGGGACGACCTCAGTTTTCCGGTGCGTTCTCTATTCTTTCCGCAGATCAATGTTTTGGGAACCTCGATGGGAAGCGGTGAGGAATTTCACGATATGCTCACTTTCATTGAAAAACATAAGCTGAGACCTGTAATCGACCGCACCTATCCTTTAGAAAAAGCATGTGATGCATATAAAAGAATGCAGGAAGGCAGGCAGTTTGGAAACATTGGGATCGTAATGGAATAAAAAAAGAAACCGGCTGGCAACCAGACCGGTTTCTTTTTTTATATGATAATCCCCTTTATTTACGGAAGAACTGAACTCCCCATCAAATACCGATCTACTTCACGCGCTACTTCACGGCCTTCATTAATCGCCCATACGATTAAGCTTTGGCCTCTTCTTGCATCCCCTGCGGCGAATACGCCATCGATATTTGTTTGATAATCCCCATATGCTGCACTGATTTTGTTGTTTACAGAATCCACACCGAACTGTTTCAACAGCGGCTGTTCTGTGCCTTCAAAGCCGATAGCGATAAAGACAAGCTGAGCAGGCCATACTTTTTCAGTTCCAGGCAGCTCGCGGAACTCGTATTTTCCATGCTCATTTTTCACTTTTTCCATTTGGATGGTATGGAGCTCCTTCAGCTGGCCGTTTTTATCCGCGACCATTTTTTTCGTTTGAATGGAGTATTCCCTCGGATCTCTTCCGAATTTTGCTTCCGCTTCTTCATACGCATATTCAAGCGTAAAGACGTGCGGCTGTTCAGGCCACATATTGTCATTCGTGCGGGCTGGCGGAAGTTTTGGGTGTTTGCCGAATTGATGCACGCTTTTGGCTTTTTGCCGCAGAGCAGTAGCCACACAGTCAGCTCCTGTATCTCCGCCTCCGATTACGATGACATCTTTCCCTTTGGCATCAATGAATTGCTTGTCTTTAAAATTAGAATCTAAATAGCTTTTCGTTGCGAGCGTCAGGTAATCCATCGCGTAATGGACTCCTTTTGAGTCGCGCCCTTCAATTAAGAGGTCTCGCTGCTTTTGAGCGCCTGTGCACAGGATCACAGCATCAAATTGCTCCTTTAGCTCATCCGCTGTAATGTCAACACCGATTTCTGTGTTCGTGACAAAATCAATTCCTTCTTGCGTCAGTAATTTAATTCGGCGTTCTACAATGCCCTTCTCAAGCTTCATGTTTGGAATGCCGTATGTTAAAAGACCGCCCGCTCTGTCTGCTCGTTCAAAAACAGTGACGGAATGCCCCGCTTGATTCAGTTGGTCAGCACTCGCCAGTCCGGCTGGGCCTGACCCGACGATGGCCACTTTTTTGCCTGTTCGTTTTTTAGGAATTCTAGGTTGAATCCAGCCGTTCTCAAACCCTTTGTCGATAATGGTTCGCTCGATATTTTTAATTGAAACAGCCGGGTCTGAAATCGCTAAAGTGCATGATCCTTCACAAGGGGCAGGACATACCCGCCCTGTGAATTCAGGAAAGTTGTTTGTTTTCAACAGACGTTCCAACGCTTCTTTCCATCTGCCCCGGTAGACAAGATCATTCCATTCAGGAATTAAGTTGTAAATCGGACAGCCGGATGTAAATCCGTTAATGTCCGCACCGATCTGGCAAAACGGTGTACCGCAATCCATACACCGCGCCCCCTGCCGTTTCGATGCTTCTTCTGAAAAAGGAGCGGAATATTCTTTCCAATCCTTTAAGCGAGTGAGAGGGTCCCGCTCAGCAGGTTTTTCTCGTTTGATCTCCATAAATCCAGTTGGTTTCCCCATGTTCCTCTCCCCTTCCTTACTGTACTACCGCTTGTTTTTGTCCAGCTGCTGTATTCTGCTTTGGCTTCGTGTTGGCCTCAAAAGCGAACATGATGGCTTCTTCTTCTGATAAACCTGCAGCTTTTTGCTCTTCGATGCTCGCAAGCATTTGTTTATAGTTTTTCGGAATGACTTTAACGAATTTTTTCACGCTGTCTTCCCATTGAGCAAGCAGATCTTGTGCTTTTTGGCTGTTTGTATACGCAGCATGTCTTTTAAGCATTGCTTTGATTTGCTCGATTTCTTTCTCATCCTCTAATGATTCAAATAAAATCATCTCAAGGTTGCATTTGCGTTTAAAGGCTTTGGCATCTTCAGCCAATACATAAGCGATCCCGCCGGACATACCTGCCGCAAAGTTTTTACCTACATCACCGAGAACGACAACGCTGCCGCCAGTCATGTATTCACAGCCGTGGTCGCCGATGCCTTCTACAACTACGTTCACACCGCTGTTCCGAACGGCAAAGCGTTCACCAGCACGTCCGTTAATATATGCTTCTCCGCTTGTGGCCCCGTAAAAAGCAACGTTGCCGATAATGACATTGTCATCCGAAGCAGAGTTGAATTCTTCTGGTGACTTGACGATGATTTTTCCGCCAGAAAGCCCTTTTCCGACGTAATCATTTGAGTCTCCATCCAAATAAAGCGTCATTCCTTTAGGAACGAAAGCTCCAAAGCTTTGGCCGGCAGATCCGGTAAAGTGCAGCTTGATCGTATCTTCAGGAAGCCCTTCTTCTCCGTAGCGCTTAGAGATTTCACTGCCGGTTATCGTTCCGGCTACACGATTTGTATTATTGATTTCAATCGATACATCAGCTTCTTTTCCAGATTCGATGGCTTCTTGTACAGCCGGGAGAATCGTTGTGATATCAAGCGATTGATCAATTTTATGATTTTGCGGTGATTGGAACGTCCGTACGCCTTCAGGCTGATAAAGAAGTGTAGACAAATCTAGCTGGCTTGCTTTCCAGTGCCCCTTCGCCCGTTCACTTACATGAAGTACATCGGTACGGCCGATCATTTCATCAAATGTCTTGAAGCCTAACGCGGCCATGTACTCACGAACTTCTTCAGCAATGAACAGCATATAGTTCACAATATGGTCGGGATCCCCCATGAACTTTTTGCGAAGCTCTGGGTTTTGTGTTGCTACACCGACAGGGCATGTATCCAAATGGCAGGCACGCATCATGACACAGCCGAGTACAACTAACGGAGCCGTTGCGAAACCAAATTCTTCTGCACCGAGCAAGGCAGCCATCACAACGTCGCGGCCCGTCATGAGCTTTCCATCCGTTTCTAATACAACACGGTCACGAAGGCCGTTAAGCATTAATGTTTGATGTGCTTCTGCAAGACCAAGTTCCCATGGTAGCCCTGTATGTTTAATACTGGTTTTCGGAGAAGCACCTGTACCTCCATCGTAGCCGCTGATCACAATGACATCTGCAGTCGCTTTGGCCACACCTGCAGCAATTGTGCCTACGCCTGCTTTTGACACCAGCTTTACGCTGATTCTTGCATCACGATTGGCATTTTTCAAGTCGTGGATCAGCTGGGCTAAATCCTCAATTGAATAAATGTCATGGTGAGGAGGAGGTGAGATTAAACCGACACCTGGTGTTGACCCTCGGACATCGGCAACCCATGGATATACTTTGTTTCCAGGCAGCTGACCGCCTTCACCCGGCTTAGCGCCTTGAGCCATTTTAATCTGCAGCTCATCAGCATTAACAAGGTAATGGCTTTTGACACCGAAACGTCCCGATGCAATTTGTTTGATCGCACTTCTTCTATCATCGCCGTTCACATCTGGAACAAAACGTTTTGGATCTTCTCCGCCTTCACCGCTGTTGCTTTTTCCCCCAAGACGGTTCATTGCGATGGCTAAAGCTTCGTGTGCTTCCTTACTCAAGGACCCAAATGACATCGCACCCGTTTTAAAGCGTTTGACAATCGATTCAGCGGATTCAACCTCTTCCAGCTTCAAAGACTTGCGGTTTCCGTCAAAGGCGAACAAGTTCCGCAAAAATCCGATGCGTTCTTCATCTGCCGCTTTTGTATATTGTTTAAACAGAGTGTAATCATTTCTGCGGCAAGCCCATTGCAAGGTATGAATTGTTTTCGGGTTAAACGCATGATGCTCTCCGCCATTTCTCCATTGGAAGTCACTTCCCGGTTCAAGCGTTTTGCTGTAATCATCCTGATACGCTTCCCGGTGACGGCGCTGCGCCTCTTCTGCAATTGTTTGTATATCGATGCCTCCGAGCTGTGATGCAGTACCTGTGAAATAGCGGTCGATCACATCACGGCTGATTCCTACCGCTTCAAAAATTTGGGCGCCTCTGTAGCTTTGTACGGTTGAAATCCCCATTTTGGACATGACTTTTACAACACCTTCAGTAATGCTTTTCCCATATTTGCTGACCGCTTCTTCATAGCTGATATCCAAACGGCCTTCATCAATTTCCTGCTTGTAGGTCGCATAAGCGAGATAAGGGTTAATCGCATCTGCGCCATAACCGATTAATGCTGCAAAGTGATGCACTTCACGTGCTTCTCCCGACTCCACAATAATGCTGATTTTCGTACGCAGCCCTTTGCGGATTAAGTGCTGATGCAGCGCGCTTACTGCCAGAAGCGGCGGAATTGGTGTCAAGCTCTCATTCATCTTTTTGTCTGATAAAATTAACAGGCTTACACCTTGACTGATGGCTTTCTCTGCCTGTGTGAACATGTCCTTTAATCCGCGTTCAAGATCCTCTGAAAACAGCACATCGATTTTTTGGCTTTTTAAATCAGGATGAACAATCGTTTTCAATGCGTAAAACTGTTCATTGGATAAAACAGGTGTATACAGTTTAATCCGGCGAACGTTTCGTTCACTTGGGTGAAGAAGATCGCCTTCCGCACCGAGCCATGTCATCGTTGAAGTGACAAGCTGCTCACGAATCGCGTCGATTGGCGGGTTCGTTACTTGTGCAAACAGCTGCTTAAAGTAGTTAAACAGTGATTGCGCGCGATCGGAAAGTACAGCAAGCGGCGCGTCATTCCCCATTGAACCAAGGGGGTCTTTGCCTTCTTTAATAACAGGAATGAGATATTTTTGGATATCCTCATATGTGTATCCGAATGCCTTCTGGCGAGTTAGAAGATCAGTAAATTGTTCTTCCTCTCTTGATTCCGGATCAGGATTCACTTGGACAAGCTCTTCTTCTAGCCATTTTTGGTACGGGTATTCAGTTGCAATTTGTGTTTTGACTTCTTCATCGGAGATAATCCGGCCTTCTTCCAGGTCAATTAAAAGCATTTTCCCAGGCTCAAGACGGTTTTTATATAAAACGTTCTCCTGTTCAACGTCAATAACGCCTACTTCAGATGAGAAAATAATATAATCATCTTTTGTGACATAATAACGGGCCGGACGGAGACCATTCCGGTCAAGGATTGCGCCGATTTGTTTTCCATCAGTAAATGAAATGGCTGTCGGTCCGTCCCAAGGCTCCATCAGAGAGCTATGGTACTCGTAGAACGCTCTTTTTTCCTTAGACATATGCGTATTTTCCGTCCAAGGTTCAGGAATGAGCATCATTGCTGTATGTGCCAGTTTGCGTCCAGCCATCACAAAAAACTCAAATGCGTTATCTAAAATGGAAGAGTCACTGCCATCAGCATTGAGAATCGGCAAAATCTTATTTAAGTCCTCACCGAAGCTTTCAGATACAAATTGCTGCTCACGTGCTCTCATCCAATTGATATTTCCGCGAAGGGTGTTAATTTCACCGTTGTGAACCAAATAGCGGTTAGGATGCGCTCTTTCCCAGGTAGGGAATGTGTTGGTGCTGAAGCGTGAATGAACAAGCGCAAAAGCTGAAACGAATGCTTCATCTTGCAAATCAGAATAAAACGCATCAACCTGTTCAGGTGTTAAAAGGCCTTTGTAAACAATGGTCTGGCTTGAAAGACTGGCAAAATAAAAATCAAAACCTTCCGTTACACCCCAGTTTTCAGCCTGTTTACGAATGACATACAACTTTCGTTCAAAAGATAAATTGTCCTTTAGGTCAGAGCTTGCGCCGATAAATACCTGACGGACAAACGGACAGCTTTTTTGTGCCACTGTTCCGATTTTTCCGACATTTACAGGTACAGTTCTCCATCCAAGAACGACTTGGCCTTCTTGTTCGATCAGTGCATTGATTTGCTTTTCAATTTTTTTTCTTTCATCTTCTTTCTGTGAGAAAAAGACCATTCCTACCCCATAACGTTCTTTTTCCGGCAGATTGATGTCTTTGCACTCTTTTCTAAAGAAAGCATCAGGGATTTGAACCAGTAAGCCGGCTCCGTCTCCTGTATCCGGATCACTGCCTTGCCCTCCTCTGTGGTCCAGCTGGCAAAGCATCTTAAGTCCTTGTTTGACAATGTCATGAGTCTGCTTGCCCTTTAAGTGTGCGTATAGGCCGATTCCGCATGCATCATGTTCAAATTCAGGACGGTAGAGACCTTGAGCTTTTGGCATTTGATTGTACGTCATAATTCCTCTCCCCCGATCAATTTCCGATAATACCGGTCATAAAATCTAACAACTCTATAATCATTGTAGGTTTTCAAAACGATATAAACAATATATAATTTAGATCAAAAGAATCTCAAAATGAGATAGATGGATGTGAGACAAACATGGAGTTGCGCCAACTGCGTTATTTTATGGAGGTGGCTGAAAGAGAACACGTTTCAGAAGCTGCTGATCATTTGCATGTGGCCCAATCAGCAATCAGCAGACAAATTGCCAATCTTGAAGAGGAATTAAATGTGACCTTATTTGAGCGTGAAGGGAGAAATATCAAACTCACGCCAATTGGGAAAGAATTTTTGATTCATGTGAAGACCGCAATGAAAGCCATTGATTATGCAAAAGAACAAATTGATGAGTATCTTGACCCGCACCGCGGAACGGTAAAGATCGGATTTCCTACGAGCCTTGCCAGCCAGCTTTTGCCGACTGTCATTTCAGCGTTTAAGGAAGAATATCCGCACGTCGAATTTTTGCTGCGCCAAGGCTCCTATAAGTTTCTGATTGAAGCTGTCAGAAACCGCGATATTGATCTAGCCTTATTAGGGCCGGTGCCGACGAATTTCTCTGATATAGCGGGAAAAATTTTATTCACTGAGAAAATTTACGCGCTTGTTCCATTAAATCATCCGCTCGCTCAACAAAAAACGGTTCATTTAATCGATTTGCGCAACGATCAATTTGTATTGTTCCCGGAAGGATTTGTACTCAGAAAAATGGCAATCGATTCCTGCAAACAAGCCGGCTTTGCTCCTCTCGTTTCAACGGAGGGTGAGGATTTGGATGCTATCAAAGGATTAGTGTCCGCAGGAATGGGCGTCACCCTTCTGCCTGAAAGTACGTTTGCTGAAACAACACCTCGTTTTACTGTGAAAATTCCAATTGAGTTCCCTCAAGTGAAACGGACTGTCGGAATCATTAAACCGAAAAATAGAGAGCTTGCGCCTTCTGCGAATGATTTTTATGAGTTTGTCATTCAATTCTTCTCTAAGCTGGAGCAGTATCAATAAAAAAATGAACCCGATCTTCTTTATAGAAGCTCGGGTTTTTTGCTGCAAATTAATTAACAGGCAAAGTAAAATCCACATGGCAAACAAATGCTTCTTGATCAATTAGCGCTTTGTTGATCAGTTCTTTCTTCTTTTCTGGTTCTTGAAGCTGTACAGAAGAATAATTAACGATTCCAAGCCCGATTTCTGTTCCTTGTGAATCCATTAGCCGAACAACTGAACCGCTTTTGAATTTTCCTTTAATCTTCTGTACACCGTCCAGGTATAAGCTCGATTGCCCATTTGTTATTTTTCGTGAATAATCATCTGATAAAATCATTTCACCTTCAGGACCGGAATTAAAAGCGATCCATTGTTCCTTTCGATTCAACGGAAGCGTTCCTTTTGCTTCAAAATAGGTGCCTGCCGCCTCTTCACGAACAGCATGGTATAAAATATCGCCGGCATCTGCCTGACCAAGAAAACCTTTAATGCCAGAAGCCATGACGATTTTAAATGCATCAAGCTTAGAGCGCATGCCGCCGGTTCCGACAACGCTCCCACTGTCACCTGCGCACGCTTCGATGTCAGGTGTTATTTCACTCACTCGCTGTATTCTTTTCGCTTTTGGATTTGTGCGCGGATTGCCGTCATATAATCCGTCGATATCAGATAAAATAACAAGCATATCTGCATCAATCAATCCAGCGACTTTTGCTGCGAGCGTATCATTGTCGCCAAACTTGAGGCGATTGACTGTAACTGTATCGTTTTCGTTTATGATCGGGATGATGCCGCGCTCGAGCAGCACATTCATTGTATTCCTGACATTGTTATACCGATATTCATCAGAAAAATCGCTTCTCGTAATTAAAATTTGGGATGCGACATAGCCGTGTGCCAAAAACAGTTTTGAATAAGCTTCCATCAGCAATCCCTGGCCGATTGAAGCTGACGCTTGTTTTTCTGGAAGCTTCTCGGGTCTTTGGATAAATCCGAGCTTCCGATATCCAGCCGCCACTGCGCCTGAGGAAACCAAAATCACTTCATATCCGGCGTCTTTGAGTTTGACGACCTGATCGACCAACGCTTCTAATTTTCGAAGGCTGATTTCTCCATGGAGGCTTGTTAATGAACTGCTTCCAATCTTCACAACAACTCTTTTTATGCTTGTATCAGGCGTCACTTTATCACTCCTGATAGCGGCGCTGCTGTTTTTTCAATATCTTCGCTGATTTCCTTTGAACGCTTAGCCGCATGCTTTATCGCTTGAGAAATCGCTTCTCCGCCGCCGCTCTTTTTCAAGGCTTGCAGCCCCGCCGCTGTCGTTCCGTTCGGTGACGTGATATTGTCTCTCAAGATCTCGGGATGTTCTCCTGTCTCCATGAGCATTTTTGCTGCGCCTAATAGCGTCTGTGCGCCGATGCTTCGAGATAACTGTTTATCAAGACCCGCTTCCTCACCTGTCTTTTCAATGAATTCCATTAAATAATAAAAGTACGCGGGACCGCTGCCGGCAATTCCGGTGAATATGTCCATTTGATTTTCTTGAATTGTGTAGACTTCGCCCATACATCCGAGCAATGCTTCGGCCAGTTTCTTCAAGTCTTCTGACACATACTTGCCAAGGGCAATCGCTGTTGCAGAAGCGCCGATCATACTGGAAGTATTGGGCATCACTCTGACAACCGGCTGTTCATTAAGCAATGATTGTTCAATAAAAGAGGTGGTTATGCCGGCAAGTACCGACAATATTAATTGATGGGGTTGGATACGTGATTTTAGTGATGACAGAGCGTTTTCGGCGTCTTTTGGCTTCATTGCCAAAATGAGCACATCCATGTCTTCAATACATAGTTGGTTCGGCAAGGCGCCTTTGATTCCATATTGAAGTTCAAGTTCAGTTAATCGCTCTGTATTGCTGCGGTTTGTAACGCAGATGTTTTGTTTCGGGATTTTGTTGGCACGAACGATACCTGATATCATTCCTTCCGCCATAGATCCTGCTCCTATAAAGGCTACTTTCTTTTGATCAAAGATCGGTAACATCTCCTTTGTTCGCTTTTTTGTTCGCATTTTCACACGTTTTAAATGTTACCACGTGAGGAAATGATGTCAAGTTTGAAGGTCATCATTGATTTGTATTGTTTCTTTTCGACAAATATGTATAATGTAAAGCACAAAACACCCGGTGCACACTGCTGCGCCGGGTGTTTGTTTCTATTGAAAATTATCTGAGAGCGCTTTTTCAATCAGTTTTTTACAGCGGTCCAGCTCAACTTTCAGCTGTTTTTTATATAGTTTGGCAGCTTCATAATCTTTAAATTGATAGAGAACGACTTCCTGGAGCTTAGCCCCTTCTTTTTTCACTTTAATTTGTTTTAGTATCCCGTCATCAAGAAGCTCATGCAAAGACCGATATACTTCTGTATGATTTGGTTTAAAACCAATCTCTTTAAATTCAGACCGAAGTACTTCAAGCAGCTTTAATCCATAGAGTCTCTCTTGCTCTGTCATTGTTATCATATAAAGCTTCAAAAATGCACGCTGTTTCACTAAAAAGCCAGTTGAACTCCTTTTTTCTTCTTTCATGATATGCACTCCCTTCTTCTGTCACTCACAACACTATGTACTAAATATTCAATTTTCTTTTATTGTTTTCCTCCTTAATAGTAAAGACTGATCGTCCAGTTATCTTATGGTTGCTGTTTATAGGTGAAGCGGAAAAATAAACAGGACGTTGAACATTCGGCACATAGTTTTCTTAGTTCTATTGTAGCCTACATTCACTGCCAGCTTCAATTTAAAACGATTGTCAGATTTGCATATGCCGGTATGAATTTCATTCAAATAAAAAAACCTGTCGAAAGACAGGTTCTCATTTTTACGGATTTGTTGACCATAATCCCGCTGTTTTGATGAAAATACGAGGATCTAATTTCAATTGTGCCACCATGTATTCAGCAAGATCCTCAGGCTGCATCACTTTTTCAGGATTACCGTCTGTCAAGTTCAATTCGATAGACATATCACTAGCGACAGTGCTCGGCGTTAACGCGCTGACTCTGATATTATGTTTTCTCACTTCTTGCATAAGAGACTCTGTTAACCCGAGAACGGCAAATTTAGAAGCGCTATAAGCACTTGTTACAGCAGCTCCTCTTTGGCCCGCTGTAGACGAGATATTAATGATATCTCCGGCTTTGCGTTCGATCATTTCCGGAAGCACCGCGCGAGTCACATGATACACACCCATTAGGTTGACTTGTATTATATTTTCCCATTCATCGGCTGATAGATCTAAAAAACCGCCAAATTTGCTGATTCCGGCGTTGTTAATGAGAATATCGATATCACCAAGCTGTTCCTTCACTTGAGCTACGGCTTGGTTAACCTGCTCGGCATCTTTTACATCTGCAGCAGCAAATGCAGTTTTTACACCAAGCGCTTTGACTTCTTCTGCCACTTTTTCAACATTAGCGGCAGTCCGGCCGATTAACCCAATATTTACGCCTTCTTTCGCAAGAGCAAGAGCTGTAGCGCGGCCGATCCCTCTGCCTCCGCCTGTGATTAAAGCGGTTTTATTTTGTAAACTTTGCAATTGAAGCACCCTTTCTTTGTTTACCTATGTACGATATCACATTATAAGTAGAATAAATCCAATACGCAAATCAAACGAACTGTGCAATCATCATTTCTTTGGATTAAAAAAGCGGAAACAGGGTAATGACAAAAGAAAAAAGGAGTGAACATATGGTTATTGTTTATATCAGTCTGGCAGTATTGGCTATTTCTATCATATTTTTAGGGTTTAATGTGATCCAAAACAAGAAAAAAATAGACCCCGCACTAAAGGAGCTCACTTCTGTTACGCAGGCTATGCAAAAACAAGTCGAGGGATTAAAAACAGAAGCAGAGCTGCTGACGCAAAAACAAAAGAAGATTCAGCATGATGTCCAGATGAAAAAATACGCGTTTCAGCAGACAGCAGCTGAAGTGAAAGAAGTTCCCCAAGCAGTCAAAGAGGTGTGGCAGGCAGGACATTTTAATAGCAGATAAAGATGAATGAGATCCCGTTGTTACGATCAGAATGGGCAATGGGATCTCATTTTTCGAGGAGGCTTACATATGATTATAAACCGCAGCTGCTTAAAGGAGTTCGCAGAAAAACTACATTTTCTTCCCTCTTCACTTACAAAGTCCGATTTACTTACTGATCCATTTCGTCTCCATCAAGAAAACGAACTTGGCATTTACTATTCACCTCATAATGAATTTATCAATCGGGATGCCTCACTTGCCGATTGCCGGGATCACGCCGGGTTTTTCCCAGATGAAGACAGCGTACGAAACAGCCGCCGAAAGCCTTTTGCAAGGCGGGACTCTTGAGCAAATGGCAGTAGACACAAAAATAGCAGCGGGTTTCTCCGGATCGATGAGGCATAACCTTATTACCATGCTGGATTTATGCGGGCTGCCACAGGCTTTCGGCATTCAAAGCGCCGCGCAGCTTTTTGGTGACTTACGGCATTTGCTCCATACAACTTCCGTTATTAAATATCCTGTCTTTATCCAGCAAAAAAACTATACCGGATACAAACCGGCCATCACTCGTTCTCCTATCCTAAGCACCTATGCTTTTGATCACTTCCCTGCGGAGCTCAATCATGTGGCGGGACCAGCTCTTCTGATTCCGTTAGGAAAAGCCGCCGAAACAGTATGTGAAACATTGATCAGACAACACAGACTCCAGAATTTGATTTGCCTTAGCGGCTTTCCCCATCCATCAGGCGCAAAAGGCCACCGTTTAAAACAATTCGCCAAAAACAAAGAGCTACTAGAAAGACAAATTCATTCTTTTGCTTCCTCAGTTTTGAATTTTCTATAGAAAAGAGGAAATTAAAGGGATATGATAAACAGAAACAAACGTGGGGAGTGGTTGAATGTTTCCTGTATTAGAAACGGAGCGGCTTACACTTAGGCAAATGACAGATCAGGACGCGGAAGCCATTTTTGCTTGTTTCTCAAACCATGAAGTGACACGCTATTACGGACTTGAAAACATGGAATCTATAGAACAGGCCATTTCAATGATTCAAACCTTTGCCGCCCTCTATCAAGAAAAACGTGGTATAAGGTGGGGAATAGAAAGACGGGATACGAAAGATTTGATCGGAACAATCGGCTTTCACGCTCTGGCCCAAAAGCATAGGCGTGCAAAGATCGGTTATGAAATCACCCCGGCGCATTGGCGAAACGGCTTTGCATCAGAAGCCATTTCAGAGGCTGTCTCCTACGGGTTTACTTCCCTTGGCCTGACGCGTATTGGCGCAGTTGTATTTACCCAAAATGAAGCATCAAATCGTCTGCTTATAAAAATGGGATTTCAAAAAGAAGGTGTTTTAAGACAGTACATGTATCAAAATGGAATTCCCTATGATACAAATGTATATTCTATTTTAACATCAAATGAATGAACAGGCGGCATTCTCTCGAATCTGTATGTACATTCCCTTTTCTTTAATGATTCATGACCTGTACAAGTTATGCCACCTTAATTCTGGATCCCTATATTCCATATTTCCCAAGTATAAAAAGATGCATAGTGGCCTATGCATCTCTTGTTCGTTCTCCACTATTCATAAATCCCTTTAATAATCCTTCTTCTTGTGATAAAACCACCAAGGAAACAAAACACAGCCGACCACATTAAAATATAGACAACCTGAGTTTTGTATTCCCACATTGTATGCCCCGTTTCTACCCCGTGAATGAAAGTCATATACGCTTTTTGCGGCAGTATCGCACAAAGCGTATTCAACAATGGATGATGCGGAGCAAAAGAAAGAAAACAGCCTGACAATACACACGTGACAACACTGATACCGCTGGACATCAAACTGATGTTTCGATCCATCACAGAAGCCATAAAGATAGCGAACCCTGTCGCAAGCATGATTAGAACACCCAGTAGCCCAGCAAGAATGTCCAAACGGAAACCAATTTCAGCATGAAAGAATACATTTGTAATCACAATGGCCAAGTATGTAGGTATGTATAGACATAAAAACGTAAAGATAAATTGAACAAGCAAATAATTCCCCACATGTACGGGAGACACCAAAATCCTTCTAAAGGTTTTGAGCATCCGGTCTTCTGGATATAACGAAGCTAATGCCACACCTTGCATCAAGACAAGCATTACGATAAAACCTAATATATTCGTTCCTGTTCCCCGTTGAGTCCTTAATTCATCCTCCCCACGGTAACTGCCTGGCATTTTTCCAGTTTCAAAAAATTGCAGAATCATTTTTTGATCCGTTTTACTTTTCAGAGTGGTCACTTTGTAATCATGTTGATTTTTTTCTACGATCGCTGCATATTTCCCTAACACCAGATCAGAAAACTTCGGCTTCTGATAAACCTCCACCACTCTAAATGCAGAGTCACTCGGATGCTGCACGCTGTCCTTCTCTGTTACAAATGCGATCGTTTCTTTGAAAACGGGCTCTCCGGAAAACATAATCGCAACACCAATCATCAGCGGCATAATAATCACTGCAATGATCATAATGGATTTTTTGGTCAGCATTCGTTCCCACCTGTTTCGGAATAAACTCAGCATATATATCCCTCCGGCTTACATACAACTTGTGAAACGGCAATACAAATGATGGAGGCAAATAATAGTCCTGACATAACGGGTAGCAGCATACTGAAATCGTGATCATAAATAAGGCGAAACTGACATTCTATTACCCATTTAACCGGAGAAAAAATTGATATGAAATTGACGATGTTTCCAAATCGATGAATCCCGAAGAATACGCCGCCAAAGAAAACAAAAAAAGCAATCGGAATTTGCATAAGCCCGTTCGCCTGCTCTTCATTTTTGAACAAACAGCAGAACATTGTGCCTAAACAGCAGCCAAAAAATAAAAATACATATAATAAGAGCATGAAATACGGAAGATGTTGTCCACCAAAGTTCAAACGAAACATTGTCTGGGCGACTAACACATTCATACTGTACATAATGACACTGAATATCCAGGTTGATAGTAATTTAGAAAGATATATACCGGTTGTCGAAACGGGCGCATATACAATACGGAGGTTCGCTTTCTTCACCTTTTCCTCCATAAACGTATTTGAAGCCGTCATAGCGATCAGAGCTGCAGCAAAAATCATCATATTCACTCCATAATAATCATACGAACTGACCCCAACTGCCCCAAAGCTGTTTTTCGTTACAAAGCCCATGACCAGAATGAGAACGAAAGGAAAGGCCGAATTGGCGATCACAAGAACCGGATTCCTTACAATATTCATAAAATCAAACGCTATCAATTTTAACAAATTCATTTTTTGTCTCCTAATCTCTTAAGTTTCTTCCCGTCAGTTCTAAAAATACTGTTTCTAACGATATCTCTTGTTTGTTCATGCTTAGAAGGCTGCAGCTTTGGGCACTCAATTCTTCTATGATTTTACTCAGGTGATCTTGGTTCTGCTGAACGGTCACATTTAGTTGATTGTCAGAAAAATCAACTCCTGTCACTCCTTTGATTTCTCTAATCGAGTTTTTATTTAATCGCTGAACATTCGCCAGTTGAAAAGCATATGTTATTTCTTTATTGGCTTCTCTGTACAGCTCTTCTTTTGTTCCATTGGCAATGATTCTCCCTTCATTCATGATTATAATGCGATCTGCAATAGCCTCGACTTCTTCCATATAGTGTGTAGAGTAAATGATGCTTGCACCTTTTGTTTTCAGTTCTTTTATCGATTCCAAAATGTGATGACGGGATTGTGGATCGATTCCTACCGTGGGCTCATCCATGATAATCAGTTTCGGCTGATGGGCAATGGCGCACGCAATGTTTAATCTTCTTTTCATCCCGCCTGAAAACGTCTTTGGCTTGTCATCTTTTCGGTCATATAGCTGTACGAGCTCCAAAGCCTCTTTGACTCGGGCTTTGAGTTCTTCCCCTTTAAGAGAATAAAGACTGGCAAAAAAACGAACATTTTTCTCAGCGGAGATTTCCTCATAAATCGCGAGATCTTGAGGTACAATCCCGATGCCTTTCTTCATTTCCTTTGACCCTTTTTTTACATCATGGCCCAATATTGTAACGTTTCCGGAACTAGCCGACAATATCCCGGATAACATATGAATGGTGGTACTTTTCCCAGCACCATTTGGGCCTAACAAGCCAAGAACTTCCCCCTCTCTCACTTCAAACGAAATCCCATCTACCGCTGTTTTGTTTCCGTACTGCATTTTCAAATCTTCAACTGCCACCACGTTGTTCATACATGTCTCCTTTTTACATTCTCCGTTTTGAGAATTCCTGCAATAAATTTGTTTTCAAATCGTCCCGATTTTGTTCAATGTCAAAATCAGCAGCGTTTTCTTCAAAGCCATCCTGTTCCTCTCCGTCAAAACTGTACAGTTTCTTCAATAAAACCCACAATGTTTCCAACTCTTCCGTAGAAAACCCTTTAAATAGATCTGCCATAAAGTACACCGCTTTTTCACCGCATTCCTCCATGACACGCTTGCCTGAATCAGTAATCTTCACATTAACCGCTCGCTTGTCGCGTTTACTCGGAACAGTAATGACATAACCTCTTTTTTCAATACTACTGACAAGCCTATTGATGTTTTGTTTTGAAGTGCCTAATTTTTTTGCGATGTTGTTAAATGTCGTTTCCTCTTCCGGTAAATGCAGTATGGCAACCATTGTCATAAATTGTCTTGACGTTAAGCTTTCATAATAATCATCCCCGCGTGATTGGATTTTGTTTAAAACAGAAAAAAGAGTAGCGTAAGATTGTTGCATTAAAAATAAATCTTTCAGTTCTTTTGAATAATCCATGTTATTCCCTCCTAAATAGACAATATGTTGTCAATAACATCATAACACTTCTTAATTAATTGTCAACATATTGTCTATTTTCGTTAGAAAAGTTTCAGATCCAGATCCTTCGACAATACAAAAGACAAAAAGCGCCCTGTTGCAGGGGCGCTTTTTGATTAAGATGCATATTGAGGAGATGTTTCCTCCTTTACCGCTTTTTCTTCAGGTATATGAATGCATTTCGTCATGACTGCACTCGCAAGGTAAAGAACCGCAAAGATCCAGACGACGCCTTGCGCACCGACAAGGCCGATGAACAACCAAGCAAGCGCGGGACCGACAAACGCTGATAAACCTGCAGCCAAATTCAATACAGACATGGCTGCTCCTTTGTCTTTTCCGGCCACCGTCGGCACAATTGCACCGATCGGCACATAGCCTGCCAGCAAACCGCCCCAAATAAAGCCGATCACGCTGACAACCGCTACACTTCCGCCGGAGAAAACAGGTGCGTAGTATAATAAGACGGTGAAAATACCGCAGCCGACTCCGCCGAACCACATCACAGTATTTTTCCAGCCGAATTTATCGCCGACAATTCCAAAGATAAGGTTAAACACAATGTTCCCCAGAAAAATGGTTCCCCAAATTTGCAGCCACACATTGGTCGAAATTCCGTGCTGAGCCATGTGCATCGGCAAAAAGACTGGGAATCCATATGTACCAATGCTGTTGATGATTCTGATGATTCCGCTTGTAAGCACGCGCGGATTTGTAAATAGAATCGTTACCCCTTTTAAAAGCTCCTCGGCTGTTTCTGATCGTTTTCTTTTCTTCTTTTCAAAACGGTCTTTATTGATAAACAATGCAAAGAATGCACCGAGACATACCCAAAAAATAGAGCTCCAAAGCGTATTCAAATAACCGAACGCTTTGATCGCGTAGCTTGAGTACCAAGCGCCGAATACAAACATGCCGAGGCAATAGGCAATCCAAAACCAGCCGACAGCAGTGCTCAGTCTGTTTTGCGGTGTTCTGTAAATGACCCATGTCAAGAAAGAATAAGCAAATAGCGGGTAGCCTAACCCTTTTACGAAGTAAGTCACATACATCACAGGGAGGTTTAGCTGTTCAAACCCAAACACGATAAAGGCGGCTGTACCGATTACATAAAACAACAGCCCCATAAACATCGTCCGTTTTGCGCCAAATGCTTCGAGACATACACCTGAAAACCAGGAAGCTATGGCAAGCGCAATCCCGTAAATGCTAAAAATGGAAGCAGATTGCTGAACAGTCAGTCCGTTTTCGGTCAGAAACGGGCTGAGCCAGCCTTGTTCAAGTCCGTCTCCCATCATAAACAAAACAACTCCTAAAAATCCCCACGCAAGCCGCTTTGGTATACCAATTTTATCTAACATATCTGTTTCCTCCTTAGATGCTTATATCCATTACCGTATTACCTTATTAAAGCTAAAAATTAGACAAT
Organism: Bacillus stercoris; assembly: GCF_029772985.1. Lineage (NCBI taxonomy): Bacteria > Bacillati > Bacillota > Bacilli > Caryophanales > Bacillaceae > Bacillus > Bacillus stercoris. The sequence goes on along the minus strand of NZ_CP121861.1, from coordinate 2,320,963 downwards.
TCCTCAAAACATCCGGATATGCCGCCTTATATCAACACTTTGCTTTCTGACCCTGAAAAAAAGCGCTGAGTTTGCTTCCATTCCTCATATAAAGCCAATTCTGTCTGACAGCTCTTCGGTTCGATCACCCGGACATTTGCTGACATCTCCTCCATTAATTGAAAGGTTTCATTACAAATGACTGCTGCACCAACGACAGATGCCTGATGATATCCCTCTTTGACATAGATTTTTTTCTGAAGAAGGTCAGCGATATATTGCGTGAGCGCTTTGCTTTGGAATCCCCCTCCACACACCCAAACATAGTCACGTTTAAACGGAGTAACCTCTGTTAAAATATCAAAGTTCCATTTGATTGAAAATGCGATCTCTTCTAGCGCTGCACGTACAAAATGTGCCCTCTTTAAATCTGCTGAAAGCGGAGTGTCAAAAAGAAAACCGCCTCTCGTTAATGCATTCTTTTCAGCTGATAAATAAGAGCCGAGAGCCGCTATACACGCATTGTTTTCTTTTGCTAGTGCAGAAATTTCCTCCTCCATTACGTCGTACGATTCATTCGGATAGAAAATCTGTTTTAATTTTTGATAATTCAGACCGGTAATTCCCGGATTCGTTTCCACTAGCCAATGCCCTTGATCTGTATGGCAGTTCAGCCAGGCTTTATGTTTTGTGTCGCCATGATCCGCAGTAATTTTGGTTATTGGCGTTGTTGTCCCTGATACGATGACAATGTCCTCAAGTCCAGCTCCGGTGCTTTTCACAGCTAGCTGTGTATCCCCGCCCCCGGTTATCACCTTAGCATTTATTGATAGACCTAATTCGGCTGCATATTCATTTGCTATTGTTCCAATTGCTGTTCCCGCTCTTACAAGAGGCGGAAGGAGAGATGGAGAAAAGCCGAATATGTCGCACATCTCTTCTGACCAAGTGTTATGCTTCACATCAAACAGCAGCGTTTCTGTTGCCTGCGATGGTTCATATGTTAGGATTCCGCTCAGTTGGTATGTCACCCAATCACTGATGCTTGTAAAGCTTGCAGTCTTTTCCCATAAAGAAGGCTGGCGCTGCTTCAAACCATAAAGCTTGAGTGCAGAAAAAAGCGCAGTTGGCAGACGGCCTGTACGGCTGTATATCTCTTCCCGATCGGGAATGCTCTCCTCCCACTCTCGGCCACGGTTATCTATGTTCGGCAGCCCGAGAAAAGAGTCACCGTTTTGATCGATCAGAACAATCCCCTGTCTTTGACTCGTCGATGTCAACCCAATGATGTCAATATCACGCGAACGGGATAGCGCACGTTTTGCCAACCTCATTACTTGCTTCCACAGTATCTGAGGGGAAAAATAACGGCTGTCCGGGTAAAGCGTCTCAGTGGAATACTCGATGTCCTCCCGTTCAACCGTTTGAACAATGCCTGAGACACTCACGACCGCTACCCTCGCATTGCCTGTGCCGATATCGAAAACGAGATAGCCTTTTTGTTTTTTCATTCTGTTAACCTCTTTTCTTTACCTCTGTTCCCAGTTTGTCTTTGTTATACAATGTCGGAATATTGGGAATTTTTTCAACCTTCCACTTTTTGAGGGCATCATTCATGATCGATACGTGATGATCCTCTACTTCAAAGGTTGCTCCAGCGAGATGCGGTGTTGCCAGAACATTAGGCAATGAGATCAATTCATAATCTGATTCCTCTGGAGGTTCATGATAAAAAACGTCTAGTACCGCACCTCTGATTTTATGTTCTTTTAATACAGATAAAAGATCTTCACGGTTTACGACAACTGCTCTTGAAGTATTGACGAAAATCGCACTCTCTTTCATCAAATCAAAATATTGCCGATCTATCAGTCCAAGTGTTTCCTCAGTACGAGGCAGATGGACAGAAACGATATCACTGTCTGAAAACACCGTTTTAAGAGCTGCTTTTTCATACAGCGGATGATCGTCTAGAATGTATGGATCGTAATACTTTATCTTACAGTCAAACGCAGTCAGCAGTTTTGCAATCCTTTGGCCAACCGCGCCGAACCCAATCATGCCAACCGTTTTTCCTGTTAGCTCATTTCCTTTAAATTTGACATAAGCCTGCAGGTAATCACTTTTCCACTTTCCATCCTTCAGCCATTGATTCGAGGCGCTGGTATGACGGAGAAAGGAAATCACATTTCCAATAAACATTTCGGCAACGGCTTGTGCATTCCGCCCTGGTGTATAAAAAACAGGTATACCCCTTTTTGAAGCAGCTGCCACATCCACATTGGAGGGCATTCCCCTGCAAACACCGACAAATGAAAGTTCGGGAACAGAAGCAAATACGCTGTCTGTTACCTGATCAAGCTCAGTAATCAAACCTGTCGCATTTGTTGCCTTTAGCAGCTGAATGAGTTCATCCTCCCGATATGCCCGGCCTTGTTCTTTCCAAGATTGATAAATAACTGAGCTAAACAAGTTTTCAAGCTCTTTTCGCCCTTCTTCGTTGTACGGCGCTGTAACCAAAACCGTCATGGTGCAAAACATCCTTTTCATCGTATTTTTTCATAAAAAAATCTCTTTCCGAAGATGGAAAGAGATTCATATATAGGCGCGCTCTGTTACAGGCAGACACCGGTATAAACCTTGCTTTCCTATCTTTCAAGCTGACGCTTGCTGGAATTGGCACAATAATGTTGCCGAGGTTTCATAGGGCCAGTCCCTCCACCTCTCTGGATAGAAAATGTTGAGTATGTAATTTTCAAAATAAAGAATACGTTTATCATAAAGAAGTCTCAGATTGATGTCAATCTCTTTTTTCAGAATTGACGTTATCATCCGAAATGTTATAATTCTTACAAAATATCTAACTAGAGAGGAACTGGGCCATGAAATCTTTTGCCACACAACAAAACGGCATTTTTAAATCCGTTTGCTCGCTGGACTGCCCGGATCAGTGCGGATTATTAGTACATAAAAAAGACGGAAAAATTGTGAAAGTGCAGGGAGATCCCGATCATCCTGTCACAGCTGGAAACATATGCAACAAAGTTCGAAACATGACGGAGCGCATCTATGATGAAAAGCGGCTGACTACACCGCTTAAACGGACAGGCGCGAAAGGCCAAGCGATATTTGAACCGATTTCCTGGGAAGAGGCGATTGATACGATCACCTCCCGCTGGAAGCAGCTGATTGATGAAGAGGGAGCTGAAAGCATACTTCCTTACAGCTTTTACGGAAATATGGGGAAATTGACAGCTGAAGGAATGGACCGCCGCTTTTTTTACCGCATGGGATCAAGCCAGCTTGAACGGACGATTTGCAGCAAAGCGGGATCTGAAGGCTATAAATATACAATGGGCATAAGCGCGGGAATCGATCCTGAGGAAACCATTCATACAAAACTATTTATTTTTTGGGGAATTAACGCTGTCAGCACAAACATGCACCAAATTACGATCGCCCAAAAAGCGCGAAAAAAAGGTGCCAAAATTGTCGTGATCGATGTACATAAAAATCAGACAGGGCGTCTTGCAGATTGGTTTATTCCAATAAAGCCGGGAACTGACAGCGCACTTGCCCTTGGCATCATGCACATTTTATTTAAAGAAAACCTTCACGATGAAGCATTCCTGTCTGAATACACGGTCGGCTACGACAAGCTCCGTGAACACGTGAAACAGTATAATCCGGAAAAGGTATCAATGATCACCGGGATCAGCACTGAAGATATTTATCAGCTGGCAAGAATGTATGGGAAAATCTCCCCTTCTTTTATCAGAATCGGAAATGGAATCCAGCATCACGATAACGGCGGGATGATTGTAAGGACGATTGCCTGTCTTCCGGCGATCACCGGCCAATGGCTGCATAAAGGGGGCGGCGCAATTAAGCATAACAGCGGAATTTTAGAATATAACACAAATGCCTTGCAGCGGCCCGACTTATTAAAAGGGCGCACACCGAGGTCGTTTAATATGAATCAGCTTGGCAAGGTGCTTTTGGAAACAGATCCGCCTATCCGCTCTCTTTTTATTTATGGAACAAACCCTGCCGTCGTCGCGCCGGAAGCAAACAAAGTCAGACAGGGCTTGCTGCGGGAAGACTTGTTTACTGTGGTTCATGATTTGTTTTTAACGGAAACGGCTGCATATGCGGACATTGTACTGCCTGCAACATCCGCTTTTGAGAACACTGATTTTTATACCTCCTACTGGCACCATTACATTCAGCTTCAGCAGCCGGTGATTGAGAACTATGGAGAAAGCAAGTCTAATACTGAGGTGTTCCGATTACTGGCTGAAGCAATGGGATTCACAGACCAGGAGCTCAAGGATTCAGATGAAGAATTAATACGCCAAGCGCTTGACCATCCAGATAATCCGCATTTGGCAGAGATTAATTACGATTCACTTACTAAGCACTCATTTATGAAAGCGAAACGCAATAAACCGCTGTTTCCTGGCAAACTTCCAACGCCAAGCGGAAAAATAGAATTATATTCAGAACAAATGAGACAAGCTGGTTTCCCGGCTTTACCGACATTTACGCCTCTTGTAACCGATAATGAACATCCGTTTATGTATGTTCCGGCGCCAAACCATAATTTCTTAAACTCAACGTTTTCAAACAATAAAAAACACATCAAGCTCGAAAAGACGCCAAAGCTCTTTATCAACACAAAAGATGCTGAAGAACATGGAATCGTTGATGGGGCTCCTGTACGAGTTTGGAACAGCCGGGGAGAATGTGAGCTGACCGCATCAGTCGGAGAACAAGTACTGCCAGGTGTCGTTGTCAGCCAAGGATTATGGGCAGATGAGCAAGGAAAAAAACAGCTTGTAAACGCGCTAACCCCAGACCGGCTGTCCGATATGGGGGGCGGCGCCACCTTTTTTTCAGGCCGTGTACAGATTGAAAAGGTTTGAAAAAACAGCCAGTATTCGTTTTGGCTGTTTTCTTTCAAATTTAATGAAACCTGGAGCATGCCAAGCCCGTATATCATAACATTGACATAATGGAGGCATGCATATGGACGTTTTTTTAGGAATCGGTATTGCTTTGGCTGGCTATTTTATCGGTGAAGGCTTAAAGCAAATGAACCATCCAAAAGCATATGAAAAAAGTGATACCTATCTTATAAAAGAACGAGATATTCACTTTTACATCGGACATTTTTTAGGAATTACTACAGCTGAGGCTAAACAGTTAGCCGGAGATATGAAAGACATCCCTTACATCGAAATAAACGGAAAAAGATATGTACAGAAACAGATGTTAAAAGAATGGACATTTACATTAGTTGAAAAACAGCAGGGTTAATATAGAAAAACTGAGGAGAGCGCAATGCTCTCCTCAGTTTAGTTTAACTATATGGTTTGACCCTTTGCCATAAGCGATGTTAAAACGATTAACCCCATCAATTTCTTTCCTCAAACAGGACAAAATGTCCGTTCCACTACAATAGATTTTATATTCCCTTTGATTGATGACGTTATCATCTTGATGAACGTATGTATCGTAAAAAATTAGAAAACCTATTCGGATTGAATATGTGCTCTCGTTATGCCCTTCCATACTGGGCCTTTATCCTAAAACTTTTAGGTTCACGCAGCAATGTAAATGCAATATCCTCAATTTTTAATGAATCCCCGACTTTTTCATATTCGACTTCAGTTTCTCTGATTTGCTTTATACGCCCGAAGCTGTACGTTTATAAAGGATCAGGGAATCCCAGAACCAGTAAATCACTGCAGCTGTAATACTTAACACATAATAAATATACGATTGCAATGTCCATGCTATTGACGCAGGTTGACCAATAAAAAATAACAGGAAAGCTACGATAAAAGCAATCACACTGTAAATCAATAAATACATGACATTGAATGTTCTCGCTTTTTTCTGCAACATCATTTGCAGCGGAACAGCAAAAAGGCCATACATCATAAAACCGTATAATAAAGCAATTGCTGCTGTAAACAATGCAATTATCATATCGCCATACATAACGAAAGAATATAGCCCGAAAAACAAACCAAACGTAAGGCTGGATAGCCCTAATGTCATTAGATAATATGCTGCGATTTTTTTCATTTTTTCACCCCCCTTGTTTGATTTATTCACAGTGCTGTTAGTATACATTCACAACCTTTGTATTTCTTTTATCAAGATGTCTTCCCCCACTGCCATACGCAATGCGATGATAAAAAGTTTCAAAAATGACGGCTTTTTATTAAATAATACGACTCGCATGGAGATGCCTCTCCTGATTGGCCAAATCGCGAATGAAAAAAACGAATGAATACCTGATCAACAGACAAAATAAGAAGAGTTGATATTTCAACACTTTTCGTAAAGGAGTGAAACCTATGAGTCAAAAAGGAATTCAAAATTCAAGTATTGAACAAATAAAAAATGACCATGAGACTGAGACAGCTTTTAAAGCAGATGATCCTAAAAAACATGGTTCTTCTGATCCTAAAAGAACGAAATAAGTTCTTGACCGCACTAAAATTTCAATAATCTGGAGGAAGTACAGTGACTCAAAAAAATGGAGCCGACAGACCTGATGATTATAAAAGATTTTCTTCATTAGACAAGGAATATAATTTTCAGCAATCTGTAAGCAGCAATTCTGAGACAGAAAGTGTACACACTGAAACACAAACTCATAACAAAGAAAACATAAATGACACAACGGGTGTAGCCGGGAAATCCTTTGAGCCCTCGGATTATAAAGGAACTACACAATTAGAAAAAGGATTGGCTGAGACTCACGAACAAGTCAGCGATGACTATTTTGAAGGGACGATCGATCAAAACTTGGACTAGTCATTCAAACGGAACGAGCTTGAGAAAAAAGCCGGTTTCGTTTTTAGAAACAATCTCAATAAAGGCAGTAAAACCCCACCTCATGAGATGGGGTTTTGCGCTTTAGTAATCTGATTAATATTTAAAACGGTTAATGACGGATTGAAGCTCTTCCGCCAACTGAGATAAAGATTCTGCAGCATAGGAGATTTCCTCCATTGAATGTAGCTGTTCCTCTGATGATTTTGCAACCGCTTCTGTATTTGCTGACGTTTCTTTTGTTCCAGCGGCCAATGTATGAACTGTGTGCTGAATCACTTCAACGCCTGAAGTAAGCTGTTGAGTTGCTGCTGCGACTTCTTGTATTTGAGAAGTGACCTGTTCCACCAGGTTCAGGATTTCATTGAAATTTCCTGTTGTTTCTTGAGAAAGAACAATACCTGAGGTCACATTTTCTTGAACAACCTTAATATTATTTACCGTTTCTATCGATTCATTTTGGATGGTCGCTACCACGGATTGGATGTGGTTTGCTGATTTATTTGTTTCATCCGCTAATTTCCGAACTTCTTCAGCCACTACAGCAAATCCTTTTCCTTGCTCTCCCGCTCTGGCCGCCTCGATCGCTGCGTTTAGGGCCAACAAATTGGTCTGCTCGGAAATTGTCGTGATAAGCGAGGAAATATCACTGATTTCTGCTGTGCTCGCTACCAATGCCTGTAATCCATTCCCGGCTGAATCTACGGATTTATCAATAAACTTCATCTGATCTAACATCTTGTTAACTGATTTAGATCCTATTTCAGCCTTGTCTCTCATCGAAGAAGAAAGATCCGCTATGTTCCCTGTATTTGAAGCAACAGATGATATACTGTCTAATAATTCAGTGATGGATTCTGCGCTCTTTTCTGTCATTGAGCTTTGCTTCACATTGCTGTCTGCAGCCATCTGCATGGATTGGGAAATATGTTCAGATGTTGATTTTGATTCTTCAGCGCTTGCCGATAATTCTTCGGAGGAAGCAGCGACTTGTTCAGATGAACTGCTGATTTGCTTCACAATTTGCGATAATGAATGAGTAAAAGCATTAAAAGATTGGGCAAGCTGGCCAAATTCATCTTTATTTTTCACTATGACTTTTTTGGTTAAATCAGCCTCGCCGTGAGCAATTTCTTCTAGCTGCTTATTTATGCTTCTTAGTGGCACCATAATGGACCTTAACAGCATTATGCTTAGAACAATGCCTAATATTACTGATATTCCTGTGACAGTGGTGATGAGCCATTGACTCATTTTCCCATTGCCCCGTATTTCATCCTTTAGATCCTCTACCTCTTGATCAAGGCGATCAGACAGCTTATTGACAGCCGGATCTACGACTTCTTTTCTTAGTGTTCTTTCTTCTCCAAAATGGATGGTTTCTGCTTTTTTCGGATCTGAAGAGTAGGCTGTTAATACTTGCTGATTCAAAGCTCTATACTGAGTAAAACTTGTCTTAATGTCTTCAATATTGGATTGATACTTCTCTTCATCAATCAAGTCATAAACCCGATCAAGGCTCTTTAAGACATCGTCTGATTTTTCCTTCATGCCTTCGTCATATTCTTTGTCTCCAGTAATCAAGAAGCCTCTTTCATCATTTGATAACCCGGTCAATTCATATTGAATGTGTTTCATCTCTTTTTGGAATTCCATTTTGTCTTTAAGTTCTTCATTCTTTTTCACAATAGAAGAAATCATAAAAACTGAGGAGCCTCCAATTCCAATGATTGAAACAACTAGTATTGATATAATCCCCAGCAATTTTGTTTTCACTTTCATGTGTCGTTTTCCCTTTCTCCACGAAGTAATGGCTGAAATAAAATATATTCAAGCGTATGAATCCAATTCGTTTACGCTTATGCCCATAATATCGACACGTGTTATCAAGTTTTATAGTGATGCTTTCACATAAATAAGCAAATGTTTTGACGTCTCTGAACTTACAGAAAAACCTTTACGGTATGTAAGTCACTCTTATTCGTTTTTCTAAAAAAGGCTTTTCCCATCTCAAATTGGCTGAACAGGCTGTTTTCTCGAAAATATAATGACAATACGCAGCATACATTTAAGGAGCGATACACTAAAATGGGGATCATCAATGGCAAAGAATTCATTGACCGATTGAACAAACTAGAAAACGAAATATGGTATGATGGCAAAAAAATAAAGGGTAACATTTCTGATCATCCGGCATTTAAAGGAATACTCAAAACAAAAAGCTCGCTTTATGAACTGCAAACAAAGGATGAGTTAATAAACGAAATGACTTATTGCCTTCCTGGAGATCATGATCGAATCGGCCTTTCCTATCTCCAGCCTAAGACCAAGAATGATTTGAAAAAAAGAAGAAACATGATTGAACATTGGGCTAGACACACTCACGGAATGATGGGGAGAAGTCCGGATTACATGAATACGGTTATGATGAGCTTTGCTTCGTCAGCAGAGCTTCTAAAAGATAAAGAGAATTGCTTTCCTGAACATATACTAGATATGTATAAACAAGCTGCTAAGCATGACCTTTCTTTTACCCATACATTCATTACCCCGCAAGTGAACCGGTCACAGTCCTATTTCGGGCTAAGTGAAAAACCGATATCTGCTAAAGTCATTGATAGAACCGAAAAAGGTTTAATCATTCATGGCGCGCGTCTGCTTGCAACACAAGGCGGGTTGACTGATGAAATATTGGTTTTTTCAGCGCCTAAATTTTTCTTTGAAACAGATGAAGCTTATGCTTTTTCACTCCCTTCTAATACAAAAGGCGTCAAATTCATCACAAGAGAATCATTTGTGTTAAGCGACTCTGCCTTTAATCACCCCTTAAGCTCAAGGTATGAAGAGATGGATTCAATTGTAGTTTTTGATCATGTGTTAGTGCCGTGGAATCGTGTGTTTTTTTACGATAATGTGGAAACAGCTAAAGAATTTATGACAAAAAGCTCATTTCATGCTTTTACCTTTCACCAGGTTGTCATTAGGCAAATGATAAAAATTGAATTTCTATTAGGCGTTGCACAGCTTCTGGTTGACACCATTAATGTTTCCGAATATCAGCACATACAAGAAAAGCTCTCTGAAATCATTGTAGGATTGGAAACAATCAAAGCGCTCATTGACAAGTCGGAAAATGACGCTCAATTAGATGAATTCGGCTATATGCGCCCTAGTTTAATTCCTCTTCAAGTCATCAGTACCATTATTCCTAAGCTATATCCTCGATTTACTGAAATCATACAATTAATTGGAGCTAGCGGAATGGTGACACTGCCTACTGAAAATGCATTTGATTCAGAGATACGGGAAGATCTTGACCAATATCTTCAAGCAACCAATACAAATGCTGAAGAACGGGTGAAAATTTTCCGATTGGCATGGGATTTAACAATGAGCTCATTCGGAACAAGACAAACCCATTACGAAAGATACTTTTTCGGAGATCCTATTCGGATTTCAAGCAGGCTGTATACCAGCTATCCAAAGCAGGAGCAGTTGAACATCATAAAAGCATTTTTACAAGCAGATGTAGAACAATGAAAAAAACAGCGGAAAAAGATCCGCTGTTTCGTATTTTTTATTTAGGAAACTGTACATGCCCTGGCACTGTATATGCATTGGACGTTCCGCTTTCAGGCAGCTTTGGAATGGTGTCTTTCACGACTTTCCCGCGAATGTCAGTTATTCTGACTTTGAGAGAGCCTGTCCCTAAATTCGTACTGACAAAATGGTTATAGTCCATTTTTTCCATGTTAATCCACTTGCCATTCTTTTCATATTCCATTTTCATAACAGGATATCTGTGGTTTCTGACTTGAATTGCCGCCCACCACCTGCTGCTGCCTTCTTTGACCCGGTACGTGAAATTTCCGGTGATTGGAGCTTTGACAACACGCCATTTAATATTGATTTTTCCATCTTTCATATTCCCGATTTTACGGAAGGCATTAGGTGACAGATCGAGAGCTCCCCGAGCACCTTCGGGATATAGATCAGTAACATAAACGATAGTTTTCCCTTTTGGCCCTTCAACTTCCAAATAAGAGCCGGCAAGAGCTGCTTTTACTCCTCCGTAATTGAGATCCGCTGGATTTATTGCAGTAATCTCCATATCGGAAGGAATGGGATCCAACAGGAAAGCTCCTCCTGAATAACCTGACCCTGTATACGTTGCATATCCTTCATGCAGGTCGTTATATGCTGCCGAAGCTTGCGGGGAAAAACAGAGGATCGTCAATAAAACCATACCAACAAATGCACTCATGATCTTTTTCATACTTGGTCCTCCTCAAACCAGACTTCAAATGAGAATCATTATCATTATAAGACTCAATCCAACTGGTTTGAAAGAGGAAATAGATTCATAGTTGATTTTAAGGCGAATTCACTATCATTCATATATCTAATGAAGCGTACTTATGAAAAAAGCAATTCGAATGAACGAATGTGCACATCAGCCGAATTTCTTATTTTTACCTCACAAAATTCACATAACAATCAAAAAATGAGACAGCCTGTTGGCCTGATAACAGCTATGCAGGAAAAGCTATTTTTCCCCGCTTAGTTTCAACTTAGCTGTCATCATAATGCCAAAGATCAGCACAATCGGAACCCAAATAATGAAGTGATTAAAATCAGGCTCAGCCAGAGCAACAATAATAGCTCCCACACAATATAAAATAATAGCCAGTGCTCTTAACACAGTATCTCTTAAGAAAGTCTTCTTTTGCTTCTTAAAAAACAAACGGCCGGATATATCCTCTAATAGAGAAGCGAGTGTTCCGGTCAATACAGTTGAAGAAATACCTGCGATCCCCAGTTTTTTGGCTGCTATCGTTTGAATCCCCATGGAAATGCTCATGAGTATAATCAGAATGTGCACAGGAACAAAAGCCCGGTAAAAAGAAAGACAAGCAAAGACAAATAAAATGAATGCTTCAAGTGCAAGGGCTTTTGTTACAGCAGCAGGCCAAAGGGTATTTTCCGCCTTTCCGACAATCAGTGTTGCAATGATCACGCCGCATATAAATCCAATGAGCGCAGTTAAGGAATTGAAAACAGTGACCTGAAGGGATTTGCCGATAGCTAATCCCAATAATACAATGTTTCCAGTCATATTAGCTGTGAACACATGTCCCAAGCTTAAATACCCAATTACATCCACGATTCCAGCTGTTAAACATAAAAGTGATAGCAAGGTGTTTCGATAAGCGGCTGCAGTCAACGTTGTATCAATCCTTTCTTCTATTTCAATTGTTAGTATGTCTTTTGACGCAATCTATATTTTTTAAGTAACCAAGCGTTAATTGGGAAGATAGAACCTATCATTCCTTTCCATTAACTGTAATAATAATCTCCGCAAGGAAATGATTAAAATTGAAAGGAAGTATATTGTAATGAAACGATTTTGTTTATGGTTCGCCGTGTTTGGTTTGTTATTGGTTCTCTTGCCTGATAAAGCGTTAGGCGCAGTTGATTTTCCGAATACCTCGACAAATGGCCTTTTAGGATTTGCCGGAAATGCTAAAAATGAAAGAGGCATTTCCAAAGCGGGCACAACGGGTGGGAAAAACGGGCAGATTGTTTACATTCAAAGCGTAAATGATTTAAAAACCCATCTAGGAGGATCCACACCAAAAATTTTAGTGCTCCAAAATGATCTTTCCGCATCTGCGAAAACAACAGTTATCGTTGGCTCAAATAAAACACTCGTGGGCTCTTATGCGAAAAAAACGCTGAAAAATATTTATTTAACAACTTCTTCAGCTTCTGGAAATGTCATTTTTCAAAATTTAACGTTTGAACACAGTCCGCAGATTAACGGAAATAATGATATCCAGCTTTATTTAGACTCCGGCATGAACTATTGGATAGATCACGTCACATTCTCCGGCCACAGCTATAGTGCAAGCGGGAGTGATTTGGACAAACTCCTGTATATCGGTAAATCAGCAGATTATATCACGATCAGCAACTCAAAATTTGCGAATCATAAATACGGTTTGATTTTAGGATACCCAGATGATTCTCAGCATCAATATGACGGCTACCCCCACATGACAATCGCAAATAATTATTTTGAGAACCTGTATGTTAGAGGCCCGGGTCTGATGAGATACGGATACTTTCATGTTAAAAACAATTACAGCAACAATTTTAACCAGGCGATTACGATTGCCACAAAAGCAAAAATATATTCCGAATATAATTACTTTGGGAAAGGCAGTGAAAAAGGCGGAATCCTTGACGACAAGAGCACAGGTTATTTCAAGGATATAGGCAGCTACCCTTCACTCAACAAGCAAACCTCCCCTTTGACTTCATGGAATCCGGGGACAAATTACAGTTATCGCGTTCAAACACCGGAGTATACAAAAGAATTTGTCACGAAATATGCCGGATCACAAAGTACAACTCTGGTATTTGGCTACTGATATAAAAGAGGCCTGCGTAAATAACGCCGTGCCTCTTTTTGTTCTTAAACGCGATTTTTAAACGATCCTTGGTCAAACCAAAAAGCATTATTTCTTTTTCACAATAACTTCTTAACTGTCTTCTTATTATACCAGTTTATCGCAAGTAAAAAGAAATCATTGTCTGGTCCTGTATGAAATGAACGTTCGTCCCACACACTATTCAAAAACCCCTAAAAAGGATGATGGACATGTGCGGCAGGTTTACTTTATTCTCTGCATTTGATGATATTATTGACCAGTTTGACATCAATCAATTTTTTCCTAAAGATGAATACCAGCCGAGCTATAATATCGCACCATCACAAAACATTCTTGCGATCATCAATGATGGATCCAATAATCGCTTAGGCAAGCTTAGATGGGGACTTATTCCTCCTTGGGCAAAAGATGAAAAGATCGGTTATAAAATGATCAATGCTCGAGCCGAAACAATAACCGAGAAACCGGCTTTTCGAAGACCGCTTGTCAGCAAACGCTGCATCATCCCTGCCGACAGTTTTTATGAATGGAAACGGTTTGATTCCAAAACCAAAATCCCATTGCGGATCAAATTGAAATCATCTGCTCTTTTTGCGTTTGCTGGCTTATATGAAAAGTGGAACACACATCAAGGAGACCCTCTTTATACCTGCACCATCATAACAACTGAGCCTAATGAGCTCATGAAAAATATACACGACCGGATGCCGGTTATATTGGCCCGTGATTTTGAAAAGGAGTGGCTAAATCCTCACAATACAAACCCTGAATATCTGCAAAGCTTGCTTGTGCCTTATGAAGCTGATGCCATGGAAGCATACCGGGTTTCATCATTAGTAAACTCACCTAAAAATAATTCATCTGAGCTTCTTGATGTACAGAATCGTCTGTAGTGATTGCGATTCTATAGTAAGAACTTGCAAAATGGCTTTGTTCCTTAGGGCCAATCTATTTTTGTTTCAATGAATATTTAGTACACAGATCAATTAGTTATTTTTTTCAGTTTTAAATAATATCATTATGTAAACTTAATGTTAATCCAATAATGTAAAACGAATTTACATCGCTTATAAAATTTCACTTTTCAATTTTGTCAGCAAAAAAACTGAACCACATTAAACTGATAAAACCTGCCGCACCTGTGATTGCAAATATGATATACGCCCATATAGGTAAATCCATATCCTTTCCTCCTAAGAATTAAATTTTTTTATCTTACATTAAGGTCTTCTTCTTTGTCTATCCAGTGTAATACCTAAACAGTTTAAAGCTCATTACAATAGATTCAAGCAGAAAACCCCTACATAACGCATACATAGGGATTAAATAAAAACGCAGGCCGACACCTAGCTCTAGTTACTTTAAGACCACTGTGTGATCGGTTCAGTCTTTACGTGCCTGGATATTTTACAACAGGCACTTTCTTCTTACGCAGAGAATCAAGCATGACTGATCCAGCATTTAAGTTGCTTTGCACTAATTCTTTAGGAGTCAATGCCATCCATTGATTGAGTGACACATCTGCATAGCGGTCACTTTTGAACATTTCTAAAAACCATAAGGTTTCTGTACCAGTGTTTTGTATATAGTGTCCAGCATTAGAAGGCACGTATCCAACGTCACCTGCTCTATAGTCAAATGTGCGGGCAGTCCCATTCCCGATAAATACTGTCATGCGTCCCTGCCCTGTTAGATAATACTGCCACTCATCGCTATTAGGGTGCCAATGAAGCTCTCTCATCGCGCCAGGCTCAATCTGAACAAGTGCAGCGGCTATCGTTTTTGAAATCGGGAAGTTAGAAGAATCCACAATTCGTACGCTCCCCCCTAGCATTTGAATTGGGGGTTGATTTAGCAACTCGTGTTTAAAGGTCATGGGTACTTTTCCATATGGTGACTGAATGTCTTCACTTTCGACTGATCCCGGCACATTCCCTTGGTAGATATAGACTTGCTCTGAAGGAAGAGAGTTGAAAGCATTCTCCGGCACACCAAAATTCGCAGAGAGAACATCTTTTGGGGTGTGTGCAAGCCAATCAGAAATGGTTAACGTTGAAAACTCAGAAAAGTTTCCATCATCGAAAACGAGCAGAAATTCGCAGTGTTCTAATCCCTGTATGGAATGCGGAATTCCTGCCGGGAAGTACCAAAGGTCGCCGGGGCCAACATCAGCAATGAAATTTCGTCCGTCCTGGTCAACAGCGGTGATACGTGCCCGTCCCAAAAGCATATAAGCCCACTCCGCTTGCTTATGCCAATGAAGCTCGCGGACACCTCCCGCAGTTAAGCTCATGTTTACCCCTGCAATCGCAGTCGAAATCGGAAGCTGTCTGACGGTGATTTCTCTTGACCAGCCGCCATGATCTAATTTCATGGGAGCGTCTGAGAATGAAAATCTCAAGTTAGGAATCATACCTTCATCTGTAACAGGCGGAACAAGTATATTCGGATTTTGAATATCCCGCATCATATTTCGCGGACCTGCATCAATAGCTCCAGCTCCATCACTTCGAATAGGCTGCGGCACGTTTCTGTCTTCATGATTGATTGGTTGTTGTTCCAACAGCATGCACCTCGTTTTAGAAATGAACAAGATTTTATTTCAGCCTATGCAGAGTTCTAGATTGCTGTGCCTAGGAATCCGCAAATAAAAAAGTGACCACAAATGTGATCACAAATACATCAAATAAGCTATTTTTTATACCATGGCTTCTTATGTAATTTGATTTCTTCTGTCTGTTTTTTCTGGCCTGTCTTCCACTCTACCTTCACTAATACATCATGTCCTATCACTTCATCTTCAGGCATATAATCAAAGGTGGCGATATGGTCCTCCATACGTCCCCCACCTGGCATTTCTTCACCTGTGTATTCTGATAAGTCGTACTCATCTATGTGATCATCTTGATATTTTTCGCCATCTACATACAGAGTAATTCTTTCAACAACAGTTCTTTTCTCATCTTCCTTACTCCCCTGCCAATACAAATTCAGAAAGTAATTAGGTCCAATTGAAGTTTTGTCTGATTTTTCAAGGTTAGACATCCACAGTCCGCTTTTCCCGCTGCCCTCATATTTCACTTTGTTTCCTGACACCATTACAAATAATGCGATGACGCAGATGATCAAGAATCCAGCAATGATCAATAGCCATTTCTTAAAGTTGTTCTTTTTTATCATGTTTTTCCCCACTTTCCTGATTCTTTAGTAGGAAAACATGATCAAAATGTTACTGAAAAGAAAATAAAAAACTTCGAATTTAAATTAAAGCTCTTTCAGAGACAAAATTTAAACGTATATCACGCCTTACATAGTTTTAGAATGGGCTTATATTTTTAAAAATCAAGCTAACAAGAGTTTATTAAGCAACTTTTCAAATTTATTTACACTCATAATCTCATGAGTCACAAATCTCCCATCAAAAAAAACGCTAAAAGTTGTCCAAATAGCTGGTGACTTTTGTGCCTCTTCTTTTGAAGATAAATGAATTGACTGAAATTGAACCCCTTTCTTTTCAGTCAATTCCCGCAAATCATTTATCATGCCCACTGCAAACGGGCACTGAGCTGTATAGTATATGGTAATCCCCTTTTCATTGACGGAATCACTTTTCACCTGGTCCTTAAATGCAGGAGAAGCTGCAAGGCCATTCCAAGTTAAAGCCATTAATTGAAAATAAGGGTCAGCTTCATCTTGTAGAGTAAACCCCATATGCTCAAAGAAACGCTTATCACTTAAATAGGGACGTTTTTTCTTGCCTGATATGAACAATGCCATCCATGCCTCGGACTTTCGCATCTGCTATACATTTGTCCAACAATCGTTTCGCATGACCGTTATTTTTATATGTGCCAGATACCCACAAACAATTAATATACATAAAATTAGGCGCATTGATAGGCACCCATGCCTCATTCGCAGGTAGATATTCAATAAAGACTTTTGCCCGTTCATGTAAGCGATAGAACACCAATCCTTCATCCATTCGAGCTCTGAGCCATCTCTTCTTTTCATGAACTGCATGCTCATATTGTTTCGCGCCTAATGCGCAGCAAATATGATTGTCTTCAATATTGTCCTTTGTGATTTCAATGTAGCGCATCTCCTCTTTTCCCCTCCTTTAACACAATTACTTGGAATTCAACTCATTTTACCCGTCCCAACTCAAATACTTTTTCTTATCTTCTATTTTGCCAATTAATAAAAAAACCCTTCTTATATTAAGATTTTAACTTGATTCCTCTATCACCCATTTCAAATTGCAATTGTGTTCATCTTCAAGGATTAGATGCACTCCTCTTGCTTTACGTAATGGAAAAAATAATACAAACATCGGGTATTATGCTATAAATATATAGTATAAGAAGTTTTTTATTTGAAGTAATATTTGTTACGTGACAGCAAAAGCAAATAACAGTTAAAGGAGGATTAAGCTTAGCGGAAAAATGTTATTCATGTTTCATTTGCGGATACAAAGGATTAATTCAAAATCCTTTGTATAAAGGAGAATATCAAAAAAACGTTTGACATTTGTCCATGTTGCGGCTTTGAATTTGGCTACAGTGAGGATCATGATGTGAGATTAGGTTTTTTTGTAACTCCTGATCATTTAATTGAGGCTGCATTTCAATTGTATCGCAAACAATGGATTGAGAGCGGGATGGAAATTGCTAATCCGGAAGTATTCCAGAAGAATTGAAAAATGGTGGTTGCTTAAAATTCGACGTTTTGCTGGAACAATTAAAAAAAAAATTAAATCTTGACATAGAAAATTTTGAAATGACCGGCTTTAATGATTAAGTGGGGTATTTTTTGTTTTTCAGAGGGGTAACCATACATTTCAAGCTAAAATGCGGAGCAGTGATTCAACCGCTTGTTCATTTCCACGCTTTCTCTATTCGTATTCAATGACTTTATGATCATGAACAAACATTTCACTTCGATCGGAGCCTCCTCTGATTCTTCACTATAGTGATACTGTGACTGGCTTTCCAACTGTCATTTTCTTTTTTTCTCTTGCAATGTACTGGCTTCATCATCAAAATCACATTATATTCGTATTCCTCTCCCTCTCCCCTTTCTCTGCGGTATGCTCAATGCTGGTTAATCTTATCTATCTAAGAGATATGACTTTTCATATCGATGACTGACAAGTTTTTTGCCTAATTAACGCCATCCTCAGTGAATTTAAAGGTCTGTTTTAAATTTCTCCCTTCTTGTCCCTTTTGCGTCCAAATAATGACAACCTCTAATTCGGAGGCCTTATCTGCCAGCATAAAATGATTGAACTTCAGCGGTGAGCCATCGTTTAAACTTTTAGCTAACATTTTTTGATCTTCTGGTTTGTCACAGTTTTCATCAGGGCATCCAAAAAGCGAAAACCTTGTGATTGAATCAGGATCATTTCTATACAATTGCACATCTACAGCAGCTGCTTTTTCTCCTACATTTTTGACTTCCAAGGAATATACTTGATATTCTCCTTTTTGAGATTCCGCAAATTCCTTTGCATTTTTTGCTTCACTTACTTTTACTGACCACTGGTCTGTTTTTTGTGTAATAGGCAACACCGTAAAAGTCAGAGCGTGCGCTTTTGATTGACAAAAAACAAATCCAACTACTATTACCGCACATACGGAAAAGAATACCCTTTTCATTTCATTTGTCCCTCCTTTCTTTTCACTGGCGATCCCTTAAAAAATTGAGCTCTCTTAAGCCATATCCTTAGCTACGGTTGTGTATTTACTGCTCAGCATTTATTTCTTTCGGTATCCGAGATGGAGCTTTTGGGATTTTTCTCAACTTGTTGTTGATCACATCAGAAGAGTATAGCGTAACAATCATACTTCCCCCATACCTTTTTGCCCGAATTAAGATTGGCTGGTTATATTGGTTTTGAAAACGAAAATCAGGGCCTCCCCAACTGACCGTAGCATCCCGTCCGGGTGGAACGTATGGCACGCTTCTAGTATGAGAATAGCGCTGAACGACCTGCAGCCCTGCCTGGTCGACTGCATTGAAAAGTGTTGAGGACACCTGGCAAATTCCGCCTCCTACACCTTCAGACAACTCCCCTTTTACAATAATGGGCGCACTTTTATACCCTTTGTTCCGAGTTCTCATGCCTACAACTTGGTTAAACGAAAACGTCTCATTAGGGAAAACAACGTGATTGTCAATGGCTTTTGCAGAAAGAGAAATATTGTGTGAGCGGCTTTTATTGCTTGAATTAAAATAAGTCACGTACTGACCAAGCCGCTGCGTACTGATGTGAGAAAGCAGCTCGCTGTCAACCTTCGGATAAATGTTCATTTCCGGCACTTCTACCTTGGAGGGGCCTTGGCCATAAAAATACGCATAAAACTTTTCCTTAAAAGCCTGTTGATACAGTTTGTAGCCAACCCTGCCCGGGACGATGCTTCCATGATCGTTAAGGACAGCGTTTATCGGCTCCCGGTACACTTTCTGAT
Source organism: Bacillus stercoris (assembly GCF_029772985.1). Classification (NCBI taxonomy): domain Bacteria; kingdom Bacillati; phylum Bacillota; class Bacilli; order Caryophanales; family Bacillaceae; genus Bacillus; species Bacillus stercoris. The sequence goes on along the minus strand of NZ_CP121861.1, from coordinate 2,301,210 downwards.
CAAGCTGTTTGATAAATTTACTGTATTTTTCATCGTCGACCATTGGAGTGCCGGGAAGAGGCATTGTAAAGTCTTCACGGTGAACAGTGGCAATTGTTCGTCCTTGCTGTGTAACCGTTAAGCTGTCATCCGGCCCACTCGGCTGAGCCAATAAAAAAAGACCAGTGATCAAAATTTGTATCATACGTTGCTTTACCTCCCGATCATTAGTATGAACAGCAGCTTCTCCTTTGATGTATTTCTTCCCATCGTTTGTTTGAATCTTTAGATGTTCATAAAAGAGCTATCACTTTAATTGTTCACACCGATCCCTAGAGCCCACTGAAGTATACGGTTCATTCAGTCGCCAAGTCTAAAATAGCAGAGCATCTCAATGATGTGGGATGCTTTTTTGTTTTGCTCAAAAATGAAAAAGAATTTCCCTTAACAACAACAAATTAATCCATTTCAATATTTTTTTATTGAGAAACGATAAATTTTTTGTTACATTCAAATAGACAACAAACAAATGAGGTGCGTTATGAATCGAATGTCAACACTCTTTTTAAAGATAGCTGTTATTTTTATTGGAATTCCAATTCTTGCTTTATGCATTTTTTTAGTGCCTAAGATAGCCAACTATTCAGCAGAATTACTTCCAAATATCGTTTATATAAAATATCTCGTTTTCATCTATTTGTATGTAACGGCGATTCCTTTTTACTTTGCTCTTTATCAAGCGTTCAAACTTTTAAGCTATATTGACAAGAATAAAGCTTTCTCGGGATTGTCAGTAAGGGCTTTGAAGAATATAAAATACTGTGCGGTCACTATCAGTATCTTTTATGCAGCAGGTATGCCTGTCTTTTATCTGATAGCCGATATAGACGACGCCCCGGGTATCATAGTCATCGGATTGGTTATTATTTTTGCTTCAATGGTCATTGCGGTCTTTGCTGCTGTTCTGCAAAAACTATTAAAAGAAGCGATTGATATAAAATCAGAAAATGACTTAACGGTCTGAGGTGATGACTATGGCAATTATTATTAACATTGATGTGATGCTTGCTAAAAGAAAAATGAGCGTAACAGAGCTTTCGGAGAGAGTTGGCATCACCATGGCTAATCTTTCGATATTGAAAAACGGAAAAGCAAAGGCCATTCGATTATCAACTTTAGAAGCGATTTGCAAGGCTTTAGAATGTCAGCCCGGAGATATATTGGAATACCGAAGTGATGAAGACACAAAGGAGTCGTAAAAAGCAAATATGTAGCATCAACAGAAAAATAAAGTGATTGGCGGTGAGCCTATGGACATAACCTTATATCCATCCAGCTCCTATACTAAGCGTCCCTTACATACACGAAGAATACTCCTTTGGAGGGGGCATACAAAATGAGAGCTTTAAAACAAATCGTTCATTTCGGCTGGGAACAAGCGCTTTCATGTTTGTTTCCTGTCGTTATTTTTGCCTCTTTGGCTATCACACAAATGATCCCACTACCCTTCTTGCCGCGGTACGACTGGCTCCTCATGATCTGCGTCCTCATGCAATTGTGGATGGTGCGTTCTGGTCTTGAAACTTGGGATGAATTAAAAGTGATCACATTGTTCCACCTTATCGGGCTTGCTCTGGAACTTTTTAAAGTCCATATGGGCTCCTGGTCTTATCCAGAAGAAGGATACTCCAAAATATTTGGAGTACCTTTGTATAGCGGCTTTATGTACGCAAGTGTAGCCAGTTATTTGTGCCAGGCATGGAGAAGGCTTAAGGTTGAATTGGTTAAGTGGCCGCCTTTTTTTGCGGTTGTTCCGCTTGCCGCTGCGATTTATTTGAATTTTTTCATCCATCATTTTTCGATTGATATTCGATGGTGGTTATCTGGACTTGTCCTCATTGTCTTTTGGCAAACATGGGTTACATACGAGGTGAATGGAGCTCGTTACCGTATGCCGCTCGCACTTTCTTTTGTACTCATCGGATTTTTTATATGGATAGCGGAAAATATCGCTACGTTTTTTGGGGCTTGGAAATATCCAAACCAAATCGAGACATGGAGTCTCGTACACCTCGGAAAGGTAAGTTCATGGCTCTTGCTGGTGATTGTTAGCTTTCTTATAGTAGCATCATTAAAACAAGTTAAGGAGCAGAGTCCTACAAAGCAGAGAGGGGTGAATCTTTTTTAGGTTAACAGTCTCCTGGCGTACAAGACTCCAGCTAAAAAGAAAAGCAACGTTCAAATGTGTTGCTTTTCTTTTTTGTCACTCTGCCTGCGGGTATCCATCTTCTTCAAACTTCGTCGCACCACGAGAACTGATTCAGATTACGACTGCTTTCAACGCCTTGACAAACTCATGCGCCGCCGGCGTTATCTCTTCAAATGAATGTGCGATGACGCCGATATCGCGTGTGATCCTAGGAAAAATGTCATTTTTACTTAATTGATGCGGGACGGATGAAAGTGTAAAGTTTGAAATAATGCCTATGCCCAAGTTGTTTTTGACCATATTAATCAAGGTTTCGGCATTTTGCACAGTCAAGTTTTCCTTTAATTCGATGTTGTATTGCGAAAATGCGTTTGACATCGCGATTTCATGACCGCCTTTACAGAAAATGAGGTCATCTTGATATGTTTCAAGGTTGACATGCTTTTCCTGTTTTAATTCATCACGCTGCGGCGGGATGACGGCCACCATATAGTCGTTACACAATAGCTGATTTTCAAATGGTTCAAATGGAGATGCTGCGATTCCAATATCAACCGTCCGATCCTCAACCCATCCTTTTATTTGGTCAGAGGTCCCCTCGATCAATTCGATGCGGATCAACGGGTAGTTTGATCTGAATGCCGCAATCGCCTGGGGCATGATATTTGTTGAAACTGCAGGAAATGAACCAATTTTCACCTTCCCGTTTAACAGCTTGTTTTCCCGGTTGGCTATTTGATATATTTTGCTTTCAATTCCCTTCATTTGCCTCGCCAGCAGCAAAATTTCTTTTCCGACGTCAGTCAGTATTAAACCATGATGTTTATCCCTGATCAATAATTTGAGCTGCAGCGAGCTCTCCAGGTTTTTTATCGCTTTGCTTACCGCCGGCTGAGAGATGAACAATTCTTTTGCCGCTTCTGTAATATTCAATTTCTCCCCGACTTTTACAAATATGTGAAGATGGTTCATGTTCATAACCATTTGGTTATACCTCCGATAATAAAAATGTATTTCAGTTATATACAAATGTAACATATGATAGAAACCAGCACGATATTTAAACAAGAAAGGCGGATTCATCATGGTAAAAGTCATGTTGGGAATCTTATCTGTCACATTTATTTGGGGTTATACTTGGGTTGCAATGAAAGTAGGAATTCATGACATCCCCCCGCTTTTATTTTCGGCTTTGCGCCTGTTCATCGGAGCGGTTCCATTATTTCTCATTCTCTTCATTCAAAGAAAAAAGCTTTCAATTCAAAAAGAACATCTCAAAAGCTATATCATCATGAGCCTGCTGATGGATCTGGGTTATATGGGGATCTTAACGTATGGAATGCAGTTTGTCGATTCAGGAAAAACCTCTGTTTTGGTATATACGATGCCCATATTTGTTACGGTGCTCAGCCATTTTACATTAAATGAGAAAATGAATGCGTATAAAACGATCGGACTGGTCTGCGGCCTCTTCGGACTGTTATTTATATTTGGAAAGGAAATGCTTGCTATCGATCAAAGCGCTTTATTTGGAGAGCTGTGCGTGCTTGCGGCAGCGCTAAGCTGGGGAATCGCGAATGTGTTCAGTAAGCTACAATTCAAGCATATCGATGTTATTCATATGAATGCCTGGCAACTTATGATGGGGGCCGTCATGTTATTGGTGTTGTCCTTTATATTTGAGCCGGTCCCTTCAGCCGAGTGGACATATCAGGCGGTATGGTCATTGCTGTTTAATGGCTTGCTTTCCACCGGCTTTACCTTTGTCGTATGGTTTTGGGTGCTCAATCAAATCGAAGCGTCAAAAGCATCCATGGCATTAATGTTTGTTCCCGTATTGGCCCTATTTTTTGGATGGCTGCAATTGCACGAACAGATCACCATCAACATTATCCTCGGCGCACTGCTGATATGCTACGGCATCTTTATGAATACATTTACATTTTCACGACGAAAAATGTGAATGGACAGAGGGTACACTTTTTTTACGATTTGTGCCTCGTGTGACAGGAGACGGCTGTCTTTTAAAATCCTGCCGGCAGCCTATTAAACAATAAAAAAAGCTAATATCTGCATGTGAGACATTAGCTTTTTTTATTGGCGTTTAGGTTGCCAAAATTCTTTCTTATTACCATTCCGGCTGATCAAACTGAAAACCGTATAGACCTTTTACTTTAACGTCTCCGCAATCTGGATCTTTTGTTAAAATCAAATAATGAGTCTTATAAGGCATCGCCTCAACTCGATCAGTTGCACTAAAATCATAATGATCCCCTGAGAAGTTTTTTTCACTAACGGTTATTTCGTATCCCGACAAAGTCATTCGCATGATTCTTGCATTAATTGTACATCCTCCAGTATCGAAAATGGTGAATCTGTATCCAAAGTAAGACGTCCAATGGTTTGGATTTAAATCATCAGATTTCATAAACCATTTTTCATTTTCTGTCATTGTAAAGCTCACTTTCTCCTCATCTTTCACTATAACTGCCGAAGCTTCCCTTATATGAATAGTCAAAGCCAAAAGAAATATGAAAGCTAGCATCAACATCTTTTTCAAAAGAGTTCCTCCCGATATCATTTTACTTCAATATATTGGAAGGATCTTTTCTGATCAAGACCGCCTTCTTCAAATGAATCTTTAGCACCATGAAATGAGCCTTAAAGAGAACAGTTTTCCGTCCGAATCTATTTCCTTTTTAAGAGTCAGTGAAGCTTTTATATATAATTTGATATGTCATCTGTAGTCTATCCTGATAAATAACGGCATGTGGGTCGTAACAGCCCTTGTCCTCTCAACTTATTAAAATCTGAAACTTTAAAGGGGTTTGTTACACTAACTGTCATGGGAAACATTTCATTGGAAAAATATCATTTTATACCTGATTTTTTGAGGTTAATTAGAAGGCAATACAAAATCATTTGAATTAGGAGCCGGAAGTTACGGGACACGAAATGACATTGCTATCGTTTGGCCGCCTAACAGAGCTCCTATTGTTTTGGCAATCCTATCAAAGCGGTTTACGAAAGATGCAAATTATGATAATGCTCTTATTGCTAAGGCAGCTAAAGTCGTCCTTAACGATCTCAAATAAAAGCACAGTATTGCGAATTGCTTTATCCTTTTGCCATAAAGGATAAAAGACATTACTTTTTTAAACCCCGCCGTTCATTTTTAATGAACGGTTTTTTCATATTCTCACTAATACCTCTTTTTTTAAGTATCTAAAACACCACAAACACGAATCGTTAACATGAATGGCAAGTTTTCATTTATGAAACCAAGTAAAGTTTGAACAGACCATCAGAGGTTATCTATATGAGAATTCAATTATTTTTTTGTAATAATTTATATTGCTGTATCGTTGCACTTGGTGGATTTGACTCTTTTCGTGTATGGAACCACACTTTTACTTTTTCACCTCTTTTGAGATCAGCTGTGCTATCAATCTCACTTAATCCCACTATGACTATCTTATTTTTAAACTTTTTCATCAGTTGTTCTTCCGAAAGATCATAATCTTCTTTCGCTAGGGCTTCTGTATCAGTAATGAGAATTGCCCTATTATTGTCTTTAAACCCGACATAGCCGACTAGGCTCTGCGTCATTGTTTCGTCTCCGTTTTGTTCATTTTTATTGCAGCCAGCAAGGAAAATCATGAGCACTATCAAGCTTACTCCGATTTTAGGCACCTTTCTCCCTCCTCTTTAAACCTCTTTTGATCTTTAAAATAAACAACAGGATCACCCAATCCATCTACTTCTTTTTGCAATTCATAACAGCAGCATACTCCATTCTCCAATTCCTCAAACTTCTTTTTGTTCTTTCACAAATGTTTATATGTGGTTGCCTTCGACATTATCCCCTTACTCTTTTACGCTTTTAAACTTGAAGGCTCCTTCTTTGTGGATTCCAGCATAAATATACTTATCATTACTGTCGTTCACATCACGACTCCCATTAAAATCAAAATTTTCACATTTTATGATCCATTATTCACTTCTAAAACGACTTCCAATCGTTACATAATATACGTATTAATTGTAAAAGGAGTTGGTATAATTGAACATTAAGAAAATCTTATTGGGTTCTGTTTTATCCTTTGGCATGCTCATATCCGCGGTTCCCGCATTGGCTGCTGAAAATTCGCCTGAAGTTGCAGTAAAAAATGAAGAATATGATTATGACACTATATACCGCATTAGTCCTCTGCCAATGAACTTCCAGCCGACAATAGAATATAACGGTTATACTTATACGCTTACACGTCATTATTTTGATTACTCAATCGGGTTTTACACGGCTATTTATACAAAAGTTGTTTAAACTTATAAAGGAGCTTTTTAGCTCCTTTTTCTCTTGTTTTAAGCAAGGTGTTTCTTTCTATGTGGTCTTCTATCAAATACATATCAACATTCTCTGGTTTTGTTCTTTTCTTGATCTTACATGTTCTCAATACGATTGATTCACTGTTGTTCAATTTCCTTTAAAGCCGTTCTTTATATTCAACAGGAACAAAAAGTAAGCTCAGTTTAAATGCTGATAATAAAAAAATTCACTTTAAAAAGTTGTCGCCCGCAAAATCGGCTTTCTCACACTACACCAATTTAAAATAAAAAGCCGGATCTCCTCTAAGAGGTTCCGGCTTTTCTTGGTATAAATGCTAAGTCCATCAGCAGCTTCTAGATAGAGAACATGGAAAAATATCTAATGGCAAGCTACACCCATCAGCCATTATCGTATTTCAATGTAGCCTTCTGTACCATGAACGCGAATCTGTTGCCCATCTTTTATCAGTTGCGTAGCATTTTCAACGCCAACAACTGCAGGTAAGCCATATTCGCGCGCTATAACAGCTCCATGGGTCATCAGTCCACCAACTTCCGTGACCAGGCCTTTTATGGATACAAACAATGGTGTCCAGCTTGGGTCAGTAAAGGAGGTGACTAATATATCTCCATCTTCTAGATCTGCATCTTCCATGTTTAAGATGACACGTGCTCGCCCCTCTATCACTCCCGAGGAAACAGGGAGACCTGCAATTGCTCCGGCTGGGAGATTCTCTCGCTTGTATTCGCCTGTAATGATCTCACCATCAGACGTGATAACACGTGGTGGAGAAAGTTTTTCATATAATGTGTACTCGTCTTTTCGTTTGCTGATGATTTGATCATCAAGTTTATTTGTGCGTACGACTTCGTGAAGTTCTTCAAAAGTAAGATAGTATATATCTTCTTTTTCATGAATAACGCCCATTTCTACGAGTTGTTCGGCTTCTTTCAGTAAAGCCTGCTTATAAACAAAATAGCGATTAACCATTCCGTATTTTGGATATTCCCTGAACCCGCTGAAATTCCGGATGATGTCGATCATTCGTTTGGTTTCTTTGGCTTTTTGTTCACCATCGGGCAATTGCTTTAAGCGATCTAATAACTCTTGTTCTTTCTTTAAAGCCTCCTCTCGCCCTTGCTCAAATTTCCGCTGGCCGGCATTAGGCTCAAAATTTTTAATATTATTAAGAATCATCGGGACAAGTGTAGTTGGTTTTTCGCTCCATCGAGTTCTTGTAATATCAATCTCTCCGGCACATCGCATTCCGTATTTGTTGAGGTAAGCATAGATCGCGTCTTGAATTTCCTGTCCATTTTCAAACTTAACCAGCTCATCCAAAAAGTGATCATCTTTGACATGCTGTAAATAAGCAATTACCTCTGGATAAGGACGAATCACATCTGCAACATCCAATAGCGCAAGACCCATTTCTGACGTAATATTATGGGGTACAGATTGAGAAAGCGTATCTGCTGCGTTTTTTTCACCTAACCACTCGTTCATTTTTTCGTTAATCCATAATGAAGCATTCATAGCAGATCGAATCAGAACCGAACTTTTTGGGTTAAATAAAATCTTCTTTAATTCCTGGATATCTTCCAGAATAAAACGAAATAAATCTGATCCTGATTTCGTTTGGATGTTTTGTTTTAACTCTTCTATTGATGTTTGACTGCTCTCAATCAAATCTGACACGATTGTCGGATCGTTTTCAACTTGAGCCGGCATATCTGCATTGCCTCTGCTGGGATTTGGTGCTGTTTTATCATTTGGTATCGATTTTATGAAATCTCGTCGCTTTATTAGAGTCATAAGTGCGTCTTTTAAGAGCTGATCGTGCTGTCCCATGCCTTTTAAGAAAACTTCTCTGCTGTCAGAGGATGCCAGTTGATGTGTGACATCAACAAATAGCCTTCCACCGGCTTTACGCATTGGTGCAGCGGTCGTCAACAGAAAAAAAGACAATCCCAGTGGTTTTATGGGATCCGTCATCATTTGTTGATGACCTACAGAAATATAGACGTGATTTTCTTGGTCACTCGCTTCAGGGATGGGGAATAAAGTAGTGATTGGACGACTCTGTACAATATAAAAAGTATCTCGGACCAAACACCATTCGATATCTTGCGGCTGGCCGAAATGAGCTTCGATCTGTCTTCCGATGCGTGCAAGCTGTAAAATTTGTTCATCAGTCAGCGTTTGAGCCTTTTGCTGATCAGGCTCGATTTGCTGTGTTTCTGTTCCGCCTTCTTTCCGTCCATAGATAGCTATTTTTTTAGATGCTATTCTCTTATCGACGATTTGCCCATCCTGTACTTTATAACAATCGGCAGATACCAAGCCGGAGACCAGAGCTTCACCAAGTCCAAAGCCGGCATCGATGGATAACACCTTTCGGTTAGAGGTAATCGGATCAGCGGTAAATAAAATCCCCGAAGCCTGAGGGAAAACCATCCTTTGAACGATAACGGATAAATAGACTTGGCTGTGGTCGAATCCATTTTGCATGCGGTAGATTACCGCTCGATCCGTAAATAGGGAAGCCCAGCATTTGCTGATATGCTGCAAGATTGCATCGACGCCGATAATATTTAAGTAGGTATCTTGTTGACCGGCAAAAGAGGCATGTGGTAAATCTTCAGCAGTCGCACTTGAACGCACGGCATAGGCATGTTCCTCACCGAACTGGGAGAGATAGTGAGCCACTGCTTTCACAACATCGGAAGGAATATCTACTTCCATAATGATTTGCCGAATCTTCCGGCTGATGTTACCAATTTGATCTCGGTCATCAACTTTTAGCATGGCCAATTGATCCAACATCGCTCGTAACGTTTCGTTTTGTTCAATGGCTTTTTGGAATCCTCTTGTCGTAACACAAAATCCTTCTGGTACTTGTATTCCTTGAATTTTTAATACTTCTCCTAAATTTATTCCTTTTCCTCCAACGAGCGAATGCTGTGTTTTTTCAATTTCGTGTAAACCGAGAACGAAAGAACTCATTCTACATCTCCCCTTCAAAAAAAATATTGACAAGAGCTTCCCAGTAGGATATTATAAAATTATAAGATGGATAACTACGACTTTTTAACTAGGAAGCGCACGTAGTGTGATTATATCACCGTGTCTGTTTTTGTGCAATATAAAAAGAACCTGGGCAATTTCACCAGGTTCTTTCTTAATTTCCGCAACTATTAGCCACATAAAAAACTTGGTTCAAACTTTGTTCGTTTAGTCCCCATTCATAAATTAGACTTATTTTTTGTGTAAGAAACTTCGAGTCATAAGTCCCTATTCATTAAACTTTATCAGCCAAAGACTGTCTTATACATAGTGCTATCGTGTTCTATAATAATTCTCTGCGGTATAGTAGCGCCATTCCCAAAAAGTTGCCCCATTGGATTCTATATACCGATCTAGAAATATCTCAAAATTTAAATTTAATGGTGTATATTCTCCTATTTCTAATATAAAAAGATAGTTGGGATCCCCTTTATCCAATTTATCTTTGTCGATCATCAAATGGCACCCTTCTAATAAGTGACCAATTGGAATACCATTGATGCCTTCAAACAAATCCTCATATTTTAATTCTTCTTCAATCTCTTCAAGGCTAAATAAATAAAGTCCTCCACCTATATTCTCCCCATCCGAAAGGATCTGAAAAATTTTCGCACCATTATGCAGTGTAATGAACTTCTGATAATCATCTGGAAGGGTAAGCTGGTGTTTAGCCTCAAAGCTTTGAATGTCATTCAGGGTTGCTTTGTCCTGTGAAAATGTAACAAGGAACTCCATAATAACTCCTTCAGAACAAAACAATTGAATGGCTCCTCTTTCATCTAAGAGACTTTTCAAACCGTTTACAGTCTTATGGATAAAGTTAGTCAAATACATCACCCCTTTATTTCCTTTTAAACTCCAAAAGATGTAAAGAGATCGTGATAGACGCTCTTTTCAGTGAATACAATGCAATAAATCCTAAAAAGAGGTGCCTCCCAAAAGTGAATTTTCTAAAGAATGATGACATGGTGAAGATCATTCGAAATGGCCTTAGTGCAACGCAGCACCCAAAGCATATTCTTGTTGTAGGAGCTGGATTGTCCGGGCTTGTATCAGCATCATTGCTAAAAAATGCCGGTCACAGAGTAACGATTCTCGAAGCGAGCGGCAGAGCGGGCGGCCGTGTCTGCACTTTGAGATCTCCCTTTAGTGGTGATTTGTATTTTAACGTTGGTCCGATGCGCATACCGAATAACCATTTGTTAACCTTAGAATATATCAAAAAATTCAAATTGCCAACAAATGTATTTATCAACAGAACCCCTCTGGACATCATTTATGCCAATGGAATCCAGACACGTCTCCACATGTTTGAACGAGCTCCTGGAATACTGGGGTACCCAGTCGCATCACATGAACAAGGGAAAACGTCTGAAGAGCTGATGCTTTCTGTACTGCAGCCTATTCTAAATTTCATCAATCAAAATCCAGCGAGAAATTGGCGGATTGTCGAAGAACAATACAAAAATGATTCGTTAAGCTCTTTTTTGAATAGGTATTTTTCCTATGGCGTGATCGATATGATTGGTGTACTTTTGGATATGGAAGCGTATATGGGGATGTCCCTTGTTGAAGTATTGCGGGAATCCATCTTTTTTTCATCACCCGCTCACTTCTATGAGATAACAGGCGGCATGGATCTGCTTCCACACGCGTTTCTTCCCCAATTAAAAACAAACATTCTATACCATCAAAAAATGATGAAAATATCTCAGGATGAAAATCGTGTTACGATCCATTGCCAGCATCAACAATCGGCAGAATTTGCATCGTTTACAGCTGATCTCGCTATTGTAACCATTCCTTTTTCAACTTTGCGATTTGTAAAAGTCGAACCATACCATTCTTTCTCGTACTATAAACGGAGGGCCATCCGTGAGTTAAACTATATCAGTGCAACAAAAATCGGAATAGAGTTTAAAAGCCGATTTTGGGAAAAAGCCGGGCAGCGCGGCGGCAAATCTATTACTGATTTACCGATTCGTTTTTCGTATTATCCAAGCAGAAATATTGGAGCAAAAGGACATGCTGTCATTCTGGCCAGCTATACATGGGCAGATGAGGCGCTGATATGGGACAGTCTTTCAGAAGGAGAGCGTATCCGGTATACTTTACTGGATTTATCTAAAATCTATGGTGATATTGTATGGTCTGAATTTGTATCAGGCGCTTCTTTCAGCTGGAGCCAGCACCCCTATTCTGCGGGAGGATTTACAGCTTTCGAACCAGGACAAGAATTAGAGCTGTATCCCTATATTCCTGTCCCTGAGGGCAGAATTCATTTCGCCGGAGAACACGCCTCACTCACCCATGCGTGGATGCAGGGCGCAATTGAATCTGGAATACGCGTTGCTGATGGGGTCAATCGCTTACCTTAGATCATGCTCACATCTAGTTAGAATTGGTTGATATAAAAAAGAAGTGATGTATTTAAACAGTCAGCGGTGAAAGAGGATGTCTGAACATTCGATTCTTTATTATTCCTGTACACGATGGAATTGTAGTCCTCCCTTTTCATCCATAATCATTAATAAATACCAAACTATAAGAAACATTTTAATTAATCATCAGGCGAACTTTCTTTCACTGTACAACATTCTTAATGTTGCTTCAATACTTTACAAATCTAAAAGGAATTTTGTAACAAATACAGAATTGGAAATATAAGCGCACAAGAGATGTCTACCCTTATCTTAAAGACAAAAACTGCGCTTATATTAAAAGAAAGAGGTGTCTTTAGAATGGTTCATTTTAAAAACTGCCCTGATCCTTCTCTAAACGCCAAATCTCACCCCGAATTAGAACATATTAAGACAAGAATGCAAAACTTTATTAAGCACTCCGTTACAGACCAAAATATCGAAGTTACTGACGCAAGGGTGACGGCCGAAGGAGAGATTACCTCTCTTTTAAAAGAACGTCTCGACAAGGAATACTATAAGCTTTTATCTAAAATCACCCGGGAAGTAAATGTGGAAGACTTTGGCGCTGTTCCAGATGGAAGAGATAATACTGAGGCTTTTCGAAAAGCAATCGGGAATGGCCGAGTCAAGGTAAACGTTCCAGCAGGAGAATATCACGTACAAGGGATTAAACTCCCCTCTTGGACAACAATTGTTGGACAAGGTAAAGGGATCACAGTGATTAAATTACATGAAGACACTCCAGCACATGAATGGGTGATTACAAATGATGATTATCAAAATGGAAATCGCAATATTTTTGTCCAAGGAATGTCATTAGACTGGAATCCAAGCAGACAATGTGGTGTGAGAAACCCAGGGGGACAGTTCTCCAGTTGTTTGACTTTTGCTAAGGTTGAATATGGATGGATCAAAGATGTGGAAGCTATTAACGCAGGTCTTCATGGCATTGATATCACATCGCCAACGTATGATCATTTGCCTAATACCGATTGGACAAAAGACGGATCAAGATATATTTGGATCGATAACTGTGTGACATATGGTTCGGGAGACGACGGCATTACCACCCATTACAGTGAATACATCTTTATTTCAAACTGCCATTCAGGAAATCCTCGAGGAACAGAATTTGCAGAAGGTGTTTCAAACTCCAACGGAATAGAAATTGACGACGGCTCTAGGCATGTGTGGCTTTTAAATAACTTTACAAGTGGAAACATCCGTGGAGTTGAGGTAAAAGCCCATGAACTTTGGCCGGCCTCTCAAAACGTCCATATCATAGGGCATGTTTCTTATCGCGATGTTCGTGCGTTTGATCTTCGTCATATTGGTCACCACCAAATTACAGATCCTGAAAGCACAACAGCATACGATGTTACACTCATAGATTGTTCAGCAGTTGAACCAGTTTTTAACTCGCTTTATGAGGCTGTGACACCAAGAGCATTGGTTATTTCAGCGTATAAAAACGTCAATGTAAGCGGATTCACAGCAATTGGTGATCCAGACTATGATTATAAAGGAAATCCTGTTGTGGCTTTGCAATATCGCAGTCAAAATATAACTATTAATGGCATAAAAATTCGAGGGTTTAAAAAGGCCGGCGTTGATATTAATTTATCAGGTGGATCAAATAAAACAGACTATATTAAAATTTCAAATTTCGATATTTATAAATCTGCACCTAAAGGAATTTCAATCGGTGGCGGTCTCTACAATGTGAATATTCTAAATGGAACGATGATTACTGACAATGGGACAGTTGGAATCCAGTCTCCCAATAATCAGGCCACAATTCTTGGTGTACAGTCAGAAGGTTATGGTATAGCAGCCTCAATCAAAGGTCAAGCATACCAACAAGTTCCAATCAATTTGAAAGGAGGCGTACAGCTTGCGACGACCTCTGGCTTTGCCGTAAACCAAACAAGCGCAGTTATAGCAGGTACCGGTGACATTATGGCCCGCGGAGAAAGAAATGCGGTCATCAGCTCTTCTGGAGGCTCCAGTACTGAAGGCTCTCGCGCATTAATCGCTTCTTCAAATAACGCACATCTTAAAGGAAACCATGCTTCAAGAACGATACTGTCTTCTGAAAATATTATACTTGAAGAACCATACACCGTCGCAGGAGGTCATCAATCAATGAAATGGCTTCTTGACTCTGTTGGGGGAAACGGGACGTTTGCCGGGGCAATCAGTTCTTCTTTAGGTGGATATGGAGAGTATTTTGAGAGCTCAAATGGACAGTTAATCCATACGGGTACAATCGTGACTTTAAGAGGTGAAAAGATAGCACCCGCGAATGTGGGAGATTATATGCTTGGCGTTATTTCAGAAACTTCAGCTTTCATTTCAGGAGCCTCCAGTTTCGTCTGGCAGGGCCGTTATTTGACTAATGAGTTTGGCGGATTTATTTATGAGACAGTGACTGATAAGGAAAGCGGTGAACTCATACAAGTTCCCAAACAAAACCCAGACTACGATACAGCATTTGAGGCAAATTATCATTCACGGGCAGCAAGAGACGAGTGGCACGTAGTAGGGTTAGTAGGCCAACATTATGTGCGTATTGACGAAACTGTCAGTCAAGGTGACTATCTTACAGCACATCATGGAATAGGAACAAAAGCCACCGAAGGAAGCTGGAAAGTAATGAAAATAACTTCTGCTTACACATCAGAAAAAGGATATGGTATCGCTCTAACCGTCATCAAATAGTGGACACCAGGACAAGTTCAATATATGTTTATCCATATAATTAATAATTAGATCCTTTATCAGGTTCGTTTATTAAATAACGATAAGGAGCAGTTGTCAAAACTTATTGTTATAATATAAGTTGATTACGATAGTTAAGATTCGGAAAAAATCAAATTTTGGTAGAGATTGAAAAATTCGATTAACATACAAAGCTACTATTGAAATGAGCAAATAGATATAAAGTTCGGTTTCTCCTTTAAGTATTTACAAATTGCAATTTTCATTTCCCTTCGCCCTCCATGCTATATTCAGATAGCGATGAGCAGAATTGTGTAAACCGATGTATGTGCCCTTTGCGACACAAACGAATATGGCGTGTTCAAAGAGGTATTACAAACCCTTACCCATCATAGCTTATCGCTATTTGTTTTTCGTCAGATCACGATTTCAACAATAAAACCACCTTATCTGCTGCTTCTACTTGCATTGACGGAAGAGCATGACTGTAGGTTCCTAAAATTTGCTTAATATCAGAATGACCTAACCTCTCTTGTACTATTTAGGATTTGTTCCGAAAATTAAGAGGTAAGTATTATGCGTGTGTCTTGCGTATTGTCTGATGCTGAATGATATAAAACAAAATTATGGATCGATAATAGATATACCTGCACTTTGTTTACTAATTATAAACTAAGAAAGATATAGTCAGTTTTTCAAACTAGAATATAATCCCATTCCCAAATAGATTTCTTTAAAAATCTTATTTTGATGCAAATAAAAAAGCAGGTTATTCCCTGCGCTCACTGCATATCTCCTTTTCCAACCATATCCTTCTTATAAACCAACCTAGGTGTCACACTTTGGTATGCACTTCCCTGTAAAGAATGATAAGGTTCCCAAAAACGGCTTCCTTCATTAAGTGGGAAAACACCAGATGTGCTAAAACCATAGACTTGATACATTAACTTTGAGCAATACGTATACTGATTATCTAGGAAATTCATTGTTATTCAATTGGTCTAATAACTTTAGTTGGCTTTCCTTTATAGTCCAACCACTTGGAGAAAACCCTACCTCAAACAATACCAAGGCCGTAGTAGAAAACGACCTTTTACCATTACTAACGATTTTAATAATCATTTACCATATCCGAGGCATATATTAGGATTCAACTAAAAGACCATCGCCTCTTAGTAACTCACAATAACAATGATAAAGGAACGATCAGCAGCCCGTTAGCTACCCCTGATTAAAGATGATCTGTTACCACACTGTTACGTTAGAACTTCCACTACTTTGATATCCTTCTGTCGCCATGACTTGGTAAGCCCAATTACTGCCCAGATTCATTCCATGGCTCTTCCATGCGTTCACATGATTGCTGAAAGTGATTGTAGCGTTGCTTCCTGTTGGTCTCTTCGTCTGACGAACACTCCAGTACTGCGTAAAAGTAGTGTTATCGCCATCAATGGAAGGTGCGTTATAACGTGTCGTTGTATATATGTCATATGTACCTCCATCACTCTTTACAGTACCTTTATACGTTCCGGTAGGTCTGTAAGTACCCCATGAATCCACTACATAATATTCAATGAGAGGTGCTCTCGTCCAACCATATAAAGTCAAATATCCATTGCCATTCGGCGCCCAAACTCCGGCATTATAGTTTATTGTCCTAAATGGCGAACCTGTAGTCCAGCCTTTACCAACAACGAAATTTCCGGTATTAGACCAATTAACACTGTAATTCCCGCCAGATCCATTGACGGCGTTTACTGTTCCGCCCCCATCAGTCCAATTTTGCCAGTAGTCTGTGCCGGCTGCAGAGGCGGTTGCCGAAAACAAGCTTATACTCATTAAAGCTGCCGTTAATCCAACTAAGAAATTCTTTTTAAACTTAAACATTTGTTACCTCCTATAATATTTTTCTGACTTTGACATGAGGTAGCACTTGTATATATTTAAAACATTCTAATGACTAACGCCATAGCTTTTGATCGTTCCCTTCAGTATAATACCACGAATTCACGAGTGAATATTAAAAGTATTTGTAATTTAATTACAAATACCTAAAAATCATATTATAGATGGTTTTGTTCTGCCATATTCTAATTCTTTCTTCGCAGGATCACAATTCTTGTTTCTAAATCTGATGGAGTAACATCTGTAATTAATTCCCATTCGAACCATTTCGTATAAAGGTGATATACATTAGAGATTGTGAAATTATTGTAGCTGATCCAGGTGGTGATCTTGACTTTCAAGCTCTAATGCAACGTTTCATGTCCAAAAAATCAGCTTATAAGATTGTCGATGTTATCTATAAAGACAGTCAGTCAATTGCCTCTAAGCCGCTCACTGTGCGTAAGACAGTTTTGAATTCACTATAGTTATAGAATAACTCACGATTAATTTAGACAAAATAAGACAAGTTTTATTACGTTTTCAATCACATTATCAAAATAATCCTTGAATTCCTTCGCCCGCCATGCTTTATTGAGATGGCGATGAGCTGAATTGTGTGAGCCAGTGTACATGCCCTTTGCGGCACACACGAATGTGGTGTGTTCAAAGAGGTATGACAAAGCCTTACACAGCGCAGTTCATCGCTTTTTTATTTCGTCAGGTCACATGTTAAGTCACGATTTTGTTAGAAGCCGTCGCTCTTGATTCCGGATTTTTAACGACTCCGATCTGTAAAGGATTATCTGACCGCCAAATCTTTGGTGTCATCGCACATAGACGTTATCACTCTATCCGAGGCTTGATGGAAATTTCATTATGACAGTGAACAAGACAGATACATTTGTCCAAATCACCAAACACTTACATACTCAACAACTGACCGAAAAAGCTACCGGTCATACAAATCAAATCCTGAAATATGTTCCTTATGCCCGCTGCTTGAAAAACTTTACAAAATCAAAGAATCGGCAGAAAGTGATTACTCGGCATGTTTGGGAAGATCATAAAAAAAAGGACAGACAAAATCGCTTGTCTGTTTCAGGAAAAAACCTCTACAAAAAAAGAAAAAATAGAGCGAAGCTTTCAGATTCAAAACAGCTGCATGGGCTTCACTATTACAGGTTGAGGGGAAAACGAAATGTGAGTGAACAAGTTCTCCTCACAGCCGCATGCCAAAACATGAAGAAGATTGCCACATACCTAGCCAAGCAGGGCTAGGCATGTGGGAGCGCTTTTTCTGCATCTCTGAAACCTGATGAATATCTAAAGAAATTGTATAAAACAAAAAAAGCTTGTAGAAAAAACATCGTTTTCTCTACAAGCTGAAGGTACCATTTGGTACTTTTTTATCTTCACTTCGTATTCCTTGTAAATTTCGGAAATTCGAATATAATTGCTATGATGCCACAGATCCCGATTAAAACAGGATAGAAGGAGTAATGCAAGATGCTGACGGGTGAAACATTTCCAAACTTCCCGGCCGATAACATCTGCGCTCCATAAGGAATTAAACCTTGTATCATGCAGGAAAAGATATCTAAGATACTTGCCGACTTTCGATTGTCGATTTTAAATTCATCAGAGATATTTTTGGCAATCGGACCGGCTGTAATAATAGCAATCGTATTATTGGCAGTAGCTAGGTTAGTAACGCTGACCAATCCGGCAATACCGGCTTCAGCACCTTTTTTTGAATGGATTTTTTTAGAAATGACTCCCAGTAAAAAGTCAATCCCGCCGTTTTGTTTCATGACGCCGACCATTCCGCCAATTAACATTGAAAGGACGATAAGATCAGACATTCCGGCAATTCCATCTGTAATTGCTTTAAAATAAGACTCAAGCGTTAAGCTGCCGCTTACAAACCCTATAATTCCTGTTAAGATCAATCCGCCAAAAATGACAGCCACCACATTAAAACCAATTAACGCAAAGACTAACACGGCAACATAAGGAAGTACTTTAAACCAGCTGTAAGATTCAGCTCCAGTATGTCCTATGTGTCCTGTCGGTATAAAAAATAATAAAATGATAGTTATGATAGCAGCAGGCAAAACGATCAAAAAATTCGTTTTAAATTTATCCATCATTTGTGTTTTTTGTGAACGTACTGCCGCGATGGTGGTGTCCGAAATAAAAGAAAGATTATCTCCAAACATAGCTCCGCCGACAACAGCTGCAA
This sequence comes from Bacillus stercoris, assembly GCF_029772985.1. Classification (NCBI taxonomy): domain Bacteria; kingdom Bacillati; phylum Bacillota; class Bacilli; order Caryophanales; family Bacillaceae; genus Bacillus; species Bacillus stercoris. The sequence continues at coordinate 2,282,353 of NZ_CP121861.1, read as the reverse complement.
TTGCGACTGCAGAAGACAAGCCCAGTTCTCCACTCATACCAGCGCTAATTGGAGCAACTGCCGCAATCGTCCCCATTGATGTTCCCATCGAAACAGAAATAAAACAAGCAATGATAAAAAGCCCTGGCAGTATAAACTGCTGCGGAATAATGTTCAAAGCAAGGTTGACGGTTGAGTGTACCGCTCCCATCGCCTCAGCTGCCGAAGCAAAAGCACCTGCTAATATAAAAATGATAACCATAATAATAATATCAGGATGTCCCGCACCGGAAGCAAACCATTCAATTTTCTGATTGAGCGATTGCTTCTGGTTAACTGATAGCGCGAAAGCTGATGCTATAATTGCCGCAATCAATATTGGTAATTTATAGAAATCTCCAGTCAATACACCAGAGCCGACAAAAAGACCTACAAATAAAACTAGCGGCAATAGCGCCCAAGGATTTCCATTCTGTTTCATCTAAGTAGCCACCTCTAATTTCAATATCAAAACCGTTAAACATAGTCTAAACAACATTCCATACTTTAAAAGGCTACAGTAAAAAAGTCAAGCTGAAAAATAGTATAGTATTTATTAAATTAATAACAGAAAAGAAAGAAGGATTATTCAAGGTGAGGAAAAAACACTCTTATCAACAGATTATTTGGAAAGTACAATATGCAAATACAACTGTTTGATGAGGTGTGTTTAAGCGGGAATATCTAGAAAATCAAAACTATTTTTTTAAACTTTGGGGAAGTTGGCAACAACGATATTCGGCAGAAAAAACAGTAAGGAAAGAGTTCATACCCTTCCTCTATATGCACCAACTCAATCTGCAGTCGTAGCAACTGTTATTCAAACAAGATAAAACAATTTCAGAGAACATGAGAAGAATTTACAAGAAAATGATTTCAATAAGAAAAACGCCCAGCACTTTATTAAACTGGTCCCTGTTTTATATGTAAATTGAATTTTTATAAGCATTAATTGCTTCGTTTCGCAACAGCATATTATCTTTATTAACCATGCCTAAGCTGTAAGCTTTTTTGATCATATCTAATAACTGCGAATCCAATGCAGAAAGGCTGTAGTCCCCACCATTTAATCTTGATTTCCAATAATCTAAAGACTTATTTAGGTCAAGTGAGCTTTTTTTATTCTCGGGTTCTACTACCTCATTTTTCTCAAGTTTTTCACAGAATTCACTAAAACCAATGGATGAAGGAGTTGGATTATTCCCTCCATACCCTTCTGTAGCCAAGCTGCAAAATGCTAAGAATTTTGGATCATAAATAAGTTCACTTGAGTTTACATTTACCAACCTAATCACAATCCTTTCATGCTTTTTATAATTATAGAGCACCCTTTCCATCTTTTTCATATGTTAGATATCGACAATTTCTCAAATGATTTAATATCTGTGCCAAAAGGTTATAGAGCCACCAAAGTGATCTCGATAGTGACTAACTTTCATTTTTGGTTTATAACTCTTTGATTTTAAGTAGTCGGCAATTTCTTCAGCGCCAAATTTTTGACCTAATGACCTCTTTCTTTAAGCACACTCTAAACCTCACAATGAATAAAATAATTATTTTATTACTATTATACTATAATTTCCCATATTTCCAATAAACAAAAAGCAGTCAATTCAGATCTGCTTCTTAGTGTTTTCATCCTTTAACTTTTTGTTTAGTTTGAACCCAATTAAGACGTTGACAATCGCAGCGGGAAAATATAAAATTCCTGCACCCATTATTCCTAACGCGGTACTTGAACCCACTATAAATGCCTGTATTTCTGTGTTTCTTGACTTCAAGCTAAGTAATACGAGGAGACCAGCTAAAACACCCATAAGCCGTGCAATACCTGGAATAAAGAAATCTGTCAGGATTCCAAATAATTGCCCTATAATTGATAGCACAACTCCGAAAAAGCTGGACAATAAAACTAAATTTTTAATTGTATTTCACCCCTTTTTAAAGCCGCTTCCATTCAACATACCCAAACCGCTTTTGAAACAGTTTTATGGTCTTCGGGTATATACAGCCGACAGATTAACTATTCTTTCGATTTCAAAATAAAATTATCATTTTTAATATAAAAAGCCCCTATAAGGGAATCTTTGTTAGTTTGTTCCTTCAACCTTACTCGTTAAGTAAGCCACTTGTTTTTCTAAATCAGCAACTCTTTCTTCAAGAGTTTTTGGCTTAGGCGCATTTTTCTTCTCTTCAAGCTCAATTGCTGCTTTTTCAATTTCCTCTATTGTAGGAATAGGTTCACTTTTTCTCCAAGCAGTAAAGATATGTCTCCCGTTATCATTTACAAATTCCCAATGATAAGATTCGTCTGAATGAGGGAACATATACATTAAAACTTCCGGAAGAATCGATCCATGAATATTCCAAATTTCTGATACGTCTTGACCAACTTTAAACTCCACAAAAACATCTCCTCAATTATCAAACTCTCCTATATTCTATCATATTTTCATTATATAGGTAAAGAGTTTACTATAATTAAACAATTTCACATCACAACCAATATCTATTGTTTGCAATGTAAAGCCGTCAGGCAACTTCTTCATTTTCACATTAACATTGAACCTCTTGCCGACTGTTCTATGTACAATAGCTAACTCTTCTACATTAAAGTAACGTACAATGGCCTCATCAAATACAATTGGCTGATTAACCACGTATCCTCTTTTAATGCTCTGTTAAACAAATAAGGGTCATTTTTATACAGCTCGTAAAGGATATTTACATAATATTCGTTCTTGTCTCTAAGTAGTTCTAAATTAATCAACGGTATGTATAAATCTTTTTTGATAAATTTAATTTTCATCTTACACTTTAGAAATAATGTTTGGCATTTTTCTATTCTCCTTTTTATATAATGTTTTAATACAAACTTAATTGGGTAAAAATCTGTAGAGGTGATTTTTTTGAATAATGATCATAAAGTTACTCATTACTCTTCATTTATTTTTTCAACAATCATGGTTTTGCTGGTTGCCATCTTTCCAGAATACACTTCTTGGTTTGTAACAGTTTTCTTCTTGGGTTTTGCACTTATATATACATTCCAAAAACATAGAACAAGTTCGTCAAAAGTACTTTCTTATATTTCGTATTTTTTATTCATCGTTTCATTGACTTACACTTTAGTTAATATGTAATAATAATCCTCCCTTGTGGGAGGATTATTTGTTTAAACTTATTTCTTAGCTGCTTTTGGGCCACCTGTATCAGTAATGATAAAGCTATCTGATCCAATTTTCTTCTTACGATCTTTGTCTTCATAAATTGTAACATTGTGGCGTGTCATTAGTGTCGCATCGGCCATTTTAAACTCTTTACGATCTTTAAAATAAACAACAGGATATTCGCCTAGAATAATCATATTTGCTAATCCGGCTAAATAGGAAGACCATCCACCTGAAGGAAGGTTTAATGCAAATCCTAGAGTCTGAACAACTGCAGCTAAAGAATATTTTTCGAACTTTGTGCTTCCATACTCAGTTCCTGCTGATTCCCAGTCATCAGCAGTGGCTTCAATGTTTTGACTATTAAACCCTGAGGCTGTTTTAAATACATTAACTGGTTCATTAACACTTAATATAGTTGTATGGTTGTTTCTAGCTTCTTCTTTAGCTTCTGCTCCAGTCGCAAAAGGTGAAAACAGTCCACCAATGACCAGCGCTCCACCAATACCTACCTTACAGATCGTAGAGTTCAAGGTAATCCTCCTCCAAATGTAAAATTGTGTAACATTCGGTTATTACCCCATATTTATCCATTTAAACAATAAAGTGATATTTTTCAACTAGTCTGACTTAATCACTCATATATTTATTCCATTAAATAAAAGGTCAATTAAAGGTTGTCTGTTTCCTGCAAAACTAATAAATACATCCAGATTAAAGCTATGCTTCTAGTTGGGTAAAATAGTGACTGTTTATGTATAGATAACAACTTTTTAAATGGATGATGAATATGTGTGGCAGGTTTACTTTATTTTCTGAGTTTGATGACATCATTGAGCAATTCAACATAGATCAATTCTTGCCCGAAGATGAATATCACCCAAGCTATAATGTCACTCCTTACAAACTTCGTAACATTCTCTTTACATTCTTACTCTATGTAAATTTTACCACTATCATTTATTTGAATAACAAAAAAAGACAGCTAAATCAGACTGTCTTATACAACGTGCTATCGTGTTCTATAATAATTTTCTGCTGTATAGTACTGCCATACCCAAAAAGCTTCCCCATTTGATTGTATATACCGGTCTAGAAATATCTCAAAATTTAAATTTAATGGTGTATACTCACCTATTTCTAAAATATAAAGATAGTTGGGATCACCTTCATCTAATTTATCTTTGTCGATCATCAAGTGGCAGCCTTCTAATAAGTGAGCAATTGGGATGCCATTGATGCCTTCAAACAAATCCTCATATTTTAATTCTTCTTCAATCTCTTCAAGGCTAAATAAATAAAGTCCCCCACCTATGTTCTACCCATCAGCAAGTATCTGAAAAATTTTCGCTCCATTATGTAGTGTAATGAACTTCTGATAATCCTTTGGAAGGGTAAGCTGGTGTTTAGCCTCAAAGCTTTGAATGTCATTCAAGGTTGCTTTGTCCTTTGAAAATGTAACAAGTAACTCCATGATATAACCTTCATAACAAAATAATTTAATGGCTCCTTTTTCATCTAAGAGACTTTTCAAACCGTTTACAGTCCTATGAACAAAGCTAGTCAAATCAATCACCCCATATATAAAAGCTATTTATAATCACAAATACATGGCAAATGAAACTTTGAAACTTTAAGCATTAACAATTTTACTCATAAATGAAGCAGCATTAGTGGTGAACATAATGTAAGTGTTATTTGATGTTTTAATTACCACCTATCCGTAGAGCCATAAGGAAACCCAATCCTTATTGCGCTTTTCTCCTCTCCCCCATAGTTTGGATCAAGAAACATATCGTTAATTTTTTTGATTGGAATTTAAATTTTGGATAGCTGCCATTTGATAATTAAGTTTTCATTTAGATTTTTCAACGTTGATCCCGAGCATAAAACATTCCCCTTTTGACTATGAATTCAGTGAAATTCTAACATGCGCCTGGAAGTTTTAATGCGGTGATATTAAGGAAAAATTAAATTCGCAATAATTGGATACAGGGTTATATCGATTGATGGTTTACCTATATAAATAGAGATTATTAGGTTTTGCAGCATCACTTTGAGCTTATCGTTGGCGCCTGCAGCTCAAATGATTCATATGCATCTACGGATGTATTACAGAAGACTGACCAAATTGAAAGCCTTTGTGGCTTTCTTTTTATTTCTCGGATTGTTTATAATTGAGAAAAAATATTAGCATCTCTTCAATTTCTTTTTCTAAGTCATTATTATTTAAATCGAATAATGTTCCACAACCGCTTCCTACAAAGCCACCATAGTAATACCATAAATCAATTGTGAAACAGTCCAAATCTTCATCATAGGCTTTTGCAGGTTGATAATAATTAATGGTTATTTGTGAACGGTATTCTTTTTCCAAGCATCTCTCAGCCGTTAAATCATTTATTAGATCTCCATCTATGTCTCTACAAACTTTGATGCTGAGATTTGGTTTACCCTGAGCTTCAAAAACACCTGCATACTTATTCTGCAGCTTTTCGGATACTGCCTCCCCCAGGCTCTCCAACTCAAATATCACTTGTTTTAATACTTGATTGATATCCTTTTCTGGAATCTGTATATAATCTTCATCGATTGGACTTTGATTCTTCTGTTTCTTGAATAATTGTCTTAAGGTTTTCCACACATTACTGTCTCCTTCCAAGTTAAAACGAAACAAAAAGCCAGAGAGTGTGTGAGGGAACTCTCTGGCCTATAGTGGTTGATACACCAACTAAATACATCTACAGGATACTTTATATTTGGGATGTATTCAAGATAAGGGATATTTTATTGTTTAAATGACCAGATTGAGTTACGCCTGATATCTTCAGCTGCTAGAACCAACATTTCTAAAGAGTAAGGAAGCAATCAAAGCTAAAACAAAATAAACAACTATAAACCCGCCCCAGAAGAAAAGCGCTTCATCGAATGGAAATCCAAATAGTCTAAAAATAACCCTGTGAACAATACCGGTAATAATAATCAGGATGCTTGTAGAAATTGCAAAAGTAATATGTTTCATCAAGAACAACTCCTTACGAAAGATTTATTACTCTATCAGAGCAGTTAGCTATTTCTGGATCATGCGTTACACATATGATTGTTTTCCCCATTTCTTTCAACTGATGGAAAAGAGAAAGAATAATGTTCTTATTGTACTCATCAAGGTTTCCGGTTGGTTCATCGGCCAGAATGATATCGCATGGTTTTAGAATGATCCTGGCTATTGCTACACGCTGTTGCTCACCACCGCTCAACTGGTATACCTTTTTCTTTAAAAAGCTTTTATCTAAGCCTACCATCTCTAGAGCTTCAGATAGCTTGTTTTTGTCAAAGTCTTTTGCGTATGCTGTGGAAAGCAATAAATTTGTTAATACAGTTTCATTATCCATCAGCACATAATTTTGAAAGATATATCCTAAATTCTCTCTCCTTAACTTCATCACCTCTTTAGATTTAGGATTTTCATAGCCTAGTATCACAACTTTACCTTCATCTGGATAATCTAAGAGGCTGATTATATTTAGAAGAGTGGTTTTGCCAGAACCGCTCTTGCCAACAATAGAAACGAATTCATTTTCCTCTATGTTAATTGAAAAATTAGAAAGAACTGATTTTCCATCAAAGCTTTTGGATATGTTTTTAAGTTCAATCATAATCTGTCTCCTTTTAAAATCTTATTCATGTTTTTCCTGTTTAAATAAAGACTGAGGAAATACAGAATAATCATCTCAATTCCAATGAACAATACAATCAAGCCTATTAATTCATAGATTTTATAATAAATACTAAAGCAGATTCCTATCAGACAGTTAGACACAGTCGACAATATGATTAAGCTCTTATTTCTAGCCCAGTATGAATATCCAAAAATCTCTTTAAGGTACAGTCGATACGCATTTGCACTGTAGTATGACCATATATAAGAGATAAGGAAGGCTACTGACAATATGAGTGTTATAGCTAATCCAATTAGATTCTGGATGAACTGATTTTGAATTCGTGCTATTTGGTTGCTTAATTCTTGATAGACCGATATCGCAGAACCAATCAGCTCTTTTGTATCTGTTTTATCTAAATAAGGGATGATGTGGTCATATGCCATACCTTTTGAAGCATCAGAAAAGAATAAACTTGAGGTTGCATATGCACCTATAACTGATGAATCAACATTATCAGTGAATACAATTGCAATTGGATCAACAATATTGTTTTTATTGTTGCCGAGCATACTATTGTAAGTGAAGTATTCTTGATTATTTTGAGTATATATTATTTTGATCTTCAACTGCTCTTTTTTCAGCGTATTCAATGGTTGCTGAATTTCTTTGTTATACATATTGTCTACTTCAACCTTATCGAAGAAAAATTGATCTTTGTAAGCTTTGAGGATTTTTTCTTTATACTTAGCGTATTTTTTTGGAACAAGTAAATTCAATGTGTTTTGATCGAAGGTTAATTGTTTTTTAGTAATCGTTTTTCCGTTAATTCCTTTAATGGTGTTTACTTTTAAATAATTAGGGCTAATCGTTACGCTTCTTCCGGATGGTGAATAAATTTCATTTTCTTTGGTTGTATTCAATGTATAGAAATAAACTGGAGTTTTCCCATTCATTTTCAGTACTCCATAGTTGTGAGCTTCCATTATAAATGCATCTTTATGTCTTTCTAATTCATGATAAAGCTTTCGCACCTTCTCATTTTTTTCTCTATCAATTTTTAAGTCACTGTAGTTTAAACTTGTATCAGCAAAACTGGTTTTATAAACTGTTTGTGTCTTATTCCAATAAGATTGATTGTCTAGCCGTTGTTTTAAATCGAACAAATTAGAGAGGGATGAAGCAAAAATATTAAAAAGTAGGATTGTTATAATTAACTTAAAACCCAATGACAGCCATTGAAACTTTTTAAATGGTATACTGCCTTTTATAGTGGCGCTTATATTGCTGTTGTTATATAAAATCAAAGTAACAATAATTGTGTATACCATCATTGAGAATGTCGCAATCAGTGCATTTCGCATGTACATTTTAACGTACACTGATAACCAGTCGTTTAGGTTGAATATAAAAGCCAAAATTACAGTGAGAAGGGCGCCGCAAATTATGATCATAACAAGTGGTTTTAAAAACATTTTTGGGAAAGTTAACAGTGATTTGGTTTTCGAATATCCCCATAGCTTCTGTAAGAGAAGTTGCTTGCGATTTTTAATTACGAAATAAAGGATGCCAATAAATAAGATTAGCATGGAAAGCAATGCTAACAAGAGCAATGCAGTGCTGAACACAGCGGAGTCATTTAAACTGATGTTATCTTCAATACTGACATCACCATAGTCTGAGAATAGCTTTTTAGCTTGTTCAATTACATCTTCGTCCTCGGATGAAATATAAAATCTATTTCCTAACCCTACGTTGCTTATTTGGTTTAAATTGAAGTATCTGATTTTCCATGTTGATAAAGGGAAATCAATAGTACCAATCAAATTTTCATCTGATTCATTTGCTGTTTTATTGAAATTAGATATAAACCTATCTCCTATTTTGATTGAAGGTTCATTGTTAAGGTTTGAAGCGTAGATATTTAAGGTCTTCTCGTCTAAAAAATTGTATTGAGTAATATTTACGTTCTCTTTTTTTGAAAATCCAGCTATTTCCTGAATGAAATCATCACTTTTAAAGTGTGCTTTATTGTAATTAATAATTAACGTTTGTTTATTAGAGAATAAAGTATAAAAAACTTGCTTATTCAGAGTATAGTGATAGCTGGATATGTTCATTGAGAGTAAAAATAGAATGAACAATATATAAATCGTTTTCTTCATTGGATGGCCTCCATAAAAAGAAATCCGGTGCCTTATATTCAAGTTTTGACGGCCCGGAAGTAGATTAAAAATCACTTTGTTATTGTCTGTTTTATTTCGTATCCAAATAAGCCCTATTTCCCCAAAGAGTTGCATACACTGAAGCGTAGGTATACCCTTCATCTTTTTTCTTCCACTTCCATGAAAAGAACCTTTCTCCGCCAGCCTTCGCACTTGATTTGTGAGTCTTTTTAGTATGATTGTAATTAGATTTAACTTGATCATCTTCGAAACCGTGATACCAAGTACCGCCACCCGCTTTGGTTTTGGTCAATTTCATGATTTGTATTAAATCCCTTGTTTCATCCAAGTTCACTTCTCCGTGTGTAGCCTCATCTGAAGAACTAGCAAAAACGACAGAAGATGATACTAGTAAAGTAGCTCCCAACACCATTGAAGCAAAGGTAATAGTAGCTGTAACAAAAAGCAATGTGATTTACATTTTTGATAGATGGTTCTGAAAATGGCTGCTACTTATTCAAATTATCTAATATATTGGTTACCTTATCACTTCTGTAATAGAGCCAAAAAATACGGTCATTAGATGACTTACCAGAACAAATATAGCTGATTCCTTTCTTCTGAAAGCATTTATGTAAATTGAAATCATAACAAAAATAAAAGTCTTTTCTTGTTATCTCTTGGTTCATTTATTAAACTTCCTTTCTAAAAAGAAAATCAATATATTGTGTTGTTAAATATACATAATACAATATATATTGAGGAGGTGATTCGAGTGACTAAAAGAAAAAACGGGAAACCTAGTAAAAAGAAGACGTCAAGCCCGAAAACTGCAAAACTGGCATCTAAAGTCTTAAGAGATGGAAGATACAGTAAAGATTCTAAAACATTAGCTGGTTCTGTGTTAGCTCAGTCAAGAGGCAAGTAATCCTTAGAAAGGAAGCGAAAGTCTCCTTATTCTCCTGTTTCAAACGGTTCATTTACATATATTTTGTTTAATTGGGATATATTAACTCGGTATGTGTATATTATTTTATAGAACTGGAAAGGAAAATACTAGTATGCAAATGAGCGAAGCAGCTGAGTTAAGAAAAGCTTGGAAAGAAAAAGGTAATCTACCTTGAGACCATCCTAATACCCGATAAAGAGTATTACCTTGGTACAAGGACAGAGATATTATTTTTTATTAAAAAGTCAAGAAAATGTTTAATATTATTAATAATTAAGCAAACAAATAAAATGTCACACATTTTATAAACAAAAAAAGAGGATAGATGAACAGGGTGAAAATGCCTGTATTCAACTATCCTTTTTTTGTACAACAAATGACCTCATTTACTACAACAACGGTGTTGTTTGTTCTTCAACTAACGCCCCCGTTACTTTAAGTACATTTATTCACAAAGTAATCTTTTTTACAGGTCATTTAGTGGTAGCCCCAGGTAAATGCAAATTTACAACGTTAATCAAATTCAAACATAAAAAAGTCGAATTCCCTGTCCTTTAAGGAAAACGACTTTTTTATACGACTTCTTCAAGTAAATCCCCATTAACCTTTTTCGGGGACTATTTGTAATCTCTGCGCAGTGAAATTATACCTGTGCTAGCCCGCCATCTACGAACAATTCAACACCCGTCAAGTAACTGCTTTCGTCTGAAGCAAGGAAAGATACAGTGTTTGCTACTTCTTCAGGTGTCCCAACTTTTCCAGCTGGGACAGTATTTCTGGTATTTTCCATTGCTCCTTCAAGTGCATCACCAAAAAGCTCATCGTATGCAGGTGTAAGAATAACTCCTGGACTAACCACATTTACACGGATTTCAGTACCTTTTAGGTCAAGAATCCAGTTGCGAACTAGTGCTCTTAATGCTGCTTTAGATGCTCCATATACACTAAACGCTGGGTTGCCAATTGATCCAGCAGTAGAGCCCGTTACAATAATAGAACCTACTTTGTCCGGGAATAGTGATAACGCTTTTTGAACAGTAAAGATGGTTCCTTTCACGTTAATGTCGAACGTCCTATCAACCTGCTCTTCAGTAATTTCACCTAATGGAAGGAAGTTGCCGATGCCTGCATTAGCAAAAAGAATGTCCAGCTTACCTTTTTCCTGCTTTATAATGTCATATAGTTTGTCTAAGTCTTCAAGCTTAGATATATCACCTTGAACACCGGTTACGTTCTTGCCAATTTGGTTAACAGCTTTATCAAGTTCGTTTTGTCTACGTCCCGTGATATAAACATATGCACCTTCGTTTACAAATTTTTGTGCTGTAGCAAGACCAATCCCGCTTGTTCCACCCGTTACAAGCGCTATTTTACCTTCAAATTTACCCATACTTAACACTCCTTTAGAATTAATTTTATTTTATGTCTAGTACCTTTAAGTACTTGAGGAACAACTTACAAGATATAGTATCCTTCAGTAAGCACATTATCGGAAGTACCCACTTTTTTGTGATATAGTAACTAAAAAGTAATAAATGTGGAATGGAGAGCTTTCGACATGAAAAAATTTAGCTGTGGGTTTGAAGTGACAAAGGAAGTTATTGGCGGAAAATGGAAAGGCCTTGTATTATACTTTTTAATGAATGGACCAAAGAGAACGAGTGAATTAAAGCGCATTATCCCAAATATAACTCAGAAAATGCTGATTCAAACACTTAGAGAGCTTGAAGCCAGTGGACTTGTGAGCAGAAAGATGTATAATCAAGTACCACCGAAGGTTGAATATTCATCCACTGAACTTGGAGAATCTCTTAAACCTATCTTGCAGGAGCTATGTCAATGGGGAAGCCATTATGCGGAGCAAGAGTATGCAGAAGGCGAATATGAAATTGTACAACCAGACAACTAAAGTTAGGATTGATGTAGCTGCTGAAGTAAATGCTAAACAACTTCAATACCATCACCTAACAGATGAAGAACAGTCAGTCAGAAATAAATGAGATATTCAATTTTGAAAGCGAAGTTTTAATAAGAAGTGTCATGGACTATATTCAAGAGAACTTTGATGAGATTCAAAAAAGACTGTTTCAAATGTTAAAGAGAAGGTTCAGAAACTTAGCCAAAAAATAAATGAAGATATTGATAATAATATATTTAATGCCTATGATCTCTAGATAGGCATTTTTTTGTGCATAAAAAAGACCTGAATTAAAAATCCAGGTCACACTACTCCCCTGTATTCACCTTATTATTTAGTACATGTTTATTGATTTAACAGGTTTTATTCACATTATCAAAACGGTGTTGGAGGTCACACTCAGGTCACAGTATGGGTCACAGTTAAGTCACTTTTCTAAGTTTGGACGATAAAACATAAGCTATCTATTGTAAAAACAAATTTACAATATCATGATTGGAATTGTGTGTTTCGCTTATTTTCAACAAAGACGCTTTTTGACAACAAATTCACTCACAATTACAAATTTACCTTGCACTCCTAAGCCCGCCATGCTATATTCATATAGCGATGAGCTGAATTGTGTAAGCCGATGTACATGCCTTTACGGCACACACGAATGTGGCGTGTGGTGCATCGCCTCAATACGCAAAGACGTTTGCCTTAGGCAAACGTCTTTTTTGTGTTATCCGATTTTTGTTCCGTTTGAAACAGGCTGATCTGGCTGCAGCAGCACGACGTCGCCCTGGCCGGGAATGCCGCCAAGGACCAAGACTTCCGATTTGAATCCGGCGATCCGGCGGGGCGGAAAGTTCACGACTGCTATGACTTGCTTGTTGACGAGAACTTCCGGCTGGTAACGCTTCGTGATCTGCGCGCTCGATTGTTTTATGCCGATTTCCGTCCCAAAATCTATTACAAGCTTGATTGCCGGTACTCTTGCTTCAGGAAATTCTTCCGCTTTTACAATTGTTCCCGTTCTGATATCCAATTTCTCAAAGTCTTCAATGACTGCCATATCAATAACTCCTTTTTCTCCTATTGTAAAGGAGATATTCAAGATTCGCTTAACCAAAGAGCCATTATTTTTTATCTGAATATAAGGTGTTTCGATACAGGCGGGGCGGCATTCCTGTGCTTTTTGTGAACCATCTGGTAAAAGAAGAAAGGTTTTGAAAGCCCAGCGCCTCGCTCACAACGGTAAGAGTTTCATTTCTCTCCATCAGCATTCGTTTTGCTTCCTCAAGGCGAAGGTCGGCAATATAGTTCTGCGGGGACTTCCCTGTCTGTTTTTTGAACCAGCTTGAATAGTAAGCTGGGTGATAATGCTCGATTTCTGCCAGCTTCTTAATCGTCAGCCGCTCAAATAAATGGCTGTGAATGTATGCAATTGAGGCATAGCTATGGGATTGAAGCTTTTCTTTTATGTATTGTACTAGCATATGAAGCGAGTTGGCTGTTCCGGCCTTTGCTTCCTCTGTCAGCAAGTACCTGATCGAAGACCAGAAAGGATCGAGTGCAGCTTCAATTCCCGATCCTGCATGATACTCATCAATTTTCATTGCATGAAGCGGAACATCCAGTACAAGACATTCATTTCTTCCGATAGAACGGAAGCGATGCTCACACTCCGGCGGAATATATAAAAAATGATCCGGATTTAATTTCACCTGGCGCCCCTCAGTCTCAAGATCTATACTTCCTTGAAGCGGAAATAGAAATTGGCTGTACGCGTGCTTATGTGAATGATATAGGCGTGTGTATGTCCGTTTTTCGCAAATAATCTCTTGAAGCGATTCCATCAGCAACCCCCTTTCTTTGGTCATCTTTTCATCCGGTAATGGTGTTCCGATATAGGCGAGAATCCGATTTTTTCATATAACGAAACTGCCGCCAGATTTTCTTTCATCACTTGTAAAAACATGCGTTCCGCTCCGTTGTTTTTTGCCCATTCAGTCAACACCCTGATCACTTGGGTTCCCGCCCCTTTTCCTCTGTGCTCCTCGGCTACAACGATATTACTAAGTCCGCCATAACCATCAATAACAGAAACCGTGCCAAGCGCTGTCAGGCTTCCTTTGTCATACATCTTAAAAAAAGTTTTACACGGCGGCATGCGTTCGAAAATGTGTTTGTAACCTTGGTGACGCTCGGGCGAAAACCCTTCTAATTGAATAAATTCATCTATCCAAACAGATGATGGCTCTTGTTCCCACTTGTATGTAAATCGGCTGTTGTCATTTGTTCGGCTCATAATCGACCGGCACAACGCCGTCATTTGGAAGCACTCGTCAACCTTTTCATATCTGCTTTCTGCCAATGTGTCATCAAGCCCTTTCGGTGATGCGTTGCTAATATGAAAACAAACAGGCAAGCCTAAACTTTGATAAAAAAGTTCCGCCTCAAGCTGAAAATCACCTTCAGGCATATCCGCAGAAGTCCATACACTATTTGCCCTTTTGGTTACTCCAAAATTCGCTCTGAGAAGCCATTGCCCTATGCTTTTTTGAATATAAGGCGGCCATGAAGCTGCCGCTAACCGTTCAATCTTGTGAATGTCATCCATTGCATAATGCCTCTCCCCTATGTATACTTCCTTGACATTATACAATATTCAGAAATATAAGACACCTTTTATAGGTTTACATAATAGTTTTATTGCTTATTAATAAACCTGACAAAAACGTTCTAATTGAAAATGACAGGCTTTCTGAAATGTTCTCCTCGCGTTCAAATGCTTCTTTTGCAATTAAAGCAGTAAAGCCATGCAGCAGGCTTCTAAGCCCCCTTGTCGCATGAATGGCAGTCTTTTCACTTGCATAGCCGTTTTCAATGAGCAGCTCTGTCACAAGACGGACAATTTGGTTTGAAGCGATTTCCGCTCTTTTGTCCTGAACCTTAAGCAGAGCCGCTTCATAATATCCGGGATTTTCAATTGCAAAATCAACATATGCATGAGCTAAAGAAAGCATAGCCGAATCTCCCTTTCGTTCCGTTACGGAGTCCGCCATTTGATCAAAAAGCTTTGTCAGTCCTCTGACAGCAAGTTCTGTTCTGATTGCTTGCAGCCCGTTGATATGGTTATACAATGACGGAGGGCGTACATTCATTTTTTTAGAAAGCGCTGCAAGTGAGACACCATTTACCCCTTCCTGATCAGCGATCTCAGCTGCAGTGTCTATAATCATTTTTTGGGTTAATCCTATTCTCGGTGACATGCTCATCATCCTTTCTTTGCTTTTTGAATCGCCTGTCCTATCCGCTCTGAGGGTGATCGCAGAAAATTCCCATGTCCGACAGCGAGACAGGAAGGCGCCTTATCGGCGAGCAATTGTGCACTTTTGATGGCCTCCTCCTTATTCCATGTGGCGAAAGCGGGAAAAGGAAACGTCCATTTTATCTGGCCTGAAACAGCGATTCCTCCGCGCAACTGAAGCGCATCCCCTGCTATTAAAGTGCCGTTTCTTGTATCAAGAAATGACATGCTGCCTGGTGTATGGCCGGGTGTAGGGATGGCAAGCAGGGAACCAATTGTTTCACCGCCCGTCAGCAGTTGGTGAGGCTTTGTTTGTATGTGTTTCGGAATACCTCCTTTTATAGGCGTCTGCGGTTCATCTTGCCGCAAGGATGTGTCACCTTGAAGCAAGAATGAATCCCGTTCCGAGATCATGACCTTCGCATGCGGAAATGTTTGTGCCAATGTATCCAGTGATCCAACATGGTCCCCATGTGCATGAGTCAGTAAAATATGCTGAAGCGGTTTTCCAATCTGATTCACAGCTTGAATGATTCCTTTATAGCTGCCTGGAAGCGCGGCATCAATAAGGGTGACTTCGTTTTCTTCCTCTACTAAATAGCAATTGACTGGAAACAATGCTGGAAAAAAAGTCAGCTGCCAAACGGTTTGATACTGAGTCATTCTCATCTTTTTATTCCCCCTAACAAAAAACTAATAGCGTTAGTTTTATTATTAACTAATGCCATTAGTTTTTCAAGAGTTTATTATTTTTTTATCGCTACATAAATGTTAACTTGTGCCCGCTGTGGCACTGCAGCACTTCGATCATACACCTCAAAGTCACCTGTAAACGTGCGCAGATGTCGCTTATCCCACGTCCAAATGTCCTTCCACGTTTCAAGCACAATCTCTTCAATAGGACCGATTCTGGAAGTGAAAACGGCATAAGCGGAAGCCGGCAAATCAATGTTTTCATATGGTTCCGGAAGGATGTCGTCGTATTCCTGAAACGTTCCGATTGAAAATGTGTAAAGCCCATACGATCTCCTCCTTTTTTTAAGATTATAGACAAAGAAACCTGACAGCAGTGTGTCAGGTTTCATATATTTTTTGCATGTGATGAATGGTTTCTTTTACTTTATCCCGTATATGAAGAGGCTGCAGAACCTCAATATCCTTTCCGAACTGGAGCAAAAAACCGATCAGCCATTGATCTTCAGGAAGCGAAATCACTGCCCGGCAGATTTCATTTTCATCACAGTGAAGGACATCATATCCGAACCATTCACCTATGCGCTGACGTGCTGCCGGCTGAACAAGAATAACCAATTCAGTTAAACGGTCCTTTTGGTACCATCTCTTATCCCATGGCAAAGTGTCCAGCTGAATGTCTTTTCTAATAAAGGTCTGATGTAAGATGGCCAGATCTTTCATCCGGTTTAGTTTAAAAAAACGAAAATCATTTCTTACCAGGCAGTAGGCATATAAATACCCGTGCCCCGCCTTGCAAACCAATGTATAAGGTTCAGTCTCCCGAAGCAGTGTTTCCCCGCTTGCGCTTGTATATGTAAAAGATATCGTTGACAATCGATCGATGGCAGCGCTGATTTTCTCACGAAGCGCCTTTTGATCCTCAGTCTGGCCCCAAGCCGTCATGTCAATAAACCATTTTTCAGTTTGGTGCTTAAATGCTTCGGCTGACTGCTCAGGTATGAGGTGCTTGATTTTTCGATAAGCTGTGCTGTGAGAAACAGGTTCGTGCATAGATGAAACACTCTGCAAAGCAGAAGCGATCGCAAACAGCTCCTCCTCCTTCAGCCACTCTCTCTCAAGCCGATACGTCTCCATAATGCCAATTCCGCCCCCGGAGCCCTGTGAGGTCACAATTGGAATACCAGCCCTATTGATCGTCTCAATATCACGGTAAATAGTTCTGACTGATACTTCAAACAGCTCAGCAAGTTCAGCAGCCTGCACTTGTTTTTTGCTGATTAATAATACAACCATCGCTAACAAACGTTCCAGTTTCATTCTGTGCACCTTTTCTTCTTGTATTTTCCATCAAAACAATCATAACATTTTGATAAAGCTTGGGCATATCTATTATGCGGCCACATCCACCTCGCATATGTTATGAAAACAGGGGTTCCCCCTTCTTTTTTGTGTTCAGTATTTGATTTCAGCTACTATTTCCAACCGGATAAGCATACACTTCTCAACGGAGGGGATTTCACATCATGCATTTTACACTTCAAAGCGTTTATCCTGCCATGATCATCATCTTTTTTCTGTATAAAAAAATTAAAAGGTCCATCGGATACCAGCCGCTGAAGCCCCGCTGGCTGTTCACCCGCATCATTCTTTTCTCGCTGTTTGCTTTTGTGCTTTCAATCTTCAGCCTCATCCACCCTTTTTTATATGGATATCTCATTATGGGTATTCTTGGCGGATGGCTCCTTGTCTTTTTCGCTAAGAAAAACATCTCCTTTAAAAAACGCAGAGGAAAGATCTATTTTCGGACTCATATTTGGGTAGAGATGATTCTCTTAACTTTATTTCTATCAAGATTTCTGTATCGAGTGACGGAGCTTTATCTTACCTCACCTGATCTAAACAGCCTTGGATCATACAGTCAGTCAATCGGAACGGACCCTCTGACAATTGGCGTCTTTTTTCTGATAGCCGTTTATTATATCGGTTTTTCCTCTTTTGTCATCAAGCTTAGCCGAAACGAACTCGAACAGCACAGACACAATAAAGAAAAAGACATCCTTGCCCGCTAACAGCGAGTTAAGCAAGGATGTCTTTTTCAATCATGCTGTGTATGATGGATCATTTGCTGAAGAACATCTAAAACATGTTCATCCTCCGGAGAGTAATAAATCGATGTTCCTTCTCTGCGCGATTTGACAAGCCGGAGATTTTTTAAAAATCTAAGCTGGTGGGACACTGTGGACTGCAGTAAATTCAGCTTTTCTGCAATTCCGTTTACTGCATGTTCACCCTGTGACAATAAATGAAGAATTCTGATTCGGGTAGGATCAGAAAGCGCTTTGAATGTTTGCGCTACTAGAAACAAAGTCTCCTCGTCCAGATCAGCAGCCGATTGTTCCGTTTCTCTAAATTCAGTCATATGTATCACCTTTCTTTATTCATAATTTTATCTTATAACAAATACGCTTGAGTGCAAAACAGCCTGCTTGTATTCCAATTCAATCTCATAGTTTAAATTTATGTTTCAAATCAGGTTTTTACTTGGTCTGATTTATCGTTCTATGTCATAATAAAAAGGTCATACTGCTCCAAACATTGAGGGTGAAACACAGTGAAGAAAAAGAGAAAAGGCTGTTTCGCTGCTGCGGGTTTTATGATGATTTTTGTCTTTGTCATCGCCTCTTTTTTATTGGTATTGCTTTTTTTTAACCGGGATTTAATCAAAAAACTTCCGATCGATACAAAAACGATTGTTTTGGAACGTTTAACCGATTACAAACCCTTGGTGGAAGAAGAGCTTGAAAGCCAAGGACTCTCTCATTATACATCACTCATATTAGGCATGATGTATCAGGAGTCAAAAGGAAAAGGCAATGATCCCATGCAGTCCTCTGAATCTCTGGGGTTAAAACGCAATGAGATAACAGACCCTCAACTCAGTGTTAAACAAGGCATCAAGCAATTTACCCTCATGTACAAGACCGGTAAGGAAAAAGGTGTGGATTTGGATACCATTATTCAAAGCTACAACATGGGGGCAGGTTACATTGATTTTGTAGCTGAACATGGAGGAACGCATACTGAGGAATTGGCAAAACAATACTCCGAGCAGCAAGTCAAAAAAAATCCTGATCTGTATACTTGCGGGGGAAACATGAACAATTTCCGCTATCCGTATTGCTACGGTGATTATACGTATGCAGAAAAAGTAAAAGAAAAAACAAAAACTGTTGAAGAATCTATGCAGGTTGCAACACTTGAAACCATGGAATCCAAGGCTCATGAATAAGAGTCTATCAATTTGCTGACAAAAGCCCAAACATGAATTTGGGCTTTTGTCATGTTTACATGTAAAAAAGCCATACTCAGTATGGCTTTTAATAATATGGTGAAATCATCAAATATACAATAACGCCTGTAAGGCTTACATACAGCCATAAAGGCATTGTCCATCTGGCGATTTTTTTATGGCGCTCTACCTGCATGCTGAAGCCTCTGATCAGCGTAAACAGCGCAAGCGGCACAATGATTGCAGAAAGGCAGATATGTGTAATTAAAATAAAGAAGTAAATCGGACGCATAATACCTTCTCCGCCATAAAGCGTATTTTCCGCAATCGAGTGGTAAGTCACATAGCAAATCAAAAATAGTAATGTTGTTGTGAATGCGGCTAAGATAAAGCGTTTGTGAGCTTTAATATTTTTCTGTTTAATCATAATCAGCGCGGCCAATAAGAAGATAAACGTAAAGCTGTTGAATATCGCATTCAGCATGGGCAAAATGTGAATATTCGCATGGCTGAACTGATCTAATTTAGGCATAAAAAACAGCACTGCGATTAAACCGTTAATCAGAACTGTCAGCGTGAGGACAATCCCCGTGTAATTTTTCGGTTTATTTTCTGTTTGATTCATTTGGTGACCTCTCCTAATTTGTACTGGCTATCCAAATCGTATGCAAATTCAAAGAAGATGTCAACGTTTTCGACTGCTTCGTCAGAAATTAGACACACTTCAAAGGCCGGCGGCTATTAGCCCCGGCCCTGTTAGGTTTACGCTTCTTTTATCAGATGTTCAATGACCTTATGTTCATTTTCATTCAGCAGGTTCTTTTGAATTTTCGAATGAATGGGTTTATTCATATGCTGATCCAAGATATCAGCCGTTTCTTTATCCCCGGCGATGACCATTCGTTCCCATCTTTTCGCAGCAGCTTTTTGATCTAGGCTGGCAGCCAGCCGCTTATATAGTCTCGATTGGTTCTCTGTTACATGTTCCCTCATCCGGTTCTCTTCAAATGCTTCCGTTTTGTTTACAGCGGAACGGCAATTCTTCCAAGACTCATTGATCATATCATACTCATAACGCTCCACCGTCTCAATTTCCCCTAAAACGGTTTCAATAATTTTCACTTCATGCTGCTGAGTTAAAATAAACGCCGTACTTGGGTATGTTTGGCGCAAATCCCTTAGCTGATCCAGGACAGCTGTTTCTTCCCAGTAAAATCCAGTATCTACAGGGACTTGAAGCTTAATCGCTTCCCATATGCCACTGTCGGAAACAAAAAACACGAGACTGCGGGGCATGTCTTTTCCCATTGCATTCAAGTATTGATTCATTTTAGCTCTGATTCCATCCAGACACTTCTCCTCCTCTGGATTACTAGCAGCCAAATACTCTTTTAATCGGCTGAATCCTGACTTTAGGGCAATCTTCCATTCCCCCCTCTGCTGATCTGGATCTCTCGTATCTGTATTGAGATACAGGGAGAGAATTTTATCCGGCGGTACCAATTGGACATATTGTAATTTGTTAATCAATGAATCAATCGCCATTCCGCTTCCTCCTTTTTCACAGGTTAGTTTTCTTTTTCCTCTCTTAAAAATGATCAAACCTGACTTAGCGCTAATTTCTAGTAATAATGGAATTGTTGTTTACAATACGCCTCTCTTCTAATACAATTGGTAACTGTGTTTCTAAGCAGTTTTTTGAAAGGAGTTTGATCTTGTTTACTATTAAAGAAAAAAATCGTCAAGAGCTTGAGGAAGAGCTAAATGAATTAGAATTTCAAATTTACCGAATGCAGGAGAATATGAAGGATTTATCTAAGGATGCCAAAGTGCTTGGTATTGATCAATCGAAACATCAAGAGTGGATGATTGTTTCCTCGATTGATGATGGCCAAACATGCAAAATTATGCTTACTGATTGTAAAACGGCTTACAGAGGAAAAGGCAGTTTTTCACTTGTAGCGTCTTACAAGGATGATGCCATTCATATCGGGGATATCAAAGGCCCTCCGAATCACGGGTTTGGTTCCATTTGCATGAAATATTTAAAAGATATCGCCAGAGACCACAATATTCCGAAAGTCACAGGCGACATTGCCAAGCGTGATTGGAATCATGTAGACCGGCTGATTCATTTTTATGAAAAACATCAATTCAAAGTATGCGTCGATCCTGATACACAATCCGGCAGCATTAAGTGGGTTGATTTGTAAAAAAATCTGGAATAATGAGCCTAGATGTGCTGTAATGGTGTAAAACCATTGATGGAGGGTTCTATGTACGCCTCAAAACTGAAAAAGGGAGACGAGATCCGGATTGTGTCTCCCGCAACCAGCATGTCTATATTATCAAACGAAGCAAAAGTTCAAGCAAAAACAACATTAGAACACTTAGGTTATCGGGTCACCATTGCTGAACATGCAAATGAATGTAACGAATTTGATTCATCCTCTATCGAATCAAGAGTCCATGATCTGCACACGGCCTTTTTTGATCCAGGCGTCAAAGCGATTTTAACGACACTCGGAGGCTTCAATTCAAATCAGCTGCTGCGCTATCTTGATTACGAAAAAATCAAACAGCATCCAAAAATTCTGTGCGGCTATTCTGATATAACGGCCCTCAGCAATGCCATTTATCAAAAAACGGGTCTTGTTACGTATTCAGGCCCCCACTTTTCAACATTTGCAATGAAAAAAGGGCTCGATTATACACAAGATTATTTTCTTTCTTGCTGCGCTTCGGACGACCCGTTTGAGATTCATCCTTCGAGCGAATGGAGCGATGACCGCTGGTATTTGGATCAAGAAAGCAGGCACTTTTATCCTAATAACGGACCTGTTGTGATTCAAGAGGGTTATGCGGAAGGCACTTTGATTGGCGGAAACCTATGCACGCTTAATTTGCTGCAGGGAACGGAGTATTTTCCAGAAACAGAACATACCATTTTATTGATTGAAGATGATTATATGTCAGACATCCACATGTTTGACCGCGACCTGCAATCACTCATCCACCTCCCCGCTTTTTCACATGTAAAGGGTATTTTGATCGGCAGATTTCAGAAAGCATCAAACGTATCAATGGATCTCGTAAAAGCCATGATCGAAACAAAAAAAGAATTATCCGGCATCCCGGTCATCGCAAACATAAATGCTGGACATACCTCGCCAATTGCCACATTCCCTATAGGGGGAACATGCAGAATTGAAGCTGTTTCGGGAACATCGCGAATATGGATCGATAAACATTAATCAGCTTGTAAATTTTTTTACAAGCTTTTTTAGCGCAATCGGTTATGCAAGGCGCACCAGACATGACAAATGTCATATAGGAGGCATGATGTGTGCTACTACAAAATACTTCTCTCATTAGCGTATACTGAACCGAGACACACAATGAGAGGATACTTACTATGACTGAACAAACCGTTGCACATAAACAAAAACAGCTGACAAAGCAAGTCGCTGCATTTGCTCAGCCTGAAACGAAAAACAGCCTGATTCAGCTTTTGAACACGTTTATTCCATTCTTCGGCCTGTGGTTTCTTGCTTATCTCAGCCTCAATGTCTCCTATCTTCTTACGTTAGCATTAACAGTGATTGCCGCGGGTTTTCTGACAAGAATTTTTATCATCTTCCATGACTGCTGCCATCAATCTTTTTTCAAACAAAAACGCTATAACCATATTCTTGGTTTTCTGACAGGTGTCCTGACTTTATTCCCGTATCTTCAATGGCAGCACAGCCATTCGATTCACCATGCGACAAGCAGCAATCTGGATAAACGCGGAACAGGTGATATCTGGATGTTAACAGTGAACGAATATAAGGCTGCATCCAGACGAACAAAGCTTGCCTACAGACTTTATAGAAACCCGTTTATCATGTTTATTCTCGGACCGATTTATGTTTTTCTGATCACGAACCGTTTTAACAAAAAAGGCGCAAGACGCAAGGAGCGTGTAAACACATACCTTACGAATCTGGCAATTGCCGCGTTGGCTGCCGCTTGCTGTCTGATCTTTGGCTGGCAATCGTTTTTGCTCGTGCAAGGCCCGATATTTCTGATTTCAGGTTCAATCGGTGTTTGGCTGTTTTACGTGCAGCATACCTTTGAAGATTCTTATTTTGAAGCGGATGAAAACTGGAGCTACGTTCAGGCCGCTGTTGAAGGCAGTTCATTTTATAAGCTTCCGAAGCTGCTTCAATGGCTGACAGGCAATATCGGTTACCACCACGTGCATCATTTGAGTCCAAAGGTGCCTAACTATAAGCTTGAAGTGGCTCATGAACATCACGAACCATTAAAAAACGTACCGACAATTACCTTAAAAACAAGTCTGCAATCACTTGCATTCCGCCTTTGGGATGAAGATAAAAAACAATTTGTGTCCTTTCGGGACATCAAACATAAACCTTCAAGCTCTTCGCCTGGTTCACCAGATAAAGAGCAGTTGCAAAAGAACGCCTGATGATGAAGGAGGTCTTCTAATATACTAGAGGACTTCCTTTTTATTATTGGAGGGTGCATTCCGGCTTTCACAATGATAAAGTTACAAGTAAGATGAAAAGCTGAAAATGAGGTAAGATCATGATTAAAAAGCATTTTACATTTCAAAAACTAAGCGGAATTACTCCCTATATATGGACAATATTTTTCATTCTCCCCTTCTACTTTATATGGAAATCATCATCTACATTTGTTATTATCGTCGGCATCATTTTGACGCTTTTATTTTTTTCCGTATATAGATTTGCTTTCGTCTCAAAAGGCTGGACCATTTATTTGTGGGGATTTTTATTAATCGGCATTTCGACGTCCTCCATTACTCTGTTCAGTTATATTTATTTTGCTTTTTTTATCGCGTATTTTATTGGAAACATTAAGGAACGCGTCCCTTTTCACATTTTATATTATGTCCATTTAATAAGCGCGGCTGTCCAGCTAATTTCAGTCTCGTATTAAAAAAGGAATTCTTTTTGACTCAAATTCCTTTTGTCGTCATTACCCTCATCAGCGCGATTTTATTGCCCTTCAGTATAAGAAGCCGCAAGGAACGCGAACGGCTGGAAGAAAAGCTTGAGGATGCAAATGAACGGATTGCAGAACTGGTGAAATTAGAAGAACGGCAGCGAATTGCCCGCGATCTCCATGATACGCTTGGACAAAAGCTTTCTCTTATCGGATTAAAAAGCGACTTAGCGAGAAAATTGATATACAAAGATCCCGAACTAGCAGCTCGTGAACTGAAAAGTGTTCAGCAAACAGCGAGAACTTCTTTAAATGAAGTAAGAAAAATCGTATCCTCCATGAAAGGCATCCGGCTCAAGGATGAACTGATCAACATCAAACAGATTCTCGAAGCCGCAGACATTACGTTTATCTATGAAGAAGAGAAGTGGCCCGAAAATATCTCATTGCTAAATGAAAACATTTTGAGCATGTGCTTAAAAGAAGCTGTCACAAATGTCGTCAAACACAGTCAGGCTAAAACTTGCCGAGTAGACATTCAGCAGCTCTGGAAGGAAGTTGTCATTACAGTGTCTGACGATGGAACATTTAAAGGAGAAGAAAATTCCTTTTCTAAAGGACATGGCTTACTCGGGATGAGAGAACGGCTTGAGTTTGCAAACGGAAGCCTTCACATCGATACCGAAAACGGCACCAAGCTTACCATGGCAATTCCTAATAATTCAAAATAAACATAAAGGATGGCTTACATGATTAGTATATTTATTGCAGAAGATCAGCAAATGCTGCTGGGCGCTTTAGGATCACTTCTAAACCTAGAAGACGATATGGAAGTCGTAGGAAAAGGGACAACCGGCCAAGATGCTGTTGATTTTGTCAAAAAACGCCAGCCTGATGTATGTATTATGGACATTGAAATGCCTGGAAAAACAGGCCTTGAAGCTGCCGAGGAGCTAAAGAATACAGGCTGCAAAATTATAATCCTAACCACCTTTGCCAGACCCGGCTACTTTCAGAGGGCTATTAAAGCAGGCGTAAAAGGCTATTTATTAAAAGACAGTCCGAGCGAAGAGCTCGCCTGCGCCATCCGTAGCGTTATGAACGGAAAGCGCATCTATGCACCTGAGCTGATGGAGGACTTATACAGCGAGGCTAACCCTCTTACAGATAGAGAAAAAGAAGTGCTTGAACTTGTGGCTAACGGTAAAAATACCAAAGAAATCGCTCAGGAACTCAGCATCAAAAGCGGAACGGTGCGAAATTATATCTCAATGATTCTAGAAAAACTTGAAGTGAAAAATCGAATTGAAGCCATTACCCGTTCAAAAGAAAAAGGCTGGTTTAAATAAAAAAAGATCTTGGCATCTGCCAAGATCTTTTTTGTTAACCTGAATACATCGCCGGAACCGGAATAAGACGGATCGATATCCTTCACTCTTAAAGCCAGCTGAACGATGATATGCTTAACAGCCTCAGATTGACTAGTTGTCCTATTAAAATCGCCGCCACTGCACATCTGCTGAATTGCTGATATCGATTGAATTGCGTATTTAATGGAAAGTCATCTGCTGTCCAACTCCGCTCACAAGCTGCATTGCCCAACTGCAAGAGTGCCTAATATGACAATAAAAAACCGCCTAAAATGAATCCGATTCCGTATAGGGCAACTGCTACATCCAACTGCCTTTTATCCGCAAAAAAAGATACACAGCAGCTCATTTCGCCGATCAAGGATATTAACAACCAGCTATAAATGCCATGGTGCAAAATGTCTCTGTAATGTGAAATCATTCATTGAACCCGAGAGCCCCTGAATCGCACATAAAAAGAAAAACGGGACCACTTTTCTTTATCAGCATATGATAAAGAAAAAAAGACACAAGCCAAAAGCTCATGTCTTTTATCACAATCTATATCATTAGTTTAAGACTTTCACACTTACAGTTTTGACGCCCCAATTTGATGCATCGCTTTTATTTGGTACAAATACGTCAATTTTATTTCCTTTAATAGCGCCGCCAGTGTCTGCTGCTGTTGCTTCCCCGTAGCCTTCAACATAGACTTTAGAACCTAGCGGAATCACATTAGGATCAACCGCGATAACTTTCGCGTTCGGGTTCTTATTTAAGTCAATGCCTGTTGCCGTAACGCCGGAGATGCCGCCGTCGTTAGCAGTGTAAGCAGTAGCAGTAACTGTTAGTTCTTTTGAAGCTTCTTGATTATTTGTATTTGATTGAACAGCCTTCTCTTCTGTATTAACAGAAGTTTCTGCCTCAGCTTTTGTTTCTTGTTTAGGTTGCTGTTGAACAGCTTCTTGTTTAGGTTGCTCTTTTTGCACAGCCTCTTGTTTTGGTGCAGCTTGAGGTGCGCTTGTTTGCGCATTCTCAACAACTGTGTTTGCTGCTGTTGCCTGACCTTTTACTGAAAGAGTTGATCCAGCATAGATCATGTCAGAGCTTAAGTTATTCCAAGCTTTCAGGTTGTTGACTGTCGTGCCGAATTTTTGAGCAATCTTAGAAAGCGTATCTCCCGCTTTAATTGTATATTGCCCATTAGTGGTTGTTTCTTCTGAAGAAATGGTCAGTTTTTCTCCTGCAATGATTTTATCAGAAGTTAACTTGTTCCATTCTTTTAAGTCCTTTAGGTTCACTCCGTTTTTCTGAGAGATTCCCCAGAGCGTATCACCCTTTTGCACCGTAATTTCTTTTGCAGAAGCGTGAGCTCCGAATGCAGTTGTTGAAAGTGCAGCAACTGCCACAAAGGACATAATCGTCTTCTTCATAAGTAAATCCTCCCTTGTTAGCTTTTTATTGGCGGCTAACAGGTGATATCGTAACACACGTAAATGTCAAATCAATAACAAAAAGATATGATTTAGATTACAGTTCCTTTACATGAAGGATTTCTCTCTGATGGAAAGACTTGCTGAACCCTTGATATAATAGGCTTCGCAAGTCTTTTTATTTTAAGGCAAAACAGAGAAAATAAAATGTGTTTTTTATAGAAAAAAAGATTGATTTTCTGTTTTTTAGTCTGTCATCCTTGCATAAGCTTGTATTTCTTGTAAAAAAAGCCGGCCGTATTTTGCTCTTTTTTGTTCTCCGACTCCTTTTATAGACAAAAGTTCCTCATCATTTACGGGCTGTTTTCCTGACATTTCTTTTAACGTTTGGTCAGAGAAGACAACAAATGGCGGAACACCCTGCTCAGCCGCGATTTCTTTCCGAACCATGCGCAATCGTTCAAACAGCTCGTCATTTTCAGTTATCGCTGCCGCTTTTAACGCTTCTTTTCTCGTTACTGATAATTCTCCTCTCAGCACATTCCTACCTTTACTGCTGACAAAAAGAGTCGGAAATGTTCCGTCTGACATCCTGATAAAGTCGTCAGAAATAAGAAACTCAATAAAATCACTGATTTCGCCAACTGATTGGTGTTTTAATATTCCGTATGTTGAAAGGTCCGAAAAACCGTTTTCAAGAACTTTTTTATTTTTGGAGCCGGCAAGCACCTGGGCAACTATCGTCTTGCCAAATCGTTCTTTCATGCGAATGATACAAGATAAGACCATTTGCGCCTCCCGCGTCACGTCATGGGCCGCCCTTGTATCAGTGCAGTTTCCGCATTGTCCGCACGCATCAGGCTCCTTTTCTCCGAAATACATAAGGATAAAACGCTGCAGACAATCTTCCGTATGACAATAGTCGACCATTTGTCTCAGCTTTTTTAAATCCTGCTTTTGTTTCTCTTCATGTTCTGATTGCTCAATTAAGAAGCGCTGCACCATAATATCCTGCGGTGAAAACAGGAGAACACATTCACTGGCAAGGCCGTCCCGCCCAGCTCGTCCAGCCTCTTGATAATAGCTTTCCATATCTTTTGGAATTTGTGCATGCAGAACAAATCTGATATTTGATTTATCAATCCCCATTCCAAAAGCAGAGGTTGCCACCATCACTTGAAGCTCATCATTAAGAAACCTTTCCTGCTGCTCTTTTCTCACATCATCAGCCAAACCTCCGTGATACCGCCCTGCCCTGATCTGATTTCGTTTCAATCTCTCATATATCCGATCAGCTTCTTTTCTGGTCGCGGTATAGACAATTCCTGCTTCATGTCTGTTGTTTTGCACATATTCATCTATAAAACGATCTTTATTTTCTCCTTTTACTACTTTAAAGGTTAAATTTTCTCGTGAAAATCCGGTATATACCGTGTTTTCTTTTTGAATGTGCAGCTGTTTGCAAATATCATCATGAACCTCGGGTGTGGCTGTTGCTGTTAACGCCATGATGACAGGCTTGTCGTGTAATTCACGGAACAAAATTTCAATATTTCTGTAGCTTGGCCTGAAATCGTGCCCCCATTGAGAAATACAGTGCGCCTCGTCTATTGCGACCAAAGGAACATCTATGCCCTCCAAAATCCGGATAAACTCCGTGGACGTTAGTCGCTCTGGTGTAATGTAAAAAAGCTTATAAGCCCCTTCTTTGAGTCCGTTCAGCCTCTCGTATATTTCCTGATTGGATTGTGTGCTATTAATGTAGGCGGCGTTAATCCCCGCTTCTTCTAATGCATCAACTTGATCCTTCATCAAGGAAATCAACGGTGAAATGACGATCGTCGTCCCTTCAAACATTAATGCTGGAATTTGATAGCAAATCGATTTGCCGCCTCCCGTTGGCATAATACAGGCCGTATTTTGCCTCGCTTCCGTTACCAAGCGGATCGCTTCATCCTGGCCGCTGCGAAGCTTTTCATAACCAAAATAATGAGCCAGAAGGGATTGGGCTCTATGTAACATAATGTGTAAACCTCGCTTTTCCTTGAATTTCTCCCATCATATCATAAAAAAGAGGCCTTCATTTCTCTCACACAAAAATTGAATTTTTCACTATACCAACCTTTTCAGATAAAATAAAAAGCCATTTCCGAAAAGGAAATGGCTTTCGCTACATCTTGCCGTATGCAAGTAAGAAAGTTTTAAACCACCACTCCTCAAAGTGGGTGTTTGCAGAAACGTTCCTGTCGTCCTCAGCAATGGAGGCATGACATTCCGGCTTCGATATAAAACTCCCTATTACAGCTTAAAGGTTAAAACTTAATTAACAATACGCACAAAGTAGCTTCTTTTATATAGTACACCATCGGGCGGTTTTAATCAAGAGGCCAGAACAATTGTTTAGAAAAACTTTTTCCAGCCAATAAAAATGTTTTTTCGCTATTATATCCAAAGATTCGACAAATCAAAAAATATATTACAATAAAAAAACAGCCTTTTTTCGCTAAGAGGATTCATCACTTTCTTCTATATAAATATGTATACAAAAAAACTCCTATCGCAATGATAGGAGTTTTTGTTCATTAGAATTTTGCAGCAAGATCTTTTGCTTCTTGTAAACCTTTTTCAACGATTTCTTGCGCTTGATCAGGCGCTGCGTTATGTCCTTCGATGACAACTGTGTGTAAGTCTTGAACACCCCAGAAACCAAGAACTGTTTTCATGAAGTTTAATGACATTTCTAAAGAAGCCATTGGTCCTTCTGAATAAATGCCGCCACGCGCGTTAAGGAGTGCAACTTTTTTGTCGCCCATTAAACCAACTGGTCCTTCTTGTGTGTATTTGAATGTAACGCCTGCACGAGACAGGTAATCAACATAAGTATGAAGCACTGCTGGCACTGTGAAGTTCCAAAGCGGGAATGCGAAAACAACTTTGTCAGCTTTTACAAACTGATTCAGATATTTGTCGGCAATTGCTGCTTGTTTTTTCTCTTCTTCTGTCATTTCCATTCCTTGACCTGCTTTAAATGTTCCGTTAATCATATCTCTTCCGAGGTAAGGAAGGTTTTCTTTATGAAGGTCTAATTCAACCACTTCATCATTAGGGTTATTTTCTTTATAAGCAGCTAAGAAAGCTTCGTAAAGTTTAGTTGAAACGCCTTCTTCAGCTGTACGGTCGCTTGATTTTACAAATAAAACTGTAGACATTTGTATTCCTCCCGGTAAACTTTTTATATTTACTTACAAATAGTATGTTACTTTCTTTTTTACTCAAAGTCAATCACTTTATTTTGAATATGAGATTTTTTTCAAAAAAAAAAAGCAAGTACATCTAATATCGGTGTACTTGCCTGGCATTTTTACTTCGAATCTTGTTCACGATCCAAGATTTCATACGTCTGGGAGCTTTTTTGATCAATTGTTTCTTTGTTGGATAGATCTTTTACCTGTTCGTGAAACGCTCGTTCATATGAAGGAGCATCTGCCTCAAGGTCATCCTCCATATCAGCTTGCGCCTCAACTGTCATTCTCGCATAGGGAACAGCTTCAAGTCTTTCGTAAGGAATGTCTTGGCCCGTTTTTTCACACACGCCGTAAGTTCCTTCTTTCATCTTTTGTAATGCATGGTTAACCTCCTCTAACAGCTCCCGGTCAATCTCTCTCACCGTTTGGTCTGTCATCCGGTCTGTGACGAGCGTACCGTGATCTGCCATATGGTTGTCAACCCCATTGGAAAGCTCCCCCACTTCTTCTGTCATTGATTCTGTTTCCTTTTTCTCTCCAGACAATTCTTTTTGCATATCGAGCAATTTATGATAGAGATGCTGTGTTTGTTCATTTGTCAGTGCCATGTATATCCTCTCCTTTCTATTCTGTTTCCCGTTTTGCTTCCTGTCAAACATGGGAACATGGATGGAAGGATGAGCTACTGCCTTTTTGAACGGATCATGACCGCTGGTGTTGGTGGCGCTTCGGATTTTCGCCGGCACTTTTTGTCTTTCTCTTCTGGCGGCATATAATAGGTTGCGCCTATATTTAATCTGCCGCTCAGTTCATCAATGGTCAGCTCGCCGAATTCGAGATGATAATCAATTTTTTCAACATTCAGCGTTTCAATATGTATATAGGTTTCTTCAGCCTGCTGTTTGCTGCTGTTGTTCTGTTCCTCAAGCCGTGAAAGCCTTTCTTCACATTCACGCAGTTTGTCAAATTCTGATTTCAAACAATGCCTGATCAGGGACCTAAGCATTTTTTTCATGACATCACGACCCTTTGCATACTCCTCTTTCGTCTACATATATAATGTGTATATCCCAAAGAAAGGAGAGGTTTTCATGCTTCCGACTAACATCAATATTGCTCATCTCAAAACTAACACGATAGGCAGCGGCTCATCCCTTACCTTTGGTTCTGCGGAATTAAGGAACAAGTGCTCTGCTATCAAAAGAAATAACGGTTTCGGGGAACAAAATGCAGATTTTGTGGTCATGGTCATTCCGATTGAATCAATTGATGACCGTGACGGGGCAGATGCACTCAGTATGAAAATCAATCATCAATAACAATGGTTTTCGCTTGACCTTCGTCTTTTTGAATGGTGATGTATAGGATTCCGTCTTTAAAAATGGCACTCATCTTTCCATGAAGATGGTCGGAAAGCGGAATTTTCTTTTCAAAACTTCCGTATTTCCCTTCTTTTTGGCGAAAGTCCTGTTCATTAAAATAGGAAAAGCGCTGCCCCTTCACCACTAAATAATCTCCGTACGATAATATGTGAACGTCCTGTTTACGGTAGCCTGGAAGATAAATTAAAAACTGGACTTCCGTAACGGTATCTACTATATCCATGCTTGGAAATGAAGCATCTCCTTTCCCTCGCTGATCTTGCTGCGAAAACGGAAACGGAGATTGGCCATTTGTCATAAAAGGGGTTTTTTGGTCTTCATCAAATACTTGTTTCCAAAAGTCACCGCCGTACATCTGCTGTGCGAATTCCATCCACTGCTTCATCTTTTCGAAATCCATTTGAAGCCCCCTGTCTTAACATACTTTATAACCGCCAGCATACAACTATAGAAAGGAGGTTTGCCTGTGGTTCAACCAACTCCGTATATCAATATTAATATTTTCATGCTGAAAATTAATTCCTTTGAAAATGCTTCAGCGGTTAACGTAGGACAAAATTTATTGGCAGAATGGCAAAATTCAGATAAAAAAAATCAAGGCTACGGACAGAATTTTGGAGATGCGAGCGGATTTATGGGCACGAGAAGCCATGTGGATGACAGAGACCAAATTGATTCTCCAGCCTCTTTTGAAAGTGAAGCGGTTAACTCTTCGATCAAAAGGAAGTGATGAGATGTTCTTTTCACCCTCCGTCGTGAATGTCGGCGGATTTAAAATCAATACGATGGACCGTGGTTCCTCTTTAACACTCGGTCCGTATCAGCAGGTCGATTACTTTTTATCAGCCAAAATAAATCAAGGCTTTGGAGAAGAAAATGGCGACTTTACTCCTCTTGTCGTACCGATTTCAAATGTATTAGATGCAGATCTTATTGATTCGAACTCAGCGAAAAACAGTGTGGTATAACCAGAACAGGGCGCATATGCCCTGTTTTTTTATAAAAAAAAAGCCTAACCATTTTTTGAACGGCTGGCTCATCAAATATTCAGCTGCACAAATGCTTAGTCAGCACCGCCTGAACTTCGCTTAAATCAGTGTCTTTCGCAAATTCTAATTCGAACGTTTTGCTTCTTGTCATCAATAAAAGCCCAGTGTCCGGATCAAACATTCCCGCTTCTTGGATGGCAAAGCTTTCAATTGTTTTATATGGAAGAAATACACGAACCTTCTTTTTGGAAAACATTTTATTGTCAAAGAAAATGATCCGCTTATTTGTAAAGCAAATTTGGTCCACTCGGAGCTTATAAATCGATTCTATTCTTTCCCCTTCAACGAGCAAAGCCTCAAGCTTCTTTGCGTCCGTTGATCTGCTAACAGAAAAAATACCCAATGAAGAACCCCTCTTTCTGCATTTATCTATTTGTTTTATCATTCACTACATAAAAATAAGTCCTTTATCCCTATATAAGAATACGACATAGAAGACATTTAAACCATTACGAACAGATTACATTTTTCAAATTTTTGATTTGTTTTTTGGCTTTTAAGCTGTTGTCATCAAGTAATACGCACATATAGAGAAAAAAGTTTCAATATTCAGCAATGTTTTTACAAAAAAAGTTGTTTTTAATGTTTCTTTTTTTGTTTTATATTTCCTGTTTAATCACAAAAAAACCGCAGCTGAGCTGCGGTTTTATGTATCGACTGCTTTTAACTAGTTTGTCTGATGCTTTAAGGAAACATTACATCTCTTCGAAGTATTCTTTATAGTAGCCGCCCACTTTATTCGTATTGTCGACCACAAAGAGAAACTCCTCTGTTTCATTTTTCACTTCATATTCTTTTCCCGGAGTTAAGACCCGGTTTACGATATATTTTTTTGCGTTTGTCTGCACACACTTTACTTTTTTAATTGTTTCTTTTTCAAGCCAATTTTTATGAATCATGATGAAATCTCCTTTACTTATCTATAAGCTTATTGTAGCTTTTTTCTTTTGTAAATTGCAATATCGGTTATTCATTGATTTTGCCTTGTTTTCTATTATAGAATGTTTGTATACGCTTACGTTTGCAGCAAATATCACAGCTTATTTCTGCTATGCAATCAAGAAATCAATGTGCTATCACCAAGAATCTCAGAACAGACCATAAAAAATGACTGGAGGTTTGTTACGAATGAGTTCTTTAACGATGCAAGTGACGAAAAGGCTGGAGACATTTTTACAGGGAACAAAGAAGCTTTATATTGACGGTAAATTTGTTCCGAGTGCCTCAGGGGCAACCTTTGACACTCCCAACCCGGCGACCGGCGAAACCTTGATGACGCTGTATGAAGCCCAGGCTGCGGATGTGGACAAAGCGGTGAAAGCTGCCCGGAAAGCCTTTGATCAAGGCGAATGGAGAACAATGTCTCCAGCTTCGAGAAGCAGGCTGATGTATAAGCTGGCAGACTTAATGGAAGAGCATAAAACTGAGCTTGCTCAGCTTGAAACACTTGATAATGGGAAACCAATTAATGAAACGACTAATGGAGATATTCCACTGGCTATCGAGCATATGCGTTATTACGCCGGCTGGTGTACAAAAATAACAGGACAGACGATTCCGGTTTCCCGCGCTTATTTTAATTATACGTGTCATGAGCCTGTCGGTGTCGTCGGCCAGATCATTCCATGGAATTTCCCGCTCCTGATGGCGATGTGGAAAATGGGCGCGGCACTTGCAACAGGCTGTACAATCGTCCTCAAACCGGCTGAACAAACACCGCTTTCAGCCCTTTATTTGGCAGAATTAATTGACCAAGCCGGTTTCCCTGCCGGTGTAATCAACATCATCCCAGGATTCGGTGAAGATGCGGGAGAAGCGCTGACGAACCACGAAGCGGTTGATAAAATTGCCTTTACCGGTTCGACTGAAATTGGAAAGAAAATCATGTCCACCGCAGCGAAAAGCATTAAGCGCGTTACATTGGAGCTGGGCGGAAAATCGCCTAATATTCTTCTGCCGGATGCGAATTTGAAAAAAGCAATCCCGGGCGCTTTAAACGGTGTGATGTTTAACCAGGGCCAAGTCTGCTGTGCGGGCTCCCGTGTCTTCATTCATAAAGACCAATATGATGAAGTTGTTGATGAAATGGTGTCCTATGCTGAGTCACTCCGCCAAGGAGCGGGTCTTCATAAAGATACGCAAATCGGGCCTCTCGTAAGTAAGGAACAGCATGAACGCGTTCTTTCCTATATTCAAAAAGGAAAAGATGAAGGAGCAAAAGCAGTGACTGGCGGAAGCTGTCCTTTTGAAGAAGGATATTTTGTCGCACCGACTGTGTTTGCGAATGTTGAAGATGAAATGACCATCGCAAAAGAAGAAATTTTCGGACCCGTGCTGACTGCCATTCCGTACGAAACAGTCGATGAAGTTATTGAACGGGCAAACCATTCAGAATATGGGCTTGCGGCCGGACTGTGGACAGAGAACGTCAAGCAGGCGCACTATATCGCGGACCGCCTTCAAGCCGGAACCATTTGGGTGAACTGCTATAATGTGTTCGACGCGGCATCTCCATTTGGCGGTTATAAACAGTCAGGACTCGGACGAGAAATGGGATCATATGCCTTGAATAATTACACAGAAGTTAAAAGTGTTTGGATAAATCTTGAAGACTAACATGTATGTTTAAAAAACTGCTGCCTGCCAGCAGTTTTTTTCTTTCTGTAATGCCCATAAAAGATGCTGAATATATATGCTTCTGAAGGAGTTGAGCGTGGTGGGCACACTTCAGGAGAAAGTGAAGCGTTTTCAAAAGAAAACCATTACGGAGTTAAGAGACAGGCAAAATGCTGATGGTTCATGGACATTTTGCTTTGAAGGACCAATCATGACAAATTCCTTTTTTATTTTGCTCCTGACCTCCCTAGATGACGGCAAAAATGAAAAAGAACTGATATCAGCACTTGCCGCTGGCATACGTGCAAAACAGCAGCCCGATGGCACATTTATCAATTATCCCGATGAAACTCCCGGAAATCTAACGGCTACCGTCCAAGGATATGTCGGGATGCTGGCTTCTGGCTGTTTTCACAGATCTGACCCACACATGAAAAAAGCCGAACAATTTATCATCTCACATGGAGGTTTGAGACATGTACATTTCATGACAAAATGGATGCTTGCCGCGAACGGGCTTTATCCTTGGCCTGCTTTGTATTTACCATTATCACTTATGGCGCTCCCTCCAACATTGCCGGTTCAATTCTATCAGTTCAGCTCATATGCCCGTATTCATTTTGCTCCTATGGCTGTAACACTCAATCAGCGATTTTTCCTTAATAACCGCAATATTCAATCTCTTCGCCATCTCGATCCGCACATGACAAAAAACCCTTTCACTTGGCTTCGGTCTGATGCTTTTGAAGAAAGAGATCTCACGTCTATTTTGTCACATTGGAAACGCATTTTCCATGCGCCATTTGCGTTCCAGCAGCTGGGCTTACAGACAGCTAAAACGTATATGCTGGACCGGATTGAAAATGACGGAACATTATACAGCTATGCGAGTGCAACCATATTTATGGTTTACAGCCTTCTGTCACTAGGTGTGTCGCGCTACTCCCCTGTTATCAGCAGGGCGATTAACGGTATCAAATCACTGATGACTAAATGCAACGGGATTCCTTATCTAGAAAACTCTACTTCAACTGTTTGGGATACAGCTCTAATCAGCTATGCTCTTCAAAAAAATGGTGTGACCGAAACGGATGGTTCTGTTACAAAAGCAGCCGACTTTTTGCTAGAACGCCAGCATACCAAAATAGCAGATTGGTCTGTCAAAAATCCAAATTCAATTCCCGGCGGCTGGGGATTTTCAAACATTAATACAAATAACCCTGACTGTGACGACACTGCAGCTGTTTTAAAAGCGATTCCCCGCAATTATTCTCCTGCAGCTTGGGAACGAGGGGTGTCTTGGCTTTTATCGATGCAAAACAATGATGGCGGATTTTCTGCTTTTGAAAAAAATGTGAACCATCCACTGATTCGCCATCTGCCTCTTGAATCCGCCGAGGACGCTGCAGTTGACCCTTCAACCGCCGACCTCACCGGACGTGTACTGCATTTTTTAGGCGAGAAAGTTGGCTTCACAGAAAAACATCAGCATATTCAACGCGCAGTGAAGTGGCTTTTCCAGCATCAGGAACAAAATGGGTCATGGTACGGGAGATGGGGTGTTTGCTACATTTACGGCACCTGGGCTGCTCTTACGGGTATGAATGCATGCGGGGTTGACCGAAAGCACCCCGCTATACAAAAGGCTCTGCGTTGGCTCAAATCCATACAAAATGATGACGGGAGCTGGGGAGAATCTTGCAAAAGCGCCGAAATCAAAACATACGTACCGCTTCAAAGAGGAACCATTGTACAAACGGCCTGGGCTTTAGACGCTTTGCTCACATATGAAAATCCCGAACATCCGTCTGTTGTGAAAGGCATGCACTACCTTACTGACAGCAGTTCATACAGCGCCGATAGCCTCGTGTATCCAGCAGGAATCGGATTGCCAAAGCAATTTTATATTCGCTATCACAGTTATACATATGTATTCTCTTTGCTGGCTGTCGGGAAATATTTAGATTCTATTGAAAAGGAGACAGCAAATGAAACGTGAATCTTATCAAACGGAGATGTTCAATTGGTGTGAAGCACTGAAAGACCAGATTCAAAAGCGGGGACAGCTTGACAAGTTTGAAGATCAAATCGACAAGATGATTGAGGCTCTGGAAGATGACCAAACAACAGAAGAAGATTGGTATAAGCAGGCAGCTGCCCTTTACCGGGATATTACAGAATCAGATGATACAAATGAAAGACGCGCTTATGTCCCTATAGGGAAACATGTGCTGCCAAAGCTTCCATACAAATATTCCGCCTTAGAACCTTATATTTCACGCGATATTATGGTCCTTCATCATACAAAACATCATCAAAGCTATGTCGATGGCCTGAACAAAGCAGAATTGGAGCTTAAAAAAGCGAGGGCGACAAAGAATTTTGACTTGATCACTCATTGGGAAAGAGAGCTTGCGTTCCATGGAGCAGGCCATTATTTGCACAGTATTTTCTGGTTTTCCATGCATCCAAACGGAAAGCGGCGCCCTACAGGGGCATTGTTTCAAATGATTGACCTTTCATTTGGAAGCTATTCCGCTTTTAAAGAACATTTTACCCAAGCCGCTAAAAAAGTGGAAGGTGTCGGCTGGGCCATTCTGGTCTGGGCACCTCGATCAGGACGGCTGGAGATTTTAACAGCAGAAAAACACCAGCTCTTCAGCCAGTGGGATGTGATCCCTCTTTTACCGCTTGACGTATGGGAGCATGCCTACTATTTGCAATATAAAAATGACCGGGCCAGCTATGTCGATCACTGGTGGAATGTCGTGGATTGGCGCGAGGCAGAAAAACGTTTTGAGCAGGCAAAAGAAGTCGTTTGGAAACTCTATTAAAAAAAGCCCCCTTTCCCCGGGGGCTTCGTGTGTTTAAAAAATGCCTATCACATGCAAAAACACGATGATGATGGCAACAGGAGATAGATAACGAATAAGCAGCAGCCAAACCGCAAACCACTTCCGTTTGAGGCTGGAACCGCTTTTCAGCTCGTCAAACAAATCCTGTTTCGGTATTTTAAGCGGGACAAAAATCGAGATCAATAACGCGCCTAACGGCATTAAAATATTGCTCACAAGATAGTCGGCCGCATCAAAAATGGATAAGTGAAATATAGAAACGTCACTTAAGACACCGTATGATAGTGCAGACGGCACACCGACAATAAATATAGCGATTCCGCCTAACCAAGCGAATCGTTTTCTCTTATTGACATCACCTTTTGAAAGCACTGCGACCAAAATTTCCAGCATTGAAAAAGCAGATGTCAATGCAGCAAATAAAAATAGAATTAAAAATGCTAATAAAAAGATAATTCCGAACGGCATTTGATTAAATATAGTTGGCAGCACGTTAAATAACAGAATCGGTCCTTGGTCTGGCTTGAGACCAAATGAAAATACAGCTGGAAAAATCGCAATCCCTGCCATAACTGCAACAAGTACGTTCAATACAGTTACTGATACAGCGGACTGCACAAGATTTTCCTGTTTCCCTAAATAAGAGCTGTACGTAACCATAACAGATACACCGACACTTAATAAGAAAAAGGACTGGCCCATCGCATACAAAATGGTATTAGCGTCAATCGCTGAAAAATCAGGCATCAGGAAAAACTTGAGCCCTTCCATCGCACCGTCAAGGGTAACAGAACGCACCATTAAAATAATAAATAATATAAATAGCGCCGGCATTAATACTTGGCTAGCCTTTTCAATTCCGCTGCTAACTCCTTTTGCAACAACCAAAATGGTCACTGCCATAAAGAGCAACTGGCCTCCTACAGCCAAATAAGGATTTGAAATGGTACTTGCAAATATCGTATCAAAACCAGATGTTTGTGACAAACCGCCAGTGAAGCCTTTTATAATATAAATTAAAATCCACCCGCCGACGACACTGTAGAAGGAGAGAAGAATAAAGCATGTCACCATGCCTAAATATCCGATCCAATGCCACTTTGTTCCTGGAGCAAGTGTTTTATAGGACTGAACGGCATCTTTCTGCGTTTTTCTGCCTATGATGAATTCACCTAACAATAAAGGCAGTCCGATTAAAACCGTAAATAAAATAAAAATAAGTAAAAATGCGCCTCCTCCGCTGGTTCCAGCTACATATGGGAATTTCCAAATCGCGCCAAGCCCAATAGCTGATCCTGCCGCGGCTAAAATAAAGCCGATCTTCGAAGACCATTGATTCGCTTCCTTCACCCTATCACTCCTATTTTGTCTAACCATTATAAAGGTTCATTGTAAGAATATCTTCCTATATAGTCAAGAACATTTTGATTAGTTTACATAATAAATTTATCGACTATTATTCGGCGATTGATATTGAATTATTCAGAAAATTAATTATAATAAGAGAATGTTTAAAAATCTGTGAGAATTTCTGCTGAAGTTCTTGATGAATGTGTTAGGAGTGTTTTTATGGACATCATTAGAAAAATAAGCCATTTTGCGGGACAAACCTTTGGCATATGGGTCATTGTGTTTGCCGTGCTGGGATTTTCCTTCCCGTCTTTTTTTACGTGGATCAGTTCTCATATTACGATTTTTCTTGGTATTATCATGTTTGGGATGGGACTTACACTGCAAGCCGATGATTTCAAAGAGCTGCTCAGAAAACCTTGGCATGTCATTATTGGGGTGATTGCTCAGTATACCATCATGCCGCTCGTTGCTTTCGGGCTTTCAATTGGACTGCATCTTCCGGCTGAAATCGCAGTAGGTGTTATTCTTGTCGGCTGCTGTCCAGGGGGAACTGCTTCTAATGTCATGACATTTTTAGCAAAAGGAAATACGGCCCTTTCTGTTGCTGTTACAACAATATCTACCTTGTTGGCACCCGTTTTAACTCCAGTTTTGATTATGCTGTTTGCCAAGGAATGGCTTCCTGTCTCGCCAGGATCTTTATTTCTTTCAATCTTACAAGCGGTTTTATTTCCAATCATTGCAGGTGTGATCGTCAAAATGTTTTTCAGAAAACAAGTTGCGAAAGCCGTACATGCCCTTCCGCTTGTTTCTGTCATTGGCATCGTAGCGATTGTCTCAGCTGTCGTCAGCGGCAACCGGGAAAATCTGCTTCAATCAGGGTTGCTGATTTTTTCAGTTGTTATCCTGCATAATGGTATCGGTTATTTGCTTGGATTTATGGGCGCAAAGCTTTTAAAAATGGATTACCCTTCTCAAAAAGCGATTGCAATCGAAGTCGGCATGCAAAACTCAGGACTTGGGGCTGCACTTGCCACGGCCCATTTCTCACCGCTATCTGCCGTACCAAGCGCAATATTCAGTGTGTGGCATAACCTTTCAGGTTCTATGCTTGCAACATATTGGTCTAAAAAAGTGAAAAAGAAACAAGCAGGATCCAAAAGCAGCAATCTATCACTTTAAATATCATCAAAAAAGGTACATCACGATAAAGTGATGTACCTTTTTTTATTATCCTTCTAATAAAAGCTGTTCAGGATCTTCCAGTAAATTTTTGATTGTCACAAGGAAGCCAACCGCTTCTTTACCGTCTACAATCCGGTGATCATAAGATAAAGCGAGATACATCATCGGACGGTTTTCGAAACGTTCTTCATCAATTGCTACTGGGCGCAGCTGAATCTTATGCATGCCCAGTATACCGACTTGAGGGCTGTTTAAGATCGGAGTTGACATCAGTGAACCGAAAGTCCCTCCGTTTGTAATCGTAAAGGAACCTCCCTGAAGCTCGCTAAGGGTTAATTTATTGTTTCTTGCTTTCTTCGCCAGCTCGCCGATCTCTTTTTCGATTCCTGCAAATGTCAGGCGGTCCGCATCACGTACTACCGGAACAACAAGGCCTTCATCAGCCGCAACAGCG
Organism: Bacillus stercoris; assembly: GCF_029772985.1. Lineage (NCBI taxonomy): Bacteria > Bacillati > Bacillota > Bacilli > Caryophanales > Bacillaceae > Bacillus > Bacillus stercoris. The sequence continues at coordinate 2,241,299 of NZ_CP121861.1, read as the reverse complement.
ATACCGATATCATAGAATTTCTTAACGATCAACTCATCGCCCTGAATTTCCGCATTCAACAGTGGATATTTTTTCAATGCAGCGACGACCGCTTTCGTGAAGAAAGACATAAAGCCGAGCTTCACTTCGTTTTGCTCAAAGAATTGATCTTTGCGGCGTTTTCTGAGATTCATGACAGCCGTCATGTCCACTTCATTAAATGTAGTCAGCATCGCCGATGTTTGCTGCACCTCTACAAGGCGTTTTGCAATCGTTTGTCTGCGGCGTGACATTTTTTGCACTTCGACAGGTTTGTCAAAGCTTTGCTGTGCTTTTTGAGCCTGAGGCTGCTGTTTTTGCTGAGGAGCAGGTTTTGATGCTGGTTTTTCATACGCTTCGACATCCTGCTTGCGCACTCTTCCAAACGGATCTCCAGTTGGAACTTGAGACAGGTCAATTCCTTTTTCTCTCGCCAGCTTACGGGCTGACGGAGAAGCGACCGTTCTTGATTTTGCTTCAGATTGCGCTTCCTCACTCACCTCTTGTGCAGCTGGTTCAGCCTGTTTCTCTTCTTTCACGCTTTCCTTGCTTTCTGCTTTCTCTGTAGGAGCAGGGGCAGAACTTTCACCCGCGCCTTCTGAAATCGTACCGATAATTTCTCCGACCTGGACGGTATCACCCGAATCTTTCAATACCTCTTGAAGTACACCCGATTCTTCTGCTGTCAATTCAACATTCACTTTATCCGTTTCTAGTTCAAGCAGATATTCACCCTGTTCTACATAGTCACCAGGCTGCTTTAACCATTGGGCTATTGTTCCTTCTGAGATTGATTCTGCTAATTCAGGTACCTTAATTTCCGCCATTTTTTCATTTCCCCCTTAGTTTTTGCGAGTCAAGCTATCAGATACAATACGTTCCTGTTCTTTTTTATGAACTGTCGGATCTCCCTCTGCAGGGCTGGATCGTCTTCTTCGTCCAATATATTGAACGCTTACTCCCTCTGGTGCAATCTCTGTCAAATACGGGCTGATATAACTCCAAGCTCCCATGTTCTGCGGCTCTTCCTGCACCCATACGATTTCTTTCAGGTTCGGAAGTTTTGCAAATAATTCTTTGACTCCTTTTGCCGGGAATGGATACAGCTGTTCAATTCTCGCAATGTGAAGCCACTCTTTACCGTCTTCTAGCTTATTAAAATGATCACTGATGTCTATTGACACTTTACCGCTGGATAACACAAGTCTGGTTACTTTTTCATAGTTATGAGAAAGTCCCGACTGTTCATAAACAGGCTGGAAGCGGCTTTCGCTTAGCTCCTGCACTTCCGACACTGTATTTGGGTTGCGAAGAAGGCTTTTCGGCGTCATAATGACGAGCGGTCTGATTTCTTCACGAAGCAGCATTTTAGCCTGTCTTCTTAAAATATGGAAATACTGTGCCGCGCTTGTCAGGTTGGCAACCGTCCAGTTGTTCTCCGCGGCAAGCTGCAGGAACCGCTCGATTCTTCCGCTTGAATGCTCAGGCCCCTGTCCCTCGTAACCGTGCGGAAGCAGCATGACTAATCCGGATTTTTGGCCCCATTTTGCGCGTCCGGCAGAAATAAATTGGTCAAAATACACTTGAGCAGCGTTGGCAAAATCTCCGTACTGCGCTTCCCATAACACAAGCGTTTCTGGTGAATGAACGTTATAGCCGTATTCAAACCCGAGAACTGATCCTTCCGACAGCGGGCTGTTATGAACGGCAAATGATGTGCTGCAGTCAGATAAGTGATGAAGCGGCACAAATTCTTCGCCCGTCTCACTGTCATGAAGCACAAGGTTTCTTTGGGCAAACGTTCCGCGCTCGGAATCCTGTCCTGTTAAACGAATCGGTGTTCCGTCTTTCAAAATTGAAGCAAACGCAAGTGATTCTGCTAAAGACCATTCCACTTTTCTGTCATCATCAAACGCCTTGGCGCGTCTTTCTAAAATGCGCTTTAGCTTGCCGAAAACATTAAATGACTCCGGCCAGTTGATCAATTCGCCATTCAGCTTGCGAAGCACATCAAAATCAATCGATGTGTCCACATCTGGGAAACCGTTTGATACAGGCTCTGGAAGTTCAATTTCACAGGCGATATGTTCCTTTTTAGACGGTACTTTCTGATAAGCGTCCTCAATGCGCTTCGTTACCGATTTTTCGATATTTTGAACGACTTCCTCGGTAAGCACACCTTCTTTTACGAGTTTTTCAGCGAAAATTTGTTTGACGGTCGGATGCTTTCTGACAGCATCATACAGCATTGGCTGAGTGGTTGACGGCTCATCCATTTCGTTGTGTCCATAGCGTCTGTACCCGATCAAGTCAATCAGGAAATCCTTGTTGAATGTTTTTCGGTATTCGACTGCAAACTTCACAGCAGAAAGACAAGCTTCTGGGTCATCCGCATTTACGTGAACAATCGGAATTTCATAGCCCTTTGCCAAGTCGCTGGCATATTTTGTCGATCTTGATTCAGCGCTTTCTGTTGTGAATCCGATCATGTTATTGGCGATAATATGAATTGCACCGCCTACTTGATACCCTTTTAAGGAGCTTAAATTCAATGTTTCAGCGACGATTCCTTCCCCAGGGAATGCAGCGTCTCCATGAATTAAAATGGCAAGCGATTTTGTTTCGTCTTGCACCGGATATCCGCTTTGTGTTCGCGTTTCCTGTGCCGCTCTTGTGCTGCCTTCAACAATTGGATTGATAAATTCCAAGTGGCTCGGGTTGTTTGCTAACGTAATTCGCGCTGATTTTGTTTCAGCGTCTTGAAGCTCCCGATTCGCCCCCAAATGGTATTTGACATCCCCTGTCCAGCCGTAGCTGATTCCAATTGATCCCTCAGACGGAACAAGATCTTTGTTCGGTGCATGCTGGAATTCGGAGAAGATGATTTCATACGGCTTGCCAAGCACATGTGCCAAGACATTCAGGCGTCCCCTATGCGCCATCCCGATGTTGACGCTTGTCGTTCCTGATTTGACAGATTGTGCAATAATGTCATCAAGCACTGGAACAAGAGCGTCCAGACCCTCAATGGAAAAGCGCTTCTGTCCGACGAATGTGCGGTGCAAAAACTGCTCGAAGCCCTCTACTTCTGTCAGTCTTTCCAACACAGCTGACAGCTTTTCATCTGAGTTCTTCTGGAACAGCTCGCCAGATTCAATCATCTTTGTCAGCCATTCGCGCTCTTTGAAGTCATGCACATGGTCAAATTCAAATGAGATGGTTCTTTTATACGTATTTCGTAAATACTGAATGGCTTCTAAACCGTTCGTAATGTTTTTAGGAGCGTCTTTACAGATGACTGACGCAGGTATTGCTTTTATTTCCTCTTCTGTTAGCCCGTAATCGGATAATGGAAAAAGTTCACTCTTTTTCCCATCCTTTCTGAGCGGATTGACGGAAGCGTTTAAATGGCCATAGGTTCGGATATCTTCTGCAAGTCTGACTGCGGATGCGATCTTTTGAATCAGATCGACTGTAACACGTCCCTTTTCTTTTGTTCCCGAGGCCTCTTTTAACTCGCTTGGCGGAGCACCGAGCTCGTCGAACATTTCCTTCAAATCCGGACTAATGCTGTCCGGATCCTGGGTATATTGATCGTAAAGCTCCAGCGCATAGCCGAGGTTCGGACCGTAAAAATCTTCCCAATTCATTCTTTGTTTCATACTATTTTGAAACATTTGAATATTACCCCCAACTTAGATAATCAAGTGATTGATTCACTATCTTGAAATAACTTTCGAACGCTGTGTCCAAAATTATGTAATAAAAACGCTTCCAACGATATTTTACCACTGTTTGCAATTTGATTCTACCTTGATTGTTCACAAAATAGTAAAAAACCTTTATAAAAAACAAAAAATTTAATCATTCGAAAAAAGAAACGCCAAAAAGCATAGGATTAAGGGCTATCCTATGCTTTTATGAAGCAGTTTTTTCAGCAGCGGATACAGAACATCCGGTAACTGATCAACATCCGGGACAAATATACTGAATTTTCCGTACATATCCTGAATTGTCTTCATTTGCGATTCTTCTATTTCTGAGTTGGAGAGAAAAACATTTATCACTTCTATTCCTCTTTTTCGAGCTTCGATAACCGCCTCACTTGTATCGACGATTCCGTTTTGTTCGTAGCCAAATGCAGCCGGCTCTCCATCTGAGAAAACAATTAAAAACTTTTGCGCCTCGCTGCGCTGCAGCATTTTTTTTGTCATCTGGCGGATCGCGTACCCGTCACGGTTATCTTCCTCTGGCTCAAGCTGCATAATTGCCGGCCCAGATTCTTGCCTTAATGATGATTGGAAGGGAATAACCGTATTGAAATAGTTTGGCTGGCTTGTTTCGGTCGCATCATTTGTGTCCTCCCAGAAGCCGACAATCTGATGCGGAACCGCTACCGATTTCAACGCTTCGTGAAAGAGCACGATTCCTCGTTTTGTTTCGTCCATTTTGTCGAACATGCTGGCTGAACAGTCCACCAGTAATGTAAAAACAGCGTCGATTTCTGAAGATGGTTCTTGCTTTTTATAAAACAGGCGCGGATTTCGCTCAGTGAAATACCGGAGAAGCTTATTGTTCAGTCTCCCGGCATGAAGGTCTGTTCTTGGCAATGTTTTTTTATGTTCCAGCGTTTTTTGAATCATTTGTTTCAAACGCTTTTGATACGACTCAATCGTTTTTGCCTGCTGTTTATAAGAAAGCTCTTCTTCGTTTGTTGCCGGCTGCGGTTCTTTATAAATTGGGAATGCGTATTTATTTTCTTTGCCGTCAGCCATACCCGCTCCATTCGGCTGGTCTTTTTGGGATTCCAGCGCTTCCAGCTTGGAATAGTCTTTCCGTTTCGTTTGTCTGGCTGATCCTTGAACAGAGCCAAGGGCCTGATCTCCATCGTCGCCTTCCCTTGCTGCATCTTTTCCTAAATCCGATTTTGCGCCGTGCTCAATATCAAATTGAAGAAAACTTTTAGACGGTGCTTCTGTTTCCCTGTGCCATGTCGGCATTTCTTCTTCATGAATATCCTCATCACCGTCTGATTGTTTTGGAAGCGTAATGTCATCACTCAGCTTCGGCGCTTTTTTCTCTTCTTCGAATAACGGCTGATCAGCAGCTTTTGCATAATCAAGCTCCGGCAAAAAAAAGTAAGTGTTGAGCATATCTTTATCGAGCACCTCTTCAAGCCCGTCCATGAGGTCCTCCACAATTTTCAGAACCTGCCGTGTCGAATCTGCTTCATACACAAGCAAGAGCTGCTGCTCAATAAATGGGCGCATCAGATCGATATCTTCACGCATGGACGGAAGGGTCTCAAGCGGTGATTCCGCAGTGAGCTTGACATAGATCGCGCAAAAGAGCGCATCCGTAAAAATGCTTCGTTCCAAATTTAAGGTGAGCTGGGTTGAGAAATGTTTTCTGTACATGTCTTTTCGTTTTGCAAATACATGTTTCGTACCCGGGCGCTCACGTTTGATGCATTCTTCGATCCTGATGTCTTCAAGCAGCATAAACAGCTGCTTGGCAAAACTTTTGAATGTAAGGCGGCGATGGATATCATTCAAAAAGTTCGCGAACTCATGCAGCGAGCTATATCTTGTTCCGACTGAACGCAGGTAGACGTCGCTTTTCAGCCCCGCTTCCATGTCCTCAGCTGCCCTGTCTTTCCAAAAGTGGCTCATATAGATTTTCTTTTCGAATGGATTGTAATAGGACTGTACGCCATACTCTACTTCTACCGCTTCACTCTTGGTGAGTGTTTTGGCCAAATCAGCCAGCGTCATAAATAAAAACGAATCAATCGTGCTGTCGTTAAATTTGATAAATTTCATCGCAGCACCCTCATTCAAACAGAGTTTCTGCAATATTTCGGACGGCGGCTTTTTCCCGGTCATCATCAAGCTTTTCGACAATTCCCCGCTCAATGGCACGACGCGGCGGTATATAAGCGGCTAAATCACATGTATCGATTAAAGCTCTGATGGATGCCGCTTCTTCAGACACCTGTCCGTTATTGGCCTGAACGATCAAATCAGAGGAAAGCGTGATAAATCTGTCAATCAATTTCTCGTCTTTCAGGGCTGACTGAGACATAAGCACTTGTTTCAGCAGCTCGCCTTTAATATAAGGCACATCAATGATGACAAAACGGTTTTTTAATGCTTCATTCAGAGGAACAGTTCCGACATAGCCTTCATTGATGGCTGCAATGACTCCGAAACCGCCTTTAGCCCGTATGACCTCGCCTGTAAACGGATTTGTCATCATTTTTCTGTAATCTAAAACACCGTTTAAAATAGGCAGTGTTTCCGGCTTCGCCATATTGATTTCATCTATATAAAGAAAATGTCCTTCCTTCATTGCCTTTGTAACAGGCCCTGAAACAAACTCGATTGTCGCCTGGCCAGATTGATTTTCAATCGTTTTATAGCCGACCAATGCCTCAGCGTCCAAGTCGACTGAACAGTTGACGCTGTGCATCGGTTTATGAAAATAGCTGGACAATGTTTCAGCCAGCTTTGTTTTCCCTGAGCCTGTAGGCCCTTTCAGCAGGACATTTTTTCCCATGGCTAATGCAATAATGGCGTCAAATAAAATGGCTTCATCCTCCGCCTCATAGCCTGATGTTCCGATAAGCGATTGAAACTCTGGGGAAATAGGCTGCTCTTTATATGATAAAAGCTTTTGTTGTATATCTTCCGGCAATGTTAAGTGCTGTAGTTGAGTTGTCATAGACAGATTCCCTTTCCTATTCATATTCCATTAACGAGTATACTAAAAAAGCCCCTGTATGCTCAATACAAAAGGGCTTGGATGAGATTACTGCTTCTCGTTATTTCCCAAAAGGGCTCCGCAGACAATACGCGCACCGGAATTGCCGCTTGGGTTTGTCAGATAATCGTCCGCTTGTTCATGAATAATAAATGCACTTCCGTCCTCGTCGAGAATATTTAGTTTACTTCCTTTTTTCAGTGAGGTGTCAGGCGCATTCATAATGACATCTACCTTTCCATCAGCACCGACTTCAAGGTTCGGCAGATCACCGGCATGATGCCCCATCGGATTGTTGAAGCCATGTTCTTTGTTCAGCGGATTAAAGGGACCGCCCGCTGATTCAAAATCCGGCCTGACACAAGAACCTTTCTCATAAATATGAAAACCGAGGGAAGCGCCTGGACGCAGGCTGTTTGCAGAAATGTGAATATCGAGGCCTTCATCATCTGATTCTTTGATCTCTATAAAACCGACTGCTTTCCCATCACGATTGACCAGCTGGACATGGTGACCAAACGCTGACGTTTCAACCACCTTTTTTTCCGGCACCCGATTAGGCGGGTCTGGAGGTTTTTTTTGTCCGCATCCCGCAACTCCCAGTGCCGTCAGCATTATCAACAGCAAGAGACGGTACATACTGTCTCCCCCTTGTTTTTTCTAACAGTGTGGTCAATCATTTTCTGATATAAACAAAAAAGCCTATAAAAGGCTTTTTGTCATGCTCATTTTTAAAAATAACTTCTTGCGCCCAAGTATCGTTGTTTCCAATACGAATTGCTGAGATTGGAAATGTCGACGCCAGATGAGCTTGCATGAATAAAATCACCGCCGCCTAGATAAATCCCCATGTGAGACGGGCCGGATTTATATGTGGTAAAGAAGACAAAGTCTCCTACTGACGGCTGGCTGACTTTCTGCATGACATTCCAATATCCTGCCGTACTCAATCTTGATATAGATGATACATTATTAATGAGGTAATAAATGAAGCCGCTGCAATCAAAACCGGCAGGCGTGTTTCCGCCCCATCGGTACGGCACTCCAACATATTTTTTCGCTTCCGTTATCATTCTGTCAATCTTCGAGCCTATTTGAATGTTTGACCCTGAGTTATCTTTTGGCTTTGTTGGCTTTGTCGGATTTGAAGGATTAGATTTTGATGTTCCCGAAATAGTCAGAACCTGCCCGATTTGCAGCACATCCGATGATAAATTGTTTTTATCACGGATGCTTTGGACAGTGACTCCAAGCTGATTTGCAATCTTCCACAGTGAATCGCCTGCTTTTACCTTGTACGTCGTTGTTTTTGGGGAATTGGCGTTTGGCGGCTTCTTGGAACCGCTGTTTCCGCTCTTAGGTGCGCTGCTTCCTTTTATTTTGAGCACCTGTTTAGGATAAAGCGTATCTGATGTTAAGCCATTTAATGTTTTCAATTCAGCTACAGTCATATTTAAGCTGTTTGCGATTTTCCACAGTGAGTCACCGAGCTTAACCGTATATGTACTTTTTGAAGAACCTGAAGAATTGGAACCGCTGTTTTTCTTTGATCCATTTGATCCGCTTGAACTGCTTGTCCCTTTGATCTTAAGCTTTTGCCCCGGACGAATCAGGTCACTGCTCAGGCCGTTTAAGCTTTTAAGCTCAGATACACTCATTTTATGATTTTTAGCAATCATCCATAGGGAATCACCATAGGCAACTGTGTATGTTGACGTTTTGCTTGAGTTAGACGAGGATGTCGTGCTTTTTTTGCTGCCGCTTTCAGGAACTTTAAGGCTTTGTCCGACGTAAAGCACCGTTGATTTCAATTTGTTTTCGGATTTGAGAGCTGATATTGTCGTATCATACTGGCGGGAAAGTTTCCAAAGAGAGTCACCGCTTTTTACTTTTATCGTTTTTGCTTCCGCGGGTGCTGCGGCCATCGACGACCCAACAACTGCAGAAACAGCCAAGCCGGCTACAATTTTCTTTTTCATTCATTCAACCTCCTAAACTGTTTTTTGGCAAAAACAGCTAGTATTTTGTTTCCAAAAATGGAATACAACTGTTTTATCGTCAATTTTTCAGCAAGTTAAACCCTTTTTCAAACATTTGGCAGCATTTTCAGCATCATTCGACCTTTAAACCTTCAAATAAACATCTAACATTTTACATAAACACGATATGTTTTTCGAAAGTCTAAGGAACTATTTAAGTGAGGGTAAAAATGATGGTTTTCTATTGATGAATGAAGCAGATTTTCCTCCTTTCTTGTCTGTTTTTCTTATCATTCTCTATCGATCTGCCAAATCCCTTCCTCTTCATTCTTATGAAAAGGCAAAAAGCCTGTTCTTTCGATAAGAACAGGCTTTTACACTATGCATTTGCTGATTGAGTTTTTTGTTTTACAGCTTCAAGAATGCTGTCGGCCGCTTTTTTAGAGCCGCCTGCTGCTTTCAGTGATTGTCCAATTTCTTTTGCTTTTTCAGCATACGTGCGATTGTTCATCACTTCTTGAATCGTCTCTTTCAGCAGACTTTCAGATAATTCTTCCTTTTTAATTACTTTTCCTGCGCCGACTTTTTCCACCTGATCTGCGACCACGAATTGGTCACCTCCCATCGGTATGACAACAAGTGGTGTTTCAAAATACAAACCTTCACTTGTGCTGTTCATCCCGCCGTGGGTCACAAATAAGCTGGCTCTTTTCAGGATCTCAAGCTGAGGAACATACGGGCGTACAATGAAATTTTCAGGAATTTCGTTTAACTCATTTGCTTTAATATGTTTGCCGATGGAAAGCACAACTTTACCATCAAAGTCTTTACACACTTTAAGGCATTGATTAAAAAACTGCTTTTGATTGTTAAAAATGGTTCCCATCGAAATAAACAGCACGTTTTCATTGTCAATTTGATCAAATGGGAAATCATTGTTTCCGGCTCTTTCAGTAATAGAAGGGCCGACAAAAACATACCGCTCACCGAACTGCTCAGCCATTGGCTGAAATCCCCTTGATGTAAAGACAATCGTCAAGTCACCATCAGCTAAAAAAACATCAAATGGCTTTTTGATCTCTGCTTGAAAATCAGCATTTAAAGCTTCTACAAGCTGCTGATATGATTCATAATGAGGCGAATCTTCAAGTGACCCTTTCATGTACGCTCCCATCATTTCTTTAGCAAATTCCTCATTCATCGCAAAGGTTGTACACAATGAAAATCTCGGCAGCTTCAGCAAGTTGGCAATGACTTTACCCGCAAGAAGATGGTGATCATAGATGACATAATCATACGATTCATGTTTGACTTCCTCATAAATATGAGTCGCAATATCTTTACAGCTTTTCAAAAAAGCGCAGATCATTTCAGTAAAGTCTCTTTCTTCATCACCGGTTGCATTTTTGCCGAAGTAATCCCCCCTGAAATCATGATACTCACGAAACTCAATATCAAGTGCTGTGATTTTATCTTTATATTCCTTCACTGCGTAGTACGTAATGTTTTCCCCCCGGGATTTCAGCTCCTTCATCACACCGATAGAGGGATTAATATGCCCTTCACCGGGAAAACCGATCATTAATACATTAGCCATGCGGCAGCACCCTTCCTTTGAAAATTTATGTAATATTTCATACGGTACTATAAATACATAAACAGGTAAAGTATTTCACTTAATTAATATTAACCACATGTAACTTTTCTACCACTTTATATTTTCTGTCTTCAAGACAAAAAGCATTCAGCTTGAAGCGAATGCTTTAATAAAGATGCGAATTCAGTCATTTTGTCTCATGGCAGGATTCTAAATCAGGCCCTTTTCATTATTTTTACGTTCTTGGTGAAATTAACGGATATAATACACCGTCTTTGGCAAACGACATCTTCCCTGTCTCCTCTGAAACCACAAGCACAAGCGCATCCGTATAGCCCGACATACCGAGAGCCGCCCGGTGCCGGGTTCCCAAATGGATATCCACTTCCTTCGTCGTCAGCGGGAGCACATTGGCTGCTGACACAAGCTTGTTTTCTCTCACCAATAAAGCACCGTCATGAAGAGGGTTTCCGGGGAAAAAGATGCTTTCAATTAATGATGAGCTGATCTCGGCATGAAGAGCGGTGCCTTTTTGAATATAATGTTCAACTGGATCCGCTCTTTCAATCACAATTAAGGCGCCGTGCTTATGCTCCGATAAGGCTTTAATCGCCTTGGCCAGTTCTATGAATGCCGGCGTAAACTCCTCAATGTATGATTGCAAATAAAAAGATGATGCAATCCCCTGCATATCCTGAAAAATGCGCCCTAATTCATCTAATTCACAAAGAAGGCACTGGTCTTTTTCGTGAAGCGTTTTCAAAATTAAAGATGCATCCCCTAATATTTGCTCTAAGTACACCTGTATTTTCCCTTTGAATGCATTTTCTGATATCTGTTCATAACGCATAGCCTTCATCTCCTGTTCAAATTTCCAACTTTTCACGAATGCTTATCTTATTGATGCACATTCTATAGGGAAAGGAGGGATGTAAAGAATGGAAATCGAAAGAATCATTCAGTATATTTGCACCTTTTTAGGCGTGATTTCACTTTCTTTTATTTATGCCCAAATGTTTAGAAAAACGAAACCGACAAAAAAAGAATAGGCCCGGCGTTCATTGCTTTTTATACATAAAATGTTATAATTTCTCTCGTTATGAAAAAGAAACGGAGATCAATGTATGAAAGAAACTCAAAACGCCCGGGAAAAAATCAAACAGCTCTTGCACATTTTAATCCCGATATTCATTACCCAGGCGGGGCTTTCTCTAATGACTTTTCTAGATACGGTGATGTCAGGGAAAGTCAGCCCCGCTGATTTAGCGGGTGTCGCGATTGGCTCAAGCCTTTGGACCCCTGTTTACACAGGACTGGCAGGTATATTAATGGCGGTCACCCCGATTGTCGCTCAGTTATTAGGCGCCGAGAAAAAACAGAAGATTCCCTTTACTGTTTTACAAGCTGTATACGTGGCCGCGCTTCTTAGCATCGCCGTTTTAGTGATTGGATATGCTGCAGTTGACCTTATTCTTGGCCGTTTGAACCTTGATATTCACGTGCATCAGATTGCTAAACAATTTTTAGGCTTTTTATCACTGGGAATTTTCCCTTTATTTGTTTACACCGTGTTGAGATCATTCATCGACTCATTAGGAAAAACGAGAGTCACAATGATGATTACACTCAGTTCACTTCCAATCAATTTTGTATTGAATTATGTATTTATCTTCGGGAAATTCGGCATGCCGGCACTTGGCGGCGTCGGCGCAGGGCTGGCATCCGCGCTTACTTATTGGTGTATCTGCGTTTTCAGTTTTTTCATTATTCATAAAAACGCACCGTTTTCTAAATACGGGATTTTCCTTACGATGTATAAGTTCTCTTGGGAAGCATGCAAAAATCTACTCAAAATCGGCTTGCCTATTGGATTCGCTGTATTTTTTGAAACGAGCATTTTCGCAGCTGTTACGCTTCTGATGAGCCATTTTCATACAGTGACCATCGCGTCCCACCAGGCAGCCATGAATTTTGCGTCTCTTCTATATATGCTGCCGCTCAGCGTGTCCATGGCTTTAACAATTGTAGTCGGGTTTGAAGCGGGTGCAGCCCGTTTTAGAGATGCACGCTCATATAGCTTAATCGGCATCATGATGGCGATCGGCTTTTCTTTGTTCACAGCCGCCTGTATCCTGTTATTCAGAGAACAAATTGCGGGCATGTACACTTCTGACCCCGATGTGCTCAGGCTGACACAGCACTTTTTAATTTATGCGCTGTTTTTTCAGCTTTCCGATGCTGTGGCCGCACCGATCCAAGGAGCGCTCAGGGGGTACAAAGATGTGAACTATACGCTTGCGGCTGCTTTTGTCTCTTACTGGATCATTGGCCTTCCGGTCGGTTATATGGTCGGTACGTTTACAAGCCTGGGTGCATTCGGCTATTGGATTGGATTAATCGCAGGACTCGCCGCCGGAGCAGTTGGGCTGTTTTTCAGGCTGGCAAAACTGCAAAAACGTTATTCGCAAAAACAATACATGTAAAAGAGGTGTCAATCATGGCAAAAAACAACAAATTATACGAGTATCTTTCTCAGCATGCGGAGACCATCAGTTCAACATGGTATGAAACAATTGAGGAGACTGATCCAAATTCCATTTATGCATCAACAGACCCTGCTGTCGTTCACAATTTAAAAAGCCAGAACCTCGCCTTCAATTATAAGATCAATCGTATTTTCATAGATGATGAGGAAGTATACCTGCCTATCCTGAAAGAATGGGCCTTTGAAGTGACACAGGATCCTGAGCATTTAAAGACTCCTATCCACTATATTATTCGTGAGTTTGTCAGAGTGAGAGATTTATATGTTTCCTATGTGAAAGAATTTGTCCATCTCAATCAGGATACTGTGAAAGGCGAAGAAGCTGAAGACCTGTATCATTCCCTTATCAAAGCGTTTGATCTTGTGATCCATATTTTTATAGAAGAAATGTACAAAAACACAAGCCTTCAGCTGCAGGCCCAAAAAGATATGATTACTGAATTGAGCGCGCCGGTCATTGTGCTGTTTCACAGCGTCGGGCTGCTGCCTTTAATCGGAGATATTGATACGGTTCGCGCCAAACTGATTATGGAAAACACTCTGCATCAATGTGCGGAGAAAAAGGTGACACAGCTGTATATTGATTTGTCAGGGGTAGCAATTATTGATACGATGGTTGCCCACCAGCTGTTCAGTTTAATTGAGGCGCTGCGTTTAATCGGTGTTTCTTCAACTTTGTCGGGAATCCGTCCGGAAATCGCGCAAACAGCGGTTCAGCTAGGTTTGTCTTTCGATGACATTTCCTTAAGATCCACCCTCGCTTCAGCAATTGCATCAGACTTAAAATTAAAAAAGGTATAAGGCTTAAGGCCTTATACCTTTTTGATTAATCATTCCATTGATACGTCCAATATATTTCTTCTTCAAACCATGTTGCCATAACAGGTTCATTATTTTTTAATTTCTCTTCAAGCTCTCTGAGCATACCTTCTGTTTGTGTGCGGTGAGCTCTTAACGCATTCATTTTAATATCAGCTACTTCTTTGATATCAAGTACCACATCAGCTTCGCCGAGAATCTCTTCTCTGTTGCGGGTAATAGCCATGCAGATTGTACGCGGACGGTCTTCTTTCTTTTTGCGGTACAATGCACGGATAACCGCTTCCCCGCATGCATCATGGTCAGGGTGCACACCGTGTCCGGGATAAAATGTGACAATTAAACTTGGTTTTACATCATCTATGATCTCTTCCATAATATCAGCTAAATACTCATCATCTTCAAATTCGAGCGTTTTGTCACGGAGTCCAAGCATACGAAGGTCATTGATATCCATTTCTTTGCAAGCGTTGATGAGCTCTTGTTTTCTTAGCAGCGGCAACGTTTCCCGATTCGCGAAAAATGGATCGCCCATATTTCTGCCCATTTCACCTAAAGTGGCACAAGCATACGTAACGGGAATGTCTTTTTTTCTGTTTAAGGCAATGAGGCCTGCCACTCCATATGATTCATCATCAGGGTGAGGCAGGATTACTAGTACATGTTCTTTCATTATTATTCACCCTTTTCTTTAAACTGTGAACGGTTTTTCACTGATTTGCAGAGAAATAGCCAGTTTACCGCCCGGCAGGTGTCCCGCCATTAATAAACGGTTTTCTTCATCTACCGTGTATTCAGTCAAGCCTTCAGCATAAATCCAGCCTTCTTCTGTTTTCAAGCCAACGCGGTAAGGTCCATTGCCTTTGATTTTTGCCTGATGATAAGTGACTTTTGCATTGCGGATATATGCAACAACCGTCATGTTCTTTTCATTTAAATGCGCTGAATAAGAACCTGTGGTGGTTTCTAAATGGATATATACAGGGCGGTCCGCATATCGTTCTAAAGATGCTTGCACATCTTCTTTTATGATTGCTTTCATGATTGCTCCCCTCTTTCTTCTTTTAAATACTCTGCACGTTTTGTATGTAATTTGACCAGCTGATATTTCACAGCCGGTTCGAGCTGTGAATTCACGATGCGCTGAATCGCGGCAAAATATTTTTCCAGCATCGGTTTTCGGAGTCTTGGATGTGTTCGTTTATCCAAAAGCTCAAGATCAATCGCCTCTGCTACCGTTTCTTCGTCATCATGTGCGAGAGATCGGTTATTCCAAAGTGAAGCGTAGGCTTTCACTATCTCTTTATCATTGTCCATCGTCTTGCTCCTTTATGTCTTACATACATGAAATGATTATACATAATATATGCATCAGCTGAAAAGCCAAAGGCCTCAATGGCTTTTTGACGCCCGTTTCCACTTCACTTGTGAAAACGTAAACAAGAGCAGCGCAGCCCATATACAGCTGAATGTAAAAGCCTTCGAGCTTGAAAATGGCTCATGGTAAACAAACAGCCCGATCAGCAGAGTAATGGTTGGCGCAATATATTGTAAGATACCGACTTGGTACAGCGGCAGCCGTTTCGCTCCTTCCGCAAACAATAAAAGCGGCAATGCCGTAAACACACCGGCCAAAAAGAGAAGCAGCCATGTCCCTCCGCTTTCTGCACCCGCTGGCTGAGCATGTCCGCTGAACAGTAAATATCCCAATGCAATCGGCATAATCATGAACGTTTCCAGCGTTAAACCGATGGCGCTCGGCAGACTTGTTCTTTTTTTGCTTAACCCATACAGTCCAAAGCTGAATGCGAGCAGAAGCGCGACATAAGGAATGGAGCCGTATTGGAACGCCGAGATGATGACGCCGGCCGCCGCAATCGAAACGGCAACTAATTGCAGGCGATTCAGTTTTTCCTTTAAAAATAAAATCCCAAGGAGTACTGATACAAGCGGATTAATGTAATAACCAAGACTAGCCTCAAGCAAAAAGCCATGATTGACAGCCCATATGTAAACAAACCAGTTAATCGAAATCAGGATAGAAGCGAGAAATAAAGAAAGAATTCCTCCGTTCTTTTTCAAAGAGCGCAGCTCCTGCCATCCTATTTTCCATTGGCGCAAGAAAAAAAGTACGATACACATAAAAACAAAAGACCATATAATACGATGAGCCAAAATATCAAGAGCCGGCAGCTGTTCGAGAAGCTTCCAATAGAGCGGAAACAGCCCCCACATGATAAAGGATACGGCTGTGTAAAGAACGCCTTTTTTTGTTTCTGCATGTTGCATTGATATCCCTGCCTTTCTTTAGAGCATCTTATATTATATCACGTGAAAGATCTGGCGGGCATATACTATTTTGTCCGTGAAGAAAGGATGTGAAGACAATGTTTGAGTGGAACAAGTACTTTCCTTTCCACAATCAATTTTCTAAAGAAGCATTAAAAAAAGCTGATCCGAAAGAAGTTGAAACGTATGTCAATCGTGTGATGGAAAGTGTGTTCGGCAGTGATTATGCGGCTCAATTTCCTTTCCGCGATCCTCTCCCCCAAAAAGAACAGCCCGCAAAACCTGATGCAAAACCTGATGTCAAACCTGATATTGATATATTCGAAACAGCAGACCATGTGTTTGTAAAGGTTCCAATCGGCGAAGAACAGCTGGAACAAGTGAGAATTAAACACACATCTCACGAATTATGGTTGGAAAACTTCCCAAGGTCAGATCATCCGAAAAAAGTAAACCTTCCTTGTTTAGTCAAACGCAAAGGAACAAAAGCCGTCTATAAGGATGGCCTTCTGGAAGTCATGTTTCAGAAGCAGCAAGACTACAATATGTCTGAGGTAGAAATCATCCGATAAAAAACGGCCTGCAAAATGCAGGCCGTTTTTATTAATAGAAGCCGGGATATCCCCCATATGGCACGCCGGCACCAAAACCGTACGGTCCGCCTCCGTATCCATAAGGGCCAGGCGGATAAGCATAGGGACGTGAATAGTTAAACAGGGCACTCCCAAGAAAACCGCCTAATAAACCGCCGACTAAAGGAGCGCCAAACAAAAAAGGACTACGCGCCGGGTATCCGGCTGGACCGAGATTCCCGCGATAATACGAATGATGAGGGTACAAGATTTTTCCTCCTTTATGTCTGCCTATACGTAAGGTATTCAATAAAGAAGAAAAACGATTGGGCTATAGACTGAATCTATAGATTGTTACACAACAAGCCCTGCCAATAACACACAGCCGAGCCCTGTAACGGAAAGAACTGTTGTAAGCAGCGTCCAGGTTTGAAATGTTTCTTTCAGGCTCAAACCGAAAAATTCCTTTACCATCCAAAATCCTGCATCATTTACATGACACGCAATGACACTGCCCGCTCCGGTTGCCAGCACCATTAACGCGGGGTTTACACTGCCTGTCTCCATAAGCGGGGCTGCCATTCCCGCGGTGGTAAGCGCAGCCACCGTAGCAGAGCCCAGACACAGGCGCAGAATCGCGGCGATGGCCCATGCAACGAAAAGCGGCGACATGTTTGTTTGACGGAAAAACTACCGACATAATCGCCGACTCCGCCGTCAATCAGCACCTGTTTAAAGGCTCCTCCCCCTCCTATGATGAGAAGCATCATCGCAATTTGCAAATTGATTCCGACATAGATCTGCTGATTTCCTGGATAGATATTTTACGGGCATACCCATAGAGTGGAAGCAATAGCGAAATGAGCATTGCCGTTCCCGGAGTGCCGATAAATTCTATAATGTCTTTTCCTTTTGAATGTTCTTTCAATAATAAAGAAACAACAGTTGCCAAGGCCATAAAAAATAACCGGAAATAAAGATGTGACAGCACTGATTGCAAAGCCCGGTGTTTCATCTAGCTGAAATTCTTTCCTCGGTCCTACCCCTGATAAATTCCCTTGCTTTTGATAAGCTCCAGGAAACCGTTTCACCGCAAATTTATTAAATAATGGCCCGGCAATCACGGTTGTCGGAACAGCGATGAGGATTCCCAAAAGCAGCACCTGGCCAATATGGGCGCCATATGCAACTGAGATGGCGGTTGGCGCAGGATGAGGTGGCAAAAAGCCGTGAGTGACATTTAAGGCGGCTGCCATCGGAATTCCCAGATACAGAAAAGGCATTTTTAATTCTTTAGCAATCGCGTATACAATCGGTATTAACAGAACAAGACCCACTTCAAAAAACAGGGCAATGCCAATGATAAAAGAGGCAATCACAACCGCCGCCTGTATTCGTTTCTTCCCGAACTTGTCAATCAGCGTAACGGCAATCCGGTAGCCGCCCCCCGCATCTGAGACAAGCCTCCCGAGCATCGCGCCAAGTCCAAACACTAAAGCTAAATGCCCCAGCTGCCCGCCAATTCCCGTTTCAATCGAAAGAACAATTTTATTGATATCCATCCCAAGTCCGATGGCTACTAAAAATGAAACGACAAGCAGTGAGACAAAGGTATTTAATTTACCTTTTATAATGAGAAATAACAGAATCAGCACTCCGGCAGCTACAATTAAAATCGGCATGGTGTCCCCCTCCAAAAGTGTTTGATATGAATCTCGCGATGTTTCAGCGCTTTTCATTCCTGGATAAACAGAAATCGTTTTCATTAATATCTAAAAAACGTCTTGGTTATATGATTGTCACCTTTTGGTTAACTAATATTTTCATACTAATCTCCTAATCAATGACTGTCAATCGTTTTTACGAGTTTGTCTCGATTACCTATCGCCTATCAAATGATTCATTAGTTATATGTTGATTAACTATTGGTTATGTGTTATGTTTTTTTAAAGTTGATTGCCAATCAATAATTCTATCCATTGTCTGAAAGCAACTGAACCCATATGAAAACAGACGGATAACAACTTCACAAGAGGAGGCGTTCACATGCCATTATTGCGCTTTGATGTAATTGAAGGACGTGACGAAAAATCGCTGCAATTGTTATTAGATACTGCTCACCAAGCAATGGTTGAAGCATTTGGTGTTCCGGAAAGAGACCGTTATCAAATAGTCCACCAGCATCCTGCAAACGAGCTTATGATCCAGGATACAGGATTAGGATTGCAAAGAAGCAAAGATCTGGTCATTATCAGTATGACAAGCAAAGCAAGAACAGAGAGCCAAAAGGAAAAATTGTATGCTTTACTTGCTGAAAAGCTAGAAGAAAAATGCGGAATCTCCCCTGAAGACCTCATGGTATCTATTACTGAGAATGGTGACGCAGACTGGAGTTTCGGTCTCGGTGAGGCTCAATTTTTGAATGGAAAACTATAAGATTTCGCTTCTTTATAAAAAAAGAGAGAGCTCAAAAGAGCTCTCTCTTTTTACGGAACCAGAATGAAATCATCCTGCAAAACGAGGTGCCTGGATCTTTTTTAAAATCCAGTCTCTATGCCAATTGGAAACTGCTGGCGGTTAGCATTCCGCATTGTAATTTGCACAACAGGGTAAACCAACAGGTTGCACGCTGTAACTTATGGGTTATTTCTTATTTTAAGCATACTCCCTTCTACATGACACGTTTGCAAATCCCGAAATGCCATTCTGACAAATATAAAAAGTCATGTAAACGGGTGTGAACCGACACTTACATGACTCATCATTGAAACAAAAGCTCTTTTTTCAGACGCTAATTTCCTTATTTCTCTTCTTCGCACACTGTGTCACCAGGCTCGCAAAATTGATCTGCCCATGCCTGCATCTCTTGGAATACAGCTTGAAGCGCTGTCCCTTTTTCAGTCAGCGTGTAGATGACTTTGACCGGCGTTTCAGGGAGAACCTGCCGTTCGACAATCTCGTTTTGTTCAAGCTCTTTCAGGCGCTCCGCCAACATTTTTTGGCTGATCATCGGTATTGTTTCCGTTATCTCTTTAAACCGTTTCGGCCCATCCATAAGCACATGGATGATCAGACCGTTCCATCGTTTTCCCAGCAATGAGAAAGCGGTTTCCATTTTAGGGCACATTGTATTTCCCACAAGTCCTCATCCCTTCATCTATTGATTGACATGTATTCAATGATCCATTACAATAATCTTTCAAGTTACATTTAGTAAGCTTCTAACTTTTCTATTATCATACCACGTTTATCCGAAGGAGGAAACACTATGACGAATACTCTGGATGTTTTAAAAGCACGAGCATCTGTAAAGGAATATGATACAAATGCCCCGATCTCTAAGGAAGAGCTGACTGAGCTATTGGATCTTGCCGCTAAAGCGCCTTCAGCTTGGAACCTTCAGCATTGGCATTTTACAGTATTCCACAGCGATGAATCAAAAGCGGCACTTCTTCCTGTAGCGTATAATCAAAAACAAATCGTTGAGTCTTCTGCTGTTGTTGCCATTTTAGGCGATTTAAAGGCAAATGAAAACGGTGAAGAAGTTTACGCTGAATTAGCAAGCCAAGGCTATATTACAGATGAAATCAAACAGACTTTGCTCGGCCAAATCAACGGTGCCTACCAAAGCGAGCAATTCGCACGTGATTCCGCTTTCTTAAATGCTTCATTAGCTGCTATGCAGCTTATGATTGCCGCAAAAGCAAAAGGCTATGATACTTGCGCAATCGGCGGATTTAACAAAGAGCAGTTCCAAAAGCAGTTTGATATCAGTGAACGCTATGTTCCTGTTATGCTTATTTCAATCGGCAAAGCAGTAAAACCTGCCCATCAAAGCAACCGCCTGCCGCTTTCAAAAGTGTCAACTTGGCTGTAAGGATATGAAAAACCTTAGTCCGACATACGGACTAAGGTTTTTTTTATACAATCGCTTCTTTGTACCATTCACGGGCCTGTTCAGCTTCATGCTGAGTCAGTTGATGGCCCCCGTCCTGCCAGAAAACGGAGGCTGATGCTCCGCTGTCACGTAAATAGCGGTAAAGCTCTTCTGATTCTTCCTTCGTGCAGAGAGGGTCGTATTTCCCGGCACCGATAAAAACGGGAAGCCCCGCCATATCAGGCAGCTCGATACCGCGAATCGGAACCATTGGATGATGCAGAATAGCCCCTTTTAACACATCTTTATAATGAAAAAGCAGGCTTGCCGCAATATTTGCGCCGTTTGAATAACCGACTGCAATCACTCGGCTGCGATCAAATTGATGCGTTTCTGCAGCCTCGTCGATAAAATCTTTCAATTCTCTTGTCCGCACCACAAGATCCTTTTCATCAAAAACCCCTTCACTCAGACGTTTGAAAAATCGCGGCATTCCATTTTCAAGCACCGATCCTCTGACACCGAGCAAATGGGCATGAGGGTCTATAAACCTCCCCAATGAAAGCAGGTCGTGTTCATTTCCGCCCGTGCCATGCAACAGCAAAAGTACATTTTCAGATGTCCCTTTTTCATAAATATGCTTCATCATAAATTCCCCCTTTAAAGTTCAGGCAAAATGTCTGTAATTTGTTGTCTATGTTTCTCCAGCCAATCAGGCAGTTTTAAGGAAGTCCCTAGCTTATCAAATGATTCATCTGTCATAAAGCCCGGTTCATCTGTGGCGATTTCAAATAAGATACCGCCTTTCTCTCTGAAATAAACGGATGTAAAGTATTCCCTGTCAAGGATTTCTGACGCAGGCAGATGGTGTTCAGCAATAATCGGCAGCCATTTCGCCTGTTCCTCTTTCCTTGTCCGAAACGCTACATGGTGTACCGTCCCATAACCTCCCACCCCTCTTTTTTCAGGATGTAAATGAACGTCAATGACGCCGCCGACAGCTGCTGAGGATGTCAGCCTGACAATCTGATCTTCTTCGGCCACTTTGGTATATCCAAAGCTTTCCGTTAACAATTGTATGGTTGCCTGCGGGTCGTAGGAATACAGCAGCACGCCTTTCATTCCCGTAATTGCTTCATTTGTTGTGATCCCATCTGGCGTCCACTCGCTTTTGCTGCTTTTCGCATCCTCCATGATCGCCAGCGGAAGGTCTTCTGTATCATCAAAAATAAGGCCCTTTTCACCGAATAACGTCTTCTCCTCTAGGTTCAGCCCGTTTTTCTCAAGACGCTCCTTCCAAAAAGACAGGGAGCCTGCAGGAACTGAAAAGTACACCCGGCCCGCTTGGCCTTTGCCGACCGTTCCCTGTCCGCTTCCTTGGAACGGAAAAAAGGTCATTATTGTGCCGGGATCTCCATTTTGATTCCCAAAGTAAAAATGATACGTTCCGGGATCATCAAAGTTTACTGTTTTTTTAACAAGCCTGATCCCAAGCACTTCTGTATAAAATCGCAAGTTTTCTTGCGGATCTCTCGCAAATGCTGTGACATGGTGCAATCCTTCTGTTTTCATTTTCTCACTCCCATTTATCTCGATTTCAAGATATTTATTATTTTAAACCTTTATTGAAAAGGATGCAAACCATGTGTTTTGATTAAATAATTGAAAAAATCATTTTTTTCTAATAATTATCTTGTGATCTTATCTTACAACTGCTATTATAGTGAGCATTATCATGTTTCAGGAGGAAAGTAAATGGTTAAAAAAGCACTTATTGTTATTCTTATTCTTTTGCCATTCGTTCAGCTCGCGCTTTTGCCGCTTGTGAATCGAATAGAACCGATTATGTTCGGCCTGCCGTTTTTCCACTTTTGGCTGCTGTTGTGGATTATCATTACGCCGTTATGCTCGTTTGGCATTTATCAGATGCAAAAAAAAGATGGAGGACTTGAATAATGCAAGGGAATCTGACTGCACTTCTTATTACAGCTATTATCGTCTTAACCGTTGTCTGTATCGGGTTTCTTGCCGGAAGAGACAAATCCTCGCGCACTTCTGTGGAAGAATGGTCTGTCGGCGGCAGACGCTTCGGCGGTCTTCTCGTCTGGTTTTTAGTAGGCGCTGACCTCTATACGGCCTATACGTTCTTGGGGTTAACCAGTACGGCTTTTACAGGGGGAAGCGTTGCATTTTTCGCCATTCCCTATTCTGTGTTGGCCTACTTTATTGCCTACTTCTTCCTGCCTAAACTTTGGAAAGTTGCGAAGATTCATAAATTAACAACACTCGCGGATTACGCTCGGGAACGTTTTAACAGTAAGCTTTTGGCAAGCCTTGTTGCCATCGTCGGGGTACTCATGCTTATTCCGTACATATGCCTTCAGCTGAGCGGCATTCAAGACACGCTTCAGGTTGCCGGCACCGGATATATTAATGTGAAATTCGTTGTAATCATTTCATTTATTCTCGTTGCTCTTTATACATTCTTCAGCGGGATTAAAGGGCCTACATTTACAGCTATCATTAAAGACATTTTAGTATGGGTCATTATGCTGTTTATGGTAGTATCTCTCCCTCTCATTCATTTTAACGGCTGGACGCCAATGATTGACACGTTAGTGAAGGAAGCGCCGCAAATGCTGACGATACCGGCAGAAGGGCCAAAAGGCATTCCTTGGTTTATCACAGCATCTATTGTTTCCGCCTTGGCACTTTTTATGTGGGCACACGCCGCTACAGGCGTTTTTACAGCGAAAAGCGCCGATGCAGTAAGAAAAAACAGCATGTTTTTGCCACTTTACAATATTGTGTTAATTTTGGTCATTTTTCTTGGCTTTATCGCCTTTCTTGTTCTGCCGGAAGATACAAATCCAAGACTGGCGCTGCTGCATTTGATTCAAACATCTTACGGCGGCGTGGCACAAGGTTTCGCATATGCCACGATTGCTCTTGCTTCATTGATCCCTTGTTCCATCATGGCAATCGGGGCATCAAATTTGTTCGCCAATAACTTGTACCGCGACTTGATTCATCCGACTGTGTCTCAAAGCAAGCTGACCCTCGTCACACGTTCAATGGTGTTTGTTGTCATCGGCCTTGCGCTTCTGTTTGGAATGCTGTTTCCGACTGCTTTAGTGACACTTCAGCTATTAGGCGTATCCGGTATGGTGCAAATTTTCCCTGCGATTGCTGTCAGCCTGTTCTGGAAAAACCAAACGAAAGAAGCGACGGTTATCGGATTATTAGCCGGTCTTGCGGTAACGTTTATTGTGTACACCACTCAGTCCGCACATGGCATTTATGAAGGATTCTGGGGACTGGCCGCTAACATGATCGCTGTGGTTATTCTGAATCCGCTGTTCGTTAAAAAAGCGGGATCCAATCCTGTCATTGAAGGTTTATTTGGCAAAAAACAAGACGCTAACCCGAATCAAAAGGGTGCATAAAAAAAACCATACGCGGCAGCCGCGTATGGTTTTTTTACATTTCTTTTTTCAGTGTTTCAATTGCTTTTTCCATTTGCGTATCATTATTAGACAGCTTCTTTTGAAGTTCTGTCATTAATTTCGTTGTTGTATCGCCAGTCAATACGCCTGTTTCTTTCAGTTTCTCTTTTTTCTGGAACTGTTTGACGACAGATACAAAATCCTGGTCATACGTACCGGTAACCTTTACCTTGTAATCAAGTGCTTTGAGCATTTTCTGGGCCACTTTGACGTTTGTGCCTGAATCACCTGATTTGTACGTTTTATCTGCGTCCAAATACGGCAGCTTCGCGTAATCAGGCAGCTCTGCTTTCACTTGAGGTTTGATGCCTTTTTTGTGAATCCATTCACCGTCAGCAGTCAGCCATTTGGCGACTGTCAGTTTGACGGTAGAGCCATCATCATATTCTTTTGCCGTTTGCACTGTGCCTTTACCGAATGTCGTTTCACCGATTAACGGTATGTTTGACGATTCATGAAGGGCAGCGGACATAATTTCGGCGGCGCTTGCTGTACCGTCATTTACCAAAACGACGGTCGGTTTGGTCACTTTACGTTCTTTTTCAGCCTTCATGACTTCTTTTGAACCGTTTTTGTATTCAACCTGCATGATGTTTTTCCCTTTATCAATGAACAGGTTGCTCATCGTAATCGCTTGTTCCATTAAGCCGCCCGGGTTGCCTCTCAGGTCTAAAATATAGCCTTTGGCGCCTTTTTTCTCTAAACTGTCAATCGCATCTGTCAGCTCTTTAGCTGTTGTTTCAGAGAAAGAAGTGATTTGAATTTCTCCGATGTTGTTGTCTTTCATCTCTGAATAGACAGTCTCTACAGGAATGGTATCGCGTTTAATGGAAAGATCGATATGACCCACTCCCGCTCTGTTCAGTTCAAGCTTCACCTTTGTGCCCTTTTTGCCTCGGATTAAAGCAACGGCCTCATTTACATTCATGCCTTTAACGCTTTTTCCATTCACTTTTAGGATTTGGTCCCTTGGTTTAATACCGGCTTTTTCAGCAGGTGAACCTTTAATTGGTGATACAATAAGGATTTCTCCGTCTTTCTCCTCCACTTGGGCTCCGATTCCTTCAAAAGATGCAGAAATCGTTTCGTCGAATGATTTCGCTTGCTCTTGATCCATATATGTGGAATACGGATCATCCAGCGATTGAATCATTCCTTTAATTGCTCCGTCTACTAATTTGTCATCATCTGTTTTTTGGTAATAATCACTCTTGATTTGCTCATACGCTTTATTTAATTTGTCGAACTTGCTGTCTCCTGTGCTTGCTGATTTTTGGCCCAGGATACTGGAATTGCCCGTAATAAATAAAGTAAGCGCTGAAGCGACAACCGCAGTGATCAGCACAATAAAAAACAGTTTTAATTGCCGTTTCAATTAAACACCACCTTTTTCTTCTTACATTATTATCATGGACGAATTCTTATTCGTCAACTCGGAGCAGAAATGAGAGAGAAACGCCCTTCTTTTGCTTTTCATAAACCTATGTCTTTATACGACATATGATAAAGAAAAAGGAGGATTCGATATTGAGCCGATATTTAGAAATGCTGTCCTTATTCGGTGTCGCAGGAGCGCACCCAGGCGGGCTGGCTTTTTCAAAAGCAGT
This sequence comes from Bacillus stercoris, assembly GCF_029772985.1. Lineage (NCBI taxonomy): Bacteria > Bacillati > Bacillota > Bacilli > Caryophanales > Bacillaceae > Bacillus > Bacillus stercoris. The sequence goes on along the minus strand of NZ_CP121861.1, from coordinate 2,215,728 downwards.
CTTGCAAAAGGCTGCGCCCTCCCCGGACCAGCCGATACTTGATGCTGGATGCGGAACAGGGCAAACAGCGGCTTATTTAGGACATTTGCTGTATCCTGTGACAGTCGTTGATAAAGATCCTATCATGCTTGAAAAAGCGAAAAAAAGATTTTCGAATGAAGGGCTTGCCATCCCTGCATATCAGGCGGAGCTGGAACATCTCCCGTTTTCTTCTGAGTCCTTTTCCTGCGTCCTGTCAGAGTCGGTCCTCAGTTTTTCACGCCTGACTTCCTCTCTTCAAGAAATTTCAAGAGTTTTAAAACCTGGCGGGATGCTGATTGGTATTGAAGCAGCTTTAAAAAAACCGATGCCCCCTGCAGAAAAGAATCAAATGATGGATTTTTACGGATTTACTTGCTTGCATGAAGAAAGCGAATGGCATAAACTCTTAAGATCTTATGGCTTTCAAAAAACAGAAGCGATGACACTGCTTCCAGAAGACATGAAATTTGAACCAACCACAGAAATGGATTTATCGCAAACGATCGCCCCCATCTATTACGATACGCTTCAAACACACTATCAGCTCATGCAAATATATAGTGAGTACATGGGTCATTGTATTTTTATCGCGTATAAGTAAAACGGCGTATCGCCCCCTATTTTCGTCCAACCTTTTTTTCCTATCTATCATATGCTGATAGAAAGTCAGTATAGGAGGGAACAATATTGGAGAGATATTACCATCTTTGCCGTAACCATCAAGGTAAAGTCGTCAGAATTACAGAGAGATGCGGAAGAGTTCACGTCGGCAGAATTACCCGTGTAACAAGAGACAGAGTTTTTATTGCTCCGGTCGGCGCAGGGCCAAGAGGTTTCGGTTACGGATATTGGGGCGGTTATTGGGGATATGGAGCGGCTTACGGGATTTCCCTCGGTTTAATTGCAGGAGTGGCTCTGGCTGGTTTATTCTTCTGGTAAATAGAGAATCATAGTCAGATCAATGCTAGATTACCGAATACAAGTAAGCCCGCTTATCAATGGTAAGCGGGCTATCTCTTTTAGATTTTTTTCACTTTTTCAAAGTACTCTTCCAGCGTTAAATCATTATCATGCATGACTTTCGCGGCCTTTTTGCCTACATAGCGCAGGTGCCATGGCTCATATTCATATTTCGTAATATCTTCTTTATTTTTCGGATAGCGAATGACAAAGCCATACTTATAAGCATTGTCCTGCACCCATTTCCCATCGGCCGTGCTACCGAAGGCTTCATTTAGCTCAAAGCCATTGCTTCGGCTGGAAATGTCCATCGCAAGGCCTGTTTGGTGCTCACTTTCACCTGGATAAGCAACCGCTTCTCTTGCCTTCTTTTCTCCTTTAAGGCTTACTTCATTGTCGAAAATGACTTTCTGTCTGTCATACGCACGGTATCCTGAGACAGCCGCCAGTTCATAGCCTTCCTTTTTCGCAGCATCGAACATCGTTTTTAACGCATCTGCCGCTTCCTTTCTGATGTAACGTTTTTGAATCTTTTCTTCAAAAGAAAACTCCACATCAGGTATGACAAGATCGCTAGGTTCATAGTTTCCGGGCAGCGCGTATTGTTTATTGACAAGCGCGAGTATATTTTCTGGATTTTGAATGGTTTCCAGACCGTCCACTTTTTTAATATCATTGAAATACTTGCTTTCCAATGAAAACTCACTGTCCTGGGTGTTTGTTTTTTTCGTGTCATTTGTTTTTTGTTCTGCTTGCTTTGTTTCTGCTGTGGTTTTCGTATCCTTTTGAGCATCTCCATTTGACATGCTGCAGCCGGCTCCGACTATTGCCGTTACACTCAGAGCGGCAGCCAGTGAGAACCATTTACCGGACTTTTTCATATTACATTACCTTCCTTTTATCAATCGTTTCCGCATTCATAAAGAAGAGGCTGCCGGCATCCAGCACGCCTCTTGATTTATTTTATTGTGATACGGAATGTAAAGCCACTTCTATCATATCATGAAATGTGGTTTGACGCTCTTCCGCTGTCGTTTCTTCTCCTGTTAATACGTGATCACTCACGGTGAGAATTGACAGCGCTTTTCTTCCGTGCTTCGCTGCTAATGTATACAATGCTGTGGTTTCCATTTCAACACCCAGCACACCGTATTTTGCAAGCTTTTCAATTTGTGAATCGTCATTGTAGAACTGGTCAGCAGTAAATACGCTTCCTACAGTCACCGGCACGCCTTTATCCTTTGCGGCATCATAGGCATTTTTTAAAAGCTCGAAATCTGCACAAGGCGCAAAATCAATGCTTCCGAAAGCGACTCTGTTCATTTGTGAATCAGTTGAGGAGGTCATCGCTAAAATGACATCTCGCACTTTGACATCTTTACGGATAGCGCCGCAAGAACCTACTCTTATTAGATTCTGCACATCGTAGCTTTGAATTAATTCATTCACATAAATTGAAATAGACGGAACGCCCATTCCCGTGCCTTGCACTGAGATTTTTTTGCCTTTATATGTACCCGTAAACCCATACATGCCTCTGACTTCATTGTAGCATTCTACATTTTCAAGATACGTTTCAGCAATGAATTTTGCTCTGAGAGGATCACCCGGCAAAAGCACAGTATCCGCAATTTGTCCCTTTTCAGCACCTATATGTACGCTCATCTCATATCCTCCTGTAAATCTAAATTATCATCCAGCCCGTCCATTTTACAACGAATGTCATGATGAAACAAACTTCAGCATTGATTATAAAGGAATATGCAGAAAAAAGAAATGTTCGGGGATCTGTTAGGCGCTTTCTGAGAAAAGCGGATAATCGGGGTGTTAATTTGAAAACCTAACCGCAGGAAGGAGGGGTGGGACATGGGTAAAAAACATCGTAACCGGATCACCGGCCAAAAAAAGAACAATCATATACCTGAAAAAGATATCATTGCAGCTGAAGAAGCACACGGGAAAGAATATTCCGCTGCCAAACGCAAGCCTTAAATTGCAGAAAACTGCGGATTTCCGCAGTTTTCTTTTCGTTATGTCGTTTGTACAATCAGACGGTTGATTTTCCTCCAGCCGGCGGGAAGCAGTTGATAATATGTTTTCCCTTTTCTGCCTTCATCAATCAGGATCACGTCCCCTGTAGCCATAAATCTCGCATCATAATCACTCGGAACAGTGTCGAATACATTAAACAAAGAGAACGCTTTTTTCAGTACATCTTGATGATCGCTCCCGTTCAGATCAGTTCGATAGACGGCTTTGTAGCCCTTTTTTTCGCCAAACCGGGGTGTTTGAAATATTGTCACGTCATAGGAACAAGACTTCTTTTTAAACACGGATAACATCATCAAGATCCCCTCCCTTTTATTTCTTTAACATATTGGCTTTTTTGCTGTGTTTTCCTCTCTCTATTTTTGTCGAAACCGCTTAATCTTTTCGTCAAAATCTTTTACCAGGAAAAACAGAAGCAAGCCGAAACTGAAGCCTCCTAACACGTCTGTCAAAAAATGAACCCCCAGATAGACTCTGCTTAAGCCCACCAAAACAGTGATTACGCCGGCAATGGTATATACCATTTTTTTATGCTTGGACAAAAACGGGAGGTGTTTCACTAAAACATAAGCAATGACAGGATAGACACAAGCAGCATTCATAGAGTGGCCGCTCGGAAAACTGTAGGATGATTCATGAACCAGCGGTGCAAAATCAGGCCTCACTCTTTCGATCCATTCTTTTAAGACTTTGTTTAACAGCCGATCTGCGCCGAATACCAGGAGCATCAACAGGCCATCCCATGTTTTTCTGTAAAAAAACAGGCCCGCTCCGATGATTACAATTAGAGGGAGCAGAAAAGAAGAAGCACCAAGATGCGTGATTCCTGTCATGACATCATTAAGCCATGACTGGCGGATCAAAACAGCCGCTTTGCTTATGGCTTCATCTGCAGACTGAACAGCATTTGTATGAATGGCCGCAGCTAGAATGAGGAAGAAAAGAAACAAACTAACGGGCTTGTACAACAATGTAACCACCTCAATTTCACAGAAGTCATAGAACATGAATAATAAAACCGGAGCTGACCGCTCCGGTTTTAAGCCTCACTCATCTTCATCCAGCTCTTCATCTATCATACATTTTTCTATCAAATAATCAAAGGTAATATCAGCGATTTCAAACAGCTCATCCTCACTCGGTATGTAGCCCCGTCTTGCAAGCTCTCTGTAAAAAAATTCAGCGATTTCTTCCGTATCAATCACAAGATCTATCTCTTTCATCTCCGTACCGCCTCCTTTTTTATGTTTTATGAAAAAACAGGCTGAATTATACCCGGTGTTCTAAACAATTCTTTCAGTCATATATTGAATAAAAAACGAGCCATGGGAGGCTGACGCTATGATCGCTAAAATGATGGAAGCACTGGACGGAGAAAGATTTGATATCATAATGGAAAAAACGCTCAAAGGGATGACGCGTGTCATGATTTGGGGCTGTCTGCCTTATTTTATATATATCTTGATCCGTATGTTCACAAACTAACTGAAATGCTCTTTTAAACTTTCCAGAACAAACTTCATCATATCTTTATATTCTTCATCATGGAACATTTTGTACAGAATTTTGTAATCATTATAAATATCCAGAAGCTCATCAACAATTGATACAGCAAGGATGTGAAGGGTATCTTGATCTTCATCATCGCCTTCAAACTGAAGAAGAGCAGACGATGCGATATCTTCGCCGATCTCATGGCCAGTTTCTCCGACATAGTGGACAAACAACAGCTGGTGTACAAACTGGTCCATTTCATATTTTCTAAGCACCAGCGTGAGATCCTCTTCCTCCGTTTCAAGCCACTCTCCATCCTTTAAACGGGTGAGCTCATAAATGATATCTTCCCAGCCATCTTCTAAATATCTCCAAATTTCTGTTCTGTGGCCGATAATGCGAAAGAGTTCTTTTCCATAATCTTTTACATAAACAACGTCTCCAATAAGGAATTCATACTCAATATCAAGCTTTTCCATGTCGACAATGACACCCTCATAATCTTTATAAAGCTGAATGGACGATTCGAAGTATAAAACTTCGTTATGATTGACCTCATAAAGATAGTGTTTATCAATTTGGTGCACTTTTGTGATGGTGCCAACTGTTCCATACATAATGACGACTACGATATCCCCTACTTGGAATTTCGGTTTATTTTGCTTCATGGTGTCTCCCCCTCGCCGCAACATTTCTCATACGCTATCGTATGCCGGGGGAAGCCAATTCGCATGGGCATGAAAACCAAAGGAAATATCCAATTATGGTATGGATATGGACATAAAAAAATCCGCAGTGATCTGCGGATGAAACAGCTATTATCTGCCGTGCACTTCAGCCTCGTATTGATCCCAAGCTTCATCAAACGTTGCCATCGTGTGAAGATAATCAGCATTCAGCTCCAAATACGAACTGATTTCATGATAATCGGTTGATGTTTTCGGAAAGCTGTGATCCTCATACGCCTGATTGGCAAATTCACTGATGCTGTCCTTCGGCTTCGGGTGTCTGTATTTTAATAAATAGTGATAAAAGGATTTCATGGGTTTCCCCTCCTGGTGTCTGTCTTTTGTTGTTCTATTATACAGTTCAAGTGTAAAATTACAACAAAAGAATACTGAAACATGACTCAGGAGAAGTCAAAATAGTTGCGTTTCAAAATCCTTTCTGTCTCCATGAGCTGCTGATACGTTAGGCTTTCAGGCAGTTTTTTTGTTTGAATCAAAAGCAACTGATCCTCAATCTCCTTAACCGTATTTTCCTCTTGATAGCTCATACCGCAGGCAGCACATACCATGGCGGGGGTGTCTGTCAATTCTATAGCCCTCGTTCCATCAGGGAGCTCCCAGTACACGGTGTTCCTTCCGGGCACCGCTTCAAGTTCGCCGCACCATTCGCATGTTTTCATGAAGAATCTCCTCCGCTTTCAATCTCTTCCTGTTTTTTCTGCTGCGCCAAAAATTTCTTTTCTTTAAGCTGATCCCTTTTCTCACGGCGGTCTTTTAATGTTTCATGCTCCGGATTTGCGATGTATGCCTCTCTCCTTTTGATTCTGTCTATATTTTCAGGTGTAAATGAAACTTCTTTGTCAGCAAAAATAGCACTCAGCCCGACCGGATCCTTTTTGTCAGCGGTTTCAGGGAAAACGGACTCAAAATAAGCGTCTGCCTGGTTGGGGATATAATTCTCCGGTTCCGGATATGACGTAATCACACCTTCAAAATTTCTTAAGATGACTTTGTCTGGACTTTGTGACAGGACATAGTTTGGCTGCAGGGCGATTTTACCTCCGCCGCCTGGTGCGTCAACGACAAAGGTAGGTATGTTATTTTTTATTGTAAGTAAATAAAGACTACCTTATTCGGTAGTCTCCTTTTTTCTTTCTAAATAAAGTTTTCTTTTAAAATCCATAAAAGCTTTTGCCATCAATTCAAGATTCGGCTCATTTCTATATTTTACAGTGCAATTTTGAAGGTTGTACTTTTTGCATAATTCATCAATAGTCATTTTACCACCCTCCTATTGACAGGTGTATGACTTTCAGAATTTGTCCTATTCGAAAATTTCTTAATCAATTCCCCGCAAAGCTTGTTCAAATAATATGTATAGTTCACTTTCTTTTTCATCCAGCGCACTTCTGTACCGATCTCTTCACAAATTGCTATCGGGATACTGGACTTGTTAACTTTATTCTTATATGTATGCTCTAATTGTTTTTCAGCTATGTTTTTGTATTTCAAGAATTCATCAATATGTACGAAATAAACCTTGTTCTCAGGCTCTCTAAATTGAAACAGAAAACCAGGAATTATGTTTGGGTATTGTGCTGCTTCTTTTAAGTGTTTAATCTGCTGTCCTTTTATGATCTTCTCACTGAAGGAAATGGACTTGTTCTTTGTAGACTTTAGCTCAAAGGGGAACAAGTATCCGTTAAAATGCAGGAAACAGTCATATTTGTTTTTTGATATTGCTGCCCCTCTTTTCAAGAACATTGGATTAACATCTTTAATCCGGTAAAAGAACAACTTCTGATCCGCTGCAGATTTTTCAATGTTCGCTTCAAAAACTTTCCCTTGATTGTTTGCTCCCAATCAATCACTCTCCTAATCTATATTGAAGGTAAATTATGTATGTGCTAAAATCGTTGCTGAAAGAGCTGTACATAGTGAAAAAACAATGGAGACCAGTTGATTCAAGACTCAATGAGCTTATGCATGAATATAGCGTTTCAATTGAAGACCTTGTTGAACGTACTGGATTACCTAAACAACGTATTAATGATTATGTAAGTGGTTTTAAATCAAATATGAATATTGGAACAACAATGACGTTTGCTGATGCCATAGGTTGCTCTATAGAAGAGCTTTATGTATGGAACTTTAAAGAGCGCAGACAATTGATCAAATAAATCACATGGTGGTTCCCTTTTTGATCCACCTGATTTCCTGCATTAATTCCTCATTATTGTCGGCTAAGTTAATTAAGTTACGATGTGCTCTTTGCAAATCTTTTTCTTCAATGGCCTCCTTTACTGTTTTCATTTGTCTATCCATTTTGTTATACAGTGTATGAATTGAATGATAAGCCTCGTTAATTTTCTTTCTCCTCCACTAATTTTATTTTTATCCTTTTTACCATGGCTCCTCAATTGATTTTTAATCACTAATCCAATTTATAAATCGTCACTTTGTAATCACTAAAGATACTATCAATAAGCTCAGATATTATGTTCCAATCACCACCCGCTAAGCCACACCCAATACCATATGGAATAGCAACTGATTTATTTAACTGTTTGGACAACTCTTTCACTTCTTTTAATCCCCTTGTTAAAGCTTCTGTCTTTGTGTACACAGTTTTATCAAAGCGATTTTTCTTAATGTTAATCTGGCCGAATACGTTAGCAATAACCTTCCCATCACTGACTCGAACATAATTGACTAATCCTAATAAATCTTTATCAGTTAATCCTTTGTTTAAGTTGAAGTTTCTAAAAGACTGATATTCTTTCTTTACGTTTGAATACTTGTTCAGAATAGCCTTAGCCACTCCTGCACCCATGACCCCTTTACAGTTTACTTGTTGTACAATTATATCTTCAGTTGCATCTAAAATATTGCCTTTTTCGATTTTGATCATATATCTGCTCCTTTCTCAATAAAAGACCGATTTTATGTAGTTTTACATGCCAGAAAGACTCTGTTGATTAGCTCAAATACTGAATCCTCACTATCTGGATTAAATCTAATTAACTTATAACCTTTTCTTTTTATGTACTCTTCTCTAACCAATTCTTTGTGTTTCGAATAACTTTTATGTCCATGCTCATCACATTCAATAGCAACCTTCTCTTCAATGACATAATCAATATAGTAAGTTCCACACTTCACTTGTTCCTCAATACTGAATACGTCTTTAAAAGCTGTACTGATAAACACCCCTAACTTTTTCTCTTTTGCTTTATATTCTGCATTACCAATCACTACATCTGTAAATCTTTCTGGTAATTCAAGATGCCCAACGTTTTTCTGAAATTGTCTTGCGATAATGCTGTTCCGTAAAAGTAATCCTATTCTAAGTAAACCGTATATATTAACTAAGGATAGCCTTCTTACTTTTTTAAATTTGGGCGACTGAAAAATTGCTGCTTCCTGTTTCAATTTTTTCATTTCAACTGTTCTTATTTCTGAATATTGCTGTATTATTTTCATGTTCCTTTTCAATACTGTCTTAATTGTATCTTCAGGGACTTCGAAGTAATCACTTATCATCTGAACAGTGAATTCCTTTGTTGTTAATGACATTTCTATTGATTTAACTTGGTCAAGTATTTGTAGGTAATTGTCCATCCTCGTCCCCCTTTCTAAATAAAATCAACATTTTATTCATTCTTAGAAAATTGTCTATTGAAAAGTTCAATCGCTCTATCATAGGTTGCTAATTGTGCGAGATGTTTGTCAATATTACTACCATTTCCTTGCAATCCATCCGATATATATAATTGCTGATTGTTTTTTAACTTTGATTCTAAATTATCTAACATGTTACGAATGCTTGAAATTTGATTCTCTAATCGCATTTTAGCCTGTTCTCTTTCTGCTTCAAGCATAATTAAGTTTCTATTTTCTTTTGTCATATTGTCTCATTCTCCTTCTGTATAAAATTAGAATTTTATTTTCTCTCTCTCTTAGTCGGTTTTAATTAACCTCCCATGGATTAAATAGACCCAGTCTAAATGAATATACCCAACGACTTCTTCCTTTTCATTAACTAAATGAGTACCGTTTGATTTTTCAATTGTCTGTTTTGCAATCTCCGCATCTGTTTTGGAATAGTATGAAAAGGCCATAGGTTCTTCATCATGATCTTTATATACAACTGTCCACACATCATCTAATTTTTTCTTCACGAATTCACCTCATATTTCAAATGTCTTCAACTCAAACGTTTTATATGTATCAACTTGCTTATCTGGTATCACATTGACACTTGGGTAATTATCATAGTCATACGGATATCCGATACAATTCATGTGAAATCTCGTTCCATCTTTTTCAAACTCAGCTTGTAAATGATCATGGCCACAAATCCAATGTTTTGCGTTAATGAATGGTACTTCAACCATATAGCATGTATTAGGCTCAAATGGAGAGTAAGGATTGTGAACAGGTGGAACATGGGAAACAAAAACATCAACTTGGGTGTTTTCAAGCGCTTCATACCAATCCATTGATTCTTTCCACATTGCTCTTACTCCATCTTCTTTGCTGTATCCATTAATGGAAATGTAATTAGAATCATTTGACACCCCTCTATAGAAATCCCATCCTTCAATTCCTTTTGGTAGGTACCACATAACATCTCCTGCAAAAACTTTACCTTTGTATGTATCAGTTGTCTTAATTAAAGGAGTTACTTTATTTATGTCCGCAGCTTTTTTGATTAGATCATTCAACCTGCCTATTGAGTCTGAGTATTTTCTTTTTTGGCTCTTGCTAAGTAAGTAAAGATCATGATTTCCATATGTAAAGTAAACCTTCTCGTATTGCTTTGCTGCCTCATCCAAAACCCATAATGTTTGTTGATTCCATTCAGTAAAATCACCGGCAATGACTAATACCTCCCCATTACCGTTTGAGATTAACCTATTTACAATTTCTCTTGTTCGCTTCTCCCACTTAATTTGATTTACATTCCAGGGAATCCAATGATTAATATGAAGATCTGATACATAATCGATTTTCATTTTCGCCCACCTTTCTTAATGAAAAAATTAATTTCGTTGGCGCGTATAAATTAAAATAATCTCTCCATAATATGATTCAAACAAGCTTGTTTTCATTACACTTTAGGAGATGAATAAGATGGCTCAACAAAGCAGATCAAGAGCAAACAACAATAATGAGTTATTAATTCCTCAAGCAGCTTCAGCTATTGAACAAATGAAACTTGAAATAGCTTCTGAGTTTGGTGTTCAATTAGGTGCTGAGACTACTTCTCGTGCAAACGGTTCAGTTGGTGGAGAAATCACCAAACGTTTAGTTCGCTTAGCTCAACAGAACATGGGCGGTCAATTTCATTAAGGAGGGGTAAATCCCCTCTTTTTATGCTCCTTTCTAAACCATGCCATTACATTTAACCCTCTCACTTGCTCTACCACATTTTTCAATGGTATGATTTTCTATGCAAATATCATTTAGAGGTGTATTAACTTGTGGCAAAATAAGCACAAAACAAAGAAAAATAAGCGTTTGGTCAATATAATCATATTCTTCTTTAATTTCTGGCCTTGTGCTTGATTCCTAATTTTTCATTTACATAACTTTGTTTTTAAAATCATTATTTAAGAAATCAAAGCAGAAAGAGAGCAATACATGTTTAAAAATTTTTTCAATTCACATCCATTTATAAAAAGCATTTCAGAAATTCTAATCACAGCAATTTCTCTTGGTGTATGGTTTAGTGTGAATATAAATCATTACTTAGGTGTTTTTTTTGGATTCTTAACAGCTGGGATTATTAATTCAGTTTTAGGCTGCAGTTGGGAGCCAAAGAAGAAAACTGCACTGCATGATGAAGAGGTTTGACCTCTTCATTTTTTTGCGCCTTAATCTAAATAAAATACAGATTTTATTTAATAATCACTTTACTGAACAACTTTTTCACTTATTTCAATTTCACAGTCTTCCTTAAAAACTACACACAATTTCATTCTTATGTCGACTTCAGTTGTGTACCAAGTTTTAACCAAATATGCTTCTTGTATAAAATCCTCTTCTACTATTTCATAAACATTGCCTACAAAATTTCTGTACCATCCATGCCCCTTTATAATCCGTAAATTTTCTGGTTTCATTTATTCGTCCTCCTTTGCCTGCTCAACGATCTCATCGCGGCGTATTTGTGTGCTTTTCTCCGGCCGCCATAAACGTTCCTCTAGTGTCGTACAGACCGGAGTCGTTACCGTATTCACATCGCCAGGAATAATAACAACATCTTGATTCGTTTTTGCGTAGTGAACTACAAATCTATATGAATATGCTCCCCCAATAACGATATCTCCAAAACGAGACTTATAACCAAAATATTTATCGTCCTTCTTTTCAAATACCGTATTCGCATTATTGATTACCGTTTGACTCACATTTTTCATTTTTCAGCCTCCTGAGATATCATTTAATTGTTGTTTCAGGTCAAAGAATTCATCATGAAGAATTTTAAATTTATCCTTATTTATGTATGCTTTGTCATCATTAAAATCAAAAAGATATAAGTATTTTCTTTTATTTCTTCTAATAATTCGTAAAGCAATCGTGCAGCTTACCCATTCTTCATCTTCCAATTGGGTTAAGACTTCGCTTAACTCGAATAAGAATTCAAGCTTCTCTTTGTTTTGCTGAGTTTCAAGTCTTAAAAGATCCCTCTGTTTTTCAAGTAATGTTGTTTCAATTTGATATTTCTTTTCCTTTAAGACTCTTATCTGTTCGTTGGTGTTATGTATTTTGTCTCCTGCCTCCAATGAATCACCTCCTTAAAGTTTGAATAAAATATTAGTTTTATAGTAATTTTATTTTTACTCTAAATATATAAAAGAACAAGCTGATTAACTTGTCTCTATCTTATCACCTGTCCATTATGTTGTCTATATCTATTTTATTTTTATTCTTTATTTATTGGTTTAGCTTTATTAACCTTTTGTTCCGTAAGCAAGCTGGAGGCGATATTTCACCAATTTCATAATTCCTCAGCTCATTTGCTCATCTTCTGTGACCATAATTACCACCTCCCAATCACTCTAATCTTATCCTATAGGTTTCACTTTTAATGCACAATAAAGAGGCAGCATTAAACTGCTACCTCAAATGAAAGCCTGTCCCCATGTTTATAGTTGATTAACTTGAAATCATCAATGGTAAAGTCATAAAAATCTTTTACTTCAGGATTGATCCATAATTCAGGTGCTTCAAACTGCTCTCTTTCCATTTGGATTTTCAAATTATCTATATGACGTGTGTACACATGGCAATCACCAATGTTAAAGATATATTCACCAAGCTCATAACCAGTCACTTGAGCAATCATGCGCTGCAAAACATTGTACTGAAATACATTGAAGGGATTTCCCAATGCCATATCATTGCTCCGTGCTCTTACCTCTAGGTGGAGTTTTCCTTGCTTAACATACCATTGCGTCTCATATACACATGGTGTTAAGGCCATTGAGTCTAATTCATCAGGATTCCAAAGCATTGTAATGTGTCTCCGTGAAGATGGGTTGTTCTTCAATTGATGCAGAAGATAATCAACCTGATCTACCTTTTCTCCATTTAGATTTCTGTTTTTCTTGCCCAGCTGGAATCCATATGCATGTCCGATGCTGCCATCTTCTTGCTTCCACTGATCCCAGATATGTACGCCCATCTTGTTTAATTCTGTAACATCATTCGATTTCAGCTGCCAAATCCAGAGCAACTCTTTAATGGCTGTTTTCCAGGCGACTTTTTTTGTGGTTAAAATCGGAACCTCTGAGTTGTCGAACCTCATTTGCTTACTAATGACACTTAGTGTATGAGCCGGTGTTCCATCTGAGTCCCACTTGGTTCTTACATGAAATTCTTCGTCTGAGATTCCATTATTTATGATATCCTTTATAATTGAGTTGTATTGTTTATCAAATTGAGTCATATTTTAAGTTCCTCCTTAAAATTTTGAAAGGTGAGATATATGGTAACTATCCCTTATCCTAATTATGTAATTAAAGATACAATTTACTCTGACAGATCAACCTTTATTGAAGAGTTAAGCATAGATAAGAGAACAATTTTAGAAATTGAATTAAAGAATAACTCAAATAAGATTACTACGTTCATTTTAATGAATCCAAGTTCAGCTGATAGTACACTGTCAGACGCAACAATTAATCTCTTGCTTGAGTACGCATATTATAAGACTGATACAGGGAAAGCTAGATTTGTCAATGTATACCCTATTTGTGAGGGATCAGACATTCAAGAAGTTTTGAAATCGGTTGTAAATCACAGTGAATCTATGTATACCGCAGTTCAAGAGATGAACTTAAATAAAATTAAAAACTGCATAAAAGATGCAAATAGAATTTACTTAGCGACTGGCAATCCCATACGAATTAAGGAGCATAGAAAAGTCATGCACCTCCTTAATGGAAAAGAAAAAATCTGTTACGGGTTAATATTTAAGGATTATGATCGAATAAGCCCTAAACATTGTGCGTATCATCCTTCTCGAAAAGCTTGGGGATTGGATTATATTGAAGGGGAGTTCTTATTTTTCCATTATTGTCACTATTGGAATAATATTAAACTAAAATAAAGCTTCATAAAACGAAGATATACTCAGTATCCAAAATTGATTTTTAGAGGAGGAATTAACCTCCTCATCAATTCTTTAAATTGGCAACTGTTCATAACAAAGCCTACTGCACAATTGATAATTCCCATATGTTTGATACATACAAATGCTATAACATCGATTAGGATCACTATACGATGTGGAGACTTGATATTGAGGTAATAAATTATACAGAGGTGGTACGTACCACATTGGGTATTGTCTAAACATATTTAATTTTACTCCCTTCGCTCCCCCTGGTTTATTGCATTGTATTTATCTCATTATCAAATGTCATTTGTCCATGAGAAATTGGGCTTTTTTAAAATAATCCCCCTTTAATATCATTCACTTGATCAGCTCTTTAATTGCATGTGGTAACTGACCAATCCCTTTTACAATCCGTTTCTGACCAGTTTTCCTGATTTTTGTAGTCATCTCTTTAAAACACTCTAAAGCAGTATCTGCGATTTCATCATATAGCCCCTGAATTTTCACTAATACACTTAAATATTCTTCGTCACCTTCTTCAAATAGTGACAACCCTTCTTCAAGTTTGTTGATCTTTTCAATACTCTTTATTATTTTATTTTTATCCTTAAGCAATTATTCACCCACCCAGTTTATTTTGGTCATGCATCTTCATGAAGTTAGCCGCTGCCTTCTTGTATCTCAGGTCTTTATCGTACTCAGCAACTTGTCTCATATGTTCAATAAATTCATCTTCAAGTCCTTGCAACTGAAGAAATCCAAAGCACAGACCATTCCTATAAAGCATGTCTTCATATTTTGCTTGTAAAGCTCTTTCTTTGCTGTTACTGATCTCTTTCCTCCTTAAATATTAGTTAAAAGTATTCTTTTATCTATTTAAATGCTTAATCCATCGACATCTATATCCTAAATGTGGTAAAATCGACGTCAATTATTAAATCTGTAAAAACAAAGAAAGGAAGTATTGATATGTATTTGAGTATTATAATTTTAGCATCCTTGCTTTTATGGGGTGCAGTTATCCATGAACTAAGTAAACCTTCAAAAAAGCAAAGCGCAAGAAAAATTGTTTCTTTGACATCTTTAGGTTCTTTATCGACTTTAGTTATTACTATTTCACTTTTTCAAAACTTCCTTTTTTAAAATTTGTTTTTAATTAAATCCTTCGTATTAAAATATTCATTTTAAACATAATATTTATATGTACCTTGGCTGAAACCTCCATTGTTCAGATCACAGCATGAATACAGCCAAGGTTTTTAAATTTGTTTATTTCGTTCCCGTAGAACCGTGCCCGCCTCTATCTTCATTCCCCAAATGCTCAACCTCTACCAATTCAACTGCCGGCATTTTCTTCATAATTCTAAATTGACAAATCCGATCTCCCTTTTTAATCTCAGTATCACGTAATGCATAAGCAGGAAAGAACCAGAAATCACTGTCTCCCTTATATGACTCATCGATAACACCCATTGAATTTGTTTGAATAACGCCAAAGTTTTTATATGTACTGGAACGAGGGACGACATGTGCTTCGTAACCTTCAGGCAATTCCATGGCCACACCTAAAGGGACAAGTTTAAATTCATCTTTTTTGATTGCTACATCTTCAGCAGCTCGAAGATCGATCCAGTCTCCCTGCTCAATTTTGCTGATTCTTGTTTGTGTTTCATCTAGATACTTGATTTTAATTTGCATTATGTATTAACTCCTTTAGTTTTTAATGTATGCACGTACCTGTATTACCTTCTTCAGTTAAACAAACAGCTCATTATTGTTCGAACTTTGCCCTCAACTCTTCATATAGTTTACGATCATTTTCTTCTTTCTCTTTGAGATACTTTTCTCTTTCCGCCTCTTGCTTCTTTTTTAACTCATTTTCATACTCTTCCCACTCTGTTTCATCGATCACACCTTTTTCATGTAATTCTCTTTTCAGAGGGTGTAAGATCTTCTTTGCTTCATGCGGGTATAAAATCCTTGTCTCATAGCCATCATCCCAGTCAGCTTGTTGACAAGCCATAAACACGCCTCCATCCTTAGTAATAATTGTTGTTTGTTCACAAAACTGATTTGCCCAAACATAAGCAACTTCTTTTCCAATTAATCCTTCTTGAGTTTCAATGAAATACATTTATTAGCTCCTTTAAATTTAAGTTTGTTTAAAATTACCCTTTTATCGTAATTCCTTTAATAACTCATCAAGTTCATTGGGTTTAAAACCAATACTTCGGTTTACTTCTTCTCCTTGATCATTCAGCAAAATGGTTACCGGTACTCCCATAACACCAAATCTAGCTGCCACTTCTGGTTCCTGTGTAACGTCAACTGTCTCAAATTGAATATTTGCTTGTTCTAATAATTGGACACCATTTTACATGGATTGCAATTAGGCTGCTCTAATTTAATTACTCTCATCGAATACATCCTCTCTCGTTAAAAATAAAATCTGAATCCCTTAATGGTTCAACCGTTGCTTTTTTGTACCCATTCCCTTTAGTTGAAAAGAAGTCATGGGATTTGGTCTTAGTGCTCAATCCATTAATAACAATTGGGTTAACGTCTTCTTCCTCAAACAGTTGATCGAATCCCAGGTTGTTTAAAGCTTTATTAGCATTGTATCTGATGAATTTCTTAACATCAGGAGCTAAGCCAACTTGATCATAGACATCTTCTGTATACTCCAATTCATTTTCGTAAAGCTCCTGCAGTAAGCTTAAAGCCCATTCGTACAATTCCTTTTGCTTCTCTGGTGTTTGCTTCTTATAAATCTCCTGAGCCAACAATCCAACATACGTTCCGTGAATCGCTTCGTCTCTAATACCCTTAGTTCAACCGAGTTCGCTACTTTCGGTTCGTTGCTCTGTCGCAACCGCCTTACGTTACCGTAAGGAGCAGACTATATCATCATCCCTGTAGGATGCCTCCCGTTTCGATTTAAGGGGTTCTCACCCACGCCAATAGCTTGCGCCCTACTCGTTTTGCGGAATTTCGCCGCCTATGCGATAGT
Organism: Bacillus stercoris; assembly: GCF_029772985.1. Classification (NCBI taxonomy): domain Bacteria; kingdom Bacillati; phylum Bacillota; class Bacilli; order Caryophanales; family Bacillaceae; genus Bacillus; species Bacillus stercoris. The sequence goes on along the minus strand of NZ_CP121861.1, from coordinate 2,198,837 downwards.
CGTTGAACGTTCTATGCGATCCCATAAAGTCTTCCATCTTCTTTTATGTCGAATTAGACTAACGTAACGAGGATGAAGGCTGTATTTTTTACCAGCTTCAACATTGTTCATTCCAGCAATCAAATCATAGATTAAATTTGTTGCCTCCATATTAGTGAGCTTTGACATTGAATTACTTTCTCCAGGTTGTCCTGACATTAATCCAATTTTCATTGCATGTAGAGTATTTTCTTTAGGTGTAACTATTTCTAAGTTCCGAACGTGGTTGTTTAGTTTATTTCCATCTATGTGGTTTACAAACATTCCTTTTGGTATATCATGAATAAAATATTTTGCGACTAACCTATGTACTAAATAGTTCTGTGTTCCTTTTTTCGGATGCGTGTATCCTATCATTTCATAGCCATGTGGAGTAATAAATGTCTTTCTTGGTTTCTTTAATTTTTTTGATATGATAACTCCCGTTTCCGTTATCCACCAAGGTGCTTCTTCGACTTCTTTCCTTATCATTTTCACCTCCTTTGGGTTCGCATAGCTTCGCTGCTGATTGTCCTAATAAGGATTTTCCAGCAATTAGAGAGGTTCACATTTGCCGTTGCCGACAAAAGGGACTATTAAATAATCAGGTTAATGATCTCTCCACTTTGCATTAACTTTCCTTGTCCATAAAAATAAAGTGGGTAATAAAATCCTGAGTAAAAAAGAAAACTCTCCAGAAACACAGATGCAACCATTGCTCTGAATAAGGAAATTTCATCGTTCTTCTCAACTGCTTTATAAATTGAAACAATTGTTCTAGCCTTCTTTTGAAGAAACCTATTGTTTTTCACCCATTCGAAGACTTCATTGATCTTCTCGGTTGGAGCCAAAGTTAGAAAGATGTTGCTGTACGACTTCGCATGGACAGCGTTCTCCATCATCGCCATAAAGTTCAGCACCGCTTTCCGCTGGTGGCCATCTACGTGTTCAGCCACAATCGGCATCCCCGTATTCCCCTGCTCTGTATCAAGAAGCGTAAGTCCTGCAAGTACCTTCATATAAGTGTCCTGCTCATTTTTTCCGAGGTACTTCCATGTGAGAAGATCGCCGTTTAAAGCAATCTCTTCCGGAAGCCAGAACTGTTTCACGTTTTGGTTATAGAACATTTGGGTAAAATCGTCTTCATGCTTTGACCAGTTTGCTGCGTCATAAATTTTTGTCAAAAATATTCCCCTATCTTAAAAAATTTTAGATTTGACACTGTAAAACCACCCTCTTTGAAGCCCTTATATACGGGGTAACAAAGCCCCTAAAATTATAAGAGGATGGTTTTACTTATGAATAAAAACGTTCAAAAAATTATCTTTATGTTTTTTGTTAAACTAGGTCTATCACTGTTTTTTAAGGAAATTTAACAAATGCTATTTTAATGAATATCCTTCTTTTAATTTCTGAACTATTGTATGAATACTATTTTTATAGAGTTAATCAGACAACACAAGATAGACATGAATCCTGACCTGTATCCTTAGTTCTTGCATAATACAAGGTCTTAATTCCTTTATGATGAGCGTAGAGGTCTATTCTGTTTAGGTCTCTCGTTGTCATCGTATCTTTCAAGAACAAGGTAAATGAAATTCCCTGGTCAACATGCTGCTGAATCGTAGCAATAAGATCAACAACTTTAAACATATCCATGTCATATGCTTCTTTGTAGAAGAACCAATTCTGAGCTGATAAACCTGGCATTGGATAATATGTCTTACTGTTTCCGTATGTACGTTCCTCAATTCTTTCCATAATGGGCATTACACCCGCCGTAGATGATTGAACATATGAGATACTTCCAGTAGGTGCAATTGCTTGTCTATAGGAATGATAAAGACCATATTTCATCACATCTTCTTTAAGCTTCATCCAATCTTCAATATTAGGAATATGTTGATCTCCAAACAGCTTTTTAACTTTTTCAAATTTCGGGCTAAAATCATTTGTTACGTACTTTTCGAAATACTCACCTGATTTATAAGTCGAACCATCAAACTTGTAGTATGTCTCCCCTGTTTCTCGTGCAATTTCCATTGAACGCTGCAGAGAGTAGAAGTTAACCATCATAAAGTATGTATTAACAAAATCCTTAGCTTCTTCACTTTCATAAGCAATATTATTTTGAGCTAGAAAACCGTGAAGGTTCATCTGCCCTAGACCAATTGATCTCATTAGTGTATTTGCTCTTGCAACTGCTGGGGCATTTACAATGTTTGTTTTCCTTGTAATAGTTGTCAGTGAGTCAATTGCTATTCTGACTGTTGAAGCAATTGATTGATTACTCATTACGTTTCCAATGTTCATTGAACCAAGATTGCAGGAGATATCTAAACCAATTTCATCCTCTTTATCGTAATCCGTATACACTGATACTTGTGATGATTGAAGTACCTCTGAACAGTTGCCCGTAACAATTCCATTGAAAATCAGAGAGTGATAGTCTTCTTGTGTTGTATCATAAACATCCTCAACGCCATCTTCTTCAATACTAATAATTTCAGCTGTAAAATCATGCTTTGGCTTTCTTGACTTAGGTTGCAATGTCTCAGTTAACAAATTGAATTTATAAACATCGTATTCTTTCATTTCAACAATACTCATAAACAACTCTCTTGAGTTTCTATCTTGAATACTGATTTTGTGTGTTGGTTTTACATTGTAAAGCTTAGAACCGCCTTTTCCATCAGGAAGGAGTTCTTGTGAGCGCTTATTGTTAGAATAAATCGTTGTATAAACACCCATGTTCAGTAACAGCTTCTGAACGTCCTGAAGGCTTTCATAGTGGATGGATGTTAACTCAATAGTTAATGCTTTGGCTTTATGATTTGCATTTACACACCCATCAGTCTGGAATAAACCCGATAAATAAGCTGCTTGGGTTTCCTTGTTAGCTTGAAAAATGAATTCTGGGACTCTTGTTTTTGTTTCTTTGTTCATACCGAACTTCTTTAAGATGTCAAATAAGACAGTACTATTCATGTAGAGCAAATCTTGTTTTTCTGGGTTGGCCATATTAAATGTTGGGAGAAGTGATGTATTGTGCTTATAAGCACGATCAACCTTTTGTTTTTGAATAATACGGTGAACTGCATCAGTAACTTTCTGCTCAAGAACTTTTTTATTATCGTATAAATAAATCTTGGCAGTTTTTTCAGTAATGGTTCCATCACCAGCTATAATGCCCATAATGTATGCAAGATCGGGTTCATGAACTTTCCCGTATGCTCCTTCCGCTGATTGGACTAATAATTTATCGCCCGTTTTCAGTTGATTCAATTGGAGTTTTTGAATTTCACCATCTCTTTTCACATAGAATTTGTGCCACTCAGTTGCCCTAATTTCATATCCTTGCTTCGTTTTGACTTTAAATATTTCCGCATCTTTTTTAGTCAGTTGCATTGGAATTGCATCTACAATTGTGGTACCTTTGCTATCAACTGCAAAATCTTTTGTTCTATTATCAATGACCACTTTAAGATCATTCTGCTTTTTGTAAAGATCTGCTGCTTTTTCATATCCATTCTCAGTTAAAAGAAGTGTTTCTCCAGTAACGCACAAATTTGAAAACTTCACTTTTGAAATATGTTCATTTGGGTGCACTTTATTTACATTGTCAGCGAACATAATATACGGATAGCCAGATTCGCTTCTTAGAATGGCCAATTGCTCTAACAGCTTCCGAGTATTCCCTTTAGCTTTTCTAACCCTAGGGTTTTCGACAAGCTCATCATACATTTCATTGATGCTCATCTCATCAAGATACTGTCCATATTCCTTGTATACTGAATGCGGATAGAACATGTAATAATCCTTGTCTTCCCTTGCAAGTTCAATAAATTTATCAGGAACAACTACACCTATAGACAGTGTTTTAACTCGGACATCTTCATCAGCACTTATTTTTTTGGTATCCAGGAAGTCTGTAATGTCTGGATGGAACACACTTAGATAAACTGCTCCTGATCCTTGTCTTTGCAGACCATTCAAACGTGTTCGCTAAGCACGCCCCGCCATATGGCTGCTTCATGTTACCATGAAGGTTAGACTATATCTTCACCCACTAAGGGCGCCTCCTGTTTCGACTGCCAATAGCTTGCAGCCTACGCCTTTCGGCTAGTCGTTGCACGTTCAAGACTTAGTCTTGCTTCGCTCATGATTGTCCCTGTAGGAGTTCCCATGAATTAAAGAGGTTTTCGATCGCCATTACTGACGAAAGGGGCCAAATCAACCCATCTGATCTGCATATCTAAAAGCATTATCCAATAGCTTCATAACACCTACGACACCTTTAGTCGCATTCTCTACGTCTTTAATCGCTTCACCTTTGGCTCTTAGTTTGTTTAGATTTAATGCTACTCCTCCGCCCAGTTTAGAAAGCTGCATGGAGATATCAATAGCACGTGAAATAGCATTCAAGCTGTCATCCACTTCGAGTAAGAAGCAGCTCACCATTTCGCCTCTTCTCTTACGTCCAGCATTAAGGAAAGTAGGTGTTGCCGGCTGATACTCCTGTTTCATCATAGTATGTACTTCCTCAACAGCTTTCTCGTAATCACCATCAGCACAATACAAAGCTACAATTGAGACACGATCCTCATATCTTTCCAGAATCTTTGTTTTATCATTTGTCTTCAATGCGTAGTCATTGTAAAACTTAAACGCACTCATAAAAGACGGGAATCTAAATTTGTAACTGTAAGCAATCTTATAAATCGATTTAATCTGCTCAAATGTGTATTGATCTAAGAATTCTTCTTCGTAATAATCATTTTTAATCAAATAATCAAGTTTCTCTTTTAGATCGTGAAAGAAAACTGTGTTTTGATTAATGTAATCAACAAAGTAACTATGTACGGCATCCTTATCCTTTTCGAATTGATACTTCCCATTTTTCTGAATCATGATCTCATTATTGAGCTTGATCCACTTTGGTATTGTGTTTGTCAATAAGTTGTACCTCCTGAATGATCTTCTGTAAGTCTTGTTTCGTTCCACTAAGTTCAAACTTTAATAACAATGGTGTGTGGAACTTAGCTGAAAGCTTGTCTCCAGCTAAACCATAGTTATCACCCCAAACCTTGTTACCACTAACAGCAACTCCTCTTATTTTATTTTTATTCTTTTTGATAAAACTCAAAGTCCTTTCAGGCACTTCCCCAAAGCCTATCGTATATGTAATATGTATGAACTCTTGATTGATGATCGTATCATCAGTTATTTCAATAGCTTCAATATCTAATTTGTGTTGTAGCGCTTTTACAAAATTTCTTACATTGCCAGTTTTACTCTCATATGTAATGATCACTAATCGTTATATGCCCCTGTAATTAATCTTGTAGTTGCAGATTCTGCTTCATTTTCAACATGGTAATATGCTTCAGCTATTTCACTATTAATGGCTCCCATCTCAGCATAACCTTTGGCCATTTGAGCCTCATATGGAGATAATTCCTCCAATTCAACAGGGATATAGTTATCCTTTTGACTTTGTGGGATAACCATTTGATGTCCTTCTAAGTCAGTTGCAATAAGTTCTCCCTTAAATACTGTAAATGACTCACCATTTTGCATATGTATCTTTTTATTTTCTTTTGCTTCCTCCATAGTCACCAGATCATTACGCTTTACGTATAACTGTCTAGCTGCCCCCATTTTACATCTCCTTATAATTTGTATTTTGGTTTGAATAAGATAGAAGTTTTATCAAAATTTTAAAAACTTTAAAGGACTATCGATTGTCCTATTTGTTCTTTCAAATTGCTTTAGGAAACTATGTACGCTTCGCATATCTTGATTCGATAGGTTAACAAATTTCACATATTCTGGTTTACCTTGAATTGATATTACTGCCCAACTATGATTTTCATAATGGTTAATATCTGCTGAAATATTAAATTGTTTCATGATAGAATTATTCTCTTCAATGATTTTTTGATTTAGAGATTCTAAGTTTTTCAGCTTAAACTTTAGCTGTTTATTCTCTTCCAATAATTTCTGCTCAAGAGAATCTATACCTAAAAAAGATGTTACTTTGCTTTTAATCCAACTTTTCATTTCATCACTCCTCTAATAAAACTGTGATTTTATCTAGATTTTTGTTTTGCTTTCCTTTGACTTAATCTAAGTTAGAATCACCTCCTTAAAAAGCTTTTTTGGGCCCTAATGAGTCTGCTCATTTGCCTGATTTGATCAAAATATGAATTTTTCATAAAAACGAATCTATATCTTGTATTTCATTAAAATAATAGTGTACTATATATAGTGTATCCCGAACATATTTTCCCTCGACAGGTGGTGATTTCCTTGGCAAAATCAAGTACTCGTAGAGTTTCTTCTTCCAAACTAGCAACTAAAGCATCGAAGGTGCTTAAATCTAAATCATCTAGCAAAACAGCTAAAAGCTTAGCTGGTTCAGTACTCTCTCAAGCAAAATCTAAAAGAAAATGACTAGGGGATGAAAATAAATGAAAAATGGTTTCAAAAAATTCGAACGAAATATCAAAAAGATGCAAAATAAAGCTAAAGAACTTGAGAAAGGACAAGAAGTTCAACTAGATGTTCTTTTCACAGAATCTTTTATGAAAAAAAATACAAACTTCTTATCTTTTGATGAAATGTTGAATAAATCACCTTTCACAATCGAGAGTCAACAAGATTTTGAATCAATCCCGGTTGATTCATGGGATGACTTTGTTCGTGAAAACAGTAAATTTTTCAACTGGAAAGAAATGCAGCAAGAAGCAACCAACTTATATATGGCAAAGCAACTAGGGTTTTAGAGGATGGCTTCCGCGCCATCTTCTTCCTTTAAAATCATCTTTTTAACTAAACACCTCTGTTAAAACAAGTACATCCTGGTTTGTCACTCTGAATTTCCGTTCTACTCCATCAAAAATTAAATCTATATTTTTCTCGTGGAGTGAACACAGTTTTTTATAAATCTCTTTATCGCTTGTAGCAGGATCAATTTGATAAAACCTCTGTTCAATGTTATCGTCACTAAAACATGGGTACTCTCCAGATTCAAATTCAAAGTTCACTTTGACGAAGCCTTCTACATCCTCTGCTTTTATTAATATAGAAAACATGTTCCCTCCATATTCTTTTAAAATAAAACTTTTATTTAGACTTATTGTCGTTTTGCAAAATGGTGTCAGCAGGTAAAGTTGTAACTTTCATTTCGCCGACTATTTCACCAGTTGATTTCTTTTTGAAAATAATCTTAGCAGCATTATCATCACTCAACTTGAGTGCCTCCTTAGATAAACAATGTGCTAACATACAGAACAATCAATGCGAAAGCTGAATGAAGTAAAGACTTACCGGCTTTCTTGAAAATGTTCTCATCTTTTTCCTGATCTGACCGTTTTACACCTTTGACAAATACGTTGAGTAAAACACCAATAACAAATGCATGAGGTAAAGTGACATGGACATTTTGAATGTTGTATGTATCAATAAGCAAAGGATTTAACACGTGATTCAATCCGTAATAAACAATTAGTGACATAGTCAACGCTTCAACAAAAATAAGTAACCCAACTACAATCAGAGAACCTGATCCGATAAAGAAACCGTTCCAAATATCTTTTGTATCCTTATTCAATAAATATCTCTCCTTTAGTCTTTTTTAATTAGCCTCTTCCACCAGGAAGTTTTACGTTTTTCTTCTTGCTCTTTAAAGCGTTCATATTCTTGTTTAAGTTGCTGATTAAATTCCTCGATTTTTTCTTGTTTTTGAATTGCTTTTTCAAGACTCTCTTTATCTTCAACTGTTTTAATGATCTTGTCAGTCTGATATGTCCATTCATTTTTTGTGTTGCGTTGCCTGTCTGTTACGACTACATATTCGTTAAACCCTGGCATATACACTTTCCCTCCGACTTCAATTGGGTCTAAGTCGATAACACCTTCAAAAAATGGCTGGTATTCACATTGCTGCTCAATTGGGACAAGGGCATCACACAGGCCTAATGTCCAACTTTTTTTAATTACCTTCCCTTCAAATGTTGCTTTATGTCGTCCCACTTATTCACCTCCTTAAAAGTCTCTATAAAAATTGAATTTTAATCTAAATGCTCCATTACAATTTTCAGATACTCTTTATAGTCGATAGCAACCACACTGTCTCCTTTAACAAGCTGTTCAGTTTTAACTCCAAAGAACCACCTATCACCTATCCATTGGCGACCAGTCATGTTGTTTAAACCAAGTTCATCATGAGACCTGAAGGGATTCACCTCTTCAATTTGATCAATCATAGTTTTTATTTCTTTGAAGAACTTAGATCGTTTTTTGAAAGCATAGAATCCATCTACTGGATTTTTAACAATGTCGTTTTTAAATACTTCATACGCTTCTGTTCCTTCGTAGACTCCGAAATACTCAGAGTGATAAAACGAAAACCCCTCTTTCACTCCATACTTTTCTTCAAATTTATCAAAGAATGAGTTAATGTCTTCTTTTCGTTTCTTCTCAGACTTATACCAGTCACTCTCCTGTTTAACTTCGTAAATTGGTGCATCTAATGTTTGCATACGTTCATCTCCTTTTGTTTTAATTTGTCGTATACTGCGCTTGCCCGGGAAATTCTTTTCTATTTCCAATGAGGATTTCTTGCACCTTCCCACCTTTTCGAGTTAATCCAATCCATCGTTACTGGTTTAAAGTCGGTATTTTCAACACTTACACAAACATGACTTAGCTTTTCGAGACCAGTTTCTTCACTATGTGTGTGCCCATGTACATTACAGCAAAGTTGAAATTTCTCAATTAATCTGTTCATATTCACCTGAGAAATTGGTTCATGAGTAAGGATGTAATCCTCATAGAGATACATCCTATGTGGATCAAAACCAAGTCTTCTAAACTTTGTATCTGAAATTCCTTTGTCATGATTTCCTCTAATAAGTATGTTTCTAGTTTTCTTTAACCGACTCACTATGTACTCAATTCTTTGTGAATTACAGAAAAACATATCTCCAAGCCAAAAGACTGTATCCCCTTCGCTAACCGTTTTATTGAAATTCTCAATAATCACATTGTCCATATGTTCAGTATCTTTAAATGGTCGTTTATCACCTTCATATTTGATGATATTCTTATGGCCAAAGTGCGGATCACTGATGAACCATGTATTTGACATTAAAATACCTCCCTCTCTTTACTCACTGATTCATGAGTAGATTCACGATTAGCTTTCATTGTAGCGACAAAATTGTTATCAAAAGCTTTTTCAGTTAATACATGCTTACTGTACGGTTCAACCAATGTCCATAACCCTCTACCTTCTGTTTCAATTCTCATTGCGAATTTTTCTGCTTCTTCCAGGTTTGTGAAAATCAAATCTTCTCCAGTAACAAAATTGTTATATACTTTTCCATTGTTTTGATCTCCATCACGTCTAACTACGATTACCCATTTTTCTTGATTCACTCATCATCTCTCCATTCTCGATAAAAGGAATTTTTCATAGTAATATTATTTTTATCCTAAATATAATTTCAAAAACTCTAATGTCTTTTCTAACTTCATGGTCTTACAATGTTCCAAACATATCTTTTGCAGTTCCTCACCGCATTCTTTATGTACCGAAAATTCTTTATACTCTTTGTCACCTGTAATTCTTAAATAAAAGACGATTTCATTAATTTGTTCATAACACTTAGTACATTCCAAAGCATCACCTCTCATCTTATGAATATAGCATACTCTTAATTCCCTAAATGGTCAATAGTAATTTTATTTTTATTCTTAATATTTGTTAAAAGGAGGAGAGTTTCCTCCCCTACAGTACTACGGCTGCTGCTAATGCTCTTCAGTTCGTTTATGAAATACACGAACAATTATTGCCGCTATAAAGAATAAGGCGAATAATCCAAAAGCCATTGATCCATTCTTTAAAATTATCCCAAAGATCAACAATGCGCAACCAGACAAAATAAATAGTATTTTACTTAAAATATTGATCATTTACACTTCTCCATACAATCAAAGAATGCATTTACACCAATAATACCAGCTGTATTTACACAAGCATAGCAAGCAGTTCCTGCTGTTGCTGGAACACCAGCTGTGCATGCAGCGCCACATAAAATAGCTAAACCAGTGATTGCCCATTGACTAATATTCTTATCACCTAAACAATCTGACACGCATCCTGTCCAGCTCTGAGTACTCATCATGTTAGATGAGCTTGCTTTGTCTTCTGAGTTTTTTTCTGTTTCAAAGACACCAGACTTGTCATCATCCTTAACACCATTAACCCAATAAGTCATTTCGTTTTGAGTGCTGCTGATTTTCTTCATATCAACTTCATAGTATTCTTCAATATTCATATCGCTATCAAATGAAACATTGAATGAACTTACTCTATCTACTTTTTCAGTGTCCACATATAAATAAGAAACTGAATATGTTACTGTACCATCATCATACTTGATGGCCCTAACTGAAGCATTATCAAATACTTTTTCGTTTGAATTATGATACTTAATGTCTCCCTCTTCAATTGCCTTTTCTGTCTTTGAAAGAAGTGTTTCCTTAGTCTTTTTGCTCACATCAATAGTGTGATCTGCAATAAACTCTGCTTCTGATTTTACTTTATCCTTGTCGATATTATCCGTTGAGATTGTACTCTTTGCATCACTATTTTGAGGAAATGTTGCAAAGGCCAGCACAAATACGGCAACTAATGCTAGTATTGTTCGATAAAAAGACTTGTTCATTAAAATAACCCCTTTGTAAAAATATAATTCTCATCTGGCACCAATACTTATCAAACAGACAATCTCATAAATCACCTTCTTTCTTTAATAAATGCTACCAATCATATAAATAATTGTTAAGAAACAATGGCGATTTTGAATAATAAGTATCACAGATGTCATTAACTCAAAGGGATATTGCTCACCTTTATAAACAACTTATGTAATTTTGTAATTCGTTAGATTTAGTAAAAACCTCACCGAATTTTTTGTCTATAGTTTTCCATTGTCTTTCAGTTGTTGAAGGCAACTCATTTTCAAGGTAAATGAACAACTCATCGATTTTATTACTAAGTTGATCCATATTTTGCACGAGAGTTTCTTTTATTGGATCATATATGCACATGTAGCAACCCTCCCTTATGAAAAGATAATTACTGCCTTGCTGTTGTCATTTTTTATGTATGGAGAATATTTTCGCTCCAGATAATTCCTTGATGTTCCTTCTCCCAGACTTACATTATAAATATCACTTATCTCATGTACTTCGTATGCTTGTTCTTTTGCCTGTTCAGGTGATAGAGCCTCAATAACTAGAGACGCATTTTCACCTTTGCTGTCTTTACACCTTACATAATACTTTTTCAATAAACATCCCTTTATCCTTTCGTCTTTTCTTGAAACAATTTAATGAATCAAGCCTCGATATGTATTTGGTTTAATATTGTATAGATTGATTAGGTTAGTTAACCGCTCGATTTCCTTACTCATCGCATAACATTGATCAACATAAAATTTCTTTGGCATAATCACGAACTGTCCATCTTTAAATCCTTCCGCACCGGCTTCTTGCATTGCTGCAGGAAAGATGTCAATTAGGTTCCCTTTTTTAAAGCTCTCAATATACTCATCTACTGAAATAGTGTGCAAAACTTTATGTAACACTTCATTAGCCTTTTCATCGTTATGTACGTAAATGCTTTGTGTATGTGGTTCAATAACTACAAAATCAAGAGCGTTTACCAAGTCAATTTTTTCTTGATCAGTTAGCATATTCACTCCCCTTTTTGTCGCAATATCTCATCCTCAATCGTTTTTTTCCCAGCTTTGAGGACTTCCATAAAGTTTGCTGTTGCTTCAATTTCAGCTCCTAATGATTCTACATAACGCTGCGCTTGATCAGTTTCCCCATTACTGATTTTCTTTCTATAATCTTCGACACTTTGTTTAAACCTTTCAATTATTTGCTCATTATTAATACATCAACACTCCTACTAACATTATTTTTATTCTAAATAAAAGACAAATTTATTCAGATTCTTTATTAACGTATGTATGTATTAATTCCTTGAATATTGATTCAAGCACAGTTACAGTAATTGAATTACCGGCTTGCTTATATAATTGTGAGTTACTTATTCCCGCTGCAAAAGCTTTTTCAAAATCTTCATCATCGAAAGCTTGTAGCCTAAAACACTCTAACGGTGTTAATTTTCTAATTCTGTATTTTGGATATTCTCCAATCGCTACACCATGCCTATCAATAGTATTTACCGTAAATTCCGGTTCACCTTCGTCTTTAAATCTTCTTCCATTTTGTCGCTTTTCTTCTCTTTCAGGAGTTAAAACTGGTCTAACCTCAACAACAGCATTTTGTTTTTGATTTCTGTTCAATCCTCTCCAGTCAGAAGCAGAAAGTGTATGAGATAAATCAAGTTCTTTTCCAATCCCTGTTTTCCTAGAGTACTCTACAGTCATTATTTCTTTTTCAATAATATGTGTTCTTCTTCCCTTCCCAACTTCTCCTGGTGATGTTCCTTTTGTATAATTTGCATCCAAACAACAAGATACTCCGTTCCCAAAGGAAAACTGTTCTATTGCAATTTTAGGTTCTCTGTGGCCGCCTCCCATAGTTGTTAAAGTCGGACTAACTCCCTCAGGTGAGTAAACTCTTTTGATTGCATCATGCCTTTTTAGATCCACGTGTCCAACCATAAACGGCTCGTTTGTTTCATGTTCTTTTTGTTGTGTAGCTTCCAGTTGCTCAACAAGTCTCTTTGTCTTTTCTTCACTTAAGTAGTATTTCTCATCAACATACTCTTCAAGAATTTCTTTTAATCTCTTATGGACAATATCTTGAACGGGCCAATTAAATTTAAACCTTTTTATATCTAAATCTTTTAATCTCTTTTTCCCTTTAATTAGAATATCTTTTCTTGTTTTATCAATAGCCCAGTCATCGTTATTAATCAAATCTTCTCTAATACCAATTATGTATATACGTTCACGATTTTGAGGTACTTTAAAAAATTTCGAATTAAGTAATTCTAAATCAATTCTGTAGCCAACCTCGCTAAAAGCCTCTGCCATCACATTTAAGGTATTACCTTTATCGTGATTAATTAATCCTTTGACATTCTCAAAAACAAAGAACTTTGGCTGCTTCACCTTTAGAGTCTCAATGTACTGAAAAAACAATGTCCCCCTTGTATCTTCAAAACCCTTCCGATGTCCAGCTACACTAAAGCTTTGACAAGGAGACCCTCCAACTAATAGATCAAAATCAGGTAGTGTCTTCTTATCAATCTTACTTACATCACCGAAGTTACATTGCTCATCAACGTTGTGAATTGCGCAATATGATTTGATTGCATATTTATCTATTTCACTAAACCCAATCAGCTCATAATCAACACCAGTGTTTCTGAGTGCAGCTTCAAATGCACCAATTCCACTAAAAAGGCTCATTACACGTAGTTTAATCAATAAACAACCTCCAATTATTTTATTTTTATTCTAAATAAAAAGATATTTTATAGTAATTTTGTTCAATCTCTCCCCTGTTCATAACACGAATAAATCTGTGGTCATCCCTGTTATGCGGTGCATCAAAAAGTATTTTCATTCCATCAAATGTTTCTAAGTTATGTATTCCGTCATCTATCATGATATCTGCTTTAATTATGCTTTTATTGCCACAAAGCACTACATTGCTATGTGGGATAAATGAAAAATGCTCAGTGAGCCATTCAAGCTTTGCTTTAAGGGACTCTGGATGGTTTGTTGCAGTAGTTACAACATATACTTCATATTTCTTCATCAGTTCTTTTACTACTCTTTGGCTGCCTTCTATAACATCAAGATTCCTGAACAAATCGTAATCTAAATGTCTATAAACATTATTGTTGGTATTTGTATATTTTTTTATATCCCAACATAGGATGTCTTCCTCTTTGAGAAAAGGATCATCGTGTGTGTTAATGTAAGCTACCCAATCACTTAGTAAATCAGCTAAGACCTGATCCATGTCAATCGCAATTACTTTTTTCATAAATTCCCCTATTCCACTAAAAAGATTATGTCTTTAGCAATATCGTCACTTGACCATTGTCCAGTATCCCATGAATATGTATGTAATCCCGCATTGCTCATAACTTCTCTGTACAACTCTAAAATTGAATCAATGTCTTTTCCTTCTATATACTCATCACCCCTTTCATCTAAGCGTTTTTTAATAATATTTGAATCAGCGTGTAAGTATATAACCTTCGCTTTTGCTTTAATTTTATCCTCAATAAATCTAAGCTGTTGCTCTGTGAGGATAGAGTAATCTTTGAATTTCTTTGCATATACCAAGTTAGAATAAACAAACCTGTCAATAATCACATTGTCTTCGTCAGCTAATTTGTTGAAGTGCTCAAATAACTTCTCATTTCCACTTGTGGCCAACTCAAAGCTTGAACCTTTGATAATTGGATACCTCAATTCTTTGCTAAGCTTTGCTGCAACTGTTGATTTAAAGCAGCAATCAGGCCCCTCCAATATAATCAATGTCATTAATCCTCCACCTTTCTTATTTTATGAAATCCAACAACCTGGTAAGTCCCATCAGGGTACTTTACTTCTACCTGGTTGTATCGATAATCAACTTTTGCTACAGCTCCTATCTCATCTGTAAAATCAACAATTACCTTTTGACCTTTTTTAAACATAAGTTAAACCTCCCTTTAGTGGTGTTAATTCATGTTCTTTAAAGTAAGTAATGTCACCTGTTTCATCGCTAACTGCATAGTCATATGTAGCTGAATGTAAATGCTCGATAATCTTTCCTTTTCTCCCCACATGATGTGGGCATCCATATCGTGCATTATTGTTAATTTCTATAGCTAGTCCAACAGGATAACTCCAGTATTTAGGCAATTTAATACCCCCTAATTAATAATTGAAACCGTTCCATGTTGTCTTCCGAAGTTAATTGCATCCTGTTCATTTGATACCAGCAAGTCCACTTTATTGCCAACAATCGCTCCACCTGTATCAATGGCTATGGCCTTAAATGAACTCCCTCCTACTTTTATTAATACTACGGAGTTAAGTGGAATAATACTTGGATCTGTAGCTATTACTCTATAACCTTTGTAAAAAATTGATTGTGTTACATCTACGCCACTTTTGGTTCGACCGGTGCAGCCTTCGGTACAGTTAGCAACATATGCGCTAAATTCGATATCTAGTGTCCTAGCATCATCATTTTTATCGTATGTAATTTTATTTCTATTCTTTATTTGTTTATTCTTGTTCTTACCCTCACCTCCCTTCTTGATACTTTTCTTTTTCACTGGTTTGGGTTTAATAATAGCTGCGTTAAGAATATCTTCTCGCCGCTTTTCCTGTTTAGTTTTCTGCTCTTTAACAATTTCAGCAAACTTATTTAGCACCAGATTCTTCTGTTGTGGTATGTTGATTAATTTTGGTTTTCCATAAAATGATTCTTTTATTGAGTTATGATTGTTTCCTGTGTCTAAATGATGTTGTTCAAAATTTATGTATGAAAAGGTTGCCAGTGGGATTAAAATTATCATAGCACATTTAGTTTTTATTGTATATAATTTAATTTTATTTTTATTCTTTATTTCTTTATAGATAAGGTTTCCTCCTATATTTCTTCCCTTTTTGTTGTCAAACTCATATTTCCATCATTATCAACAAAATCTATTCTGCAGACAGTGTGATTATATATGCTATTTTTGTAGACTTTCGGAATAAAATTGTTACCTCTTCTGAAACCAGTAAACATGAGTAATGTTCCTCTGGTATACCAAGATTTCTCGACTACCTCTTTCTTTCCGCCACCAATGGATCTAGAAATCTGTTTATTGTAATGACTAAAGCTGCCCGACCACTGTTTAACTGTAACCACCCCTGTAGGTGTTAGAAGAGTAATTGTATGTTTGTTTTTATCCCTATCTAAAACAGTGCCTATAATCCGTGTAGTCTCATATTCATAGAAAGTTTTCCCTCTCCATTGATAAGGTTTACCTTTAACCGGCTCTGCTGGTAGTTTATAAAAGTCAGCAATATCATACTTGGCAAAGTTTACACCAGAAAGCTCATGGTCATTATAATAATAGCTCAATGAATCCATTTCCCACTTACCTAATGACCCATCGGCGTATTTTTCCCACTCTTTTATTAATAAACAATCATTCAATTTCTTCAGTGGTTCTTCTGTTGTTATCCAGGACTTTATATTAAACATCTTGTTATCATATTCTTTTTTAAAAGCTTTTTCAGAAATGACAAGCTGCCCGTTTAACATGTCAACTACACTATCCTCACTGAAATGCTGGTTATAAAATGAAGCTGATACATCATCCAATAAAAGAAGTTTATCTTTTGGCGACTTTAATGTTTTGTACACCTTTTTGCTGATGTAATCTTTAAAGCGAAAGAATCTCACTTCTTGTGCAAATTCTAAAGGAACAATGTTGTTTTCAATTAGCATTTTTAAATTAGACAACGTAAGTTTATTTTTCGGTTCTGATATTAAGCTAATAAAGGCCTTCATGATTTCTTGCCTGTCTCCAAAAGAATCAAAGCAGCCTCCTTTTATTAATTGGATTACTTGTCCTTTCTTAATAATGCCGCTCTTAAACATTCTTTCAATAAAATCGTTAAAGTCACTATATGGTCTATTTAGAACTATATGATGAATAACATCGTCTCCAATTCCATTCATTCCTTTAAGTCCAAATAAAATTGAATTGTTGTTAATATCAGTCCTAAAACCAAAATCAGCCTTATTTATATCTGGAAGGTCTATTTTAATCCCTCTTTGTCTGATGGTTCCGATGGCTGAAGCAACTTTGCCGTAGTTTGTAGCAGCTGTCTTTTTGTTGTCTTTTGTATCCTCGGTATCTATTCCTCCGCTGTTTACCGTTAAACAAGCAGTATTCCAGTATAAAGGATTATATCGATAGTTTAAGTTCAATTCCTGTAACGCAATAATTGAATATGCCAAAGTATGGAGTAAACTAAAACTGTAGCCGAACTGTCTTTTAAATTGAACATTCCAGACATAATTCAACAGGTTATCGGAAGTGCCGATCTCCTTTCCTTTTTTAAAAAACAATTCTTCCACTTCTTTTAGTACATCTTCTTTCTTTTTTGCTATGGATTTCCTAAGATAATTTGATTCTTTAATGTCAAAGTTAGCTATATCTTTGTCCATAACCATCTGCATAACCACTTCTTGAGTATCAGCAACACCATAAATGTCCTTAAGGTGCCTCTCCATTACTCTGATTTCCTTTTCGCCTAGCCCGTACCGCCTCATTTCTTCATACCATTTATTAAGGTCATTTTTGTATTTAACATATGTATCTACAGGCTGTTCTTCACCGTCTGACATAAGCCTCATTAAAGAATTGGTTACTGCTGCTTCAAGTAAGTTCTTAGGTTTTACTTTGACAACTGATTGATGACCAACCTCAGTTGAGAACTGGAACAAATCCATGATCTCCCCATTACCTGCCATTTCCCATAGCTTTTCATCTTCATACTCAATTACGTCTGGATGGATGTATTTGTTGTATGTTTTCTTTAAGCTTCCTTGCCATTCAATTTCTTTATTCTCGATTAATTGGTCTAGGGTTACTCGAATCTTATCTAAAGCCTCAATTGTAAGAAGGTCAAACTTTACTGAGCCCATAGCTTCACTGTCACCCATATTAAACTGCGTAATATAAGCTCCTTTAGGAGTTTTCATCATTGCATTCGACTTTGTATATTCATCGTTAAAGATAATTACACCGGCTGCATGAGAAGAGCGCTTGTTAGTTAATCCTTCAATTTTTAGAGCTGTTTCTTTAAGATTAGGGTATTGTTCAACCTCCCTAATAAACTCTTTAATCGGTTTCCTGTCAGTTTCTTTGTCACCATAAAAGCAATGTGTTAAAGGCCAATTAGATCCTCTTTCAAATGGAATCATTCCACTTAAATATTGGGATATATCATTATCGATTCCTAAGCCTCTACATGCTGTCTGAAGCGCTGATTTTGAACCCTCAGTTCCAAAAGTAGCAATTTGAAGAACACGTTTGTCTCCAAACCTTTCTCTAAGTGCCTTAAGAATTTTTTGTCTTTTTGATCCTTCAGTATCAATATCGATATCTGGAAGGTCAGGTCTCGATTTATGTATATGTCTCCAATGTGGTAAATCATATTGCATTGGATTAATTTGAGTGTTATCGAGAAGATAATTAACTAAGTAACCTGCAGCACTTCCCCTAGCTGCCCCAACTAAACTATCTCCTCCACACTCATCATCCCAAATAATATTAATGATTTCTCTAACTGTTATGTAATAAGAAGGCATAGACTGGTTCAGCTTTTGGCTGATTTCCCATAGTTCACCCAGCTCAACGTTAATCCTGTTCAATATTTTATGAAAAGCTTCTCTCGTTAGTTCGCTTGTTTTTAATTTCTCTTCAAATCCGTCCTCGATTAACTTAAGGAGATATCTATCTTGTTCATCTGCTGATTCAGACATCTTTTTTATATATTCATATTGATCATATGCTGGTTTAAATAAATGTCTTAATTTAAAGTTTGGAAGCTCCATCTTAGGGATAATTGGTTCGTGCTCTATAGAATAGTCTTCAATCATTTCTCCAATAAGCAATGTATTTTTTATTGCCTGATCAATGACTTCTTTATCAATGTAGTCCATTCTCTCATGAATTTCATCAACGTTTTGAACGAAACAGGCTTCATAAAAGGAATCAACTTCTCTTTCTCCATCCTTTGCGTTTAAAAAGGCTTGATGAATTGCTCTATCTTCTGGTCTTAGATAGTGAGCATCTGTTGTAACAATCATTTGCAAGTCATATCCGTTGGCTATATCTATCAGCTTCTTGTTACAGTAAATCTGTTCTTCACTCAGTGATGGTTGAAGCTCGATAAAAAACTTATCCTTCCCAAAAACCTCAATACACCAAGTTATAAACTCATGAATTTTTAGTTTGTGCTGCTTAATCGACTGAAAATCACCAGTTTCTTCAAAAGCCTTTATCTTTAACAGGTGAATGTTTACCTCAGACCCCAGGCAAGCTGTGGTAGCAATGATGTGGCCTGGATCTTTACTTAATAACTCCTCTACATCCTTTTTTACTGTTGGTACTCTTTCCATTATTCCTGTGTAAAATGAGTTTCCCCAGGCTTGAGAAGACAGTATTCTTAACTGCTCATGTCCTTTTGGATCAATTGCCAACATCAAGAAATGCGGAAATTTTGTCTCTCCCGATTTATAGTTATCTCGAACTTCCTCTAAAGAATCGACTAGGTACGCTTCATTGCCCAATATCAGTTTAAAATCTTCTGGCATATCCCCCTTCTTTTTCATTTCTCTAACTGTTCGAATAGCATCTAAATGTGCTGAGAGGACTTCATGGTCAGTTATGGCCAATCCCTTATATTCCATATTCACTGCAGTTTTGAGCAGTTCTTTAACTGAGTTTGTTGAATCGAGTAGTCTTATGTTACTTTTATCAGTGTGACAGTGACATCCAATCAATTTTTCATCCCCCTTAAAACACAAGTTCTTTTTTCTTTGTGCGAACCACCTCCAATTCGTATATCTCTATTTGAGGCGTTTTCTTGCCTTTGTATTCATTTGTCTTTGCTTTACCAATTACATTAATGACTAACATTCCATTTGATTCTGTAAGCTGATTAAAGTAGTTCTCATCACTTTTAAACCTTATGTATTCAATATCGCCATGCTTAAATTTAACAGTTGTCTTATTCTTTTTCCCTAAATGCTCAATTTGTTCGACATCAATTTCAAGTTCCGTTATAGCTATTAATGGTTCTTCAACTTTGTAACCCCAAAAGTCTTTGTAACCATCAAGTTGAAGGATAAATTCTTTTCTCAATTGTTTTGCTGGTATCTCAAAATCAACATTCTGAATATCTTCTTCGATACTTATGTCTTTAAATTTTTCATTCAGCACTTCGTTCACCAGTATTAAGTGCTGTCGTTTAATTGCAAAGCCAGCTGCATTTGGGTGACCTTCAACAAACTCAAATAATCCAGTATCTATAAGCACTTTCTTAAAATCCTTTATAAACCCTTTGTCATATCCTCGTATAGAGCCACTCAAGATATCTCTACCTTTTTCGGGATCGTTCCTTGCTAATAAGACCGGCTTTTTATATTCTTCTGCAAGCTGATTGGCAACCAGTCCAGTTAGGCTTTTATCTAGAATCCCTTCAATGTAAACAATGAGTACTTTATTCGCTGTTAAATTTTTCTCCTCTATTCTATTTTTAATTTCAGCTCCAGCTGCATCAACAATCCGTTTCTGCTTTGCCTTTAGATTTCCTAGAACCCTAACCGTGTCATCATGAATTGACACAAGCTCAGTATCATGTTGTCCACGTTTTTTGTAGGGAACCTTTTCTTTAGAAAGTAAGAATGCTCTCATCATTTGATCTTTTTCTTCACTGCTTCCAACCCTAATGGCAGCGTTAATTAAGGGGTTAATAAAGAATTGTGTATTCTGTATGTTCTTGTCACCCTTGGTTGAAAACTCTTGCTTCTTAAATAGCTTCTTTAATAATGGATTCTTAATTTTCTTCAAGCCTTCATTCATAAAATACCTGGTTTCAAGGTTTCTTGAATCAGCCGAATCTGCAATGTTACCAATAGATACAAGGTCTAAGAATTGTTCAGCTTCACTTTTATTTAGCTTTTCATCTACTTCTTGGCAAAATTTATAGGCCATTCCTGCACCTGTCAGAGTTTTATTCGAATAATTAGGCGAAAGTTGATTATTTACTACGATCGCATGTTCAGACACTCGTTCACATTCATGGTGATCAATAACAATTATTTCTGTGCCTCTCTTATTAAGAGCCTCATGTTCCTCAAATTGACTTGAACCTGCATCCGGGATTATGACTAAGTCAACATCATCAGGAATTGTATCAATAAAAATCCCATGCTCTTTCCCATCTTGAATTCTGTAATGTATATTAGCTTTCGGACAAATCTTCTTTATGTAATTTATAATGATTGAGCTGGATGTGTATCCATCAACATCACTGTCTACCTGAACAAACAATTTATTTTTATTATTTAAATGCTTGATAAGACAATCTGCAGCTTTATCAATATTATTAAGCTTTGAATAATGAATAACTGAACTGTGATCAACATTAACAAATAACTTTGGATCTTCTATGCCTCTATTTTTTAAGATAGTAGCTAAAGGATCGAAATTATAATCATTGTCGCCAATTAGCCTATACTCCATTAATTTCCCCCTTCATCTGTGCCAATCTCAATTTTCCTTCTCATTAGCTCCTCTAGAGTTTCCTTTCCCTTGTCCGCTGGGCAGTCCTTATAATCCAGTAAGCCTTCATAATCCCACAAAACATATACACGAACATAAGGAGTAAATTTTGCTGCGAGCTTTAGAATTTTCTTCTGATATTCAACCAGTTTTTCTTGATATTTCTCCTCTGTTTCATGTTCTTTTGGTGGTCGATATTTATCAAGAGCAATAAAAACTTCTTCAACACCAAGAGACAATAAAATGTCCCGGTGAAAATTAGATATATTACTTGAACAAACAGCACAGGTAAAGTTTGATTCACCGTAAAAATCTTGGCATTTTAATACTGATTTTTCTGATTCGAAAATCAATACTTTCTTGAACCTTTCTATCGAATTTTTTGTTTTATGTAATCCATATAGATTCATCATTGTTTGATGGTTATATAAGATATTGCCAACTTTTAAAGGCATATATTTATAGCCTGCATCAACTTCTTCTTTAATCATTGAGCGCCTACGTATACCAATCAACCTATTATTTAAATCTCGATGGGGAATGGTAATCCCTTCTGTATGTGGTCTAAAATAGTACCCAATCTCAAACTCTTTTAATGTCTTATGACTTATTCCCTCACCTAGCCACAATTGGTGAGGATAAGGCACAAACACATCTAGAACAGTTTCATTAAAGCTGGGGAGCTCAATATGTATTTTTTTCTTCTTTTTGAACTTCCCCATCCATTCCCAGTCATCAATCAAATCATTGTTTATGTATGTCTCTTTATTCCCAAATCCAAATGTTCTTCCTGATATTTTGGCAACATATTCGATAGCCTGATTAAAAGAGATATTAATTCCTTTTTGGCTTTTTGCTCTTATAACAAGTTCGAATACATCAAAATTATCCCCACACTCTGTATAACAGTGAAACTGTTTTGCTTCATGATAGTAATACAGCTTATAGCTTCCACCAGAAGCATTGTGACAAACGGTTCTGTAAATTGGATTTCCTTGTTGATCCCACAGATTGTTCTCACTACCTAAATCTTTTAAAATCTTATGTATATCCTCAATGGTTAGGCTTTCTTTTACTCTGTCTTTATCATACTTCAAAGGGCGCTACACCCCTCATCCTGCTTTTATATTCAATTTCTCAACTGTGATTAGTTCATTGTCAAGATTTGTTGTGAAACAGTCCTTTATCCGCATGTTGCCCATATTGATATAAGAGAAGACTTTAACTTTGTCATACTCATTTCCCCTATTTTTAAATACATGTGTAACAAAATTTGGCTCTGGATAAAATCCTTCTTTTAAAATTGGATCAATTGCATCCTTCTCTTTTTTACTTAAAGGAAGAATAATCATTGCAGCATCTGTTTTATCTGCGATAGCCTTACTTCCTCTCAAATAAGAAGCATCTATTACTTGTCCTTTTAACCATGCTTCTTTCCAATCACCATTCAACTGAGTTGCGCTCATCATATAGACATCATATTTATTACATAAGCCCTTTAACTTATCCGACATAAGCAAAAGAATTTGGTCTTCCCTTAAATTGACCCCACTTTTTTTGCTCATCTCTGAAAAAATGGTTACTGATGAGTGTATATAATCGAAATAAACGTACTCTACATTGTTTTTAATGACGTTCTTTTCAATGGTTCTTTCAATCTCCTGAACATTAAAATCAGGCAGATGTTCAAACCATATGTTAGACTCCTGAAGAACTTTAGCAGCCTTACGCACAAGTTGTTTTTCTTGTTCATTGATTGTGTTTCTAAGGATTTTTTTCTCTTCTACACCACTAATGTAGGCAAGTGCTAAGCTTTGCAATTCTTCGGCCATCATTTCTGTTGAAATAACCGTAGAACTTTCACTCCATGGGTTTGATACCCATTCCTTCTTTTTAGGATCATAAAGTTCGGTTGCACTTAAGCGACAAGCGTCAGCGACCATGTTTCTTGTTTTACCGCCACCTGTAATACTTGAGCGCAGATAGAACTTTTTCTTCCGTGATCCACGAAATATTGAGGTGAGCATTTCGCTATTTAATGGAACTCCAATATCCGGGGACTCTTCGAATGAATCCAATAATTCATTAATACCTTCTCCGCCCTGGATTCCCACACTTTCAGATGAAGTTCTGAATTTTTCTTTTATGTCTACAATCTTCATTTCATAAGCTGCTAAAATCTCATCAATCGACTTCTTATCAAACTGTTCTTGCATCTTTTCTTGTTCTTTTGGGTCAATCAGAGATTCATCATATATTTCCTTAATATCGAATCCCAAGCCATCCATTTCTCTAAGCAGACTAAACTTTTTTAATCTTTTATAGTGGTAATCAAAGTTTTCGACAACTGCCAACTCTTGAATTCTTTCTATATATTCAAGACCGTTATTATCATGGAAAATTTTATATTGAATATCGTAATCCTTTAGATATCCATCTATTTCAACCTCATTCAATACTTCAGTTCCTTGATGAAATAGGTTGCTCATGGCAAAAAACAATATTGAATGAAACCTTGAAGGAAAATCATCCGAAGTTATCTTATATTTATTGCTCTCTGACAAGATTGTGGGATCTTTTAGAATGCTCCCTAAAACTTGAATTATTGCCTGTTTGTCTTGTAGCAAATGGACTCTCCTTCCTATAGCGTTGAGATATCAACTAGCCCTCTTTTCTTTCTCATTCCTTTTTTTACGACTAACGTAATTTCTTCTCTTTTATGATTCTTTGGGTCTTCAGCTGATTTTCGGATGGCCTTTTGTCTAATGTAATGCCGCTTTGCTTCATCATAAACAAATGGAACGATTCCAATGCCATCTCCTTCTCTGGGTTGATTATCCAGAGTTTCATAAAAGTATTTAAGTGCTAGCTCAATGCCTTTAAGCTTATATCCGTATTCCTCTTGATACTCTTTAATTTGTTTTAACATCATGCCAGTTGGAGATATAAGACCATATAAATTGCATATGTATTGAATTAACTCTTTTCTGTGATCTGATTCTTGCTTCCAGGTATTAAAACACTTTTCATGGTAATATCTTTTTTTATAAGGAATGGCTGAGTCTTTGTCTAACTTGGTCTCGCAATAAGGACATTTAACTTGTCTCCCCAAATAATCACTCCTAATAAGGAGGAGAGAATTATCCCTCCTCTTTTATTCTGCTAGAAGGTCTTTTAGATCATCTAGAATTACAGACATGACACCTACTTGCTTACGGCTGCACTCAGTAACTTTTACACCCTTACCTAAATGTTTCTCTGTAATCTCATTAACTTCTTCTAAACGGCCTTCTTCATTAAGCTTCATGCCAATTTCTTTAATTTGATCCATTAATGAGTTAAAATCAAGTTCTTCTGAAGCGTTGTTTTGTTTTTGCTCTTCGTATGTAACAGCAACAATTCCTTCTGCTTGCTCCTGTCTCTCGACTGCTTCAATAATTGCTTTTTCTAAGTTTTCTGCAGTAAATTCAGGTAAGTATGTGTCAATGTAATCAAATCGGCTACGAGCAAAATGCTCTTCAGTTTCAGCTAACCAAGCACTTGATTTGATTACTTTTCTATCTTCATCAACACCATTAGAACTTAGATAGAGAACAATATCACTATTATCAATTACTGGAGCTAAAACTCGTTTATCCCCCTTAGGATATACTTTACCTTTTTTGTCTTCAGCAGCATGAGCAATAAAGATAACAGTAAATCCTACACCAATTAATTTATTGATTTCTTCCCATACTTCAGTTTCATACTCTTTCCAAAGGCCAAACCCATCATTACCATCTTTAATCCGTTCTACATCATATTGCTCACATACGTATCTAGTTGCATATTTAGCAAAAGCGTCTACTTCATCAACAATGATTGTCTGATACATTTCTTTGGCCTTTTCAGCATTTTTAGTTAACTGTTTGTTTACCTTTTTAAAATCAGCCCAACTATTGATAGGCATGAATTGTACGCCTGCGATTGCATTTAATCCTTTTTCGAATGGCAGATACAAAGGTTTCTTCATCCGAGTGCTTTGCTTAGTTTTACCTAAGTTGTTAGAACCGTAGATTGTGATAACTTTTCCTTCTAATCCTTTTGCTACTACAGAAACTTGAGGGTTGAAAATATCGATTGCCATTAGAACTCTCCTTTAATTTTGGAATTTGTTGGGTGAGTCGAAGCTCACCCCAGTTATGTATTAGAATAACGATTTATTTGTTTTTAAAAAGGTAGATCATCATCTGAAATTTCAACCGGCTTTGAAGGCTTGTTATTAGGAGCACTTCCACCAAAACCAGATTTTTTATTGTTTTCATTGCTGCTTTCGTTCTTAAGTCCTTCTAGATAAGTCTCCCTTTCAGTCAATGCTTTTTTAATTACTTCTGGATTAAAAGCATTTTTACTATCTTCATCATAAGGATCGTTACCCCCTGTAACTAGATACTCTCTTTTTGTAATTGAAGTGATTTCTTTTTTGTCTTCTCCAAATGCAGCAGTTTTGGTTGTTACTTTTTGTTCTTTATAATTAATGATCTTCCCAAAAACGTTAACCGTAGATCCTTTTTCATAATTGTTTTCAACATATTGAGAACCTTCCTTAGTCACTACAAATGTAAAAGGAATGACTTTCCCGCCATACAAAGGGATATAACCATTTAAATTAACTCTCCCTGTTTCTTCACCTTTAACTTTTTCTTCAGTCACATTTTTAACAAACAGTTCAACATCAAATTCAGCTTTAGGATTAAATTCTTCATTAGCATCTAGTCTGTTTACAAAGTTGGTGGTTAACTGTGGGTACGCCTTTAAAATCCCTTGAGAGTAATATTCGTTTAATCCAATCTTCCCTTGGGTGATTCTCACTTTATCAGCTTGTTCTCTCCCATGTTCTGCAATGGACTTATAATCACTTATGATAGTTTGATACCCTTTTGCAATAGCATTATCTGTGCCATCAGCTTTCTTATATTTCGAAAATCCTTTCACTGTATGTACTTCGTTTGGCGCAACTTCAATGTCTAATTCAATATTTAATCCATTTCCATTTTTCCATTCAGTGTGTCGTACTTCAGCTAAAGTTCCTTCAATTGTTACAATGTTATCTGCTTCGCGTAATACCGTTTTGTTTTCTGCCATGTAAATAATCAGCCTCTTTCATTTATTAATTTTATTTTTATTCTTATTATTTCTATAATTAGACTTGCTGCTAAACTTACAATCTCTAATACCAAGTAGTTTGTTTAGCTCTATGTATCTCTTTTTAGGAAAATTCCAAGGCTCTGGATCGCCTTTAATGTTTCTTACTTTAATGATCGTATTATGTCTTACAGTGATCTTTAGATTTCCATATGAATATGTCTTTGAAATAAAACCTTTCTTAATTCCTTCGGGCCTAAATTCCTTTACCAACATTACATTCCTTGTTAATTTTCTTCTAGCCTGGTCTTCTTCGATGTCATAATTCCTTTTAACATCATTTCTATAGGCTTCAATTGCAGCTGGTTTAATTTTTAATATCTTCAATTCCTTTTTCACTTTACGACCTCCTTTCTCTCTGTGGGATATTCTTATCTTACATCACCCTCACATTATCGTCAATAGTAATTTTATTTTTACTCTAAATAATTTTTAAGAGAAGTTCCGTTCAGAACGGAACACCTGGGCAAAGCTATTCATATTTCTTTTTAAGCTCTTTAAAGGTTACTTTCTTCAAATCGTAATCATCCATTGCAGATGAAGTAGCATTGTCGGTATCCAAAGCCTCTTGTTTATAAGTCTCAAGACTTCCCTTTGGTTCAATAGCCAAATCAGACAATTGCTTTACGTTTTTATATATCTCGAGCAGATAATCATAATTATCATCGAATTCAGAAGGATGATTCTTCATCAATTTAATCTGCTTTTCAATTGTCTCTTGAGTATCTTCTAAATCAGAAATCTTACCTTCATCTTCATAACCTGCGTAAAGCTGAACTAATGCATCATTAAAATCGCTAACATATGTTCCATTTACTTTATGTAGGTCATTAAAAATAACATCATGCCAAGTTGTCTCAACTTCGTTAATTATTTCTTCTGAACTTGCACCTAAAGAAGTCATATCAGTGACAAGACTTTCTTCTTTCTTAGAATACGCTTCTAGCTGCTCAAGTTTTTTGTTCTTTTTGTAAACTTGATAGCCATAGATTCCTCCAATTATAAGTGCAACCACCGCACAAACTGAAACAATCCAAATAACTTTTTTAGTCTTCTTTGGCTTTTCTAAAGGTAACTCCCCTGTAGCCTCATGATCCATGTTGTTTATCCCCCTATAGTAAAAAAGAATCATTAATTCAATAACATATTACCATGAGGGGAAAAACTTAACAATTCCTTTTGAAATTAAAATAAAATGATAATTTTATCAACTTGTCTTTGACATAAAACCAATTAACATAAAATACCATATTTACAAAAGTGACCAAAGAGGTGGATTTATGTATAACAATTTTTATGGCTATACTAGTCCCTATTACTTTAATGCTCCCAATTATGGTTATCTAAACACCCACTGTAGTAAACAAATAAATAGGCTGAAAATGCCTCACCGAGATTTCGTTTGGAGTTTAGATTACATTAATGCATATTATAATTGTTTAAAAAATAACAGCAAAGATGTTTGTTATTATGCATTAGATATTCCTATAGGCACACCAGCCCCTTCCCCTCCAATTGTTCAGAACCCACAACTTAATATTGAAGATGTGGAAACATTTGAAGGGAATGGTAAACGCTATGTATGTAAATGGGTATACTGTTGTTCGCCAATCGAATCAGCTAGTCCTTTTCCTAGATGTCAAAGTCCAACAGAAAATGATTCTGTACAGGATGTTGTTTTCTTTGAAGAGAAGTCAATGCCAGAATTTAAAGCTGAAGGTTGTGATAGTCCTTTTGGTTTCTGCCTTTATTCGCGAAAATCTATCTTTAGAATAATAGCAAGAGTCATTTATCCAAAAAACTTAGAAGATCTCGTTAGAAATGAAGTTGAAAAGTGTTTTCAGCAAGCTACTCAACAAGCTGTTATATCAGTTACGCCTTTAATTGCAGCTATGGTGGCCGCTCCTGAAACAATTCCTGCAGCATTGCCTATAGCAATTCAAACTGCTTTTGAAAATGGCATTGCAAGTTTTAAAAATTGCATTTACCGTAATGATTTGTTGACTAATCTTTATAACAGTGGCAGATTAAAATACTGTATATTTCACTCTCAAGAGAGAGGCAATGGTGATTGGAGACCTCTTTCTGCAAATGACATTTTAAACATCCTAGAACGTTTGTCGTTTTATCAGATTGCAGGGCCACTAGCCTTTATACCAGGTATAGGTTCGTTTGAAGACCTTTCTAGAGCAATAGGTATTGATTCAAATACGTTTTCAAACAATATCAAAAACGGTTTGTCCTCTTTCGGATCGAAAGGACAGCAAATATTAAATCAATTAACTTCAGCTGGTACTATTAATATTTCCAATGCTACACAAGGTCTTTCAACAATCGGACAACAGGTCACTGAAGGAATTGGTAATATTGTCAAAGACCCTGTTAAAGCTCTTAGAAAGGGACTGCCAAAACTATAATATTTAAACAATCTCACTCCATAACCACGTATCCATTGTTTGTAATGTAAAGCCGTCTGGCAGCTGCTTCATTTTCACATTTACATTGTATCTTCTCGGTTGTTTTATGTACAATAGCTAGCTCTTCTCCATTAAAGAAACGTACAATGGCCTCGTCAAATTCAATTGGTTGATTAACCACGTAACCCTCTTTTAATGCTCTGATAAACAAATAAGGGTCATTTTTATAAAGCTCATAAAGGACGTTCGCATATTGTTCGTTCTTGTCTCTAAGTAATTCAAAATTAATCAACGGTATGTATAAGTCTCTGTCTGATAAATTTAATTTGTTTCTAAAGTATTTAATTGCTTCATCTTGTTCTTTAGAAATAATGTTTGGCATGCATTTTCCCCTTTTCTGGTGAAAATAACTGGGCTAATCTTTAACTAGCCCAGCCTTTTCTTTTTAGCTTTATAGACTACAGTCTTTAGCTCTTTCAGTAATTAACATATATTCTGTAAAAAGACGCTCTTTAATTTCTCTTCTGTTTAAACATCAAAGTTAATTCAAACACCATCCCATTATTAAAATTCTTAGAATCCGGCTAGAAAAGTAACTGTCCCTCATCTCCAAAAAACGTCTTTATTATATTCTTCTAAATATCGGATTGTCCCTTCTCTTCCTGACTGTATTAATTCATTTTGTTTTTCTTTCGTAATTTCAAAATCAATGGTCGATACGTCTAATGTATCGATATACACAGTTCTTTTACTGTCATTACTCGTTAAATAAACATTATTTTGTGTTTCCATTAGAGTTGCGACAAGGCTCCAGGTGAAATCAAACAACGATTCAATTTTATGCTCTTTAGGTAAAGCTTGTCCTGAATAAATACTGATATTGCTTTTGGGATCAAGTCTAAATCCTAAAGTCTCCAAATTAAATATGTAATCATCATGTCGATAATTTTCTGATTCATTAAACTGATTGTATAATTGTATCTCACTTGAATATTGCTCAACGTACTTTTTGCGATCAAATAGCCTTACTGGATAATTAGACAGTAACCCTCCATCAACATAAAAACAGTTATTCATTTTCACTGCAGCAAATAGCAATGGAATTGACATAGAAATTCGGACTGCATCTTTTATTTTCATTTCTCTACATTCAGGATGTTGCGGAGAAAAAGTTTCAACTCTATATGTTGACAAATTAGTTCCCTGAAAAAATAAATCTTTTATAGAATATTCTTTAATTTCACCAAATGTAATGTCTTTATCAAAACCTTTTTCTTCAATACGGTCTTCAATCCAATTTAATATTTTTTCCCCCTTGCACCATCCATGCCCATCAGACACGATTCTATAATAGTCCCTAAAAACTCCTTTATCTGAATCCAAAAATGATTTTAGGTCTACTTCCTTTAGTCTTTGTTCAATCTCTCCGGAAGTGTAACCTAGCCCCACTAACAAGGCAACAATTGCCCCTGCTGAAGTACCCCCAACTCTTGTTATGCTTTTTAAGATTTTTTTCTCTTCTAGAACTTCAAGAGCACCTACATATGCTATACCTTTGACACCGCCTCCTTCAAAAACAAGGTTTCTAAAAGGATATTCCATAACAAAAGACCTCCATATTAAAAATTTATATAGATATCCTTTCCTTTTTGTTTTTCTTCTATGTCTTTCTTATTTATTAAAGTCAT
The DNA here is from genome assembly GCF_029772985.1 of Bacillus stercoris. NCBI lineage: Bacteria > Bacillati > Bacillota > Bacilli > Caryophanales > Bacillaceae > Bacillus > Bacillus stercoris. The sequence goes on along the minus strand of NZ_CP121861.1, from coordinate 2,168,178 downwards.
CACAGTTAAAATAAAAAATTACTTTTAACTGATTTGTCTTAATTGTTCACTCATATAATCAACCCATTCAATAAAAGCGTCTATTAAAGGCTGTGTATTGCCCGAATCTGCCCACCCCGCAAAACCAATGAAACCATCTGGATTAAAGCTAATTGCTTCTCTTTGTGTAAAATAGTGACTGTTTATGTGTAGATAGCAACTTTTTAAAGTACCATTTGTTTTGTATTTGCTTTTTATTTTCTGACTCATTCTTATTGTATCAACAGACATTGTATGTGCTTTAACTGCCTGTTTAACATGCTTATTCAACAGCATAACTAAAACACAAACATCTCCCTCCGTAATGTCTTCATAACTAAGTCCCTTTTGTATAAAATAATCTCTTGCTTCTTCTGAGTTCATTTAAACATCTCCCTGTCTGGATAAAATATCGTTTTTATCTAAATTTCTGCTTACTTGCTTCTTCTAATTTTATTTTTATCGAACAAATCAATAATGTAAGTCTCATACATGTCATCCCAATAAGGATCTGTTCTCGCTATGTATTTCTTTGTTTTTCCGTTCTCCTCAATCTTAAAGGTTTGACCTTTTTGAATATCAGTGAACTTTTTCTTTGTCCAGATTCCCCTGATCAACACTTCAACTTCTTTAACCTCTACTGTTTGCTGCATCACATTCCTCCTTTTTGATTTTCGTGTATCAAGCCTGTACAATATTCAAAAACCCTAAAGGATGATGAACATGTGTGGCAGGTTCACTTTATTTTCTGAGTTTGATGACATCATTGAGCAATTCAACATAGATCAATTCTTACCTGAAGGTGAGTATCACCCTAGCTATAATGTCGCTCCTTCACAAAACATCCTGACAATCATCAACGATGGATCCAATAACCGTCTGGGCAAACTTAAATGGGGTCCTTATCCCTTCATGGGCTAAAGATGAAAAGATCGGATACAAGATGATTAATGCTCGTGCCGAAACACTGGCCGAGAAACCAAGCTTTCGAAAGCCACTTGTCAGCAAACGTTGTATCATACCCGCTGACAGTTTTTATGAATGGAAACGCCTCGATCCAAAGACTAAGATTCCAATGCGGATTAAACTTAAATCATCCAATCTCTTTGCTTTTGCTGGTTTATATGAGAAGTGGAATACGCCTGAAGACAATCCTTTATACACTTGTACAATCATCACGACAAAGCCTAATGAACTTATGGAAGACATTCATGATCGGATCGGTTATCCTTACTGATGAGAACGAAAAGGAATGGCTTAACCCTAAAAATACTGATCCTGATTATCTGCAAAGCTTACTGCTGCCTTATGATGCTGATGATATGGAAGCATATCAGGTTTCATCATTAGTGAATTCACCTAAAAACAATTCACCTGAGCTGATTGAATCCCATTAAGTACCACTACCATATCGCTTTATATATCACCTTCGCTTAGCTAATATGTTATAAGTAGGAGGTGATATTTTGTTTGTATCGCCAATGCTATTGCATTCAATAAAAGAGCCTTTTGACGACGAGAACTATATCACTGAGCTCAAATTTGATGGAATTAGACTCATCCTATCTAAATTTGATAATCAGATTAAGCTATACACTCGTCACAACAACGAAGTAACAAGCAAGTTTCCAGAACTCTTGGACTTAGATATTCCAGATGGAACAGTACTCGATGGTGAAATCATTGTAGCTGCCCCAGGTGGTTCTCCTGACTTTGAGGCTGCTATGGAACGTTTTATGTCCAAAAAATCAGCCCATAAGATTGTGTACTGTGTCTTCGATGTTATTTACAAAGAAGGTCAGTCAATAGCAACTAAGCCGCTCACTGATCGTAAGATAACTCTAAACTCACTTGAACTGAACCATCCTAATGTCTTTGTAATCGAAGGAATTCAAGGTAACGGACTCGCTTACTTTAACCTGGCCAAAGAAAAGAATTTAGAGGGAATCGTACTCAAGAAAGCTGACTCCCCTTATGAGATCAATAAACGTTCACATAATTGGCTGAAAGTGATCAATTACGATTACACCGAAGTTCTTATTACCGGCTACACCAAAAAGGATATAAAATTTCTTCTGTCTTATCCCGATGGAACTGCAGCTGGATTTATGGAATTTATGCCCAATGCAGAACGTGGTAAATTTCATTCTATGAAACAAGTAAAGTCTGAATCTGATGAATATGTATTTATTGAACCTATATTATGTAAGGTTAAGCACAGATTTAAGACTAAGCACGGCAAACTCCGCATACCTTCCTTCGATTCCTGGAGAGTATAATCTCTCCGTTACATATCTCCTTAGAGCCTAGCTTTTAAAATCCCATTGAAAATTTAGTACATGGATCAATTAGTTATTACCGAATAAGAACTTTAGTGAATTAATTGCTCATGCCTTTTATAAATTCAAATTGCCCTTTTTTATCTAATTCTAAAAACAAATCAATCCGATTTTGTGAACTACTTCTTCCTCTAACTTCACTCATTTTTGCTTGAAACATTTCTTCTGCAGATACTTCATGAGCTTTAGCGATCCAATAAATATCTTTTAAAAGTTTTTGTGCATTATTATATGACCAGATTGTATATGGGAACCGAGTTGGAATTACTGCAGTTTCATCATCTTGAGTTGCTACCGTATATGGCAATGACCTGTCAAAGATCTCAGTGTGATAGTCATACCACAACCAGAGCATGTCAGCAGTATTATGTATGCAATATCCTAAGTACTCTCGTTGAAAGTTCATCTGTTCACTCACTCCTTTTTAATAAAGTAAATATTTTATTCTGATTTTTAATCACCAATAAGCAGCTTTGTTCACTTCAAATGCTTCTATTTATTTCTATTGCATGAGATAATTACTACAACCATGTACTAAGAAAGGAAGTTATGAATATGAAACTAAACCACGAAGTTGTCAGAAACGTCTTATTGACTGTTGAAGAGCATATTGGTGATAGACAAAAAGTAGATGTTAATGATCTAGCTAAATTCCCTTCACTTGAAAAATATGAAATCCAGGACATAAAGTACACTGTACGCAAGTTAAAAGAAGCCCGATTTTTAAATGTTCATATTACAGGAACTAAAGATATGGAATGGATTGAAATCGAAAGCCTTACATATCAAGGTCATGAATTCTTGGACAACATTAGAGAGTCAGGCATTTGGTCTGAAACTAAAAGCCTTGCATCAAAGGTTGGTAGTGCTTCATTAACAATCCTCTCTGAGGTTGCTGCTGGCGTTATTAAAGCGAAATTAGGTCTCAGCTAATCCAGTCAGTCCAATATCGAACCCTAACACACGATCGCTATTGCTTATCTATTTATGCAAAGGCGATCTTCTTCTTTGAATAAAAACTATCTTTTATTCAATCTCTATATTCAACCCAGTTGCTCCCACTTTAATTTCCTTCATCTCTCCAATCTGTGGCATATATAAATGTTTCTTTTCATTCACCGAAACAATTTCACCCTTCCAACAACCGTTTTGCACAAAGAATTTTGTCCCAATTGGTAAAGTTCGAAGATCTGCGTTCTCTATGTATTCTCCTTCCTCTCTATACACCTCTCCTTGTTCAGAAACCCTCCTTTTAGAAACTTTAATATCGATTTTGTATAGTGAATTTTCATCTACAAGCATTAATTTATGTAACCAATCAGTTACTTTTGATTGCCCATCAATAACGTTAACCGTATCGAAAATCTTCCTGTGCATGTCATTCCTCTTCTCTTGAAAAATACTTATCTACCACTTGTTTTTCTAAGTAAACGACACCGTCTATTAATATGCCTCTATGTACATCTACATCTTCAACAGTAACGGTTCCGCCTTTCCAGAAGTTATTTAGGCAATCTTCTTTAACAGTTAATGTTTGACCCTTATAATAATCATTCGAATCTTCTTTATTACTATTCAATTCAAGAATCTGGTCATTAAATTGAATTGTTACACCATCAGCAATTATCTTATCTCGCCCAACTTTACTTAGCGAATCCGCTAAAATAACAATCTCCTGATTATATTCTCCTCCATTAACATCTACTGAAATTGAGTATTGATTTCTTTTATTCATTGATTTCCCTTCCGACTCCATCAGCTTGTCTAATAGTATCTAACAACTCTTGCTTCTTGAAATATGTCTTTTCCAAACGATCTACTTCCTTTTGCAATTCAGTAGCAGCATCATACTTCAGAATCCATTCTCCTACTCCACATACTTCTCTTTGTTCTTTCTCAAACGTTTTTATGTGATGGCCTTCGAACCAAACTCTTACTCTTGTACCGTTTCCAAATTCATTATTAAAAGCAGCTGCTTTCTCAGTTCCCGCATAAATGCATTTATATTTACTGTTGTCGACTACGTATGTATTCATTTTGCCACTCCCTTGTAGATTCTATTGACTGTCTTTAATTGAATCCCAATCAAACGTTTCAAGTATGTTAAGCAGCCGCTCAACTTTAGGAGCTCTCCAAGCTGTCATTGCATACGTGTGAACCTTTTTCGTATAGTGGTAATGATTTTGTTTGATGTGCTGTTTTGCCTCCGCTTTAGTTAGAAACATTGTATTCTGACAAATGTAATGAACCTCTATTTCTGGAATCAGATTAGCGCCACTGTCTACATATTCATGTATCCAATCTAATGCAGAAACTTCACACTCTATATCTTTCATCGCTTCTAACGCTTCTGAAGACAATTCATCATTCTCCTTGATGTCCTTAAGATAACTTTCCAGTTCATAAGATTCGCCATCTTCAGGGATGTAAACAGAAAAGCGTTCCGCATTATCCTCTGAAGTCCGAATCCATTTATAATCCCCTACCGACCAAAATCGGGGTGCAGCTTGAGAGTCATGATCCTGTGTTTTCAATTCATTTTGAAGCTCTTTTAAAAACTGAATATCTTGATTCATACGTTTCCCCCTAATCACGGTTCATCATCACTATCTGATGATCTTAAGTTTCTTCTCTGTAGATAAGCAACGCTGTATTATGAGTTCGACCAGTATTAAAGGAATTGTATTTTATATCAACAACTTCAATTGACTCTGATCTTATGAAACCATTTATTAACCTATCAATTTCAACCCATTCTCCATTACAATACTCATCTTCGAATAGTCTTGTTTTAATCATTATTTAATCCCTTTCTTTCAACAATTTCATAACTTACTCTTATCGGCTTCATTTAGACTAATGTTTTTTCTTGCTGTCTTACGACCAACTTTCGTGATATTTTTTGAATTCTTATTCTGCGTTTCTCCTCAAGTATCTCTCTTTCGTTGGCTTCTAACATCTTCTTCAAGCACAAATTCTTTCTAATCAGCTCTTTCATTCTGTCCAATTTCTTATCCCCCTTTATGCAAGATATTTCTTTCTATGCGGTCTTTTATGTATGAAATCGAATGCTAAGTCAACTTTCTCCGGTTCCCTTTCCTCTGTTACTCGCTGCGTAACAACAATTAATTGACCATTTTCTTGGCGATCAATACTCTGAACTGAATATCCTTTAGCAGCGTAATATTCTCCGATAATCTCATCAACGTGGTTACTTAGCAGATTCCTCTTTATCACCAACACAACCTCCACTTATTTTATTTTTATTCTTTATCTGTTTATATGTATTCCATCCGCAGCTGTCAAATATGCTTATGTCCGCTCCAAGGTGGCATTTATACCAAACTAAGTTAAACCAAGCTGTTTCGATTATGTATCTGATGTATCCTATCCCTTTGTCCTCCATTCTGCATAAAGTAATCCTTTTATTGTGATTCTGTAGCCCTAATTAAAAATCTCATTCTTTCCTTCTTTGTTTTGGTCAAATCGTTACTTTCTTTCAAGATGTCCTGAAACCTGTGAAATGGGATAGGTTTTAAACCAAGGTTTCTCACTTGATTACAATAACCCCCATAGTATTCTTGCTCATATCCTCTCTGTTCGGATCTGTAGTTAAAAGGATTCAATGCTTTATTACCTCCCGCTGGGTTATTAAGGTGTATATGATATATCTAATTCAAAATCACATTTTGGATGCAGTCTCCAAATTTGATGTCCTAAATATGTTTTCCTAGCGTAATTCAGACAGTTCCTTGTACCACTTTTAGTTCCATCATAAACAGCTACTATTGCTTCACTGTGATCAATCATGTATTCATTTCGCTTTTGCATCTTAATCGGCGAAAACTCTCCTGGTTTATCTCCACTAACTTTATATTTATCTAATTCTTCAACATTAATAATCTCATCTGCTACATCAAGCATACGTTTGTACCACATTTTTTGGTCTGCAGACCAAACTTTATCTTGTTCCTTGAAAGGTGTTGCAATTATGTTTTTGATATGAGGGTATTTCTTCTTTAGAATATGTACACACCAGCAAGCAGCCTGGTCAGTTCCTAATGCTCCTCCAGTTATAAACCTAGACTTCTCTTCTTTTATGATTAACTCCTCAATCACTTCAAGCAGCTTATCTTTGAGTTTGAGCATTGTGGGATTTTTCATATCATACCCACCCAATTTATTTGGTCTATGACCGGTAAAGCAAACTGTCTTTTTTCTCTGTGTTTCTTGTTCTTCTAATTGCCGCTCACGTTCTTTTCTTTCATCAGCCCACTGCTTTTTCCATTCTGGATCATTTAGCTTTGCAAAATCAATAGCCATAGTTCAGCTCCTTTCTCTTTAAAACAGTCTTTTTATTCAACCATTATTAACAGACCTATTCATACTCAACAATGACTTCATGGTTATCTACAAATAGATCATTCCCATTTGATAAGTGTACCCAGAAAGCTTCTTCTGGTTCTTCTCTATAGTCATAAATAGCAATTACCTTTGTATTTGATTCATCATTTATCGGTTTTCCTACAGTTATTTTTGTGTTTTCTTCAGGTAAAATAATCGATTTAATCAATTACATCAATCCAATCCAGGTTTGTTTTACACTGTTGCCCCAAGACTTTCAATAACAAGATTCAATATTTTTCGTTAATACACTTGGTCCCAACTGTTGAGTTCTAGAATTAGAAAGACGTACTTGAACTTTAACATTCTTTATTTCGGCTGTAATTAAGTCAAATCTTCCCGCCCAACTAGGGCTCTCTTCCTCAGGAGTAGGATAAAGTTTAAACCGCCAACTAATCTCACCTGGTTTAGTAGCAAAGCCTTCGTAACTGTCGTAATTTCCAAAAGAAGATGGTGCAGGAAGATGGACAGCAAGAATGCTTATATTGGTTCTTGGAGCACTAGGCGGGTTTAATTGCACCTTATAAATTAATGCCACACCTTTTGCATTTCTAAGGCTTTGATCAACAGGTTCCATTATTACACTACAAGGCATTGCACTTGCATTTACTTGAGTTGGATAAGCAACAACAGCAACCAATAAGGATAAAACTAAAATAAATCGTTTCATCGAAAGTTCCTCACAATTTTTTAGTTAATTTCCCTTATTTCTGGATTGATTATTCATATGTATTTCATTTAAAACTTCAATTTTAATTAAATTCCGACTAATACGTCTTCCACGTCTCTCAACTTTGCAAAGAATTCAGTAGTAGCTTGCTCAAGTAACGCCTCCGCAAATATAGCCGGTAGCTCTGCTATATGCCCTCTCGAAGCATTTTTTACAGTGGTTAGCTCACCTGCAAGGTACACTGTTCTTACATCAAGCTTTTGCTTCAAGTACTGCTGAATATCAGAAACATGGTTATCCTTGAATCCAATCATTTTCCGAGTCGGACTTGTTTTACTGCCTTCATCATAAAGTGTTTGGATGGCATTAATAATAATTTCTACACCTTTGTCAACCTCTTTGTTAAATTCTTCTGCCTTTCTTTCAAGTAGCTTTTGTTCTAATTTTGTAATATTCATGATTTCTCTCCTGTTCTAATTAAAATTTTACTTTTAATCTAATTCCCTCATGTCCTCCCGCTGCTCAATATAACTTTTAAAATGCTCCCACTCTCTATCAATTTCCTTAACATTTCTAGCAATATAGGTTTCTGCAATTTCTGGATCAACCAACTTTTGAAGAGAAAGTTGGTACATAAGCTCAATCTTTGTTACTGTCTCTAAAAATGATCGAGCGCAACTTTTAGCACTATTTAAACGATATTGGCTCAATCCATGTTTTGATTCCATTATTATTCTCACTCCCTTTTAATCACGTTAAAATGCATCTTTTATCAATTCTTTGCAGCATAGCTCTCAAAGAATTCTTCAACTGATCTTAGATAACGGTATTTATTTGGATCTTCTGGGTTTCTGAATCTCTTCGATAACACCAATGACCAATTAAACATCAACGGGGAAAACCTCGCCCATTTGCTAAAGCTTATCTGTAGGCCTTTCCATTCTCTACCCGCTAGTTCTGCTAATTCTAGAATTTGGTCTTCTTTTATGTTCACTTCTTCTTCAAACATCACTTGAATTTCTTCGTATGGTTTATGCCCAAAACAACAGTAGCGTGTTTTTAATCCAATCTTGAAATTTAAAATATCAATTAAATTGATCAATTGTGTATCAAGCTCATCATATGGGATACCTTTTGCAAGGAACTTTTCTCTTTGATTTGATTTCACATTATCCTCCGATAGCAGATTAGAATTCTCACTCACTCCACGCCCTCCTTCTGACAGTCAGGACATAGAGTTTCAAAACCGTTCCCCTTTTCAGTGAATGTGTAATCGTGGTACAAAGCACCATTCATATGACCCTCCCACGTTAACGGCTCACCTGTGTTTAAAACCTTCTCCTTGCCGCACTTATCGCAAATAACAACCGTTTTATATATAGTCTCAATCACTTCTTTGTGAAATGCCATTATTCCGCGCCCTCCTTCTTTTCGTAAACATCACCAATGATTCTGATATTCTCTCCGTAGTCACCCCGTACATTGTGGATTCCTCCTGATGTTTCGATTGTTTTGGTCAATCTCACCATTTTAGAAGGGATGGAAAAACCCTCTACATAGAATTCGATCTCATTGCCGGGATAAATCATTTTTCCAGTTTCGTCCTTTAACCCTGTTCCCCACATGAGAGAAGTATTTTTTTGAGCACTAGACGCAATACAGATGGGATAAAGAGCTCCAACGATATTGCGACACAGCCTCCATTCTCCACCCGAGATAATAAGACTCAGCTCACCATCATCCCAATAATGCATCTTCTCGCCGTCCCAAACTCTGTATGCTGTGTTCATAATATCCGCTGCTCCTTTGGATTTTTATCACACATTTCCTTTAACACAACCACAAACTCTTTTTCACTCATATTCAGCGGCGTGTACCACTTTATAACTTCGTGAAACGGCTTGAGATAATTCGTCAGTGTGTCTTCAGCATCTTCCCTTCCTTTTGTTGTCCCAGTAAAATTATTCAAATAGTCTTCACGCGTCATATTTATGTGCGTCGGACAGTCTACCACTGAACTAAATCGGCAGTACCGTCCATTCGGCTGCTTAGCGATTAATGCACCCATGTTATTCCTCCTTATCTGAATCTCGATAAAACTTACATTTTATTTTGATTCTTAATGATTTCATTCTTTCTCTCTTCATTTGTAAAAACAATATCCTTTAAAATAAACTGTATTTCTTCGAGGTTGTCCTTAACAAAGTCCAAATCACCAATGGTCTTTCTTATTTCATCCTTATTCAAGTTATGTAAAGCTCTGTTGCATGAAGCAAAAACCTTTAAAAACTTTTTCATGACCATGTTTTTTATTTCTTTATTCTGCGGATCATTAATCAAATAAAAGCGACATCTCCTTTCTTTAGTATCTTTATGATTTGAATTATACAGTTCATGGGATCATATGTAAATAGTAATTTTATTTTTATTCTTAATTTGGTTAAAAACAAGCTTTACTTACATAGTAAAGCCACTGTTTAATACTGTTTTAGCATCGTCCAATTTCCACAGAGTTTCATTAATTTTATCTCTAAGATCCAACAGTGCAGCCCTGTCAATCCTCAACGTTAACTTATTGCCTTTATTCTGAAAGTCAATTTCTATGTAATATTCTCCACTTGATATGTTATCAGATCCAACGTTAAAGATGATTGCTGCTAAGTTATCTCTCATATCAATTTCAATGTCCAGTTTCATTTTTAAACTCCAGTCTGACTATAAAGCCATCAATTTTTTATCTCTCATGATGACTGACAAGATGTGTGAATTTCACTTTGCTGTAAACAATTCTGAGTTCTTGTATTCTTCGAGTGATTCATCAAACATTTCATCGATCTCTTCAACATAAGAAGCACTAATTTCAGCATCTTCCGTTGAATTTATATCAACATCAAATAAATGATTGTAATTTGTTTGTCCTCTCTCTAAAAACCCAATTTTCCCGCTTTTATTTCTCAGTTTTTTTGTTAATACAGCAATAACTAAATTCATAGCTTGTTCTTCATTCTCTGCTTTGATTCGTCCATGATAAGAAATACTAAAATCCCCTTGTACAATGAACTCCTTCATTAATTTCCCTCTCTCTGGTAGTAATTGACCAAACATACGTTCCCTTTTTGATTAAATTAATTATACCCTTTTGCCTATTAGTCTGCAATTCTTTTTTGATCATTTAAAAATCAGGTAAGAATTGATATAGTATGATAAGGAGCATACATAAAATCAGGAGGTTGTCCGATGCTAGAAGTAGAATTCGGACAATGTTTGATTCCAGATCTCCTTCAAAAAAGAGGGCTTTCATTAGGTCAGCTTTCGCGTATCACCGGCATCAGTACCCAAAGGCTAAGTGATTACGCTAATGGCGTTAGACCTTCTATGAACATTCGAACAGCCAAACTTATAGCTGTAGCACTAAATTGCACCCTCGAAGACCTCTATGAATGGAAAATCAAACATTGAAAATCGCTAGGAATTTCGCCCTAGCGAACCTCCCTGTACCCTTTTTAGGGTATAGTCTGATTTTACCACAAATTACCCCTATTGTCTTTGTCTACTTTTGTCGAATTCTGAAAATACGAACAAAATCCTACCATCTAATATTTAAATGTCACGATTTAGCTCATATTATTGTTAGTTATTTTATTTTTATTCTTTTTGTTATGTAAGATTAATCCCTATCAAGGGATTAATTAATCGACAATCTTTTCAGATTGAATGCAATACTTTTCTATGTTCTCCATATTGATAACTTTTCTTAATGATTGAGAAGCGAATTTAGCGTTCTCATTCAAAAAACCATATTGAGCAGTTATCTTTTTATAATCTGGTACAGTTAGTTCTTTCTTTTCCTTATAAATCTTATACGCCATATTCAACTTTCCTGAGTTAGCTAAGTTCTTAGGAGTAAAATAAGGCTCTTCAAGTATCTTCTGAAACGTTTTAAAAGACCTGTGTACCAAGAACTTATCCGCTTGCATACTTTGGTCTGGACTTTTATATTTCAATCTAAAAATGTGTTCATTTCGTACTAAATTAGCAAACCTCAGTTTACCTGACGCTGATCCATTATTTAAATGGTAAGTGTTTTGCTCATATGCTAACCTAAGCAGCTCATGACATTTTTCGCTGACTTCAATTATTCGTTCGCCATGTTTATCATCTTGAAGTCTTACCTTATTGTCATCAAGTAAATCATTTATTGTTAAGTTAATTAACTCAGAATGCTGATATCCGTCTATGCCCTCATATACAGCTTGAACCATTGCTTTATCCTGGTTATTGAATAAATAGCTAACGTATTCCTCTACTTCCTTATTCGTAAACAATGTCTTTTTGTTCTTATCTATAAACTGTTTTAAATCCTCGTCCTTTATTTCGTATACTTTATTGATGTTACTATATGCTAGGCCATGTTCCATTGCCCATGTAGTGTATTGACCAATAACAGCACGTGCACCCCTTAATGATTCAAGTGACTTGCTATCTAAGTCAAAAAATAAAGTGCGTAGTTCCTCTAGAGAGAAATTAAATATGTCTTTATCCAAAATCCTTTCTGTAAAAGAAAAATCTCTGAGTTTTAATCGGTAAAGCTCTTTTGTTGCTTCACTTTCATATCTTTCTAAGAACTTTTCTTTAATTTCAGCATTGTATAGTTCACTCATATCTATTTCTCCTTTAGCCTAACGAACATCAATTTCATCATAGAAAACTTTTTTCAGTTTTTTCTTCATAGCAGCATTTAATTGTTCTTCATAATTTCTGCTGCTTAACTCCTTAAATGTCTTACCTTTATCAAAATCAACCTGCTGTAGTATCGTTGCTAGTTTAGCTAGTGGTGTGCCATTCTCTTGCATTTTTTTGGCCAAATAAATGTATCCATAAAATACAGCATTATAGTTAATGTATGATCTGTTTCTTGACTCGCTAAGATCATCTTCAAGGAAATCATCTGGAAAAGCATAAAAAAGCTCAGCAAAGAAGTCCCTTAAATACTTGGACAATTGAATAGCGTCTCTCCGTGAATTGATCTCAAAAGCATCGTCAATTGCTTCAGAAAGTGTATAATAAGTAACCAAGAATGGACTACTCATACCAATTTCACTTTGTACACTAATTTTGTCTTTGAGTTCACTATTATATTTAAGTTGCTCAACAATAGTGGAAGAATAGCGTTTTTGACCAAGTTCTTCAATCCTTGATTTCTCAACAGGATTTATTGTATTCATTTGGGCAAAATGACGTTTTGCTTTTTCTTCAGTATAATTTAAGATATTCAAAATAAAGGTTTGATCTAATTCAGGAGCTTCAGTAATAGCTTTAACAACTCCAGATATTCTATGGTAACCATCTAGAACATCAACTAATGTACCCTTAGTAACAGTTAAGCTTAGGTCGCTTGGATTGTACTCAATTTCTTCATCCTCATCTGATGTGCCAAACCGTGCATTAAATGTAAACATAGACACGATTAAGTCGCCCTTTTTAAAAAGTTCTTTAATCTCTTCAACTGATTTAGGATTAGTCTTTGGCACAGGTATTAAGCTTCCCTTAATGAATCTGCCTTCCCGTTGAGTATTATAGTTGTATTGTAGTATTGAGCTATTATATAGTTCACTTAATTCTTTCGCAGTAATTGAAGTCACATAATTATCTTCATTTATTTTTATTACGTTTTTAAATGTATAAGGAAGTGTTAGAACCTCTTCACCGGCAAAAATTCTTCCGCCCTCTAACTCCTTAGCCAGCCTTGGTGGAAAATAACTCAAAGGGTCTAAAGCGGCTACGCCAGTAAGTTTGTGTAGTTCTTTAGAGAAAATATAAACTTCCTTTTCATTCAAGCGTTGAATGTTATTATCATTGTTATTCAAAATTTCTTGTACATAACCAGGCAGCGTTTTATACTGCGCTCCCATGATTGCTTTTAATTCCTTTACTTTTCTGGAATCATGTTTAATATCAGATGCAACTTCTTCTATTTTATTTTTAAGCTTTAAAAGCTTATCTGTTGTCAACAGATCCTGAACCACAGTATCACCTCACACATAATCATATTAAATTTATCATTACATTAACATACAAGTAAAGCATTTATATGATTATTTATATCACTTTTATTTTAATTCTAAAAATTTTTTGAGCTTTTTTAGAGTGGAAACATCACAATCTAAAAAGAACTGTCTAAACTGGTCTAATGTAACAGTATCCAGGAAATCAATATCTATATCTTGATCAATTATAACACCAGGATCTTGAGAATAATCTCTTTCCTTATTGAGATAATGATCATTTAGCACATTGATGTTTTTATGTCCTGAAAATGCTGCCACCTTTTTAATGTCTCCGCTTACATTATAAGAAAAATTAGTGGCTGTATTACGTAAACTGTGTGGCCTAAGATTTCTTTCCTGTGGAATATTTAACACTCTGCAAACTCTGTGCCACATATCATTAATTGAGTCTACAGTTAATTTATGAAAGATCAGCTCATGCTCACCATACTCATTCTTGAGTGTTAACAACTCCTCATAAAAGGAGCTAGAAATACCTACTGGTCTCGCTTTCTTCTGTTTAGTCTTCTTGAAATTGACTAAGTAACAATCGTGCTTCGATGAATACGTTATGTCTTCCCATTTTACTCGTAAGACTTCTGATTTTCTTGCTCCTGTGCGTACACTAAATAAAATAAAGAGCTTTTTCATTAACCTGTTCTGTCTCTCATGGATAAATGCAGCTTCTGCAAACTCTTCAGCTTCAGGAATCCCCTCAAATGAACCAGCTGGATTCTTCTCTGTCGGCAATGGTCTAAAATTAAAAACGCTTGATTCACAGTCGTGTTCTGACTCCAAGGATTTAATTAAACTTTTCAGTGCTGCGATTTTATTATTAATCGTAGCATTTGTATTATTTTTATTTTTAGCCAAATAAGTCCTATAATCCATTAAATCATTCTTTTTAATTATTACATCTTCTCCAGTTAAATATTCAATATCCTTACCAACTTGATAATTAAAGAATTCTCTAATATGCCTTTCATAGGTGGTTCTAGTATTAGACTTTTCAATAAATGCTGATTTGTCATCCCTATTTCTCAAATCTAATTCATCAAACCATCTATTTATGTCATTAAAAATGGAGTAATCCCTAACAGATGGTGTTTGCTTTTTCACTTCCAAGGTTTCCACCTCATTTAATTTTATCCATTAAATAATTATCTAACTCATACCACAATTTTAACCAATCAGTATCTTGCTTAAAGCTTCTTAGTAGCATAATATTTGCATTGCAGATTTCTATTTGCTTCATTAAGTCATAACCGTCTAGCAACTTAATCAAAATAGATAAATTCAATAAAACACCTACTTTAAGTATATACTTGCTCAATGAACAGCTGAGTATTGTTTTGTCGCCTTAATCTTGTCCCCTACATTTATCACAGGTTTACCAGTCAGTTCCTCAAAAAACTCATTTTCAAACCCTATCCATTCATCATTATGAATTTCTTCCTGCAAGTAATTAAGATATGCTTCTGATATTCCTGGTTGCTCTAAGAATTTCAAAACAATCATATGCTTTTTCCAGACTTTCTTTTTATTTTCCTCAGTATAATATTTATTGTTAGTCATTTTATTTTTATTCTCCTTATATGCATTTAATTGTATTATTTTGATCCTTAATAAGCATATGCTCTTTATGATTTCTTCTCATTGTAGTAACATTATTAGGTGTAAACACATCTGGATCTTCCATATGAAGATTAACACGAGTAAAGCTCTTAAGTTGTTTTATGTATTGATACTGTCTTAATGAAGTAACCTTATACTCTTCGTTTTTATTTGATTCTTCCATAGTCCCATCTCCTAACAACGTTATCTTATGTATCTTCATTATATCCGTTGCCAACAGATTATGCAATAATTAATTTTATTTTTATTCTAGACAAATAAACACATGTGCTCGATGTGTTTAAAATGTCTATTTTATTTAGTTTCAATATGCTCATGAAGCCAGGGTTTTATGCCGTAATCTAACCATTTCCGCTTCATTCTCAAGGTGATTATCTTCTTGTGCAATTATTGAATTAATTGCAGCCATTTCTTCGTAGCCCTTAGCCATTGCTTCATAAGAAATTGTTTGTCCTAATTGTTTTTTCATTCTAATTTCCCCCATGTTCTCATTTTTCAGTTTTAGAATTCCTGGAACTTTCTCTTAAAATTAGAAAAGACGCCTGATCCAATGGACCAAACGTCTTAAAATATGTATTAAATTTTCTAATTATGCTCCTCGACTTGGAGACGCAACTTTAATTGGTTGATCTACTGAAGCTGTTTCCATTGATTTTTGCCCACCTACAAAGCCAACTGCCAAAGCAATGACAATAATTAAACTATACAATACTTTTTTCATTTTATTCACCTCCTTTCAAGGTGAAAGAAGTTAAATAAGGATTAACTCAAGCAGATTCTCATCGCATCCCATTTTCCTGAGCTCTCCTAAGGGAAGGTTAATAAACATTTTGTCCCCTGACTTTTTCAATTTTGCTGTACTTTCATAAAAATAAGACTTTTCTTGATAAATCAACCCCTTTATATAATCTAAAATTCCCGCATCATAAAGATATAAATTCGTTTTTTCAAGGCTCCTTATAACTGAAATTGCTTTATCGTATTGCTTTTTGTTTGTATAATAATACGCTACCTCAATTTGGTCAGCTACTAGATTAGAGTTGAAATCAACCCATTGATTTTCCTTATTCCACACATTATTTAAAAAACACAGTGCTAAACGAAGCTTGTAGTCATGATGTTTATTCCTCTTTGCAAAAGTGCGACCTAATTCGTAGCTTTCTTTTGCCTTATCATAGCTTTCAAATATTAATGTATTACCATAAGTTAAATATCCAAAGACCTTTAAACGTTCGATATCAGTCTTTGTTATTACCTCTTTTGAATAATACCTAGATTTCTCAAGATCATTATCATTCAGGTAGATATTTGCCTTTAATAAAGCAACCCTTGACGCATACGAGTCTTTTATAAAGCCATCTGGCAATGCATCAAAATCGAGCAGTTTTGCGGTGCTCTTCATTAACCCAAATTCACCAATGTTTAGATATTCATACATAAGCATTGCATTTGAAAAGAAAAGCATTTCAGGGGTCTTTATCTTACATTTACCAGTTTCTCTAATTGCATCATTTAAACCTAGTTCACTTTTGTTCAATTTCCTATTTATGCTGTAGACATTGCCCCATTCTTGGCTGGTTGCATTTTTAGAACTGCATAAATTTAAAATGATTTTGTCTGTTAGTGAATCCCACTGATTTATATCTGAGTATTCAACCGACTGCCTTGCACACTTTTTATTAGGATCTAGCTGTAAAAAGTATTCGCTCAGAAGCTGTTCTTCTTTTTCTGAAAATAAGCTCTTAACAATCTTAATAAGACCACTCAAATTTTCCATTTCTTTTTCAGGGGTATTAACAAACTTATAAAAACCATTAACCTTTTCATAACCAGCCAATTTAGCTAGCCGTGTTGCAAGCTGATTATCTTTTTCGCATTCGTTCTTAATCATCTGCTTTAATTTCATGCTTATCCCCCTTTTATCTACTTATCACTTCCCTTAGTTATAATATACCTTACACTCAATATAATTACAATAGTTATTTTATTTTTATTCTAATTTTTTGATCCTTGTTGAATTCTTTAGTCTCATTCTACTAATGATTTAAATTATATGCTGCTATCTCGGCTAGAATTATGTCATTTAACCCAAATAAATGTAAACTTTTTATTTTTATGTATTAAAGGAAATGTTATAATGCCGATTATAAATAAGAGATTAATATGACAGGAGAGATCAGGTTGGGCATCATTGTTGAAAAATTAGAAAAAACATATAAAGCTTCTAATGGAGTTAATCTGACTTATTTAGAAGATCCTTATCCAGTAAAGAACGTAACTGGAGAACGAAAATTACTGGTTATATTCCAACCTGTTGGTACAGAAGGAAAAGAAGACCGCTACAAATTCCCCTATTCCCTTATAGATGGATTGCGCTTTTATAACTGCAGAAAGATTTATATAAAAGATAATTTTGGTGAATTGGGTAGCTTTTATATAGGATTAAACGGAAGCACGGATATTTACAGTGCTGTGCAAGAGTTCCTAAAGAAAAAGATTAGCGAATATAAAATCTTGAAGAAAGACGTTACCTTCTATGGTGGTTCAAAGGGTGGCTATGCCTCTCTTGCTCACGGATTTGATTTAGGAATCGGAAACATCGTAAGTGCTATTCCTCAATTTAAATTGTTTGATTACATTGCACGCTGGAAACCAATAATGTTTGATGTATTCCCAACTGCTGTTAATGATTCAATCAAAGACTATTACAACAACTTCTTAAAAACAAAAATAGTTAAGGGTTATAACAAACCAAATGTCTTCATTGTCACATCCAGGAAGGATGAGTTATTTGAAGATCATATAGTCCCTCTAATTGAGACTCTTAGAGAAAGTGGCTGCAGGCCTCATGTTTGGGAAAATAATGAGGAGTATGTGTTACGGCATAATAAAGTTGTTGAAAACTCACTGAATGAGATTCTAACAATGATCTCGATGTGTTTATCTGATGAAAAAATAAGAGACTTTTTTAAATAAAAAATTCCCCATCTTCTTCTAAGGTGGGGGTTTCTTTATAAAATTCTTATTTTATTCAGTTATTGAGTACAGTATAAAACCGTACTCAACCGTTATATAGAACATAAATCAACTAAAAATAACATAAGCCTTATTTTTCTTTTCTTGTGTTAAATTATTGATTCTATAAAGTATGTTATCCATCATCATTATCATTTTCAATGAAATTTCTTCTTTAGCATACATAGTCGGCTTAGCTCCCCCGTGTAGAATCGCATGGCGACTAACTTCTGAAAGAATTTCTTGTCCATGTTGAAAATGTTCCAATATAAAATTTAAATAAAACTTTCCAATGATATTATCAAAGTTGAACGGATTTTCATCATCTTTACTATCATCTTCATCCTCAATATTAAATAAAATTTTTAAAAGCTTTTTAAATTTCGAGCCGGTTACTCGCTGTTTAATATCAAAGCCATCTATTACTATACCTTCCATTTGTGACAGAATAGAGGGGACGGATATAGCAAACATTCCGAGATTATGTGCATTTAACGATTGTCTTAATAAAGGCAGTCTTTCTTTCAAAAGACTATAATTTTCCCAATGCCTTTTAATTCCATCAATTCTTTGAGCATTGTAATGGTCTTTCATGATGTCATCTATAATATTTTTTAAATTAGATTCACCGTTTTCTACATATTCACGACCTATTTGTCTCATTAAAAGAATATCTGTACTTTCACTAGGTGGATACCCCAGAAGAAATATCACCTTTTTATAATTTTTAATGTCCTCTTTTGTTTCGATAAATCCTTCTGCTATTCTAGTCAATGATTCTTGTATTTCTGGGCGTTTCAAGTGTTCTCTAATACTTATAGATAGGTTAACCAGTGGCTGTATTGTTTTTGATATTGCAGTATGTATAGTTTCTGCTGATTCCTCTATGCTTTTAACCCCTTGAATAAAACCGCTCATGTCAATATTATTATTTTTCATTTTCAGAACTCTCCGTTTTTTATTATTTAAAGATTTCACTTGCTGACACCCAGTATAATTCTTTGTGTGCGTTTAAATATTCATATACCCAATCTTCTATTATGAATGCATATTTTGCTTCTTCATAAGGATACTCACTTATTTGACGAATTAATTGCATGCTCTCTAGTTTTTTAACTGATCCATTTGCATTATGTAAGGGGAGCCATTTAGACTTATTCCAAATAAACTCCCCAAGTATACTCTTTTCTTCTTTAGTTAAATTATGAAGGTAGTATATCTGATTTTCTTTCTCCTTCTTTTCTTTTTTATTTGCTATAAGTTTGTTTAAATAATTTATCCCAAGAACAGAAATTAACATACTAAATGCGCCTAAGCACAACAATATTAAAATTAATGAAGGTTCACTAACCTTCATATCCCTAATTGTATCAAAATGAAACACTATGATTCCTAACAGGCTAAAAATAATATAACCTACTAATTGTTGGGTTCCCCCTTTTAAAAGATCTGCAATTTCTTTGACAACCAATTAATTTTCCTCCTTAATTATTTTCTTTAAAAGGATTCTTTTATCTCAATGGATCTCCTGAAGCTATATGCCAATGCAGATGCTTTGAGTCCTGATAATCTCCTAAGTTTGTAAGCACTCTGCAAGAACCACTTTCTTTTGTCACCTTCGCTGCAACCTTTTTAATCACACCCATCAACTCGAGTAAAAGTTCATTGTCGTCTTCTTCCAAAGTGATTAAAGAAGAGATATGTTTTTTAGGAATAGCAACAATATGCACCGGCCAAAAAGGTCTTGTATGATGATACGCCAATACATTCTCGGTTTCTAAAACTTTATTTATTTTTGTTTTTCCGCTTAATACTTCATCGCAATAAAAGTCTTCTGTCATCATTAATCCCCCCTTACTTTTTAGCTTTGGATCATCATAATCAATATACAGATTAACCCAATGCTCTGCTTTATATTTCACCTTTATCATTAAAATAAGAGAACCACAATAAACTAATGAACCCAGCAGCTCCTATAATTGTAGATATAATGTAAGTCCAATTAAGTAAATCCATAAGCTTACTCCTTTAAGAAATAAAGTCTAAATAAAATGATTATTTTATTACAATTATACTACAATTTTCTATATTCACACTAAACAAAAAGCAGTCTATTCAGATCTGCTCTTTTGTGTTTTCTTCTTTTAACTTTTTGTTTAGTTGGAACCCCATTAAGATATTGACAATAGCTGCTGGAAGATATAAAACTCCTGCACCAATTATTCCCAGCGTAGTACTTGAACCCACTATAAATGCCTGCATTTCTGTGTTTCTTGACTTCAGGCTAAGTAATACTAGGATACCGGCTAAAACCCCTATAAACCGTGCAATACCTGAGATAAAGAAATCTGTT
Source organism: Bacillus stercoris (assembly GCF_029772985.1). Lineage (NCBI taxonomy): Bacteria > Bacillati > Bacillota > Bacilli > Caryophanales > Bacillaceae > Bacillus > Bacillus stercoris. The sequence continues at coordinate 2,147,697 of NZ_CP121861.1, read as the reverse complement.
AGGACTCCAAATAATTGCCCTATAATTGATAGCGTAATCCCCAAAAAGCTGGAGAATAAAACTAAATTTTTAATGTCGTTTCACCTCTTTTTAAAGCCGCTTCCATTCAACATACTCAAACCGCTTCTGATACAAGTCTTCAAGTATAGCAGCCCATTCAATCCAACCTTCTGCAACAATGTTTTTCTTTTCTCCATTTTCAATCCACTCTATCCAATACACCTGAACACTCCTAACGCTTTACGACTTGGATTTCCCTTACCTCACATTGCACATTGCACTTTGTTTTGAGTTCACTAGCTACCTCAATGACTTCATACATTGTTTGCAATTTAGAAGCGCCGTGGAGGTCGCTAGATGTTAAATAACCGTCCTCATCTAAATTAAATGATTTGAAGTATTCCTTATTTTCAAACTGCAGTACATAAAAATAATCAATCAAAGGCATAAATCAACCTCTTTTAAATAATTTTATAATCCTCATTGCTAATGGCAGCAAACCAATTAACATGAAAAAGCAATAACGTTAAGCTTATTTTTGAAAAACAGACTGGCCAAATTCCTTTCCATGCCCGCTGCTGTTTCTTTATCCATGAGTTCTTTAAACTCCTCATCATAGACCTGATCAACAAAAATAAACTTAATGCTAATCAACAATCCAACTCCTAGCCAGATAATTAAAAAATAAGCTAATCCAATCATTTGTTCCCTCCCTATATCGAACGAAATTTGGTATTGTTGAGTTTATTGAATAAATTATGTAGGTGATCTTGTGGAAGAGAAATACGAAACAAACGGGTATGATACTTCAATCGTTTATGATTACAAAGAGTATCCTGATGTAAAATACGGTCGCTGCGACAACTGCGATTACACATTGTTCAAAAGCTCAGTAAAAAGTGGAATATTTTTGCGTGAATGCCGTAGGTGTGGTATGAAGAAGAGCATTTAACTGCTCCTTTTTATTTATTTCACAGGAATCATGTAGCAACATAACACGTAATATCGTTCCGCTTTTGCATTCTAATTTCCCTATCAACTTGTTGTAACACTATACCTTTATTTAATGTGATCGCGTTATAAAACATTTTCACCTTGAAATTTTAATTATTGATACTTCAAACAGAGGAGATTCTGATGTTCAAACCAGATGAGATTAGTAAGATCAAAGAAGCTTTTAATGATCTAAAAAACCCTGAAAATATTCCTTTCCCATTTTTAGATGAACAGCTAAATGAAATACGAACAACAGATGTTGATAAATGTCAAACATTCAGTACAGACGTTGATTCCCCTTATTATTATAATGCAGTTATCGGTTGGGAAGGACAGTCATTTCGGTACGGATATAAGGAAGGATTTTTTAAGATTGCGCATATGGCAATAGTTCCTTCCGAACAACAATCGGATATAATGGTTTATCCAATTATTTTTAATTATAGGCACTACTTAGAGCTAGTACTAAAAGAGAATATATTTAGATTTCAAGTTCTATTCCGACTACCATTATCAAATAAAGTAGACCATAACCTTGATACACTATTAAAAGACTTTGTTAATATTCTAGAAGTGAATAAGCTTGATTTTTTAATTAGTTCTAAACAAAGAAAGGTGATTCAGGATTTCCATAACATCGATAGTAAAAACGATGCTTTTCGATATATTTATGACAAAAAAGGGAATTTAAATCATCAATACGATCACAAAATGTTTAATCTTCTGAGATTGCACTATATAATGAATGAAGTATACAATGATTTTAATGCAATTGATTATCTTTTTGAATTTGGCTCTTTCTTCGATGACAAATATTTGACTCCAGATTATGAAGGATTAATTATGGCATTAAACTCTTTTTTTACGGACAGAAGCAATAGAAAAGGTATTAATTCACCCACCAAACTTCTTAGTTTAGTATTAAGATTTGAACACGAATTTTGTAAAGGGACTACATTTAAATTTGAAGAAAACACCTTTGCACAAGTAACTGAAACTACATACGAAGCAGGAAACAAAGATTTTGATTTAACAATAATTATCTCTGTAAAAGACAAAAAAATTGAAGCAATAAGCATAAAATGAACCATCGTATGGTGGTTCATTTTGCATTTTAATAAATAAACCACTAAATCTCTATCCTAAAAACAAATTTTCCTTAAATTTGTTTAAAACCGTAATTTTATTTAATTTTCATCATTCAATTCAGCCAAATAATCATTATTTTCCTCATCACGTATTGCCTCAACATCTGGATCTTCTAAGGAATAAAATTCAAATCTTGCATCTTCTATTAATTCACTTAATCCAGAAATATGTTCTGAGAAAAACCGAATTGTATATTCATAACATTCTTTCAGCTTCTCAACTAATGCTTTAAATTCACCTTCATTAAGCTCTATTTCATAATGCATTATTTGGTTTCTTTTTTGTTTTAAATAATGAAGTCCTTTCTTTAAATATGTGCAGACTTTAATATCACATAATAATTCCAATCTTCGAATAGCTTCAGAAAAACCAATGGTTTGTAATCCAGATTTAATTTCAAATACATTATTCTTCCCTTTAGCATTCATTTCTTCTTTGGCATTCATATAAGCTTCAATATCAACAAATACCAAACACTCAATTCGCTGCTTAAGTAACAATTTAAACAGAATTTCATTAGCATGATTTAATGAGAGTATTGCGTCTTTAATTCTGTGCTCTCCCCCAACAAGTAAATACTCTATATCATCGAGAGAATTATAAGTAGCTTTTAACGAGTCTACTCCATTATCAAGTAAGCTTAATTTCATTTTATTTAACTCCCTGCTTTAAATAAAAGTACGATTTTATTGAAACTTGGTTTCTTCATTATCCCTAACAAACTCTTGCAGCGCTTTAATAACACGCTTAGCTTGCTCTACATTTAAATGAGGAGGGAAATACTTATCTGGATGACTACTTACATCGTTATTTCCTAGAATGAAAACGCAATCCTCTTCAGCTAAAGAGCTTTTTTGAACTTTAACAATTGTTTGTTGAGTGTCTCTAAACTCTTCATATATGGCAAAGCCTCTTTCACTATAATTTTTTGGCATATTTTAAACCATCCTCTTAAATAATATGTAAATGTTTCCTATCTCTGCAACTTTAGTATATCATTTTCACCTTTAGTCATCGATATGGTTATGACCTTTTTCGAATATCAGTAATTCCTGCAGTTCGATGTTTAGATACATACAGACTTTATCTAACAGCTCTCTTGGATACCGCTCCATTTCGTCATGATAAAGCTTTCTGACAGTCGGATATTCATGATCAATATCTCTGGATAACTGCCTAATACTGATCTTCCTTTCGTCTAATATGGGCTTTAAATTTGATTTAATCAATCATCCTCACCTCTGGTTACTTTTGATCACTTAAAAGGATCATTAAACTTATACTTAAGGCCAAGGCTATTCACTCCCCTTGGCCCAGTAGAATATTAAAAGGATAGCCATCTGGCTCTCATGGTCAAATTATAGGTGGTATATAAGGAGTCTTTCGTCCCTTAAGATTGGATTGTGAGCACTTACTTTACTTAATTGCTGTCTTCGCCTTATTTTGCACAAAAACTGAGTCCCAAACCCAAAAGATTAGAGCAAATGTGATACTAAATAAATAAATTTCGTATCCCATTAGAAAGTCTATGGTGGTCTTTGGGTCAGTGGATACAGCAAAGATTAACCAAACTAAGAAGGAAAAGAATATGTATATAAGTAAATATTTTAGGCTAAACCTTTTTGGATTGCGATTCAAGAAATATTGAACAGGTGCAGCAAAGATTAAATAGAAGATAAAGAGAATAACACTTATTAAGAAGTATGGAATGTAGCCATCATAATCAATGCCCAAAACATAAACAACAGCAGCTGATAACGCAGACAAGACATGAACAATAAAGATCCTTAAAACTTGCATGTTAATAACCCCTTTCATGTTAAAAGGTTCTTCAACATTGTCTAGACCCCTTCTTAAAATCACTTTAAAATCCATGTTTTATTTAGATTTAGTTTTCTCTAAAGGTGAGTTTTCTTTTACACTGAACACACTAAATTCACCTTTAAAACCACATTCTTTAATTTTATTCTTAAATAATTCTCCAGTTTCTTCGTAATTAAAATCATTTAAAAACCATGTAATATTCTCTGTATCTAACCTTTTGCAAATTTCTCTAATGTATGGAAGGTCAACATCTGAAAAAGAAAAACCGTATGAGTATACTTTTTCTATATCACCGGACAGTAATTCATAGAATTCTTCTTGTGCACGTTCTATTATTTCTTTTGTATTTTTTCTTAATGCTGAATGAATTTGGGACAATGAATATTCAGATCCGACAAATGAATTTATTATTTCTTTATCATCTTCCCCGTGTCCAATTATTATTTCATTGTTTTGTTGCCCATGTATTGGGTATACGTCATAGGCTTCATATACCTCTTCTAACACTGGCGTGTAATTAAAAGTTAAAAAAGTGTCTTCTAACGAGTTTATCAGAGATTCAAAAGAATCTAATGGTTCTACATCAGAGACATCAATAGTATTAACCCATTCCGAAAACAAGTCTTTTATTTTTAAACTTGCCAAGTAAAAGTTGGCGGCAGCATCTTCATTTCTATAAGCCATTCTAAAAAGAGAAGAATCATCATTTTCATCTTCAAATAAAGATTCCATAACGTATAAGTCGTTATCAAAATTTAGTCTACCTAAGCTAGATTCAAAGTCATTCCAGTCTTCTCCACTAACTTCTGAGATGACATTGATAAGAAAAGCAACAAGTTCATCTGTGTTAAACTCCTCTGAACCATCAGGCATCTGGATCGTTTGAATACCAAATGAAGGATCTAAGCCTTCTGCATCAGGATATGTCTTCAATAAATAATTGTAGAAATCTTTATACCTTGTCGGTAAACCATGTGCTAAGTCAAAACCATTGCCTATAATAAATAAACTACTCATTTTTTCGCTCCAATTAAGTTTTATTAAAAATCTTCCAATGCTAGGGGAATGTCCTCTCTATTCTTCAAAGTGATAAGAACAATAAACTGAGTTGCTATCTTCATCAATAAAATATGTATTCTGGATTAAGAAATTTGTAAAGCCAGCTGTTTTGAGTATCGCTTTACTCATCAGGAGCATATCCATCTGGATATCATAATTAGTTAGAAGATCCAAATTAGTAGTAAACGCTGCATGTAATTCAAAGAAAGAATTATCAAATTTAAAGCTTAAGATTTTCATGACAATCCCCCACCTTACCGTTTCCTTTATTATACAGTGAGATCTTATTTAATTAAAACTGCTGTTTTATTTAAATCCCTTTCTGTGGTGAAATTGTCACCTTGTAAATTAACCTTCTAACGTGTTAAGTATAAATTCCTTAATCTCCATAGGGTTGCCGTCCAAGTCTTCAACTAATAATTCGATTTGCTCTTCAGTTTCTTCCGGTAAAGCTTCAGTTATATAATTTCTTAATTCGCCTTTATCGTTTTTTAAATCATTAACCAATAAATCAAGCTGTTCTTCTGTCATTTTATATTCTCCTATCTGATTAAAATTGTTGTTTTATACAGAACTCACAAGTTCACCATATGATTTTAGATCACTCATTTTTTCTCTTGTGTTTTTAAACAGTTGAATTTCACTTTCTGTTGCTTCACGCTGAATTGAATCTTTAACCCATTCATTCGTATACAGATCACACACTTGACCATCTTTGATATACAATGTTTCCGTACATACAAAGACATTTAGAATATTAGGTTTGTTTGGTAAGATTTTAATTATATTTACTTCTGTGCTTCCTTCTTCTGTGCTTTCGAGAGCATAATATTGTCCTACCTTAATCTCCATATCTTTTTCTCTCCATTCTGTTTAAATTAAGAAAGTCCTAACTTCTTCAAACACACTTTGCAAGCCCAATCTTTATTTGCCATCAGCTTAGATTCTTCTATACCAGTTTCAAAGTAATCTGTACTTTGACCATACTTTCCACAAACAGACTTGTTATCAATAAAAGCGTGATATTTCGCCTTTGGATGTACCCAAGCATGATCTTTTAGATTACTTTGGATTACGGGCAACTGCCAGACTATATTATTATTTGTCATCTTCACGTCACCTTTTTAACTCATGTTGTATATTGAACTGATTTCACCTATTAAATTTTCCTCATGATCATAAACTTTTCTTGTCTCGATAGAGATAACTACATCACCTGTAGGACTAGAGAAAACAATCTTTTCACCATCATTAAACATAAATTCTAACCCATCCAATTTAAAGACTGTTTCAAGGTATTGTTTCACTGTACTCTCATTCATTCGATTCACTCCATTCTATTCAAGGATTATAGCTTGATGTCATGCCCTAACAATGAAGCAATAGTGACAAGTTGATTTTCGGTAAGACGATAGTCATCTACAATGCTGTCCTCTTCATCAATTAAATCAATAACACAGTCAGGCTCACCTTTATTTTCTTTAAATTCATTTTTTATTCGATCAAATACTTCTCTAGCTTTTTTCTCTGTTCCCAAGTTCAATGCAATTAATTGTTTAAATTTATCTTTTTCAAGATCAACCTTTACAAAAGCTAATCCCCAAGTGTTTTTGTTTTGTTCCGTCATTTCAATCTCTCCATTCTGTTTAAACGTTGTTTTATTCGGAGTCTTTTAGAGCTAAAGTCATCTGTTCGATTGCTCTTTGATAGGCTGTTAGCTTATTTAAGTACGAATCTAGGTAAACTCCACTAGACTGCAATCCATCTTGATCATAAAGCGTTTCATTATTCTCTATTTTTCTTTCAAGATTCGCAATTGTATTTTTAATTGTTTCAATTTGACTTACTAATCTTGATTTTGCTTGATCTCTTTCAGCTTCTAAGATCATCAGATTTGTATTTTTCAATTTCAACCTCTCCATTCTGTTTAAAATATGCATTTTATTTGAATTCAGGAATGTTATGATGTAAGCATGAGAAGCTTTGATGTATCAATGATGTAATAGGATCTGTTATTTAGCGTTTCGCTGTATGATTGCTCGCCCTCAAAATCATTTATCACATCTTTTTCTTCTGTAGTCATATCTTGATACTTAACCTTCCCATATGATGGAGGAAGCCAGTTTTTCTTTTGACTGCCAAAAATATTAAACTTCTTAAGTATTTCCTCATCTTTAAACTCGATGTGACATGTCCCTTTTTTATAGAAAGTTACATAGAAGTACTTTAACTCTATTTTTTTCGTCTCCCCATAATGCTCAGCTAATTTTAAAGCTTCATCAATATTTATGTCTTCTGTCAATCCATTGTCAAGATAATTGAAAACTTTTTCGATATCTTTCAACTTTTCTAAGACCTTATAGTCTGTTGGATTATACCGACCATCTAGCCAGCTATAAACGTTCAATGGGATAATCACTTTTTTGTTAATCTTGTATGATTTATTTGTTTTCCACCCATTATATAAATGAACATTTTTTGATGATTCATCATAGTAATGCTTGTGGCTAAATTCTTCAAAAAGATTAAGTATTGTGTCTTCTACTCCCTGCGTCATCTCTTTGCTCATTTGAATTCTCAATGTATAGATATTAAATAAAGAAAAGTCATAGTCTTTTAATTCCTCAACATGCTGCAAATATTTTTGCTTCAGATTGCTTGTAAAGAGCCCCATAAATTGATCATTATTAAATAACGTATTCCAATACTTCGCCCTGATTTGTTTTATATACGCATTCTCTATATCATTTTCTTCTTTATTCTTATCAATTTGCAGCTTCAATATTGGAGTACTGTCATCATTGAAGCTATGCAGCATTAAGGGTTTTAAACTGTTGTATTCATTGATTAATTTTAAACCCGCTTTGATTTCATAATTGAATTGTTCTACTATCCCTTTTATAAAGTCTGCATTCACTAACTGTGTTGCTTTATAATCCTCATTAATTCTATGAGACTCATCTTTTTTTAAGTCTTCTATTAGGACACTGCTATATTCTTGTTTTTCAATGCTTATGTATATTAGTGCCGTTTCAACTTCTGTGCTTCGCTCTGAGTTCGAAAAAGCGTTTTGAATGTATTCAACTTCTGCATTTATCTCCTCTAGCTTACGAATCAAAAATTTCCTGTCATTTGAATACGGATTTTTTAATGTTTCGGCATTTAGTACGCAAACAATTTGACCAGGTCTTTGTTGCTTCTCTATTAATTCAATCGCCTTTAATAAGTGTTTAGCACCGTTGCTAAAAGGTGGATTCATAAAAATCAAATCGTACCTCTTGTATGTGTTAAATGTCAGAAAATTATCTGCTATCACTCTATAACTTTTCCCCTTAAGTATGTGCTGTAAGTTTTCATCTTGCTCAATTGTATCCACGTCATACTTTGAATTCCTTCTGTAGTTCTTAGTGTTTTTAAATTGAGTGTAAATGGCTTCTACTAAGTTTCCTTTACCTGCTGACGGCTCCAGAACGGAGTTAATATGCTTCCATTCTATTCTTGATGTCATTTTTCTAATTAATTGCGTTGGTGTTGGATAAAAATCCGGATTATCTTTAAACATTTTAATTTCCCCTTTTGTGAGGGAATGAGAAGTTTACCCATCCCCTCTTTATAGACTAGGCTTATAAGTATTGATTAAAGGTTTGAAGCTTTTTTTATTTAAGTAACCTAAAACCTCATCAAATTGTCTTTTGTCACAAGAGTGGTACTTACTATGAATTATTTTCATTCCATCTGGTTTAACCTCTACATTATTCAATACTGTTTCGGGCATCGAGTGCCACCCTTTGAATATCAATAATTCTGAATAGAAGTGACGGTAATATAATTTTCTTTTATTTTCAGGCTGGTATGTCAACTTGACTGCATTATCATATTGGGCATATTTAGTTGGGCTGTAACTGTCATAGGTTATTCTTTCAGTAATTAAAGATCCAAAATCAGATATGTAAAACAGAGTATATTTTTCACCTTTTTCAAGATCAGCATTTTTAAATTGTTCTTGAATGCTGTCAACTTCATGGAGGATTCTGTATAAAGAATTTTTCAATTCTTCAATTTCTACTTGCTGGATAATATTTTTATTCAACCTGAAATTATTTAACCTTAGATTTTCTTTTAATGAAGCTTTATATTTGTTCCAGTCTTCCTTTTTCCAAGTCTCAAACATATTCAATTCTTCAATGACCGAAGTTGAAATGTCTTCTAACTTATCTGCTTGATATTTTAACTCCTGTACTTCTCCTTCATTTAACGCTTGCTTATGAGAAATCGACTTTTTAATTTTTGCATTATCTACTAAACCGACATATCTTGCATAAGAGTAGCCTTGAGCATCTGCAATAAATTTTAATTTGCCATTGTAGTACACACCTACACCGTACAAATTCCATTGAACCGTTCTCTTTTCTAGATCGTCCATATTGTAATAATCAATCATTGAATTGATTCTATGGTCTTCCGTAAAGCTCCCACCTGTTTCAGCTAAGAAATCAAATTCATTTAGTAGCATGTTAGAGAAGTTGTTTAGAGCTTCTTCGGTATTAAAATGCACTTCTTTTGTAATTTTTACATTTTCGAGAGTAAAATCTCCTTTGGTAACCTCATCTTTATACTGATCAAGTGTGCTATTTTTATTTAAGTTTGCGAACTGTGAATCAATAACAAAATACTGTTGTTCTTCGTTCAATTGTTTTACTACAATGTTGCTATAGATATTTTCAATTTGTTTCTTTTCTTCTTGTTGCTGTCTCTTATATTCAGCATTTTTGAGCTCTTGCTCTTTTAAATATTCCTGAAATTCTTTTTCTTTTTTCTCTTTCTCGGCTTCTTGAAATTCTTCCATCTTTGAATCAAACAGTGCCATTTCTTCTTTAATTTCCTCTGTCTGTTCTGTTTCCTTGTATTCCCAGTCTAATGAAACATGACCATAAAAGTTGTAACTACCTGCGTAATCAGTGTACGGATCTGCTGGGCTGTAGCAATGGCGATAATTGTTTAAAAGACTGTTGCAATAATCATAAATCGCAGTCAAATAAGCTGAGCCTTTTTCATAAGGACTTGATTTGATTTTTATGTTAATAGTGCTATGTAAATAGCTTCCCCCAGTAGTAACAGAGAATTTACATTGTGGGAAACGTTGTCTTACATGCTTTCTTATTTCCTTTGCCATTTCTTTCACTTCTTGTTCCTTATTTACTTCTAACTCATTCCATTGTGTTGCATCCCACAGACCCAATTTTTCAATTTTAGTTTTCTTTTTAGGCTTAGTGGTCGTAGCATATGTAATTTCTTGTTTTGTAAGACTGTTAGCAATTCGCATAGATTTTTCATTACGTTTGTTCCACCAACATTTTTTGAATCCAGAGTATCGAAAACCGTTTGATTTAAGATGAGTTAAAACCTCTTGTTCTGGTTTACTATCAAAATAAAGTTCAATTCCGTTTAACTCTTCATTAATTCTTAAAACAGCTGTCATTTTCAACCTCTCCATTCATCATAGTAATATTATTTTTATTCTAATTTTATGTAATAATTTCTTATCCCCTTAACTTGTTTTAAGTATAACATGATCACTATAAATTATCAATGGTTATTTTATTTTTATTCTAATAGATTTATATAAGTTTTCGTTCAGCTTGCTGAACAAAACCGGACGTAAAGCGCCCTTCTTTACGGACGTATGTACTTAAAATGTTCTCCTTTTTTAAAATTTATTTTTATACCCTTTCCCTAAAGACTTAGGCTCTGAAACCCTTGATATGACTGACTTTTTTTCAAAGTTTAAGAGGTTTGTTCTATTAACCTATTCATTTAACCATTCTAAAAGCAGCTTCCTCATTCTTAAAGATGGAATGAATAATGTTATTTCTTTTCCATCTCTTATACCTGATCTCCATATCCACTGTACTAATTCAGATAAAGCAAACAAATCCTGATCAATTGTGATATTATATTTATTCTTAAAGTAACTATAAAGGATTGTATTAACGTATCTGTTTATTGTATAAGCTAAATGTTTCTTATGTTTAAATTCATTTGTAGCACGTGCATTACAGGAAACAAAACCTTTTGTATATCCATTACCTTTTATTTTATTCTTATGTTCTGAATAGGTCGTCCACATTGCTTCATCACTTGATGACTTAACAATGTTGTTAAAGTAATTGAATACATTGTTCTTTACCTTCTTGATTGTATAAGGTGACTTATCTTTGTACCAGGTTGATGATAATGAATAATCTAACTGGCCTACAGCATTCAAGTTACCTTCATAAATTTTAATCTTATTACGGATCATTTTCTTAACGTTGTTTTCAAAGTCTTTATTGTATTGAGTAAACCGGTATTCCCCATCTACATAGGATGAGACATACTTTTCATAAGCAATATCATTTACATCATAATAATATCTTTGTATCTGAGCATCAAACATGTAAGTTAATATGTAAACCTCTTTAAACAATTTGAATACCTCAGCTGGAAAGTTCCAAATTAATATACTGTCTTTAAAATAAACAAGATTGTTATTTAAAGCCATGTCCCTAATGTCATTGTAACGTGTCTCATAATCCCTTTTATCTTCATTCCATTTAACAATACCATCTTCAACATAAATTAGTTTTGAATCAAAAAGGGTTGTAAGATCATGTGTTTTCACTTGTAGCTGCTCAACTACTTCCATAACCTCGTCTAATATTAAAGTGTAGTTACCTGAAAGGATCAGCTCTTTTGTTTCATCGTTTGCATTCTTAAATAAGTTATGAGTTGCAACAATGTTTTTATTCTGTGATAAGAGTTCATGAAGTGATTCAAATTTGTATTGAGTCTTATCCCCTTTTGTTCTTACTTTAGGTTCATACATTTGTCTGTTAACTACGCTTTTCTTTATCCGCTCAACCTCATTAAGATAAGGTGTGACAAATATAAAGTTATCTTCTGGGTTAGCGTTGTTCATGTAGTTAATAGCTGCTGATGTCTTACCAGATCCCATTATGGAATCAACTACTTTAACTATATTCATTCAGCATCTCCTTTTCATTTAATTAAAACAAAGGAACGATAAATGTTTACCGCTCCTTATTTACAGTTTGATATTTAACTGGTGTGTTCAAGGCTCATGTTGTTTAACTTTGCTTATCTCTTCTCTGTACTCTAAAAGGTCTGAATTAATTCTGTCAGTTGTATTCTTGATGGAGTCAATATCTTTCTTGAGCATTTCTAATTCCTTTGTGAGTTGCCGAATAGCATCCAGGAATTTTTTCTCCACTCATCTCACCTCAATGATTTAATTATACCATGAGGCCTATATGATTAGCGTGACTTGGTTCTTAGTTTAAGAAAAGCAAAATAGATGATCCATAACAATATGGCAATGATACATGTGACAACAAAAATTGTGGTGATTAGCGTCTGTCCTTCGCTGCTGAAGTAATCTTTGATGAGTTGAAACATCAAGAATAATCCAATGAATGTGATATGGGTAAACCATAGTGAGAATCGCTTCATGTTTACAATGTGCTTGATCATGTTATAATATGGGTAGGAACTAAAGGAGAAGTTCATTCCCCTTTAGCTTAGCTCTCATCTGCGTATACGTTTGCGTTGTCTCTTTGGTCGGAGCCGCTTGCGTATACGCTTTTTCTTTTTGCTTGTCCCATTCTTTAGGTTTCTTATCTTCTCAACTATTGTTAGACTGTTGATTGTAAGAACCGTTAAAGATATGAGGAAAGCAACTATGATACCCACTTTCTCAAGCACTATGTACACCTCCTTTCCTATGACTCTATTATAACATAGTTAACCGATAAAGTCATTTTATTTTTATTCTAATTATTTATATTTTGTTGGTGAATGTAATGATATTTTAATTGGTCTGTATGATGATTTAGCTGTTGGGATAGCAATGATATTGGGATGAATATAGGATGGCGTAGATAGGTGTTATATTGATTCTGAGAGCGTGTGTGAAGAGTAAATAACGAAGAGCATATGATTATATAAGGTATGGTTATGTATAGTGTTGAGGATAAAAATAAATATGTCTTCGATTCCCTCGGATTCGTTATAAATACGATTATCTTTAATGAACGGTTATTCATTTTTGTATTGCCGACCAATTTATTTTTTAAAATTTATTCTTGTGTTCGGCCTGGAATTATGTTAGAGCTGTGTTGAATAAACAGGATTAAAGAATTCCCTACATAAGGTATATTATATGGGGTTTCCACTGCCAGTATATGGGGGTATATTTACATCTAATGGTAAAAATAAGGGAACAAATGTGCCCATAGCACTTCCATTTCCACACCCTATCCAAATTTACATTTTCCCAATTCCACATTAAATCGTCCTTTTTCACATCGTAATCGTTATCGTAAAAATCTATATTATCAATGTTTTTCACTCTTCAAATTTCTCCTTTTCATCAATTTCTCCTTAAAACGACTTCTTTCCCCTACTCTCACTTACGTTTTACGATCGTTTGCCCCCTATTCACTAATTAAAGTATCAAATATCCTTATGTTTACTGTCTTTTTTAGCCCTTTATAAATTTTTACGATAAGCATGTTTTTCGTGCAAATAACATTACGATATGCAAACCAAATCCAAAATAAAAAAGGTGATCTTAATTCATCACCACCTTTTCTTGTGTCTATCCCCACTTTTCATCATCTGATATCCATTTATTTGCCCGTAAATCCAATGATTTATAATGATCATGAATAACAAAGTATGAAGGCAAGTTCATTTTATGACCTTGAGCTGCTTTCCAACACTCATAAAACCACTCTGTGAATGCTTTATGTTCTTCCCTTTCTATTTCAATATCGTTGTTTTCATAAAACTCATCAAATTCCTTTTTATTCTCCCTAGATAGTTGAAAATATTTAATATCAGGTATAACTTAAGTGCTCCCTGAAAAAATTGTTTTGTCTTCTCCTTCATAAAACACTTCACTTGCCTCTTTATCCATTGAAAACATTCTTATTGATATTTCAAATCTTGTTGGATCAATAAAGGCCATGTAGTCCACTAAATCAATATCAATATAAAAATTGTAGTTGATTGTTTTTTGATTTCCCTTGTTAATAAAGCTGTGTGTTGGCCGAGATTTTGCTTAACTGTTTTGATATAGTCTTCCAGTGAGAACATTTAATTACCCCTTTTTCTTATTTGTTTGCTTAATAAAGTAGTAAACCACCCATCCAATTATGATGACAGACAGCCCCCAATACTTTTGCTCAGTTGGAAGCATGTAAGATATTAAAATAGCTAAGACTAGTGACGGCAACATAATCATGTAGTATTTCTTTCTATTTTTCATAATCTTCTTCCCCTTTTTATTAATAAACTTAATACGCTTATATCGCCTATTAGTTTCGATAATACATCTCGAAATTAAAAATTTTTGAAATTAATGTTTACAAGAATAAAAATAAAATATATAATCAAGTCACCTGCTAAACACAGGAATTTTTATTAGTTTTATTTAGAATAAAAATAATATTGCTTATGGAGGTGATTAAATGAAAAAACAGTATATGTTTAGTAACTTAATTGGTTTTCTTGAAACTAAAGTTATTAATGAAACAGCAACACCAGAAGAAGAAAACCTTTATCAAGACTATTTGTGGTACGGAACAGTTAATAAAAAAAGTCATACATACAGAAATTTAGTGTCTCAATATTTAAATAGTAGTTATTAAGGATAAAAATAAAATAGTTTATTAATTTACAAGGGGAGAATTTATTGAAAGGAAAAAAAGACGGTCTAAATAAGCAAGTACATATTTACAGTATTGATACTTCTGCTTTTTATAATGATCAAGAAAACAAATTACATAACAAGATTTTAAAATCCATTAGGTACAGAGATCATCTTAAAAAACTCGAAAATATTGATAAAAAACATAAGAAGTACATAACGCAAAGGATTATTTCCTTAAAAGAAAATCTTTATAGCGCCTTTAACAATCATAATCAAATAAGAACCCTTAGAACAGATTCCCTGAAAGATAATAATGTGATTGCATTATTTGATTCAGTCTTAACACGGACATTGGGAATCAAAGAAAACACACTCTCTGAAGAGATTATTGTCGTCCAAACTTATCATTTTCAAATTTTAAGGGACATTATAGATAAAGGATTCATACATAACAATGAGAAATACGTTTATTTCACTAGCAGTGCCGGTCAAATACGAACCAAAAAGTCTTGTTTTATCAAGCAAAGCACCTTAGATAAGTATCATAATGCTTTAACTTGTGGTCTTAGTGTGGAGCATATCAATACTCAAGGTGGAAGCAGCATAAACAAATGGAATAGCTACATGGCCTTATCGAATAGCGCCAGCAGTCCATGGGAAATTGATATTGATAAAGCAATTGTCGTAAATGACTTAGAAACAAACGTTTCCAGCCTGGTTGATTATATTGACCGTGATACATATGAAATCACTCGTAAAGTTATGAATATTCCTATAGAACATACAGATGGTTGCGGAATGATGCTTCCCAGTTTGAGCCAGAAAAGCTTTATGGTCAGATTACCTTGGGTTAAGGGTCTGCTAGTTCCATTTGATTTTAGAAAGTTTGCTGAAAAACACAGTTCATTTATAGTTAAGGACGTCTACGGTAAAGAATGGGACATTATTAAAGAGGATATCCAAATAATTTTTACGAAAAGCCAGTTTAAGATGTGGAAGTACTATGATTCTTGGGATGATTACCGCTTTAAATTTAAAAAGTATGGATGTTTAGGAGCTAAATTAAATGAAGAAGATCCGTCTGTTGAGGGAAAACTGACTTACCAGATGCTACAAACACTCACGGATATCACAGATGAGGAATTGAAACAAATCAGCTCAAAGACTGTTAGTGAGATTACTCAATTAGGCACTGATAAAGAAACAATGATGAAAGTTTTAGGGGCTAGCGAGAAAAATAAACATAAGACAAGCCTTCAAGAAGCTCTACTAATATATCCTGAGCTGCTAAATGATGATCACACCAAAGAAATCATTAAGAATAAGAAGAAGAGTATGATTAAGGACGCCAAATCAGGAAAATTACTTGTCAGTGATGCTAGGTATACGTATTTATGCCCAGATCTATATGCTTTTTGTGAAAGATTGTTTCTTGGAATTGAGAATCCGAAAGGACTACTTTCAGGAAGCGATGTCCATTGTTCTTTATATGATGAAGGGTATATTGATATCCTCCGCTCCCCTCACCTATTCAGAGAGCATGGTGTTAGGTGGAACAAGAAAGATGAGGAATATGAAAAGTGGTTCATTACCCCAGGTGTTTATACCAGCATTCATGATCCGATATCCAAGCTGCTGCAGTTTGACAATGACGGGGATAAGGCCTTAATTATTTCTGATGAGCTAATCGTCAATATTGCCAAGCGTAATATGGAGAACATCGTTCCTTTGTATTATGAAATGTCTGTAGCCCAGAAACAAGAGATTAATAGCAGAAACATCTATGAAGCACTAACTCTTGCTTATGGAATCAATATCGGGGAGTACAGTAACAACATCACTAAGATATGGAACAGTGACAATATAAACCTGGACGTGATCAAATGGTTATGCATGGAGAATAACTTTACTATCGATTTTGCAAAAACCTTATTCATGCCCACCCGCCCTGATCACGTTGATGAGAAAATCAAAGATTACATAAAAAATAAAGTGCCCCACTTCTTCATCAATGCAAAGGATAAAGAAGAACATAGCGTAGAATCGATTAATGAAAGTACAGTAAATAAGTTAGACTCCATTATCCCTTCTGACCGAATCAACTTTGCTGCAGTTGCAGGAAAATTTGATTACCGCTTCTTACTCAAAAACAAAGAGATTAAACTTAATGAAGCCGTAATTAATGAATATAAACGTCTTGATCGAAACAAAAAATGGCTTATGAATGATGAAGAAGCTAAACCAGGACAAAAACTTTATGTCTATAAGATTATCAAACAAAAACTATTGGAAATACATAATGATGACGGATTTATTACAGATGTATTGGTAAAACATCTATATAAGAAAAAAAGTAAATTCAAGTCGACACTGTGGGAGTGCTTTGGCGATATTGTACTGGAGAACATTAAGCATAATTTAAAGACCTTTAAAGGATGCTGTATTTGTGGAAAAGCTTTTAAGCCAACATCTAACAAAGCGAAGTACTGTCAGTCTTGTGGAAAGAAAAAAGAACGTGACAAATACAAAAAATATAACAAAAAGAGAATTAACCACCGTTAGAAAGTGCCTTGAGCCTTACTCCCCCAAGGTGTACAGCGATTTTACCGAAAAAAACTTCAACAAAAAAGTGTCTTTATCCCTTGGTGCTACTGGGTTGAGAGCACTTTTGGAGATAATCGTCATAAGGGAGACAGAAAGCTAATTTCCACATAAAAGGGCTAGTACGTTTCCCCCCGTCTATATAAAAGACAATCTTTATTGTTCATTTAGAATAAATTTAAAAATACTTAGGAGGAAATTGATTATGAAAAAAACAGAACTAATCGCTAAAGTGGCAGAAAAACAAGGGGTATCTAAAAAAGAAGGAGCTCCCAGTGTCGAAAAAGTCTTTGACACTATTTCAGAGGCATTAAAAAGTGGAGAAAAAGTAAGTATTCCTGGTTTCGGAACATTTGAAGTTCGTGAACGCGCAGCTCGTAAAGGGAGAAATCCCCAGACAGGAGAGGAAATTGATATTCCGGCTACAAAAGCACCTGCATTTAAGCCGGCAAAAGCACTTAAAGACGCAGTCAAAGCTAAATAATCAGTTAATGAGGACGACAGGAAAGGCTACCTGCACGCTTTGTCACAAAGAGCTTATGCTCCTAAAAGTGGCAGAGTTGGAAGTTATGGAGGAAATTGTCGACCTCCCCTCTTTTCGCTTTTCATCTTCAACTCCGGGTTAATTAATTATAGTTATTTATTTATGGCATGGGGGTGCCGTCAATAATTAGTTGATTACTGATATTTGGGATATCAGTTCTCGACTAATGTTCATTTATGAAGGTAAAGACTAATCTAAATGAATATTAGTGGAGATTCCTCTCCAGTGCGGACTAGCTTTTCTTGATTAAACAATATCTACTCCCTTCTTTTCTGTATCATTCTGACACAAAACTGCGGCTGGTCATTGCAGTTAGTCGGATAATAGTCATTTATGAGGGTGCGAAGTTAACTCGGATGTCTGTATCTTCAGGAGACAGATAAATGGCTATTATCGGGCTAAACATGTCGGTAAGACCTTTGCTACTCAAGTTTTTCATGTAGGGTGAATCCCATCACAGTCTTACTATGGGTGACATGTAGCCTGAATATTAATTGCGGTGTATTGCTTCGGCTTGCACTTAGGGAAGGTAGATGCGTCTCCCTTCCCTTTAAATAATGCCCTTGTAAGCTTTGATGCTTATTATGCGGTCAACAAAATTTTTCCGGGTAAACGAGTCTTCTATACTCGTAAAATAAGTGGAATAGTGTTTGGGCGATTGATTACCGCTCCTATTTCACAGAAAAGGATTATTTTCGGTCTTGTCTTTTCAATTTCACTAGAAAACATATTCATTATTTTATTCGCTATTTCTTCTTCAAGTTTCTGAATGGAGACTTACCTTTCCCATGCACATACCTCCTTACACGGGTCAGAGAAAACTGTGCAAAATAAATGGCGAGCGTTTGAGACGCTTTGTTTCTCAATAAGGCGTGTAACCCGACAAGAGAGACTGAAAATGCCATTGAGAAGGCTTATATTGGGTCTTTCCTTCTCAAATTATTTTTCCCTTGGTTCCCAGACTCTAAGGGATGAGCAGTTGGCAAGCAACATAAAAACTTGATATATAAGATGCAATGATAATAGGAACTTTAAACACATTTCAGAAAGGGTGTATTTTTGTTGTCATAATTCATCTGCCATGTGCAGAAGTCGAATCAGGTTTTCGCACAGCGATTACCGTTTTATATGCTCATGTACCATGATGTACAAGGAGTTCCTGAAGACGTTATTATGGCGTCTTTTGATATTTCGACTTACTTATAGTTTGTCGACTGCAAAGGTTTCAGTCGCTGAACCCGTAATCAGCGTAATCCTGTCGATCTGAAGGCTTGCGTCCCAACGTGAGCTACTGACGTAGGTGAAACGGGGTTAGAATGTAATCAGAACAAGGTCATCTAAATCGTTAGAAGGCCTTTTTGTGCTTGCGTTTTACTTTACCGATCAGCCGGAATGTGCTTACGATCCTTCCGGTACGCAAGTTATCAATAATCTCCTTCGGGCGTTTCCCCAACGCCTATCCGACTTATCTTTTCATCTCCTTTATATCCCCTTTTCGGACGTTACCGATGCTTCGGATCATCGGGCTTCCGAAGGAGCTTATTGTACGTAAATAAAACACATATTGGAGGAATTTAATTTGGCTAAGAAAGTTCATACAGTAAATTTAAAAGGTAACTATACTTACATTGATGGGATTATTGAAGAAGAAACAAAAACAGACATCGAGCGTTATGATCTGAATTCAATTTTAAAATCATTTGATGGTCGGAAAGTGAAAATTTCTATTACCGAGGAAGACGAACTTCCACAAATCAATGAGTAGGTGGTGACTGAATGACAGCTATTTTAGATACTGTTTTACAACGAGAAAAAGACGAATCATTTACTGATTATCATATTAGACTTTTCAAAAACAAAGACACTTATCACATTGACACAAAAACAATTGCTGCTCTTTTAAATAAGGATCAGGGAACCAACTATGATGAAAGCAAATGGCGCAAAGACTTTAAACAATATGAGCGCTGGCACGATTACTTTATCTCAAAGAATGTTGATAAAGAAATCCTTGATAAATATGAAACTATACGTATTGAATCTGAGAAAGAAAAAATCAGAAAGCAAGACCAAAACAGAGAGTTCAAAAAGAAGATTTCAAATCAAGCACGATTTGAAAAAATTAGAGATGATGTTGTTCAAGCTATTGCTTCTCTAGAGTCAAAAAGACCCCTTCGCTTCACCTTCCCATCACCTGCTATTGCTGAAAAACATGGACTCGCTCTATTCAGTGATTGGCACTTCGGAATGGAAATCGACAACCGTATTAATAAATTCAATAAAGAAATCTTTAATGAACGTGTAGAACATCTCACCAACAAAGTGATTGAGTATGGTAAGCAGAATCACGTTTCCACACTACATGTAGCAAATCTCGGTGATCTAATTGGAGGGCTTATTCATGTGTCTACAAGAGTTCAGGCCAATGAAGATGCTGTAGAACAAATTAAATATGTATCAGAAACGCTCGCTGAGGTTTTAGCGATGTTGGCAAGTGAGTTTCAAGAAGTTAAGTTCTACAACGTAGCAGGCAATCACGGTCGCCTCTCCCCTTCTAAAAATGATGTAGGGATTAAAGAAAACTTTGAATACCTCATTAATTGGTACCTCGAAGCCAGATTGAAGAACATAAAGAACATCTCCATTGAACCCGAGCAAGACGGTTTCATCCCCGCTAAAATCAACAATCATAAAGTCGTGTTTGTCCACGGTCACTATGATCGTGTTGATCAATGCGTAACCCGCCTACCTCAATTACTTGGCTATATCCCTTCTTACATATTTGGTGGTCATATTCATCACAACTATGAAAAAGAATATGGCAGCACAACAGTTGTTGTAAACGGAGCGCTTGTTGGCGCTGATGATTATGCTATGCAGGGTCGCTTTGGTACGAAACCGTCTCAAAAGTTTATGGTCTTTAATGATGACGGTGTTGAGGCTACATACATTATTCGTTTTAAAAATGAAAACTAAAGGAGGAACCTGCTTGGATTTAGCAATGCATGAAGTGTATAACCTTCACTTATATGATAGAAAAACTGAGGAATCTTTAGTTGATTTAACAACACTTCAAGATGTTGAAATTTTTTATAGTGATGAACATGAAACGTATTTGATTTTTGCAAAGAATGCTCTGCTAAATTTTGAGACACTTAAATTTTTAGGTGATTATAAAGCCCCTACCTCCTTTGAATCAAAGTTGGGAAAGAAACAATATATTTCTGTTTTAACTGAGACACCTAAGCATGAATTCAAACTGTTGGCTGAAACTGTCGGTTCTCGCCCTGAGTCATCAGAGGCCCATAGAGTTACCTTAGAATTTAACAATGTAGAAATTATTTCTAGGGCTGAATTAAAAGGTGTTAACGGAGAAGTATCGGGCTTAGACTTGATTTTTAAAGTGAACCCAGTTGATAAAGAATTTTTTAAAATTCACTATTGATAAAACTTTAATTTTATCCAAATAAGCACCTTTTTAGAACGCCCAGCGATGATTGCGGTACTCCCCTTCCACTCTATTACTGGGCGTTTCATAAAATGTGTTTACATCAACTTTATGGAGGTGAAATGGTGGGTCGGAAACCTAAAGAAAAAGAAAAACTGTTATGTGCTGCATGTCAAAAGGAAAAAGACAAAGATTCTGGCTTTTATAATTCCCGTAGCAAGCTTTACGAAAAAATAGGAAAAGTACCAATTTGTAAATCTTGTCTCAAGAAAAATATAGATTACAACAACATGGACACTGTATACACTGTCTTACAGCAAATCGATGTCAAATTTGATCCTTTATACTGGGAGCAAGCAGTTCAAAGAAAAACTGACACATTTAGTGCATATATGACAATGGCAAATTCTCTAAAGCAGTTTAATGGAACTGGTTGGAAGGACAGTATTCTAGAACAACAAGAAAAAGCTATTGCTGCCGAAACTCAGCGTGATTCAGTAGAACAAGTCTCAGATGAAATAATTGATAAATGGGGAATTGGTTATACACCCGATGAATACCACCAGTTTGAAAGGAAGTACAACAAACTCATTCGAAATTATGGAGAAAAAACCGCTCTCCATACTGAGGGATTACTCTCCTATATTCGCTTTCGTGTCAAAGAGGAATTAGCTACAGCTAAGGGTGAAGTAAAGGAAGCTAAAGAGTGGGGTCAAATGGCTTCAAAAGCAGCTACTGACGCAAAGATCAACGTTTCTCAGTTAAGCAAAAGCGATATTAGTGGCGGTGTGGATGTGCTCTCACAACTCTTCGAAGCAGTTGAAACTGAATTAGGCATCATCCCTCTCCTTCCCCGCCTAACCGCTCAACCTTACGATGATGCTGATTTAATCATTTGGGCCATAATCAATTATTACAGAAGACTAGAGGATAAAGAAAAAGTAGCTTATAAAGACATATATCATTTTTACGATGAGATGCTCGAAGAAGATTTCAAATCAAAAGGTCTAACTACAGAAGAAATTGAAAACTTGAAAAAAGCACGAAACAACGTTTTCCGTGACTTAGAAGATGTGTATAAAGAGCCACTTTACGATACTGGGGATGAAGAATAATGGCAAGCTACAAAAACTTCACCTCTAAGAACAATAAACATACGAAAAATCGAACAGATATTTATGAATCTTCATTTGAAACTCCAGTAAATCCTAATGATAGCTCTAACTTAATACAGAAAAACATTTCAAAATGGGCAGAATTCACCTCCTTTATCCGTTTTTATCCTGATATTTTTTATGACATGTTAAAGCCCGAAGTTGGTGGAATTGAACTTGATTTATACCAAAGAGTTATGATGAGAACCCTAAGTCGCTTCCCTCAAAATTATTTCTGTATTCCTCGCGGCGGATCAAAAACCCTCACTCAAATCATGGTTGCGTACCATACAGCAATCTGCTTCCCAAATGTCACATTAGCAATAACCGCTTCAACCAAAGAATCTGCGGTTAAAATTTGGAAAGAAAAACATGATGAAATTTTAAGGTTCTATCCTTCTATTGCAGATGAAATCAAAAGCGAAAGTTTTTCCAAAGATACTGGAAGAGTTGAATTTCAAAATGGCGCAATTATCGATAACCTAGCCAATGCCCAATCTTCAAAGGGATTACGTAGAAGACGTGGCTCTCTTGAAGAATCTGCATTAATCGATAAAGATCTCTATGATGATGCCATTGAACCAATATTCAATATTCCACGAACTACAATGACTGGTGAAATTGATCCTGCAGAATTAAATGGTCAAATAAACCGTTTTTCAACATCAGGATACAAAAACTCTGATGAATACGAAAAGATTCTTACTATGGTTAAAGAAACTGGTGACTTGAAAGGCTCCTTTGTGTTTGGATCTGATTGGAGAATTCCTATCCACTTTGGTCGTCAAAAAATGTCCACGATTAATAAAGCCAGACAAGGAAACGTTACCCGCTTTCGACAAAACTACCTTTGTGATTGGATTGGTGCAAGTGACGGAGCTTTAATCAACATTAGTAAATTAATTAAAGCCAGAACTATTACACAACCAGAGCTATCTTGTCCTCGGGATAAAAACAAAAACTTTTTGCTTAATGAGTATGTTATTGGTGTAGACGTTGCACGTTCTGCAGCTGAGTCAAACAACAAAACGGCTATTATTGTTTTAAAAATTATTAGGAATAGTAACAACCATATTAGACAAGTTCAAGTAGTTAATATCATTGAACCACCTAATGGATTAAGCTTTAAGGAACAGTCCATCATGGTGAAAAGAGTTTTTAAAAATTATGGCGGAAACCAAGACCTCTCACTCTCTAGAGTAAAAGCTGTTGTTGTTGATGGTAATGGAGTCGGCGGTGGATTAATCGACCGATTATTAGAAGATGTTACTGATCCTGAAACAAATGAAGAGCTTGGATGTTGGGCTACAATTAACACTGATCAAAAACCAGACGTGCCTAATTCACCTGAAGTCGTTTACAATCTAAAATCACAAGGTATAAACCAGGATATTATCACCCAGTTTTTAGACTATGTTGAATCGGGGAAGTTAAAGTTACTCAAAGCTTTCGAAGATATCAAAAACCAAAAAGACATTGCAGACGATGTTATGGTTGAAGCAGCATGTATTCAAACTCAGTTGTTTATTGACGAAGTGGCCAACCTACGGATCAAGAAAAACCAAAATTCTTTTACTGTAGAACAGGTTGTAAAACGTATCGATAAAGACAGATACAGTGCGATTGCTTACGCCTTATATTACATTGCTCAATTTTTAGAGAAAGAGGAATCCGATGAAGAATATTCATTTGGGTTCTTTTTTAATTGAATTTTTTAATCAGGAGGTGAAAAATGGATACCCAAAAAGAGCCGTCCTATGAATATAATACTGATTTATCAAACCTGGATTCGCTATTCTTCAATACCTCAAATACTTCAGTTTCATATGATCGAGTGAAAATTTGGCTTAATAATCACAATCTTTATAACAAACAAATTCGAAATGCCTCAAAATTTCTTTATAATTCAAATGGTATTTACAGGAATGTAATTGACTACATGGTTTCTCTCCCTACCCTAGACAGAGTTGTCTACGGGAACTCAAATGATCATAGTCAATTAAAATTGGACAAACGAACTTATGGAATCGCATTAAGAAAAATAAATGACAAAAATATTGTTCGAGATTCACTTAGAAAATTAAGTCTTTACGGCACATCTTTCCATTATTTTGAATCAGTTGCAGCTGACAACTTTCCTAAAACACTTAGTGATTATGAAGTTGATTCAATATCTGAAATCAACGATACAAAAGAGTTCAATTGTTCTATCCTCCCTCTCCCTATCGATTACTGCAAAATTGTCGGGAGAAAAAATTCTTCATATTTGGTGGCTTTTGATGTATCCTACTTTGATCAATTCACAAGCAAAGGGAGATCTTTAAAACTTAAAAGGTGGCCAAAGGAATTTAGACAAGGTTATGTTGAGTACAAAAAAGATCTCAATAAACGTTGGCTCGTATTAGACAACAATAAGACGATCACCGTTAAAGGTAGCGCTGATTTGGAAGACCAATGGGGACGACCGATTGGACTAGCTGCATTTGTTGATATGGTTTATGACGATTATTTTGTTGATACAAAAAGAAACATTCTTGATGATTTGAACAGTACATTAATTTATCAAACATTACCTGAAGGTGAAAAGAAAGGTGTATCTTCTTTAACACAAAAGCAACAAGAACAACAGCACAACAGTATCAAAAATGCCTTAGTTTCTAAAGGCGCTGTCAAAGGGATAAAATTCTTCTCTTTGGCCTCAGGTACTAAGCTAGACAAGCTTGAGACTAATGTTGATTTCCTTAAAGTCAAAGGTGAAGATGAATTAATAAAACGAATATCAACTAACTTAGGTTTTGCAGGTTCAGCGTTAAATGGTCAAGACGGAAATTATTCCTCTCAATCTACAAACATTGAAATGGTGTCCTCACAAATTTTCTCCTGGTTAGAACAGATATCTAGTGAGTTTAACAAAGTCATTAATGCAAATATCATTAAAAATCCCAATTCTTATGTTGAAGTTTACTATCTCCCCCTTACCCACGTTAACCGAAAAGAAAAAGTCCAAAATATGAAGGACTTGTACACGAGTGGTCGAGGAAGTTTAACTGCTTGGATAGCAGCTACTGGGTGGAATCCTGATGCCTACTTGTCATTAATGGAATATGAAAAAGAAGAAGGATTTGATGAGAAGTTCCCTGTTCATGCAACTTCCTACACTATGAGTAAGAATGATAAGTCTGCTGGTCGTCCTGAAGACGATAGTTCTCAAAACGAGAACACCATTAAGTCCAAAACTAATAACAGTAACGGTACGCCCTCTGGCTCATGAAGGGAGGTGAATTAATATTTGAGAAGTGCAATCTTAGAGATTAATAATC
Organism: Bacillus stercoris; assembly: GCF_029772985.1. Taxonomy (NCBI): domain Bacteria; kingdom Bacillati; phylum Bacillota; class Bacilli; order Caryophanales; family Bacillaceae; genus Bacillus; species Bacillus stercoris. The sequence goes on along the minus strand of NZ_CP121861.1, from coordinate 2,121,890 downwards.
AACGAAAAGTAAGTGGACGAACCTTTGTAAAGTGGGTTGTTCTTGAAATACATGAAAACAATACCCAATACAATAAAAACGGTATTACCTGGATCGAAAAATACGTTAATGCAAACTTAAATTCCATTAAGGATATGCCGCTGTGTGTAGAATTTATTGATTGTGAAAACAGTGAGCCATTTGGTCATGGCATGACAGAAATTAAAGATGGAACTCCCCTGTTTGAAAACAGCACTGTAGTTGGTGTTACAACCAATGGATATATCGACACTATAGAAGTAAATGGTCAACAAAAAAGAGTGTTAATTGGTGAAGGTTTTATTTACAACCAAAGGTACCCTAAGTTTGTACAATGGCTTAAATCGAAAATGTTTGATGGCGAATTCCCTGAGACCTCAGTAGAAATTTCTGCTGTTGAAGACAGCTCTTCAATTGAGTATGACGGTGGGTATAAAGAAAAAGGTCGTATACCTATGAGATTTGATTTCACCGGCGACGCAATTCTCGGAATTGACCCAGCTGATGATGCTGCTGTCTTACTGGAACTAAATAATAATCACAAGGAGGAACAGTCAATGGCAAAAACACAAGATGAAGCATTAGTTGAATTGAATAATAAGCTAAACATTGAGAATAAAGCACTTGAAACAAAAGTGACTGAACTTAATGAGGCGCTCAAGAAAAAAGATGAGGAGTTAAATGCTGCAGTAAAAGCAGCTAAAGATGAGAAAGCAAAAGTTGAGGAGAAAGAAAAAGAAATCAAAAAAGCAAAAGAAGAAAAAGAAAAAGCTGATGCCGAGTTGAATTCACTGAAAGAATTTAAACAAAACGCAGAAAACGAAAAGCTAAAAAGTGAACTAAATCAAGATCTCAATAAATATACAGAGAAAGAAAAATCGGTCGCGAAAGAAAAAATCGAACTCTTCTCCAAATCCCCTTCGCTTGAGCTAAAGACACAAATTCTCTCTGAAATTAACTCTTCAATTGCTCAATCATTTATTGCACAACGTCAAAAGAATCAATCAACTGAAACAAATAGCACTAATGATAAAGACATTTTTTCAGAAATTAATGATGCTGGACAAGAAAGTTCAGTATCTATTGATGATCTCTATTAAGATAAAATAACACTTTTATAGAAATGAGGAATTTATATGTTCAAGTTTGGAACTATTGGTGCCTTCAAACAGGTACGAAATAACCCGCGTTGTAAAGCAACGAAAGATTTAGTGCCTGGGTTGGTTGTGTTACCAGATGACTCTACCGGCCTGGCGCCTACCCCTGCCGATGCTACAGCAGCAAAGGGCGACATTTATGTTGTTGGCAATATCATTGATAAACCTGAGGTTAGAAACAAAGCTGATTTTAAAGTATTGAAAGATGAATACGTTCGGGCTTTCCGTGCAACTGATTTGACTGATCTACCAGTTGAGTTGAGTCAAGATACAGTTCAAGGTTTTGACGCTCTCATTGTGGGCGATGTTATTGTCCCAGCAGGTGATGGAACTGGTCAATGGACTAAAGCTGGAGAAGATGTTGCTGATTATAAAGTTAAGCTTAAAGTTCTTGAAAAAACTACATTCGGTGGTAAAGGACTGTACTTAAAAGTACAAGCCTAATCCCTAACTTTTGGAGGTAAAACTTATGAAAATTGAACTTAATAACGTAAAACGGGATTCAGATGTGTTTGCTAATCCCAAGTTAAATTCAAAATCGCCAATTATTGAGATCTTCTCTGCAATTGCAACAGGAAAAGATATTTCTAAATTCGGTAATAAAGCCGATACAGTTATGAAACATGTCAAAGATTTAGCAGCTCAAGCTGTACTAGGAAACCCCGTGGCAAAAGCTGAAATAAATACAATTGTTAGATTGGCAATTGAACCTAAACTTATTTCAGCTGTTAAATTATTTGATTTCATGGGTACTTTTAGACAAATCGGTTATGATCAACAACCAATGATGACTACATACGCACACGAATCAATTAGAAGTGGTTTCCAAGCTTCTCGTGGAGACGTTCCTTTTGCTACTACAACTTGGAACGAATACCCTATTGGAACACAGACTATTTCAGCAGGCTATGCTGTTAATTACCGTGAAATCCAAAGTGGAAACCTAGATAAAGTTGCTGAAGGTATGGAACAAGTTCAGACCGATATGATGAATAAAGCTATGTATTATGTCGTAAATGAAATGTACAACGCCATTAAGTCAGCTACCGGTGTTAAATATTTCTCGGAAAATGCCGGTATTCAAAAATCTGCAGTTGATGACACTATTAAGAAGGTTCGTAGATTCGGTCAACCATCTATCGTTGGTGATTATTCTGTTATTTCTCAGTTAAATGATTTTGCTGGATTCCAAGCAGTCGCCGGAGATGCGACTAGTACAAAATTGCCTGAATCAGTAATGGATGAAATCCGCAAGACAGGTTTACTGAGTACTTATAAAGGTTCTTCTGTTGTTGAATTACCTAATGCATACAACCTCACTGAACTTAACAAGACTGGAGATAACTTCAAAACTTACCTTCCTGAAGGTCTTCTATTCTTCATTCCTCAAGGTGCAAAATCTCCTCTTCAAGTATTCCAACGTGGTGGATTAACTTCTATGACAGGTAACGATATCGTGTCTGGTACAGAGATTACTCGATTTGACATGGAAATCGGTGCAGGTGTAGCTAAAGGACAAGAATATCAAATCGGATTAATCCGTGATGAAAATTTCGAAATCACACCTGAATAAAATCATTATGGAGGGCATTGTCCCTCCTAAGTAAAATTATGGAGGGCATTATGTCAATTAATTTAGATAAGAAAATCGCTATTAAAAATTTGTGCTCGTGGGACTTATATTTCAAAAAATTAGAAAGCCATGGAGATTTCCGTTTACCTGCTAATGGCATTCGTCAAATTACAGTAGGTGAAGTTCAGTCTCAAGTTTTTGATAATGTGAAAATGTTTGTAGGCACTGATGGGCAAGGGTCTCATGCGAAAATTTTCATTGATGATAAAGAAACTAGGGTTCACCTTGGGTTTGAGGCTGCTGAAAATGACAGTGAGCAAGAAGTGATCACACCTGAAAGAATCAAGCAGATTTTAGCTTACAAAACTCAGAAAACATTCGAAGAAAATGTAACTAAAGATATCAAACTAGAATCCGAAAAAGCTCAGTTATTTGAAATTGCAAAGAAAGAAAAAGTAAATGACTATAAAAAGATCAAGTTTATCGAAGAGTTTACTGGTTTTAAGTTTGATACAGAATCATAAGGAGTGATTTAATGACGCCTTATGAAAAAATTATCAATGTTTTTCATTCTTTGTTTCAATCGAACGAAGTGTTGCCGGAGGGTCTTGAAAAACAGTTTTTGATTAATGCTATTAGCGATTACGAAACAGATCTTACAGATCTTGGTTTCCATGAAGAAACTAATACGTTTGATGTCAAACTTTCAAGAGCTCAAACCCAATTACTCGGAATGCTTATGTACAGAGGATATTTAGGCAGATACAGAGATAGGGCTCTCAAGCTGAATAACGTAATTGGACGAGATATTCAATTAACAGGCTTAGCAAACACAAAAGCACAAGTAAATAGAGCATATGAGAGCTTGTGTGATGATATTGATCAAAAAATTAGCAAGCTTAAAACCAATAATTTCGAGTGAGGTGCTTAGATGTCAATAGATTGGTACCTTTCTTCCTCCTCGAATTATTTAAGTGGCTGGGAAAACGATGAATTTAATACGAACAAATATGAAATATTTAAAGAAATTCTTGCGAATTCACCCGAAACATATGATATTGAGCTCAATCATAAGTCTCAACAGGTAATTATCCAAACAACCCAAGACAGTGAAACTAAGAAAGTGCTTACCGTATTAGGATTGCTTAATCGAGGCGACTTGATTAAATATGATGATAGTTATTGGATTGTTAATTCAAGACCTACAGACAATAAAATGAACGATAGTGCTACTATGAGACAATGTAACACCTCATTTTTTCTAACCTCAGAAGACAAGTTAGTCGATACTGGCAAAATTAACGAAATCACCGGTAAGCCAATTTATGAAAAAGTACCTGGTGAAAAAACTGAAGTCCCCTGCATATTCGAAAGGACAACTTCAATAAATGGCACTGAATTGGCGGTAAATCTTCCGGATGGTCAAGCAAACATTACAAGTCCTTATCTTGTTCATGAAAAATTGAAAATCGGACTTACCCTCACCTTCTTTGGCGAAGATTATCAAGTTGATGATATAGACTATTCTAAAGTTTATGGAGACCACGGAACAATAAAATTGGTTGCCAAAAAGAAAGTTGGTGAAAAGACATGAGCATGACTGTTGAACAGATGACAAAAGTCTTCAGATTAGTTATGGATGATGTTGAACTGAATCGGCTCTTGTATTACAAAACTGATCCTCTCTCCCCTTCTCATCCAGATGTTCAATCACTCGAAAATTATTATGACTCCACAAATGACTCTCCCGCTATAATCAATACCATATTCAAGCGAGCACCTAAAACAGATGATCTATCGGATTCACCATTATGTAGGATGTGTGTTTATTTAGGGAACGCATTACCAAAACCATCCAACCAAAGTGCGATGCTTCTTGATCAAGACTTGATGATTGATGTTTTCACCCATATTAACACCTTTGAAGAAACCGAATTTAGAAATCTTAAGATTAATGACAGAATTAATAAGCTCTTGTTCAATCAGAATTTTGCTGGTATTGGTAAGACAAACTCTTATAAAAGACTGCTAATCACTAATCCTCCTGATGGTTACCTCGGATATAAATTAATTTATACCTTTGGGGCAATGAAATGATTGATAGTGAATTCTTTATAACCGGTGAACCAATCCCTACTGAATTTGGCGATTGTCGGTTTATAAAAGTTAAGGAATATGCTTTTTTAACTCCGTACCTCAGCTGGTTTAAGATGTCTAAGAAAGAGATTATTTATACTTACAGCAAAAAAGAAAATAATCAATTTGGCCAATTAGATGGTCTTATTGCCGAACTTAAAAAACTGTCATTATTTGAAATTACAAGTATCCTTCCGAATTTTAAAGAAGCGTATGAAGTAATATTTAGTACAGTTTTTAATGGCGTTGAAATTTTAGAGAAACTTACACCGGAAAACTTTGAAGCCCTAAGAGAATTGGTCTTGAGAATGTCTTGTCTAAAAGAGGAAAAAATCAGCTCTAACCCAGAGATACAGCGAGCTAACGAGCGCAGCAAAAGGGTGAAAAGTCAGGATTCGGATATGGTTGATATGGCAGACATCATGAGTAGTGTTGCTGCTCACACTGGATATTTGTACAAAGATATAAATGAAATGACTCTGTTTCAGTTATACATGACTTACTACAGAGTTGGTCAATTCAAACAGTACGATACCTCCACCCTGTTTGCAACCGTTTCACCTGATGCAGCCAAACACATGGAAAGCTGGGGAAAACATATCGACTTATTTGAAGAAGAAAAACACTACATAAGCAGAGAAAGTTTCATGAAACAAACTAAAGGTTTTGGTAAAGGCAGCGCATAGCTGTCTTTTTTATTATTTAAGGAGGCAACAATTAGATGAAAACAGTTATTCAAGATACAGCTGACGTTTATTTTAAACGAAAATCTGACGGTAAGCTTGTATTCACAGCCGAGGCACAAACAGCATCATTCTCCCAAGCAATCTCCGAAGAAAAACTCAGAGGTGGAATCGGAAATAAACCACTTTACATTCTTAAATCTGAGAAGGAAATTAACCTAACTGTCAAAAATGCTTTCTTTGATTTAGAATGGCTTGCAATGACACAGGGTGAAACAATTCAGGAAGAAACAAAAGTAAAGGTTTTCGATAGAGAACATGGACTGATTGTAGATGATACAAACAAAGTTACTCTAAAAGGAAAACCTGTAAGCGATGTTACTTTCTATAACAAAAAAGGTTTAACATATAAGATTGCTGTTTCAACTGATGGCACATATACAATTCCAACAGCATTTGCGGCTGCTAAAGACAAACTAACAGCTGTGTATCAAATTGAAAAAGTCGGTAGACGTTTAGCCATTAAAGCCAGCAAGTTCTCAGAACGATATGAAGTTGAATATCGCACCATTGCTTATAACCCTGATACAGAAGAAGTTTACAGTGACATCTATATCCAGTTCCCTAATGTTTCTCCTTCAGGGGAATTTGAAATGTCATTAGAAAATGGAAATGCTTTAGCACCTGAAATTAAGTTTGAAGCGTTAGCAGATACAGATACAGACGAAATGGCTGTAGTAATCGAAGCAAGTAGAGATGAAAATACCGCAGCTCCGGTTGAGGATACAACAGGTTCAACTCAAAGCTCAGATCTTGGCGGAACAACTGAATAATTAAGGAGGCGTTTATTATTGCTTTTTTAAACCAGGACGGTGATAAATACACCTCTGCAAAAGATGATGGGACAGGTAATCCCATAACAGCTGTATCAATTGAACGTTCCACTGTCCCCTTGGAGGTTGGTCTCAATAATGACCAGCCTCTTAATGTTAATGTGGCCAACACTGCACTTGATGTAAATATAACTAATACGGCTTCTGTCCCTGTTTTGGTTAAAAACACTGCAGCAATTAAAACCCAAGTTCAAAAATCCTATTCTGAATTTGTTGTTACTGATGCTGATACCATAGCTACAGGTGCAACTAAGTCTTATACAGTTGATCTAATCGATTCACTTGGTGTTTTCAGAACTTACGGTGTTGCTATGTACACAACTCAAACAGACAGCTCAAACAGCAAAGTTTTAGCAAGTATTTATTCCGTACCGAAAAACATCCCATTTTATTCTGCAACTACATCAGGTAATGATAATTCTGTTCTTTTTAACAGCATTGCCTTTGTTCAGAACTATCCTTTGCAAAAACAATTAACTTTCACTGCTCCAAAAATACATCTGACAGTTAAAGCAGCCGGTACAGTTGATCTAACTGGGTTAAAAATCGTTGTTTGGGGGATGGAATAATGACATTTGATGAAGTATGTGGTCTGTTCAAACAATTTGATGGTTTGGAACAAAAATTCCTCTTGCTATCAGATGGTTCCTATATCAGTGTTGATGATTTTAAGCAGCGCTTTGAAGGCGACTTCAATGAGTACGAACCTTTAAGTTCGCTTCAGTCATCCCCTTCTTCAACCCCAGCTTGGGAAAGTATATGGAATAAACTACATGAGGATGGGCTTTTTGAATAAGTCCTCCCCTCTTATTTTTCTAGATAAAAGACAGTTTTTATACAGATTAAGGAGGTGGAGTTGTTGACAGAAACGACTGAAAATGTCGTAATCACGATTCCAGACAAAACTTCATTTACTTTTCACGACTCTGCAACAACCGCATCAGAAGGTGAAGAATTTGTAGTGGGTCATTTTCGGGAGCTTACTGTTAAGATCTCTGGTTCCTCTACTTCTAGAGAATTAAAATTCTTTTCTATAGATGAAAACGGTGAAAAAACGGAGTTGGGAGCAACAAACAAAACAGACTTCCAATTAGGAACTGGTACTCTAAATACCAATGAGAATTGGGATATTGATATCGCCGGTCTGTATAAAATTATGGTTGAAGTAATCTCAGTTAGTGGTGGGGATGTTACAGTGAAAGGAATTGCAGTGAGCTAATGAGTAGCAGCAAATTTGTAGGCCAACTTAAACAAAACAACATACAAATCAACAATCTTAAAGATTCCCTATCACGTACTGAAAAACATATGACTGATTATGAAAAAGAATTGTCTAATGAGATTAATTCGTTTATGGAAAGACAAAATTTCGAGCTTAAATCACACACTGAAGATATAAACAATCCTCACAAGGTGACTAAAACACAAGTCGGCCTCGATAAAGTTTTGAATGTAACACAAGCTTCTAAAGAAGAGTTTGACATACATACATCAAACATTGAAAATCCGCATAATGTTACAGCCTCTCAGATTGGACTTAGTAACGTCCTGAATGAAAAGCAAGCTACAAAACTTGAATTTGATAATCATGTAAATAATACATCAAATCCCCATTCAGTGACAAAAGAACAGATAGGTTTAGGAAATGTCACTAATGTGGAACAAGCAAGTAAAATCAACTTTGATAACCATACCTTAGATACTTCGAATCCTCATAAGGTGACATCTGGACAAATAGGGCTTGATAAAGTTTTAAATGTAGAGCAGGCGTCGAAGACGGAGTTTACTATACATGTCAATGATGCGATAAAACATGTCACGGGTGCAGAACGTACCAAGTGGAATGCAGGACAACTTTTAAAAATAACCAAGGATGACGGTACATTTTTGGTTCGTATTGATGATACTGATGATTTTCTCAGTAAAATTGTCCAAGCAGGCCGAACATTTGGTACGTTCTATTCAACAGGAAAAGCAACGAATTCACCCTCCACCTTATCGACAAGAGGTTTTTTCCACTTCACATCCATTGATAGTAGCGGTAACGGTACTTTCGGATATGTCGTGGCTATAGATTATAAAAATAATATGTATTCAAACTATGTTGACCTCAATTTAGGCTGGTCGGGGTGGAAACGATCTTTAAACACTGATGACTTATTGTATTCGTACGCTAATATAACACTGAAGAATGGTGCGACAGCAGGCACGCGAACTCCAACTTACTCGAAGAATGGGGGAGTTTTATTATTAAGAGGGCATGTCGTAGCTCCCGCTGGAGTTATCTTCGGAACTATCCCGACCACACACGTCCCCACCGGTGGTGCAGTAGTTAATGTCTCAGTGAGTGGAACTTCAGGTTATGCGAAACTTATTATCTATGAAAATGGGGACTTGAAAATCACGGATGTCGTCGCAACTGACTCTAGCGCGATTACTGGCTATTGGTTGGACGTTCCTGTATCAATTTAGAAGGAGATTTGACATGCGCCAAGTCTATATGTATGACGAAAATTACATGTTTGTTCAGCCGGTAATTATCGAAGATATTGACGAAACTGGTAACTACACCATTCCAAATAATTGTACTACAATTCAGCCCCAATCATTCTACAAAGCAAAATTTAATCCCGAAACCCAACAATGGTTTGAGTCAGCAACACAGGAGTATATTGATAGTCTGAAGCCGCCTCCCCCAGTTCCAACAGATTTGGATAAAGTAAAGCAACAATTGGGTGACTTGACATTTCAACTCATGATGGGAGGCTTAATATAATGAATTGGTACGAAATAATTAAAGATTATTATAATGATGGGAACGGTGTTTGGGATGAATACCGAGTAAAGCAAGCTGTTATCAAAGGAAAAATCACTCCGGAAGAATACAAAGAAATAACCGGTAAAGATTACATTGAAGACGAGATGTAAATGTGATAATTTGTATTTATGAATATATTAAAAAACTTAATAATTGTACTTCTAATCTTCATAGGAGGATGTTCCACCGCTTCCCACTCTTCTATTAAAGGATCAGGAAAAACTGAAAATCCCCCTATTGATAACTACAATCCACTGATTATTGCTCACAGAGGAGCATCTGGTTTAGAACCAGAACATACTGTATTATCTTATAAACGAGCAATTCAAGATAAGACAGATTTTATAGAAATTGATCTGAGACAAACTAAAGATGGCAAGTTAGTCGCAATACATGATAAGGATGTTGAAAGAACAACTAATGGAAAAGGAAAAGTGCAGGAACTGACTTTGTCACAATTGAAAAAATTCAATGCGGGTAAAGGTCAAAAAATATTGACAATTGAAGAAATTATAAAAGAATTTGACCTCTCGACCAATTATTACATTGAAACTAGAGAAGATAATACCGGCAATTTAGTAATGGAACATGAACTTGTTGATATACTGAACAAATATAACTTAATTGCTAAACATAAAGTTGTCTTACAGTCTTTTAGCGAAGAGAGTTTAAAGAAGTTGCACTCAATAAATAAAGATATTCCTCTTGTTCGTCTACTTGGTGATGAAGAGGTAAATAGTTTAACAAGTGATACTCTAAAAAACATCAAAAAATATGCTTATGCGGTTGGCCCAAACGCTAAATTAGTTGACGAAACAGTTGTAAAGAAAGTCCATGATTCAAATCTAAAAATACATGTGTTCTTTGATGCAGAAAATGAGAGAAAGTTAACCAAGAAAATGCTTGGTTTAAAGGTTGATGGATTGTTTACCAATGATCCAGCTTATACTTTAAATGAGCTAAAATAAAATTATATTGAAGTTTACCAAGACACCCCTTCTTGCGGGTGTCTTTTGTTATGAAGAGGATAAAAAGGAGGAAATAAAATGGCATCAAAAAAGTTGAATTTAGGTTTAATCGAGGAAAGCATCAGTAAATATGACAAGAAAGAAAAAGTCACATTAACTGATAACGTTCATGTATTCATTTATCCATACTTCTCCCCTTCTCGGTTAACAAAAATGTTAACAGGATTGATTTCAGATCCACAAGAAGCAAAAGAAGCAGGTATCAAATCCTTCAAGGATATAAATCAAGTTCATTGGGCATTCTTCTCACTAATCAAAGAATTTACAGATTTGGGTATTCCAAATGACATTAAAAATAAAGTCAAATGGTATCTTAAACTGGTAGACTCAGAGTATTTCCCTTTGATTATTAAAAGTTTCCCTAAAGAAAGCCTAGAGAAGCTGGGAAAGGCCACTGTGATGTTGCAACAAAACATAGATGAGTTATCAAAAAAATCTCAGGAAGAAGCAAATAATCTTATCCTTCAGAAGGTCGAAGAAATTGAAGGCAGCGCTGTCCCACAATGATGGCGAGAAACATTAAGGAAATTAAGATTATGATTGAACAAGCTGCTATTCAATCAATACATAAATCCTCATCTAACGTCAAAAAAATTATGGTAAAAACAGGACATGAGCGCATTGATGAGGATGTTTACGGTGCATATAATCCCCTGCTTTATGAACGCACAGGACAAGTTAAAGATGCCTTTATAACGACCAACGAAAGCAACGGGGTGTCACTGGACAATATTAGAGAAGATGACGGAAAAGATGTTGCTACAGTCATTGAAACTGGTCAGGGTTATACCTACCCGGATTCATATGGATATGGCTACGGTAAACCTCGTCCTTTTATGAAGAATACTGCTGAGACTCTAAAAGATGGACGAATAACAGAGGCATTGAAAAAAGATTTAAAAACAGATGGAATCAAAACAAACTAATGGTGGTGAATTAATGGTCAAATCAATTGAAAAGAATATGCTCAGATCACGAGCAAAAAAGCTCCCTGAGATTACAGAGTCAATGTGGCAGCAAGTTGACGAGGAACATAAAAACTTAGTTCAAGAGTTTTTAGATGCTCATTCATTTAGAGAAAAAACACGAAAACAGTATTATTCCTCCCTTCGCCAATTCTTTTGGTGGGTACATACCTCTCTAAATGGGAAAAAACTTTATAAAATCTCAAAGCGTGATTTTATTAGGTATCAAAGTTTCTTAAAAAATCGTGGAATGTCTTCCAGTGGGATTGCATTAAAAAAAGCTGGTGTATCATCATTAAATAACTATATTGAAAATGTTGTTGCAGAAGATGATGAGAATTATGAGAAATTCAGAAACTTCACCCGTGGACTCCCGGCTATTCCAAAAACCACAACATATGAAAAAGTAAAGGTTACATATGATGATTACAAGCTAATGATGGACGCCTTAAAAGAAGACGAAAATTATTTAGGATTGGCCTGGCTTGCCACAGCTTTTAATGTTGGCGGGCGAAGAGCAGAACTCATACAGCTAAAAACAGAAATATTAGATTACCCTATCCCCGAAGGTCAGTCATATGTGATGAGTCACAAGGTATTTGGAAAAGGTAAAGGTGAAGGAAAGCCTCTTGAGTACATGATTAACACAGAAGCATTGGAGTACCTTCGATTGTGGCATGAAAAACGCGGTTATGATCATGAATACCTCTTCACTACTCAGTATGGCGGAGAGCCTAAACAGATGTCAGAATCTTGGGCTGACTATTTTTGCTCGGACGTTTTATCAGACATTCTTGGTCGGCGTATTAACCCTCACCTCTTCAAAGCTTCATGCATCACTTATCTCCTCGAAGTTAAGAAAATCAAAATTGAATTGATAAGCAAATATGTAGCTCATCATGAAGATGTCTCAACAACAATCAAACATTATGATTTACGGGATTTTGAAGAAGAAAAGAATCAAATATTTGTTTAGTTAAAATCCCTCTTTTATGCAGAATCAAGATCCTTCAATCGAGGGATTTTGCTTATACATAAAATAATTTAAAAACCCTACATATTAATATGTAGGATCTGGTTTTTTCTCAATGATGTTTTTACAAACCTTAGTGAGGACAACACTGACTATGAGTATTGGGAAAATAAAGCTCATTCCAGCTACCAATCCGAATATTGATGTGCCCATAAAATCAACTGCATTAATCTGTTTAAACAACGATCCAGCTAAAGCTTCAAAAATTAATATCATTGCCATCAAAACTCGACCTTCGGTTGTTTTTAAAGCTATTATGTACCGCCTGATCTTTTCCATTTTTAGCCCTCCTCTTTGAAAATATTGTATCATAACTTAAGATAAAAATGAAAAATCATCAATTATAAATGTTATATATAAAAATGTCAATATTCAAATTGCCATTATTTAGCCGATATTTACCTTGAGGTGACTACAGTGGCATTTATTGAAAGTGTAAAGGAACATCTTACATCATCAAATTTAAGGCAATTAACTAAATTTATTAGACAAGAATTTCCTTTTAAGGGGCAAAGTCATACTGAACAATCAAAAAAGTATGAGGCTTTAAAACAGTTAAGTGATAATGATCTTTCTTCTGGGATAGCCAGAATGACACTTATTGAATCAAGTTTTGATCACTCTAAATCTGCTGCACTTTTTGTTGTAATACTAACCTTATTCTTTGGTGCATTGAAAATTATTTTTGTTGATGATAAACAATCCCTAGGAAGTGGAGTTTATTTGACATTCACTATGTTTTCGGTATTAATACTTTTGATTGCTGTTGGGAAGGATAAAAAAGATATGGCAACAGCCGCCTACTTTAAGACATTACTTGAACGTGTTAAGGTCGACAAAGAGAATAAAAAAGAAACCACATCTCCTTCAAATCATGAAATGAATGATAATCAAATTGTAGTTAATATTCGAACATGGCAATTTTGGATAAAAGACTTTTATAAACAAGCTGACAATTTAGATGAAATCTTATTAAATTGGTCAGACTATGAAATTGCTAGCTACATTACATATTACTTTGGATATTGGACAGCCAACAATAAGAAGGCTGAACTACAACGAATTCGAGGATTAACTTTTGATATATTAGTATTAGGAATCGCAAGAATGAAAGAAATAGAGGAGTCAAATGATAACTCTAAAATAATACCTGGTTTCAGTGCTGGTCTTGTTCTTATTTGTACTCAAGCTTCAATTCTTTATCGGAATATGAATAGTCCCCTAGTTGGTGCATCTTCTGCTGTTTTTGTGGCCTTCATTGTTTATATACTTTTAATTAAAGGGATTAGAAATGGCAGTAATCTCCGATCACGAGCAGCTAAATACAGAAGTTTATTAGAACAGGTATTGTCTGAGAAGAAATAATACAAATAAAATAAACTGTTATCGGCTTTTATCTCTTTGGTAACGATGGTATAATCTAGTAAAATAATCACGGTGGTGGTTGTATGATTTGGGCAATTATTGTTCTGTTAGTAATAGCTGCTTTCTTTATAATAGGGGATTTTGGAGCAGATAAACAAAAGGAAATAGAAAAACAAAATTTTGAGAAAATAATTTCCGCAGGAAATTACCCAAAGGATTATAAGTCATATCTAACCCCAGATAAAAATAAAAAGCTGACTTTGGTTGAATCAGAAAATAAGTTTGTTATACATCATCTCAATGAAATATTGGCAATTGAAGAAAATTCAATCCCATTTAGCAAGATAATCGAAGCTGAGATAGCTATTGACGATCAATCCATAACAAGAGTTTCTAGAGGTAGTCAAATGGCAGGAGCCGTTATCGGAGGACTTGCTGCAGGAGGTATTGGGGCTCTTGTTGGAGGGTTATCTTCAGACAGAACCGAGTCCAAATATTTTAGAAAGATTGACCTTAAGTTAAAACTTGATGATTTTTCTAACCCCATAACTAAAATAGAGTTCTTACCGAGTAAAACTGATACTGGCTTACAAAACACTAAAGGATTTAAACAAGATGATCAAAAAGTTAAGGAAGCTTTATCTAATGTTGAAATTTGGCAAGGGATTATGGAAATAGCAATACGCAAAGGTAGTAAAGCCGCTCAATAGCTGAGTGGCTTTTTTATTTTCCCCCTTCCCTACTGAAAGGAAGTGATTCTTACTTGAGTCAAAACCTCAAAATCATATTAACCCCGCAAGCTGATACCTCATCAAAAACTGTCGAACAGTTAAATCAGCAAATCAAATCTTTAGAAAAAAAGCTTAACTCCCTCAAACTAAACACAAATATCGATTCTACAACCTTAAAAGCTCTGCAAGAATTCTCTTCTGCTGTAGATGCGTATCAAAAAAATCTAAAATCCTATAATCAAACAGTAAAAGAAACGTCTACAGTAATTAAAAATTCTAATGGATCAGTTGAAAAGCTCACCCAGCAATACAAGAAAAACGGTGAGATTCTTCAACGTGAAACGAAAATAATTAATAATCGCAATGCTGCTCTAAGGCAAGAAACTCAAGAAGTTAACAAGCTCGCTCAAGCTACTGAAAAATTAGGTCAAGTACAACAAAAGACAGAGCAAAAGAACTTACAAGGCCAAACCACAAAGGTTATACAGAAAAACCGTAACGGTTTTGAAGACATTGTTTATACGACTGACCCTAAAACTAATGCAACTTCTTCAAGAACCACAACCAATTACGATCAACAAAGGAAAGCAATTGAACAACTAAACCAAAGCCTAGAAAAGTTAAGAGAAAAAGGATTAGTCTCTTCCCAGGTGCTCTCTCGACTTTCCACTTCAATTAACGGTGCTCAAACTGCTGCTCAATTTGATCAAATTGCAAATCGTATTAAACGACTTGATGATTCCTCTACCGCTAAAGCAAAAACAAAAGAACTTGAGCATCAAGTTCAATTATATCAACGTCAAGCGCAAATAAATGTTCAAAACCTAAATACTCGTTACGGCAGTTCACTTAGTACCGCTAACTCCTCTGCCCTTCAGAATTATCTCAACTCAGTTAACCAACTTACGGCAAGAACTCCTAATTTAAGAACACAAATGCAGAATCTAAATATGCAGTTCAGAGAAGTATCTGCGAATGCATCATCTGCTTCTTCTAATGTTTCAGGCTTTGGAGAACAATTAGCACAATCATTTAGTCGTATGCCCGCATATTTTCTGAGTGGGACGATGTTCTATTCAGGGGTTCAAGCATTAAAGTCAATGGTGGAACAAGTCATTCAAATCGATACTTTAATGACAGACATTAGACGAGTCATGGACTTACCTGATTACAAATTTAATGAACTACTGCAATCCTCAATTGATCTTGGTGATCAGCTATCTAATAAAATTTCGGATATCCTTGAAATCACTGGTTCATTTGGACGAATGGGCTTTAGTGAATCTGAACTTGGAGATGTAACTAAAACCGCTCAGGTCTTACAGAACATTTCTGATTTGAATCCTAACGATACTGTTAACACCTTAACAGCTGCAATGCTTAACTTTAATGTAGCAGCCGGTGACTCTATATCAATTGCAGATAAGTTAAATGAAGTCGATAACAACTATGCAGTTAGTACCTTAGACCTTGCAAACAGTATTAGAAAAGCCGGCTCTACAGCCTCTACTTTCGGTGTTGAATTAAACGACTTGATTGGTTACACAACAGCAATTGCCAGTACTACTCGTGAGTCAGGAAATGTTGTAGGTAACTCACTAAAGACCATTTTTGCTCGTATTGGTAATAACCAAAGTTCAATCAAGGCATTAGAAGAGATTGGTATCTCAGTTAAAACAGCTGGCGGTGAAGCTAAGTCTTCGAGCGAATTAATTGAGGAACTCGCTGGGAAATGGGATACGTTAAGTGATGCTCAGAAACAAAATACATCAATAGGCGTTGCGGGTATTTACCAGTTATCTCGTTTTAACGCAATGATGAATAACTTCTCCATTGCCCAAAGTGCTGCGAATACTGCTTCTAATTCAGTCGGCAGTTCATGGAAAGAGCAACAAAAATATGCCGATAGCTTGCAAGCAAGAGTTAATCGTTTATCCAATGCTTTTACAGAAATGTCTGTGGCATCAGGTGAAGCGTTAATATCTGATAGTATCGTAGTGTTCGCTGATGCGTTAAAAAGTTTAATGCAATTAAGTGCCCAAGTAACCAAGTCCGTTGGATTACTTCCGCAAGTATTTGGAGCAGCGACAGCTGCAGTAATATTATTTAACTCTTCACTTCGTGCAAGTGCTATAACTTCAGGTACTGCAATGGGTGCAGCTCTAAAAAATCTTATCCTTAACTTTAATACTTTTACGGTTGGAGTGACAGCAGCTTCAGCCAAAACAGCAATTTGGAGTAAAATCACAACTGCTTTTTCAACTTCACTTACAAGCTTAAAAAAGGCAGCAATGACTACAGGAGCTTTCTTAGCTGGCAGCTTCCTCCCTATGGCAGCAATGATGGCTTTTGGTGTTGTTATTGAGAAGCTAATATCCTCATATTCAAAATTAAAACAAGCCCGCGAAGACTTTGAACAAGCTAAAATCACAAGTATTGAAGCCATTACAACTAATAAAGACACAACTGATCAATTAATTGCTCAATATAAAGAGCTTCAAAAAGCAAAAGAATCAGGTACCTTAAGTTCTGAAAAAGAACAGGAGTATCTTCAGGTCACGCAACAATTAGCTCAAACGTTTCCTAATTTAGTTGCTGGTTACGACTCACAAGGGCAAGCAATAATTAAAAATAATGATGCTCTACAAGATGCCATCAAATATACACAAGAACTAGCTGACCTCAATAAGAAAGATATTCAAACGGGTGCTAAAGATACTTTTTCTGATAGTTTGAAAGAAATTAAGGATCTTCAGGCTGAAGTTGATCAATATAAAAAGATGGCTGATACATACTCAAAAGGTAAGGGTTTTTGGTCATTCTTTGAAAATCCTTTTGCAGATGACAGCTCAATTAAAAATCAAGGTGTTAAAGCTGAACAAGAGGCTCTTCGTGTTGAACAATCACTCTCTAGCTCACAGTCAAAAATCCGTGAGCAAGTTTCCAAAACAGTCGAAGCATTTAACTCCGTAAAAATTAACCCTCAGCTTACCAAGGAAGTCAATGATGCATTTAACAAAATTGATTTCAGCAAAATGGATGCATCGCAGTTAGAGTCCTTTTCTATCAATGTGTCTCAATATATGGATAAGATACAAAAGGCTCTACAATCTGGAAATCAGACCGACTTTTCTAAAGCCTCTCAAGGTCTTGAAAACCTCATAAGTCAATATGTAAATGGTTCTGATAAGGCAAATGGTCTTGTACTCTCTTATGGGGATCTTAAGGATGCTATTGACTCAACAAACAATTCAGCCGAATCAGCTAAAGTAACATGGGATGAAAATGGAGAAGGTATAGATGCTTTAGGAGAATCTGTTGGCACCCTATCTGACAAACTTAAAGATGCCAAAGGTGACTTTGAAGAAATTAGTTCCATTATTAGTGACCTTGTTGATTCTAAACAAAATGATTTAGCAATTTCCGCACTGCAAAACGATGCTTATGATGCCATGGCTGATAACATCTCCCCTTTAAATGAATTGCTTGAGAAAATGGCTGAAGGTAAAAGTTTATCAGCTTCGGAAGCTATGAAGTTAATCCAGAAAGAAAACGATCTTGCAGACGCTATTTCAATTGAAAATGGCGTTGTGAAAATAAACAGGGATGCAGTTGTTAAGCTACGTGACGCCAAGCTAAAAGCATACAATGACATGCAGCAGTCTGTTAAGCAGGATCTAATAAATCAAGCTAATGCTTTAAACAAGAAGATTAATATGTATAAATCTGAAGTTAAAGCAATCAAAACTGTTCAAGATGCTTATAATTTGAAATCAGATCTTGAAAAACAAAAACAGAAAATTCTTGAGGAAATGAAAAAAGGTAATGGCGGAGCAATTCAATACCTTCCTAAAACCCAAGAAGATTTAAATCAAGTTACTGACATTACTGATCAACTTGATGAACTTGATAAATTAGCTGATTTAGCCTCCTCTTCTCTATCAGAGACTGGTACATCAATGGAAGATATGTCTTCATCTGCAGAAAAAGCTTCTGAAGAAGTAAAAACTTCCATGTATGTTGTTGATAAATACAAGGAAGCATTAGAAAAAGTTAATGCTGAGATTGACAAGTACAACAAGCAGGTCAATGATTATCCAAAATACTCTCAGAAATATCGAGATGCAATTAAGAAAGAAATTAAAGCACTTCAGCAAAAGAAAAAGCTTATGCAGGAACAAGCTAAGCTGCTTAAAGATCAAATTAAATCCGGTAACATTACTCAATACGGTATTGTAACCTCTACAACTTCTTCTGGCGGAACCCTCTCCTCAACTGGTGGATCATATTCAGGAAAGTATTCAAGCTACATTAATTCAGCAGCTAGTAAATACAATGTTGATCCTGCCCTTATTGCAGCTGTAATTCAGCAAGAATCAGGGTTTAATGCTAAAGCACGATCTGGTGTAGGTGCCATGGGATTAATGCAACTGATGCCAGCAACAGCAAAAAGCCTGGGAGTAAATAACGCATACGATCCTTATCAAAATGTTATGGGTGGAACAAAGTACCTCGCCCAACAACTTGAAAAGTTTGGCGGTAATGTTGAAAAAGCATTGGCTGCATATAATGCTGGGCCTGGTAACGTAATTAAATATGGTGGTATCCCTCCTTTTAAAGAAACACAGAATTACGTCAAGAAGATCATGTCCAACTACAGCAAATCCCTCTCCTCTGCCACTTCTTCAATCGCCAGCTATTATACAAATAATAGCGCTTTTAGGGTAAGCTCCAAATATGGACAGCAGGAATCCGGTCTCCGCTCCTCCCCACACAAAGGAACTGATTTTGCTGCAAAAGCAGGTACAGCAATTAAATCTCTTCAAAGTGGTAAAGTCCAAATTGCTGGCTACAGTAAAACTGCAGGTAACTGGGTTGTTATTAAACAGGATGATGGAACAGTTGCCAAGTACATGCACATGCTTAACACTCCTTCTGTTAAAACAGGTCAATCAGTTAAAGCCGGTCAAACTATTGGTAAAGTTGGTAGCACAGGGAACTCGACTGGGAACCACCTTCATTTACAGATCGAACAAAATGGAAAAACAATCGATCCTGAAAAGTACATGCAAGGTATTGGAACATCTATTTCAGATGCGTCACAAGCTGAGGCAGAACGGCAACAAGGGATAGCCCAGGCTAAATCTGATCTTCTCTCCCTTCAAGGAGATATAGATTCAGTCAATGATCAGATTCAAGAACTTCAGTATGAACTAGTTCAATCCAAACTCGATGAGTTTGATAAAAGAATTGGGGATTTTGATGTTCGGATAGCTAAAGATGAATCAATGGCTAACCGATACACTTCTGACAGCAAGGAATTCCGCAAATACACCTCTGATCAGAAAAAAGCTGTTGCAGAACAAGCTAAAATCCAACAACAAAAAGTTAATTGGATTCAAAAAGAAATAAAAACAAATAAAGCATTAAACTCCGCTCAACGTGCCCAGCTTCAAGAAGAGCTTAAACAAGCCAAGCTAGATTTAATTTCTGTTCAAGATCAGGTTCGTGAGCTACAGAAGCAACTTGTCCAATCTAAAGTTGATGAGACGCTTAAGTCAATTGAAAAGTCATCTTCTAAAACCCAAGGGAAAATTAAAGATGTTGATAATAAAATTTCAATGACTGAAGAAGATGAGGACAAGGTTAAGTACTATAGCAAGCAGATAAAGCTCATTCAGCAACAACAAAAGGAAGCCAAAAAATATATCAAACAGCTTGAAGAGCAAAAGAAAGCTGCGAAAGGTTTCCCTGACATCCAGGAACAGATCACTGAAGAAATCGAAAACTGGAAAGATAAACAGAAAGATTTTAACCTTGAGCTTTATAACACCAAGAAGTCGATCAAGGATATCTATAAATCATTGGCTGATGAAGTTGTATCCATCTACAAAGAGATGTACGAAAAAATGCGGGATATTGAGTTAGAAGCCCATCAGAAAGCGACACAAGATAAGATTGATGAGATCGACAAAGAAGACGAAGAAGCTAAATATCAAAAGGAATTGAAGGAGAAAAACCAAGCAATACAGGAAACAAAAGATAAGATCAGTAAACTTTCCATGGACGACTCCTCTGAGGCTAAATCGCAAGTCAAAGACCTAGAGAAACAACTTCAAGAACAACAGGAAGCTTTGGATGAGTATATAAAAGATCGTAGCAACACAAAACGGAAAGAAGCCCTTCAAGATCAGCTTGATAAAGATGAAGAATCAATTAACAACAAGTACGATGACCTGGTAAATGATGAACGAGCATTCAAAAAGCTTGAAGATAAGCTTATGGATGGTAAAATCACTGATATTGCTAAACAGCTTAATGAATTCACCAAGTTCATTAACGAGAATATGAAGTCGATTGGGAAAAGTATTTCCAATAACTTGATTGATAAGCTTAAGGACGCTGCCAGTGCATTAAATACCGTTACAACTGGAAATACAACAGGTAAAAAGGTGTCATCATTTGCTTCTGGTGGATATACAGGCACAGGACTTGGAGCAGGAAAGCTTGCATTCTTACATGACAAGGAACTTATTTTAAACAAGACAGATACTGAAAACATGCTGGAAGCTGTGAAACAAGTTCGTCAAACGTCCACTGACAATTCAGTAAAGACTACCTCTAAATGGGGTCAACCTGGTAAAATTTCAGATGTTTTAAGTAAGAGTATTTCTCTTGTTACACCAGCAATGAACGCTGCAGTTGCTAGTCAAACAAGTCTAACTAAAGGCTTAATTCCAACTCTTAAGAACTTCTCGACACCTACTGTAACCCCTTCTACACCTCAAGGAAATACATCAAACAATCAGAACTCATTCACAATTAATGTAACAGAAGCTAGTAATGCTAAAGAAACTGCAAGCTTAGTGTACAAACAATTAGCAAATGGTCTTAAAAATACTGGACTGAATTTCAACATAACATGAGTCGGCTAAAGCCGGCTCTTTTTATATTGGGGGTGAAAAATTGATTAGACAGAGCCAATATTTCCTGTTTGACAACGAAAAGTCCATTGACTACGGAGTGGAAAACGTTAATACAGAGTCTGGGTTAGTTGAGGAATCTTTTTTGGGTTCACGATCAGTTAATGAAACTTATGTAAAAGGAAGATCAGAGCCGTACACTGAAGGTGTCAAAAGAGAAGCAAAACAATTTCCTTTAAACTTTTATGTTGGTGAAAATTATGATGAGAAAAAAATAAGAGCAATTAAGCGCTGGCTAGATGTTGATGATTACAAGCCCTTAGCTTTCAGTGAAAATTTAGACATTGTGTATTATGCAATGCCCGTAGATACCAGTGATCTAGTCCATAATGCGGCTAGACATGGATATGTTCGTTTGACAATGAAATGCAACTCCCCTTATGCATATAGTCGAAACACAAGTACTCATTCCTTTGATATATCATCAGGAATGAAAATCATTGAACTCCATAACAAAGGCGATGTTGCGATTTACCCTACTGTTGAAATTCTTAAAATTGGCGACGGCGATGTAAAAATCGAGAACCTGAGTGATTATACTGATCCCTTTATATTCAGTAATCTAAAAGACAGAGAAATTGTTAAAGTGAATGGCTTCAAAGAAATTATTGAGTCGTCTTTATATGGGAATGAAAGATATGATGATTTTAATGACAATTATATTAGATTGGATTACGGGAAAAATCGATTAAAAGTGACCGGAAAATGCAAACTGAGATTCACTTTCAGATTTAAGTATCGGTAAGAAGGTGGAAAATTGATAACTATTCGCAAGGATACAGAGATAAAAAACATACGCTTATCCCTTGCTAAGCCAGATAAGACTAAAATAGCCAACATTGATGAAGTTCTGAATCCAACTGTAACTTTAAATCATGGAAGCAGCGTTCACGAACTCTCCTTCTCTATTCCGCTTAAGGCCACCTATGATGGGGTCATTAAAAGGAATCATGTTGTAGATTTACTAAAACCCTGGTACCTAATTAAAACTGAGTTCTATGGGCTTGCGATTTGGTTTATTATCACAAAAAGAACCAAGTCTTTCAGCAGTGAAATGGATACTGTACAAATTGAGTGCAGATCTCTTCAACATGAATTGAGTAGAATAAACGTTCTTAAATATGAGGAGACATCTAAAAATCTCCAGGAAGTAGTTACAGACTGTTTAAAGAATACCAGTTGGACGGTTGGATACATTGATACTCTCTTTAACATAAAACGGAGACAGTTTGACGTATCATCAACTAACAAGCTTGATTTTTTATATTCAATCTGCGAGAAGTTCGATGCAGTCCCAGTCTTTGATACAGTAAATGAAACTGTAAGCTTTTATAAAGAATCAGACATTTCGAAATACAAAGGCCTTAAACTGAACCCTCGGCAATATATGATTAGCATGGACGATTCTGATGATGCAGACGAATTGGTAACAAGACTGTATGCTACTGGAAAAGATGGCATAAGTATTAATTCAGTGAACCCGACTGGCCAATCGTACATTGATGATTTCTCTTATTTCCTCTTCCCCTTTCAACGTGACGAACAACGAAATGTAATTTCCCACAGTGCCTATATGCCAGATGAACTTTGTCATGCAATTCTTGATTATAATGATCTTGTTAATAGCGAAGGAAATGCGTTTAATAAGCTTCTCACCCAAAAGAACGAAGCTGAAACTGGTTTAACCGAATTGAATAATGAGCTTTACACACTTGATCTAGAAGTCCAAAAGTTATTAGATCGAATTGATGTTGCGAAGAAAGCTGGAGATGACACAAGTCAACTAAAAGCTCAACTTGCCGTAAAGCAGAAAGCAGTTGCAGAAAAGAAAAACCAAATTGCTACGATTGAATCAACAATTTCTCAAATATCTGCTTCAATTTCTAAGCTTAAAGAAAAGCTTTCTTTTGAGAACAATTTTAGTGAAAATCAGCAAAAACTGCTCTCACGTTTCATTTCGACAACTGAGTGGTCAAATGACAGCATCTATGATGAGAATGAACTTTATGATGATGCCAACGAAGAACTTGAAAGTCGTAATACACCACCAGTGAATGTAACACTCGATATTGTTAACTTTTTTAACTGTATTAGTGAAAAACATAACTGGGATAGGTTCAGTTTAGGAGACATAGTACGAGTTCAACAGAATGATTTAAATACCGATATTAAAGCCATACTTTCAGCAATAACAATTGATTTTGAACAATCAAATATTAGTGTCACAGTTACAAATGGAAAAAGAGTTCAATCTGATTTTGAGAAAATCATTAAGACTGTTTACAGAACAAACAAAATAAGTACTGAATTAAACAAAAGAAAGATTGAATGGGACAAAGTCACTGAAAACTTCAATATCCGAAATGACAGAATCTCAGTACAGCCGGCCCCTCCTGCCATTGCTTCTGATGGCACTGCAATTACCCACAAGGTAAATGATAACGGTTCAGTTGATATTACCATTCAGTGGGACTATGTTTATTCCGATGAGGACAAATACAACATTGATGGATTTGAGGTTTACTTACACGGTAGTGATGACAATGAGGAGTACACATTTGGCTCTGTGCAAGCTAGTGAGAACTTACAAAATGTTAAATATGACAGACGGACAGCCACTTTTACCGGATTACCTTCAAATATGTACTACACTATTGGTGTCCAAGCATATCGAAGAGTAGATGCAGATATAGATATAAATCAGATTCTTCTTTCGGATATAGTTAAATCAAGCCATCCTTCTGAAAACCCCTACCTCCCTTCTCCTTCAATTGAAGTAAAAGGAAGCCTTAGTGGAAAAGTTAACGGTCTCTATACAATCTCCACGGAAGCTAAGCCAGAAGATCCAGAAACAGGGACAATTTGGATTGACCCAAAGACTAATAAACAGGAACTGTTTAACGGAGAGGAATGGATTGTCTCATCTGCAGGATCAGCAGACTCCTTGAATGGTTTTCCTGCTTCTACATCAACTTCCCCAAACTCAATCCCCGTTCGAAATGAATCAGGGATAATTAGTGGTTCAATAGATGGTAATGCAGAGATGTTAGGTGGACGGGCAGCATCTGATTATGTATTAGTTGAAGATATCCTCACTCCCCCAAAGTTTGCAAAGGGTTCTTATATAGGTGACGGTACTCCAAGTAAAGCAATCCCACTCACCTTTACTCCCGATTTGGTAAAAATAACTCCAATTTCAACCGAGGACAGTCAACTTGTTATTGAAAGCACTTTGGGCGGTTATACCTATCAGGTAACTTCAACCGGATTATCCTTAAAAGGCGGAGATACAGGTTACGGCGCTTTAGGCAACTTCATGTTTATTACAGGAGCAGATAGCAATTTTAGGGGCAATAAATTAAACGTTAAATATATCTGGGAAGCTTATCAACAAAATTAACGGAGGTGATTAAACTGGCGGATTTTGCTGAATTATACAATGACCCGATACTAAGTAAAAAGAGAATAGGTTCAGTTGAAGACCCGTACCTAACTTACAATGAAACATTAACAATATTTAATGGAAGAGCACTCCTAACTGAGATTCCGAACAGAGAATTTCGTGTTGAAGTTACTGGGGACAATAAGGAATGGCGAGAGATTGAAGATGGAGAACTTGACGACAACTATTTTAAGGTTGATTACCTTATGGGAGTGGTCTTTTTTAATGCCTCAAACGAAGGAAAATCGCTTACCTTCAATTACAGTGGCGAAGGAGCTTCCTTCTTTCCCGCCTCTCGAATTTGGATAAAGCGTCAAGGGAATATGGTAATTGAAACTCTACAAGGGCTTATTGATGAAGCTGAAGATGCAATAATTCGAATGAATGAACGGATTGCTGAATGTGAACGTGTTACAAAGCGATGTATTGAAATAACTAAATGGTGCAGAGAAGCTACATCCGATTATGAATATGTTGTTGAAAACACAAGAAAAATTTATAAGCCTTCAGTTTATACATACGCCGATATTATTACAACATATCCAAACCCGCTCATTGGCTGGACTGTTGCAGTTAAAGATACAAAAACAGTCTATAGGTGGGATGGATTTGACTGGGTAGACATTGGTACTTCAGAAGTATATGAAGGTTTCAATATTTTATTAAGTGCTGTCGAACCGTTTAGTACAAATTATATATGGTATCAAGATGAAGGCTTGGTACCTGAAAAACAAAGAGTAATCATATCAAATGTTGCACCTGAATCAGGTATGGTTTGGTATGAAATTGATTAGAAGGAGAATCTACTAGTCTCTTTTTTAACTTGGAGGAATTAGATGGGATTTAAATATTATGATAAAAATACCGGTTCCTATGTTCCCATGTCGATTGAATTACTTAAATCAGATGGCGTTTCTTACACTGCACCCTCGATTAAGCAGACTTTCGAGGATATCTTAAAACAAGTAAGCAGTGTTTCAAGTAGCGTCACTGAGAAAGTTGATGGGCTATCAAATCAAATTGGGAACATAGATGATTTTCATATTACGGGTACAAACCTTGTTGAGAAGATATTAAATGCATTAATTCAGCGTAGAGTTAGCGTTACGGATTTTGGAGCTAAAGGCGATGGTGTGACTGATGACACTGCAGCCTTTAACAAAGCTTTGGAAATGGGAAATGCAGAAGTATTTGTGCCAGCCGGAACATACATGGTTAAAGGCTTGAAAGTCCCATCCTACACTAGATTATATGGAACAGGTAAACTCTCAGTTATTAAACTTTATAAAGATGCCCCCGCATACAGCCACGTCATCACAACTGTTCAAAATTCAAAGTACATTATTTTTGAAAACCTCTTGCTTGACTGGAACCTTCAGAAGACTAACAACAGCATTTCCTCTGGCCCCAACTCAAGTTGCTTAAACATTACCAATTCACAATTTGTATGGGTAAATAATGTTCATGCCAAAGATGCAGGATTACACGGGTTTGATGTAACCTCTCCTTCTTATAACTCCCTTACAGATACAGAAGATGTTTATCAACCAGGTGGAAGTAAATACGTTTGGATTAATAATTGTACAGCAACGAACTTTGGCGACGATGGTTTCACAACCCACTTCTCAGAGTATGTTTTTATAACAAATTGTTATTCATATGATGGAAACGGATCAGCTCATACATCAGGTGCCAGCAACACAAATGGATTTGAAATTGATGATGGTTCAATGAAAGTTTGGCTGATCAACTGTGTCAGTAAGAATAACTGCCGAGGATTTGAAGCTAAGGCTCATGAACATGCACCAGCAGCACAGAATGTCACCTTTTTAAATTGTGTATCTGAAAATGATATTCGAAGTTTTGATTTTAGACACATTGGATTCCATAAAGCTAGTGACCCAGAATCTAAAACTGCAAGAAATATTATGGCTTCTAACTGCACAGCAATAAAACCAATTTTCAACGATAGGTTATACGCTGGAATGACACCAAGAGCTTTGGTTATTTCTGCTTACAAAAATGTTAACATTTCTAATTTCACAGCTATCGGTGACCCTTCTTATGACTATAAAGGTAATCCAGCTATTGCAACTCAATATAAAAGCAGGAACATTACTTTTAATAATGTTTCTTCATCTGGATTTAAAACAGCTGGAGCAGATATTTATATTTATGGAGGAAGTCAAAAATCTGACTTTGTGTCCTTATCAAATATAAATGTTCTTGAATCTGCATTAATTGGCATCAGAATTGGCAGTGCTATTAAGAACGCAAGTGTAAATCAAGCAAGTTTAATTGGTTACAGCAAAGAAGGGTCTATTGGCTTGTATTGTACAAATTCTCAAGTTGACATTAACGCAGTCAATTGTGATAAATACGCTATCCCCTCGAAGATTGCCGGAAAAGCCTATACATCCTTTGTACCAAAAAATATTAAAGGTGGCACAAGGATTGCGACAACTTCTGGCTACGCTGCTAAAAATACTAGTCTTGTAGCTGCTTCTTCTGGTGGTGGACAAGCAACGGGTACTGCTTCTGCTGTTATAGCAACAACTGGTGGATCTAAAGCCGATGGCCCTCGTAACGTAGTAATCGCTTCATCTGGCGGTTCTAAAACCACATCTGAAGGCAGTCGTTCAATGGTTGCCGCTTCAAATAACTCTTCTATTGAAGGCACTGGATCATCTAGGATGGTCATAGCTTCCCAAGGTGTTGCCAATAAAACAGGTTACACAGTTGCTTTAGGATATGCTGCTACAGGTGTACCCTCTACAGCAAATACAAAGATTCAATTAGATGCAAAGAATGGGAATATTAATCTTACCGGTCAAGTTAAAGGTGCCTCAACTTTCTCAGATTACGCCGAGTATTTTGAATCGATTGATGGTAAAGCCATTCCTTCTGGTTATTTTGTAACTCTAGAAGGTGACAAAATCAGAAAAGCCAACGCAGGAGATAAAGTTTTAGGAGTGATTTCTGAAACAGCTGGTGTAGTTTTAGGTGAAGCAGCTTTTAACTGGCAAGGTCGTTATTTAAAGAACGAATTTGGCGGATTGATTTACGAAGATATTGATGTAACAGTTACCAATGAAGACGGTACACAAAGAATCGAAACTAAAACAGTTCCGAAAGAAAATCCTTATTATGAACCTTCTGAAGATTATATTGCTCGGTCTGATCGGCCTGAATGGAATATCGTAGGAATGTTTGGCCAGATATTTGTACGTATTGATGGGACTGTTGCAGCTGGTGATCGTATAATTCCTAAAGCCGGTAAAGGGTCAAAATCTGAGGATGGTTCAGGTTACTATGTAATGCGTATCACAACCCCGTATTCACAAGAACGAGGATATGGTGTAGCGCTATGTCTTATCACCCCTACAATCTAAATGCATTAAAAATTAAGGAGGTGTTTACGTTCTAGATAAAATATAGATTTTATTCAAAATACATACTTGAAAGACAGAGATAACAAGAGCATACGTGAGCTAAAGAGAGATGGGTTTAGTCCCCTTCTCTCTTTTTTGTGTTCAAATTTAATTATTAGGAGAGATGTTTTTATGACAATTCAAGCGAGACAAATGCTGGTACCATCAAGTAAATATGCAATTAAATGTCCTTATGCAATGACAGCTGAATATATCACATTCCATAATACAGCCAATGATGCATCAGCAAATAATGAAATTAGCTATATGAGAAATAATAACGCAACAGTATCATACCATTTCGCTGTAGATGATAAAGAAGTTGTTCAAGGACTTCCTACAAACCGGAATGCATGGCACTGCGGTGATGGAGACCACGGTACAGGAAACCGCAAATCAATTGGTGTGGAAGTTTGTTACTCTAAATCAGGTGGGGAACGTTACAGAAAAGCAGAAGCTCTTGCAATCAAGTTTATTGCACAACTACTCAAAGAACGTGGCTGGGGAGTTGAGCGAGTTAAGAAGCACCAAGAGTGGTCTGGAAAATATTGTCCTCACCGTGTTTTAGATGAAGGTCGTTGGAATGAAGTTAAAGCTGCAATTGCCGCTGAATTAAAATCTCTCGGTGGCAAATCAACTACTTCAACTAATCCAACATCATCCTCTCCTTCCCCTTCTTCAGCAGCAAATGGTTCCCTCAAATCAAAAGTTGACGGTCTTCGTTTCTACTCAAAACCATCTTGGGAAGATAAAGATGTTGTCGGTACAGTAAACAAAGGCATTGGATTCCCTACAGTTGTTGAAAAAGTTAAAGTTGGCACTGCGTATCAATACAAAGTTAAGAACTCTAAAGGCGCTACATATTACATCACTGCTTCTGATAAATATGTTGATGTTACAGGATCAATTAAAACCTCTTCCTCTGCCCCAAAAACAGCATCAACTTCTTCAAACTCCTCATCTATTAAATCCGTGGGAAAAATCAAAATTGTCGGTGTATCAAGCGCAGCAATCGTAATGGACAAACCTGATCGAAATAGTTCAAAAAATATTGGCACAGTCAAGCTTGGAAGCACTGTTTCAATTTCTGGTTCAGTTAAAGGTAAAAACAATTCCAAAGGTTACTGGGAAGTTATTTATAACGGTAAACGCGGATACATCTCAGGACAGTTCGGTTCAAAAATCTAATTATATTCAATTATCTCGGAGGATATTTATTGATCTAATGTATCATTGACTATCCTCTTAATTTTAGGAGGTGATGTAATGTCACCTTTCTATATTTATTAAAGGTTGGTGACAAATGGATAATTTTGAGCAAAGCACCATTTCAAGATTAAGTGCACTAGAAGAAAAAGCAAAACACACTGATAGCAAGATTGATTCTCTTGAAGAAAGAACAAATGTTATCGGTCGTATAGCTACACTTGTTGAGCAACAAGTCGAAATTAACAAAGACTCTCAAGCACAATCAAGAGAACAGTTCAGTACTCTTAACGAAATGAGTAACAGTTTAAAAAATCTAAGCAAATCATATGAAAAACTGGACAATCGAGTTGAAATCTTGGAACGCTCTGATTCCACTCGAAAAATTGACCCCTCTCAATTTACAAAAGACCTTGTATTCAAGGTGCTACCAAGTGTGATTGCAACTATTATCGGTGCATGGTTACTCATACATTTTGGTCTTAAATAAAAATGAACAGGAGACGATTAAATGACTAAAATTAACTGGAAAGTAAGACTAAAAAAGAAGACATTTCTTGTTGCAATTTTCTCTGCAACACTTTTATTCGTACAAGCAATTGCCTCTGCATTTGGATACGACTTGACTGTATTTGGTGACGAATTGACAGAGAAATTTAATGCGCTTCTAACTTTTTTATCTGCAATGGGTATCATTGTTGACCCAACAACTCAAGGTATTTCTGATAGTGAACAAGCAATGGATTATGATTCACCGAGATAAACCCCATACCCTTCTCTTGATTGAGGCGGGTATTTTTTTCGTTTTTTCAAATGAAAAAATTGCAGAAAACCTTACATCCTTTTACAATTTTTTCAATGACTATGTTATGATTGTTTTCGAGAGATTTTTGAAATTTTCAGAAAGAGGGGTTTAAATGAGTAAGATCGCTTCTGAAGTTGTCGCTACTACACTGAATGACTGGTACATTGCTATAAAAAAACAAAAGGTTGATGAATCAATAAAATATTATTCAGAGATAAAGAAACTTTTTGATGAAATGGAAGAAGATCAAGAAGTTCTTGCGTATTATAGTCTATTAGAAGAAAGACATAAAATGTTGCTGCATGCCTCACGAGGAGAACCTTTACAAAAGCACACCTATTTTACTGAAGACAATCAAAACTTCATTAAAAAAACAAATGATAAATTAGAATACAACTTTTATTTATTTGAAGCAATGTATGAGGCATACAACAAAAACTATGATCGAGCAATCAACTTATATGGATTAGCTGAGAAAAAGCTTGCAGAAATTCCAGATGAAATTGAGGCAGCTGAATTTTACTCTAAAGTCTCTTATTTATACACTCTTGTTAAACAAAGCATTGTGGCACAACACTATATAAAAAATGCAATTTCAATATATAAGCGACACCCTGATTATAAATGCAAACTAGCTACATCAACAATGATTGCAGCTGCAAACTATGCTGATATGAAACGATTTGAGGAAGCAGAAAAATATTACTTAGAAGCAATTGATATTGCAAAAGAAACAAAAGATGAATTTTTGAAAGCTCAATTATTTCACAATCTTAGTATCGTTTATTCTGATTGGAACAAACCTGATAAATGCATTGAATCTCTTGAAAAAGCAATAGGAAATGAACCTTGGTTACATTCAATTTATTATATAAATTCTTTATTCATGATGATTAAAGAACTCTTTAAAATTGACGAAAAAATGAAAGCCGTTAATTTTTACAATAAAGCACAGGAAAGACTCATATTAATGGAGAATAAAGTATACGAAGCCAAAATCAGCATCTTATATAACCTTTATTGTGGGGAATTAAAAAATAATTTCAATAATTGTGTTAGTAATATTGAGTTTTTAAAACAACAAAATGAACTTGAAAGTGTAGATGAATTGTCTTACATAGCTGCAAAAAGGTTTGAATCAATAGGTGCTTTTGAAGAAGCAACAAGCTTTTTCAATGCGAAAATTTGGGCTGAACAGAAAATGAATCAGGTGGAGGGAATCTTATGAAAAAACTTGTGCTTTGCGTATCTATTTTAGCTGTAATTTTAAGTGGGGTAGCTTTAACGCAATTGAGTACAGATTCACCATCTAACATACAGGTAGCTGAAAGGCCTGTCGGAGGTTAAAAAAAGGTTGATTAATTAATTAGCCCTACTCAAACATTTGAGTGGGCTTTTATTTTATGATTTTTGTCCCCCAGTAAGCCCTGCTCTGTGAAGCGCAGTTCCTGCAGATGTATAAGAAACTGCTCTCAGAATGGCTTTCGATCAATACTTGCATCTAATCCCATCCAAACGAAACCAAGCTTTCTTCTCTTCTCATTATCCACTTCAAATAAAATCATCAGGTGTTACACATATTGATTTAGCCCAAGTAGACGCTATATTGATTTATTTATCATTTTTGGGGTTCGTTACTGATCCAACGACTTTAAGTATTTCAATAAAAAATTCAAAGGGTGAAAAAGACACGCCACTCTATAGAGGCGTGTTTTATATTCTCCATATTAAATAATTATCTAGAATTAAAGCGTCTAAATTACTTTCTGCGAAACAAGATATTGCATCTTCTGGTGTTTCTACAATTGGCATGCCATTTAAATTAAAAGAAGTGTCTAGTACTACGTAAACGCCAGTTATCTCCCCAAATTTTTTTATAAGCTTATAATAAAGCTCGTTATCACATTCTTGAACTGTTTGCAACCTAGCAGTTCCATCAATATGAGTTATAGCAGATAATAAGTTTCTTTTATCTGGATTAACTGTAGCTGTAAACATCATCGATGGACTTCTCTCTCTGAAATTAATGAAATATTCAGATGTTTTTTCTAAGATTACACTTGGGGCAAATGGTCGAAAGGCCTCCCTTTTTTTTATTTCTAAATTAAGACGATTCATAACTAACTTATCTCTTGGGTCTGCTAAGATACTACGATTACCTAAAGCTCGTGGACCAAACTCACTTTTCCCTTGGTACCAACCAATAACTTTTCCTTCACTTAATAATTTAGCTCCCACAGTAGTAATATTATCCATCTCTTTAAAAGTTAAACCTTTGTATTTCTTGATGATAATTCTAAGATCTTCTTGTTTTATTCTATATTCCTTTCCAAGATACAATGGTATATTAAAATTAGGGCTTACTGGGATATTCCTTTCTTTCATATCTTCTATAACACCATATAAGGCATTTCCTATACACAAACCTTGATCCTGAGGGGCACTAGGAACATAAACGCTTTCAACTCTTTTTATATCTAACAATTGACTATTACTAAGACAATTTAAAGCCACTCCTCCTCCCACGCAAATATTACTTAAATTATACTTATTCAATAAAAACTCTGCCCTAACCCTTGTCCATTTTTCTAGTTGTTTTTGAATATACTCTGCCATATCTGCATGAATTTGCTTAAGAGGTTCATTTCTTTTTCGTGGATCTGGTATTGTTACAGATAGTTTACTAAATAAATTTTTAATATCTTTTTCTGTATCTCCCGTATCCTCTATAACACAATGCAAATTTCCATCATAATCCATCCTATAGGCATCACCTATATTTTCAAAAGCCCCAGAACCATATGATGATAATCCCATTGTTTTGCCAGCGTTGTGATAGTTACCTAATCCCAAGTAGTTAGTAATTTTATTATACAATTTTCCGAACCCTAAGGCATATGGATAGTCAAAGTCTCTGTCCACTAATTTTATTTCGTCCTTATTTCCTATGTAATAAGAATTTCTTTCGCAAGTATTTTCGAACATATACGGTGATGTTTTTTCACCAATTATTTGCCCTTCATTGTCATTAATTATAATTAATGCAGAGTCATAACCGCTAGAAAAATAAGCAGCGTATGCATGTGATAGGTGGTGTGTTGGTATTACTATAAGCGATTGTTTTTCATTAATACCTATCTCTTTTTTTATATGATCAATTAAAAATTGAGGAACATTTATAGATACTCCATAAAAACTTACCACAAATTGATCAACGTCTTCCAAACTTAAATTGCAACTTTCAAGAACATATGGTAATGATTTTTTAAAGCCACCATCATATTTTATATATGAGAGTCGTTCTTCTGTAATCGCTGCAGCTATATGGTTGTCTTTGAAAATACAGACCCCTCCCCCATCAACATATCTGATTTCATCATCATCATTTACAATGCACGCATTTAAACCTACTGTAATCATAATACCCTCCAGTAAATAATAAATTTATCCCTCTGTATAAACTTGGTCATTAGACTCAACCGATTTTAATTTAGATGTTAATGAGATAATCAAAGATATTATCCCCATCAATAATAAAATAAAAATAGCAACCCTGATATTATATATACCTACAACTGTAACCATTAAAGACATGCTTAGAGGGTTAGCTGTTTGTTCAATCATTTGAAACGTGGAATTTACTCTAGCAAGATACTCTGTAGGACAGTGCTTTTGAACAAACGTAGCTCGACAAATAGCATACATAGTAGAACCACAACTCATACAAAACAACCCTATAGGGATTAGAAACCATCCAGGCATTAATAATATAAATAACCCTAAAGATATTATGGAATAAGCTAAATTAATTATAAATCCTAAATTTAATTTTTTTAGAATTCTAAACAAAAGCGTAGCTGAAAACATACCGAATCCAGCTGTAGCAGTTATAAAACCTATCTGAGAATCTGTAAAGTGGAGAGAATCTTTTAAATAATAGATTACTATAGTTGTTACTGGAGCAACTGAAAAAGTAATTAGGAATACAGATAAGGAAAAAAACCTTAAAGTTCTAGTTTTAAAGGATATTTTTAATCCTTGCGCAACATCCTGAAAAAAGGTTTTATTAGGCATTTTAATTTTTTTATCTGGGATTCTAACAAGATACAAAAAAAACATCATTATTCCAAATGTGACAGCATCTAATAAAACTAAGTCAATTGGAGCGAGAAAAGTTAATAGTAGTCCTCCTAAAACTGGCCCTGTTAACATTGAGGATGTCCAAACCGTTGTAAATCCTGCATTAGCCTCTATTTTTTGATTAGGGTAAAGTACTGGAATCAATACAAAATTTGAGGACCTTGCAAATAAATCAACCGATTTAATTAAAAAGCCTAGTATAAGTAACACCCAAGCATTCAATATACCAACGTAGTAAAAACAAACTATTAGGATTGCTAAAAGTGCTTGCAGTATATAAGAAGAAAAAATCACTTTTTTGGGGTTTAATCGATCAACCATAGCTCCAATAAAGGGCCCCAATAAAATTTTTGGCAATTGCACTATAACCGTTAAAACACCCATTAAGGATAACGATTTAGTTAAACTATATATTAATAAAGGTAAAGCAAGATCAAACCATGCATTCCCTAATGAATTAAATAGTGTACCGGTTGCATATGTAGTAAAGCGAGAATTCTTCCAAATAGAATTACTTACTTTATCCATTAAAATCCCCCTTTCGATTGAATAGAAGGAGGCTTCAAAAAAAACCTCCTTCTACACTTACAAGATTAATTTGTGTAATGCCCGTTTTGAGCTCTAATAATTTTCACTTTGCGAATTTTCAACATCCCGCTCACCTCCTTTCAAGTTTTTTTATTATCATTTCTTTGCAAAAATCACCCCAAAATTCAAATATTTAAATGCTAAAGAAACTTCTTTAAAACCAGCTTTTCTGAGCATATCGATATTTTCATTAAATGTGTATGGGATCAAAACATTTTCCAATTCCTCTCTCTTTTTTGCTATTTCAATTTGAGAATAGTTATTTTGAGTTTTAAATGTATAGTACATATCTATATATCTGCGGGTGAAGAATGAAGAAGTATCAATGAATTTCTCGTATAACACCAAAATTCCATCTTCCTTAAGGTTATTAAAAAGGTTATTTAAAATCTTTTGTCGATTAATTGGTCTAATGAATTGTAAAACCAAGTTCAGAATAAAACATCCCGACTTTTCAAATTCTAAATCATTTGTTATATCACCGTGTATTAAATTTATTTTTTGCAAATTAAGTTTCTTTATTTTTTCTTCTGCTTTTTCAAGCATTGATTTTGAAAGGTCTACTCCTATTAATGGATTTCCCTTTTGAAATTCTGTTAATTTTCTTCTTAGTAGTATTAATGTTGTTCCTGTAGAACAACCTAAATCGTATATACTGTTATCATTTTTAATATTATCAACTATAAAATCAACTATAAGATTTTGAGTTTCATTGTATAAAGGAACACTACGAGTAACCATGTCATCAAATACATTGCTTACTTCACTATTAAAAGTGAAATCCTCAACTGATTTTTTATGTATATATATTGAATCAGATGGCATATCTATCTTCCTTTTTTAAAACAAAAACTTGGAAATAAGGAATTCGTGAGCATTTTTCAAAAAGTATTGGGTGAGTTTCACTAACCCTACTTATTGGCTGTGGCTCTAGAAGAGACACAATCTTAAAACCCGCATCGCTAAAAGAATTGAAATATGTTTCTGTTGTCCGATGGTAAGTTTTAATAGACTTTATAACTGTTTCACCGTCCTTATCTTCCCTTGATTTTTCTATTGAGCCTTCATTAAAATAGTCTTTCAAAATAAACTCTTCATAATTCCATTTGCCATTATAGTATTCTTTTCTCCAACCTCCTCCATCCTTAATTGGATGAGGAATAGTAATTATTAATGTTCCCTCATTTTCCAAAAGTTCATTCAATTTCCTGAGAGTATTGTTTATTTCAGGCAAATAATCAAGGATATTATTACATAGAATATAATTAAATTTATCATTAATTTCTATAGATTCAATATCACCTAGTACAGTCTTAACTGACCCTGCATTTATATTGTTTGCTTTTTTATCTAAGACCTTTAACATGTCATTTGAAATATCAACTGCTGTTACTTTTGCTCCCTTGTTAGCAAAATGTAAAGCCTGTTCACCAGTAGCACACCCAATATCAAGTATTTTAGTTTCCCCTTTATTCATTTTCACCAATTTACTCATAGTTTTATCTAACAATATGGAATTAAAAGAATCGCTCTCCCGTTCTTCAATATATACTTCATGTAATTGTTTTTCTGAATTTGAAACAGTAACAACTGACGGATATTTACATTTTATATCAGAACATAAGCAGTTATTTTTTTTCTCGAATTTTTCTTCGTGTATTTTATAGTTTTCCGAATTAATTAAAAGCCTTTTTCCGCTTGTTTTTGTTTTTAACCCTAAAAGAAACCGAATGACCTCATTAGCTTGTATTGAAGAGACCATTGCGTTTAAAGGACCGTAACTAGGAGCTTGGAAACTTTCATTTAAATTTACAGATAGTTCCGCCTTGTTGTCAGAAAACTGATAAAGATCGCCTTTATCTTTATAGCACTCGTAACATGCCGTTTCACCAGGTATAACTAAAGGCCCTATTGCACCATATGTCTCTATATAACCAGCGTTACTATAACTAAACCCATATTTTAATGCAGCATTGTTAATCCATTCATGAATAAAGAAAGGAGAATCAGCAGACAAAACAACAAAATCACACTCACTAAAATGATTATCAAACAATTCTTCTCCAGATATAGACTCACAAACAGGAATTAACTCAATCTCAGAATTAAGTAATTGAAGTTGCTTTTTCGCTGACTCAACTTTAGATTGACCAACTTGGTCTTCTTTATAGAGATACTGTCTTGTTAAATTTGATATTTCTATAGTATCTCCATCTGAAAAAATCAACTTGCCAACACCTGCTGCAGCTAAATTCATTGCCACATTAGACCCGATGCCCCCCATACCGACTAAGCCAACAGTCTTTTCTGCTAAAATTTTTTGAGCATCTCCTGCATTCGTATCAATCATTTCATAATACAAGCTGTGTCGAGAATACCTATTATTTGGATCATAATTTGATTTTACAATGATTTCATTTTCCATCAGATCATTTAAAAGTAAATTTATTTCTTTTAATGAAAGATTTGTATTTTCCGAAAGATATACTTCTGCTTCCTTAATTGTTTTTTTTGAAGAAAAAAATCTAAGGACATCAGACAAGTATTCTGGAGCATCTTCAATGACTAATGCATGAGGAGGCATTGAACCAATTGCTATATTGTTTTGTAACTTATGTATACGGCTATAAACTTTCAGTTGATAATAATCTTCCAAAAAAACCATTCCTTTCTATATTAATCATTTATTCCATTAAATAAAATATTCTGATAACTTCGTTTACGGTTTTATTTTACATTATTTTCTCTTTTTTTACAATAAAAAAATAAAAAAAGACATAAAAATCAATTTTTATGTCCTCCAGTAAGCCCTGCTCTGTGAAGCGCAGTTCCTGCAGGTGTATATGAAACTGCTCTAAGAATCGCTTTAGAGCCATATTTGTTTCTAATTCCATCCATAACGAATCCAAGTTTCCTTCTTTTTTCATTATCTACTTCAAATAAGCTCAACTGCTGATTAACATCATCCTCAATATTTGATAACGTAACTGAGATACTTCTCACTGTTTTACCCGAGTAAAACTTATTAAAGAGCATCAAGCAGCATCTATAAATGTCCATCGTGATATTTGTGGGAAGATCAATTGTTTTTGCTCGATGAAATCCACCACCAAGCTCATCTTTACTGTAACCAATTCCAAGGCTGATCGTTCGACCAACTTTATTATGTGTACGTGCCCTCCTCGCGACTTCCTCACAAATCTCCAGAAGAACAGCCTTAATCTCTTCTGTTCTTGTATAATCCCTCAGTAAAATCTGACTCTTACCAAAACTAATCTGACCTTGCATCAATGGAGCTCCTATTTCAGACAAATCGATTCCATGAGCATGATAATACAACTGGTTTCCCATTATTCCGAACTTCTTTTCAAGCAGCTCTAAAGGAAATTTAGCTAACTGACCTACAGTTGATATACCCATTCGATTCAGGTTCCTTTCCATCCTCCCTCCTATCCCCCACATTTTAGACAACGGATGAACATTCCAGAGTTTATTTGGCACATCTTCATATCTCCAACGTGCAATACCACTCTTCGTTTTCTTACTTTCCAGGTCAAGCGCAAGCTTACTTAGCAACATATTGTCTCCAATACCTACAGTACACATCAAACCGAACTCTCTCCACATACTGCTTTGAATTGCTTTGGCCATTTCTTCAGGATCTTCTTTTCCTGCAT
The DNA here is from genome assembly GCF_029772985.1 of Bacillus stercoris. Taxonomy (NCBI): domain Bacteria; kingdom Bacillati; phylum Bacillota; class Bacilli; order Caryophanales; family Bacillaceae; genus Bacillus; species Bacillus stercoris. Next base: position 2,083,218 of record NZ_CP121861.1, on the reverse strand, counting down.
CTAAAAAAGATTCATCAATTGAATACGTATGAACACATTTTTCTGGCACAAATCTGTAAAACAGCTTTGTAATCTCAGTTGAAACTCTGATGAAAAGCTTCATTTGCGGATTTACAATGTGTATTCTTGGATCTTCAGGTATCTCAAATAGTCTCGATCCTGTTTTGATTCCAAAATCTTTTTTAAGTGCAGGAGATGCAGCTAATACTACACTTCCCTGTCTCTCCGTATTCCCTACAACAGCAAGATAGCATGTTAAAGGATTAAGTCCCATTGTTACAGCCGATACAGAAGCATAGAAGGATTTCATATCGACACAAAGTATATTCTTTCGTGGAAATTGTGAGTAATCAATCATTGTATGTAACTCCTATGATGTTATTCATGTTGATATAAACTGTATTGTCGTTCTGGTCTTTTACGTGAAGCTTTTGTTGGTCAAAATTAATGTAATGTACTCTGCCGATAACATTTTCAACGAATCCGTTATTAAAAAGCTTGAATTTCAATTCTTTATTAAATTCCAATGCCTCAGAGACGAGAATATCCATCTCCTCAATTTGTTGGTCATCTAAGGATGGTTTTTCAATTTTTGATACATCAATCAAATCTTGTTTAAGTTGTGTTAAATGTTCTGGAAGCATCATTGATGTCCATTTGATTGTTCCTCGATCCCTAAGCATATCGACCCACTCCTTTATTGATCTAATATTAGCAGAACAAACGTTCTTTATTCAAGATAAATAAGAACAAAGGTTCGATGTAAATGTTGGTAACGATATTCTTTCAATAAATATCCTAATATTCGCTCATGCAGATGAGAAAAATTAAAAGCACCCTAATATAAGGTGCTTTAAAACTGTTCTTTTTAAATAGATTATTTGTATTCCATTTATAAGGCTTTTCCCCAATCCCCTTTTTACAAATAATTTTTATTCACTCTATTCGCTTTTTAGATTAGACTTCTTCATTTCCGCAATTTCAGTTTCCAGTTCTTTAATCCTTTTATCTTTTAGTTTAACTTCTTTTATTTTTTGTGGAAGAAACGCAATCACTGCTCCCAACCCAACTAAACTATAAAAATTTGTATAAGCTCCCAAATCATTAATTGTATCAATAGGTAAGTGGGGCATTACTATTATCGCAAAAATACCCATGAAATATAAAAGGATTTTTAATTTTTTTTGTTTTTGTTTTTCTGTATCCATTAAATCGGAGAATGTAAGAAAACAGGCGCAAACTGATATTCCAAAAAGATAATTGTTGCCTAATTCTAGCCCACATAAACTCAAAACCCCTAGAAACATAATACATACACCTAATACTTTTACTATTTCTTCATTATCATCCATAGGAAACCTCTTTCTAAATATCTACTACAAATAATTAATTGTGTTTATTTATTGAGTATGCGCTTATCAATTATTATCTAGTCTTTATTGAAGTGTATCACTGTTGAATATCGGTAAATGCCTACAAAATGTTTAACATTTGATATAAAAAAAGAACTTACTTTAAGCAAGTTCTTTTCATACTGGAAATTTATTATGGATATGTCAAGACAAGGACATTTATCTGTTGTATAATTAATCCTGTACATTAGTTGCCAAACAAGGATACGCTCTCCTTCCATGTCAGAAGACGGAAGAGGTGAGAAATTTGACTGTATACCAATCATTAGTGATTATGATCCAGTTTGGCGGTTTAATATTAAATACCGTCTTATTAATATCAAATATCGTGATGTTTTTAATAACCAGTCAAAAAAGAATGTAGCACCCGAAAACTTCCTAGGGTTCTGGGGTGCCTTTCACATAATAATGAGCAAATCCTTTGGTAAACTTGTGTACCAGGGTGTATACAGCACCCTGTTTTTTTACTTTTCTGATTTTAAACAACCATATATCTTACACTTTTGATTATAACACATTAAATGAAACCATTGAAATAATTTGCAAAACTTTTGTTTTATGGATAAAACCATTATTTTATTGGAACCCAGTACTTTATCGATGCAAAAGTGATATTATCCATGATTCAGTTCAAATTCTTCTCTTGTCATCCCAAAGCAAATACCATCATAATAGGCACCTTTAGTGAAAATGATCTTTCTTAGTTGTCCCTCTTTCATGAAACCTAATTTTTCATGTAATCGTATGGATGGATTATTAAAAGAATAAACAGTTGTATTTACTTTTTGATAAGCAAGTTCCAAAAAGAAAAAGCGAAGAACCATCAAGATCATTTCTTTGGCAAATCCTTTGCCCCTATATGGCTCAAATACAGCCAAATAATAACCGAAGGTACCATTTTTCCTATCACAGTCAAAAGTTTCAATCATACCTACTATATTATTATCTCTATCAACTGCAATAAAACGGAATTCATCTTTTTCTAATTGTTCTTCTACCCATTCTCTCATGTTATTAGCTGAACGAGGAAAATGTAGCGAGTCCATATTTCGCAGAATTTCATCATCTAACGAATCAAATATAACGATATCTTCAGGTTGAATTGCTCGCAGTGTTAAATTTTCTCCAGTCCAATAAGTAACTGCCATTTTAACGTTTCCTCCAGTTATCTCCATACGTTTTCTTAACTGCTTAGTAAGTCATCATCTAATTCAATATACAGAATTCCATCATCTTTTTCATCTGTTTCAATTGGTTTATCAACTAAACTAAATATAAACTCCTCAAACGAATTGGCAATCAGGAAAAAATCTTTATTTGGATGACTTAATTCATGATCCCAAAACAAAATCTTTTCATTATCGATATCCATGCATATTTCATTCCCGCCTGCGGAACTTGCGATAGGAATAATATTTCTAGGAAAGCGATCAGAATATGTATCGATTGCATTCTGAAGACTGTCATGATCGTTCGCTAAACCATAAAAACCTCCTAACAATTGTGTATCATCGCCCTTGCCCATCCAAGGATCTTTCTCTATAGGTTTATAGCAAACGTCATACTCAATCTCATCTGATGTTTTTTTACTTTCTAAATAACAGCCGCCATATTCCTTCAAAAAGTCCTTATAATCAGAAGGTAATTGTTTTCCTATGTTCATTTCAATTTCTTTGAGTTGTTCATTTTTATTGATTCTGGGATCTGTTTTTGCATCAATTGAAAACTCTTTCAACTTTTGTTTGATATTATTGAAGCTCATATTAATCCCCTTCGCATTGCACATCTTTAGCAATGAACAATTGCAATACTTTTGTTTAATTGTCTAAACTAACTTTCAATGCATCAGCTAGCATGGCGTTAAAATCATTAAATTTGTTCATCAGTGTTCCAGAGGGTTTATCAAGCTCTAAGTATTCATTCTCAATTACATCTAAACAATACCAAGCTGTATCTGAGTCACCAAAAAACAGATATTTTTTCTGCTCATCATTTTCGTGCCACTGTTCATTTGTTTCAATAAAACCATAAACTTCTTCATTATTTTCTTCTCTCAGTAATTCTTGATCCAATCCATAGATTACCAAGCCATTAAAATCTAATCCGTTTACAGTTTGAAGGAATTTTTTATATTCTAAAGGAATCTCATTTACAGGGAACTTACCTAATACTGCTTCTTCAAAGTTCCTTATTTCTTGGTCTGTAACAGGAGAATTTAATTCATCTCCATACTTTGCTTCAGTTTTTCGAATTTCCTCTAATAAATTTACCCACATAATACTGCCCCCTTATTTCTCACTTGGATATATCTCACCATTAGGAATAGGCCAATTAATCTTCTTTGTTTCCCCCGGTGTCAAACCTTTTGTTAACGAATTTTGCTCATTAGTTATTGCTTTATGATAAGGGTCATTTTTAATCAAAATCAAGTTATCCATGTCGTTTGTGCCACCGTCATCTAGAGGAAGCTTATGGTGAACTTGATATCCTTTTGGATTCAACCCATCTTTCATTCGGGCAATATCCTTATCTGTTAAGCCAGCCTTCTTAAGTTTCTTAACTTTATTGGGATCATTTAATAGACCTTTTAAGAATTGTTTTTTTATAGAACTATTGAACTTTCTTCTAAGTTTTGCTGTTTCTTCTGGACTTCTCTTTGTGTAGCTAATTTCCTTAACTTTAACACCTTTTAAAAGAACCTGTTCACCTTTTAGTGTTCCTACAAAATCATCGCTACCAGCCGATTTATATAGCACACTGTTCTTCTGGTCTATCGCTTCTTTCAATATTGATGTGTTTTTCACATTATGAGTATTCTCTATATCCTGAAGGATACCTGCATACGCCAATTGATTATTATTTAATGAAATAGAATTAATGAAGGTTTTTCCTTTATCAATTCCAGTCTTTACGCTATTAGTAATTGCTTTTTCTCCAGCCCCTAAGACTTTATCGACCTTGGCTGCTCCAGTTGTAGCTAACTTACTTGACCCTTTAAGAATAGAGCCTCCACCTTTTAATCCAACAAGGCTTCCAACAGCATAAGTTATATAGTGTGCTCTCGAATAAGCATCACCATTAACCATTTTATCATTCCAGGAATCAGATAAGTCTTTCCAAATAATTTTAGCATAAGTAGGTGTTTCAATTATGGTACCAGTTATTTTTAATAGCTTCTGCTCATCAGAAAGCTGTGAAAATTCCCAAGTACCAACTGCTAAGTCTTTGGCACCAACTACCGTATCCTTAACGACATCATATGCAGCTACACTTACTCCTTTAATAATATCCCAAGTGATCTCTCCTGCTTCTTCTAGCTGCTTTGCTTGTTCAATTTGCATTGCTAGCTGTACTTGAGACGGCTCCAGATTCTTATAGCCTACCTTCTTAGCAATCTCTAAATACTCATCTGGGTCAGATACACCGTCATTAAGTTTTTTCTTTAATTCCTTGATTTCACGTTCCTTTGCTTCTTCTTTCTTCACACTTAAGTAAGCTTCAGAATGCTTTTCAATATCGCCTTTTTTCTTATGTATGTCACTTTCTCTGTACGCTTTAGCGTTATAGTGAATCGGAGTGGCGTTCTTCCCTTTGCCTGTTGATTCCTGCAGCTTTTTAAAATCTTGCTGGATGAATTGTTCGTTTGGCTCAGTCTCAGCGTACTCTGTTTTTAAATCCTCATCAAGCTTGTTTAGCTTATCGATTGTATTTTCACGTTTGTCATCTGCAGAAGAAAGTTTGTCTTTGAAGTCTTCTGTTGAGAATATTTCAAGAGGTAAGATGTCATTGATGTCATTCAGAATGTCTTTCATCGCTTTCTTCTGTTCTGACATAATGGATTTTGATTTTGTGTATGCATTTACAAGTTCATGTTCTAAAAAAGATTCTTCTATGTAAGCATCAGACATCTTGGCGTCTTCAAGCTTTGCAGAAATGCTGCTTAAGAAAGCAATCTTCATGTCAATTAAATCAATCCATTGATCTGTAACACCGACATGATCATGATAAAATGCTTTAATGTTGTCTGCACCCTTACCTGAAAACTCGCTGTCGTCTAGGTCAGCTACAGCTTTAAACGCTTTTTTGAGCTTCACCATTTGCGACCTTAGTTCCTTATACTCTTTGGTTCTTTTATCCGCTTCAGAGAGTAGTGAATCAGCTTCAAAAACCTTCATATCATTCTCCTTTCATGCTTACTCCATATAAATTTTACCACAAATCCCCATGTTATCACCTAGTACACAACCAATTAACCTAGGAATTTACAACTTTAAATGTTTCTTAGCTCTCTAAAAATCAATTGTAATTTTTTAGGTCATTTGATATAATCCTGCCCGGAGGTGGGATTATATGTAATTATTTGCAACAATTTAACACTCGCTGATTATTCATTTGTTAATAACACAGAAAAAGGAGATGATTGTTTATGAAAAAGTTTTTAAAATGCTTTGGATTAACCGCTCTAACTGTTGTTTTACTTCTTTCTGGACTCTTCACACATGAAAAGAAAGTAGCTGCAAGTGAATCATCTAACAAAACAAGCATCCAAGGAATCGACCTTACCCAACGTATTTCTTCAGTTAATGGAATAAAGCAATTCAGTGAAAACAGCTCCAAAAAAGAGATCACTGGTACCTCTAGCAAACTAGCTAAAATTGCAAAAGAAGAAGGACTCGATGTAACAGATTCCTATCAAACATATATAGCCTACGACAAACAAGGAAACAAACTTTCATCAGGAAACGTTACAAGTGAGAACCAACGAAAAACCCTTGAAAAGAAAGCTGGGAATGTAGTTTATCTCGGTCATACTTTTTTAGGTGGAAAGGTCAATAAAGTAATTCATGGAGTAGAGGTTACAAAAGTTGTTGGAACACCTCCTGCAACTCTTGAAGTTCAACAAGCTCTATGTAAAAGTGGTTATTACAACAAACAATTTACATGCCCTCACGTAATAAGAAAAACTTTCGTTGCAGGTCAAATAAAAAAAGGTGCGGAAGTACATCAACTGCTTAATGTGAATGCTTCAGCCTTTTGGAAGTATTCAGGAAGCGCTATCGCAACTTGGGCAGGAAGACCCCCTTCCATTAGAACTTTAACTTGGACAGAAGGCCTATACCTTACAAACAAAAAAGGCATGTTCTTCCCTGTCTATACTGACAAACAATCGGGATTAAATCTATTAGCACCATCACATGTTTTCTGGAAGAAGATTCCCGCGGAAAAAAGAGTTAAATGGGGAACTAAAGAACGTACAGCCTATAGAAATTGGTACGATAAGAAATATGGCAAAAAAACTTGGACTAAGTTTGAAATCCACCATCAACTTCCAAGGGAATATGGCGGTGGAAATATGACTGGGAATTTAATTCCTTTGGATAAGAGTTTCCACAGAACAGAAGTCAATCCATGGTGGGCTTCTTACTAATTAAAAATAATAAAGGACTCTAATTAGAGTCCTTTACTCATCTATGTTTTCATAATAAGCTTTAACATCTCTTTCAACTTCCCAGTACTTATTTCCGTTCGAACTTAAAAGTCGATCAAACCAAATTTCAAAATTCGCTTTTAAATCCACTGCTTCATCAAAATGATCAATTGAATCCAAATAAAATAGGTAATCTAAGTCCCCTTTTTCATACCTATTTGAATCTATAACATACCTTCCATCAAAATGATATCCAATCAAAAAACACTTTTCTGGTAGGTCTTCTGTTTCATTGTATTTTATAACATCTTCAATACTGAGTATTTCGATTCCATCAAGAAACTCCAATCCATTATGTAGAGCTAGGAACTCCTTATAATCTTTGGGTAAACTTACATTGAAATGTGATTCTAATTTTCTAATTTCTTCTTCTGTTGCAGGTTCATTAAATTCAAATGTGGCATCTTCTAATACGAAACCACCTGGTTGAATCATTGGAAAAGTGCCATACTTAGAAACAGCTTCTTTAATACCAGCAAGTGTCAAATGAATAAGTTTGCCTTCTTCCATATCCCATCCCCCTATCAATAATTATCTAGATTTTACCATGTCATATAGCTATAAGGAAAGCATTACTAATAGGACATTAAATGGTATTAGGAAACAATTTTACTCATAATAGAAGCAGCATTAGTGGTGAACAAAATGTAAGTGTTATTTGCTGTTTTAATCACTACCCTATCCGTAGAGCCATAAGGAAATCCAATCCTTACTGCACTTTTTTCCTCTCCCCCATAGTTTGGATCAAGAAATACATCATTAATTTCTTTGATTGGAATTTCAATTTTGGATAGCTGCCAATCGATAATTAAGTTTTCATTTGATTTTTCAACTTTAATTCCAAGCATAAAAACATTCCCCTTTTGACTATGAATTCAGTGAAATTTTAACATGCGCCTGGAAGTTTTAAAGAGAAAGGCAATGATATTAAGGAAAAATTAAATTCACAATAATTGGATATAGGATTATAATTATTGATGTTTTACCGATATAAATAGAGAACAAACATTCTAAAAGGGGAAATGAAGTTGAAGAAAGTATTATTAGGTTTTGCAGCATTCACTTTGAGCTTATCATTGGCAGCCTGCAGCTCAAATGATTCTGAAAAAGTAAGCACAGAAAAAGAAACACCACAAGCGTCTACAGATGTAGAAAAGAAAACAGAACAAAAGGAATCTACTAAAGAAAAAACTGCTGACAAGTCTAAGGAAAAAGACAAAAAGGAATTGGTAGATGTTACTCTAGATAGAGCTGTTGATGGTGACACAATTAAAGTTACCTACAACGGAAATGTAGACACAGTCCGCTACTTGCTCGTTGATACACCTGAAACTAAGAAACCAAATTCTTGTGTTCAACCATACGGTGAAGAAGCTTCTAAGCGAAATAAAGAATTGGTTAACAGTGGTAAGTTGCAGCTTGAATTTGACAAAGGTGATCGCAGAGATAAATACGGAAGACTATTAGCTTATGTTTATGTGGATGGCAAATCTGTTCAGGAAACATTGCTAAAAGAAGGATTGGCCAGAGTAGCATATGTATATGAGCCAAACACCAAATACATAGACCAATTTAAGAAAGACGAGCAGGAAGCAAAATCAGAGAAGCTTTCAATCTGGAGCAAGAATGGATATGTGACCGACCGAGGATTTAATGGCTGTGTGAAAGAGAAAACCACTGCAGTTAAAAAAGCAACAACGTCTAAACCGGCAGCTAAACAGCCTACTACTCCAAAGGCATCAAGTGAAACTTCGACTACAACTGAAAAAGAAGCTTCTTCAGAAACAACTGGAGAAACAGAAACATTTAAAAATTGCACAGAGTTAAGAAAAAAATATCCGCATGGAGTGCCTAGCTCCCACCCTGCTTACCAATCTAAAATGGACAGGGATCATGACAACTATGCATGTGAACGCTAATTGAAAGCCCTTTGTGGCTTTCTTTTTTATTTTTAGGGCTCTTTACACAAAAAGAGGCTATCCATAGATTTAAAAATTTTCGGGACAACCTCTTTTTAACAATATCTAATCAATCATCTAATTTTCACTCAAAAAAAGCTTTTGAATAATTAACGATACCTTGCACATCTTCAAGAGAATTATCTGCTAATTCTAGAGCCATAAACACTTCATCAGGCACCTCAAATGGGGCTTTTATATTCCATAAGCTAGCTGGCTTAAAACCAAACCTTGGATAATAATCTTTATGTCCTAAAACAATTACTGAACGATAACCAAGCTCTATTGCGTTTTTTAACGCAGTACGAATTAATTTACTCCCAATTCCTTTTTTCTGATAATCAGGCGCAACAGAAACTGGAGCAAGTGCTAAAGAATCGACAGTGTTATCGCCATCTATGATTTTTATTTTAGATAAAAGGACATGGCCTACGATATCTTTATCTTGATTTAATGCGACCAATGAAAGTTCAGGAATGAATGCATCTGATTTTCTAATCCTATTTACAAGTAAATGCTCTTTCTTGTCACTATATTCTTCATTTAAAAAAGCTCTTTTAACAATTTCTTCAGTCGTATTATATTCATGTGTGAGTTCTTGTCTAATTAAGAATTCCATTCATAGTCTCCTGTTCTTTTAATTAATTACCATAAGATTTTTCTTCATCCTATAAATTGCACTCCCTTAATGACCGAAACAATTAAGAACATTTACTTACCCAGCTCTACACGTAAGTTTAATAAACAGATTAGTATGTACTTATTATATGAAATTTGCGTATTTGGGATCAACTTCACTATTTTATTCCCTTAGATTATTTGAGTTCATCTTTAAAATTTTCATCTTCACGATGGTCTTTATGAAAAAACAGCCTATAAATTAAAAGAACCAGAGAGCTATGTGAGGGAGCTCTCTGGCGTTATAGTGGCTGTTAAACCCCTATGATACATATACAGAGTACCTTATATTTGGTATGCAATCAAGCCACTTTCAGATTTGAATAAAATGGGAATTTTATTTAGAATTAAACACTATATACATACATATCAATCATGAGTATATCTATATATAGATCAATCAAAGAACTCGAATTCAATTTCAAAAGGATATTCTTTTCTCTCTTTATTACGTGTTGATTTTTTTAGGATATCTTCTGGTATTACCCGTGTAAAATGGATTTTCTTTATAAATTGTTTTAGTAGTTGGTTACCATATTCCTGGTCAGTAATGTCTTTTAATTCCTCTAGTATTTCTTTTCTTTCTTTAATTGTCTCTAGCTCTTCTTCAACCGACATGGAGCTAATGCTTTTAATTATTTCTTCTTTCTTGGATCTAAGCTCGTCCAATAATGTAACAAGCTCTTGTTTCTTATCTCGGATCTCCTCGTGAGTAAATAAGCCCTCCATTGCCAAATCAATTAAATTTTTCTGTTTTAGCTCATTTTCTTTAATTGCCTTTTCAATTTGTTCAAGCTTCAACTCATTCTTCTTATTAAGATCCTTCATACTCTTACTCTTCAATTGGTCTTCTATTTGCGTCAAATTTTTAGTATACATTCTTAATCCATCAAGGACTTTTGCTATTACAGCGTCCAACTTCTTCCCACAGTTTGGACACTTTTCTCCGTTAGGTAGCAAGTATTCACATTTTTTAAGAGTGTAACCGATGCTGTCTTTTGTGTCTTTCCTAATAATCATTTTTCTACCGCAAACCCCACAAAAGATTAAGTCTTTTAATAATGTAACGCCTGATTTAGTTGCTGGTTTTTCTCTAATACTAATCGATTTTCGTGCTCTTGATTCACGATCCTGATTTGCTTTTGCCCACACATCAGGTGGAATTATTGCTGGATGGGCATTTTCAACAGTGATAGTTTCTACGTTGTCATATTCAAACTTTCCATTTCTTTTAATCTTTTTCCTATTATTAAAAACTAAAGTTCCCTTATATGCAGGATTTCTGATTATCCTCTTTATAGAAGGAAGATTGAAGGCCTTTCCTGTAGCTGATTTATAACCTTCATTGTTCAAAATATCTCTAATTTTAAAGCTCCCAAATCCTTCTGAATGCAGTTGGAAAATGTACCGAATTGTTGGTGCTGCTTCTTCATCAATTTCAAGTTTTTTTGTATCGTTGTTTCTTTTATATCCGAAAGGAACATTTCCACTCACATGTAAGCCTGCTTTAGACATTTGCATTTTATTAGCTTTACTTCGCTTACCTATAGTACTGTGTTCATGACTTGAAATCATGCTGCCAACGTCAAATAAGAGACGGTCAGTCTCTGAGTTAGCTAAATCATAAGATTGATAAGGCGTTAGTATTGGTTTGTCATAATCGATACAGTACTGTTTAACCGTCTGACTTATAAGACCGTTCCTTGAAATCCTGGTTAACTCAAAGCACGCAATTGCATCATATTTTTCAATATTGTCGAGTAGCCTTTTAAGAGCAACCCTTTGAGTTATTTCAGATTTTCCTCCACTTATGACTTCTCCAAATTCTTCATAAGTAAAGCCATGTTCTTCACAAAACTCTATAAGGATTTGTCTATGGTTCTCCAGAGTTTCTACGTTTTCACCCTTCTTCTCCTGACTAATCCTAAGGTATATAGCTACATGGTGTATGTTCTCAAGATTCTTAATCATCGGCGTATTCCCTTTCTCCGTACATGGTGCTATATTTAACTAACTAGAGAATACCACTTTTTATCAAGAGTTTCCATACTTATTTTAAAAAACACAGTAGGAACTGCATAGCCTGAGGTATGCCCTCTCAGCCCTTCAATGATCTCCAAACCTTTGGAAACAGGCGCCCTGAAATGCCCGATACCCTCTGACAGATCACATTGGTAGATATAATACGGACGGACTCTGATTTTTACCAAATCGTGCATAAGCTTTTTCATAATTGGAACCGAATCATTAATACCCGCTAATACGACAGCCTGATTTCCGACCTAAGACACCTGCGTTCACAAGCTTTTCACAGGCTTCAACGGATTCCTCTGTCATTTCGATGCTTGTGTTGAAATGGGTGTTCAGCCAGACCGGATGATATTTTTTCAATATCTCACACAATTGATCGGTAATGCGCTGCGGAAAGACGACAGGCGCCCTTGTTCCAATTCTGATGACTTCCAAATGCGGAATGCTCCGCAGCTCTTTTAAAATGTATTCTAAAATTTGATCATTAATAAGCAGCCCGTCACCGCCTGAAATTAAACAATCACGGATTTCAGGTGTTTCCCGGATATAAGCAATCGCAGCATCCAGCTGTTTTTTAGGGACTCCCATTCCGATTTGTCCGGAAAAACGCCTTCTTGTGCAGTAGCGGCAGTACATGGAACATTGATTCGTGACAAGAAACAGCACACGGTCGGGATAGCGGTGTGTCAGACCCGGTACCGGTGAATCTTCATCCTCATGTAGCGGGTCTTCCAGATCGTATTTTGTTTTGTGCATTTCTTCAGAAAGCGGCACAGACTGCATGCGGATCGGGCATCTCGGATTGTCGGGGTCCATTAAAGAAGCATAGTAAGGCGTAATATTTAAGGGGATCGTTTTTGTAGAAATTCTGACACCTTCCTCTTCTTCCTTGGTCAGATTGATGACCTTCTTTAAATCCTCTAACGTTCTAACAGTATGTGTCAGCTGCCAAAGCCAATCGTTCCATTTCTCTTCCGGAACGTCCTTCCATAACTCGATCTCCTTCCAATGCCGTTTCGGTTTATACCATTTGTTTTCCAAACGAACTCCTCCTCGCGCATGTTTTGACTTACAGTTGTTTGCACCAAATATTCATGTTTTCAAGACCTTCGGCTATAAAGCAATTATTGATCAGCCTTCCGCCATACTGATAACCTGAATGGTACAACACAGCATTCATCCCAAAAGACGAAGCACGGGCGAGAGAAAACACATGGAAGATATCCCTTCCAGCCATTTCTTTTTCTAACGCCTTGATTAAAAAGCTTGTCAGCGAATGGCCGCGGTATTCCGGCAGCACAGCACAATCGGTTATTTCTGCATGCCCCAGCTCTGGATTGATTTCTGCGCTTGCTGCGCTGATCAAGCGGTCATGATCAAGCATGATATAATACACCGTATTTGCCTTCATCGTCTTTTCAATATAAGCGGGGTCAAATACGGGGGTCGGATACGTACGGAATACTTTTTTATACAGCATTGACAGCTGATACATGTCGTTTATCTCTGCTTTTCTCATCGTAAATACGGGTATGTTGTCGTTGCGGAGACGAGGCACTGTGTGATATAAGGATTCGATGATCTCTTGTTCCTCAGTATATGAATCTGTTTGCCTCCGGCTTTCTGAAAGGTAACGAACCATGACACAAGCCGAATGGCCGAGATAATAGCCCTTTAGATAACCCTCCGGCGCAAATAATTGTTTGGCAAGCATTGGTTCATCATGCTGCTTCGTATAGACGATGATTTTTTCCGCATTCTCTTCTTTCGCCGCTGCCACGATATCTGGCAGGGCCTTCTCAATGGCTCCGTCATAACAGACCACTCTGATTCGTTTATTAAAGCTGTCATGGTCCAAAACTGCTGTGACACCGCTACTCTTTATCGACTTGAGCATCCGCATCCTCCCCGTCTGTATGAAGCCCGCACCAATCCATGACAAAAAGTGCAATAATTTTAGCAGATTCTATCATGGCCTCAACCTCAATGTATTCATTGGCCTGATGAGCCGCTTTTGTTTCCCCTGGCCCGAAGACGATCACTGGCGTATCTCCTGCATGATATAAAAGCCCTCCATCCGTTCCCCACGGGGAAGCTTCGAGAATCGGCTCTGTCTGTTTCATTTTTTGATAGGCTGATTGCAGCACAGAAATTAAAGGGTGGTCATCAGGTAAATCATTCGGCAGCCACTGAGCGCCAAACCATTCTACTTCTACGGGATGGCGTTTAAACCATTCGTCACGGTATTCTAAATCCTTCAGCCAGTTTTCCAATTCAAGTTTGACAGCTTCTGGTTTCTCATGGGGGGCAATTCCGCATCTCCCTTCTATGACGACACGGTCTGCAACTGAAGATGGCCAGGCACCGCCTGAGATGGTGCCGATATTCACCGGTACCGGTATTGGGATATTGTCATACAGCGGATCTGAGATTCTCGCATTGCGGACCTTCTCCAGCTCTTGTATCGCTGTAATAACATGCATGCTTTTTTCAATCGCGCTTACCCCTTCATAACGTGTGCCCCCATGTGCCGCTAATCCCTTCACTGTGATCCGAAACCACATTGAGCCCTGCTGCTTTATAAATAGTTTCATATTCGTCGGTTCAGGTATCAGCGCCCCGTCAGCACGATAGCCCCTCATGATGGCAGACAGTGTTCCGGCGCCGCCGCACTCTTCATCTACAACACTCTGAAACAATACATCTCCCTTCAATTTGACATCGCAGGCGTGCAAGGCTTCTAAAGCAAAAAGAAGGGCTGTATTGCCTCCCTTCATATCCGTTGAGCCGCGGCCGTATATTTTACCGTTTTCTTCGAAAGCTTGATACGGTTCATACTTCCAATCCTTTACGTTTCCTTCAGGCACAACATCGATATGGCCGTTCAAAATCAGGGACCTGCCTCCGCCTGCTCCTGTTTTTTTCGCCACGATGTTCGGGCTCTCATGAAAATCAGAACGATTTGATTTAAAGTAGGGATGCTGTTTTAATTGCTTTAGGCTTGGCTCCCATACATCAATGTCCATATGAAATTGCCGGAGTTTTTCAAGCACAACAGCTTGGGCGTTAAACTCTGACCCCAAAGTGCTTTTTTCCCCAATCAGCCTTTTGAGAAGACGAATGGCTTTGGCCGAATGCTGATCAAGCCACCCGATAACTTTTCTTTCAATGTCTTGCATCCTCATTCCCCCTCTTAAGAAAAAGGCATATCTATTTTGATTTCAGCCTCTGTCAGCCTCGTCACCTCTTCGATTGTCGAGCCATTCATCAGCTCTTTTAAAATAAAGTGATGGCCATCGACCTCAAGAACCGCTTTTTCGGTAATAATCAAATCCACACAGCCTGCGGCAGTTAACGGCAGCGTACATCTTTCTGTTAATTTAGGCCCTCCCTTTTGATCTGTATGACTCATGACAACAACCACTTTTTTCGCTTTTTGGGCAAGCTCCATCGCCCCGCCCATACCCGGCACCTTTTTTCCCGGAACAAGCCAATTTGCCAAATCGCCTGATTGGCTCACCTGCAGGGCGCCTAAGATGGTAATGTCAATTTTGCCTCTTCTGATCATTGCAAAAGACATCGTAGTATCAAAATAGGAAGCCCCTTTTACAGCCCGGACAGGATATCCCGCAGCGTTGCATAAATGCGCATCCTCTTCTCCCTTTTCAGGACTTTCTCCAATGCCAAGGACACCGTTTTCGGCTTGAAACATGACCTGCATGTCAGTTGGCAAAAAGTTAGGGACCAAGGATGGGATGCCGATGCCGAGATTCACAATCATGCCCTGCTTAATTTCAGCAGCAGCCCGTTTTGCGATT
The DNA here is from genome assembly GCF_029772985.1 of Bacillus stercoris. Lineage (NCBI taxonomy): Bacteria > Bacillati > Bacillota > Bacilli > Caryophanales > Bacillaceae > Bacillus > Bacillus stercoris. The sequence goes on along the minus strand of NZ_CP121861.1, from coordinate 2,067,833 downwards.
TGTTCTCTTTCTGCTACTCCCAAGCCCATTTCCACTTCACTCCTTCACTTCGTACAACCCCCTCGACAAAAATCCCCGGTGTGACAATCATTTCTTCAGAAATCTCTCCCATCGGGACGATACGCTCAGCTTCGGCAAAGGTTCTCCTGGCGGCCATTGCCATTAACGGATTCATATTGCGCGCGGTTTTGTCATACGTTAGATTGCCGAATTCATCGGCAATGCACGCATTGATGAAAGCAAAATCAGCCGTCAGCGCTTCTTCTATCAAATATCGTTTTCCCGCCACAGTTACGATGTCCTTTTCCTCGCAAACCATTTGATTATCAATGCCGATATCGCTTAAAATACCGCCAAGTCCTGCTCCGCCGGCGCGAATCCGCTCCGCAAGCGTTCCCTGAGGTGAAAATTGAATTTCTAATGTCCCGTCTGTCATCTGTTTCCCCGCTACAGGATTGGAACCGATATGCGAGGCGATCAGGGTTTTGACCCGTTGATTAACAATAAGCGGGCCGATCCCTATCTCCGGGAAACCCGCGTCATTGCAAATAACAGTTAAATCCGTTACACCGCTGTCCAAAATAGCCTCAATCAATGAAGGAGGCGACCCGACTCCTCCAAAACCGCCAAACATCAGAACCGATCCGTCCTGAACATCTGCAATTGCTGTTTCAATGCTGATTGCTTTTTGAAATGGCGCCATTTGATGTCAATCCTTTTTTAAGTTTTTTTCGACCGCTGCAACTGTTTCTGAAAAAATAGAGATAAGCTCTTCAACTTCACCGTCGGAAATGGTAAAAGGAGGAGCAATAATGACAGCATCTCCTTCTCCGCTGTCTATCCCAGCTTTGGAAGGATAAACAATCAGCCCGCGTTTTTTCGCCTCGCTGACAATAAGCTGGGTTACCGCCTGTTCTGGCGGAAACACTTTCTTCGTTTTCTTGTCTGCCACAAATTCAACGCCTAATAGCAGACCCTTTCCGCGCACATCACCTATGATGCCGCTTTGAGATGCCGCCTCTTCAAGCTTCTTCTTCAGCACAGCTCCTTTTACTTCTGATTGTTTGATCAAGCCGTGCTTTAACACATACCGCAAAACTTCAAGAGCAGCTTTGGCTGAATAGGGATGTGCACTATATGTGTGGCCGCTCATAATCACACCTGATCCTTGTTTAATCGTTTCAACAATAGAATCAGATACAACGGCAGCAGCAATGGGGGCATACCCCGCACCGAGACCCTTGCCCAGTACAGCAATATCAGGAATGGTGTGCCAATGCTCTGTCGCAAGCATCCTTCCTGTTCTCCCAAGCCCTGTCATGACTTCGTCTGCAATAAAAAGCACGTCGTGTGTGCGGCATACCTCGCTTAATTTCTCATAATATCCCGGAGGCGGAGTAATCGCTGCTCCTGCAGCACCAATAATTGGCTCAGCCACAAAGCCGGCAATGAATTGGCTTCCAATTCTTTTGATTGCAGTGTCTAGTTCATCAGCTGCAGACTGAACAAAGTCTTCTGCCGTCTCATGATTCAGCCGATAAAGGTGTGGAGCTGAGATAGCAGGATATCGTTCAACGAGATGGGTGAACCGGTATCTCCTTTCATAAAAACCAGATAATGAAAGCGCTCCCAAAGTTATTCCGTGGTAACTGCTCCACCGAGACAAAAAGATGGATTTTTGTGTTTGCTTTTTTTCCTGCCAATACTGAATGGCGATTTTCATCGCTGTTTCTATCGCTTCTGATCCGCTGTTGACAAAAAAAGACCAATTCACATCTCCCGGCAGCTCCCGTGCCAAGAGAGCGGCTAATTGCTCGGCGGGCTCGCTCGTAAACTGTGAGCGGTAAGCAAAAGACACCTGATCAAGCTGTTCTTTCAGCTTCTCAGTCACATCACGAACTCCGTGGCCGATATTACATGTCACCGCACCTGACGAGCCGTCAAGATATTTTTTTCCGGTCTGATCATAAACATATGAACCCTTCGCATAACCGACAACCGGATAGACCGAGCTAAGCTCCGGCTTAATCAAATAACTGCTCATGCTCCCACCTCAAAACCCTTTTAACATATTGTATGAGTGTCCAAATGGCGGCATGACGTTCCCAGCAAAAACTTTTTCACATAAAAAGAGCCTCCCAGAAGGGGAAGGCTCTTTTTGAATTCAGCATCTAGCAAATAAAAGCGGCTCCGACAATAATTAATAAAATGAACAAGACGACAATCAATACAAATGTATTTGTCCCGCAGCCAAATCCGTAACCGTATCCAGGGTATCCATACATGCTGTTTTCATCCTTTCTTATCACGATATACGGCATTTTATGCGGGCCAAGTCCCAAATGGTTTGTGCAAACGCCTATTTCATGTAAGGAAATAATGAAAAACAGTATGCACCCGCTCATATTTTTTAAATGTCAGCTTTTCGTAAAAATGGGTTGCACCGTCTGTGCTTGTAGCGACTAAGTAGACTGCTTCCATTCCTAGTGATTTGGCGATGGACAGCATTTCTTGCACTAAGATACTGCCGTAGCCCCTCCTTTGAAACTGATCTAAAATTGCTACTTCTTCGATTTTAGCTGTTTTCTCTTGCTGATCGATAAACAGCTCTCCGCACCCAATGGGAATTTTCTGTGCCTGGTCGCTATAACAAACAACAAGAATGATTGTACCCGCTTCGTAGAAAGGATATTTTCTATTTAATTTTTGTTCGGCGATCGCTTCTCCAATATAAATGGAATCGTAAATTTTCATAATAGAAGATCCGTCGCTAAGGCTCTTTGCCGTCCCCCATGCGGTTAAAGGATGTCCCATCTGTCCATTCCAGTCATTAAGCTTCATGTCATATAGCAGCTCATCCTCGACGACAAAACCGCTTTTTACAAGCGACTGCTTCAAACCGAGCGGAAAAACATGCTGCGGCGATGCTTTTAAATGGAGATAATTCGCCCCAAGCAACTTTGGTACGGAGGGCAAAAAATTCAATAACCGCTCCAATGGAAACGTATCATGGAGCTGAACAAAATTATGAGAAAAAATTTGCGGAAGCTGAGGATCTCTGTATACGCTGTAATGATCAAACGATGTCGATTCAGACGTTAACAATATATATTGATGTTCCGTTTTTGCATAATGTCCTGTCATGAACGTCTCCTTTTTATGACCTATCCCTATACTCTGTTGCAATGTTCAATTTCTTTATAATCTCATCGTACACCGGATAAAACGGCTTTCCAATTGGAAATTGCTGAATATTTCGGAAAGAAGCGGAGATTGGCTTCTGATGTAAAAAAAACTTCCTTGCTACTTGTTCACTAATTGGGTGAAAGAAGCCGTTTAGAAACAAAAACGGCTCGCGTTCGATGAAAAACAGCCTTCGGCCAGGCGGATTTTTGATCAATTCAGATCGCTTCCACATAATCGGCGGTCCTTCCAAAAGCGCCTCCAGCTCCTCTTTTCCAACTGTCAATATGTCTTTTTTTTGAAATTGATAAAATTGAAACGCATACTGGTCCACAATGCGCCTTTTTTTTCCGGCTTCAATATAAAATATGGCAGGATGGTCAGCTTCCTTTACTAAAATATAATTCGGAATGTTTAAAATTTTACCAATCCTATATTGGAATAAATATGGGTCTGGAACAGCGACAGTCCGATTTAGATACCAAAAACTCCACTTTTCCCCGACAGGGTGCCGTACACCCTGATCAAGAAAATACACAGTTTGATCTGAACCTTTCACAAAAGAGCCGTCAATCAAATCGGCGGGCAGAAACCGATATGCATTTTGAAATGAATCTGGGGTTTTATAAGTTGTATCTAATACTTCATTTATCGGCAGAAATGGGGTAAAGTTGTTGAGTCTCGCCCAAAAAATTGCGTCGCCATGATTCCAATGCTTCATATCATCATCCCAATAGCCTCCATATTTATAGTGAATGAGATTAAGTAACGAACGGCGATGCATTACTGAACAATGATCAACATGAAAAGCCGCCTGCTCTAGCACTGCATTGGCATTTCTGTAGAAATGTGAGATTTCCTCTCCCCTTTCGTTTACATGTACAACTTTTTGTTTTGAATAGACAACCTGCGCTTCAGGCTGATGTGAAAATTCTTGCACCATACGGCTCAGCCGCTCGGGATGATAAACAGTGTCATCAGTAAGATAGGAAATGAAATCGCCGTCTGCAAATGGGAGCGCACTGTTAATTAATGTGGCATAACGGGCTGTTTTTAATCGATCTGCAGGTTGCACGAAACTGTTATGATATTGAATGCGCCGGTCATGGAGATACTTGTGAATCACCGCAGTTGTTTCTTCATTCGAATGATCATCCATAATAAAAAGCTCCCAAAGATCATGCGTTTGCTGAATCACGCTTTCGATCGCTTTTTGCAAATATTTAGGTTTGTTGTAACTTGTTAAAATAATAGACACTTTCTCTCCCATCTATACCGCCCCCGCCGTCAAACATAAAAACGGCTCCGCAGCAAGCAGAGCCTCTGTCATCATTTAAAAAGCACCCCAGCTTACAACACTTGAGAGTGACACATGAGATCTCGTGTTATTTAACGGGTTTTGAAAAATAACCAAATCAGTCAGTACTTCTTTTACGATGACATTCTGAAGCGTATCTCCATTGATCAAATGAACTTTTGAAACCGGTACGCCCAGCTCCTTTGCAAAAACGAGCTGGCGTCTGAGATCAGATGGATTTCCTTCAGTAGATGATTGACGAATAAGCAGAATCAGCAAAAGCAAAATAAAATGCAGTTCATCTTGGTTTTCTTCTCGATCCACTTGTTTCTCTAAATCCAAATAATCCCTCTCCCTTATCCCTTTACTCTGTTTCACAATATGAGCGACTTTGATGTATGGTATAGGGCTATGTCCACTCCATTAAAAAATCAGCATTTTCCTTAAATACATGAAAAATAGGTCTGGTACGGCGTTCGACTCATACCAAACAACAGCCAGAAGAATAGATTAACGTGAGTTCACTATCGAATAGGAGGTGTGTGTAATGAGCTCTGAAAATGCACAGTTAAAAAAGGATTTAATTAAAACCGTTTTAAGTCCTTTATTTCCAACTGCAACAGAAGGAGGAGAAAACATGGAAAGTAATCTTAAAGCCTTGCTTGAAGCTGCCATCGATCAAAAAGTAGATGAAAGTGAAACGGTTACGGCAGAATCTATTTTAGACCCTTCCCTTCCGGCAAGATGGATTTTTGCCAGAATTACGCCAGGCACGACAATCAGCATTGTGACTGATTCAGGTGACATGATTGGGCCGGTTGTTTTCGTTGCTTTCGATCAAGTTCACGGTATCGTCTTTGTAACACAGGAAAGCTCCGTCACTCCGGCAGGTCAAGCTACAACATTAATTGATGTAGACAAAGTAGAAAGCGTTACGTTCTTTTCATAACATCCGATGAAAGTCTTGTATATCCAGTCGGGATACGGAGGCATATACAGTTATTTTGATCGCTGGGCTGAAGATTGTTTTCAAAACACTCATACAGAGTATATGATTGCAGATAAACCGGAAGCAGAATATTTGGTGAAGATCGAAGCGTTTCAGCCGGACTTCGCACTTATAATGGTTGGAGACCGCGTTCCTCACGACTGGCTGACCTGGTTAAAGGGTAAGGATATCCCCGTGTATGTTTGGCTGACCGAAGACCCATTTTATATTGATATCAGCCTACAGGTAATTAAGCTTGCTGACGCCATATTAACGATTGAACAAAATGCCGCTTTCTTTTATCAAGAGCTCGGCTACCAGCACGCCTATTATGTTCCGATTCCAGTTAATCATCGGCTGTTTAAAAAAATGGGCACCGAACATTCCTTTCATTCAAATCTGCTTATCATCGGCTATCCTTACCCTAATCGGGTTCAGCTTATGAAAGAAGCGGTACATCTGCCTTTCACGGTTCGAGTCATCGGAAAGGAATGGAGAAAATATCTGCCTAAAAATGTGCTCAAACAGCCGCATATCGATGTCGTCAGCACATGGATTCCACCCGAACAGGCCGTTCATTATTATAACGGGGCAGACATTGTCATCAATGCGCATCGGCCTTATCATTTTGCTTTTAACAAAAATAATATTCGCATCAAAAATGCCAGTTATAATAACCGAACGTTTGATATCGCTGCATGCGAAGCATTTCAATTAACAGATTTACCCGCGGCTCATCCTTTTTCATCCTTTATTTCTTATCACAGCATTAACGACTTTAAGGAAAAAGCCGCTTTCTATATCAAAAACCCTGAAGAACGGCATAAAGCTGCAGCAGCCAATTATAATGAGACCGTACCCGCATTTACGTTTGATGAGCTTCCTGCAACACTAAAGGCGATTCATCTGGCGCTTTCTTGAAAAATCGTTCATTGCTATGAACGATTTTTTCATTCACAGAAAAAAGCAGCTTGTTCAGCTGCTTTTTTTCTAGCCGTCAGAACGGTCTTTCAGCTTCCTCGGGTTCACCTGTTTATGAAGATCAGGCATTCCGTCGAGATGCTGTGCAATTTGTTCCCACGATACAATTTTGAAGTTTTGATTGACTGCTTGTCCATTATCGATATTTTCGCCGTCCTGCGCCACAAAAATCCCATACGGATATTTTGGACCAAGCCCGAAACCAAGAACATCAATGCCATCCGTGTCACTAGTACCGTCTATCTTCTCTCCATCTGTAATTTCAAAATTGGCCACATAGCGATTTTTCCCCTGCCGTTCATACATTGCATAGCTGTTATTTCCTTGACTTGAGGCCATGAGATATCCTTTGCCATTTGGTGCATAATAGATTGTCAGTCCTTCAATATCAGCTGTCAAATGTTCTCCTGTCGCACGGTCAACAACCTGTCCCTTTGATCCTCCGCCTGGCTCAGCGTTAAATTTCCAGATGGCCTCATCTTCCTCTGCTATGTATAGATTTCCGTACTCATCATCCGCAACAAGGCCTTCAGTCTGAGTATTCAACTTAAATTCACGCACTTTTTTTCCTGTTACAAAACCTTTTCCACCATCAACAATTTCATATTGCTCAAATTCCCCTTGTTTGCCTGTCACTAATGCGTAAAATGCTCCTGTTTTCTGGCTGTGATACAGGCTGAATCCGTAAACCTCAGAAATACCAGTGGAAATAGGATGTTTCGGATCTGTAATGCTTTTCAATTTTCCTTTATCCCCGTCTATTGCATATACTTCAATTGTATTTTTTCCTTCAGACCTGTTGGATGCTGCAGCAATATCAATTTTTTCGCCTTTCAATGGAAAATCATAGCGCAGATCGACATTATTGAGCTTGCCAAATTCATAAGAATGAAGCTGCTTTCCATCTAAATCATACACGACGAGCCCTGATTTCTTATTTGTCGTAATTAATTTGCTTTTTTCCGGATGCTTCTCATGTACCCAAATAGCCGGATCATCAGCTGCGTCATCGCCAGAAGCGACCGGATCTGTCTCCGTTTGCGCAGTCACTTTGAAATGATGTTCCTCATTCACATCATGAGCCGACACCGAGTTTGCTGTCAGGCTAAGCAATAAACCCGCGGCGGTGCTTAGCAGCATTGTTTTTGAAACCTTCATTTGGTATCCTCCTCTTTTATCACTATCATCTCTATTGTAAAATATATACATGTATTTACCGTGAGGAAAATGAACCTTTTTTTATAGGGTTTCTGGCTCATAAACAACTTTCCCTAAAGAGGTACGTGAGATGACTTTGTCAGCTTTGTTTTTGAGGTGCGAAATGAAAACATAATGAATATTTAGTACATTGTTTATTTAGTTTTATCGTTTGCTAGTCGCTCCTGTTTTCCATTTTCTGTTAAAAAAAGACCACGTTGTGACATGATCATTCCCCTATATTTTGTTTTATTGGTTGCTTTCATTAATTCGATTATAAAGTTGAACATATGATGCATGGTAGAGAAACGAGAGTTGGAGGATAAGCCATGCCTAAACAGCAAACAGCAGAACTAAAACCATTTTTTCATAACAAAACAGTTTTAGTCACTGGCGGAACGGGTTCAATCGGGAGTCAAATTGTCAAACGCCTTTTGCTGCTTACACCTAAACAGGTGATTGTATTCAGCAAAGACGACAGTAAACAGTATGTCATGAGCCAAAAGTATGCGGAGGATAAGCGGCTATTATTTGTACTAGGAGATGTGCGCGATCACAGAAGGGTGAATCAGGTGATGAAAGGTGTCGATATCGTCTTTCACGCGGCTGCGCTGAAACAGGTTCCGACATGTGAGGATCATCCATTTGAAGCGATCCAAACCAATCTCATCGGCGGACAAAATGTGGTGGAAGCTGCCCTTTTACACCGAGTGCAGCATGTCATTAATATCAGTACAGATAAAGCTGTATCTCCTGTGAACACAATGGGTGCCACCAAGCTGTTATCTGAAAAGCTGTTTCATCAAGCAAACCGCCACGTTCAAAACAAAGGAACCGTGTTTTGTTCGGTCCGCTTCGGAAATGTTCTGGGCTCCAGAGGTTCGGTCATCCCTATATTATTTGAACAGATGATGGAGGGTCAGCCTCTGACTATCACAGACAAGAACATGACCAGATTTTTCATGTCAATAGACGATGCAGCTACATTGACTTTGCAATCAGCTGCGATTACAAAAGGCGGAGAAACCTTTATTTTCAAAATGGAATCACTGAAACTTGAAGAACTGATTCATGGATTTGAAGAATATGCATCGCAGCACGGGCTCCCGCGGCCGGCTGCAGTAGAAGTCGGCAAGCGTCCAGGTGAAAAGCTTCACGAAGAATTAACATCCCCGCATGAAATTGAATCACTGTATGAATGGGGCAACCTCTATGCGATCCTTCCAGAGCCTGAAAAACATCCTGACTTTCGCAAAGTCAATCTGCCTGGGTATCAATCTGATCAGGCCCCGCTCATTACGAAAGAAAGAATTGCCCAGATTATTGAAGACTTGCATCAAGAGAAAAAGGCATAAAAACAAGCCTGTCTATCCATTAGGCAGGCCTGTTTTTAATATTTTATTTATCAAAGAGATGCAGGTAACTTTCGTATCCTTCCTCTTTCAGCTTATGCTTTGGAACAAACCGCAGCGCTGCTGAATTTATGCAGTAACGAAGCCCGTTTGGCCCCGGTCCGTCATTAAATACATGACCAAGATGAGAGTCAGCAGTTCGGCTTCTTACTTCTGTGCGAATCATGCCATGGCTCGTGTCCAGTTTTTCTTCCACTTCTTCTTCTTCAACCGGCTTTGTAAAGCTTGGCCAGCCGCAGTGGGAATCAAATTTATCCTTGGATGTAAACAATGGCTTGCCTGACACAATGTCTACATAGAGCCCTTCTTCCTTATGATCCCAATATTCATTTTGAAACGGCGGCTCCGTGCCGTTATTTTGCGTTACCTCATATTGTATGCGATTTAATGACTTCATTTTTTCTTCTTTATTGTACGCCATTTATTTATCCCCCCAATGCTCATTAATAAATCCGGCACGTCCGGAACCTGTCCGGTAGCGCTGATAATGTGCTGGATTCTTTTTATAAAAATGCTGATGGTAGCCTTCCGCTTCATAGAAAGGTTCAGCTTTTAAAATGTCCGTTACAATCGGATCTTTAAAGATGCCGCTTTCAGCCAGACGTTGCTTGGAAGCTTCCGCAAGCTCCTTTTGTTTATCATTATGATAAAAAATGGCTGCGCGATAGGAACTGCCGCGATCAGCAAACTGCCCGCCTAAGATCTGTCGGATCGATTTGCTGCCAAAATAATTCAAGCAGTTTTTCATAAGGGAATACATCAGGATTAAACGTGATTTGAACGGCTTCACGATGTCCCGTCGTTTCACTGCACACCTCTTCATACGTAGGGTTTTCAGTATGGCCGCCTGTATACCCGGACACCACTTTTTCAATTCCCGGCTGTTCGTCAAAAGGTTTAACCATACACCAAAAACAGCCTCCTGCAAATGTGGCGATTTCTTTTTTTTCAGACATACTGGTGCCTCCTTTGTTAATACGTGGTATTATTATATTATAGCATGTAAAAATAGAATGAAAATGATTCTGCTTTTCAATAAAATCTATAGGTTTTAAGCAATATGCTTATGTAATGGAGGTTCACAAATTTGAAAGTAAGAACACAGATGATGTACGATATGGAAACTTTACTCCGTAAAGTCTTTAAACAAATACGAAACGAAATCAATGAAATTTTAGATAAAGAGCTGTCGCGGAATGAATTCACCATTCTTCGGATCCTCAGTGAACAAGGGCCTAAAAAAGTCACTGAATTTGCGCCTATTTTAGAGGTATCGGCAAGCCACATTACGGCTGTGACCGATGCGCTGGTAGAAAAGGAATGGATTACGAGAATCAGATCGAAGGAAGACAGACGCATCATCCGCATTCATATCACTGAAGCGGGCGAAAAAGTCCTTCAGCACTTTAACGAGAAAAAAACGGAATATTTCTTTAAACGCTTTGACTGCTACACTGATGCTGAACTTGCCACGTTAATCGAGCTCTTCAGCAAACTTGATAAAAAACGGTGAAAAAAAGCACATACCGATGTATAGGTATGTGCTTTTCGCAGTGCTTCACTTATTTTTCAGTAAACAGCTTCATTGCTTTCCAGCGGCCATATCTATAATACAAAAATGCCGCGCAGCTGCTAAATAAAAAACTCATTCCGATTCCAAGCCCGATTCCTTTTTGTCCAAGCCAAGCTGAAAATAGAGCTGTGAAAGGATATCTCAACACCCAAAACGAGATCAAATTTAGAACCAGCACCTGCAGCATCGCTCCCGCGGCCCTGACGATTCCGTTCAGCACAAAATTAATCCCAATAAAAGGGTAGAAAAACGCGATCCACTTCAAATATTGTTCACCAAATGCGACCGCATCAGGCTCGCTGATAAATAACCTTATAAGGTATTTACCAAACACCCAAATCATAACCGCAATCACCAGCATGCAGGAAATAACAGCCATCACACCAAGCCTTGCAATCGTTCCTACTCTTTTCTTGTTTCCGATTCCGATATTTTGCCCTGCCATACTGTTGACGGCCGTACCGGCAGCCATTGCTGGAAGCGTGATGATGCTGTCGAGCCGCTGGACCGCGCCAAAACCTGATACCACGTGCTCCCCGTATGAGTTGACAACACTCATAATCGCCAGCATACCGCCTGTAATCACCATCATCTGCAGACCGGCCGGAATTCCGAGTTTTAAAATCAGCGCAGACTCTCCCCACTTGGGCACTCTCGGAATTGAGAATGGCACAAGCTTGTGTTTGATGACATAAAACAACCCATATAGAAACGCAATTCCCTGTGACAAAATCGTTGAATAAGCCGCACCCGCTATTCCCATGCGGAACACAGAAATAAAGAGCGGCGCAAGCACTGTATTCAGTACAACAGCAAACGCAATAAACCGGAGAGGTGTCTTGCTGTCGCCCAGCGCCCGAAGCACAGTACTGATAAAGTTATAACCAAATAAAAACAAAATGCCAATAAATTGAATCTGCAAATAAGTCTCAGCAAGCGGCAGCATAGACTCCGGCGTTTTTAGAAGACGCAGCAAAAGCTCTGACAGAAAAAAACCGGCTGCGCCGAATCCGATGCTTAGGCCTGTTAATAAAACAACAAAAGCGTTAATATACGACGTCATTCCCTTTTCATCATCTTTTCCTTTTTGCTGAGATAAAATGGTTAACGTCGCATTGTTAAGGCCCAAAATAAAAGACAGCACGGTTAGAACAATCGTGCTTGATACCGCGACTGCCCCAAGAGCCTGTGCCCCCAGTAAATTGCCGATCCACAAGCTGTCTATAAACTGAAAGGAAACCTGCAATGCGTTTCCGAGCATAATAGGCGTTGAAAACAGTACAAGCTGTTTCAGCACGTTCCCCTGTGTAAAATCGTATGCTTTCATCTTTTCTCCTTGTGTTCTCAAATTTTCTTCGGACCGCACGAAAAAAGAGACGTTGTTTCATGTCTCTTTTTTCATGATTTATCGGTTTTTTTTCGGTCTCGCATACCGAATGTAAACACCATCACACTTAGGAACAAGGCACAATAGGAAACATTCAAATACATTTGATCCATGTCTTCAGCGGCCAGATGATGATAAGCCAGCCAGCCGAAGTACAGGGAAAATGTAAAGGATAATAAACTGAAATACTGGTAAACCTGTTTCATTTTCAGTCACCTCTATTGTTTAGGATGGTAATAGGAAAATTCAATTTCATCATTTTCTAAATTTATTTTATCCGCTTTGACATACATATCATTCGTTAAAGGCATTTCTGACAAACGCACTTCAATGCTTTTATCTCCGGGGTGAACGTGGACAAATGACGGCAATTCATAAAAGCTGTCCATATAATTTAACACAAAGCTAATCGGTATACTCAATTTCCCTAACGAAAATTTCGTAACATTCAACTCTACATCACCGTTTTTTTTCACGGTCGGTTCAAAAGCGATAAAAGCATCAATAGAGGTAGAAAATGCCTTGATATTCCCTGCGACATGAACATCATCATCAATCTCTACTTTATAATCAAGCTTGTTTGATGCCTTGTCGTTTAAATATGAGTTAACAAACGCAGCTAATGATTCTTTTGTGCTTGTCACTTGAAATCCATACTCGCTCTCAGATGAATCCTTCACCTGAGCTTGCTCTCCCGGGAGCAAAACAAGTGTAACAAACCCGGCAGTGAGGATAAAATTGATTGCAAGCAATATAAAAAACAGTCGTTTCCACTTATTCATGCTGTCACCCTACTCTTTCGGTAATCCTTCTTTTTTTATGGATTGATAGACGCGCTTCGCGATTAGAGAATAACCCGTACCATTAGGATGAAAATCATCTTCCTCAGAAATTCGGCTGCTGTCACTTTTTTTGTTGAACAAATCTTCGATATAAATGATTTTCGCTTGCTTATCCTTTTTCAGCTCTTTTTCAGCAATATGGTTCCAATCCGTGACAACACCGTTTATTTCATTTAGTTCAGATAATGTAAACGTAAACGGATTGTACATGCTGACATAAATCAGCTCAGCGTGATCATTCAGCTTGCGAATTTCAGAAATGATTTTTTCAAAGCGCTTTTCGTACGGTTTTTCCGCTTCCTGAAACGGTTCAACGGTTAATTGCAGGAAGTTTTGGCGAAGGACTTTCATCAAATCATTACCACCAATTGTAAAAAAGACATAATCTGCGTCCTTTATGCCTTTTTGAACCTTTTTATCTTTTAGTTTTTCTAATAAATCATCCGAACGGTTCCCTTTTACGGCATAATTTTTCACGTCAACCGTTTTGACTTGTTTATCTGACCGGATAGAATCCGCCACCTTGCTGACATATCCCTTTCCATCGGGATCTCCGACTCCTTCTGTCAGCGAATCTCCGACAGCCGCTATGACAATGTGCTCTTTCGTTTTCGTTTCATGATCTTTTTGTTTTCCCTCAGATGCTGTACGTATGCTCGTACAAGCAGTAAGAAGCAAAATCAAACCAGCCATGATTGAAAAAATGCGCAGCTTCAATCTTGTTGCTCCTTCCCATTCTACTAGTGGAAAGTGTATCATGTTTTAGAAGATTTGCAAATGCCTAGTCTCCTAGCCTACTTGAGTGCACTGGCTGACTTCACATCAGAAATGATATCATCATACGGTGTATTCTCAACTCCATTGTAATCTTTCAGCACCTTACCGTCCGGGCCCACCAAATAAAAAGATGATTGATGAATCACTTGTTCCTCTCCCTCAGGTTTCTTTACGATCGCTTTAAAGCTCTTAAGTGCGAACTCCTCAATCTCACTCTGGCTGTATCCGGTGAGAAAATCCCAGTTATCAAACGATAATGGATAATTTGCGGCAAATTTCTTCAGCTGTTTCGGCTTATCGTTTTCTGGATCAACACTAAATGATATGATACGGACATCTATATTTTCGGCTTTCAGTTTTTTTTGCAGATCGGTCATATGAGCGGTCATTGGCGGACATATAGTTTCACAATTGGTAAAAATAAAATCCGCCAGCCATACTTCTCCTTTTAAACTCTCTAATGAAACGTTCTTGCCGTCTTGGTTTTGAAATGTAAAAGGCTCCACTTCGTAATTGAGTGGATTTTTAATCTGCTGTTCTCCGCAGGCACACAAAAGCAGAAAAAACAGCCCAGCCATTAAACCTTTGATAACCTTCATGACATTCATCCTTTCAGCCAGCATAAAAACGCTTTCTAAAGCCTGTCCTTACTGTCCCATATTTGTATTCGATACTGAGCAAAAAAAATCCTGCATGCCTCCCATTAACGATTACAAAGGAGGACATACAGGTAAAAACGGCATGTTATGCGTTGTGCTTTAACACCTCTTGATGAAAAACAGCCTGATAATCTGCCCACTTCATCCGGCGCTTCATATAATGTCGGAAAGAATACACTTTTGCCCTGCTGTTTGATGAAAACACTTCTTTTAAGTAGAATTGCAAATGGTGATGTAACATAAAGAAATAGTGCTCATCTTCCTTTAATACAGGTATTTCTGTCACTTTCACCTGAATCCCGTCATCGCGTTTGAACTCTAGGCTTTTGAGTAACAAGCTATCAATCCTCTTTTTTTGTTTTTCTTCTATTATATATGATGCCAGCCTAGCTGTCTGTCATTTTGCGCGGTTGCGAAAAAAATTAGATCAGCAGATGGAATAAGTCTTCATCCTTATTCACCTCTACATAATGAAACGGTTTTTTGTTCATCCGTTCAATCAGCGGCCCATAATCGGCTTTGTTCTGCAGCTCGATGCCAACAAGAGCAGGTCCGTTGCTTTTGTTATTTTTCTTCGTATATTCAAACCTTGTAATGTCATCATTCGGCCCTAGGACTTCGTCAAGAAATTCGCGGAGTGCCCCCGCTCTTTGCGGAAAGTTGACGATAAAATAATGCTGAAGACCTTCAAAAATCAAGGATCGCTCCTTCATTTCCTGCATTCTTCCTATATCGTTATTCCCCCCGCTGACCACACACACCACATTTTTTCCTTTAATTTCATCCTTGTACAAATCAAGCGCTGAGACAGAAAGAGCTCCGGCCGGTTCAGCAACAATCGCACATTCGTTATACAATTCAAGAATGGATGTACATACTTTTCCTTCAGGAACAAGGAGAATGTCATCAACAACAGATTCCAGCGTCCGAAAGGTTTCCTCTCCAATTTTTTTAACAGCTGCCCCATCTACAAACTTATCAATTTTATCAAGTGTGACGACATGCCCAGCTTTGTTTGATTCAAAATAGGATGCCGCTCCCGCCGGCTCAACAGCAATTACCTTTGTATCAGGAGACACATTTTTCAAATATGTACCTACCCCTGAGAGAAGGCCGCCGCCTCCGACACTTGCAAAAAGAAAATGCGGTTCTGCATCAATGTCGTTTAAAATCTCGACTGCGAGCGTCCCTTGTCCGGCCATCACATCCGGATCATCGAACGGATGGATAAACGTCCGAGATTCCGCCTCACAGCACTCTACGGCACTTTTATACGCGTCATCAAACGTATCGCCTGTCAAAATAATATCGATAAATCCTTTTCCGAATAGTTCAACTTGAGATACTTTTTGTCTCGGTGTAGTAGACGGCATAAAAATTTTTCCGTGAATGCCAAGATGTTTACACGAGAATGCCACGCCTTGCGCGTGGTTTCCGGCGCTTGCACACACCACTCCGTTTTCTGTCTGCTCGCTGGAAAGCTGTTTCATTTTATGATAAGCCCCTCTGAGCTTAAAAGATCTAACAACTTGCAAGTCTTCACGTTTTAAATAGATATTGCATTCATATCTCTCAGAAAGTCTGTCATTCCTCTGCAAAGGTGTGTGAATGACAACGTCCTTTACGTTTTGATGAGCCTTCAAAATGTCTTTCACTTGGATGAGAGAGTTTTCTTTCAACAACGGTTTCATGTACAGATTCCTTTCTTGTTTTAAATCCCTATTTAATATGCCATTATAACACGAATATTCAAAAAATAAGACAATTATTTTTATTTAATAATTAAAAAAATACAGACTATGTCCACCACATCTCGTGGAAACTTCTGTTTAACCATTATCCTGCAGACTCAAGAAAAAAGATGATCGTAAAATAAAGGGTGTTTTCAGCCAAAAGGCATGATATAATGAAACCAATTAGAACCAAAAGGAGCCAATTGATGAATAGCGCACCAAAACTCAATACCTTTCAACAACTAATCGGAGAACATCAAACTTTCCTGGAAGCAAAGCGAATCGCCAAGCAGTTCTCATTATCTGAGCTTCCTGTCTTAATAACAGGAAAAATCGGAACAGGCAAAAATCATTTCGCACATGCCATACACTTAGAATCTTCGAGAAGCAATGAACCGTTTATAAGCGTCAATTGCAGCACGCATTCTGAAGAAAGCCTTATGCATGAGCTTTTTGGTCCTAACGGAAACTCAGGTGCTTTTCACAAAACGGCACGAGGAACCCTTTTTCTTGATGAAGTATGGCGCATGCCGGCTTCTGTACAAGCTCAGCTGTTAAAAGCGTTTGATTCAGACATGGAGAAGCCGCGAATGATCTGTGCTTCTGCAGACGGATCCGTGGAACATTCCTTCAGGCAAGACTTATTTTACAGGCTGAACATTTTGACGCTCACACTGCCCGAATTATCTGAACGAAAAAGCGATATACCGCTTTTGACACAATATTTCCTCTCAAATTCCGGGCAGCAATTGTTAATCGACCCCTCTGTCTTTCCGGTGCTTGAGCAGCATACATTTGAAGGCAATGTCAGGGAATTAAAAAACGCTGCAGATTATATGGCGGCAGTATCAAGCGGGGGAACGATTCATCCACATGACCTGCCGCCATATATTAGAGGCGCGATAGACGGAAAAACGTCGAAGAAAAAAGCAAAGCTGCTGACTTTAATGGAAAAAGCTGAGTTTTTGTTTATTTTGGAAACAATAAAAGTATTGAACGAAAAAGGAGAACCTGCCAGCAGACGGATCATTTCTGAACACAGCAAAAATACCCAAACCTCGTTAACGCCGCAGCAGGTCAGAAGCCGTCTTGACTATTTGGAGAAAAAAGACTATGTCACCAAAAGCCGCGGACGCGCCGGCACAAAAATTACCTTTGAGGGCTTGCGCTTTATAGAGACGTTAAAAAATCAAATGATTTAGCGATCGAAAGGAGAATGCACTTGTTTACAATGAAAGAAGAGATCGCCAATGCCATTACACACGGCATTGGTGTACTCTTATCCATCCCTGCTTTAGTGTTTTTAATCATATTCGCGGCTAATTACGGGTCTGCCTGGGACATTGTCAGCTTTACGATTTTCGGTGTCTCTATGCTGCTGTTATATTTGAGCTCTACACTGCTTCACAGCATCACACATAAAAAGACGAAGGACATTTTGGAGATTATCGATCATAGCGCGATTTACGTACTCATCGCAGGAACCTACACGCCTTTTTTACTCGGACCGCTGAAAGGCACACTCGGCTTTACCCTGCTGGTTATCGTATGGTCACTTGCCCTGGGTGGAATTGTCTTTAAAATTTTCTTCGTGAAACGCTTTATCCTACTGTCAACCATAGTGTACTTGATCATGGGCTGGCTGATGATTATTGCGGTTAAACCTTTATATGCTTCGCTGAGCGGAGCGGGATTCAGCCTTCTTTTTCTCGGCGGCATTCTATACTCTGTCGGAACCATCTTTTACATTTGGAAAAAGATTCCCTTCCATCACGCCATTTGGCACAGCTTCGTATTGGGCGGGAGCGCTGCTATGTTTTTCTGCGTGCTTTTCTATTGTGTAAAGGTGCCGTTCCTTTCGTAACAAAAAAGCGCAGTCTTAACGACTGCGCTTTTTTATGCACGTAATTGTTTTTCATTGGCAGGTATATAAGCTTTTGAAAAGGACAATTCAATGTCGGCTGGTTTTAAGCGTTTAAAAAGCGACCCCTTTTGCAGGTGCTCTGTTCCTTTCGTTTCCACCATCACTAACGGAAGTTGATAGCGGGCTGCAAGTTCTACAGGATCAATAGAACCATCTAGTGAAAGAATCAAGCTTTGCCCCTTTTCCAGCTGTTTTGTCACATTTTCATATACCTTCTCTGAATGACCGTCTGAAATCACATCCATCCGATCCAGCCATTGCCCGATAAAAGGCAAGCGGAACACTTTTGGGTTGGCGATAAAGCCGGCTGGTTCCTCAATATATCCAGCAATTAAGGCCAGTTCAGCCAAGCGCAAACGAGAGTGCACATACAAAACAGGACCTTGTGGGATTGGCTCTGGCTGATGGATTGTCACAACTGAACCGGAGATGCCAATACAGCCTTCCAAAAATGCCTTTGGCTGTTCGTACACAAGAGTCATCTGTTTTTTATATGACAGACGAGGGTCGAGCATTGTTTGATTAAATAATTGTTTCATATTTTTCAACAGCATATACACAATATAAACCACTAGAAAGCTGTAGCGAACCAATTAAAATCCTCCCGCTTTAGAAGAATTCTTTTTTTCATACACGAGAAATTCGTAATTATAAGGGTTTTTTTCGTCCTTGATCCCCTGCTCAGAAGAAACCAGTTCCCAATCCCCTTCATCAAATTCAGGAAAGTGACGGTCACCTTCAAACTCGTGATGAATTTTCGTCATATACAGTCTGTCCGCATAAGGGAACAGGTCCGTATAGAGCTGAGCCCCTCCGATCACAAAGCATTCTTCAGAGCCTGAACAAATATCTAGTACATCCTGTAACGAACTGACAACCGTGCATCCCGGAAATTCTGAAGCCGGCGCTGATGTGACGACAATATTTTTCCGATTTGGAAGCGGACGTCCGATCGATTCAAATGTTTTCCTGCCCATAATGATTGAATGGCCCGATGTTACTTTCTTAAAGTATGCAAGATCATTGGGCAAATGCCACGGCAAATCATTGTCTTTGCCGATAAGCCTGTTGGCATCCATCGCAAAAATAAATGAAATCATACGCTGACCGCCCCTTTTTGCTTTAAAACATGTCTGCATAAATCCTTATACTGTTTCATTTTTTTCATCCTTTAAAAGTAGTCTTCTTGTAGTGTAACACAATAAAAAATCATTCCTGGGTTCAGAAATGATTTTTTTATAGTCAGCTGACGACAGGCTTTTCATCCTGTTCTTTTTCTTCATCTTGCAGATCCTGATGCGTATGCGCAATTCTGCTCGCCGCTGCTGCAGCAAGAGCTGCCACAATATCATCCAAAAAGGTGTGAATACCGTCTGGACTTTCATCAAGTTCCTTAATAATACCAATCTTCTCTTTATCCAAATAACCGAAATTGGTCAAGCCGATCGACCCGTACACATTAACGATTGAAAGCGGGATGATTTCATCTATGCCGTAAAGCGGTTCATCTGTTTCAACAAGATGCTGCAGCGGTTCGGGGAGAAGCTTTTGTTCTGCAAGCTGATCGAGTGCAAGTCCTGTCAAAACAGCATGAATAATTTCACGTTTGTTCAAGACTTTTTCTACATTCTCCATGCAAACACTGAGCGGCAGGTTTGGATTGTATTTTTCCTGAAGTTTTTGAACAATGCGTGCAATATCTTCTATCATAACGCCCCGTTTATTCAGCATATCTTTTGTTATATTGACCATTTCATTCATTGTGTACTTTTTCATGTCTAATGGCATCTCCTTTAGGCACTCATCCAGTTGGGAGGCGTGTTGCGGTCCCAGTAAATGCTCCCAAGCTCATGATGTGATTGAAATCCATCTTCTGCTGTATGATAATGAAAATTAAACCAGTAGCCGTCATGAGGCGGATGGTCTCTGCGCACATGGAATCTGAGAAGATCTTCTCCAGTTGTCCGATGGTAAACGTTGAATATTTTTTCCGTTTTGCCTGCTGAAGGCATGCTTGAGATCACAACATCTTGATACGCCTCATCATCTTGAAATGTCGCTAAATAATCACTAATCACATTTTCGATTTTTGGCAGGATCTCTTTCCGATAATCATCTTCAATGACCGGAGCGATTCTGCTGCCGAATTTTAAAAAGGACTGATCCTCAGCGCTGTCAAGGAGCTGTTCCTTGTACGATTGAAAAAGCAGTTCAGGATCTCGCCTGTCATCCGACTCATCATCGTACAGGTCATGCTCATCATAAAAAGCGGTGTAATCATTCTGCTCAAGACTGCTCGGCTGTCCGGAAGGCTTGTCCGCCATAAGAGCAGCCGGAGGAGATACGAGCCCGAACGTCACAATGGTAAATAAAACCACAAGGGTCTTTCTCATCCACAATTTCATGACTGCTTATTCCTCTCTATTTTATTGTCATGTTTCTCTTATTTTAGCACATCCAAAACATTCAAGTCATGTACTATATGAAACTGATACACAAATTAGGAGATTCGTTGCTATGCACTTTGTGTAAAAACGCTTACAATATTCTGTGAAAGGAGGCTTTCCGCATGATTGACGCTCTGTTTGCCACAGTTTCACTCTTGACATTGTTATACTTTGTCGTCATGGAAGTCACCGATTAACAGAAAATCCCGTGATATGAATCACGGGATTTCTTTACTTGCCTGAATGACACCATAATGGAACAGTGCTGTTTTTCTTTTTATGACATGAAAACCAAACTGTTCAAACCGCGGGCTTTTCCAGTGGTCTTTTAGCACAACACTTTTTCTGGCAATACGTACCGCTTCCTTGATACACTCTTCGTGCAAAACGGAATCCTCAGCCAAATCGCGTAAAGGCGCAATACCGTCAGAGGTCTCTACAGGTTCATGAAACATTGGATCGAAGTAAACCACATCAACAGAGCCGTCAGGAAGCTGCTTGATGTATTCTAAGCAATCACCGCTCTTCACCTGGATTCTTCTCATCGCTGCTTGAAGCTCTTCTATACCTGTTTCCCATGAATGCAGCCCCGTCCTCACTAAAACGGATACAAGATGGTTTTTTTCCACCCCAACCACAGACCCCGTTTCGCCTACCGCCATACTTGCGATAATGGCATCTGACCCCAGCCCGAGTGTGCAATCTAAAAACGTATCCCCTTCCGATAAACCGGCAGCCCGAAGCATCGGCTCTTGCTCACCGCGTAAGAAGCGTTTGGCTCTGAACATCGCAGTATTCGGATGAAAAAAGAATTTGGCACCTTGTTTCGTAAATAGCTCAAATCGCTCTTTGCCGACCACAAGCAAATCACGTTCAGCTGACTTCAGCAGGTTTTCAACCGTTTGTTTATTTCGGCCGCAGTATGGCATATTTAGCTCTTTAGATAGCTGCTTTGCAGTTTTTATGGTGTGTTCAGACGGTCTATAGCTTGTTGTTATCATCTTCTGTACTCCCAAAAAGAAAATGCCCGGAAAACGGGCATTTAGCAGTGTGCATCAAAGGCAGCAGTCAGATTTTTCATAATTTCTTCCATGTCGTGTCCTTCAATTTCATGACGCGGAATAAAATGTACAACTTCTTTGCCTTTCAAAAGAGCCATTGACGGCGAAGAAGGCTCTTGGCCAGTAAAATACTCACGCATTTTTGCAGTAGCTTCTTTATCTTGGCCCGCAAATACAGTCACCGTATTGTCAGGCGTTTTGTCATTCTGGAGAACTGCCTGTGTTGCTGCAGGACGTGCCAGGCCTGCGGCGCAGCCGCATACAGAGTTAACGACTACAAGAGTTGTGCCCTCTGCCTTTTCCATAAAGTTTTCTACTTCTTCCGCTGTTGTTAACTCTTCAAAACCTGCTCCAGTCAGCTCACGGCGCATCGGTACGACAAGCTGACGCATGTATTCTTCATAAGCCATTGACATAAAAAAAGCCCCCTCTAGTATCCTTCATCTGAAGTAAAGGATACTATAGAGAGGGCCGGATTTCAAATGTTCACGCCTTAAAATACAGAAGTAAGTGTCCTCACCTGCTAGATTTTCATGATACCGCCAGTGTTGGCACTTGTCACAAGCTTAGAATAACGTGCCAGGTAGCCGGTTTTCACTTTCGGTTCAAAACCTTTCCAGTTTGCTTTCCGTTTTTCCCACTCTTCTTCTGGCACTTGTACATCCAAGATGCGTTTTTCAATATCAACGATAATATGGTCTCCGTTTTCAACAAAGGCAAGCGGTCCGCCCTCAGCGGCCTCAGGGGATACGTGACCGATGGAGAGCCCACGGGAGGCTCCGGAAAAACGTCCGTCCGTAATCAATGCCACTTTTGGTCCGAGTCCCATTCCAACGATTTGAGATGTTGGCGCCAGCATTTCCGGCATGCCAGGTCCCCCTTTTGGCCCTTCGTATCTGATAATGACAACGTCGCCTTCTTTTACTTTTCGGTTGATAATGCCGTCAAGTGCCTCGTCCTGAGAATCAAATACGACAGCCGGCCCTTCGTGTCTTGTAATCCCATTCTGTACGCCGCCCGTTTTAATGATAGCGCCGTCCGGAGCCAGATTACCGAATAAAACAGCAAGACCGCCCTTTTCAGTAAATGGCTGATCCAATGGATGAATAACGTCATAATCCTTTATTTCATGTCCCGCAATGGTTTCTCCAAGAGTTTTTCCTGTAACAGTCAGCGCATCTAAATGAAGCGCTCCTTCTTTCTTGGAAAGCTCATTCAGAGCCGCTGACACGCCGCCCGCTTCATGAAGATCTTCAATAAACACATCCGATGCAGGCGCCAGCTTGGCCAAGTGCGGCACGCGCTCAGCGACTTCGTTAATGCGTTCTAAAGAGTATTCAACGCCGGCTTCGTTTGCAAGGGCAAGGGTATGAAGAACGGTATTTGTAGAACCTCCGAGCGCCATATCGAGTGCAAACGCGTTATCAATCGCTTTTACTGTAACGATATCACGCGGTTTGATATCTTTGCGAATCGTTTCCATTAATTGCGCAGCCGATTTTCTCACAAACTCTTTGCGTTCCGGAGATGTCGCCAGAATGGTTCCATTACCCGGCAAGGCAAGACCAAGTGCTTCTGACAGACAGTTCATTGAGTTCGCCGTAAACATGCCTGAGCAAGACCCGCACGTTGGGCATCCGAACTGCTCTAGTTCTTGAAGCTCGTTTTCGTTGATTTTCCCTGCTTGGTAGGCGCCTACCCCTTCGAATACTGAGGAAAGAGAGATTTTTCGCCCGTCACTTGTTCTTCCTGCCGCCATCGGCCCGCCGCTGACAAAAATCGTCGGAATGTTGATGCGCATTGCCGCCATAAGCATTCCCGGCGTGATTTTGTCGCAGTTCGGAATACAGACCATTCCGTCAAACCAGTGTGCGGATACAACCGTTTCCACAGAGTCAGCGATGATTTCACGGCTTGGCAGCGAATATCTCATACCAATATGCCCCATCGCGATGCCATCATCTACTCCAATGGTATTAAATTCAAATGGCACGCCTCCTGCTTCCCTGATTGCTTCTTTCACAATTTTTCCAAATTCCTGCAAGTGAACATGACCGGGAACGATATCAATGTATGAATTACACACCGCGATAAACGGCTTGCCGAAATCCTCTTCTTTTACACCAGCTGCACGAAGCAAACTGCGGTGCGGAGCTCTATCGATTCCTTGTGTGATCATGTTACTGCGTAATTCTGCCATGGTGATCCCCCTAAATTCTTTCAATTGTTAGATTGGATTTTATTTTAACAATTTTCAGTTTATTTATGGGCTGTTTTTGCAAAAAAGATAATTTAAGGCCGCCCTCGCCTTGGTTTGTTCTTTTGTGTTTTTATATTTATATAGCTTTCTGTCGATTTGAACCCTCCAACTATTAATATTGTTACTTACTATAAATAGTTTTCGAACATTTTTCAACAATATTCGAAATAATTTTTATAAAAAGTGAATTCACATAAAAAAGGTGCATGATCTGCACCTTTTTCATCTCTATTCACCCTTTTTTCTGCTCTCTGTCATTTGTTTCCAAACAGACCCTTTTGCTTCTTCTCCATGTTCAATGCGCTCAAGCGCCATTTTCACTTGAAGGCTGACCTCAAATTCGGGATCATCTTCGGCAGCGCGCAAAGCTTCAATTGCACTTTCATCGCCGACTTCGTACAGGAACATAGCCGCACGCCAACGAACAAGCTTGCTGGAGTCGCTTAACGACTTGATCATAGCAGGAATGGCTTGAGGATCGCCGATATCAGACAGGCAGTCTCCGGCCGTTCTTCTGACTGAGACCGCTTTGTCCTCAAGTGCTTTATACAATAGAGGAAGAACAACAGGTGTTTCAATCATTCCTAAGTACACAACAGCCTGTCTTCTGATGGACACCTTTGGATCATCCAATGCCCTCTGTAAAACCGGGATATCCTCTTCTTTTGGATCCATCTGTTCCAGATGCGCATAACGCTTTTTCCAGTCCTCATCATCAAGCATGTCGAGCGTTACTTTATACGCTTTGCGCTGTACTGCTTGTTTTGCTTCGCTCTTTCCTTGAGCAGCTGCTTCTGTCAGTCGTTTCAGCCGTTCATCACTGTATGCCGCCTGAAGCTCTTCTGTCACGTCATGGCCGATTTCATTAAAGTCGCCGAATCTGACACCTTGTTCTTTCCAGGCCCGCTCAAACACAACATTTGAAGCTTCAGATCTGAGTTTTAAGATCGCCTGCTGAAAGCGCTCAGGTAAGCCGAAGCGCTCTTCCCGCTCCCCATCCGTCAATTTAACTTGCATAGGAATGCCGCTGAACATCTGCACAAAAACTTTTACCTCCCCAAAAGATTCTTGTTCAGAGCGGTTTTCTTCTGCGCTTTCAGCACTTTTCATCCCAAATGCAGTGCGGACTTGCGGTAAAATGTCTTTCCAGTCGTATCTTGCATTCCGTTCAACAGCTAGAAAATCTGCGACGTGATATACCCCTTTAACTCCATCTATTTTAAGGATTTCCGCTATAACGGGCGGTGCGCCTTCTGCTTGCTCAGGTTTATAGTTATTGCTTTTGCCCGCCGGAAGCTCTTCCGTTAAGATGACTTTCATTGTATTCGGGCTTGGTGTAGGTTCAATTGATTTTATCTTCATGATCGTCCTCCTATAGCATATCTGTGACTTATTCTATCACAGTCGTTCCAAGCCTTCTATCACGACGTTTTGGCATCAATCCCGGGTATGTCTTTTTCTAATTGGCGGACAAACTGAAGCATAAAATCGTGTCTTTCTTCTGCCAATTCCCGTGCAGTGTCTGTATTCATCATATCTTTCAGCCGCAGCAGCTTATGAAAAAAATGAGCGTAGGCACTTTGATCATCTCCATAAAGGCCATACCCTTTTGCGCCCGCAAACATGAAAGCTCTCGCAATGCCGACAGCACCAATCGCATCAAGTCTGTCAGCATCCTGTACAGCTTTTCCTTCAATTGAGAGCGGCTCCTTCGCCAATTTCCCCCTGTCCCGAAAGGACATCCTTGTTATAATATGAATCACTCTGTCAGCATCCTCTTTTCCTACCCCGAAAAAAACGAGCTGATCATACACTTCGCTCACAGAAAGCCTGACCGTGTCAGGCAGCTTCACATCAATTAAATCATGAACCAAAGCTGCCGTTTCAACAATGAACAAATCCGCTTTTTCCTTTTCTCCAATATACACAGCAAGATCTGCAACTCTTGATACATGATGATAATCATGTCCAGAGCTTTCGCCAGTCAGGATAGATTGAACCCATGTCCTGATTTGCTCTGCCTGCTTCAATTTCTTCACAAAAACACCCTCTTCATTGCCCTAATAGCTTCACGATAGCATCTTCCAGCTCTTTCGGATTTGTATTTGGTGAATAACGGCCAACGATTTCTCCATTTCTATCCACTATAAATTTCGTGAAATTCCACTTAATTGCCTTAGTTCCCAGCATTCCTTTTGCATGCTCTGTCAAATACACAAACAGCGGATGGGCGTTTTTTCCGTTTACATCCACTTTTGAAAACATGGGAAACGTAACACCGTAATTTGTTTCACAAAATTCCTGTATGTCAGCCTCTTCTCCAGGCTCTTGGTTCATAAATTGATTGCAGGGAAACCCTAAGATCTCAAGCCCCTCCTGCTGATATGTATCATATAATTCCTGCAGCTGCTTCAATTGGGGAGTAAAACCGCACCTGCTTGCAGTATTCACGATCACCAGTACCTTTCCCGTGAAAGGCTGAAGTGTCATGTCTTTCCCTGTTATTGTACGTACCTTCATATGATATATAGACATGTAATTCCCTCCTATGTCCCTGGTGAATATTTTATCTTTTTTTAAATTTCAATTCAAAATGTAAACATCAATTAAGAAACTTGACGACATGAGCAGTCGTTTATTTTCAATTCCTAGGGTTCGTTTTTATCTTATCATTCTATAAAACATTTCAATTCCCTCCGACATCATGGAAAATCATTTTCTGTGAAACCAAAAGATGTGTCAGTGCGTTTATATAAAGAGTTTTCTGTTGTTTCCCCCCTCAACACGTATAGATAGATTGAAAATTGGCGTGAAAATTCCTATAATGAAGAAAATTAAACGGGGAAATAATGGAGGTGGCACGTTGCCTATTAATATACCAACACACCTGCCGGCAAAACAGGTGCTTGAAAGTGAACATATATTTGTAATGGATGAAAGCAGAGCATTTCATCAGGATATCCGGCCGCAAAAAATTATTATCTTAAATTTGATGCCGAAAAAAATCCAAACAGAGACTCAGCTTCTCAGATTGCTTGGAAATTCGCCTTTACAGGTTCATTTCACATTTTTAATCCCAAGCACACACACGCCGAAAAACACTGCAAGAGAACACCTTGACGAATTTTACACGACTTTTTCCAATATCCGTCACAAGAAGTTTGACGGAATGATTATCACCGGTGCGCCGATCGAGCATTTGGCGTTTGAAGAGGTTTCATATTGGGAAGAGCTCAAGGAAATCATGGAGTGGAGCAAAACAAATGTTACTTCAACCATGCATATTTGCTGGGGCGCTCAAGCAGGTTTGTATTACCATTATGGTGTGGAAAAAATTCAAATGCCGAAAAAAATCTTCGGTGTGTTCGAGCATACCGTTCTTTCAAAACACGAAAGATTGGTAAGAGGTTTTGACGAGCTATACTACGTGCCGCATTCCCGGCATACAGATATAAATATGGAACAGCTTCAAGCAGTGTCCGAGTTAAACATTCTTACCGCATCAAAGGAAGCCGGGGTTTGCTTAATTGTGTCTAAAGACGAAAAACAAGTCTTTTTGACAGGGCACCCTGAATATGATACAAATACGCTTCTTCAAGAGTATGAAAGAGATTTGGAACGAAACCTTTCTACTGTCGAGGCGCCTAAACATTATTTTGCAAAAGGCAGCAACGAGCCAGTGAATCGCTGGAAAGCGCATGCCACATTATTGTTTATGAACTGGCTGAATTATTACGTTTACCAAGAAACTCCTTATGAATGGGACTAATTTTTCTTATTTTAGTGATACGCTGAGCAAAAAATATGATAAAATACATCTGATTCAGTCTGCCTATAACAAAAATTTAAAATACTGGAATCCAAATCATTTAAAATTAGCTTAACTTTTTCACTGCATTAATAATTCGATTATGTATTTGTGTTATGTTTATGTATAGACAATAACTCCTTACGATGCATGAAGCTTGCTTGTTGTTGATTACATTGAGGTGAATTTACTTGAATACCAATAAAAGAGTATTAATTTTGACTGCAAATTACGGAAATGGACATGTGCAGGTAGCCAAAACACTTTATGAACAATGTGTAAGGCTCGGCTTTCAGCATGTAACAGTTTCTAATTTGTACCAAGAGTCAAATCCGATTGTTTCAGAGGTAACTCAATACCTTTATTTAAAAAGCTTCTCAATCGGGAAACAGTTTTATCGTTTGTTTTATTACGGAGTTGACAAAATCTATAATAAACGTAAATTCAATATTTACTTTAAAATGGGTAATAAAAGATTGGGCGAACTTGTTGATGAACATCAGCCCGATATTATTATTAATACATTTCCGATGATTGTCGTGCCGGAGTACAGACGCCGAACAGGAAGAGTCATTCCTACCTTCAATGTTATGACTGATTTTTGCCTTCATAAAATTTGGGTTCACGAGAACGTGGATAAATATTATGTGGCGACAGATTACGTGAAGGAAAAACTGCTGGAGATCGGCACTCATCCAAGCAACGTAAAAATCACAGGAATTCCAATCAGGCCGCAATTTGAAGAATCCATGCCGGTTGGACCGATATATAAAAAGTACAATCTTTCGCCAGACAAAAAAGTGCTTCTGATCATGGCAGGTGCCCACGGTGTATTAAAGAACGTAAAAGAGCTGTGCGAAAACCTTGTCAAAGATGAGCAAGTGCAAGTGGTTGTCGTGTGCGGGAAAAATACGGCTTTAAAAGAATCTTTGAGTCCGCTTGAGGCGGAAAACGGTGACAAATTAAAAGTTCTGGGCTATGTGGAGCGCATTGATGAGCTATTCCGGATCACAGATTGCATGATTACTAAACCAGGCGGCATAACTTTGACTGAAGCAACTGCCATCGGTGTGCCTGTCATTCTGTACAAACCTGTGCCTGGCCAGGAAAAAGAAAATGCAAACTTCTTTGAAGACCGCGGAGCTGCCATCGTCGTGAACCGACATGAGGAGATTCTCGAGTCAGTCACTTCCCTTCTTGCAGATGAAGATACCTTGCAGCGCATGAAGAAAAACATTAAGGGCCTTCATTTAGCAAACTCCTCTGAAGTCATTTTAGAGGATATCCTGAAAGAATCAGAAATGATGACAGCCAAACAAAAGACCAAAGCGCTATCTTAATGGCGTACTTGAGAGCATACGAAAACCGTGTGCTCTTTTTATTTATATTCAGCCATTAATAAAAGCGGTTACATTTTTTTCGTGAAACTCACCTTCCTTTTCAAAAATAAGCCGATTCGCAACTTGACGGGTGCTCCCAGATGGTGTATAGTTGAACCATCATTTAACAATGAATCAAAGTTAAATGATGACAAAATTTTTTTTAGCACATGGGTGCTACAGTACTAGGAGGAATTAAGCAATATGCAAAACGGTAAAGTAAAATGGTTCAACAACGAAAAAGGATTCGGCTTCATTGAAGTTGAAGGCGGAGACGATGTATTTGTTCACTTCACAGCTATCGAAGGAGAAGGATACAAATCATTAGAAGAAGGACAAGAAGTTTCTTTTGAAATTGTCGAAGGTAATCGTGGACCTCAAGCTTCTAATGTTGTAAAACTCTAAACTCAATACATGATGATGAGATGACAAATAGAGGAGAGGCATTCGCCTCTCCTATTTGATTTTCATCTGGATTTCAATCGCCAAAATGTTTTGTTTGCACCTCTGTTCAATCTCTTCAACATACTTTTCCATTGACGGTTTTCCTTTTTTCGCGATATCCGCCAGTTCTTCTAAATCACTGTATATTTCTATAAATGTTTTGTGAAGGATCGACTTCAAATCTTTATCATCCATAGCTGCGTTCCCCTTCTCTATCAAGATACCTCAAATAGTAAAACAGTCCTATTATTTCTGGTTCAATAGTTATATCGGCTTATTTTTATTTTATTTGCTATTTTGGTACATAAATTTCAAAAAAACTCTGCAAAATAATTGTGGAGGTGTTTTTGTTGACTTCAAAATTCCATAATGAGGATCAGACTGGCTTTACGGATAAGCGGCAGCTGGAACTAGCAGTGGAAACAGCGCAGAAAACAACAGGAGCCGCGACGAGAGGCCAAAGCAAAACATTAGTCGACTCAGCATACCAAGCCATTGAGGATGCTAAAGAACTGTCACACTCTGAAGAGCTGGCAGCTCTCGACGATCCTGAATTTGTAAAGCAGCAACAGCAGCTGCTGGATGACAGCGAGCATCAGCTCGATGAATTCAAAGAATAAAAACCGCAGCTTCTGCGGTTTTTATTTTTAGTGATTGGTTAAGACATCTCCGTATGCTTTCAATTTTTCACCAACCGTACATTTATTGATACAAAATGAATGTGCATAAGTTTTGCCAAATTCTTTGCGAAATTGCTTCTTAATAAAACAGTCTTTGCAATATTCATCGTGCAGTTCTGTCAGTTCTTTAAAGATCATTTTCTTATCCAATATCGTCATCTCCGTTACGGTCTAATTTCGTGTGGCTTTCTACGAATTGATGGGATAGAATTTTTTTAGCGAGGCCATCAGCTTCCTGGTTGTCTTTCCGTTGTATCGTTTCGTAGGTTGGAGTAAGCTTCAGTGATTCAAGGAGTGCTTCTATTTTGTCCAGCCATTCATTATGAGATGGATCATAGCAAGGCCAGCTGCCGTCAAGCTGATTCAGTACAACAAGTGAGTCCCCTTTGATTGTAATTGAATTTCTGCTTGCCCCAAGCTCTCTTACTTCTCTTATTGCTTCATAAAGTGCCGCATATTCAGCTTCATTATTGGTTTTCAGCCTAAAGCTTTTATTTTTTCTCAAACGATGCCGGACTCCTCCCAACGAATAATAGATGACAATCCCTAGACCCGCAAGTTCGCTCTCCTTATCGAAACTGCCATCAAAATAAACAGTGATGTTATCAGGCTCTTGAGCAAGCTCCTCGGTCAGCTTTTCCAATTCCTTCAGCGTCCAGCTGCCGCCTTTCTCGTCTTCGAACTCCAGCTCTTTCATGTATGGAAAACGTCCAAGATCTCTGGCGAGCATACGTGCCTGCTGTGCTGTCAGCCAGTCTTCGCTGAAAAATGAGACGGATCCCGTTCCTTTTGCTTCTATTTTTAAATGCGGTCTGAGCTTCATTACGATCACCTTACCATTCATTAGTTGCCGGGCTTATGCTATAATCAAACCAATCTTACCCCGGAAAGGAAGCTTTTTCATCTTGTTTAATAATTCGTTTTGGATCTTTTTTGCGATCATTCATTTTATCATTGTTCTTTTATTTTATAAAGGATTTGGCAAAATGGGACTGTTTGTTTGGATCGGTTTTGCGACAGTCTGCGCCAACCTCCAAGTCGTCAAAACAGTGGAACTGTTTGGCTTAACAGCGACACTCGGGAATGTGATGTATGGCACAATCTTTTTTGCGACAGATGTACTGAATGAAAAATACGGGCCGGCTGAAGCCAGAAAAGCGGTATGGCTCGGATTCTCAACGCTCCTGACGCTGACATTTGTCATGCAGGGCGTGCTGCTTTTCGAACCGGCTTCCAGCGACATATCACAAACAGCGCTTGAAACGATTTTTGGATTCCTTCCGCGAGTTGCGTTAGGAAGTCTGCTTGCTTTTATCTTCAGCCAAACGCTGGATGTTTATGTATATTCGGCAATTAGAAGGATATTTCCTTCTGATCGGCTTTTATGGCTCAGAAACGGCGGCAGTACAGCAGTCAGCCAGTTGTTTGATACATTCATATTCACTGCTGTCGCTTTTTTCGGCATTTATCCGGCAGACGTTTGGCTTCATATTTTTATTTCTACATATTTGATTAAGTTTGCGGTATCTTTAATTTCATTGCCTTATGCTTATGCAGCCAAAAAAATGATACCTAATGATGAAAGGAGTTCATAATGCCTACAGAAATATATGTAGACGGCGCAAGCGCTGGTAATCCCGGGCCTTCCGGTATCGGCATTTTTATCAAACATGAGGGGAAAGCAGAATCTTTCTCTATTCCAATCGGAGTGCATACAAACCAGGAAGCGGAATTTCTTGCATTAATTGAAGGGATGAAGCTATGCGCAACGCGCGGGTATCAATCGGTTTCCTTTCGAACGGATTCAGATATTGTGGAGCGCGCCGCTGAGCTTGAAATGGTTAAAAATAAAACGTTTCAGCCGTTTGTAGAGGAAATCATCCGTTTAAAAGCAGCTTTCCCTCTTTTTTTCATCAAATGGATACCGGGCAAGCAAAACCAAAAAGCCGATCTCCTGGCAAAAGAAGCAATTCGGCTGAATGAAAAGAATTAAATCTTAGTCATTGGTTCATCCTAATGGCGAGGTGAACTAACATGAAAAAGAAAGATAAAGGCCGGCTGACTGGCGGCGTTACTCCGCAAGGCGACCTGGAAGGCAATACACATAATGACCCTAAAACAGAGCTTGAGGAAAGGGCAAAAAAAAGCAATACAAAACGCTAGAGAAGATCTATACGATCTCTCTAGCGTTCAGCTTTTCAAGCATGCGCTCAATTCCTTTAATTTGATGGCGGCGAAGCATTTGAGCCGCCTGCTCCATTTGCAAAGTAAATAAAGCGTCTTTCAGTGTGCAGACCAGCGGCACAGAGCAATGAATTTCCGCAAGCTTCCTCGACATCTCCAAATCACTTAAACCTTGCTGAATTTTTCCCTGCTGTCCCTTTGGAAGAAGAGAAAGATTTTCCAATAAACGGTCAATCGTTTCATATTCACGAATCAGTTTGTAGGCTGTTTTTTCTCCAATCCCTTTGACGCCGGGATAGTTATCACTGGAATCACCCATAAGCGCTTTAATATCAATCAAAGCTTTCGGCATTACCCCTGTTTCTTCATAAAAAGTCTCTTTTGTATAGACTTTATAATTTCCGATTCCTTTTTGAAGCAGAGCAACGCTTACTTTATCCGTTAGCAGCTGGAGTAAGTCTCTGTCCCCTGTTACGACCGTAATGTCTGCTTCATTTGCAAATAAATCGGCAAGAGTTCCAATACAATCATCTGCTTCATAACCGGCAAAGCCAATATTCATGATCCCAAGCTCAGCGGCTGCTTCCTTTGCCAAATCAAACTGCGGGATCAGTTCCACAGGCGGTGCGCTGCGGTTTGCCTTATAATCTTGAAACAAGTCATTACGATACGTTTTGCTCCCCATGTCCCAGCAGCAGACGACGTGTGTCGGCTGGAATGTTTCCACGGCTGTAATCAAATGCTTTAAAAAGCCGTTGACACCGTTCGTCGGCACCCCGCTGTCATTTATCATAAAGTTGCGATGTACGGCCGTGGCAAAAAAAGCCCGAAATAAAAGAGCCATACCGTCAACCAGCAATAGTTTATTATTATTCATCTGATAACTCCCTTTTCTTTCATTCCTTCTATTTTAGCATAAAGCGGCCCAAAATAAAAAACAGTATCTCTAATAAAGAGATACTGTTTGGGTATCATCAGTCGTTGTGTCTTTTGTTGCTGGCGATCAGCTTCTCAGCTTCGCGTCCTGCGTAAGAGTCAAAATGGGTTTGAAATCCGTTTTTCTTTTTGGCATTGTTATTCGCCTGTGCATTTCTGTTTCCCAGCTTTGTTCTGCCCAACATGAATCCCCCCCTTACGTCGGATGCCCATAGTATGTGCATCCGGCAGGAGATTCAATCGCGGCAGGATCATCCAGCTTACACGCGGCTTGCGTATTCTCTGACCATTTCTTTTGATACAAGCCGTCTTGTCGGGACTATGCCTTTTTTAGCGAGCTGATTCATTTGCTCGGTGATGTCATTAATAGCGTCTGTAGTAAAAGGCTCATCGTTTTTGCATTTAGCAACAGCTTCTTCAATGGCCATTTCACGCATATTTTCAAGACGCATAAATGCTTTGATATGCTCGTGCTGTTTTGATGAATGTGCTGAAATTGCTTTATGTACCTCTGACATTAATCGTTCATCTCGCTTTTTTCTATTTAGTCTATCATGACCTGACATACAAGCCAACTGAATTTTACATTTTTATTGCATTGTCTGAACTTTTCCAGGAGATGCACGCTTGGTACGCCATTTCAATCTCTTTCGCATGTTCCCCTTCTGCATATCCTTTGAAATACGTCTCTTTTTGATCCGTTATTTGCGCGATTGCCTTTTCAGCCATATCTTCCTGTAAGCGTCTGAGGTGAGCTGTGTAATGAGAGATCAGGCTCTCTTCTTCATTTTTTATCCATGCCTCTGTGATTTTCGTAAGTTTCATCCGTACAGCTTCGATAAAGGCCGATTTTCCTTTTTGCTCAAAAAACTGCTTCGGTGATTTGACCTCTTTTAGTTCCTTTTCAAAAACACGTTCTTCCATTTCTGGTTCAACTTCCTTCAGCTGTATGCCGCTCAAATGCTGATCACCCGCATAAATGGAAAAATAACCGTCTGCGTTTAATGTTTTTTGAAAGTTATCCAGCCATTCTTCTGTGATATGCCGTTCGATGAAACCGCTCATGCGAACATCAAGCGTTTTGATTTCCTGAATATATTCAAACTGGTATTCATGCAAGGCTGTTGTCATCGCCTTACTCACATTCTTTTTCCAATCCCCGTTTTGCAGCCCGGGATGAAATGCCGATTTTAATAAATCATTTGCAAAATACGATAATCGCTGTGTAATGTGATAAAGCTGCTCTCTTGTATCTTTTTTCACTTTCTCAATGATGGTTACTGAGTTCCGCCGTTTCTCGATACCGGCAACTGCCTGCTCAAATGACAGCATGAGACGCTGTTTCTGCGCTTCCTTCTCTTCTATGGACTGATGCTGGGATTTGTGAAGCTGGAAAACAGTTTCGCATAGTTTGTCTGCTTCCAAACTGAGCTGTGCAGCTGACGCTTTTTTAACGTCCACTTCGATAAACTGATCTAAGTGTTTTCTTACTTTAGGGAACTGATTATAAAATGATTCTGGTTTTCCCAGCAGCTCCTCCTTACTTGAAACGGTAAAGAGCTGCGGCTCATAAACCCCTTCTTTTACAAGCTCTGCGCTGACATAATCGGTCACTGTTTCAAGCTCTGTTTTATCTTTTGCAAGGTCTGCGGCATTAATAACGAAAAACATTTTATCCATGCTGAGCGATTCTTTCACAAGTCCGAGCTTCCGTAAAAATGAACGATCTCCTTTTGAAAAGGAGTGTTGATAATAGGTCATATAAAAAAATGCATCCGCATCTTTGATATATTGGAATGCCAGCTCTGTATGCCGTTTATTCATGCTGCTCGCGCCGGGTGTATCAACAATCGTAATTCCTTTTTCAGTGAGTGGGCATGTATAGTAGACCGTTACCTCTTTCACAGCACAGGCCGTTGTTTCCTCTGCTACATACGGCTTTAATTCAGACAGCGGAATCGTTAATATATTCTGTTCCTGTATATACTGCTGATACCTCTCGTATGCAAGCACGAAATTTCTGATCAATTTCACGTGCTCTTCTTGCAGCCTGTTTTTTTTGTCTGCCTTTTCCCACTTCTCTGTGAAGGAACGACCTGCGGGTTCTTTTGATATTCCGGTGAGCTGCAAAATTTCAGCTGTTATGTCATCCTCCGTCTTAAATACTACATCCGCTGTTTTGTTTAGGCTGCCATTGATTGGCTTTGTGATTTTGTTAATTGTCGCTGTGGTTGGCGTTGGTGAGGATGGCAGCACTCTTTCGCCGACAAGCGCATTGGCAAAAGATGATTTTCCCGAACTGAAGCCCCCAAAAAGAGCAAGTGTAAATTTCCGTTCCTCAAGCCGTTTAATCCTATCACGAAACGCTGAAATATGCTTTGACAACATGCTGCTTTCGCCTAAAACATCAGACAAAGTGTAAAAGCGATTGATTTGGTCTTGAAGCGGCAGTTCTTGTTCTATTTTGATTTCTGAATTCGGCATCTGCTGCTCCGCCAGCTGGCCTCGGCCTTGTTTCTGTTCTGGAGCCGCCACTCTTTTTTTCTTCAATTTAAACCATTCTGTGTCTATATGCATCGGGCATTCGGACTCTTCTTCCCAAATGGCCCACAGGCGATTGATTTTCTCGTGGGCATGATTCTCTAAACGAGCCTGTTCTTGAAGAAGGACAAGTTTTTCTGATTCTTGGGCGAGCCGGTCGTTAATCGTTTGCACATCTTTGGAAACACGCTCTTTCACCATAGCGGAGAGTACCTTTATGATGTCTGCGGCCTCTCTTTTCGCCTCTTTCCGGACCAGCTCTGACAAGTCTTTTGTATATTGCAATACATATTCAGAAGAAAAGGCTGCACCTTGCTTGACCGCGCGTTCAATGATGCTTATATCAAGCGGAGTGCGATAGGACTGAATCAGCTTTTCACTTTTAGCGTCATGGACATCAAATACTTTGGCGAGTTTATGGAGCGTGTCTATTATGTGCCAATCCGCTTCGGCCTCTGTTCGTTTGGTCACATCAGAGAAAAAATCATTCCGCCTTTTATCTCTTTCTTGTACAGTTTTCGCTTTAGAAAAGAAAAAGCCGGTTTTAAAAGAAGGCTTTTGTGACTCTAAAAATGCAGCCGCCAATTCACGCATTTCAAAAGGCGTCAGGTTGGCGTTTTTTAAAATACGATTGATTTCTTCCTGCATCCTCTTCTCTGCCTCAGCCGCTTGATTTGCAGCCCCATCCAATTGATCACGCAGCGATTGGACCAGTCCAGTTTGGATGTGAAGCTGTTCAGCGAAACTCGGGCCGTCTGTTTCGTCTTTCTTCAGCATTTCCGTATGTTCCTTCAGCAGATTACGGATCTTTTGTTCGGTTAAAGCCTGCAGATTGTTTTTTGATTGCTTTTCTATTCTTTTTAACTCTTCTCTCAAAGCCCCAATCTGATTAAACGGGTGATCAGGTTCTGTTACTGACGTAAAATAGAGCGCTTCCTTTGAAATCCCTTCATTGCAAAGCATCTCCTCTACCTGTTTTTTATAGTCTCCAAAGTTTGTCTCCGTCTCGTCATGGCGGTCAATTTGATTAACGATAAAATACACATTCGGAATGTTTTCTTTAATTGATCTGAGAAACTTTACATTTTCCTCAGCGTGTACGTGATTATAGTGAACAACGTAAAACAGCGCATCCGCCTGGTGAAGAATAGAAGCAGCCGATAGAAAATGCGCATCA
Organism: Bacillus stercoris; assembly: GCF_029772985.1. Classification (NCBI taxonomy): domain Bacteria; kingdom Bacillati; phylum Bacillota; class Bacilli; order Caryophanales; family Bacillaceae; genus Bacillus; species Bacillus stercoris. Next base: position 2,030,963 of record NZ_CP121861.1, on the reverse strand, counting down.
TCTGTTGAATCGATCCCTGGAGTATCAATATACGCAACCCCGGAATCGATCTCAGTATACCTGTCAAAAATTTCGACGCTTTCAATCTGTTCACCGTCTTTGCAATATTGCTGAACCTTGTCTTTCTGGTAAGCCCCTTCCAGCTCAGCACACGCTCCGTCTGTTGTATGAAGCCGAACTCGCTTTTCCCCGTTTCTGATCACAACAAGGTTAGCGCTCGTTGGGATCGGGCTTGTCGGTAAAATATTCTCCATTAACAGGCAGTTCAGCAGTGATGATTTCCCCGCTGAATAGTGCCCCGTAAACGCGATATAAACCTCTTCATCTGCCGCTTTTTTCATGACCGCAGCCAGTTTAGCAGCCCTTTGTTCATCTTGATTCTCAATAAATTGCTGATAAAGTTCCCCAGTTTTGTGCAAAAGCTCGTTTCTGTTATGTTCTGTCATAAGCCTGTACCCCTTTGTGCCGTTTCAATTGTGAACCTTTTTCGAAAGGTCTGAATTCATTCCCTTTTCATTTTACACAAGAATAAACTAAATTTCTTTAGGAGAATAGAAAAAAGCCGCCATTACGGCAGCTTCTATAAAAGAAAATCTGCAACTTTTACAAGTTCCAGATTCATCAAACAGATTTATTAGAGATTCCTTTTAATACAAAACCAATTAATACACTATATGTACAAACCGCGCCGAGCAAAAACAGCATTGTCATTTGATTCACCATCCTGATTGAGAATCTTTTTCAAATTCATTTTAACATGAGTGAGAATGATTTTCAATCGCTATTTTACACTGTATTCCTGTAGTGCCTTGTCTTCTGCACGAATTCTGACGGTTAACAACACGGCATTGAAAATGGAAAACAGACACATGGTGACATACGCTTGATAAAGCAGCGGAATCAGCAAAATTTCAAGTATAACAACAGCATAGTTTGGATGTTTCATCCATTTATAAGGACCTTTTTTTACAAGCTCCGCACCTGGAACGACAAGGATTTTCGTATTCCAATATGCTCCCAAGGAACAAAGCGCCCAATATCGCACTGCCTGTACACTTAAAATAACTGCGGCGATACCGATCCACCAGCTTGACGGCTGTTTATTCATTAGCAGCACTTCAGCAATTAAAGACATAAAGAAAAGGATATGCATCGTAATGATATACGGATAGTGGCTCTCGCCAAATTCAATTGCTCCTTGCTTCTTTACCTTTTGTTCATTTTGTCTGGCTACTGCCATTTCTGCTGCTCTTTGAACAATGAGAGTGGAGATCAACAACCAAAACATAAGTCAAGCCCCCTTTTCCCAGCTGAATAATAGCAGTTCTGATGAGAAACCCGGCCCTAATGCGCCAATCAGTCCCCGTTCAGCTTCCTTTTTATGTCCGTTCTGCAGATGGTCTTTGACCACATACAAGATTGTGGCTGAAGACATATTTCCGTGTTTTCGCAATATGTTTTGCGCTGATGAAAGCTTTTCTGACGACAGTCCAAGACTTTTGATGTATGCGTCGATCACTTTTTTTCCGCCTGGATGCGCCAAAAAAACACTTATATCACAGAATGACAGCCGATGTTTGTCCAAAAAAATCTGTACATTTGTTTTGAGCCAATTTTCTACCAAAGTTGGTATGTCTCGTGAGAAAATGACTTTGAATCCTTGATCGGTAAAGTCCCAGCCCATGACATCTTCTGATTGTTTCATCAAAACAGATTGGGAGTCTGTTATCTTCGGGGCAAGCTTCAGTTTGGACACCGTGCGTTCTGCCTTCTCTCCGCATAATAACGCTGCGGCAACGCCGTCACCAAATAGCGAGGTGCCGATCAGATTGCTTTTCGTTTTATCTTCCGGCTGAAATGTGAGGCTGCACAGCTCAGCAGCAATGACAAGCACAAAAGCCTCCGGATACGCTTTGCAGTATTCGGCTGCGCGCGCAAGCCCGCTGGCCCCTCCTGCACAGCCTAAGCCCCAAATCGGAATCCGCTTCGTATATGGAGAAAACGGAAGTTCATTCATAAGCCGCGCCTCGATACTCGGTGTGGAAAGACCTGTGCTGGAGACGAAAAAAACCGCTTCCACTTTCTCATAAGGAATGGCTTCTTGAACAAATTCAGGGTGAGAGAGGCACTCACGAACAGCCTCCCTGCTGTGCTTAAGTGTTTCTTCTATGTATATTTGATTTTTTTCTTCAAAACTGTGCTCCTCTTTATACCATTCAATCGGCTTAACAAACTGTCTCGAATGGATTTGCCCGTTTTTAAAGGAGGATAACAGCCGGTCAATATCTTTAAAGGAATGCTGAAACATATAGCGGGCGAACTCAGCCGCTTTCTTTTGATTTACATCATATACAGGAAGACTTGTTCCAATGGATAAAATAAACGCCATGCAATCACCTCTTTGCATACATTGTGCCGCAACGATCTTTTTTATATGCAAAAAAACTCCGCCGCGGCGGAGTTAGACTGCTGTTTTTTGTTCCGTAAGGTCAGCTTCTTGTTCTGTTTTTTTGGCTTTAGAAAATACGTTATATACAATATTTAAGACAACTGCAGTGAAGCTGCCCGCTACAATGCCATTCGTTGTAAGAAGCGTAAGTGCACTCGGAAGCTGTTTGAAAATATCCGGCACAACGGTCACACCGAGTCCCAAACCCACTGAGCAGGCAACAATCAGCAGATTTTCCTGTTTCGCAAAATCAATGCGGCTAAGCATTTTAATTCCGTAAGCGATCACCATTCCAAACATCGCAACCATTGCACCGCCCAAAACAGCAGATGGAATAATCGTCGTGAAAGCAGCGATCTTTGGAAACAGCCCGAATGCCATTAAGATCACACCTGTGACCACAATGACAGCATTTTTTTTGATTCCTGTGAGCTGAACAAGCCCGACATTTTGAGAGAATGCCGTGTAAGGAAAAGCGTTAAAAATACCGCCCAGAAGCACAGCCAGCCCTTCAGCGCGATAGCCTTTAGACAAATCTCTCTCTGTCAAACGGCGGTTTGTCAGGTCACCTAAGGCGAAGTAAACACCAGTAGACTCCACAAGACTGACAATTGCAACGATGGACATCGTAATGATAGGCGCTGCATGAAAAGACGGCGCTCCGAAGTAAAATGGCTGAATCATTTGTACAACTGCCGCATCCGACACATTATCAAATTGAACTTTCCCCATAAAATAAGCGATGAAGGTCCCAATCAAAATACCGATCAAAATCGATACGGACTTGATAAAGCCTTTTGTAAAACGGTATAGAAGCACAATGATACTCAAAACGATAAAAGCAAGTGCAAGGTTCGAGAGATCTCCGAAATCTGCACTTCCTTCTCCGCCGGCCATGTTATTCATGGCAACCTAAGATCAAAGTAATACCGATAATCGTAACAACAGAGCCTGTCACAACCGGCGGAAAAAACGAGACGAGCTTTCCAAAGAAAAATGAAATAAGTATGACTAGAATGCCTGAAGCAATAATGCTTCCGTAAACCGTCGAAACCCCGTATTCAGATCCAATCGCAATCATAGGCGATACCGCTGTAAATGTACAGCCAAGCACTACCGGAAGTCCGATCCCGAAAAAGCGGTTGCTCCATACTTGCAGAAGTGTAGCCACACCGCACATAAAAATATCAATCGATACTAAGTAGGTCAGCTGTTCAACAGTCAGTCCCATTGCGTTTCCGACAATCAGAGGAACGACAATGGCACCGGCATACATGGCAAGAACATGCTGAATCCCTAATGACAGCGTTTTTTCGAATCCATTTTTCATGAATGAACCTCCTGTACGAAGGACACTTTCCCTTCTTCTAAAGACCGAATTCTTGCCAAAGATTCCACTCGGTAGCCCAGTTTTACAAGTTCATCTCTTCCCGGCTGAAATGACTTTTCAATCACAATGCCAATTCCTGCAATAGAAGCACCCGCTTGCTTCACAATTGACGCGAGCCCGTGTGCTGCCTGTCCATTTGCCAAAAAATCATCGATAATCAGCACATGGTCCTGATCCGACAGGTGGGTCCCAGACACTGCGATTTGGCTTTCTGTTTGCTTCGTAAATGAATAAACGGACGCTGTCAGTAAGTTGTCAGTAAGTGTTAATGATTGATGCTTTCTTGCGAAGACAACAGGTACACCCAGCTTCAAGCCAGTCATTACAGCTGGAGCGATACCTGATGATTCGATTGTCACAATTTTGGTAATACCGTCTTGTGCAAACCTGGTCGCAAATTCGTCACCAATTTGCTGCATAAGCAGCGGATCAATTTGATGATTCAAAAAAGAATCCACTTTCAATACTTGATTTGATAATACGGCGCCTTCTTCCTCTATCTTCCTTTTCAGTGCTTCCATCCAGTCTTACCTCCGTTATGAGAATAAAAAAAGCATTGCCCGCTCAAATAAAGAGCAAGCAATGCTGATATAACAAAAAACCGTACATATGCGGTTCCATTGCTCACCCATAGTCGGGACATTTACGGTGCCCGGTAGAAACTTGCGTGCCATATCCACGCGATTATATGAGTGTTCCTATGATATTGTAATAAATTATATCAAGATTCTAATCTCTTGCATAGGCTGAAAGTGAAAATTTCCGAACTTTATTTTCTTTATTTTAGATATCATTCGTATTTAAAAGGAATCCGATCATAAAAAGCCTGGCAGCCGCGCCGCCAGGCTTTGATTATGCCAAATAGAGATTTGAATATTTGGTTGATAAATAGTCAATTAAATAGCGAACGTTCAGTTCTTCTCCTGTCGCATCTTTAATAATGTCTAACGGCTTTTTCCGTTTTCCATGAATATGCACCTTTTCCGTCAGCCATTGCTTTATCGGATGAAATTCCCCTCTTTCTAGAAGAGCGTCAAATTCAGGGAGATCCTCAAGCATTTTTTGTTTCAGCTGAGCCGCATACATGTAGCCGAGCGCATAGGATGGGAAATAACCGAAATCTCCTCCTGCCCAATGGACGTCCTGTAAAATCCCCTCTGCGTCCGTCTGCGGTGTAATCCCTAAATAATCTTGGTATTTTTGATTCCAAAGCGATGGCAGTTCTTCTACAGACACTTCATTGCTGAAAATCGCTTTTTCAATTTCATAACGGATGATGATATGAAGAGGATACGTCAATTCATCCGCTTCAACCCTGATAAATGAAGGTTTTGATTCATTGATTGCACGGACAAAATCATCCAGGGAGATGTCCTTGAACTGTTCAGGTGATGCCTCTTGAATTTTCTTATAGTACGGTGTCCAAAAATGCTTGTTGCGGCCGATAAAATTCTCGTAAAATAATGATTGAGATTCATGAATTCCCATTGATGCACCGTCTGACAAGTTCGTGCCGCTCAGTGCTTCATCAATATTTTGCTCGTATATCGCGTGCCCGCACTCATGAATGGTGCCAAAGATTGCCGTCCGAAAATCTTTTTCATCATATCTCGTCGTGACTCGAACGTCTCCCCGGTTCAGCGTAGTTGCAAACGGATGAACGGTTTCATCAAGTCTTCCGCCATCAAAATCGTAGCCAAGCTCCTGTAAAAAATACAGACTGAGCTCTTTTTGCTTTTTTTTCGGGAACGCTTTTGTAATAAAGCTTGTATCTGGTTTATTTCCGGAAGCTGTCACCTGTTTAACAAGAGGGATAATCGCTTCCTTCAGCTCAGTAAACAGCTGATCAAGCACCTTTACCGTGACGCCGGGCTCAAACAAATCAAGCAATGCATCATAAGGATGCTCTTGATATCCCCAGTACGTAATAAAACGTTTATTACATTCAATCAGCTGTTCTAAATAAGGAGAAAATAAGCTGAAATCAGATTTTCCTTTCGCTTCCTCCCACGCTGTTTCTGCCTTTGAACACAGAATCACGTATTCTTTATATTCAGCCTCAGGGATTTTCTTATTCTCTTCATACTCTTTTTTCGCCAGTTCAACCGCTTTTTTCGTATCTTCTGACAAGTCATCAATTCGTTCATACAAGGCATCGATTAGCTCTTTCATTCGATCGGATGTCTGGATATTGAATATATCTGTTGAAAGCTGGCCGATGCTTTCAGCCCGGTCCTCTGAGCCGTTTTTCGGCGCGCCTGTTCTGGAGTCCCAGTGCATTAACGCGACTGCTTCGCTGTAATGTGAAATTCGTTTTAAAAGATCAAAAAATTCCTTTTCATATGTATGTATCTCCATATCCATTCCCTCCCTATTCTAGCCGTTCCATTACAGGCTAATGGAAGGGGGGGGGAAAGTCAAATTGTTTGTATAAAAGGCTGCCGGTACGTTTGGCGGCAGCCTTTTTATTCAGTTGATCGTCATTTGATTTTTTGGCGGAGGTGTTCTCCTCTTTTTCCGTTTGATTTTTTTATCCACCCACACTGTTGCCAGCGGGGTTAAGAGCGAGGTGACAATAACGCTTGTCGCTATAATTGCAGTTGCCGATTCAGCAACTGGGGCAAATGAGGCATTCGCTTCCGCTAATGCGTATGGGACAGCTACAGCAGCCCCCGCCGTAGAAGAAGCCGCCACACCCGCGACACCGTCCCCCCGCGCAACAAAACGATCAAGCAAAAACAAGGAGCTGCCCGATAAAATGACGACAGAAACTCCGATAAAAATGCCGAGCAGCCCTGATTGAATCAGCATTCCAAAATTCAAGGTATTGCCGAGCGAAAAGGCGAAAAATGGAATGATCGCTGGCACAACCTTGCTGAATAAGTCCCTGAGATCATGATCCAGATTTCCAAGTATACATCCGAGCAAAAACGGGATGACTGTCGCTGCCAGCGTTTCCCATGGGAATGCGGCAAGTCCCGTCACACCAAACGTCACCATGGTCATAAAAGGACCTGATTCTGTACTAATAAAGGCGAAAGCGCCCGCATCCTCTTTTCTTCCCATATGGTTCATAAGCGCCAAATACAGTCCGCCGTTCGTTTCATTCATTACCGCGACAATTGCTAAAACAGAAAGGCCTGCAAAAAAGCCGGATTGTATGCCATCGTCTGGTATAAATTGCGCTGCGATCACGCCGAGCAGCGCCGCAAATCCGACCTTTCCCAATAATAACGTGATTCCTTTTCTTGCGATGTAGCCTGAGGAACGAAAATCAATCGTTGCTCCTACGCAAAAGATAAAAACACCCAGTATCGGCAGCGTTCCGGTAATCAAAGCACCCGTAAAACCTCCAAAGAACTCCGCTGTTCCAGGAGCAAACGTGTTGAGCGCCGCTCCAAGAAATAGCGGAATAATCATCATTCCGCCAGGTACCCGTTCAATTGTCGCCTTGATTTTCATATTGTGGATTCTCCCATCCTCCGGTTATGAAAAAACAATACCCCTTACACTTGGAAAACAGCCTGTAAATCCTCTTTTGAACAGCTGCCCAGCTGGCTGCCGACACCGACGGCACCTGCTCCGGCTCTAAGCCAATCCGGCACTTCAGACGGATGAATCCCGCCTGTCGGAATAAAGGTCACCTGCGGGAAAGGGCCCGCTAAACTTTTCATAAACGGAAGGCCAAATACACCGCTTGGGAACAGTTTTAATGTCGTAAAACCGAATGTCAGCGCTTCCATAATTTCGCTCGGAGTCAGGACGCCGGGGATATAATGTGTTTTTACAAAAGAAAGGTGCTCAGCAAGATCAGCTGAAAAACCCGGACTGACAATAAACTGTGCGCCAGCCTCAGCAGCTTCCCCAGCTTGCTGCGCGGTGATGACCGTGCCCGCGCCAATTAAAATATCGTCTCTATTACGGAAGGTTTCGATAATATCTGATGCCCCGGGCGTCGTATACGTCACTTCAACTGCACGAATCCCTTTATCTAATAAACTCTCAATCTGCTGACAGGCATCCTGTTTATCCTTTGAGCGAATGACTGCAATCAGCCTGGCTTCTTGCAGACGGTTTTCAACGATTTTGGACTCCATATTAATAATCCCCTTTCTTTTGGTAAACCGTTCTTTGAGCAGATAAAAACGAAGCTAATTTCTCCCTGGTCGGCAAACCGTCCATATCCCCCGGTGCCTGCACTTGCAAAGCGCCAATCGCATTTCCCCTTTGCACCGCATCCTTGTACGACAAACCATCTAGGATACCGCTGATTACACCGACTGCAAATCCGTCTCCGGCGCCGACTGTATCAACCACCCGGTCGACTGGGAAGCCTTCTAGAAATCCTTCACTTGTCTCCGTTTTAAAGTAAGCGCCTTCTTTTCCGAGTTTAATAGCAACAAAGCTGACTCCTTTTTTCAGATAATAATCAGCAATGCCTTCAGGTGTTTTTTCTCCGGTCAATAGCTCTCCCTCTGTGATCCCCGGAAAAAACCAGTCTGCAAGCCCAGCCAGATCATTAATTGTGTGTATCATTGTTGCTTGATCAGGCCAAAGCGAAGGCCTTAAATTAGGGTCGAATGAAATGGTTTTCCCGGCGTTTCTCATATCGTTCATGACATGATACGTGAAGTCTTTCATATCGGCTGATAAGGCAGGCGGAATGCCTGTCACATGCAAATGGCCTGCGCATTGAAAATAGTCTTTCGGATATTCAGCAGAAGTTAATGTGCTTGCAGCTGAGTTTTTCCTATAGTAGGTAACTTGCGGGTCACCTTCTTTCACTTTTGACTTCAGCAGCAGCCCGGTGGGATTTTCGTTCGAGGAGCGGATCACGCGGGACACATCCACTCCCTCTTTTTTAAGTTCCTGTACAATAAACGTGCCGAGCTGATCATTGCCGACCTTGCTCATCCATCCCATTCGGAATCCAAGTCTGGCAAGGCCGCAGGCGACATTGCTTTCTGCTCCGGCAAGCCCTTTAGAAAAAGTGGATACTTCATGAAGGCCTCCATACTCATTTGCGTAAAACATGGCCATTGATTCACCGAATGTCACCGCATCAAGCTTCATCTCTTCCCAACCTCCTCTTAGTTGAGGGCACCTAGGATTAAAGTGACTTTCTCATGATGACTTTTGCCTCCAATTCAATGGTTTGAGGCGCTCCTTTGTCACCTTCAATCCTTTTTAATACACGTTCCATCGCCGTCCTGCCCATATCATGTGACGGCTGGGCGATCGTTGTAATGCCTGGACCGATCAGTTTGTACCATTCCGTATCATCGAATCCTGCAATCCCTATATCTTGAGGGATGCGCAGGCCAAGCTCTTCCATACAGCTGATGATTTTCAGCATAATCAAGCCATTCAAAGCCAGAATCGCTTTTTTTTGCTCCGGCATCTCCTTGTGAAAAGAACGAAGCGCCGCCTTAAGCTGCTCCTTGTCCTTTACGTCAATTTCATACATTCTGACAAGCCCGTTCACATTTTGAACCGCAGCCATTTCCTGATACACCGCTGCTCTTTCTGCACGAGGGCTGATAGAGGAAATTGGTTCGGTAAACAGCGCGACATCAGTATACCCTTTGCTGTAAATCTTCTGAAGAATCTCTTTAGTGATCCATCTGTTGTCAGTCGTTACGGTATCCAGTTTCAGGTCCGGCAGTTTCCGGTCAATTAAGATTGTTGGAATGTGCTGTTCAGCAAAAGCGCGCAGTACATCCTTGTTTTCCCCTGTTGCGTTTAAAATCAGACCCTCAACCGAATGGGCTTCTAGCTTTAAGAGCATTTCCCGCTCTTTTTCAGGACTGTTATCTGTGTTGCACACCATAATGCTGTAGCCATATTGATCACAAACCTCTTCGACTCCCCTGAAAGCATCGACCGAAAAAGGGTTTGTAATATCCGCTACAACAAATCCAATTAACTTGCTTTTTTTTATTTTCAAACCTTGGGCCATTTTACTCGGCCGATAATTCAGTTCTGCGATTGCCTTTTTAATGTTTTTCACTTTTTCAGGAGAAATCGCGTCAATTTTTCCGTTAATATAGCGGGAAACTGTTGATTTCGAAACTCCTGCATATTCAGCTACATCTTTGATGGTTGTATGGCCTGTTGTTTTCTTTTTCATTCAAGTGCTCCTGTATCTCTTATATTTGAAACCGATTTCAAAACCGTTACAACAAAAGAATACCATAATTTTAACATTTGGGAAGAGTTTTTTTAATAATGTGTCAATTCATTATTTTTTCGTTGACTCTTTACACTATTTATCCTAAAATTTTCTTTGAAACCGTTACCAAAATATTTTCATTCAAGTGATGCTGAAATCCTAACCAAGGGGGAAATATAATGGAAAATCGTTATTCTGTACATCCTGAACAAGTAAAACGCTTTACAACAGAGGAGCTTCGCAGTCATTTCTTAATGGATTCTTTATTTACAGAAAACAAACTTACGATGTATTACTCACATGAAGACCGGGTTGTCATCGGCGGAGCGGCTCCAGGGCAAAGTGAACTGAAGCTTGATGCAGGTGATTTTCTAAAAACAGACTTCTTTTTGGAACGGCGTGAAATCGGGATTATTAATGTCGGCCAGCCTGGTGCTGTCAGGGTTGGCGATGATGAATATGTGCTTCAAACAAAGGATTTTCTCTATATTGGAATGGGCAATCAGGATGTATCGTTTTCAAGCCTGAACGGGGAAAAAGCGAAGTTTTACTTCGTCTCCTCCTGCGCCCACAAAAGCTATCCGACACAAAAAGCCGCCCTATCTGAGCTGACACCGGACCGCCTTGGTGATGATGCAGCGTCTAATGTCAGAAGCCTGTACAAAGTCATACATCAGGATGGCATTAAAAGCTGCCAGCTGATGATGGGAATAACGATGTTAGATCAAAACAACAACTGGAATACCATGCCGGCTCACGTTCATGACCGTCGGATGGAGGCTTATCTTTACCTGGATCTTGAAAAAGACTCAAAGGTGTTTCATTTCATGGGCCAGCCAGACGAAACACGCCACCTTGTGGTTGGTAATGAGCAGGCTGTCCTTTCCCCCGCCTGGTCTATTCATTCTGGCGCAGGAACATCAAATTACAGCTTTGTGTGGGCAATGGCTGGAGAAAATTATACTTTTACGGACATGGATCTCATTCCGATGGATGGGCTGAAATAAGATGGGTTATCTGCATGACGCCTTTTCACTAGAAGGAAAAACAGCGCTGGTGACAGGCCCGGGAACAGGGATCGGTCAAGGAATTGCCAAAGCGCTGGCCGGGGCTGGCGCTGATATTATCGGCACATCACATACAAGCAGTCTGTCTGAAACACAGCAGCTTGTGGAACAGGAAGGCCGGACATTTACATCTTTTACATTGGACATGAGCAAGCCGGAAGCGATCAAGAATTCAGCAGCTGAGCTGTTCGAAAACAGGCAGATCGACATCCTTGTTAATAATGCGGGTATTATTCATCGAGAAAAAGCGGAACATTTTGCAGAAGAGAACTGGCAGCACGTACTGAATGTCAATCTAAACAGCTTGTTTATTCTGACACAGCTGGCAGGCAGACACATGCTGAAAAGAGGTTATGGAAAGATAATTAATATCGCCTCTCTCCTGTCTTTTCAAGGCGGGATACTCGTTCCTGCTTACACCGCGAGCAAACACGCTGTTGCCGGTTTGACAAAATCCTTTGCAAATGAGTGGGCAGCATCGGGCATTCAGGTCAATGCAATCGCCCCAGGCTATATTTCTACTGCGAATACAAAGCCTATTCGGGATGATGAAAAGCGAAATGAGGACATTTTAAAAAGAATTCCTGCCGGCCGCTGGGGCCAAGCGGATGATATCGGAGGGACAGCAGTCTTTTTGGCGTCACGTGCTTCAGATTATGTGAATGGACATATCTTAGCTGTTGATGGAGGCTGGCTATCCCGCTGACAATGAAAAAAGCTGACGAACAAGATCGTCAGCTTTTCCTATTACATCATATGCGGTTCAACAGGCAGGACCTTTTTGACTTCATCAATGATGCGTTCATTTTCTCCGCCAGCGTAAATGTGAATCGAGCCGCTGTCTTGATTCGAGCGAATCAGACGCCCGATGCCCTGCCGTACGCGTAACAACATATATGGCAGATCCACTTCTTCGAACGGATCTTTTTTCGCTCCGTTGCGTTTCGCAGTAAATACAGGGTCATGAGGCGGGAATGGCAATGACCAAATTGTAACATTCCTCAATGCGTCACCAGGAATATCGAGTCCTTCCCATAAGTGAACCGAACAAAGTACTGTTTCCTCTTCCTCTTGGAATTTCTCCACTAAGCTGCTGATTTCTTCATCACCTTCAAAGAAAATCGGATACGGCAGCTCCCATGCAGCCGACAGCTCTTTAAACTCGTTTAATTCTTCAAAAGAAGGGAATAGCACAAGGGTTCTACCTTTGTAACGTTTAATTGTTTCAATCGTCTCAGCCGCTTTTTGTTCAGCTGCCATGTCTGTTTTTGTGTATAGATTAACAGTCATTTGCTCGTCATAATCATAAGGTGAATCTACAGTTAATGACAAATAATCATGAATCCCGAGACTGTCGGCAATATAATCAAATGAACCGCCTTCTGACAACGTAGCAGACGAGAAGATATAAGGGATTTTCTTAGAAAACACCTTTTCGCCAAGTACTTCTGCTACCGTTCTCGGCATCACGACAAAAGTGGATTCTGCTTCCTTTTTCTCCAGCCAGCTGATCGCGTCCTTTTGATATAGAGATAATGAATACGCCATTTGTTCAACATATTCTTCCACAACTGACAGCTCGTATTGATCAATCGTGTACATTTCAGACTCGAATACAAGTGCCTCACCGATTTTATCAAGTAAACGGCAAAGCTCGTCCGCCGTCTTTTTGACACGCTGGTCATTTTTTATTTCTAAACGGTGTGAACCGGCTACTTCTTTTGATTCTTCAGAAAGAACATAGAAAAATTCGTCGTTTGCAGCAAGTGCATCTTCAATCAATTCTGCAAACTCTTCTCTGATGTCATTTTGCAGCAAACGTTCTAAAAACAATTCAAGTGTAGACTGCTTCACTCTGTAGGTAAGCGCTTTTTGTGCAGCAAACTCCAGCAAATGCCCTTCATCAAATACAACTGCACTATGATCAGGCAAAAGCGGCAGCTGCCCTTCTCGTTTGCGTGATTCTTCCGTCCATACATGCTCCATATAAAAATCATGAGAACATATGATTAAGTCCGTTGACTTGCGGTAGTAATCTCTGGAAAGCGTCAGGCCGCATCTGTGTCTCATATCACAAGTCAGACAGTCCTGAAACGAGTCGTAGCTTACGTCAGACCATTCTTCATTTGATAGATTTGCGTACTGCTTACGGTCGCCATACGGATAAAAGCGCTGCATCGCCTGTGACTCATGGACAAATGACGGTAACGATTCATAAAGATCCAGCCATTTATCATCATCAGAACGCTGCATTGTTTTTTCAAGCTTCTTCAAGCATAAATATTGCTCATGTGATTTTGACAGCCTTGTATCAATTTTCAGATCAAGATGCTCAGCCAGCTTTGAAATATCGCCCTCTTTTTTCACCAGCTGTTCGATTAATGTTTCATCGGCACAAGCAATGATGGCCGGTTTGCCGACATACCTTGCATAGCTGATCGCAAACAGAAGATAAACCAGCGTTTTCCCCGTTCCCACTCCAGCTTCGGCGAACATGACTTTTTTCTCTTTAAACGCCCGCTCCAGCTGAAAAGCCATAAATACTTGCTCATCCCGAAGATCAAACCCTTTTTCGGGAAGGATATCGTAAAACACGTCACCAATCCAATTGTTCAATTCTTCATAAAAATTCTTTGTTTTCGTTAAAGAAAAAGGCAAACGTGATGTTGTCACCTAGTTCCAACCCCCAACTATTCGACATTCAGACCACCAATAATATCATTTTCCGCTGATGAATACAATAAAAAAACTTGGCATTGCCAAGTTTTTTGCAGTTTACTTGCGATTGATCACATGCGACGATAAAAAAGGATGGTCTGTTGAATAAATATGTTCTACCGCTTTTTCTAAATCATTTTGCGCATGCGACATCACAGACGGAGACGAATCAGTCCCGAGCTCCTTTAGCTCGTTTGCTGTTGCGTCAAGCGCCCTTTGAATAAGATTAAAATGTTCGCTGTTCAGCATGAGATCACCTCTGATGGAAATAATCATCATTGTATGCGAACTTTTCATTTTATATACATGCTTTACCGCATGTTATCCCCGAAACTTGCACAAACTACACTTGATATTCCGTCTTTGGATTATCCGTCTTATCAACAATATTCTATCAGGGAGTGATGTTGACATGAGTTATAGAAACCGATTAGATCAGCATTCTGAACTGTTTCATCACAATTGGACGCGGCCTAAACGTTCTAAGTCTCAAGTAAACGGTCACACTGAAATGTCCCAAACCAACATTATATTGAGAAGCAATGCGAAAGCTCACCGTTGGTAACGATAGAATATGGCTGAAAGATGAAAGAAGACGCATGCAGAGCGTCTTCTTTTTATTCGTTTTCTGTTTTCTTGCGCTGCGGTCTTACTTTTGACCAATATTGATAATAATCCGTTTTAATAAACCCGTTAAAGAGCTTGCGTTTCTTCGTTGCTTTTCTGCCATATGCTTCCTCAAAGTTTTCATTTGATGTCAGCATATACACAGACCAAGTATCAAGCGGCTCGAACGCCTGCCCCATTTCTTTGTACATCTGTTCAACAGCTTTTTTCTCGCCGAGACGCTCTCCATATGGCGGGTTGCCGACAATTACGCCAAACTCCAGATTTGTGGTAAAGTCTTTGACCTGCATCTGCTTGAACTGGATGAAATCTCCCAAGCCAGCTTCCTCTGCATTTTCTTTAGCGATTTGAACCATGCGGTGGTCTATATCGCTTGCGAAAATCGTAAGCGGCTGGTCATAGTTTGCCTTTTCTTCGACTTCAAGCCGCGCTTTGTCCCACAGGTCTTTGCCGATCCATTCCCAATCCTCTGAGACAAAATCGCGGTTGAATCCCGGAGCGATGTTTTGGCCGATTAATGCCGCTTCAATCGCGATTGTTCCGGAACCGCAGAAAGGATCGGCAAACGGACGGTCCGGCGTCCAATTGGTTAATTGCACCAAAGCAGCTGCAAGTGTTTCTTTAATTGGCGCGCCGCCCTGATCGACACGGTATCCTCGTTTGTGAAGGCCTGTCCCTGATGAGTCCAGTGTAATAAGAGCCTGATCTTTCAATAAAGAAATTTCCACTTTATACTCAGCACCTGTTTCTTCAATCCAATCATTGGCTTTGCCGGACTGCAGCTTAAGCTTTTCTACAATTGCTTTTTTGACAATCCGCTGACAGTCGGGAACGCTTGCAAGTGTTGATTTTACCGATTTTCCGATGACAGGGAATTTCCCGTTTTCAGGTATAAATGAGCGCCAGTTAATCGCTTTCGTTTTTTCAAACAGCTCATCAAATGTTTTCGCTTTAAAGGAAGCAACCTGAACCTTTATGCGGTCGGCTGTTCTAAGCCAAAGGTTTGCACGGCAGATGGCGAGCGCATCACCTTCAAAAATAACTTTCCCGTTATCAACCTTGCATTCGTATCCTAAATCTCGTACTTCCTTTGCGACAACCGCTTCAATACCCATCGGCGCCGTTGCAATTAGTGTATACTTCTTCATCGTATCACCCTGTCTTTTAAAACTTTTCTCATTTCAAGATAAAAGCTCTCCTTATACGGGAGAGCTTGTTTTCATCATTTTAAATGTAAGTGGTCTAACGTTCTGTAAGCCATGTTTTGTTCCGTCGTACTGCAAACGGCTTATCACCTCGTACTCAGGCGGCAATCATCTATCTACAGAAAGCATTCTGTCCTTCTCTCCGTTGAATTCCGTTAAGAAGGTTCCCCTACCAAAATTTGGGTTTCTCGCTCGAGGGGTTTACCGCGTTCCACTCTCACCATTTCTAGTGAGACTTCGTCACTGTGGCACTTTCAAGGATACTCAGCCATATCCAGAGGACGTAGGCTTTTTTCCTGCCGTCAGCCCCTAAAGGCTGCCCTAGCTTATGACTTCGCTAGGCACGAACACTACGGGCATCTCAGCACCGTGCGAGCATGGACTTTCCTCTACAGATTCAAGATCTGCAGCGATTACCCGAACGTTAAGAACATGAATTATTATATAACAACTGATTACAATTTACAAGCGCCATTTTTTTCAAGCGCGTCAATCATAAAGCTTGCTGCCAAAAACGTGTTTTTCTAAGTTAGACAGCCGTTTTAAAATATCAAAGTTTGTTGTGTTAGATTGCACAGGCTGTTTCTTGCTGGCTTCTTCAAGCTGTTTTTTCAGCTGCAGATTTTCCTGCTGCAGTTCTTCAATCTCTTGATGGAAGGTTTCATAATCCTTAATAATCATATCTAAAAATTTGTCAACGTCTTCTTGCTTGTAGCCTCTAACGCCTGTTTTAAATTCTTTTTCCAAAATTTCTTTCGCAGAAAGCTTTACTTTATCAGCAAGCATCTTTTTCACCTCGTATCGTGAATCATCACATATATTTTTTCAGAAATCTGTACGGTTGTCAAATTTCTCTCTCTTTGTTAGTAGCTGTCTTCCTCCACTGTCACTCTCAAGTCATCCATCGTGATAAAATAGATGGGATACCCGTCCCGTTCGCGTCTCTTTTCAGCCGTCTCAAGCATATACTTTGGAGATCCTTCCTTTTCAGGATCATATAACAGCATCAAGGCGTCTGATTTTTCTATAAAAAACTGATTTTTTTGTTTAAACTGAAGCGGGCTTTCATACGGCCTGTGAGTCAGGCTTTCTTCGTAGTCAGCCTGTGCCAGGACAGCTTCGTAAAGCTCTTTATTAGGCTCTTTCCAGTTCTTGTCCTGATCGTAGAAAGGGGTAATTACAGCTACCTTTAAATCAGGGTATTCCTCCTGCAAATCATATGCAGCTTCAGCAGCCCACAGCTCCGCTCCAAGCTGTCCCGAAATTAAAATCCATTCTAAGCCCTCATCTAAAAATCCGATCAGCCGGTTTTTAATCGCTTTTTTTATGTAATACAGCGCCTTATCATCCTGCTTAAAAATCCCCAATTCAAACGGTTTATATCCCGTAATAGCCAAAACTTTCAAGTTTTCACCTGCTTTTAAAAAATGGGGTCCCCTTCAGGGCCCCATTTTTAATGTTGCGTGTTACACCAATCAGTCTGCACGATTCAATACTAATCGCAGCAAGGTTTTCCTGCCTGAAAATGCTGATGTGTTGTCGGATCATAGCTAGAGTATGTGTGTGGATAGTAGTGAACATGCTCAAAATGATGGTGATTTACATTTGTCGTATGCTGTGGATGAATATGCGGCACGACAGTATTGGAAAACGTATGGTGCTCACAGCAATGCGTAGGATGGACAATCGGCGCCATCACGTGCGGTCTGCAGTGGTACATAATAAGATCCCCTTTCCATAACTTTATTACAATATTAGGTTATGAAACATAAGGGGTACATGTTCTAATACAAAAACCTATTTTAAAAGTGTGCAATTAAGCTGTCTTTAAAGTTTGAAAACACAAAAGCAATCAAAAATACCACAACAAAGAACAAGTAAAAAACACCCTTATACATACCAACTCTCCCTTTAAAAATAACTAACGTCATTTTACAGGATTCGCCGCTATTCTACAACAAAATCACTGTGAATTCAGCAAAAAAAATTCATAGCGAAACAAGTCGTCTTTTGCGCTTTCCCGGGGAATATTTAAGAGGAATATTTCCTCTTCAGCCGGGCGATTCTCATATGCAGTTTTTTTGTTTCTTTTTCTGATAAAAATGCCGCATCGCTAAGCAGTTGTTCTGCTATCTGCAATGCTTTTCCGAATTCTTTTTTCTTATGCTCAAAATATTTCGCGAGCTCTATTACAGCAGCGTATCTGCACTTCTGATTTTGCGAGCGGGACAGTTTTTCCCAAAGCGGCACTGCTTCTTCCAAGCGGTTTTGTTTTTTGTACAGGAGCGATAAATCCAGTCGTGCACTGTCCTGATCCTCAAACGATTTTTCTATAAGCCTTTCCAGCTGTTTGATCGCTTGATCCGTTTCTTTATGAGCCATAAACCATTTGGCCATGGCATAAGCTTCACTGTGTTCTTTTGGCGCATGTGATTCTGAAAGGATTTTTTTAGACATATGAATATACAATGAAATAAGCGATAGCACATCCATTTCATTATGCTGCAGGACACCTTTTAGAAGATCCGGCTCTTGCGCCTTGATAAAATGAAAGTAAAGCATCGGCGCCAAGTAGCCCGGTGTGTCTTCTAGTCTGCGGATGCCGAGCTCTTCTTTTTCAACCGTGCCGAGGGATACACGGTCCATTTTGTGTTTCCACAGGCGTCTAGCTCCATGTAAAAGGTCAAAGTGGCCGAATTCCGGAAGCTTCGGAAGTCTGTCACGGATCAAGGTATGCCTTGTTTTCACCTGAGGCCAATCAAAGGCTTTGCCGTTGTAGGTCACAAGTGATGTAATGTCAACCTCGCTTAAAAAGCTTTGATACAAGGCGACTTCGTTCCCCGGCTTAGGCAAAAGATGCTGTTTGACTGTCACTCGGTCTTCATACACTCTCGCATGGCCAAGCAAAAAAATGGTATTCCCAGCTCCGCCTCCAAGACCGGTTGTTTCTGTATCAAAGAAAAAGAGATTGTTTTTGTTATACCCTTTTGCTGACAACGTATGCGACAGGCCGCTTTGATTCCACAATGTGATCACTTTCTCAAGTTCAGAAAAATGGTATAACCCATGCCGGTGAGAAAGCGGATATTCTACTTCTCTGATCAGGCAGTATTCATCTTCGAAAAAGAAAGGCTTCATGCCAAAAGCCTCCCACTCTTCTAAAAACGGGATGTCATCAAAGTGGTTTTCTTGTTTGCCAGCTTCTATTTTTTGTTCTCCTTCGTCGAGCACCATGTGCTTTTTCATACGCTGGAGTTTCCCTTTTAATGACATATCCAACCTCCCTCCTTACGACATCTGATCCAACATGCGCAAAATTCTTTCCTTTGCTTTTATCCCTTCTATTTCGGTACCTATACAAGACGGACAGCCGTCATGACAAGGGCATCGTTTTATAAGCTGTTTCGCCGCTTCTTTGATGTCTGAAAAACGTTTAAAAACTTCCTCTGCCAAACCGATACCGCCCGGATAATGATCGTATAAAAATATGGTTGGCAATCCTGTATGGGCTGCTTTAATTTGAGAAACGACATGAACATCATTTCGATCACACATGATATATACAGGGACAATATGCTGAAGCACATTTGTGATGCCAAGAAGCAGCTGTTCCAGTGTCTTTTCCCCGATGTCTTCGTCCGCTGTTTTGATTTCGAGCCAAGCTGCACTTGTATGCAGTTCTTCTTCCGGCAAATGAATAGGTCCAGACCCAATATTTTCAAACGTGGTCATTTTTATTTTTTTAAAAATGGTCGGCAGAGCATTGACAGTGACATCTCCGTAATGCAATGATGTACGGCTTTTTTCTTTCGTTTGATCGATTTCTAACACCTTCAGCTGAACTGCTAGGTTTGCATCTGTATAATATTCGACATCAACTTTTCTGACATAAGCCTTTTTATGGTCCCAATCGAGCTTCTCTACTTGATACTGAACGCCTTCATGCAAATAAATGGCTTCATCATGTAAAAGCGTCATCGCACTAAAACGGTCCATTTCACCGATAATCCTGACATTTGCAATATCCGACTGATCAACTATGACGACATTTTCCTGTGATGCGGAACGCAAACTGATGTTTGAAGCAGGGAACGACTCACTTGCCCAATGATACCGTTCGCCGTTGCGGTGAAGAACGGCCTCTTCCTGAAGATACTCAAGAATATCACTTACATCCATGGGCCCAAATTCTTCATCAGCTCTAAATGGAAGCTCATAAGCAGCACACTTTAAGTGGTCTACTAAAATAATCAAATTCTCCGGATTGATTCTTGCAGATTCCGGCGAACGATTAAAGAAGTATTCAGGATGCCGTACAATATATTGGTCGATCGGCGTCGAATTGGCTACCATGATAATTAAAGATTCACCGTGTCTTCTGCCGGCTCGTCCCGCCTGCTGCCAAGCACTTGCGACACTTCCGGGATAACCCGTCATCACGCACACCTGCAACTGGCCGATATCAACACCAAGCTCTAAGGCATTTGTACTGACCACTCCTAAAATGTCGCCTTCTCTCAAGCCTCTTTCGATTTCTCTTCGCTCTTTAGGCAGATAGCCTCCCCGATAGCCTCTGATTGATTTTGTTCCAATTTCTTTTTTCACGAGCTCCTGAATATGGCTTAAAATAATTTCCACCCGGACTCTGCTTCTGGCAAAAACAATGGTCTGCACTTTGTTTTTTAGAAACTCTTTCGCCAGTTCATTCACTTCTGCAGTTGCGCTCTTTCTAATATTCAGCGGTTTGTTTACAATTGGCGGATTATAAAATACGAAATGCTTGCGTCCGCTCGGGGCACCGTTGTCATCGACCAGCCGCATCGGTTTGCCTGTCAGCTGCTCTCCCAATTCCTTCGGGTTGGCAATCGTTGCAGAAGTGCAAATAAAAACCGGATCACTTCCATAAAACCGGCAGATCCGCTTCAGCCGACGGATCACATTTGCCACATGGCTGCCGAACACCCCCCGATACGTATGAAGCTCATCAATGACGATATACTTAAGGTTTTCAAACAAACTGACCCATTTCGTATGATGCGGAAGAATGGCAGAATGCAGCATATCGGGATTTGTGATGACAATGTGACCTGCTTTTCTCACCTTTTGCCTGATTGCCGGAGACGTATCCCCGTCATATGTAAAGCTTTTAATATCAATGCCCATTTCATCAATAATTTCATTCAGCTCGCTCTTCTGGTCTTGTGCCAGCGCTTTAGTCGGAAATAAATATAACGCTCGGTTTGTTTCATCCTGAGCGATGGACTGCAGGACTGGGAGGTTGTAGCATAACGTTTTTCCTGACGCGGTTGGCGTAACGGTAACAATGCTTTCTCCTTTTTGCACATATTGAAAAGCGGAATATTGGTGGGTATATAGTTCATCAATGCCCCTTTTCGTAAGGGCAGCTTTGATCCTCTCATCTATACTTTCAGGCATGGGCCTTGTTTTTGCTTCACGAGGCTCAATTTCATGCCAATTCACAACGTTTTCATTTCCTTTCAAATCAGAAATGAGTTCAGTCAGTGATTTCTTTTTCATTCTTTACACCTCTTTGTCAAGTACAGTTTACCGAATATTTGTTTGCATGGCTAGGTGCAAATTTTATACAGTTGAATAAAAAAAGCAAGGCATACGCCCTGCTTATTTCGCTTTGATTGTAAGGAGCTTTGATTCGCCTTTACGGGCAGCCTTTTCGCCTGCCGGCACAATTGATCCTACAGCCTCACCATTCATAATAACGATCGGGATGACGGTGCTGCTCGCTTTTTCATTTATTAATTCCAAATCACATGTAATCAGCGGGTCACCGACCTTCACTTTATCCCCTTCTTTAATGTGGGCAGTAAATCCTTCTCCGTTCATATTGACTGTCTCCAGCCCGACATGAATTAACAGCTCGATTCCGGAGCGAGTCCGAATGCCAACAGCGTGTTTGGTGTGGAAAATCTGAATGACTTCACCTTCAGCGGGAGAAACGATTTCACCGTTAGAGGGCTCCAGCGCTATTCCTTCTCCCATCATTTTCTGTGAAAAAACTGGATCCGGCACATCTGACAGGTCCATTACTGTACCGTCTGCCGGAGAATAAATAACCTCTTCTGTCACTTTTTCTTGAGTTTTGCCCATTCCGAATAATTTTTTCAGCAATGTGTTTTCTCCCTTCTCATTCACTTCAACCGTTATCCCTTCATTCACCACTATTTAACCACACTTTCAATTTTGCTTCAATTTATAACAACATCTGGCATAGACGCATAATCTGGTTAAAAAAAGGCGGTGGCTGAAGTGGAATTCTATGATGACAAAAAGAACGAACTGCAAAAGAAAGAGGAAATCATAACGGAGGCAATAGACACTCTTTTTCAATCCTCAGCATTCGGTAACCTTATAAACGGATTTCAGAACCTGATCAATTCGAGTTTAAAGGATGTGCAGACGACCATACATGTCAGAGAAAGAGATACTGGGCTTTATGTCGATATTACCATTCCGGCGACGTTTCGAGATGGCGAAATCGTCGTTGATGTCAAATCGAGGTATCTCCATGTCACACTCCAAGAAAAACAGAAACACCAATATGAAGCTACCTTTACAAGCATGACAAGAACGGTGCAGCTTCCTTATGAAGTTCGCCAAGAAGATATGGAAACATCTTGGAACGAGCAGACAATGACACTATTCTTTCCAAAAAATAAGCATGAATGAACGATTCATTCATGCTTCTATCATTTAAAAAAGCTGGTAAATCCCTTTATTAAAGATCCGACCTGATTCATTGCACTCATCACTTGACCTGTCGTATCCATCATTTTATTAAAATCAAATTGCCCATTGGCTTTTTTGAACTGCGACATAATGCTTTGAAATTGCGAAGGCTGCTGTTGATTAGGCCTTGGAATAGGATAAGGGTTGGAAAATACAGGCGGCTGCATAGGCATAGGCTGGATCGGAGCATAGGGCTGATAGTAATCCTGCTGTCCATAATGCTGCTGAGGAAGATGTTGCTCCAAATAACCGGGTGCAGCCTGCTGATAATATCCTTGCATTTGCTGAGGATCATAATAGCCCATTTGCCGAGGATAGCTTCGAGAGCTCCTGTTCATTGCGATTCCCCCTAAACTCAACATATTTCCCTTCTATATATGTATGAATGACTTCTATTGTTTGTGTCACGAGTAAAGATAAGTGTTTGTCAAATTGTGTCGAAAGTTTAAATTTTTTAAAAACAGAAAAAAGTCGAATCATTATGGTACCATATTTTCAATACAGATGAGAGGGGATGCACCATAATGAACGTATCATACTTAAGCAAACGTTTTGCAGAAATGAAGAAATATGAAACAGACTGTATGAATAAACTGATGGACTTTGCCAAGTTCCTCTATATTCAAGGACATCTCAGCATAACTGAGTTTCGTAACAGTATGAAGGTTCTCGAAGCAAATGGAGCAGAAAGCCCGGCATATGAGATGAATTAACGTCCGGCCCCCTATAACGAATTTAAAAGAAGACAGCCTTTACCGGCTGTCTTCTCTTGCAATTTCATCCTTTACTGCATGCAATGTATAAAGGACTGACTCAGTGATGTCCTTGAATCGTTTTTTATGAATATGATGAACATATGATTGAAGGACCAATTCCAGGAAATTATCTTTTGCGGTCTCAATTTGCTCTTTATGCACATATTTAGGGCGACGGGCTTTTATCAATTCAAGAGCACCCTCCGCCCAGCGAGCCGCCAGCTCATCATTCTCTTCAACTGCAGGCTTTATCGTCTCAAAAAAATCATAAGAATGATTACTGCTTTTTCCTTCCTGATATCGATCAGCGCCTTTTTCAGCAACTTCAATCATTTTCTCGGTCATTTCCAGCAATGTTTGTGATAGCAATACCTTTCACCTCAATGCCTATCGTACCAAACTTCACTCGTAAATTCAGCCGAAGCGGTATACCTTCTCAAACGCATACCTGTGTTCAGGCGATTGATACAGCTCATTTATACAAATATGAAGATCTATGATTTCTTCTTCCAGCACACTCAGGCGATCGTTTTCCGCTTCCCGCATCTCAGCCTCTAATGCATTTACAGAATGATTCAGGCTTTGCTCAGCTCGCGTTAATTCATCTTCTATATCAGAAAGCATACGGAGAATATCTGTCTTGCTTACATAACCGGACATTCGTGTACCTCCCTTTCCTCGTCTCTCCGGTTAACATTCTTTGCTCCCCAGGCTCTTTCCTTCTTCATGACAAAACTAGAAGCAAATCGCCAAACAAACAGGTATTCCACGAAAAGCTGAAGTTTTCGACAAAAACACCTGCAAAAATTGTATGATCCTCCTCCTTAATGCAAACGATACTTGTGAGGAGGTGCCGTATGAAAACTAGACCGAAAAAAGCCGGCCAACAAAAAAAGACTGAATCAAAAGCAATCGATTCTTTAGATAAAAAATTAGGCGGCCCGAACCGCCCTTCTACGTAAGAAGCAAGGAATTTCCTTGCTTCTTTATTTTTTCAGCCAATGTTCCACCGCAAAAAGCGCATGAAGCTGGCGCTTTTTATGTAAATACCAGTCTGTCACTTCAATCTGCTTTGGCAATTCCTCGCGCCTAAAGAACGTTTTCTTTATCTTTCCATGAAACCAATCTGTTTTCGTTCCGTCTAATGAGTGGATTACCTCAGGGTAGCATGTCCTTAGCATAGGAGATGTTCTCTTTGTAATCCCGATCATCTTTTCCATATCAAAACGGGAACCTGTGTGCGGCACTGTGTGCAAAAAGTGATAAAAAGCGGAAAACAATTCTGGCTTGAACAGCAATTCAGACAGCTGCTTTCCCAGCCTTATCCTTTCCTCCGCCTTTGAAAAGCGTTTCACTGAAATGCCGTAAAGGAACCCGTCTGAGGAAGGAAAAATAACGGTGTTAAAATGAAACCAGTCACTTAAATAAAAAGGAATCGTGTCAAAAACATTCTTTTTAAACGAAGGATTTTGTATAATAGGTGTTTGGATAGTGTTTTGTTCATTTATAATGAGGGCATACATTAGCCGCTCTGTGTTTCGCTCATGCCAAAAACGGGCCCATTCTTCCGACATAAATTGTGAGACGCCAAACACATGCAGAAGATGAAACAGCGGTTTCCCGACTTTTTTTGACCAGTGGTACAAAAGAAGCTGCGGATAGGCATCCGAAAAAATAAGCCAGTTCGCTCTTTCGTAGGCTAAAAAGAACCATTCTTGCTGTCTCTCACGGAGTCCAAGCTGAAACAGACTGCCTTTTAAGTCAGTCATTGACCAGCCGGCATTACGAGAAACGAAAGAAGCCAAGAGTGACCATTTGATTTCCGGATGACGGTCATAAAATGCTTTATATGCATTTGTTCTTGAAATGTTATCCGCGTTTTTTGTTTTTGTTTGCCGCTCAATCCGGCTCAGAAGCTTACTGATGGTCTGTTGTTCTTGCACGTTCAATCACTTCCGTTATGAATAGTTTAATAAGGAGGATGAGAAAGTGATTCGGTATCCTAACGGAAAAACATTTCAGCCGAAACATTCGGTTTCATCCCAAAGCAGTCAGAAAAGGGCCCCGTCATACAGTAATCGCGGAATGACCCTCGAAGATGACTTAAACGAAACGAATAAGTATTATCTGACAAACCAAATTGCCGTTATACACAAAAAGCCGACACCTGTTCAAATTGTAAATGTCCATTATCCAAAAAGAAGTGCCGCAGTGATTAAAGAAGCTTATTTTAAACAATCATCGACAACAGACTACAATGGGATTTACAAAGGACGGTATATTGATTTTGAGGCGAAAGAAACGAAAAACAAGACCTCTTTCCCCCTGCAGAATTTCCATGACCATCAAATCGAACATATGAAGCAGGTAAAGGCTCAAGACGGTATTTGTTTTGTTATTATATCCGCTTTCGACCAGGTTTATTTTTTGGAAGCCGATAAGCTGTTTTATTTCTGGGACAGAAAAGAAAAAAACGGCAGAAAATCAATTCGAAAAGATGAGTTGGAGGAAGCGGCTTATCCGATTTCTCTTGGATACGCACCTAGAATTGATTATATTAGTATTATTGAACAGCTTTATTTTTCGCCATCATCTGGTGCGAAAGGTTGATTAACGAAAGGTTGAGATGTTATGTCAGATCAATTTAACAGCCGTGAAGCTCGACGAAAAGCGAACAGCAAGTCGAGTCCTTCACCAAAAAAAGGAAAAAAACGAAAAAAGGGCGGATTGTTTAAAAAGACCCTTCTCACTTTACTCATTCTGTTTGTTTTAGGCGTTGTCGGCGGTGCCGTTACATTTGCCGTCATGGTTTCAGATGCGCCAAAACTGGATGAAAGTAAATTGAAGACGCCTTATTCATCAACAATATACGATAAAAACGGAAAAGAAATCGCTGAAGTCGGCGCTGAAAAACGGACCTACGTGCCGATAGATCAAATACCCGATGTTGTGAAAGAAGCCTTTATCGCGACAGAAGACGCTCGTTTTTATGAGCACCACGGGATTGACCCTGTCCGTATCGGCGGCGCCTTAGTTGCCAACTTTACAGACGGCTTCGGAGCTGAAGGCGGAAGTACGATCACCCAGCAGGTCGTCAAAAACTCCCTTCTTTCACATCAGAAGACGTTAAAACGGAAGGTGCAGGAAGTTTGGCTTTCAATTCAGCTGGAGCGCAATTACTCTAAAGATGAAATTTTAGAAATGTATTTAAACCGGATTTATTTTTCTCCTAGAGCATACGGAATCGGAAAAGCGGCGGAAGAGTTTTTCGGCGTCACAGATTTAAGCAAATTGACTGTCGAACAGGCTGCCACACTGGCGGGCATGCCGCAGAGCCCAACAGCGTACAACCCGGTTAAAAACCCGGATAAAGCGGAAAAAAGACGGAACATCGTCCTCAGTCTGATGAAAAAACAAGGATTTATTTCTGATTCTCAATACAACAAAGCGAAAAAAGTGGCGGTGAAAGACGAAGGCATTGTGTCACAGAAGGAATATGAAAAAACAAACTCAAATAAATACAGCGCGTTTGTTGAAGAAGTCATGAAAGAAATTGATGAAAAATCTGATGTCGATCCATCTGCTGACGGATTAAAGATTTATACAACATTAGATACAAAAGCACAAGATAAACTAGATGAATTAATGGACGGAGACACTGTCGGATTTACTGAAGGTATGCAGGGCGGCGTGACGCTTCTCGATACAAAAACCGGAGAAGTCCGCGCGATTGGTGCGGGAAGAAATTCTACGGTTGGAGGCTACAATTACGCGACCCAAGCTAAGCGACAGCCTGGATCTACCATTAAACCTATTCTCGACTACGGTCCAGTTATTGAAAATAAAAAATGGTCAACTTATGAGCAAATTGATGACTCAGCTTACACGTATTCAGATGGAACACCTATTCGAGACTTTGACCGCAGATATAAAGGACCAATGTCTATGCGTGAAGCACTGGCACAATCTCGTAATATTCCAGCTTTAAAAGCATTCCAAGCAGTCGGAAAAGATACAGCGGTAGACTTTGCCAATGGACTTGGGCTGGGATTAGATAAAGATACTGTATATGAATCCTACTCTATTGGAGGATTCGGAGAAGGGAATGTCGGTGTCTCTTCACTTACAATGGCAGGAGCATACAGCGCCTTCGGAAATAACGGAACATATAATGAACCGCATTTTGTAAAGTCTATTGAATTTAACGATGGCACAAAGCTTGATTTAACACCAAAATCAAAGTCAGCCATGAGCGATTATACTGCGTTTATGATTACAGATATGCTGAAAACAGCTGTTAAGACAGGTACTGGACAGCTCGCCCAAGTTCCGGGAGTGGAAGTTGCAGGTAAAACAGGTACAACAAACTTTGATGAAACGGATATGCAAAAATACAATATCGCACAAGGCGGTGTACCAGATTCATGGTTTGTAGGATATACACCTCAATATACCGCTGCTGTTTGGACAGGTGTAGATTCTCAAAATAAGATAGGGAAAAAATCTTTAAATAAAACAGAGCAACAGATTGCAAAGCGCATCTTCGCCCAACTCATCGCCGATGTCGATGACGGAAGCGGATCATTTGAGAAGCCTGACAGTGTAGTGGAAGCCACTGTAGAAAAAGGCTCTAATCCGGCAAAACTGGCAGGGCCAAATACGCCAAGCGATAAGAAGCTCACAGAGTACTTTGTTAAAGGCACAGCTCCTTCTACTGTTTCTAAAACATATGAGAAAGAAGAAAAAGAGGAAACAGCTAAATTGTCTGGTTTAAACGTGAAATACGATAAAGACAATCAATCTCTAACGTTAAGCTGGAATTACGACGGAGATGCGACCTTTGCTGTTAAGCAATCTGTTGATGGCGGCAGCTACTCGGAAATTCAAAACAGCTCTGCAAAAGAAGCAGTCATTTCGGGTGTGCAGCCAGGATCTGTGTACAAATTCGAAGTAACAGCCGTCAGTGATGATGGCAAAAGCACAGCTTCCACATCCTATGAGGTGCCAAAAGCTGAAGACGATGAAGATAAAAAAGACCAGCAACAAACGGATGATGAAAAACAAGATGATGAGAAGACTCAGGATGATACACAAACTGATGATTCTCAAAAAGATGACGGTCAGACGGATCAAGATCAGACAGATGATTCAACAAACGATCAAGACAATAAACAAGACAACACGAACACCAATCCGTCCGACAACAGTAACCAAGACCAATCAAACGATAACGACAACAGTAACAACCAGGATACGTCGGATGGTGATTCGAACTCTGGTAAAAATGATTCATCAGGTTCTGACACGAATAAAAATAAAACAGACACATCTAATAAAGCACAAACAAACTCATCATCAACTCAAAAAACAAATTAAACAAAAAAGCCGTCACCCTTCGGGTGATGGCTTTTTTTGTTCATAAATAAACCTCCCCTTTTAAGAGAAGGTTTTATCGATTCATCGCATGATATTTATAAAAATGCTTTTTCATTTCAGTAAACAGCTCATCAAGCTGAATAAAGCAATGATATTGAGTCGGCTTGAGGAGGATAAATTCCACTCGTTCGGCCCAATTGATCGGCATTACGGGAAATGATTTCTCCGTCAGTTCTGCCCAATCAAGAGATTTCACCCGCTCACCTGCTGTCCAATGAAACGAAGCAAGCAAACACACAATGCCCTTCAGCATGTCATTTTGATCGCATCTCGATTTTCGTGTTTGAAAGACAGGCAGAAGTGATTCTTTAATGTCTTCCCACACATTAAATAAAAGCGGAACATACTTACCTCTGTCCTCCCATGGCAAAACACCTTGAGATTCCGTGCTGAAATCAAAATACACAGGGCTAACCAGCAAGACATCTTTCATATCCGGGGAGATCACCGGGCCAAGACTGCGCAAGTATTCCTCATAGGAAGCCAACACTTCTTTCGCTTGCGTCATCGTTTCACCAGTCCTTTTTTATCTCTCTTCTGCCCTTCTCTGCATAAAGAAAGCAGCGGACATTCCGCACAGCGCGGAGATTGGGCTTTACAGTGATATCTGCCGAAGAAAATAAGACGGTGATGCGTAACGGACCAGTCTTCTTTTGGAACCTTGCGCATCAGCGTCTTTTCAACTTCCAGCACTGAGTCCTTCCACCGGCAGATACCCAACCGTTTGCTGACCCTCTCCACATGGGTATCTACGGCGATGGCCGGCACACCAAAGGCAACCGATACCACTACGTTAGCAGTCTTTCTTCCGACCCCTGGCAGCTTAACAAGCTCATCACGGTCCCTCGGCACTTCTCCGCCGTACTCTTCGATAATCATTTTACTCAGTTTTTGAATATTTTTCGCTTTATTACGATATAAACCGATTGATTTAATATCTTGCTGAAGCTCTTCCAGCGGGACAGCCAAATAGTCTTCCGGCCGTTTATATTTTTGAAATAATGTTTTGGTCACTCTGTTTACAAGTGCATCTGTACATTGAGCAGATAAAGCGACAGCCACCACTAATTCAAAAGGATTGGAATGAACCAGTTCACACTCCGCATGAGGAAACATGTCACCTATCTTGTCCAAACAGAATTCAATTTGTTTTAGATTTAACACGATTGTCACCTTTTCACTTTATTGTTCAAGCCAATTGTAAAAAGGAACCTGCCTTTTATACTCTTTTTGCGGTTCATTCTGCTTTGCTTGTACCCGCCGGAATTTTTGGCTGTGTATTTTTGCCTGCTCCACAGTTTTCAGCCCGTTTTTCTTCCATTCAAACAAAATCCGGTCAATGTAGCGGAAACTGAGTTTTCCTGACAGTACAGCCTCTTTTAACGCGTGTTTGATCAGTTGTGCGTCATGCTGATCCTGGTCCTGCCAGATCGCCAGCGTTTCACACTCTAAAGGTGATAACGGCCTTGCGAACTCTTCCTCAAAAATGGTATAAAGGCTTTTTTGTTCCCCTTCTGCTTTTCTTTCCTGTGTTTGATTCTGTACAAGCTGAATATACTCGTACAGCTTGCCCCATAAAGGCTGGAGAGAATACTTCTCAAATTTGATGCCGTTTTGATCCTCGCATTCTTCAATAAACAGAAAGCCTTTTTGAATAAACATGCGCAATCTGTTTGTACATTCCTCAACAGAAATTGACATACCTTCCTGCAGCTGATTCGGTGTAGGAAAATATGATCCTTTTTCTAAATGCATTTTAATTTTTAACAGCAGAATAAGTTCTGTTTCATTAAGTCCAAGCTGTTTATAATGCGTGAGCAGAAGATTGGGGATTGTTGATGTTCCATGCTCCTGCATATCAATAAATTGCTGTTTTTTCATCGTCACACCTCTTACTGTAAAGGATTGTGATTTCCCCTTTACTGTAAAAAGTCTCCCTTGCAGGAGACTCTTTTTTGTTTCATTTGAATGTATTACGGATACAGACGGTTTAATAGTCTTGGGAACGGGATCGTTTCACGAACGTGAGGCGCTCCGCTAATCCAAGCTACTGTCCGCTCTAATCCAAGACCGAAGCCTGAATGAGGAACTGATCCATATTTTCTAAGTTCAGCATACCATTTATATGCGTCAGAATCCAGTCCATGTTCTGTAAGACGCGATTCCAAAAGTTCCATATCGTGAATCCGTTCAGATCCGCCAATGATTTCTCCATAGCCTTCCGGTGCAATCAAGTCAGCGCAAAGCACGACGTCCTCACGGTCAGAAGCCGGCTGCATATAGAACGGTTTTAAAGACGTCGGATAGCGAGTGATGAATACCGGTTTGTCATAGTGTTCAGCAATTGCTGTTTCATGAGGCGCTCCGAAATCATCTCCCCACTCGATATCGTCAAAGCCTTTTTCTTTCAGAAATTCAATCGCTTCATCATACGTGATTCTTGGGAAAGGAGCTTTGATTTGCTCAAGTTTTGACGTGTCTCTTCCCAATGTGTTTAATTCAATTTTGCAATTCTTAAGAACGGATTGCACGATGAAAGAAACATAATTTTCCTGTACTTGAAGGTTTTCTTCAAACTCTACAAACGCCATTTCCGGTTCAATCATCCAGAATTCGATTAAGTGGCGTTTTGTTTTAGACTTTTCCGCTCTGAATGTCGGTCCGAAAGAGAATACTTTTCCTAAAGCCATTGCCGCAGCTTCCATGTAAAGCTGGCCGCTTTGAGACAGATACGCATCTTCATCAAAGTACTTTGTCGCAAAGAGCTCTGTTGTTCCTTCAGGTGCACTTCCAGTCAAAATCGGCGGATCCACTTTTACAAAGCCTTCGTTATTAAAGAATTCGTAAGTCGCGCGAATGATTTCATTACGGATTTTCATGATCGCATGCTGGCGCTTTGAACGAAGCCATAAATGTCTGTGATCCATCAAAAATTCCGTACCATGTTCTTTTGGTGTAATTGGATAATCAGTCGCTTCGTGAATGACTTCAATATCTGTCACAGCTAGTTCATATCCAAGCGGGGAACGCTCGTCCTCTTTGACAATCCCTTTTATATAGAGTGACGTTTCTTGAGTCACTGATTTAGCTGTTTGGAAAATGCTTTCTTCCACTTCCGCTTTTACTACGACACCTTGAATAAAACCAGTACCGTCCCGAAGCTGTAAAAATGCAATTTTCCCGCTTGAACGCTTATTAGCGACCCAAGCTCCGATCGTTACTTCCTCACCTACGTGCTTGTACACTTGGTTGATTGTTGTTTTCAACATATTTCCCTCCAAAACAAGAAAGACATTCGGAAGCTCATTGCCCCGCGAACTCTTTTATCATCACTTTATTATACCCGCTCTTAACTAACCGGGTCAATGCAGATAAAAAGCGGCTTTCTGTCAGCCGCTTTTTTCACTATTAGCTATGTTTTTCGACAAAACGTTTGATTCTTTCAATCGCTTTTTCAAGAAGATCTAGCGAGGTGGCATAAGAAAGACGGACATTTTCAGGAGAACCGAATCCGGATCCAGGAACAATCGCAACTTTTTCCTCCTCGAGAAGCGCTTTAACAAATTCATCTACATCTTTGAAACCGCAAGATTGAGCCGCTTCTTTTGCATTCGGGAACAAGTAAAAAGCACCCTCCGGCTTCACACAGCTGAACCCAGGGATTTCTACGAGCTTTGCATAGATCGTGTTTAATCTATGTTCAAAGGCTTCTCTCATTTCTTCCAATGGCTCAGAAGGTCCGTTATAAGCAGCAATCGCCCCGTACTGTGCGATTGATGTCGGATTTGACGTGCTGTGGCTAGCAAGGTTCGTCATCGCTTTTATAATGTCTTCAGCTCCAGCCGCATAGCCAATTCGCCAGCCCGTCATGCTGTGTGACTTCGATACGCCGTTTATAATGACCGTTTGCTCTTTCAGTCTGTCAGACAGCTGTGCAATGGAAACATGTTTCTTTCCGCCGTATGTAAGTTTTTCATAAATTTCGTCAGACACAATTAGGATGTCATGTTCAAGGCATACTTCACCAAGCGCAGACAGTTCTTCTTCCGTATACATGACTCCAGTCGGATTGCTTGGAGAGTTAATAACGATTGCTTTTGTTTTTTCCGTAATCGCATTTTTTAGCTGCTCAGGCGAAATTTTGAAGTGATTTTCTTCAAGTCCTTGTACATAAACAGGCTTTCCGCCAGCGAGTTTCACCTGCTCCGGATAGCTTACCCAGTAAGGCGTCGGAATAATGACTTCATCTTCTTCATCCAAAATCACTTGGAAAAGGGTGTACAGAGCATGTTTGGCACCAGTGCAGACAATAATTTGAGACGGTTTGTATTCAATATTCTGGTCGCGTTTAAATTTCTCTGCAATGCTGTTTTTCAGTTCAGCCAAGCCACCTGAAGGCGTATATTTCGTATGGCCTTCGTTCATCGAACGCACAGCGGCATCAATAATGTGCTGCGGTGTATTGAAGTCCGGCTCGCCTGCGCCTAAACCGATGACATCATGGCCCGCGGCTTTCAGTTCTTTCGCTTTCGCTGTGATTGCCAGTGTAGTTGATGGTGTTAATGCGGATACTCTTTTTGCCAGTTTCAACTTGAACTCCCCCTAATTCGTCTTAAGGCGTGATATTTTTGAGAATCTTTCCAGTTGTAAAGTCCACATAACTTAAACTGTATTGACCTTCTTTGTCTAAGTACGTCACTTCCCATAGCAGAACGTTACCTTCTCTTGCCAGATGAACCTCTTTTTGTTTTGAAACCAGCCCTTCATCCTGTATGATTTTCGCCGCTTTGTCTTCCGAGATTCCCTCTTTTGCTTCTTTTGAGAGAATTTTTGCTTTTTTATTAGCAGGAACCCAGACATATAAGGCAGTGCCTTTTTTATCCGTACCCTTGACAACATAATATTTTTCTTTTCCGACAAATGTTTCGACTTGATCAACATTGGCGAGATCGGTTTCTTTTTTAGCTTCAGCAGCTGCTGCTTCGTGCCCCTCTTCCTTTTGTGCCATGGCTGATTTATAAATGCTTGCCGAGACAAGAAGTACTGCTAAAAAAATAATACCAAAAATGACGGTAAATATTAATGCTTTTTTTCTCATCTTCTCACCTACGTACGATAAATGGTAAAAACGGCTTGGTTTTTGTTTTCTTCATCAAGTGCAAGACCGAACATTAGATTGTCTCTTTTCAGCGTCCGATTCAGTGTGTCCACAATTTTATACAGATCATCAGAATGCTCTACATTAATTGTTGAAAGAATCTCGATTTTACTTTCCATTTTTTCATCCTCCATTTTGAACAAATATTGTTAGTCATACTCCATTTCAGGACACGCCATACTAGTATCACAGAGCGGGAATAACCGCTTTTAAATAAAACATCATCCTACTCCCACACCGCAAAAGCCGCTTTATGCGGCTTTTATTTATTTTTCCCTGCAACATAAGCTTCAAGCTCGCTGTCAGTCATTTCGGATACTGAGGTTGTCGGCAAGGCATCAAGAAACAGCCGGCCGTATCCAGCGGTTTTAATCCGTCTGTCCAATATCATAATCGTTCCTTTGTCTCCCGCAGTACGCAGCAAGCGTCCGACTCCTTGCCTGAAGGTCAGTACAGCCTCCGGTAATGACACTGTTTGAAATGGATTCTTTCCTTTTTTGCGGGCAAGCTCACATTTTGCAGCATGAAGCGGGTGATCTGGGGATCGGAATGGGAGCCTCACGATCATTACTGTTGTCAGCTCATCACCAGGGAAATCAACGCCTTCCCAAAAATGATTTGTTCCAAGCAGGATCGCCTGATTGGATGTTTTAAAAGTTTTCATCAGTTTGCCGGGACTTCCGCCTGTAATCCCTTGTGCCAAGAGCTGAATGCCGGAAGCACTCATGATATGCTTAAGCTCCTGGTGGACCTTTTTCAGCATCTCATGGGATGTAAACAGCACAAGGATTTTGGGCTGTTTTTCCTTTGCCATCAGTTCGATATAACGAGCCGTATCCTGGATAAATTCAGTTTGTCCTGTATCCTGAATTGACTTCATTTCCTTTGGAATCATCACCTGCATGCGCTCATCATAAGAAAAGGGCGACTCAATTCTCATTGTCCGCGGGAAAAAGTCACTCAGTCCCAGTCGTTCAATCATAAATTGAAAAGAGCCTTCGACTGTAAGGGTTGCAGACGTTAGCACCACACTATTTTTGCGCGCGAAAAACTGATCAGCCAGAAGTTCCCCAGGTTCAAGGGGCTGTGCGTAAATGGCCACTGCATTTTTCGCACCTTTAGCATCTATTTCAATCCAAACCGCTTCATCGTCATCGCACCTAAAGAACAGCTTCTGCAACGTCTGACAATAATGCTGCAAGCCTTTCATGCTTCTTTGGTATTCATCGGCCAAAAAGACAGTTTTGCTCTTCATACCCTTCAGATGTTTTTCTATCAGGGACGACTGTGCCTCAAAAAGCTGCTGCAAATGTGTCAGCATGGAACAAAGCCTCTCCGCACCATCCGTTAAGATCGACCAGCTTTTATCCTGGCTTTCTTTGTTCACCTTAAACACTAGACGGTTCAAGTCTTCTTTAGGTTTTCTTCGTTTGACAAAAGAATGTACAGAGCTGAAGAAAGCATCACTTTCTGCTTGAACGTGCTGAAGCCACTCTTCCAATTCGAAAAATGAATCAACCGGCAGGCTGTTTCGCTGGAATAACTGTCTCATCTTTTTTAGAAGTCCCTGCTCCTTCAGAGTGCCGATTCTGCTCAATTTCGTATGCAATTCTATGTACGTGGCTCTTTTCCCTAAATGTTCGCTTGCCGCACGTTCAAAATGATGTGCTTCATCAATAATAAATGTGCCGCTTTCGGGTAGCCTTTTTTTCTGGCTGCCTTCATCGGTCAGCAAAAGGGAATGATTGGTGATCACCAAATCGGAACGTATAGCGATCTGTTTGGCCCGCTCGTAAAAGCCGGTCACATGCTCATTGCGGCTTCTTTTATAGGAGTCATCGTCATACGCCAATCTGTCCCACAGCAACTTTCCGCCTGAAGGCAAATTCAGTTCCGCTACATCCCCTGTATTTGTCTCTGTCAGCCAAACGAGAAGCTGTGCCTTTGTCAGTACCGCATCATAATTATCATCTTCTTCATGAAGCACCTGCTCGAATTTATACAGGCATAAATAATGCGATTGTCCTTTTAAAATCGCCGCTGTTACCGGAAATGGAAACAGTTCTTGGACAATCGGCAAATCCTTTGTTAGAATCTGCTGCTGTAAAAGCGTCGAATACGTGCTGATTATGACCGGCTTTTTTGATTTCTTGGCAAAAAGCGCAGCCGGAATCAGATAGCCAATCGTTTTTCCGATTCCCGGAGGAGCTTCAATCAGCGCATGCTCACGATTGGCAAACGCATCAGCCACCTCTCTCATCATCATCATTTGGCCGTCTCTTTTTTCATACCCAGGCATTAACTCTGACAGCGCTTTTTCATTTCCCGCTTCCCAGCTTTCGATCTCAAATGAGAAGTTCTCGTCCTCATTTATACGAACATCGATAGCTTCAGGTTCTCTGACAGAAAACGAAGAAAAGCGCGTATAGCCCGGTATCTCGGTATGTCTGTTTTCATTAATGAACATATCCAACAAATGCGTCAGATCACTGATGAAATGCTGCGAAAGCCTTCTTAACTGCTTTAATGTCGGATAAGGAAGCTGCCGCAGCTTTTCAAGGATTTCCAAAAAAATAAGCCCTGTCACTTCAGCATCGCTGTCAGCCCGGTGCGGCTGATCATGCCGCAGCTGAAGCTCCTCGCTTAATTCCGTCAGCTTATACCCTTCAAACCCCGGAAAAACAATGCGTGAGAGCTCGACAGTATCAAGCACTTCACAATCTGGGAGCTGAAAGCCCGCCTTATGCAGCTCATACTTGACAAATCCAAGGTCAAAATGGATATTGTGGGCGACAAAATAAGCGCCGTCAAGCAATTGGAATACTTCTTCAGCAACTGCTTCAAATGGCTGTTCATTCTCGACCATTTGATTAGAGATTCCAGTAAGCTGCTCAATAAAAGCAGGGATTGATTTATTTGGATTAATGTATTTTGAAAACCGCTCAGTAATTTGTCCATTTTCGATTACAACCGCTGCGATTTGTATGATTTTATCGCCTTTCTTCGGCGAATTCCCTGTTGTCTCTACATCTATAACAACGAACCGTTGCTTATTCATTAAAATGGACACCTCAATTCTTGCATACGACAAAAGTGTAACACGTTTTGTACGGAAATGGAGCGGCAAAACCGTTTTACTCTCAAAATCTTAAAAGAAAACCCCCGATAAAGGGGGCTTTTCTTCTACAAAATTGTACGGGCTGGTTCGTTCCCCAGCATTTGTTCAATTTTGTTTTGATCATTCAGAACAGCCACTTTCGGCTCGTGGCTTGCCGCTTCTTGATCAGACATCATTTTGTAGGAAATAATAATGACCTTATCTCCTTCCTGCACAAGGCGTGCGGCTGCACCGTTTAAGCATATGACGCCGCTTCCCCGTTTACCAGGAATAATATACGTTTCAAGACGTGCTCCATTATTATTATTCACAATTTGCACTTTTTCATTAGGAAGCATTCCCACCGCATCAATGAGATCTTCATCAATTGTAATGCTTCCCACATAGTTCAGGTTTGCTTCCGTAACAGTTGCCCTGTGAAGTTTGCCGCTCATCATTGTTCGATACATATTATATTCTCTCCATTTCTCGAATATCAATAATGATATTATCTATTAAACGCGCTTTTGAAAAAGCAACTGCAACAGCGAGAATCATCTTTCCAGCAATTTCATTCACAGGCTCGAGTTCCGGATAGGAATAAAGCTCTACATAGTCTATGGTTCCGCTAGTCGTTTCAATGATTTCTTTTGCAGCTTTTATCACCGCTTCAGGATCTCTTTCACCGGCTTGGATCAGTTCCGCACTTGTTTGAAGGGCCCGATACAGCTTAGGCGCTTCTTTTCTTTCCTCAGCTGTTAAGTATACATTGCGAGAGCTTTTGGCTAAGCCGTCTTCCTCTCTGACCGTATCGACAGGAACCAATTCAATATCCATGAAGAAGTCACTGATTAACCCATCAACAACAGCTACCTGCTGCGCATCTTTTAAACCGAAATAGGCACGAGTCGGCTTGACTAGATTGAAAAGCTTCGTCAGTACGATCGCGACCCCGTCAAAATGTCCTTCTCTTGAGCGCCCGCATAACACGTCTGTGCGTCTTTCTACATGAATCGTGACATTCTTTTCACCGGGATACATATCATGAGCATCTGGGGTAAATAGAATATCGACTCCGGCGTTTTCTGCAAGAGCTGCATCCCGCTCAATATCGCGCGGATATGCTTCAAAATCTTCATTCGGGCCGAATTGTGCAGGATTGACAAAAATACTCATAATAACAGCGTCGTTTTCTTGTCTTGCTTTGTCTGCTAAGGTTAAATGCCCCTCATGCAGAAACCCCATCGTCGGAACAAATCCGATTGACTTGCCCTCTGAATGATATTGTTTTATGGCTTCTTTCAGCTGTGAAATATCAGTAATCTGTCTCATCTTATTTTCCCCCGTATAAGCCGTCCAGCACTGTCTGGTTCATTTGAAAGGAATGCTTTTGTTCAGGGAAAGCACGATGTCTTACATCCTGAACATATCCGCTGATTGCTGTTTCGATGTTTTCATCAATGCGCGTATATTGCTTTACGAATTTAGGTGTTCTCTCAACACCGTGGCCGATTATATCATGATAAACGAGAACTTGTCCGTCCGCTTTCACACCAGCCCCGATTCCGATGACCGGGATGCTTAGCGTCTCGGCAATTTTGGCTGTTAGTTCCGCCGGTACACATTCCAGCACAAGCATCATAGCTCCTGCCTCTTCGCATTTTATACTGTCTTCTATTAATTTTTTGGCGCTTTGTTCATCTTTGCCCTGTACTTTATATCCACCCAATACGCCGACTGACTGCGGAGTTAAACCTAAGTGGCTCACCACTGGAATGCCTCCAAGCGTTAATGCGCGAATGGATTCAAACACGCCTTCTCCGCCCTCAAGCTTTAGTGCGTCTGCTCCGCTTTCCTGAACGATAGCCGCTGCATTTTTCAGCGTATCTTCCTTGGAAAGGTGATAAGACATAAACGGCATATCTGTCACAATAAAGGTATTCGGCGCACCCCTTTTAACGGCTTTTGTATGATGAATCATGTCCGCTACTGTCACACCGACAGTTGAATCAAGGCCGAGAACGACCATTCCGAGTGAATCACCGACTAAAATCATGTCAACTCCCGCTTGTTCAGCAAGTTTAGCTGCCGGATAATCATAAGCGGTCAGCATGACGATCGGTTCTTCAGATTCCTTCATTTTTAGAAAATCCAGTTTTGTTTTCATGTTTTCTCCTCCTCATGTTTAGAGGAGATGAGCTGCCGTTTTCTTCTGCAAGCAAAAAAACCTTCCGTTACAACGAGAAGGATCCTTCACTTTCTAAAGTTCGGCGAGTTTCATCCCTCTGTCCCAGTCCTTTTTTGGATCAAGGCAGACTGCTGCAATGTCTATCTATTTTAATAATAGGTGCAGTTCGCAGGCGATACTGCCCAATGGAAGTATACCAAAATCAACGGGCTTGTACCAACACATTAGCCCAATTCAATATCGGCAGAATAGATTTTTTTCATGCCTTCATTCGTTTCTAAAAGCAGAACGCCTTCATCATCTATACCTAACGCCTTCCCGTAAAAGGTTCCGTTTAACGTTCTGGCTCTCATATTAGCGCCAATTCCGAGCGCATAGCTTTCCCACAAAAGCTTAATCGGCGTAAATCCGTGTGTCATATAATCCCGGTACCGTTTCTCAAAGCAAAGTAAAATTTGCTGGATGACGCCAGCCCGATCGACTTTTTCTCCAGCGGCTTGGCTGAGGCTTGTCGCGATGTCCTTCAATTCATCTGGAAAATCATCGGGCTGCTGGTTAACGTTAATGCCGATTCCAATGATCACTGAACGTACGCGGTCTTCTTCAGCCTGCATTTCTGTTAGGATGCCGACTGTTTTTTTTCCGTTAATTAAAATATCATTAGGCCATTTAATATCCGTTTGGATGCCTGCTGCCTCTTCTATTCCCTGCACAACAGCTACTGCAGCAAGCAGTGTGAGCTGGGGTGTTTTTTGGAGCGGGATATCTGGACGCAAAATCAGGCTCATCCAAATGCCGTTCCCTTCTTGAGAATGCCATACCCTAGACATTCGGCCCCTTCCGGCTGTTTGTTTGTCAGCCACCACGAGGGTGCCTTCCGGTGCATTATTATTCGCAAGCTCATGAGCCGATTTTTGCGTGCTTGAAAGAACGTCATGATAAATAAGATGCTGCCCCATCATGTCCGTTTTTAATCCAAAGCGAATTTCGCTTTCACTGAGTTTCCCGGGCTTTTTGATGAGCCGATATCCTTTTCTTCTTACGGCTTCTACTTCATAGCCCTCTTTTCGAAGCTCTTCTATATGCTTCCATACAGCAGTTCTAGAACAGCCGAGTGCATCACTGATTTTTTGGCCGGAAATAAATTCTTTGCCGGCCTGAGCAAATAATTCAATAAGGTCTTTTCTTAATGTTGACCGCATGTCTTCAGCCACTCCTCTATGTGTTTCTTTTGATTGGAGAGCTTTCCTGTCACAACAGCCTGCTCGATCCTCTGTAATTCTTCCGACACCCATTTTCCGGTTTCGAAGCGCAAGCAAATCCTTACCCGTGAGATCAAGATCCTTAAGGCTTTTGATCGGCAGGTTTTGATAAGCGTATTGAATGTCCTTCAGTTTTTTTTCATCCAGTGTTTTGTTTTGCCGCAGCTGCGATATTTTGGCCGCTGAGAGCAGTGATTTTTCCCCAGCTCTGTACATTGACATTGCGTCAAGGCTCTGGCCAAACGTATCGGCAATGTGAATGGCTTCCTTCATCACTTTTCCCGGGAGCTTCCAGGCTTTCAGGAAAAGAGGCGCGTCTTTCAAGACGATGTCGAGGTCAATTAAAAGAGCTGCCCAAAGCTCCTCACGTGATGTTAAAGAGAAGAACGGAAACTCACTCGCTGAAATCAGGTTTTCTCGTTTATGATACAAACCAGGCAGCTCTTCATACAGCCTCGTTTGAATAAGCGTTTGAAGCGCCTGGCGGGAAGCTCTTCCCTGCAGCAATTTCTCGAACTCTATTGTTTTTCGTTCGACTGAAACATGGGAGAGGAGAGATTTTTCTATCGAAATGGCTTTTTCTGTTTCCGGTGAAAGCGTAAAGCCAAGCTGGCTCATAAAGCGTACGGCTCTCAGCATACGAAGCGCATCTTCTTGAAATCTGTCCTCGGGCTTTCCAACGGTTCGAATCACTTTCTGATCAATATCTTTCCTGCCGCCAAAATAATCAAGCACCTTCCCGTCCGCTGTCATGGCCATCGCATTGATCGTCAAATCTCTGCGTTTTAAATCCTCTTCTAATGATGAGATAAATTGCACTTCTGACGGTCTTCTGTAATCCACGTAATCAGACTCAGTCCGGAATGTCGTGACTTCATAGGTTTCATCTTCCCAGAGCACAATGATGGTCCCGTGCTCTTTGCCTACATCAACAGTCCGCTGAAACAGCCGTTCTACTTGATCAGGTGCGGCATCTGTCGCGATATCAACATCTCCGATCGTTCGTTTCATATAACTGTCACGAACTGCGCCCCCGACAAAATAAGCCTGATGGCCCGCTTCGATTAAGGTGCGGAGCACGGGAAGTGCTTTGATAAAAACTTTTTCCATGTGATCACTCCGGTTCTGCTAAATCGGCATAAATCTGTTCATACTGACTGACAATTTTCTTGGAGGAAAATTCATTTTCAAGCATCTCTATTGCCGCCTTTGTAAAACGACTGCTTAGCTGTTCATCTTCTAAAATGCTCATCGCGCGGGCTGTTGCGCCTGCAACATCACCGACATCCACCAAAAATCCGCTCACATTGTTTTTAATAACCTCCGGGATACCGCCAATGTTCGTTCCGATACAAGGCACCCCGCAAGCCATCGCTTCCAGAAGGACAAGGCCAAAACTTTCTTTTTCAGACAGCAGCAGCTTCAAATCACTAATAGAATAAAGTTCTTCAACACGGTCTTGATTACCAAGCATTAAGACTTGGTCTTCCAAGCCATATTTTCTGATAAGCTCGCAGGCTGTCGATTTTTCCGGACCGTCTCCGACTAAAAGCAGCTTCGCTTTCGTTTTACCGGCGATATTACGGAACACACGAATGACATCCTGCACGCGTTTGACCTTTCTGAAGTTGGACACATGGATGACGACTTTTTCATCTGGTAAGATTCCATGTTTCTCTTTAATTGTTGTTGTGTTTTTCTTCAGATACACGCGCTCGTCTATAAAGTTATAAATCGTTTCGATTTTTTTCTCCGGTTTAATTAAATCATATGTTTCAGCTGCAAGCGCTGAAGAGACGGCAGTTACCCTGTCTGATGACTCGATGGCAAAACGGATCAGATCTTTTAGAGACGGGTCATAACCTAATACCGTGATATCCGTGCCGTGCAAAGTTGTGACGATGCCGATATTGCGTTTCAGCATCTGTTTTGCAAGATAGGCGCAAACAGCATGCGGGAGAGCATAGTGAGCATGGATAATGTCTAAATTCTCCCGCTCCGCCACCTCAGCGATTTTGCTTGCCAATGTCAAATCATACGGAGGATACTTGAAAACAGCATATTGATTAACCTCAACTTCATGAAAATGAATATTGGGATGATATGTATTCAGTCTAAACGGAATGCTTGATGTGATGAAATGGATTTCATGTCCCTTTTCAGCAAGCTGCTTCCCCAGTTCTGTCGCAATGATACCTGAGCCTCCGACGCTCGGATAGCATGTGATCCCTATTTTTAGTTTTTTCATTGTTCGCCCCCAAGAACATCATGATCTAGCATCAGCATCCGTTTGGAAAAGAAACCTTCGGCATACTCCACGCCCGCTTCTTTACCGTAAAGCTTTTCTCTCGCTTCGACGATCTCGATATAACCATTCGTCAGTGGAGTAGAAACTGAATCCTTTGACGGGATAAACTGGCTTTTATAGGCATTGAGGCTTTGTTTTTTTGCCTCTATTGTATCCGAGATATCAATGACAAAATCCGGCTGATGAAAACCATTTATCATATAATAGTAAACCTTGCTGACTTTATGCGCCGGAAGGCTTTTTTCGTCTTTATATTTATGGATTCCAGCGGAAAAAATCGCTTCTTCCACCAGTGCAGCCGCATTGCCGTGATCCGGATGGCGATCCTTTTTATACGGCATAAAAACCGCTTTTGGCCGGTTGGTTCTGATCACTGTAACAATCGACCGAATTGCCTGATCGCTCATCATTAGGCCGCGGTCCGGAAGCGTCAGCTGAATTCTTTTATCTGCGCCTAATATGCGTGCTGCTTCAGCTGCTTCTTCTCTACGCAAACTGATCGTACCGTTAGAAGAGAGTTCCGCTTCTGTCAAATCGCATATCATTACTTTTTTTCCCTGTTTGACAAACTTCGCTATTGTGCCGCCCATTCCGATCTCGACATCATCACTGTGGGCGCCGAAAGCAAGAACGTCAGCATTATACATTCGGCTCTTCTCCCCGAAGAAGGTCGCGGAATTCGAAAACACCTTCATCAAGTGTCCGGACAAGAATTTCCGCAGTACCCATATTTGTGGCGAGCGGAATGGAATACACATCACACAACCGGATTAATGCCGAGACATCCGGTTCATGCGGCTGCGCGGTCAGCGGGTCGCGCAAAAAAATGACAAGATCGAGTGCATTAGCCGCGATCAATGCTCCGATTTGCTGGTCTCCCCCTAGAGGACCGGATTGAAAACGTTCAATTTGAAGGCCTGTCGCCTCTTGAATTTTCAACCCTGTGGTTCCGGTCGCGTACAGATCATGATGCTTCAAAATATCCCGATAGGCAGTCGTAAATTGAACCATATCCTGTTTTTTCTTGTCATGCGCGATTAAAGCAATTTTCATCGTTTCTCCCCCCGTCTAATCAATGATATTTTCTAGTCCGTACACAAGCTGATCAATCTTCATGACTTGTTCGACTGACAGCTTAACACCTGACATGAAAGAAGCGCGATTATAAGAATCGTGTCGGATCTGAAGCGTTTGGCCATCCATGCCGAACATGACC
This sequence comes from Bacillus stercoris, assembly GCF_029772985.1. Classification (NCBI taxonomy): domain Bacteria; kingdom Bacillati; phylum Bacillota; class Bacilli; order Caryophanales; family Bacillaceae; genus Bacillus; species Bacillus stercoris. Next base: position 1,987,150 of record NZ_CP121861.1, on the reverse strand, counting down.
TCTTGATGTGCGATCAGCCCCGGAAGACGGACGCTGTGCAAGCGAATACCGTTTTGCTCCGCTCCTCTAGCTCCTGGGAGAATTTCTTTTTCATCTGGATGTCCTTGCTGCTTTTCTTTACGGACTTCTGAAATCATTTCCGCTGTTTTAAGCGCAGTTCCGCTTGGTGCGTCAAGCTTCTGGTCATGATGAAGCTCAATAATCTCTACATCTTCAAAATAGTTGGCAGCCATTTTTGAAAATTTCATCATCAGCACCGCGCCAAGCGCAAAGTTTGGAGCAATGATGGCTCCGATCCCCTTTTCTTCTGTTAAGGACGTGAGCTCTTTTAAATCAGCTTCTGAGAAACCGGTTGTTCCGACAACTGGACGGACGCCGTGCTCTAATGCAATTTTTGTATGTACTTTTCCGATTTCGGGCGTTGTTAAATCAATCAAGACATCCGGTTGTGTTTCTGTAAAGCAGGCATGGATATCTGTGTAAATTAAAGCATCTGACTCAACAGGCATCACATCAGATAATTTTTGCTGATCGTATGTATGGTCTATAGCACCGACTAGGTCAAAATGAGGTGTTCGTTCTGCCAATTTAACAGCTTCCTGCCCCATTCTTCCACGCGGTCCTGCAATGACTACTTTAATTGTTTCGTTTGACATCTTGATCTCCTCTACTTTCCTTCTTCTTTTCTGGTCCAGCGATCTTTATCTCTTGTATTAAATTTATGCATGACTCGGTCGTGGGCTTCCTCTAAAGAGATATCAAGAGAGTTGGCTAAACAAACCAATACAAATAGCACATCGCCCATTTCCTCTTCCATGCTTTTATCGTCTTCAGTCGCTTTTTTTGGTTTTTCTCCGTAGCGGTGATTGACTTCTCTGGCAAGCTCGCCCAGTTCTTCAGTCAGCCTTGCCACCATGGCTAGCGGGCTGAAATATCCTTCTTTAAACTGGCCGATGTAACGGTCTACTTCAGCCTGTATGTCTTTCATTGTTTTATCACTCACTGAAACGAAACCTCCTATCATCCTCTTACATGTTAGCTAATTCAGATACGTTTGACAAATGTTTAAGCACGTTTGCTGTTTTCTTTTTCATCCACTATAATATAAACGCTATCTAATGGAAGGAAAAGGGGTTTTGTGTGATGCTTGGAGAAATTAGATTAAAAAACATATTTTTCATTTTAATCGGAGCGGCAATTTTTTCATTTGGCTTGGTTCATTTCAATATGCAGAACAATCTGGCTGAGGGCGGTTTTACAGGTATTACACTTTTGCTTTATGCTCTTTTCCACATCAGCCCCTCTATCTCGAACCTGGTGTTAAACATTCCGATTTTTTTTATTGGCTGGCGTTTGCTCGGCAGGACAATGTTTGTTTATACCCTTGTCGGCACTGTGGCCTTGTCTTTGTTCCTCAGCATCTTTCAGCGATATGAAATCCATATGCCCCTTCAGCACGACTTAGCGCTCGCCGCTTTATTTGCCGGCGTATTCATTGGAGCCGGACTGGGAATTATTTTCAAGTTCGGCGGTACGACAGGCGGTGTTGATATCATCGCACGTTTAGTGAATAAGTATTTTGGAATCCCGATGGGCAGAACGATGTTTGCTTTCGATGCCTGCGTCATCATTTTGTCTTTGCTTACTTATCTCTCCTATAAAGAAGCGATGTATACGCTGGTAGCTGTATTTGTAGCGGCAAGATTAATCGATTTTATTCAGGAAGGCGGCTACGCTGCTAAAGGCGCTACGATCATCTCTTCGAAAAACGACCTGATTCAGAAAAAGATCCTTGAAGAAATGGAACGGGGCGTCACTATTTTGAAAGGACAAGGTTCCTACACAAAAGAGGATATAGATGTACTTTATTGTGTGGTGCCGAAAAACGAATTGGTGATGCTGAAAAGCGTGATTAACTCCATTGACCCTCATGCCTTTGTAGCCGTAAGCGATGTCCACGATGTGCTCGGAGAAGGATTTACGCTTGATGAAAATAAAAATCCGCTTCCACGCTGACATGTAATAGAAAAAAGGCGGCTGACCGCCGCCCCTCATCCTTATTTAGGGTAGTCCCGTTTTTTCAGCTTGTTTTTTTCCGCCTTGTACTTTCTGTAGCCGACATAGGTGAGGGCTGTAATGATGATACTGCCGGTTGTAATCATCACCCAGAGTAAAGACGGATCGGCATCATCCTCCTCCGCCCTGTCAAACAAATTTTTCAGGTCATGCTGAAGAAGGGAAAGCCGTTCAAGCTTCGTGCTCTCTGTCATTTGTTGAAATTCCCCTTGTTCAATAACATCTATATGTTTTCCGACTGTTTCAAGCTTTTCCTCTGATACATCGATTGTAAGACTTGGGTAAATCAAATCATATAAACTGATAAATTCATTCCATTTTTCATGGAAGCTAGTGCTTTCATTCTTTTGGACATCTCGCTTCAGCTCAGTAAAGGCTTCCATAATCGGTTTTTCCAGTGAACCCCAAAGCGGGTCAGATCGGTTGTCAACCGCATCCATCAGCATTCTGAACTGCGCGGCTGCTCTGAGTTTTTGCGTGTCTGATGTATCAGCCTGCTTTAAACTTCGAACCATATCATTATAGCCCAGTGTGATTTGACGGATTTGGGCTCCTGTTAGCATGGAATCTTGCTGTTTTTTCTCAGCGGATTTTAATGTTTTCTCAAAATAACCCAAGACTTGCAGCGCCTCTTCATATTTCGACTGACGGGTCATTTGAAAGACCGTATCGGATAAATCATTCAATTCCTCGAGGCTTCCCCGCTCTGCAGCCTTGGCATTTCCATTATAAAAAATAAGAGCAATCAACAAACAGATCGTCAGCTTTCGTTTCATGCAGGTCCCTCCCACTCTCTCTCCTTACAGAATATGAAGAAAGGGACAAGGATAGACCAACATTGTCTTCACATCAGCTCAAGCTTCGTTTGCTTTTTCGAGATCACAAGGAAGTAAGCAAGCCCGATTGAAAAGATGCTTAGCCAAAATGTTCCGTACCCTATTTCAGTCATATAATTAGAAAGCATAGAGTACTGCGGCATCATATTAAACAAGTAGTCAATGACATCGTTATGCAGTGTCCAGACTGCAGCAATTGAAAGATGCCAAAATGAAAAACGAAAATACGGACTGTATAATACGCCTTGCACTGCCATTGCAAAATGCGAAGCAATTAGCATGTAGCCCTCCCAAGGCAAGTCACCAGTTACTGCAAGCACAAGAAAATTCATAGCGACCGCCCATAGGCCATACTTTACGAGAGTAACTAGCGCAAGCGCTTCAAAGAGCGGAGCATTCCGTTTCATGATAAAGGCAAGCAGCACAAACAGAAAGAAAAACGTTGCTGTCGGACTATCTGGAACAAAAACCAGGAAACGGGCCGGTGTCTCTAGGAGCTGCGGCAAGTACCAATAGTAGCCGTAAACCGTTCCCAGAAAATTAATGGCTAAGACAAGAATAAGCATCGGCCGCTGTCCTAATACATATTGAAACCATTTCACATCAAATCAACTCTCAGTCTGTAAAAATAATGTGTCCATATAAAAAAGCTGACGCCGGGTCAGCTTTTGATAATAAAAGTATATCCTTCCATTTGACAATTCACAATACGTTATTTTGCGGTTGTTTCAGAAATAAATTTCGCAAGTTCTTCGAGCTGCTTATCATTTCCTTTGAACACACCCGCCGGCATTTTGCCTTTCCCTTCTACTGCGATCTTTTTGATTTCTTCCGGTTTCAGCCCGCTGTCAACCAATGAAGGTCCAGCCGCTCCTCCCTGAAGGTTATCCCCATGGCAAGAAATACAGCCTTGTTCCTTAAAAATCTTATATCCTTCTGTATTGGTGTCAATGTCGGCCTCTTTTGTGATTTTCCCCTGTTCCTCTGCCTTGGCCCAGTCATGAGTAGCCACTGACTGCCACGTCAAAAATACAGCTGCGGAAATGGCCAGAAGCATCATACCGACAGCGACCGGACGCTTCCACGGCCTTCTTTCTGCCCCTCTGTCTAAGAATGGAGCCAAAAGCAGGGCTCCAAAAGCGAGACCTGGCATAATCATGGCGCCGACCACTGTAAAGCTTCCGGCGGCGTATTCATACTTCAACAGCTGGTATAAGAAAAGAAAATACCAATCCGGCAGCGGAATATAACCAGTATCAGTCGGGTCAGCCATCCGCTCTAAAGGCGGCTGATGCACAATCGTCAAAACAAGAAAACCGATGAGAAAGACAGCTCCAACCATCCATTCCTTTAACAAGAAATTTGGCCAGAAAGCCTCTGTTTTACCGGGATACTCCGAATAATCCTTCGGTATATTCGGCTTTTTTTCAGCCGGTATCCTTGAGTCGCCTACAAATTTCATCCCTTTGCCCCGGTGCATGTCATTCCCTCCCTTTTATTCGCAGATCAAGAGTTTAAAGCGGTCCTGAAATCCCCTGCTTCCGGATCATAATAAAATGTGCTGCCATCAGCCCGAACAATGCGGCAGGAAGAAAGAATACATGGATCGCAAAAAATCTAGTCAGCGTTTGGGCGCCTACAATATCCGGATGCCCTGCAAGGAGCGTTTTAACTTGCGTCCCGATCAAAGGTGTGGCTTCGGCGATCTGCAGCCCGACTTTTGTTGCAAACAGTGCCTTCATATCCCAAGGAAGCAAGTAGCCTGTAAAACCAAGACCGAGCATGACAAAAAAGATCAGCACACCGACAATCCAGTTCAGCTCGCGCGGCTTTTTGTACGCACCTTGGAAAAAGACCCTCAGCGTATGTAAAAACATCATCACAATGACCAAGCTCGCACCCCAATGGTGCATCCCCCTGACAATCTGGCCGAAAGCCACTTCATTTTGCAAATAATATACCGATTCCCAGGCATTTTTGATATCAGGCACATAATACATCGTTAAAAACATTCCAGATAATACTTGGATAACGGTTACAAAAAACGTCAGTCCCCCAAAGCAATACACAAACGCAGAGAAATGATGGGCGGGATTCACATGTTCCGGTACTTCGTGATCGGCAATATCCCTCCACATCGGTGTAATATCAAGCCGCTCATCTACCCAGTCATAAATTTTGTTCAGCATGTCACCCTTCCCCCTTAGGCTTTGCTTTTCCAAGATACAGGAAGCCGTCTTTTACTTCTTGCTCGTAATGATCAAGAGGCGAAAGCGGCGGCGTGCCAGGGACATTGGTGCCGTCCTTTTCATAGAGTCCGTAATGGCATGGACAAAAGAATTTATTCGGGTTTTTAGGATCACTATTCCAGTTCACCGTACACCCTAAATGTTTACAAATTGGCGAAAGTGCTACAATTTCATCCCCGTTTTTGAAGACCCAGGCTGATCTTGACTCTTCGGACTCATACCAGGCATCGACTTGATTAATTTTGAAATCAAAGCGCTGCGGCTCTTTTGTCAACTCATCAACGCTGACAACCTGAACCATGTCCTGCTTCCCTGTCGATTTTAATACCGGGTCGAGTGCAAAGCGAACCATAGGCATGAGCATACTAGCCGCCATAAAACCTCCTACGCCTGTGAGCGTATAATTCAAAAATTGACGTCTGGATATATCATGTTTTCCGCCCATCTCTTCTCCCCCCTCTAGGTCACCCCTGCAAACTGACTAAAATAGAAAATATTGCAATAACTCTAGACACCCTCATAATATATGAATCTCTCAGCAAGGTCAATATAGCCAAAATATTGTTTATGAGGAAATGTAAGTGTTTTTATGAAGTGCTCCATAACTGTAACAAAACGTTCAAAATTTCAGCAGTGCGTTCATCCAATATTTTTCTTTTTAAAGAGTCATTTAAATGCTCTAATGGAACAGACGGTGTTACAATCATTTTGCCTAACGTATCCTCAGTTCTCCAATTTTCGTCAGATGTGAGCAGGACAACATGCGAAAATTCCGTTAGCAGCTCTTCCCGCAAATCCTTAAGCCCTTGAACGGTTATGTCATTTCTATCAACATATGTATAAGGAGGCAGTAAATATACCCGTCCCTTTAACTGCCTTTCCAATTCCTCTGAGAGAAGCTGTGTAAACTCGCCTTTCTCCGCCGCCATTTTAAAATGGTTATCCACCTTTATGTTAATTAATGGAATGACAGCGGTATCAATGTAATCCTTAGCTTGTAAATAGTCCTTGGCATCAGTGATTCTCCACCTCATTGTTCTCCCCCTTTACGGCAACAAGCCTTGCAATACGCTGCAAGGCTGGTCATATTATGTGAGCTGATTCAACTGGCGCGATAATTGTTCAAATGCTTCTTTATCATGACGATCTAACGCGTCGTCAATGTCTTTTAATAATTTTTCTCTTTGGAATGTGGAAATGGCGTGCTCCAAAATCTGTTCCGCCAACCCCTGGTCTTTTTTATTCTCAAAAAGATCTTTCGGCATATGCGGATTGGACTCCAGCACCGCCGCATACTCAGGTGAGCTGTAGGCCGAACGGAAATTAAGCTGGATAAACAAATCCTGCTGTTTATTTAATCTAATATCATGAAAAGATTTTTCCGCGTCGGTAGTCATGACATTCTCTTTATAGAACCGAAACGGAACTTCTTCAACACAATGTGTTGACATTATAATGCCTCTCGGGCAAAATTCAGCCTGCTCCACAAAATGAACCTTTTCCATGAGAGAATCATGGCTCATTAAGTAGTTCAAGATCCAAACGCACTCTCGGCGCTTTAACTGATAATGGTTTAAAAACCAACGGATAAAATCCTTTTTCTCATTGACAGAAACAGGGGTCTGCATGTAATTCCCTCCTCTATCGTTCGTATAATCTATATACTTATATGTTCCACATGAACGGTTAATATTCCTGCTTATCTCGAAAATTCATCCTCGATTCGCAAAATCGTTTCTTCCAGCTCTTCATTGGCTCCGTCCATTTCAAGAACCTTTTTCAAAAGCGGCAGCGCTTCTTTTTGAAGGCCTTCTTCTAATAGGAAGCTTGCGTATTCATATAAGAAATCTCTATCCTCCCGGTAATGAAGATAGGCAGCCTCAAAGGATTGTTTTGCTTCCTCGTATTGCTCTAATTCAGTATATGCGCTTGCAAGATACCAATTGTATTTCGGATCTTCTTCACCGTAGCTGCGAACCTCTTGAATAAGATCAATGATCTGTTCATAATCCTCTTCTTTATGATACACGGCAAGAAGTGTATGAAGGGCTTCGACGAATCCCGGATCAAGCGCAAGCGCCTCCTGTAGCAGCTTTTTCCCCTCTTCTGACTTCCCGATTTTCAGGGCCATTTTAGCGGCATAAAGGAAAAGTTCTTTGTTATATTCATCAAATCTGATACCCTCTTTTGCCGTTTTTAATGCCTCTTCATACATTCCTTCAGCTTCATAGCTTTTTGAGAGCGGCATATACAGTGAAGAATAAGATGGATCAAGCTCCTTTAAATCAGACAGCTGCTTAATAGCCGTTTTTACAAGCCCCGCCTGTAAGGCTGTAAACCCATAGCCGAAAATCGTATTAGGATCAGGACTCTCATCAACAGCTTTCTCGTACCATGGAATGGCATCCTCAAATTCACCTGAGGCACTTAACGATTCTGCCAGTCTTTGATGGACATTAACGCCTCCGATCTCACTCTTCTCCTCAGCCGTTGTTTTAAAATATTGAACCGCTTTTGCATAGGCTCCCTGAGTAAAGTAAAGTTCCCCCAGTGCAAAATCAATAACGGGTTCATTGGCCAGAATGGACTTTGCCTGTAAAAGCTTTTGTTCACTGACTTCGAATAATCCCTGCATCTGATAAAGATCCGCCATAAGCAGCAAACTTTCCGGATATGATGGATCTGTTTCCGGAATAGTCTCCAGCACAGCAAGAGCTTTTTCTTCTTCGTCAATATCTATTAAAAGTTCAGCGTAGAAATTCGTCAGTTCTGTTTCATTTGGGTATAAATCATGTAAATCACTAATCAGTGAAATGGCTTTTTCTACATCGCCCCACTCGTAATAAAGCTGGGCTGCAATCGCTTTATCTTCATCATGCAGCTGTTTTTCGGCTTTCGAGAGCGTATTGAGACCTTTTTCTGTTTCACCTGCTTCAACTAATTTTATGGCTTCTTGAATTAATGTATTCAAATCGGACCGGTCCTTTCTTTTCCTATACAACATCAACCATACAAAAAAGCTTTATTTGTTCGGGTTAATCTTATCATAATTCAGACGAATGCCCCCGGCAAATAAGATGCTTGCTGTACGGAAGGGAATTATTGAGTCTTATTAGTTTACCAAAAGATCTTGAGATAGAAAATGAAAAAAAGGAAGATCGCCCTCTGTACAGTAAAGCAGCTCTTTGACCTGCCGGCTTGTCAGTAAAGCGCATCCCCCCTTTTCGTTTTTCTTTCCTCTCTATAAGACAAGCTATGTTTTTTTGCCTCGAATTATGATTCTTCCAGTCAATCTGCAAAAAAAATCCTGAAGTAAAACTTCAGGATTTTTTGGAAAGCTTATTTAAATGTTCGAAGAAGGTTGGATAAGAAACGTGAATGGCATCCGTGTGCTCGATGTCAATCGGCTCCTCTGTTATACAGGAAGCAATACCAAGCATCATTCCGATTCGATGATCTCCGTGGCTGGACACTGCTGCGCCGCCTTTCAGCGTTTGTTTGCCATAAACCTTCATTCCATCTGCTGTCGGTTCAATTTCAGCACCTAGCTTGCGAAGTTCAGAAACAACAGTGTCAATGCGGTTTGTTTCTTTCACTTTAAGCTCTGCCGCGTCCTTAATAACGGTCGTTCCTTCCGCCTGAGTCGCAAGAAGCGCGATGATAGGGATTTCATCAATTAAACGCGGAATGATATCTCCTCCGATTTCAACTGCTTTGAGAGAGGACGTTTCTATAATCAAATCTCCATAAGGCTCTGCACTGCTGTCAGCAGATGGTTTGATTTCAAGTTTTGCCCCCATGTTTTGAAGGACGTCAATAATACCTGTCCGAGTCGGATTTAACCCAACGTTTTTCAATACAATTCTGCTGTTTGGAATCATCGCGCCAGCAGCAAGGAAAAACGCGGCTGAAGAAATGTCTCCAGGAACAAAAATATCAGCAGCTGTCAGTTTCTGGCCTCCATCAATGGAAACACTTGTTTGATCTTCAGAAAGCTTAACGCCAAAAGCAGAGAGCATCCGCTCAGTGTGGTCGCGGGATTTATGGGGCTCTGTGACAGTTGTTGTGCCCGCAGCCTGTAATCCGGCCAGCAAAACAGCAGATTTAATTTGCGCGCTTGCGACAGGTGATACATAATCAATGCCTTTTAATGAGGCGCCGCTCACTGACAGCGGTGTAAATTCTCCACCGGCTCTGCCGTCGATTTTAGCCCCCATTTTTTTCAAAGGCTCAGTAACACGCTTCATTGGACGCTTCGCAATGCTCTCATCTCCTGCTACCGCGCTGTAAAAAGGACGACCCGCCAATATTCCGAGTATCAGGCGAATTGTTGTACCTGAATTTCCGACATCTAAAAGGCACTCTGGCTCTTCCAGGGCATCGATTCCTTTTCCGTGAATCACGACATCGCTGCCGCTTTGCTCAATTTGAACACCCATTTTTCTAAAGCAATCGATTGTGCTCAGACAATCTGCTCCCGGCAGAAAGTTTTTAACTGTTGTTGTGCCTGTCGCTAACGCGCCAAACATAACAGAGCGGTGAGAAATGGATTTATCACCGGGAATATGTATTTCTCCGTGTAAAGCCTGCACCTTTTCTTGTTTCATTTTTTTCCACCTCAATCAGCATAAAAAGTTTCATATTCCGCTCGGGCTTCAATGCATTGTTCTGCCCGTTTGCGATCGTCATCAGACTGAAAACTGATCCTTAAAATCCCGTTAATATCCTCTCGTGTTTCAATAATGCGGATATTCGTGATGCTGATGCGCTCCGCAGCTAAGATCGCCGTTATCTCGGATATCACACCCGGATGATCGGGAACATCCACATATAAATCATAAAATGCCGGTATCGCTCCTTTCTGCCGAAGCGGCAGCCCGTCGCGATAATCCTTAGCTGTTTTAAAATAACGAAATAGATTTTCTGCATCTTCTTGTTCTACATATGTACGGATCTTGTCAATTTCACGAATCCACTCATCAAAACGATCCAAGATTTTATCTTTATTATGTAGCAGAATATCCCGCCACATTGCCGGGCTGCTCGATGCAATCCTTGTAATATCTCTGAACCCGCCGGCAGCAAAACGCTTAACAAGCGGATAAAGGTCTTCCGAATGGTAGGTTTGGTGAACAAGGCTTGCTGCGACAATATGCGGAAAATGACTAATAACACTCGTGACGCCATCATGTTCCTCTGGTGACATTTCCACAAAATGGGCATTTGTCCCCTTCAGCAGGTTTTTCAATTGTTCTACCGCTCGTCTATCCGTTTTCTGGCCTGGTGTTAAAATATAAAATGCATTTTCAAATAGGAATTCTTTCGCAGCGGCCACCCCTGATTTATGTGAACCCGCCATCGGATGCCCTCCGACAAATTGGTAGCGGCTAGGCAGCACTTGATCAGCATAATCAACCACTTTTTGCTTTGTGCTTCCCACATCCGTAATCAAAAGCTCATGTTCAATTCCTGAATGAGCCAGCTCTTCAAGCATAACCAGCGTTTGTTCGACTGGTGTCGCAATGATGACTGTAGATGCCTCTTTAGCACCGCTCATAAACGAATCAGCACGATCGTCTATCACACCTAATTTTAATGCGGCAACCGCCTGTTCATCAGAGATGTCGATTCCGATAATCCGTTTGCCGGGATGATTTTTTTTGATCGCTAGCGCAATCGAACCGCCTATCAATCCGAGACCGGCGAGCAATATTGTATCTTTCTTTTGATTCATACGTCATCACCTGGTTTATAGACTAAAGAGGTGATATTTGATCACCTCTTATAAAATTTCAGCTAAAATGGCAAGTATTTCTTCGTTTTGCTCTTTTGTTCCGATCGTAATCCGGAGTGATGTCGGGAAACCTAACGCATTTCCTGACCGGACGATATAGCCTTTTTCCAGCAGAGCCTGAAACAGTTCATCAGCAGGGCGTTTAAAGTCCATTAACACAAAATTTGTCTGTGAAGGGTAGCACTTTAAACCATGAGTCTTCGCAAAATCATAATACTGCTGAAGGCCTGCATTATTTTGCTCGACACAGGAAGCAATAAACGCTTGATCATCAAGTGCTGCGATCGCCGCAGCCTGGCCCAGACGGCTCGTATTAAACGGCTCTCTCGCCGGCTCAATCTGGCGAATCAGATTCTCGTCAGCAATTCCGAAGCCGACTCTGAGCGCTGCCAGACCATATGCTTTTGAAAATGTGCGCAAAATCATCAAATTGGAATACTTGCTTAAGAGCGGCACGGTTTCCGGGTAATCCTCGGCTGTTACATATTCATAATATGCTTCGTCAAGGACGACAAGGACACGTGAAGGAACGCGCTCCAGAAATGCGAGTATTTCTCCTTCAGATGTATAAGTGCCAGTCGGATTATTTGGGCTGCATATCCAAACGACTTGTGTCTGTTCGTCGATCGCTTCTAACATGGCGTCTAGATCATGTGAGCCGTCAGGACGAAGTGCGATTTCACGTACTTCAGCACCTTCAATGACCGCATTATGTTTATATTGCGGAAAAGTGGGGGCAGCAGTTACCGTGTTTGTTTTATCGTTTAAAAATGCCCGACAAATGATTTGAATGATTTCATCAGAACCGTTGCCGAAAATAAGTGATGTTTCGCTGACATTAAGGTGCTTACTGAGCCTTGTCCGCAAAGCGGCGCTATACCCGTCTGGGTAAAGGGCAAGCTGTTGAATTTCATGATGAAGCGCCTCTTTTGCAGCCTCCGAACAGCCGTACGGATTCTCGTTTGAAGCAAGCTTCACAACTTTATCCAAGCCATATTCTGATTTCACTGCTTCGATTGGCTTACCAGGCTGATAAGGCTTCAGCTGTTTTAAATGTTCTTTGATACGCAAATCAGTCACCTCATTTTAAACTGTACAAGCCGCCAAACGCCATTGCGTACTCCTCAAATTCCTGCAGCGCTTGTTTTCTCTTTTCAGCGCTGGTGAGCCGGTCCTTTAATTCTTCTATCTTTCTGACGAGCGCACTTCCTACTACGACACCGTCACAAATTTCATTCATCTTTAGGACCTGTTCACGGTTTGATATACCGAACCCTACAGCGACCGGAACAGTGCTGAGATCCTTCACAGTCCGAATGAACGGGTACACGGATGAATTGAACTCATTGCGGACACCGGTCACACCCAGAGAAGATACACAGTAGACGAAACCCTCGGCTTGTTCAATAATGGTTTTCAAACGGCTTTCACTTGTCGGCGCAACCAAAGAAATATACGTCACCTCATGGCTTTTACACTCCTCTTGAAGGCTGGCGCTTTCTTCTAGTGGCAGATCCGGAACAAGCAGACCGTCAATATGATTTTCCCGCAGTAAAGCGAAAAAGTATTCTTTGTTCAATTGTAACACAGGATTATAATACGTAAAGAGGATAATCGGAATATTCACTCCGTTTTTTTTCATTTCTCCGCCTAATTGGATTGCCTTTACGATATTCATTCCTTGATCAAGCGCCCGCTTTGAAGCCCGCTGTATCACCGGGCCGTCTGCAAGCGGGTCAGAGTATGGAACACCAAGCTCCAGTGCTGTGGCGCCTGCTTTTTGGAGAGACTTCGCCAGTTCAATCGAAACCTCAGGCACTGGATCGCCAGCCGTAATAAACGGGATAAACAATTTTTCTGATGGTTGAAGATCTAATTTAAACATGGGCTTTCACCTCATTTTTCATTACATTCATTAATGTGTTGACATCCTTATCTCCCCGTCCTGATAAACAAACGAGAATGATTTGACCGCGATCCATTCCTTTGGCGAGTTTGAATGCCTTCGCTAACGCATGGGCAGATTCGATTGCCGGCAAAATCCCCTCTTTTTCTGACAAGAGCTTTAATGCATTCACCGCTTCTTCATCTGTAATACTGTCATAAGTGACACGGCCGCTCTTATGCAAGTAAGCGTGCTCAGGACCGATCCCCGGATAGTCGAGACCTGCTGAAATAGAGTAAGGCTCAATTATCTGCCCGAACTCATCCTGAATGAGATATGTCAATGATCCGTGAATAACCCCTACGGTACCTTTCGAAATAGTGGCGGCATGAAGAGGAGTATCTATTCCTTTTCCTGCAGCTTCAGCTCCGATCAGTTCAACATCTTCGTTTAAAAATGCCTGAAACATCCCCATCGCATTGCTTCCTCCGCCTACACATGCCACTACTTTATCAGGCAGAGCGCCTTCAATACGTTTCAGCTGATCCTTCGCTTCCTCTCCGATCATTTTTTGAAATTCGCGGACCACTTGCGGATAAGGGTGCGGACCGACAACCGATCCAATCATGTAAAAATGATCCTCGCAATGCTGTACCCAGTAACGGATCGCCTCATTTGTAGCATCCTTCAATGTTCCGTTCCCGCTTGTTACAGGCACTACTTCCGCACCAAGAAGCTTCATGCGAAAAACGTTCAGAGACTGGCGGGCAACATCCTCTTCGCCCATAAACACAATGCACGAAAAACCGAATTTGGCTGCGACTGTTGCAGCGGCAACGCCGTGCTGTCCGGCGCCCGTTTCAGCAATGATTTTCGTTTTGCCCATTTTTTTAGCAAGCAGCGCTTGGCCTAACGCATTATTGATTTTATGGGAACCTGTATGGTTTAAATCTTCTCGTTTCAAATAGATTTTCGCGCCGCCTAAGTATTCAGTGACTCGATCAGCATATGTTAATGCAGTCGGCCGTCCGGAATAGTCCTTTAACAGCTTATAATATTCTTCACGAAAAACAGGATCATCCTTGATTTGTTTAAATGCTGTCTCTATTTCATCTAACGGCTGCATGAGTGTTTCCGGAACAAACTTCCCGCCAAAATCACCGTATCTGCCTATTTCATTCGGATATGGATACATATCGGTTCATCCTTTCTTCTAAAAGCCTCATCAGATTTTTATCTTTTTGCCCGTTTTTTTCAATTCCGCTGGCAAGGTCAATTCCTGCCGGCTGCCATTTCAATAGGCCTGTGACGCTATCCGGATTCACCCCGCCAGCGATAAAACAGCGTTTACCAATCACCGCCCGCTGATATTCCGGCACACAATCCCATGAAAATGCAACACCAGTTCCGCCTCTAGCCCCTTTTACAGATGAATCAATCACAAAGCCGTCCACATTATCTATAAAGCAGGCTATTTCTTGAGTTGTATTATGATGATGGTGAAGCGCCTTCCAAATTTCACAATCTGTCAGCTTGCGAAGCGCATCAGCATCCGCCGGGTTTTCATCACCATGAAGTTGAATGACGTCAAGCTTCAAGTCCTTAGCAATGCGTGACAGCCTCTCTATTGATTCATTAACAAAAACACCTGCAACTTTTTTTTCGACACGAACCTGGTTCAGCCACTTTTTCACATCTTGCGGAGATACTTTTCGTTTGCTTTCAGCAAATATAAAGCCAAGATAGTCAGCCTGTGATTGCGCCGCAAGCTGCAAATCCTTTAGTGACCGAATACCGCAATATTTTAATTCCGGTTTCTCCACAACCTCACTCCCCAAACAAAGCATGGATTGCTTTTCGCTGAGAAGTTTGTCTCATCAATGATTCACCGATAAGTACAGCTCGCGCCCCATGTTCGTTGACAAATGTTAAATGTTCTAAAGAACCGATTCCGCTTTCGCTGACAAGCAGAGATTCTTTCGGAACGAGAGATGCGATTTGTTCTGTCTGCTTTACAGATGTTTCAAACGTCTTTAGGTTTCGGTTATTTACGCCGAGAATATCAGGTGTGAACACTTTCAATATTTGTTCTAGCGTTGATGCATTATGAACCTCCACTAACACGTCCATCCCCTTTTCGCCTGCCTCAAGATATAATTCATAGAGGTGTAAGGGGTCAAGCACCTCGCCGATTAACAATATGGCATCCGCACCGATTCTCCTTGATTCCTCCACTTGAAGAGAATCAATAATAAAATCTTTTCTGAGTACAGGAATCGAAACAGCGCGCTTTACATCTGATAAATAGCTGTTTTCCCCTTGAAAAAACGGGGTGTCTGTTAAAACGGAAAGCGCATCTGCCTTCGCAGCTTCATAGTCTTTTGCAATCCGCACAGGGACAAAATCCTCTTTAATCAGCCCTTTTGACGGTGATGCTTTTTTCACTTCGGCAATCAGCCCGATAAACCGATTCGGGCTTGCCAACGCATCTTTAAATGAACGTTTTTCGAAAGGCTGCTCTACCGGCAGAACCAGCGTTTTCACTTCTTCTTTCTTTTGTTTGATGATATTTTCAAGCATAGATCTCTTCCTCTTTCTGTTTTAGTCGTTCAAGCTGCGCAGCTGCGCCTCCGCTTGTAATCGTCTCTAAGGCCAGCTCCGTTCCTTCCTTCAGTGAGTCGGTAATTCCCGCCGTGTAAATCGCAGCACCCGCATTAAAAGCCGTTATAGATAAAGCGGAACTGCTGCTTTTATTTTCAAAAATATTCAGAATGAGACAAGCGCTCTCTTTCGGTGACTGCACCTGTAAATCTTCAAGTCTGCCATTTGCGAAACCAAAATCTTCGGGTGAAACCGTATATTCCAGGCGCTCTCCGTCCTTTAATTCAATCACGTCGGTCGGCGCTGTAATTGAAAGCTCATCTAAACCGTCACGGCTTGATACGAACATGACATGCTTCGGCTGAAATGACTCTAGTGCGCTTGCCATCAGTCCAGCTTTTTCAACGGAATAGACCCCGATCACCTGACGCTGCGCCTGCAAAGGATTGCTTAGCGGTCCGAGCAGATTAAATACCGTTCTGAAACCTAGCTCTTTTCTAGTACCTGCTACATGTTTCATAGACGAATGATAAAGCGGCGCAAATAGAAATCCCATATTATTTGTTTCAATGCTTGATTTGACCTTCTCAGGAGTAGTTTGAATTGAAACCTCTAGCTCCTCTAAAACATCAGCGCTCCCGCTTTTAGAAGAGACAGAGCGATTGCCATGCTTAGCGATTTTCGCGCCAGCTGCCGAGGCAACAATTGCCGATGCCGTTGAGATATTAAAAGTGGAAATACCGTCTCCCCCGGTTCCGCATGTATCAACGACATCAGGAAGTCCATCGACTGTAAGAGCGTGTGCCCGCATTGCCTTCATAAAACCCGTAAGCTCTTCTGGCGTCTCGCCCCGATAAGCAAGAATAGACAATATACCGCCCATTTCAGAAGGAGTCATTTCCGCTGCCATCATCATATTCATCAGCGCTTCAGCCTCACCGGCTGTAAGGGTTTTTCCGTCAACGCACAATTGTAGAAATTTGTTCATCAGCTTTATCCTCCTTGCTATGAAACATGTCTTCTGCAATATGAATCGTTTTCAGCAGCGCACCGGCTTTATTACAGCTTTCTTCGTATTCGGTTTCCGGGACAGAATCAGCAACAATGCCAGCACCTGCCTGTATCGATGCAACACCGTTCTTTACACTCATCGTGCGAATCGTAATACAAGAGTCGATATTCCCGTCAAACCCAATGTAGGCAATACACCCTCCGTATGTCTCTCTCGGTGTTGGTTCGAGCTCTTGCAAAAGCTGCATGGCACGGATTTTAGGTGCTCCTGTTAATGTCCCCGCCGGGAAAGCAGACATCAGTGCATCAACGGGATGGACCCCTTTTTTCAGTTGGCCTGTAACCACCGAGATAATGTGCATGACATGTGAAAAGGAGACAATTTTTGTGAACTCCGGCACAGAAACAGACCCATACTCTGCTACTCTGCCGATATCGTTTCGGGCAAGATCAACGAGCATGTAATGCTCCGCCTTTTCTTTTTCATCCTTCATCAGCTCAACTTTCAGTCTCTCATCTTCGGCTTTGTCTGCACCGCGTTTTCTCGTACCGGCAATCGGATGGATTTCCAAGTGCCCGTCCTGAACGTGGATTAACCGTTCCGGAGAACTGCCGACTATTTCTCTGTCTTGCAGTTTCATATAATACATATACGGAGAAGGATTGACGATCCTAAGCACTCGGTATAACTCAAAAGCATCTGCTTTTATCGGAACCTCAAATTTCTGTGACAAAACGCCCTGAAAGATATCTCCTGCTTTTATATAGCCTTTGATTTTTTCTACATCAGCCATAAAAGCAGATTTTTCATAATTAGAAGATACTGTCTCAAAGCTGGGTGTCTTGTATGAATCAACAGAGAGAAACAGCTCTTTTATGTTTTTTTGGTCCATCATTTTTTCGACGAGATGTTGGAGCTCTTGATGATTTTGATGGAACACATCAATTTTTTCGTTTTCTGTTTCCTCTCCATTGAGCCTTGCATACTGGATAAAGTGGACGTTTTTGGTTTCATGATCATACGCAATTAATGTCCGGCAAACAAACAGCATACACTTTTCCATTTCTGTTTCTTTTGTATGCGAAGGAACAGAAGGCTCAATCAGCGGGATCATATCATAACTTAAGTACCCGACAGCTCCGCCGACAAAAGGAATGCCAAGCTCAGGTGTTTTGATTTTGTATGTGGCATTCATCCAGTTCAGTACGTCTTTTAGTTCATTTCCCGTGTAAAGAGATTTGCTGTCCTGATCAACGGCAGCAAAACGGCACTGCTCTTCTTTAATTGTGAGAAATGGATTCAGGCCGATAAACGAATATCTTGACCAAGCGGATGTATCGTCCTTGCTTTCAAGAAGATACGTAATCTCCCTGTCAAGCTTCTCTATCATTTGAATGGGTGTCAGTGTATCGACTGTGAAGGTCTCCACAATCGGTATCGTGTGGTGGGACAAGCTGTCCTCTAAAAATGCGGAAATGTTTGATTGGAAATTCAATGTTCTCACTCCTTATGGCAAGGAGAATGAGAAGATGGCATGAGAGGATAAAATATTATATAACAAATAAACCCAAAAGAAAGACTTCTTTTGGGTAGAATAAACATGCATGTCTCAGCTCAACTAAACTCATTCTCTGCTACCCTATTCTCTAACTCAACTCATTCTAATCGCTTTATACACACTCTTGTGTATTTCTAAGCTGTTCTTATCGTATTACAATTCAGTATTTTTTGTCAATGATAAATCGGGCCTCAATACGACGGCTTTTTCTAAATATACATGTCTGATCTGATCCTGAGGGACATCTGTCTGGACCGTCATCATGACTCTTATGCACTTTTTTAGACCGCCTGTTACGTCCATTTCCTGCATACATGTTACCGGTACATACTGCCATCCTGAAAGCTCGCGAACAGCTTTTGCCGGGAAAACAGAGTGCAAATCAGGTGTAGCCGAAAGAAGCATTTGAACAACATCTTCCGGTTTTGTTTGATTTTCTTCTATGATTTTCTCTAACAGCTGTTTTGTTTTTTGTAAAATTTCTTCTTCAGTATCCCGTTCAACTGTAGTTGCTCCGCGAATTCCGCGAATCATCATGATGTCTCCTCCAATCGCCATTTGTTCAGCCAGCTCTCAAGTTCATTTCTTGAAAATGTGTGATCAGCAACTTTCCCTAATTCGTTGAGCACAATAAACTGAATCTTCCCGCCTCGGGTTTTCTTATCATTCATCATACGGTCCAAGAGAACCGAAGTTTCCGTCTCTTTTCTGATTTGAGTTGGATAACCCAAACGTTTTAGCCAGCTGACCAAACGTTTTCTGTCCATTTCACAGCCTGCAGTCTTTTCGCTTATATATAAAGCAAACTGCATTCCGAGGGCTACTGCATCACCGTGAGTGATTTGCCCGTAGCCATATTCCGCCTCAACGGCATGGCCGAGCGTATGCCCAAAGTTTAAGTAAGCTCTTATCCCCTCTTCTTTTTCATCCTGCTGAACGACAGACGCTTTAATTGAAATGCCTTTAAAAATCATGTCATTCAGCTGATCATTAGTGATATCACGAAGTGAGCGGACATTCAGCAGCTCTTCCAGAAACGCTCTGTCGTAGATAAATGCGTGTTTAATTACTTCTGCCATTCCGGACCGAAGTTCTTTTTCAGGCAGAGAACGCAGGAACTCTGTATCGTAGAGCACGGCTTTCGGCTGGTAAAACGCACCGATTAGATTTTTTCCAAGCGGATGGTTCACGGCTACTTTTCCTCCGACTGCGCTGTCATGCGCCAAGAGCGTCGTGGGCATTTGGATGAAATCAATGCCGCGCATAAAAGTGGCAGCCACAAAACCGGCAAGATCCCCTACAACACCGCCTCCGAATGCGATGATACAAGAGGAGCGATCCAGATGAAAACGAATCGCTTCACTCTGCAATTTCGTATACATGTCCATGGATTTCGCCTGCTCTCCACTCGGTACCGTCACTTTTTTCACAGGCCACTTTTCTTGCAGCAAATGAAGCATTTCATCGCCATACAGGCGGTCCACCTCTTCATCCGTAACAAGCATGATCCTTGTTAAAGGCCTGTTTAAGGAGGTTAATAGATCGCAAGCCTTTTTTCTGATGCCTTGTCCGATAAAAACAGGATACGACGAAGAAGCAGTTTGAACATGCAGTGTCTTCATTAAAATTCCCTCGACAGTTTTCTCATATTCTCCACATTTTCTCTAATGCGGTCGATTTGATCTAAGCCGAATTGTTCAACGACTGCGTTCGCAATTTCCCAAGCGACAGCCGCTTCAGCTACTACACTTGCCGCAGGAACAGCACAGCTGTCAGAACGTTCAATGCTGGCGGAAAACGGTTCTTTCGTTTCAATATCGACACTTTTCAGCGGTTTATACAAAGTCGGAATCGGCTTCATGACTCCGCGGACAACAATCGGCATCCCTGTTGTCATGCCGCCTTCCAGTCCTCCAAGTCTGTTGGTGGCACGGGTGTAGCCTTTTTCCTCGTCCCAAATGATCTCGTCATGGACTTCACTTCCATTTCGGCCTGCCGCCTCAAATCCGATCCCGAATTCAACACCTTTAAATGCGTTAATTGACAGTACAGCTGCAGCAAGCTTGCTGTCCAGTTTGCGGTCATAATGGACATAGCTGCCCACACCTACTGGCATTCCCTCGACAATGACTTCCACAATTCCGCCGATGGAATCTCCGTTTGCCTTCGCTTCATCAATGGCAGCCATCATTTTTTTGCCTGCCTCTTCATCGTAGCATCTGACAGGAGACTCCTCCGTTACACGCTGCAGGTCTTCAATTGACGTATATGCTGTTTTATCAGCTTTAACTGCGCCAATTTGCAACACGTGTCCCGCCACCTTAATGCCGAGCTCAGAAAGAATCTTTTTCGCAACAGCCCCTGCCGCCACTCTGACAGTTGTTTCCCTTGCTGAAGAGCGCTCAAGCACATTTCTCATATCACGATGATTGTATTTAATCGCGCCATTTAAGTCAGCGTGCCCAGGTCTCGGTCTGGAAATTTGGCGCTTCATTTCCTTTTCTTCATCTTCTGTAATCGGAGCGGCACCCATGATTTTTGTCCAATGCTTCCAATCGTTATTTTCAACAACGAGAGCAATTGGTGAGCCGAGTGTACGCGCATGGCGCACCCCACTCATAATTTTGGCCTGGTCTTTTTCGATCTGCATGCGACGGCCGCGGCCGTGGCCTTTTTGGCGTCTGGCAAGCTCAAAATTGATATCTTCCTCCGTTATGTAAAGCCCGGCAGGCACACCTTCAATAATGGTTGTCAGTTGGGGGCCGTGTGATTCACCGGCTGTTAAATATCTCATGACTTCTACTCCCTTCATCGCATTAACGCTTTTAAGTAAGACTACTATAACATATTTTTCAGCAAAAAGTCAGTCTATCTTTTTTGATAAAAGAATGTATCGGCTGGAGCCAGGCCGAATTTCTCAGGGTTGAAGATTTGCTCGGTGCTGCCGACAAAAAGAACTCCATTCTTTTTCAAGCTATTTGCCATTTTTAAATAAAGCTCTTCCTTCGCGCTTTCTGTAAAGTAAATAAATACATTGCGGCACACGATTAAGTCAAAGTCTTGTTCATAACGATCCGCCAGCAGATTGTGCTTTTTGAATGTAATATTCTTTTTGATTCCCGGTTTTACTTCATAACTTCCATTTGTGTTTTGAGTAAAATAACGATCCTTCACTGATAACGGCACTTCCTGTAAAGACCGCTCCTGATAAACGCCTTTTTTCGCTTTTTCCAATGCTTTTTCATCAATATCCGTTGCCAAAATCTGATAGCCCGGAAGACCTTTTTGCTGGTCCAAAAGCATGGCAAGCGTGTATGGCTCCTCCCCCGTTGAGCAGGCGGCACTCCAAATCTTTAAAGGTCTAGAGGTCTTGATTAACGGCAGAATTGCAGTCTCAAGAACTTCCCATCTTTTATAATTACGATAAAATTCTGAAACATTGATCGTCATTCTGTCCAATGTTTCATTTAAGAGAGCGGGATCTTTTTCCAATGCCGCCGCAAAGTCCTTAAAGCTTTGGAACCCCTTTTTCTCATAAAGTGATGTTAGCCTTCTCTTCATTTGTGACTCTTTATATAGTGTCAAATCGACTCCGGTTAATTGTTTCCATTTCGTTGTAAAAACGCTGTATGTATCCATCTCTACTCTCCCAGTCTCGCTGTCTTTTTGTCCTAGTATAGCTTGTTTTATCAGGAAATTGTATTAATTCAATAAAAAAATCAGCTTTTCAGCTGATTTTAGATCATTGGGAAAGGCAGAGGCCTGATGCACACTGCCATTGAACCCTTTATTCACTTTAATGTAAACCTTTACAAAACAGTTCAAAAACCGGCGGCGTTCAATAATGCCGGCTCTGTTACATATTTTCACAATGATTAATAGATCCAGCCTGCCATAAGCTGCTGATATGACACTAATTCTTCATTCTTAAAGAAAATGTTAATCTCGCGTTCTGCACTTTCGAGAGAATCAGAGCCGTGGATGATGTTTTTCCCGACAAACATGCCATAATCTCCCCGAATCGTACCAGGTAAAGCTTCTTTAGGATTTGTCTTTCCGATCAGCTGTCTCGTCACTTCAATGACATTTTCGCCTTCCCACACCATTGCGAATACAGGTCCTGAAGTAATAAACTCAACGAGCTCTCCGAAGAAAGGCTTCCCTTGATGTTCGGCGTAGTGTTTCTCAGCCATTTGTTCAGTCACTCTCATTAACTTGGCACCAGCTAATTGTAAGCCCTTACGTTCGAATCTAGATAAAATGTCCCCAATGAGCTGACGTTGGACACCGTCTGGTTTCACCATGATAAAAGTCTTTTCCATCATATTCTCCACCCCATCATTATGTATGTATAGGCTTTCACACTGCACACCGAAATCGTAACATCTTTCTGATAATTAATCAATCCGGGGCGGAGAAATTTCTTAATATCTACAAAAATTAAAATTTTCTTTTACCGATATATTTTGCGATGGCTGCAAGAGACGAGCGCGCGCGACCTCTGGGAAGCGTATTTAATTTCTGGAAAGCTTTCTGCAAATACATTTCGCTTACTGCCATAGATGCTTCAATGGCATCCGTTTTTTTGATTTCTTCAATGATTGGTTCAAGCTGTTCCTGCGTTGTCTCACTGTTAATCAATTTAAGCTGGTTCTTTAATGCTGGATTTTCCAGGGCATACAGCACTGGCAGTGTGACGTTCCCTTGAAGCAAATCTCCTCCAACGGGTTTGCCCAGCTCTTCTTCAGTTGAAGTGAAATCAAGAATATCATCAATAATTTGGTAAGACATACCGACGTAATATCCAAACCAGTACAGCGCCTTATGAATCTTCTCATCAGCGCCAGACGCAATGGCACCGAGCTGGCAGCTGACCGCGATCAAGAGAGCCGTTTTTCTTTTAATACGGCGGAGATATGTTCTGAGGTTTTGTTCCATGTTGTATTTGTCTTTGATCTGCTCGATCTCTCCTAGACAAACTTCAACGATCGTCTGCGACAAAATCCTATGGGCTTTCGGTTCGTTAATTCTCGTCATCATTTCAAGAGATCCCGCAAGCATATAATCGCCTGTGTACATCGCAATACGATTGTCCCACTTTGCTTTGATTGTCGGTTTCCCTCGGCGAAGCTCCGCATCATCAATGACATCATCATGAACCAGAGATGCCATGTGAATCATTTCCAGAGTGACAGCCACATATTTAATCTTATTAATATCGTAATCGCCAAACATGCCTGAAAGCAGTACGAAAACAGGCCGAATACGTTTACCTCCGGCCTGCAGCAGGTGAAGCCCCGCCTCGCTTAAAAGCGGATAATCGGAACGTACGGTTTGTTCAAGTTCTCTTTCGATTACATCAATATCGTCATTTAAAAAAGAGTAGGCCATTTTAAATTTCATATCATTCACCCAAACATCTGTGTTTTCATTTCCATCCGATATGCGTGGCAGCGACTCCGCCAGTAAACGAATGATATTTAACATTTTTTAGGCCCGCCTCTTCAAACAGGCCTGCCAGTTCCTTCATTCCAGGGAAATCTCTGGCTGATTCTTGAAGCCAAGAATATTCTTTATAGCTCTTCGCAAACAGTTTTCCGAAAAACGGCATAATGTACTTAAAGTACATAAAGTAAGCCTGTCTGAATCCGAACATTTCCGGTTGAGACGTTTCCAGACATACAACCTGGCCGCCCGGCTTCACTACACGTCTCATCTCTTTCAATACAGTCAAGTAATCAGGGACATTGCGGAGTCCGAAGCCAATGGTGACATAATCAAATGTATCATCATCAAAAGGAAGCTCCATCGCATTTCCATGCAGCAGTTCGATTTGGCTGAATCCGCCGTCTTTTACTTTCTGCTGGCCGACACTCAGCATATTTTCACTGAAATCCAAGCCCTTGATCTCGCCGCTTTTGCCGGCCGCTTTCGCAAGAGCGATCGTCCAGTCAGCTGTTCCGCAGCATACATCGAGTGCTTTGGCGCCTTCTTTTACATCCATGATGCGCATCGTTTTATCGCGCCATTTTTTATGCTGCTGAAAACTGATGACAGAGTTCATTTGGTCATAGTTTTTATATATTTTTTCAAATACTCCGTGTACGCGCTGTTCTTTTGAGTCCTGCATAATGGTTTACCCTTCTTCCACTTTCTGATGATAGGTTTGATCTTGGCTGATTGTCTTCAGACGGTTTAATAAAATGTTCTGAATAGGAGAATTTAGAGGCAAAAGTGACTCAACGCTGTTTTTCGCTTTTTTAAAACAATCTTCTAATATCTCTTCTTTTGTTTTTCCAAGCTGTATAAAACTGCCGATCACATCCAGAAATGTATCATTCCCGTTCATAAGCCGCTTAAATACAAAAAAATCACTCGACAGCTTTTTCCAGCGCGGAAGGTTGAAGTGTTCTGCCACACGATGGAATAAAGCTGATTCAACGATGCCGACACTTTCGAAAAAATCGTTTTCGTCCTTGAAAGAACGGTCATATAGGCGAATTTTATGTTCATTGATTTCTTTGATAGCTGTAGCAAGCGTCCGAATCATGTAGATATCCTTCATTTCAGATAGTAAAGAGTAGTACAGCCCGCTGAAATAATCGCCCGCGAGAACAGTCAATTGGCGGTTTTTGTTTTCGTCTCGTTTTATGACTCTAGCTGTCGTCACTTCATCATGGGTATCAAGGGCGCTTTGTACAAGCATCGCTGTTACAATATAATTTTCTCTGTCGTTGTTTTTTATGTCAGCTTCTTCAAATAAAGCATGAAAAAGAAGAAGCTTATCCTCATCAATTTTCGGCGCAGAAATATGCTTCGCTAAATAAGGATGAGACAGCTTTTGTTTTAATTTTGTGTTCAAATTGGCTAAAGTTCCGTAGATGTCTTGCAAAAATATCACCCTTGTCCCCAAATTCACATTTATTTCTTAATCTATGTAAGAGTCTTATCTTTTCATTCGCTTACGCAGATATCATTATAGCATAAAAAAAAGAAATTGGCTGTATCCTCCCGCTGTTTGCGAGCATTTGCTTTTAACAGCGGGGACAGCCAGCTTATTTTTTTTCGCTTTTCATTTCTCCGTACGCGGTTTGAATCAGTGCCTCTCCTCTGACTTTGATGGCAGAAGTATGCTCTGTAAACTGAGCGATGATCACTTCTCCCTTGTCGAGTTTTTCGGAATGGTGAAACTTTGTGTCTGTTCCTCTTGTCAGGCCGATCACATTTACTCCATCCTCAACCGCTTTAATGACGACAAAATCACTTGAATGCTTTTGATTCATTTATAGCACCCTCTATCTTTATTAGTCCTGACGTTTAATATGCTCCAGTACTTCTGCACGGGCAGCGGCATCATCTTTAAAAACGCCTCTGACTGCTGAAGTGACAGTTTTCGCACCCGGTTTTCTTACACCGCGCATCGTCATGCACATGTGTTCTGCTTCAACCACAACCATTACGCCATGCGGGTCAAGCGTTTCTACGATGCTTTCCGCGATTGTCGAAGTGATGCGTTCCTGAAGCTGCGGACGCTTTGCAACGGCTTCAACGGCACGTGCCAGCTTGCTGAGTCCTGTGACCTTTCCGCCTCGCGGTATATATGCAACATGTGCTTTTCCATAAAAGGGAACCAGGTGATGCTCACACATAGAATGAAACGCGATATCTTTTACAAGAACAAGCTCCTCATGGTTTTCACCGAAGATAGTCTGGAAATGTTCTTTTGGATCTTCATTCAAGCCGGAGAATACTTCGGCATACATCTTTGCGACTCTTTTCGGAGTATCAAGAAGCCCTTCTCTATTCGGGTCTTCTCCGATCGCTTCTAAAATTTGACGAACAGCTTGTTCGATTTGCTCTTTATTAACTTCTTTCATGTTCTATGTCCTCCACCAATGAATACATTTAATTTCGATTCTAGCACACATGCCCCGCTAAAAGCAAAGTGAATGCCCTATCAGGAAGCCCATGCTCTTGAAATATGAAAAGCCCCTTAGAAAGGGGCTTTTCTGTGAAGAAATAAAGTGTATGTAAGCTAGATGCATACACGATCTATATTCACAATTATTTTCCGGCAACTGCGTCTTTAAGCGCTTTACCTGGTTTGAAAGCAGGTACTTTGCTTGCAGGAATTTCGATTTCTTCACCTGTTTGAGGGTTGCGTCCTTTACGTGCAGAACGTTCACGCACCTCGAAGTTACCAAAACCGATCAGTTGGATTTTATCACCGTTTTTAAGTGCATCTAAGATCGTATCAAAAACAGAGTCAACTGCTTTTGTAGCGTCTTTTTTAGACAATTCGCTTGCTTCTGCAACCGCATTGATAAGTTCTGTTTTGTTCATGCCTTTCACCTCCTCCCAAAAGGAATACATTCAGTTCGTTTATTATCATTTCTTCACAGTTCAGTCTGATTCTAAACCTGTCTCAGAAAAAAATAAGAGCAGGCAAGAGAAAGACAATTAAACGGCTTTTTAAGAAAAACTGCACTCTGAGGAATGTTTGTCCAACAAAGTGAAGAATTTCTGTATGTAGAGTAACACATATAAAAAGCCATATCAAGCATTTTAAAGCGTCAATCCCTTGCTCGTCAAGGATTTAACGTGATTTATCGAACAAATATTCCTTTTTTTACTTTTTTCATCCTATTCCTTGATCCTTTTCCATTATTAAGAGCAAAGAAAAAAGACCTCCCATTCTATAAAGAGGTCAACCGGTATTACAGGATAATGGCGATTAAGCCGCCAGAGCCTTCGTTTATGATTCTTTCTAACGTTTCTTTTAATTTATACCGTGCGTTTTCAGGCATGAGTGACAGCTTCGCCTGAATCCCTTCTCTCACAATTGAGCTCAGTGACCTTCCGAATATATCGGAATTCCAAATGGAAAGCGGATCATCCTCAAAGTCCTGCATTAAATAACGTACAAGCTCTTCACTTTGTTTTTCCGTTCCAATAATCGGGGCGAATTCGCTTTCGACGTCAACTTTGATCATATGGATCGACGGAGCGACAGCTTTCAGCCTCACACCGAATCGCGAGCCCTGTCTTATAATTTCCGGCTCATCAAGACTCATATCAGCTAAAGCAGGCGCTGCGATGCCGTATCCCGTCTGTTTGACCATTTTTAAGGCCTCAGACACTTGATCATATTCTGTTTTCGCATGGGCGAAGTCTTGCATGAGCTCAAGCAGATGGTCTCTTCCTCTGATTTCAACGCCCACAACTTCTTTTAGGATTTGATCATATAGATGATCAGGCGCGTACAAATCAATTTCTGCCACCCCTTGACCCAGCTCAATTCCGGCTAAGCCGGCACTTTCAATGAACTCAAACTCGCTAAATTGGCCGACAACCCTGTCTACGTCCCGGAGCCGTTTAATATCCTTAACCGTTTCCTTCACAGACTCCTGATAGCTTTCACGCAGCCAATGGTTTTCTTTCAGCACCATTACCCAGCTTGGGAGATTGACATTCACTTCAAGCACCGGAAACTCGTAGAGGGCCTCTCTGAGCACACTCAGCACATCTGATTCCCGCATGCTCTCTACACTCATTGCCAATACCGGGATATCATATTTTTCGCTTAAATCCTGGCGCATAGCCTCCGTTTCCGGGTGATACGGCCTGACTGAGTTGATGACCATAATAAAGGGTTTGCCAACCTCTTTCAGCTCTTCAATGACTCTTTCTTCAGCCTCTATATAGTCACTTCTGGCAATATCTCCAATGGTGCCGTCTGTCGTAATGACAACTCCTATGGTCGAGTGTTCTTGAATGACTTTTCGTGTGCCGATTTCAGCAGCCTCATGAAATGGGATCGGTTCTTCGTACCAAGGCGTGTTGATCATCCGCGGCCCGTTTTCATCTTCATACCCTTTAGCGCCGGGCACTGTGTAACCTACACAATCTACTAATCTTATATTCACATCGAGTCCGTCTGACACATGAACAGACATCGCCTGATTCGGAACAAATTTAGGCTCTGTAGTCATAATTGTTTTGCCGGCTGCGCTTTGCGGCAGTTCATCCTGCGCTCGGGCCCGGTCTGCTTCGTTACTGATATTCGGGAGCACCACAAGCTCCATAAATTTTTTAATAAACGTGGATTTTCCTGTACGGACAGCACCTACGACTCCTAAGTATATATCGCCTCCTGTTCGTTCAGCGATATCCTTGAAAATATCGACCTTTTCCAAGTGATCCCCTCCCGGACTTCCTATCCTTATCAATTTTATTAAGCTCTTTCAATCAAACACAGGACACTATATGTGTATGACGTTGTCCTATTTGAATATGACATCTTTAGAAAATTTCTCATCCTCAATCTATTAAAGTATAAAAAAACCTTTCTCCCTATTTGTATGCAAGGGAGAAAGGTTCATTCCTTTTTCATATCATTTTCTAAAAAAACAGGTTCCTGCTTGTCATTTACCGTATATTTCACAGAAAACGCGGGGACAAAGGGGGTTTCTTGCCAAATTATATCCTGGATTTCAGTCCCGGGTTTAAACGT
This sequence comes from Bacillus stercoris, assembly GCF_029772985.1. Lineage (NCBI taxonomy): Bacteria > Bacillati > Bacillota > Bacilli > Caryophanales > Bacillaceae > Bacillus > Bacillus stercoris. The sequence goes on along the minus strand of NZ_CP121861.1, from coordinate 1,958,626 downwards.
TTTTTTGTTTTTTTTCAGGCAAGAAGCCAGCTCAGTCCGGTAATCGGCATATATTTCTCCGTCTCCATCAATCATAAGCGGCAAGGAATTCCCTGAGATTGGGCTTGTCACTGTAAGAGAGCTTCCATCCCCCAGCTTCTTCTCATCGAGTGTAAATAAATCATGTGATAGCACATCCTTGTAAGGCGGATATTGATGCTCTTGACGGTACATCTGGATACGCAATTTCACATCGCGAATTTTTTCAGCCATCTTCAGATCAATTAATTTAACAGTCGGATCGTTCTCTACGTCAACAAGCACGTATTGATAGTCTCCCCCGCTTTCATATGCCGTACTCGGAGGTTCAGCTATGTATCTTGGCGCTAACCGTTTAAAGTCTATCGGATATTTTTGATATAGCGGAGTCGACATATCTTTGGTTTGAATTGGAAGCAGCCCTCCATTTGCCTTTTGAAATTCATCAACAGCAGACTGAACCTGCTGTAGCTGGTCATGATAAGGAATGGCATGCACACTGCTTTTCCGTTCATTTGGATACAAACAACCGGATAAAAACACGACTGCCGCAAAAATGATAGCGCACTTCAGTTTACCCATACAGCACTTCCTTTTACAGCTTTATTCATTGACAGGGCCGCTAAAAACCACGACAAACACAATAATTCCAGATAGGAGCATACACATGTAAGCGAATGATGAAATCGTAATCTTCAAAAAACGGTTTTGGCACTTAAAGCGACTGAAATAGATGGAAGCGACAGCCAGAAACATCAAACCCATGGACCCTAGAGCAAACCACATTTTCATCAATGCCAGATTCAATGACGTGCGCCTCCCCGATATGTATGATGTAAGCGTTATATTTTATTTTAATATACAGCACCGGAAAAGATCAACCAGATTTTCCATCCTTTGATAGAACAAAAAAACTGAAGCAAAGAGGGGGACCTTCGCTTCAGTCAACTTGACTATATTCACCTGCACGTTTAAGAAACACTCTCTTGGACTTCGATGCTATAGTATGCGACTTGGCATACAGATGCATCCTCTATTGCCTAAATCGGCAAAATGTTTCAGGAGATCCCAAGACTTGGGTATTCTTCTGTTTTTCGGGCTTTCGTTCAATTAAGATATGCGATTCATTATACGATTGACACTTTTACTTCACTTGATTTTCAAACGTATTTACTAAATCCTCCATCTCGTGGGTTTTCCCTCTCGCCATTAAAGATTCAACAGCGGTTTCCACTTTTTGTCCGTTGAATAGAACCTGATGGAGCGCCTCTGTAATCGGCATTTTGACATCATATTTCTTCGAAAGCTGGTAAGCCGCTTTCGTCGTTCGGACGCCTTCGACTACCATTCCCATCTCTTCAAGAACGTCTTCAAGCTTGTACCCTTTTCCGAGCAAATTGCCCGCACGCCAGTTTCTGGAATGAACACTTGTGCATGTCACAATTAGATCGCCTACTCCTGTCAATCCAGAGAACGTCAAGGGATTCCCGCCCATTTTCGTTCCAAGTCTCGCGATTTCGGCAAGTCCGCGTGTAATCAAGGCAGCTTTGGCGTTGTCGCCGTACCCTAAACCGTCTGTAATTCCTGCAGCAAGGGCGATAATATTTTTTAAAGCCCCTCCGATTTCAACTCCGATAACATCAGGATTTGTGTACACCCGAAAATTATGATTAATAAATAAATCCTGCACCTCTTCCGCTGCTTTCATGCTTTTTGAAGATGCAGTAACAGTTGTGGGGTGCCGCAGCCCTACTTCTTCCGCATGACTCGGACCAGAAAGGACAACGATATCTTTTCTGACATCACTCGGAAGCTCTACTTCCATAATTTCAGAAATGCGCAGGAGTGAATCCGGCTCTATCCCCTTGCTGACATGGACAAAGACTGCCTTTTTCGTTATAAAAGGGACAGCCTGCCTCAGCACTTCCCGAATCGCTTTTGTCGGAACCGCAACGATAATGACATCTGCGTCTGAAACAGCCTCTTTCATATCTGTTGTTCCTTTAATGGATGTAGACAGCTTAACATTCGGCAAATAATCCTTGTTTTCATGCAACTCATTAATTTGATGAATTAAATCTGCACGGTGAGCCCACACACACACTTCATTTCCATTATCAGTTAGAACTAAAGCCAGTGCTGTTCCCCAACTCCCCGCTCCAAGCATTGTGACTTTTTTCATGTTTGATTCACACCTTTTTATTTTCTAGCTCTTGCAAATATTTTGATTGGTGTCCCCTCAAAACCGAACGCGTCTCTGATTCGGTTTTCTAAAAACCGTTCGTATGAAAAATGCATCAATTCCGGATCATTTACAAACACAACGAAGCTTGGCGGCTTCACCGACACTTGGGTCGCATAGTAAATTTTCAAACGCGAACCGTTATGAGTCGGTGTCGGATTCATTGCCACAGCATCCATGATGACATCATTTAAGACGTTCGTTTGAACTCGAAGTGAATGATTTTCACTTGCTTTGATAATTGCAGGCATCAGCGTATGAATCCGTTTTTTCGTTAAGGCAGACATAAATAGGATTGGCGCATAATCCAGAAATTGAAAATGATCGCGAATATTTTCTTCAAATTCTTTCATCGTGCTCTCATCTTTGTCAACAGCATCCCATTTGTTTACGACGATTACGACGGCCTTGCCCGCTTCGTGTGCATAACCGGCGATACGCTTGTCCTGTTCAATAATGCCTTCTTCGCCATCAAGCACAACCGCCACGACTTCTGAGCGGTCAATCGCTTTCAGCGCCCGCAGTACACTATACTTCTCAGTCGTTTCATAGACTTTCCCTTTTTTTCGCATACCTGCAGTATCGACAATGACAAACTCCTGCTGGTTGTAAGTAAATGACGTATCAACAGCATCTCTTGTCGTTCCAGCCACGTTGCTGACAATAACGCGTTCTTCGCCGAGCATGGCGTTCACAAGTGAGGACTTTCCGACATTCGGACGTCCGATCAGACAGAATTGAACAACTTCCTCATTGTATTTCGTTTCTGGAATGTTTTTAAAATGCTCTGCAACGGCATCCAGTAAATCACCCAGTCCGAGTCCGTGTGTTCCCGAAATTGGATATGGCTCGCCAAAGCCTAGCGAATAAAAATCATAAATATTCGCTCTCATTTCTGTGTTATCCAGTTTATTAACCGCTAAAACAACAGGCTTTTTTGTGCGGTACAAAATTTTCGCTACTTCTTCATCAGCAGCTGTCACGCCTTCACGGCCGTTCACCATAAAAACGATCACGTCCGCTTCATCCATGGCGATTTCAGCCTGCTGGCGAATTTGAGCTAAGAACGGCTCATCACCGATATCAATACCGCCCGTATCAATCAAATTAAAATCATAATTCAGCCATTCAGCCGAGCTGTATATCCGATCCCTTGTCACGCCAGGGGTATCTTCTACTATTGAAATTCTTTCTCCCGCAATCCGGTTAAAGATTGTGGATTTTCCTACATTTGGTCTCCCGACAATGGCTACGACAGGTTTACCCATAGTACCCTTCCTTTCGATCCAGCCGCTTTCATTTTTACATAAATTTTCAACCGGTTATTAAAATCATTTTATTCACTTTTATGAAAAGAAACCCTTCTGAGGAAGGGCTTAACTCATTTATTATATCAGTTTTTACTGGGATCACAACTATTCTTAAAAATGTTTCACGATCAAATACACGTCATCTCCGATTCTATGCGCTATTCCATCAAGGATCGCCTCAAGATTTTTAGCGAAAAGCTCCATCTCCTTTTGGTCATTGCAAAAAAAGACAGGCGCTCCCCCTGCAGCCCGGTTTCGATTTGTCGTAATCACAGACAAAATCACTTTCGTGAGAGATTCACTCATCCTATCACCTTATCCTGATTCTTGATAAACTCTGTCGGCATTCTAATCGCATTTTCCAGGGTTGGAACATTGCTAATAATCTGTACTGCCGTTTCGGGGTGGTGAATTTGCGGCAGAACAAAAACTGCCACTCTCCCGTCATTTAAATCCCGTTTTGCAATTGGGGTCAGAGACGGCTCTCCTGAATCTCGATAAACCCCGAGCACATTGGAAACATCAAATAAAATCGCCTGACGCTGCCCTAAATTGGCTATCGTCGCTGCTGAATTAAAGTTTTTTGGCGTCAAAATAAAGCCCATGCCATGCTTTAAAATCAGCTCCTGTTTCTCTGGAAGCCCGATATTCATCATATAAATATTATCAACAAACAAGCCCGGACCGTCAAAGCGTGGCTTTATGTACTCGATGTCTACAATATCCTTTAATACACTGCCCGACATAAATTTCATGGCCAGTAAGAAACAAACGACAGCCGCTATGACTGCAGCCCAGATGGATAAAAACACATACGCGGAGGTTGTCAAAAGCGCTGTAAAGATCACAATATAATTTCTGCTTTCAAACGCAATGGCAATCCCCTCAATATATGTGCTTCCCCTCGAGACAAGTTCATACGAATCCATTTGCGTCAATGTGTTCCGCTCCATGTTTCGAACATCTCTAAATTGCGTCGCTGCCAACGTTAAAAATGTGATGGCCGTAAATTCCTGCTGCAAAAGCGCCGGCATAATAATTGCACCTAAACCAGCCGCTATCATCCCCAGAGCGATATGAATCACTTTCCCATGAATATAAGTCGGATACTGGCGATAATCCGTTTTCAGCATATAAAGCCTTGTTGCAATACCGGCGATGACCCCCGCAATAATCGGATAGATGTAATCACTCATGACATTTTGGTAGCTCCTTTGTTTGATCTTTTGCTTTTCTGACCAATCTGGCTTGCGAGCTGTTCGTATTTAGATATGCCAAACAGCAATATCATCCCCGCAGAACACGCATTCAGCCATTGAAAGCCGCCGACAGCCAAAGCCCCGGCCAACTTCTGAATCACAAATGAATACACCAGTTCGCCTTGGCACATTCCGAGGACAAATAAGGCAAGCTGCTTCTCAAAATCCCTTTCAACAGAAGCTGTCAAAAGCACTATTAATATAACGGCAGCCCACTCAGGTTTTATGATGAACCAAACCGGGTCATATAATGCAAAAAGATAAACAAACGCATAAGCGGCAACAAGCGTCAGACAGACTAGAATGTAACGGAAACGATACATTCTTAAATACCCGGCATAGACACACCCGCAAACGAAAAACATTATATATGCAGCGTTAAGGGAAAAATATAAAGCGATGTCATGTATGCTAAGAATAATATTAGTTAAAATAAAGACAGAGACGGCAAATCGTCTTTTTGTCTTTTGGATAATAAATGTTGTCAGAACCCACAGAAACCACATTGACCAATAGTAATAAAATTGTTCCATTTTACACTTCCTCCATATTTCCAGTATGGAGTCAAAGCGCATTTTTTAAACAATCTCTCTCACAATTAAGGAGTATGATCATGGGAAAAGACAGACAGGAAAAAAAACTCAAAGCTTCAGGAAGAGTCGAATCAGACCGCGACCAGTCCATTCACTATGACGGAGCGACAAGCCTTGAACAAAACGGAAGATTCAAAAAACGAAAATCATAATGCAAAAAGCCCAAACCACATATGGTTTTGGGCTTTTATCATTTATCGCACACTATAGCTTGATGTATTGACCCCTCTTTCTGTGAGCCAATGATGGGTTTCACCTTTGATTACAAGAGGCGCCTTTTGTAAATCGGCAATCGTACTGGCGCCCAGCACGGTCATAATCATCTTTAATTCCTCAAGAATCAGCTGAATCTCCTCAAGCAATCCTTCCTCACCACTGTCAGTCAGCGCTTTTAAAAAATGCCCTGCCATTCCGGTACAAGAGGCCCCCAGCGCAATTGCCTTTGCCACGTCAAGTGCATCCTGCAGGCCGCCAGAGGCGATCATGGTGCTTGCGGGAAACTCAGAGCGGATTTCCGCCAAACTTGCAGCTGTTGAAATGCCCCACGAATTAAAAAAGGTGATTTGCCGCTGCCTTCGGAGATTTTCAATTTTGGAGAAATTCGTCCCCCCATAACCGCCAATGTCAACAGCTGTAGCACCAGCTCCATACAGCTTCCCTGCTGATTCTTTGCTCATACCGAATCCGACTTCTTTCACAATGACTGGTACACTGACATGACTGCAAATTTGTTCAATACGTTCCAGTGCCCCTCTAAAGCTTCTGTCTCCTTCAGGCATCACAATTTCCTGAATCACATTGAGGTGGATCTGCAGTGCGTTTGCTCCAATCATCTCAACTGCTTCCTTTGCCTGAGCAGCCGTTGCCTCGCTTCCCAGGTTGGCAAAAATCAGCCCGTTTGGGTTTTCCTTTCGAACAATTTCATAGGAAAGACGCTCTGATGGATCTTTTAATGCTGACATTTGCGATCCCACAGCAAGAGGAATTCCAGCCTGAGAAGCCGCTCGCGCAAGCGATTTATTAATCTCATATGTAAGTTTTCCGCCGCCGCCAGTCATTGCATTGATAAAAATCGGCGAACTGCTTGAAAGTTCGCCGATTTTTGTGGAAATATCTACTTGTTCTAATGCAAGATCGGGCAGACTGACGTGAACAAACGTAATATCATCAAGACCTGTTTCCCGCTTTTGGCCGGTGGACAAGGCATGATTGATGTGTTGTCTTTTTCGTTCTGCTCGAGTCACGTTTATCACCAATTATTTTAGTTTATTCAGCTTATCTCCGATCAGATCTCCAAGCTGGAAGCCAGTGCTTGTTTCTTCCTTCGCTTGATATTGACGGTAATCTTCCTGGTCAGCTTTAGGCGTTTCTTCAAGTTCACGCATACTTAATGAAATGCGCTCCTCATTTTCATTCACATCAAGAACCTTCACTTTTACAGTCTGTCCTTCTTCAAGGACTTCATGCGGCGTGCCGATGTGTTTATTGGAAATTTGAGAAATATGAACGAGACCTTCAACACCTGGAAGGATTTCAACAAAGGCACCGAAGCTTACAAGACGCTGTACAGTTCCTTCAAGCACATCGCCAGGCTTCACTTTTTCGCCGATTTGGCTCCAAGGTCCAGGCAGTGTATCTTTGATTGATAATGAAATACGTTCATTATCGCGGTCAACCGATAGCACTTTCACTTTTACTTCTTGTCCCTCTTCAACAACGTCAGACGGTTTCTCTACATGAGAGTGAGAAAGTTGTGAAATGTGCACAAGTCCGTCGATGCCGCCGATATCAACAAACGCGCCAAAGTCAGTCAGGCGCTGCACTTTGCCATCAAGTACACTTCCAACTTCAAGAGACTGAAGAAGTTCCTGTTTTTTATTCGCTTGTTCACTTTCAACAACGGCACGGTGTGAAAGGATCACGCGGTTTTTATCACGGTCAAGCTCTACAACAAGCAGAGACAGTGTTTTTCCTTTATAGTCAGTGAAATCTTCAACGAAATGTGCTTCAACAAGCGATGCCGGAATAAAACCGCGAACGCCGATATCAACGACAAGGCCGCCTTTCACGACATCTTTTACTTCAGCTTCAAACACTTCTTTTGTTTCAAATTTTTTCTCAAGGTCTTCCCAAGCGCGGTCTGCATCAACAGCACGTTTAGATAAAATCAAAGCATCGTCTTCCACTTTTGTTACTTTCAGGTCAAGCTCGTCGTCTACTTTAACAACATCCGATGCTTTCTCTACATGAAGACTTGATAATTCACTGATTGGAATAATACCGGATTGTTTAACATTGATAATTTCTACATCTACATGCTTGTCCTCTACCTTTGTGACAATCCCTTTAACTACATCTCCAACCTCTGGCACTTGAACATCAATTTGATTCATTTCCTCTGTCATTTGAATAACCTCCTTGGTCCAAACCTACACAGCTTAATTAAAACGGTTTGAAAGCTGAACATATAACATGCCCGCTTTTAGCCGAATATGTATTAAAGAATCATCCAAAAAAGTTTTTTGAATGATCAATAAAAAGTTTTATTAGTATTAACTTCTAATAAAAGGACAGGTTTGTCAAGCAATAACATTCTATCTTCGTTGAAAAATTCAAAAAAAGTGGCATTTGCCATCCTCAGCGGGACTTTTGCTCCACCGCCTCGAGGATTTTATCAGCTACCTCTTGAATGGAAAGCGATGTTGTGTCGATTTCAAGAGCGTCTTCTGCTTTACGCAGTGGAGATACCTCACGCTCTGAATCAAGCTTGTCTCTTCTTGCAATTTCCTCAATTAAAGTTTCGTAGTTGACATCAAAGCCTTTTTTTACATTTTCTTCATAACGGCGTTTCGCTCTCTCTTCAACAGATGCCAAAAGAAAGATTTTCACCTCTGCATTTGGCAGCACGTGAGTTCCAATATCACGACCATCCATGACAACGCCGCCTTTTTCCCCAAGCTGCTGCTGGCGTTTCACCATTTCTTCTCTGACACTTCTATGCTTGGCCGCAATTGAAACCTGGTTGCTGACTTCATCTGTTCTGATCGCCTCAGTTACATCAGTGCCGTTTACAAGCACTTTTTGTCCTTCTTTTGTCGTAATCAGTTCAATGTCAGTCCGCTTTAATAGCTCAGCCAATTTTTCTTCATTTGTCAGCTCAACGTTTTCTTGTAAAGCCGCGTACGTTATCGCCCGGTACATTGCTCCTGTATCAATATATATGTACGATTTTTTCTCAGCCACAATTTTGGCGACAGTGCTTTTCCCTGCAGCTGCCGGGCCGTCGATTGCAATCGATAATTTCTTTTCCATAATTCCTCTCCTTGCTCTTTTCTCCTCTATGGATTGTATCATGAACTTTATGAAAAAGGGTGAAAAATTGATGAATAATTAATGTTTGAACGTTTCAATCCTATTGTTTTCCGCCATTTTATCCACCCCTTCATATTGAATCACTTTTGATACGTATGGTTCAATATGCTGATAGTGAAAAAGAAATTGGACACCAAGTAAAATGATGGCCTGAATGAACACTAATTTGATCAGCAGCCGTTCAAATGTTTTCATTGGAGCACCTCCATTACTAATAGTATGGAAGTGTTTGACGATGTTTATTCCATTCGGGCTTTTCTTCTCTTTTTTAACTGGCGCCGAATGCAGTATTGAAGCAGAGCCTGCTGGTCACTTGCTGCAATTTCTGAATACTCTAAAGTCATTTTGCGTTTTCCTGACTTTGGGTCATCAAAGAGACGTCTGACAACCGCTTCTGTTTCTATTTGACGTGTGTGCTCCTCTTCAGAAAGACAGATGATCAGGCGCAGTGATTCCCCGGCTTGAAAAGAACGTCCATCAGCTAAAACCACGGCGATGCCGCCTGCACTAATGTTATAGGATAGTGTGCGGAATTCTTCTTCATTTGCCGGCTGAATTTGCACATCTAATACCGCATCAGTTCTTACATACTGGCGGCGCTGGATTCTTTTCATTTTTTCACGGGGAGGCACTTCAAGACAGATCATTTGAAGTTTGTCCTTCACTTTGCCTTTTATACGGCTTGTAAAGCGGTAAGGAACTTGGTCTTTACCCACAAACTCTACCGTTATCTCCATATCATTATGTAAAATCACAGTTCGCCCTGTAACTACATCAACCGGATACGCGATCAAAAGCTCATTGTTTTCGATACTTACCGCCTTAGTTTTTGCCTTTTTCAATTCATTTTCTTCTATATATTCTAAAAGTACATTTTCTCCAATCTCTATCATTGACTTCACTCTTTCGTATTCATTATACTCACGTTTTTATTAAAGCACGTAATGAAAAAAAGGAAAAGACATTTAGTCCTTTCCTCCTGTTTTTTATAGGTCTTTATATATAGGCTCTGCATTTTTTAATTTTTCAACCTTTTCTTCTGTGCCATCATTGGCATTTATATACATTCTAAATGTGTCATTTTCAATGGTTCCGAGCATTTCATAGCATAACACTTCTTGACCAAGTTCATTTGTAATTAAAGCGAGCCTTGTTTCTCTCACTTGTACATTTTTATTTAATTTAGATTTTGCCTCTGCTTCAGTAATTGCCGGCTTAGGTATAGTTCTTTTTCTATGGGATGTTAGGAAGTCTCTTGCTGAAAAACCGACAACCTCACCGTCATCCAAGGCCACTTTCATGCGGATTGCCTCCGGGTACATCCGGACTTTATTTTCAACAGGAACATATGAAAATACGCCGATTTTATCATATTGGGCACTTTCATCAATTTCCAAATCATCTGTTTCAAATCCGTTTTTCTTTAAAAATGCGAGCGCTCGGTTCGATCCGTCATTCAAACTGATTTTCTGGTTTTTCACTTCTCTGTTTTGGATCAAATATACCGGATGCCCGCCCTTCTTCGTGATATCCATATAAATCGCTGCTTTATGGTCTGGGTCTTTCATGCTGATGCTATATACATCGCGATTTGTTTTTTTTCCGCTCTTTACCACCTTAATTGAATAATTGTCATCAGGGGCAAAGCGCTCAGCAATTTGTTTTGCTTCCTGTTCGGAAATTTGTTTTCCCTTCAGGTGGCTGAAACCCTTTTCTTCTTTTTTCGTGCTGGTGAAACTTGGGCCAAGGTCAGTGTCGGTGGAGAATGCACCAACATTCTTTTCGACAGTTTTAAAGCTGTTGATAATTGTATTGTCACTTTGTTTTTCGTCTGAAGCCAGTGCCATTTCTACGTCCATCCAGCGAAGGTTTTTGCTCATGACAAGGTGCTGAACATGGCGCAATTCATTTTGGATATCTTCAGACTGCTGATATAGCTTATTTAGTGATGTATACTCGTTTTTATCAAGCGGCTTCTGGTCCAAATCTCTGACTGACGTTTTATAGCTGAAATCACCGATCTTTGATAATAGCTCTTCCGTTTTATTAAACGGCATTAATGTAAGCGGCAGCTGACTGACGCTGTTATGTGCTTCAGAAGTAATCCTCCACACATCAATCAATGCAGGCGACAGTGATTTTTGGCTGTTCATGGCAAGTGTTGTTCCGATTTTATCATGAAGCTGATCCACCTGATAGGTAAGCTCATGAAACGCCCGCTGATAGTTATTTTCAGCATGAAGAAGAACTGCGTCTTTTTCCTGGTGTTCTTTGTATCCCCAGTAGCCTGTACCGACTATTGCAATACCAAGCACGGCGATTAAAATTCCTCTGATCATTTATCACACCTCTTTTTATGCTTTCTCATATCTGCTACTCACAGAAAATGTGTTTACCGATTCTTTTAATCTGAGGACGCCCCCAAATCCACGGACTTGTAGCCGTATCCGGATTAAAGTAGTAAAGTGCTTCCTCTGACGGGTCCCAGCCATTAATGGCATCCAGCACCGCTTCTCGAGCCGTTTCATTCGGCTGCATGTAAATTTGCCCGTCGGCTACTGCTGTGAAGGCAAGCGGCTCAAAAATAACCCCCGCCACTGAATTTGGAAATAACGGGCTGTTCAAACGGTTCAAAATGACTGCTGCAATCGCAACCTGCCCCTCGTATGGCTCGCCCCGGGCTTCGCCATAAACCGCTTGAGCAAGCAGCCTGATATCGTTGTTGGAAAATCCACCAGGCATGTTCGCTGCTACTGCATCCTGTTTTCTTGCTTTTGCTGGTGTATTGTTTTGCTGTTTATTCGCATTCGCTTTAGGCTGCTGCGTTGTTTTTTCCGCAGGCTGTTTCTGCCTCGCTTCCGCTTGCTGTCTTGCTTTTTGTGTTGCTGCTTTTGACGGTTTCGTCTGATACTTCAGCGGAATTTTTCCGTAATGCGTGAATGTGTTCCCTTTATTGAGCTGTTCCATAACATATTCACGATAATACTTAGATTTGCATATTAAGGTATGCTTTGTTTTAGCCCCGACAAGGCCGTCAACCTCTTTTAACCCGAATTGATCCTGAAAATTTCGAACTGCCCAGTATGTTCCCCATCCATAAACCCCGTCAATTTTTCCGTTATAATATCCGTTGTATTGAAGACGCGCCTGAAGCTCGACCACATCATCCCCTGTTGCCCCTCTTTGAATGACCTGATTCGAAAAGGCAGAGATCGTTTCAGTATTAATAAACGTCGTTATTGTAAAGGAAAAAAGGATGAGACATGCCATAATCGATCCTTTGGACTTCATCTTTTCAAGCCTCCTACAGCAAATTTTTAAGTGTAATCGTATTTTCTGTAACGAGGTTATTTTTATACACTCTTTCCTTGTTATCCCTCAGAACATAAAATCTCTTTTGTAAAAACTGCACACAAAAAAGCCGCACGATTGCTGTGCGGCTTCTATACTTGCATCATATTAACGGAACGGGCTTTTTTCGCTTTACGTAAACCAAACCACCATAAAAATACCATAAATGGAAGCATGTAATAAATCCAATTACTAAGCGCTGTCAGGATAAAATCATATGATCCATGCAAAAGGGATGGGAGAACTAAAGAAAGAACAAGCCACTTCACACGCGCCTTATCAGCGGAAAAGCGCGCTTTTCCGAGGTAAAATCCCATTATCACACCAATCAAGGCATGGCAAGAAACAGGCAGGAGCGCTCTGACAAACGCATGCTCCACACCGTGTCCAATTAAATAAAGAATATTTTCGAGGGTTGCAAAACCGAGTGATACACTTGCACCGTACACAATCCCATCATAATGCTCATCAAAATGGGCGTGCGGGTAAACACTGATCATCAGTATAAACCATTTTAATGATTCCTCTAAAAACCCTGAAGATAAAAAAGAAACGAAAAAGCTTCCGCCTCCTACATTCTCTTTTTCAAGTACATACTGGATAAACATTGTGGGAAATACAAGAACAACCCCGAGAAAAAACGACCGAAGCACCATATGTACAGGTTCATTATCATACTGATCTTTTAAATAAAAATAACTTAACAGCGCGATGCCGGGGGCAATTCCTGCAGAGATGATTGCAAACATCAGGCAACCTCTTTCCTTTATATTCCTACGTCTATCCTACCATGTTGTTTATCATTTTACATCTGTCTGCACGTAAAAAAACAAAAAGAGCATACGAATGCATCATATGCTCCTCATCTTTAGTGGTTTTCTCTTTTGGCGATTTCCGCTGCGATTTGCCCTCCATGAAACCTGCCGTTTTCAATAAATATTTCATTTGCATTGTTTCCCGCAGCAATAACCCCGGCAATAAAGACACCTTCAACGTTCGTTTCCATTGTTTCTTCATTGAAAAATGGACGTCCTGTTTCTTTATCAATCTCCACACCAATTTTTTCAAGAAATTGATGGTCAGGATGATAGCCTGTCATGGCAAACACAAAATCATTTTTAATGGTAATGAGCTCTTTCTCTCCGGAACGAAACACAACTTCATCCTCGGTGATTTTTTCGACACAGGCGCCAAATTCCATACGGATTGTACCGTTTCTGACGAGCGCTTCAAATTCGGGCAAGATCCACGGCTTAATACTTGGCGAATACTCATTGCCCCTATATAAAACTGTGACACGCGCTCCAGATTTCACGAGTTCAAGGGCGGCGTCCACACTTGAATTTTTCCCGCCGATGACCACAACATCTTTATCAAAATACGGATGGCCTTCTTTAAAATAATGAAATACTTTCGGCAAATCCTCACCGGGTATATTCATATAGTTTGGATGATCATAATAGCCTGTGGCGATGATACAATATGGCGTCGTGTAGATCTCTTTTGACGTCTCAATAACGAATGCGTTATTTTCCGTTTTCGTCACTTTATGCACCATTTCAAACGCATTAACACGAATGTTTTTCCGTTTAACGACTTCCCGGTAATACGATAAAGCCTGAATTCTGACAGGCTTCCTGTTTTCTGTAATAAATGCCACATCTCCGATTTCGAGCTTTTCACTTGAGCTGAAAAAGGTTTGATGTGTCGGATAATTGTAAATACTGTTAACGACATTGCCTTTTTCGATGACGAGGGCATCAATGCCAATTTGTTTTAGGTGAATGGCAGCAGATAGTCCACAAGGTCCTCCGCCTATAATAATTGCTTTTTCTTGAATCATTTCTGTCAACTCCTGCGATTGGCATTTCACTTCATATTTTCTATTTCCGAATAAAAAAATCTCCTATTTTATCATAGGAGATTTTTTATTTTTATGCAAATCATCAACTTATATCCAGCCTCTAAAACGCGAAGCTTCAGCCATTTTGCGTACGCCGACCATATATGCAGCTAGCCTCATGTCAATTCTTCGGTTATTAGCCATTTCGTAAATATTGTTAAATGACTTGATCATCATTTTTTCTAATTTTTCTTCTACCTCTTCTTCACTCCAGTAGAAGCCTTGGTTATTCTGAACCCATTCAAAATAAGAAACTGTTACGCCACCGGCACTTGCCAGCACGTCTGGCACAAGCAGAATGTCTCGGTCTGAAAGAATTTTTGTTCCTTCAAGCGTTGTTGGCCCGTTCGCCGCTTCAACGACAATTTTAGCCCGGATATTATGGGCATTTTCTTCTGTAATTTGATTTTCAATCGCAGCAGGAACGAGAATATCACAATCAAGCTCCAGCAGCTCTTGGTTCGTAATGGTATCGTTGAAAAGCTTTGTTACAGTACCGAAGCTGTCGCGTCGGTCGAGTAAATAATCGATATCAAGGCCTTCCGGATCATAAAGTCCGCCATATGCATCTGAGATGCCGACAACCTTTGCTCCCGCATCATGCATGAATTTTGCCAAATAGCTTCCCGCGTTTCCGAAGCCTTGGACAACGACACGCGCACCTTTAATATCGATGCCTTTTTTCTTGGCCGCTTCTTTAATACAGATGGTTACACCTTTTGCTGTCGCAGATTCTCTCCCGTGAGATCCGCCAAGCACAAGCGGCTTGCCTGTAATAAATCCAGGCGAATTAAATTCATCAATTCTTGAATACTCATCCATCATCCAAGCCATGATTTGTGAGTTTGTAAATACATCTGGCGCCGGCACGTCTTTTGTCGGGCCGACAATTTGGCTGATCGCTCTGACATACCCTCTGCTCAGACGCTCCAGCTCTCTAAACGACATATCCCTTGGATCACAAACAATTCCGCCTTTACCACCGCCATATGGAAGATCAATTATGCCGCATTTTAAACTCATCCAAATTGAAAGCGCCTTCACCTCTTTTTCTGTTACGTTCGGGTGAAAACGTATCCCGCCTTTCGTCGGACCGACAGAGTCATTGTGCTGCGCACGATAACCTGTGAAAATCTTTACTGAACCGTCGTCCATACGAACAGGTATTTTTACCGTTAATAACCTCATCGGCTCTTTTAACAGTTCGTATACCTCTTCGGGATACCCCAATTTTTCCAGAGCCTTATGTATTACGGTTTGGGTTGATTTTAATACATCAAGTTTGTCCTCTTCTGTATGACCGGTGTTTCGATCGGCTGCCATTTGAGTTAACCTCCTAGAATCTTCTGTTTCTCACATGCTCCCTTTCAGAGAATAGTATACACCTTCATCTGATCTGTGCATAGAATAAACGTTATGTTTTTCCATGTTTTTTACCGAAAAAAAAACTGCTGTGAAATCAGCAGTTTTCCGTTGCATTCTTATGAAAAATGAGTTTGTATCGTCTCAACGGCATTACCGTCCATAATGAGCTTACCATACTCTTGCAGGCGATAAATTGTTAAAGTTGTCGGATTGCCGTATTCAGCCAGAACCGCCACAACCCCCTCAGCCGTATGTGACCCCAGATCTTCAAGGCTTAAAAAGTACTGCCCGTCATAGTGGTAAACAGTTCCCCCTGTGATACCGATTCGCTGTAAGCTTTCTGAAAGCTGAATGATATCTTCAAAGGAATGGAATTGATATATGATGTCCGCGCTTTCATCAAGCTTGACTTGCATTTCGATGTAATCATCATCATACTCATCGTCTTCTGAATCGGCGTCTTGGTTCTTTGTTACGATCACGACCATCCCTTGTGCTTGGAGAGAATACACTTCCACTGCAATCGGTCCATTCGCTTCAAAGCCGAGCTCTGTATTTGCTTCATTCATCATATCTTTAAATAACTGGTGGACTTTAAATGAGTCCTTCCAGAGGTCTTCTTTTGTCAATCCCCGGTCTGTCAAATCATCGAGGGTTAAAAAGATTTTGATCTTATTATAATTCAGACGCTCAAGCCGCATAACGTTCCCTCCTGCCTCTACTTGCACACAAATCATATAACACATTATATGAGATGATGAGTCATAGGTTCTTAATTGTTATCAGTTTACACTGAGTTCACTAGTAAGACAAGCACAATGCAGTTTTTATTGCCATATGGATTTTTGCTTTTTAGAAGTTACTCTGGTCCGCAAAGAGTCACAATGTGTGTTTCAGGCTCAGCACCTAAACGCAGAGGCACTTTTGTCGTGCCGTAGCCGTTGCTGATCAGATAAGCCGCATTTTTAACAATGCCTGTTTTCCCCAGTTCATAAGGGCCAAATTTCCCAAACCTGATCTGACCTCCATGGGTATGTCCGCTGAATATCACATCAATACCGTCACCTTCATTGATTTGCTCATGAATCTCCGGATTATGACAAACTAGAATATTCAGCTGGCTTTTGTCGAGTTCTTTAATGGCTTCCTCATAATGATCCATCTCCATCCTGATATCATCAACCCCGGCAATCGCAATCGTATGGCCGTTGTGCGAAAACGGAACTGACTCATTCCTCAGAGTGATGACGCCGTGCGCTTTGAATATGGAATACAGCTTATGCTGTTTGACTTCATAATCATTATTCCCCCACACAAATACAACAGGAACTCCTAAATCAGCGAGCCTTTTGATGTTTTCCTCGATTCTCGGAATAGGCACCCCGCCCTCAGCTAAATCTCCGCCGATGATTACGAGGTGAGGGGCATGGCTTCGCGCTTTTTCCAAAAGGTCTTGATCGATAAGACGTTTGTGAATGTCCGAAATAAAAAAGATGGTAAGTGGCGGCTTGCCCTTCATTTTTGATAAAGGAAACGTATGTGTTTTTAAATGGTTGCCTTTTGCAGTTGAATACATTTTTGCCGTCATTGCCGCTGCCGCAACAGTCAGCACACTGGCAATTTTCACTGATAGCTTCATAAAAACTCTCCATTCTTTTTTAGAACTTATCAATAAGACGGACAATAAAAAAAGACGTTTCTACCGTTTGAGAAAACGCCCGATTTTATTTACTTTCAAAATATAGATTAATGTCATATCTGTGCTTCATCATTTGAAAAACAGACTCTCTCGCCTTCCATTTATCCGGCTGCGGCCAAAGATCAGTGCTTTTCTGAATAATTTCGCATCTCAGTTTATGGAAATCACTCTCAGCTTTTTCTTCCTTTTTCTTAAAGTAATATGAAGTGCAGTATGCAAAAGCAGTTGCCATCATCCAAAATAAATAAAAGGTATGGCTGAGCATTTCTTGAAGTATGAGCTGAGGCGCCGGGCTTTTGACCATAATCATAAGACATAATAAGCCTAAGCAAATAAGTGAAGCCCATCGCCATCTGCGGCATTGCAACGCATAATTTTCAAATTTTTGTTTTCGCTTCACCAGCGCTTGGAGCATCTGTTTGGTCGGCGCGTCTGTAAACTGATCCAGCTGATTCCATAAGGATTCCATACGCTTCACACCTTGTCCATTTTCATTGCTACAATATATGAACGTAAAAGAAAAAAAATGCTCTATTCATCCATTAAGGGGATGTCCAAAACTTGTCCGGTGTAAACATCATTTCCATTCAGATGATTATACGCCCGAATTTTTTCTTCTCCTGTCCGGCTTTTATAATACTTCATGGAAATGCGGTATAGCGTTTCTTTCTTTTGAACGGTGTGCTTGACAATGCGATTCGGCTCAGGTTGAGCTGGCTCAGCCGGCTTCTGTTGCTGTTCTTGCCGTTGTACTGTTGATTGGGAAGAGGAAGCAGCCGCGGCGGTTGCTTCCTCCTTATTTGCCGAGTCTTCTTTTTCCGCTACAGCAGTCTGTTTCTGATCAGCAGCTGATTTTGCCGGCTCTTTCGCCTTTGAATCTTCAAGCTTTTTTTTTGACTCCTTTTGCAGTGCTGTCTCTTTGGTGTCTTTAGTGTCGGCATTGTTTTTATCCTCTGATTTCGGGACAACCTCGTATTTGCTTTGGCTGCTGTCGATAAAAACATCTTCATAATCGTCATGATTATCCGGGTGGCTCTTTAAATAAAATAAGGTAACTAAAACGATAACCGGCACAAATACAAATAGTACAGCGAGTACTGTAAATAATGGCGTTTTTGTTTTGCCTTGCTTTTTTTTCTGTTCTCTTTGATTTTTTACGGATTGTCTTGTCGGGAGGCTTTCACCATCATCATCGACATAATCGTCCGCCAATGCGGCATTTTGATCTTCATAAAGATTCTGGGCTTTTCTTCTCTCTACTCTCGACATGTTCGTCATGTTTATCCCTCCTCACATGTTCAAAACGAATCTGACAGGCAAACACGGCATCAATGATAAAATGTGCCGTCATCGGAACAAATAAGTTACCGGTCCATTCATACATCAGACCAAGTAAAAAGCTGATTGCTGTCACCATAATAAATAACAGCCATTTTGACAAATACCGAAAGTGCAGAACGGCAAAGATAAGGCTGGCCGCCCATAAACCGATATGAGTCTGCAGCACTCCTCTGAATAACATTTCTTCCGCGAAAGCAATCAGAAGCGTTAAAAATATAATATGAGGGATTGACCTCTTACTGAATATTTTTTTATTGATTCCGCCGTCATCATATAAATGATGTGGGCACCATTTCATTATTGCCATATCGGCTAAAATAACAATAACCGCTATAGAAACACCATACCAGATGATTCGCATATCGTGAATGTCCCAGAGCTTTAGTACATCTCGTATATCCTCAAAAAAGAACAGCCCTGCTGCAGCTGCGGCAAAGATAATGAGTAACTGCGTCAAATATAACTGCTTCAGCATATCACGGTCAGACATATGCTGAATATAATCTATTTGCTGTTTCAGTTCAGCTCACCTACAGTCTGCAAGCTGAATATCCGGTGCAATTCCGAACTCCAGCTGTCTAATGGCGCCATTTTACTCCGTTCCCCTATTTGTTCATACAAGGATAAATCAAAACCACAATGAGAACAGCACGGGAAGTTTCCGGCATCTGGCTCGTACGATTCATCAAAGTAGGTTAACAGCGACTGCCTTAAACAGCCCTCACGCTGAAGCAGAAAAGAAACACGGCGCATTTTTTCCAGCTTCAGCTCCATGCGATATGAAATTTCTTTCTTCATCAGTTCAACTGACGTTTTCCCCTGCATAAAGAGATGAATCATCGTACGGGCCTGTGTCTCTCCGGCGCCATACTGCATTAATACGTCACGCAGTCTTCTCTCATCCCGCTCCTCCGTCTTCTCTAGCACACCAATCACGTCGGCGATTTCTTCAGCTGTGACACTCTCCATTTGGATAATCTGCTCCTGCAATTCAAAATCCCCTGGCGCCCGCAGCAAAATGCTGACACTCGGCTTTCCATCGCGGCCCGCTCTGCCGATTTCCTGCATAAAAGCTTCAGCCGTCTGCGGAAGGTGAAAATGAATCACATATCTGATATCAGGTTTATCGACACCCATTCCAAACGCATTCGTACAACATATCACATCAAGCTGGTTATGAATAAACTGCTGCTGAATTAAAATTCTGTCACCTGACTCCAAACCGCCATGGTAAAAGTCTGCTCTGCTGCTTGTTTTGCTTTTAATTTCACCAGCTAATTCCTCGGCCCATTTCCGTGTCGGACAATAAACAATTCCCGGACCTTGCAGGTTTTCAACCAGCTGAATGACCCTATCTATTTTTTCGGCCGCATCCGCCGCATTTTCAACCTTAAGTGCGATATTCGGGCGGTTGACTGAGTTGAGATGCTGGTCAGCATGCTGCAGCTCCAGCAGGTTCATGACATCTTGCAGCGTATCCTTTGTAGCCGTAGCAGTCAATGCCAAAACGGGCGGGTGTCCCAGTATTTTTCTCAGTTGTCCGAGCTTTGAATAGTCAGGCCTGAAGTCGTGGCCCCATTCAGATATACAATGTGCTTCATCAATAACAAAAAGGCTGATCGGAACGTTTTTCAATTTTTCCAATACATATGGAGACTGCAGAGCCTCAGGAGACAAGTACAAAAATTTATATTGATGAATATGTTCTAAAACAAATTGTCTTTCCTGCCTGTTAAGCATGCTGTTCAAAGCGGCCGCACGCTTTTCTCCTCGGGCTTTCAGCTGCTGCACCTGATCTTCCATTAAAGAAAGCAGTGGAGAAACGATTAATACCATGCCGTCAAGCATATAACCAGGCAGCTGGTAGCAAAGCGATTTCCCTCCCCCAGTCGGGAGCATTGCAATGGTATCCTTCCCGCTGAGAATACTTCTAATAATGTCCTCCTGCCCTTTTTTAAAGGAAGTAAAACCAAAATAATGATGTAACGTTTGCTGTAATCTACTCATATTGCTGCACCTGCTTTGTCAATGCCAGTCTGATTTGAAAGTAGCTGAACCGCTGCCCCAGACCGTCACGAATTTGTTTGATTTTGTTCGTCTGCATCCGTTTGGCAAACGCTGCAATTTGGATTTGATCTTCTGCTGATACATAGTCATTAATTATAAACGCAGGCTCGTGAAGAGAAATCTCAACAATATGGTCTTCGATCGTCGCTGTTTTCAGCTTTCTGATTTCGGCAATTCGATGTATCGGGAACCCTTGTTTGACCATCTGCCATGTTTTCCTCGTTGACTCTGTCAGGGCATTATCTAAATGCACATCAGAAAGTAGATCCTTTAACAAAGCATCTTCACACTCGGGAAGAGAATGAATAAAATAATGTACCGAAGCCCAAAACATGATATAGACATACCATTCATCTTCTTTCAGCGTGTCAGCAAGCTGCCTGCTCGTATAACCGATCCGATCGTGCGAGGTTAAGGAGTAGACAAAAATTTGCGCTGCTTTGTCTTCGATCTTTTTCAAATGCGCCTCAAGCATGGCAAAAAGGCTCCTTGCCATCTCTTTATGATCCGTATGCCGGGACAGGTATTTCTTTACCCAGTGAAGTGTCTTGTAATCCTTTGTGACAGGAATATATCGCCTGCTCCCTTGCTGCTTATGGGATAAGACCTGCACAAGCAGCGAAAGCCTTTTCCAAAGCACGCTGGCAGCCTGCTGATAATGAGCACCGTGGCAATGAACGGGCCAAGGCCGCTCACTAAGGGCATGCCTCAAAACTCCTTCGCCGCTGGCTGTTACTTTGTATGTATCTGTTTCAGACAAAGGTGCGAGATATGAATGCTTTTCAAGCTTGTCAAGCGACGCAGAAATATCGTTTCTCGAACATTGCGCCGCCATTCCAAAGTATTTTGCAGTCTGAAATAAGCCGGCATCTTGAATGGTTTGTGACGATCTCTTGCCTTTGAATAGGTGAAAAACAGCGCTTCCCGACCGTTCCCCATTTATTTTGCAAAGGCAATCGAGAACCATAATATCGAAGTAATTTAATGACAACCTATTCACCCACATTCTTCCTGACAAAAATCGTTGATTTGCTCTTTTTATTTTAACAGATTTCAAACAGAAATCGACGTTTAAAGTCATCATTAAGGGGGATGTTATGTAGATAACCCCTTATGTGATAAGCATTCTCAATCATTTTTCTGTTGAAATGTGGCAGCAACATCATTACAATAAGTAAGAGGAATAGGTGTTAAATTGATTAAATTATAAAGATTGATCCATTTGTTCCACCAAGAACAATCTGGGAGGTTTTATTCATGGCAAAGTACACAATCGTAGACAAAGATACATGTATTGCATGCGGCGCTTGCGGAGCTGCTGCACCAGACATTTACGATTACGATGATGAAGGCATCGCGTTCGTAACGCTTGACGAAAACAAAGGTGTCGTCGAAGTTCCTGAGGTACTGGAAGAAGATATGATTGACGCATTTGAAGGATGCCCTACTGATTCCATCAAAGTGGCGGATGAGCCATTTGAAGGCGACCCGCTTAAATTTGAATAGAAGTAACAAAAAAAGCTCCCCGGCGGGAGCTTTTTTATTTAATGGATATGTGCACTTCGCTGCTGCTCAATCCATGGCTTAAGCTTGATAAAAATAAGTGAGAAAACAACCGTAATCACAATACCTTTTATCATGTTAAACGGCAGGATACCCGCGACGACTGCTGTTTTCAGCGCGCTGTCGGATAATGCCGGTGAATGTAAAAACCACGTGTATGCAGGAAGAATCAGAACATAATTTAAAATGCTCATCAAAATGGTCATCGCTGCAGTTCCCAAAAGCAGGCTGACAGCCAAACCCTTTGCTGAGTTGAGCTTTTTAAATAAGAAAGCAGTCGGCAATATAAAGAGTGTTCCTGCAATAAAATTCGCAATTTGCCCTACAGGAACTCCTGCCATGCTTCCCTGAATGATATACTGAAGAACATTTTTTATCGCTTCTACGGCAATACCCGCCAAAGGTCCGTAAATCAGAATGGCAATAATAGCAGGAACGTCGCTAAAATCGATTTTCAAATAATCCGGAAGACCCGGAAACGGGAAATTTAACAGCATCAAAACAAATGCAATGCTGCTCAGCATACTGACCACAACTAATTTTTTTACTTTCACTTCACTCTCTCCTTTTCGATCACATCTTACTCGAAAACGGAAAGGTCCTTTTCCAGCCAATAAAAAAACCGCTTCATATATAAAAGCGGGGTTTCGAAAATGAGGCTAGGCAAAGAAACGTTTGAAAACTTTAATTTCAAAACGCTTATGAACCTCCATCTTCTCCCATCCAGACTGTACTGTCGGCTCCGGAATCTCACCGAATCCTGCTGTAAAAACAGCTCGCGGGCTTAGAGCCATTGGCTCATCACCGCCGGTAGGGAATTTCACCCTGCCCCGAAGATTGATCATATGAAATTTAGTTCCATTATAAACGATAACTGGTTGGCTGTATAGAGAATTGCTTCAAATTATAAATATTGCCTATAAGCTGTCAGAACATTGATATATTAGGCTTTACTTTTATCCTTTACTGCGTCAATACACGTTGACACTCTTTTGAGAATATGTTAAATTATCAGATATTTAGTTTGTCAATTTAGGAGGAAATCTAACGATGTTTCGAGTATTGGTCTCAGACAAAATGAGCAACGACGGTTTACAGCCACTTATTGAATCAGACTTTATTGAAATCGTTCAAAAAAACGTAGCAGATGCAGAAGATGAATTACATACTTTTGATGCTCTTTTGGTGCGAAGTGCGACAAAAGTAACAGAAGACCTTTTCAACAAAATGACTTCTTTAAAAATTGTCGGAAGAGCCGGTGTCGGTGTCGATAATATCGATATTGATGAGGCAACTAAACACGGGGTAATCGTGATCAACGCTCCGAACGGCAACACCATTTCAACAGCTGAGCATACATTTGCGATGATCTCTTCTTTAATGAGACATATTCCTCAGGCTAATATCTCAGTGAAATCCAGAGAGTGGAACCGTACAGCTTACGTCGGTTCAGAGCTTTATGGAAAAACGCTTGGTATTGTAGGATTAGGCCGAATCGGAAGCGAAATTGCACAGCGTGCGAGAGCGTTCGGTATGACTGTGCACGTTTTTGATCCTTTCTTAACGGAAGAAAGAGCGAAAAAAATCGGCGTAAACAGCCGTACATTTGAAGAAGTGCTAGAAAGTGCGGATATTATTACCGTTCACACGCCTTTAACAAAAGAAACAAAAGGCTTATTGAATAAAGAAACGATTGCAAAAACGAAAAAAGGTGTTCGCTTAATTAACTGTGCGCGAGGCGGTATTATCGATGAAGAAGCACTTCTCGAAGCTTTGGAAAGCGGGCATGTTGCCGGAGCGGCGCTTGACGTTTTCGAAGTTGAACCGCCAGTTGACAACAAACTCGTTGATCATCCATTAGTCATTGCCACTCCTCACCTGGGAGCATCAACGAAAGAAGCACAGCTCAATGTCGCGGCACAAGTGTCAGAAGAAGTTCTGCAGTTCGCAAAAGGTCTACCTGTTATGTCAGCTATTAACCTGCCTGCTATGACAAAAGATGAATTCGCTAAAATTAAACCCTACCATCAAATTGCAGGAAAAATTGGCAGCCTTGTATCACAGTGCATGAAAGAACCGGTACAGGATGTTGCCATTCAATATGAAGGCACAATTGCCAAACTTGAAACATCGTTCATTACAAAAGCCCTTCTGTCAGGCTTTTTAAAACCGCGCGTTGACTCTACTGTTAATGAGGTCAATGCCGGGGGTGTCGCAAAAGAACGCGGCATTAGCTTCAGTGAAAAAATTTCCTCTTCTGAATCTGGATACGATAACTGCATCAGCGTAAAAGTGACAGGAGACCGAAGCACCTTTACTGTAACGGCTACGTATATTCCTCATTTCGGGGAACGTATTGTCGAGATCAACGGATTTAATATCGATTTTTATCCGACAGGTCACTTGGTATATATCCAGCATCAAGATACAACAGGTGTTATTGGCCGAGTAGGACGTATTCTCGGGGATAACGATATTAACATTGCAACCATGCAGGTTGGCCGTAAGGAAAAAGGCGGAGAAGCCATCATGATGCTTTCCTTTGACAGACATCTGGAAGATAAAATTGTGAAAGAACTAACAAATGTCCCTGATATTGTGTCTGTGAAGCTCATTGATCTACCATAATCAAAAAAACTCAAGCTATATAGCTTGAGTTTTTTTTGTTCTATTCTCGTGTGTTGTTTTTATGCAAAATGTCTAAGACACTCCTTAGCTCAGAAACAGGTATTTGGCCTGGCGCCGACGCCTCTTCTCCCGCGCCAAAAGTACAGGCCGATCCAAAAATCTCACCGCTCAGCCTGCTGATGAGCCCTGTGGCAGCCATTGACATTGTAATAATGGGACGGTCTGCATATTTTGTTTTCATTGTATACGTCGCATCAAGCAGCGTTAAAAGATCTCCAGTATCATTCGGCATGACAGCCATTTTTGGAATATGCGCGCCTAAATCCTGCATTTTTCGAAGTCTGGAAAGAATTTCATCTTTTGCAGGTGTTTTTTCAAAGTCGTGATTTGACATCACCACATAGACGTTGTTTTCTTCCGCCAGTGACACTAACGATTTTACATGTGCATCTCCTGTAAATAATTCGATGTCTACCAGATCGATGTCTTTTGTTTGGATTGCCGATTCCAGCAAAGCAAGATAGGAGCTTTCGTCTATTTCCAGGCTTCCTCCTTCTTTATGGGTTCTGAATGTAAATAGAAATAGCTCGTCCGCTAAAGACTTACGAAGCTTAGAAATCATCTTTGTGACCGCTTCTCTGTCATTCGCTTTTTCAAATACGTCAACTCGCCACTCTACAATATCCGGATTCAGAAGTTTTACAGCTTCTGCTTCATTCAAAATTTGTTCTTCCGTTTTTCCCATCAGCGGAACGATGATTTTCGGCATCCCTTCTCCGATGGAAACTCCTTTAATCGTTAACACGTTCACTCGTCTCAAATCCTTTCAATCGTTACCTTGTTTTATTATACACGCACAACTTTTTTTTGAAAATTTCTATTATATGAACAGCAACTAAAAAAGAGCCCAAAAGGCCCTTTTTAGTTTAAGAAAATCGGATTTGGAGCAGCTGGCACCGGTATTGCATCTGATATGTCATATTTGCCGATTTTTTTCGTTCTGGTTTCCGTAAAGGTCACTTCTGTGAAACCAAACTCTTTTGCAGTTAAAAGTAGTCCCTCAATCATTAAAATACCGGCAATAGAATCATCAACTTCTGAGTCCTTTGAGAAGCGGATATATAAGTGTTTCTGTTTCTTCGTTACAGATTGGACAGCACCCGCTTGAATAAGAGGTCTCGTATCTTCTTGACTGCTCGAGTCCATTTCCATAATTGCTTCTTTTACTGTATCAAAAGAATTTTTTGACGGAACGAGAAAGTCTTGTCCCTGTTTATTTTGGTACAAGTAGTAGGATCGTTTTGACTGTTTGGGAATCGAAATTTCCGTAAAAGTGCCATATGAGCCAAGCCGAACCCCAGGCTCATTTTGATCCGAAAGAAATTTTATTTTTTCATAAGGACTCCATTTTAAGGATTCTTTCAGCAATTTTTTTAATAGTGTATCATCTTTTACAGAAAAAGCCGTAATAGGCTGATGGACTCGTACACTTAATTCCTTCTGCTTTGGGTTTTCCTTTATTTCTACTTCATCTATGAAGGATGGAATCGTAATGGCATGATCAAAGATATCCAATTCACTACTTACAAACAGCATATCCTGTATCGTTTGGTATGCATTTGTTTTTTGGATGCTGATGGGTATGATTGCGGATGTATCGGCATCAGCAACCGCTACAGTGATGTAATTGTCTTGTTCCTTTTCAGGTACAACATACGATGTCTGATCCAGGGATGATGTAGCTTTTGGGCTGTCTTCTGTCTCAGTTTTCGTTACTGCGTGCTCTTGGGACGCTTCTTTTTGTTGAGGCTGTGCCTGATCAAAGAAATGAGGAGAAATAATGAAGGCGATATAAACCGCAATTGCAGCGGCACACGCGGGGCCAATCCACCTGACAGCGGGCTTTTTTTTACGCTTTGCCATCGTCAGCCGCTTGTAAATATCCTGAGGCGAACGATGGTCTTTAACTGCCGGAAGTTGACTTAGCAACTCCTTTATCTGTTCTTCGTTCCATTCTGACTTCATCATCCATTAGCTCCTCCCTCAAAAGCTCCATATGTTTCCGAAGTACTTTGAGCCCTCTGTGTTGGGTCGTTTTTACTTTGCTTTCCGAGAAGCGCAGAGCCTTGGCTGTTTCCTGTATTGAATATCCCTGAATAAACCGCAAGATAATCACAGCTCTTTGATCGATCGTACATTGATCAAGTGCAGCATAAATTTCCCGGGCATTTTCATGTTGAACCGCAAGTTCGTCCGGAAGCAATTGCTGATCCCTGACATCCTGTGTATCCCAGTCAAATGTGCCAAGTATACGCTGTCTGATCGTTTGCTGTTTACGGAACCAGTCTATCGCTACATGGCGTGCGATAGACAAAAGCCATGTTTTTTCACTGCTTCTTCCTTCAAACGTATGATAAGAATTTAATACACGGATATAAACCTCTTGAAGAAGATCTTCTGTCTGGTTTTTATCCTTTACCATATAAAATAAAAATTGGTACAAATCTTGATGATATGTATCATATAATAATTGAAAGGTTTCTTCCATTTGAAACCCCTCCGTTCACTTTTTTGTCGTATGAATAGCTTGAAAAGTTACATTACAACTATATTACGAGAAACTGGAATTTGGAAGGGAATTTATATTAACATATCCTTAAATTTTATTAATGTTGGCTATTAAAAAAACACCCGCTCAATCAGCGGGTGTTTCTTATGGAACAAGATTCTTCGGCAAATTCAGACTCGATTTTACCGTTTTGTCGGAATATAAAAAGTAAATGTTGTTCCTTTATCTATTCGGCTGTGCACAGTAATCGATCCGTTGTGGGCTTCCACGATATTTTTAACGATAGCCAGCCCTAGACCGGTTCCTGCTCTGCCCCTTGTCCGCGCTTTATCTGCCTTATAAAACCGCTCAAAGATAAATGGCAGATCTTCTTCTGGTATGCCGGATCCGGAGTCTTTGATATCAACTTTCAATCCATCCTTTACAGAATGGACTGTAATGGAGACACTGCCGCCAGATGAAGTATGACGCAGCGCGTTATCGATCAAATTGGTAAATACCTGCTCCATCTTGTCTTCATCAAACATAAATTCCTCTTCTGCGAGAGAAATGTCATGATGTAAAGCAATATCTTTTTCTTTAGCAACACCGGAAAACTTCCGAATAATCTTCTCTAAAAATTCATTGACATTGATTTTTTCATAATGCAAACCTGTATGGCCTGATTCCATTCGGGCTAAATCAAGCAAATCATTAACTAGTCGGCCCATTCGGAGCGATTCGTCATAAATGATTTGGGCGATTTCTTTCCGGTCTTCTTCAGAGCTTGCAATGTCATCGACAATCGCTTCACTGTATCCCTGTAGCATAGAGATCGGTGTTCTCAGCTCATGACTGACATTTGCGATAAAGTCCTCCCGCAGTTTATCAAGGCGGCGTTCTTCAGTCATGTCACGCAGTACGGCAACTGCTCCTCTGACGTGCGATTCCGCGTAAAGCGGCGACATCAAAAGCACCCATGATCTGCCTTGCAGCGTCATCTCAATCATTTGTTCTTTTTCAGTGCTGACAGCATTTTGGAACAGTTCTTTTGCTTCAGGCGGAAGGTTGTCGCCTTCTTTGATATTCATGTTCTGCTCATAATACCAAGCCTGAAGAAAACGTTCAGCAGGCGGGTTGGTCACAAGAATCGTACCGTCAATATTAATGGTAATAACCCCGTCAGCCATACTGCTCAAAATGTTAGAAAGCTGCTCTTTTTCTTGATTGAGCGCATTGATATGAAAGTTAAGCTGCCGGCCCATTTGATTAAAAGCGGTCGCAAGTTCACCGATTTCATCCTGGGTTAAAATCGGGATTTTTGTATCGAACTTGCCCTTCGCCAAATCTTGCGCGCCTTCTCTCATTTTTCGGAGCGGGTACGTGACCCTGCTTGATAAAAAGAATGCGAAAAATGTGGTCAGCACAATCGCGATCCCCGCGGCAAGAAAAATATAGCGGGTCGTATGTTTTGTTGTATCTTTCACGGCAAGCAAAGACTGGGATAAAAAGACCATGCCTTTCTTTCCGTCTTTTTCATACGGGACACCTACAATCAAGCGTTCATTATCCGTATCTGTATCACTCAGTCCCGTTCGTTTGCTTACTTTTTTATGGTCTCGGAGAGCTTTATTTAAGTCTTTGTCATGCTGTATTTGCTCAACCGTAATAGACGACAGGCGATTTTTGTCATTGGGAGAATACCAGTACTTTTTCTCATCCTGGATGATGGCAATGCTTGTTAAGTTATCAGCGAGCTCCCAAGTGATTGATCGTGCCAGTGCCTGGTCCTCGTGATTTTCCAAGATGACAGCTACTTTATTCGCAAGCTGTGTTAAATCATTCTCAGCTTCTTCCACATGGTAGTTTTCAATAAACTCCAGCAAAAGAACCGTTAAAATGAACAATACGATCAAGACGAGTGAAAGGATCGTAAACCACAGCTTGCCTACTACGCTTTTCCAAAATTTCATTCAGCGCCGACCTCAAATTTATAACCTACACCCCATACGGTGACAATTTTTTTCGCAGCTTCCGGAGATACCTTGTTCAGCTTCTCTCTCAGGCGTTTGACGTGAGTGTCCACTGTCCGTAAATCACCAAAAAACTCATATTGCCACACTTCTTTCAGAAGCTTTTCCCGATCATACACCTTGTCAGGCGTTTTCGCTAAGAAGTATAGAAGTTCATACTCTTTTGGCGTCAGGCTTACTTCCGTTCCATCAGCCGTTACGCGGTGAGCATCATGGTCAATAGACAAATGTGAAAACACGAGCACATTTTTCGTCGGTGTATTGGCATTGAAATAAGAGGTTTGGGATGCTCTTCTCAAAAGGGCCTTTACCCGCAGCACGACTTCTCTCGGACTAAACGGCTTAACAATATAATCATCTGTTCCTGCTTCAAACCCCTGCACCCGGTTTGCTTCTTCTCCTTTTGCGGTCAGCATGATAATGGGTGTCGCTTTTTTTTCGCGAATTTGCCGGCACACTTCAATTCCGTCAGTTCCCGGCATCATCAGATCAAGCAAAATCAGGTCATAATTGGCTTCAAGCCCTTTGGCAATGGCTTCATCACCATTTTCCGCTTCATCTATAACATAATTTTCACGTTCAAGATACATTCTTAAAAGGCGGCGAATTCTGGCTTCGTCATCAACTACTAATATTTTTGTTTCGTTCGTTTGGTCCATGTTTTCCCCCTGCTTTCCTTCTGTTACTTTCATTTTATCAAATCGTGAGAAAGTTTGAGAACTGTGTCGCTTTCAAAGGACTATGCATAAGAATGAAGTCCGGCAAGCACTAGATTTACGAATATTAAATTAAACATAATAATAGCAAAACCGATTACGGCCAGCCATGCTGACTTCTCACCGTGCCAGCCTCTTGACAGTCTTAAATGCAAGTAAGCGGCATAAAACAAAAACGTGATCAGCGCCCATACTTCCTTAGGGTCCCAGCCCCAAAATCTCGTCCACGCGAGCTGAGCCCAAATCATCGCAAAGATCAGTGCGCCGAGCGTAAAGACCGGAAACCCGATTGATACGGCCCTGTACCCAACCTCATCCACCAGATCAAGATTGACGTTTTTCACAAGCGGATGTAAAAGCGCGCTGATTCTTTTTCTGATGATCAGACGGAGAGCCCCATACAACACAAGACCTGCTCCAAATGACCAAATGACAGTGTTCACTTTTCTTCCTGAGAAAAGCGCGGGAAGATCAACAAGCGGTTCCATTCTCCCCTCGGTCAAAAGCTCTCCCTGATGCGGACCGACAAGCGCAGGCATTTCGTACACCATCACGCTTTTTTCTTTATTTTTATCCACCCAGTTAAACTCCGCTTCATAGCCCGCAAGACGAAATGCTGATGTAATCGCAATAAAGGCGACGGTTGTGACCAGGATAAACATAATCGCTTCAAGCCAGAAGGTTTTTTTACTTGGTTTTGTCTGGTCTACATGCTTTAAAAGAAAGATGACACCAGCGACAAAGCTGATGGCAAGTATAGCTTGCCCAAGCGCGGCCGTTGTTACGTGAATATACAGCCAATTGCTTTGGAGCGAAGGAATTAAAGGCGAGATATCTGTCGGGAACATGCTGGCGTAGGCAATCAGCAGTAAAGCGATTGACAGCGTAAACAGGCCTAATGAAGGCAATCTATAAATAAAATAAAGAATAATAAACGCCAAAACAAGCATCATGCCAAAAGCGGTGGTGAATTCAAACATATTGCTGACCGGCGCATGGCCGCTGGCAGCCCACCTTGTGATGAAATACCCAAGGTGGCAAATAAACCCGACAACTGAAAGGGTGATTCCAATGTTGGCCCATCGGTTTTGCCTGCCCTTTTTATCTTTATTTCCTCGTATGGCCCCGCCGAAAATCGGGACAGCGATTAAATACACAAGAAAGGCCGCATAAAGAAAATTTCCGCTCAGCTCTGCCATGACATCACTCCCTTTTCGCCTATTTCTGTGTTTTGATTAATTCTTTTTGGTCCGCCGGTTCAGTCAGTCCGGAATCATCCAATATAAATGCTATATCCTTCTTCAAGCCAAACCAGTTTTTATTGGTATGCCCCGCCACCATGACTGCGCCGTCCTGTGAGTGCAGCCAGATTCTTCGATGCTGCCAGTACATACCTTGAATGACACCGATCATAAAAATGGCTCCGCCGACAGCAAGCACCCAGAGTGTCAGATCCTTTCTGACTGTAAGTCCCGTAATGTTTTTCGTTTCGACATGGTCAAATTTCAGCTTGTATTTATTGCTGCCTGATCCTTCGATGGTTTCTTGGATGGCGACAAAGCTCTTTTCACCCTTTGGTTTATCCGGCGTTATGATATTAAAGACAAAAGCCGGATTGTTAGGGATTTTTGTTTTCGTGCTTGGTTGTCCGTCCTGATTAAAATAGAAGTCTGGCAGATAGCTGGCGATTTCCACTTTGTAACCGTTGCCAAGATCATAGACCGAATCTGGATCCAGAAGGTTAATCTTCAGGCTTCCAAAAGATTTTTTTGTTTTTTTATCAATCAGCTGGAACACCATTTGGTCAAGCTGATTTTCTTTATAATCCACCTGGTAAACGGAAAAAGAATCAAAGCGCAGCGGCTGATTGACACGGATGTCTTCTTCTGTTACTTTTTTCAGCTTCGGCTTCTCGCCATAAACAATTTTTCCTTCTCTCTTGTAGAGAACGGCATCGGTTTGAAAGTTCTTTGCCACTCTCCCGTCCCCGACTCTGTCAATGGCATCTGCAAATACCTTTTTTTCCGTTTTGCTGTTATAGGTCTCTACGCTGAATTGATTGTTTTTCAAGTAGTATTTCCCGTCTGTACCCGGAATTGCTGCGGTTTCGCCTTCTCTGACCCAAAGCGTCTCATCGACGTACATGCCTGGCACAAATCTCAGCATCGCACCAATCAGAAAGATGATCAATCCAATGTGGTTGACATACGGACCCCAGCGGGAAAAACGCCCTTTTTCAGCAAGAATGCTGCCCTCTTTTTCTCTGATTCTATAATGTTTTTTCTTTAATAGGGCAACTATCTTTTCTTTTGCTTCTTCGGTCAGTACAGTAGCCGTTTCACTGAACAAGCGCTGCCTTCTTAAAAAAGCTGGGTTCCTTCTGATGCCCTGGTTTTTTAATGCTCTGTACAACGGAATGACACGGTCAAGGCTGCAAATCACGAGCGAAATGCCGATCGAGGCAATGAGCAGCAAATACCACCAAGAACCATATAAATGATGAAACCCGAGCAAATAATAAAGCTGGCCAAACACGCCGTACTGCTCCTTGTAATAAGTCTCGGCCTGTGCGCCCGGAGGCAGATAGGCTTCCTGGGGAAAAATGGTGCCGAACGCTGATGCAGCAAGGGTTATGACAATAAGCCATATTCCCACTTTAACCGAAGAAAAGAAATTCCAAATTTTATCGATAATTGTTTTGTTATAGGTTTGCGAACGTCTTGCGCTTCCGTCATATCTCATATCAGCGAGCGGAGGCTGGGTTTCCTGGAGAGCCCTTCCGCATGATTCACATAAAACGGTTCCGACCGGGTTTATATGTCCGCATTCACATTTGACTTGCTTCATCCCGAAGCTTCTCCGGGTTTTATGAGATTCATATAATCGTGTATCATGCTTTCTGTCATAGTGCCGGTCACCACCTTGACAACTTTTCCTTCCGGATTGATCAAAAAGGTTGTCGGAAGCGGAGATACGTCGTAGGCATCAAGCACTTGGCGATCTGTATCCAGCACAACCGGGAAATTGACTCCGTAGGATTTCATAAAATTATGTACTGCTATCTTTGACTCCCCAACATTTACAGCGACAATTTCAACGCCTTGATCTTTAAAATACTTATATTGGTTTGCCATATAAGGAAATTCTTTTTTGCATGGTTCACACCATGTACCCCAGAAATTCAAAAAAACACCTTTCCCTTTTAAGTCACTGAGCTCGATACGTTTCCCATTCGTATCCTCAAGGACAAAATTCGGTGCGTCGGACCCTTCGGATATACTCTCTTTATCGGCAAATACAGCGTTGTAAATGGTATAGCCAAGTGCGCAGATTAAAACGAGAAGGATGCCGGTCCGAATGAATAATCGCCTTTTTTTCTTCATTGTCCACTGCCCCCTTCCCCCTATTGCAGATCCATTCAATTATATCATTGCAAGTTCATTTCACATTTCTTACTTTTTGAAGTTTATGTGAAATTTAGAAAGCGTTTTTACCGTGCTCCGCCAGTGCTCTGAGTCTTTTTACTTCATGAGGCGTAAGTTCTCTGGCATCTCCCGTGTGCAGGCCTCGCAGGTTTAAAAACGCGTATTCCTCACGCTTCAGCTTGATTACCTCATGTCCGATCGCTTCAAACATGCGGCGCACCTGTCTGTTGCGTCCCTCATGGATCGTCAGTTGAATAATGCTTGTCTGCTTTTTCTTATCCAAAGACAATAGCTTCGCTTTAGCAGGCGCTGTTTTGCCTTCTTCCAGCCTAATTCCACGCTCTAACTTTCTGAGCAGCTCTTTAGGCGGGATTCCTTTTACCTTCGCCACGTATGTTTTGTCTATTTCATACTTAGGGTGCATCAGCTTATTGGCGAATTCGCCGTCATTGGTTAAAAGCAAAAGACCGCTCGTATCATAATCCAGACGCCCAATCGGATAAATGCGCTGCGGAATATTTTTAAAAAAGTCCGTCACCACTTTGCGTCCTTTATCATCTTGCGCTGCAGAAATAACGCCTCTCGGTTTATATAAGAGAAAGTAAACCGGCTCTTCGCGTTCAACCTTTAACCCGTTTACCTCAATCTGATCAGAACCGGTGACCTTAACACCGAGCTCTGTTACTACTTTGCCGTTCACCTTTACTTTTCCTTCTTTAATCAGCTCTTCTGCCTTTCTGCGCGATGCAACTCCGGCATGAGCAATTACTTTTTGCAGTCTTTCCATGTCTTTCACCTCAAGTATTATCTTACTTTTTTCAACCATAACAAACAAGCTTTTTCAAATCTGTATGCCAAATCTAAAAAAAACGCCGTTTTCAGGCGCTCCCAAATAATAACGTAACGATGATGATTGATGCAACTACGCCGATTAAATCAGCAAGAAGTCCCACCTTTAATGCATCACCCATTTTTTTAATACCGACTGCACCAAAATACACTGTCAATACGTAAAGCGTTGTATCTGTAGATCCCTGCATGACGGAAGCCAGCCTGCCAATAAAGGAATCGGGCCCGTATACTGCGATTAAATCGGTCGTCATTCCGAGTGCGGCCGTACCGGAGATCGGGCGGATCAGAGCAAGCGGGACCACCTCAGCAGGGATGCCGATAGCGGAGAAAACCGGTTTTAAAATATCCATTATAAAATCAAGCGCGCCTGATGATCGGAAAACAGTTATCGCGACAAGCATTCCGACTAAATAGGGGATAATAGAGAAGGCGATTTCTATCCCCTCTTTGCCCCCTTCGACAAACGATTCATATGTGGGAACCTTTTTGATCGTCCCATAAAGAAGTATGCCGGCAATGATGATCGGAATCATCGCTAAAGACATCCAGTTGATGATTTCCATCCGCTTACCTCCCCTTCTTCTTGCGGCGATAATAAAAATACCGGTCAATGATAATAGCGCCGATTCCGGAAATGAGCGTTGCCAAAATGCTTGGTCCGACGATATCTGTCGGCGTTTTGGAGGAATAAGCCATCCGGACAGCGATCACCGTTGTCGGAATGAGTGTAATGCAGGACGTATTAACAGCTAAAAACGTAATCATCGACCGGCTTGCTTCCGATCGGTCTCCATTCAGCTTTTTCATTTGCTCCATTGCTTTAATGCCAAGCGGAGTTGCTGCATTTCCGAGGCCGAAGAAATTCGCCATAAGATTAGATAAAATGTAGCCCATCGCCGGGTGATCCGGTGGTATATCAGGGAACAGCTTAGATATAAAAGGCCTGCACATCCGGCTGAAAATATCCAAAAGCCCTGACTGCTCAGCTATTTTCATTAAGCCAAGCCAGAAAACAAGCACGCTCATCAATCCAAATGAGATCGTAACGGCTTCTTTCGCACCCTTAAACACGGCTTCATTTACATCTTGCAGAGTTCCGTTGCACATCGCAAAAACAAGTCCGATCACAGTTAAACTGACCCAAATTATATTGACCATTTTGCTCCGCCTGCCGCATTCAGAAAGATTGACTTAAACGTTTCAAAAAATTGTTTCTTCGGTTTTTGATGACGTTCATTTTCATAATAGATTGGCACTTTTGCAATGGTTTCATTGTTGAACATGATCTCCATGTGCCCTACGATGTCAGGAATTTTTGAGGCGTCTTTTTCCCATGCTTTTTTTGGCTTGAGCAGCGTGGTATTAATTTTCACATCTTCTTTTTCCTCTTCGTTCAGCAAATAGGTGATATCTCGTTTGATAAAAGCCTTCGATTCATAAAATGTGCCTTTCAGCTTTGGAATGTCCCCTTTTTTTGCAATTAAATAGGTTTGATAGTGATCAAACACATAATTAAACATTTTCATATGGTCATCCCAATCATCAGGGTCATTAATGGTGACGGCTATCAGGTTAATGCCATCCTTTGAAGCCGTTGAAACCAGTGTCCGTTTTGCAAGTTTTGTATAGCCTGTTTTTCCTCCTGTGCTGTATGGATAAAGCATGGTAAGCAGTTTATTTTTGTTTTTCCATACGCTTTCCATCGTTTCCGCTTTATATATTTTTGTGCCTGAAATCTTTTGATAGTCTTTCAGCTTCATAGCATATTTAGTTAAAATGGCCATGTCATAGGCTGTTGAATAATGATTTTCATGGTCGTCCAATCCGTGCGGGTTTTGAAAACGGGTGTTCTCCATACCAAGCTGCTCGGCTTTTTGATTCATCATATAAACAAACCCATCGAGGCTCCCACCGACATGCTCAGCAATCGCGACAGCGGCGTCGTTTCCTGATCTTAGCATCAGGCCATACACAAGATCTTTTAATTTCACTTTTTGACCTTCTGTTAAATAAATGGCGGAGCCTTCTGTTCTGACAGCATTTGCCGAAACCGTCACCGTTTGATCCATTTTGCCGGATTCGATAGCGAGGACGGCGGTCATAATTTTTGTGATGCTGGCAATACGCCTTTTTTGATGCTCATCCTTGGCAAATAACACTCTGCCTGACGCTCCGTCGATAATGATCGCGCTTTTTGCACTGACATCTATAGCTGCATGTGCTGTATTCACATTTACAGTGGCAATCAGAAAAGAAATCATAATCACGAATACTGCTTTTTTGAAAATGCGCATGTTTGCTCACGTCCTTGTGGTGGTTTGTACAAGTTTATGCGCATGTCCATCAGTTATGAATAACAATTCTATTTCTGGAAGCAAACATAAAAAAACTCTCCCTTAAAAAGGGAGAGTAAACGTTATCTGATTGGCGCCATGCTTGATCCGGACGCTTCGTAATGAGCCAGCTCTTCCCTCATCTTCAGAAAGGCCGCGCTCAACGGCAATAGTAATTGCTCAAGCGACGCAGGAACAGCATGATAAAACTCAATTGCGCTGCCCCCGGTATAAGACGCCCGGCTATTTTCACACCACGTGTCTTTTTTCGGCATAAAGAACTCTTCAATGCATTGGTGATACACATTATAAAGTGTTTTTTCCGCTCTGGCTTCCTGAAAAGGCTCCTGCATCAGGAGACGGCGGCACGCTTCTGCGCCTCCTTCACAAAATACTGCCATTCTTCTCAAAGTGCTCAGCACATCACAGCAGTATCCTTTTTCAATAGGCAATTCAGCCTGTAAGGACTCAAGCGTCGTTTGATTTAGGTAATCGTTCACGGTATTGACAACCATTGATAAGAATTCGCCTGTTTTTTGAGTCTGCGCTCGCACAATCGAATGTCCCATTTCGTTTGGTATCTTCCCCTCATGTCTTTGTCTCTCACATTTTGCTTCTTTCATGATAGCTTCTTCCTTATATCTTATGATGATGAAAAAGCGCGATTCATTAAACTTCTATTTTATATCTTCGAAGGTTTGGTTAAAGTTTTCAAAAAATAAATCTGCTTCTTCTTGAAGAACGTCTTCTTCCGCATTTTCAGGCAGCGGCGGAAGCTCGTCCAATGTTTTCAGACCGAATTGTTCAAGAAAAGTCGGCGTTGTACCGTATAAAATGGCACGTCCCGGACCGTCAGCACGTCCCACTTCACACAATAACGCCTTCGCGACGAGACTGTGTAAAATCCGCTCTGATTTTACTCCTCTGATTTCTTCAATTTCTGCTCTCGTAATTGGCTGTTTGTATGAAACAATGGCCAGCACTTCTAAAGATGCTTGAGAAAGGCCCTTGGACGGCACTTCAATCAGTTTTTTCAAGTAAGGTGCAAAGTCTTTTTTGGTAGAGAGCATGTACGTATCTGCATACTCAATCAGTTCAATGCCTCTTGTATCCCCGCGGTATTCATCCGCCACTTCCGCCATGATGGTGTTCAGTTCAGGCTCTTCGATTTCAAGCACTGTTAACAGCTGCTTTTTTGTGAGCCCTTCATCGCCTGCCGCATAAAGAAGGGCTTCCACTATAGCTTTCCAATTCACGATATCAAGCCCCATGAATGGATTCACTCCCCGTAATGTAAATATCTGAAAAATTTTGCTCCTGTTCAATGAGAACCAGCTGGTTTTTCATCAGCTCGAGAACGGCTAGAAAGGTCACTACTAAATGTTCTTTTTGCTCATATGGAAAAAGGTCCATAAAGTTGATTCTCGTTCCTCTTGATTTCAGGCTGTGCACGATTTCGTTCATTCTGTCTTCGATTGGTATGTCCTGTCTGGTAATCGTCGTTTCCATCGGCCTGTTTATTTTTTTGCGTTTCAGCACTTTTTGAAAAGCACCGATCATATCATAGACCGTAACAGAGAGCTTTTGCTCAGACTGTTTTATTTCTTTTGCGTATTCACTCAAATCACTCGGCGGTTTCGTGAACGATTTTTGTCTTTCTTCTTCCCGTTCTTTTAAATCCTTCGCCGCATCTTTATATTTTCTATACTCAATCAGCTTTTCAATCAGTTCCTCACGCGGATCCTCTTCTTCAAGTAATTCATCTTCAAAAAGCTCCTCCTCTTGCTTCGGAAGCAGCATTCTGCTTTTAATGCTGAGCAGCGTGGCGGCCATAACCAAATACTCGCTGGCAATATCGAGCTCAAGCACGCGCATTGTATGTACATATAATAAATATTGTTCAGTGATCTTCGCCACAGGTATATCATATATGTCAATTTCAAGACGATTGATTAAATGAAGCAACAGGTCCAATGGGCCCTCAAACGTATCAATTTTCACTTGATATTCTTCCATCATCTCACCATTTTCAAGTATCACTCTCATTGCCGGTAAAACTGGCTACCCTTTAGTATAAGCCACCAAAAAGCTCTCGTCCAATACTATTTCATTTCCTGTTTTGAAGCAGTTTGTACAGAATATTCAAAACGCGAAATGCGTTGGCTGAGCGTTCTTTTTTCCTTTTATCCTTCCTGTGTTACACTAAAAGACATTAAAGGAGGAAGCACCTTGTATCCAAAAGCTTATATAGATTATCTCGTTGAGTTTCACGCGACACGGGATTATTTTGAATGCCATGAAATATTAGAAGAATATTGGAAGGAAGATCCGCCAAAGAAACGAAAACGCTATTGGGTCGGCTTTATTCAGCTTGCAGTTGCTTTATATCATCACAGAAGGCAGAATACAGCCGGGGCCAAAAGACTGATGGCGAACAGCATCCGGGTTCTTCAAGCAGAACACCAGGCAGTCGAAGACT
Organism: Bacillus stercoris; assembly: GCF_029772985.1. Lineage (NCBI taxonomy): Bacteria > Bacillati > Bacillota > Bacilli > Caryophanales > Bacillaceae > Bacillus > Bacillus stercoris. The sequence continues at coordinate 1,919,529 of NZ_CP121861.1, read as the reverse complement.
TAGGGCTCGATCATGGGCGTTTGCTCGAGCTTATGCAAACGGTTTATGAACAAATTGAAACCGGCTCTGCCTATAAAAGCATTATGCTGCCGATCAAAGATGAGAAATTAAAGGAAGCTTGCCGGAACGAATGCAAGAATAAAAAGTATACATGGGGGCAGCCCAGCACACTTAGCGACACATTTCTTATCGACAAACACCGTTTGCGGGATCGAACTGACGTCATCCGCGAACGTGAAAAAGAAATAGAACGCAGAAAAAAAAGCAGAGGCTGATCACAGCCTCTGCTTAATTATTGTATGAAATGTCTTGATCCTGCTGATCTTGACAACGTTCGAAAAAGCTCTGCGTTAATTCATTTGGAACCAGCACTTGCGTTTTGAATAAATGCTTTAAAGCATCCATCATCTGTTTTCCGATTCCTTGATGGCGATGAGAAGGATTCACACTGATATGCCGGATCTCTACCTCAGAATCCTTTTTTTCGACTCCGATTGCTCCGACGATATCCTCGTCCTCTTTCCAAAGAAAGAGCTGGCGGTCTGTATCCGTTTCGTAGTCCTTAATTGTCTGCTGAAGCTGCTTAAGGTCTTTTTCATTCGGCATAAACGAAAGAAGTCCCATCGCAATCTTTTCAAACGATTTTTTATAACGAATTAACATAAAAACCCCTCTATATCCAAAATGTCCAGTCTGCTATTAAACGGATACGAATAGGTGATCCGTTTTCTCACATTATATCATTTTCGCCATATTTTTAAACTGTTTTCAGCAAATTATTCAAATGAGCGGTTTAAATTTGCCATTTCTATGGCAGAAACAGCACAATCTACACCTTTGTTGCCCGCTTTTGTGCCGGCACGCTCGATAGCCTGTTCGATGTTTTCAGTTGTCACAATTCCAAAGATGACAGGAACTCCAGTAGTGTTTGCGGCTTGCGCGATGCCTTTTGCAGCTTCATTGCAGACATAATCATAATGAGTCGTCGCGCCTCTGATGACAGTGCCTAGTGTGATAATAGCGTCATATTTTTTTGTTTCCGCCATTTTTTTCGCAGCAAATGGTATTTCAAATGCGCCTGGAACCCAAGCCACATCAATATCATTTGTGTCTACGCCGTGTCTGAGCAACGCATCTTCTGCACCGCTCAGCAGCTTGCTCGTAATAAAATCATTAAATCTTCCTACTACGATTCCGATTTTAAGACCTGTACCAACTAAATTTCCTTGTATGATATTCATATGATTCCCATCCTTTTTTGTGATATTTGTGATTAGAAATGAAGTAAATGACCCAGCTTGTTCATTTTGGTTTGCAAATATTTTTTATTATGCTCTTTCGCCTCCATTTGAAGCGGCACTCTTTCTGAAATACTGAGTCCGTAGCCTTCTAGGCCTGCGATTTTCCGCGGATTATTCGTCAAAAGCTTCATATTCCGCACACCGAGGTCGCGTAAAATTTGTGCACCGATGCCATAGTTGCGAAGATCCGGCAGGAATCCAAGCGCCTCATTGGCTTCGACGGTGTCATAGCCTTGTTCCTGAAGCTTATAAGCTTTTAATTTATTGATTAAACCGATGCCTCGTCCTTCTTGACGCAAGTACAGAAGCACTCCGCGGCCTTCTGCGGCAATTTGGGTCAGCGCGGCGTGAAGCTGCGGACCGCAGTCACAGCGATGAGATCCAAACACATCACCTGTGAGACATTCTGAATGCACCCGGACCAATACCGGTTCTTCTCCGAACGGCACATCCCCCATCACAAATGCGACATGCTCTTTTCCATCTACCTCATTTGTGTATCCGTAAACCTTGAATGTGCCAAAATCAGTAGGCAGCGTAATGTCAACTTCACGCTCGACTAGTGTTGTCAGATCGTAACGGTATTGAATCAAATCTTTAATCGTGATCATTTTCAGCTGATGCTTTTTCGCAATTTCAATGAGCTCAGGCACTCTCGCCATCGTTCCGTCTTCATTCATAATTTCACAAATGACGCCGGCTCCTTGAGATCCGCAGGCTTCAGCAAGATCAACAGCAGCTTCTGTGTGGCCCGCTCTTTTCAGGACACCTCCTTTTTTCGCAATCAGAGGAAAAATGTGCCCGGGACGCTGAAAATCAGATGGCACGGATTTGCTGTCCAGCAAAGCTTGGACAGTGAATGATCTTTCTTGAGCGCTGATACCTGTTTTCGTTTCACGATGGTCTATGCTTACGGTAAAGGCAGTATGGTGAGAATCTGTATTATGCTCAACCATAGGGTGAAGATCAAGCCTGTCTGCAATTTCCTCACTGAGAGGCGTGCAGATCAGTCCTCTTCCGTGTGTCGCCATAAAGTTAATCACTTCCGGCGTTGCATACTCGGCTAGAGCCACAAAGTCTCCTTCATTTTCTCTGTCTTCATCATCTACAACGATGATGACTTCACCTTTTTTTAAAGCGTCAAGTGCTTCTTCTATCGGATGAAACATGCAAATCTTCCTCTCTAAAAGCCGTTTTCGCTTAAGAAGGCTTTTGTAATGGTTTGTTGGGTCTTATTTTCATTGGCTTTATGCAAAAATCGATACATATATTTTCCGATCATATCGCATTCGATATTCACTTTAGAGCCGATCGTTTTTTCTGAAAAGATCGTTTCGCTGATCGTATGCGGTATTAAAGAAATCGTCACTGTGTCTTCTGTCAGGCCGAAAATGGTTAAGCTCACGCCATCCACGGTAATTGACCCCTTTAAAACCAATGTTTTGGTTAAAGACGGGTCCATTTTTAAATCATAGTAAACTGCGTTGCTTTTCTCTTCAATTCGTGTGATTTCCGCAGTTCCGTCGACATGGCCTGAGACGAAATGGCCTCCGAAACGGCCGTTTGCCGCCATCGCTCTTTCCAGATTTACTTTGCTTCCTTTTGATAAATCATTCAGTGACGTAGCTTTGACTGTTTCAGGCATAACATCCACAGTGAATTGATTTTTTGTAAAATCAGTGACAGTCAGACAAATACCATTCACTGCAATGCTGTCGCCAAGATGAACATCCTCTAAAATCTTTGAGCATGTAATTGTTAAGGCCATTGAATGCCCTGCTTTTTTCATGGACTCGATTGTGCCTGTTTCTTCGATAATTCCTGTAAACATGGTCACCATCCTACTCGTTTGTCGGTTTGGCCGTCAGTTTGATATCACGGCCGATTTGGGTTATATCAGTGAATTGTAATAAGGGGACATCTTTCATTGATTGAAAACCTTCACCGGAGATTAAGCTGGGAGCAAGCGTTCCTCCGATTAGTTTAGGGGCAAAATAGAAGATGATTTCTTGAAAACAGCCTTCTTTGACAAAGCTTCCGTGAACAGCTGAACCGCCTTCCACATACACCGACATGATGCCTTCTTCCGATAGGGTTTTCAAAACATCGGGAACTTGAATGCGCTCTGTTTCCAGTGTAAATATGTTCACTCCGAAAGCGGAAAGCCGTTTTTTCTTTTCCTCGTCTGCGCGTGCCGTTGTAAAAATCCATGTCGGCGCTAATTGATCGCAAATCACTTTAGCGTCCTCAGGAATCGAGAGTACGGTATCAAGTATAACCCGAACCGGCTGTTTTGTTACATTCGGCAGTCTGCAAGTTAAGCTCGGATTGTCGGCTTTCACCGTGCCAACTCCGACTAGAATGCTTTGGTGTGTTTTCCTGTATTGCTGAGCATCCTGTCTTGCAGCTTCTGATGTGATCCATTTGCTGTCACCTGTGCTGGTAGCTATCTTGCCATCAAGGCTTGCGGCCGCTTTTAGTGTGACGTACGGAAGGCCTGTCCTCATAAAGTGCAGAAATTTTTCATTCAGCTTTTCCGCCTGGTCTGGCAGGATGCCTTCCTTTACCTCAATGCCGGCTTCTTTCATCATGCTGATCCCTCTTCCAGCCACAAGCGGGTTAGGATCTCTCATCGCCACGAACACTCTTTTGATGCCAGAATTGATAATCAATTCTGCACATGGCGGTGTTTTTCCGTAATGGCTGCACGGTTCGAGTGTAACATAAATGTCGGCCCCCTCTGCATGTGCTCCAGCCATATGGATAGCATGAACTTCTGCATGAGCTTCCCCATATTTTAAATGGGCGCCCATTCCGACAACTTGTCCGTCCTTTACGACAACAGCGCCGACGAGCGGATTTGATTCGGTCTGTCCTTCGCCCTGCTTCGCAAGATCTAATGCCAGCTTCATATAATACTCTTCCATTTGTTTACCTCCCCTCTTTTGTTATTTACCGTCAAAAAAAGCCCCGAATTTAGAAAAATCCGGGGCTTTAGGTATTTTACGCAATAGGAAATAACACTATGCATTTTTAAACTTTTTGCATAGCGGCTCATCATCCTTCTCCCATCCAGACTTTCACTGTCGGCTTCAGCTTAAACTGAATCCACCGCGTGCTTATGCACACGGGTCACGGGCTCTAAAGCGAATTCGCTTTACTACCGCCGGTCGGGATTTCCACCCTGCCCCGAAGGATACAATCTTTATTCATTTGTCCTTATTGGCTATTATAGCGATCCTTCTAAAAGTACGCAATGAAATAAACTTACAATTTGAGAAAAACAAAAACATCACCCTTCGATCTGAAAGGTGATGTTTTGTTAATCATTCACTTTTGCAACCTTGATTAATCCATCGATCCGCTTTGATTTGCTGAAGTACGCCTTAATCTTGTCACCTTCTTTTATATCAGATAAATCCTGATTTAATTTTTTTCCGTTGAAGATGATTTTCGTTCCGTTTTCTGCTACTCCATGATACTCTGAGCCGTCGATTGCCGTTACTTTATATTCTTGGATGGTGTATTCCTCTTCTTCCGAGGACAAGGTTTGTCCGATTGCTGTCGGGACATCCTTCAGCTCAACATCATTTATGTACATATAACCGCCTGCAAGTAAAAGCAAAAGCACTAACAGAATGGTAATCTTGGTTTTTATTCTTCCCATATCTAAACCTCCAGCCAATATGAATCTATTCATTCATATGAGTTATTCCTTTTTTTCATGAATAAAAAACCGTTAATTCTCGTAAATTATTAATATAACGATGCATAACGGGAATATGTTTCACATTTCTGCAAAAATTTCTTTTCTATAGATATACGAATTTATGTTCTGGTTTTGGGGGATAACCATAAAAAAGATATAAAAAAAGCAGCCCCAATGGGTCTGCTTGACTCTAATTTGTTTTGCGCATTTCGTTAAACGGGTAGAAAACAAACTTTGACGTACCCGCAATTTGTTTTTTCGTGAAGAGGCCAAGTCCGTTACGGCTGTCCATGGAATTCCGACGGTTGTCACCCATCACAAAATACTTGTTATCAGGCACTTTAACCGGGCCGAAATCATCGGTCAAATGGTCAAAACCGTCCTGTTTCGCTCTCTTTTTATTAGCTGCCAAATAAGGTTCGTCCACCTTTTTCCCGTTGATATAGAGCTGGTCATTTTTCATCTCAACTGTATCGCCGGGAAGGCCGATAATGCGTTTGACGTAGTGAACATCATCTCCGTTTAACACAACGATGTCTCCTCTATCAAACTCGCCGATGTATTTGACTGTCATATTGACAAAGACCCTTTCACGGTTGTGAAGTGTAGGATACATAGAGTCACCATCAACGACATACGGCGCAAAAATAAAGTTGCGGATGAGCAAAGCAAGAATGACAGCTATCACAATTGCTTTAACCCATTCTAAAATGGATTTTTTCTTCGAAACATTTTCTGATTTCAACTGATTTCCTCCAATAAACAACGGTCTTCAATTTATGTTATCACGAATCGAAAAGAAATCCCATTAGGACCATTGAAGTGATTTTACAAACTGTTAATCTTCATCTTCTTCATGCCTATTTTTTTCTTGTCGATCACAACCAGGCCTTCCTCAAATGTCGCTTGAGAAATTGAACTTCAACTTCATAGTTCTACATAACCTGGGCGGCATCAACGTCAGCATCCTTATCCTGCACAGGGACAGAGGTTACGGGCAGCTTATTTCACAGGTGACATAACAGGCATCCGTTTTGCTTTCATGATATGTTTAAATCAGTGAAGCTCGAAAAACATTGTCAGCCTCCAAAAAATAAATCCAATATATTCCCGGCAGTTGAAGACTCTTTATTATAAAACTCTGAATATCCGCAGTTCTTACAGTAAACCACTAGAAATCGGTTATGCTGCACGTCAAACAGCTTTGATAAACCCGTGCCGGTTGTGGCTATTTCTTTTTGTCCGGCTTCAGTGCTGCCGCATTTTATACAGCCTTTGTTGTCCATATAAAGAACCCCTTTTCATACATCACGTTTGTTTTGATTTATTTTACTACAAAATACCAATCTCAATGAATCGTACAACTTTAAAGTTTTCTTAATTTTAATCACCCGTCCTACATACTAATCGGGTTCGTTTCTCAGCTTGCTAAATATTCTGGAGAAACGGAAGAGCTCCATGACGAAAACATTCAAACTGAGCCAAACACCGCCGAAGGCGTAGCCCCCAACAACATCACTAGGATACTGTTCATGAAAGTACACACGGCTCAGCCCGATGAGGAACAAAACGACAAGCAACGATAAAAATGTAACAGTTTGCAGACGAGCTTTGTGAGAATGACGCACAAAGAGATAAGCGCAAAAACCAAAAATGACAAATGCCGTTAACGTCTGTTCGCTTGGAAACGGGTATAAGACGTGACTTTCCAAAGGAGCATGGACAGGATGAAGGGAATGAAAGAGACGCCTGATTCCCTCTTCATAAAGCTCTCCGCCAATGACTAGGAAAAATAAGAAAGAGAGTTAGATTTTCCGGTCTTGCCCTTTGAATACTATCCAAAGAAAAGTTACAACAATAACGGCTAATAGAACATCTCTTGACGCAAAAACCCCGAATACTGCCATCCAATACTGCCACTGTGAGTTAAAAAGAACTGTCACAACAAGTGTAACGATCGTATCAAACGGCTTAAATTCATTATTGATATAATTTTCAACCAAGCTTCCCATTAACAGCACAAACATCAAAAACAATAAAGCTGTGAACACGATCAGAAGCCTTAAACGGCGAAGGGTGTGAAATTGTCTTGCCCCCTTCACCAATCCCGCTATGATCAACTCTCTGATCTTGCTTTTTTGCGTCTTGACCAGGTAGAAAAGCAAGATCAGAATAGCAGCAAACAAACTCACGATCAATACATACTTTTTGATTGCGGCATGAAACTGTTCCCAGTCCGGTCCGAGTAACTTTCCAAGTGAAATGAATGTGCCGGTCCAAAGAAATGCACCACAATACGCATAGATGGCATACTGTCTAAATCGGATATGAGTAATGCCTGCAGCATAGCCGGCGACATGGCGCACACCTGGTATAAAGTAACAATAAGAAATAATTTGTTTCCGTAATGTGCAAGCCAGCGTGATGTTTTTTTCATCCTGTCCTTTCCAAAATGAATTCGTTCTCCATATTTATAAATGGCAGGGCCCAGTCTATACCCGATCCAATACGAAATGCTCACTCCCGCACAGCTTCCCAATCCTGCCGCTAACATGCTTAGCGCCCAGTTTAACTTATCTTGAAACACGAGAACACCCGCATAGCCCATCAGAAACTCTCCAGGTCCAGGTAAAGCGATAAGCTCTAAACACAATAAACAAGACGGCATATCCATGCTGTTCAAGTAACCCCGTCAAAACTTGCATGTGTTTCTCCTTAACCTTTTTTGTCCTTTTATCATTCCCAATCCACTTTTGTATAATCAGCTCAATTTTCTTTTCAGTAGTTCCGACGGGATCTTATCTGGATAAAAAAACGCAACCTATCCTTGTCCATACATATTGATGCAGATTGTTTGCCAAGGGCGGTTCTGGTCAACGTCCAAGTCAGGTGTTTGTTTGGTTTGAAAAATCTAACATATACGGTTAAGGGAGTGACTACCTTATCTCCCCCATGTTTTCATTTGAGGGTCATCATAGCAAATTATTAAATTTAGGAGAAACCGTTCTCTTACAAGAAAGGAACATTTTCAGCAAACGGGACATCACGGCTTCAGCATGCGTAATCACTGGTTTGAAGAGCCGCTTGTAATGTATATCTATTTGTAGTCAACCAGAAGTTGATCTTATTGCATTATCTAGAAAAGCCGCCATTTTCAGAGAGAATAAAAGCACAGACAAATACTTGGGTTTCGGGAAGCCTTAAAGAAGCTCTTTTTTATGCACATTTTTCAAAAACCGAAAAAAAGAGGCTTCATTTAAATATTTTTACCAATAAGTTTATGCTTATTGACTCTAGCACTAATACATATAAAAAGTAGAATAATATGAAAGGAGATTAATGGTATGATTGATTATCCTATTAATATAAACAACATTTCCGGCAACGGCGTAGTTAACGTAGGCGGCGCTTTTATGATCAGGCCATTAACTTTGTCCAAATCTGTGTTTGGCTCCGGAGGTTTAAACACAGGTATTGTTTTTGAAAATAACTTCGTAAGCAAGGCTAAAATGATTAATCATCAATTTACTGATCAGAACGTCACCAAAACTTTTTAATGTATTTATTTGGGGATTGAGAAACTCCTTCCTTTAACACCTGGTTTGCCAACCGCCATCAGCATTCGGCGGTTTTTTATTGACCATTTTTGGCCAACAAAAAAGCTTCCTCTCTAAGAGGAAGCCTTTTGCCTGCCGATTAGCCTTCTACGCGAACTTCTTTCATGACATCGCCGTTAGACATGTTTTTCGCGAATTCTAATCCGCTTGTTACTTTACCGAATACAGTGTGAACACCGTTCAAATGAGGCTGTGGCTCATGAACGATGAAAAATTGGCTGCCGCCAGTGTCTTTTCCGGCATGTGCCATAGAAAGTGCGCCCGCCTCATGTGTATGCGGGTTTCCTTCTGTTTCACATTTGATTGTGTATCCTGGGCCGCCAGTACCAGTTCCGTGCGGGCAGCCGCCTTGGCTGACGAAGCCAGGAATCACTCGGTGGAATGTAAGGCCGTCATAAAAGCCTTCGTTCGCAAGCTTTTCAAAGTTTGCGACAGTACCCGGTGCAGCTTCAGGGTAAAGTTCAAATTCAATTTTGTTGCCGTCTTCTAATAAAAAGTAACCTGTTTTCAATTGTATGCCTACTTTCTTTATTTTAATTTTCAAAGGAGATTATGTATGATAGGTTATAGCCTGTCTCTCCTTGTCGCGGCTATTATACCACACCTTTCGGGGGAAAACGAATCTCCCGGCTTTACTAAAAAATAAAAATGAAACCTGAATCTCTTTATCTCCGTCTAACCTAACGGAACTGTATTTTCATTATGATTCAGGTCCTCACTACGCAGCTCTAGCCAGCTGCATGTGAAGTTGAAGGAGGTCAAACTGCTTTGAAGAAAATTTGGATTGGAATGCTGGCAGCGGCCGTTTTGCTGCTGATGGTTCCGAAGGTCAGTCTCGCGGATGCCGCAGTTGGAGATGTCATTGTAACACTTGGTGCTGATTTGTCAGAATCCGACAAACAAAAAGTGCTTGATGAAATGAATGTCCCTGATAATGCCACAACGGTAACCGTGACCAATAAGGAAGAACATGAATATTTAGGAAAATATATATCGAACGCGCAAATCGGATCAAGAGCGATTTCTTCATCGTCCATAACGATTGCCAAAAAAGGCTCTGGACTGAATGTTGAGACACATAATATCAGCGGCATTACAGATGAAATGTACCTGAATGCGCTGATGACAGCCGGTGTTAAAGATGCAAAGGTGTATGTTACAGCGCCGTTTGAAGTATCCGGGACTGCGGCTTTAACCGGATTGATTAAGGCGTATGAGGTTTCTTCCGACGAAGCGATCTCGGAGGATGTTAAGCAAGTCGCCAACCAAGAGCTTGTCACGACATCAGAGCTTGGAGACAAAATTGGTAACGAAAATGCGGCAGCCCTGATTGCAAAAATCAAAGAAGAGTTTGCTAAAAACGGGGTGCCTGATAATAAAGCTGACATCGAAAAACAAGTGGACGACGCAGCTTCTGATTTAAACGTCACACTTACAGACAGCCAAAAGAATCAGCTTGTCTCCCTATTCAATAAGATGAAAAACGCTGACATTAACTGGGGACAGGTCAGTGACCAGCTTGATAAAGCGAAAGATAAGATTACGAAATTCATAGAATCAGATGAAGGCAAAAACTTCATCCAGAAAGTCATTGATTTCTTCGTATCTATCTGGAATGCGATTGTATCTATCTTCAAATAAGAAAAAGCGCCGAAAAATCGGCGCTTTTTTTATTGCTTTACACTCGTTTTAAATGGCAGATCAAGTTTTACAATATCTTCGTATGTTTCTCGCTTCACGACTAAATGAGCCTCACCGTTTTCGACAAATACGACGGCAGGTCTCGGAATACGGTTATAATTGTTGGCCATGCTGTATCCGTAAGCGCCTGTACAAAAAACGGCAAGAAGATCGCCTTCTTTAACTTCCGGCAGGTCAATATCCCAAATCAGCATATCTCCGCTTTCACAGCACTTTCCAGCAATCGATACCGTTTTGTCATGCGCTTCTCCGATCCGATTGGCTGTCGCAGCTTCATATTTAGCTTGGTAAAGCGCAGGACGAATATTGTCGTTCATGCCTCCGTCTACTGCCACATACTGGCGGACACCCGGCACTTCTTTTTGTGAGCCAACCGTATAAAGGGTTGTGCCTGCGTCTCCTACGAGAGAACGGCCTGGTTCGATCCAAATTTCCGGGATATCAAAACCGTAACGGGAAGCATTTTCTTTCACAGCTTCGATAATTTTTTCGACGTATTCAGTGGCGTGAAGCGGTTCATCCTCTTCCGTATAACGGATGCCGAAACCTCCTCCTAGATTCAACACCTTGGATATAAATGAGTATGAATCTCTCCACTCGTCTAGTTTTTTGAAGATTTTTTCTGCTGCTAACACAAAACCGGCCGTATCAAAAATTTGCGATCCGATATGGCAATGGACACCCAGCAGCTGAATGTGTTCCGATTGTAGTACTTGTTCAATCGCCCGCTCAGTTTGTCCGTTATGAAGATCAAAACCAAACTTTGAATCTTCTTGCCCCGTCGTAATGTAGTCATGCGTATGCGCTTCTACTCCGGGCGTGATCCGAAGCAGAACATCGATGGAGTGTCCCGTTTCTTTACATAGGTCTTCAAGTAGCGCAATTTCATAGAAATTATCCACCACAATGCAGCCGATACGGTGCTCAAGCGCCATCCGCAGTTCTTCCCTGCTTTTATTGTTTCCATGAAAGTGAATGCGTTCTGCCGGAAAGCCTGCCGCAACAGCCGTATAAAGCTCTCCTCCGGATACGACATCTAAAGAAAGTCCCTCTTCCTCAGCGAGCTGAATCATTGCAACTGATGAGAATGCTTTGCTTGCATATGCCACCTGTGCTTTCAGCCCTGCGGAAATAAAAGCCTGCTTAAAGCTTTTAGCACGCTCACGTATTAAAGCCACATCATATACGTAAAGAGGTGTACCATATTTCTCCGCTAAATAGAGAGCATCCACACCTCCGATTTCTAAATGACCATGTTGATTTTGTCTGCTTGTGCCGTGTAAGAACAATGTCATTCCCTCTTTCTCCGCTTATGGATGAAAGGACAGTTTTACGGACTGTCCCATCATAATTAAGACATACATTATCATACTCTTCAGTCAGTTTCAATGCGATTATGAATTGGTAGGCTGTCTTAAGCGATTTTTGGGGTGAACGATACTGGGCCTAACTTTTGCGCCAGGTTTCGCTGTGCGGACAAGAACCTGCCACAGCGCCTTTCCGTTAAAGGGAATCAGCGGCCATAAGTACGGTGTCTGAAGGGATTTGATGCTTGCCATAGCAATAATTAGCACTGTAAATCCAATAACGAGCCCTTTTATATGAAATAAGGCAACGAGTATCATGAGGACAAGGCGGCTCATTTTGTTTGCCAAGCTTAATTCATAACTAGGCGTCGTAAAGGTTCCAATCGCCGCAAGTGAGACGTACAGAATCACCTCAGGCGAAAAAAGGCCGACTTCAATCGCAATCTGCCCGATCAGAACAGCGGCAATTAAACCCATTGCTGTCGATAAAGCTGTCGGGGTGTGAATGGCAGCCATTCTGAGAAACTCGATTCCTAAGTCCGCTAAAAATATTTGCAGGATGATCGGGATATGTGTATCTTTATTTAAACCGATAAATTTCATATTGTCCGGAAGCAGATCAGGCTGGAGCACAAAGAGAAACCAGATCGGAAGAAATAAAGTAGAAGCAAGAATACCGAAAAATCTTACCCATCTTAAAAAGGTCCCGACTGAAGGCGCCTGCCTATATTCTTCCGCATGCTGCACGTGGTGAAATAAAGTCGTCGGGGTAATGATCACACTAGGCGATGTATCCACTATAATGACAACATGGCCCTCAAGAACATGATTCGCGGCCACATCCGGTCTCTCTGTGTAGCGCACGAGCGGAAAAGGATTATAGTTTTGATTAACAATGAATTCCTCGACAGTTTTGTCGGCCATTGTTAATCCATCGACATCAATGGATGCAACTTCCTTTTCCACGATCTCAACCAGATCCGGATCAGCTATATCTTCTATATAACAAATGCTTAAATCCGTCTTTGACCGCTCGCCAACTTTCGTCATCTTGACTCGAAGGCGTTCGTCTCTGATCCGCCTTCTGAGAAGGGCCGTATTGACGACGATATTTTCAACAAATCCGTCTCTGGCTCCCCTGACTACCTTTTCCGTATCTGGTTCTTCCGGATTTCTGCCCGGATAGCTCCTGACATCAATGATAAATGCGAAGCCTGCGCCTTCAACAATGACTGCGACGAGCCCGGACAGCACTTGGTCGGTGGTTTCATCCAAGGTTTTTACTTTTTCGACCTGGGCGTTAAGCAATCTGTTTTCGACGATATCTACCAGCTCATCAGGATCTTCTTTCCGATTGTTAATGGCAACAAGCTCTCTCATTAAATGAATAATATAAGCCGTATCGCATAATCCATTTAGATAGTAAAGCTGGATCTCTTTGTCTAAAATAATGAGCTTGCGAACACCTACATCATAGCTTGTCCCCATTCCGACACGTTTTTTGAAGTACTCTTCATTTTTAGCTGGATTCCGATAAACCCGAATTTTCTCTTCCTTGTGGTCCGCCATGATATCCGCTCCTTTCTAAAATAAACTCGACCGCTTTCATGGTGATTGGCGACCCTTTTGAGATATCGTCTTTTCTGCCCATTTTCCCAATATCCCCGATACCGACAATAAGCGGGAGATCAAGTTTATCAAGGCAATAGACAGTATCTCCACTCATTCTGTGGTCATCAAATTCTCTTTCCCCGACTTTATCGACGCCATATTCAGTTACTTCTCCATTGCGGTCAATGCTTACATCGACCCTGGTCCATTCAGCCTGATGTGTTTTTGACGCGACCGCAATCACACCGAGCACTTCAATAGACGGATGGGTCGCGACATAGGTCAGAGCGGCTTCTCCCGGACCCTCTCCTTGAAGGCCGGAGTCGTCAAACATGACAAATACAGGATCATCCGGTGCTGAGGCGATCAGCTTGACGAGCTCGGCGCCGCTGCGGGTGGAGGGGTTCCCTTTCGATTGTGAAATACATCGGCCTCCTACTTTTCTTGCGGCGTATTCAATTGTTTTAGCGGCATACACATCCCCGTCTGTTACCAGTATGACCTTGCGTTTTGTTGTCATGTCGGCATTATCCTTTCGGTTTGAAAATAACAGCTACGATAAAAGCGAAGAGAATGGCGGCTGAGATACCGGCAGATGTCAGTTCAAAAATTCCCATGCCGATTCCGATAAATCCGTGTATATGCGCCTGATGCATGGCACCGTGTAAAAGACTGTGACCAAAGCTGACGATCGGAACGGTGGCGCCTCCTCCGGCAAATTCAATAAATTTATCGTAAATGCCGAAACCATCTAATATGGCACCGATTACAACGAATGTTGTCATGACATGAGCTGGCGTCAATTTGAAAATGTCCAAGAGCAGCTGGCCGACGATACAAATGGCACCGCCACATACAAAAGCCAAAAGATAATCCATGTTAAGATGCACCTCCTGCACGCTCAAATACAACCCCGTGGGCGATAGTCGGGATGCTTTCTTTTTGCTGGATCATCGTCGGGCTTAACAGCGCACCGGTCGCCACGACAAATACACGGTTTAATTTTCCTTCTCTCAGCTGCTTAAAAATATGAGAGTAGGTGACAACCGCTGAACAAGCACAGCCGCTCCCCCCGGCAAAGACCTGCTGATCCGGGGTATAAATCAGAAGCCCGCAATCATCATGCTTTGTGCCGACTGGATATCCATCTTCTTTTAAGATGTCTTTTACGATTGGAGAACCGACGCCTGACAGGTCACCTGTCAGGATAAGATCGTAGTCATCCGCTGTCCGGTTTAGATCTTTAAAGTGCTGCTTAATCGTATCAGCTGCAGCCGGGGCCATAGCCGATCCCATATCAAAAGGATCTGTAATTCCTAAATCAGAAACCTTTCCGACAGTCGCACTTGTGATTTGAATATCACTCGGTGTCTGACTGATGACAACTGCACCGCTTCCGGTTACAGTGGAGGTAGCAGTGTCCGGTTTTTGGCCTCCGTATTCTGTCGGATAGCGAAACTGTCTTTCCGCTGTTGCATTGTGACTGCTGGTAGCAGCGAGTGCCCTTTTGGCAAACCCGCCGTCAACTAACGCTGATGCGACAGCCACTGTTTCCATTGATGTTGAACAAGCGCCAAACATACAAAGAAACGGGATTTTTAAATGTCTTGCCACATAGTTAGCCGTCACGTTTTGGTTCAGCAAGTCGCCTGCCAGCAATAGATCAATATCATCTTTTGTCAGATTGTTTTTTTGAAGCGCAACATTTATAGCGTCTTCCATTAGCTGCCGTTCCGCCATTTCCCAGCTTTTTTGATTGCAATGCATTTCGTCATAGGTTTTATCAAATAAAGAGCCGAGCGGTCCGTCTTTTTCCTTTGGTCCTGCTGCCGTTCCCGCTGAGTTCACAAATAAGGGATGTTCAAATACCCAGGTTTGCTTTCCTGTTAATTTCATTTTCTTCTCCTCCTATGACATCAGTTTCTCAAAAGCAAACCGAATCATTCCAACGATGTATGCAGCAACAACTCCGAAAACAATAACATTTCCTGCCAGTTTAAACATATTTGTCGCTACTCCAAGCACTAATCCTTCACTTTTATATTCAAGAGCCGCGCTTGCCATACTGTTGGCAAAACCTGTGACAGGTACGGCTGAACCTGCGCCTGCGAATTGTCCGATTCTGTCATAGATGCCGAACCCTGTAAGCAGGGCAGAAATTAATATCAGCGTTGCAGCCGTTGGATTTCCCGCAGTTTTTTCATTAAAATCAAAAAAATGGATGTAGAAATTTTGCAGACCTTGCCCGATTGCACAAATCAGTCCGCCCACTAAAAAGGCTTTTACACAGTTCCAGACGTAAGGCGGCTTAGGCTGATATGTTTTTACTTTTGATTTGTAATTTTCTTTAATGTTTGTCATCTTGAAACCTCCTTATGAATGGTCAATAAAGTATAGCCAATGAAATAAAGATCCCGCGATTTTCCCAATCACGATGGCCATTAACAGAATAATGATTTTACTTCTGAGCCCGATTCGTTTTGCCAAAATCGGCAGGACATTTAAAACCTCTGTAAGGGCAGCCGCTAGCATCCCGACAAACAAACCTGCCAGAAGTCCAACCGGCACAGCTATCCATTTTGTCAGATAAAGATGATTCATATGAAGCGTCTCCCATCCCCCGCAAACCGCGCCAAGAATAACAGCCGCTTCATAAGCCTGGACAAATCTCATTGTTTTGGTGAGCTGCATCAGCCGCGGAATGATCCCCATTACGGTTAAAAAAGCAACGAAACCTGCCCCCACCGTTATGCCTCCGCCGAGCCCGACAAAAATAATGAACAATACACTAACGATCATGCAGATCCTTTATGGTTTCTTGATTCTCGTGCATGGCCACATATTGATCGAGATCAAGCTGATAGTTAAACATCTCAACCTCCAGCGGGCTGGGCTCTTCATTTAGGCGCTTTTTAAATATGTGGTTGAAAAACACGATCATCCCCAGTCCCAAACCGATGCTGTATGGGATTTGAAGCAAATATGGATAGTCATTCCTCTCTCCGGTTATGATTTCATATAGTGCGATATGAACATCTCTCATGCTTACATCCTCATGAAAGTTCATGATGGCAAGACACGATCCGATAAACAGAAGCAGCCAGACACCGATAAACAGAACCGTTGATAATTTCCGTTTTCGATACTGAATTTCAACAATGGCTTCTGCTCCGCCTACTGTTTGAACATCAAGTGTCGGATCTTGTAAGTGAATGGCTTTGAGGACCTGTATGATATCCAGAATTACGATATTTTTATCTTTTTCGCTCACTTGATAAAGCGGCATAGCCGAAAGTTTCTTTTTCAGCTGAAGCTGCCCTTCTATTTGCGCGGCATCTCCAACGGTAATGATATCCCCTGGATGTGCCAGCACCCGGTGGCGAAGCCGGATAAATATTCGTCGTTCCATCATTGATCACCATCTTTCGGTGGTTATATATGTAGTATGTGGTTCGATTTTGTTCTCATTCATCCGCTCGAAAAGACCATAAATTACCACGCTTTTGCACACAAAAAAGCTAGCCTGCACTGCAGACTAGCCATCCGTATGATCCATTTGAACCTTAATCTGTTTTAATATTTTCTTTTCAAGTCTGGAAACCTGTACTTGAGAGATCCCGAGCCGTTCAGCCACCTCGGACTGTGTCTGGTCCTTATAATATCTGAGATAAACGATTAATTTTTCCCTTTCCTCCAAATCGTTGATCGCTTCTTTCAGCGCAATTTTGTCAAACCATTTTTCTTCTGAGTTGTCAGCGATTTGATCAAGCAGGGTAATCGGATCTCCGTCATTTTCATAAACGGTTTCGTGGATTGAAGATGGAGCCCTTACCGCCTCTTGGGCCAGTACAACATCTTCTGCTTCAATCTCCAAATGGTCAGCGATCTCCTGCACCGTCGGCACTCTGCCCAGTGTTTTCGAAAGCTCATCCTTGGCGCGCCGAATTTTGTTTCCGAGCTCTTTTAATGACCTTGATACTTTTACGGTTCCGTCATCACGGATAAACCGCTGGATTTCTCCGATAATCATCGGCACTGCATACGTTGAAAAACGCACATCATAGGTTAAATCAAATTTGTCAACAGATTTTAACAGCCCGATGCAGCCGATCTGGAAGAGATCGTCAGGCTCATATCCTCTGTTTAAAAACCGCTGTACGACAGACCAAACAAGACGCATGTTTTTTTCTATGAGGAGGTCTCTTGCCTGCTGGTCGCCATTTTGGCTTTGTTTGATTAACTCCTTTACTTCATGATCCTTCAGCTGAGCGTTTTTGCCGTTTTTCTTAACCTCCACATCCATAACAAATCTCCTTAATTACAAAGCGCTTTGCTTTTTGATAAGTGCTTTGTTAAGCGAATCGTTGTTCCCATTTCAGGCGATGAATCGATACTGACATCATCCATGAAATTTTCCATAATGGTAAAGCCCATTCCAGAACGCTCAAGCTCAGGCTTAGTCGTGAATAAAGGCTGGCGGGCTTCATCAAGATCTGTTATGCCCAAGCCTTCATCACGAATGGTCATATAAACGACATGATCCTCCAGCGTTACAGAAATGTAAACTTTTCCGTCACAGTTTTCTTCATATCCATGGATAATCGCATTCGTGACAGCCTCTGACACGACTGTTTTGATTTCAGTCAATTCATCCATTGTCGGGTCCAGCTGAGCTATAAATGAAGCAACTGTCACACGGGCGAATGATTCATTCTGGCTGAGGGCAGAAAACTCAAGGTGCATTTCATTTTTCATGATGCCACCCCCAGTGTAAGCAGAGCCTTCTGCTCAGATTGTTCAAATCGGATAATTTTAAACAGACCTGACATATCAAACAACCGCTTCACCGCAGGAGAGATAGCGCAAACGACCATTTCTCCGCCAATTTGCTTAATTTGCTTGTATCTTCCTAAAATGACGCCAAGCCCCGAGCTGTCCATAAAGGAAAGGTCCTCCAGGTTCAGCACGATATGACGAATATCATCCTTCTCCAATGATTGAGTCACTTTTTGTTTCAGGGTTTCAGCCGTATGGTGATCGAGTTCGCCTGTTAATCGAATACAAAGCACAGATTCTTTGACATGCATGTCAATTCCAAGGCTCATGCTCATTCCTCCTTGATATGATCGGATAATGAGTGTTTCGATTTCGACGGAATGAATTCCTTCACCGTGACAAAACTAGTGGTCATTCGGCATAATTACTTAAATTTTGTCCAGTCTCCCATCGTCCGCTTCAAGAATGTGATAAACCCGGCTTTCTTCATATCTTCTTTTGCAGCAACTGGACTTTCAGCGAGTACTTCTCCATCCTTTTTCAGAACAAGAGTGCCAAGCTCTTGGCCTTTTTGAATCGGAGCACTGATATTGTCCTTCATCTTGATTTCTTTCTTCACATTGTTCATATCCTCGCCTTTTTTCGTCAATATTGAAATCGGCTCAGATGTAGTGAGTTCGATCAATTTTTGTTTCCCTTTTTTGACCTTTACTTTTGCTACTGTTTCATTTCGTTTATATAAAGGATGCGTTTCATATTGACTAAAGGCGAAATCAAGCATCTTTGTCACTTGCGCGTTTCTTTCTTTAGGTGTGCTCGCTCCAAATACAACTGCGATGGCCCGCATGTTCCCTTTTTTAGCCGAAGCAGTCAGACAATATTTCGCTTCACCTGTATAGCCTGTTTTGACGCCGTCTACACCAGGGTAAAACTTGATCAGGCGATTCGTATTCACAAGCCAAAACTTTTTATCTGTATTTTCACGCAGGTAATCTTCATACGTGCCGGTAAACTTCGTAATTGATTCGTATTTCAATAATTCCTTAGCCATGATTGCCATGTCATAAGCAGAGCTGTAATGTCCTTCCTCTGTCAATCCGGTCGGGTTTTTGAAGGCTGTATTTTTCAATCCCAGCTCTTTTGCTTTTTTGTTCATTTTCTGAACAAATTCTTCTTCAGAGCCGGAAATAAATTCAGCCATGGCTACAGAAGCGTCATTTCCTGAAGCGATTGCGATACCCTTCAGCATTTCTTTGACAGTCATTTCTTCGCCGGGCTCAAGGAAGATCTGTGAGCCGCCCATTGACGCCGCATGCTCGCTTGTACGGACCTTATCACTCATTTTGATTTTGCCTTTATCTAAAGCTTCCATAATCAAAAGCATCGTCATAATTTTCGTCATGCTTGCAGGCGCCAGTCTCTCATTGCTGTTCTTGTTGTAAAGCACTTTTCCCGTGTCACGTTCTATCAGCACCGCAGACTTCGCTTCATGAGCAAGCTCCGATGTGCGTTTTCCGTCTTGTTTTGCAAATGCAGACGGTGCAAATGTAAGCAGCATTATACCAATCAACAAAGTGGATAAAAGACGTTTCATCTCAAAAGCCCTCCATTTCATAATCCTTTTTATTTTTTCCAAGCGGGATGGTTTTATACGCCACTGATGGAAAATGTTTCGAATTTTGGGCACAAAAAAAGACAGCTGTGTGATATCCGACACAGCTGTCTTTTGGTCTTGCTTCGATTCTTTTTTATTCGTATTGAGCGACGACCGCTTTAACAAGCTTCAAAAATCCAGCTTTTACTTTTTCGGTCACTTCCATTACTTCATCGTGACTTAAAGGCTGATCCAGAATTCCGGCTGCCGCGTTAGAGATGCAGGAAATGCCAAGAACCCGCATTCCCGCATGATTCGCCACAATGACTTCCGGAACAGTAGACATGCCGACTGCATCAGTGCCCATCGTTCTTAAGAAACGGACTTCTCGGTGTTTCGTAAGAAGGTCCTGTCACAGCAGTATACACGCCTTTTTGAATTGGAATATTAAGGTCTTTCGCAATCTTTTCAGCCAAGCTGGATAGCTCTTTGTCATAGGCTGAAGACATATCTGGAAATCTGGCGCCGAAATCTGCTTCGTTTGGCCCGATTAACGGGTTTGTCCCCATAAAGTTGATATGATCGGTAATAATCATTAAGTCTCCCGCACGGAATTCAGTGTTGACACCGCCTGCGGCATTTGTCACAATCAATGCTTCCACGCCGAGCGCTTTCATCACGCGTACTGGGAATGTCACTTTCTCCATTGAGTAGCCTTCATAGAAATGAAAGCGGCCCTGCATTGCAATGACGGAAACTCCTTCAAGAGTGCCCAGCACAAGCTGTCCGGCATGCCCTTCAACAGTAGATACCGGGAATTCAGGTATGTCTTCATATTTCAGCTTGACCGGATTTTCGATTTCGTCCGCCAAAATGCCAAGACCTGAGCCTAAAATAAGGCCGATCTTCGGAGATTCCGGCAGGTTTTGTTTAATAAAAGCGGCTGCGCGTTCAATTCTGTCCTTCAAGAAACAGTCCCCCTATTGTAATAAAGATAAAAAGCTTTTCCCGTATTTCGGTTTATTTGTTTGGAAATTATCAGCGATCGTTGCGCCGATATCGGCAAATGTATCTGCGAGCGGCAGCATTTGCGCTTTTTTATGTTTTTTGCTGTAAGCGAGAATCGGCACATACTCGCGTGTATGGTCAGTCCCATGATGAATCGGATCATTGCCGTGGTCTGCTGTAATAATCAACAGATCGTCTTCCTTCATTTTTTCAAGCACTTCCGGAAGCCGCGCATCAAATTCTTCAAGCGCGCGTCCGTAGCCTTCAGGGTCACGGCGGTGTCCGAATAAGGCGTCAAAATCAACAAGGTTCGCAAAGCTGAGACCCGTAAAGTCTTCTCCCAGCGTATCGATCACCTTGTCCATTCCATCCATATTAGAAACCGTTCTCCGTGAAGAAGTAATGCCTTCTCCGTCGTAAATATCAGAGATTTTTCCGATTGAAATCACATCTAAGCCGCTGTCCTTCAATTCATTCATGACAGTGCGGTCAAACGGCTTAAGCGCATAGTCATGGCGGTTTGGCGTCCGTTTAAATTGCCCCGGCTCTCCGACGAACGGCCGTGCAATAATGCGGCCAACCATATACTTCGGATCAAGCGTCAGTTCTCTCGCCGTTTCACAAATGCGGTACAGCTCTTCAAGCGGCACAACCTCTTCGTGAGCGGCAATTTGCAGAACAGAGTCAGCAGACGTGTAAACAATTAAAGCTCCTGTTTCCATGTGCTCCTGGCCAAGCTCATCCAAAATCGCCGTGCCTGAAGCCGGCTTGTTTCCGATTATTTTGCGTCCAGATCTCTTTTCCAGCTCTTGAAGCAATTCATCAGGAAAGCCTTCCGGGAACACTTTAAAGGGTTTATCAATGTATAAGCCCATAATCTCCCAATGGCCGGTCATTGTATCTTTGCCGTTTGACGCTTCTTGCATTTTTCCATAATACGCAAGCGGATGTTCTGTTTTTTCTACACCTTTGATATCTTCGATAAGACCAAGGCCGAGTTTTGCCATATTCGGCATATGTAATCCGTTCATATGCTCGGCAATATGCCCGAGCGTATGAGCGCCTTCGTCATTAAAGTCAGCGGCATCCGGCGCTTCGCCAATTCCGACTGAGTCCATCACAATTAAAAACACACGATTATATTTGTATGCAGGCATCTTGAAAGCCTCCTTTTTTTCTATACGTCTATTGTATCGCTAAGAGGTCTGACAACTCAAGTATAAACCGTTTTCATTACCGTTGACAATGCATTTGGAAATAATGAGAAACTTCAATATTTTCTGTCGCTCTAAACAAAAAGCCGCAGCCATCTGCGGCTATGCACGCGGATGAAACTGCTTGTACACATCCTTCAGCCTTGTTTTCGTCACATGCGTATAAATTTGCGTCGTGGATATATCCGCATGACCGAGCATTTCCTGAACCGCTCTTAAATCTGCCCCGTTCTCAAGCAGATGCGTCGCAAAGGAATGCCTGAGTGTATGCGGAGTCAGCTCTTTCTTAATCCCGGCTTCCAACGCGATTTTCTTCAGGTTCTTCCAAAATCCCTGGCGGCTGATCTGTTTGCCGTGATGATTTAAAAAGAGGGCATCAGACACATTGTTCTTTAACAATTTCCCCCTGGCTTTTGTCATATATTCCTCAATGGCGGAAGCGGCTGCTTCACCAATTGGCACGATCCTCTCTTTTCTTCCTTTGCCGAAGCATCGGACAAACCCCATAGATAAATGAACATCAGACGTTTTCAATTCAATCATTTCACTGACTCGTATACCTGTCGCATATAGCAGTTCCAGCATTGCTTTATCCCGATAGCCGAAAGGGCTCGTCAGCTTAGGCGTGTCCAATAATCGCTCGACCTCATTGAGTGCGAGCACTTTCGGAAGCGCCCGTTCCGTCTTTTGTGTTTCGATATGAACGGAAGGGTCCTTGTCCGTCACTTTTTCCCTGAGCAGAAATTGATGAAAAGAGCGAATGGATGCCAAATGCCGCGCCGATGTCTTCCCGGATTTCCCCGAGTCCTTCAAGTGCTTTAAGTATTGGATAATATGTATGCGGGTTGCGTGATTCCAATCCGTAACATGAAGGGTTTCTGTTAAGTAGAGAGAATAGCTTTTCAAGTCACGTTCATAGGATACGATCGTATTTTGAGAGAGCCCTCTCTCTACCATGACGTAGTGGATGAAATCCTTTATTTGATCTTTCACTCTTGATCTACTCCCCGTTTTGGTAAAAAAAGATCAACCGGTCGAACCATCCGCCTTTTTCATCCTGATCCATTTCCACAACTTTTACAGCGGAGCCTTCCGGTTTATCGTACCGATGATAGTTTTCATACTCTTGATTCACCCATATCATAGCATAATAGAACAAAGCGGTAAAACCGGTAAACAGGATGAAAACTTTCAATGCATCGACAGTTGTTTTCAGGAATCTTCCCATGTCCTAATCGATCCTTTCCCTATGGTTCCAGTTATATAAACCATATGCCAAATCAGAAAGGTTTTATACATGGAAACAGCAAAAAACCCTTTCCCCATGAGAAAAGGTTCGCGCTCGGCACCGTCTATTCAGTTTCTTTTCCGTTACAGCGATGGCAAATGCCGTGAAACGTTAATCTATGATCTTTAATCTTAAATTTCCAATCACGTTCAATGATTTCTTCCACGTCTTCAAGCAAATCTTCTTCAATTTCATCAACGGCCCCGCACTCCATGCACACCAAGTGGTGATGAAAGTGGGCTGCGCCCTCTTTCCGAAGGTCGTAACGGGATACGCCGTCTCCAAAGTTAATTTTATCAACGACTTTTAATTCAGTTAATAATTCAAGCGTACGGTATACTGTAGCGAGACCGATCTCAGGAGATTTCTCTTTTACGAGGAGGTATACATCTTCTGCGCTTAAATGGTCTTCTTCGTTTTCAAGCAGCACTCTTACTGTCGCTTCACGCTGAGGCGTAAGTTTATAGCTGGATGAGTGCAGTTGTTTCTTAATTCGATCAATACGGTTTTCCATGTCTTTCCCTCCTACGCCGCATTCCATGACTCATTATAACAAAATAAGCGCAGAGTTCCAACTATAATTATTATAAACTGATAAATAAAACGATTTTCTTTTAATAATTATTTTAAAAAAGTTTCGATGTAAGCTTTTCCATTAATACAGGAGATAAGTATGCTTCAAAGAGAGACGAAATCAGCGCTAAAAGCAGAATAACCAGCAGCACAAAGGCATACCGTCCGAACCATTGAATCGGCGCGTCATGCAGGCTTCGTTTCACGAACAGCTGCCTGATTAACTTTAAAGAAAACGCAATCGCACACGTACCCATAATGAGATACGCCGGAATCAGCAGCACATTTTGCGGCAAAACGGAGACAAATGATAGGAAAAACCCGCTCACTCCCATCTGATTGACAAGGAACCCGACAGTAAAGCCGACCACGATCCCTTTCAGAAAGATCATGATGAAAATAACCGGCATGCCAATGACAGAAATCCCCAGTATCCACATCAGGCCTAAATACTTTGCATTATGAAAGATACTTTGTCCAAACATATCAGCTGAACTTGCCTGTTTTCCATCCGAAAGCTGTCCGAAAAATTGACTTAAATAGTAGTATAAATCTTCTTTCTGGCTGATCGTCATACTGTTGACAATGATCGCGCCAAAGATGACACCCATGAAAAACAGCACTGCAACAAATATATAAAGAGAGAGATGATCTTTGACGTGCCTGAGAAACATGTCCTTATAAGAGATTTTTCGCATACCGTTTCCTCCCGCCCGCTCTATTGATTTGATTTAATAGATTGTATGAAAGAAACACAAAAAGATGCCCCTTTTCAAAAAGAAACGATAGAGAAGAATGCTAGGGGTTTTTTTGGACGAAAAAAAATCCTTATCATCAACTGCCGTATGATCATAAGGATTCTTATGCTTGCGTTTATTCAAAATCTCTTTTTTGCTTTTTGTCATTCTTTCATGTGTGCTGAAAGATGGTGTACTGCCTCTTGATGATGAGACGTCACGTCCGCCGTTTCTCAGTCGATGCTCCCGCTTCTTTTTTGCCTGGCTTTTTGCCATGTGATCACTCCCTTATTTAGTAATGATAACAAAATTGAACACGGATAAGAAAAAAACAGCACCCTGCTAAGGTGCTGTTTAGCTACTTTTATTTTACTGCTGTAAGAGCTGCATGCTCGACAGCTGCTGCTACCTCATGATGGACTTTTGAATCAAGCGGCTGAGGGACCACATCGCCTTGTTTTGTGCAGGCTGCGATGGCCTCTGCTGCTGCGACAAGCATATCATGATTAATTTCCTTGCTCTTTGCGTTAAGCGCTCCTCTAAAAATTCCAGGAAAACCGAGTACATTATTAACAGAACGCCCGTCAGCTGCATATGCAGCGCCAGCCTGCAGTGCGGCCTCCGGCTCAATTTCCGGCTTCGGATTTGATAATGCCAAGATCACCTGGCCGGAACGTACAAATGCCGGTTTGATTAACCCCGGAACTCCAGTTGTAGCAATGACAATATCACATGTTTCCATGAGCTCCTCAATACTGGAAACTGCATGTCCGCCGTATTGTTCAAGACGGTTCATTGCCGCCTCTGATTTGTCTGTTCCGTACACGGCTTTCACGCCATAGGCCATGAACATCCGGCAGATGGCGACGCCTGCTGCGCCCAGGCCGATTTGCCCCACTTTCGCTTCCTTGAGGTCAACCCCCGCACTCCTGCATGCCGAGATGGCAGCAGCCAGCGTCACTACAGCTGTACCATGCTGGTCATCGTGCATAACAGGGATGTTCAGCTCCTCTTTTAGGCGGTCTTCGATTTCAAAGCAATGCGGCGAACCGATATCCTCTAAAAGGATACCGCTAAAACCAGGAGAAATATGTTTTACCGTTTTGATGATTTCTTCAGGATCACTCGTATCAAGCAATATCGGAATGCCGCTAATACCCGCCAGCTGATCAAATAAAGCAGCCTTTCCTTCCATGACAGGCATGCCTGCGACAGAGCCGATATTTCCAAGACCTAAAATAGCGGTTCCATCGGTTACAATCGCGACAGAATTGCTGATCGTTGTATATATAGAAGCCTTTTCAGGTTCTTTTTCAATCAATCGGCACACATCTGCAACACCTGGTGTATAGACACGCCCCAGCTCTGCAAGTGAACGGATCGGCATTTTGCTTTTCATTTGGATTTTTCCGCCTTCATGTGCGGACAGAACTTCATCAGATACGGTGTGAAGTCTGATCCCTTCTCCGAGGGCCTGGACAGCCGCGATCACTTCCTGAAGCTGTTCTTCATTCTCCACTTGAACGGTAATATTCCGCATTGTGTAATTGGGGCCGACTTTTACAGTCTCCACTTCACCAATATCCCCGCCCAGAAGGCCGATTGCCGTAGCCACCCTTCCAAGATTTCCGGGAACCGAAGGCGTTTCGATCATCAGTGTCCGAATCATGTGTTTCGCTATCATTCAGTATCCTCCCCTATTAGCCTAGTTTTTCAGCTTTAACTGTATTGTTTTTCGTATACCATATAAATTTTCCTGTATAACCATAGATAATGGCAAGACCTATTGCTACAAAACTGAGCCACATAAACGGCAGATATGAGAAGGTAGAAACTCCTAGTATTCCCGCCATGTAAATCCCGTTATCAGACCAAGGAACCATACCTGAAGTTAATGTACCCCCGACCTCTGAGTTACGGGATAACACTCTTCTATCGAGATTCAAACGATCATAGCTGTCTTCCATAATTTTCGGAGTCAAAATAAGAGATACATACATCGCACAGCCGAAGATGTTTGCTAAAAACGCTACGATCAGCGTAGATAAAGTCACATTGCCCGGTGATGTCAGCTTCTTTTCAAACATAGAAACGATCACTTTTAAGACGCCAAGCTTTTCTAGCAGTCCGCCAAAACCAAGTCCAAAGATAATCACGACAAGGGAACTGAGCATTCCGACAATTCCGCCGCGGTTTAATAGGCCATTCAAAAATTCAACATCTGTTTTAATGGAGAATCCGTTGTATGCGGTAGCGATAGCGTCCGCAGGATTCATGCCTTGGAAAGCAACAGCCCAGATTGCACCAAGTAACGCACCAATCACGATAACCGGCATTGATGGTTTTTTCATCGCCAATAAGACAATAACAACAACAGCCGGGATCAGCATCCAAATATGAATGTCAAACGTATTTTGCAAAGATGATTTCAAGAAGTCAACTTTATCAAGGTCAATATTTTTCCCGCCGTACATAAAACCAGTAATTGTAAAGAGAATAGCTGTAATCACATATGCTGGCACAGATAAAAAGAGCATTGCTCTGACGTGGTCTAACACATCTACTTTAGATAGCGAAGAAGCAAGAACCGTACTGTCAGACAAAGGAGACAGCTTGTCCCCGAAATAAGCGCCTGAAAGGATAGCACCGGCTACAAGAGGAAGCGGAATGCCTAACCCCTCTCCAATTGCGATCATGGCAATGCCGGCAGTTCCGACTGTTCCCCATGACGTACCTGTTGCTACAGACATAATTGAACAAATAATAAGCGTTGCAAGTAAAAAGATGCTAGGGTGAATAAATTCTAAACCATAGTAAATCAGTGTGGGCACAATTCCACCAGCGATCCATGTTCCAATAAGCGCTCCTACTGAAACAAGAATCAGAACGGCTTCAAGCCCATTTGATATTCCATGCAGGATCGCATTTTGCATATCTTTATAAGTATAACCGAGTCTGATTCCGAGAATCATTGCGATAAACCAGGAAATGAAAAGCGCGAGCTGTATCGGCAAGTCTAAAAAGACGGTAAACGACATGACAAGTGCTAAAAATGATCCTAGTACAATAATAATTTCAAATAGTGTTGGCAGTCTTACATCCTTCAAAAGAAGTCCCCCTTCATGTAAAAAGCTAAAACGCTTTCAATAAATAGTGCAACACGTATACTATACTTCCTCATCCCTATGTTGTAAACAGCTTATTCATCGGAATATCCCGAGATGAATAAGCTGTTTTTTGTTCAAATTTTATTTTTCTAATAGTTCTTTCCCAGCGATACCTGGTTTTGTCATTTCATATGGGTTTAAAATGATATCCAATTCTTCTTCTGTCAGCACATCATGCTGCAGGCAAAGATCGCGGACAGATTGCCCTGTCATAATTGCTTCCCGGGCAATTCTAGCTGCCGCTTCATACCCAAGATGCGGATTGACTGCAGTGATGACTCCTGCACTTTTTTCTACGTATTGCTTCAAGCGCTTTTCGTTGGCTTCGATGCCTTTTAAGCAATTATCAGTGAACGAGCGGAAGCCGTTGTTCATGATGCTGATAGATTGAAGCAAATTAAAGACAAGCACGGGCTCCATGACGTTTAATTCAAGCTGTCCTGCTTCTGAAGCAAGGCAGATTGTATTGTCGTTTCCAATAACCTGGAACGCAATTTGGTTGATCAGCTCCGCCATAACCGGATTGACTTTTCCCGGCATAATGGATGACCCCGGCTGACGTGCAGGCAGAGAAATTTCCGCAAGGCCCGCGCGCGGTCCTGACGCCATTAAGCGCAGGTCGTTTGCGATCTTCGACATGTTCATCATGCAGACTTTTAATGAAGCTGATACCTCTGTATACGCATCTGTATTTTGTGTTGCATCAACAAGATGATCAGCGCCGACGAGAGGAAGACCGCTGATATCAGCAAGGTGCTTTACTACCTGTTTAATATATTCAGGATCAGCGTTTAGCCCTGTACCAACAGCAGTTGCGCCCATGTTGACTTCATACAGGTGCTGTCGCGATTGTTTGATTCGTTTGATATCACGCTCCAGAACACGGCTGTACGCTTCGAATTCTTGCCCAAGACGAATTGGAACCGCATCTTGAAGGTGTGTCCGGCCCATTTTAATAACAGAATCAAACTCCTGTGCTTTTTGCTTAAACACACTATGCATATCTTCCATTGTTTTCAGCAGTTTTTCCAAGAGATTCAATGTGGAAATATGAATCGCAGTCGGGAACACATCGTTTGTAGACTGTGACATATTCACATGTGTGTTTGGGCTTAAATGGATATAATCTCCCTTTTTATGTCCCATGATTTCAAGAGCCCGGTTTCCGATAACCTCATTCGCATTCATGTTCATAGAAGTTCCGGCACCGCCCTGAATCGGATCGACGATAAACTGATCGTGCCACTTGCCTTCCAGAATCTCATCAGCGGCTTGTACGATAGCTTGGCCAATTCCTTCATACAGCCGTTTCACGTCCATGTTGGCAAGAGCCGCGGCTTTTTTTACAATCGCCAGTGCGTTAATCATTTCTTCATGGATTTTGTATCCCGTAATCGGGAAATTTTCAGAAGCACGGAGCGTCTGAATTCCGTAATAAACATCTGCCTCAATTTGTTTTTCCCCAAGGAAGTCTTTTTCCACGCGATATTCTTTTTGGCCGTTTAACATAATCTTTAACCTTCTTTCTCTTTGCTGGTTATCGTTTTTACATTTTACAGGACAACGTCATCAGCTATCGGCGTTTCCATAATTCTCTTGACGACAGGAAGATCCGAAGACTGACCTAGTGCCCACATCAATTTTGGCACAATGGCTTCTGTGTTCATATTTCTTGATCGGATAATTAAGTCTTGGTTGACTCTGCGGCCTACCTCGTAAATGCTCATGTCTTCGCCTTCTTCCAGACATTGAGTTGTAATGACGACGACAATGCCGCTTTCAATCAGCTCATTCACTTTTGACAAAATGTCTCTGCCTTCAAACGGCACCCCTCCGCTGCCATAACTCTCAATGACAATCCCTTTGTACATGCTTTTCAGGGCATCAAGCATTTCGGGCTTTAAGCCTGGATGCAGCTTCAGCAGACATACATCTGTGCAAAGTGAAGTGTCAACTGCAAAGGTGTCGTTCTCAGGTTCCGTTACTTGTTTGTTGTATTCGATCCCGTCTTCATTGATAAAAGCGATATATGGGTAATTGATGCTTTCAAATGCGTCATAGCTTTTCGTTCTTAATTTGATCGCACGCGTTCCTTGAATGACTCTGCCGTCAAATACAACATAAACCCCGCCTACGCCTTCACAGGCAAAGCGAATGGCATCTGTAATATTTTTTTTGGCGTCGGTTTTTTGGAACGTGATCGGAATCTGCGAGCCGGTGATGACGATTGGCTTTTTGGCATGCTGCAGCATATATGATAGTGCGGCAGATGTATAGGCCATTGTATCTGTACCGTGAGTAATAACAAACCCGTCATAGGCATCATAATTTTCCTTAACGGCTTCGGCTATTTCCACCCAGTATTCAGGCTGCATATTGGTGCTGTCTATATTCATAAGCGACTGAGTTTCCATCGTGTAATCGTTATCAAGTTTTGATACGTAACTTAGTAATTCATCAGCCTTGACCGCGGGAGCCAGCCCATTTTCCCCTTCAACTGAAGCAATCGTTCCCCCAGTTGTCAACATCAATAATTTTTTCATACCATGCACCTCTTCACTGTATCTAAAGATGGGTTGCGAGAAGGTATTCGCTTTTCGCATACTTTTAATGCAATTATAGACACGGAAAATAAAATACGCAAGACATTATTATTCAATTCGCGTACACTTCCTAATACCTATATGATATAATCAGCTCAAGGTGAAAAAGGAGCGGAAGTTCATGAATCTAGATCGTTTAACTGAATTGAGAAAAAAGAAAAATTGGTCACTTCAATATACAGCTGACCTTCTAGGCATCGCAAAAAGCACATATGCCGGCTACGAGTCAGGCTACCGACGGCCTTCTCTTGAGGCACTTGCCATGCTTGCTGACCTCTTTGACACAACCTGCGATGAACTTTTAGGCCGTGAGAAACAAAAGCAGACTGCTCCCCAGACCATTGAATTGGCCACGTGGAGCAGCCTTGACTTTACCATTTCTGTTGATGGCAAGCCGCTGAGTGAAGATGAAATCATCCAGCTGATTACCTTTATACGGACAAAAAGAAAAGTACAGGAGGAACTGAGTTAATCTTTAACTCACGGTTTAATTTTACCGTAGGTTCCTCCTCCTCCGGCTTTCAATTCCAGTTTTCCGGATCTCGCTTTTACAATAAGCGCCGCGGTTTTTGGCGGGACAACGCGAGCCAAATCTTCTTCTGCAGCCTCATGAAGAACAGCCATTTCTGTTCCGAAGGCTTTTTTTAGCTTGTCCAGCGTTTTCGGGCCTACACCCGGAACAAATTGCAGGGGGATCTGATGTACATACCGCGGACGCGGGACGCGAACTTCAGGCTGATCACTCAATTCACGCAATCTTTCGCTGACTCCCTTGGTAAATCTGGCATTGCCGCAATTCGCGCACGATTTTTCCCCGCTCACTGCAGGTTCTCCGCACGCTTCGCAAGCCGTCTGATAATATTTCCCCAATAACGGGTCCAAGCCGTAATTTGCGATCATTTTCCTTTCATCTTGCCCTTTTAATGCAAGAGCAAACTCAGTAAAATCAGCTGATTGCACATATAGTTCATTATATTCTCTGCCGATTTTCCCCAACGAATGCGCATCAGAATTTGTTAAAAAAGGATACGGATTCAATTCAGATATGTGTGAAGCCATGTCTGTATCGCAGCTTAATCCAAGCTCCACCGCATCTATCATTGACGGATCAAAAACCTCAGTTAAGCTTGATTTAACCCCTTTTCCATATAAGCTTTTGTGCGGTGTAAAGATATGGGCGGGGATAAAAAGACCGCCCATTTCCTTGACTTTTTGTTGCAGGTTTAAGCCCGTTTCATATATCCGCTGTGAGCTTAAATGAATATTTTTCAGCCTGGCTGACAGCCAGTTTGAAAACTGCTTCATATCAGCCAGCTTCGGCATAAATACAAGCACATGGATCGGCCCGCTGCAGTCTTCATCATAAATCTCCAGCTCGCTCCCCAATAAAAGAGTCGTACTGCGATAACGGATTCCTCCCCCATCAAGCTCGCGATATTTTCCAGATGAAATGCCTTCCTCAAGCTCTAGAATGACTTCCGGAGAATGACAGTCGATAATACCGAGGAGTTCAATTCCTTTATGTTCACTGGCTTCAACCAAAATCCGGTCCAGCGTTAATGTTTTGGCGCCTGTTATTTTGACAGCCCTTCCTGTAAAGGTCCGGCCGATATGAATGTGCAAATCCGCGTAAATCTTTTTCATTTTTGTGCTTGGAGCGCTTCTTTCAGTTGAAGATATTGAATCGCATAGGCAGTTTTAGCATCATATACTTCACGCGATTCAACCAGCTTTAGCGCATCTTCAAGCGTCACCTCCATCACTTCAACAAACTCGTCCTCATCAAGCTCCCGTTTTTCTTCGAGTACAGAAAGCTCCTCAGCAAGAAATACGTGAACGATTTCATCAGCAAAGCCGGGAGAGGTATAAAACGCAGTTATTTTTGTCAGTTTTTTTGCTGTATAGCCGGTTTCCTCCTCAAGTTCCCGAAGTGCCGTATACTCCGGCTCCTCACCTTTTTCAAGCTTTCCGGCTGGAATTTCAACGATTGTCCGCTCAAGCGGCTTACGGAATTGTTTGACCAAGATAATGTTCCCTTCATCTGTGACGGCTAATACCGCTACTGCTCCAGGGTGTTTCACAATTTCACGTTTACTCGTTTTGCCGTTTGGCAGCTCTACATCCTCGACAAATAGATCAATAACTTTACCTGAAAAGATCTGTTCTTTGGCAATTGTTTTTTCTTCTAATGATTTCATTTCTTCATCTCCCGTTCTGTCTCTATATGATGCCCCATACATTTTATCATACTAGAGAAAAGGAGGCCTTTTCGTGAAAGTGTACCGCATGCCAAAAGGTGTTGTCTTAGTCGGAAAAGCATGGGAAATTCGGGCAAAGTTAAAAGAGTATGGACGCACATTTCAATATGTAAAAGAATGGGTGTCAGAGCCGTAAAAGTTGAAACTTTGGCTCCTTTATATTACGGTCAATACAAAGCCTAAAAAAAGGAGTGTGCACATGAGAAAGCGCAAACTGGGTACATCTGATTTAGAAATAAGCGAAGTCGGACTCGGCTGTATGTCTCTTGGAACTGAAAAAAACAAAGCATTGTCCATTTTGGATGAAGCGATCGAGCTCGGCATCAACTATTTGGACACAGCGGATTTGTATGACCGGGGACGCAACGAAGAAATCGTCGGTGATGCGATCCAAAACAGACGCCAGGATATTATTCTGGCAACAAAAGCGGGAAACCGTTGGGATGACGGGAGCGAGGGCTGGTATTGGGACCCTTCAAAAGCTTACATAAAAGAAGCGGTAAAAAAGAGCCTTACACGGCTGAAAACTGATTATATCGACCTTTATCAGCTACACGGCGGCACGATAGAGGATAACATTGATGAAACGATCGAGGCGTTTGAGGAATTAAAACAAGAAGGTGTCATCCGCTACTATGGCATTTCTTCCATCCGCCCGAATGTGATAAAAGAATATGTAAAGAAATCAAACATCGTCAGCATCATGATGCAATTCAGCTTGTTTGACAGACGCCCTGAGGAATGGCTCCCGCTTTTAGAGGAACATCAAATCAGCGTAGTCGCCAGAGGCCCTGTTGCCAAAGGGCTCTTAACCGAAAGACCCCTTGATCAAGCGGCAGACAGCATGAAACAAAACGGGTACTTGTCCTATTCATTTGAAGAACTGACAAATGCCCGCAAGGCAATGGAGGAAGTGGCTCCCGACCTTTCAATGACAGAAAAGTCGCTGCAGTATCTGTTAGCACAGCCAGCTGTCGCTTCAGTGATTACAGGCGCCAGTAAGGTTGAGCAGTTACGGGAAAACATTCAGGCAGCAAAGGCGCGGCGTTTAACAGAAGAAGAAATCAAAGCGCTTCAATCTCATACGAAACAAGACGTTTATGAAGCCCACCGCTCTTAATAGAAAAATCAGCACCCTTAAGGGTGCTGATTTCATTTTGTTGACCGCGATTGAAAACCATGCAGGTTAGAAAAGACATGCATGGAAGCTGCCGACTCACAGGCTTGACAAGGTACACAAGTGTTTGTCGACACGCTTGAAACCAGCCTCTGTATAGGTGGCCGATTTATTTATATCGATGCCAATCCATTTGGCTTTCATTTAGGAGTTGTTCAAAACTTTTATTTTTTTCGATCTCTTTTTTCTTTCTGATCTGTTCTGCTTTTTCTCTTTCCTGCCTCTTTTCATCCTCTTCCTTCAATTGGCTCTTCATCTCCATAAGCTTTGCTTTGATATCGGATTGAAGGCCGTCTTTTAGCTGGTGTTTGTCAGCGGATTTTTGTTTTTTCATGCAGACTTCCCCCATGTTTTGTTTTGAAGCCAGTTTATCACGGAGCATATAAGCTGAACAAGCAAACTCTCTTCTGATAACTTTCTCAGCGCAGCAGTGTTTAGGTATAATGATCTTAAAAACGAATGACCTATATATTTCGTTGAAAGGTGCTGTGTCTTTTGAAGAAAATCCTTTTGGCCATTGGCGCTCTCTTAACTGCTGTCATCGCGATCGGAATTGTTTTTTCGAACATGATTCTATTCATCAAGAAAAAAACGGACGAAGACATTATCAAAAGAGAGAAAGACGACGGACATGATGTGTTCGAATCATTTGAACAAATGGAGAAAACCGCTTTTGAGATTCCATCCGCTTACGGGTATACCATAAAGGGATACCATGTCGCACCGCATGACACTCAAAACACCATCATCATCTGCCACGGAGTAACGATGAATGTGCTGAATTCTCTTAAGTATATGCATTTATTTCTTGATCTCGGCTGGAATGTACTTATTTATGATCACCGCCGGCATGGCCAAAGCGGCGGAAAGACGACCAGTTACGGGTTTTATGAAAAAGATGATCTCAATGAGGTTGTCAGCTGGCTCAAAAACAAAACAAATCATCGCGGATTGATCGGAATTCACGGTGAATCGATGGGAGCTGTGACCGCTCTGCTTTACGCTGGCGCACACTGTGAAGATGGCGCTGATTTTTATATTGCCGATTGTCCGTTCGCATGTTTTGATGAACAGCTTGCCTATCTGCTGAAAACGGAATACAGGCTCCCGTCTTGGCCCCTGCTCCCTATCGCCGACTTCTTTTTGAAGCTGAGGGGCGGCTATCGCGCTCGCGAAGTATCTCCGCTTGCTGTCATTGATCAAATCGAAAAGCCGGTCCTCTTTATTCACAGTCAGGATGATGATTACATTCCTGTTTCTTCAACCGAGCGGCTTTACGAAAAGAAAACCGGACCGAAAGCGCTGTATATCGCCGAGAACGGTGAACATGCCATGTCATACACCAAAAACCGGGACACGTACCGAAAAACGGTGCAGGAGTTTTTAGACAAAATGAAGGTCTCAACATAATAAAAAAGCGAAAGGCCTCGTCGGCTCTTTCGCTTTTTTATTTCACAAAACGTCGGTAATATCATCCATATGTTCTCTGATCCATTCAATCGCAAGGTCTATCGTTGTAAACTCCTGCGTCTCGAAGGTCATTTCATCCTGCAATAGCCAAACATCTTTCTTGACGGATTCTGCTCCTCCAATTGACCAGTGAAGCAAGGTATAGGGATGGTTTTGATTCAGGAAGGATACCCACGTTTTATTTTGTGCTGTGTTCTTCATTGCTTTCAGCTTTTGTTCCACGTTTCGCGTCTCCTACTTTACTAATATGCTCATTCTGGGGCTGAGCATTTCAGCCGGGCTTTTCAGCGCCAATGTTTTGGCTTTTTCATTGTAATCGATCGTCATTTGATCGTCAAAAAACACTTTTTGCGACGATTGGATATACAGCGGAATGCCGTTCGTTTCCAGCTGCTCGCACTGTCCCGTTAATTCTTCTGTCAGCCAGATTGTCGGTACACCGCTTACCGCGCAGCCGCATCCTTCTGCATCATAACGAAGCTGGGCTTTTTTTCCCGGGTTGGCGTCGAACGCCTGCTGCAGTGCCTGTTTCGCTGCATCTGTCACATGTATGTTCATAAGGTGAAACCCCCGTTTTCATCATTTTCGCTATTGTAGCATACAACACTGCCATTCGCATGGTTTCTGCCTTTTTTCCACCGCTTCGCATTTTCTTCTGCAGCCTTGATCCATTCATCTTTCCCTTGCATGTATTGTTTGATGCTATCGGAATGCTGGGCCGCCAGCCGTTTTTTGAGAACGGCGTATTCTTTCGCTATGCTCGGATGAGCTCTGAGATAATCTCTGAATAACAGATGCCTTTCAATAGCAGGGTTTCCCTGTTCGTACAGATGGACATGATGGGTTCGTTTATTTCCGCCCTTTTGGAAATAACGCCTGCCCGCTATGCCGTTCTCACCTTTTGGCATATAGCCGACAGCCTTCATTTGTTCATCAAATTGGCTCACGGCCTCAATGCTTCTGACTTCAATTAACATATCAATGATTGGCTTCGCTGCCATGTTCGGTATCGATGTGCTTCCGATATGATGAACGGCGATCATCTCCGGCCCGAACACCCGCTTCAGCCGTTCTTTTTCTTCATCGAAACCTTTCGTCCATTTTTCGTTGTAGGGAACGACCTCAACTTTTCTTTTCGGATACAAATGAAAGACCGACAGCAATAGATCCTGCGCTGCTTTGACGGTTTCTGCTTTTTGGAATCCAGCCTGTGTATAGAGTGACACGGCCGGGATATTTTTCTCGGCTGTGACTACTTCGATTTTCTCAGCGTCTTCGTTCTGATCAATGACAAATTGCAGAAGTGCTCGTCCAATTCCTTTTCTAAAACCGTCAGGATGCACAACAAGCCTGCAAATGGTGAGATGATGCATGTTTTTCTCATATGAAATGACACCGATCAGCTTGCCGTTTTTCCGATATCCCGCAAACCGTTCATGAGATGCTTGAATATCCTTCACCTTCTCTTGTAAAGCCGGAATGCCGTCAAAACCGATAATCTCTGTTTCCTTTATGTAAGATGGGATCTGTACGGCTATAATCTCACGGGCTATTGTGTCTTCCTT
Source organism: Bacillus stercoris (assembly GCF_029772985.1). Lineage (NCBI taxonomy): Bacteria > Bacillati > Bacillota > Bacilli > Caryophanales > Bacillaceae > Bacillus > Bacillus stercoris. The sequence continues at coordinate 1,882,853 of NZ_CP121861.1, read as the reverse complement.
ATGCTGAAGAAATTCAATCATTCGTGTTCTCCTGAAACAGCCGCTGTCTTTCGACTTTTGAGACGCGGACTGCATACGACTCGTACCAAACACTTTTTCCTTTTTCTTTTGCCGCTTGATGTTCAGTGTGATGCTTCCAAAGGATAATTGCGTTCATACTGTCCCAATAGGAAACTGTGATGCCCCTTCCATCCGCTTCACGAACGCTTTCCACGCCTAAAAATCCAGGCTGATCCGCTGCAAGCAATACCATCCGCTCTGCCGTTTCTCCATATCCTGTGTCAGTTTCGCTTTTGACAGAAGAAAAAATGACGGCATAGTAAGGAGGCTCAGGTGTTTTTGATAAAAAATCCATCATATTTCCCCCTCATATGTTTTTGACAAACAGTACCCTGTCTTGGCCAGGGCCATCATAGTTTGCAAACACTGAGATGCCATTTACCGTCTTGGTGCCCTTTTCAATATCAAACCCCAATTTTGTGTGATATGCGATTGATACTTTATTCACTGGTGAAGTGACGCACTTCACCCGGGTGCATCCTCTTTGTTTTACTGTTTCAATAAATACATCGTATAATTGTTTTCCAATTTGCATTTTTCTGAAATCCGGATGCACACCGGAAAAATGAATGTACGCCGTTTCAGGATCCGATTGCGATTGAAACCCGATTAAAAATCCGGTCATGCTATTATGTTCAGATGCAAGAAAGCTTGTGTCCTGAAAATGCTCAAAAAATAGTCTCGGCAATTTTTCTTTCAGCTGTCTGCCGCCCCACCATTCATTCATTACAGACGTTACCATTTCATAATCTGAAGACGTGATTGTTCGAATATCCATTACGATTTGATCTCCCTCCGTCTGGCAAAACGAATGTTAGCTCTTTTTCTCACAATATAAAAATTATATTTTGCCTGGCTGGAATTGTAAATGCCTTCTTTCCTGTATCATACGTTTCCAGACTGCCGAGGGAACAATATTTGATCATTTTACACATTTCTCCCCCAAGCAGGAGGAGAGACTTTACAGCACAATATCAAGCACTTGATCAAGTTTCAGCTTATAAAGCTGGTCCTCATCTCCTTTTATCCATACTGCTTTTTCAAACTCTTCATACCGGCAGATTTTCCCGGTGCAGCGGACAATTTCACCGTCCTGAAAGCAGCTGACAGTGATATCCTGAGCAAACTCCATCGCGGTGCAAAGCGTTTGATTCATCTCTTCCAGCTTATCGGGATCAAGGGTCGGCTTTTGCAGCTTCTGTTTATGCCGCTTTCTCTCCAGCAGGCTTTGCTTATGTTCCGGCAGAAACATCCTGCTTCCTTCCCACAGCAGGTTGCCCCTTTTTAAATGATCGTTCATTTATAGTGCCCCCCTATTTTAGCCGCACGTTCAAATGCCTGGCCTGCCGCTGTCAATGACGCCGCCCTGATGATTGCTGTATCGCCGAATCGATTTTTAATGCCGTCCATCACATAGCCTAGGCTCATTTTCTTTGCATAATCCTGAAATAAATTGAGCTGCCATATGTCATCAGATGAGAGCTGAGACAGATTGACACCGAGGCGGCGGACGGGTTTCCCGTCCCAAAATGTAAGAAACAGCCGGCATACAGCCTCATATACATCTTGCGTAGAATTCGTCGGTTCCGCCAGCTTCACTTGCCGATTGAAGCCCGTCGGCCAATCAAAATCAGCACCCCGGCAGCTCACTGACACCGTCTGCCCCATTACTCCGGCGTTTCGGCTTCGCCTGCACACTTCTTCACTCAGCTCCAGCAATACGACCTTGATTTCTTTGTCAAAGTGTTCGTAGTCTCTCGGGAGAGTCATTCCATGGCCGATCGCCTTTTGCCCGTCTAGAGATGAAGTTGATACAGGGGAATAATCAATTCCGTTTGCCGTCATCCACAGCACGTGGCCGTTAATGCCCCATTTCTTTTTTAAAAGATCGAGCGGAAAAGCCGCGAGCCCGCCGATCGTGCTGATGCCCATTCGATTTAAATGATGCTTCATGCGGCTCCCGACGCCAAACATGCTGCCCACCGGGAGCGGCCACATTTCGGTTTTTATATTTTCTTTCGTTAAGGTAAAAATACCGTTCTTATTCTTTTTGGCAAAATTGTCACACGCAATTTTGGCCAGCGCTTTGTTAGGGCCGATTCCAACCCGCGCATAAACGCCGATCTCCCGCATGATTCTGCCCTGAATGCTTTTCGCGATCTCCATCGGCGTCCCAAACAGCTTCTGGCTGCCTGTAATGTCCATGAACTGTTCATCGATGGAATAAGGCTCCACAAGGTCTGTATACTCCTCTAGAATAGCCGTAATTTGCAGTGATACATCAATATACCGCTGCATACGCGGCCGGAGCACAACAGCCTCAGGACACTTTTCCTGTGCCTCCCACAGCCGTGAAGCATTCACCACACCCTTTTGTTTCGCCAGCGGGCAGGCAGCCAGTACAACTCCGCCCCTTTTTTCAGGATCCCCCGAAACAATGACGGGCTTATTTTTCAAATGTGGATTTTCCGCTTTCTCTACAGATGCATAAAACGATTGCATGTCAACGAGAAAAATCACTTTTTCTTTCATCATACACACCTCTAAAAAGAACTTATGTTCGTTTTTCTATTATATGCGAAAGTATGTTCGTTTTATACTGGTAAATGATTCTTGTCTGACAGAAAATATGATCCAAGGGTTTGAGAGAAGAAAAACATTTAGTAGAATAAAAGCGAAGCATAAGGATAGGAGAGTCATAATGGAGAAATTTGTTGAAAAAATGATGGAACAGGCACTGCGTCAATACGGCAGAAACGTTGCTATAGATCCGTTAAGCCCGTATGAAAAACAAAGCCTGAAAGCAGCTCTAGAAGAGAGACGGAATGAAGAACCAGATGAGGATTTGCATGCGCATATAGAAGATATCATTTATGACTATGTCACAAACCAAGGCCTGTTCTCTTAAACGTATGACTGCCAGTGCTTTCAGCCGCTGATGCGGCTTCCCTTTAAAAACACCGCCTGATAACAAAGAAACAGTCTCAAAGCCATACGACAGCCCTTCAATGCTCGCGCAAAACGGAATAAGCTGTCCACGAACACGCGTGAATACACGATTACCATCCTTAATTCAACCGAAGAGATGCGCGCGCTCTTCTGTCATGCGGCATGACGGTTTTCCGCGTACTTCTTGATCTCATATCCGGCTTTGCTGCCGATATGCTCCGGCATCCCGGCGGCTTAAACTCCTTTACTGTTTCAAACAGACACCCTCCTGACCAATCGCTTTGCTTTTCATCGGATATATCATGATCTTCCTTCTGGCATCACCCTCAATTTCAATACGTAGCCATGTACGCCGTCAACACATAATGTATTGCCATCCAAACAATCTACAGACATACGACGTATCAATAACGAAATATTTTGAATCATCTATTGGATAAGGGAATTTTTTCATATATGATAGAGAAAGATCTTACCTACAGGAGAGAATATAATTCATGAAGCAATGGAAAGATATCCACCCGATCAGCTGGACAATTATAATCGGAACCATTTTTGGCAGAATGGCAACATCGATGAGCATTCCTTTTTTAGCGATTTATTTGACAGCCGTCCAAGGTGCATCAGCTTCCTATGCAGGACTGGTCATTGCCGCAAGCTCCTCAGTCGGCATCCTCGCAAGCTTTTACGGCGGATATATCTCCGATACATTCGGCAGAAAAAACATGATGCTTGTGTCCATTTTCGGATGGATGCTGGTATTTATGGGGTTTGCGGCAGCATCTCATCTCTGGGTGTTTTTTGTAGTCAACGCATTAAACGGCCTTTGCAAATCACTGTTTGAGCCCGCTTCAAAGGCTTTGCTGTCTGATATGACAGAAGAAAAAACAAGACTGCTTGTTTTTAATTTACGCTATGCAGCTATTAATATCGGCGTTGTCTTCGGACCCGTGCTAGGCCTGTATTTCGGCTCATCGCAATCGACCACGCCCTTTTTGGTGCCTGCAGTCATTTACGGACTATACGGACTTGTGCTTGCCAGCCAATTTAAAAAACATCCTTCTTTATCAGCATCAGACCAGTCCCGACATATGAGCGTAAGGGAAGCGTTTATGGTCACGCAAAAGGATTATCTTTTTACAATTGCTTTGGTTGGCATTACGCTATGCACCTTTGGCTACTCACAATTTAGTTCCACATTCCCTCAATATATGGCGCAAAACCCCTTGATCGGCAATGGAACGAAGCTGTACGGACTGATGCTGACATTAAACGCAATCGTAGTGTTGGCGACGCAATTTCCCATTGTCCATTTTGCAAAACGTTTTTCGCCGCTTTGCTCTCTGATGCTCGGTAATGTGATGGTTAGTATCAGCATGGCCATTTTCACCGTATCACACGGTGTTTCATCACTTGTGATGATTGTCATCACTTTTACAATCGGCGAAGTTCTTTTGTTCTCTATGATGGATTTGTTTGTAGACCAGATTGCAAAACCAGGATTAAAAGGCACTTATTTCGGGGCCATCGGTTTTTCCCAGCTCGGAAACGTCATCGGCCCCTGGGTCGGAGGGATATGTATAGACCTGTTTGGCGCTGGTCGGCCAATTTTTATTTTTTCTGTCCTGAGCGGCATTACCCTGCTCGGACTGCCATTTTTAGCGGTCGCCTATCGGCAGATGAAAACGGAAACCACAAAACACGGTTGCCGTCTGGAAAAACAGCTTTAAATAAAAAACGGGAGAAAATGAATCTCTCCCGCAAACATGAGGTGAAGAACATGAATATAGGCGATGTGATGTTTCAGCTGTTTGTATTTATCATATTTGCCGCTGTCATCTTTGCGGCTGTTACAGGCTTCAAGTATGCGAAAAACCGAAAAGCGCAGCTGGATCGCATTGAGAAAAAGCTGAACAGCCTGTCCAAAGATCACGATTAACAGCTTGGGGCAACGAGCTCTACCTTAATCCGGTCCGGATCCTCACAATAGACGGCATAATGCCCGTCTCCTCCGGCAAAAGGATGCCTGTCTCGGTACAACACACGATAGCCTTTTGCCGTTAATTTTTCGGTCATCTGATCGACTTGATGCTTGGATTCAGCATGAAATGCGAGATGGTTCAGACCGACTCGGCATCTATGGTATTCCGGCTCTAGAAAAGGCTCTTTCGCCTGCACAATTACTAGGTAAAAACCATCTTTCTTCCAGCTGATGCCTGAGCTCCATTTTTGGTACTCTTTATAGCCAAGTTCTTTTAAGAACCAGCCCCAAAACCGCCTTGACGTCTCCAAATCAGAGACATACAGTTCCAGATGATGCACAGTTTCATACCCTCCTTACCAGCACTTCCTCGACCTTATGCCCGTCTCCCTTACGCAAAATGAGATCTGATCTGAATTTAGTCGGCAGGATATTTTCATATAAATTCGGCCGGTTAACACTCTCCCAAATCGAGGCTGCCATCTCGTCAGCCTCCTGATCGGACAAGTCTTTAAATTTATGAAAATATGAATCAGGATTTTGAAAAGCAGTTTCCCGAAGCAGACGAAAACGCTCCAAATACCAAGTGAAAATCCGGCTTTCCTCCGCATCCACGTAAATCGAAAAATCGAAGAAATCGGAAACAAAAATACGCGGGTTTTCCCGGTCATCCTCCAAGGTGGGGGACTGAAGCACATTAATGCCTTCAATAATCACAATATCCGCCTGTTCTACAACCTCGAACACACCTTCCTCGCGGTCATAGGTTAGATGGGAATACACCGGGGCCTTTACGCTGTCCTTTCCTGATTTTAAGTCATTCAAAAATTCGAGCAGCGCCTTTACATCATAGCTTTCAGGAAACCCTTTTCTTGACATCATATTTTTCTTTTTAAGCTCGGCAGTAGGAAATAAAAAACCATCTGTTGTGATAAGGCTCACTTTGGGACGGTCAGGCAAACGCGAAAGCAGCTTCTGCAAGATCCGCGCCGTCGTGCTTTTTCCAACTGCGACACTGCCGGCGATGCCGATAATAAACGGAATTTTGGCTGAATGCGGGTGCTTCAAAAAAACATTGACATGCTTATTGCGTTCAGCAGCAGACTTGACATGCAAATGGAGCAGCCGAACAAGCGGAATATAGATCGTTTCCACTTCTTCAACAGATAGATAATCATTGAGCCCTTCCACCGCTTTTGCCTCTTCTTCAGATACAGCAATCGACAAATGTCCCCCAAAACCAGACCAAGACTCTCGATTGTGCTGTGTATATAAAGTATGTAAGTTAAGCTCTTTATTTTTCACTGTTTACACCTGACTCTCTGTAGGTTAAAACCCTTACAAAGATTGTAACGGAAAACCTTTTCACTGTCTGCTTATTTTTTCATTTCGTTTTTTAGCAAATCAGCACCGATTCGGTTATACGCAGCCATTTCCTCTTTTGGAACCATGCTTCCTCCCGTTCCCCAGACGATATGTACGGCATGTTCCATATTATATTTCTGACTATAGCGCCTTCCCTCTTCTGTCGAATAAAGCTGAACCGGCCCGAACATGCCGGCAAGAGCAGATGGCTCTAAATATTGATTTTCGGATACAGCCAGCATATGAAGCAAAGTATAAAGCATATTGTCCTCTACCGTATAACAGCCGCTCAGAAGCGGTTCAACCAGCTTGCCGACAAACCCTGACGGCCTCCCTACGGCAAGTCCGTCAGCAGCCGTCCGATTATCCAGACCGATATCCTGGACGGAGATCTGCTCGTGAAGTCCTGAATAAAGCCCTAACAGCATACACGGTGAATGAGTTGGTTCTGCGAAAAACACGTGAACATGATCTCCGTATAAAAGCTTCAGCCCAAAGGCTACACCGCCCGGTCCTCCGCCGACTCCGCACGGCAGATACACAAACAAGGGCGTTTCGAGACTTGGCTGTATATTCATATTGTCAAGCTGTGTTTTTAATCGGCTTGCAGCAACAGCATATCCTAAGAACAGCTGACGAGAATGTTCATCATCAATAAAATAACAGAATGGATCTTGTTCCGCCTGCCGTCTCCCTTCGTTCACCGCTTCACTGTAATCTGTTTCGTACTCCATAACAGTGACACCCTTTTGGCGGAGGAGATCCTTTTTCCACTGCTTAGCATCGGCCGACATATGCACTGTCACGCGAAACCCGAGTGCCGCGCCAATGATGCCAATGCTTAAACCCAGGTTTCCTGTTGAACCGACAGCAATCGAATAGCGGGAGAAAAACGCGGCAAACCGGTCTTCCCGTAAGATGCAGTAATCATCAGTTTCCTGAAGTATGCCTTCTTGAAGCGCCAGATCTTCTGCATGCTTTAATACTTCATAAATCCCGCCCCGCGCTTTAATCGACCCTGAAATCGGAAGTTCGTGGTCGCACTTTAAAAGCCATCTTCCCGGGAATGGCTGCTGATATGCCGCTTCCAGCTTTTCCTTCATATCCTGCATCTCAAAAAGCGGAGACTCGATGATCCCTTTAGCACCTTTCGTCTCAGGAAACACCTCGGCAATATAAGGGGCAAAGCGCCGCAGTCTTTCTTCCGCTTCCGCGATCTCGGTTGCCCACTCATCTGCATGGGGTAATGGCCGCTTCTCTTCCTTGCCTGAATTTGCCCAGAATACAGGCTCTGCATCAATCAGTTTCTGAATAAACGGATCTTTGAGCAGAACATGAAGGACATCTGAATGAATTGACATTCAACAATCTCTCCCTTCCACTATCAAAAACTGCCTCGTGAGCAACAATCATTCCACCACAGGCAGTTCCATCATTATTTTTTCATGAGCATGCGTCCTGCCAGCTTTTCAACGAGAGCTGGAAACAGCTGATACAGCTTAGTGCCGGCATTCATTAAACGCGGAAGATTGATCTCCCGTTTGTTCGTAAAAATTGCAGCTGTAATTTGAGCTGCCACGTCATCAGGATCAAGCATCCAGCGGCCGACATTTTTGACGTAGTCCCCGCCTTTATCAGCAATGGAAAAAAAGTCCGTCTGAATCGGTCCCGGATTGACTGTTGTCACATAAATGCCGGTTCCCGACAGCTCCATCCGCAAAGCGTTTGAGTATCCTAGCACGGCATGTTTTGTCGCGGAATACAGGCTCGACTTCGGTGTTGCGATTTTCCCCGCTTGAGAGGCGATATTGATGATATGGCCCTTTTTTTGCTCAAGCATTTGCGGGAGCACCGCTTTTGTACAGGCGACCAGGCCGAACACATTTACATCAAACATTGCTTTCATGTCTTCCAATGTCGAGTCTAAAACCGTTTCAAATATACCGAAGCCCGCATTGTTGATCAGGACATCAACCGAGCCGATCTGATCACGGACCCGGGCGATATCCTCTAGGCGGCCGACATCCAGAGGAAAGATCTCACACTGTCCGCTCCATTCCTCTGTTATTTTCCTTTTGATTTCTATCAAACGATCCTTACGTCTAGCCGACAGCAGGACATGGGCTCCTTCAGCCGCGCATAAGTATGCGATTCTTTCTCCAAGCCCTCCTGAAGCACCGGTTATCCAAATCCTTTTTCCCGCTATATGTTTCACCCATTTCACCTCTTCATTGTTCTAAAGTATGCGATGTTTCCTTCCCAATATGACGTGATGGCTTCTTCAGCCTCCAACACATCAAGATGCCCTGCCGTTTCTGACATTGTTAAAAACAATTCCTTTTCATATACAGCAGGAAAAAGCTGCTGACAGACCTGAAAAGCGGTCATCGGCTTTTCAGCCAACATGCGACGCACATCCTCCGTTCGATTCCTCTGCTTGTCAAAACGCTTCTCAATCAGTGCTTGGACACTGGTGATTGGCTCGCCGTGACCAGGAAATACGATTGTTGGCTCTAGATGAGACAGCCTGCGCAAAGACCGCTGATAATCCACTAAAGGCTTTGACCTGACGTCTCCCGCTTTCGGCGCTTCTATAATCGGATTAGACGAGCTGTTGGCCAGCAGTAGATCTCCGCCAAGCATCCTTCCGCTTTTTTCATGGAAAAGAACGATATGCGATTCAGCATGTCCAGGCATCTCCAACACAGACCAGCCCTCAAGCCCGTCAATGCCCATACCTTCACTGATTGTTTTTGTCAGAGATCTCGTACAGGAAAATGCATACGCTGACCGAATCAGCTTTTCCGCCTTCCCCGTATCAAATGGAACGCCTAATTCAGGCAGCAGCTTTTGAAAAAAACGTTTTTGCCAATCCATAAAGGCTTGATTTCGGCTGATATAAGGTTCGTTGAAGGCATGCCCAATCACTTCGATTTCATCTGAAAAGACATCAAGCAAGCCTGCATGGTCAGCATGATGGTGAGTCAGTACAACCTGCTCGATATCTGACATTTTCACATTTACAGCAGCAAGCTGCTCTTGTAAGGCGCTGGCAGCCTCTTTTGTATTCGGCCCGGCATCGATAAGTGTCAGCGCATCACCTTTTACGAGGTAAACGATAACATCGCCGACAGCAAACGGCGTCGGGAGGCGGATCGCAATTACATCTTCAGTTGTCATCCCTTCGCTCCTTGTCTTCATTCATTATTCATATTTTAGCTTTTTCTCGGTCTTATGTCATTATTGCTGAATGAGAACAGATCTTTTTGAAAAAGCTATTGACATTAGCTTGTCCGCCATTGCATAATGAACAACAAACTAAAACGAGAACATTGGAACGCTATGACGAGGAATAGTATACAAGGCAATGGCCTAAGAGAGCGATACCCCCGGCTGAAAGGTATTGCGGCCCGCTTGTTTGTAGAACCTGCCCTCAAGTCGCGGTTAGGAAAACCTAAACGTTTCCCGCGTTATGGGATTTGAGCTGAGCACAATTTGTGCTAATGAGGGTGGTACCGCGAACCTTTTCGTCCTTTACGTGATGAAAAGGTTTTTTGTTGTTCTGATAGAAGGAGGATATCAATGAAAAAGATAGGATTTGTCGGCGCCGGGTCAATGGCTGAAGCAATGATCAACGGTATTTTGCAAAGCGGCATCACAAAATCAGAACATATCTATATTACAAACCGCTCAAATGACGAGCGTCTGATTGAATTAAAGGAAGCGTACGGCGTGCGTCCATGCAGAGATAAAAATGAGTTTTTCACTCACACCGATATCATCATCCTCGCTTTCAAACCGAAAGACGCGGCGGAAAGCATCGACAGCATCCGGCCGTATCTCAAGGACCAGCTGGTGATTTCAGTACTTGCAGGCCTTACCATCGAAACCATTCAGCATTATTTCGGCAGAAAGCTCGCGGTCATTCGAGTCATGCCGAATACATCAGCGGCAATCAGAAAATCAGCAACCGGATTTTCCGTAAGCGCAGAAGCAAGCCAGGACGATATTGCTGCTGCAAAGGCTCTATTGGAAACAATCGGCGATGCCACACTGGTGGAGGAGCGTCATCTTGACGCCGTCACTGCAATCGCAGGCAGCGGCCCGGCCTACGTATATCGTTATATTGAGGCAATGGAAAAAGCGGCGCAAAAAGTAGGATTAGATAAAGAAACGGCAAAAGCACTCATTTTGCAGACAATGGCAGGGGCAACTGATATGCTCCTTCAAAGCGGCAAACAGCCTGCACAGCTGCGCAAGGAAATCACCAGTCCTGGGGGCACTACAGAGGCAGGCCTTCGTGCTTTACAGGACTCCCGCTTTGAAGAGGCGATTATTCACTGTATTGAAGAGACCGCTAAACGGAGCGCAGAAATCAAAGAACAGTTTGCCGGAGCGGCTTTAGAGAGGCATTAGACAGAAGGATAGGGCCTTCTGTCTTTCTTTTTCTACAACTGCTGGCCGGCTGTTTCCGATTGCTTTAATAGCGCGGAGATCGTAAATGAAAGCAAATCGGGAAGCACTTCAAAGGAATAAGGCATGTACAATCTTTCCGTCCATTTGTGCGGGTCTTTGCCAGCCGGACCGACATTTAAAACGGGGACATATAAAGCCTGTTCTTTGCCGCTTGGCAATGAATATCCTCTATTAAAGAGCGGCATATTGCTTGTGTATGCGTCAACCTTCTGCTTTTCCAGCTGAAGATAGCTCAAGTCCGATAGTCCGGGAAAGTACTGAACCTCCCGCAACGCAATGCCGTATCTGTTAACCGCATACTGCATAAGCTGATCAGCTGTATGTCTAATCAATTGATCGTCCTTTGACGAAACGGCCGGATAAAACGGCGGACTATAAAAAAGAACAATAAGCGGGGCATCCTCTTTACAAAGCGAAGCAATCTCAGAAACAATTTTCGTCGAAAAATCCCTGTCTCCAAGCCCCCCCCTGTTAGCAAAGGCATAATTAAGAGCTCGGTCTGTTTCCGAAATTCCAGCACGTTTTTTTGCACGCGCAACCAGCTCATCAAATGTCAAAACAGTGACGGCCCGTTCAATCGGCTGAAAAGGCTCAAATTGTTGAAAGTCCTGTGTTTTCTTCCGAACGTTCGACATGATTTCCTCCGCCGCCTGTTTTGCGGTTTTCAGCAGCATCTGGTGCAGCTCACTAGCCGAGCGTCTCATTGACAGCACATTAAATAATGTGACAGCTGTATGCGGTGTCTGAACTGAATATGCCTCTTTCAAGTCCTTTTGCATTAAGTTTACCGGCGGCGGAGTGACCTCACCATCAACCTTTTCACAATAATCAGCATTCAGTTCAAGCAAACGGTTAATCTCAGATACCATTAAATTCGCGTTTAGGCCTGAAAACGGCTCTCCGACATGTGTCTCAATTCCCTTGCAGAAAAATCCCGCAAGCACCTTGCCAATGCTTCCTGTATAAAAATATTGCTGCTGGTCGCCGGGGAATTTTTCAAACATCGGTTCAGCATTCAGGCAGGCGGTTAATGTGATATTATGCTTTTTCTCCATTTCCTTCAATACAGGAACCGCCTCAATCATGCCTCTTGAATTCACTTCCTCGTCCGGAACTGTTATCAACAGCAGATTGCCCTCAAAATGGCCGTTCATTGCCCGCTCCAGCATCGACAACTGAACACAAAGCCCCGCTTTCATATCCATCGTCCCTCTGCCAAACAGCCAGTCTCCGCTTTCAGCATCTCTTCTCACACGTTCAGGAAGCAGCTCTTTTTTCTCTAAAAAGGAACTCAAAAGCTCAGCAGGCTTGCAAGCCATATGTTTAAATTCTCCGTAATCCTCTATGTCAACGACATCAAAATGACTCAACAGAAGCACTGTCTTTTTGACCTTCTTCTTTTTGACTAGAGCCGTAAGAAAAGATCTGCCATCGTCCATCGTATGAAGAGTTACATCATCTGGATGTTTTTGAAAATAAGGCTTGTCTTTCAAAATAAAATAAAGATATTCCGCAAGTGCTGCCTCGCCCTTCGAACCGGTGATGCTTTCGTATTGCACAAGAGAAGTTAAAAGTGCCCGCAATTCGTCCTTCGTCTGCCAATTCATCGATTACCGCCCCTCCTATGTATAAAAACGCTTCTAGCTTGAAAAATAAGATGATTCCCTGTCTATTATACAGAAATGTTTGACAAAAACGGTTCTTTTGAGCAGTTTATATGACGCGAAAGAAATGACTTGATATAATCAATCTCTAAAAACCTTACGGGAGGCGAAAGAAATGGCCAGAAAATTATTCACACCTATTACAATTAAAGATATGACATTAAAAAATCGCATTGTTATGTCGCCAATGTGCATGTATTCTTCTCATGAAAAGGACGGGAAATTAACGCCGTTCCACATGGCGCATTACATATCGCGTGCAATCGGCCAGGTCGGACTGATTATTGTAGAGGCGTCAGCAGTTAACCCTCAGGGTCGAATCACAGACCAAGACTTAGGCATTTGGAGCGACGAGCATATTGAAGGCTTTGCCAAACTGACTGAGCAGGTCAAAGAACAAGGTTCAAAAATCGGCATTCAGCTTGCCCATGCCGGACGTAAAGCTGAGCTTGAAGGAGACATTTTCGCTCCATCGGCGATTGCGTTTGACGAACAATCAGCAACACCAGTAGAAATGTCAGCAGAAAAAGTAAAAGAAACGATCCAGGAGTTTAAGCAAGCGGCTGCCCGCGCAAAAGAAGCCGGCTTTGATGTGATTGAAATTCATGCGGCGCACGGATATTTAATTCACGAATTTTTATCTCCGCTTTCCAACCATCGCACAGATGAATACGGCGGCTCACCTGAAAACCGCTATCGTTTCTTGAGAGAGATCATCGATGAAGTCAAACAAGTATGGGACGGGCCATTATTTGTCCGTGTATCTGCCTCAGACTATACAGATAAAGGATTGGACATCGCCGATCACATCGGTTTTGCAAAATGGATGAAGGAGCAAGGTGTTGACTTAATCGACTGTAGTTCAGGCGCCCTTGTTCACGCAGACATTAATGTATTTCCCGGCTATCAGGTCAGCTTCGCCGAGAAAATTCGTGAACAGGCGGACATGGCGACTGGTGCCGTCGGCATGATTACAGACGGTTCAATGGCTGAAGAAATTCTGCAAAACGGACGTGCCGACCTCATCTTTATCGGCAGAGAGCTTTTGCGGGATCCATTCTTTGCAAGAACCGCCGCGAAACAGCTCAATACAGAGATTCCGGCCCCTGTTCAATACGAAAGAGGCTGGTAATGCCTATGAGAGATATCCACTGCCGGATATCTCTTTTTTTATTTTTAGAGAAACGATCGGCTAAGGTTCTCCGTCTCCCTAGTAGAACCAATTAGAGGAGATGACTCCAATGAAATCAGCTTGGATGGAAAAGACATATACAATTGACGGATGTGCGTTTCATACACAGCACCGGAAAGGAACAAGCGGTGTAACGATTGTCTTTGAGGCCGGCTACGGTACTTCTTCTGAGACGTGGAAACCATTAATGGCGGACATTGATGATGAATTTGGCATTTTCACATATGATCGGGCGGGCATAGGGAAAAGCGGGCGAAGCAGAGCGAAACGAACAGCTGAACAACAAGTGAAAGAATTGGAGAGTTTGCTTAAAGCAGCAGATGTAAAACCTCCTTATCTGGCTGTTTCACACTCATACGGAGCTGTCATCACCGGCTTATGGGCCTGCAAAAACAAGTATGATATTATCGGTATGGTCCTTCTTGATCCAGCTTTAGGAGATTGCGCCAGCTTCACCTTTATACCCGAAGAGATGCACAAATCATATACGAGAAAGATGATGCTTGAGGGCACACCTGCAGAATTTTCAAAAAGTCTGCAGGAGCTCAAACAGCGGCAAATCCATTTAGGAAACATGCCTCTCCTTGTATTGTCATCAGGAGAACGGACTGAGAAATTCGCTGCTGAACAGGAATGGCAAAACTTGCACAGCAGCATATTGTCTCTATCCAACCAAAGCGGCTGGATTCAAGCTAAAAACAGCTCCCACAACATCCATCATGATGAACCTCATATCGTTCATTTGGCTATCTATGACGTATGGTGCGCAGCGTGCCAGCAGGCCGCCCCTCTTTACCAGGCAGTCAATTAACGTAAAAAAAGACCGGGCCGTAAGAGACGCCCGGTCTTTTTTGTTATTTTGTTTCACGGTGAAGGGTATATTTCTTCAGACGCGGTGAATATTTTTTCAGCTCCAAACGATCTGGATTGGTGCGTTTATTTTTTGTTGTAATGTAATTTCGGTCTCCCGTTTCAGTGCAAGCTAAAGTAACATTGACTCTCATCGTTCACATCTCCTTTTTTAAAACGTAATGATTACGCTTTATTATACAACGTAATGGCAAATTGTCAAATAAGTATGCCTTCAGCCTCGCTGGATGGGTACCTCTAAGAAATCATATGCCGCCACACTATTTTGGAAAACGTCAACCGCTTCTTTTTGAAGCTCCAAAGAGGCATCTCCCTGATATCTTGCGCTGATATGGGTTAAAATGAGCTGCTTTGCTCCTGCTTCTTTCGCTGTTACAGCCGCTTGTTCCGTTGTGCTGTGATAATAATCATAAGCCAGTTTATGATCTTCCTTAGCAAAGGTTGCTTCATGAACAAGCACATCGCAATCTCTTGCAAGCTCTTTTAGTTTGTCGCTAACTCTCGTATCTCCGGAGAACACAACAGATCTTCCTTTTTTGGGAGGCTCCAGAAAATCACTCCCATTGATGATGCGTCCGTCTTCAAGCGTTACCGTTTCGCCTTTTTTGATTTTCTGATACACGGGTCCGGGCGGGATGTTCATTTCTTTTAATACATCCGCCTTCAGGGCACCCGTTACGTCTTTTTCCTGCACACGGTACCCGAAGGCTTCTACGCCATGAATAACAGAAACCGCTGTGACAATAAACTGATCGTCTTCAAACACGATGCCTTCTTCAATTTCCTGGACCGCAAGCGGATATGTCAAATGGGTTTTCGTGACGGCAAGGCTTGTTTCAATAAACGCTTTGATCCCTTTAGGTCCGTACACTGTCAGCTCGTCCTCTCCGCCTTGAAAGGAACGGCTCCCCAGAAGCCCCGGAAGTCCGTATACATGGTCACCATGCATATGTGTAATAAAGATTTTCTCTATTTTACGAGGTTTAATCGTTGTATGTAAAATTTGATGCTGTGTGGCTTCCCCGCAGTCAAAAAGCCATACCGAACGCCTTTCTTCAAGCAATTTCAATGCGATAGAGGTGACGTTTCTCGTCTTGGCGGGAATGCCGGCTCCCGTCCCTAAAAAAAGTAATTCCACGTTTCCTTCCTCCTACTAGAACCAGATACCTACAAGAATACAGGATCAAGCGCAAAATGTGAATCTTGCCTCTCAAAAGAACAATCCTTTCGTGCTAGAAACATTTTTTCAGCATTCTGCTTAAAAAAGGGCTTAAATGTTTGCTTTCGTTGAATTTTAGATTTAAAATGAAGGAAATATACGGGGTGTACTAAAATAAAGCTTCGAATAAAGTGAGGTACTTTTAGTGAAAACAAACCAACAACCAAAAGCAGTAATTGTCATATTCGGTGCAACTGGAGATTTAGCAAAACGAAAATTGTATCCGTCTATTCACCGTTTATATCAAAACGGACAAATCGGAGAAGAGTTTGCAGTGGTAGGAGTTGGAAGAAGACCTTGGTCAAATGAGGATCTTCGCCAAACTGTTAAAACATCCATTTCCTCATCTGCAGATAAGCATATAGATGATTTCACGTCTCATTTTTACTATCACCCTTTCGACGTGACAAATCCTGGATCTTATCAAGAGCTTAACGTATTGCTTAACCAGCTGGAAGATACATATCAAATTCCGAACAACAGAATGTTCTACCTGGCAATGGCTCCTGAATTCTTCGGAACAATTGCAAAAACATTAAAATCAGAGGGTGTAACAGCTACAACAGGCTGGTCCCGCCTTGTCATCGAAAAGCCGTTCGGCCACGATCTGCCAAGCGCACAGGCATTAAACAAAGAAATCCGTGAAGCGTTTACGGAAGATCAAATTTACAGAATCGACCATTATCTAGGCAAACAAATGGTTCAGAACATTGAAGTGATTCGATTTGCCAATGCGATTTTCGAACCGCTCTGGACAAACCGCTACATCTCAAACATTCAAATTACGTCTAGCGAATCACTTGGCGTAGAAGACCGTGCAAGATATTACGAAAAATCAGGCGCCCTGCGCGACATGGTGCAAAACCATATTATGCAGATGGTTGCCCTCCTTGCAATGGAGCCGCCGATCAAATTGAACACAGAAGAAATCCGCAGCGAAAAAGTGAAGGTGCTGAGAGCACTGCGCCCTATTGCAAAAGATGAAGTGGATGAATACTTTGTGCGCGGACAATATCAAGCCGGTGAAATTGACGGTGTACCTGTTCCTTCTTATACAGAAGAAGATAATGTCGCTCCTGACTCCAATACAGAAACCTTTGTTGCCGGCAAGCTCTTGATCGATAACTTCAGATGGGCTGGTGTTCCATTCTATATCCGTACCGGAAAACGAATGAAAGAAAAGTCCACAAAAATTGTCGTTCAATTTAAGGACATTCCGATGAACCTGTACTACGGCAATGAAAACAACATGAATCCGAACTTGCTTGTCATTCATATTCAGCCTGAAGAAGGCATTACCCTTTACTTAAATGCTAAAAAGCTTGGCGGTGCAGCACACGCGCAGCCAATCAAACTCGATTATTGCAGCAATTGCAATGACGAGTTGAACACCCCTGAAGCATATGAAAAACTAATTCACGACTGTCTTCTTGGCGATGCAACAAACTTTGCACACTGGGATGAAGTTGCCCTTTCTTGGAGCTTTGTCGACTCCATTTCTGAAACATGGGCAGCAAACAAAACCTTATCTCCTAACTACGAATCAGGCTCAATGGGACCGAAAGAATCAGATGATCTTTTGGCGAAAGACGGCTTGCACTGGTGGAATATATAATAAGAAAAAAGCCGAAAATGCTTTTGAGCATTTTCGGCTTTTTTGCAGCTGTCACAGAGGTATAGCACTCTCTTTAATAACAAAACCCCCGAAGCTCTTGCGGTTCGGGGGGGTTCTATTGATTACTTCATCCATTCAGTATGGAAAATACCTTCTTTATCAGTACGCTCATACGTATGAGCGCCAAAGTAGTCACGCTGTGCTTGGATTAAGTTTGCAGGCAGTACGGCTGTACGGTAGCTGTCATAATAAGCTAATGCGCTTGAGAATGATGGCACCGGCACACCTTGGGCAACTGCAAGTGAAATCACCTGGCGAAGCGCTCCTTGGTAGCTTTCTGCAATATTCTTGAAGTAGCTGTCAAGAAGCAGGTTGTCAAGCTCAGGCTCGCGATCGTAAGCTTCTTTGATTTTCTGAAGGAACGCTGCACGAATGATGCAGCCGCCACGGAAGATCATAGCGATTTCACCATATTTCAGATCCCAGTTATATTCTTCAGAAGCAGCTTTCATTTGGGCAAATCCTTGCGCGTATGAGCAGATTTTACTCATGAACAACGCTTTTCTGACCGCTTCAATCAGCTCTTCTTTATTTTCCGTAACAGGCTTCACTTCCGGTCCTGAAAGAAGTCCGCTCGCTTTCACACGCTCTTCCTTCATAGCTGAGATAAAACGCGCGAATACAGATTCAGTAATAATCGGAAGCGGAACACCTAAGTCAAGTGCGCTTTGGCTTGTCCATTTTCCTGTTCCTTTTTGTCCTGCTTTATCGAGAATCACATCAACAAGCGGTTTGCCTGTCTCTTCGTCTTTTTTCGTGAAGATGTCAGCTGTAATCTCAATCAGGTAGCTGTCAAGCTCTCCTTTATTCCATTCAGCGAAAACTTCATGAAGCTCATCAGCTGAAAGGCCCAGCACCTGTTTCAGAATGAAGTAAGATTCAGAAATCAGCTGCATATCTCCATATTCAATACCGTTGTGCACCATTTTTACATAATGGCCGGCACCATCAGGACCGATATATGTCGTACAAGGTTCTCCGTCAACTTTTGCAGAAATGGCTTCAAGAATCGGTTTCACAAGCTCATGTGCTTCTTTTTGTCCGCCAGGCATGATAGAAGGCCCTTTAAGCGCCCCTTCTTCTCCGCCGGAAACGCCTGTTCCGATAAAATGAATACCGCTTTCAGCGAGTTCTTTGTTACGGCGCTGCGTATCTTTATAATATGTATTTCCGCCGTCAATTAAAATATCATCCTTCTCTAGATGAGGGAGAAGAGATTGAATTGTCGCATCTGTTGCAGTTCCCGCTTTAACCATTAATAAGATTTTGCGCGGTGTTTCCAAGGATTGGACAAATTCTTCAATGCTGTATGTGCCAACAACATTTTTTCCTTTTGCCTCCTGCAAAAACTCCTCAGTCTTACTGCTTGATCTGTTGTAAACAGAAACAGAAAATCCCCGGCTTTCGATATTTAAAGCCAGATTTTTACCCATGACCGCAAGTCCGATAACGCCGATTTGTTGTTTTGACATATTCTAACGTCCCTTCTGCAAACGTTTAATCATTTTAAAATTTAAATTAAAATAAAATGATATTTATAATAAAGAAATTACCATACTTTCACCCTTTTTTTCAAGCGATTCAGCTTTTCTTTTCATCCTGAAAAAAATCTTTATTAAAGCTTGTTCCCTTCGTTTTGCTCTCCTCTTTTTTTAACCTTGCCCCTTTTCTGATCAGTTTAGATCCGTACTTTTCATTCAGCTTTTCCATTATCTGCTGAATGGGCTCATCCCTCGCATCCTCATTAAAGCTGAACAAATCGAGCTGCTTATAGGCCTGCTCTTTTTCTACCAAATCGGTTCCGGTAATGCCAAGCAGCCTGACAGGATTTTTATTCCAGTGTTTAAAAAAGAGGTGCTCTGCTTCTTTCAAGATTTCATTTTTTTGATCAATCGGATTTCTCAGCGTAATGCTTCTCGTGATGGTTTTCCAATCCGCATATCTAATCATAATAAATAGCTTTGAAGCCATGACTTCCTTGCGCTGTAAACGGTCACTCACGGAAGCGGCAAGTTTTCTAAAAACGCCTAACAGCTCCTCTTCATCACTGGAATCATGTGAAAGTGTCGATGAGTTGCCGACGCTTTTAAATTCGTAAATGCGCTCCGGGTCAACCGGCGCATGGTGAATGCCGTTTGCTTTATTTTTAAGGCGCGGACCGTTGATGCCAAGCAGGCGCTTCAGCGAGTGTTCATCAGCTGCAGCTAGCTCTCCGATTGTATGAATGCCGAGTCCTTTCAGTTTTTCCGCTGTCTTATTGCCAACTCCGTGCATCTCTCCAACAGGAAGCGGCCAAAGGATGTCGGGCACTTGCCTCTTTCTTAAAATCGTAATTCCAAGCGGCTTTTTCATATCAGACGCCATCTTAGCGAGAAATTTATTCGGCGCGATTCCTATGCTTGACGGAAGCAGCAGCTCTTTTTGCAATCTGCTTTGGATTTCTTTTGCCGTCTCCAGCGCTCGGCTGCTGTATGGTGTATCGGTCATGTCCATATAGCCCTCATCAATGGAGACAGGCTCCACCAGGTCAGTATATTCACGGAGAATAGTAAACATGGCTCTGGAAGAGTTTCTATAGCGGTCAAAATTTGGCGGAAGAACGATGAGCTCTGGACAATGGCGCTTCGCTTGCCAAACCGGCATTGTTGTTTTGACGCCGCGCGCCCTTGCTTCGTAGCTGCATGTCACCACAATGCCCTTTCGCTCCTTTACGTTTCCGGCAACTGCGACCGGCTTTCCCCGGAGAGCCGGATCATATGCCATTTCAACCGATGCATAAAAGCTATTCATATCAATATGGAAAATAATTCGGCTCTTTCCCGGCATAAACAAATCTCCTTTTCGTTCATTAGACAACGGCTTGTACATATAGTAAAATGAAGGTACTGAATGGATGTGATTAAAATGTTTGTGGAATCGATAAATGACGTTTTATTCTTAGTCGATTTTTTCACAATTATTCTTCCTGCTCTGACGGCAATCGGGATTGCATTCCTCTTACGAGAGTGCCGTGCGGGCGAGCAATGGAAATCAAAACGAACAGATGAACATCAGACGGTCTTTCACATTAACCGAACAGACTTTCTTATTATTATATATCATCGCATTACAACTTGGATACGTAAAGTCTTCCGCATGAATTCGCCTGTGAACGATGAGGAAGACACGGGTTCTCTTCTTTTATAAACCGCATTTATAAAAAGGAGGAGAACAAATTGGTAAAAACATATCAAAAACTTTTGGCTATGGGTATCTTTTTGATCGTATTATGCTCGGGCAATGCTGCGTTCGCAGCGACTAATCAGGTGGGGGGCCTCAGCAACGTAGGGTTTTTCCATGACTATTTAATTGAACCGTTTTCTGCTCTGCTTAAGGGTGTTGCCGGGCTGTTTCACGGAGAATACGGACTCTCTATTATCCTCGTAACCATTATTGTGCGTATGGTTGTACTGCCTTTGTTTGTTAATCAGTTCAAAAAACAGCGCGTGTTCCAAGAGAAAATGGCCGCTATTAAACCTCAGGTTGACAGCATTCAGGCCAAATTGAAAAAAACGAAGGACCCTGAAAAACAAAAAGAGCTGCAAATGGAAATGATGAAGCTGTATCAAGAGAACAACATCAATCCGCTTGCGATGGGCTGTCTTCCAATGCTGATTCAGTCTCCGATTATGATTGGGCTTTATTACGCGATTCGCTCCACACCTGAAATTGCGTCACACTCGTTTTTATGGTTCAGTTTAGGGCAATCTGATATTCTCATGTCTCTTAGTGCAGGGATTATGTATTTTGTCCAAGCCTATATCGCTCAAAAACTGAGCGCGAAATATTCCGCTGTCCCGCAAAACCCAGCGGCGCAGCAATCCACAAAATTGATGGTGTTCATCTTCCCTGTGATGATGACGATTTTCTCGCTTAATGTTCCGGCAGCGCTGCCGTTGTACTGGTTCACAAGCGGACTATTCTTGACAGTGCAAAACATTGTCCTGCAGATGTCGCACCATAAAAGTAAAAAATCTGCCGCTCTTACTGAGCCGGTGAAATAATAAAGCAACCCCGCGCGAAAAGCCGGGGTTGTTTTTTGTTACTTGCAAAGCATACCGCGCCAAACAGTCTTGTTTATCATGGCTGAAGCAGAAATGGCCCTCCTAAAAAATAGCCGTATCGTTTAAAAAGAAGGAAATAGGGAATACCTTTACTCACCTCAAACGAAAGGAGCATATACGTTGACGGAACACTTTCAGCAAAAAAACATTTCTATACCTGAAGGAATCTGGATCATGAGACAAACCTGGAATGACATCTTATTTGCCCACTGGCCTGTTGATGTTTCTATCCTTCGCGCTTTAGTACCGCCAGTTTTAGAATTAGATACATATAACGGGCAAGCTTGGATCAGCATGCTTCCCTTTATGCTCACGAACCTAAGGGCGCGTTACCTTCCCCCCATTCCCGGTGCGCGTGCATTTCCTGAGCTTAACCTCCGCACCTATGTCACATATAAAGGCAAGCCCGGCATTTATTTTTTCAGCTTAGATGCCGATCATCGGCTGGCGGTTTTGGGCGCTCGCACGTTCTTTCATTTGCCTTATGTTCACGCTGATATGAAAGCTGAAAAAAACGATGATGGCATTGACTATGTCAGCAAGCGGAGAGACGGCAGAGAAGCAGTATTCCGCGCCGCATACCGGCCCGTTTCAGCTCCTTTTACAGCGGAAAAGGATTCACTCGATTATTGGCTGACGGAACGGTATAGACTCTACACTGCCTACCGAAACAAACTCTATTACGAAGACATCCACCATCACCCATGGCTGCTGCAAAACGCTGAAGCGAAAATTTCAGTCAATACGGTGACAGATGCTCACGGCATTACGTTGCCAGAGGCAGACCCCTTGCTTCATTACGCTAAAAAACAGGACGTGTTATTTTGGCCGCTTAGGAAATGGAGCTAAAAAAACCCGATGCGGGAAATCAATCGCATTCGGGTTTTCTTTTTTTATTTTGCCGCCTCTTCAATAATGGCAACAACCATTTCTGCCGTTTTGACGAGTTCTTCGATCGGCATTTTTTCATTCTTTGTATGAATTTGCTCATAACCGACAGCAAGGTTGACCGTCGGGATGCCATGACCTGCGATTACGTTCGCGTCGCTTCCACCGCCGCTTGTTTGCAGCTCGCTTGGACGTCCGATTTTAGCAGCCGCTTTTTTCGCGATTTCAACAACTTGGTCGCCATCTTGATATTTGAAGCCAGGATACATGACTTCAATTTCGACTTCTGCGCGTCCGCCCATATCAGCAGCAGCCTCTTCAAAAGCAGCTTTCATTTTTTGAACCTGAGCTTCCATTTTCTCAGGAACTAAAGAGCGTGCTTCAGCAAGAATATGGACTTCGTCGCACACAATGTTTGTTTGCGTACCGCCTTCAAACCGGCCGATATTTGCTGTTGTTTCTTCATCAATACGGCCCAATGGCATTTTTGAAATGGCCTTGCTAGCGATTGTAATCGCAGAAATGCCTTTTTCAGGTTCAACCCCGGCGTGCGCGGTTTTCCCGAAAATTGCCGCTCTTACCTTTGCCTGTGTCGGCGCAGCCACAATGATATTTCCGACTTTCCCGTCTGAGTCAAGGGCATAGCCGTAGGATGCTGTAATCATAGAACGGTCAAGCGCCTTCGCTCCGATCAGGCCAGATTCCTCACCAACTGTGATGATGAATTCAATCGTTCCGTGCTCAATGTTTTCTTCTTTCAGCACCTTAATCGCTTCAAACATTGCAGCCAGTCCCGCTTTATCATCAGCACCTAAAATCGTCGTGCCGTCTGTTTTGACGTAACCGTTCTCTACAACTGGTTTTACACCGTTACCGGGTACAACTGTGTCCATATGAGATGTAAAGTAGATCGTATCTGTTTGCTTTGTCCCTTTTAATGTGCAAATCAGATTACCGGCTCCGTGGCCAGTGATATCCATTGTATCGTCTTCTTTAACGTCCACACCTAAATCAGAAAATTTTCGTTTCAGCACTTTGCAGATTTCTGCTTCGTGTTTTGTTTCTGAATCAATTTGGACAAGCTCTAAAAACTCTTCCAGCAGGCGTTTTTCATTCACCATTTGTAAGTCCCTCCATATTAAAGCGGTATGTTACCGTGCTTTTTTTTTGGTCTCTCTTCTGTCTTATGTGCAAGCATATGAAAAGCTTGAATCAGTCTTCCCCTTGATTCTTCCGGCAAAATAATGTCATCGACCATTCCACAAGCGGCCGCTTTGTATGGGCCGGCGTTTTGCTTTTTGTATTCAGCTGTTTTTTGGCGTTTCGCCTTTTGCGGGTCGGCTGAAGCTTTGATTTCCTTCTCATACAAAATCGATGCCGCACCTTCTGGACCCATCACCGCAATTTCAGCATTCGGCCATGCAAATACAAGGTCCGCTCCAATTGCTTTGCTGTTCATGGCCACATAGGCGCCACCATATGCTTTTCTGATAATGAGCGTGATTTTTGGGACAGTCGCTTCTGCATAAGCAAACAATAATTTTGCTCCATGCCTGATGATTCCGTTGTGCTCCTGCTGAATACCGGGCAGAAATCCCGGGACATCCTCAACAGTCAACAGCGGGATATCAAATGCGTCACAAAAACGGATGAACCTTGCTGCTTTATCAGCAGCGTCAATCGTGAGGCTTCCGGCCAGATGCTTTGGCTGGCTCGCAACAATGCCGATTGCTTTTTCACCCAGCCTTGCAAATCCGATGACAATGTTCTTCGCAAAAAATGGCTGAATCTCAAAAAAAGACTGTGGATCGGCCAGCTCCTTAATCACCGTCCGAACATCATACGGCTTTGTCGTGTCAGCAGGCACGAGACGGTTTAATAACGGTCTGGAGGCCTCTTTCTCTGGCTTCGGCCCTGTTGTCCGGCCATTCAGCGGCAAATAAGACAGCAGTTTTTTCACCCCTGTCAGAACCTCCTTCTCCGTATGTCCGGAAAAGTGGGCGTTTCCGCTGACGGCATTATGTATCCCCGCTCCGCCTAAGCTCTCCGCATCGACCTGTTCCCCTGTCACTTTTTCAATCACCTTCGGGCCGGTAATAAACATCCGGCCGGTCTGTTCAGCCATAAATATAAAATCTGTGAGTGCCGGAGAATATACAGCGCCTCCAGCGCACGGCCCTAAAATAACCGATATTTGCGGAATGACTCCGGAATATAAGACGTTTCGGTAAAATATGTGACCGTATCCATCTAATGATACCACACCCTCTTGAATTCTCGCACCACCTGAGTCATTCAGTCCGATAATCGGCGCCTTATTTTTTGCTGCCAGATCCATCAAAGCGCAGATTTTTTTGGCATGGGTTTCGCCAAGCGCACCGCCAAACACAGTGAAGTCTTGCGCAAATACATAAACTGAGCGTCCGTCAATTGTGCCGTACCCTGTCACGACCCCATCCCCTAACATGCGCTGTTCTCTTGTTAACACTTGACTTTCCATGAAGGGGTGTAATTCGATAAAGCTGTCCTGATCTAGAAGAAATATGATCCTTTCCCGGGCGGTGAGCTTTCCCTTTTGCCGCTGCTGAGCCTGCTTTTCCAGTCCACCGCCCTCTTCTGCCTGTCTGCGTTTCGTATATAAATGATCAATGTGCTCATTCATGTTCATTGTGTTGGTCTCCTTTCGGTTCACAAAGCTCTACAAGAACACCATTTGTTTCTCGAGGGGAAATAAACGCGATTTTTTTCCCGTTCGCTCCCTGTCTTGGATACCTGTCAATCAATTGAACTTGCTGGTCAGACAATGCTTTGAGCTGTTCAGATAGGCTGTTGCACAAAAATGCAATATGATGCAGCCCCTGCCCTTTCTTCTCCAAAAATAAACGGATGGGGCTGTCAGCTGTCGACGGTTCTATCAGCTCAAGTTTGACGCTTCCCGCTTGAAAAAAAGCAACTTTCACCTTTTGCTCTTCAACCGTTTCTTGATGAAGAAATGCAAGCCCCAATACATTTTCATAAAAGCGTCTTGCATCTTTTATCGAAAAAACGGCTATCCCGATATGGTCAAGCCTGTTCATTTGCATCCCTGCTTTCGCTAATAGATATCGCTTGTCCGTCCATTCAAAACACGCTAAAATATAGACAGATTGTGTAAGGAGTGAAAATCATGTCTCAAAAACTGATGAAAAGCGTTTTGATCGTGATTTTGGGAGTTTTTATTCTTTCAACTGTACTCTCAGGAATCATCATGTTTTTATAACGATAAAAAAGCAGGGCAGCCTTATTCAATGGGAACATCCTGCTTTTTTATCAGAGCTTTATGCTCGATGGCAATCTCCTCAAAAGAGCGATTGTCGTCTGTGATCAGCACTCTCGTTCCTACTGGTATCGTTTGAAACAAATGAACGACCTCATCGTTATGCATACGTATACAGCCGTTTGACACAAATTTCCCTACTGATTCCTCTCGGTTTGTCCCATGAATTCCATAAATCCGCCCGTCCGTTCCTTTCGCGTCAAATCCTATCCATCTTGCCCCAAGCGGGTTGTCAGGAGATCCTCCTTCAATATTTTTCTTTCTGTAGTACGGATTTTCCGCTTTTACCGTTACCGAAAACTCTCCTTCAGGCGTCAAATCATCTGTTTTTCCAGTGGCCACACTGTACACGCCTTCTACTTTGTTGTCGAGGATAACAGCAAGTTCATTTGTTCGCTTGTTGACAATAACATACGGATCACCCGGCAGCGGATTTTCGCCGAGCGGCCAAATCGGTGAAATCATCATTAAAATCGAACATAAGAAAAAACGCATAAGCTCCTCCTTTTTCATTAGGTTGACCAATGAAGGAAGAGCTCATGCGAATCATCCGAGTGATTTTTGCGCTTTTATTCCTTTAAAATAACTTTTAATCACTAAATATTGTTCCATTTCTCCGAGAAGATGGAAGAGAGCGGCTCTCGCTTCAAATTCCTCTCTAGTCGCCGGAAGCGGCATCTCCTCAAATTCTTTTCTCATGTCAGCAAGCCTTTTCAGAAATTTATACGCCGTGTTCCCAGGGTGTATCGCCTCCCGCAAATCGTGAATAAATTCAGCGATCATTTTTCCCTGATCTACCGTGATGGAGATTGATGTCACTTTAGGGAGAAGGCGTTCAATAATTTCAAATTGCTTTTCTCTCATTTTAAAATAATGATAATGCAGATTTTCGTAACGTAAAATGTGGTTTTGCACATCTCGATAAGCCAGGTTTTTGGCCTCCGTAATGAGCTGGTGCGTTTCCGGAATTTCTTTTCCTGACCAATCTTGCTCACCAGTTAACAAATACCGTTCGATTTCTGCGAAAATGACAGCAAAGTTATCCTCTATCTTTTTGCGGTAAGCAATCAGCTTCCGGTCAAGACTTGGCATATACAAGTTCATCAATAGAGCGACGCCGATGCCGACTGTAATCAGCTGAACTTCATTCCAGATGAAAGCAGGCGTGATGCCGCCGGACATGTATAAATGAAGGATAATAACAGAACTGGTGACGATACCCTCGTTAATTTTTAACAGAACCGTTATCGGAATGAATATCAAAAGAAGCGCTCCGATCACAAACGGGTGGTAGCCAATGAGCTCGAAAAAGAGATAAGAAAAAACAATTGCCAGACAGCATGCCGCAAAGCGGGCCCATGACGCCTGAAGCGACCGTTTTTGTGTGATTTGAATGCACAAAATGGTGATGATTCCTGCTGATGCGAAGTTTTGCAAATGCAATAGCTGGCTTATATAAATAGCCAAAGCTGTTCCTAGCGCGGTCTTTATTGTGCGGTAACCAATTTTAAACATGTCGGACTCCATTTCTATTTGTTTCTTCAATAAAAAAGAAGAAGCGATCAGCCTTCTTCTTTTTTTCTATATTCTATAATATTTTCTCTAAAAAGTCCTGCGCTCTTTTGGATTTTGGCGAAAGAAAAAATTCCTTCGGATTGCCGTCCTCGACAATCGTTCCTTGATCCATAAACAGCACGCGGTCTGCCACTTCTTTTGCGAAGCCCATTTCATGTGTGACAATCACCATGGTCATGCCGGTTTCGACCAGCTCTTTCATCACCTGCAGCACTTCTTTGACCATCTCCGGATCAAGGGCGGAGGTCGGCTCGTCAAACAGCATGATATCCGGATTCATCGCAAGAGCCCTGGCAATCGCGACACGCTGTTTTTGTCCGCCTGACAAACGGTTTGGATAGTCATTTCGCTTTTCAAACAAACCGACTTTGCGGAGCAGGTCCTCAGCTTTCTCCTGTGCGGCCTGTTTTGATTCTTTTTTTACATTGACAGGCGCGTACATGATATTTTCGAGAACCGTTTTGTGCGGAAAGAGATGAAAATGCTGAAAAACCATTCCGATGTTTTCCCGAACCTTTAATGTGTTGGTTTTCGGCTTCGTAATTTCTGTGTCTTTTATTGTAATGGTTCCGCCGTTTGGCTTTTCCAGCAGGTTTAAACAGCGTAGGAACGTTGATTTGCCTGATCCTGAAGGGCCGATCACGGCAACAACCTCGCCATCAGCGATTGTTGTTGAAATGTTTTTTAATACTTCGTGTTTCCCAAATGATTTTGACAGCTTTTCAACCTTAATCATTGGATTTCAGCTTCCTTTCTACAGCCTTGCCGATAAACGTTAAAATCAAGACAAGCACGTAATAAATCAATCCCGCGATAATGAGCGGCTCAAGGTAATTGTAAGTGGCGGCGCCAGCTTGATATGCGCGTCTCATGACATCACCAAGCCCGATGACGGTGACGATCGCCGATTCTTTTGTTAACGTAATTAATTCATTCACAATTGCAGGTGATATATTTTTGAAGGCCTGCGGCAAAAGCAGATCCTTCATCATTTTGCCGTACGGGACACCCAGTGCGACAGCCGCTTCTTTTTGCCCTTTATCAATGGCGTTGATTCCGGCTCTGATAATTTCCGATACATAAGCGGCGGAATTCAAAGACAATGCGACAACCGCAGCCCAAAACTGGTCAATTTGAAATCCGAGCAGCTGAGGAAGTCCAAAATAGACAATCATAAGCTGCAGCACTAAAGGTGTGCCTCTGAACACTGATGTATAAAAATCAGCGATCCAGATCAGCGGGCGGAATGTGCTGATCTTGCATAAGCTTAGCACAATACCGAGTATAAGTCCGATAATAGCAGATACAACAACAATTTTTAATGTAATTGCCAAGCCTTCTAATATAAAAGGAATTTGGGGGATCGTTGCTGAAAAATCCAAATTCATAGCCTTTGTCTCCTTTTCTTACAGGAAAAAAGATTTCCTATTCAATAAAAAGGCTCAACGAAAAAGTTGAGCCGCTTTTTTTACTTCTCGTCAGTGAACCATTTTTTCTTCAATTTCTCAAGCTCTCCGTTATCTTTCATTTCCTTGAGCGCTTTATTGAATTTGTCTGTCAGTTCACTGTCCTTTCTGAAAGCAATTGCTGAACCGGCCTCTTCCGCTTTCGCATCAGGAATCACGAAGCCTTGCAGGTCATCATTTGATTTGAAATACCCTTCTGCAACAATGTCTTCAATAATCGCGGCATCGAAGCGGTCAGATTTGATTTCCTGCACCAAATCAGAAATTCTGTTGCGGTCTTCTGTTTTAAAACCATATTCCGGAGAAAGCTCTTTCCCCTTCTCTTCCTGAATAGACCCAAGCTGAACGCCAACCGTTTTTCCTTTCAGGTCTTTCAAAGATTGAATGCCGCTGTCTTTTTTGCTGACAATCATATGGTTCGCTGTGTAGTACACCTCAGAAAAATCAACTTGTTTTTTACGATCAGGCGTCGGTGTCATTCCTGACAGAACGAGATCCACCTGTTTTGATTTCAGCGCTGTAATTAAGCTGTTGAAGTCCATATCCTGCACTTCAATTTCATAGCCTGCCTTCTTCGCCAGAGCTTTTGCCAACTCCACATCAAAGCCGACAATATCATCGCCTTCTTTATATTCAAACGGTTTGTAATCCGCCGAAGTACCCATAATTATTTTTTTCTTTCCGCTTTCTGAACCTGAATTGCTTGAACCGCATGCAGTTAATGCAAAGGTGATGCAGGCAGTTACAAGTAATAAGAGTATTTTTTTCATGATCCATTTCCCCCATATTCATTACTTTTGGTGTATTTGAATATTTATTCGTTAATTTGTATTTTAAACAGTTTCTTATTTTTATGCAATACTATTTTTAAAAATTATCTTCAAGCTTATCTTTCCAGTGATCTCTTTTGATATTACTAGATAAAAATAAAATCACTGTACAATCCGATTGAATAATTCGTTAATATTTATTCATATATCCTTGGAATTTTATGCACAAAAAAACCCGGGCTACTTTGAGTATCCGGGTTTTTTGTCTTATACTTCTTCACAATATTCTTCAAAGGCTCCCTGCAGCTTTGCCACTACGGCCATCGG
This sequence comes from Bacillus stercoris, assembly GCF_029772985.1. Classification (NCBI taxonomy): domain Bacteria; kingdom Bacillati; phylum Bacillota; class Bacilli; order Caryophanales; family Bacillaceae; genus Bacillus; species Bacillus stercoris. Next base: position 1,852,957 of record NZ_CP121861.1, on the reverse strand, counting down.
CTCATGGCCTTCAATTTCATGGCGCTCTACCATTTTCATGATCTTTCCGTCTTTCAAAATCGCAAAGGACGGAGAAGATGGCGGATATCCTTCAAAATAGTCGCGGGCACGCGCTGTCGCTTCTTTGTCCTGTCCGGCAAAAACGGTCACAAGCTGATCAGGTCTTTTATCATAGTGAACGGAGTGGTATGCTGCCGGTCTTGCAATTCCTCCGGCACATCCGCAAACAGAGTTTACCATGACGAGCGTCGTTCCTTTTTTCGTAAGTGCCGCGTCTACCTCTTCGGCTGTTTTCAGCTCGGTGTATCCGGCAGCTGTAATTTCTTGTCTCGCTTGGCGGACAATATCATTCATAAATAAATTAAAGTCCATGTTCAATGAAGACCTCTCCTTTTTCATCATCTGTTCTTATGATAGCAAGGAAACGTCCAAATCGGCAAATGACTTTGCTTCGCCGTGCACTTTTTTTGCTTTTCGTTTACCGCTTACAGAAAAAGGGGATTATATAACCAGAAGTAAAATAAAGGAGCAGTTGTATATGAGCCAACGGAAAGCATTACTGATTCATAACGGAAATGCCGGCAACAAAAATATAGAAAAAGCACTTGGTGCTGTCGTGCCGGTTTTATCTCACCATTTAGATGAAGTGATTATTAAACAGACAAAGAAAAAGGATGATGCGTATTATTTTTGCCGATCCATTGATGATTCTGTCGACACCGTCTTCATTCTCGGCGGCGACGGCACGATCCACCAATGCATAAATGCAATCAGCTCTCTAGAAAGAAAACCCGCGGTCGGAATTTTGCCCGGCGGCACATGCAATGACTTTTCAAGAGTGCTTGGCATCCCTCAAAATCTTGCAAAGGCCGCGGAAGCACTTATGTCAGGAAAAAAAACCAGCGTAGACGTATGTCAGATGAACGACCGTTATTTTTTAAATTTCTGGGGGATCGGCTTAATTGCAGAAACGTCGAATCAAATCAATGAAACAGAAAAAGCATTATTGGGGAAAATCAGCTATTTTACTAGTGCCTTGCGAACCGTCTCATCCGCTGCATCGTTTCCGATGAGATTAAAAATTGATGGAGAAGAAATTAAAGAAGAAGCCGTTATGCTGCTTGTGATGAACGGCCAATACATTGGAACGAACCGAATTCCTCTGCCCGATGCCAGTATTGAAGATGGCTTACTCGATGTCCTCATATGCCGCAACACCAACCTCACCGCGTTGCGGGAGCTGATGAGCATGGAACAGGGCGCAATTGATCGTTTTACCGGAGAGCTGTCCTATGTCCAGGCCTCCCGAATCGAGATAGAGACAGACAATGCCAAAAAGGCGGATATGGATGGAGAAGTTTATACACATACACCCGCAGTCATTCAGGTCCTGCAGCAGCATATCGACATGCTTGTTCCCGCAAATGATTAACTGTCTTAAGGGCTTAGAAAGATTTTGCAAATCCGTTGACTCTCCCCTAGGAGGAGGTCTTACAGTATAAGGGATGCACACTTGAAAAAGGGGAAGTCATATGGAGAAGAAAAATATTACCTTAACGATATTATTAACCAATTTATTTATTGCTTTTTTGGGGATCGGGCTTGTGATTCCAGTAACGCCGACCATTATGAATGAATTGCATTTATCAGGGACCGCGGTCGGCTATATGGTTGCCTGCTTCGCTATTACGCAGCTCATTGTTTCACCAATATCCGGGCGCTGGGTTGATCGCTTCGGACGCAAGATCATGATCGTGATCGGCCTGTTTTTCTTTAGTGTGTCGGAGTTTTTATTTGGCATTGGAAAAACAGTTGAGATGTTATTTATCTCCCGTATGCTGGGCGGTATCAGCGCTGCCTTCATTATGCCTGGGGTCACAGCTTTTATCGCAGATATCACGACCATTAAAACACGGCCGAAAGCGCTCGGTTATATGTCAGCCGCTATTTCAACAGGATTTATTATTGGTCCCGGCATCGGGGGATTTTTAGCAGAAGTCCACTCCCGGCTGCCTTTTTTCTTTGCGGCCGCTTTTGCACTGTTAGCAGCCATTTTATCAATGCTCACGCTGCGCGAGCCGGAACGGAACCCTGAAAATCAGGAGATAAAAGGGCAAAAGACAGGCTTCAAGCGAATTTTTGCACCCATGTACTTCATTGCTTTTCTCATTATTTTGATTTCATCTTTTGGTCTAGCATCATTTGAATCTTTATTTGCATTATATGTGGATCATAAATTCGGATTTACGGCCAGCGACATTGCCATTATGATTACAGGAGGAGCGATTGTGGGCGCTATTACGCAAGTCGTCTTATTCGACCGCTTCACAAGATGGTTTGGCGAAATTCTTTTAATTCGGTACAGCTTAATTCTCTCGACGAGTCTGGTATTCTTGCTGACAACCGTAAATTCATATATTGCGATTCTGCTGGTTACAGTCACCGTTTTTGTCGGATTTGATCTCATGAGGCCTGCGGTAACGACTTACCTGTCAAAGATTGCGGGAAATGAACAAGGATTTGCCGGCGGTATGAATTCAATGTTTACAAGTATCGGCAATGTATTCGGGCCAATTATCGGAGGAATGCTGTTCGATATTGATGTAAACTATCCCTTCTACTTTGCAACGGTCACCTTGGCTATAGGCATTGCACTGACGATTGCTTGGAAAGCGCCTGCACACCTTAAAGCCAGCACATGATCAAAAGCGTATTCTTTGTGTACTGCAAAGAATACGCTTCTTCTTTATACTGATGATAAAAAAGGAGTGATGGCATGAAGGAATCGTATTACTCAATTGGAGAAGTTTCAAAACTGGCAAACGTGTCGATTAAAGCGCTCCGTTATTACGATAAAATTGATTTATTTAAACCCGCCTACGTCGACCCGGATACCAGCTACCGCTATTATACAGATTCTCAGCTCATTCATCTGGATTTGATCAAATCATTGAAATATATCGGCACCCCTTTAGAAGAGATGAAAAAAGCACAGGACTTAGAGATGGAAGAACTGTTTGCTTTTTATACAGAGCAGGAGCAGCAAATCAGGGAGAAATTAGACTTTTTATCAGCACTGGAGCAAACGATTTCGTTGGTGAAAAAACGGATGAAACGGCAGATGGAATATCCCGCGCTCGGTGAGGTGTTTGTTTTAGATGAAGAAGAAATACGGATTATTCAGACAGAGGCAGAAGGAATCGGGCCTGAAAACGTGCTCAACGCCTCCTACAGCAAATTAAAAAAATTTATCGAATCAGCAGATGGATTTACGAACAATAGCTACGGCGCCACTTTTTCTTTTCAGCCCTACACCAGCATTGATGAAATGACTTACCGTCATATTTTCACGCCTGTACTGACGAATAAACAAATTTCAGCCATTACGCCGGATATGGAAATTACAACGATTCCTAAAGGGAAGTATGTGTGTATCGCGTACAATTTTTCGCCTGAACATTATTTTCTCAACTTACAGAAGCTTATCAAATATATCGCAGACCGCCAATTAACAGTTGTCAGTGATGTATACGAGTTAATTATACCGGTTCATTACTCCCCGAAAAAACAAGAAGAATATCGGGTCGAAATGAAAATACGAATCGCAGAATAATACTGCATAGAAAAAGAGCATTTTTGAAACAAAACTTCAAAAATGCTCTTTTTGCTTATTTAGTAAACAGATGTCTTTTCGTCAATAGTTTCTAAAATTTGTTTCACTCGTCCCAGGAATCGTCCGCACACGAGACCGTCAAGCACTCTGTGGTCTAAGGACAGACACAGATTAACCATGTCTCTGACAGCAATCATGCCATTCTCCATGACAACCGGGCGTTTGACGATGGATTCTACTTGAAGAATCGCAGCCTGAGGATAGTTGATGATGCCCATCGACTGAACAGAGCCGAACGAACCTGTGTTATTGACGGTAAACGTGCCTCCCTGCATGTCATCTGCAGTGAGCATTCCATCTCTTACTTTTTTGGCAAGGCCGGTAATGTCTTTCGCAATGCCTTTAATTGTTTTTTCATCAGCGTTTTTAATCACCGGAACAAATAAAGAATCCTCTGTGGCAACTGCAATTGAAATATTGATATCCTTTTTCTGAATAATTTTGTCCCCCGCCCACATGCTATTCATTTGCGGGAATTCTTTTAATGCCTGAGCGACTGCTTTGACAAAAAAGGCGAAGAACGTTAAATTAAAGCCTTCTGTCTTCTTAAAGGAATCTTTTATACTGTTGCGATATGCAACCATATTTGTGACGTCGACTTCCATCATCGTCCAAGCATGCGGAATTTCTGTTTTGCTGCGCTTCATATTTGAAGCAATTGCTTTTCTTACGCCTGTGACAGGGATTTCTATATCACCTGCTGCAGACGCAGGATATGAAGTCTCTTCTTTTGGCTCAGGTTTTGGTGCAGGCTTCGGTGCAGGAGCTGCTATGTTCGGCTCCCCAGCCTTCCGTTCTTGCACGCCGCCTGTTTCAATTAAGCGCTGAATATCTTTTCGTGTGATGCGCCCGCCGGCACCTGTTCCCGTCACTTGATCAAGGTCAATGCCGTGTTCACCAGCTAAACGGAGTACAGCTGGCGAGTAACGCTTCTTATTGGGCTGATCGGTTGCTTCGGCACTATTTGCAGCAGGCGTCCCAGCGGCTTCTGGCGCTTCTGGCTGTTCTTGTTTTTGTTCGATCGGATTCGCGCCTTCTGTTTCAACTTTGCAAATCACTTCTCCGACTTGCAGGGTCTGGCCTTCTTCTCCCACAAGCTCTGTTATCGTTCCAGTAAAAGAAGACGGAACCTCTGCATTTACCTTATCTGTCATGACTTCCGCGATCGGATCGTATTTGTTCACTTTATCACCGGGGGCGACAAGCCATTTGCTGATCGTCCCTTCTGTTACGCTTTCTCCAAGCTGCGGCATCGTCATTTGTTCAATTGCCATGATTGTATCCTCCTTACGTCTTTAAAACTCCGCTAATTCTCTCATCGCCGCTTCCACTTTATCAGGGTTGACCATAAAGTATTTTTCCATTGTCGGCGCATAAGGCATAGCCGGAATATCAGGACCTGCAAGCCGTTTGATCGGCGCGTCTAAGTCGAACAGACAATGCTCGGATATAATTGCGGCTACTTCGCCCATGATGCTGCCTTCTTTTGTATCTTCTGTGACCAAAAGAACCTTTCCAGTTTTGGACGCAGCTTCGATGATGGCTTCTTTATCAAGCGGGTAAACCGTTCTTAAATCTACCACATGCGCTGAAATGCCATCTTTTTCGAGACGTTCTGCAGCCTGTAAGGCAAAGTGGACACACAGGCCATATGTGATCACTGTGATATCGTCGCCTTCCCGTTTTACGTCCGCCTTTCCGATTGGCAGGACATAATCATCTGCCGGAACCTCTCCTTTTATCAGGCGATACGCCCGTTTGTGCTCAAAAAACAGCACTGGGTCTTCGTCACGAACTGCGGCTTTTAAAAGGCCCTTAGCGTCATATGGTGTTGAAGGCATGACAATTTTCAGTCCGGGCTGATTGGCGAAAATCGCTTCGACTGATTGAGAATGATACAGGGCCCCGTGCACACCTCCGCCGTATGGCGCTCTGACGACAATCGGACAGCTCCAGTCATTGTTGCTGCGGTAGCGGATTTTAGCCGCTTCAGAAATAATTTGGTTGACCGCCGGCATAATAAAATCGGCAAACTGCATTTCAGCAATCGGTCTCATTCCGTACATTGCCGCTCCAATACCAACTCCTGCGATCGCAGATTCAGCAAGCGGTGTATCCATTACGCGCTCTTCCCCGAATTGTTCATAGAGGCCGGCTGTCGCTTTAAACACTCCGCCTTTTCTTCCTACATCTTCCCCAAGGACGAAGACTCGGGGATCTCGTTCCATTTCTTCTTTCATTGCCAAATTGATTGCATCAATATATGACATTACTGACATTTGTTCTTCCTCCCTACTTCGCATACACATAATCAAGCGCTGACTCAGGAGCTGCATAAGGGGCGTTCTCCGCTTCATCCGTCGCTTCATTAACGATTGCCATAATTTCATCCAGCATGGTTTGTTTTGTCTCATCGGACAGCAGGCCTGTTTCCTTTAAGTAAGTTTGATAAGTAAGCAGGGGATCACTTTTTTTCGCTTCCTCTACTTCTTCACGGCCTCTGTAGCTGCTGTCATCGTCATCACTGGAATGCGGTGTAAGGCGGTAAGAAATCGTTTCAATTAATGTAGGACCTTCTCCTCTGCGTGCCCGTTCGCGTGCTTCTTTAACCGCTTGATAAACTTCCAGCGGATCATTTCCATTCACAGTGACGCCAGGCATCCCATAGCCTACGGCACGGTCAGAAATGTTCTCGCATGCGACTTGCTTATCGTAAGGCACTGAGATTGCGTATTTATTGTTTTCACACATGAAAATCACAGGCAGCTTATGAACAGCGGCAAAGTTTGCCCCTTCATGGAAATCGCCTTGGTTTGAAGAGCCTTCGCCAAATGTAACAAAGGCTGCGATATCCTTTTTCTCCATCCGTCCCGCAAGCGCAATGCCGACTGCGTGCGGCACTTGCGTTGTAACCGGAGATGATCCCGTCACAATACGGTTTTTCTTTTGTCCGAAATGTCCCGGCATCTGGCGGCCTCCTGAGTTCGGATCCGCCGCTTTGGCAAATCCGGACATCATTAAGTCCTTTGCTGTCATGCCAAACGCGAGCACGACACCCATGTCTCTGTAGTACGGCAATACATAATCCATTTCACGGTCAAGTGCGAAAGCCGCTCCTACCTGTGCTGCTTCCTGTCCTTGACAAGAGATTACGAATGGGATTTTGCCAGAACGGTTTAACAGCCACATTCTTTCATCGATTTTCCTTGCTAACAGCATGGTTCTATACATATCAACGGCTTCCTGATCAGTCAGCCCTAGTGCTTGATGTCGGTTTTTACTCATTCAAGCCCCTCCTTTATGCTTTTAAAAATGAATGGCTTTGCCATCTACGGCAAGCGCTGCTTCTCCAATTGCTTCAGAAAGTGTCGGATGCGGGTGAATCGTTTGCCCGACCTCCCACGGCGTAGCGTCCAGCACTTTGGCAAGACCCGCTTCAGAAATCATGTCAGTGACATGCGGGCCAATCATATGAACGCCGAGAATATCATCGGTATCTCGATCCGCCACGATTTTGACAAAACCGTCGCTTTCACCGTATACAAGCGCTTTTCCAATCGCCATAAATGGGAACTTCCCGATTTTGACATTATGCCCGTTCGCCTTTGCTTCATCTTCTGTTAAGCCGACACTGGCAGCTTCAGGGCTTGAGTAGATGCACTTCGGTACCAGCGTCGGATCAAGCGGATGCGGATTGAGACCTGCAAAATGCTCAACAGCAATGATTCCCTCATGTGAAGCAACGTGAGCTAACTGCAGGCCACCGATTACGTCTCCGATTGCATAAATATGAGACTCCTTCGTTTGGCAGCTTTCATTGACTGAAATCACGCCATTTTCAGTGATAATATCGGTGTTCTCCAGGCCGATGCCTTCGATATTTGCTTGTCTGCCGATGGAAACAAGCATTTTTTCAGCAGAGTAGGTGGCGGTTTCTCCGTCTATTTCCGCTTGTATACTGATATCATCTGATGTTTCTGTCATTGTGTCAGGCAGCACCTTTGCCCCTGTTATGAACTGGATGCCTTTTTTCTTAAGAAGACTTTCCATTTCTTTTGAAATCTCTAGATCTTCAGTCGGCAATATGCGATCCGCGTATTCGATAACTGTTACCTTCACGCCAAAATCATGAAGCATAGACGCCCATTCGATACCGATAACCCCTCCGCCGACGATAATGATTGATTTTGGCAGCTCCTCCATTTGGAGCGCCTCATCTGAAGTCAGTACAGACTTACCGTCCGCTTCAAGGCCCGGAAGCATTCTCGGTCTTGATCCTGTTGCAATGATCACTTGTTTGGGGATCAGCATGTCATTTTCTTCGCCATTTCCCCGTTCAACAGAAATTGTTCCCGGCAGCGGAGAGAAGATTGACGGTCCAAGGATACGACCGTATCCTTTGTACACGTCAATTTTTCCTTTTTTCATTAAATGGTTTACACCCGCTGCAAGCTTATCAACAACGGCTTGCTTACGCTGCTGCACTTTTTCAAAGTTGAGGGACACGCCAGCCGTCTCTACTCCGAACTGGTCGGCATCACGCGCTGTCCTGTATACCTCTGCGCTTCTAAGAAGCGCTTTACTCGGGATACAGCCTTTATGCAGACATGTTCCTCCGAGTTTTTCCTTTTCAACAACGGCTGTTTTTAAGCCGAGCTGAGCGGCTCTGATGGCCGCAACATAACCGCCGGTACCGCCGCCCAGAATGACTACGTCATACTCAGTTGCCATGGTGACTCACTCCTGTCTGTCTATTCAATACGATATTGTTTGGATTGCTCTTCGCCCTGCAAAACTCTGAGCGCCCCTTGGGCAAGAGACTGCAGTTCATTTTCACCCGGATAGACTAAAACGTCTGAAATCCAATCTATGTATGATCTGATAGTAGAAACAAAGCTTTTGCCGTACGCAAGGCCCCCCGTCAGCACAATTGCTTCAACTTCACCTTTTAAAACCGCGCTGGCTGCTCCGATTTCCTTTGCTATCTGATATGCCATGGCATCATAAATGAAGCGGGCTTTTTCATCGCCCCCCTGAATCATTTGTTCCACTTTTACTGCATCATTTGTACCGAGATAGCCTAAAAGCCCGCCGGTGCCCACCAGTTTTTTCATGATTTCTTCTTTTGTATATTCTCCTGAAAAACATAGATCAACAAGATCCCCCGCAGGCACTGTTCCTGCACGTTCAGGACTGAACGGCCCCTCTCCATGAAGGCCGTTATTGACATCCACGACTCGCCCGTGGTCATGGACGCCAATTGTAATACCTCCGCCCATATGGGTAATAATCATTTTCATGTTCTCATATCGTTTGCCAAGAGAGGCTGCCGCTTTACGGGCGACAGCTTTTTGATTTAACGCGTGAAAAATGCTTTTCCTTTCAATTTCAGGCATGCCTGAAACTTTTGCGAGCACTGACATTTCGTCTACGACAACAGGGTCGACGATATACGAAGGGATATTCAGGCCGTCAGCAATTTCCCGCGCGATAATGCCGCCGAGATTAGAAGCATGCTGGCCGGCGTAGCCGCTTTTCAAGTCCTCAATCATGTCATCGTTCACTACGTAAGTCCCGCCTTCAATCGGCCGGAGAAGGCCGCCTCTTGCGCAGACTGCATCAAACTTTGAGATATTGATTCCCTGTTCATGAAGCGTTTCGAGAATATGGTTTTTGCGAAATTCATATTGATCAATAATTTGGTCAAATCGCTGCAGCTCTTCTATGTTGTGTCTCAATGTTTTTTCAAAAATACTTCGTTCGTTATGAAAAACACCGATTTTCGTTGAAGTTGAGCCTGGATTAATTGTGAGAATGCGTTTTTCGTCATGTAGCACTTTCATAACCTCCAGATCAATTTCTTAACGTCTGCTTAATACACTGTGGCCGTTTTGCAAAAACTGGCTTCTTGAGCGGCGCATGCGTTCAATCCGTTCCTCTGCCAAGCGGTCAGCCGCTAAATATGCCGGAATGCCGTCACGCTGAGAAATCTCGAGTACACGCTCGATATTGCTGTAAATGCCTTCTACTTTTTTCAGTGCGCGTTCAGCATTATAGCCATAAAGCTCATCTGCGACGTTGATGACACCGCCCGCGTTAATCACGTAATCCGGTGCATAAACGATGCCCATTTCGTGAATTTGATCACCATGGCGTGTTTCTTTTAATTGGTTGTTGGCCGCACCTGCGATCACCTTCGCCTTCAGCTGTTTAATCGTGTCGTCGTTAATAGTCGCACCAAGGGCACACGGCGCGTAAATATCGCAGTCTTGTGAATAAATATCATCCGGATCAACTGCACGAGCGCCAAAATCTTCAACTGCACGCTGTACAGATTGTTTGTTGATATCCGTAACGATTAAGTTTGCCCCTTCTTCATGCAGGTGGCGGCAAAGGTTATAGGCTACGTTCCCAACACCCTGTACAGCAATGGTTTTCCCTTCAAGAGAGTCGGTTCCGAAAGCAGCTTTAGCTGCTGCCTTCATTCCTCTGTACACCCCGTACGCTGTGACTGGGGAAGGATTTCCGGAAGAGCCGAACGCAGGAGAAATCCCTGTGACATAGTCTGTCTCATCATGAATGATATCCATATCCTCCACCGTTGTACCCACATCTTCAGCTGTGATGTACCTGCCGTTCAGCCCTTGAATATAGCGGCCAAACGCGCGGAACATTTCCTCATTTTTGTCTTTGCGAGGATCGCCGATAATGACTGTTTTGCCGCCGCCCAGGTTTAAGCCTGCCGCCGCGTTCTTATAGGTCATGCCTCTTGCCAGTCTGAGCGCGTCTTCAATTGCAGCTTCTTCATTTTCATATGTCCACATTCTCGTTCCGCCAAGTGCTGGACCGAGTGTTGTATCATGAATCGCGATAATCGCTTTTAAGCCTGATTGTTCATCTTGGCAGAATACCAATTGTTCGTAATCATATTTCTCCATATATTTAAAAAGTTCCATGTTCGTTCCTCCTAATGTGTGTATTCTTCGGATGCGCATATTGCCAACGCAATGGAATACAGTTTATTTTCGGCAGAGTCCGCTCTGCTTGTTAAGGCAATCGGCGCTTTGGCTCCTGTAATGACAGCGGCCACGCTGGCTTTGGCAAAATAAATCAGTGATTTATATAAAATATTGCCGGCCTCAATTGTTGGGACGAGAAGGATATCTGCGTTGCCCGCTACGTCTCCCGAAATTTTTTTCTGAGCCGCGGCAATTTGTGAAACTGCGTTATCCAAAGCAAGCGGTCCATCAACAATACAGCCTTTGATCTGGCCTCTTTTGAACATTTGAGCTAGAGCTGCTGCATTCACGGTCGCTTCCATTTTTGGGTTCACCGTTTCGACCGCTGCCAGAGCAGCTGCTTTTGGCATATTGTTCCCTACTGCATGGGCCACATGAACGGCATTTTGCAAAATCTGCCGAAGCTCTTCCAGCGAGGGAGCGATATTCATTGCCGAATCTGTCACAAACATCATCCTGTCAAAATCCGGTATATCAAAGACAGCCACGTGGGAAAGGACACTTGATGACCGAAGCCCCTCCTGTCTGTTTAATACCGCTTTAAGCAAAACAGAAGTCGGCACATTTCCTTTCATTAAAACGTCCGCTGTTTTATGATGTACAGCACGAACCGCTAATTTCGCCGACTCCTCAGGTGTATCGGCATGGACGATTTCCACTTGATGACCTTGCATGGATGATGTCAGCTCGTTCAGTTTTTTGCTGTCGCCCGTTAACAAAAAACGGGCGGATAGGTGCTCGGCAGCCAGCTTTACAGCCCGGATCACTTCCTCATCCTCAGCATGAGCAACCGCAATGGTCTTGTTTTTGTGCATCGACGCTTTGCCGATTAAATCTTTCAGCTTCATCTGCTACCACCTTTCTTGTTTCGACTCCGCCTTTTATTATGCAAGTTCCGTGCCAGCTCTTAAGGGTGCTGTCATACCTGGTATATTGACACATTCGTGCAGAAGTTTGCGTTTATTCTGCAGATTATTGCATGCCTTCATTTGCAAGGCCATATTTATCCATTTTGTAATATAAATTCCGAATGCTGACACCGAGGGCTTTCGCTGTTTTTGTCCGGTTAAAATGATGCTTTTCGAGCGTTTGCTGGATCAAATGCGCTTCAAATTTTTCTACTGCGACAGACAGCTTTTCGCCTTCAATATCCGGAAAATCAAAACCTGCCCTCAGATCTGTGTCATTTTCTTTTTGCTCAAGTTCAAATATAGGCAAATGATCTTTTTCAATCCATTCCATATGCGGATTGAGAAAAATCATGGCTCGTCCAAGGACATTTTCAAGCTCGCGGACATTCCCAGGCCAATGGTAAGCAGATAAGGCGCGCAAGGCTTGCTGCGAGAGCCCTTTTACATTCCTGCCGTAATCCCGGTTGATCTTTTGGATAAGTCTGACGCTTAGTGCTTCAATGTCCTCCAACCGCTGCCGCAAAGGCGGAATGGAGATGGGATAGCGGTTGATCCGGTAATACAGGTCTTCGCGAAACTTTCCATCCGCCATCGCCTTTTCAATATTTACATTTGTTGCCGCGATCACTCTGACATTGACAGGGATCGCTTTCGTGCCGCCCACTCTGACGATTTCCTTTTCTTGAAGGACGCGCAGCAATTTGGCCTGCATATTTTGTGTCAGCTCACCGATTTCATCTAAGAAAATACTGCCGTTATTTGCTTCTTCAAATAAACCCTTTTTACCGCCCCGCTTCGCCCCTGAAAACGCACCATCCTCATAGCCGAACAATTCTGATTCAAGCAGGTTTTCAGAAAGGGCTGCACAATTTACGCGAATAAATTTATTGTACTTCCGGTCGCTTTCGTTATGGATGGCATGGGCAAACAGTTCTTTTCCTGTTCCTGACTCTCCGCGCAACAAAATCGTTGCCGGCGTTTTCGCACCGAGCTTCGCCTGCTCAAGCGCAACCAGCATTTGCTCGCTTTTGCCGATAATGTCGTCAAACGTGTATTTCGCTTCAAGCGTGCGAATAATTTGCCTGGCGCGGTTAAGCTCCGCTGTCAGCATTTTAATTTCGGACACATCGTGAATCACACCGACGCTGCCTTTCAAAATACCGTCCACAATCACCGGTGCTACATTGACGATGACCTCTTTTTCATTCGGGCCGACCTTCATTCTGACACCGCGGACAGGGCGTCTTGTTTCAAGCACCTTTAAATGCATGCTTTCGCCTTCGGAAATATCCGTGTTTGCAGGCTTGCCGATAACTTCTTTTTCAGATAGCCCGGTCATTTTCGTATATGCTTTATTGATTAGGAGCCCGATGCCGTTTTCATCAACGACAGAAATCGCCTCATCGGAGGATTGGATAATCGCCTCCAGCATCGTACGGACCTGCTTTAAGTTGGTCACTTCCTCCGCCAGCTCGACCGCATCTGTGATATCTTTAAACACACAAAGAGCCCCGAGCAGACGTCCGCCTTCATCAATAATCGGCAGCCTTGTGGTCACAATTTGCAAATGATCGCCTAAAAGCTGCTTCTGGTTGTATTCAGGCACTCTTGTTTTTAAAATTCGCGGCATCTTAGTGCTCGGAATGACTTCTTTTATTGGTCGTCCGATGACTTCCTCGCGTTTTTTCCCGACCATTTTTTCGGCCATATGGTTAAAGAGAATGATCTCTTCATTGATATCAATAAAAATCATCCCGTCATGGGTGGAATTAAAAATTCTGTCGTGTTTGTATGTTTGCTCTTTTAGCATTTGAATCAGGTGCTGCTTTTCTTCCATCAGCTGAAAAACGATGTATGCCATTTTCCCCGGCATGACAATGGTATCTTCATGCTTTCTTTGAAGGAGTTCGTCAAACACGGCTTGATCGCCGGTGGTATGAATGACGATATCCGGTTTTTGTTGTATGTAAGGTTTCCAATCAGATGAAACGGCAATCCCATACTGTTCTGCTTCTTTCAATCCCGGCGCCTTGGGGTCTTTGTCAACTACGGCAATGATATCTATGATGGCTGTTTTGATCAGAATATGTAATAACGCCGTTCCCCTTTGGCACCTACTATCAGTACCTTTTGCATCCCGATACCCCTTTGTATGAAAAAATTTGCACACCTAATTATTCCGTTGCAATAATTTGCACAACCCTATGTTACCACGTTTTCTTCTCTTGACAAAATATTTTTCCCGCTGGACAATAAAGGAAATGAAAAGATAAAGGGGTTTTCTGAAGATGAGCCGACTTCTTGCGCTTTTGATATTAGTCATCCCCGGGGCCATTTCCGCTTTAGGCATTAAACTGATGAGAGATACACTTTTCGGCCATGCAATAAAGCCATTTTCAGCTCTTTGGCTCCAAGGGTTGTCAGGATTCATCTTTTTCGCGATCGGCCTCTATGTGCTGGCCGGGTTCATTCTATACAGAGACAGAAAACGCAATCAAGTCAGCCCGCGATTCAGAAAACGATAACTGCAAAAAAAGCCGGAGAATGCTCCGGCTTTTTTTGTCGCACTATTCGTCAGGCAAAACCGTCTTGGCAATCGTTTTATCTAATGCCTCATAGTCATAATAAGAGATGGTATCGTACAGTTCTTTTCGCGTCTGCAAATGATGAAGTCCTTCTTTTTGTGAGCCGTGCTCCTTCATCAAACCAAATATCCGCTCATAAGCTTTTGCCGCCGCTCGAAGCGAGGTGACAGGATATATCACCATGCGAAACCCCATATCTTCGAATTCATCGGCACGATAATACGGCGTTTTCCCAAACTCCGTCATATTCGCAAGGAGCGGAACGGAGATATGCTCAGCAAACTGGCGGAATTCATTCTCTGCCTGGAGCGCTTCCGGGAAAATCGCGTCTGCTCCCGCCTCAATGTAGGCCGCTGACCGTTTTATTGCAGCATCAAGCCCTTCCTGCGCCCTGGCATCTGTGCGGGCAACAACAATAAGGGTGGGTGCCGCTTGTTTAATGGCTTTTATTTTTTGCGCCATTTCCTTGATCGGAACGAGCTGTTTGCCATTTAAATGCCCGCATTTTTTCGGAAGCTGCTGGTCTTCTATTTGAACGGCTGCTACCCTGGCTTCAAGCATCTCCCGGGCGGTTCGGGCGGCATTTAACACACCGCCAAATCCCGTATCGATATCCACAAGCAGAGGCAGATCAGCAGCACGCACAAGGTCTTTGGCCCGATCCGCCATTTCTGCCGACGTGATGATCCCTAGATCAGGAAGTCCCCTGCTGGCTGTATAAGCCGCACCAGACAAATATATAGCAGAAAAACCGGCCTCCTTCGCGAGCAACGCTGCCATCCCGTCATGGGCGCCGGGAATTTGAAGAATGTCCGGCGCCGACATCAGCTTGCGGAAACGCCCGGCAAGCTCTTCTTGTGACGATTGCTGATTGACGATCCACGACATGACACAAATCCTCCTTTTACATGCAGAACATGTCTACGAATTCATTTACGCGCATCGTTTGTAAAGTCTCGCTGGTACAGCGCTCATAAATGTGTTTGCACTGTTTATCAGGAAAATGGCTTTTGAGATTGCCAGAAAACTTTTCCAGAAGTTTTGGCACTGCCTCCTCTCTTCGAAAACGGTGGCCAAGAGGAAACTCACATTCCACCATTTCCGTGCTCGTTCCGTCTTTAAAATGAACCTGAACGGCATTTGAAATAGAACGCTTATCAGGTTTCAAATAATCCTCGGTATATGCTTTATTTTCAGTCACCTTCATTTTATCACGTAATTTATCTATTCTCGGATCACTCGCAGTTTCAGCTTCATAATGCTGTGCGGTGATATCACCAAAAAGCAAACCGATTGCTGTAATGTATTGGAGGCAGTGATCACGGTCTGCCGGATTGTGAAGCGGGCCTTTTTTATCAATGATTCGGATAGCGGATTCATGCGTACTGATGACAATACGATCGATCTCATCAATTCGGTCCTTTACCCGCGGATGTAAAATGACGGCGCACTCCGCCGCTGTTTGAGCGTGAAATTCTGCTGGATAAGACACTTTAAATAACACATTTTCCATGACATAAGCGTCGAGCGGACGGGCGAGCTTGATCTCTTTCTTATTGAATAGAACGTCCTGGAACCCCCAACCCGGTGCGCTCAACGCTGTCGGATACCCCATTTCCCCTTTTAACGACATCAGCGCCAAATGAACACCTCTGCTCGTTGCATCTCCTGCTGCCCATGATTTGCGAGAGCCTGTATTTGGTGAATGCCGGTATGTTCTTAATGCTGCATTGTCAATCCATGCATTCGAAAGCGCATTTTTGATTTCTTCTCTCCCGCCGCCTAAAAGCTTTGCTGCAACAGCTGTTGTCGCAATTTTAACAAACAGCACATGATCAAGACCCACTCGATTCAGGCTGTTTTCTAACGCAAGGACGCCTTGAATTTCGTGCGCTTTAATCATCATCTCGAGTACGTCGCGTACCGTTAAAGGCTCTTTTCCTTCAGACAGCCTCACTCTTGATACATAATCACAAACAGCAAGGATGCCTCCCAAGTTATCGGATGGATGCCCCCACTCCGCTGCCAGCCACGTATCGTTGTAATCGAGCCAGCGAATCATGCAGCCGATATTAAACGCTGCCCTCACAGGATCGAGAACATAGGACGTTCCCGGCACTTTGCTTCCATTTGGCACAGTCGTTCCTGGAACAATCGGCCCAAGCAGCTTTGTGCACTCTGGATACCGCAGCGCCAAAATCCCGCAGCCCAGGGTATCCAGCAATACATGCCCCGCTGTTGTATACGCTTCGGAACTTGTAATCTCTTTCTCAAGCACATAGTCTGTGATTTCTTCGATAACACGATCCGTTTTCTGCATTCTGCCAGCTCCTTTCATGATTCTGTTTGATATCGCGGGCCCATGTAACTGACACGGGGACGGAAGAGTCGATTATTGGAATGCTGTTCAATCACATGAGCGCATAAACCGGATGTTCTCGCGCTGAAAAAGACAGGCGTATATAAAGGGATCGGTATGCCGAGCATCCAATAAACCGGGGCAGCATAGTAATCCAAGTTCGGATAGAGCCCTTTTTCCTTCTCCATCAGCCGCTCACCTGCTTCACACATCTCATATAAACGATGGTCACCGGCTTTATCGCATAATTGCCGCAGCGCTTCTTTCATCATGAGTGCTCTCGGATCCATTTTTTTCATATACACACGGTGGCCGAAACCCATGATTTTTTCTTTTCTTTTCAGTTTTGTTTGCAGAAGCTGCTCAAATTCAGACGTCGTTTTTGCCTCCAAAAGCATATACATTACAGCTTCGTTTGCCCCTCCGTGAAGATTCCCTTTCAGGGAAGCGACAGCTCCTGTCAAAGCGCCATAAAGATCCGAGTGAGTAGATGCGATGACTCTGGCCGCAAAAGTTGAATTCGGCATCTCATGCTCACTATACAGGACGAGCGACCGGTCAAAAATCTGTTCTTCCAATGAGGACGGCAATTTGCCTGTCATCATGTATAGAAAATTCGCACTGTAGGACAGGGATTGAAGCGGAAGAATCGGCTCTTTTTTATTGATGATCCTGTAGCTGGCAGCAGTGAGGGCAGGCATTTTCCCAAGAAGCTGATATGCGCGCTCCTTGTTAGCGGAAGGAGACCGATCATCAATTTGCCGATCATAACCGGCAAGTGCCGACAGGCCGGTACGCAGGCTATCCATTGGATGCGTGTGCTCAGGGAGCAGCTCAAGCAGACGGAGATGATCAGCAGGCAGGCTTGACGCACTGTTTATTTTACTTTCCAGCGTCTCTCTTTCACTTTCTTCCGGCAGCCTCCCTTCCAGCAATAAATGGACAAGCTCCAGATAACTTTTTGTTTTAGAAAGATCTATTAAATCATAGCCTCGTATCAAAATCTGGCTGAACTGCGTGTCAAGATAAGAAATGTGAGTTTCTGCCGCAATCACACCGTCCAACCCTGGAGAGTAGTGCTGTTTCTCCTCCATATCCTCAACCTCCGTTTTTGCGTTTTTTTGGTTATCAGGTCCCGCCAAGTAAATACTTGGAAATAATCAGTCTTTGAATCTCATTCGTCCCTTCATAGATTTGCGTCACCTTTGCATCGCGAAGCAGCCGCTCAACGGGGTAATCCTTCATATAGCCATATCCCCCATAAATTTGGACGGCGTCTAACGCCGCCTTCACCGCTGCATCGGAAGCAAATTGTTTAGCCATAGACGCCTCTTTTCCACATGACAGGCCGCGGTTATGGAGGTCTGCGGCGTGGTAGACAAGATGCCTTGCCGCCTCAGCCCTAGTCGCCATGTCAGCCAGCTTAAATGATATGCCTTGATTGGCTGCGATCGGCCTTCCAAATTGCACTCGCTGCTTCGCATAAGCAACGGCATGCTCAAGAGCCGCCTCTGCAATACCGAGCGCCTGTGCCGCAATGCCGATCCGGCCGACATTTAAATTCGCCATGGCAATGTTGAAGCCGTCACCCTCTTTGCCAAGCAAATTAGCTTCAAGCACTTCTGCGTTATCAAAAATCAGTTCCGTAGTATTAGAGCCATAAAGCCCCAGCTTTTTTTCTTTTTTCCCAACCGTAAAACCGGGTGTGTTTTTTTCAACGATAAAAGCCGAAATCCCGTGCCTGCCTTGATCCGGAGCCGTTAAAGCAAATGTGATATAGATATCAGCTGCTCCGCCATTCGTTATGAATATTTTCGATCCGTTTAATACGTATTTGCCGTTCTTTTTAATTGCCGTTGTGCGAAGGCTTCCGGCATCCGATCCTGAGTAAGGCTCCGTCAGTGCAAAGGCCCCTAAATGGTCTCCTGAAGCAAGCTTCGGTATATATTTCATCTTTTGTTCCTCATTGCCGAAGTACAGAATCGGATTTGTGCCGACCGAGGTATGAACGGAGAGAATCACGCCGACAGCCGCGCTGATTTTTGAAATCTCATGAATCGCCAAAATATAAGAAACAACGTCCGCCCCGGCACCGCCGTACTGTTCCGGCACCGGTATTCCCATCAGCCCGTGTTCGCCCATTTTTTTGATCAGCTGAAAGGGAAATTCGTCCGTTTTCTCCATAATTTCCGCAGCGGGAGCAATTTCTTTTCGGGCAAAATCACGCACCATTTTTCGCATCATGACTTGCTCTTGGGTTATATGCAACTCGGCCACCCCCGATGGAATTGACTTCAGGAAGTCCTCTCCTCATATTCATAAAAACCGCGTCCGCTCTTTTTGCCAAGCCAGCCTGCTTTGACATACTTGCGGAGCAGCGGGCAAGGACGGTATTTAGAATCGCCAAGGCCTGAGTGAAGAACTTCCATAATGGATAAACACGTATCCAGTCCGATAAAATCCGCTAATGTAAGCGGACCCATCGGATGATTCATGCCAAGCTTCATCACCTCGTCTATTGCCTCTGGCTTCGCCACTCCCTCATACACGCAATAGATGGCTTCATTAATCATTGGAAGAAGCACACGATTGGAAACAAACCCCGGAAAATCATTGACTTCAACCGGTGTTTTCCCCATCTTTTCCGCTAATGCCATAACATCTAAGGCCGTTTCCTCTGATGTAGCCAAGCCGCGTATTACTTCAACCAGCTTCATCACAGGGACGGGATTCATAAAATGCATGCCAATGACCCGTTGAGGCCGATTTGTCACAGCAGCGATCTCTGTAATAGGCAAGGAAGATGTATTGCTGGCCAAAATCGTATGAGGCGGGCAAATGCGATCAAGTGTTTTAAACATTTTGGTTTTCGCCGCCATGTTTTCAGCGATAGCCTCAATCACAATGTCCGCATGCTCTGCCTCCTCAAGCGTTTGAGAAATCGAAATGCGGCTGATGATACTCCTCACTTCCGCCTCGGTCCTTTTTCCTTTCTCAGCGTCACGGGCCAGCTGTTTCTTCAGCCGCTTCAATCCTGCCTCCGCAGCTTCCGGACTCACATCGTACATCCGCACATAAAAACCTGCGTCAGCAGCTGCTTGTGCAATGCCGCTTCCCATCTGACCTGCGCCAGCTACCATGATTTGTTTGATTTCCATTTAAATCCCCTTTTTCATCATGTTTTAATGAACCTGCACTAAGACGGCATCTCCTTGGGCTGCCCCACTGCAAATGGCGGCAACACCCAGTCCCCCTCCCCGTCGCTTTAATTCATAAACGAGCGTCATGAGAATTCTCGCTCCGCTCGCGCCGATCGGGTGGCCGAGCGCGATCGCACCGCCGTTCACATTTACTTTTTCAAGATCGAAACCTACGATTTTTTCACATGTTAACACAACAGAAGCAAACGCTTCATTTACTTCAAACAAGTCAATATCTTGGGCAGTTAAACCGTTCTTTTTCAGGAGCTTATTAATGGCAAACCCCGGTGCTGCCGCCAGTTCATGCGCTGGCATTCCCATAGTTGAAAAACCAAGAATTGTAGCCAGAGGCTGTTTGCCAAGCTCAGCTGCTTTTTCCTCCGACATCAGCACGAATGCGCCAGCTCCGTCATTGACCCCGGGAGCATTGCCGGCTGTGATCGAACCATCACTTGTATAAATCGGAGAAAGTTTCGCGAGCTGATCCAGGCTTGTGTCACGGCGAATCGCTTCATCCTTATCAACAACGTTTGATTTTCCTTTTCGACCGATCCAGTTGACGGGAACAATTTCATCCTGAAATTTCCCTTCATCGGCTGCTTTAGCTGCCCGCGCATGGCTTCTCAACGCCCATTCATCCTGCTCTCTTCGTGAAATTGAATATTCCTTGGCCGCTGTATTTCCGTGAACAGCCATATGCACTTCGTCAAATGCGCACATTAACCCGTCATACACCATTAAATCCCTAAGCTCGCCGTCCCCCATCCGTGCTCCCCAGCGTCCAGCGGGAATGGCATACGGAATATTGCTCATGCTTTCCATCCCCCCGGCAACAAGGATGTCCGCATCCTGCGCCCGAATCATTTGATCACATAAAGTGACAGCGCGAAGACCCGAAGCACAGACTTTATTCAGTGTTTCTGACGGCACACTCCAAGGCATTCCAGCAAGACGGGCAGCTTGACGGGAAGGGATCTGTCCTGAGCCGGCCTGGACAACCATGCCCATGACATTTCCTTCTACATCATCTCCAGAGACTCCAGCCCGTTGCAACGCCTCCTTCATCACAATGCCCCCAAGCTCGGCAGCTTTCACCTCTTTCAATACTCCGCCGAATTTGCCAAATGGCGTTCTTGCAGCACTTACAATGACTGTTTTCCTCATGGTTTCACCTCATTCAGAAGATAGACAGCGCTTACAAATTCTAGTTGTCTTCTATGAATGTATGCTTTGAAACGGGCACGAATGTATGAAAAAAGAAGGCTGTGTCAACAGCCTTCTTCTAAAGCAACTATTCATTTTTCAGCAATGCCGCAGCCTTTGCAGGAAAATCGGTAAACATGCCGTCTGCTCCCAGTTCAATGAGGTGCTTCATATCTTCCGGCCGATTGACTGTATACGGCCTTACCTTAATCGAACTGCTCCTCATTTTCTTCAGCACTTCATCTGTGACCCCTGGGCTGTTTAGCTTCGGGTGATAGCCGGTAGCTGGAATAGACGCGATATATTGATCCGGCTGATAAAGCACATCAGCAGTTAATACCGCCCGTTCGATATGGGGCGCAAGCTGAGCGCACAGTGCTACACTTTCATGATTAAATGTGGATAGGATGACTCTCTCCTCTATATTGAATCGCTTCACTGCCTCCAGCACTTTTTCTTCCATTCCCTCATAGCGAATCACGCTGTTTTTCAATTCAATGTTGATGAGAAAATCCTTTTTTACCGCCCACGAGAGCACGTCTTCTAATAGTGGCACTTTTAGATCGCTGTACGCCTGATCGTGACCTGCGGCCGCATTCGCAGTCTTGATCACATCATAGGCTGTATCCTTCACGAATCCTTTAAGCGATGTCGTGCGGTTAAGCCTTTCATCATGAATCACAACAATGCGTCCGTCTTTCGTCAGCTGTACATCAAGCTCTATCCCGTCCGCTCCGGCTTCAATTCCTTTTTCAAATGCAAGCATTGTATTTTCGGGAAAGTGTCCTGATGCCCCCCGGTGGGCAAAAATCTTTGTCATCGTTTCACCTCAAGCCCTAAGTTTTCTCCATTATACTTATTTTGTCGGATCCACTCTAGGATTAAGGCTATATTTATCTACTGATCATAATAAGAATCAATGCCGTTGACAATCGCATCTGCT
This sequence comes from Bacillus stercoris, assembly GCF_029772985.1. NCBI lineage: Bacteria > Bacillati > Bacillota > Bacilli > Caryophanales > Bacillaceae > Bacillus > Bacillus stercoris. Next base: position 1,831,064 of record NZ_CP121861.1, on the reverse strand, counting down.
GCCTTTTGCTGGTATTCTTCATTTCCCAGCTTGTCCGCGTCAGAGCTGTTCGTGATAAACCCAAGCTCCGCCAACACACTTGGCATTTGTGAATATGTAATGACGTAAAAGTCTGATTCTTTCACGCCCCTGTCTCTCGTTTGTAAGGATGAAACGAGCTGCGACTGAATATCGGCTGCCAGACGCCGGCTGTTTTCCCCTTCATAATCAGATTGAAAATACGTTTCTGTTCCTGAAGCTGAAGCAACCCCGGAATTTACATGAATGCTGACAAAAAGATCAGCGTGATTGGCACTTGCCTTTGCGACTCTGTCCTCCAAGGTCAGAAAATGATCGTCTGATCTGGATGCAACAGGATTGGCTCCCTCCTCTTTCAGCTTGTCCGTCACATGCTCTGAAACAGCCAAATTAATATCCTTTTCAAAGAGCCCGTTTCCGACTGCTCCACTGTCTTCACCGCCGTGTCCGGCATCAATATACACGGTTTTCCCTTCTATCGGCTCTGCTGCCTGTACACAAGGCGCGAGTGTCAAAGCCAATCCACACAGCGCCAAGCTCCTCCATAACATTCTCAACTTTCTCCCTCCGGTCTCTTTATGACGAATTCTTTCGCAGCTGAATATCTTCCAGCTGTAAAGTCCCATTATCCTTCTTTGTATATTTCACTAAAACTTTTGTCTGGTCTGGCAAGGATTCACATTCATCACGTTTATCCTTCGGAACTTGTATCATGGTTTCTTCTCCATTGAGAGAAACCGCAATCGTATGAGGATCAGCCGAGCCAATAAATTTTCCCTCTTCGGTAAACCTTGGTGCTGAGTCATCCGCACTTGCTACACTGCATCCCGAAAGAAAAAGCGCAGTAAATAGCAAAAGAACCGTTTGTTTCACACGATCACCTCTTCCTGATGTTTGGCTTTTATCTTTGACCAGAATGGCGGATTTGTAAAGACAACATGAATGCAGGCGATCAAGTTCCATGATTTTCAAAAGGGCTATACGACCCGATCATTTCCTGTTGTTAGAAAGATAACGAGCAGTTTTGTCTATGAGGATGGCTCTAAATGAGGCGCTAATTAGAAAAAATTAGCGGAAAGAAGCAACTTTTTATTCATTTTTAAAAATTTGTGAATTGGGTGAGCAAATGGTTTGACTGCTAGATCAGCCAGGCGTAACCTTTGAAAGGATATTTCCATTATTGAAAGAAGTTAACACCATGAAAAAATTCGTTCTGCTGCTGGCGGCCGCTCTCATCACATGCTCCATCGGCCACCAAATCAACGGCGGCTACAAAGGCCCTGAAAAAGAGCGGCGAAAATATCACTCTGCACTCAAGATATTCAGCCGGTAAAGCAGATCAATTGCATTAATTTTTACATATAGGCTAGAATATGTGCGAATCCAAACGAAAGAAGATGATCAAATGAATCCTAAGTATAAGCCGCTGTTTGAACCCTTCACGTTTAAAAGCGGTGTTACAATCGACAACCGGATCGCAGTCGCACCAATGACTCATTACGCTTCTAATGAAGACGGTACAATTTCTGAAGCAGAGCTTGACTACATCATCCCTCGTTCAAAAGAGATGGGAATGGTGATTACAGCCTGCGCAAATGTCACACCGGACGGAAAAGCATTTCCTGGGCAGCCGGCCATCCACGACGATTCCAACATTCCGGGTTTAAAAACATTAGCACAAGCCATTCAGGCACAAGGCGCTAAAGCCGTTGTGCAAATTCATCATGGCGGCATCGAATGCCCATCTGAGCTCGTTCCTCAACAGGATGTTGTGGGGCCAAGTGACGTGTTTGATAACGGCAAACAAATTGCTCGCGCATTAAAAGAAGAAGAAGTGGAAAACATTGTGAAGGCGTTTGGAGAAGCGACAAGACGCGCCATTGAAGCCGGCTTTGACGGTGTCGAAATTCACGGTGCAAACGGCTACTTGATTCAGCAGTTTTATTCTCCAAAAACCAATCAGCGCACGGACCGCTGGGGAGGAAGCGATGAGAAACGATTAGCCTTCCCTCTTGCTATTGTTGACGAAGTGAAAAAAGCCGCTTCAGAACATGCGAAGGGCGCGTTCTTAGTCGGCTACCGTCTGTCTCCAGAAGAACCTGAAACACCAGGATTGACAATGACTGAAACCTTTACGCTTGTTGACGCTTTAGGGGATAAAGAATTGGATTATCTTCATATTTCACTGATGGACGTGAACTCAAAAGCACGCCGCGGTGCAGATCCAACTCGCACACGCATGGACTTATTGAATGAACGTGCCGGAAACAAAGTGCCGCTGATCGCCGTCGGTTCCATCCATTCCGCAGATGACGCGCTGGCCGTCATCGAAAACAGTATTCCACTAGTCGCAATGGGACGAGAAATTTTAGTTGACCCTGACTGGGCGGTAAAAGTAAAAGAAGGCCGTGAAAAGCAAATCGAAACAGTAATCAAAGGCACAGATAAAGAAAAATATCATTTGCCTGAACCGCTATGGCAAGCCATTGTGAACACGCCTGGCTGGGTGCCTTATAAAGATTAATATGAAAAGACTGCCGAAACGGATTCGGCAGTCTTTTTTCCCTTTATATAAATAGTTTATGTACACACCGAAACAGCAAAAGAAAGAGCTCCCCACCTACTTCAAAAAGAAAATCTAGGAAAAGTCCATCACGCTTTCTTGTTTTTTTCTTTTTCATTCGTATGTCTCCTTTTTACATCAATACGCCTTACTTACGATTTTGCAGGAGAAAGGTTTCAATTTGATCCTGATTGTTTGTTTTTGATAATCCAAGCAGCGAGAACACATGAAACCATGACTGTAAATGAGATAAAGTCAATCAGGGTGCCTAGTAAGCGTGAATCTGTAATGATGTTCGAATTGACGCAAAGCGCAAGAATAAATAAAGCAATCAGCAGACCATATTTTTCAAACACATACCTCACTCCTTACGGAAAATAAATTTTTCATATCCATCACCTATGATAACAAATGTCCCCAAAAACAAAACGCCTCCTATTTATCAGCGCAAACCAATAAATAAAAGACGTTTGATTTAATTATCACATAATATCCACATGTTTAAGAAGCCTTATGTTCTAATCTAAGCTTATCCGCAACCATTGCAATGAATTCGCTGTTTGTCGGTTTAGCTTTTGTCATGCTGACAGTATAACCGAACAGCGAGGAAATGGAATCAATGTTTCCTCTGCTCCATGCCACTTCAATTGCATGGCGGATCGCTCTTTCTACACGGCTTGCGGTTGTGTTGAATTTTTTGGCGATGTCCGGATAGAGGACTTTTGTAATGCTGCCGAGCAATTCGATGTCATTGTATACCATTGAGATTGCTTCACGCAGATAGAGATAGCCTTTAATATGGGCTGGGACGCCGATTTCATGGATAATGCTTGTGATGCTCGCGTCGAGATTTTTCTTCTTTGGTTCAGGCTGGCTGCTGCGTATAATGCTGCTTTGCGATGATGGCGCACGATGCGTCACACTGCTGGCATTTCCGCTGACTTGGCGGATATGACCGACAAGGTTTTCCATATCAAACGGTTTGAGAATAAAGTAGGACGCGCCTAAATCGACGGCCTTTTTCGTGACATCTTCCTGTCCAAAGGCTGTCAGCATGATGACATTCGGCTGTTTTTTCAGATCTGATTCCCTCAGCCTCTCTAAAACCGCAAGTCCGTCTAAATGCGGCATAATAATATCTAATACGAGCACATCGGGATCTTTTTCTTTAAACAACGACAGGCATTCCTGTCCGTTATAAGCAACGCCGATCACTTCCATGTCTTCCTGTCCTTCTATATATTCACTCAACAGGCTTACCAGCTCTCGATTATCATCAGCAACACAAACTTTAATTTTCTCCACGTTTCTTCCTCCCCAAATGTAGTTAACAGGATTCACCCTTGCTACATGTTTACATTCGACAAAACCGCTATATACCCTCTAAAAAAATCATAATCACCAATATTAGTGGCATATCTTTGTTATTCTATGTTTTTCTCTGTTTTTCGACTAAAAATGAAATTTGACAAACAAGGAAACGTGAATTTGTCGAAAAATCTTCTTTTGTATATTTTACCGTATGTATTCTGAGAAGTGAAGAGGGATCAAAACAAAAAAACTGCCGGAAACTCCGGCAGTCAGCTTGCTTTTTCTTTTCCGTAAATATCGATTCCTGCTTCTGACAGCATCCATTCAATATGAACACCGTAGCCGCTTGTCGGGTCATTTACAAACACATGGGTGACAGCGCCGATCACTTTTCCATTTTGAATGATCGGGCTTCCGCTCATCCCCTGTACGATGCCCCCTGTTTCTTTCAACAGCCTTGGATCAGTAATTTTCAACACCATTCCTTTTGTCGCAGGGAATTTTTGCGGCGTTGTGCTGACGATTTCAATATCAAATTTTTCCACCTTGTCATCATCAATAACCGTTAAAATTTCAGCCGGCCCTTTTTTGACTTCAGTAGAAAATGCAACCGGCAGTGCTTGATCTGAAATATTGTTTTGAATCGGCTGATGCAGCGTGCCGAAAATCCCGAATGGGCTGTTTCTGTTAATATCCCCGATCGTTTTGCGTTCTGAGGAAAATCGCGCCAGTTTTTCTCCCGGATTACCGCCTGTCCCTTTTTCAATTGATGTCACAGTGGATTTAACGATTTCTCCATTCTCCACCACAATCGGTTTCTTTGTGTCCATATCGGAAATCACGTGGCCAAGTGCTCCGTATTTTTTTGTTTTCGGTTCATAAAAGGTCATAGTGCCAATGCCGGCAGCAGAATCCCTGATATATAATCCGATTCTGTATTTGCCTTCTTGTTCATCCTTTTGTGGAATCAACTTTGTTTTGATTTTTTGTTTGTCACGTTTGATCAGTAAATCTAAAGATTCACCAGTTTTTCCGGCCTTTTGGATAAATGGGGCTACATCGTTCATTTTTTCAATTTTCTGTCCATTCATTTCAATAATGATGTCGCCCGCTTCAATTCCGGCCGTTTCTCCCGGAGATTTTTTGCCTTCACTTGTATTGATTTGATGAAATCCGACGACAAGAACACCGACGGAATGAAGTTTTACACCGATTGATTGTCCGCCAGGTATCACCTTTAAATCAGGAAGAACTTGCACTTTTGTTTTTTTAATTGGAAATCCGGCAAGATCGTATACTAATTCTGACTCACCTGACTTTTTGCCTGTCACCTTAATTTCGTGCGGATCCTTCTTTACTGTAAACGCTTCTGACGATTCTGATGTCTGAGCGTTTACCGATAAACTTGTTTCAATCGCTTGTGTTTGGGTTTCAAATACTCTCATTTGCGTTGGAATCAGTAAATACTCTTTTAGCGGTTTGCATAAACCTACACTTAATAACGAAACAAGGAGAATTAAACCTACTGCTTTTCTGATGTTATCGGGCATTCACTACTTCACTCTCCTCGCTCCTATCCCACACCTTCTTTATGACTTGCTGCTACATCATTTAATTTTGCCTTTTGGAGGCTTATTTATAACTGTCATATGAAGAAAAACATTGGATATACTGATGAACGAATGGATGTAAACAAAAAAAATAAGCTGCGCTTTTCGCGCAGCTTACCCAGTTGTTTTGACTTGATCCGCTTGTTTTAAAAGTTCTTTCGCATGGCGTTTCGTTAAATCGGTTACCTCGACACCTGCAATCATGCGTCCGATTTCCACTATTTTTTCCTGCTTAGAAAGCGGCTTGACACGTGTCGTCGTTCTGCCGTCTTTTAACTCCTTCGCAATATAAAGATGCGTATCGGCCATGGCAGCCACCTGAGGCAAGTGTGTAATACAAAGCACTTGTGATCCTATTGACACTTTATGGATCTTCTCAGCGATTGCCTGTGCGACCCTGCCGCTTACACCGGTATCAACCTCATCAAAAATGATCGATGTCACATCCTGCTGTGAGGAAAAAATGCTTTTTATGGCAAGCATCACCCGTGACAGCTCTCCACCTGAAGCGACTTTCGAAAGAGATTTCAGCGGCTCGCCTGTATTGGTTGAAATTAAAAACTTCACCAGATCGATCCCTTGTTCAGTCAGCTGAACAGGCTGGCCGTTTACAACCGGTGCCTCTTCATTGCGTGACGCTTGTCTGATTTTGAATTCCGTATCAAACGTTGATTTTTCCATGTACAGGCTTTTTAATTCCCGATGAATCTCATCAGCCAGTTTTTTCGCCCATGTTTTCCGGATTTGAGAAACATTTGCCGCTTCCACTGCGACATCCTTGCCAACGGAGTCAAGCTCCTTTTTCAGACTTTGGAGGTGGCTGTCCCTGTTTTCAATTTGGTCAATTTCTTCTTCAATTTTAGAAGCGTATTCCAAAATGTCCTCGACAGTGGCACCGTATTTTCGTTTCAGCTGTTTGATTTCATTGAGCCGCGTCTCAATATAGTTCAGGCGTTCTGGATCATATTCAAGCTCATCCAGCATATTTCTCATCTGAAATGTAGCGTCCTCAAGCAGATAGTAGGAGTTCGAAACACTCTCAGACAGTTTTTTCAGCGGTTCGTTAATATCAGATATATCTTCAAGCTGGGCTGATGCCATTCCGACCCAGTCCAATCCGCTCTGTTCACTGCGAAGCGCATTATATGCATTTTGCAGCGATTCATATATCTTCTCAAAGTTTGAAATTTGCTGACGCTCTTCTTGAAGCTGTTCATCTTCGTTGATCTCAAGCTTCGCTGATTCGATTTCTTCGAGCTGAAATTGAATGAGATCAAGGCGATGGGCCATTTCCTGTTCGCTTTCAGAAAGCTGTTTTAGCTTTTTGAGCAGCTTCATATACCGATGGTACCCTTCCTGATACGCTTGGAGCGCGCTTTCCACTTCGGCTCCGGCAAACTTGTCCAAGAGCTGGAGATGATTTTCGTCTTCCATTAACAGCTGGTTATCGTGCTGCCCGTGAATATCTAATAAAAGCCTGCCGATCTCTCTTAGCGAGGCAATCGTGACAAGCTTGCCATTGACACGGCAAACGCTTTTCCCGCTCGTGCTGATATCTCTTCTCATGATGATCATTTCGTCTGAAACGTCGATTCCCTGCTCAGCGCATACGCCTAAAACGGGATGGCCGCTCTCCAAAAGAAACAGCCCTTCAAGTTCGGCTTTTGCTTCCCCATATCTAACAAATTCAGATGATCCGCGGCCTCCGACTAAAAGAGAAATGGCATCTATGATGATGGATTTGCCGGCTCCGGTTTCTCCTGTTAAAACCGTAAGCCCGCGTTCAAAAGAAACCGTCAGTTCCTCAATAATCGCAAAGTTTTTAATCGATAGTTCAGCTAACAAACAGCATTACACCTCTTATCTTTGTTAGTTTTTCTGTTACAGCAGTTCAAGCAGCCTGTTTTTTACGCCTTCTGTATCTTCAGGAGTCCGGCAAATAATTAAAATCGTATCATCTCCGCAAATGGTCCCCATCATTTCATCCCAGTCCAAATTGTCCATCAGCGCCCCGATTGCCTGGGCATTGCCCGGCATCGTTTTCAGCACAATCATATGGCTTGCTGAGTCTATTTTCACAAATGCGTCCATCAATGCCCGCTTTAGCTTTGAAAGCGGATTGAAACGCTGGTCCGCCGGAAGACTGTATTTGTAAGAACCATTATTCGTAGGCACTTTTACAAGGTGAAGTTCTTTAATATCCCGTGATACCGTTGCTTGCGTCACTTTGTAGCCATCCTGCTTCAGCATGTCGACCAATTCATCCTGCGTTTCGATTTCATTGCTCGTAATGATCTCTCTGATTTTAATATGCCTCTGGCCTTTGTTCATGTAAGCACCTCTATTTCCAGCTTATCTGTTCTTTTATGTTATATGATTCTCTGCACATTGTACATGAATGCAGAAAAAAGGAATAATAGCGCACTATTATTCCGGTACATCTGCTTTTTTTTCTTTTAACGTCTTATGTGCCTCTTCTACAACGCGCATGATCTCTTCTTCCGGCAGTTCCTGACCTGCCTGTCCCTCTCCCGGCCAATACAAATGAAGGAGAAACTCAATATTTCCGTCTCCTCCCGTGATCGGAGAAAATGACAGGCCTTTACAGATATAGCCTTCAGCGGCAGAAAAACTGATCATTCGCTTGAGCACATCAGCATGCACTTTAGGATCTCTGACAATCCCTTTTTTGCCGACCGATTCCCGTCCCGCTTCAAACTGAGGCTTAACAAGAGCCATGCAGTCGCTGCCCGGTACGAGCAATGTTTTAAGGACAGGAAGGATGAGCCGCAGGGAAATAAAGGACACATCTATTGTGGCAAACTCCGGCATGCCCTTTGTAAAGTCTGCCGGTGTTGCATAACGGAAGTTCGTCCGTTCCATCACGACGACCCGTTCATCCTGTCTGAGCTTCCACGCAAGCTGATTATAGCCTACATCCACAGCGTATGACTGTTTAGCTCCATTTTGCAAAGCGCAGTCCGTAAAACCGCCAGTGGAGGAGCCAATATCAATCATAATTTTATCTTTGACAGAGACGGGAAATTCCTTCAGCGCTTTTTCGAGCTTTAAACCGCCCCTGCTCACATACCTCAGCGGGTTTCCTTTGACGGTTAACGGAAGGTCGCGGTCAATTTTTTCTCCGGGCTTGTCCAAGCGGTTTTCGTTTGAATAGACGATCCCCGCCATAATGGCTCTTTTGGCTTTTTCACGCGTTTCCGCCAGCCCTCTTTCCACTAATAATACATCTAATCGTTCTTTCTTTGACGTCATGATCCAATTCCTTTGTGTGTCTTTGGCGGCATCAGTAATCTAATACGGTTTGCCACCTGCTGTTTTGTCAGTCCAATTTCCTCTAGAAGCGCGGTTACGCTTCCGTGTTCAATAAACCGATCAGGGATACCCATTCTGTCGATCGGTGTATGATATTCACCTTGATCATGAGCGAATTCTAAAATCGAGCTTCCGAAACCGCCTTCTAAGACCGCTTCTTCAATTGTTAAAATGGGCAAGCCTTCTTTTAGGATACTCTTCATCATCTTTTCATCAATCGGCTTAATAAAACGCGCATTCACAACGCGCACCGAAAGGCCTTCTTTCTGCAGCTCTTCGGCTGCCTCAATCGCCATTTCAATTGTTGTACCGAATGTTAAGATGACAGCATCGTTCCCTGGACGCAGCACCTCCCACGTACCGATCGGAATCGTTTTCAACTGTTCATCCATTTTTACGCCGAGTCCGTTTCCGCGCGGAAAACGCATCGCTATCGGACCTTCGTCATAGCTAAGTGCTGTATGAACCATGTGCTGGCCTTCATTTTCGTCTTTCGGCATCATTAAGACCATGTTTGGAATGTGACGCATAAACGCAATATCAAACACGCCTTGATGTGTCTCTCCATCTGCGCCAACGAGTCCTGCACGGTCAATTCCAATAAACACATTGGCGTTTTGGCGGCAGATGTCATGAACGACTTGGTCATATGCCCTTTGCAGGAAGGTTGAGTAAATTGCCAAAAACGGCTTCATACCCTGCATTGCCATAGCTGCAGCCATTGTTGCGGCATGCTGTTCTGCGATTCCTACGTCGAACATCCGGTCAGGGAATTCCTTTGCGAACCCTTCAAGCTTTGAACCGACAGGCATAGCCGGCGTAATGGCTACAATGCGTCCGTCCTCGCGCGCCATTCGCTGCACAGTTCCACTGACAAGGCCGCTCCATGAAGGAGCTGCGGCTTTCGGTTTTACAAAGTCACCGGTATTAATTTTGTATGGTCCGGTACCGTGCCATGTTCCAATTGTATCGGTCTCAGCCGGTTTGTACCCCTTCCCTTTTTTCGTGATGACATGCAGGAGAACAGGGCCTTTCGTTTTTTTGGCGTATTGAAGATTCTCAATCAGCTCATGATAAGAATGTCCGTCCACCGGGCCCAAATACGTAAAACCAAGCTCCTCGAAAAACATTCCGGAGACGAGCATGTATTTCAGGCTGTCTTTGACCCGTTCAGCTGTCGCGGCAAGCTTGCCTCCAACTGCCGGAATCTTTCTAAATAAGTATTCAAGCTCATCTTTGACCCACTGGTATTTCCCCGCAGTGCGAAGCCGTCCGAGCATAGAATGAATGGCGCCGACATTTGGTGCAATACTCATTTCATTATCATTAAGAATGACAATCATGTCTTTTTTCTCGTCGCCGATGTGATTAAGGGCTTCAAGCGCCATTCCGCCGGTCAGCGCGCCGTCCCCAATAATCGGAATAATATATTCATCCGTTCCTTTAATATCACGCGCAGCTGCCATTCCCATCGCGCCTGACAGAGAAGTCGAGCTGTGCCCGGTTTCCCAAACATCGTGCTCGCTTTCGCTCCGCTTTGGAAATCCGCAAAGCCCTTTGTACTGGCGAAGCGTCGCAAATTCTTTTCCGCGACCTGTCAGCAGCTTATGGACATACGACTGATGGCCTACATCCCATAAAAACTTGTCTTTCGGGCTGTTAAATTCCTTATGCAGTGCAACAGTAAGCTCTACGACACCTAAGTTTGGGCCGATGTGGCCGCCGGAAGCGGATAAACTTGTAATTAAAAACTGACGGATTTCATCACTTAATTTCTCTAATTCATCAATGGACATGTTTTTTAAAAACGACGGGTCCTGTATTGATAAAAGATCCAAAGCGGATCAACTCACTTTCAGCATGAATTTCTGCAATGACACATGTCTTCCAGAATGCCGAGCTGGACAATCATCTCGGACATAAAAAAAGACAAACGCGCTTTCCTTTTCATTTTTCATATAAACTGCTTACATTTTACCATATCTCGTGCAGCCGCTTCAAATTAGGATCGTTTTAGTGATCTCTTGCCGCAATTAAATCACAAAGCTCATACAAAAGGTCTTTTTGAAGAGAGAGTCCGCCGATTAATCGCTTCGCCTCTTTTATATGAGCATCCAATTTACGTTTGGCCCCTTCCAGTGAAAGAAGTGACGGGTAAGTCGATTTGTCATTTGTGGTATCCGAGCCGACACGTTTGCCGATTTTCTCTTCACTGCCTTCTAAATCTAAAATATCGTCTCTGATTTGAAAACCGATTCCAATGTGGCTGCTGAAGGTACGCAGGGTTTCAATATCTTCCTCAGGTGCATCCGCCAAAATCGCGCCGGCGATTACGCAAAAACCTAGAAGCTTTGCAGTTTTCCGTTCATGAATGGATTCGAGCTCTTCAAGCGTTACTTGGCGGTTTTCCGCTTCCATATCAGCGACTTGCCCCCCGACCATGCCCTCGGTGCCTGCCGCTGAAATCAGTTCATTGACAAGCCGAAGGCGCTTTTCTGCTGACACCTTGTCTGACACGTGGGAGGTGATGAGCTTAAAGCTTTCCGTGAGCAGTCCGTCACCCGCTAATACTGCTGTCGCTTCACCAAATACTTTATGATTTGTCGGCTTCCCGCGGCGCAAATCGTCATCATCCATGCATGGAAGATCATCATGAATTAGCGAATACGTGTGAATCATTTCGACAGCACAGCCGACCGGAATGCCGTCTTGTTCGCTTTTTCCATATGCGTTTAATACAGCTAGTACAATCAGAGGACGCAACCGCTTTCCGCCGGCCTCTAGAGAATACAGCATAGATTTCTTTAATGAGTCCGGCATATCAAGCTTTTCTGTATATACAAAAAGCTGATTTTCAATTATTTTTTTCCGGTCCGCCAGAAAACCCGTTAATTTATTTGTCACCTTTGTCTTCCTCCTGAACACTGAAAGGTGCCAGTTCGCCGTCTTCTTTTAAAATGAAGTCCATTTGCTTTTCGACTTTTTGCAGCTTTTCATGGCACATTTTTGATAAAGCCATGCCTTCTTGGAAATAGTTAATCGCTTGCTCTAGAGGCACATCCCCCTCTTCAAGCTTTGAGACAATGCTCTCAAGCCCTTTCATCGCTTCTTCAAAAGTCATGTTTTCATTGTTTTTCACGTCTGTCATTTTTCTTCCCCTCTCTTTTCTAATACTTCACAGGCCAGCACGCCATCCGTCAGCTTGACTTCTAGCCGATCCTTCTCTTCTATCTGATTGACACTTTTAATGAGTTTATCTTCTTTATAAGCAAGACTGTATCCTCTTTCCATCACTTGAAGAGGACTTAGTGCATTCAGCTTGCCAAGAACTGTTTGGAATTGGGAATGCAGCTGCTTCATTTGGATATTCATATTTTTTCTCAGCTGATTTGTCTGTTCCTCGTAGCGTGTTTTCGCTTGCTTCAGCTGTTCATGAGGATGCAGCGCCTCTAATCTGTACGTTTCCCGCTCCAACTGTCTGCTTTTCCGATCTAAAAGAGCGGTCAACTGTGCTTGAAACTGCTGGTACGCGAGGTCAAACTGCTGCTCTTTTTGCGCATACAATCGCTTTGGAAAACGAAAGGCATAGGACGATTGCAGCGTTTGAATCCGTTCTTTTTTCTGGCCGAGATGCTGCTGCATCGCTCTTGTCATCCTGACTTCCGCTGTTTTTGTCCGTTCGATTAAATCAGTGGTATGAGGCACGGCAATCTCAGCTGCCCCTGTCGGCGTCGCTGCTCTGATATCTGCGACAAAATCACTGATCGTAAAATCCGTCTCATGCCCAACTGCCGATATAATTGGAATATTGGAAGCAAAGATTGCGCGAGCTACAATTTCTTCATTGAATGCCCACAGTTCTTCTATCGAACCGCCGCCTCTCCCGACAATTAATACGTCGCACATCTCTTTTTCATTTGCTTCTTCAATGCGCGTAACAATGGATCTGCTCGCATTTTCGCCTTGTACGAGCGCTGGAAGAACAATGACTTTCACAAGGGGATATCTTCTTTTTAGAGTTGTAATAACGTCTCTGACAGCGGCACCCGTTGGAGATGTCACAACCCCGATTGTGGCTGGAAATGCGGGGATTTGTTTTTTGTAGCGGTCGTCAAATAAACCTTCTCCGGCAAGTTTCTTTTTTAATTCTTCGTACGCTAAATAAAGCGCTCCGACCCCGTCAGGCTGCATTTCTTTGGCGTATAATTGATAGTTTCCGCTCGGTTCATATACGGAAATTCCGCCTCTGACCAGCACTTTCATACCGTTTTCAGGTTTAAAAGGCAGACGCTCGCTTTGTCTCGCGAACATCACCGACTGCATTCTTGCGTTTTCGTCTTTCAAAGTGAAATAAATGTGGCCTCGTGTGTGTATCTTTACATTCGATAATTCGCCTTTAATCCAAATATTTTCTAGGTGAGGATCTACATCGAATTTTCGTTTTATATACTTTGTCAGCGCTGAGACGGTAACATACGCTGCTTCACCCATGTCTAAAAACTCCTCTCCTAAGCATTCCTGCACCATAACTAAAGAAAACCCGCCCTGGCTTTAGGAGCCTGAAGAAGCGGGTATCGTGCTCATATTCAAGGCGGGCAATACGCCCCGCCTGTGAATATCTCCAATTATCTATGATAACGTACGTTTCGCAGATTTAACAGTATTATGCGCAAGCATCGTGATGGTCATCGGACCTACTCCGCCTGGAACCGGCGTGATGAAGGACGCTTTTTCCTTTGCCCCTTCAAATTCAACGTCTCCGCAAAGCTTTCCGCTTTCCAGACGATTAACGCCGACGTCAATGACAACAGCGCCCTCTTTGATCTGGTCTGCACTGATGAAGTTGGCTCTTCCCACTGCCACCACCAGGATGTCCGCTTTTTTCGTATGCTCAGTAATATTTTCTGTTCTTGAATGACAGTAAGTAACCGTCGCGTTTTCATTTAATAAAAGCTGGCCGACAGGTTTGCCGACAATGTTGCTTCGGCCGACTACAACAACCTCTTTACCGGAAAGGTCGATATTGGTTTTCTTCAAAAGCTCAACAATTCCATGAGGCGTGCAAGGGAGAAACGTATCTTCACCAAGCAGCATTTTCCCTACGTTTAACGGATGAAACCCGTCTACATCTTTATCAGGAGAGATACGTTCGATCACCGCTTTTTCAGAAATATGGTCTGGAAGCGGAAGCTGAACGAGAATCCCGTGAAACTCAGGATCTTGGTTATATTGATCAATAATAGAAAGCAGTTCAGCTTCTGTGAGGCTGCTGTCAAATTGATCGAGCTTGAAATTCATTCCCATTGTTTCTGCCGCTTTTTTCTTTCCTCGCACGTAAGAGTGAGAAGCAGGATCATCTCCAATCAAAATAACCGCCAGTCCGGGAGTGACGCCTTGCTTTTTAAGCTCTTCTACCTCTTTTGCCAATTGTTCGCGTTTTTCTCTAGCCGTTTCTTTTCCGTCGATGATTGTTGCAGTCATTTTCTTTCCTCCTATGATTGTTCAATATCAGATTTAATGTTAGAAAGAACCCCGTTTACAAACTTTGTCGCTTTGTCATCACCAAACCGTTTTGCCAGCTCAATCGCTTCGTTCATGGAGACATTCACCGGAATGTCTTCGGCATATGCCATTTCATATGCTGCCAGGCGCAAAATCGCACGGTCAACATTGGCAATCCGATCGAGCTTCCAATTCACCAGATGCTTGGAGATCATTTCATCCAGCTGGTCTTGGTGTTCCAATACCCCGTGTACAAGCTGTTCAAAGAAAGGATCTGTTTTTTCTTCATCCAGTGCGTGTTCTATGGCTTCATTCACTGCAATATCGCTGACATCAATTTGAAATAGTGCCTGCAAAGCTTTTTCTCTTGCTGTTCTTCTTTTCATTTTCTTTCTCCTTTGATCCTCTTTATCCGCTTGTCGTTAAGCCACAAAGAGATCATAACATATTTTTTTCGTATCCGCATATTGAAATCAAGGTTTTTTACCCTATTGCCGAATATTTTCTCACACCTTAATATGATTATTCGGATTTCACGTTCATGAAGAAACTCGGCTATGTAAGCCGGCTTTCTTCATGCTTTGAAATAAAGGGTAACGTGTAAAAAAACCAAAGGGCCGCCCTCCCCTTGGTTTCGTGTTAAGCCATTTACATTTCTTCGTCGATTTGGACTTCTTGGGCTTTTGTGTCAAATTGAATGCCGACGATGTGAATATTGATCTCGTTAATCGAAAGAGACGTCATATTTAATAAGGTTTGACGAATGTTTTCCTGAACGGATGCTGCAACTTTCGGAATCGAAACGCCAAATGTAACGACACAGTATACATCGATCGTAATTCCGTCATCCGCCAGGTCGACTTTGACACCTTTGCCATGATTCACTTTGCCAAAGCGCTCAACGACGCCTGTCGCAAAGTTTCCGCGCATTTCGGCAACCCCATCAACTTCTGATGCTGCAATGCCGGCAATGACCTCAATGACCTCCGGTGCAATCTCAACCTTACCCAAATGCGTATCTTCGTGATCCATTTTAAGCAAGCTGTTGTCTTTCATTCAATTCACCTCCGTAAAAATTATGAGCCCATTACATCATATGTTTCTAAAAATTTCGTATTAAACTCTCCGCTCACAAATGTTTCGTGTTCAAGCAGTTTTAAATGGAAAGGGATTGTTGTCTCAATGCCTTCGATGACGAATTCGCTCAATGCGCGCTTCATGCGGGCGATCGCTTCATCCCTCGTTTTTCCGTATGTGATTACCTTTGCAATCATGCTGTCATAGTACGGTGGGATGGAATAGCCAGGGTACGCAGCTGAATCGACACGGACACCAAGACCGCCAGGAGGCAGGTACATTTTAATTTCACCAGGTGACGGCATGAAATTTTTGCTTGGGTTTTCTGCGTTGATTCGGCATTCGATGGCCCAGCCTTCAAATTCAACATCTTCTTGCTTGAGGCTCAGTTCCATTCCTGATGCCACTTTGATTTGTTCCTTGATCAGGTCAGTGCCCGTCACCATTTCTGTGACTGGGTGCTCCACCTGGATTCTCGTGTTCATTTCCATGAAGTAATAGCGCTGTTCATTGTAGTCATAGATAAATTCAACTGTTCCAGCACCTGTATAGCCAACCGCTTTTGCAGCCTTTACTGCTGCATCTCCCATTTGCTCCCTGATTTCTGAATCAAGGGCAGGAGATGGTGATTCTTCCAAAAGCTTTTGCAGGCGTCTTTGGATCGAGCAGTCGCGTTCGCCCAAATGGATCGTATTTCCGTAGTTATCAGCAAGCACTTGGATCTCAACGTGGCGAAAATCTTCTATGTATTTTTCGATGTATACACCTGGATTCCCAAATGCAGTTGCCGCTTCCTGCTGTGTAATCTTAATGCCATTAATCAGTTCCTCTTCAGTGCGGGCAACCCTAATTCCTTTTCCGCCTCCGCCTGCGGTGGCTTTTATAATTACAGGATACCCAATTTCATTAGCAAGCGAAACCGCTTCTTCCACATTTTCTATAATTCCCTGTGAACCCGGTACGATTGGCACGCCGGCCTGTTTCATCGTTTCCCGCGCAACGTCTTTTGTTCCCATTTTTGAAATGGCGTCAGCGCTCGGGCCGACAAACGTGACATTAACTTCTTCACATAATTCAGCGAAATCAGCATTTTCAGCTAAAAATCCGTATCCCGGATGAATGGCGTCCGTGCCAGTCAGCTTTGCAACACTCACAATATTTGTAACATTTAAATAGCTGTCTTTTGATGCTTTCGGTCCGATACAAAAAGCTTCATCGGCCATTTGAACATGAAGGGCATCTTTATCAGCTTCTGAATAAACAGCGACAGTCTCAATTCCGAGCTCTCTGCAGGCTCTGATGATTCTGACAGCAATTTCTCCTCTGTTGGCGATCAATAGCTTTTTAATCATGTTAAGTCTCCTTACTCCGCTTTTACAAGAAATAGAGGTTGTCCGTATTCGACCAGCTGGCCGTTTTCTACTAATACTTCAACGATTTCGCCTTTCACTTCTGCTTCGATTTCGTTGAAAAGCTTCATCGCTTCTACAATGCAGACAACTGTGTTTTCATTTACTTTTGAACCGGCTGTTACATACGGGCCAGCTTCCGGTGATGAAGAAGCATAAAATGTTCCTACCATTGGTGAAGTGATTTTATGCAGATTCTCATCTTGCTTTGGTGCTTCTTGGGCAGGTGCAGGCGCTACTTGCTGCGCTTGCGGCTGAACTGCCTGCGGAGCCTGTGCCTGTACAGGTGCTGCCGGCGCCTGCTGCATGACTTGAACAGTGCCTGCTTCGTGTTTTTTCAGTTTTAAGGATACACCTTCATTTTCATATACGAATTCGTCAATTGTAGACTCGTCAATTGCTTTAATCAGCTCGTGGATTTCTTTGATATTTAACATTCAATCGCACTCCTATGTATGAAATTTCTTTTTTTATAGGTTACTACTAAAAGTACATACTATGTTCATCTTACAGGAGCGGACTTTTGAATTCAACTCTAATATGATAGCAACGCAAAAAGCCCGCTTGTTTAGCGGGCTTTTTTCTCCTCATTCTTATTTAGAGGGTTCAAATGTGACAGCGACATCTTTCATTGTTTTGATTTCTTTTGCGACAAGGTCTATAATGGCTGTCGCCTTCGATTTGGAGTGTTTGTCTGATTTGACCGTAATATTGATTTTATCTCCTTCAGCATTGACGAGCGCATCCTCGTAACCTTGTGTTTTAATCAGCGTTTCCAGCTGTTTTTCTGTCCCTTCCACTTCACTGAGAGCCGTCATTTTATCGTATGCTTCGCTTTTCTCCTTGGCTGTTGCATCATCGCTTGACACAATGGCATTCAGCTCTTCTCTTTCTTTGCTTCTGGCATCTTCTAAATCAAGACGGTACGTCGTAAATAGATCATCATCGGCTGTTTCCGTAACAACAGTTCCTTTTTCACTGGCTTCAGCGGATGTTTCCTTGTCTGCTGATGAATCTTTCGTTCCCTTTGTTCCATCTTCTTTTCCTTTTTCAGTTTCTGTACCGCTTTTTTCCTTCGTGTCTTGCTTGGCAGGCGCTTTTTCAGTTGCGACCTCTCCACTGTCAGACGCGCTTTTTTCACTTTGCATTTGCACGGCGTTTTTGCTTTCCGGCGACATGATATAGTAGACGCTTAACACCACGACAAGACTGAGCATTGTTAATAGCCAAACGGTTTGTTTTTTAAGCATTTATGAATCCTCCTTTATTTTTTTAGGGGCAACCGCAACCCGGTGGCTTGGAACATCCAGGACCCGTGTCACCGCTTCAATAATGGTTTGTTTTATTTGAACGTTGTCCACTCCTTGAGCAACAACGAGTACACCGCGTATATCAGGTTTTTTCGTTTGGACGACGACAGGTGTTTCTTTATCGCCGTTTTTGATCATGACGATTTCTTCCTCCGATGTCTGGTCTGTAACACTTCTTGTTCCGCCTTCTTTGTCTGTTTCTTCAGTGGTCGTATTTTTATTTGATTTGTTTTTTTCATATACTTTCAGGGACGTTGCATCAACATTCACGACAACCGAGACATCATCCACTCCAATGATTGTTTCAAGAATTTCTTTCAGCTGATTTTCGTATTCTTTTTCATAATCATCGATCGAGTTTTTAGGCTCATCAGATTTTGAGGCTTTAAACACTTCAGCTGTTTTCTCTTTGCTGCCTTCAGAACTTTGTGAGGATACGGCCGTTATTGTTTTGGCGTTTTCTGTTTTCTCGGGTGAAGAAAACAACTGGCTGACAAGCATAAAGGAAACTCCGAGAACAAAAACGAACAGAAAGTAATGATATTTGGTCAGCTTCGGCTTTTCGCCGTCCTTCGTTTGTCCCGGAAGAAACTGCTTTTTCAATACATTCCATAATCCGTTTTTATTCATTGCTGACACTCTCCCCGCCTTCCATATGAACCGTAATTTTCTTACGTCCGATTTCCCAAATGTCCGCGAGCTGGGTTTGGATCTGTTTGGCTTCTTTTTGTTCGGCTGCTTCTTTCGTTACGTATGCATGATCTGTATCAATGTGGACCGGCGCGACCGTTTGGACCGTTTTTTCAGAAGACGGGGCCATATACACGCTGATTGTTTTAATATCCTCTTCTGAATCTACCTTTTCTCCTGCCGTGAGTTTGATGCTGCCTACTTTATATTCATCATGACTGAATCTCTCCTCCGCTTTCTTTTTTAGTTGGACAGCCATTTCTTCTAGAATATATGCGCGCTGGGAAGCTTGTATTTCTATTTTTTTTGAATTGATTTGATTTTTTATGTCGGCGGACTCTGATTGTTCGTTTTTTGTGAGGTATTCAAAGATGACTTCGGGATCTGTCTTGAAAAGTTTAAAAATTGGCGTAAGCATGACGACAATCAAGAGCAGGCTGACTACCATTTTTGCATACTTTTGCATGCTGGAGCTTGGCAGCAGCATATCAATCACAATTGCAAATAGGATAAACAACACGATGGTGGTAAGCCATTCTGTTAAAAAACTCATTCGCCTGCCTCCTTTATTTCATCATCATCGTGAGGTTCCCGGCTGTGATTATGACAGTAAGGCTTAAAAAAAACATGAGGGACACAATGGCGAGAGCTGCAAAAATATAGATGACGCTTTTGCTGATGACGTCGAGGCAGGTGATGACGGGCCCGCCTCCAAGCGGCTGAAGAATCGCGGCTGCCAGCTTATAAATAAAAGCGAGGGAAAGCACTTTGATTGCCGGAAATGCCGCGATACAGATCAAAATAGCGACACCCAGAATCCCTACCGTATTTTTCAGCAGTAAGGAGGCGCTGATTACTGTATCTGTTGCGTCTGTAAACATCCGGCCAAGCACTGGAATAAAATTTCCGGTTATGAATTTAGCCGTCCTGAGCGTAATGCCGTCTGTCACTGCAGCTGAGGCTCCCTGAACAGAGATGACGCCGAGAAAGATGGTAAGAAAAACAGCCAGGGCTCCGATGGCGATATTTCTGAGCAGGTTGGCCAGCTGCGTTACTTTGTATTGTTCGGTCATTGTGCTGACAATGCTCAGAATCGCTGATAAGAAAATCAGCGGCATGACGATATTTTGAATCAAGAGGCCGCTCGTGTTCATCAGAAAGAGGATAACAGGATGAAAGAAGGCAGCAGATACAGCTCCGCCTGAGGAAGCCAAAAGCGCCAAGAGGAGCGGAATGAGTGCCAGGATAAAGCTGGTCATCGTCTGAATGGCCTCAGTTGCATAATTGATTGCCACATGAAAGCTGTTCAGCGCAAGGATAATCAGCACCATGTACACAATTGAGTAAGCGACCTTACTGACAGTGCTTTGCTGAAACGCATTTTGCAGGAGCTGCAGAATGACGCAAAAAATCGTGAGCAAAATCAATGTGCCCAGCAGCTTTCCGTTGGCAAGCACTTCATGGAACAAATAAGAAAAGAGAGCTTTCAGCCATTCTTGCGGTGAGAATGATTTATCGCCGTTGATAAACTCGATTAAGCTGCCTTTTTGGCTTTCCGGCAGCAGTCCGCCGTATTCTGTCATAATATCATTCCAAAATTCCCCGATCTTATCTGTTTCAAGCGAGGCTGCTGTCCTTTCCGCTAATTGCTCGGCCGTTTCAGCATGATCTTCCGTTTGTTCGTCATTACCGGATGCTTGTACAATTTCTGCACGCCCTGCTATGATCAGCACGGCCAAAAGCAAAACCCATTGAAAACGCTTCAATCTACCGCCTCCTTTCGGTTATGACATAGAAGGTATAAGTCCGAGAATCGTTTCAATAATGACGGTTAAAATAGGCACAGCCATAACGAGAATTAAAATTTTCCCCGCCAATTCTATTTTCGAGGCGATGGCTCCTTGACCTAAGATCTTTTGTGAGCTGTGCCCCGAATTCAGCAATATAGGCGATTCCGATAATCTTTAAAATGGTTTCAACATAGACCATGTTGACATTTGCATTAATCGCGATTTTTTCTATCATTCGTATAATGTCGTAGATTTGGTCTACTAAATAAAGAAAAATGGCACAACCGGCAAAAACGACGATTAAAAAAGCAAAAGTCGGCTTTTGTTCTTTTACTATTAAAGAAAGGAAGGTGGCGATCAGCCCTAAACCTACAATTTGAACAATGTCAATCTGCAAGCCCCCCTATCCTTGGAATAAAAACACAGCTTTTATCTTTTTAAATAGGTCATCTACAATCGTGGCGACCATAAATAAAATATAGATAAAACCTAACAGCGTCACCCACTGAGCGTATTCTTTCTTGCCCATCTGATCCAATATCGTGTGTAAAAAAGCGACCACGATTCCCACTCCGGCGATTTGAAATATGACATTCACATCTACTCCCATTTTATTTTTGCTCCCCTCATGTTTACATCAATAGAAGAATGAGTAACAAGCCCGCTAAAAAGCCCAAACTTTTTATCATCTTTTCGTTTTTCGCTTGCGCCTGCTCAGCATCCGCTTCTGAGGCTTCCAAATGTGTCAGCGCCAGCTTGATGTGCTTTTGCTGTGAGATTCGATCATGAATCCCGAGCGTCTCGCCAAACTGTTTTAGCACCTCGTATTCGCTTTTTTTCAAAGACATGGTGTCCCAAACTTTTTTTAAGCTTTGCTCCCACGCCGTTTTCGCGGAATCGCTTCCCTTTTCCAGCTGATCACTGAATGCGGAAAAAAGAGCTGAAACAGGCTGTGCGAGCTGCTTGGCAATCTGCTGTGAAGCGATATGAAGCGGTGTATGACCGTACATGATTTCAGCCTCGAGGGATTGAAGCGCCGCACGCAGCTGGCGGATTTGCCGCGGCCGTTCTGTATAAATCTTCGCCATCTCAAAACCTGTCCATGTTGTCGCTACCACAATGAATACTGCGCCCAGCAGCTTCAGCATGTTTTCACGCCCGTCGTCCTAGACAGCACATGTCCGTCTTTGTCATAAATACGGCTCACTGTTCCCGGCCCTTTTGCTCTTGATAATTCCAAATAGCGGTCAAAGGCTCTTTCTTCCCACAATCGCTTCAATGAAGGCCGCTTCATGAGATCGGATATGCTCCAGCCATGCGCCGATACGATTACTGAAACACCTGCATGCAACGCCTCCAGAAGCGCATCTGTATCTTCCATACGCCCGATTTCATCGACAATCATCACCTCAGGACTCATGGATCGAATCATCATCATCAGCCCCTCAGCCTTCGGACAGGCGTCTAATACGTCAATTCTCTGTCCAAATTGATGCTGCGGAATGCCGCGCAGACATCCGGCAATTTCTGACCGTTCATCGACGATGCCTGTCTTTACGGGCAGCATGCGGTTTTTGCCGGTGCTCGAGAGCCTCGCAAGGTCCCGAAGAAGTGTTGTTTTGCCGGTTTGGGGCGGCCCGATAATCAGCGTATTCAGCCAGCTGGTTTGATATAAGTACGGAAGCAGCGGCTCCGCAATCCCCAGCTTTTGCCTGGCAATTCGTATATTAAAAGATGCGATGTCACGGAGTCCTTTCACACCTCCGTTTTCCGTAATGACTCTGCCTGCCAGTCCGACTCTGTGACCGCCTCTGATCGTGACATACCCTTTCTTCAGCTCTTCTTCAAGAGTATACATGCTATAGTTGCTGAGCCGGCTCAGGATCAGATGGGCATCCTCGGCCGTACCCGCATAGGATAAAAAAACAGGTTGTCCTTTTCGAATCAATTCAATGGGGCGGTTGACCCGGATTCTGACTTCTTCGATTTCCAGCCATTGTTGTTCCGGTATTTCAGAAAGGGCGTTTTTCATGGATTCAGGGAGAACCTCAGCGATTTCATTCAACAGAGCCTCCTCCTTTCTACCGATTGGCTTCTTTAAAATGTATGACGTGAGGCAGACTTTATGACAAGCCTCTCCTTATTTATGAACACCCGCCAAAATCAAAACAACACCCGTGAAAATCAGAATCAGCTTTGCATACGAAAGCTGCCCGGCAATTTGGTAGATTCCGACTGTCATCGTGATGATAAAAATCAACGGCCCTACAATAGCAAGAATGCTGTT
Organism: Bacillus stercoris; assembly: GCF_029772985.1. Lineage (NCBI taxonomy): Bacteria > Bacillati > Bacillota > Bacilli > Caryophanales > Bacillaceae > Bacillus > Bacillus stercoris. The sequence goes on along the minus strand of NZ_CP121861.1, from coordinate 1,808,164 downwards.
AACCACAACCGCCTTCCGGACATCGTTTGTCACAAGCATGATAATGGCTGCAGTCAGCTCAATCATAGAGGATAAAACTCGTAATCCCGCCATTGTTAAAACAGTAGAATTGATATTTCCAAGAAAAAATTTCATAGCACTCTCCCAACCTCCTGTTTTTTTATATGATATGCTCTAGCTTGCTGAAGTAGTCTTGTCATTTTCGTATAAAAGAAAGATTCTGTTTTTGGGCACAAAAAAAGCCTGCTCCCGATTTGGGAACAGACTTCTTTTTTTCTTTCTATGCTCTTGAAACGTAAGAACCGTCTGATGTATTGACAACAAGTGTGTCGCCTTCATTCACAAAGAACGGCACGTTTACAACAAGCCCGGTTTCAGTTTTCGCAGGTTTTGTACCACCTGATGCTGTATCACCTTTAATACCAGGTTCAGTTTCAACAACTTTCAGCTCAACTGTGTTTGGAAGTTCGATACCAAGTGTTTCATCCTGGTACATCATGATATGCACAGACATGTTTTCAAGCAGGTATTTTAATTCTTCTTCGATTTGAGTTGCGCTCAGTTCAAGCTGCTCATAAGAAGAAGTATCCATAAATACGTGCTGATCTCCGTTTGCATATAGATATTGCATTGTTTTTGTTTCGATTTGCGCTTTCGCTACTTTTTCACCAGCGCGAAAGGTTTTTTCCTGAATGGCGCCAGTGCGAAGGTTGCGAAGTTTAGAGCGGACAAATGCCGCACCTTTTCCAGGTTTTACGTGCTGGAAGTCAACGACGCGCCAAATGCCGCCATCTACTTCGATTGTTAATCCTGTACGGAAATCGTTAACTGAAATCATGTTTAATGTCCTCCTATATTACAATCACAAAATAATAAGTTCTTTTGGGGAATGGGTGATTGTCCGGTTGCCGTTTTCTGTAATCACGATGTCATCTTCAATACGGACACCGCCTGTTTCTGGTATGTAAATGCCCGGCTCCACTGTGACCACCATGCCCGGTTCAAGGATAGCTGAAGATCTGACGGATAATCCCGGCGATTCATGAACTTCCATGCCGAGCCCGTGCCCGGTTGAATGACCGAAATATTCACCGTAGCCTTTTGCCGCAATGTGATCCCTTGTGAGGGCGTCAGCCTCTTTTCCTGTCATTCCCGGCTTAATATGTGCGACGCCGAGCGCCTGAGCATCAAATACAACCTGATAGATCTCCTTCAATTGATCACTGGGCTGACCTACAGCGACCGTACGGGTAATATCAGAACAATATCCTTTATAATAAGCGCCAAAATCAAGCGTAACAAGGTCTCCGCTTTCAATCAGTTTGTCACTGGCCACACCGTGAGGAAGGCTTGACCGAAGGCCCGAGGCGACAATCATATCAAAAGAAGAGCTGTCAGCTCCCTGGCTTCTCATATAAAATTCCAGCTCATTGGCAACAGCGATTTCAGAAATGCCGGGTTTCATAAACGTCAAGATATGTTTGAAGGCATCATCTGCAATCTTCGCAGCTTCCTCTAATATCTTAATCTCTTCACTAGACTTAATCAAGCGCAACTTTTCCACGGATTCAGCCACAGGCACTAATTCGGCCTCACTGATAACGGCGCTGTATGAAGCGTAAGTGCCATATGTCATGCTGTTCTGTTCAAAGCCGAGACGCTTGATGCCGAACGATTCCACAGTGTCGGCAGTGGTCTGAATCAGGCTGCCGCCATGTTCAATGATCTCAAAACCTTTTACCTGAACCTTTGCCTGCTCTGTATAACGAAAATCCGTAATAAACGCTGCTTTGTCACCCGATATAACAGCCAAACCCGCAGAACCTGTAAACCCTGTCATATAGCGTACATTCGTGCTGCTTGTAATCAGCATGCCGTCAATTCCCAGCTGTTCAAAAAGGTTTCTTAATTTCTCTAGCTTCATCCTTATTCTCCCCCTTGCTGGCTTAATAAGTAGCGAACAGCAAGCTTGTAGCCTTCAGCTCCAAGACCGACAATCTGCCCTTTCGCAACCGGAGCGATAACCGACTGATGCCTGAATTCTTCCCTGGCGTATAAGTTTGATAAATGCACCTCAACCACAGGAAGACTTATGCTTGAAACAGCATCCCTGATCGCATAGCTGTAATGGCTCAGGGCGCCGGGGTTCAGAACAATCCCGCTGTATTGCTCCTCAGCCTCATGTATCGCATCGATCAAATCACCTTCGTGATTAGACTGGAAGAAAGTGAGCTGGATATGTAAGGCTTCAGCAAATTGAAATAAATCTGTTTCAATATCGGTCAGCGTCTGGCGGCCGAATACTTCAGGCTCACGCTTCCCAAGCCGATTGACATTCGGTCCGTTCAAAATCAAAAAATGAGGCACATAATCTCTCCTTTTCGCGAGGGTTTCTCATGCAAAAAATGTTCACTTCTCGTGAACATTTTATCATACTGGAAAAGGTTTATACACTATTCTCTATGCATTCCCAGCGCACGTGCCAGCTTTTCCGAATTCAGCTCATTGTATTCAAATGAAATGGAATACCCGACAAACAGCCCGTAAAGCAAATAAATGCAAATCGTCGTAATAATGGTATCTGATGTCAGTTCGTTCACCGTGCGCACATCTGGAAAAATCGGATTAAAAACAAAAAACACGAGCAGCCAAAGCACCAAGCCGTATAAAATACCCGGCCACATTGTTTTTAAACGTTTCAATAGAAGAAAATAAAGAAACGCTGCGCCAATTGAAATTATTCCAATCAAAATGATGCTGATCACCGTTCCTAGTCCATGTTTTTTCCACTCTCCGAGCACAAACGGCTGCAAAATCATATTCGGACTGATTTCAGAAAAATGAAACAAATATGCGATATAAGCAACGAAACTCCATAATACGCCTCCGCAAAAACCTGTTGCTGCCACCCTGCCGGCCATCGAAACAGGCGGCCCTTGCTTCTCATTCAATTCTTCATTTTGTTCTGTATCTTTTTCGCTTGTCATCATGGCACCTCCAGTTAAAGTGTGCCCAAAAAATGAAATGTCAATAAAAAAGCTCACACTTTTTGACAGCTGCGAGTAAAATTTGAAAATAACGGGTATAATGCATGTAGAAAAAGCAAGGCTATGGCAATTTTTCAGCCTGTCAATCTAGAGGTTTAGCGCTGTTTCCTGTACAATAGAGTGAAAGGAAATGGTTAGCAATCCTAAAGAAATAGGCAGGTTGATAATATGTCAAAACATAAAATTCCGCCCGCTTACGGCGGGCAGGCTGTTGTGGAAGGCGTTATGTTTGGCGGAAAGCATCATTACGTTACAGCCATCAGAAGAACGGATGGAAGCATGAACTTTTTTAAGCTTCCCCGCAAACACAATCCGAAACTGAACATCGTAAAAAAGATACCGTTTTTACGGGGGATCGCGGCCATTATCGAAGCGAGTGCAAACGGCACAAAACATTTGAATTTTTCAAGCGAACGTTACGGGCTCGATCCATCTGAAGACGAGACACTTGAGCAGGAAGAAAAAAAATCGTCTGGACTGTCTATGTATCTCAGCCTCGCGGTTATCGGCGTCCTTTCATTTTTGTTCAGTAAATTCGTATTTACATTGGTTCCGGTTTTCTTAGCTGAACTGACAAGGCCGATTTTTTCATCGGACATAGCTCAAATCGCGGTTGAAAGCCTGTTTAAGTTGATTTTGCTGCTCGGTTACATCTATTTTTTGTCCATGACACCGCTCATTAAAAGAGTGTTTCAATATCATGGAGCCGAACATAAAGTCATAAACTGTTATGAACAGAATTTGCCAATTACTGTGGAGAATGCCCAAAACCAATCTCGGCTTCATTACCGCTGCGGATCAAGCTTTATTTTATTTACGATTATTGTCGGCATGTTTGTTTATTTACTCGTTCCGACAGATCCGCTTTGGCTGCGTGTGATAGATCGTGTCGCACTGATACCGGTCGTACTTGGTATATCCTTTGAAGTTCTGCAGCTGACAAACAAAGTGCGTGATATTCGCGGTCTGAAATTACTAGGGTACCCGGGACTTTGGCTTCAGCTGTTAACTACGAAGGAACCTAAGGATGACCAGGTTGAAGTTGCCATTGAAAGCTTTAACGAACTTCTCAGACTCGAAGAATTGTCTGAGCAAAATCAGAAGCCTTCTCACAACGTCATCTAAAATCCGTTGCCCTGCTACTACTTTCGGAGGTGGACAGTTATGAATCATCGTGTACAACCTATTGTTGCTGTATTAATTGCGCTGGGAGCGTTCGGTTTTCTCTATGTGCTGGTAACCAATCCCGGGGAAATGGCAAAAATGGCGGTTACCGTCATCGTGGCAGGTATCATTATTTATTTTATTGTGAAATATGTAATGAATCGAAATGCGGGCAGCGAAGGAGCAGCCTTTAAAAAAGCGGCGAAACAATCGCGGCGCCGGATGAAAGAACAAAAAGCAAAACACCGCGCCGGACATAAGGGACGTGTCAGCCACCTGCGAAGCGTTCCGAGCGCCAGCAAGCCTAAGCCGATGATTCTCAAGAAAAAAAGCCAGACTCAGCTGACTGTTATAGAAGGGAAAAAAAATAAAAAGAAAAACAGAGCGCTTTTTTAATAGGTCCACTGCTTTAAAAACAGCTCTGTCCGTCTTTTACCTAGCTCAATCAGGGCTAGTTTTTTTTGTTGCGTTAAATGAAAATCAGTCGCCATTACGTCATCAACAGGGAGAAAAATAATATTTTGTTCATAGCGTGATGCTATGTGTCTTGCGTCATGGGCATCCTTCATCGTTTCAAACAGGGCGCCGAATAGTTCGAAGGCGTTGCGGATATTTTTTTTCGGACGTTCCCTTTCACGCGGCGCAAGCGTCACACCGATCACAGGCCGCTTTCTTTCCTTTGAAAACAGCCAGATGGGGAAATTGCTTAACACACCACCGTCAACAACCGTGGCGGTGCCTGTGTCCGTTTTTAATTTTATCGGTTCAAAAAAATACGGAATGCTGCAGCTCATTCTGACCGCTCTGGCAACCGGGAACATATCGGGATTTAACCCGTAACGGGGCAAATCGTCCGGCAAAACAATCATGGTGCCGTTTGTCAGATCAGAAGCAATAAGGCGCAGAGACCCTTTCTGCAAATCGCCGAAAACCCTTATGCCTTTCGCTCTTAACAGATCAGCAATCCATTTTTCTATCGTATCGCCTTTGTATAATCCAAGACGCCAGTATATGGACACCCACTGGAGCATTTTTAAGGGGAGAAAAGAGTACCTCTGATCCAGCAATTTCTCTCCGTCCACTTCTTCAATTAAAGCGTGGATTTCCTTACTGGTGTAACCTGACGCAATGAAAGCGGCAATAATGGCCCCCGCGCTTGTACCCGCAACCCTTTTAAAACGGTAGCCTTTTTCCTCAAGCACTTCATAAGCACCTGCAAGCGCAATGCCTTTTACTCCTCCGCCGGAAAACACACCGTCAATATACATCTCATTCCCTCCCCCTCCATCCGATCGTTTATTACCATTTTAAGAAAACACGCGAAGAAATAGACCAACGAATGACGGGCGGCGCAGCGCATCAAAAAAAGACGGCCTCCTTTGAGACCGCCTTTTTACTGATTATGATGTTCTGTTTTCTTTTGGATTGATTTCAGATCTTTTTTACGGGTATCATCTTCTTCAAAATATTGAACAAGATCCCCGATGCGATCAATGCTGTTCCAGCTTAAATGATGTTCGATTCCTTCGACATCGTTATATATTTTCTCTTCATCAACACCAATGATTCTTAAAAACTGCTCAAGCAATTCATGTCTGTAAACCAGCCGTTTGCCTATTTTTTTCCCTTTAGACGTTAACACGAGACCGCGATATTTTTCATAAATTAAATATTCGTCTTTATCTAGTTTTTGAACCATTTTTGTTACAGAGGAGGGATGGACTGCCAATGCTTCCGCGATATCGGAAACTCGTGCATATCCTTTTTCTTCAATCAGCATATAAATCTGTTCAATATAATCTTCCATACTTGGTGTTGTCATCGAAACCCTCCCAAAAAGCACCTTAACTTTATAAACCATTACAAGTTTACACTAATGAACTTGAAAAAACAAGGATGCTCCGCGGGTCAAAAGCCCTGTTTACCGCTTATAATTCCATTCATCTGAAGCATACTTTGTTTCAGCCAAGTGATGAACGAAATCAAGCTCTTCCTGAGAAAGTTCGTATGGCTCCAGATGAATGTTAAGACCTGTTTCAAATCCTTCTTTAAAGGCTTTACGAGCCTCATCCATCGTCACCCGTTTTTCGGTGAGTTCATTAATGGCAACCGCTTTATTTTTGAAATTGCGCTGCATCCGCTCTCTTACTCTTTCACTTGGATATAAGAACAGATCGAACAGCTTGTCCTCATCTAAATCAAGAAGAATGGAGCCATGCTGAAGAATCACGCCTTTTTGTCTCGTTTGCGCGCTTCCCGCCACCTTGCGACCCTCAACCACTAGCTCATACCACGAGGGCGCGTCAAAACAAACGGATGACCGCGGATTTTTTAAGCTTTCTTTTTCTTTTTCGGTTCTCGGGATGGCAAAGTAGGCGTCCAGTCCGAGATTTCTAAAGCCTTGAAGTATGCCTTCTGAAATAACCCGGTATGCCTCAGTAACAGTCGCCGGCATTTCGGGGTGCTCTTCCGAAACAATCACGCTGTATGTCAATTCCTGATCGTGCAGAACGCCTCTCCCTCCGGTCGGGCGTCTGACGAATCCGAGATTATACTTATGTACTGCTTCAAAATTGATTTCCTTTTTAATATTTTGAAAATACCCTACAGAAAGCGTCGCCGGATTCCAGCCATAAAAACGGATAACCGGGGGAATTTTCTTCTCGCTGTGCCAATATAAAAGCGCTTCATCAAGCGCCATATTGAATGCAGGACTTGCATTGCCTGAGTCTATAAACCGCCAAGTTTCTTTTTGCATTTTAAGACCTTCCTTACCATTTTAATAGAATCAGTTTATCAAACTGCCGGGAAAATGAAAAATATTTTAGTTCCATTATAGATGACAATCACGCTGTGCTTTACTATAATAGTATTTGTCGAAAACGGCTCTATGACCTTGTTTTATGAAGCAGGGTTTTGATTTTATATGCTAAAGGAGTAGAATCACATTGTCTAATATGATCGTTTTGATTATTTTTGCTGCATTTATTGTCTATATGATTGCTTCATATGTTTATCAGCAGCGTATTATGAAAACACTTACCGAAGAAGAATTCCGCGCGGGTTACCGCAAAGCGCAGCTTATTGACGTTCGTGAACCGAATGAGTTTGAGGGCGGACATATTTTAGGCGCCCGCAACATCCCGCTGTCCCAGCTGAAACAGAGAAAAAATGAAATCCGTCCGGACAAGCCTGTTTACCTATACTGCCAAAACAGTGTCCGCAGCGGACGCGCGGCACAAACCCTGCGCAAAAACGGCTGCACTGAGATTTATAACCTAAAAGGCGGCTTTAAAAAATGGGGCGGAAAGATTAAAGCGAAGAAATAAAGCAAAACAGCTGTCTGGCAGACAGCTGTTTTTATTTATTTCTCTTCCGCCTCGTATCTGAGCACCGGGTGTCTCGCCGCTTTTGTTTCATCCATTCGTTTTACAATCGTTGTATGCGGCGCCTCCTGAACAAGCTCCGGATTCTCCTCCGCTTCTTTTGCGATTTGAATCATAGCATCAATAAACGCATCCAGTGTTTCCTTTGATTCTGTCTCTGTCGGCTCAATCATGATGCATTCTTCAACATTAAGCGGAAAATAAATTGTCGGCGGATGATAGCCGAAATCAAGCAGCCGTTTTGCAATATCAAGCGTACGCACTCCCAGATTTTTCTGCCGCTTCCCTGACAATACAAATTCATGCTTGCAATGGCGGTCAAACGGAAGATCGTAATAAGGCGCGAGCTTTCTCATCATATAGTTGGCGTTTAACACTGCGTTCTCAGTAACAGCTTGTAACCCGTCAGGCCCCATGGAACGGATGTACGTATACGCTCTGACATTAATGCCAAAGTTGCCGTAATACGGCTTCACGCGGCCGATCGCATGAGGGCGGTCATAATCAAACGTAAAGCGCCCTTCTTTTTTGACTAAAACGGGTTTTGGCAAATACGGAATCAGATCTTGTTTTACGCCGACAGGGCCTGAGCCGGGGCCTCCGCCGCCATGAGGGCCTGTGAATGTTTTATGCAGGTTGAGGTGCACCACGTCAAATCCCATATCCCCAGGTCTCGCTTTGCTTAAAACGGCATTTAAATTAGCGCCGTCATAGTACAATTTCCCTCCCGCTTCGTGAACAATCTCCGCCATCTCTGTAATCTGTTCCTCAAACAAGCCGAGCGTGTTCGGATTCGTCAGCATAAGAGCTGCAGTTTCTTCATTCACTGCTCTTTTTAAATCCTCTAAATCAACAAGTCCATTTTCATTCGATTTCACCGTAACGGTTTCAAAGCCTGCTACTGTCGCTGATGCAGGATTCGTCCCGTGCGCGGAATCAGGGACAATGACCTTCGTCCGCTTGAAATCCCCGCGCGCTTCATGATAGGCGCGGATCATCATCAGCCCCGTCCATTCACCGTGCGCTCCGGCAGCAGGCTGAAGCGTTACTTCATCCATTCCCGTTATTTCTTCAAGGTGCTTGCTTAAATCATATAAAAGCTCTAACGCGCCTTGTACCGTGCTTTCATCCTGAAGGGGGTGAATCGCAGCAAAACCGGGAATACGCGCGATTTTCTCATTGATTTTCGGATTATATTTCATCGTGCAAGAACCGAGCGGGTAAAAGCCGGAATCCACCCCGTGATTGCGTTTGGAGAGCGCCGTATAATGGCGCATGATATCCAGCTCTGAAACCTCCGGCAGCGCTACGTCTTCGTCACGAATATAGGTGTCTGACAAGAGGCCCTCCAATTCGATTTCCGGTACATCGAGCTCCGGCAGACTGTAGCCGATACGGCCTTCTCTGGAAAGCTCAAAAATAAGTGCCTGATCCTGATTACTCATGGCGATCCCCCAATTCCTGAATGAGTGCGTCAATTTCTTCTTTTGTTCTCAGCTCCGTTACAGCAACCAGCATATGACAGTTTAGCTCCGGGTACGTCAGCCCAAGATCATATCCGCCAATCATTCCTTTTGCCAGCAAACGCTGGTTCACAGCTCTCACTGGTTCCTTCAGTTTGATGACAAATTCATTAAACATCGATCCGTCAAACATAACGGTAAGGCCTGCTTTTTTTGCTTCTTGCTTTGCATAGTTGGCTTTTAAGAGATTTTGGCGGGCTATTTCTTTTACACCGTTTTTTCCAAGAGCAGTCATGGCCACTGATGCCGCCAGCGCATTTAACGCTTGGTTCGAGCAAATATTTGATGTTGCTTTATCCCGGCGAATATGCTGCTCCCTGGCTTGCAATGTAAGCACAAAGCCTCTTTTCCCGTTTTCGTCTTCCGTTTGCCCGACGAGGCGGCCCGGCACCTTTCTCATCAATTTTTTCGTAACGGCAAAAAAGCCGCAGTGCGGGCCGCCGTATGCTGAAGGAATGCCGAAAGGCTGCGCATCACCGACGACGATATCAGAGTGAAACTTGCCAGGTGGCGTGAGGAGGCCCAGCGCAAGCGGGTTGGCTGATACAATAAACATGGATTTCCCTTGATGAGCGATAGGCTCAATATCCTGTAACGGCTCAATCCGGCCAAAAAAATTCGGGTATTGAACGATCACTGCGGCTGTGTCCTCGCAAACGGTTTGGCGCAAAGCATCAAGATCTGTAACGCCATCTGCAGCGGGTACTTCAACAACTTCGATATACTGACCTTTTGCGTACGTTTTCAGCACTTCCCGTGATTCAGGATGCACGGTTTTTGACACAACGATTTTTTTCTTTTTCGTGTGGCCTGAAGCAAGCATTGCTGCTTCTGCCAAAGCTGTACCGCCATCATACATAGAGGAGTTGGCGATATCCATTCCCGTCAGCTCACAGATCATCGTTTGGAATTCAAAAATCGCCTGAAGCTCTCCTTGTGAAATCTCTGGCTGATAAGGCGTATATGCGGTATAAAACTCAGAGCGCGAAATGACATGATCCACAATGACAGGCTGATAGTGGTCATATACACCCGCTCCCAAAAAAGAAGCATATTGTACGGTATCACGATTTTTAGAGGCCAGCTTTGTCAGTTCTCTTGTTAATTCCGTTTCTGATTTCGCTTTTTTGATTTGATACTCTTTTTTATATTTGACGTTCTCCGGTATATCAGCAAATAAATCATCGACGCTGCTTACGCCGATCGCGGCAAGCATTTCCTGTTTATCCTTTTCTGTTGCGGGCAAATAACGGTGCTTCATGTGTTGACTCCTCTCTCCAAGAAAAATATTAGCGTTTATAAAATGGTGTTTTGACAACCTTTGCTTTCACTAATTTTTTGCGAATCTCTACATCTACAACAGTCCCGATATTACTCGCTTCCGAAGCAATTAAGGCAAGGCCGACGTTTTTCCCTAATGTGGGTGACTGCGTGCCGGTTGTCACCTTTCCTACGGATTTGCCATTATGAAAAACTTCATATCCGTGCCGCGGTATCCCTTTGTCAATCATTTCGAGACCGACAAGTTTACGCTTCGCTCCGTTTTCTTTTTGTTCACTCAATACTGATTTCCCGAAAAAGTCAGACTCCTTTTTGTGCTTTACGGCAAAGCCTATACCTGCTTCAATCGGTGTAATATCCCGGGTCAGCTCCTGACCATACAGCGGGAGCTTCGCTTCAAATCGAAGCGTATCACGTGCACCGAGACCACATGGAATCAGTCCATATGCATCCCCTGCATCAATGATTTTTTTCCAAATATGAACAGCATCATCACTGCGGCAGTAAATTTCATACCCGTCTTCACCCGTATAGCCAGTTCGGGAAATAAGTGCTTTGCAGCCGCTAATATCGGCTTCATCCATAAACGCAAACGGCTTTAAGGCAGACACATCTGCAGCTGTCAGATTTTTTAAGATTGCTTCTGCTTTCGGCCCCTGTACAGCCAAGAGCGCGATTTGATCTGACTGATTGTCAATCTGCACATCACCTGCTGCATGTTCTTTCATCCAAGCCAAGTCTTTATCTATATTAGAAGCATTAATGACAAGCAGATAGCGGTTTTCTCCTTTTTGATAGATAAGCAAATCATCGACGGTTCCGCCATCCGGATAACACATCGCCGTATATTGAGCACGTCCCGGTGTTAACACAGAAACATCATTTGTCACCAGCCTTTGCAAAAAAGACAGACTGTCGTTTCCTGATACTTCGATTTCTCCCATATGGGATACATCAAACAAACCGGCTGCAGTTCGGACAGCCTCGTGTTCTTTTTTTATAGAAGAAAATTGGACAGGCAGCTCCCAGCCACCGAAATCAATCGTTTTTCCTCCATATTCATTATACAGGTCAAATAACGGCGTTCTTTTCAGCATCTAATTCCTCCCCTTTTTCAACGGCGCAGCTAAAAAACATACAAAAAAGGACAGAGAAACACCTCATGTAAAATGAAGGTTCTCTGTCCTGGCACCTGAAAGTTTACTTTGCATACGCAAAGACGTCCCCTTTGGTGGTTTGCGCATCCGCGCAAACACTCTCCAGAGTTGCGTCGAGCAAGAGTTCTTTTGCCTGAGAGATTCACTCAGCAGTTTGCTCCTTCGGCGCCTGTATCCCGAGGTTTTCGGTCAGGTCTCTCCCCTTGCTGTCATTCGCTCATATTTTCATGCTGTTGTGGACATACTATAGCAATATCTTACATCAAATACATACTCATATCCTACCATCATCACTATATGCTGGGCAACAGCAATTTGGGCAGATTTTTCTTATATTGTTCATCTTAAGAATCGAAGAATAAGAAAGGCGGTTTCAAAGCAATGAATGCAGAAATGATCTACGATGCAAAATGGCCTGAAGAATTTGCTGAAAGGCTGAAAAATGATGGCCCTTGGGCAAACTGGGAACTGTACAAACTCTCTGCAGAAATCCAGAAAACATTAGCAATTCCAGAGTTTGAAGGCTTACGGGCTCCTTTATACCTGCCTTCCTTTACGCCGCTCCCACACCAGCTTGAGGTGGCGCAAAAAGTGGTTGAAAAAATGAACGGGAAAGCGATTTTAGCAGATGAGGTCGGTCTCGGAAAAACGGTTGAAGCCGGTTTAATTTTAAAAGAGTATATGATTCGCGGGTTAGCAAAAAAAATTTTGATCCTTGTGCCCGCTTCCCTTGTGTCACAGTGGGTCAAAGAGCTTCAGGAAAAATTTTTGATTCCGGCTGTTGAACAAAAGAAAAGTTATGTGTGGGAACAATGCGATATTGTCGTCTCATCAATCGATACCGCGAAACGCTCGCCCCATCGCGAAATCGTTCTGTCTATCCCATATGACCTTGTCATTATTGATGAGGCACACAAACTGAAAAATAGCAAAACGAAGAACTATGAATTTGTCCGGAATCTCGTAAAAAAATATTGCCTGCTTCTTACCGCGACGCCAATTCAGAACCGTATTGAAGAGATTTTCAATTTGGTGTCCTTACTAAAACCGGGCCATTTAGGCAGCCAGAATCACTTTCAGGAGGAGTTCGCCAACAAGAAAACCAGTTTAGAAGCGCATGAACATTTAAAAGATCTTGTGAATAAAGTCATGATCCGTAATAGGCGGCATGATACCGGGCTGAATTGGAAACAGCGCCATGTTGAAACAGTGCCGATTGAATTTTCTCCTTCAGAGCAGGCCCTTTATGATGAAATTTCCCGCTTGAAGGAAAGTATCAATAAGCCGGCCAGCATGTTCTCAATTATGACCTTGCAAAGAGAATGCTGTTCGAGCAGAGAAGCGGTATATATGACGCTGAAAAAAATGCTTGATCAAAAAGAGAAACAAGCACCTGCCATTGATGAGCATACGATTTCAGTTTTAATAGAGCGCATCAATCAAGTGACACAAAATTCTAAAGCGCTTCAAGTCGTTGATTTAATCAAAAAGATTGACGATAAGGTCATCATTTTTACAGAATACCGGGCAACCCAGATTTATTTGCAGTGGTTTCTTCAACAAAACGGGATCAGTTCTGTGCCGTTTAGAGGCGGATTTAAACGCGGGAAAAAAGACTGGATGAAGGACCTTTTCCGCGGAAAGATTCAAGTTCTTATTGCAACTGAAGCAGGCGGTGAGGGGATTAACCTTCAATTTTGCAATCACATGATCAACTATGACTTGCCATGGAACCCGATGCGACTTGAGCAAAGAATCGGAAGAATTCACAGGCTCGGGCAGGAGCGTGACGTGCACATTTATAACATGGCAACAAAACATACGGTGGAAGAGCATATTCTAAAGCTTTTATATGAAAAAATTCATTTGTTTGAAAAAGTGGTTGGCGAACTTGATGATATTTTAACGAAAATTCAAGTGAACAATTTTGAAGAACACCTTCATGACATTTTGTATCACTCAGCAACAGAAGAAGAAATGAAAATAAAAATGGATAACTTAACCTCATTTTTGTCTTATAAAAAACAGCAGCCTGCTGAAAAAAGAGGATCTTAGCCTGTAAGGAGGTTTTAGTAGTGAGACAGCGAGAGGTTCACGATTTTCTGCTGCGTTTTTTTCAAGCAAACAGCTGCCAAATCGTCGATCAAGGCTTAGGCTATATGACAGTACAGCTTACAGTTGAAATGGACAAACAGATCATGAACCGCCCTTTCTATTGGCATTGGCGTGAGAAGACAGGCGGTGATCCGAATCCAATGAAAATCACCTTTATTACAGATAAAGAAAATGCGCCAAAAGACCTTGATGGCGAATTTATATATTTTGGGGCCCCGCGCCTTTTTCAAATATTTAAAGCTGTTAAACAAAATGGGAGATTTACCAGAATGTATGAGAAAATTGAATCAGCCGGAGCCAAAGTCCCACTTCAGCCTTGGCTTGGTATAAATGTCACGATTTCATACCAGTCCGACATGAAAAAGGATAAGCTATTGTCACTAGGTCTTCACCTAGTCTCTGGAACGATTATTGAAGATTTTCAAAGCAAGCTGACCCAGCTTTCACTGACTTCTCAAATATGTGACTATTGCTTTACTATTTCACCTATGATCAAACCAGAAAGCGGGCTTAAACGTATGGAAAACTATATTTCCAAATCCGCTATGCAGGAGCCGTACGACTGGGCGGAACAGGCGGTTAACAGGTGGAGAAATGATATGACATTGCTTGATAAGTTTTACGAGCATATAGAAGAAAAACCAGAAGAATACCATCTAGAAAAACAGGCGCTGAAAACGTTGTATCAACCAAAGATTTCAGTTGAAATTGAAAATGGCGGATTGTTTTATCTGCAAAATAATATTTCAAGCTAACTTTTTTACCATTCGACACCGTTCTCGTTTTTTTTAAGAAAATGCGATTATAATAAAAGTATATTGGAAAAAAATTCTGGTAATTGTAATGGCAAATGACTTCCAGAGACTAATGAAGCATAAAATGAGTCATGGCCGGACTGGCTGAAATACATAAACAAGTATTTTAGGAGGAGAAACTGCATGAAAAATGCAAAACAAGAGCACTTTGAATTGGATCAAGAATGGGTTGAATTAATGGTGGAAGCCAAAGAGGCAAATATCAGCCCGGAAGAAATACGAAAATATTTACTTTTAAACAAAAAGTCTGCTCATCCTGGTCCGGCAGCCAGAAGTCATACCGTAAATCCTTTCTGAATGTGCTATAATATCACAAGGAAGGTGATGACATTGATTGGCCAGCGTATTAAACAATACCGTAAAGAAAAAGGCTACTCACTATCAGAACTAGCTGAAAAAGCTGGGGTAGCGAAGTCTTATTTAAGCTCAATAGAACGAAATCTACAAACGAACCCCTCCATTCAATTTCTCGAAAAAGTCTCCGCTGTTCTGGACGTCTCGGTTCATACTTTGCTCGATGAGAAACATGAAACCGAATACGATGGTCAATTAGATAGTGAATGGGAGAAATTGGTTCGCGATGCAATGACATCCGGGGTATCGAAAAAACAATTTCGTGAATTTTTAGATTATCAAAAATGGAGAAAATCCCAAAAAGAGGAGTAGTGCCTGAGCAGAGGCACTAACTCCTCTTTTGTCAATAAACATCGAGACGGCCCAGTATATTGTATACTGGGCCGCCTCTTTTTATTGCTGTTTTAATTTTTATCCTCGCTGTGCGCTTTTTCATTTTCTTTCACGTAACCGTCTTTATCAGTATGGTCCTTTTTGATTGTCAGGCCGTTCCACTGTGTAGCTTCGAACGAGAATTGAAGCTTAATGGAGTTGCCTTGGTATTTATTTTGAACCATAAGCCCGTTTTCATCTTTTGTTTTATCATCTTTGAATTGGATTTCCATTTGAACCTGATCGAAATCAGTTGGTGTTTTTGGAACACCATCATATTCAGGAGCGGTTTTACCGTCAATTGTTGCTACATTGACTTTACCGCTTGCATGTAAGAATTTAGGGTCAATTTGTTTTTTAATTTTTTCAGCAGCCGCTACATCATTTTTAGCAGACATCAAATACAAGTCTTTAAGGTTCGCATCATCTAAAATAATGTTTTTCGGGTAACCATTGCCGCCCTCTTTTCCAACTGTCAATAATGTCACTTCAAACTGGCTGAGAAAATCTTCCGGAGAAGTATTGTTGCCGCCGTTTGCTTTAAAATCTCCATAATTAAGTGCCATTAAAACTTCTTTGATCGCAAGTGAGCCGTTATTTTCAAATTGGAAATCCTTTGTCAACTTATCTCCCGGCTTTAGATTTGATAAGTTCACACTCGCTGAATTCTCTTTGGCAGATAAATCAAGCGTACCTGATGCAAAAGTAGCATCCTTTGATTTAATATCGTTAAATGCTGCCCATGTTCCTCCTCCAACTAAAGCTAATCCTAATGCCGCAGAAGCAACTCCTAAACTCAATTTCTTTTTCATACCCATGGCTAACTCCCCTTTTATTGAATATTTTTATATCGAAACCTGTTGCCAGGTTTACAACTGAGGTTAAGTGGACATGGTGCTGTCCTTTGTATCTGTTTCCAAGGCTTTTGTCTTTCTTTCAATTTCTCTGATGGCGCTGGTGATCGTCACAAAAGCGTACACTAGCAGCATCACGCCGGGAACAATTAATAAAATTGCCGTTCCAATCGGCTGGCTGGCAAAATGAAGCATATAGCCGGCATATGGAAGCTGAAAACCTGTGTATTGCGCGCGAACATTTTCGTCGGATACAGGCGCTGAATCGGCTGCAGCATTATTATCACCTTTTGTTTTAAATAACAAATGGTCTTCTTGCTTAGTGATGCCAACAATTCTGTGAGTAACCGCCGTATTTGCATCCTGCATAAATGTAATAACATCACCTTTTTGGAGCTCTTTCACATCAGTGATTTCTTTGACCAATATTAAGGAACCTGTATTGAACTCCGGCTCCATCGAACCTGACAGAACTGATTTCAACGTGTACCCAAACACTGCCGGCTCTCCCCCGGATGAACGTGTTGAAATCACGACAAGTGTCAGCACTATAATAAGAGTAAAGATGATCACATAAAGAATATTACTGATCAGCTTCATTGCTTTTTTCATCCTCTTCCCCGCTTTCCTTCTGATCTGTTTGAGTTTCATTTTCTTTTATTACAGCTTCTTGAGATGTTTCTTCTTTAATTGTTTTTTTCTGTATATCCTTTTGTGTTGTTTCCTTGTTGACGTGCGACTTCGTTTCTTTTTTAGGAACTGTCGATTTTTCATCGCATTTTGCAAGCGTCATAGGCTCCGACCACTCAAATGTACTGCCGTCTGCCGGGTAGCCGGCCGGTTTATATACTTTAAATGCATAAATGCCGGGTTTCATTTTTTTCTTCGTCTCAATTTTATAAAGTGAATCGCCAATTTGATTGGAGACAAACCCTTTTTCGATCACATTCCCATTCTTTAACGGTTTGCGGGCATTTTCCAGCTTATGAAGCTCCCACTTCCACTTTGATTTCTTAAGTTTCTCACCTGTATTTTTGAGCTCAGCAAATAAGGTAATAGGTGAGCATACAGTCCCTTTCGTATTTGTTTGATCTGATATGTGCAAATCACTTTGATCCCAGCGTTTATCATAATGGCAGTTTTTATCTGTATGCTGAAAGTCTTTACACGTTTGAAGTGAGACATCCAACGTTTCAATATCATGAAAAGCAGCGCTTGTATCATCGGAAAATTGTAAGCATATTGCGGCAGTCAGACTGAAAATGACTGAAAGCTGAAAAATAAGCAGCACTTTCAGTTTTGTCTTCGCCTTTTGCTGATTGCGAAACAATCGAAACATATCTTACCTCCTGTAAAACACTGTAACTTGATATGATAATCGTTCTCTTTAAAGAACTACACAAATAGAGTATAATCAACGATTTATAGATTTAAAAACATCAAAATCGACCATTTTGTTCGTTTAAAAGAATGATTTCGCCATATTACAAAGTCTCGCTCCATATTGCTCATGTTTTCAATTTTTTAGAAATTTTTGGGATTGTTATGTGAGAAATTAAATGCATATCCCGCTCTAATTTGGTAATAATAAACAAAGAAAGGGTGACAGCATGATGATCAAACAATGTGTGATTTGTCTATCTCTTCTCGTCTTCGGCACCGCTGCCGCTCACGCAGAAGACGCACCGCTCGTAACCGCCCGCCACATGTCCAAATGGGAAGAAATCGCTGTAAAAGAAGCCAAAAAAAGATACCCGCTCGCACAGGTACTGTTCAAACAAAAAGTATGGGACCGCAAAAGAAAAGATGAAGCAGTAAAGCAATACCATTTAACTTTGAGGGAAGGGTCAAAAGAATTCGGTGTTTTTGTGACGATTTCATTTGATCCTTATAGCCAAAAGGTCAATAAAATTGCCATTTTAGAAGAATATCAATAAGGTCCTCCATTTTTGAAGGACCTTATTCGTTAATTTGCGGTTATTTTTTCCGCTTGAGCCAAAGACGGAAGCCATAGGGTAAAATACCGAACCACTGCTGGGAAGCGGGCGTTTTTGTTTCTTTCCGCACCTCTTTTCGTTCTTTACGCTCATCTCTCGGAGTATCTATATATTTGACAAATTGCTGCGTCATATATTTCACATAATCATTCGTTTTCACGTGATCACCTCATCATTCAATTATTATGAAGTGTTATCTCATATGACTTTTTTTATACCCTTTCGACTGCTTTATTCTGTCCAGCTCAGCATTTTTTTCTTTTTTTGATCAAACACGATCAGTGCAGTTCTTTCTGTTCCCGACTCCGTTAACACTTTTAAGTTGATTTCTTTTTGCTCTTTTATCGATGTATCGCGAATGTAATAAGAAACCTGTCCATATGGAAATTGCTGCGTACCCTTCTGGCCTTTCTGTTGCTCAAGAACATGCCGAATTGAAAGAAGCGCACCATTCTGAAGCAAATTCTCTCCTGTGTATAACTCTTTCGTTTCCTTCTCAAACATGCAGCGTGAAATATATTGAGCAGCAGTAAAGTTCACGATTAACAGCACAAGTGCTGACACAAAAAGAACAGCTGGATAAATAAACCCTCTCGTACGGTACATTCACCCTCCTCCTAAATACGAATAAACCGGAAAAGAAGTTTGATACACTTTTTTCTCACTCTCAATTTTCAGCAAAACAATACCATTTTCAATATCAGCTTTCATAGCTGTAATATGATCTAAAATGGGAACATGCCCTTTGCCATCCACTCTTTTTCTTACCATAGAATGATAAACTTCAAAACGGATGTCTTGCCCGGAAAGGTTGGTGCAAATTAAAACGCTCCCATGCTCGACTGTCTTAACTGCCTGTGACTCCTTGCATTCATTCATCATCTGTTCTATCGAAATCATCCATTCTTGCTGTGTAAAACCGTCATGATCCTGCTGTCGAGATAAAAACAAATGGAAAATCGTCGCTAACGATCCTGATATGAGCAAAAAGACAGAGAGAGAAAATAATACGTTAAGAAGCGTGTAGCCATTCTGTCTGCAGAATGCTGAGGCAAAATGATTTTTCTTTATAAGCTGCCGCTGAGATGCATACGTTTTGATATTCGCCCTCCTCCTCCCACGTCATAGCATAAGTATGGTTGTTCATCGTTTTTGACGCGGCTCCTTCACCAGTCATGACATATTTGCTAATGCTCTCATTCATCATCTGATAACCGATTTCTCGTGATTCAGCCATATTTTCATCAGCTATCAGCTTGTTCCACAAGGGGACAACTGTCAGCAGCACAAACAGCCATAGGCTTAGCGCAGACATTGTTTCTATTGTAGAAAAACCTTTACTTCCTATCCACATTGACTTTCCCGCTCCCTAAATAAACTGTTATGTCATAAGTCGCATAGCCTTTTACTTGTATTTTTCCGCCTGCATTCGGGTGCCCTTTCTCATTAAACTCCAAACGGTCTTTTAATGTCAGCGGTTTTATAAAAAGTCCCGTTGTATAAGGACGTTTAATTACCGTATCACCCATGACTAATTGATATTCTTTTTTGTGAAAGAGAATTTTTGTTCTTTGTTGACTGGAAATCGCAGTCTGCTGTGCGAGCATCATATCTTTTTTCAGCTGCCATGCTGCTTGTCGGACAGCTGTATTCTCATAAGCAGGAGGAAGTGTGGTGAAGACAGCAATTAGGAGGATAGAGGCTATACTTAACACAAGCAAACTTTCTAAAAGGGTAAACCCCTCCTCCTCGTTTAATTTAATGTTCAACCTTAACTTCTCCGCCAGTGATGATAATGCGCTTCCCATTTGGACAAACAGCATCCTTTTTCACATAGCCCTCTGACTGCAAATCGGCAAGGCTCGGAGTTTGTCCTTCATGATCAAGCTCAAAAGCAGTCATTTGAGCTTTAACCATGTTTTGTAAGCCTTCACAGCCCTTTTTTTGAATGGTTTGATTATGTTTTGTCACGTTCGGTATTGTAATTAAAAGCAATATCGAAATAATGAAGAGCACGATCAACATTTCAACAAGTGTAAATCCTTTTTCATTCATCAGCCTCTTCCTTTCACATTTGATTCATCATCTGATACATAGGCAAAAGCATAGATAAATACACAATTAAGATCATTGCAGCAACAAATCCATAAATTATCGGCTGAAGGATGCCTGTCCATTTTTGCGCCTTGTGCTCCAGCCGCTGCAATATGAACTGGCTGTATGTGAAAAGTTCACGATCTAGACGGCCGCTCAGCTGGCCATGGGATATGACTTTTGAAAAATCAGTTTCAAAAAAGGGGCTCCCACAAATAGCCGCTTCAATTGATTCACCGGCTTTTAGCCGTTCAATCACGTGTTCTGCCTCGCAACGGTAGAAAGGGAGAAACGTTTGATGTTTAAATGCATGAAGGCTGTCATAAATGGAGAGGCCTGATTTTAAAAGGCTGCTTAGCTGCAAAGAAAAAAAGTAGCTGTTAAACAGCCTGACAAGCTTTCCGACAAAAGGAATCCTGACACAAATAAGCATTTTCCTAGCAGGTGATTTTTTCTTAAACACAAACCAATAATAAATCCCGATACCAGCTGAAAAAAGAATCAGCAAAATGATCACAAGATCAATATGCTGAAAAAAAGCAAAAAGCATATCGGTTGAACGTGAGGTTTCCATATTCATCGATTGATAGATACCGGAAAATTGAGGAATGATGATGGACTGTAACATATAAAACATGACAGCAACGGTGAAGATGAGGAAAAGCGGATAGCGCAGCACCCTTTTCAGCTGGTCTGCCTGTGCAATTTTTCGTTCAAGCAGCTCTCCGCTCTGGATCATGGAGGCAGGCAGTTCACCATGTGTTTCAGCAAAATAACAAATACCTACAGCTTCCTTATGAAATGACAAACGCTTTAAGACTTGATAAAACGGAGTCCCTTCCCTCAAACGAGTGACCGTGTCAGTCAAGTCAGCTGACTGCCTCTTATTCATCTGAAGTTCCATCAGGCGCAATCCATCCAGAAGTGTATATCCGCTTGCCGTCATTTCTCCGAGCCGCTTTAATAACCGGGCCTGATCCTTTAACGGCCAGGTTTTTCTAATCTTTTTCATGATAAACCCACCGGTCATAGTTGTTTGTCGTTAAATAGCCGAGCGCAATTCCTTTTCTGATAATTTGACGAAGTGTTTGATATTGGTAATTTGCATGATTTCCTTTTGCCTCCTGGATACATTGCTGAAGGTTTTTCCCATAAAGAAGCTCATAAACGCTAGCTCTTCTGGTATTTCGTGACTGACGGCAATATACTGATGAACATCCGTTTTCACAAAATGGACAAGCCAAATCAACCAAGCGCTGAGCCGCTATTGCAATGACGGTCTGTTCAATTTCATTCATATTGATACCGAATTCAAGCAGCCTGTAAATTGCGCCCTTTGCATCTCTCGTATGAAGGCTCGTCAGTACCAGATGTCCCGTCATCGCTGCCCGCACCGCAATTTCAGCTGTTTCCGCATCTCTGATCTCACCTAAAATAATCATATCGGGGTCATGGCGCAAAATTGCCTTCAGACCTGCGGAATAAGTTACACCGGCTTTTTCATTCACCTGAACCTGAAGAACGTCTTCGTCCCTAGTTTCAACAGGGTCCTCTAATGTAACAATATTTCGATTAAAGTGTTTTTTTGCGTATTGAACGAGAGAGTATAATGTGGTAGTCTTCCCTGAACCAGTCGGCCCGGTAAAAATGAGCATGCCATGGGAGTGTTTTAAAAATGAGAGTAATGTGGCTCCTGTCTTTGGAAATAACGACAGTTTATCAATCGAAGGGATATTGTATTGAGGCATCACTCTGATCACGAGGCTTTCTTCATTAATTGTGGGAAGCGTTGACATTCTTAAATGAACATTTCCCTCTTTCAGCTTTAACGTAAGCGAACCGTTTTGCGGCTTTCGCCTTTCCCCTATGTCCATTGCAGAAAGAAATTTAAAATGTGAAATCAGTCTTACGCACTCTTCTTTTTTCATGTTCCTTTTTTTTAGCAAGGCATGATCGACCCGAAAATGAATGATAGCGTCTCGCTCCCTCGGCACGATGTGAATATCAGAAGCCTTTGTTAGATATGCCTCTTCAATCAAGTTTTTGCTTATCTTTTCTATTGAATCCAATTTGATTCCCTCTCCTTTCCATGCGTATTGTAGAAAAAGAAGAGGCGGTAATCAAACAGGAAAAACGTGATTTTGTGAAGGCGTTATATACTGAAAAATCAATTCCTGCTGGCAAAAAAAAGACTTTCAGCTGGAATGTACCCCCTTTCATTATTATTTTCCCAATATAAAAAAGCAGACATGGTCACCATGCCTGCTTCATTCCATTTTCATTATGCTGTTTTAGAAATTTCACTTAATGCTTCTCCGGCTTTTTGATCAGTATCTTTCTCAACAGAAAGATCGCCTAAGGCAACGATACCGGTAATGTGCCCATTTTCAAGGATCGGTAAACGGCGGATTTGATGCTCAGCCATAAGCTGCCCCGCTTCTTCAGCAGACATATCAGGGTGGCCCGACACGATGTCAGTGCTCATGATATCACTTGCTTTTGCATCCATCTGATTTTCAGCTAAGCATCTCGGCATCTCGTCACAATATCCCGATCAGATACAATCCCCTGAAGCGTGCCATTTTCACAGATTGGAATAGAACCGACATTGGAGTCTCTCATCTTTTTCGCTAGTTCCGTGATTGAAGCGTTTGGCTCACAGCATTCTACATTCTTCGTCATGATGTCTCTTATTTTCATGTACATTCCTCCTTTACCGTGTTCTATTTATTCTTTATCCGCTGCACAAAATATGAAACATCTTATAAGGTCCGCCTTTTTCGAGATTTCCTTTTCTTCTTCCGCTCCTGAAGCATATCTCCTGTCCAGCCTTTTTTCCTCAAATATAGGTAGATCAGAACCGTAGATGTGACAATCAATAAGAGAGAAAAGAGGTATCCATATTTCCAATTCAGCTCCGGCATTACTGAAAAGTTCATTCCCCATAAGGCGCCCAGAGCTGTAATCGGCGTAAATAGCGTCGTGAAAATGGTCAATGCTTTTACAATTTCATTCCCCCTGTGTGAGGTAATGACTTCCTCTGAATGCAGCAGATTGTTCAGCTCCCCTTCAAATTCGCTGATGTATGTAAATCCTCTGTCAATTTTCTGGTGTGTCCGCTGATAATCCTTTTTCCCTTCATCTTGAGGTAAAAAGGTTTCTTTCAATGCCATTTCAATTTTTTTGGCGCTTAATATTAAATTTTTCCAAATCATCAGTTCATGGCACAGAAGATGGACACGGTTTAAAATGCTTTTGCTATTGTCATCTTTAATTTGCCATCGCAACTTTCTCAGCTTTACTTCAAATTCATCGACACCGATTAAATACGCATTCATTAGTTCACCGAGAAGAATTAAAAACCCCTCTATCGCATTGTCCGCTCTTTCCATTTGCCGGACAACTTCTTTTCCTTTAATCTCTCTCAAAATCGCAAAGTCAAAGTTGATTGTGAAAAAATATTGCCTTGTGATATAAAAGTGAAAAACAGTATGGTCTTTTTCTTCACCAAGCCCCTGATCATAAACAATCGACCCAAATACCGCTTCATTTTCCGTTTCAGTTGTATCTACTCGCAAAAAATTAACGTGATGGTTATTTTCAAACCACTTTTCACACTGAGGCCAGTGAGAAAAATGGATTAGATCTCTTGCCTTACTTCTTTCTTGAGGCCCCATTTGGTACCAAAACCAATCTTTTCCCGTATGTGCCTTCATGTCAAGCTCCTCCAAACTTTTGTTCTTTATACCTTTAATTGCCCAATAAAGGCGTCACTAAACCATTGTGCGGCTTTAACCATGTTTTGTGAGCATTTTCCGGTGGTATGGAATGAGGAAAGACATCGGAAAAGGGAGGTGCATGCCTTCCTTGGAGAAGGCAGTTGTTTTGGAATTTGTCAATTTACTAGCAGTCGCTATTCTCATTTTGTTAACAGGATTTTTTGTCGCCATAGAATTTTCAATTGTAAAAGTGCGGCGATCCAGAATTGATCAGCTTGTCGCAAAAGGAAAGAAAGGTGCTAAAGCGGCAAAGCATATCATCACTCACCTTGATGAATATTTATCAGCCTGTCAGCTGGGCATCACAGTCGCAGCTTTAGGATTGGGATGGCTTGGAGAGCCGACGGTGCAAACGCTGCTTCGGCCGCTTTTTCATAAAGCAGGCTTAAATGAATCGCTTACCCACCTACTTTCACTCATCATCGCGTTTTTAGCGGTTACGTATTTAAATGTCGTGATCGGGGAGCTGGCGCCAAAGAGTTTCGCCATTCAAAAGGCTGAGAGCATTACTTTGTTGTTCGCTAAACCGCTTATTTGGTTTTATAAGATCATGTTTCCATTCATTTGGCTGCTGAACCACTCTGCCCGATTGATTACAGGAGTGTTCGGACTGAAACCGGCATCAGAGCATGAGCTGGCATATACAGAAGAAGAGCTGCGGGTCCTATTGGCTGAAAGCTATAAAAGCGGTGAGATCAGAAAAAGTGAACTAAAGTACATGAATAATATCTTCACCTTTGATAAACGAATGGCAAAGGAAATTATGGTGCCGCGAAATGAAATGGTCAGTTTATCACTAGATGAAGGCTCCATTTCGAATCTTCAGGAAACAGTCAAGCAAACAAAATATACGCGGTATCCAGTTGTAAGAGAGGATAAAGATAACGTCATTGGCGTGATCAATATGAAAGAAGTGTTGTTTTCCATGCTGACGAAAGATTTTTCACTCAAAAAGCATCAAATTGAACCTTTCGTTCAGCCTGTTATCCATGTCATTGAGACGATTCCTATTTATAAACTACTGCTGAAAATGCAAAAGGAACGCACTCATATGGCGATCCTAATAGATGAATACGGCGGGACTTCCGGTTTGGTCACTGTCGAGGATATTATCGAAGAAATTGTAGGAGAAATCCGTGATGAATTTGATGCGGATGAAGTGCCTCATATACGCGAACTTGGAAAGGATCATTACTTGTTAAATGCAAAATTATTAATCAGCGATGTTAACAGCCTGCTTGGAACCGATTTATCAGAGGCTGAAGTAGACACCTTGGGCGGCTGGTTTTTGACACAAAACATAGATGCTGAGCCTGAAAGTACCATAGAATATGATGGCTACTCTTTTAAGGTAAAAGACATCGACAGCCATCACATTTTATTTATAGAAGTAAAAAAAGCTGAATAGCCTGAGAAAGGCTGTTCAGCTTCTACTTTCAGAATGAATGGCAAAAGCATCAACACTCTTTTATTTTAAATCCTTTATTGGCCAGAGCTTTAGCAAGACTTTGCTCGGTTTTCACATTCGAAAAATCCAGACCCAGCTTCACGACAGTTTGGGCAATTTCCGGCCTGATTCCTGAAATAATCGTCTCAATCCCGAGCAATTTGGTGCTGTCAATCACTTTAAAAATTTGATAGGCCACCATGGTATCAACGATAGGAACGCCAGAAATATCTAAAAATAAATACGAGAGCTTTAACGCTGAGCACTGCTCCAGCACCGACTCCAAAATCGTCCTCGCTCTGTAGGTATCAATTTCACCGACAAGCGGAAGAATCCCTATTCCCTCAGTAATCGGCATAATCGGCGCACTCAATTCATTAATCATTTCTTTTTGCGCGTTTAATTGTATTATGGTCACCTGATGATATTCCTCCGTAAACACTTCGATGATCCTATCAATGTTTTGATTCAAGATCCGGCTCCATTCATAAAAATCCTGAATGCTGATTTCTTGAGAAGAAGCTTCGCTGAATTTTTGAATCCATTCAAACATAATGTGCCTGAAGGCATTAAACTGGCCGACACTTTCTGTTACCGTCACTTCATGAACGGCACGGTCTCTAGCGCATTGAAGAGACCATCGATTGAGCTCCTCCGTTATGTCTTCTTTTCCAAGGGATTTTGCTACGATGGTCACCAATAATTCATGTTGGTCTTTTAACTTTTGTGCTAGTTTTTGCTGATCTTTCGCCGAATACAGCCAGCTGCCTTTTGACGTACAAACTTCCAGCCATTGTTGCGTGATATCTTCTTTGTGCTCTGTTAAGTGCTGATCAAGAGCTACCATCTTAATGAGTTACCTCCTGTTTTTGAAAATTATGCTTTATATGTATAACGCATCTGCCTTTACACATACTATGTTTACATTCAATGGGCTATAGCCAAGCGGTAAGGCAATGGACTTTGACTCCGTGATCGTTGGTTCGAATCCAGCTAGCCCAGTTTCTGAACAGGTGAAAAACCGAAGATAAGCTGATTCGTATAAATCAGCGGATCTTCGGTTTTTCATCATGCAGATTGATGAACCGTTTTCTTCTTTGATAATTTCAACAGTTCTCCCGGATTGTAACCGATCACCAGCTTTTTGTTATCCACTAGAATTGGGCGTCGCAAAAGCTTTGGCTTCTCGATTAAAAGTTCCAGCACCTCATTTACCGTCATTTCTTCGATGTTTAAATTTAAATTTTTGAAGGTCTGGCTTCGTGTCGCTAAAATTTCATCAATGCCTTCTGTCGTTAACGATAAGATGTACTTTAATTCATCTATTGTCGGGGTTTCTCTGAATAAGTGCCGTTCGTTAAATTCAATTTGATGTGCTTTAAGCCAATGTTTTGTTTTTCGGCATGACGTGCAGCTTGGGTATGAGTAAAAAGTTAATTGTTGTTCCATTGTTTATTTTCCTCCTCAGTTAACCATCTCTTTGTAGAATAACTACCCGGATCATTTTTCATTTAAACCATTTACAGAACTTTTTTCGGATTATTTTTTAAAAAATATTCATACAATAGAGAACGCAATCAAAAGGACAAATTCCATTTGTATATTAATCATGAAAATGTTTACATTTCTAGGTGTGATCTATTATAATAACAGTCAGAGGGACTCTCGGGAGGGGATAAAAAATGAATCGCATGTTCCGGGTGTTAGGATTTTGGACGGGAATTTTTGCAGTCATGTTTTATTTAGGTGATATGAAAGATGCTTCCCTTTTATTTTTTGGACAGACGATTTTATTTGTGTTCCTATCGTATTTGAACTTAACTGAACGCATGTATATTTATATTTTTGGCGCTTATTTAACGATTTTCTTCGCCGGCTTTACATATTACTCGATTTTTATTATGGTGCCCGGCGGCGGAGGCCATTAAATGCAAAAAGAGACAAACCTTATCGGTTTGTCTCTTTTTTTACAATGAAAACCCATTTAAAAACGGATTTTGATCCTGCTCAGTCAGTACGTCTGTTTCAGGTCCATGGCCGCTTAACACCAGTGTATGTTCCGGCAGCGTAAGCAGTTTTTCATGAATGGATGTCAACAGCGTCTCTTGATCGCCGCCTATTAAATCCGTACGCCCTATACCGCCTTGAAACAGGACATCTCCGGAGATGACCAGGTCTGCGTCTTTCACATAGTAAGACACACTGCCTGGTGAATGTCCCGGCGTAAATAATGTTTCCAAATGAAACGGCCCGATATTCAACTCACCGTCGCCTTCAATCAGATGATCTGCAGGCTTAGCTGTAACCTCTATCCCTCGCAGCATGCCGGAGCCGTTTAGAGAGGCATCCGTAAGCCAATTTTTTTCATTTTGATGTAAGTAAACAGGAATATCCCATTTTTCTCTCACTTCATCAAGCGCCCCAATGTGGTCAAAATGGGCATGTGTAAGCAAAATGGCTAAAGGCGTCAGCCCTTTTTCTTTTATGTATTGATTGATTTTATGTCCTTCGCCGCCCGGATCAAAAATCAGGCATTGATCATCACTGATGAGAAAATATGCGTTCGCTTGAATCGGCCCTACTGGCATTCGTCTCCATTTCACTATTATCACCTCTTTCTTTTTTATGCTCTTATTATGAGGGTTTTTAAAAAAAGATTCAAACAATCGCAATGAAAACGCTATCGACAAACCTATAAAAAACAGGTAGAATAAAACTGGAAAGAATTGCAGGTTTTTCAATGTAAAGGGGGCTGTGTTATGTTACTTGTCGTGATTTTCGGCCTTGTCGCTCTTTTCGCTTTATGGGGAGTCTTGCGTTCTGTTAGAAATAAAAATATACTCGGGTTTTTATTAGCCGGCGCCACCTTATTTGTCTTTGGCTGGTTTACCGTGATGACCGTCATAAACAGCGGCTATCCAACCGCACATTAAAACCTGTATCCGATGGGATACAGGTTTATTTTTATGGCTGTAAATGTTTATTGACACTTTCTATTTTGCTCTCAAGCGTCGTTTTTTTGTCACGTCTGTCATCAATGCGGATATTCGTTGCCACTCTGTGCAATCCTTTTTGAAATGGCGCTTCGTGAATGGCCTGAATGACTGTGAAAAGGTCACTGAGTTCACCTTCAATCAGCGTATTCATCGGTGTCAGCTGATATTTGATTTTCCCTTCAGCTTGATATCCTTCTAAAATCTTTTGCACATCGGACACGTATGCACTGACACTTGGTGTTTCCGTACCGATTGGGATAATGGTCACATCTGCGATAGCCATCGTTACTCCATCTCCTTTTGATCAATAATGAGTTGCTTCGTTTTATGTGATTTCAATAAAATGATTTGCTCAAAATGAAAGCCGTATAACGCATATTTCCCGTTCGGAGATATTTGAATCGGCTCCATTTCCCGCAGAGAGACAAGATCTTTTGTCTCACCCGATGCCACATTGATTGCAGCAAGCTTATAAGCATCACCGCTTTGTTTGAACGTATAAAACAGGCCTCCCGCTTCATCATAGTCATACTCCATTGGAGCAAAACTTGTATATTTCGTTTGGAGCGGCCATTTCACTGTAACAGGTGATTTTGTATGCGGCGTTTCAAACTGATACGTCCCTTTCTCTCCGGAAGCTGACTTCACAGTAAAACTCATTTGATGGAAAGAATCGAAGAACAGAACGTTATCCTCAAGCTTTTGCTCCGTCTTAGAGGCTGTATTAAACGTATATAAAGGCCCTGTTTTTTCGTCTCTTCCCTCTTTTACATAATCAAATGTATTTTTGGATGTCCAATGAATGAACGGAACCTGTACCGGACTTAAGAAAGACTCGTCTTTTTTAGCATTCACCTGATATGTATGGAAATCCCAGTTCTCACTGAATTCCGTCACCATTATTTGATAAGGATCATACTGATTCCAAGCAGCCTCCAGTTCATATGTTTCGTAATCTTTTTCGTAAAGCGGCTCTCCTTCTGAATTAAGCAAAACCACTGCTGTCTTTTGGCTATGTGTGATTTGCAGCAGAATCATCTGCTCCCTCTCATTGATTTTAACATCAACGATTTGACCATCCGTTTGATAAAGCTTTTTCGCTTTGCCTGTAAAGATACGGTACGCGAAAAGCTCTGTTTTCGTCGGATTAGACGCAGTATATAAAATGGTGCTGTTATTCAGCCAGCCTTCCGCCCCGTCCGCTTTTTCCGCGGAAAGCGGTATGATATCTTTATCCTCATCTTTTGACGCCGATGCCTGTTTTTGCTGCTGATGAGATGGTTCGCATGCCGATAAACTAAAGAGCAATGCCGACAGCAGAATGAAACAAACTGATCTCATCAGCCTTCCCCTCCGATCCTCTTTATTGTCTCATATTTGCTTCGGCAGAAAAAAGAAAAAGTTTTAGTTACTCATGAAAAAATAACGCTCTCCACAAGATGCCGTTTGTGGCGTTATATATATGTGAAAACTGCTGAAACGGCAAAGGATTTCGGCCTTTTCCAAGTTCCACCGTGTACCCTTCTTTAAAATAGTGGTGAATAAACCAATCGCGAAATCCCGCGTAACTGTCTATATCCCTTACTCCCTTATAAATGTTCCCGCTTACCTCCTCAAAATCCTTTATAACAGCGGCAGATTCTTCAGGCTCAAGGCCTTTATAGCCCCAATAAATTTCTTCCCCTTGAGTATGGAGAGCCATCAGTCTGTCAGGCGGATTCTCCGTTATCAGCCGGTACATCGCAATGGATTCCGGCTCTGTAAGCGGAGAGATTCCCGGAAAATCGCGGTAACTGGGTGCAGTCGGTTTTCGGTATTTTTCAATTTCCCATAACGAAGGGAATTGCTTATTTAAATCAACCCCGTTTATGTTCGCCTTCCATTCATTAAAATTCGGACGATGTTCATTTAGCCTTTCGAGCTCATCTCTTCTGGCTCCCATAACTTCTGATCCGTTTAAGACAAGATCAACGCCATCCGGATTGACAAGAGGAACGAGGGATAAGGATGTGCTGCTAAACAGCTGTATGGGAGAAAAGCCGAAGAAGGGCGAGTTGCGGCATAATGACATACAGTATTCCTTAAACCATTTTAGCAGGACAGACGTAGTAATCCACTCATTCGCATGAAATGATGCATTCATATGGACCTTTTTTACGGTATGCTCCCCACCAGCCTTCAGCTCCCAGATAGGCCTTCCGAGTACAGAACGGCCAATTTCCCTGCATGAGACAAACGGAAACACATCAATGATCTTCTTTATTTCCTCTTCAACAGCTGAATCATCGTAGATTTTCTCTTGCTCAATCCAGTTATCAGAAAAGTCCAGCTGCCGAGGCTGTAAAAAACGCTTTATGTCCTGTATGGTTTGAAGCTCTTTGCCACTATGCTCTTCTATCACATAACCAGGGCAATACAATTGGTGTTCCTGTGCGGTACAATTTGCACGTCTAAGCAATTCCTCGTCTATCTTCAGCTCTCTCGCCACTCTGGACAAATTGTTCTTGATCTCAGGCTTCACCGTAATAAACGCCATCATCATCCCCCTTTTTTGTTACTATATGACAGCGCATTTAAAAAAAGAAAGCCTCCCGCTCACTTTGATGCGGGAGACATTGTAATTACGATGCTTGATCAAGCATTTGTTTTTCTTTCCGTTTTGACGAATTGTCCAGCCTTTTCTGATCATAAAATCGCAACAAATCTCCATAAATGATTTCATCAGAAAGTGATAGCTCTTGTTTCGCTTTATCAGCAAATGCTTCGCATTGTTGTGTCTCTTCTAACGGTTTTCCCGTCTCTTTGTCATAACACGCACCGTCTGTATATACAACCTGATCCGTGATAAAGCTCCCGTCCCGTAGCACCGTAAAGTCCAGTTTTTCGTCCGAAAGCAGATCGTTGCCAAATTGAATTTGATCTTTCGTATCAATTCCTAAAAGATTCATCAGCGTCGGCCTGATATCAATCTGCCCGCCTACTGTTTCAATGGTTTGCGGCTTTTTATCGGTAATACCCGGAATATGAATGACAAGCGGCACTTTTTGGAGCTGCACCTCTTCAAATGGGGTTATTTCTTTTCCTAAAAACTGCCCCATCGCTTCATTATGGTTTTCCGATATACCATAATGGTCACCGTATAATACAATAACAGAGTTGTCGTATAACCCGTCTTCCTTCAGCTTTTCGATAAACCGTTTCAGCGCCTCATCCTGATATCGCACTGTCGGAAAATACTTATTTAGCGTCTGGCTGCTTGAATCATATTCATCAATCAATTGATCCCCTTCACCAAGATCAAATGGGAAGTGGTTCGTCAGTGTGATCAGCCTCGAGTAAAACGGTTGAGGCAGATTTTTCATCAGCTCTGAAGACTGCTCAAAAAATTCTTTATCCTTAAGTCCCCAGCCGACTGAATTTTCGTCAGTTACATCATACGAGTTAATATCAAAAAACGAATCATATCCAAATGAGTCGTACATTAAATCCCGATTCCAAAAGCTTTTATTATTAGCGTGAAGCACCGCTGAATAGTATCCGCTGTTTTTCAAAATTTCAGGAGCGGCCATATATTGATTGCCCGCATTCGTAAAAAACACGGCACCTCGTCCGAGCGGATACAGTGAATTGTCCACGATAAATTCAGAATCCGAGGTTTTCCCCTGGCCTGTTTGGTGGTAAACATTATTAAAGTTGTAGCTCTGTTTTATAAAGTCATTCAGAAAAGGCGTGATTTCTTCTCCATTCACTTTTTCATTAATCACGAAGCTTTGCGTCGACTCTAAGGATACGAGAATGACGTTCCTTCCTTTTGCAGCGCCGAATAAGCTTTTGTTGGCGTCTTTCGCATTAGCGGTTACGTAGTTTTCAATTTCCGTCAGGCTGTTGCTATCTGCCAACGCTCTCTGTGCGGATTGCTTTGACTGAAGAACACCGTCGTAAATATGAAAATTAAACAGACTAATGTTTTTAACGAGCATTTCTCTGTCAAATGAGCGTGTCAATAGCTGAGGTCTTTCCGCCTCAGACAAGCCCAGATTGAAGAAATAAACAGAAGCAACGAACAAAAAATAAGCCGCCCGTTCATTTTTCGTAGAGGGAATGTCCGATTGAAAAGCTTTTTGCCGGATGTGAAGCCATATTAAAACCACAATATCTACACCCAATAGGAGGTCTGTCGGTTCAAGAAGTGTTCCGATGCTGCTTCCGAGATCACCCATATTGCTCGTTTGAAAAAGAACAGGGATTGTTAAGAAATCATTGTAAAAACGGTAAAAAACCATATTAGCCAGCAATACAAACGTGACTAGACAGCTCATCGCGATCATGTAGCGATTTCTGTTTTTGCCTTTTAAAAACAGGCTGAGGCCAAAAATAAGCAACAAAAAACTCAATGGGTTGATAAACAGAATAAATTCCTGTGTTAGATTGTCGATTTTAATATGAAAACTGGTTTTGTAAACAGCATACGTTTTCAGCCACATCAATAAAATGGCAATCAGCATAAATGAAATCTTCGAAAAAAACGTTTTTCGCATTTCAACCTCCTATGCAGCACGCTCAAAAAAATCAGTCAATTCCCAACATTCTCATTAACACATCAAATTAAATCTTAACCTGAGCACAACAAAAAATCAATTTCATTTACACAATTTTAACAATTTTGGTGTTTTAGCCATTCGTTTTTAGCGATCCAAGCGCCTCCAATAACGCCGGCATCATTTCCAAGCGCTGCGATTGAAATATCAGCAGCTTGGGCTGCCCGCGGAAACGCGCATTTGCGGAATGTTTTCTCGACTTTTGATCTCAGCAGCTCTCCGGCTCTCGATACGCCGCCGCCAAGAACGATTTTTGACGGATTAAGCGAGCTTGCCAAATTTCCGAGCACCAAACCAAGGTGCTTGGCTACATAATCAACCACCTCAAGGGCAATTTCGTCATTTTCACCAGCCGCTTCAAACACATCCCGCGCTGACAATTGTTCAGTTGCTTTTAAACGTGTCGTCTGCTTAGCATTCGCTATTTTTTCTTTTGCAATTCTTACAATTCCTGTTGCCGATGCAATGGTTTCGATACAGCCCGTCTTGCCGCAGTTGCAAGGCGCTCCGCCTTCAGGGATGCTGCAAATATGGCCGATTTCTCCGCCAGCGCCATTTATGCCATGTACAATTTCACCATTTGCAATGATGCCGCCGCCAACTCCTGTGCCAAGCGTCACGAGAATGACGTCCTTCGCGCCATCACCCGCTCCCTTCCACATTTCCCCGAGCGCAGCAATATTCGCGTCATTTTCTATCACTGCTGGGATGCCGGTCTCTGTCTCCAAATGGTTTTTTAACGCGTAATTTTTCCATCCTAGATTTACGGTTTCATAAACAACTCCTGCCGCCATATCTACAGGACCTGGTGCGCCCATTCCGATGTATTTAATGAGGTGCTTCGGTTTTTGCAGCTCATCCAGCTTGCTGTCGATTGTTTTTGCAATTGTAACGGTAATGGTGTCGCCGGTTTTATCAGTCGGGACTTCCCATTTATGCTGAATTTCACCATATTGATTAATAAAAGCGAGTTTAATCGTCGTTCCTCCCAGGTCAATGCCCGCAAACCAAATCTCATCCATGTTTATCACCTTAGCCTTTATAAAAATCTCTTAACATTTTTTGTTTGTTCCAATTCTTTTCGAAGGACAGCTGCCGCTCTGGCCCACTGCTCCTTTTCAATCATGTGGTTCATGTATAATTCCTTTAATTCATCTAACATAAACTCAATTTCAAGCTCTCTGTCTCCAAAATAAACAATGTGGCCAAACGTTTTTAACAGCTGCTGCACATCATAAAATGTATTCATTTTTCCTCACCATTTCTTGATCTTAACTTATCATAAGCGTATTCATATGGAAGCGGTCCGTCAAGAAGAAAACGCTGACAAAAAAGCATGCCCCCTTATCCTATTCAACCTTTATGATTGTTTATTGTTTTCAATTTGCTGCTGGAGCTCTTTGTAGCGCTTCTCCTTCGGCTTCAGTTTTACAGCCGTCCGGATGGCCTTTTCTGCTTGGTCCAGCTCATTTTTTTCCACATACAATACGGCTAAATTGTAATATGAAGCATGGTCTTTAGGTTCTTTTTTCACTGCTCGTTCCAAAAGGGAAATCGCCTGATCGTATTCGCCGAGTTGAATATCAGAAACCGCCAAGATTTTCAACAGATCGGCAGAAGCATCTTTTTGCTCTGCTTCTCCGTTTAGCAATTCCGTTACTTCTTCATACTTTCCTTCCTGATAAAGCTCACTTGCCTGCTGAATCAGCGCTGACTCCTGGTGGGAAGGCGAATGCAATCCGTAATATAAAAATCCAGCCGCCAAAGCAATCAGTAAAACCGCTGACAACAATCTTTTTCCCAAGGCTCCGGCTTTGGGCAGCCCCAGTGCTGCAGCGGCGAAAAAGCCGCCAATCAAGCCGCCAATATGTCCCGAATTATCAATATTCGAAACCGCAAAACCAAAGCCCAGATTGATGATAATAATGACAATAATATTGGTTCCTATAGTTCTCAAAAACATTTTCCGATTTGACAAAGCTACATACAGCAGTGCGCCTAAGCATCCGAATATGGCTCCTGATGCGCCTGCTGAAGGATACGGGCTGAACACAAAGCTCGCAATCGAACCCGTAATGCCAGCCGCCAGATAAATCAGCAGAAACCTGCCCGATCCATACATGCGCTCAACCGCTGTACCAACCGACCATAAAGCCAGCGTATTAAAAGCTAAATGCGCTATGCCAATGTGAAGCAAGATCGGTGTCAGAAGACGCCACCATTCTCCTTGTGCAATCAGGCTGTTTTCCTTTGCTCCAAAAGCGACCAGCGTCTCCGTATTTGTGCTGCCCCCGTTTATTTCGAGCACGAAAAACATCAGGACCTGAAGCGCAATAAATAAATATGTAAAAATGGGTTTTCCGTTTTGAAAAACCGCCGCTTCAGTTTTTCTCTGTTCTTCTTGTTTCTGCACTAACGAAAGGAAGCGTTCCCTTGCCATTTGCGTGTCTTCAAACGAAACGTGTTCTTCTGTACGAAATGATGGAAAAACCGCTTGAAGATCATCTCGAAGCATTGATCCTCTAACGACCACAGACTCAACTGACACAGTTCCCTTCTCAAAAGGTTGTTTGGAAATTTCTTGCCAGTCATCAACAGGGGCTTCAGTTGAAAAAAACACATTCAGCAGCTTCATCCTTCGTCTGTCCAATTGATTTCTGACTCTTTCTACTCGTTCGGCCTGCTCTTCGATGTCTCTAACCATTTCTTGACGGAAATCAAGATCGTGCTTATAAAGACGAACTAGATCATAAGGGGACTTGTCCGGCGCTTCCAGCCATATTTCATCTGACTCGCCGGCTTGTATGACGCCATACCCGCTTTTCACCAGGTGCGTTGCCACTTTCCAATATGTATACTCCAGCAAAAACATATTTACCGCTCCAATAGTTTTTTTTCATTATAACAGCTGGCGGTCCGAAACGCCTACTGAAAGCAAAAAATCCCGTTTTTCACGGGATTTTAGAAAGCTTGCTGTATAAACTTATTGCGGATAAACGGAATTCTTAAAAACAAATGGATAAAAGACCGCCTGATTCCTGGCTGGCTGAGTACAGTATTCATAAGACGGTAGCGATTTTGATAAAACATGACGGCAGAAACAGCAAAAATGGCATAAATCAAAAGTTTTTTCATGATATCCCTCCTGCCAATAGGGTTTGTTATTCTACCTGATTTATTCTCGAAAAAGAGGCAGGAAAGTTATGAATAACAAGAAATGATGCGATCCTCTGTTATCAGCTTATGTACCGGCATGTCATGCGGCAGACGGGGTACGTGTGCAAACAGCTGGCACTCGAAAAGCAGAGAGACTGACTTTCCTTCATATTTACTTAAAAAACGATCATAATAGCCGCCTCCAAAGCCGATCCTAAACCCGTTAACATCAAAACAAACACCTGGAACGACCACCAAGTCAATTTGTGATGGGTTTACTTCTTTTGTTTTTTCAATTATCGGCTCAAGGAGTCCAGCGTAAACGGTTTCGAGCTGATCATCAGTCTGATATGCGCGAAATTGCATTTTCTTCGTGTCCGGATGGCATTTTGGGATGCAAACTTGCTTTCCTTCCTCCCAAGCCTGCTCAATGACAGGACGCGTCGGTATCTCTAGTCCTCTGGAAATGGTGACGGCAATGGTGCTGGCATTTTGCCAGTCCGGCAGAGAAAACAAATACTTATACATACGGTCCGTTTTTTGAAGCAGATCTTCATTTGGTAAAGCAGACAGTGCCGCCATCGTCTGTTTTCTTAATTGTGATTTCATCTCTCATCCCCCTCGGAATAGAAAAAAAGCCAGAACCTTTTTCAAAGCTCTGGCTTTTTTCTTACACCTCAAACAGCAAAGCTGTTATTTTGTTTCACGGTGTAACGTAGATTTTTTATCACGTGGGCAATATTTTTTAAATTCAACGCGGTCTGGATTGTTGCGTTTGTTCTTTTTAGAAATATAGTTACGCTCACCACATTCAGTGCAAGCCAAAGTAATATTAACGCGCATTATTTTCCCTCCAAACTAAAATCATTTACTTATTCAGACTTATATATAATACCACTATAATGGACGGAATGCTAGGCTGTTTTTCAATGAATTGCTGAATTATTGATGATACGCTCATAAAGCTGCACATATGATGCCGTAATGAGTCGGGGGTGGTGGAGCTTAAACACTTGTTGTCTGCCAGCTTCTTTTATCCGGCGGGCTTTTTCCCGGTCTTTTAAAAAACGGTCCAGCAGATCAGCCGCTTCCTGTACGAGCGTAAAATCAGCGATGATTGCCGTTTTGTCATGAACGGCATAATCACAAAAACCACCCGACTGAGAAACGACAGTCAGCACACCTTGTTCCATGCTTTCCTGTGCGGCAAGCCCAAACGGTTCATAAGAACTAGGAAAAACTGCCATTTCACAGTGAGACAGTAACATTCTAATGTCTTTCCCATTCAGAAACGGCAGGAACATGACTCGATCCTCTAGGTTCAGTGCCGCAGCCAATTTCTCATAGGAGGACAAAGACGGACCCTCCCCGGCCAGCACTAGATAGAGGTCAGGCTGCCGCTGCTTCAAGATGGCAAACACCTTTAACAGCTGAGAAAATCCTTTTTCCGGAACGAACCTTCCATATGAAAAGAGGAATCTTCTATTCATGCTCCTTGGGATTTTCCTCTCCTCTTCCTCCATAGATACAGGGCTCGGGATAACGGTTATTTTTTTATGCGCTGCCTTATTAAGAGACCGCTTCATAAATGTGCTTAATACGATCAATGCATCAGCGGATTCTATAAGGAGCTGTTCGGTCTTGAGCCTGTAAGGGTGTGGGACTTCTCGGCACACCCTCTTCCTTTCGCTTTCAAGACCGTGGATTGTCGCAGCAAGCGGAAGGCCAAGCCGTTGTTTCAAATACTGGGCGGCAGGGGCTGTTGTGTCATCATGCGCATGAATCAGATCAAAGTGTTCATTGCCGGATAACACCTGGCGAACCATTGTAAAGTTAGCATCGGCTATGTAATCTTCAAACTTCGCATATGAAGACAACTGCCCTCTCGGAGTACAAACCGTCATGTTGATATGAGGATTTAAATAGGAAATGAGACGGTTTAAATGGACACCGAGCCCGCTTTTCGGGCCATCGGGATGTTCGAGTGAAAGCATGAGAATGTTCACCGTTCTTTTTCTCCTTCTCCATAACAGGTGTATGCAGAAAATTGCGCCTCCCACCTGGTATGCGCCTCCTCAATCTGAAAGCTGTTTATATGACGAATCCCATTTTCTTCAAGATAGATGTCGTCTGTGCAGGCAAGCTTGAGAGAGACATTCATGGAGTTAACCATTCTGTATTCAGCCCGATATACAGCATCACCAGCCGCCTGTCCAATCGTCCATTCCCCTTTATCATACGGTGTGCGTTTAGTCCTGACCGCTTCGTTATCTTTTCTTTTGATGACAATGCGCAATTCTTTCATCATATCCTGCGTTTTTTCGAAAAGGACCGCTTCAGCCAGCCGCATTGTTTCTTCTGAGATTTCCCAGCATACGGTCAAGGTGTGAGCGTTTTGAATGT
The DNA here is from genome assembly GCF_029772985.1 of Bacillus stercoris. NCBI lineage: Bacteria > Bacillati > Bacillota > Bacilli > Caryophanales > Bacillaceae > Bacillus > Bacillus stercoris. Next base: position 1,769,626 of record NZ_CP121861.1, on the reverse strand, counting down.
TCATGTCGAATGTGTCCCTAAAAAAAGACAGCTTATGTCGTATATTATAGGGAAATGGGTGTTTATCCATGGACTCCTAACATTCTCCTTTCCTATCGTTCACTTAGTGATCCTATTAAACCATTACATAGAGAAGAAGCAAAGAAAGATTTCTCGACAAAATCTCGTTTTTTTCGCGAATTCCTTTAGAAACTATTGGTTTTATGGTATAAAAAAGAAGGATAAAAAAAGAATAGAAGGTGATGAAACGTGGAAATTGCTATTATTGCGTTGTTTATCGTCAGTATAGCGCTAATTGCATTCTCATATTCTCAAAGAGACCCGATGAAAGATGTAGAACAAGAGCTCGAAACTCTGCAGCTTTCTGCGATGCAGGAAATTTACAAGCTCAAAAAGAAAATGACCGTGCTTGAGGAAGAATTACTGGAAACAAACCTTGTCATCCGCAAATCAAAGCAGAGTGACATCAATCAAAAAATCGCTAAACAAATACTTTCTAAATATAATAACGGCATGTCCGCTGAAGCGATTGCTAAAGCTGAGCATGTATCAGTGGAAGATGTAAATACGATTATCAAAGATAACGAGAAGGTGCTCGTATGACAAAACGGGGCATTCAGGCATTTGCTGGCGGCATCATTTTAGCTACAGCCGTTCTTGCAGCTGTTTTTTATCTGACTGACGAAGACCAGGCCGCTGCTGTAAAAGAAAATAAAACAGTAACCGAACAAGACGTGAACAATTACCTTGATTCTAAAAAAATGGTTTCTGTGAATCGCGATGAATATCAAAAACTTCTCGATTCAAAAGAGAAATCCTTGACCAATGACAGCGGATCAGACACGAAAACAGACAAGGTCAAAACGTACAAACTGAAAATTAAAGACGGCATGAGCACTGCAGATGTATCTGCTCTTCTTGAAAAAGAAGGCATTATCTCCTCGGCTCAAGACTTTAATGACTATGTCATTGATGCTGGCTATCACAAAGAAATCCGTGCCGGCGAGTTTAAAGTAAAATCAGATATGAGCTTTAAAAAGCTCGTAAAAACGTTAACACGATAAAAAACAGGCTGAAGACTCAGCCTGTTTTTTTCAACCAAACTTTCCTGTAATGTAATCGAGGGTTCTTTGGTCCTGCGGGTTAGAGAACATTTTATTCGTATTGTCGCATTCAACAAGCTCGCCCATATAGAAAAAGGCGGTTTGATCAGAAACCCTTGCTGCCTGCTGCATGTTATGCGTGACAATGACAATCGTATATTTATTCTTCAGCTCAAGAATGAGTTCTTCAATTTTTCTTGTTGAGATTGGATCTAATGCAGATGTCGGTTCATCCATCAGCAAAATATCTGGATTGGTCGCAAGTGCCCTGGCGATACAAAGACGCTGCTGCTGGCCGCCTGACAAGGAAAGAGCGGACGTATGCAATCGATCCTTCACCTCACCCCATAGCGCCACGTCTTTCAATGATTTTTCCACAATTTCTTGAAGCTTCTTTTTATTTTTGGTGCCGTGGACTCTCGGTCCGTAAGCTACATTATCAAAAATAGATTGGGGAAACGGGTTCCCTTTTTGGAATACCATACCGATATTTTTTCGCAAATCCACGATATCCACTTTATCTTTTAAAATGTTGCTGCCATTATAGTTCAGCTCACCTGCAAGCTTTACATTCGGCGTCATTTGAATCATTAAATTCAATGTTTTGATAAAGGTCGATTTCCCGCATCCCGATGGCCCGATAATCGCCGTGACCTCGTTTTCATGTATGCTCAAATTGATATTTTTTAAAGCATGATGCTGTCCATACCATAAGTTCATTCCATTGACTTGATAGACTTCCTGTTTCATTACAGCTTCGGTAGCAATGCTCATTGCCGCCCTCCTATCCGAATTTCCCGTTAATATAATCCTCTGTCTTTTGCTGTTTCGGACTCGTGAAGATCTGTTCAGTCTGTCCATATTCTACAAGCTCGCCATTTAAAAAGAATGCCGTCCGATCAGAAACCCGCAGAGCCTGCTGCATATTGTGTGTGACTATAATAATCGAGTATTCTCTTTTCAATTCTGTTATTAATTCCTCTATTTTTGCATTTGAAATCGGATCAAGCGCTGAAGCTGGTTCATCAAGTAGAAGAACAGCCGGCTTCATCGCAAGCGTTCTCGCAATGCACAAACGCTGCTGCTGGCCGCCGGATAACGAGAGTGCGGATGAATGTAAACGATCCTTCACCTCATCCCAGAGCGCTGCTTTTGTTAAACTCTCTTCCACAATTTGATCTAAGGCCGCTTTATTACGCTCTCCGGCATATTTCAATGCATGTGTGATATTTGCATAGATCGATTTCGGAAAAGGATTTGGTTTTTGAAAAACCATTCCGATTTCTCTTCTCAAGCTGACGACGTTAATATTGCCGCCCAATATATTTAATCCTTCATAAAGGATTTCACCTTCAGCTCTTGCAGAAGGAATTAAATCATTCATTCGGTTAATATTTCTCAAAAAAGTAGATTTTCCGCATCCCGACGGCCCAATTAAAGCAGTCACCGCATTCTTTTCAATATCCATGTTCACATGATGAACCGCTTGTTTATTTCCGTAAAAAATAGACAGGTCTTTGACTTCAAGCACGTGGTTCTGCTTCGGAACAATAACAGCTCGCTCAGGTTTTTCTTTTACCATTTGTTCAGACATGTTTTTCGCCTCTTTCCGTTCTAATTTGCCGTAAGCTTTTTGTAGATCATCGTGCCAAGCCATCTCGCTGCGAGATTAAACACAAGAACAGAAATCACCAGCACAGCAGAACCTCCGTTGGCAATCGCTTCAGCATCCGGAATTATTCCTTGTGTATTTACGTTCCAAATGTGAACCGCAAGTGTTTCAGCGGGCCTGAAAATATTAAGCGGCGATGTTTCCGAAAACGGATTCCACTCCGTAAAATTAAGACGCGGTGTTGTCAGGCCGGCTGTAAATAATAATGCTGCCGCTTCTCCGAACACTCTTCCTGACGCTAAAATGGCTCCAGTAATGATAGAAGGGATCGCACTTGGAATTAAAACGGTTTTTACGGTATGCCAGCGTGATACACCTAAAGCGAGAGAGGCTTCCTTCAGATCCTTAGGGACTGAACGAATCGCGTCTTCTGTCACACGCACCATCACGGGAAGGTTAAAAACAGTTAACGCAAGCGCCCCGCCTATGATCGTATATCCCCAGCCTGTTAAATTGACAAACATCAATAATCCAAACATCCCAATGACAATAGACGGGAGAGATGAAAGCACCTCGATACATGTTCTGATGAAATCAGTCACTTTATTATTAGGCGCATACTCAGCCATGAACACTCCGCCTCCCACACCGAGCGGGATTGTAATCAGCATCGTAATCAATAAAATATAAAAGGAGTTAAACAGCTGGTCTCGTATGCCTCCTCCGGCTGCAATGGCGCTCGATTTTGTCGTAATAAAATGAAAACTGAGCTGAGAAACACCGTTTATAATAATATAGGAAAACAAACCTACTAAAATGGCAGCGATAATGGCTGCACACAAACCAAACATTCCGGTCGCCAGTTTATCTGTTATTTTGCGGTTCATTACACTTTCCTCCTAGATGACAAGTAGCGAATAAGCAGGATGAATAAGAATGACATCCCCAGAAGCACAAGCCCCATTGACCACAGCGTATTGTTTTCAACACTTCCGTATGTGGTGTGGCCCATATTCAGCGTGATGATTGTTGTCAGCGTTCCCGCAGTGTCAAACAGGCTTTCCGGCAACACTCTTGTATTTCCTATAACCATCTGAACAGCCAAAGCTTCACCGAACGCCCGAGCCATGCCTAACACAACAGCTGTCATTAATGTTGGAAAAGCCGCAGGCACAAGTACTTTTCTGATCGTCTGCCATCTTGTCGCACCAAGCGCGTAAGAACCCTCTCTTAAGCTCTTCGGAAGAGAAGCCATTGCGTCAGCAGAAATCGATGTGATGGTCGGCAGAATCATGACGGAAAGGACAATCGTTCCCGCCAATAAACTGTGTCCTGTCCCGCTCGATTTAAACTGGGCGATAAACGGCACCAATACTGTAAGACCTATGAATCCATAAACAACAGATGGAATGCCGACTAAAAGCTCAATCACAGGCTGCAGCACTTTTTTTCCCCAAATCGGGGCAATCTCTGTCATAAAAATCGCTCCTGCAATGCCAAGCGGTGCAGCGATCAGAGCAGAAAGAATCGTTACTGCAAATGAGCCAAAAATAAATGGCAGCACTCCGTATTTCGGATCACTATCTGTAGGATTCCAATTTAAGCTCGTTAAGAATTCAATTGGGCTTACACCATTTACAAGAAAAGATTGCAGCCCCTTAACGCCGAGGAAAATGGTGATCGCCACAGATGCCGCAATCATAATGAGCGCACATGCTGTCACCATCATTCTTCCCCGAACTTCATCCAATTGCCGATTTTGCCTTGAGCTGATTAAACGCTCGCTCACAGACATATTTTCTCTATTGTTTATCATTTTTTACACTCCTATGAATGTGTTAAGAGGAGAAACGGTTGTCCCCGCACTCCTCTTTTTATTCAGATCAGCTTTGCTTCCCTTTGGCATCACGTGTCACTTTCATATCAGTAACCGGAATGTAGCCTTGGTCAGTAACAATGCTTTTTTGGATGTCTTCACTCTTTAGATAATCGAGAAATGCTTTAGCTAAACCTGTCGCTTCACCTTTTGTATAAGAATGCTGATAAGCCCAGATTGGATACTCGCCAGTTGCAACATTTTTCGCTTCAGGTTTAACTCCGTCAATAGATAGCGCAGTTACTTTGTCATCTGTTAAATATGAGAATGCAAGATATCCAATCGCTCCCGGAGTATCAGCAATGATCTTTTTCACTGTGTTGGAGGAATCTTCAGTAATGCCTTCTGCAGGTTCTGCTCCATCAAGCGCATACTTCACAAATGTAGCACGTGTGCCAGAAGAATCAGGACGGTTTACAAGTGTAATCTTTTGGTCTTTGCCGCCAAGCTCTTTCCAGTTTTTGATTTTGCCAGTGAAGATTTTTTTCAATTCATCTTTTGAAATATCCTTCACACCAGCATTAGGGTTTACAGCTGCTGCCATACCAACTACTGCGACTTGATGATCGACAAGCGCTTTTGAATCGATGCCTTCTTTTTCTTCAGCAAAAACGTCTGAATTCCCGATCTGAACAGCTCCTTCTGAGACTTGAGAAAGCCCTGTTCCAGAACCGCCAGCTTGTACCTGTATATCAGCATCAGGGTTTTCTTCCATAAATTTTTCCGCGGCAGCAAGCACTAGCGGCTGCATAGCCGATGAACCAGAAATGGTTAAAGAACCTGATGCCTTTTCTTCTCCTTTTGCAGAATCGCTATTCGATTTTTTACTTTCTCCTGCATTTCCGCATGCAGCTGCAATCATCATAAAAGCAGCCATCAGAAGCATAAGCACCAATTTGTTTTTTTTCATTTCCTGAATTCCCCCTGCGTATAATGTGTAATTTGTCCTACACGTATAGAGTAAAGGTTCTATGTAAAAAGGGTTTGAATCGAATGTTAAGGTTTTGTAAATCAATGCGTTTTTTTGTATAAAAAAAACGCCCACATTATGTGAGCGTTTCTTTTTAGTTATCAGAAGACGTTGTGTTTTCTGCATTTTCTTCGATTTTGTTTTTATTCTTTTGCTGAGTATCTTCTTTGTCCTGCTTCGATTTCAGCTCAAAATATTTATCCAATACTTCTCTGCCGATTTCGTTTGTAATAGAGTATCTTTGATTGTAATCAATGTAAGTCCAAGGAACTACGACAGAAATAGCAATCTCAGGATTGTCAGCTGGTGCATAAGCCACAAGCGTCGTATTATATGTGTCTGTTCCTGTTTTTGATTTATCCGGTCCGTCGTAAAATGATTGGGCTGTTCCTGTTTTTGCAGCTGGTTTATACGATGCTGAAGCCAGTTGACCTGCAGCTGTCCCTTTAGTGGCAACCCGTCTAAATCCGGCTTGGACCTCTTCAATATAGCTACTCTTCATATCGACTTTATTCAATACTTCAGGCTGAACAGAATCAACGACTGCGCCGATCCCTTTTTTCGCATTTGAATCTCTGACTTCTTTTACAAGCTGAGGCTTCATGCGGTAGCCACCATTTGCTATGGTGGAGACATATTGAGCCAATTCCAGCGGTGTATAAGTATCATACTGTCCAATGGCGAAATCAAGCAAGAAACCAGATAATCTGCTTGTACCTTTATATCCCGTCATTTCATTTGGTAGATCAATTCCTGTTTTTACTCCTAAGCCGAATTGACTGAAATAATTTCTGAAGGTATCAAATGCAGAAGTATCCAAAGGCAATGCTTGGTGAGGTTTATATTCACCTTTACCAACTGCAATAGCAGTTTTAAACATAAAAACGTTTGATGACTTCTCTAATGCAGTTTGAATACCAACCGGTCCTAAGTTTTGCCAAGATTTTTTCCCTCTTTTATCCTGGCCGATATACAATGGTTCATCCTTAAATACGGTATTCAAATTAATCGCTCCAGTTTGCAGACCGGTCAAAACGGTTGCACCTTTTACAGCTGATCCCATAGCGTAGGATGAAGTCATGGCTCCTAATGCATAATCATCAAACTTATAGGCTCCATTTTCTCGTTTAATCTGCTTCCCTGCCATTGTCAGCACTTCGCCGTTTCTAGGGTCCATCATGACAACGAATGCACGATCCAACAATTCGGTACTAGGTCTTGCTTTAGCAGCTTTAAGTTTTTTCTCAATAATTTTCTCGACTGATTTTTGCAAATCAATATCAATTGTAAGTACAAGATCTTTCCCGGCTTTACCTTCAGATACCGTTTTTGTTCCCGTGACATTGCCTTTTGAATCTGTGATATTTTCGACTTTTGCTTTTTGGCCCTGCAGAAGGCTTTCGTATTGGTATTCCAGATAACTTTTTCCGACCCTGTCATTTCGGCTGTAGCCAAGCGACAGATAATGTTCGAGCAAGTTGGACGGCAATCCTTCATCAGAGCTGGAAACACTTCCGAGCACTGAGCGAAGAAGGTTTTTATACGGATATTCACGTTCCCAATCAGACGTGACGTCAACTCCAGGCAGTTCGTCTAAATGTTCACTTACCACTGCCATTTCCTTCGCTGATACATCCTCATTTTTAATATATTGAGGGGTCAAAGCATAGCCTGAATCCATCCGCCTTTTGATAGCAAGGATCTGCATATCTTTATCCGTCAATTCATTCAGCTGCTTATCAGTAATCCGTTTTAGCTGAAGCTGGTATAAATCGTCATCGGATAATTTTTTGTCTTCAACCTGCTGTCTTTCTTTAGAGCTAATCAGCTTTTTTGCTTCTTTCGGTCTAGTCAAAATCCAATAATCTTTTTTATCCCGTTCTGTTACTTTTTTTGTATCGACTTTGATCATGTCAGACAGCTTTTTTGCGATCTTTAAGCGCTGTTCTTGCGTGGTCGATTTAGATCTTGTGTATGTGATTGCATTTAAAGCCTTATTTGTCACAATGGCATTAAAGTTTCGATCATAAATTTTCCCGCGCGGCACCGCCGAGCTAACTTCACTTTGTTCCTGCTTATTCGCTTGATTTTTGTAATCATCGCCTTGCACGATCTGCTTGATGCCCAATTCCACAATGATCCAGGTGAATATAACAAAGGCAGCTAAAAATAAAATATTCAGCCGGATCGGAAGCGACTTCTTTTTCTCTTTATGATTTTGTTTTTTTGGTTTATTTCTCCTCATAACATCACCTTTTTCTATTTACAGAAAGAAAAGACACTCAGTAAGAGTGCCAGTTTTCATTTTAAAGGTTTTTTCGACTTTTTTCTACAGATAACCCCTTTTTGGCAAAAAAATTATCTCTCGCCTTTTAAAAGGGTCGGTTCTGTTACCCGTTTTTGGCCGTCTTCTTCCATGGTTTCATTTTCCCCTTCCTTCTCCTTAAAACGGATATCCTTGACAAAGTAATAAATCAAAGGATGTCCTATACCTAATATCGCAAGTGACAAAGGAATTCCCACGTCCTCTTTCAGAAGGGCCACGATCAGGAGGAAGCATAAAATCGAAACAATTCTGCCGGCGTTCAAAAACATTTCCCTTAGCACGATATATTCAATTCTTGCTTTTCTGGCATGCCTCGCGCGCCCTATCACATCATATGTAAGTGATACATACGGCACAAGCAACAGAGGATAGCCGATGGCAATAAAAACGCCATACGTTAATAATGTCGAAAAGCTCATATGGAACAGAATCAAAAACAGCGCGCCATACAAAATAAGTCCGCCCAGCAAAATCGATTTTTTTCTGGCCTTTTTCTTAATCAGCCTGGATGCAAAGTAGTAGGCAAAGAAGGAAACAGCTGAATTGACAAGACCGAATGTACCGAGAGCAAGTTCGCTGTTTGTCTCAATAAATACAAACACACTGATTAAAAAGACAAAAATCCCTTCTCTCAAGCCCTGAAAAAAATGCGCATTCGTAATTCTCCGCCAATTCATATTGCTATGGCGCTCTCCAAATACTTTGCTCAGCATAAAACGGCCCTTTGATTCTCTCCGTTTTAAGAAAAAGCTCATCACGACAGCGAGGGCAAATAAGCTGAGGGAGAGACTGAAAATGACTGTATAACCCGTATTATTTTCAAGCCTTGAGATCACAAATCCCGCTACAATCGGGCCGATCATTCCTGCAGAGGAAGACAGAATGCCCATAAACCCGTTGAAAAAGTCTCGCGTATCCGGCTCTGTTATTTCAAAGGTCAGCACGTTAAACGCTAGCCAATAAAAGCCATAGCCCACTCCGAGCACCGCTCCGATCAGCACGAGACGGCTGGCCGCCGTTTCTCCGGCTAAAAGCACACTTAAATAAAAGGCAGCTAAGAAAATGACGCCGAATCTTAAAATAAACACCCTGTCTATTTTTTTGGCTAACCGTCCAGCCAAATAAAAGGTTATCGGCTGCATTGTCACAACGGATAAATTATATATCGCCAAATCAATAAATTTCCCTGACTGCTTCCAAAGATACACATTAACAAATGTATTGGACAGTGCAATTCCCAGCGAGTAAAGCCCGCCAATGGTCAGCAGAAAGAGTAACCCTTTGTTTACGTCTACATCGCCTATCACTTTTTTTAGTTTGCTCATTACTGACTCCCCTTTACTATCCCTTAGTCTGTCTCACTCAAACCGAGATATGTAAAAAGAAGACATAAAAAAACAAGGTCCTTTTTTAGGACCTTGTTTGTGTCATTATTTTGCTTCGCTGTATAGACGAGCCACTTCATCCCAGTTTACAACTTTCCAGAAAGCTGAAATGTAATCAGGACGGCGGTTTTGATAGTTAAGATAGTAAGCATGCTCCCAAACGTCAAGACCTAAGATAGGCGTTTTGCCTTCTGAAAGCGGAGAATCTTGGTTTGGCGTGCTTGTGATTTCAAGTTTGCCGTTGTTCACAACAAGCCATGCCCAGCCAGAACCAAAGCGTCCAGCCGCTGCAGCTGCGAATTGCTCTTTGAATTTGTCAAAGCTTCCAAATACACTGTTGATCTCTTCAGCAAGCGCGCCAGTCGGTTCGCCTCCGCCGTTTGGAGATAAAAGTGTCCAGAATAATTTGTGGTTCGCGTGTCCGCCGCCGTTGTTGCGGACTGCAGTGCGGATGTTTTCAGGAACAGAATCAAGATCTGCAACAAGCTCTTCAACTGATTTGTTTGCAAGAGCAGTGTTTCCTTCAACCGCTTTGTTTAAATTTGTAACGTATGTGTTGTGGTGTTTCGTATGGTGAATAGTCATAGTTTCCTTGTCGATATGCGGTTCTAAAGCATCGTACGCATATGGTAATTCTGGAAGTTCGTAAGCCATGATAATTCCTCCTTAATATATATGTACTGAAATGCCGCTTCACAGCGAGCCTTTCTTCATTCAATGTAACAAAAGAATGCATTGTAATCAATGAAAAAGCTCACAATTTGGCTCATTTCAGCGGACATATTTCACTTTAACCGATATTCAGCCCCATTAAACCTGTCCCCAGCATTTCTTATAGGACCGTCCATAAAAAATATCCGATCATTAAAAGCTGTATAATGCCCTTTGCAATGACCCCTGTTAAAAAACCAATGAGTGAACCGAGGCCAATTTTAAACGCTGACTTTAAGTCCTTCTGATGGACGATAAGTTCTGCACAAACAGCACCGATAAACGGACCCAATATGATCCCTGCAACCGGAATGACAAAAGGTCCAATTAATAAACCGATCGTGCTTCCCCATATGGCGGCCTTGCTTCCTCCGAACCTTTTCACTCCAAGCAGATTAGACACGTAATCTGCCGCGAATAATACTGCAGCAAAAACTGCCTCAACGAGCCAGAACATATAGGAATACGGACTGAATGAAAATAAAAATCCGTATAATATGAATCCGGCAACAATAAATACTACACTCGGAATAACAGGATACACCAGCCCGATAAAGGCGATGATAAAAACCGCTGCAATTAACAGCCAATACAACATATCCATAGCTTCCATCCTCCCATTTTACTCTGTCTCCTTCATATCTTCCTTGTATTCACACGCATGCAACGATACAATAAGCAACATATATTAGATTAGCTAGGAAGTGAAGATAGTGAATGTGTTTCAGCTTTTCATTAAAAGTACATACTCTCCCCGTGATATTGCAAAAACAAGATTTCAAGGAATCGGTAAAGCGATTCTTTATGTATTTTTGCTCTCTGTCCTGTTTGCAATCCCTACCGCTTATTATGTAAGTACAGGGACCGTAAAATCAATGAATGGCTTTAAAACTGTTTTAAACAAAGATTTCCCTGATTTCACAATTTCAAACGGCAAACTTCAAACGGATGAGAAAAAAGCCACGGAATCTCAGGCAAATGGTTTCGTTATCGTGTTCGATCCGACAGACGCCTATGGCACGAAACAAATTGAAGCAAAGCAAAACGCGATCGGCATCCTTCAGAACAAATTTGTTTTGGCCATTGACGGACAAGCCCAAGAAATGCCTTACTCAATGATGCCGTCAGAGTTACAGAAAAAAGATGTCATTGCAGGTTTAAACCAAAATAAAGCGATGATCGTAACTGTTCTCTCAGCACTTATTTTTCTCGTAACAGCAGCGGGGAAATTTATTGAAGTGTCATTCTTAGCGCTTATCGGGTTAATCATTAAGAATCCGCAGAAAAAACATCTATCCTATCATCAGCTTTGGAAGCTTTCTGCTTATTCCATCACCCTTTCGACTGTATTCTTTACAATCATGCGGGCGTTAGAAGCAACCGTTCCAAGTGAATTTTTGCTTAACTGGTTTGTCAACTTTGTCATCCTGTTTCTCGTTTTAAAAGAGATTCCGTCCAAAAAGTAATTAATAAAAATTAAATTATATTATTTGTATCCTTTAAGTAGAGAGTGTGAAAGCATTTGCATTAACTTTTTACTTAAGGGATATTTAATAAAATGTATAGAGTTTAAACAGCTACATTAAAAAAAGCTCTACAATCACTCAAGAACAAGCTCTGGACAATAATTTCAGAAGTAGTAAGATGTAACATGAAAGGAGTTCTTAAAGCATTTGACATATGTTTTTGGACAAAATATGAATAACGTTAAATTTTAACTATATACTAGTTAAAATCATATGATTACCTCGACAAAATATTTTGTATCCTTTCACAACCTATTTACATAAGATCGTTGCAATTTAAAAAGCTAGGTACCAATAGGGCACCTAGCTTTCAGAATTAAATCATCAACAAGTTAGAATTATCTTCTTTCCTTCTATCCTCATTGTTAAACTGTTATCTTTTTTGTGGATTTATGTATACAAATGCAGCTCCCTTAGCTTTTCCCTTATACACTGATAAACCTACTGCCCAAGGTGTTCCTGTCGGTTTTGGTAATTTACTGAAGTAAAACTTTTTGGTTGGAGTTCTACTTGAAAAGTACCCCGAATATTGCGGGCCAATGTCCCCACCCTCAACTATAGATACACCAAAGCTCTTATAATTAAGTTTACCGCATTTTCCATTTGTTTCGGCGTAAGCATCAATAGATGTTGCACTCTTAGTATATGTATAAGCATCTGTAATAACTCTTATTTTACAACCAGAAATACCACTTACCGGTTGCCAACCACTACTTGCAGCCTCTGCTTTTTCTTTAGGTGCCACTACTAAAGTTAACATAAGTAGCAAAATTAAAAACACTGAAAATTTCCCTTGCTTCATTTTGTAGATCCTCCTTTAAACTATTACATAATTATCCTAACAAATCTATAGTTCATTGTAAATAATGGAATACGAGTTTTATATTATAAAAGCCTCTTTTTGATCTAATTTTGCACTATTTTCTATCGAAGTTAATGTTTAGTCGAAGAAATCCTGTCAAAAAAGCTCCTGTATAAACTGAGACTGCATTCGCAGTCTCTTTTCTTTTGTCATGATTCTAAATGGACAAGCATACTATGGTATAAAATTTCGTATGCGGGAGGAAAAGCGATGAAGCGTCTCACCTTAGTATGCAGTATTGTTTTTATTCTTTTTATTCTTTTTTATGACCTTAAAATTGGAACGATACCCATTCAGGACCTCCCTGTCTATGAAGCATCAGCAAAAACTGTTTCACAAGAACCAGCATATAAAACAGTGAAGGTAAAGCCGGGTGATACGGTTATGTCGATAGTCGGGTCTGCAGGTTCCCCAGACGACATAGTAAAGGATTTTGAAGCATTGAATCCGAATGTGAAAGCCAACGCCATTCAAGCCGGAACAGCATACAAATTCCCGGTCTACCCTTAATTTAACGTTAATTTCTTGTCAGTTCGGCGAAGACACTGTTACAATGTAATTTGTAAAATAAATTCACATAAACCATACTAGAATTGTTATATCTAGAAGCGGCAACTACAATTAAGGAGCGATTGCAAGTGAGTGAAATCACACATCGTACAAAAACGCGTCCCGTCAAAGTGGGACCTTTAACAATAGGCGGCAACAATGAAGTTGTCATCCAAAGCATGACAACAACAAAAACACATGATGTAGAAGCAACGGTTGCGGAAATTAACCGTTTGGCTGAAGCCGGATGCCAAATTGTTCGGGTAGCATGTCCGGATGAACGGGCGGCAAACGCCATTGCGGATATTAAAAAGCGCATTACCATCCCTCTCGTTGTTGACATACATTTCGATTATAAACTTGCGTTGAAGGCCATTGAAGGCGGCGCAGATAAAATCCGAATCAATCCCGGCAACATCGGCCGTCGCGAAAAAGTGGAAGCGGTTGTTAAAGCGGCCAAAGACAAGGGCATTCCGATCAGAATCGGAGTAAACGCAGGTTCACTTGAAAAACGGATTTTAGAAAAATACGGTTACCCGACAGCCGACGGAATGGTAGAAAGTGCACTTCATCACATTAAAATTCTTGAAGATCTTGATTTTCACGATATTATCGTCAGCATGAAGGCATCTGATGTGAACCTTGCGATCGAGGCCTATGAAAAAGCGGCAAAAGCGTTTGACTACCCGCTGCACCTCGGCATCACCGAGTCAGGAACACTGTTTGCCGGCACAGTAAAAAGCGCAGCAGGGCTCGGCGCCATTTTAAGCAAAGGCATCGGAAACACCCTGCGCATTTCATTAAGCGCAGACCCTGTGGAAGAGGTAAAAGTAGCAAGGGAGCTTCTGAAATCTTTCGGTTTAGCCTCCAATGCTGCCACACTCATTTCATGCCCGACTTGCGGCCGTATTGAGATTGACCTGATCAGCATTGCCAATGAAGTGGAAGAATATATCTCTAAGATAAAAGCGCCGATTAAAGTGGCTGTTCTCGGCTGCGCTGTAAACGGACCTGGTGAAGCGAGAGAAGCTGATATCGGAATCGCCGGCGCACGCGGTGAAGGACTGCTGTTCCGGAAAGGAAAAATTGTCCGTAAGGTTCCCGAGGAAACGATGGTTGAGGAACTCAAAAAAGAAATTGACATTCTTGCTGAGGAACACTATGCAAAGCTTGAAGCTGAAAAAGCAAATTTAAAAGAAGCAACACAAAAAGCTTGACGGGAACCCGTCAAGCTTTTTTGTGTTAGAAAAATGGAATAATAAATATTCCAAGCACTAATGAAACGACACCGATACCCATTGCCCAAGCACCCAGACCTTGAGCACCTCTTCTTCTTGCGATATAGCCGACAATAATACCGGCAGCTCCCAATAAAACAGGCAGTACAAACAATGAAATAATGGACAAGGCTAAAGCAATATATCCTATTCCCCGTCCTTCATTGACATTGCCGCCGCTACGATCGTTATCTCGGTCATTGCTGCGGTCAGCAGCACGATAAGGCTCTGCAATTTCAGCAGCTGTTTCCTCAAAAAAACCGTCATTGTCGCGGGTAATATTTGTTCCTTCAGATCCATGATCAACATAGTAACTGTTGTTATCACGCTTTTCGTAATCGTATGCCACCTTCAATTCCCCCTTCTGTTTTATTAAAGGAGCTTTTATAGTTTGATCCATTTTGCCTGATTCATGTTTGCTAAACTTTTCTGTTAATGTCAATTGTTTATGTTACACTTGAAAGGATGAAACTGAAGGAGTGTGGGCATGTTACGCTTAGGAATAGATATTGACGGCACAATTACGGCTCAGGATACATTCGTCCCTTATTTGAACCGTTCGTTTAATCTTTCCATTTCATTAAACGATATGACGGATTATGATTTAACAAAACTGTTAAACATTACCCAGGAAGAATTTTGGGATTGGATGAATCAAAATGAAGCGATTATATATAAGGAAGCATTGCTTGCACAGCATGCAAAACAGTCACTTGACCTCCTCAAAGAGGAGCACAAGCTTATTTATATTACAGCGAGACGGACTCATTTAACTGATGTTACCTATGAATGGTTTGACAGACAAAACATTCATTATGATCACATCGAACTCGTTGGCGGTCATCACAAAGTTGAAGCGGTCAAAAACCATAACATCGACCTGTTTTTTGAAGACCATCATGGAAACGCCATGATGATTGCGAAGGAAGCCGGAATTCCGGTGATTTTGTTTAATTCCCCTTATAATCAGCTTCCGATTGATTCAAGCATAATCAGAGTGAACAACTGGCTGGAAGCCGTCCAATGGATAAACAACAACAAGCACCATTTGATACGTGTCAATAACTAAAAAAGGAGCCCAAACCGGGCCCCTTTTTCATATATATTCATTACGCAGTAGTGTTTTCTTGGTTTTCCGCTGTACAATCAGGGCAAGTGCCGTAAATCTCAAATTTATGCCCGCTGACCTGATAGCCATCCAAATCATCACAAAGCTTGTCCATCGGACATGATTCAATTTCCTTTGTTTTGCCGCAGGCAAGACAAATAAAATGATGGTGGTGATGAGTGAATGAACACTTAAAACGGAAGAGCTTTTCACCAGACAGCTCAGTTGTTTCCAAAATCCCAAGTTCTTCATATAAAGAAAGATTTCTGTAGATTGTATCAAAGCTTAAGCCTGGATAATCATCATTTAATGCAGACAGTACGTTTTTAGCGGTAAGATATCTGTCTGAATCAGCAAAAAGCTGTAGCATATCCTCCCGTTTGTTTGTATATTTATATCCGTTTTCTTTTAGTAGGTTCAGCGCTTCTTGTACGTTCATGAAGGGTCCCCCTTTTCGCTTTGCTTAAGAACGTATCCCATGTATGAAAAAGAAAATGGCAGCTGTCTGTCAGCAAGCCATTTTCTTTACCGCAGATAAAATTATACCCATAAAATGAATAAAAGTAAATGAAAGCCTAGTGGATTGCGTTTTTGAATTTTCCGCCTCTCGTTTCATGAGTATTCATAATTGTGATGAATGCATTTTGATCAACTTCAAACACGATTGATTTGAGCTTTGTCACTTCCAGCCTTGTGACAACCGCGTAAATCACGTCCTTTTCTTCGTCCGTATATCCGCCTTTGCCCTTCAGCTTCGTTGTTCCCCGGCCGAGACGGTGCAAAATAGCATCCGAAATCTCATCATACTGATCAGATACAATAATGACCGCTTTTGTTTCATCAAGCCCTTGGATGACGGCATCAATGGTTTTCATCGCAATGTAATAAGTCATGAAAGAGTACATCGCTTGCTCAGGACCAAACTCAAAACCAGCCCAAATGAAAATGAATACATTGATGAGCATAACGAACTCACCCACTGAAAAAGGCAGCTTTTTCGTCAGCAAAATACCGAGGATTTCAGTGCCATCCATTGAACCTCCGTTTCGTATAACGAGCCCGACGCCAAAGCCGAGCAAAAGACCCCCGAACACAGTAGCCAAAATAGGCTGGGTTGTAAAGGCTTCTACATGGTGAAGTGAGGATTCAATAACGGCAAGCCCGACAATCCCTATAAACGTAGAGACAAGGAAGGTCTTACCTATATATTTATATCCGAAGATCATAAAAGGAATATTTAATATGACAACGAAAAAAGCGAAATTCAGAAAGGGGTTTGATATAAAGAGGTGGTCTAAAATAAGTGATACACCGATGATCCCGCCATCAATAAAATCATTGGGGATTAAAAATAATTCGATACTTACAGCCGCAGATGCAGCTCCTGCCAGAATCATAAAGACCCTGAAAATAAAATGGGAAAATGTTTCTCTCTTATGTTGTTTTGTTGGGGTCATAAAATCTCCTTTCCTGCAATAACTATTTTAAATACATTATAAATCTATTTTACCATTAAACACTGACACATTTTACTGATTTGCCCATACATTAAGTCTGGAGGTGGAATGATCGATGATTTTATTTCAAAGAATTATTTTGCAGCGGCTTAATCAGGCTACTGCTGACGATTTGCTGAAGTACTCAAAACAATACGGAATCAGCTTAACAAGATCGCAGGCCGTTGAAGTGGCGAACCTGTTAAACGGCAAAAATGTAAACATCTTTAATGAGAGTGAACGGATGCGGCTGTTGAAACAAGTAGAGACAATTACATCGAAAGAAACAGCTCAAACCGTTAATGAACTATTCAAACAATTCACAAGCTAAAAAATGGGGGTGTTATCCCCCATTTTTTATTGCTGTAAAATCTTTTCGAGCAATGTATCATCAAATTGTTTTTCTTTCAGCATTTCGATCTCAAAACGGTATGGCGGTTTTTTGTTCTTTTTATCCTCACCGACATACGGTGTTTCTAGAATTTTAGGAATGTCTTTTAACTGCTCATGGTGAACAACATATTGCAGAGCGTCAAAACCTATTTCACCAAAGCCGATATTTTCATGGCGGTCTTTTCTCGCGCCTTTGACATTTTTGCTGTCATTAATATGAAGCACTTTAATACGGTCAATGCCGACGATTTTATCGAACTCACTCAGCACCCCGTCAAAGTCCTCAACAATGTTATACCCGGCATCATGTGTATGGCACGTGTCAAAGCACACTGACAAATGCTCATTGTGTGTAACGCCTTCGATAATCTGTGCAAGTTCCTCAAAGCTTCTGCCGCATTCTGATCCTTTACCTGCCATTGTTTCTAATGCAATCTGGACATTTTGTTTTGGATCAATCACTTCATTTAAACCTTCAATAATTTTTTTGATGCCGGCTTCAGCTCCTGCCCCTACATGAGCGCCAGGATGAAGGACAATTTGCTTCGCTCCGATGGCCGCTGTCCGTTCAATTTCAGAACGAAGAAAATCAACACCCAGCTCAAAAGTGGACGGATTTGTCGTGTTGCCAATATTAATAATATAAGGCGCATGTACGATAATCTCGTCAATGCCGTTTTCTTGCATATGTGCCCGACCTGCTTCTATATTTAAGTCTTCAATTTTCTTTCGGCGCGTATTTTGCGGTGCGCCTGTATAGATCATAAACGTGTTCGCCCCATAAGAGACTGCTTCCTGGCTTGCTGCCAGAAGCATATGTTTTCCGCTCATAGAGACGTGTGAGCCTATTCTCAACAACAGGTTCCCCTACTTTCTTTTCTTAGATTGGTTTCTTCTCTGTTTTTTCTTGATTTTCTCCATCTCATAGCTCATTTTCTTTTTATATCCAGGCTTAACCTTCTTCGGCTTTTTCACGAGACGATGAGCAATTTCATCTGCTTCGTTCGGCGTTTTTTTACGCTTTTTGCGGCGCTGGCGGTCATCGCCTTTTTTCCATTCGCCCTTTTCAAGCTCTAAGTAATCAAATTCGATGCCCATTTTCTCAAGTTTTACTAATGCATCCTCATCAGAAAGCTCATAAATGGTCATCGCTTGTCCTGATGAGCCGGCTCGGGCCGTTCTGCCCACACGGTGAACATAGAAATCGAGATCATCCGGCAGCTCATAGTTGATAACATGGCTGACACCTTTAATATCAATGCCTCTTGCAGCAAGGTCAGTTGCAATGACATAAGTGAATTCTAAATCATTAATCTGCTTCATGACTTTTTTCCGCTCACGTGGTGTTAATCCGCCGTGCAGCAGGCCGATTTTCATGCCTTTGCCAGTCAGATACTGGGCAATATGATCAGCCGTGTTTTTCGTGTTGGCAAACACAATCCCCAGGTATGGATTCAGATGCGACATGATGTCAAAAAGGAGCTTGTCCTTGTCACGATGTTTCGAAGGGATAAGGATATGCTCAATTTTCGCAGCAGTCACCTGCTTTGGCTCCACATGGGCGTATTTTGGATTTTCCATGTATTTCTTTAAAAATGGTTTCAGCTTTTCCGGTATGGTCGCTGAGAACACAAGCATTTGCAGATCCTCAGGCATACGGGAACCGATGTAATCTACATCTGCAAGGAATCCCATGTCCAGCATTAAATCCGCTTCATCAATAACAAGAGCTTCCGCTTTATGAACACTTAACGCCTGTTCTTTGATTAAATCAGCAATCCGTCCGGGTGTACCGACAACAAGATGCGGCTGTATTTTCAATTTATCAATTGATTTTTGTTTGTCGGTGCCTCCGATAAAACATTTCGAGCGAATCTGACTTCCTTCTTCACCCTGCGTGATTTTAAGCGCTTCCTGATAAATCTGGTTGGCAAGCTCTCTTGTCGGAGCCGTAATAACAACCTGAACGACATCCTTAGCAGGATCGATTTTGTTTAATAAAGGCAGTAAATAAGCGTGGGTTTTTCCAGTTCCCGTCTGAGACTGGCCGATGACGCTTTCTTTTTTTAGCACTGCAGGAATCAGCCTTTTCTGGATATCAGTCGGTTCGTAAAAACCAAGGCGATGTACTGCATCTATAATAAACGGTTTCAATTCATAAAGTTCAAATTTCGTTTCTTTCATTTTTCCCAGCTCCTTAAAGCGGCACATTATGTGTCCATCATCACATTATACCCGATTTCGCTTAAAAACACCACGTTTGCAAGGCGTTTGTTTTATTCAGTTATGTAAAGCAAATACCGCAGCCCCTGCATATTCTAATAGCAGAGAGAGCTGAAAGGAGGTACAAGTATGTTTTCACCGCAGCAGCCAATGAGAAATTATCCACAGCCCGGACCGCCCCGCCCTATGCCAAATCAGCGAATGATGGGGAGAAGACCGCCTAATATGCGAGGGCCTTCATTTGGAGCACAGCAGCAAGGTTTTCAGCAAGCGGGACAATTTCTTCCTCAGGCAAATGCCGGAGCGAGAAATGGTGCGGGCGGAGGCTTAAAAGGGATGCTGTCAAAGTTCCTCCCCGGCGGAGGAGGCGCTGGCGGCGCCGGCGTTCCCGGCGTTCCTGGAGCAGGTGCAGCAGCGAGCGGAGGTGCAGGTCTGCAAGGCATTCAAAATATCGCCAATCCTGCATCTTTATCCAGTATGCTTGGAAATGTGCAAAAAGTACTCGGCATGGCGCAGCAAGTCACCCCTATGATCCAGCAGTACGGCCCTTTAGTCCGCAATCTGCCGTCATTGATGAAGCTGTACAGCCAATTAAGTAAAAGTGATGATACAGAGACAGAGAGCGATGAGGAAAGTAAAAAACAATCGGATTCAGATGAATCATCAGAAAAAGAGAAAGAAGCTGAAACAAAAACCTCAGACGGGAACAAAAAATCAAAACCAAAAAGTTCTTCTCTGCCTAAAAAATCAAAAACACCTGACAATAAAGAGCAAGAATCAAAAACATCTGGTCCGAAGAAAAAAGAAGCTGCCTCTCCTGCCCCAAAAAGAACATCAGGCAGTTCAAAACCGAGATTATATATTTAACATTCTTTGATATCTGAAGTGAGATTGGCTATAATGAGATCAGAAGAATGCAAGAATAGAGCCGTTTGATTACGGCTTTTTATATTGCCTTTACTCACTTCAGTATTGGAGGACAACCGAAAATGGACGTAATTAAAATTTCGCCGCGCGGCTATTGCTATGGCGTTGTTGATGCTATGGTCATTGCCAAAAATGCGGCACTAGATAAAAGTTTGCCAAGACCCATCTATATACTCGGGATGATTGTTCATAATAAACACGTCACTGATGCGTTTGAAGAGGAAGGGATTTTTACATTGGACGGCGCTAACCGTCTGGACATTCTTAAGCAGGTTGAAAAAGGAACTGTCATTTTCACTGCGCACGGTGTTTCTCCCGAAGTCAGAAGAATCGCAGAAGAAAAAGGATTGGTTGCAATTGATGCTACATGTCCGGATGTGACGAAAACTCATAATCTAATCTTAGAGATGAAAGAAAAAGGATATCACGTGATCTATATCGGCAAAAAAGGGCATCCAGAGCCTGAGGGAGCCGTTGGCGTAGCGCCGGAAATCGTTCACTTAGTTGAAACAGAAGAAGATGTAAAAAACCTTGATATCCAAGCAGATAAGTTAATCGTGACGAATCAAACAACCATGTCTCAATGGGATGTTCACGACATTATGGAGCTTGTCAAAGAAAAATATCCTCATGTCGAATATCACCAAGAGATTTGCCTTGCTACTCAAGTGCGGCAGGAAGCTGTATCAGAGCAGGCGAAAAAAGCGGACTTAACAATCGTTGTCGGAGACCCGAAAAGCAACAATTCAAATCGGCTTGCACAAGTGTCAGAGGAAATAGCCGGCACAAAAGCATACCGGATCGGCGACTTAAGCGAATTAAAGCTTGAATGGCTGAAAGGCGTTAATACCGTTGCAGTTACAGCGGGAGCTTCAACACCTACGCCGATCACAAAAGAAGTCATTCGCTTTTTGGAGCAGTTCGATCACGAAGATCCATCAACTTGGACAACTGATCACAATGTACCGCTCAAAAAAATACTTCCAAAAGTAAAAGCAAAAAACTGAGGCTGTAAAAGCCTCAGTTTTTTTATAGAAATGTAAATGGATTTGTATCTGTTTCAGAAACAAAGATATTCACGTCATATTTTTTATCATTACACATTGATGTCAGTTTTCTCGTGACGCCTTCTTTCATGATTTTTTCCGCATAATGACCCGGATCAACCACATTCAGGCCAAGCATCATCGCATCATGGGCCACATGGAAATATAAATCTCCTGTAACGTAAACATCGGCGCCCTTTCGTTTTGCATGGTGAATATACTTGTTTCCATCTCCTCCAAGAACAGCTACCGTTTTCACCATACTGTCAGCATCCCCCACCATTCTGACACCATTGACATCAAGCTTGTCTTTCACATATAAAGCAAATTCCTTGAGCGTCATCTCATTTTTAAGGGTTCCGACACGGCCGAGCCCTTTTTCGGCGGGAGACTGTTCAACAGGATAGATGTCGTAAGCGACTTCTTCGTATGGATGGCTTTTTATCATTGCATTGATAACAGCTTTTTCGATGCTTTTAGGAAATACAGTCTCAAGCCTTACTTCATGAACAAGCTCAAGCTCTCCTACTTCACCGATAAAAGGCTTAGCTCCGTCCAATGGCTTGAAGCTGCCGATCCCTTCAGACGAAAACGCGCAATGGCTGTATTCGCCGATATGGCCGGCGCCAGCATTTCCAAGCGCGGCTCTGACCTGCTCTTCATATTCCTTCGGCACGTAGACGGCCAGCTTTTTTAGAGGATCCGTATAAGTAGGCGCCAGCACTTCCGTCTCACGCAGCTCTAGTGCTTCAGCAAGCAAATCATTCACGCCGCCGTCCGCAACGTCTAAATTTGTATGAGCTGCATAAACAGCAATATCATGCTTCAAACACTTTTCAATTAACCTTCCGGCAGGCTGATCTGTTGAAATATGCTTTAGCGGCCGAAAAATAGGAGGATGGTGTGCAATAATCAAATCAACCTCTTTTTCAATCGCTTCATCGACAACGCTCTCCAACACATCAAGTGTAACCATCACATTTTTAATCGGTTTATTTAAGGTGCCGATTTGCAGGCCGATTTTATCTCCTTCGACCGCATAGGCTTTCGGGGAAAATTGTTCAAACAGCTGGATGATCTGCTGCCCATTAACGCTTTTAGCCATGATCGATTACCTCCTTTAACAGCTCCATTCGATCGGAGAGCTCCTTTAATTTTTGTTTGTTTTGCTCTGTGCCTGCGGCTTGTCTAATCTGCTCATAAATGTTTTGAGTGTGCTGAAGCTCTTGTGTCCACTTTTTCAAAAAGACAGCATTTTTTTCTTTTGCCAAAAAAGGGCCAACGAGCATTCCGGCTGATAAAGAAATACCGGCATAAGCCGCATCTCTGTCTCCCGCTTCGGCTACCAGCACCTCATAGCATTTTCCGTCCTCTTCAAGGATTACCTCATCTATCAGCGCATATCCTTCTTTATAAAGCCACTCCCTGATATGAACAGCATGAATATTCGGTTGTAAAATAAGGCGTTCCTTCCCCGTTAATTTGTCTTTACCCGCTTCTAAAATGTGAGCGATCAAAGCCCCGCCCATTCCGGCAATCGTAATGGCATCAGCTTCACCTTTTTTAATCACTTCCAGTCCGTCTCCCTGTCTTACAGAAATACGCGAGTTTAAACCTGATTTTTCAACCTGCCGCTTTGCAGACAAAAACGGGCCGTCTGTTATTTCTCCGGCAATCGCTCCGCTGGCTTTATGATTCAGCACCGCATAACAAGGAAGGTATGCGTGGTCAGACCCGATATCGGCCATCACCGCTCCATTCGGTATGTATTCCGCTACTGTTTGCAATCGTTTAGATAATTTTAATTCATTCACTTGTCATCACAACTTTTCTCAATCATTTTTTCCTTTACTATCATATAAAAAATCAGCCCGGAATCCAAGCTGAGCGAATGATTTTTAGTTTGTTTCTTTTGATTCGGGTCTGCACGCGGCAGTCAAAAATAAAAGGCTGTCGAGAACATCTCGGCGGCCTGTAAATGTATAAAGACAAAAATGGTTCTTTTATTTAATTTTTGACACCCACTCTGCCATATCATCCAGCTTATCTGCCGGAACAAGACCGGAAGGCATTCCATTACCGCCTTTTTCGATCTTTGTTTTAATTTCAGCGACATCTTTCTTATCCCCTACACCTTTTAAACTCGGACCCGAAACACCTTCATAATTTTCACCGTGGCATGCGATGCAGTTTGCCTTGTAAATTTCTTCTGGTGAAGCGTTTGCATCTTTCTTTTCAGCAGATTTGCTTTCTCCTCCGCTTGCAATCTCCCGAGAGTCATCAAGTCCTTTTACTGATAAAAAGAAAGTTAGACCAATTCCTAAAACAGCGATCAGTAAAAATGGAATAAGCGGGTTCCATTTCATTTCCCTTCCCCCTTTTTGATCCTTCCCCCTATGTAAACACTTCTAATTCTAACTTATTTTAACAAAAAGTAAATGGATTGCTATACAAAAGTTTTTTATTCACACTTTATACAAAATTGAATAGAGACATGCCTATTTCTCTAATATCCTTTTTATTCTATTGTATAATGTATTGTATACGCTTACAATAGAAAATATGGAATTAGATTTTGAAATTTTTCATCACAATGTTCATTTGCAAATGACATCATTTTTCAGTAAAATAAAGGCATATTATCCATATATCTTTTTTAAAAAAAGAAGAACGGATCTGCAAGACCCGTTCCATCTTATTCGAGGAAATCTTTCAAACGTTTACTTCTGCTAGGATGTCTTAGTTTCCGCAACGCTTTGGCTTCGATTTGTCGAATACGCTCTCTCGTCACTCCAAATACTTTGCCGACCTCTTCTAATGTTCTTGTACGGCCATCATCAAGACCGAATCGAAGACGCAATACATTTTCTTCACGATCAGTTAACGTATCAAGTACATCTTCCAGCTGCTCTTTTAACAGCTCGTATGCGGCGTGATCTGAAGGTGAAGTTGCTTCTTGGTCTTCAATAAAATCACCAAGGTGTGAGTCATCCTCTTCACCGATCGGTGTTTCCAGTGATACCGGCTCTTGTGCAATCTTTAAGATTTCGCGTACTTTTTCAGGCGTTAAATCCATATCTTCCGCAATTTCTTCAGGTGTTGGTTCTCTGCCTAAGTCTTGAAGCAATTGACGCTGCACACGGATTAATTTATTAATGGTTTCCACCATATGAACGGGAATCCGGATCGTTCTCGCCTGATCGGCAATAGCGCGTGTAATCGCCTGTCTGATCCACCACGTAGCATACGTACTGAATTTATAACCTTTGCGATAATCAAATTTTTCAACGGCTTTCATCAGACCCATGTTTCCTTCTTGGATCAGGTCAAGGAACAGCATACCGCGTCCGACATACCGTTTTGCGATACTGACAACAAGCCGCAGGTTCGCTTCAGCCAATCTGCGTTTAGATTCTTCGTCACCTTCTTCAATCTTTTGAGCGTAGGCGATTTCTTCTTTTGCAGATAGAAGGTTAACCCGACCGATTTCTTTTAAATACATACGAACTGGGTCATTGATTTTAACGCCAGGCGGTACACTTAGGTCATTAAGGTCAAATTCTTCTTCGGCTTTGGCAAGCTGCTGAATATTAGGATCTTCTGTTTCTTCATTCTCACTAATTAATTCAACACCTTGTTCACCTAAAAATTCATAATACTCATCCATTTGGTCTGATTCAATTTCAAAGCTGGACATACGCTCAGCGATTTCTTCATATGTCAAAACGCCACGTTTTTTACCAGACTCTGTTAATTGCTCTTTTACTTGGTCGAATGTTAATTCTGTCTCGTGGGTTTGTTTATCAGCCATTATGGATCCCTCCTTCCAAAGCTTGCAACGAATTCTATAAGCGGTATGATTCTTATTCGGTCCATTCAGGCGTTTTCTATATGAACTGCCTTTAACAAATGTGCGAATAATGAAATGACAATTCATGATGAGGTTAAGCGATCTATTTGCTCCTCCGCAAGGAATCATTGCCAATAAATGCTTCTCATCAGTTTTCCAGTTATTTTAAAGATCGGTTCAATGTAACGATTTCTTGAGCCAGAGAAGCAGCTCTTAAAAAATCTTTTTGCCTTTCGGCTTCGGCTCTTTCCGCCTCTTTTTCTTTTATCATTGACCAATTTCTTTGATTCAACACTTTTTTTACATAATCTGATAACTCAGCTTCGCTAAGCTCTTGATTAACCTGAAGCATTAATATATCAGACAAGAGCTGGCTTATATGATCATCTGTCACCCTGGCCATCAGATGCTGGGGCGTCAGCTCGGCTCCCTCTTCATAAAAAGCATAAAGATAAGCGGCTAATGCTCGGTGCTCATCAATATTAAATTGAAACCCTACCCGGTCAATCACTTTTTTGATGACGCTCCGATCTCGAAGCATGTGAGCGAGTAACAGCCTTTCTGCATTTTCATACGCCGGGCGCAAACGTTTTTGCCTTGCTTTTGTCGTCAAATGCGCTCGCCGTGTTTTTGTTTCACCGCCATTGTCAGCAGGTTTGTTTTGCTTGCTGAAAACAGACAGCTGCTCAGTTAAAGACTCCTGGGAAAGCGAAAACTCTGAAGCAAGCTGTTTTACATAGACTTCCTGCTCTAGAGACCCTGAAAGCGTGCTGATTTCTTTCAGTACGTCTTTAATGTAAGCCAGGCGATCGCCTTCATCGGACAGGTTCTTTCCTTTTCGGAAATATTGCATTTTAAATGCCATTACGGTGACACTGGCGTCAATAATGTCGTTTTTAAATTTTTCCCCGCCGAATTTTTTGATGTAATCATCAGGGTCCAATCCGTCAGGAATCATTGCAACTCTGACTTTGCACCCTTTTTTTTGCAGAAGCTCCGAAGCTTTTAAGGTGGCTTCATAACCGGCTTTATCAGAGTCATAGCAAAGAATGATTTCTTCGACGTTTCTTCTCAGGATCTTGACATGATCATCTGTAAGAGACGTTCCCATCGTGGCTATGCTTTCTTTTACACCCGAGCTTACAGCCGATATGACATCGGCAAACCCTTCAAATAAGACTGCTCTTTCCTGCTTTCTGATATGAAGTCGGGCCTTATAGAAATTGTAAAGCAGTTTACTTTTATGAAAAAGCGGGGTTTCAGGACTGTTCATATACTTAGGCTGCTGGCTGCCAAGAGCCCTGCCTGAGAAAGCAACAACAGCCCCGTGATGATCATGGATCGGAAACATGACACGGTTTCTGAAGCGGTCGAAATATCCGCTTCCGTCTTCGCGTCTGATCAGAAGACCCGCTTTTTCCATTTGCGCCTCACGAAATCCCCTCTTCACAAGGAATTTCGTGATAAAGTCCCAAGAATCAAGAGCATAGCCAATCTGAAATTCATCAATCAGCTCTTTCGTAAAGCCCCTGGAGAGCAGATAATCCAGTGCCTCTTGACCTTCTTTTGTATTTATTAACAAATGATGGTAAAATTTCTTCAGGAGCTCATGTGCCTCAGCCATTTTTTGATCCCCAGAAGACTCTGGCCGGGCTTCGGAATGGACTGTTATATCATCTGGAAAATCAATTTGGTATTTGTCAGCAAGGTGAGAAACCGACTCAGCAAATGAATAACCTTCCATCTGCCTTAAAAAAGAGAAAACATTGCCGCCCGCTCCGCAGCCAAAGCAATGAAAAATCTGTTTGTCGGGCGATACGGAAAACGAAGGTGTGCTTTCTCCATGAAAAGGACAGAGTCCAAAGTAGTTTCGGCCTTGCTTTTTTAATTGAACATAATCACCTATGACTTCAACGATATCTGCCGACTTTTGCACCTGATCCACAATTTCATCTGGTATCCGATTTCCCATCTTATAACACTCCGTCGTACATTATTCGATGCTTTAGTGCAAAATCCCTTCATCGTTCGACAGGATTTTTTGCAGCAGTGTAATAAATCGTTCTCGATCTTCTTTATTCAATTTTTTAGGCCCTTTGGCGTATACGCCTTTTCTCCTTTGTTTGCCGGAAAAATGACGGCTCTCAAGAGCAAAATCAATCGTGTCTTCTTTGTAAAGACGACCTCTTTCCGACATAACGGAGACATTTCTGTTCAACAGCAGAGATGCTAATCCGATGTCCTGCGTCACAACAATATCTCCCGGTTTTACGTGATTTGCGATATATAAATCAGCAGCTTCTTTATGAGGATCAACATACTTCCATTTTTCTTCATTGCTTCTGGAAAGCTGATAATGTTCAAATGAAGCGACAAAAAGAACTTGAACTTCATACTCGGATGCTGTTTGTAAAATTTCATCTTTTACCGGACAAGCATCAGCATCGACAAAAATCGTCTTTTCTTGTTCATTAAGAAGAGTAATTCTCCATCCCTCCATTAAACTCCTGCATAAAAGCAAGCAAAATCGCACATCCTTTATTATTGCGGATGTATATGAATTTGTCGAAAAATTTCCGGGAGAAATTCTTGACATCTTACCCATAATAGTTTATTCGTATCACACGATCCTTAAACCTAAAATTAATCATTTTATCACAATTTTTTATTATAATACAAACTTCGCAAAGAAGCTATTGTTTTTCATTATTCCCTTTTGGCATAGCCAAAAACCCAGGATAGAGCGTCCTGAGTTATAAGTTTTTTGTTTTGAGATGATGGATAATATTCGCTGTTTCCTCAACCGCTTTATTTGAAACATCAACAACCTGGCAGCCGATCCGATCCACAATCTTTTCGAAATACTCCAGTTCCTCTTTGATTCGGTTGATATTTGCATAAATCGCTTTATCATTAAGCCCCAGTGATTTTAAGCGTTCTTTTCTGATATGATTCAGTTTATCAGGGCTAATCTTTAAGCCGATGCATTTTTTCGGATCAACGTTAAAAAGTTCTTCCGGTGGATCAACCTCAGGTACAATCGGAACATTGGCAACCTTCAGGCGCTTGTGTGCGAGATATTGAGACAGCGGTGTTTTAGACGTTCTTGAGACGCCGATCAAAACGATATCAGCTTTTAAAATCCCTCTTGGATCACGTCCATCATCGTATTTAACTGCAAACTCGATGGCCTCCACTTTTTTGAAATAGTCTTCATCAAGCTGGCGGACCCGCCCCGGTTCGTATTTCGCTGTTAAACCGTAGGCCGTTTCCATTTTATCAATTAACGGGCCGATAATATCATAATATAAAACATTTGCTTTTTCCGCTTCGGCTATCAAATATTCTCTGATTTCCGGCACCACGAGTGTAAAACAGATAATGCCGCCGTCTGCCTTTGCAAGTGAAATCACTTCATTGATAGTGCCTATATCTTCAACATAAGGAATTCTTCTTACATGTGTATCATCCGCCGATCCGTTAAATTGGCTGAGTGCTGCTTTTACTACCAATTCGGCCGTTTCACCGACGGAATCCGATACAACATAGATGATGCGGTTATTCATATTATCCCCCCGTTAGTTTGCAATCTTATAGGATTTCATTTTCCGATAAACTGACAAGTATTTTTGTCATATTTGTTTTTGTCACTCTGCCGATTACTTCAAAGCCTTTATCGGTATCTTTGATGACAGGCAGCGCATCAATTTGTTTTTCTATTAAGTGCTTTGCAATGTCCATTACATAATCCTCACGTCTGCACACCGTAATGTTCGGCATCCTTGTCATGATGATGTGAACAGGGACCGATGTAAGCTCCTGCTGGCCAATGCTCGCTCTGAGCAAGTCCTTTCGTGAAAGCACCCCGACTAAAACAGCATCGCGGTCCACCACAAACAGAGTACCTACATCTTCTAAAAACATGGTGCAAATCGCATCGTACACAGAAACGTTTTCGTGAATCACTACGGGGATAGATTGAAAGTCTTTCACCTGAAGCTTTTTGAGTTTATCCGCCAAAAGCTGTGTGCCGGTTTTTCCCGTATAGAAATAACCGACTCTCGGGCGCGCCTCGAGGAATCCTGACATGGTGAGTATGGCTAAATCCGGACGCAATGTCGCCCTGGTAAGGTTCAGCTTTTCTGCAATATGCTCCCCTGTAATCGGCCCGTTTTCTTTTACAATCTGCAAAATATGTTCTTGCCGTTTATTTAGTTCGATCGTACTCACCACCTTTTCACTTCATAGCTATGTAAAGAAATAATAATCCATATTATAGCGTAAATATCTTGTAATCAAACAAAAAACTTATAAATGGGGAAAAGACGATTACCGATCACACAGCAACCGCCTTTTCTCTCTTTATTTTACAATAAGGGCATTCATATTCGCAAAGGACTTGATCTCATCCGCCAAGCTTACCATTTGCGCTAAACGATTTGCCTTTAATGCCTCATTATCCGCTATAACCATTGTATGGTCGAAGTAAGCATCAATCGGTTCTTTTAAGGCTGCAAGTGAAGCAAGCGCCGCCTCATAATCTTTTTTGCTGAAGTTTTCCTGCAGATTTTGCTTCGCTGTTTGGTAGGCATCAAACAGCTTTGCTTCGTATTCATTTTCAAACAGATCAGGCTGAATGTCTCCGCGGACTCCTTTTTTGCTGATAGAGATCACTCGGCCTAACGCTTCAGCTGTTTCCTTAAAGCCAGGTGCACCAAGCTTTTGTTCCAGTACTTGCGCTTTATGCAGCGCTGAGTATGGCCTAAGCTCAGAGCTTTCCAGCACGGCGTCGATAACATCATGTCTGATTTGTTCAGCATTCAAGACATATTTCAGGCGCTGAGTGAAGAAATCCAGCAGTTCATTTTCTTTATCAGTTTGAACGAAAGTAAGCAGCTCTTCAAATGAAATTCCCCAGTTGCGGTCAAGAAGAATCGCAACAATACCGCTTGCCTGGCGGCGCAGTCCGTAAGGGTCCTGAGAACCGGTCGGAATAACGCCGATTGAGAAGAATGAAGCGATTGTGTCAAGCTTATCCGCCATTGCTACAACAGCTCCTGTAAAAGTAGAAGGCGTTTCTCCGCCAGCTGATCTAGGCATATAATGTTCATTGACTGCCGCAGCCACAGCTTCATCTTCACCAAGCATTCTCGCATACTTTTCGCCCATAATTCCTTGAAGTTCAGGGAATTCATATATCATATGCGTGACAAGGTCGAATTTAGAAATTTCAGCAGCTCGCTTCACATGTTTTAATGTATCTTCATCAGCCTGAAGACGAACGGCAAGTTTCTCTGCGATTGATGTGACTCTTCTAACCTTATCAGCAAGAGAACCAAGCTCTTCATGGAAAACGATATTTTCAAGCTTCTTCACATTTGCATCAATGTTTAGTTTCTGATCTTCTTTGTAGAAGAATGAAGCATCAGACAAACGCGCGCGCAGCACTTTCTCATTGCCTCGGGCCACATTTTCGATCGCGTGGCTGTTGCCGTTTCGGACTGTGATAAAGTGAGGCAGCAAGTCACCGTTTTTGTCTTTGACAGGGAAGTAGCGCTGATGCTCTTTCATTGTCGTGACAAGCACTTCCTCAGGAATTGACAGAAACTCAGATTCAAATGAACCGTAAAGAGCTGTCGGGTATTCTACTAAATGATTCACTTCATCAAGAAGGTCTTCGTCAACCGGAATGCTCCAATTGTGTTCTGCAGCCATTGCCTCCAGCTGAGATTGAATCATTTGCTTTCGGACGTTAGGATCAGCAATAACATGCTGTTCTTTCAGCTGCTCTTCATAAGCTGAAGGTGATTCAATTGATACTTCATGTCCGAGAAAACGGTGTCCCTGTGTTGTTCGTCCAGATTCAACGTTTGTGATCGAAAATGGAATGACATCCTGTCCAAATAAAGCGACAATCCATTTGATTGGTCGGATATAACGCAAATCTTCATTTCCCCAGCGCATGTTTTTCGGGAAATGCAAGCTTGTAATTAAACCGCTCAGTTCTGGCAGAAGCGATTTCGTTTCTTGGCCGGCTTGGAATTTTTGCACGAATACATACTCTGTGCCTTTTACTTCTTTGATGTACAGGTCTTCCACATTCGCGCCTTGGCCTTTTGAAAATCCGATTGCCGCTTTTGTCCAGTTTCCGTCTGCATCTAGGGCAATTTTTTTCGCAGGTCCTTTTGCTTCCTCTTTTATATCATCCTGCTTTTCTGCAACATCCTTAACGAACACAGCAAGACGTCTCGGTGTATTGAAGAGCTTCACTTCACCGTGAGTAATATTTTTTTCTTTAAGCCAGCCTGTCAGCTTCTCGCCAAGCTGAACCATGCTTTCATTCAAAAAGCGCGCCTAAGATTTCCTCTAATCCGATCTCTAAAAGTAAATCCTGTTTACTCATGAGAAGAACCCTCCCCTTTAAGCATTGGGAACCCTAGTTTTTCTCGTTCCTCATAATAGGTTTTTGCTACTTTTCTAGCTAAATTCCGCACTCTTGCGATATAGCCCGTCCGCTCGGTAACAGAGATCGCACCTTTGGCGTCAAGCAGATTGAAGGTGTGCGAGCACTTCAGCACATAGTCATATGCTGGATGAACAAGTCCGTTATCCATTTGCTTGATCGCTTCTTTTTCATATGTGCTGAACAGTTGGAACAGCATATCGACGTCTGACGTTTCAAATGTATAAACCGAATGCTCATATTCAGCCATCATGAATAAATCTTTTACTGTAAACCCTGTCGTCCATTCCAAGTCGAAAACATTTTCTTTATCCTGGATATAAGACGCGAGACGCTCGATTCCGTACGTAATTTCAACTGAAACCGGTTTACATTCAAGTCCTCCGACCTGCTGGAAATACGTAAATTGTGTAATTTCCATTCCGTCAAGCCATACTTCCCAGCCAAGACCCGCACAGCCTAAAGACGGATTCTCCCAGTTGTCTTCAACAAAACGAATATCGTGCTCAAGCGGATCAATTCCGAGAGCCCGCAAGGAATCTAAATACAGCTCTTGAATGTTATCAGGAGACGGTTTGATAATGACCTGGAACTGATGATGCTGATACAATCTGTTTGGGTTCTCCCCGTATCGGCCGTCTGCAGGGCGTCTTGAAGGCTCTACATAAGCCACTTTCCACGGCTCAGGGCCGATGCTGCGCAAAAATGTATACGGGCTCATCGTGCCGGCTCCTTTTTCTACATCGTAAGCCTGCATAAGCACACAGCCCTGACTGGACCAATGCTTTTGCAAGGTAAGAATCATGTCTTGAATATTCATTTCAAGCACCTCCACTTTTCTTTCATAAAATGACTGCGGCAGCAACCAAAAAACTCCCGTCTCTATGCTTGCCTGCCGCAAACATAGGGACGAGAGTTCTCCCGCGGTTCCACCCTAGTTGCTGAGAAGAAAATCCCAGCCTCTTTTTTAAAATTGCTCAAGAATGCCTTTCGTTGCGTGCTCATCCTTAGCTTACACCGCCCTAAGGTCGCTTTCATGAGGTAAACGCAAGTACTTCTTTCTCTCACTGCAACATATTTTATAATAAATGATCATATAAAAAGATGGACCAAATGTCAACTTTTGTTTTCACCCATAAGATGTTTCATGCTTTCCATTTGATCTAAAAAGCGCTTTGATTTTAAATATAACCCTGAATATTCTTCGTAATACAAATCAATCACTTGCTTTAATTCAGCTTTTGTTTCCTCTTTTAAGGACACATTGCCCAGCCTCGACAGATCGAAGTAATAAAAGAGTCTCAACAGCCTTGCTGTTTGCGGTTTAATCGGAATCCTGTAAGGATCTTTTTCAAAACAGCGATGGCATATAAAACCATTATCACGGACAGAAAAGTGAAAAGTTCCGTCTTGGCTTTTACAATGTACACAATGATTCAGCTCAGGATACAGCCCCATGACACCGAGCATCTTCATTTGAACAATGAAGGTGATAACATCCGGATCTGTTCCTTCATTCAGCTGTTTTAGTGATTCTAATATAAATTCAAATAAATAAGGATTTGGCTTTCTTTCCTCTGTGCCTCTGTCGACTAATTCAGCAATATATGCGGCATAGGCTGTTAAAAACAAGTCTTCCCTGATGCCTCGCATGCTGAGGATCATTTCCCCCTGCTGAAGCGTTCCGAGGCCTGATGTTTTTTGCATTAAAAATGAACCATACAAAAAGGGCTGGCTGACTGCTGATAAACGGCTGTTCGGTTTTTTGGCGCCTCGTGCCATAACACCTATTTTTCCGTGTTCTCTTGTCAGTAATGTTACGATTTTATTCGTCTCTCCGTAATCATTTGTGCGAAGAACGATCCCTTCACATTTTGTCAGCATTTCCGCACCTTCCTAAAGCAGGAGCGGCCAAGAGGTTTATAAAATTGGATAATCAAATCGGGCTAGCTCATCTTCTAGTTCTTCGGGTCTTTCCATGTTCTCTTTTTCCAGTTCTTTAAAAAGAAGATACGTATCAACATTTCCTGTTTGAGAAAATACGTTCCAGGTAAAATTCAACACAAGAAACCCACCTTTCTGTAGTTAAACTAGCTTACCTAAATTCCAAATTCTTACCTTTATCTTGACCAGATGTCCTCCATTTCATGTTAAACAAAATTTGCTAATGTATCCCTGTTCCTGTGAGATAATGTCCCACACGGCAAGAGATTAATATTCGTCCTCTTTAAAGCCAAAATCGCGAAGCTGGGACATTTTATTGCGCCAGTCTTTCTGCACTTTCACCCACAATTCAAGGTAGACACGGGAGCCTAACAGTGCTTCAATATCCGCCCTCGCTCTTTTTCCGACCTCTTTCAGAAGGCTTCCTTTTTTACCAATCACGATGCCTTTCTGGGAATCCCGCTCGACCACAATCGTTGCCGCTACATGCACAGAACCGTTGTCCTGCCCTTTGATGGATTCGATGGCCACCGCAATGCTGTGCGGGATTTCTTCTCTCGTCAAATGCAGCACCTTTTCCCTGATTAATTCAGAAATGATAAATCGCTCTGGGTGGTCGGTGACCTGATCACTCGGATAGAATTGCGGCCCTTCCGGCAAATACGCTTCAATCTGAGCGAGCAATGTTTCGATATTATTTCCTTCTAGAGCAGAAATCGGAACAATTTCCTTAAAAGGATAACGTCCGCGGTATTCGTCAATTAACAAAAGCAATTGGTCGGGATGAATTTTATCAATTTTGTTTACGATTAAAAATACAGGCGTAGACATCTGCTGCAATTTCTCAATGATGAATTCGTCGCCTTTCCCGTAGCCTTCCTCGGCATTGATCATAAACAAGATCAAATCAACTTCTTTTAATGTATTTTGCGCCACTTTCATCATAAAGTCCCCGAGCTTATGCTTAGGTTTATGAATCCCTGGTGTGTCAATAAAAATGGTTTGTGATGTGCCTGTCGTTAATACCCCTTGCACCTTGTTTCTCGTCGTTTGGGGCTTATCGCTCATGATCGCGATTTTTTGCCCTATGACTCTGTTCAAAAATGTAGACTTTCCTACGTTTGGTCTTCCAATAATGGATACAAATCCTGATTTAAAGCTTTCGTTCGTCATGTAAATCCTCCGATGAAAATGCGCCTGGCAATAATTCTTCCACAGTCATTTCTTTTATTTGTCCTTGTAAATTAGTCAGTACGACTACAACGTCCTTTGTGCAAAGCTCAGAAATCACCTGGCGGCAGGCTCCGCACGGAGATACCGGTCCAGGGGTGTCAGCCGCAACGGCCAGCATCTGAAACTCTGTATCCCCTTCAGAAACAGCTTTAAATAAAGCGGTACGCTCAGCGCAATTGCACATGCTGTATGCAGCGTTCTCAATGTTGCAGCCTCTGTACACTTTTCCATCCTTGGTAAGAAGAGCGGCTCCTACTTGGAACTTGGAATACGGCGCATATGCCATATCACGCGCTTTTAAAGCTTCTGTTATTAATTCTTGTCTGTTCATGTGTACATTCCTCTCTTACCTATAATGGTACCGCTATCACTTTATATTTTACATAATCGCGCGCTTTTTTTCACGCCCATTTCTAAAAATGTAAAATAAATGTAAGAATTTTCTGCCATTACAGCTTTGGCAAAAAAATAAGTAAACCAATGATACACGAAATGACGGCAAAAACGCAAACAGCCCCGGCGGCAGCGTCCTTGGCCGCTTTAGCAAGAGGGTGATGTTTGTCAGTTATTAAATCAACCGTATGTTCAACGGCTGTATTTAAAAGCTCAAGCGAAAACATTCCGCCAATCAAAAGGAATATAATCACCCACTCTATCGTGCTGAGTCCTACAAGGAAGCCGCAAATGAGAACAACGCAGGCGGCTGCGGCATGAAATTGGAAATTCCGCTCCGTCCGCGCTGTTTTCCAGATTCCCCGGCCTGCATGCACGAAGCTTTTGTAGAATCGCTTCAGCTCATTTCTATAATCTCTTGAGTCCATAAGCGTCCAGCAAATCCTTTTGCTTAGTAAACATCTCCTCTTCTTCCTCTTTCGTCATATGGTCATATCCTAAAAGGTGCAGAAATCCGTGTACGGCAAGAAATCCGAGCTCTCTTTTAAAAGAATGATTATACTCCTCTGCCTGCTCTCTTGTGCGATCGGCACTGATGATAATGTCACCTAAAACCGGAGGCATCTCGGCGCCCACGATTTCGACCTCGCCTTCTCCCTCTTCTTCAAGAGCAAATGAGATGACATCTGTCGGTGTATCCTTTCCCCGGTATTCTTTGTTAATCTGCTGTATGTCATCATTGGTAACGATCGTGACAGAAACCTCAGCCTGATCCTGAACGCCTTCACGCTCAGCAGCAAATTGAAGCAGATTTTCTACTTCTTTGAGCATCTCTTCTGAGACGCTTCCTGTTTCATCAACGATATCAATCAGTAAACTCATCTATTTCACCTTCTTAGTAGCCTCCGGATATTCAATCCGGGAGTGGAAAATTCCTTTTAATGTTGCACAGAGCGTTTTTGCGATTGTATCCAGCTCTTTAAATGTCAAATCGCATTCACTGAACTGTCCGTCCTGAAGCTTATCGGATATAATACCCCGGACAAGCTTTTCAATTCGTTCAGGATTTGGGTTATGCATGGATCTGACGGCCGCTTCAACACTGTCGGCCACTGATATAATTGCGGCTTCCTTTGACTGCGGCTTCGGCCCCGGATAACGGAACTCTTCCTCTGTAATCTGGTCGCCTTTTTCCTTCGCTTTATAGTAAAAAAACTTTAAAAGCGAGGTTCCATGATGCTGCTCAGCAATATCGACAAGCTCTTTCGGAAATTTATAGCTTCTCAGCATGTTCGCACCGTCAGTCGTATGCGAGATGATAATATTTTTACTCAGCTGAGGAGACAGTTTATCATGCGGATTGTCAATATTCATTTGGTTTTCAATAAAATATTGCGGGCGCTTTGTTTTTCCGAGATCGTGATAATATGCGCCGACTCTTGCAAGCAAACCATTAGCCCCAACCGCTTCACAGGCTGCCTCTGATAAATTGGCGACCATTACACTGTGATGATATGTACCTGGTGTTTCTGTCAGTATTTTGCGCAATAGCGGATGGTTAGGATTAGACAGC
Source organism: Bacillus stercoris (assembly GCF_029772985.1). NCBI lineage: Bacteria > Bacillati > Bacillota > Bacilli > Caryophanales > Bacillaceae > Bacillus > Bacillus stercoris. The sequence continues at coordinate 1,732,780 of NZ_CP121861.1, read as the reverse complement.
TCGAGCAGCCTCATGGTGGATAAAATGCCAAAGCCTGTCTCGAAAAACGGCATCAGGCCGATGATCAATACCGATGAAGCAAACCCCGACACAACACCCATGAGCATTAACGTGCCGATTTCAAGACCCGAAAGTGCGGTGTTCTGGATCAATAATAAGGAAAGAACAACAACCATATTAATAAACGCAACGAAAAGTCCGGTCTGCAAAATCTTTGACCTTGCATTATGTTTTCCTAAAAATAAAACGCCTGAAATACCGCTAATCAAATAATAAATTCCTATGACATAATTGAACGTTCCTGTCACACCCTGATTAAACATCATACTCCCGCAAATCGCAAGAATGATACTTCCCAAAATGGCAATGCGTTCATTCATCAGCAGTTTGATTAAGATGGCCCCGGCCGCAATGGGAACCAGATAGCCGATATTATTATATTCCATCTTCTGAAACAAACTGACAACCTCCATGATCACTAGCAAAAGTGTTGTGATAATAGAGAATAGCAGAATGGATTGGTTTTTAAACTTCAGATTTTGTTTCTGTTTTTCAAAATAATATACAAGTGTTGCAATGAACAGTCCGATCATAATCAATAGCCCGCTGATCGGCTTAAAGAGATTTGAGTTATTTAATAACCCGGTCAGCTCAAGTTTTCTGTACACTTCTCGATCAATAAGGTCATTTTCTTCCACGAGCACTTGCCCCTGTTTGATTTGAACTTGCTGGACATTGTCTGACGCTTCCTGCCGCTTTGCCTCTGTTGCTTTCGGATCGAAGACGTAATTCGGAATAATAGCAAAACGCCCGATTTCTGTCGCAGCTCCCAAGTATTTAGATGGAATAGAATTGCTCTTTAGCTCTTTTTCTACTTTATCCTTTGCATCAGATAGCTTATCCGAAGGGATTTCACTGCTCATGACCGTATTTACCGCGGTAATGACCGTATCTCTGACAAAAGAAAAGTCTTCACTGTCTGCTTTCAGCAATGTCTTGATGGAGTCCTCGGATATGGAATCATTCACATCTGACGTCAATTTATCCTTTACGGATTTGACCATTGATTTTTCCGATGGGGATTTGCTGCTTTCTTCCGATGATTTTTTCACTTCACTGATACTGTCGAATATTGATGACACAAGGTCTATCCGATTATCTGTGTATTCTTTTTTTAATGTATATTGATCCTCAACCGCGTCCTCAGCGGCTTGCTTTTTTTCCTCCGTGGCTTTTTGATCTTCCACGGTTGCCGGAGCATAAATGGTCTTGTCGCTGACTGAAAACAGGTCCAAATCAAGTGTTTCCGGCTTAACATGTACAAAGAGCAAAGCAAACATAATGGCAGCCAGCAGAAGATACAGCAGTACATGCATGGAGCGGGCATTTTTAAATTTGCTCCATTTTTTTGAGCTGCTTTTGGTCTTAGCCTTCTTTTTCAACACAAGAACCTCCTCTTGAAACATCAAGCCCACAAGCAATCATAAAAATGACCCGATAACGCGCGATCGGGTCATTCAGCATTAATTTTGCTTATCGTATGCTTCAATAATTTTCGCAACAAGCGGATGTCTGACCACGTCTGTCTGGTCTAGCTCAATCATAGAAATGCCGTCTATTCCTTTCAGCATCTCCTTCGCTACTGCAAGTCCCGATTTGACGCCTTTCGGCAGGTCAATTTGGCTAACGTCACCTGTAATGATCATTTTAGAGCCAAAACCCAGTCTCGTCAAAAACATTTTCATTTGAGCAGGCGTGGTATTCTGTGCTTCATCAAGTATAACATAAGCATCATCGAGCGTCCGTCCCCTCATATATGCAAGCGGAGCAATTTCAATGATGCCTCTTTCCATCAGACGTTCTGTATGATCTGCCCCAAGCACATCATGGAGAGCGTCATACAACGGGCGCAAATAAGGATCTACTTTTTCTTTTAGGTCACCTGGGAGAAAACCGAGGCTTTCACCGGCTTCCACGGCAGGCCTTGTTAAAATGATTTTTTTAATATGTCCGTTTTTTAAAGCATGGACTGCTTTTACGACAGCCAGGTACGTTTTCCCGGTTCCCGCCGGACCAATGCCGAATACAAGGTCATTCCGCTTCATAGCGGCCACGTATTCCCGCTGTCCCATTGTTTTTACACGGATTGATTTTCCTTTTGCGTTTTTTGTAATTTCTTCTTCATACATGCTTTCAAAGTATTCAAGTTCATTCTTCTTTGCCATTTTGATGGCGTAAATCACATCACGTTCAGAGATCTCTATCCCCTTGCGAATTAAAGCGAGGAGTGATCCCAGCAGCCTGTCTGCAATCTGAAACGATTCATCATCGCCTGAAACATAAATCGTCTCGCCGCGCGTAATGATATTTACATTCAGATCTTTCTCCATCAATTTCAAAAAAGAATCTTGGTTCCCGAAGAGTGAAAGCGCCTCGTCCGGGTTTTTCAGTTTTTGATTCATCGCAAGTAAATGTTCTGTCATTCTTCAGTCTCCCTGACAATAGGTGTGGTTTGAACGATATCTTCTATAACTTGGTAGAGAATAATCAACTTTACTTTACCATTCTCAACAGTCTGGTGCAAAACTTTTTCACTTTTCACCTCGCCGTTTTCGCCTATTTTATCCTCTACATCCTGTTTACCCAATTTAATGCCTTCTTGAACTGCTTCTTCTTTCGTATATTTTCGCAAAGCCTCTTCACTTTCTCTTGTTTGCTCTTTGACATAGGATACAGGGAGCTTAAATCCGAGAAAATGAAGCGAGTGCTTTTCTTGTTCTGTTTTTGGATGCTTCAATTCCTCTTTTTTAAACGTCATCCCCCAGATCGGGATTGCCAACGAGCCAAAAGAAAGCTTGTGCTTTGTCCTTACTTTGCCCGTATAGACGTTAAATAATGTTTCAAGCGGGACTGTCACTTCTGATCTATACCAGGTTTCTCCGTAAATTTCTGCTTTTGAGGCGACTTCCTGCTCATGGTCTTCGCTGCCGATCAGTCCCGAAACAAGCAGCTGCCCCTTTTCAACATGATCGTGTATGGCGGCCATGGGCTGCCCTTTTTGCACAAACATTCTCGTAATCGTTGCTTTCTTTTTGGCGACAATATTGCGCGGGCTAACATACTTTTCTTTTTCGGGCTCATTTTTCTCCACGACTTTCATGTGAATGGTCGTCCCCTTCAGATCAACGCCGACCCAGGTGATATTGTCTATTCCATTGGTTAATGATTTCTGTATTTTTTCGGGCGACATCATTAAAAACTGCAGACGGCCCTTTTTAACACCGATTTCATTAAGATGCTGCCTCATTTGATGCTCTGTTTCAGGCTTAGCGCCTGTCACATCAATTTTCCACACCATATTGGAAAGCAGAAACAAAAGGATGAAAAAAATCGCAAAACCGATCGTAAACCCTATATTCAGCTTTGATTTCAGCAATAGGAAGGGAAAACCCTTCCGATTGATAAATCGGGCTTTACATTTAAATTTACTTCTCACCCGCCGAAAGGCATGTACATCCTGAAGCTGTATATATAACGATACGGCTTCTTTCTTTTTTTTGACATGAAAGACTGGAATCCCCTGTCTTGTGCATTCATTAAGGAGCCGCTCAATCCCTCTTCCCGTCAATTCAAGCTGGACCTTACCCGAAAAAAAAGACAGCCATTTATTTTTCACAACATTTCCCCCTCGGCTTTATGACTCAACATATCGAACGACATCAATCGTACCCTCCAAAAGTATTTCTTCCGGAAGAATCGCCTTGATGACAAAATTTTTACCAGATATGATGCACTGGCCCTGCTTCAGCATCAGCCTCACTTCATTCTCGCTGAAAAGCAAAAGACCTCTGTGGTTTTCTATGTAGATATGAAGTCTGCCAACCATTGTAATCCTCGGCAGATCCATCATAACGTCCGGGGGAATTTCCAATGCTCTTGTCAGCCAAGCTTTCACACGATTCTTTCTTTGCCCCATACAAAAAGAACCCCCTTTCATCTCATATGTATGATTTGAAAGGAGGTTCTAACACTTTAATTTTTACGGGCCGGGCGCATCGTATGATGAGGTTTTTTCGCCCTTGGAGGTCCGAATACCTCTCCTAGAACGATCCCCTGTACCACGGTGTCTTTATTCACCTGGAGCATTTTTTGTTTTGTGTATACCGCTTTTTGTTTGGCAGCAGCAAGATCTCGTTCCAGCCCTTTCAGATTTCTTTCTGTTTCCCTGCGTCTTTCTTCCGCTTCCCGTCTTGCCTGTTCCATGCGGTTAGGAATAGGTGCAGGAGCTTCTTCTTTTGACTGCTTCTTTTGAGGGGAAGCAGTTTGCACCTGTTGAGGTATTTTTCTTTTTTGGCTGTTTTGCTTTTCTTCTTTGCTCTTTTTGCCGAAAATCGCAGAAATAATTCCGATGATCGCTGCAATAATAAGCGGATTGGTCAGTAGATCTTCCATCAGCGTTCTCCCTTCTTAGAGAGATTATGATTTGCGGTCTTCATCCGACGGGTCTTTCGTCAGCTTGCCGAATGAATCACGCATATCTGTGTCAGCATCAATGTTCTTGATATTCATGTAATCCATGACGCCAATATTCCCTTCACGCAAGGCCTCGGCCATCGCAAGCGGCACTTCCGCCTCGGCTTCTACCACTTTCGCGCGCATTTCTTCTACGCGGGCGCGCATTTCCTGTTCTTGAGCGACAGCCATTGCACGTCGTTCTTCCGCTTTTGCCTGCGCGATGTTTTTATCAGCCTCGGCCTGATCAGTTTGTAAAATCGCACCGATGTTTTTACCGATGTCAACATCAGCAATATCAATCGAGAGAATTTCAAATGCCGTCCCTGAGTCCAATCCTTTTCCTAGTACCGTCTGAGAAATCATGTCGGGGTTTTCAAGCACTTTTTTGTGATTTTCGGATGAACCAATTGTAGAGACGATCCCTTCACCGACACGGGCAACAATAGTTTCTTCTCCCGCTCCCCCGACGAGACGCTCGATATTCGCTCTTACTGTGATTCTCGCTTTCGCTTTCACTTCAATCCCGTCCATGGCCACACCGGCAATGAACGGCGTTTCAATGACCTTAGGATTAACGCTCATTTGAACAGCTTCCAATACATCCCGGCCGGCAAGATCAATGGCAGCACAGCGCTCGAATGTGAGTTCAATGTTCGCGCGCTGGGCGGCGATAAGCGCGTTGACAACTCTGTCAACATTACCTCCGGCCAGGTAGTGGCTTTCTAGCTGATTTGTTCCGACATTAAGTCCCGCTTTATGCGCTTTAATCAGCGGGTTAACCACCCGATTCGGTATGACTCGGCGAAGCCTCATCCCAACCAGGGTGAAAATGCTGATTTTCACTCCGGCTGCTAAAGCTGAAATCCAAAGCATTACAGGCACAAATGTAAAAAATACAGCCAAAACAATGATCGCGACTGCGACAATTGCCAGAATCATAAATGTTGACGGATCCATATAACTTCTCCTCGTTTCTATTTAAATTTCTCTCACGACAATACGTGAGCCTTCTACTTTAATCACTTTTACTTTCTTATCTTTTTCTGTAAACGATCCCTCCGAAACAACGTCAAGGCGTTCATCGTCAATAATGACGGTACCGGAAGGACGCAGCGGTGTAGAGGTTATACCCACCTTTCCCATTAGGTCCGTCCGCGTTTGATTTGATACGTAGCCGCTCTCGGTATTTGTAGAATCATTTAATATCAATTTTCTAAAGAATTTCATACGCTTTCCCAACACCCTTGTCAGTAAAATAAAAGCTGTAATTGAAACAGCTGTGGCGATCAAGAGAGAAACCGCCATGACAGTGAAGCTCCCCGCGGCTAAAAACAGGCTCACAATAATCGACCCCAAGCCAAGTAAACCAATGATTCCTCCAGGAAGGAAAATCTCAAGCAGGATGAGGATCACCCCTGCGATAAAGAGGAGAACCGTCTCATACCCGGCAAGGCCTGCTGCGAGATGACCGTAGAAAAACAGCAATAACGCAATGAATCCAGCCGTTCCAGGGAGGCCGACACCCGGGGAAAAAAGCTCTACTGTCAGACCTAAAAAAGCGATAGTCAGCAGAATGGGGACAATGACCGGACTCGTCAGCCATCTTGCTGTTTTTTCCGCAAAGCTTTCCTTTGCATAGCTGATCTGCGCTTTTTCGAACCCAAGCTTCTTTACGAGCGCGGATACATTGCCAGCCGTGCCTTCTGAATAGCCTACCTCCATCGCCTTGTCTGCGTTAAGTGTCAGCAGATCTCCCTTAGGCGCGCCGACTTCCTTGGCATCTATATCCGGGTCAGCCATTGCGAGCGCATATTTTGGATCGCGATTATTTTTCACTGCGGCATCTTCCATCTCTGCCAGCCAAAGTGATTCAGCTTTTTGGTCAGCGGCATTGCCTTGGCCATCAATAATCGCGGCGGCTCCCATTTTTCCGCCAGGCGCCATATAAATGTGATCGGCTTGCAGCGCAATGTATGCACCAGCAGACAACGCGCGTTTGTTTACATATGCAGTTACGGGGATCTCGCTTTCGGTGATCACATCCGCCATATCAATAGCAGATTTGACTAATCCCCCCGGTGTATTGATATCAAGAATAATGTGGGCTGCATGTGCATCCTTTGCATCTTGTAACGAACGGGACAAAAACGAGGCGAGACCCTGTTCGACATTTTTCTCAACCGGGATCACATATACAGTTTGTTTTTCTGCTTTTGCGTTCAGCTGTACGCCAAATAAAGAAAGTAAAAATATACTCAAAAGAACAGCACGGAATCCTTTGATTTGAAGCAAGGGCTGTGTATCCCTCCTTCCTTTTATAATAAGTGCCTTCTCTTCATACGTAACAAATGTATCAAAGGTTTCATTTTTTTATGTATAAAAAAAGACATCTCTCTTAGAAAGATGTCCTTTTCTTTGCCATTTAAGACAGTTGACTGCTCACAAGCTTATTAATTAAACTTCCGTCAGCTTTACCTTTTACTTTAGGCATAATTGCCCCCATCACTTTGCCCATGTCCGCTTTTGAGTTCGCACCGACCTCTGCGATGGTTTCATTTACGATTGTACGCAGCTCTTCTTCTGACAGCTGCTCAGGTAAATAAACTTCTAAAATGTCCAGCTCTTTTTGAACTTTATCTACTAAATCTAAACGATTAGCGTTTGAAAATTCCTGGAGGGAGTCTTTACGTTGCTTAAGTTCACGAGAAAGGACAGTGAGTTCCTCATCCTCGGTCAAACTGTCTTTCTTAAGCTTAATTGCTTCATTTTGAAGTGAAGCCTTAACCATTCGAACGACAGTCAGTTTGTCTTTCTCACGGTTTTTCATATACAGCTTCATATCCTGGTTGAGACGCTCAAGAAGACTCATAAATCCACCCTCTTTTAGAATTTGCGTTTTCTAGCAGCTTCAGACTTTTTCTTGCGCTTTACGCTAGGCTTTTCATAAAATTCACGCTTTCTTGCTTCTTGCAAAGTACCTGTCTTTGATACACTGCGTTTGAAGCGACGAAGAGCATCTTCAAGCGATTCGTTTTTTCTAACGACCGTTTTTGACATTCTCTTTCCCTCCCTCCGAATACACCAATCGACTACCTTTAAGTTACACATATAAACATGTACTTTGACATTATAATATAAGCCATCAGTCAGGTCAACTAAGTGAGTTCACTTTTCCGTCATGAGTGAGACTGCCTGTCTATATAATGATGGAAAGGGGTTGGTGAATAGGATGTTGATTCTGATCAGTTTTACAGCTCTTATATTATTCTTTCTCGCAGGCATGAATATGCTTCGAAAAGGCTTAATATCGATGGCGTACTCAAAAATTGAAGACCGTTTGCTATTATTTACGGACCACCCGTTAAAAGCGTTTCTTATCAGCATTGTATTTACGGGGATACTTCAGAGCAGTTCAGCCTTTATGGTCATTGTCATCGGCTTTGTCAGTGCAGGCGTTCTTTCTTTTAAGCGGACGATACCGATGATTCTGGGGACAAATGTTGGCTCTACTTTTACAACTGAATTTATTGCCATCAAAATGGATATTTTGATTTGGGTTCTTTTAATAGGCGGTTTATTGTTTTTTCTGACTGGCAGGTATCCTTTAAAACAGCTGGGAACAAGCTTCCTCGGATTGGGCATCATCTTCTTTTGCATCAGTGGATTCAGCCATCTTGCCGGGCCGCTGACAAAGCTGAAAACGGGAGCCGACGTTTTATACCACGTTAACGATTCAAACTGGTCAGCTTTGCTCATCGGAATGGTGTTAACTGCCATCATTCATTCCAGCTCTGTCTGTATCGGCATTTTAATGAGTTTTATGAATGAAGGGATTATCGGGCTGACACAGGCGATGAGCGTTGTGCTCGGGTCAAATATCGGGACATGCATTACAGCTGTCATGGCGGCTGTATCCGGCGGATATGCGGCGAAACAGACAGCGTATGCCCATGTGGTGTTTAATGTGCTAGGCGTGGCTCTAGTATTGCCTTTTCTGACCGCAGCGACTGGCTTTGTAGAACAGTTATCACCCGATCCCGCCCAAAGGATTGCTCATTTCAGCCTTTTATTTAATGTAGTGACAGCTCTTTTATTTCTTCCGCTTACAAACTTGTTTTACCGATTGATTCACCTTCTTATCCCAGCTAAATAAAAAACCGGGACATTTTAAATGCACCGGTTTTTTTAGGTTAAGAAGACAAACGCATATGTTCAGTTACTTCATCCTCTACAACACGGACAAATTGCCCTTCGTTGTAAGGATAACCTGCTTTTAGGATTTTGACTTTTACAATTTTGCCGATCATATCTTCCGTACCTTTGAAAACAACCTTCATATAATTGTCTGTGTAACCGACAAACATATTTTCTTCTTCTGTTTCCTTAAACGCTTCCTCAGGGATAATCTCAAGCACTTCATTTTCATACTGAGAAGCGTATTCCTTTGCAAGCTGGTCAGAAAGAGCAATCAGGCGGTGCACACGTTCGTTTTTCACGTTTTCATCCACTTGGTCTTCCATTCGCGCAGCTGGTGTTCCTGTACGTTTACTATAAGGGAAAACATGCAGTTCAGAGAATTTATGTTCTTTAATAAAGTTATAGGTTTCCATAAATTCTTCTTCTGTTTCACCAGGGAACCCAACAATAACATCAGAAGTAACGGCTAAGCCTGGCAGTGCTTTTTTCAATTTGTTTAAACGGTCTGCAAAGAATTCCATTGTATATTTGCGTCTCATCCGTTTAAGCACTGTGTTTGAGCCGGATTGGATAGGAATATGCAAATGATTCACTATCTTATCTGAGCGGTCTAAGACTTCGATCACTTCGTCAGTGATTTGGCTGGCTTCGATTGAAGAAATTCTGATCCGTTTCACGCCTTCTACACGAGAGTCTAATTCGCTCAAAAGCTTAGCGAAGTTGTAATCTTTCATATCTTCGCCGTAACCGCCCGTGTGAATACCTGTAAGAACAATTTCTTTATAGCCCGCATTGACAAGCTGCTGCGCTTGTTTAATGACTTCTTCAGGGTCGCGGGAGCGTAGCAGGCCACGCGCCCACGGAATGATACAGAATGTGCAGAAATTATTGCAGCCCTCTTGTATTTTCAATGACGCTCTTGTCCGGTCCGTGAAAGCAGGCACATCGAGCTCTTCATAGACTCTTGCTTTCATGATGTTGCTGACGCCGTTAATCGGCTGGCGTTCTTCACGGTATTGGTCAATGTAGCCAAGCATTTTTTCACGGTCCTGTGTTCCAACTACAATATCGACACCAGGGATCGCCATAATCTCAGCAGGTGAGGTTTGCGCGTAGCAGCCTGTGACACAGATGACACCGTCAGGATTTTGACGAATGGCGCGTCTGATCACTTGGCGGCTTTTTTTATCTCCAGTATTAGTTACTGTACATGTATTAATGACATATACATCAGCTGTTTGTTCAAAGTCTCTTCTTTCATAGCCCGCTTCTTTGAAAAGCTGCCAGATTGCTTCTGTTTCATAATGGTTGACTTTACAGCCAAGCGTATGGAAAGCAACAGTTGCCATTACTGATCACCTCTTAATAACTCTGTTTGATAAGAAATCGCACTCAACGCATATAGCGGAGCGGTTTCTGTCCTTAAAATTCTCGGTCCAAGGCCGCACGGCACACCGTCTTTCTCAGTGAGCCGTTCAACCTCCGCTTCTGTTAAACCGCCTTCGGGACCAAATACGATCAAAAGAGATGATCCTTTCGGAAGGCTGCTTACAACCGCGCTGAATGCGCTTATTTCCCCTTGCTTCGATGACTCCTCGTATGCAACGACACATTTATCGAAATCCTGCATCCTTTGAAGAAGCTGCTGAAAAGAATGGACATCCATCACTTGCGGCACTTCGTTACGGTACGATTGTTCAGCCGCTTCCTTCGCAATTTTCGTCCATCTTTCCCGCTTTTTCTTCGCCTTTTTGTCATCCAGCTTGACAACAGAACGCGCGGCTTGGAAGGGAATAAAGGCATGAGCTCCGAGCTCAGTCCCCTTTTGGATAATCCATTCAAGCTTATCTCCTTTCGGGAGGCCGCTCGCAATATAGATCTTTATCGGAAGCTCTCTGTTTTCATTCGTCCATTCTATCACAAGGCAGGACACTTTATCTTTGGAAACAGATTGAAGTTCACATTTTGCCTCGAAGCCGTCTTGAGAGCAGCAGATGATATGATCTCCCTCATTCATTCTCATCACGTTCACAATATGATGAACATCTTCGCCGGTAACCGAAAAAGCCGGCGCTTCCTCTATTTGCTGCTTCGTGAGCTCGATAAAATATCGTTGCATACGCTGTGACACCTACTAACTGTTATTTTTTCGCAATAATGCTGACCCAATCTTCCATTGAAAGGATTTCTACAATGGTGAAGCCAGCTTGTTCCAATGCTTCTTTTACTTCTTGTTTTTTATGGCCGATGATACCTGACGTAATAAAATGTCCGCCTTCTTTTAACAGGCTGTACGCTTGTGAAGTAAAGCGAAGAATGACTTCAGCCAAAATGTTGGCCACAATCACATCATGTTCACCTTCAATCCCGTCTAACAAGTTGTTTTGCTTCACTTGTGCAATATCGCTCACTTTGTTCAGCTTAAGATTGAGGCGTGCACTTTCTACAGCTACAGGGTCAAGATCATAGGCATGAACCGATTCAGCCTCAAGCATTGCAGCCGCAATACTTAAAATTCCGGAACCTGTACCAACATCAATCACCTTATCACCCTTTTGCACAATGCGTTCAAGCGCCTGAATGCAGAGCACGGTTGTCGGATGTGTCCCTGTGCCGAAAGCCATTCCCGGGTCCATTTCAATAATCAGTTCATCAGTATGGACCGGCGTATATTCCTCCCACGTCGGCACAATCGTAAACTTTTCAGAAATTTTCACAGGATGATAATACTTTTTCCAGGCAGTCGCCCACTCTTCTTCATTTACTTCAGAAATGGTGATGTGATTTCTGCCCAAATCAATATTGTAAAGAAGGAGATTATTAATCGTTTCTTTAATGCCGTCTACAGTTTCGCCTAGAAAACTGTTAACCGGCAGATATGCTTTGACAATGACACCCTCATCAGGATAATCATTGGGGTCGAGCTGGTAGATTTCCCCGTACACATTCTCACGTTCTTTAATTAAATCAAGCGGGTCCTCTATCACAACCCCACTTGCACCAGCTTCATGCAATATATTTGAGATAGGTTCGACCGCTTCATGTGTTGTGTGAATGCTTAATTCGGACCATTTCAAAACTACCAACTCCTCATCCAATAATTAATCGCCTTTAAACGCGCGTTTTACCTTGTCAAAGAAACTCATTTCCTGTTCATCAGGCAGGTTTCCGCTGACCTCGGCAAATTCGCGGATAATGTCTTTTTGTTTATCTGTCAGGTTTGTCGGCGTAACGACGCGGACGACGATATGCTGGTCACCCTGTCCATAGCCCCTGACATTTTGAACGCCTTTTCCTCTTAATCTGAATTTCGTTCCTGTTTGTGTACCGGCTGGAATTTTCAATTTCACTTTTCCATGCAGCGTCGGAACTTCTACCTCATCTCCAAGAGCAGCCTGAGCAAACGTTAACGGCATTTCACAGTAAATATCATCGCCGTCACGCTCGAAGAACTCGTGGGCGCGCACATGGAACACGACAAATAAATCCCCGGCAGGGCCACCGTTTACTCCTGGTTCACCCTGTCCCGAGAGACGAAGCTGCTGTCCGTCATCTACACCGGCTGGAATTGTCACGTTGATTTTTTTGCGTTTTTTGATTTTTCCTTTGCCGCCGCAATCCGCACACTTGTCTTTAATAATTTTGCCCGTACCTTCACAGTGGTGGCAGACCCGTCTGTTCACGACTTTTCCAAACGGCGTGTTTTGCTCCACGTTTAACTGGCCGGAGCCTCCGCAGTGGGAGCACGTTTCCGGGTTTGTTCCAGGTTTCGCACCTGAGCCTTTACATGTGTCGCACGTTTCCTCTCGCGGAATTTCAATCGTTGTTTCTTTACCGAAAGCGGCATCCTCAAACGACAAGGTCATCGTGTATTGCAAATCGGCACCTTGGCGCGGAGCGTTTGGATCTCTTCGTCTTGTGCCTCCGCCGAAAATACTTGAAAAAATATCATCGAAACCAAAACCGCCGAAATCGCCGCCGCCAAAACCACCGCCGCCGAAGCCCTGATTAGGATCAGTATGCCCAAATTGGTCGTAATGCGCACGTTTTTGGTCATCTGACAGCGCTTCGTACGCTTCTTTTACCTCTTTAAATTTTTCATCTGATCCGGCTTCTTTGTTAATATCAGGATGATATTTTTTTGACAGCTTCCGATAAGCTTTTTTAATTTCATCCTTTGAAGCGCTCTTACTTACTCCCAGCACTTCATAGTAATCACGCTTACTCATCTCGCTTCACTCTCCCGAATTTCTCACATAAATTAGATTGTATCATTTTGAATTATGATTTTTCAATTCCTTTTATCCCGGGCAAGAAAAAAAGTCAAAGCCAAGAGATGCCTGACTTTGACTTTCTAATCATTGAATCAGATTATGAAATGTTTTCTTTTCTGTCAGCCCCGGAAGCGGGACTGACTTTAAAAAGAATTTATTTTTTGTTTTGGTCGTCGTTTACTTCTTCGTATTCAGCGTCGACAACGTTGTCATCCGCTTTGCCTTCAGCGTTTGCTCCGCCTTGAGCTTGCTGTGCTTTAGCAGCTTCTTCATAAAGCTTCATAGAAAGCTCTTGGACGATTGCTTGAAGCTCATCTTTTTTCGCTTTGATCTCTTCAAATTCGTTTTTCTCAATCGCCGCTTTTAAAGCGTCTTTGGCATCGTTGGCTTTTTTCACTTGTTCTTCATCCACTTTGCCTTCAAGATCTTTTAATGTTTTCTCAGTTTGGAAAACAAGCTGATCTGCTTCGTTGCGGACTTCGATTTCTTCTTTTTTCTTCGCATCAGCGTCAGCATTTTCTTCCGCTTCTTTTACCATGCGTTCGATCTCATCATCAGAAAGACCTGAAGAAGATTTGATTGTAATGTTTTGCTCTTTTCCTGTGCCTAAGTCTTTTGCTCTTACGTTTACGATACCGTTTTTGTCAATATCGAAAGAAACTTCGATTTGAGGCACGCCGCGTGGTGCTGGCGGGATATCAGTAAGCTGGAAGCGGCCGAGTGTTTTATTGTCGGCAGACATTGGGCGCTCACCTTGAAGAACATGGATGTCAACAGCTGTTTGGTTATCAGCAGCAGTTGAGAACACTTGAGATTTGCTTGTAGGGATCGTCGTATTGCGGTCGATCAGTTTTGTGAACACGCCGCCCATTGTTTCGATACCGAGAGAAAGCGGTGTAACGTCAAGAAGAACCACGTCTTTTACGTCACCTGTGATAACGCCGCCCTGAATCGCAGCACCAAGCGCCACAACTTCATCCGGGTTTACGCCTTTATGTGCTTCTTTTCCGGTTTCTTTTTTGATTGCTTCTTGTACGGCAGGGATACGAGTTGATCCGCCGACAAGGATGACTTTGTCGATTTCGCTTGCAGAAAGCCCTGCATCTTGAAGCGCTTGACGGACAGGACCCATTGTGCGCTCTACTAAATGAGAAGAAAGCTCTTCAAATTTAGCGCGAGTTAATGTAAGTTCAAGGTGAAGCGGTCCTGCTTCTCCAGCTGTGATAAACGGTAAAGAAATTTGCGTAGAAGATACGCCGGAAAGATCTTTTTTCGCTTTTTCAGCTGCGTCTTTCAAACGTTGAAGCGCCATTTTGTCTTTTGACAGATCAATGCCGTTTTCTTTTTTGAATTCAGATACAAGGTGATCGATGATGACTTGGTCAAAATCGTCCCCGCCCAGACGGTTGTCACCTGCAGTTGAACGAACTTCGAATACACCGTCGCCAAGTTCAAGGATTGAAACGTCGAATGTACCGCCGCCAAGGTCGTATACTAGGATCGTTTGATCTTCATCTGTTTTATCAAGTCCGTATGCAAGAGCTGCTGCAGTCGGCTCGTTGATGATACGTTCTACTTCAAGACCTGCAATTTTACCAGCGTCTTTTGTCGCTTGACGCTCAGCATCGTTAAAGTAAGCAGGAACTGTGATAACTGCTTTTGATACTGTTTCGCCAAGATAGCTTTCAGCGTATGATTTAAGGTGTTGAAGGATGATAGCAGACACTTCTTGAGGAGTGTAATCTTTTCCTTCAATTTCCACTTTATAGTCAGTACCCATATGGCGTTTAACAGACATGATTGTGTTAGGGTTTGTGATAGATTGGCGTTTAGCCACTTCCCCTACTTGGCGTTCGCCGTTTTTGAATGCAACAACTGATGGCGTTGTGCGGTTTCCTTCAGCGTTAGCAATAACTTTAGGCTCGCCGCCTTCAAGCACTGCCACACATGAGTTTGTTGTTCCTAAGTCGATTCCGATAACTTTACTCACTTGAATAACCTCCTGCTATGTAATTATTGATTCACTTTGACCATGGAAGGGCGAATGACGCGATCCTTCAGCTTATAGCCTTTTTGCATTTCCTCAACAACAATGTTGGAGCCGTAATTTTCGTCTTCAGCCTGCATAACGGCTTGGTGCAGATTAGGATCAAATTCCTGCCCTACAGCTTCGATGGCTTCGACGCCTTCTTTTTTCAAGGCTTCTACGAGCTGACGGTGGACCATTTCCATTCCCTGGAGCAAACTTTTCGTCTGTTCATTGTCGGTTTCAACCTGCAGCGCTCGTTCAAAGCTGTCAAGAGCCGGCAGCAAATCAGTCACGATATTTTGAGAACGGTATTTTTGGGACGCTTCCATCTCTAAACGGCTGCGTCGTTTATAGTTTTCAAAGTCTGCTTGAACACGCAAAAGTTTGTTTTCTTTTTCCTCAAGCAAACCTTGCAATTCGTTAATTTGATTTTGAAGAAGTTCGCTTTCATTTATTTCTTCCTGCTGTTCATCAGCGGCAGCTTGTTCTTCAATGATTTCTTGCTCTTCTGTTTCGTTTTGTTCAACGGTTTGTTTTTCTTCTGACATTGTGTTCACCTCCCTCAAAGTGTAAGGAGAAGGACAGGTGCTGTCCTTCGATAAAATTTGCCAAAATTCCCTTATTCATCATACAGATTTGTTAATGCTTTTGACAAGTCCGAAGTCACATGCTGAAGCAGGCTGACAACCCTGGAATAATTCATGCGGGTCGGACCGATGATCGCAATTGAGCCGATCTGTTTCTGGTCAACGGAATAAGATGCCGTAATCAGACTGCAGTTTTCCATCTCTTCATAGTCGTTTTCTTTTCCGATTTTAATCGAAATTCCCGTGTGCGGGGATTGAACCAGCTTGAGAACATCCTGTTCCTTCTCAATTAATGAAAGCAGCGACCGAACTCGGGTAATATCATGGAACTCAGGCTGATTTAGCATATTGATTTTTCCGCCAAAAAACAACTTTTCGACGTGATTTGTGGAATGAAAGGTTGAACGAAGCGCATCGAGTATATTGTCATAGTTCTTAATGTGCTGTCTTAGGTACATGACAACTTCCTTAAATATGCGCTCATTCAGTTCATCCATTGGAACGCCGCTTAAACGGTCGTTCAGTATATTTACCAGTTTTTCAATATCAGACAGATCCATTTTGGCCGGAAAGTTAATCGTTTTGTTTTCCACATGCCCCGTATTGGTAACGAGAATCGCTACCGCCATATCAGGCTGAATCGGTATGATTTGAATCTGTTTAAGGTAATTCTCACTCAGCTTCGGCCCGAGTACGATGGATGTGTAATTCGTCAGATCGGACAAAATTTGCGCTGATTTTTGAACTGTCTTCTCCAGCTCGAAAATTTTCTCTTTGAAGATCGAGTGGATTTGGTCCAGGTCGCTTTTCGTCAGTTTAACGGGTGACAGCAAATGGTCAACATAGTACCGATACCCTTTTTCTGACGGAACACGCCCTGAGGATGAATGGGTTTTTTCAATAAAGCCCAATTCCTCCAAGTCAGCCATCTCGTTTCTAATTGTTGCAGAGCTAAATGTGATTTCATCTTTTTTCGAAAGAGTTCTCGATCCTACCGGCTGTGCCGATTTAATAAAATCGTTGATTATAACCTGAAGGATCAGCAGCTGACGATTTGTTAACATCATCATCACCTCTGTTAGCACTCTCAATAAGTGAGTGCTAATTCTATAACAAAAGTATCAAACCACAAGAAAAATGTCAATTATAACTCACCCAAAAAAGCGCCAAAAACTTCATTGCCTAATAATTTCCCTTGATGAGTCAAATAAACGGCAGACTCCGAATTGTGAATCAGCCCTTTTTCAGCAAGGTCTTTTAATACGTTTGGGAAAAGTCCATCCAGGGAACGGCCGTATTTTTCTGCGAATCGTTTTTTGCTGACTCCGGCTGTTTTTCTCAAACCTAAAAACATTTCTTCCTCAATCTGTTCTTCTGTTATCACTTCATGTGTATCTCTGTACGGAAAACCCTTTTCAGCAATCAGGTCAATGTAATGCTTAACAGGTCCGACGTTCACTGTTCGTGTGCCGCCGATATATCCGTGGGCCCCTGCTCCGAAACCAAAATATTGTTCGTTGCTCCAATACGTCAGATTGTGCTTGGATTCCATGCCCGCCTTAGCAAAGTTGCTGATTTCATATTGATGAATATCGTGAGCTTCCATCCGGCTCATCACCATCTCATACATTTCAGCTTCCTGCTCCTGCGGCGGAAGATGAAGCCGCCCTTTTTGCATCAAATTATAAAATACCGTTTTCGGTTCTACAATAAGGGAGTATACGGAATAATGCTCGGCATCCAGTGATAAAGCAGTGTTTATGGAATGTTCCAGATGCTTGAGGGTTTGCCCCGGGAGCCCGAACATTAGATCAAGACTGATATTCTCAAAACCGATTTCCCGCGCTCTTTCAAAAGAGGCGAATACATCTTTTTGCTTATGCACTCGGCCGATTTTTTCTAACAGATCGTCTTCGAATGTTTGAACACCAAAGCTGAGGCGGTTTACGCCTGCTTCTTTTAATATCTTTAATTTCTCTGCGGACAAGTCGTCCGGATTCGCTTCTACCGCAAATTCCGATAAGTCGCTTGATGGCATCAGCACGCGATTGACCATGTCCATCAGCTTTTTGAGCTGTTCCTCAGACAAGGAGGTCGGCGTGCCTCCTCCGATAAAGATCGTTTTGAGGTCTGGCTGCCCAGTTTTTGCTAATGTATTTATCATTTCCTGTTCGAGTGCGTTTAAATACTCGTCGACAGGCTGACTTTGAATAAAATATTTATTGAAATCGCAGTAGTGGCAAATATGCTCACAAAATGGAATATGGATATAAGCTGATTTCAACGGATTCACCTTCTTTACAGAAAGAAGCCGCAGTACAGGACTGCGGCGGCTTCTATTATTTTTTCGGACTGTCGTCCATTTTCAGGACCGCCATAAATGCTTCTTGCGGCACTTCAACTGAGCCGACCTGCTTCATTCGGCGTTTTCCTTCTTTTTGTTTTTCAAGAAGCTTTCGTTTCCGCGAGATGTCCCCTCCGTAACATTTAGCCAATACGTTTTTACGCATTGCTTTTATGGTAGAGCGGGCCACGATTTTCTGGCCGATCGCCGCTTGAATCGGTACTTCAAAGTGCTGGCGCGGAATGAGCTCTTTCAGTTTTTCTACAATTACTTTTCCGCGTTCGTACGCGTAATCGCGATGCACGATAAAGGAAAGGGCGTCGATTTTTTCTCCGTTCAGCATAATGTCCATCTTGACAAGTTTAGACGGTTTGTAGCCGATCAGTTCATAATCAAAGGACGCATAGCCTTTAGTGCTTGATTTAAGCTGGTCAAAAAACTCATATACGATTTCCGCTAATGGCATATCATAAATGATGCTGACACGGTTTGCGTCTAAATACTGCATATCAATGAAATTGCCGCGTTTTCCTTGGCAAAGCTCCATTACAGCGCCGACATAGTCATTCGGCACCATCATCGTCGCTTTTACGTATGGCTCCTCAACCCGTTCGATCTTTTGAGGGTCCGGCATGTTGGAAGGGTTGTCGACAACGACCTTTTCGCCGTCTGTCATATACACGTCATAGATAACACTTGGCGCTGTCGTAATCAGGTCGATATTGAACTCACGCTCAATACGCTCCTGAATGATCTCCATGTGGAGCATGCCTAAAAATCCGCAGCGGAACCCGAATCCAAGCGCTTGCGAAGTTTCCGCTTCATATTGAAGGGAGGAATCATTCAGCTCAAGCTTTTCAAGGGCCTCCCTTAAGTCATTGTACTTCGCTGTATCAATCGGATACAAACCACAGTACACCATCGGGTTTAGCTTGCGGTATCCCGGCAGCGCTTCTTCTGCAGGATTGGCAGCGCTCGTTATCGTATCACCGACACGTGTGTCACCGACATTTTTAATTGAGGCAGTCAGGAAGCCTACATCACCGACAGTCAGTTCATTTGTCGGAGTCGCTTTCGGCGTGAACACGCCAACCTCTGTTACTTCGAATTCTTTGCCGGTTGCCATCATTTTGATTTTTTGACCCGGCTTTACCGTTCCTTCTACAACTCTGATATACGCCACGACACCGCGGTAGGCGTCATAAAGCGAGTCGAAAATCAGCGCTTTTAGCGGTGCCTCTGGATCTCCGGTCGGAGCGGGCACCTTTTCTACGATTTGCTCTAAAATCTCCTCAATCCCGATTCCTGCTTTTGCGGAAGCAAGCACGGCTTCTGACGCATCAAGGCCGATAACGTCTTCTACCTCTTGGCGTACGCGTTCCGGTTCGGCGCTCGGAAGGTCGATTTTATTGATGACCGGAAGGATTTCAAGATCGTTGTCAAGCGCTAAGTAGACATTGGCGAGCGTCTGCGCTTCAATCCCCTGGGCTGCATCCACGACTAGAATCGCTCCCTCGCAGGCAGCAAGGCTTCGGGATACTTCATACGTGAAGTCGACGTGTCCCGGCGTGTCGATCAGATGAAAAATATATTCCTCTCCGTCTTTTGCTTTATATTTAAGCTGAACAGAGTTTAACTTAATGGTTATGCCCCGCTCA
Source organism: Bacillus stercoris (assembly GCF_029772985.1). Taxonomy (NCBI): domain Bacteria; kingdom Bacillati; phylum Bacillota; class Bacilli; order Caryophanales; family Bacillaceae; genus Bacillus; species Bacillus stercoris. The sequence continues at coordinate 1,713,176 of NZ_CP121861.1, read as the reverse complement.
CGTTCAAGATCCATAGAATCGAGCAATTGTTCTTTCATTTCTCGTTGAGTGATTGCCGACGTTTTTTCTAAAATACGATCCGCTAAGGTCGATTTTCCGTGGTCAATATGGGCAATGATAGAGAAATTCCGTATTCTCGACTGCCTCTCTAAACGCTTTTCTTTATCTGTCACAATCTATCACTCCTACTATTAAACGCAAAATACACTAGCTTAGATTATATCAATAGGATTGTAAAGATTCAATGTAAAACAAGAAAGAGAAAAGGTCCCCGTCATATCTGGGCTGCTTTTCTCTTCCACATACCTATTGATTCATATCCCGTATCCATTCATACATTGACTGGGCAGTATTGGTTACGGTATCCGAAAGCGCTTTTCCGGCTTTTGAGAACATATTGAATGTTTCCACCTGTTCAAGCTCTTTTTGTTTTTCTTCTAAATCTTTTGCTGTGACTGTTTCTCCTAGAATCGAGGCTTCTTTTTCATTCCCTTTTCCGTCGGTGAGCGTAAACGCCCCCTTCAGTGAAGGGTCATGATAGCCTTTCATACTCAGCATCCCGTTGTTTGCCTGCTGCATGCCAAACAGAACGCCTAAAAACATGATTGTAACAAGCAGTAAGCACTTTCCAAAGTATGCAATCAAATCAACCACCTATTTCTTATTGTTTTTTCGTCTCACCGCTCTTCGCGTTGACCTTTTCAGCATCCCAATACATTTCGCTGAATACATCCGCTGCCGCGTTAGCCGCACGCTGCAGCTCTTCGAGATTATTATCTACTCCGCCAAATTCGAGCAAAAGCGCTCTGTCGGTTAAATCTTGATTGTAAACACCGTTATCGCCTGGCGAACCTTTGGAAAAGACACCTGTACTTAGTCCAGGGTATTTTTTCTCCATCAGTTTATGAAGCTCGCTCGCAATTTTATAGTTTTCTTCGAAGTTTTTGCTTTTTTTCCCGACGACAAAGGATACCCTGGCATAGCTTTTCCCTTTAATCGTTGCGGTCGTGTCTTTTTTGCGTCGTGAGTCTCTGTGGATATCAATGATATATTGCAGATTTTTATTTGTAGTGAGAGCGTCTTTCACGACCGGTCTTGATTCATCATAAGACCTTGCATAGTTTAAGCCTTTTTTATTCAATTTCGACTGTATATCGGTTTTATTCACTGTGGCTCCGATACCTTGGGATTCAAGCGCTTTTCCGAACATATCTCCTACAAGCGTGACGTTGGCTTTAGAATGGCGCGCCATATCAGGATTAGTCTCGCCTTTTAATAGAGGGAGATATGATTCCGTATTGTGCGTATGATAGATAAACACGACCTTTTTGTCACCTGTTGTTTGTTTCGGCGGATCTTTTTGCCCATTGTCTGATTGCGTCTGCTGTTTTTCAATCTCTGCTAAATTCGCTTCTCTTTCTTCTTCCATCACCTTAGACGGCGGCGGCGATTCCGCAGGCATATTCGTATAATCCGTGCCTTGTCCAGCTAACAGAATCTCGGTATCAAATTGTGCAAACCCCGGCAGCTCCCGGCCGAGAAAGCTCCGCGGATCTTCGAGGTTAATGCTCGTCGCCAGCTTTAAAGATAGACGCGAAAGATGAAATGAGCTGTCGGTTTCAGAAAGGTCAGAAGCAAAATAATGGTTTTCCATCCGCAGCAAGTGTGCAAACACGTCACCCGGCAATTCTTCAGCAATCCCATAAAAAGAGTCGGACGACGGCCTGAGTTCCGGCCGGAGAGACGTCAGCACACCGGATAGAACAAAAATCACGATAAGGCTTACGATAAATAGAAAGATGGCTTTTACCGCTTTCCCGCCATTTACCGCAACAACAATTTGTCTGTTTCTGCGTTTATTTCTCATTGAATCCCTCCAGCGCTTGTCTAGTAATTACTCTATGAACAAGCTAGAGGAAGTAGAACTGTTTAGTGATTGTAGGAGCCTTTGTTTTCTTGTGATACTTTTTCATGAAGCGCTGTGTTTAATCCGTTCGCCAAAACATTTGCCATATCATCGATAAATGAATCGACTTCCTTCGGCGTAACCATTAAGTTGTGCCCTAAAGGCGAAAGCACCTCGTGAATAAGCTGCCGTTTTTCATCTTCATGAAGGGTTCCGACAATACCCAGAAACGATTGGCGCTGCTTTTCATCTGGAAGATCTTCTTCAGTAAGCACTTTCTTTTTCCCAAACGTCATGCCAGCTGGAACAAGTGATCTTGACGGACTGTTATCCTTCATTTCTCTGCCAAAATGTTTTAATATGTAGTCCACCGTGTCGCTGGCAATTGTCACGGCATCAACTACTGTCGGAACACCGATAGCAATCACCGGAACACCAAGTGTGTCTTTGCTTAAATCTTTTCGTTTATTCCCCACCCCAGATCCTGGGTGAATGCCTGTATCCGATATCTGAATGGTTGTGTTGACCCTTTCCACCGCCCGTGCCGCCAATGCGTCAATAGCAATGACAAAATCAGGCTTCGATTGCTCAATCACACCTTTAATAATGTCGCTTGTCTCGATTCCTGTAATCCCCATGACACCCGGTGCAAATGCACTGACAGGCCTATACCCTTCCTGTACGTTTTCCGGCTGAAGCTTAAATAAGTGCCTTGTTACCAACAGATTTTCTACAGCCATCGGTCCAAGCGCGTCAGGTGTCACGTTCCAGTTGCCGAGTCCAACGATCAAACAGCTCGCATCTTTTGAGATATTAAGGTTTTCAAGAAAAGCCGAGAATTCCTCTGCAAAGACAGCAGAGACCTTTTCCTGCATTTCCGAATCATTCTCCCTGATTCCCTGTGCCTCAAGCGTTAAATAGCGCCCTTCTTTTTTTCCCGAAAGCTCCGCGCCTTCCTTTGTAACATCAACTGTGCGGATTTTAATGCCGCCGTGATCACGCTCTTTTTCAATAAATCCTTTAATTTCTTTTGTCGGCACAGCCTGCTGATTGGCCATTGCTTCCTTCGTTTCCACTGCCAAATCGGTACGTATCAAATACTGATTCACATCCAGCTCACTCTTTTTCATACAGGGGCCTCCTTCACATTAAGTACCTATATTGTTGCCATTTGCTGAATGAATCATGCTAAAAAGAGAGCCTTCAATGAAAAATACTTTACATTTATATTGCAATCTAAAGATGTGTTTGATAGAATACAATTTGTTCTATTGTGAAGAAGATTTAACCTTAAGACACTGTGCTACAGGTTGTATCTTAGGAGGTGAAACACATGCCAAACATTAAATCAGCGATTAAACGTACAAAAACAAACAACGAACGCCGCGTTCATAACGCGACAATCAAATCTGCTATGCGTACTGCAATCAAACAAGTTGAAGCTTCTGTTGCCAACAACGAAGCTGACAAAGCGAAAACTGCTCTTACTGAAGCAGCTAAACGTATTGATAAAGCAGTGAAAACAGGTCTTGTACACAAAAATACCGCAGCTCGATACAAATCAAGACTAGCGAAAAAAGTGAACGGACTTTCTGCATAATATAAAAACGATCCTCAATAATGGGGATCGTTTTTTTCATTTCTTTTTAACAGCTGTAAAAGGAACAGTTCGAGCAGGAGCTGCTTGTCCTTTTTACCGGTTTTCATCTCATAGTCCATGACGGCAAGCTGCTCAATGATAGAACGGAGCTCCTCCTCTGAAAAAAGCCTCGCTTGATCCATCGCCAGCTTTACCCGAAATGGGTGAACTTTTAGATTAGAAGCGATTTGTTTTTGTCCGTACCCCTGTTCCGCAAAGTACTTTGTCTGCAGAATCAGCCGGAACTGGTTCGAAATAAGCGCCATGATCTTGATCGGTTCTTCACTTTGTTTAAGCAAATCATAAAAAATTTGCAGACTCTCAGTTCGTTTTCGGTTGACGATTTTATTGATCAGCTCAAAAATATTTTGTTCAAGGCTTCTAGCAACAAGCATTTTCACATCATCCAGCGTAATTTCTTCACGATCTCCAATAAACGTGCAGAGCTTTTGAATCTCCTGAAAAATTGATGACAGATGTCCATTCACAAGCAGAACCAAATGCTCCGCCGCTTCAGTGCCAATTGTTTTTTGCTCTGTTTTTGCAAGGTCGACAGTAAAGTCTGTTGTCTCCTTTGCGTTTAATTCCTTCGCCTCCATCATAAACGCGTGCTTTTTTAACGCTTTCGTCAGCTTTTTCCGCTCATCAAGCTTTTCATACGGAGCAAGCAGGACAAAAACTGTGTAAGGCGCAGGCGATTGTATATACGATTCAAGCGCACTTATGTTGTGCTCCAGTTTTTCTTTTTTCTTTTCACCTGTTAAAAAATATGGATTTTTCACAATGACAAGACGCCGCTCTCCCATAAACGGAAACGTTTCAGCATCTGCAATTGCTTGATCCAGCGGGTCCTCTTCCAGATCAAAAACGGATAGATTGAAATCCTTTGTCTCCTGATCAACGACCGTCTGTCTGATCCTGCTGACGGTTTCCTGCAACAGATATGTCTCTTTTCCGTATAAGCAATAAACCGGATGGACATCTCCTTTTTTCAGGCTTTTCCACACATCAAATACCATTGTTGTACGACTTCCTCTCTTTCATCATCCCCTTCTATCCTAAATTGAGTTTACAAAATAGTAAAGAGGAAGCCTGACTGCTGCTTCCCCATTTATATTAAACGCCTGTTCGCAAGCCCCCGGGACAGCTTGTAAAAAGGCGATAATCACCAGAACAGAAAACGTTACCTAAGCTTCTAGATTTTTCAAAACGATTCGATTATACTTAAATCAGTCAGGAGGGATAAAGTTGAATGATTTTGAAAAAAACGTTCAAAGCAAACGAAATGATGCTGTAGACTCAGCTGTTGGTTTTGTTGTGTCCTTCGGATTTTTCGCCTTCTTGTTTGTCATGGCAACGGTTATTCACCTGGTTGGTTCATAACAGCGACTGCCCGGGCTGCTGATTTCTCGGCAGTCTTTTTTTAGTTCGTCTCTGTTATATCTGATGTATCATATGGAGGATAGACAGAAAAGGTTCCAACTCTGTTTTGATATCTATATTGGATCGTTCCGTTTTGATCTGTACGCAGCACACGGATAGAATGTCTCTGTAATATCTGCAGAACTTCTTGATGAGGATGGTGATACCGATTGTTTTTCCCGGCTGAGATAATGGCCGTTTTCGGCTGAAGCTGTTTGATGAATTCTTCACCGGTAGAGCCTTTGCTCCCATGATGCCCCACCTTTAACACATCTGCTTTTATATTCGGAAACACGTTCATCACCTCTTGTTCCCCTTCTTTCTCCAGATCACCCGTCAAGATCCAGCTCATACCGCCCATTTCCATCCACAGAACGAGAGATGAATTATTTTTGCTTGCCGGATCAGGTGCTTCAGGCGACAGTACATGGAACTGCAAATCCTTTATTTGCAACACGTCGCCTCGCTTCACCTCTTCAATTGCCACTCCCTCTTCTTTGGCTGCCTGCAGCACTTTTTCATCTTTAGGTTCAGAAACGAACCCTTTCGGAATCACGAGGCGCTTTACTTTGTGGTGCTTCAGCAAGGTCTCCGCCTCTCCGATATGATCTTGGTCAGCGTGCGTCAGAATTAAAGCATCAAGCTGGTTGATTCCCTTAGCAGTTAAAAACGGAATCAGCACCTTTTCCCCCAGTGAAAACGGATGTTGTTTTTCACGCCAAGACTCTGACGAGTAAGACAAAGTGCCGCCAGTATCGATTAAGACATGTCCCCGCTGATGCGGAGCACCTACATACATGCTGTCGCCCTGCCCAATATCAATCATGTCCACTTCTCCTTCGGGACTAAGACGCGGAGATGCAAAGAGAAGAAACAGCACCGAGCAGCAAATGCCGCTGGTTACCATCAACTGAGAAAAGGAGCGTTTTTCAATCGACATCAGCAATAGGATGATCGTCACTGTGAATAAAAAGAGAAGAACAGGCGCGGGACGTGCGATGATAAGCGTGAACACATCAATATCTGCGATTTTTGTGATCAGCTTATTGGTCCAGCTCATCAAGAAATCAAACCAACTGAAAAACAATCTGCCAAATGAAGCGGAAAGACTTAATAGAAGAACACCTGCTACAGCCCCCGGCAAAATACAGAACGTATAAAATGGAACCAACAGCATATTCATCGGTATGCTGATGATTGAAAACTGATGAAAATGATATAGGAGAATCGGAAGCGATCCGAGCTGGGCGATGAGTGATACAATTGCCAGCTGACCCAAGGAGGTTTTTACCTGCTGAAAAATAGAAGAGGAAAAAATTAATGAAAAACTGACGGCAAACGATAGCTGAAAACCGGCTTCAAAGAGATGATAAGGATTGAAGAGCAGAAGGGCGATATATGAGAGACAGATTGCCGTTGCCGAGCGGACACGCCATTTGACGAGATTTCCAGCTAAGTAAACACCTGACATTAAAGCGGCGCGAAGCACTGAAGGAGCAGCGCCGGTCAACATCACATAGAGCGGCAGAAATAATAGCAACAGAATTGACGCCTTTTCTCTTGTTATACCGACACGGATCATGATAAAAAACAATCCCGCTGTCAAAATCCCAACGTGGAGCCCTGAAATCGCCAAGAGATGGACAACACCAAGCTTTTGATACGCGGTAAGCACTTCGTCCTCCACATAAAATCTGTCACCAACTGTAAGTGCCTGTACAATTCCTGCCGAATCAGGAGGCAGCAGGCTGTTTGTGAATGATATGATATGTTTTCTCAAGCTGAGCACCTTGTACTTGAAATTTTCAGGTTCGCTGCAATTTTGGATAGACGTGACAGAGTAGTTCCAATGAATATGCTGCCGATAAAGATACTCGTTATAATCAAATGCACCCGGCACAGTTGCGTGATTCGGTTCTTCCAATGTACCAGTCAACTCACATGACATTCCTGATTCTATGTATAACAGCTTTTCTTTTTCATCAGCAGACTGAATGCGATACGCAGCAGCCCATTTTTCCTTATCAGGTGTCTTAACGATCATAGACATACGGTCGCCGTCAATTTTGGGAATAGTGTCAATCACTGCCTTGAAATGATAGGTTCCCTGCCGATAGGAAGAGACATTCTGAGAATCTGTGACTGCATACAGTACAAAAAACAATATAAAAGAGAAGAAACAAACAATAATGAGAAAAGCGTGCCTCGTTTTGATTAAAATGATGAGGAGAAAGAGGATGAATAGAAAAGTAGCGGGGAAATAAGCGGCGGCAGTAATTCCAGCCGTTGCCGAAGCTGCCGCCAAAGGCAATAACAAACGCGAATTACGCATTCATCACACGTAGCTCGTGAAAAGTGTATTCGCCTGTTCATGTATCTTTTTCAATTCTTCCTCCGCTAAACCTAAGATCGGCCAATTTCCCTATAAGACCCGCTACAAATGAAAGCTTTTCCCTGTTTTTCAAATCAACGATCATTTCATCGAGTTCAACCTGTTCAACAGTTACACCCGCCTGTTCAAATAATTCCTGCGCATACGGATTTGTTTTGTAATCCTCAGCATAATAAACCGTTTTGATACCCGCTTGAATAATAGATTTGCAGCATTGAATGCACGGATAATGCGTCACATAAATCTCCGCTCCATCAGTCGGTACCCCAAACTTAGAGCATTGTAGAATCGCATTCATTTCAGCGTGAATCGTTCTTGCACAATGATCATCTATCATTAAGCATCCTTCGTCGGCACAATGCACGCCGCCGCGATTGACCCGTTATAGCCTCCTGCAATCATGCGTTTGTCTCTGACTATAGTAGCGCCGACAGATAATCTCGGACAGGTGCTGCGCAGCGCCAATAAATGGCTTTGAGCCATAAAGTATTGATTCCATGATATTCGTTCCACGTTGTTCCCTCCAAATGTTGTGTTGCCTGACCTTTAGTTTACCTATCATAATGCATGACCGTCAAATCACTTTACTGAAATGGAAGACTTTATTTTCTCAAATGACTTTTCGCCTATTCCTGAAACCTTCGTGATATCTTCAATAGTCTGGAAACGCCCATTTTCCTCCCGGTATGCAATAATAGCTTCAGCTTTGGATGGCCCAACCCCTGAGATACCTTGTAACTCCTCTACGGTGGCTGTATTGATATTTACCAGCTCCCCCTTCCCTCCACCGCTTTGGACAGCTCCTCCGGCACCCTGTTGCCCTGCTGTTTCCTCCCCTTTTTTCGGGATGTACACCACTGTCCCGTCCTGCAGAATCTCCGCCAAATTCACTTGCACTTCATCTGCTTGCTCATTGGTTCCGCCTGCTTTCTCAATTGCCTGAGATACTCTGTCCCCTGTTCGCATTTCATAAACGCCAGGATGCTGAACAGCACCTTTGATGTCTATCACAATTGCTTCGCTTGACTCATCTTTGCCTGCTTCCTGCTTTACCTCCGTATTTACCGTCTCAGTTGGTACAGCCTGCTTCACCGGCTCTTTGTTTCTCCCGCTGGCTAGAAAGATCATAATTGCTGTGAAAACAGCTACAGAAGCCGCTAAAATCATTGCTTTCTTATGCTGATTCAACCAATTCATCGTGCATGTTCCCCGCTTTCGTCATATTTTATTTTCATAACACATATGGTTTAGAGGATAATAGCTCAAAGGAGGGGAAACCATTGAAGGTAGGCTTTATCGGCACAGGAAATATGGGTAAGATCCTTATAGAATCATTTATTGAATCAAAAGCAGCCGATCCCTCAAACATGACAATCACAAACCGCACAATTGAAAAAGCGTTGCACATAAAAAACCGCTACAACAGCATCAACGTTACCGAAAGTCTCGAAAAGCTCGTTTCTGAAAACGAGATGATTTTTATTTGTGTTAAGCCGCTTGATATATATCCTTTACTGGCAAGAGTGTTACCTTATTTAAGAAAAGATCATATTCTCATTTCAATTACAAGCCCCGTTCAAACCGAACAGCTCGAACAATATGTGCCGTGTCAAGTGGCGCGAGTGATCCCAAGTATTACGAACAGGGCGCTGGCAGGTGTTTCTCTCGTCACTTTTGGCACAAGCTGCGGCGAATCTGCAAAAGCGAAAATCAATGAGCTGATGCAGCATATTTCTCATCCGCTGCAAATTGAAAGTGACATTACGAGAGTTGCATCAGACATCGTAAGCTGCGGCCCCGCTTTTATGAGCTATCTGATTCAACGGTTTATAGATGCAGCTGTTTCGGAAACGTCAGTGTCTAAACAGGACGCGATTTTGATGTGTAAGGAAATGCTTGTCGGAATGGGAAAACTGTTAGAAACCGAATTGTATACCCTGCCTGCATTACAGGAAAAGGTTTGCGTTAAAGGCGGCGTAACGGGAGAAGGCATTAAAGCGCTGGAAAGCGGTGTGCAGGATATGTTTCATCGGGTATTTCAAAATACTCATATGAAGTACGAGGAGGATATTTCCGCAGTGAAAAAGCAGTTTCATGTGTAGGCGAGTATGTCATACTTTTGTCTGTACTGCAAAAGCATAAAAAAGCATTTTAAAAAACCATCGTTTTAGGAAACGATGGTTTTTGGTTTCTGCGCCTTGAAAAATAGGCGTTCTGATTGTGCTGATGGCTCCGAATCCGTAAAATCAGCTGTCACGTGATGGAGTTGAAAGCCGCAGTTTTTCAGCATTTCTTCGTATTCATCCACTGGGAACGTTCTTTGCTCGTGTGTCTCATCAAAGCGGTCATATGCTTCTCCGTTCCAAACAAAAAACGACATATCATGAATGACAGAAAGCTCTTCACTTCCGGCAAAGCTCTGCCAAATATAGCTGATATCTTCGTCTTGGTCAGCAAATGTGCTATCCGGAAAAGCTTCCGCAATTTTATAAGATGAATGAACATCAAACAGCAAAATGCCTCCAGGCTTTAACACCCGAAACACACTTTTAAAGGTTTGGATTACATCATTTTTTGTTTTTAAATAATTTAATGAGTCACAGCATATCGCAACAGCATCAAACTGACCGTCAAAGCCGGAAATCTCTCTCATATCCTGCTGAAGAAATAGAATAGGCTGGCTACTAGATACCTTTTGCTGGGCGAAGGAAAGCATCTCCTCGCTGAGATCGATGCCTGTAACCTCGAAACCTTTTTCGGCAAGCCGGATGGAGATTTCTCCCGTGCCGCATGCAAGATCAAGAACACGGCCTTTTTCCGGGAGAGATGCATCAATCCATTTTGTCCATTGATCATAAGGCGCGTGTGACATCAACTCGTCATACACGCTTGCAAAGCCTTGATAAATCATTGGTTCATTCCAAGGTCAAGATCTGCGAGCGGAGCGTCTCCCCACAGCTTTTCAAGGTTATAGTAGCTTCTTTCGTCCTTGTGGAAGACATGAACAATCACATCGCCAAGGTCAACGAGCACCCATCTTGCTTCATCAAAGCCTTCCATCTTTTTGACTTGAATGCCGTTTTCATCAGCCTGATCCTTGATTTCACGGGCAATCGCCTGCACTTGTTTATCTGAATTTCCGTGGCAGATCAAAAAATAATCAGCAACTAGAGAAATGCCTTCCATATCCAGTGCTAAAATATCCTCTGCCCGTTTATCATCGCATGCCGCAGCTGCGAGCTTTAAAATGGCCTTTTGGTTCATTCACAAATTCCTCCTGTTCAGTTGCCAGACACAAGCCAGTTATATGTTAAAAATGTGTCTGGAAAAACCGGTTGATTTTTTTTCATAAGAAAAACCATTGTATTTTTAATGGACTGAATCAGCGCTTGATTCAAATCAGTCTCAGCAAGCTTACGCACCTCATCGACACCGGGAAATGCCCGATTAGGCTCAATGTAATCGGCAACGTAAATGACTTTTTCTAAAAGTGTCATGCCAGGGCGCCCTGAGGTATGATACCTGATGGCGTCAAGAATGTCTTCATCTTGGACACCCGCTTCTCTTTGGACCAAATACGCGCCGACCGGAGCGTGCCAGAGCTCCGGATTATGATCCAATAAATGCGCAGGCATTTTTTCTCGCCCAATAATTTGTTTCATTTCTTCTTTTGGGCGGAATTTGGCATAATCATGAAAGATCGCCGCTGTTTCCGCTTTTTTAGAATCGGCTCCAAAACGCTCCGCAAGTTCGATCGCCGTGTTCATCACGCCAATCGTGTGGATATATCGATGTTCGGTCAATTGCTGCTTCACGCATGCAAGTGCCTCCTCACGATTCATATAAACCATTCTCCTCTACATACTTCTTCACTTTATCAGGGATTAAGTAGTCAGTGGGCTTCTTGCTTTTAAACCGTTCCCTTATCATAGTTGATGATACCTCAAATTCCGGAACGTCTGCAAAGAGAAGCGGATAAGGGGTTTCAACATGAAAACCGGGGCGCTTTACTCCAATAAATTGAATGAGGTTCAGCAGCTCGTCCAGCTTATACCATTTCGGCAAATATTCAATCATATCAGCACCGATTATAAAGAACAGCTGATCATTTGGATAACGCTGCTTCAATAAAGAAACGGTATCAAAGGTATATGATGGCCCTTCTCTTTCCATTTCAACAAGCTCCAGCTTAAAGGACGGATTGGATTGAATCGCAAGCTTCAGCATTTCCACGCGATGCAAGCTGTCGGTATAGTCTTCGTCCTGTTTATGCGGCGGAATTTGATTGGGCATAAACCAAATTTCATCAAGCCCCGCCTGGTACAGCACCTCATTCGCCATTAAGAGGTGACCATTATGCGGAGGATCAAACGTGCCTCCGAAAATTCCGATTTTCTTCATTTCAACCACCTTTAAGGAAGCTCGATTTGTTTATTTTCCTTTGATTCCTTATATAACACAATTGTATTGCCGATTGTCTGCACCAATTGAGAGCGGCTTCCTTTTACAAGAACGTCCGCCACATCATTTTTATCCTCTTCGCAATTCTGGAGAACACTGACTTTAATCAGCTCTCTCGCTTCAAGTGCCTCAGCAATTTGTTTAATCATGTTGTCGTTTACTCCGCCTTTACCTACTTGAAAAATCGGCGTTAAATGATGCGCTTTTGAACGCAAAAAACGTTTTTGTTTACCTGTTAACATTCTGTTCCTCCTAATTTTCCTATTACAATTGATCTCATTTTTTCAATATCAGGCTCTTGTCCAGTCCATAATTGAAAGGATAATGCCGCCTGTTCAACAAACATGCCCACACCATCGAGTGTTTTTAAGCCTTTCTGGCTTGCTTCTTTTAAAAGGGCCGTCTGAATTGGATTATACACGATATCACATACGACAGCACTGCTTGCGGCACGCTGTAATGAAAGCGGCACTTCGTCCACATTCGGATACATGCCCACTGACGTTGTATGGATAATCACATCATACTGCTCAAGACGTTCTTCTGCTTCTTTTAAGCTTAACACTTCTTTATTGTGAAACGAGGGAGTGGATTCTGTAAGCCGCTTTGCTTTTTCCAGCGTCCGGTTGCAAATGGCAAATTTTTTCGGACTATTACGGACAATTGTTGTAAAGATGGCTCTCGCCGCTCCGCCCGCGCCGATCATTAAAAATGACAGTTCAGAGATGGGCTTGTCTAATACCTTCATTAATGACTTCACAAAGCCTTCCCCGTCGGTATTGTATCCGACAAGCTTGTCTCCCTCTCTTCTGACCGTGTTTACGGCACCAAGCACTTTTGCACTCTCATCAATATGATCCAAATAATCCATAATAGAAACCTTGTGCGGGACAGTCACATTGATTCCTTGTACGCCTAGAGCTTTTATTCCCTTTACCGCATCCTCCAGATCATTCTCTTCCACCTTGAAGGCATGATAATGCCCGTCAAGCCCAAGATCTTTCAATGATGCGTTATGAATATCAGGTGACATGGAATGGCCAATCGGATTTCCGATAACCCCGTACAGCTTTTTCATACTCCTCTCCCCTTTTCTTAAATTAATGAGCGCCGAACAAATACATGAACGCCTTTTGGAGCGTATGCAGTTACCTTTTTATCGGCGTCATGGACAGTAACCCAGCCTAACCCAGAGAAAACGATATCTGTCTTTTTGTCTTTTATCGTAAACGTATGGGCGACCAATTCCGGAAACTCATCCATTTCATCTTTACCCGGAGGCGTGAGCAATTCCCCTGCATGCTTTTCATAAAGCGCATCTGCATTTTCAAGTTTTGTTCTATGAATCATCAGCTCATTTGGCATATAGCAAATAAAAGGAGATCTTTCCCCAGACACATAATCGAACCTTGCAAGTCCGCCAAAATACAGTGTTTGCTGATCATTAAGCTGGAAAGTGCGAGGCTTCAGCTCTTTTTTAGGGGATAGTATTTTCAGATCCTTCTTATTGACAAAATGCGCCATTTGATGGTTGTTGATAATTCCCGGAGTATCATAAAGCGCTGAGCCGTCATCCAGCGGAATTTCAATCGCATCAAGGGTTGTGCCAGGAAATTGGGATGTTGTAATAATATCTTCTTCACCTGACACTTCTTTAATAATCCGGTTAATAAAGGTGGACTTCCCTACATTTGTACATCCGACAACATAGACATCTTTGCCGTTGCGGTAATGCTCAATCGCATCAATGACTTCTTTGATTCCCTGGCCGCGTCCCGCACTGACCAAAAATACGTCAACAGGTTTTAAGCCAAGCTCTTTCGCTTCACGTTTCATCCATTGGATCAGACGCTCTCTTTTCAGTGACTTAGGCAAAATATCCGCTTTATTGCCAACTAATAAGATAGGGTTCCCCCCCACCAAGCGCTGCAGCCCATTAATCCAGCTGCCGTTAAAATCAAAAATATCAACTATTTTTACGACAAGAGAGTCCGTTTCCCCAATACCGTGAAGGATGTTCAAAAAATCATCATCCGTTAAGGAAACGTCTTGTATTTCATTGTAGTTTTTCAGTCTGAAGCAACGCTGGCAAATCACATTTTCTTTCGTAAGCGATGCAGGCGGCGCGTACCCCAGACCTGTTTTGTCCTCGGTTTGGATTGCAACTCCGCATCCGATACAAACAACCTTTTCCATTTCTTACTCCTCCCACTGAATGTGCCCTTTTCGTTTGAGAGCACTCAGTATTCTGCGTTCAACCTGGCGATTAAAGCGCGTAATGAATCCGTCAGAGGAAGCGACAGGCACGACCAAAATCGTATGGTAGCCGTTTCGGTTTCCCCCGAGTACATCGGTCAGCAGCTGGTCTCCGATGACCACGCAGTCCTCTTTTTTCAGCTCCATATTGCGCACCGCTCTATTAAAGGCTTTACCCATCGGTTTTCTTGCTTTATAAATGAATGGGATTCCAAGCGGTTCAGAGAAAAGTTTCACTCTTCTTTCATTATTATTAGAGACGATTGTCACTTTAATGCCGTGTTCCTTCATTTCTTCAAACCACTCGATCAACCGCGGCGTCGCGTTCGGCCTGTCCCATTCAACAAGCGTATTATCCAGATCAGTAATAATCCCTTTTACATTTCGTTCCTTTAATTTTTCAGGTGTAATATGAAAAATATTTTTTACAAACTCGTCAGGTAAAAAAAACTTTTTTAACAAAACCCGCACCCTTCCCTTTTCTTTCTCCTTAATATGATTGTCGAAAAAAATCGAACTTGCGCCTAAAGAAAAACTGAGCAAAAAAATTTCGACAAAAATTGGGTTTCTTCACCAGGTGTGGATAAATTTACACACACTATCCACTCTTATTACATCACTCTTTAGACAAATTATAAACACGATACTCACAAGTTATCCACTTTTTGGTGTGGATAACAGAACGATTGTTCTTATATTCATTTCATGGTAGATTAAAGATAACTTCAACCTCAGATAAACGCAACTTATCATTGTATGCGTTAAGATCATGAATGATTCCAACTTTTAAGGAGGTGCCTCTCCCATTAATTGGGTTCCTAGCATGAGAAAACTGTCTGATGAATTACTAATAGAATCTTATTTCAAAGCCACCGAGATGAATTTAAACCGTGACTTTATCGAGTTAATTGAAAACGAAATAAAAAGAAGATCGCTCGGACATATTATTTCCGTATCTTCTTAATAGGAATTTGTCTATTTTTTCCGGGCGTATTTCCTTTTTTTACTCAGATGACTGATATTATATCACTTCGGCTGCGCGCTTTACTACTATTTTCAGCAAAAAACACCCCTAAAAAGAGGTGTTTTAAAGGACCGGTTATTATGCTAACCAGTATATGCCGCCCACAACCAGGAGAACAACAACTAAAACAACAATAAAAGCGTATCCATATGCTCTGCCTGCGCCATACATGTGAAGCGCCTCCTTAATAAGGTTTTATAACAGCCTATGTAGGAGAAATAAATCGGACTAGGCGGTTGTCCGGCTCAACGCTGCAGAATCTGCCCATCTTGTATTCCTTCATATACGATCCTTGCCCCTTTAGGTGTCATATGATTGCCTGAAGGATCTATAAGACCGGATTGGATAAGCGCTTCATCAGTTGCTTTTCCGCCGTCTGCTTCTATAAAATGCTTCCAGTTATCTACAAGAGGGACATTTAGGCGCTTCGACACATCTCTTGTAATATCGTTGTATGAGTCGTGCCATTTCCTTGCTCCGCCTTTTGGTTCAAAAGCAGCTGCTTGATATCTGGAATAGTAAAACAGATGATGCTTCCCATTACCTTCTATAATTGGGATACACGTCATTAAGATAGGCTTGATTCCGTGTTTTCTGCTTTCTTCAATAAAATAAACCAGATTTTCTCTAAAACGCTGCTTCGACACTCTCGGTTTCCCTTCAGTCAGTATGGCAGCGTCATTGGTGCCGAACATAATAAACAAATACTTCGGTTTTTGATCCAGCACATCTGTCTGAAATCGGAGACGGGCATCCTCTGTCGTCTGTCCGCCGATTCCCGCATTGAGTATATCAAGGTTACCGCGCTCAGCTGTTTTTAATATATTGACCCACTGCTGTGCTTTGGGATAATCGCGATAATCCCAATTAGAGCCACGCGTATTGCTGTCACCAAATGCTACAACGTCTTCGTATCCCATTCCCTCGCACCCTGCTGTAACGAACAACAGAAGGAAAAGGATGATAAAATGTTTCATCTTTACACCCCCAAAAGCCTCACCTTAATGTTATACCTCTGTTTCCCTTCGTTCAACGAAGAGTTTTTTTGCTAACACTGTTTTTTCCTATAGTTAACGTGTCCCCCTTAGTGAATATCATTCTGCTTTCATTGCGGCGCAGCAGATGACTTTTTATTTTTAAATTCCCTTCTCTCTAATCTGAAAAACACACAAACCAAAGGAAATAAATACGCTAAGATACAGCTTATCCCTTAAGGTTATGGTTACCCTTTCTATCTCCCCTATGTTAAGAAAACAGAGAGATAGACGGACAGCCTTTTTTATGAACTAAAAAGAATTGTGTTCTTAACCTGGTTTTCAGTTGAACGGCTGAAATGACACCAGTTATACTAATTTAGATGACGGAGATTTTGGCTCCTGACATCATCTAAGTTGGGAGTGACATAGACTATGTTAAAAAAGGGAATAGGTATACTTGTGATTATCGCTATCATTGCAGTCGGTTTTTTTCAAAAAGAAGCTTGGCTTGATGCAATCAAAGCAGGGGGGATATTTTCCGTTTTATTTAGTATGCTGCTGATTGCTGTCGATGTTTTTTTCCCAATAGTGCCGTTTGCTTTAGTTGCTGCTTTAAATGGCGCTGTATTCGGGACGGCAAATGGAATTTGGATTACACTGACCGGCTCAATGCTTGGTACAATATTGCTGTTTTTTCTCGCCAGGTACAGTTTTAGAGATTGGGCCAGAAGAAAAGTTCAGGCATATCCTGCCATACAAAGCTACGAGGCTTCCTTCAACAAAAATGCTTTTACCGCTGTTTTATTAGGAAGGCTGATACCGGTCATACCTTCCCTTATAATGAACGTGATCTGCGGACTGAGTCAGGTTCGCTGGCATGTTTTTTTCTTTGCATCTTTCATAGGGAAAATCCCCAATATTGTTGTTGTCACCATTGCAGGTGCCAACTTCACCAGCAATAAATTATTGTCTATCAGCATTTACGGTGCGTATATTCTGATCATCATGCTGGTCATATATAAAAAGTTTCCTCATCTTCTGAAGGTGCAAAAAAAATAAGGAGGCTTGTTCGCCCCCTTACTTTTTTTCCGTCGCATGGCCTCCAAATTCATTTCGAAGGGCAGCGACATGGCGACCACAGGAGTTGCGCTCTGCAGATCAAGCGTGGTTTCCGCCGTCCGTTTCCCTTCACCTATGGATCATTTTTCAAAAATGTCCGCTTCCCGCTTCCGACGGCGGTGTCCTGAAAAAGCAGTTCTACAAGCTCCCATGCTTTATGATCACCCCCCACCATAAAACAGGCTCCATGCCATGCGCCTTCATTCCGCCCGCCGTACCGGCATCGAGATAATGGATACCGCTTCTTTCATTTAATTGTAGCGGTAGATCGATTCTTTTTAATGATAATCATATCGCCTTTTCTTAATAAAGGTCATACATCACGCAAAACTGCCCCACCAACCTTGATTTATATCATATCCAACCGCTTGACGATTGCGGGCTATGAATTGCTTTCCTATGTTTATGCCCATTTTCCCTAAGCCGATTAATCCGATTTTCATGCCTGTTCCTTCTGATTGTCAAAAGCCTTTACTTTTTATGTTCCCTTTGTAGTTGACACGCAGAAAACAAATGAAACTACATCTTCTGCCCATTTTAATATGTTTTTCATGACCGGCTGTACCTGCCAGTTCCATTTCGGAACCCTCTTAAATCCATAATTTTCACTTTATCCTTGATTTACCATCTCGTTGAGTTAAAATATGGGAAGAGAATTTTCAGTAAAAGAAGGTGTCATGTTGCAGAATCAATCTCATACTCTTATTGGGGTTACGAAAACCGCTGTATTCTTTTTATACGCTGCACTTGCAATCATCGGTTTTGCAATCGGTTATTTTATCCCGCAGATTGCGAAATGGGCATTATCCCTTCCGTGGATTCCTTTTGAAGGACCGCTTCGGCTCATCACCTCTTTTCAGGGATCAACAGCTGCATTTATCACTGCTCTTCTCGGTATGACTGCAGGGATTTGGTTCGCTCATTCTGTTATTGCAATGCTGCTGTCTGTCAAGATTACAGATCACACAGTGGAATTCATGAAAGGAAAAAAAGTGCAAACAATTCATTCCGGTGACATCGCTCTCGTGTTTATGGATCACAAACGGCTTGTCCTCCTAGGAACAGCCGGATATGAATTGGTACGGGAAGAAATTGATGAAAAACCAGTAAACGTTGAGAAGGCCTTTAGACAGCATCATTACGAATGGGCAGCAGATGGTGATCCGTTTACAGATCAATTTCGCCGATGGATTCCTGATGCACCTGACCTATCGCAAAGCGCCCATGCCTTATTAAAAGCTCGTCACAAAGCGCTGGAGGACGAACAAAAAGACGATATTGAAGAATTCCGTCTCGAACTGGCACAGCTGGGCATTGTTGTACGGGACGAAGGCACACGCCAATATTGGCGAAAAGCAGAAACCTCTCCCCTGAACATTCAGCACGGCGAAGGGTTGTAACAACAGAGGCTCAAGAAAGAGCCTCTTCTTTACTACTGCACAATAAACAGCACTCTGGTGCCGTCAGGATAGCTGCTCATTTGATTCCCTACCCATGAGCCGGCCCCGCGATTATCAGAAGGCGTCACATATCGGACATCAGCTCCTGCGCCGCCTTCCTCGCAGACTGCCATCGGCCACTCATCCCGATCATAGCCCGGCTTCGTCGGAATACCCTTTAATGATTCCTCCCGCCTTTTGTCTGCTCCATCTCTATCTATGGTGCAAATCTCAGAATGTCCCTCTGCAATCGCATCTCTAATATGATCGCCTGTTTCCGTATAACGAGACAGCGGAAAATATAACACTTTGTCATACAAAGAAGCGCCTTGGATCTGCTGCGGAACCATTACACAAAGAAGAACTGCTGCAGCAAGAAACAAGCCTGCCATCCATTTTTTCATTCCCATCCCCCCATACATTTGTTCATTTCAATGTATTGGTGCATGATAAAAATTATTGTTAACATTTGAAGTTAATATGCTGTTTACAAAAGCCCAGGCTCCCCTGCGAGAAATTTCCCGGTACAGACACAGACAGCCTCCCGCCCACATACATTTACATATAGGCTTTTGCCTACATACTTTTGTGGAGGTGACGATGGTGACAGGTGTTTTCGCAGCGCTCGGCTTTGTTGTTAAAGAGCTTGTCTTTTTAGTATCTTACGTGAAAAACAATGCCTTTCCACAACCGCTCTCAAGCAGCGAGGAAAAAAAATACTTAGAGCTCATGGCTAAAGGGGATGAACATGCCAGAAACATGCTGATTGAGCATAATCTTCGCTTGGTCGCCCATATTGTGAAAAAATTTGAAAATACAGGAGAGGATGCAGAGGACTTAATCTCCATCGGAACGATCGGGCTGATAAAAGGAATTGAAAGCTATTCCGCTGGTAAAGGGACAAAGCTGGCGACGTATGCTGCGAGGTGTATTGAAAATGAAATCCTCATGCATTTGCGCGCATTGAAAAAAACAAAAAAAGACGTCTCCCTTCACGATCCGATCGGGCAGGATAAGGAAGGAAATGAAATAAGCCTGATTGATGTTTTGAAATCAGAAAACGAAGATGTGATAGACACGATCCAGCTCAATATGGAGCTTGAAAAAGTGAAACAATACATTGACATTTTAGATGACCGTGAAAAGGAAGTGATTGTCGGGCGATTTGGACTTGATTTGAAGAAGGAAAAAACGCAGCGTGAGATTGCCAAAGAACTCGGGATCTCGCGCAGCTATGTATCGCGGATTGAAAAGCGGGCGCTGATGAAGATGTTTCATGAGTTTTATCGGGCAGAGAAGGAAAAGCGGAAGAAGGCGAAAGGGAAATAATGCAGAAGAGGCCGGATCTCATATTCCGGCTTTCTCTATTTTACTAAAGTTTCTATTAAAAGAAATAGAAAAAGAGTTATGAACATCATTTTTGTTATCACTGATAAGCTCTCCAGAAAATCCTTCATCGGCATACTTCAGCACATAGTCCCTGCTTTCTTTTACAGGCCTCGATCTGGCTGTCATGCTGAATCCCTTGATCGCTTGTTCCTCGGTCGATACCCTTACATATATTGCTATCTCCCTGGATCTCCTTACTATAAAGTTTTATTAAATAATGATTGCAATCGTTAATGCATTTGTCAGCTTGCGGTCCCTCGATGATTATTACCTTCATTAAATGCATCACCCCTTTGGTAATGCTATGTAGGAGCTGTTTGTCCAAATACGAAGCTTTTTAGTAAGTTCAGAAGTTCTACCAATTTATTAATTTTATTAAATAACCCCCTTTCACACCTTAATATTTAATAAAAAGGGGGCAATCTTAAGCTATTAATGTTATAGTTTATTTTTCTAATATCATATATAATTCAACCTTAACCGTAGAGAATTTCAGCTGAAGTATCTATTTAAAATCTTCTAAGTCCTGTATTTACAAACTGCCAATAATAATTTCTAATATATCAGATCCATCAATACAAATTCTTCCTCCAAATGGGGTCCGTATACAAAACTTCACGTCATCTGGATTTGGATTCAATAGATCAATATTTGCAATTAATTCACTTGTTAAAGAATAAAGATATGGACATCGTCCACAAGGTTTATGAGCATTAACAACTTTTACATATAATTTTACATAACGCAGATCATCAGAAAGCTCTGCAGAACACCCAATCGATCCCCTATTCCCTTTTGGAAGTCCTAAACCTCTAATAAGATCTTCGATTTTTCTACATATTTCATTTTGTATTTCCTCGACTGGCTGTAATTTTGTATGAAGTTCTATAATTTGTTGTATGTTGTTTCCTAGAACATCTAATTGTACATGTTGATTAGTTTGATTCGTCCCACTATAGTTAGGTACTGAAGTAGAATGAATACATGGAAAAACAAATGGAGAGGCAAATACTAACTCGTGTTCAAATATATTAGGACATTTACTTTTTGCTGAAATTATTCTATAATCATAGTTTTGTGTAACTAGATTCTTATAAACACATAAACGACATAACCCCTCATTTTGTTGATAACCTGTTGTTTTATTATTCATTACTAACACCATCCTTGAATTAATCTTTGACATTATACAGATTTTTCTCAAGAGGGGTGCCTATCCGATGTAATAAATTTAAATATATGGTTAATTTAACCATATATCACAAGCAACTTCCCCTAAAATCTCGATAAAGCCAAAGCCACAGATTCAGTTCTTTTTATAACGGACCTGTAAATGCTATTCATTTGCTTTTTGCCTTACGAGGAAATCTTTGATGAGTATGAAAACAAATAAAAAAACCGATGGTTTGGATCATCGGTTTCTTCTCTGACGCATACCACGCCCACTAGCCCCTCAATAAGTGGGAGTACATATTCAGTACAAAAGCCTGTAATTCAAGCATTTGAAGTCATTCATTACATCCATTTAGACCGCTTTACATTTATTTTGGACACAAAATGGGCATAAATAAACTTTTATTGCTTATACGCAAGTCCCCTCTGTCATTTTCCAAAGTGCAATAAATATTTAAAATCATCTAATTAAAGTTCAACTTCAAATTCTTCTTGATCTTCAAATTCTTCCTCCATTTCTTCTATTCGCAATACTAAATAATCTTTAATTTCTTCAAGGACCTCAGGAATGTCCCTAACAATAGATAGTCCAGCTAATATATTTTGTCTATAAAATTCCATATAAGAGTCCCTTTGTTTTTCTTTTTTTGCGTATTTAGGAATTAAATATTGCCTAATACTTTTATCTAAATCACTTTGTAAATCATCAGTATACAATATTAAATGATAATTTTGAAACCAGTATTGTTCATCGACCATTTCTTTTAATTTTTCAATATACTCTTTTCCAAACTGCCCATCTTTTAAGTAATATGAAATTAATATTTGATTATTTGACTTGATGACACTGCTTTTATTCTCTTCCAATATTTCTGTAAATTCAAAGGTTTTTATCGCATAATAAAAATATAGTTGTTCTTCATTAAATTGTTTTTTTAGTGCTTCTCTATATCTGACTTGGAAGAATTTATATAACCTTTCCTTTTCAAAATTGCTCATAACATTGAATTTATCAACTGTATATAATAGAGTCTCAGGAGATAGACCAAGAATGAAACATAATTGATGATAGTCATAATCCTTAACTTGATATTTCTCAAGGTCTAAATCTCTAAAATATTTCGTTTTAAAAAAATTATTTATAAAAACTTTTTTCAGTTTATCATCCTTCAATTTCGAAAGTCTAAAAACAAGTTGATTAATGAAAAATAGCTTGTTATTATCTATTTCCCTATTAAACCTTACATTGCATTTGGCAATTAATTTTTTCCAATACCTTGCTACTAAATTGTAATTGTTGAAAGATTCATATGTCCATACTTCTCTTTTATTTTCATTTCTTTCCAGATCGTATTTTTCCAAAATTTCATCAAAGATTTTTATTACTTTTTGAGCATCACCTTTATTACAGAAAAAGTAAAAATCATCAGAGAAATAAGAGAACTCACAGTCAATCTCTAAGTTTTCAATTTCTTTTTCAATATCAAGACTGATACTTTTCAAGTTAGTTTCTGCAAAATATAAAGATAAGTAATTACCCATAATTAAACCATTTGTTTTTCCATTATTCATACTTGTTAAAAAACGTTCATTATGTCCTTGAAAGTCAATCAAATGGGTATATATCCTTCCATAGTATTCCTTGATATCAATTTTAATCAGATGATCATAAATACATAATCTATTAAAATCTTCCTCCAACTGTCTATCGTATTCTCCAGAAACAAAATCTCCAGTATCAATGTTTGTCGATAAGCGTTTATGTAAACGATCTAAATTTTGCACATTTTCAAAACTTGGTAAATCCTTAAAATGTTCATATGCAGCTACAAAATTCAGGATATTTGGTATTTTTAAAGTACGATACTTATCCTCTTGTTTTTTCACTCTAAATTTGAAGGGTTCAGACCAACTTAAATTATTTATATCTAATGATGATATTTCTTGTGGCATTTTAAGATTATCAACATCAAGAAAATGCTTTACTGCATTTTTAAAATTATATAGATTATTTAGCTTCATTTCATCTTATTCTCCCATCATATTTTCATGATAAGCCAGTATTTTCATTACTCTTTTGGTATCGTCATTACCACAACCATTTATACCATTTTACATTAATTTTCAATACAAAAGGGCATATTTTCAGCATTCCATTCAAATAAAAAGAGAAAGGTGTAATACCCTTCCTCTTTATGCACCAACTCGATTTGAAGCACTGTCTTCATCTACGAAGTGAGTTTTTTAATGACTAATCCCCAAAACCACTTAATTCCCCATTGAGAGTTTTTCCAGGAGAACCAAAAAGTTATTGCGGTCTCACCGAAAATTTAAATTGCGGTGCCCTATTGCCTTTTTCTGCGAAAGAAAACTTGTTAATATTTACATTACTAGTAGAGTTAAGGGAAGGGTGAATATCTTGATATCAATCACATCAGCTGAAGTGGGAATGAAGATTAATGAATGGCATAGGCATATTCAAAAATTTAACGTTACGGATGCTGAAATGTTAAAGGCTGAAATAGAACGTGATATAGAGGTTATGGAAGAAGATCAAGACTTGCTTATTTATTATCAACTAATGGCCTTTCGCCATAAAATTATGTTGGAATACACGCTGCCATCTGATGAAAACCGAATGGAACTTTCAGAATATTTAAAGAAAATCGAAGGGCATAAGAAGAAGCTAGACAATATGCGGGCGTATTATTATAACTTCTTCCGCGGAATGTATGAGTTTAGAAACGGTGAATACACAAAGGCCATTACATATTACAAAAAAGCTGAACGCAAAATTCCAACGATCTCAGATAAGATTGAAAAAGCGGAGTTTTATTTTAAACTGTCTGAAGTCTATTATCATATGAAAATGACACACATTTCGATGCATTACGCTGAGCTTTCATACAACATCTATAAGAAACACGAGCTTTATTCTGTTCGGCGTATACAGTGCCATTTTGTCATTGCCGGTAACTATGATGACCTTGAAAATCATGAAAAAGCTCTCCCCCACCTTCAAGAAGCTTTAAAAGGTGCCGAGCTGCTTAAAAGTAAAAATACTCACATCTATGCCACTGCATTTTTCAATCTCGGCAACTGCTATCACAAAATGGACAACTTAAATAAGGCTGCACGTTACATCGAACAAGCTTTGGTTCAATACAGAAAAATAAACTCTGACGTACTTCCGCAAGCTTATCATGACCTAGCGTTGATTTATTTTAAACAAGGCAAAAAAGAACAAGCAATGGATTGCTTCCGCAAAGGAATCAGAAGTGCTGTAGATTTTAAAGACGAACTTTTTATGAACTTATTTGAAGCATTAGACGTTCTTTATATAAGAAATGGCGATACACCTAAACTCCTCAACATTTTCTCTCGTTTAGAGAACGGCAAAGGATACCCTTATCTGGAAGATCTGGCATTGTTAGGAGGCAACCTTTTCGATTATAATGGAAAAATAGAGGATAGTATCATCTGTTTCAAGAAGATGGTATATGCTCAAAAGCAAATATCGAAAGGGGAATGCATGTATGAAATCTAAATTGTTTATCAGTTTATCCGCCGTTTTAATTGGACTTGCCTTTTTCGGATCTATGTCTAATGGCGAAATGAAGGAAGCATCCCGGAATGTAACTCTAGCACCTACTCATGAATTCCTTGTTTGATTCGATAAACAACATTAGTTCTGATTCCCTTTAGCCGTTTCATAACGGCTTTTTCTTATTTTAGCCATGAAAAGCATTTCACAAAAGCTGGTCAAACCCCAAAAACTAGATCAAAAGACACAGATCGAATGATTCATTCCCCCCCTTTGATCCACACAACACTTAGTTTCATCATTCTTCCATGGTAATATTTTGTTATACAATTAAATGAGAGGATATGATTATGAAAGTCTTTGAAGCTAAAACACTTATGTCTGAAGCTACAGATCGGGCCAAAGAATATAAAGAACTAAGGACGCAAATGGTCAACCTGAGAAAAGCTTTACAAAGCGTCGCTAAACTGGACGACAGCGAATTCTCAGGTAAAGGCGCTAACAACATTAAAGCATTCTATTACGATCATGTTGGTGTCACTGATCAATGGATCGATTACATTGACATGAAAATCGCATTTTTTAACAACATTGCTGGAGCTGTCGAGGACAAAGGTCTCTCTGATACTTATATTGAAGAATCTTTTCTAGAACATGAACTGGCTAACGCCCATAAAAAATCAAAGTCAATCATGTCTGAACAGAAAAAAGCCATGAAAGGTATTCTAAATGACATTGACGACATCCTTCCGCTCGACTTGTTTTCAACAGAAACCTTCAAGGATGAGCTTGCAGATGCCAATGATAAACGTAAAAAAACAATTGAAAAACTAGGTGATCTTGACGAAGATTTACTGACAGAATATGCTATGTCAGAACCAAATGAACAATTCATCAAGTCAGATTTTCAAAAGCTCCAAGAAGCAACGGGCAAAGGTAAAAACGCTACGCCCATCCACTACAACGCTAAGGCGTACCGTGAGAGTGATATACATAAGAAAAAAGGCGATATTGAAAAGCGTACAGAAGCTTATTTGACGATTAAGAAGAAAGAAGAAAAAGAACGGGAAATCGAAAAGCTGAAAGAAAGACTAAAAAATTACGATTATGCAGATGCCGATGAATTCTATTCAATGGCTAAAACCATTGGTTATGAAAATCTGACAGCAGATCAACAAAGATATTTCACACAGATTGAAAACACACATGAACTCACTGAGGGCTTCAAAGGAGTCGGTGTCGGCCTTTATGATGTTGGAAAAGATACTGTAATTGGTTTAAAAGACTTAGCTGTCGATGCCTGGGAATTCTCCCAACTCTCTGATAAGCAAAAAATTTCCACAACAATTAGTACTGTGTTGAATACACCTTCATATGCAAAAATCATATGGAAAAATATAGATGATTCATGGAATGATAAATTTATAAACGGTGATACATACTCAAAGGCACACTATGTTACCTATGTGATCGGCAATCTAGTTGGATTAAAAGGCGCAGAATCTGCTGTAAAAGTATCTAGTAAGATCGCCAAAACTGGCGCAACTAAGGTAGATAAAGTTTTGGAAGCTGGAGAAAAGACAGCAACTAACCATGTAAATAAAGGAATCTCTAAAGGAAAAAATACATCAAATCTTTATCTGGAAATAAAGATGAACAAGCTCTTATAGGAATAGCTGAAGATATAGAGAACACTTACAATGTAAAGAATACATGTATATTAAAAAAAGAGATTCAAGCCAAACAAGATCAATTCGTCCAAGTTGCACCATATACGTACGAAAACAGTGCGGGTAAAACAACGACTATTAACTTAAGAATGGGTCATTTGAAAAATGATGTCCACCCAGTAACAAAAGTTCCCTATGATAAAGATGGATTTCCAATATTCGAATCAAAGCATACACTCACACTTCATAAAGCCGACTTTAAAAAAAGTAGAGACCAGCATTTTGACAAATTAAATAAGCAATTATATAAGCAGATTGAAGAAGACCCATCATTGATTAAAAAGCTTGATTTGAACGAAGATGATTTACTTGATCTTCAAGATGGAATAACACCAGAGAAATACACATGGCACCACCATCAAACTCCTGGAAAAATGGAGCTAGTGGACCGAGTAATTCATGCTAAAACAGGTCACACTGGCGGATATAAAATTTTGGGGAAAGATGAGAAATAGGAGGTTAAACAATGCAAAGTATTAAATGGAGAAAACGAAGCACCTTTCAAGAGGCAACAAACAGTCAGATCAAAGAGGTAGAAGAGAAATTAAAAATCAAGTTCCCGACAGATTACAAAGAGTTCATTAAAGATCATAATGGATGTTCCCCTATAGATAAAAAGGTTGTTTTATTCCAAGATTCTCGAGAATCAATCAACAATTTACTGAGCATAGGAGATCCTACTCGGCCAATTGATCTCCTTAGTACAATTGATAATGTTAAAGACCGGTTAGTTGATAAGATTATACCTTTTGCTACAGATGCAGGGGGAAACCTCTTTTGTTTTGATTACAGAATGTCTTCTCAAGAACCCGTAATTGTTTTTTGGGATCATGAGATCGCCTATGAAGATAAGGAAAGTTCCATTAGTTATGTTTGTGATTCATTTACAGAGTTGATTAATAAACTATACGAGGGATAAACAGATAATGCCTTTCCCTTCTTTTTGAGGAGAAAGTATTAAAAGGTGGAATGCTCTTCTCGTTATGAGAGGGCTTTAATTCGGTGTGAAAATGAAATGGATAATAAAAATAAAGAATTAATTAATTATTTCTTTAAGGTTGTGGGTGATGAACGATTTATACGAATTTTAGAGAAATTCTCCAACGGAGAAGGCTATGGTATAGAGAATGTCTGGTGTGTATTTGCTGATGACTACGAAAAGTGGGAAGAAGATTACTTTGGAGATGAGGGTATAGCTTTTTATTTCGATTACCCAGCAGTCGAGGAAGATGAAGAAGTCATATTAGATTACGAAAATTTCTATAAATATTTAAATGAAATTGTTGGTCAATATGTAGAACAACACCCAGAAAATAAACCCGAGGTAGAGAAATACATGAGATCAATTAAGGATAGGTATGAAATTAAGGTATAAACATAACTGCTATCCGTTATATAAAAAATAATCTTGAAGAGAAAAATGAAATATTCATATAAATTTGAAGAAGATCCATTTGGTGATTTAGAAATAGTATTGTCAGAAGAAATCAGTATTTTCTCTGATTTCATTGAAA
Source organism: Bacillus stercoris (assembly GCF_029772985.1). Taxonomy (NCBI): domain Bacteria; kingdom Bacillati; phylum Bacillota; class Bacilli; order Caryophanales; family Bacillaceae; genus Bacillus; species Bacillus stercoris. The sequence continues at coordinate 1,685,191 of NZ_CP121861.1, read as the reverse complement.
ACATCGCTACAGAAGAACAAGCCAACGAGTATATAGTTACATTGAGAAGGTTTCAGAAAGGATATATGAAGATTTTAAGATTGAGTTAAATGCAACAAGTGTACTCATCAAGAAAGATGTGACAATCGTTAAAACTCTTTTAGGATGGAAGAACCCTATGAAAACTCAATTGAAACCGATCAATTTAGAGAATTGCTATTAATATGGCGAGATAAGATTCCAGATATATGATAAAATTAAAACCCTTCTTACATAATGAAGGGTTTTACATATCGAGGGGGAGATACCATATAATTGAATGGGATTTCGGAGAGCATCCTGTTAGTAACGAGGAAATTATTGAAGTAGAAAACCTGTTACAAGTAAAGATCCCAAAAGATTATTTAGAATATATCAAAATTATTCTGGCACTACCCCTTCTCCTGAAACTATTGATCTTGAAGAAAGGGAAGGAATTGCATTCGGATACTTACATAGCTTCCATAAAGAAAGTGGGCCATATATAGTTAACGCTTCTAATCGTTATCGAGACGGCAGAATACCCGATAAAGTAATACCGATTGCCGATGACGTGTTTGGCAATGAAATCTGCTTCGTTTTTCCTCGCTTGGCTTTTTTATTTCAATAATGCTTCAAGTTTCACTCGGTCTTAGGTCCATAAATCCATCAACAGAAAGCCCATGCGTTAACTGGAACCGTTTAACCGCGTTTGCTGTTTTCGGTCCATAAACGCCGTTGATGCCGTTATTCTTCGCCCCTTTTGTCCCGGTAGAAATAAAGAGCCGCCAGCACTTTTTGAATCTGTCTTACGTCATTCCCTTTTCGCATAAGGCTTGTGACTTTATAGATGCCAGAAGGCAGCGTATATGACTTTTTTACTGCTTGATTTAGTGCTGGAACCTTCAAGCTTATCTTATTGAACCTTTTAAAATAAAAGCAAACAGCAAAGGCTGGGGAATTTTCGATTGAAGAGTATCCTTTATACCTTTTCTCTTTTTTTACCGAGGTATTCTTTTGTTAATTTCCATTATTATGATGATCGCAAAACAAAATAAAAATAGTAATGTTAGTCTGCATAAATTACATAAAAACAACAAAGCCGCCAATTGTTAAATGGTGGCTTCTTCTTTAACTTACCCTTTTACATATTTATAATTGATTATTTTTGAGTATTTTGATATATCATGCAGCCACTAAACAAAAAGTGGTGGCGATTTTGGAAATGAAAAGTCCAACATCGCCACTACGTGTTAAAATCATATAAACTTTCGTCAAATCAAAAATTTTAATTACATACGGATGCTACTTGCGTAACGTTTTCCACCCTCTTTGGAAGTGTAATACTCTCTAGGAACATTGTGTCTATTGGTAGTATGGTAACTCACAAGAATCTTATTATTAGCTCGGCTAGTAACAATAGCAGTATGTTCCATCCAACCATCAGGACGCGGAAGACCTATTTTATTCCTAGTATCATAATGATATACATCACCAAGCGCAACGTTCGTATAAACGTCTTTTACAGTTTTCATTTTTATGCCGCCAGGTTCTAAAATATAGTTTCTAAAAGAACCTGCATTAATCCATGCATTTGTATAAGGCTTCCACTCTTTGAAATAAGGCATTGAACCTGCTCTTAAAGCCTGAGATACAAAGTTAGTACAATCTCCATTTTTATAATATTTATAATTTTTATTTGGAGACAAAGCATATTTGTCAGCATATTCCATGGCTTTCCAACGATTATATCCTTTTACAGCGGATGCAGATGCAGAGACTTTCGACCCGTTGACCTTTGTTGATTCAGATTTTTGTTGCGTTGACAGTTCCTTATTTTCTTCAACTTCTTGCTTGTAATTCTTTAAAAACTCATCCAATTTTATATTTGACGAATCGTCACCTTCATTCTCATAGTGAAGCGTAGAAGATTTTTTTGTCTTAGGTGCCCCTTTGCTTTCTGATAAAAGACTTTGTTTCTTGGAAACATTATTATTAGAAATCTCTAATTTAATATTGTCCCCTAATCCTGTATCTACTTTTTCTTCACCAAAAACAAAGTTTCTAACAATATAGGCCTCTACAAATTTTTTATTATTTTCTTCATAAGTAGTGACATCACTAATTTTATATGTAAATTCATGCAGCTTTTGTTTGTCAACTGTGGTGAAAGCATAATACAACAAAACACCTTCATCAGAATCATTTAATTTTGAAACATCTTTATGAGCAAAAGGCTCATTGTTCTCAAAATCTCTTTTTTGTTGTTCTAACATTGTATTAAGCTCTTTCATACCTATATCATTTGATACATACGTTCTACCTTTTTCTTCATTTTCAGAAGATGCGGCAAATACATGATTCGACAAAAACAGCAAAGGTAACAGACAGCAAAATAAAGAAGTCAACACTACTTTTTTCATAACACCCTCCATGTTTTCAGAATATAGGAAACTTTGATCATTTACACCAGTGGAAATATGGCATAAAATACATGTAATAATATAACATAAAGCCAAATACAAAAAAAAGGTACAGGAGGAAAAAATGAAGAAAAGAACCAAAATATTGATATCTATTTTAGCAACAGTATTAATCATATTAATTTTAATGCCTCCCCTTTCACCAGTTTTGTTCAATACTTCTTCAGAAAAAGGAGCCATAAGACACGAAATCTATAAAATGGGATACCCTTATCAAAGCTATTTCACAATCCTTCAAAAAAGGGAAAGTGATAAATCATCAGGAAGTCTTTATTCTTTGATGTTATTTAATGCTTGGAAAAGTGAAACTGGTCAAACTCCTTATCTCTGTTATTCAAAGAAAGTAACAGAGGACGAATACAAAGTCGATTGCGGAACAGCACCTTAATTAGTTAAGGCCCTCTCATAGAGAGGGCTCTTTTTTTACTTTCGTTTATTTTACAGTTGCGCGTGTGGACTTCGCAGCATAGATATTTACCTTTCCGAACTGAGCCGTCTTGATTCCGTATTCATTTCCTTTAACCGTTGCTTTGTTAGTCGGATAGATACGCTATGAATCAGCAGATGCCGGAAGGTAAACGTATTTCTTGCCGTTGGATGCACAGCTTAGAAGGGCTGGATGATCCTGTAAGCTTCAGCACTTGGCCAACTATAATTTTATTCGGGTCTTTAATGTTATTCCATTTCTGTAGGTTTGCCACACTAACCCTTCAGCCAATGCAATTTCGAAAAGAGTATCGCCTTTTTTGACTGTGTAAGTTGATCCTGAAGAGCTATTTGAAGAACAATTAGTCTTCCCCCCAGGGTTTTTAGTTCTTTTTCAATGGTAGCCTTAACTTGATTCCATCTTCCCTCTGACAAAATACGGTGCGGCAATACTTGCCGTTCCAGTCTTGATGCTTGCGGACACGATCTCCCCACTCTCGTCCCAATCACCTAACCTATGATTTAATTGCATTCGATCGCCTTTAATAATCACTATGTAATCACGACACATCTGGTGAATTCGTGAACCAAGAGCCTCGTCAATGTCCAAAATCTCATCGATTGTTAACTCCGAAGAAATCAGCAAAGGCATATGATTCAAGTATCGATAATTTAAGACTGATTGGATTTGTTCAACCTGCCAATCGGTTGCCCTTGGCTGACCGTTTATTGGTTTGAATAAATCATCAATGAATAGAACTTCGACCTTTCTCATGGCATCGAGTTTTACTACTAAGTTGTCAAGTTATGTATTGATTTGTTCTACTTAATGCCAGCAATACTTATGATAATCTTCTGGAATCATGCTACTTGCAAGGAAAGAAAAAACTGCTCCTAAATCCGTTTAAATCTAAACACAAAAGCACCGCGACTGGCGGTTCTTTTAGTGTATATCCCTATTTCATTGGACAGTACCATAATCAAAATCAATATCTTTCTTGTCTAATTCCCCCTTAACATTTTTAGCATAGGTCATGGTTAAATGTACGCTTTTATCTATCCACCAAGTTCCATCATCAGTATTCGTATCCCAAGAAACATCTATATCTATGCCAAAATTCTCAAAAAACACCAAATCCCCAACAGCTACTGTTTTTCCGTGAATCTTGTAATATATTAGAACAATTTTCTTATCAAATATACCTGTCCCGTGCTTTACGATTGTTAAACTATAAGGCTTATTAGGACATTTCTCTTCAAGTATAACTTCAGGATTTAAAAATAAAACATAACAAATGAATAGAATTGGTACAATCGCTAACCTTTTTAATAATTTTTTATTGATATTTAACCCCTTCAACATAGCCCTCCCTTTTTAACAATCCATTTCATTTGGAATACACCTCCATCATTGAACGTATTTCCTATGAAAAATGCAAAATAGAGAGTGATACATATTATACATGACTAATATGTATCACTTCTTTAGTTCTTGTTCAAGAATCGCGCCCGATTGGGGGAGATCGTTATTGAACTAAAGCCCCCCGATAGTTGGATAAGAAAAATACATCCACCAAATGTTCAATGTTAGTTTGTTTTTCATACATACTAATAATAAAAGTAAAACATTATTAAAACTTTACAAGACAAACTGAATTGACTATAGTCTAATTAGACTAAAATATTGATGTAAAGAAGTGAAAAATAAGATGATAAAGTCTTTTTTAATGTTGGGGCAGTCGAATATGGCGGGCCGTGGATTTTTGAATGAAGTAGACCCTATCTATAATGAAAAAATAAAAATGCTGCGCAATGGACAGTGGCAGATGATGACAGAGCCGATTAATTACGACCGTCCGGTTTCCGGCGTTGGCCTGGCCGCATCTTTTGCAGATGCATGGTCGAAAGCTCATCCCGATGAAGAAATTGGCTTGATCCCGTGTGCGGAAGGCGGCAGTTCATTGAATGACTGGCATCCGGAAGGCATCCTTTTTCAGCATGCTTTGTCCGAAGCCCGCTTCGCCCTCCAATCCAGTCAAATTTGCGGAATCCTTTGGCACCAAGGTGAGAGTGACAGTTATCGTTCGCTGCATGAAACTTATTACGAGAAATTAACTCTTATCATCGAGACGCTAAGAAACGAGTTGAAACTTGATGAGGTACCGTTGATTATTGGAGGGCTTGGTGACTTTCTTGGGAAGACTGGTTTTGGACAGCACGCGACTGAATTTCGACAGGTTAATGAACAATTGCTGCGTTTTGCTAATGAACAACAGAATTGTTATTTTGTTACTGCAGCAGGTTTGACTGCGAATCCTGATGGCATTCATTTAGACGCAGCTTCACAACGTAAATTCGGTTACCGCTATTTCGAGGCTTTTTCAAAAAAGCACCATATCCTGAAACCCATTTCGGGAGAGGAGCAATCACTGAAAGTGAATGGTGACTATTCTAAAACAGAACAGATTTACCTTCATAGTATGGATTTGGCTTCGGGTAAAATCACGTACGCGGAATTTGAGGCGCGGCTGGCGAAGGTGATGAAACCATGATTCCCTTACTTATCCTTGGCTTGTTAATCCAAAACCCCGGAGCTCACGGCTATGAACTTCTGGCCTTAATGGAAAAGCGTCATTACAAATACATTGTTAACTTCACGAAAGGTTCATTTTATTACAATCTGCAGCAACTTGAAGAAAAGCGTTTTATTGAACAGATTCAGCAGAAATCCTCAACCAGCGGGCGTGAAATCCGTAACTTTAAAGTTACAGAATCGGGAAGGGCAGAATTCGAAAAATTAATGATCAAATACGGCACCAAATCGGAATATGTGAACCTGCAATTTTATGGGGCGTTACTCTTTGCCGATGAATTCGACAAAAATAAATTACTGGATCTGATCCAATCACAAATCGATCAGACTAAAACTCGAATCGAGCTCCTTGATGAATACCTGTCCATCACTCAAGAAATTCCCGGCACAATCGATTACTTTCGCCGTATGAACGAAAATTCCCGTTCACATCACTTGGTTAATTTAGAATGGTTCGAAAAATTGAAAGCAGAAATAGAATCAACTATTGCAGAATAAAAAATGCAAAGTTAAATATAAGAATATTAGTTACCTAAATATAAAACCTGTGTCGTAGATATTTAGTAACATCTTTGATACAGGTTTTATACTTCTTCTTTAATTAAACCAGCAATAGAGTCAACACTTGCCCCCCAAGAAGAACAAGTGAATCTGCTGCGTGTTCTTCTTTTTCAATCGCTATTCCTTAGTTTAATTAGAACTCAGATAATCCAAGACACGGTCAACTCTTTCACTGACTGAGCAGTCGCCTTCAATCTTTAACACTGGACAAGATAAATCTGCCATCCAATGTTCATGCAAAGCTCTACTTCTAACTTCCATTCCAGCAGTGTCATATAAAGAAGCCCACTCTAAAAATGTTTTTGATTGTTCATATTTACTGCCACCGGCTAACACTTCATTTCCATAACGCTGAAATTCCCTATGCTTTAATCTCTCAAGCCGTATATCTTGTGGAATCCATAAGAAGACGACAAGGTCAAAATAACTTTTTAGATTATCGCCCCAGCCACACACTGCACCAGAAAGAATCCATTTCTCATTTATTGTTAAGTCTTTTTCAAGCAACCTTTTTCTTTCAGGAATTTCTCTTTTTTTAGTGAATTTATCTAACCAATAGTAATTATCAGTATCAAGATGCGTATGAGGCAAACGCTTTGATAATGCACCACCCAAGGTTGAAGTTCCGACACCAGAGGCTCCCAATATGTGAATATTTTTTTTCATACTTCCCCCTCCTTATTAAGCAACCAAACTCCCTGTTTGTTGCATAAGGTACTTACTATTATTTTGACATAAATCCATAAAGACCTTTACTTTTTTAGGGAAATCCAGATGCGTGTTAAAATCATCGTACTTACGATAACAGTCCTTATTAAACAGATTTATTTTCCATAGACTCAGACCCATTTTCCTATGAAAAAAGTCATGATTCACCTATAATATTTAAGCCAATCCAATTTTTAGATTGTCGTCTTTAAAGAGGTTTTTCATCTTGAGGTATACAAACAGTCATTTAGAGGATTGGATTGAAAACTTATACAGGAAGAATGATATGACAGAGCCTGAACAAATTAATTTTGAACGGATTGCCGAAGCTTTAGACATCAGGCTTTCATTTAAACCTGTTACAAGCTTTGCACTTAAACACAGCGGAACTTATAACATATGCTTGGACAGCCGAAATGTATCGCGGATTGAAAAGCGGGCGCTGATGAAGATGTTTCATGAGTTTTATCGGACAGAGAAGGAAAAAGCTAAAGAAGGCGAAGGGGAACATCATTTTTGTCATCACTGATATGCTCTCCGAGAAAGACAGTCTGGATCATAGCAGATGATTTCGCTTATGGGGCCTTACTGACACCCTCCCTTGAGCAGTTCAAAGCCGGACGTTCTAACAGCTCTCCAGAAAAGCATTCATTGTCAAACTTCAGAGATCCTCGTTCCTGCTTTCTTCATGCAGGCTCCGGTCTGGCTGTCGATGCTCGCCCTCTTGATCGCTTGTGCTTACACGACACCCTTACAACATTTCCATTTTCAATAATATCCATCGTTAATAACATTGTTCAGCTTGCGGACCCTCTTATGATTATCACCTCATAGAATGCATCACCCCTTGGCAATGCTATGTAACAGCTGTTTGTCCTAATGAGATGATCTTCACTAGGTAGGATAAAACACCAAATGTGTTGTTGGTAAGTTATATTGACTCCATCTGAATACCCTTTAAGTAGTTGCTTTATTCGTAAATAGATTAGAAGTCCACAGAACAAGGCTATAAAGATATAGCTTGCGGTATACCAAATAAAGAAAATCATACTCGATAATAAATCATAAAGAAAGAAGGTGATCAAATGCCCGCACAATAGACCCAATGCTGAGAAGTCTCCTTACTTACTTCAACATGCTCACAACCCTGTAAACTGGTTCCCTTGGGGAGAAGAAGCATTTGAAAAAGCGCAACGAGAAAACAAACCTTTCTCGTATTTATTGAGTATAACTAGCAGGGCAGCTACACAAACTTGCCATTGGTGCCATGTCATGATATTCAAATATAATAACTCTAAAGCAAACAAAGATACCCATATAGTTTGGCATCTTCTTTTTAGTTCGAATCCCTCAACAAAAGTGGTATATTATCAGTTACAAAAGCACGCCGTTTCAAGCATTTGAAATCATGCCATACAGCCTATTATACAAAATAGACATAATTTATATTAACTCATTAATACCCATTAAACCAATCAGGATTAAAACGTTTAAAAAAATGATCAAAGGTGAAGTTATGGTTTTTTTTATTTTCTTAACGTTGTCCTAATTCCACTGGACGCCACTAAGTCAAATGCATTTCAAGGTACTATAGTCAAGACTTGTCCAAGTCACCATTATCAAAATGAATTTCATCAAATACTTGAAACATTTATTGAACATGGCCAAGTGTCATAACATTAATAAGAAACCAACGAGTGATGAATCTTTTAATCTTTCATTTTACCCGCTGGCTATATCAGCTCTAACCAAATTTTAATAGCTGTCGCACTTATTAATAGCGCTAAAATCCATTGCAGGAATTTTGTATTTACTTTTTGCCCAACTGATGCGCCAATAGGAGAAGCAATTAAACTAGCAATCATAAGAACCAGAGCTGGTACAAAAAGAACCTGGCCCGTGATTACTTTTCCAACTGTTGCGCCAATAGATGAAAGAAATGTAATCGCAAGAGATGAAGCGACTGTGATTCTAACAGGAATATTTAAAATTGATAACATAAAGGGGACCAGGATAAAGGCGCCGCCAGCTCCTAAAACACCCGATACACCACCAATGATAAACGCTAGGGACGAAGCCAACCATTTATTAAATATCACTTCTTTGTCTTCGCTTTGTTCTTGTCCTTTTTTAGGTATAAACATTAAAATAACTGCTAAAATAGCCAGAATACCGTATATAAAGTTAATTCCTTTTTCAGATATATAATGAGAAAAGTAACTCCCCAATACACTCCCTAAAAGGCTGCTGCTTCCCATGTAAATAATTAATGCTTTATTTAGAAGACCACTCTTACGATAAGCCCAAACACCGCCAAGTGTCGCAAAGAAAACTTGAATAGCCCCTATACCTGACACTTCATGGGCAGTTAATGACATCACTCCCACTAAAGAAGGAATGTATAATAGCATTGGATAATTAATAACTGCTCCGCCAATACCAATCATTCCAGAAATAAAGGCACCAATAAACCCTATAGTGAAAAGAGTTGTGATAAAGGCAATATCCACTTTGGTTTCCTCCTTTCAAAGGAAAAGGGTATCTTTTTATTCGATACCCTTTCCATTCATTAGCCTTTTTTAATCCAGAATTTCAATACATCGCCTTCATCAGTTTGCTCTAAAAGGTCATGCCCGCCTGATTTAGACCAAGCTGCAAGATCACTTTTAGCTCCCTTATCTGTTACATGCACTTCTAATATTTGACCTGATTCCAGTTCATTCATCGCTTTTTTTGTCCTAACGATTGGCATTGGGCATGCCAGGCCTTTTGCGTCTAATACTTTATCTGATTTCATGTTCATCTCTCCTCTTTTTAATAGAAACTTGTGTTACCGTATTGCACAGCGGTTTGGACCAATCTCCATTTCACGCTGTTTTTCTTCATCTGGGCTGATTTTCCCCATGTTTGTTTCTCGAATCTCTTGGTATGCATTTGGCTGCGGAGGCAAATGATCTGTTACTAGGTGTCTAAATTCTGTTTCATCCGCAATGTTCAAACCATGGTTCTCGCTAAATAACGTGCTTAGTTTTTTACCAACACTTCCATTCTCATTTAGCTCGTCAATGATCATAAAGTGTGCAGGTAATACAATTAAATCCTTTGATAACGCCTTGTAACGGCTATAAAGCGTTTTTCTTAAATCTCCTACCCAATCTTCTGCCATACCGGCTAAGTCTGGTCTGCCAATTGAATCAATAAACAAAATATCACCTGAAAGAAGATACAGATCATCGACAATGAAAGAAGTGGACCCAATCGTGTGCCCCGGAGAATAAATCGGTTGAATTTTAATCTTTGTATTTCCAATGATCATGTCATTTCCTTCTTCCAACGGCTGATAATCGAATGCCACTTCTTCAGCATCTTTAGGCGGTAACCAGTAGGTTGCTTTTGTTTTTTCAGCAATGACTCTGCCGCCTGAAATATGGTCTGCGTGAAGATGTGTATCAAATACGTGAGTAATCTCCGCACCCTTCTCTTTCGCAAAGTCTATAAAAATATCTGCCATACGTGCCGCATCAATAATCGCTGCTTCACCATTGGAAATGACCATGTATGACAGGCAGCCTTTACCGATTCGAACAAACTGATACATCTCACCGCCATCTTTTAAATCCCCGACTTTTACCGGCTCTAAATGTTCGCTCCATGCTTTCATTCCACCCTTAAGATAGGATACAGAATGACCTGCTTCAGAAAGCATTTCGGATACCATGACGGATGAACCTTCTTTTGCACAAACGACCAGCACTTCTTTATCAGAAGGAATTTTCTCCAAGATATCTTCTACGCCATCTAAAAGATCGAAATACGGTACATTTAAATAGTCAAAACAATGTCCTTCGATCTTCCAATCGTTAAAGTCATTTTCATTACGCACATCCAGAATAAATAAAGATTCTTTGTTAAAGATTTTTTGTGTGACTTCTTTTGCGGTAAGTGCTTGAACGGTCATGTTTACATACCTCCTTTTTCTGTTTTACCTGTCCAATCCCGCATACCGGGGACAACATTAATAACCTTTTTAAAACCTTGTTTTTTCATGGTGTGGGCCGCCATTTCACTTCTTCTTCCCGAATGGCAGATAATATAAATTTCATCATTTTTGTTTAATTCGTTAGAGCGCTTTTCCACTTCACCAAGAGGGATATGCACAACTCCAGGAATATGAGCTTTTTCATACTCCTCTATCTCTCGTACATCTAAAATGTTAAGAGACTCGTCACTATCCACTTTCTGTTTGAAAGCTTCTAATGAAATCTCAGGAATTGAAGCTGCATTTTCTGCTGAAAGCTCTCCTCCTTTTCGAAGAAAATGACGAAGTATTTCCCCCTCTGCTTCAGTACCTAGATATTCATGGCCTGTACTATTTGCCCATGCTTCCAGATCTGCTGTAGAACCTTTATCTGTCGCTTGAATTTCCAATACTTCACCTGCTTTTAAATCCTTCATACTCTTCTTCGTTTTTACGATAGGCATTGGACACGCCAAACCTTTAGCGTCTAGTACAATATTTGCTTTCATCATTTTTTCCTCCTTTTCTCATATAGGGGTGGGGGTATATAAATATGCAAAAAGGTTCCCTCTAGAAGTTAATACCATGTATTCATACCCCCTTTTATATTTGTGATGTTTTTAAATCCTTGTTTCTTCAATATGTTACTTGCCTTTAAACTTCTCATTCCGCTTTGACAGATAACAAAAACTTCTTTGTCTTTCGAAAGCTGATTAGTTAGATGAGGCAAGTTAGTCAAGGGAATATTTTTGAACCCTTTAATATGCCTTGTACGAAACTCATAAGGTGTTCGCACATCTATAAACTGTATGTCTTTATTTTTCAGCTCTGACTTTAAATCAGCAGTTGTTATTTGTTTAACACCTTGCAATGATAAAAAACGTCGAAATACGAACCATAGTAAAAATAAAATGAGTAAGATATTGAACATTACGCCACTATCCATAGTGTAGTGTTATAACCTCCCTTCATTTATTTAGCAATGAGTAACATTAGATAAATAAGTTGACATTGCCTTCCTCAGCATCTGCCAAATAAGCTGCTACACCAGCATAGTCGATATCATCTAATAGTTCTTTTTCCTGTAAACCAAGAAGATCCATTGTCATCGTACAGGCTACGAGCTTTACCCCCTGTTCTTGAGCCATCTCAATCAACTGAGGCAAAGTAAGTGCATTATGCTTTTTCATCACATTTTTAATCATTTTAGGGCCCATACCTGCAAAGTTCATTTTAGATAAACCCATCTTATCAGCACCACGAGGCATCATCTTTCCAAACATTTTTTCAAGAAATCCTTTTTTCACTGGAATCAGCTCTTCTTTACGTAAAGCGTTTAATCCCCAAAAAGTATGGAAGATCGTCACTTCATGATCGTAGGCAGCTGCACCATTTGCAATAATATAGGCTGCCATTGCTTTATCATAATCCCCGCTAAATAAAACAATTGTTGTGCGTTTTGTTTGTTCTGTCATGTTTATTCTCCTAACTGATTACCCCTATGGGTATAACCGAAGTCAAAAAATTTTTTCGAAAGATCTGCTATTATTCAACTCTTTAAATACCATAGGGGGTATAATATAACGCATATAAAAACTCGTCAACCTTAGGTTGATGAATTTTTATCGGCTCTTTACCAATAAGTCGACTGCTTCTTTTACTAAATTTTGTGTGTCTTCGCCTTTTTCTAAACTTTCACGAACACAATGTTCAAGGTTTGTGCTCACTATTAAACCCATCGCTCGATCGATCGCATTACGGGAAGCTGCTAATTGGGTCACAACCTCTCTACAATCTTTTCCTTGTTCCATCATAGTCAATACACCTTTAATTTGTCCTTCTATCCGTCGTAAGCGGTTTTTAATCTTTTGATCATACTCCATATATCAATGAAATCCTTTCTATCATTTATTTTTACATTTACATGTTGCCAGTTCATAACTGTTTACATGGATACCTTTGCGCTTTAGAAAACGCACTCCTAAATTTAATTCTACCCGATCACGAGCTATTATGTGTATTTTATCACGTGGAATCTCTAAATAAAAACGTTTTAGATACGCATATGGGATGTTTAAAATAATATTATCCGAAAAATTGGGTACATCGTTATAATGACGAATATCTAATATTGTGATGTCCATAGCCTCTAATTTATCTTTATGGATACAAGAGAGTCCGGTTATAGGATAATAACGTCTATAGGTTGCAATGATAATCACAAAAATAAGCAGGAATGCAATAACTAAATAATTGATACGAGTTACACCACCTTATTAACTCTTTGTTATTCACAAAACAATAATATACCCCCGCAGGTATATAGTCAAGTGTGAAAGTTACTTTCTTTGAGTTGATAGATTCTTTCGATAATACCAATTCTGCAAAAAGTGACTCGAATAAAGAAATAAGCCGATTTTATTAAATCGACTTTATTTTATCAATTACTTTTAAAATTAGCACAAGACTGCTTGGATATTACATTGGGTTTCATTTACATAAAAACAATTCTTAGGTACTGGTTCCCTATGTTTCATGCTGGATGTGACTCCAATTACATAGAATTCTGTGAATATCTATGCTAACCTTCCGCAGCCACTGCATCTGCTTTAGTTTCATGAACTGTACCAAATGGATGGTTAGGAGGAGCATAAATGGAGTAAAGTTTTAATGGCGTATTCCCTGTATTCATCACGTTGTGCCAAGTGCCGGCAGGTACAACAATGGCAGAATCATCATAAACATTTCTTTGAAAGTTCAAATGATCTTTGCTCTTTCCCATTTTGACGATCCCACGCCCCTGCTCAATCCGTAAGAACTGATCGACGTTAGGATGGATTTCTAAACCAATATCTTCTCCAATACCAAGACTCATCAAAGTAACTTGAAAATGCTTTCCTGTCCATAAAGCAGTACGGAACGTATTGTTTTGTTTTGTGGCTCTATTGATATTTACAACAAATGGTTTTGGTCCATAATCCTTCAAAAGAAGGTTTCTATCTTCATATGAAGAGCGCAAATCGGCACATCTGTGTACGTGTTCCATCTCATTTGGAACAGTCCAATAAACAGATCTTCCATCGTTATACATCGGTACATTCACATAATAATAACATTGAGGCGAAAAAGGGTAATAGTACATTTTTTGATCCCCGCAATTTTAAATTTTTGTGATAGTATCCTATGCATTTATTAAGGGAGTGTGCTAAATCAAGAAAACTCATATTAAACACCAAATGGAATGTTCGATCACCGTTTGATTCACGGATGAATAATTTATCACCGACCTTATAATCGTTTTCTGGATGTTGAATTTCACTAGCCTTTGTTAAACAAGACATCGAATACATCGGATGACACTTTTATATGATGGATTATCAAAGGTCGACGCTCCTAAATGGCTTTTGAACATTTACATAGTACAACAACAGAGTATACGGAATTCTGTTGTTTGTCCCCCCTATCCCAGCTCTTTTAGATTTATCTCTTTGGATGCGCTAGAAAGTTTGTAAATCTTTTTTACTTATCTTCACCTATATTTCCTAATCCAGACAAACGTGTTTGTGTTTGTCTAAATTGAGGTTTGCAAAATTCCTAAGATAATCTAAGTAGGCTATTTTGATTTAGCTTGGAATACACACTGCCATCAGAAAAAAAGAATAGAACTGCCATAATATTCTGAATAAAATAGACAATATGCGGGCATATTATTATAACTTCTTCCGCGGGATGTATGAGTTTAGAAACGGTGAATACACAAAGGCCATTACATATTACAAAAAAGCTGAACGCAAAATTCCCACGATCTCCGAAAGATTGAAAAAGCTGAGTTTTATTTTAAGCGAAATCTATTATCATATGAAAATAACACATATCTCAATGCATTACGCCGAGCTTTCATACAATATCTATCAGAAACACGAGCTTTATTCTGTCAGACGTATACAGTGCCATTTTGTCATTGCCGGCAACTACGATGACCTTGAAAATCATCAAAAGCTCTCCCCCACCTTTAAAGATTTGGGTGTTTATGTTTTACGTCTATTTTAGAACATAAAAAAGTCCAATTTCTCAGCTTTGAATTTAAGAAATTGGGCTTTTTTCGTTACTCCAGAAAGTTGTCATTTAAAATCAAATAGCCAGATATTACAACATCCTTAATTCACTAAATTGTTCTTCACTAACCTCTCCCGATACTTTGTGTTTCTTCGAAATCTCTTTTAAAATCTACAATTGTAATACCTTATAAACCTATTGTTCAAATAGGTCTGTGACTGCACCTTTTGATGCTGCTGATACTAAGCGTGCATACTTTCCCAGTGCTCCTGTTGATACTTTTAGTTTTGGTTGGGTCCAATTATCCTTACGGTGTTGCAATTCTTCTTCTGTAATGTTGAATGAAATTTCCTGACTTTCACTATCAATGGTTACGATATCACCATTTTTAAGAAAAGCAATTGGACCACCTACTTGTGCTTCAGGTGCAACATGTCCAATTACAAAACCGTGAGATCCACCAGAAAATCTTCCATCTGTAATCAGGGCAACTTCACCGCCTAGTCCTTTTCCTACAATTAAAGCTGTTACTGACAGCATTTCAGGCATTCCAGGTCCCCCCTTTGGACCCGAATATCTAATAACAAGAACATCCCCTTTTTTTATCTCATTACGCATAATGGCTTCTGTTGCCGCTTCTTCACTATCATAAACCTTAGCTGTACCAATAAATCGTGATCTTTTCATACCAGACATTTTAGCAATCGCCCCATCAGGAGCTAAGTTGCCTTTCAATACAATTAATGGTCCATTAGGCTTTAATGGATTATCAAAAGAGCGAATAACATCTTGATCTTGATCCAAGTCCTTAGCTTCCGCTAAGTTTTCTGCTAATGTCTTACCTGTAACGGTTATACAATCACCATGAAGGAGTCCCTTCTCAAGAAGAATCTTCATGACACCTGGAACCCCACCTATATTATTTAGGTCTTGCATAGCATATCTTCCACTCGGTTTTAAGTCTGCGATATGAGGGACTCTTTTGCGAATACGTTCAAAATCATCATAGTTTAAATCTACTTCAACTGAATGTGCTATCGCGAGAAGATGCAAGAAAGCATTAGTTGAACCTCCCAGAGCCATGACAACCGTAATCGCATTTTCAAATGCTTTTTTGGTCATGATATCTCTAGGGAAAATACCTTTTTCTAGAAGATCAAGAACCCTTTTGCCAGCTTCTTCACACTCAATAGCCTTATTCGGGGATATAGCAGGAGTGGAAGATGAGCCAGGAAGACTTATTCCCATCGCTTCAGCAGCCGCTGCCATTGTATTTGCTGTGTACATTCCACCGCAAGCCCCAGCTCCAGGACATGCACTGCATTCAATTTTATGTAATTCATCTTCCGTAACTTTACCATCATGGTATTTACCAACAGCCTCAAAAGCACTTACAATATCCACCTTATCTCCATCTAACTGTCCAGGTTGAATGGTCCCCCCATAAATATAAACAGCAGGTAAATTCATGCGTCCTATAGACATTAAACAGGCAGGGGTATTTTTATCACACCCACCAATTGCAACAATGCCATCAAAACGCTCTGCATTTGTTACAATTTCAATTGTATCCGCAATAGCTTCTCGGCTAGGCAAAGAATAAGACATGCCATGATGTCCCATGGAAATGCCATCTGAAACGGTAATGGTATTAAAGATTAAAGGTGCGCCGCCATTATCCTTGGCGCCCTTTTTTGCTTGTATTGCCAAATCATTAATATGCATATTACAAGGAGTTACTTCACTCCATGTACTCGCTATTCCTATCATTGGCTTTTTAAAATCTTCATCTTGAAACCCAACAGCTCTCAACATGGCACGATTAGGTGCTCGGTTCACACCCTCACTAATGACTTTACTACGAATTCTCAAATCTCTTTTATTACTCATTATTCTCTTTCTCCTTAAATAATTTAGTTAGTTCATGCATCGGTCTGATTACATTTTGTTTCATTAACTCCGAAACTCTTTGTACATCTTTATTTTCTAAAGCAGTTATTATGGACTCATGTTCATTTACTGAATTTAAAGTTTCTTTGATAGGTTGTTTTAAAAAGACATATTTAAATCTTCTAATATGAATTTGTAGGGATTCACTAAACGAAGCAATGTATGGATTTTCCGATATTTCTATAATTAAGTTATGGAATTGTTCATCTAGTTCCATTGCCTGATAAGGTTGTCCACTTTCAATTGCCTTTTTAAACTGTATATTTAATTCTCTTAGCTTTTCTATTTGCTCAGGTAAAATGTTATTTGCAGTATATTCAGCTGCCAATGCATGAAGAGATGCAAGCGTAGGATATAAATGAAAAATATCACTCTTCTGAATATTCGAAACACGAGTTTCCTTACCTGGATACATTGAAACCAAGCCTTGAACTTCTAAAAGTTGAAAAGCTTCTCTTATAGGAGTTCTACTTACAGCCAAAGATTCTGCGAGCTCGGCATCTATTAGCTTCTCACCAGGTTGTAGAGTACCGTCGATAATCCATCTCTGAATTTGGGAAAGTGCTCGTTCTTTAGCAGTCATCCGAACTGGTGAAGAAAAATTTTTAGGTACTGGCATTTGTATCACCTCAATTAAATTATTGTTACATGTAATATATCGCATAAATATATCGCATGCAATATTTTCAGAAAAATTTATTTTTTCTAACACACCTTGTTGTTCTTTTTTATAATAAAAAGCACATCTCATTAAAAAGCGAGACATGCTTACTGTTTAAGTAACACCTATTTCATGCTTGTCTATAAATATTTTCACGAAATTATGGTTTGTATTGAATCGTCAAGAACCCTTTCGGCAACATTTAAGAATGCACTTACTGCAGGGGATATCCACTTATCCTTATGCCAAATCACTTGAGTCTTGAAATTTGGATTCGACATCTTCAATGGAAGAGAAACCAATTCTCCTCTCTCAAGTTCGGATTTAACAGCGACTTCAGGTAAAAAACCTATTCCCATTCCCGCCATAGTACACTGCTTGATAGCTTCGGCACTGCAAAAATCCATGTCAGTTATTCCTTCGATCCCTTTTCTCTCCAGTAACTGGTCAAACAATGTACGGAATGTACATCCTTTTTCCGTCAGCAGGAATACTTCGTCTTGAAGATCTGTGCCGCTGATTTTTTTCCTTTTGGCAAGAGGATGATCCAATGAGACTAGAAGTCGAAATGCCTCACTCCTTAATGTTTTTGAAAGGAGGCTTGTCGTAACGAGCGGTTCATCCAAAAGAAACACTACATCAGTCTTCCCTTCATAAAGACTTTGTTTCAATTGTTCATTCGGAAAGGAACGGAAAATTAAACGAACGCCTGGATATAAGGATCTAAACTCTTTTAAAAGGGCAGGTAATCGGTAGGTTAAAACTATCTCATTGGCACTAAACGTAATGGTGCCTGTTATTTCATTACTTTCTTTAACGGCTAGCTTCGCCTCTTCGAGATCGTTTAAGACTTTTTTCGTATGTATGAGGAATCTTTCTCCTATTTCTGTAAGGATGATTTGTTTTCCCAAGCGGTCTATTAGACGAACGCCCAACTCTTCCTCCAAAGCTTGTATTTGCATGGTGACATTGGATGGTACGTAGTTGAGGACTTCAGCTGCTCGTGTAAAGTTCAATGTGGAAGCAACAGTTTGAAACGTGATTAACTGGCGAATCTCCATTTTAACCCACCTAACATTCATTTATTTTGAATATTATCATCAATTATAGTTAATTTACTTGAATTGTATCAAGTCTGTATACTTTTATCTAGAAAGGGGTCTTAGAAAACGAGGAGATAAAACTCAGCCCTTTCCAAATCAACTAAGGTGGTGTTACTTTGAGTGCTTATCTAGTTATTGATATTGATATTACTAACCCAGATAACTTCAAAGAATATGAAGATCGTATTTTTAGTGTCGTCAATCATTTCGGTGGTTACCCCATCGTTCAAGATGACAACACAACTGTCATGGAGGGAGATTGGAAGCCTAAAAGACTTGTGATTCTCAAGTTTCCTAGTAAACAGAACATTGAAGCTTTTTTCAACTCGGAAATGTACGAACCTTTAAAGAAAATAAGAAGGGCAAATACCGTAGGAAAGGCAATTGCTGCAGAAGGTTTATAGTTTATAAATCCATTTTCAAAAAAGCAGACGAGACTTTTCACTGAGATCGAAAGGATATTTGAAAGATGATAACGAAGGGCAGCAAAACCCTTGGTATCATTGATACGGCCGAGAGGACTTGAACCTTCACGGATTATTCATCCACTAGGCCCTTAATAAAGTGGGAGTACATATTCAGTTACAAATGCCTGTTATTTCACGCATTTGTCGTCATTCATTACACTCATTTACATTTTTTTATTCATTTTGGGCACAAGTTCAGCAATCCATCCGAATAAAAAAGGAAGGTCTAATCACCTTCCTTTTTATGCATTAACTCGACCAGCGACAATTTTTAAAACTCCATTTGAAGCATTGTCTTCATCCACGAAGTGAGTTTTTAATAAGCCAATCTCCAAACCAAAACCACTAAATTCTCCATTGAGAGATGTACCTCACAAACAGTCAAATTGAGTATGTAGAAGAAAAATTAAAAATCAAGTTCCCGACAGATTACAGAGAGTTCATTAAAGACCAAAATGGATGTTTCCCTATAGATAAAAAGGTCGTTTTATTTCAAGATTCTCGAGAATCAATCAACAATTTACTGAGCATCGGAGATCCTACTCGACCAATTGATCTCCTTATTACAATTGATAATGTTAAAGTAAAGACCAGTTAGTTGATAAGATTATACCTTTTGCTACAGATGCAGGGGGAAACCTCTTTTGTTTTGACTACAGATATCTTCTCCATGAACCCGTAATTGTTTTTTGGATCTGAGATCGCTAATGAAAGTATAGCTTTTTATTTCGAATACCCAACAGTATACTCTTATTTAAAAGCTTGTTGAATCCGCTTAATAATCAGTAATTAATGCCAGTAATATAGAAGTGGATGAGGAAAAAAGGTTAGAGTTTACTTCGATGATTGGAGGATAAAACGATGTTCAAGATTAAAGAAATTTCGGAGAAAACCGGAATTACCCCACATACTCTTCGATTTTATGAACGAGAAGGAATACTGCCATGCGTCAAGCGCGACTCGAGTGGCAATCGATTGTATGACGAAGAGAGTATGGAATGGTTGAATTTTATTCTGGCGCTGCGAGCGACGGGCATGCCACTTGCCGAAATCAAGAAATATGTGGATTTATATCGGGAAGGCGAGAACACACTTACCATGCGTAAACAAATGATGCTTACGCACAAGGAAAAAGTGGAGAAGGAACTCTCGAAGACTATTAAATATTTGGAGCAAATCAATTACAAGCTGGCACTTTATGACATGCAGGAAAAAGAATTGAACAAGATGCTACCCTAGGATTCCGTCGTGCAACATTTCGCTCTAAAGTGGAGAGCGTTTTACGGGATGAAGACGTGTTTTTTTGATTCATACATTAGAGTGAACTCTAATGTATTTTATACATTCATTCCCTTTTTCACCCTCTTTTATTATCCTCATCACCTAAAAACCATGGATATGTGGGGATTACGCCTATGAGAAATATTTTAATTATTGAGGCTTGACTTATAGCAAACTCGAATTGATAACCTAGAATCAAGCCAGCGATGAGTGGCTAATAAAAGGACAAAGGGGAATCACACATGAATGCAAAAGTAGCAATCATTACAGGTGCAAGCAGTGGAATGGGAGCGGCTACAGCTAAACTTCTCGCTCAACACAATATTAAAGTTATGCTGGCCGCTCGCCGAGAAAACCGATTGCAGCAGTTGCAAGAAGAAATCCGTAACGCTGGGGGCGAGGCCAGCTACAAGGTGACTGATGTCACTTCGCGCGCTGACGTTGAAGCATTGGCGGATGAAACCATTAAAGTCTATGGTCAAATCGACATATTGATTAATAATGCTGGCATAATGCCTCTTTCGTTCTTCAGAAATTTGAAGGTTGACGAATGGGAGAGAATGATTGATGTGAATATTAAAGGCGTCCTCTACGGGATGGCGGCGGTATACAAACATATGGAGGACCGTAATGAGGGACATATTATTAATTTCTCGTCCATTGCGGGACACATCATCTTCCCTTCAAGCTCTATTTATAGTGCGACCAAGCATGCTGTACGGGTTTTAACAGAAGGTATGCGAATGGAATTGGGACACACGCAAAATATTCGGACGACGCTCATCTCTCCCGGCGCGGTGGAGACCGAACTGTACGATACCATAACCGATAACTCCATTTATCCGGCATTGGAGAAATTGGGGAGCCAGGAATGGAGTCAACTTGATCCAATCGACATTGCAAGAACCATACTGTTTGCTATCCAGCAGCCGAAGAAAGTAACCATTAACGAACTGATTGTTCGCCCCACGTCTCAAAGCTTATAAAAAAGAGCAGTAAGTTCAAGCTATTCCAAAACAGAGTAGATTTTTGGAGAGAGAGCCTCTGATATGAGGGTTCAAGCACCTTGCAAGTTAAACAACCAGTCATCGATAATCAATCGGTAACTGGTTGTTTTTTAAATGATTTCGAAAACACCCTGTATAGCTAGGGATTTTCGAAACCATTAAAAAAGCCCCTTACGAGTTCTTTAAGCAACTGCGCCACAAACTTGATGGCCAGATTTTCAGCAGCGTAGTATTTAGCGCCTCCTGAATCGTTATCGCATATGTCAACGCCGATAGACTTGCGGTTCCCAGTGCCGTTTGTACCGTCACCTGTATGTGGGCTCGCTTTTATGTAACCAGTTTATATTCTTCTTGGGCACACAATAGTAACAATTTTTCCATATCAACATCTCGTAATCTTACACCTCCTTAACTTGAAGGAGGATTTTGGCGTATGTATTTTCATACCCGTCAACTACCATCTCATCCAGCATATATTCCTCATATGCATTTTCCCCTATTTGCATTCCATTCTTTTCAATGAACTCAATGATTCTGCGATACGCCTCTTCAGTGTTTCCGCCTATTTCATATCCAACTGCATAAAGGCCTTTTGGCCGCACATGATAATTTATGTTCTCTATCCCATCTTTTACTTTTATATAAAAGTAACTGTAATTGTAGAAGTCTTTTTGTAATATTTGTTCCCGTGCAAAGATTCCGCCTATCGGATATCCTTCATCTAATTCATATTGCTGAACTTCATGAATGAGTTCTGAAATGGCTGCCACATATTTTCGTTCTGGTAAGTTTAATGTTTTTCGGCTTAACATGAATGTTTCTTCATGTAAATATTCAAAAGAAATTGAGGAAAAATCAGTCTCAAGTGCTTGTTCTGTAAGCGTCACTTTTGTTTGTAAGATCGTTTGCAACTGCTTAAGCTCATTTATTTTTTTATCAATCTCAACAGATTTTTCTTTTAGAACATGCAGGATCTTGTCTGGTGTTTTCCCTTTTATTAGACACTTTATTTCTTTTAACGGAACGCCAAGCTCTTTAAATAGTCTAATGACTTGAAAAATCTCAAATTGATGATAGGAATAATATCTATACCCATTTTCTTTTTTTATTTCCGGTGAGAATAGACCAATCTCATCATAATGAAATAAGGTTTGTTTTTTGACACGGCAGAGCTTTGAAAACTCCCCTGTTGTGAAATACTTCCTAACATCTTCGCCCATAAAAACCTCCTTGACTATACGGTAACCATATACCTTATGATTTGATTGTACTTGAAAAAAGCTTCAAGTGAAAAGGATAGGTAAAAGGGTTCAAGTAAAGGGGAATTCAAATGAAAAAATCAATAAGTGAGCAAAAAACGATTTTCATTATACTATTGAGCAACATCTTCGTAGCATTTCTTGGTATCGGTTTAATTATTCCGGTTATGCCTTCTTTTATGAAAATCATGCATTTATCCGGCAGCACTATGGGTTATCTTGTTGCGGCTTTTGCCATTTCTCAGTTAGTTGCGTCACCTTTTGCGGGAAGATGGGTTGACCGTTTCGGCAGAAAAAAAATGATTATTCTCGGGTTGCTTATATTCAGTTTATCTGAGTTGATTTTCGGATTAGGGACCCATGTTTCAATATTTTATTTCTCGAGGATATTGGGTGGTATAAGTGCGGCTTTTATCATGACCGCGGTAACAGCATATGTAGCTGATATGACAACCCTAAAGGAAAGGTCAAAGGCTATGGGGTATGTTTCTGCTGCAATTAGCACAGGCTTTATCATTGGGCCTGGTGCGGGAGGATTTATTGCCGGCTTTGGCATCCGCATGCCGTTTTTCTTCGCCTCCGCCATCGCATTAATAGCAGCTGTCACTTCCGTTTTTATACTAAAAGAGTCATTGTCGATAGAAGAACGCCATCAACTCTCATCTCATACAAAGGAATCAAATTTCATTAAAGACTTGAAGAAGTCCATTCATCCTGTCTATTTCATTGCATTTATTATCGTCTTTGTAATGGCTTTTGGTTTATCAGCTTATGAAACGGTATTCAGCTTGTTTTCTGATCATAAATTTGGCTTCACACCAAAAGATATTGCAACCATTATTACGATTAGTTCAATTGTGGCGGTAGTTATTCAAGTTTTACTTTTCGGGAAATTGGTCAACAAACTTGGAGAGAAAAGAATCATTCAGCTGTGCTTAATAACCGGAGCGATCTTGGCTTTCGTGTCTACTGTTATGTCAGGATTTTTAACTGTTTTGCTTGTAACTTGTTTTATTTTTCTGGCGTTCGATTTGCTACGTCCGGCCTTAACTGCTTTTTTATCCAATATGGCCGGTAACCAGCAGGGTTTCGTAGCAGGCATGAACTCCACATACACCAGCCTGGGAAATATATTTGGCCCCGCTCTAGGCGGTATCCTATTTGATCTTAACATTCATTTCCCTTTCCTATTTGCAGGTTTCGTTATGGTGATCGGCCTTGGTCTTACAATGGTTTGGAAAGAAAATAAGAATGATGCTGCAGCTTTGAATTAATTCATTCTCTATAAAGGCAAGTCATTTGGCTGCAGGGAATGCCCCTGGTTAGGCACAATAAGATAAGGTACTTAATTTGATAGGCTACATGTTGCTTGACGTGAATATAGTAATGCTGAGTTTTAGCAATATCAATTCCATCTGCCATCACCTTAAGCCGCAGCCTAACCGGGAGATAAGAAAAATAAGGAGAATGTGTATGAGTATAAAAATAAAAGCAGTAACTGATGATAATCGTGCTGCCATTCTTGATCTGCATGTCAGCCAGAATCAACTATCATATATTGAATCTGCAAAAGTGTGTTTAGAGGATGCAAACGATTGCCGCTATTATAAACCTGTCGGGCTTTACTATGAAGGAGATCTAGTCGGTTTTGCAATGTATGGATTGTTTCCCGAGTATGATGAAGGTAATAAAAATGGACGAGTTTGGCTTGACCGATTTTTTATCGACGAACACTATCAGGGAAAAGGATTAGGGAAGAAAATGCTTAAAGCTCTCATTCAGCACCTTGCTGATCTATATAAATGTAAGAGAATTTATTTAAGTATATTTGAAAATAATATTCATGCTCTTCGCCTTTATCAAAGGTTTGGTTTTCACTTTAATGGTGAACTCGATTTTAATGGCGAAAAAGTCATGGTGAAAGAGCTGTAGGTTTTCCAAGCACTTCTTCGTTTGCTAAGAAACGTTTCATCATTACAGGCAGCTGACTCATCATTGCCTATATACATTCCCCCTAGGATAAGCTATGTTATACCTAAAAAAAGCCTGGATGAAACATTCAGTTCATCTCAGGCTTTAAGGATCTCATTAGAAGAAAAAATCTTACGTGATATTTGGTAATCAGTTATGCCGGGCTAATGATTCCCTTTCTCTGTATGTAAAACAGATTTAACTGCTTCTTCAATCTCCCTATAACCAGTACATCTGCAAATATTGGACTGCAGCCAATCTTTTATCGTTTCATCGCCAGCGTTCGGCTCAGTATTCACTAAAGCATGACAATTCATTAGAAAACCTGGGGTACAATAGCCACATTGAAACGCAAATTTCTCAATAAAAGCCTTTTGGATTGGCGTATTTATAAGTCCTTCAATTGTAGTAATATCCTTACCTTCACCTTCTACTGCAAGCATCAAACAAGATTTCATCGGTACTCCATCTATTAATACCGTACAGGCACCACAATCGCCATTTAAGCAGCCTGGCTTTGAACCAGTTAATCCAAGACGAAGACGAAGGGCATATAACAAAGTATCGGCTGGTCTAACAGTAATCCGTCTTTCCTTGCCATTTATTTTTAATGTAATAGGGTTAGACATTTGGGCCTCCTTCTAATTCATGTAAGGCATCCAAGATTGCATGTTGCAAGACAAATATTCGATATTCACTTGAGCCTTCTACATCATCAAGAATGGGTTTGGGCAGATACTGTAAAGACCTGCGCACTCTGTCTTCTAATGAATAGCTTTTATCGTTGAACATTTTCTCCATTTCAATAGAACGAAAAGGAAATGGACATACGCCGCTAAAGGACATTCTAACCTCTTCATCTTTTTTTAGTGCACAAACTGTCACCAATGGATACCCAACATTCCACTGTTGTCTTCTTTTTATACTTACAAATGGCAATTCTATATACGTTCGATCTATAAGGATATGAAATAAAAAATCCCCTTTTTGTAATTGTATTTCCCTGTTAAATACTTTATTAATAGGATGGTAACGAAGCCCTGCTCTCCCTGCGACTCCTACCAAACTATCGGAAATTAACAACGGCAAGACTGCCTCACGATAATAGATGTTCCCGCAAATATTTCCACCCAGGCTGATTTTATTTCGAGCCGTCCGGTCCGCGATTTCACTTACTGTTTTACTCAATAACGGAAACGAATTTTCTTCCTCCACTTTCGTTAATGACACACCTGCTCCCATCACTAGATAATTTTCATGAAAACGGATGGTATGAAATTCCGGAAGTGCGTTAATATCTATAGCTGCATCCGTATAGATGAGATTCAACCTTCCTAAGGTTATGATTTCTGTGCCGCCGGAATAATACATTGGTGTTTTCTTTTCGGCCGCAAGAGAGTGAAACAGGCGGGTTGTTTCTTGAATGGTCTTCGGTTTAAAATAGTCGAAATCAAACGGTATCATCTTTCCACCCCTCTTGCGTCCTCCATAAATGTTCAGGAATCAGAGGAAGTTGATTCAATTGGACACCTAAAGCAGTGGAAAGGCAATTCCCCAATGCTGCCGGCATCCCCAACAGTCCGTGTTCTCCGCCGCCGCGCGCTCCATAAGGCGCAATCACATGCGGGGTTTCAACAAATTCAATGATATATTCAGGCTGCTCTCCATAGTGAAGGGGTCTGTATGTTCTAAGTTGAGGATTTAATACTCTTCCATATGGATCAAACACAAAGGTTTCTCTTCCTCCAAATGCGATTCCCATACTCATCGCCCCCATCACTTGACCCCTTGCCGCTTTTTCATTCAATACAGTTCCGATATCCACAACAGAATAGGCTTTTGTAATTCGATACGTATAATCCCGTTTATCTAATTCAACTTCAATTCCCTGAGCGCCTACAGCCCACTCGGGTCCCGGCTTTCCTTTTCCTGTTTCTTGGTCTAAATTCGTCATCCGGGTTAATGTGTAGTTGCCGCTCGCAATGATTTGGCCGCCAATGGTATTTCCATTTGGAAATGTATATCCGTAAGCAATGTCTTTTATTTCAACATTCACATTAGGATTATCTAAAAAATAAACCTTTCCATCAGCCACCTCTAATTCCTCAACAGGAACTCTTAACACACAAGATGCCACGTCCTTAAGCTTTCGAATGGCTTCCTCCGCTGCATTCAGTACAGCTCTTCCTCCCATTAAAGTCCCTCTGCTGCCTACGGTTTTCCAATGCTCAGGTGTTGTTTGGGTATCGATAAGCATTTTTACATGAATTTTGCTTATGTCCATTTTCATTCGTTCCGCTAAGATTTGGGCTAACACTGTTTTTGTCCCTGTTCCAATTTCCACTACCCCTGACATCAAATTAATGCTTCCGTCAGGATTAAAGGTTAAAATAACCCCGGATGTTGCATTTGTATCAAATGTTGACGTTTTCCAAATGCAGCTCATTCCCTTTGCCCGTATCTTCCGATCATCGATTTCAATTCTCTGTCCCTCGTCCCAATTCATTAATTCCTTCAATCTTTCAATACATTTTGGTACATTTCCGACCGTGCTTGAATTGAGAAGAACTTGAGTAGGTGTAGTATCACCAGGACGAATGGCATTTTTATAGCGAAGTTCTAATGGATCAATGTTTAGCTTTTCTGCCAATACATCCATCGTTCGTTCAAAAGCAAATAAAACTTCAGCATGACTATAGCCTCTAAATGCACTGGGATATGGATGATTCGTATACATACAATATGAATCACACCATATATGGTCGATTGCGTATGGACCCGTACAATCAACCACTCCAGCTCGACTGACGTCAACTCCTTTATCGGAGTATGCTCCGCCATCAAATAAAAACTGAATGTCTGCCGCCCTTAAGATTCCATCTTTTGTTGCTCCTAATTTTACGATGGCATCCAATCCGATATGAACAGGAGATGTGATCATATCCTCTTCTCTTGAATTAAATAATTTTACAGGCTGCCCACCAACTGCTTTTGATGCTAAAAATGCAATAACCTCTAACTGAACTGCTGCTTTTCCCCCGTACGCCCCTCCTACTAAAGGGGTTTTGACGATAACCTTTCCAGGTTCAATTCCAAAATACCACTCCATTAATTTTTTAATGGCAAAAGGAGCTTGAGAGGATGTGGTGATGATAATCTCTCCATCGGCTCGAATTTCAGCAATCGAGCATCTTGTTTCCATAGCAGCGTGATCAGAAGGATTAAAGGAAATTTGAAACTCCGCTACCACATCACTTTCCCTAAACCCGTCTTCTATATTTCCTTTTCTGATTTTATCTAGGTTTGCGATATTTGTCTTCGGAACCGGGTATACACCTTGCTTCTTCTCATAGCGGTCCAAATGTTCATGGACGAGAGGAGCATTCTTCTGGAAGGCCGCACGGGGGGAATTTACGACGGGAAGAGGTTCATAGGACACTTTGATAGCATCCGCCGCCTTTTGAGCTATGATTGGATTTTCCGCAACAACTACAGCAACTGGCTCACCATGATATCTAACTTTTTTATAAGCAATCGGCGACCTGTCTTTAATTTCTTCACCTACAAGCGGAAAAGGTTCATCACCCAATATCGCTTTCACTCCAGGAATCTTCCAAGCTTCTGAAAAGTCTATAGAAGCAATATTCGCATGAGCATACGGACTAACCAACATTTTTGCGTGTAATGTCCCTGTTTCTTGAAAATCATTTGTATATTTCGCCTTTCCTGTCACTTTTTCAAGGGCCTCTTTTCGTATAACACTTTTCCCGATATACTCCAACTCATTCACTCCCCGAAATTATTCAGTAGTAAAGTGTAATCTTCAACTGTATCTACGTCATAAAAAAGTAAAGGGTCTTGGAAGTTGATCATTTTTCCCGTATTTAAAATACGTTCACGGATGACATACCGAGCGCCTTGATCTTCCTTTAATTGATGTAACACTGGAAAACATTGCTTTGAAAATAAGATAGGGGGCATAGGCAGATGTTGATTTTCAGCAGCTATAAATGAATAGTGGTGCTCTCTTTGATAGGAATCAATTAACGTATTGATGATATCTGTGGTGACAAATGGCTGATCTGCAAGAAGAATGATAACGGCATCAGCCTCATACTCTACTGCTCTTTTTAAACCACATTGTATGGAGTGGCCCTGGCCCTTACCCGCTTGCTCACATTCCACCTGACTCCATTTATTTGACATAGGATATAAAAAGAAAAAAGCCGAAAGCCAATGCAGTGAATCTCCCTTTCTCGTGATAATGAAAATATGATCTAATTTAGATAATAAGGCATTTTTAAGAGCCATACTTCCTAGGGAGGCTCCATTAAGAAATAAACTTCGCTTATCTGTTCCCATACGTCTGCTTGTACCAGCTGCCAAGTATATGGCTGCTGTTTTCATGAGGTAGACCTTTGTTTTCGCATGTTTTTAATCATCTCGCCAATAATGCTTATAGCAATTTCCTCGGGGCCTTGTGCCCCAATGGGAAGTCCAATTGGGGAATGAATATCTTCTGGAATCTGAGCCCCGCCTAATAGTCGTTCCGTTCGCCTCCTAGGGCCTAATACACCTTTATAAAACACATCCATATTTTTGATTTTATGTAAAATGATCTGATCTTTTTGAAAGCTGTGTGTCATAATGACTATAAAATCCCTTTCTGTAATGCTCAGACCCTCCATTACTTCTTCCAGTACTCCTACAATCAAATTGTTGGCTCTAGGAAAATGGCCGTTATGACATAAAGAAGGACGCCAATCAATCACTGTGACATGAAAGCCTATACCAGCTGCCAAAGAAACTAATGGCTTAGCATCTTCCCCTGCTCCAAAGACATATAAACAAGGTTTTGGAACCATCTGATGGATAAAAAATAAATCAGACGTATGTTCATCCCTTTTGATTCCCTTTTCCGTATCATAAAGGGGATTCTGATTTCTCAGTTTTTGAATACAGCCTAGCTCCTTAACATCCCCAGTTCCAAACACGCTGCCATCTTCAACGATATACATATCTTCCCTTGGCTCTAACCTTTTAGTGAATCGTTTCATTCGAGTAACAGACTTTTTTACATCTAAGCATTTCCTTACTGTCCTAAGATTTTTTTCTAATTCCCCTTTTACAGGCTCGAGTAAAACCGTCAAAACACCATGACAGCCAACTCCCTGTCCCCACGATAAATCGTCCTCTGCACTCATATCAAAATGAACAATCAAGGGCTCTCCTGTAGCCCAAACTTGCTCTGCCCTTTCAATAAGATCTTCTTCCAAACAACCGGCAGATAACATTCCAACTCTTGTTTTGTCCCCTAAAATTAACATGGAGGCCCCTTCTTTTTTATAAGCGGACCCCTCTACTTTAATTATGGTAGCCAATACCATAGCATTCTTAGAATTGGCGACTGCATCCAAAATTCGGTGTATATCATCCATTTTACTCCCCCGCTTTTACCTCATTACATCTACATCTGTATATCCATATTCTTTTTTTAAAAAAATATTATAAGTTTTTCAGCAATTTCATTGTTTCTAAAAAAAGAGTCTTTATAGACTTTATGATTAGCGGTGGATACAGCATTTTTGAACGGAGAGATTCCAATAGCATGTTCTGTTCGTTCTGTTTCCAATCGTTTATTTCACCCTGTTGTATGTCTTTCAATTCCTAAAAAATTCACTTAACATTTTTAAATCATTGCCCAACTCAATTTTGTCACTTGAAGAAAAAGCCCCTTCTTTTTCCCATTCTTTTAACGTTTTCGCGATATTTGATACATACTCATATCCTGCAATCATCTTTTGCATCTGTATTTGATATCTTGAAATAATGATTTTATACTTTTTTCTGATAGGGTTGAATTTTAAGCTCCGAGAAGCCGTTTGTAACATTCCTTTTGTCTCATGTAACTCCTGTAGGAGATGGTTCATTTTATACTCCACTAAGTTCTCTTTTCCTTGTCCCCACTCTAATTGAACCCATTTGGACAGTTCTCAAAGTATGTCAGAAAGCTGATAAGCTTTTGAAAGCATGGATCGGAATGGCAGAGCTTTATGTTTAGGTGAGACTGTTTTACTTCAAGAAGAAGTGAACCCGTTTATGCCTGAGTTACGCGAATTTGGTATTATTGTAACTGCCGTTCATAACCATTGGCTGTTTGATAAGCCACGTCTGATGTTTATGCATTTTGAATCAATAGACAAACCTCTCACATTTGCAAGAAAAGTAAGGGAGGCTATGAAAGTTCTTATCAAGAGAACCGTCTGTGCGGAAGCAAAAGTTGATGGTGAAATGATTCAACAGCATGGTCTTTGTGACGAATTCAACGATATTTTAGGTGGAACCATGCATACTTTTGAAAATGGAATTTGCACAGTGATGAGATCACGAACGAATATACAACCAGAAGTACTGGGAAGACCAGGAAGATCATTTTTACTCATTCCTCAGTTGTTTTCATTTGAATCAATGACAAAAGATGGCCGCGCTCTTTGCAGTGGTGAAACCGTGATTCTTCAATAAGAAATCAATCCATTTATTAGTGTGCTTCGGGAACATGATCTGATTGTCACGTCACTTCATAATCACTGGTTGTTTGATAAACCAAGACTGATGTATATTCATTTCGAATCAATTGATAAACCTATCAACTTCGCATTAAAAGTAAGAGATGCTTTAAAAGTTCTTACTGATAAAGAAGTTAGAGGTTAACATGATTTTGCGCAAAAAAAGCGATTTAAAAAATTGCTTTTTACATAAACTAAATGAGCCCTTTAATATAGTGGAAGGGTATTACAACGGGCATTATCAGTCCGTCATTCTTCAGTTCATCCTACGATTTGGGAAGCAACCTTACGTGCTGCACATGTAGCACGAGAAGATTGCAAGTCAAGAGATACAACAGCGATACCTTTGCGGCTTTACACCGTAACATAACGACACTTACTCACACAAAAAATAGAGCAGTAAACTTGTGAGTTACTGCTCTACTCAATTTATTCACCGTTCATTTGTTTTACAATGTATTCAGCATCATTTCCTACGCCTTGAAGCAATGCTGAACCTCGCCTATGCTGCCAAGGCAAACCAATAAAGTACAATCCCTCTATAGGTGAAACACCTCTATGATGTATGATTCGATTTTCTTTATCCAAAATACCTTTTATTTTTATCCAACTAAGGGGATTCCTAAAACCTGTAGCCCAAATAATATTATTTACTTCTAATGAAGATGAATCATTAAAAACGATTTCATTTTGCTTTCCCCCTATGACTCTTGTTTTTAAGATGACCTCCCTCTGTTTTATGGCATGTTTTAATTCGAACCCAAATATTGGATCGCCTTTCTTTTGAATGAATTTTCCTAATATTGATGTATGACTTGCATGTAAAACTCCTAATTTATCAAACCACCAAAAGATGCTTCTTTTTCCAATCAATAAAGGGAAATAAACTGGTTTAGTACTACAAGCTAAATATGTAACTCTTTCTTTGGATAATTCAACAGCTATCTGAGCACCACTATTCCCCCCACCAACTACTAGTACATTTCCATCTACCAATTGTTTTGAATTCTTATATTGTGACGAGTGTAATTGATTAATATTACTGTCTAAATCCTTTGATATTGATGGAATATGAGGGGTATGAAAAGGACCTGTAGCAATGACAAGATTCTTCGCTTGATATTCTTCTCTATTGGTTTTTATTAAGAAATGATTCTTTGATTTTAGGACACTTATTACTTCTGTCCGTAATTGGATTGGGATTTCAAATTTTTCAACATATTTCTTTAGATAAGCAACAATTTCATTTTTTGAAGGAAGTCCATGCTTTTCTCCTTCAAGATGCATTCCAGGCAATGAGCTATACATTCGAGAAGTAAATAAAACCAATGAGTCATACCGATCTTTCCAGCTCTCCCCAACCTCATGGCTTTTATCCAAAATGAGAAACCTTTGGCCGGTCTGCTTAAGATAATACCCTATTGAGATTCCTGCTTGACCAGCCCCGATTACGATAGTGTCGTACATATTAAGCCCTCCATCAATTTTATATTATCAGTAGACAGAATCTGCAAAATGCTATTGATCTCCTCACTATATAATGAGAGAAAAAATTTAATGGTGATGGTGGTCAAGAGGCTTCTCAATTTTGGCCTGACAAAGGATCGTATTATCGTGATGATTCGCTTCGGTTTCCATTTGTATGGTTACATGCGTAATGCCTTTATGCTCAAGCTTATGTTCAATTTTGCGTAAAATATTTTCACTTTCTGAAATGGTTAGTTGATCGGCAACAACAGCGTGGCAGGAAAGAGCATTTAATCCACTTGTGATAGACCATATGTGTAAATCATGAATGTCTTGAATTCCCTCTGTCTCTTTAATTGTATGAATAATGTCAGTGACATCGATATTTTCTGGTGTTCCTTCCATTAATACGTGAATAGCATCTTTAGTCACATTGTAACCGCTTCTTAAAACAAGAATAGCCACAATGACGCTCGCCAATGGGTCTGCCCAGCCCCACCCAAAGAAGATGATAAGTACGGCAGCTAAAATGGCGCCTACAGAGCCGAGCATATCGCTTATCACATGTAAATAAGCTCCTCTTATGTTCAGGTTACCCTCTGTGTCTCCGCCTCTCAGCATAATCCATGCAACCAATACATTCACTATTAAGCCGATAATACTAATTATAAGCATGCCGGTTGTTGCTACTTCTGGTGGATGAGAGAAACGTTCGATTGCTTCATAAATGATGTAAAGGGAAATAAGAATTAATGCAACCCCGTTTATCACCGCGGCGAGAATCTCAAATCGTTTATAACCGAATGTCTTATTGTGATTCGCCTTTTTTCCAGCTAAAGTAAAAGCAATCAGGGCAACCATTAATGAGATTGAATCACTCAGCATATGGCCTGCATCTGATAAAAGCGCCAGACTATTTGTTAAAAATCCGCCTATAGCTTCTATCATCATATAACCTGTAATGATGATAAAAGAGATCAATAAAACCTTTTTATTGGCTCCTTCAGTATGATTATGACCCATGAAAATCTCCTCCTTAACGAAAGTTTGTTGATACATATGTAGTTATGATGTTACATCTGTTATTGAGCATTCTAACGTGATGCAAAATAATTATATGAATGTATGCTCATATATGAATATAAGTTGTTTACATTGAAATGTCAAAATAATTTTTATGAAAATTCCAGATTAGTCTTTAATCTTCCCCATATCGCTTCACAAGAATCATCGTTAGCATATAAAAAGAGAAGCAAACTCATGGTTTACTCCTCTAACTTGGTGATGCTATGTTTGTCTCGGGTAGCTTACACGCACACAGCATTGGGAGCATGTATGAATGCTTTTAAGAGATTCAATACATAAATAAAAACATACCAAATCAATTTGGTATGTTTTCTTCTTGATATAGATCCTCTGCGAATGATCCTTCTCAATTTCTCTTACTTCTAATTTTATGTGTATCAAATATAGAACAAGCAAATCAATTAGAAGCGTTAAAAGGCCATCTATAAAAAGAGATCATCTAACTCCTAGAACTCTTCTGCCATGTTCATTACGTCGTCCCGCCTTCGAAAAGCTGTACGGGCAAATACGTTTCAAGTGGTAAATCATCAAATTCGCCTTCAATTTGTTTTTCTAAAATCTCAATGGCTGTTTTGGAAATTAATTCAATCGGCTGTTGGATTGTAGTCAATTCCGGCAGAATAGCCTGAATGGTTTCTGTACCGTCATAACCAATCACTTTTAATTGACCTGGAACGTCTTTTTCACGTTTTTTAGCTTCTGTAATGACTCCGGCAGCTATGATATCATCACTGGCAAAAATTCCGTCAACTGCAGGCTGTTCATCAAATAGTTTTGAAATGATGTGCCGGTAGTCTTTATGAAATGGCACTTCATATGTAACAGGCTGTCTTCCGTGTTCACGCATCACATCTTCATATGCTTTTCTCCTGAGATTTGCAGGCGTTTCAAGTTCAATCGGCCCATTGATGTGAACGATATGCTGACAGTCCTTTTCTATCAGTAGTTCTGCTGCCTTTTTGCCTCCATCAAAGTTGTCTGAGCCGACAACAGGGACTGTTTCTGATAAGTAATGGTCAATCGCGACAATCGGAAGATTTTGCTGGTGATAATTGAGTATTCCCCGGTTGTAAGTGACGGCGATGACCCCATCCACTTGATTCCTAATCAGCATTTCGAGATATTTTTCTTCTTTATCTATTCGATTTAAACTATTGCAAAGCAGCAGTTTATAGCCCATGGAAGTGCAGATGCTTTCAATATAAAAGGCGAGTTCGCCGAAAAACGGATTGCTGGAGTTTGGAATGATAAGCCCTATTAAATTGGTGCGTTTTCTGAACAAAGAACGGGCCAAATCATTTGGAAAGTAATTGATTTCTTCCATCGCCTTGTAAACTTTATCTTTTGTTTTTTCGCTAATATAGCCGCGATTATTTAATACCCTTGAAACCGTTGTAGATGAGACTCCCGCTATTTTTGCAACATCATGAATGCTAGGCTTCATTCCCTTTCCCCCTGCTTTACTGAAATGGCTTACAATACTCGTCACGCACTTATTTTAGAGAATCAGATTGACATGTGCAAGGATTTTCCATAAATCAAATGGCTATACACCACATTGTTCTTTATATTTTGAATTGTACATAAATTTATGTCAACCGGTTGACACATGAAACCGGTTGACATACAATTCTTCTTGAAAGCGCTTTTACAATTTGTGCAAAAGGAGGGAAAGTAATGAATATGAAAAGATTGATGTTAGGAAGTTTGTTACTGTTGCTTATGTGTGCCATCTGGGGCTGTAACAAAAGCGAAAGTGCAAATAGCGGCGGAAAGAAAATGATTTCAATGTGGGTGCATGTATCTGATGATAACGAGGAAGGAAAGATTTACAAAAAAAGGGTGGATGCCTTTAATAAAAAGTACGCTTCAGAAAATATCGAGGCAAAAATTGAATTCATTCCTCGAAGCGGAAACGGTGGAGGTTATGAAGACAAAGTGAATGCGGCATTAACAACGAACACCCTGCCTGATGTCATCACTTTGGACGGACCAAACACTGCGGCTTATGCAAAATCTGGCGTTATTGCACCTTTGGATGAGTATGTTAAAGACCAGAAAGATTTATTGCCAAGCATTAAGCAGCAAGGCACCTATCAAGGTAAACTGTATGCCATCGGCGTCAGTGAATCGTCGGTTGGCATCTACTATAACAAAAAAATGCTTAAGGATGCCGGGGTTGATTTGAAAACGCTGCCAACAGTAAAAGACCCTTGGACATGGGAAGAATTTCTTGCGCTTTGCAAAAAGCTGAAACATAAATATGATAAACCAGCCATCGATATGCAATTACAGTCAAAAGACGAAATGTTGACTTATGCCCTCTTACCGTTTGTTTGGTCAGCTGGCGGGGATATCCTTTCAGAAAATGGGGAGAAAGCGGATGGTGTCTTTAACCAAAAACCAACCGTTGAAGCGATGACGTTTATACAAACGATGCTTAAAGAGGGCTATACAACACGCACCCCTGTCAAACAAGCGTTTGAAACGGAGAAATACCCGATGAAGATGAGCGGTGTGTGGACAATAACCGACCTGAAAACAAACTTTTCCAACGTCGATTATGGAGTCATGCCATATCCTGTATCACCAAAAAACAAAAAGCTTGTCTCTCCTTCGGGAAGCTGGCAGTTCGCCATGACACAAGCGTCTGAAAATAAAGAATGGGCAGCAAAATTAGTAGATTGGATGACTAATAAGGATTCCAATATTGAATTAAGCCGATCAATCGCCGCTCTGCCTGTACGTTATTCATCAGAGAAAGTGCTGACAAAAGAATTTTCTGATGAAATGAATGTCTTTATGCAGCAGCTGAAACAAACAGGCCATGCTCGTCCGGTAACCCCGGCATATCCGCAGGTCACTCGAGCATTTCAACAAACAATCGATGATATCAGCTTTTATGATCAAAATCAGGATATTCAAAAAGTGCTGGATACACGTGTAAAAGAAATGCAATCTGCCATTGATAAGGCAAACTAGCAGGTGGACGCCATGAATAAAACAATATTGAAAGAGACTGGACAGGCCCTTCCATTAGAAAGAAAAACAGTGAATAAAATACGCTGGCGGGAAAACGCAGTCGCATATATGTTCTTAGGACCGGCGCTGCTTATTTTATTCATGTTTCTTGTGATTCCTTCTATCATGGCTGTGTACTACGCATTTACAGATTATTATTTGTTGACGCCTGATTTGCGTCAGTTTATCGGCTTTGATAATTTCATCAAACTTTTTCAGGATCCAATATTCTTAAAAAGTTTGGGCAACACCGTTACATTTGTTGTCTTTTTGATACCGTTACAGATCGGGGCAGCGCTCGGGCTTGCCCTCCTATTGAATAAAAAGCGCAAAGCCAACGCTTTTTTCAAAGTCGCATACTTTAGTCCTGTCGTCATGTCATTGGTTGTCATCTCCGTTTTGTGGATGTACTTGCTAAATCCAAATGAAGGAATGATCAATAATGTATTGGCGCACTTCGGTCTATCACCACAGCCTTTCTTGACGAGCCCTAAGCAAGCAATCTTTACGATCGTTGCCGTTTCCGCTTGGCAGGGAGCAGGGTTTCAGATGCTGATTTTTTTAGCTGGTTTGCAAAACATTCCCGAGGATGTCTACGAGGCGGCGCAATTAGATGGCATGAATAAATGGCAGCGTTTTATTTACATTACATTACCATTGTTAAAGCCGACATCTGTTTTTATCTTTATCACCACGCTGATCAGCGCGTTTAAACTCCTTGTTCAGCCAATGGTCATGACCCAGGGCGGACCAGTCAATTCAACGATGACGGTTGTCTATTATATTTATCAAACTGGATTTACCGATCGGATGGTCGGATATGCAAGCTCGATCGCACTCTTATTTGGAACGATTATTGGATTGGTGACACTCGCACAACGCAAGCTGGTTAAGGAGGATGAAGACCAATGAGACGTAAGTTCGGGCCTTTGACAATTCTGGAGTATACGTGTCTTGTTCTGCTGGCCGTTCTATTTATCTTTCCGCTCATTTGGATGATTGCATCCTCAATGAAGCCGGAAGCGGAAATTTACAACAACATGAACAGCTTCAAAGCATTTCTGCCCTCTCTTCATCTGGCAGAATGGTTTTCGTCCTATAGGGAAGTGCTGACTCGTTTTGATTTGCTTATGTATATTGGCAACAGTCTTTTTTATGGTTTGTGCGTAGCAGCTGGATCTGTTGTAATTAACGGAATGGCAGGGTTTGCATTCGCCAAACTGCAATTCACAGGGAAAAAGTTGCTCTTTGGCATTTTGTTAGCGCTTTTAATTATACCGTTTGAAACGATTTTAATCTCACAGTTTACAATTATTCATAAAATCGGTCTGGTCGATACACGTCTTGCTGTTATTTTGCCGGCATTAGCGGGGGCATTCAATATTTATTTGTTCCGAAACTTTTTCATGGCAATTCCAGAGGAAATGATTGAATCGGCCAAGCTTGACGGGGCAAATACATGGCAAATCTTCTGGCGGATTATGATACCGATGTCTAAACCAGCTGTCGCCACTGTCGGAACCTTAGCCTTTATCGGCAGCTGGAATGATTATATTTGGCCGCTAATGGTTTTGACGGATAAGTCGAAATTTCCGATTCAAGTTGCGATTACTGCTATCAACAGCACAGAGCCTGTCTACACAAATCAAGTTATGGCTGTATTGACGATTTCCACCATCCCATTGATCTTGATTTATATTGTGGCTCAGCGCTACATTTTGGAAGGCCTTAGCGGTTCAGGGACTGGTATAAAATAGATATCAATGTCGGGTTAAAGGAGCTGTAGAAATGAAAGGCTCAAAAAGTCTGTATTGGAAACTGAGTGCTTATCTATTCTTTTTCTTTTTCACATGGTCTTCCAGCTACTCTTTGTTTGCAATTTGGTTGGGACAGGAAGTCAAATTGAATGGGTCGGCGACTGGGATTATCTTTTCTGTAAACGCTATCTTTACATTGTGCATGCAGCCTATATACGGCTTTATCTCTGATAAACTTGGGCTGAAGAAAAACATATTATTTATCATTAGTGTACTTATCGTTTTTACTGGTCCGTTTTATATCTTTATCTACGGACCTCTTTTACAATATGATGTCTTCCTTGGCGCTATTGTCGGCGGTATTTATCTAGGAACTGCTTTTCTTGCGGGAGTTGGCGCTATTGAAACCTATATTGAAAAGGTCAGCCGAAAATATCAGTTTGAATACGGCAAGACAAGGATGTGGGGTTCACTCGGCTGGGCGGTAGCAACTTTTTTTGCAGGACAGCTGTTCAATATCAATCCGAATATCAATTTCTGGATTGCTTCCCTTTCAGCAGTCATATTGGTGGCCATTATGATGTCCATAAAAATTGAGATGACGGATTATGATAAGGAAAGAGCGGATTCGATCCGGTTAAAAGACGTAGGAGGACTCTTTCTATTAAAAGACTTTTGGTTTTTAATGTTGTACGTAATCGGGGTGACATGCGTGTACGGCGTCTATGATCAGCAATTCCCGATTTACTACGCTTCTTTATTTCCCACATCGGCTATGGGGAATCAGATATTTGGATATTTAAACTCATTTCAAGTATTTATTGAGGCAGGCATGTTGTTTCTGGCCCCCTTTATCGTTAATAAACTTGGCCCTAAAAAAAGCTTGATTCTCGCGGGGCTTTTGATGTCTTTCCGTATTATTGGGTCTGGAATTGTCAACGGGCCGTTCGGAATTTCATCGATGAAACTAATTCATGCTTTAGAATTGCCAATCATGCTGATTGCGATTTTCAAATATTTAGCCGCGAATTTTGATACACGTCTTTCATCCGTTCTTTACCTTGTCGGCTTTCAATTTGCATCTCAAGTAGGTACATCGATTTTCTCTCCGATTGCGGGTGGTTTATACGATAGTATAGGTTTCCGTCACACATATCTTTTCATGGGAACTGTGGCTTTGTGCTTCACAATTATTTCAATTTTCACTTTATTAGATTCGAAGAAAGGTATTGGATATGCTTCACCTTTTCAAAAAAACAGATATAGAGAGGATGTCACAAATGGATAGAATCAAACAGGCAGAAGAAGCGTTGAAAAAAGCGGAGGAAAAGATGAACACTCGTTATCGATTAGGGTATCATATTATGCCTCGGGCAAACTGGATAAATGACCCGAACGGTCTTATACACTATAAAGGAGAATACCATGTTTTTTATCAGCATCATCCGTATGATGAAAATTGGGCACAAATGCATTGGGGCCATGTAAAAAGCAAAGATCTCATTCATTGGGAACATCTTCCGGTCGCTTTAGCTCCCGGTGACTCTTTTGATAAAAGCGGCTGTTTCTCAGGAAGCGCAGTAGATTATAACGGAAAACTGGCTTTAATTTATACAGGTCATAATGTGATAGATCAAGAGAAAGACATTTTCTATCAAAATCAAAATATCGCTGTCAGTCAAGACGGGATCGTGTTTGAAAAACTTCAGGAAAACCCTGTCATTGCGAAACCGCCGGCAGACAGCTCCCGCCATTTCCGCGACCCCAAAGTATGGAAGGATCGTAACAGCTGGTATATGGTAGTCGGAAATTCAACGAAAGAAAACGTCGGACGAGTTATTTTATACCGCTCGCCTAATTTGCGAGATTGGGAATACAAAGGTGTTCTTGCCCAAAGTGATGGAGATCTCGGCTATATGTGGGAATGTCCTGACTTCTTCGAATTGGGCGGCAAACATGTCTTGCTGATTTCTCCGCAGGGCATTGAGGCAGACGGTGATTTATATAAGAATTTGCATCAAACCGGCTATTTAATTGGAGAATATAATGATGAAACAAACAAATTTGTGTACGGTGCTTTTACAGAGCTGGATCACGGCCATGACTTCTATGCTGTACAAACGTTTTTAGATGATAAAGGACGCAGAATTGCCATAGGCTGGATGGATATGTGGGAGTCAGAGATGCCGACAAAAGCAGATGGATGGTGCGGTGCTTTGACATTACCGAGAGAATTAACATTGCGGGATGATCATAAAATTTTGATGAATCCAGTGGAAGAAACTAGGTTGTTGCGAAAATCAAAACATCTGGACTGTGCTAATCAGTTGATTTCAGAGAATTACCTGGCAAAAACAGCCGAAGAGCTTCTTGAAATTCAAGTTGTGTATGACTTAACAGATTGCAGTGCCGAATCAGTAGGGCTGAAAATTCGCGGCCTTGAAGAAGAAGAAACGGCTATCAAATACAGCATAACTGATCATAAGCTCTCACTCGATTGCTCTAAGATGGGGAAATCGCGAGACAGTGTGAGACATGCGCCGCTAGAAGCAAATGGAAAGCTGACACTGCGTCTATTTGTTGACAGATCCTCGATCGAAGTATTCGCAAACCACGGAGAAATAACGATGACTAGCCGCATTTACCCGAAAAAAGATCGATTGGGCATTGAGCTTTTTTCTGAGAAAGGCGCTGTAAGGGTTGAGGAATTCACTTATTGGACTTTAAAAGACATCTGGAAGGAAAATGAATCACTTGAAGAAAATATTTTGCATCGGTAAAACACTGATTGATTTCATTCCATAACTTTATTTCGGCTAGGAAAGAAATCAAAGAAAAATAAAAACTTAAAAATCCTTCACTCCTATGGATTGGAGGAAGTTCAGTCATGAATCCAGGAGTTACGATAGGTAACAATGTGGTTATTGTTGCTGGTTCTGTTGTTGCTAAAAATGTGTTGTAGTTGGGGGCAACCCAGCTAAATTAATTAAACATCTCGAAATATAATACACTAGCGTTTCGATCCATAAAGGAGTTTGATCCTTAAATCAGTAAGGCTTTATTTTGTTTCATCAGCTGAAACATCTAAAATGAGGTAACTGAATGTACCCCTCCCCTTCTGCTACAGAAGGGGTTTAATTGTCCCAGCCATCCCATATATCTTAATGAATGAGCCAATCAAGGCGAAGGGCAGGCTATTTGTGCAGCGCCCTTCCTATTGGAAAGGCGCCTGCCGCTTTATTGTTAAATGTTTTCATCAGTGAGTTTTTATAAAATCATTTATTAATTGATCAGTTGTTACTATTGTGGCAAATTCATTATGCAATGTAGCTAGAGATATATTATGAATAGTCGTGGCATCATAATATGTACCATTTTGGTCTCTCATTCCGAAGGCTGCTGTTGCCTCTGAAATCAGGTATGTATCAAACCCCAAATTACCACTCATTCTTGTGGTTGTTGATACACAGTGAGGCGTGGTTAAACCAGTTATTACCACAGTTGTTATTTCATTTAATTTTAAGTATTCTTCTAAATTCGTACCAATAAAGCTGCTATTTACTTTCTTGGTTATAATGACTTCCTGATCCATAGGCTTAACTATTTCCTTTATAACAAACCCTTCATTCTCTGGATGGAATAAAGAATGAGGTTTATCAGAAGTGTGTTGTATGTATATGACTGTCCATCCTTTTTCTCTCCATAATTTCAGTATTTTACTAATGTTTTCTTCCGCCTTTACGTTATTTCGTTCCCCCCCATTTTTTATCATCGAAGGCTTTTTGTACATCCACAATGATTAAAGCTTTTTTCCTTTCTTCCACAAGATACCCTCCTACGCAGAATTTCTATTTATCACTACATTTTAAATACAAATTTTACTTTTGTATAATTGTTTAATGATGAATTTCAAATGAGCGCCTTCCTTATTGGAAAATGCGTTCTAAACTGCAACTGTGTCCAAGCCATTAACCGCCAATATCTAATCTGGAAACCACTGAATCGACAGAGAATAATAAAAAGCACTCTCATAAGGAGTGCTGAAATGAAAGACTATTGATTTAGAAGCCATTTGATACGCTCAGCTGAAATGATGTAGTGCAGTATGATAAGACATAAAAAGATAATGCCAACTGGTTTTAAGTGACTAAAATAAAGCGCTGCAACAGCCATTGCAAAGATCAATAATTCAATAACTAACCTTGTTACCCCGTTTACAGGTATTACAGTTTGTCCACTTCGACTAGGATCACGAGGTACTGCAAATACAGACCAGACAATCATAACTGCAATAGGTAAAACCAAAGTGAAAACATATTTAAAATAACCATTAAAGCTTATCCAAGCAAACACTCCTATGGAGATTAGTGCAGCGATTTCAAGGATGAATCTTAAAAGTAAATTAGCCTGATTCAGTTTTTCCAACTCCTCTATTAAAAACACCCCCGTAGGAGATGCTCTTTCTCTCCTTTATTTCAGTGTATAAAAACTTTTCTGTTCTTCCTCTTTAGATTCAATTGTGGTTTTCGGCGAGGTTACCTCCATTTTTGAAGAGATGATACCGACTGCTGCAGTTACCAATGCTCCGATTAATAGAACGATGATAAGTATAATGAAATATAACAACTTTCCCCCTCCTATCCAGTTAATTATCCAAATAATCAGGAGGTTGTCTACGATTTGCAGAATTTGTCGAACGAAGTAATGACTATGTTGACCTCGCTTCTCGCTGGGAGGCTTTACTCATTGTATGAATTTAGGTGGTGACGCGGTAATAACCTGCCTTCAGCATGAGAAATCATACCTACATCATTGGTGCGGAAGGTCATTGTTATTTGAAGCGTTTGGAAAATATCGTTGATAAACGCACAAAAAAAGAACATGTTTTGAAAAGAGAATGATCAAAACATCTTCTAATATGTTGTCATAGCGTAACTTTTTTATAAAAAGTTTGATTACATTTTCGGGGCTTCCAAACCAAATTTTGTCCATTCTTCTTTTGCTGGACCATAAATACCTGGAACAGTTAAACCTGCTTGTCTCATGAGAACAGTCATTTGTCCTCGATGGTGATTTTGATGTTGAATCAAAAACATCAAAAGTGAACCGTTAGGGATTTGTTGTCCAATAAAGTTGATATTTTCTTGAAGTGTATGGTCAGTCCATTGGGTTTTTAATGCCTGTACAAATGCATTACTGGCTTGATGATAGCTGTCAGCAATAAACTGAGCAGAAGTTGGAACAGGATAATCCTCAGCTGGGGCTTGGAA
The DNA here is from genome assembly GCF_029772985.1 of Bacillus stercoris. NCBI lineage: Bacteria > Bacillati > Bacillota > Bacilli > Caryophanales > Bacillaceae > Bacillus > Bacillus stercoris. The sequence continues at coordinate 1,641,483 of NZ_CP121861.1, read as the reverse complement.
CGTTAAGTCTGTGTTTGAGGTAATGATGCGAATGGCAGCAACGGTATGCCAAGCAATACGGCCTAGAGTCCAATTTTGTGAAGTTATTTCTTGTTTAAGTGATTCATCAGTCAGACTATTTAATAGTTTCTGTGTAGCATCTGCTTCGAACTCCCAAGATTTCAAAAAATGCTCTAAGGTTTGAAACACAAAAATCCTCCTTTTTATTCTTTTGTTTTTTCTATATCTATAGGTTTATTATAATGCACCATTTCTTTAAAAAGAACAAAAATTTAACAAGCGTGCTGCCTAGTAAATGAATCACTGAAAACTCCATGCTTACACTAACATGCTGATAAGCTCGTGAATGCATATTATTCATTTAATAATGGAAAGTATAGTATGAGTGAAATAAAAACAGGAACTGATGATAATCATACTGCAATTCTACATATCAGCCAGAATCAAACATCATATGAAGACGATCTATATTCTTATCACTTTACTGAGCAATAAATACCTTCCGTATACTTAGTGATACCTTCATCGTAATCAGGATACTTATATTCAAGACTTTCTGATACAGCTTTTGAATACTTTCTAAATAATGCATAGCAAGTAAATAAAGACTTCCACATTTCTTGATACCTACTCATAGAATAGGTAGACATGAGTTCTTCCCATTCTTTATTTGAAAGGTAACGTTTCATAAACTTATAGTTCTTCCCCATACTAAATGAATACCCTTGCTGGGATGCGATATGCCAAGCCATCATTCTCAATAGATTAGGACGGACGATTTCATTTAAATGATCAATGGCAAAAAGGATTTCATTTCTTGCTAATCCTTTGACTACGTAAGTCGAAACCATCCAGAACTCATTACAGCAATCATCAAATTCCCTTGCAGTCGGTTTTTTCGTCCAATATTGGCGGTCATTTGGGGTCACTTCATAGCTGATGAACGTATCCTTATCGAGCAAGACCTTAACCAAACCATCGTTATTAGCAAAATAATCTTCTGCTTCACGAATTGGAATAAGGGTTAGATCTACTTTGTTGCCATCCTCAAAAAGAATAATGTATGAAAACCAATTACCTAATTCGGGAGGGAAAAGCTCCATATCTTCGGGTTTTTGCATCATAATGCGCTGCCCAAAGATCTCGAGCCACTGATCATTTTCTTTAAAAGATTCTATATCAGTTACAAAATAAGAAATGTCATAATCTTGGAAGTTGTCGGGGCGAATATGTTTGTTTGTACGTGACCCTTCTAAAGTGACCAATCGGATTCTCTCATCGTTCAAAGCAAAGTCTAAAAACATGTCCATCATTTCCTGTTCACTTCGCATCGCATGTATTCCTCCGTTTCAGACTTTTCTTTATACAGCCTAACATCTAACTCTAAAACCGAATATTGATTTTATTATGAAATAAAGATTTTTCATTATCAATGGTTGTCAGTTCCATCTTCCAATTTTATGTAAGGTGTCATCCATATATTTTTGTGCACGTCATTTACAACCTTATGTATATGAGCCACTCACGAAATGCTTTAGTCTTCTAAGCTTTAGTTTACATGAAGTTCTCTTATTATTCTTTCGTATCAACCATGTTTATCAGGCGAAAAGACACTTCCATTACCCCTGCTTTAACTGCTTTTTTAACGAATATGAGAGATCATTTTCAGAAAAACATTGGTTGACAAAAAGAAGGAAAACGATATATTTAAGCGAATACGAGTTTTTGAGGAAAATGAGAAATGACACTTTTTCAAAAGTCATGTCTTAACGGGGGGATTCGGTATGAATGAATTTATGAAGAAGCTTTCCTTAACAAAACCGATTATTCAAGCTCCAATGGCTGGCGGCATTACAAAGCCTCGACTGGCATCTGCTGTTTCAAATCAAGGGGCTCTTGGTAGTTTAGCATCGGGGTACCTTAAACCAGAACTGCTAGAACAACAAATAAAAGAAATGTTTGAGCTGACAGACGCTCCTTTTCAAATTAATGTGTTTGTTCCGCTAGGTCTAGAAATGCCGCCAGAAGACCAGGTTAAAAAGTGGAAAGCAAACATACCGTTAGCGAATCAAGCAAATCAATTCACACCTGTGCAAGAAGAGTGGGATGATTTCTATCAAAAAATTGATATGATTTTAAGATACAAGGTAAAGGCTTGCTCATTCACTTTTGATCTGCCGCCGGAAGACGCAGTCAAGGAGCTAAAAACTGCTGGATGCTGTTTAATTGGAACCGCTTCAACAGTGGAAGAAGCATTGTTAATGGAGGAACGGGGAATGGATATCGTCGTCCTTCAAGGAAGCGAAGCCGGTGGACATCGCGGAGCATTTTTACCTTCCAAAGGTGAATCTGCCATAGGTTTAATGGCTCTGATTCCACAAGCAGCAGATGCATTGAGTGTACCTATCATAGCTGCTGGGGGAATTATAGACCACAGAGGAGTAAAAGCAGCTTTAACTCTTGGAGCCCAAGGCGTTCAAATTGGGTCTGCCTTTTTAATTTGTCACGAGAGCAGCGCACATCCAGTGCATAAACAGAGAATACGAGAGGCAAACGAAGCAGATACAAAGCTTACGAAACTATTTTCAGGTAAAGAGGCCAGAGGAATCGTAAATAAATGGATGGAAGAAAAAGAACAGTATGAGACACAAACCCTTCCGTATCCCTATCAAAATACACTAACAAAGGCAATGAGACAGCAGGCTTCACTTCAAAATAACCATGATCAGATGTCTTTATGGGCAGGTCAAGGGATACGATCATTAACTGAGGAAATGTCGGTTAGGCAGCTTTTACATAAGCTTTGCCCAGAGGATATAAAAATATAGGTGCAGCTCATTGTTTGGATAGAGCCAACAAGCAAACTCCGACAGGCAGTTTGCTTTTTTTTGTGATTTCGCACCCTGAACCGTAAAATCATCCAGACTCTAGCCCAGAATCCGAAAACTTGACTGGTTGGTGCGACCTTGATGTTTTCGCCACATTTACATCACCAAGTTTTCACTATTGGTCTTCTCTCTCTTCTCAAGTTTTGCTGCCTATTCAAAAAATCGATAGCTCCCATATTTAACTCGAATATTAAAATCAGCCTTTTTCATTTGATTCAAATGATATGAAGTCATATGATAAAAAAAGATTAGATAGAAAGCGTGAAAAGTTATGAAAATAGGTTTCTTTGATTCTGGAATAGGTGGAATGACTGTATTGTATGAGGCCATAAAAGTTCTTCCTTATGAAGATTACATTTTTTATGCGGACACTTTACATGTTCCATACGGTGAAAAATCAAAGATAGAAGTGAAAGAATATATTTTTAATGCAGTTGAATTTCTAGCCAGTCAAAATATCAAAGCTCTTGTTATTGCATGTAATACAGCTACTAGCATAGCTATAGAAGATCTTCGGAGAAACTTCGACTTTCCGATAATCGGAATAGAGCCTGCTGTAAAACCTGCTATAAAAAACTGTGAGGAGGAAAGGAAAAGAGTTCTCGTAGTTGCTACTCATTTGACGCTTAAAGAAGAGAAATTTCATCATCTAGTAAAAGAAGTTGATCACCATGACCTCGTTGATTGCCTAGCTCTTCCAGGGCTAGTTGAATTTGCTGAGAACTTTGATTTTAATGAAGACAAGATCATTAAATATCTAAAGAATGAACTATCTTCTTTTGATTTGAAACAATACGGAACCATTGTGTTAGGATGCACTCATTTTCCGTTTTTCAAAAACAGTTTTGAAAAACTGTTTGGAAAAAAAGTTGATATTATTTCAGGCAGCGTCGGTACTGCAAATCAGTTGAAGAAAATACTTGCAGAGCGTAACCAGCTTGGTAAAGGATCGGGCTCAATCACCTTTTTCAATTCAGGCCATAAAGTCGATGACCACGAAATCGTATTAAAGTACAAAACATTGTTTGAAATATTAGATGAAAATCAAAGGAGTCATGTTGGGCATTGAATGTAAGGGCTCCTGGTTATAAACAATGCAAATTATGGGTTTTCAGTAAATGTACAAAATGATAGAGACAGTCTTCCGAAGGGAAATATGAACTAAGAAGTGGGCTTCAAAAGCCCACTTCATTACCCTCTTATGTTTATATTTTTCCCTCTCTTATCTCTCCCCCTTTTCTATATTGAATTTCTTTTAAGCACAAGCACCAATTGGAAATTTATAGTTCATTTTGCACTTCATAGGACATTATTTGAGATTACGAATCAACCGTTTGCCAGATCTATAAAGTCATAATGTGTAAATTCTGTGTCTATTTGCATATTTATTATGGAATTTTTTTCATAATGTTTTATAATACAAGATGATAGCGTTTTCTAATTATAATGATAGGGGGAAACAATGATGATGAAAAAAGGACTGCTTGCGGGTGTGCTTACGGCAACCGTGCTTTTTGGCACATGTGCAGTAGATGTGCCGGGTATGATTAGCCCAAAAACCGCAGAAGCTGCATCACAGCTAACTGATGGAATCGGCGGGAGGGCTTACTTGAACAGCACCGGTGCCATTCTAGTTACGAAAATCCAGCTTCCTAGCTCCGTTCAAGTTTCAAATGGGACAGCCTACATCTACTCTGGCTTTAGCGGAGGCACAGAATCCGATATCGGGCTTCAGTACAGTGAAAAATATAATGTATGGAAACCATATATGAAAGTTGGTTCAAAAGGACAGGATCAGGTTCAGTACCTCGAAGGTGGAAGCCAATTCACGAATACGAAAGGTTTCCGTCCAGGCAGCACCGTACAACTTACCATCTACAAAAATCTTAACGGCAATACCCGCGCTACCTACTGGGGCACGAACAATGCGGGATACAACGGCCGTCTCATTTCAGAAATCAGCAAAACAAATGTCGGCTCCATCTCTAAATGGAAAGCACTCGCTACAGTTGCAACAACAGGGTCACGCCAATCTATCAAATCAAATTTTTCAACATCTTTTACAAACATCACCATCGACAACAAAGCCATAACACCTGTGATTGATACTCAAGACTTTGCTAAAGTAACAGTCTCAGGCAACAGTGTCAGTTTGTCCGTTGTGAAAAACTAAAACATGTCGAGCAACCAGTGCGGCAATTGGCTTAAAAGGGGCTTTAAAAGGCCCTTTTTTCATTTCAATTTAACAGTTAGCTTTGGTAAGCAGCCCGCCCGGTAGCCAAGACAGCTAACTGTTTGTACAGCAAAAACCGCTTCAACTTATTAAGGTCGAAGGCGGTTCTTTTTAAAACGAATCACTTGTCTGTATTCTCCTTCTTTTCAGCTACTTACTACGTGATAAGCGCGAAAAATTAAGGCTCCCCTTTACATTCTCTTCATCTGTTTTTTACAGTTGTCAACTATGCATACCGCTCTCTTAAAGGATAGGGCATCTCTTCTAATATATGTTCTTTAGCTTCCCCTCTGATTTCCGCTGTACTAGTAAGCACAGAGTTTTTTAGTTCCCGATTGATACAAGTATACAAATCCAATAATCACCAATTCTCATTTGCTTATTTAGCTTTTTTATGTGTGAGGAATAGACTTGGGATGAAGATTACAGCAAGGACAATGGTGGATACTAAGAACCCAGCATGGTAACCTTTTAAGCCATTCGCAATCGTTGGTTGTAATCCTTGCATGACAGTTGCGACCACAGTGGCGATAACAGCCGTACCAAAGCTCGAACCAAGATTCTCAATAATATGAATACCGACACCTGCTTCTGGAAGTTGTTTGCTGCCAAGTCCTGTATAAGCATCACTCGTCAATGGAAGCATAATTCCTCCAAAACTGGTCCCACGGATGAATAATATGATGGAAATCCAAATCATACTCGTTTTATCGGTGATAAAGATAAGTGGAATAGACCCGATAAGCGAAAGAACAAGACTGGCCATAACGACGTATTTCGCACCGATCCGATCAATCATTTTTCCAATCATTGGCCGAGTAACAAGCATCCCGACTCCTTGAGGGATTAATGCTAGCGCAGCTTCGATTGCTGTGAAATGACGGAAGTTTTGAAAGAACAATGGAAGTATTAACATGGGTCCCATGACGGCAATATTCGCTAATAATAACCCGACGCTGGATGCTAAGAAGTTTTTGTGCGCAAACAAATTTATGGGGAGTACGGTTTGATATTTTCTGATTCGGTTATATACGATGTAAATTACAGCTAATGCGAGGCCGATGCCCGCCCATAGGATTGTTTCGCTATTGTTAAATGATGCATGGTCCGCTGCTTTCGTAATTCCGTATATCATTGCTGCACTCATTAAGGATAAATTGATAATTCCAAAAATATCAAGTTTGCTATTTTTGTTGAATGGCTCAAAGTCTGGAAGAGTTTTCATCATCAGTGGTGCAGCAATCAAAACGATGAACACGTTGATGAAGAAAATCCAATGCCATGATGTAGCTTGGACGATGAAGCCCCCGATTACAGGTCCTAAGATTGGGCCCAAAATCATTGGTGTGCTGACAATAGCCATCACCTTCCCTATATGTTCTCGGCCTGCTGTTTTAACCAATAGCGTTGACATAAGCGGGGTAATAATTCCAGCGCTAAACCCTTGAAGTAAACGGAATAAGATAAAGCTAGAAATATTCCAACTAACCCCAGCGAAAACAGAAGTTACACCAAAGGCGATGACTGCACCGATTAAGATTTTCTTTCCGTTAAATTTGTTCATAAGCCATCCGGATACAGGAACTGCAATAGCAAGGGCTAAAACATAACCTGTAATGGACCATTGAATGGTATCCAACGTCGTGCTGAAATCTTTATTTAATTTGTCAATGGCGATGTTTACCATAGTTGAATCAAGCATTGGGGCAATTGCTCCAAGTGCAATTGCCCAGGCAGCCGAGAGAATTTCTTTCGATAAGCCTGATTTCTTTATTTGATCTTTTGACATATTATTCTCCTCTCAGAAACCATTTTGTTTCCACATCAACAAAAAGATAGCACCATATTGTTTCCGTGTCAACAAAATTAAGAATAAAAAAGACAGCCCATTCACAATAGAGTTGGGCTGACTATGGTTTCTTTATTCTATTTATCCGATTTAATTAACAGCTATTCCCTGTTTCTTTATTTCAGTATCCAAATGCCTGCTGTACTTTTCCACGAAGCTAAGCATACTGTCAAATTGTTCTTCGGTAACTTGTTCAAAAACGACTTTGTCCCGTTCTCGAAACTCTTTATGGAGTTCCTCATGGATGTTATAAATTACTTTTCCTTGCGCAGTAAGCTTAAAATAAATTTCTTTTTTATTATCCGGCTTCTGGTAGCTTTCAATAAGATCTTTTTTTATCAGTTTCTTAGTTAATTTACTTATGGCACCTCTCGTCATATAAAGGGACTCCGCAAGTTTTCTCACATTGCTATCAGCATTTTTCCCAATGGATTCAATACAATGTACTTCAGAAGGTTTGTACCCCTTCAAACTTTCTTCCATCTTAGACTTATTAAGCAACACCATCTTGTTAAATAAGTCTCTGAAATTCAATATGAGTTGTTCTTCTTTGTTCATGGCCTGCCCTCCCACCAGTTGGTGCACTAGCCATATTATATTCATTTTTTGTTTCTATTTCAACAAAATGAGAAAATGATAACTAGTAACATCAGGGCAGTCCCTTGACTTTTAATTGGATGCTGTCGGGCTTATAGACCACCTTAATTTAGAAATCACCGTCGGCGGAGAGAAAAAACGCCAAAAACTAAAGAGGACAAAAAGCTGCTGGCGAAGGGTCAGCAGCTAATACAGGGGCGTATAAACATTTCATTCCATACTTTATGATAAAAGAGCACCATACTTCATAGAATAATCATCATTTAATGAGCCATCATCTCATGGGCAATATCGTGCCCATCCATTTTTGACGGGTAGTAGGTAGGCCAGTTTTTGACTTCATCAAGTAAAGCTTCACGATCATCACCCCAATAGAGATGGTAATGACTAGCTTTAGTCGGATAAATACTATGATCGCTAAACTGGATATACTGAGGAAGCCCTTCCGCTTTTTTAGCTAGTTTGAATATGTACCTTACCCCCCTATTGCCCGCATCATATGTTAGAATTTCGTACCCGTCATACGTATACTTACCAGAATATTCTTTTCCATTTTTAAAGAAGGTTACAGTTTCTTTGTGGATTACAATACGGTCAACATCTGTTTGATAACCTTTTTTATAATACTCTTTATAATCTTTAGCTGTCTTGTCGCCTTCGTGTTCTGATTTATATGAAAACACTTCGTCAAGAGTACCATCTTGCAGGTATGGATATACAGATTGCCAATCTCCTTCCCAATCAGAAAGTGGGCGATCCTTTACTTGGCTGTTTTTAAAATAGCCTTCATATATTTTTTCTGTTTCTTTATCATGCGCATGACTATGATCGTGAGAATGTTCATGTGTGTGACTTTCAGATGTGTGCTCTTGCGCTTTGGAAGAGTTTTCTTCAGCTGCTGAGGATGATGTTGTTTGATTAGACTCACCTTTAGATGAATCGGAAGTCTGACATCCTGCCAATACGAGTAATGAACCTATAGCTAATATACCTAACCTCTTTGCAAATAAAATCTTCATTCCAACACTCCTTTTTATTAAATCGAAAACATTACGATTTATATTATACATCTATCTCTTGCCGACATCAACGGGAACATCATCTTCCTATTGCAGAATCGTATCTGGCAGCAGATGGCCAATTTACTTTAGAAAACTGACTTTGTTCATCAGTTATTCCTTTAAAAAACGAAAGTCTACGATATTTCCATATCGATCCGCTTCAATATGACAGCATCCCTCAAGCAGCTGTTTTCATTTTCCCCTTCCGCGTTGTACCCTTGATTTTGCTCCCGAGTAAGAAATGCCGAGCTTTTCACTCAGCTCTTTTTGTGATAACCTCTGATATTCAGTTAACTCGAGCGCCTCTCGATACTTTTCAGGCAACCGTTTGATGGTCGATTGAATATACAAAGTATCTTTCCCGGACCTGGAGGAGAGACACCTGAAGCACACGCCTGGTGATACATTCATTACTTGATACTGACATTTTTCTAAAATATTTATGCTGAACGATCATATATAGTAAAGACAAGAGCTTTTTTGTCTCTTGTCTTTTTCACATCATGCGGAGAATGCAGCGGCAAGAAACGATGCCGCTTTATTCAATGCTTATTTGATTACGAAATGACCGTATTCCTTTGAATGAACCTGAATTGGTCCGTTTAGATTGTAGTTGTTCTCCTTGGCGATAGAGCGGAGCACGTCCACACGGGCAACCGACTCTCTCCACTCGTCACGGGTATCATGATTTGCCGGATTCATCAGATCGTCATAGCGTACGTCCAAGAATTTATTTAACCACTTCTTCTCGTCTATTCCGTCTTTTGGTGACCCGCCCGCTTTTTTGTTCGTACGTTTAATTAAGGCATAAAAGGAGTCAGGATCATCACCATCGCCATGCTGAATAACCGTATCGTACATTACAGCTCTTGCCAATGCTGTTTTTAGTCCGGCATTATCCGATCTTTTCATGGCAGGCTGATAATACAAACGGTCATTTACTTTGTCTTGGGCAGCGCGAAATTCCTTATCATTTGCAAGCGACTTCCAGGCAGAAGCGAAGCCCTTAAGATTGCTTATGTCATCGCTTTCTTCCTTGGCCAGACGGCGCAATTCAGGCAGGTACTTCTTCAATTTGTTATTCGGAACTGCCTTTGTGTATTCTTCCACTACTTCCAATGCATCCCCTGTAGCCGTTGTAAAACCTGCCCGTCCGCATGTATAGCCTCGCCCGTCACCCAATGGCTCGACATATCCATATTGGATCTCCGTCGTGCCGTTTTCAAAGATACTTGTCAGCTGTTCCGCCCGGCGCTTTTGATCTTTATTCAGTCCCGCCGCAAAAACCGTTTCGCTCATCATCAAGGTAAAAAACATGGTGAAAACAAGTAATGAAATCGCTGCCTTTTTGCAGAAGCCCGCTTTTTTCTTCAAACTGATATTCATTTTATTGCCTCCTTCTAAATATTGTAAATCCAGACTTAGTATACATGAAGAGGCTATCCTATTGTTGAAAATACATTGTTTTGTCAATATTTTGAATCCAAAGTGATATAACTTGTATCTTACTATTTTTTGCCAATCAGCCTCAGCCCTTCTTACTTGGAAGTTCCCCCTTTGATTTTCATACTGCTTCAACTTTCATTAACAAGATGCCATAAAGCTTTACTCTAATTTATAATGGAAATGATCATCGAAAATAGGTATGGAGGTGATGTAAATGGCAAGCAAGATGAGAATGCCAGATTCCGCAACGTCCCATGCAAAGCCTATTATTGGGAAGGCGATACTTTGCATGGGGTAGACTTTCTAAAAGATCGCCCAAGTAAGCTTTTCTGATATAGTGGCTTTGCACCTTATTTAACATAAAAAATAAGGAGCTGGCAGAAATGGCATATGTAAAAGCAACCGCTATTTTACCTGAAAAGCTGATATCGGAAATTCAAAAGTATGTTCAAGGAGAAACAATATATATTCCTAAACCTGAAACCTCTCATCAAAAATGGGGCGCGTGTTCAGGAACAAGAAAGCTGATCGATGACAGAAACGCTTCTATTAAAAAAGCATTTAAAAACGGCAAAACCATTCATCAATTATCTGAGGAATATCACCTCTCTGATGAAACAATAAAAAAAATTGTCTACTCTAAATAAACCAAACGGAAGCACTGATGAAATATAATCAGTGCTTTTTATATGGCGAGTTTGTTTCTTAGTTATTTCCTGCATATGATCCCATTGGCTCATTGTGTAAAGTTAAGGGAGATGAGAAGAAAGGAAGGTTTTACAAATGACGATAAACAATGGAACGTTGCAAGTACCCGGCGCCAACATCCACTATCAGGTGCGGGGCACAGGTCCAATCATTCTTTTGGTCCACGGCGGAGGCGGTGATGCCGACAAGTTCCATCATGTTGCCAATCATCTGGCTAACTGGTACACGGTTGTTACTTACGATCGCCGCGGCCATTCCCGCAGCAATCTCGCCCATCAGGTTGAGAATTACCGTGTGGAAACACACAGCGACGATGCCCACCGTCTTCTAGCTAAAATCACCAATAAGCCGGCCTATGTATTTGGAAGCAGCTCCGGTGCTGTTATAGGGCTTGATCTGTGCATACGCCACCCTGAACAAGTACGTGTCATGATCCCGCACGAACCAATCCTATTGCAGCTTCTGCATGGAAATGAGCTGAAACAAGCCGAGCAATTCATGGAGGACCTTAAGATAAATCATCGAGGTGAAGTCACGAAGTTAATAGCAAGATTAGAGACTGACGAACAATCAAAGAATGTCCTGACAAAACGGCTCCTCGGCAATTCAACGTATTTCACTGATTATGAAATTCAAGGAATTCTCAACTATACATTAGATATCGAAGCATTAAAAACTGTGTTTACATCTGCATCGGTGAAGATAATCCCAGCTGGCGGAAGTGCTTCACGGGAGCTTTTTCCTTATCGCTGCGCGAACGCCCTAGCAGAACACTTGGAAACAGAATTGGTTGAATTCCCCGGAAATCATACGGGGTACACCATGCATCATAAAGAATTTTCTGAGAGGTTACACGACATGTTAGAAAAAAATAAACATACGGGTTAAGGATTGATTAAAATTTTCATAATAGGACCAGGAGAACTTTTCAATAACGAGAACGGCAATGTGAGATGTTCCCTATCTTCATTTCGTATTTTAGAGCATTAGATACAACCCTAAAGCGGCTAGTTATTTTGTCCTCACCAACAACCAGTGTCTAACATCATGAAGCTACTTTGAAAATCACCACAAATGCAGGAATAGAAGACGCAAGCATAGCAAAAACCATACCAACTATTGTGATTGGTATGGTTTCTCTCTGATAGACCCTAAGAGGGAGATCCGTATATCGCTAGTTGCATTTGTAACCGACTGGGCCATCTGAGCCTGTGTACACATACGTGTCAGACACATATCCAATATTTACGATCCCCCGGGAATCTTTCCATTGGATTTGATCCCAAATATTACTCGTTCCATACTTCCCAGTCACTGTTGTTCCATAAGCATAACAATAATAAGGAACACGGGAGCCGCTCGGAATGGAAAGCATAATAGGATAATTTGTGCCTGGACCGCTGCGCATATTTACAGGCGCACCGCTGCTTGTTGAGACAGTAAAGTACTGAACGGCAAGCGCTTGACTGGAAAAAATGAATAATGATGCAATCATAACGGTTAACATACTGAGCTTTTTCAGTTTAGCCAATGTCATCCCTCTTTCTTCAATTTCTTCATTTTAGGAATCAATAGAACAATGCTACCAGCTGCATTTAGGAACAACCGGACCGTCTGAGCCTGTATACATATAAGTATCAGAGACAAAACCAGGAACGATCTCGCCGCTTGCAAGCGTCCGCTCTGTGTAATTCCAAATATTACTCGTCCCATACTTTCCAGTTACAGTTGTACCGGTTTTGTAGCAATAGATCGGGATGCGGGTTCCGCTCGGAATGGTCGTTACAATTCCCCAACTTGTACCTGGGCCGCTGCGCATATTTACAGGCGCACCGCTGCTTGTTGAAACCGTATAATACTGAGCCGCAAGTGCATGACTAGAAAAAATGAACAATGATGCGATCATTACCATTAGCATACCTAGTCTCTTTAGCTTATTCATCTTATACCCTCCCCTTTAAATGCCGTACGTTTGACTTACTTTAATCCAGTTACAAGATCTACTTTCAGAAACATGCCCCCTCCCCTCCCATATATGTATCAATGTACCATAAACTAGATCTTTCAAAAGTGGAATTATTCCTATGTTTTCGACAATTAAAGATACAAAATAAATGGCAGTCAGGCTTGATATTAAGGACTTGGATCATGCGGTTCATTTCCACATATGTATCAATGTACCATAAACTAGATCTTTCAAAAGTGGAATTATTCCTATGTTTTCGACAATTAAAGATACAAAATAAATGGCAGTCAGGCTTGATATTAAGGACTTGGATCATGCGGTTCATTTCCACCAATTAACTCTATCCGTGTACTGCTGCCTTGTATCCGCGCTTCTCCTCGATTCGTGGATACTTCTCCTTTTTCATCTAATCAAAAACGAACACCAAACAAACCAGCGTAAATACTGTAAGTTCAGTGTCCAAAGGGTGTGATGGCTTTGTCTTCTTTTCTAGAACGTATATAAAAAGAACAAGGTGCGTTATCAAAAGCTGATTCTATCATGTTGCAAGTCGAAAAATCATAGCATTTTATATATTTCAATCAGGTTATGATCTGGATCTCTGAAGTGAGCAACTCGGGCACCCCATTCCTTGCGATCATGCGGTTTATTCACACATTTCACTCCTTTTTTGTGTTTTGATGCAAAAATGGATGATTGTATCAAAGTTGTGTTAAAGCCTTAAAAAACGGAGGTGACAGAAATGGAATACGCCTTACACGAAGTGCTTGAGGTTCAGGAAATGACTGCTTTCAAGACACTCTGTTTGACGAAATCTAAAACAATGAAAGCACTGGTATCTGATCCGAAGCTGAAAGAAATCATGCAGCAAGACGTTGACATCACCACCCGGCAGCTGCAGGAATTTGCCTCTATTTTATCTAATGCAAAGCACGAATGAGGAGATGAATAAATCATGAATCCTATCATAGAATATCTAACTGGCATGAATGTTCTGACAGACCAAATCATTGCTATGGACTTATTAATTTCAGCAAAAAACGGAGTCAGAAATTATGCGATGGCAGCCACTGAAGCCGGAACACCTGAAGTAAAAGAGGTCCTTATCCGCCATTTGGAAGAAGCACTCGATATGCATGAACAACTCTCAAGCTATATGATGGAAAAAGGCTGGTACCATCCTTGGAATACAGACGAGCAAGTCAAGCTGAATTTACAAAATATTGATACGGCGATCCAATTGCCAACCCTTTAATAGACAATGATTGATTTGCTGAGGCACAGTCTTGATTGACCAAAACTGCTCCTCAGCTTTTTTTAGTCGCTATGAGCACTGTTTTTCATCTTTCGGGCCACATGAGTGTAAAAAGATTCACCTTGATACGGACCTTCTAAAAAGGCGAAGATATCACAGGCTATCGCAGCATCCGCAAAGATTTAATCAATACCGGGGCAAACGACAAGGATGCAGAAGTAGTCGTCAGCCACAACATTGTCACAAGCCGAACACCAGATGACTTGGAAGCATTTAACCGCGAATCATTAAATATGTTAAAATAAAACGAGAAGGCACAGACTGTTCAGGTCTGTGCCTTTTTTAAAATTAAGACTCCATCTTTACATTCTGAAAGACAGCAGTTGCGTCCCACACATTCAAGCCAAATTGGCCTTCTGAAAATGCGGAATCATTGGTATCAATCACAAGGCGATCATCTAAATAAATTTTAAAGCGATTACCGTTGGCCTCTGTTTTCAGATGATACTTTTTATTAACATCTATCGGTGTTTTGTATTCAGCAATGACAGAAGCAACACCGTTCTCAAATTTAAAGAATTTCACTAGGTCATGCTTCGCATCCACGTTGGCAAGATAACCGTTTTGGGCATCTTTGTCAGAGCGAAACATGAGTGCTCCCGCCCCTCTTCCGTTTCCATCCTTTATGGTGATATCAGATTCATAAGTGAAGTCTGACCCGGATGCTGAAGACAAGATAAAGGAATCGCCATCCGACCGCCCTTGTTTTCCCTCAATTGTGTCGGCCCACGTGCCATTTACCGTCGTCCAGCCGGTTACATTGGACATAAAAGGCGACGTTCCCCATACCTTTTTTAAAGGGTGAATCCTTAAAGATTTTACCTTTACATCTCCATTTGCAGCATATAATTCAAGTCCTTTGCTTGATCGATCTGGGAGAGTGACATCTGTTATGACCTGCTGTCCGTCATTCCCAAATACTTCAACCGAGGAGCGGTCAACAAAAATGCGCATCTTAACCTTTCCATTTACCGGCTTCAGCGGTGCTGTTTCTTTTCCGGTGTCAAAGGCCGGATTAAAGGTGACGTTGCCCGACTTGCTCCGGTCAACGAACAGTTTGGCGTTCCTTCGGTCATAGCCGACTTTCGTAAATTGCTTTTCTCCTGTTCGGACCTTAAAACCAAATTCAGCAGCTGAACCAGGGCTTACTTTAAATTCTGCATTTATTTCATAGGCATCTCCAGATAGACCCGCTAACACATTATGACTTGCAGGTGATATGGTCAGACTCTTCCACTTCTTAGAGGTCCCGCGAATGGCTTCCAGCTCTTTTACTGGTGTTTGGATAACTCTAATCCCGTCGGTAAGCGCTTTCAATTTTAACTCTCTTGGAATAGTCGTTGCACTTCTCCATGGGGATGTCGGAACATCATTCGCATATTGCCAATTGCTCATCCAACCTAACCAAAGCCTCCGGCCGTCTCTGGATGGAATATCGGACCAGGATACAGCTGCGTAAAAGTCTCTGCCGTAATCCGTCCAGAGAACTTTGTCTGATGGGTTTTCATTTTTAAAATGAGTTCCATCAAAGTCCCCTACGAAATATTGCATACCTGATCCTCCCGAAACCGCTCCGTTTCCGACACTGACTTGCAAGACCCATTTTTTTTGATTCGGTTTGCCATCTACCGGTAGCTCAAATAAATCCGGACATTCCCATACTCCCCCGTGGCTTCCTTGCCCCTGTCCAAATTCACTTGCATACGCCCACTGCTTCAGATTTTTTGATGTATACATGAGAATTCGGTCACCAGCTGCCAGTACCATCACCCACTTTTTCTCTTTCTCATACCAAAAGACTTTTGGATCGCGAAAATCTTTTTTACCCGGGTTTGGAATGGCAGGGTTGCCTGCGTATTTCGTCCATGTTCTGCCTTTGTCATTGCTATAGGCAATACTTTGCACTTGATGGCCTTCCCGATCCTGTGTATAAATGGCCACAAGCGGCTTCTCTTTGCCTGTTTGAAAACCGCTTGTGTTATTTTTATCTACAACTGCGCTTCCAGAAAAAATCGTGCCTTTTTCATCCGGATACAGCGCAACAGGAAGGTGCTCCCATGTAACCAAATCTTTGCTGACGGCATGCCCCCAATGCATGGGCCCCCACTGAAGCCCGTATGGATGGTATTGATAGAACAAGTGATATTCCCCCGCATAATATACCATTCCGTTTGGGTCATTCATCCAGTTTGCCTCCGGTGTGAAGTGATATTGAGGACGGTAATCCTCATCATAGTAGCTTGAATCGGCTGCATCCGCCGAAAATGCCATAGTCAACAGCAGGGTGAACATGATTATGACTTGAATCAGTCTCTTTTTCATTTGTTCCTTCGCTCCTCTCTTCATGTTTGAACACTTTCAAGAGAGACTGCTGCATAAGCTGGTCCGTTTTTGGAAATTCTCCTCTGTTTCGCTGTTATCCGAATCATTTATATCTCAAAAGACTGCTGCAATTTCTCTCTTCTTCCTTCACACAGCTTATGCTAAGAATCCAGCCCAATACCCGAGAATCCCGATGATAAAGATGCCGCAAATAATGAGAAGAGGGTTCACCCCTTTGCGCAGCATCCAAGCCACCAATAACGTTAATCCGAGCGGCAGCGCACCCGGCATAATGCTGTCTAACACATTTTGTACCGTTTGAACATCTACTTTTCCGCTTTCATCCTTAATTCTGGATACAACGATTGGAATGTTGATGGTGGTCCATTTGGACACGAGGGCCCCCATAACAAATAACCCGAGAATCGAAGCGCCCTCTGTAAGCTTTTGAATACGATTCCCCGCTAAATCCTGAAGAATCTCCATTCCTTTCACATAACCATACTTTAATCCGTAATATTTTGTGCTTAACCTTATGGCATTCAGCAAGAAAAAGAATAGCAAAGGGCCGGCAATGTTTCCTCCTAAAGCAAGAGAGGCTCCTAAGGCAGCTAAGACCGGGCGAATCGTTCCCCAGAAAATGGGGTCGCCTACACCCGCTATTGGCCCCATTAAACCGATTTTCATTCCGCTTATCGCTTTTCCATCAATTCCTTTATTGTTCGCCATTTCTTCTTCCATGGCTGCCGTCACGCCAAATATAGGCGCTGTCAGCCACGGATGTGTATTAAACCATTCCAAATGGCGCTGCAAGGCTTCGTTTCTTTTCGCTCCGGGAGCGTACAATTTTTTGATCGCCGGTATCATGACGTAACAATATCCCATTGCCTGCACACGTTCGAAGTTAAAGGAACCGAGCAAAAAATTTGAACGAATAAACATGCTGAAAATTTCTTTTTTCGTTAATCGTTTTTCTTTCTCCATTTTTTTCTTCCCCCCTCATCGTTTAGGCATCAAGATCATCATCATCGTCATCATAAACAGCAACACTGCCACTGTCTGATGCGGCCGCGACTGCTCCGTGAGCGCTTTGTTTTTGCATCATCTGCTGGTATAAAAGCGCCAGACAGAGACCAAGGGCTCCGAATCCCACTAAGTTAAAATCGGTAAACGCCGCTAATAAGAAACCGATATAGAAAAATGGCTTTAAGTAAGGAATATTCATCATGTTGATCACCATGGCATACCCGACAACCACAATAATGCCTCCGCCTATTTGCAGTCCTTTTGTAATGACATCAGGAATATTTCCTAGGAATGCCTGAACAGCGCTGACACTAATTAAAGCAACAATCAATGTAGGAATCATGACGCGCAAAGCTTGAAACACCATCGCGGTAATATGCATAATTTCAATTCCTTTTATATTTCCTTCTTTTGCATATTTGTCAGCGCGGTGAATGAAAAAGACAGTGATCGTCCGAACAAAAATCGTCAGCGCCTGACCCGCAGCTGCCAAAGCAACAGCGACAGCAATCCCTTCGCCAATTCCCTGATCAGCGGTAATAACTAAAATGGTTGAGATGACAGAGGCGATCGCCGTATCAGGCGCCATGGCAAGCCCGACGTTCATCCAGCCGAGCGCCATCAGCTCCAGTGTGCCTCCAAGGATAATCCCCGTTTTTAAATCCCCGAGCACCAGGCCAACTAGCGTACAGGCCACAAGCGGCCGGTGTGTCTGCCCTTCATCCAATACACTTGCGATTCCGGTGATTGCTGCAATGACTAACAACAAAATAATTTGTAATGAAGACATATTCTCATCCCCTTGATTATTTTGTTACGTTCCGTAATATCTGTACAAAATCTTCACTGGCATCTGAAGGCAGCTGCCTTAATTCCAGTTTCACGCCCTTGTCACTTAATGTTTCAAATGCCTTTATATCTCGCTCTGTGACACTGACTGATTTTGTGATTTGCCTGCGTTGATTTTCAAAACGCATTCCCCCGACGTTTACGGTCTTGATCGGTACGCCTGCTTCTATGAGGGATACGATATCGGACGGATTTTCAAACAAGAGCATGGCTGTTACTCCTTCATAGCGCGGACTATGAAAGGCTTTTGCCATTTTAGAAACAGAGACGGCACTCGCCTTTACATTTGAAGGCGCAACAGATAGGATTAGCGTTTTTCTCATTTCATCCTGAGCAATATCATCGGAGACAACGATGATTCGGTCGGCCGCATGTACTTTAATCCACCTTGTCAGGATTTGGCCGTGAATAAAGCGGTCATCAATTCTTGCTAACACAATGTTCATCATAATTCATCCTCTCTTGTATCTTGATTGGCTGTTTTTACTTTTTCTAAATGTTCACTGCACACTTGAAAGCTTTGCTGACTCATTGCTTTTAAGTTGTTCAGCAAAGCTTTGAGAGCCAGATGTTCTCTCAAGCTTAATACCTCCAGCAGAATCGGCAGGTTTACGCCGGCTGCCATATCCATTCTTTGATCCTCAGCAATGATGGAAGCTGCCGCGTTATATGGCGTCCCTCCAAAAATATCGACTAAAAAAAGCACTTCATGTTCTTCCGGAATTTCCTTGAGCGCCTGATGATATTTTTCCTGCAGCGTTTGAATCCCTTCCCCTTTAAAAAACGGCACTGCAATCAGGTTGTTTTCTTCACCGAATATCATCCCTGAAGACTCTTTTAATGCTATGGGAAAATCTCCATGACCACTGATAATAACTGAAATCATATCTATTGCTCCTTTCCTGTTTTGTACATCCATATATAATGCAAGGATCGTGCCAACACATTTGTGTTAAGCGTTTTCATTGATATTTCAGCCAATCGCAGTTTGTTGTTGAAACACTTAAAACGAAAAAAATAAACCTGTATTAAAATGGTGTTCCATTTAATACAGGTTCATATGAAAAAAATGGTTTTAAAACAGATGGCCATGCACTTCTTCAGCAAATATGGCGGCTATAAATAATTTTTCATCATCACTTATGCGAAGTCCGAGCTTTTCTTCATAAGGGGCCAGTGTCCGCTCTGTAACGTTCACCATTTCCTTCATCTGATCATTAATTTCTTCTTCCTCCGAGAAAGCGATCGGATTCTGCTTAATTACCCTTTCAAAGGCGAAAGCTGTATGCATAATGACTTTGATCAAAACGGCATTATTGAAAATGACACCCAGCTCATCTTGAACGGTTTGCAGCCACTCTACTAACATTTCGGTCACATGATGGGGATTTAAGAAGACAAGATACTTTTTCAAGCTATCCTCGCAAAGCTCCCTGACAATAATATTTGCTTCGTTTAATCCATTGCTCAAGGGAATGTTTCCTTTTGTAATCGCCTGTTGAATCATCTTCTCTCCCTCCCCTTCAATTAACACTTCTAAGGATACATGCGGAGCATTCATTTTAGGGTCTTTCGTTCCGACTGTGGCAAGGATTTCATACTCTTTTTCGATTTCTTTTATGCTGTTGGCCAGTTTAATCGATGATACGGTTAATATGTGAATCGGGGTATCGGAGGCCTTGTTTACGATCGTGGTTAAAATGTCTTCCAGCTTTTTGGCCGTTCCGCTGCCTGTCGTGCAGATGGATACCAAAGCCTTCTTTTTGCCGGCTGCCGCTGGCTGGCGCTCCCATAACTCGATAAAATCCTTCGTAACCGATTGATAGATCGCATGCAAATTCAAATTCAAATAGTTGACCTTTCTGACAGCATCCAGCACCATTGAGGTCGTAACATTGCTGATCGTTTTGATGGCAATGCCAGTCTTTTCCTCCAGCCTGCTTTCCAGCATTGCAAGCGACCCCATATCTACCAGCATTAAAACACCTTCACCTTCATCAACCTGTTTCATTTTTTCCGCTACGCATTCAAGAATGTCCGAAGGTGAAACAGAAAGCGGCATGTCAACTGCTGCAATCGGCGTGCTCCCTAGCAGTTCTGTCGCAACTTCAACCATTGAACTCGCCGTGCTGTTTCCATGAGCAGCAACGATAATACCGACTCTTTTGTTCTCCTTTAACGATTTGATGGAATGGATTAACATCGTTAAGTAGATGACTTCTATTTCAGGAATAGCCACTTTAAAATATTCCTGAATTTTATCTTTAAAAATCATCGCCACCCGATATTCTTTCACGTGCGTATCACGAATTTCATCCGTCTCCTGTGTATTTAAGACATCAATTTGCTTTCCGCGCTTTAAAAATGCGTCAATATGCATACTCAAGAAATAAATAAATTTACGGTCAAATGTGCAATCCAGCTCATGTTCAGCTATTTCTTTTAACTGTTTTGTCATTTGAATCACGTCATCTTCAACGAATGTCAGCAGGCTGTCCTTTTGAAAGGCTTGATGATGAAAAAAACTTCTGACATGCAAATGGACATCAGTCAAGATGTATTGGTTAATATCCTTTTTGGATAAACCTTCTTTCATAAGCGTTTTTACTTTTTCCTCGATCAAATGATATAAGTTAAAGGAGAGGTCTTCGTCAATTTTTGTTGTTTCATCTTCTACAATTGGAGAGATAATCGTTGTAATATTGACATATTCTGAAATGGCTTTGCTTCTTTGCATGTTTTTGCTGCTGGACATCCATTCTTGCTTGATTTCATCAGGCAGATCCCGAACCGTCAGTTCAATAACCTCATTTCTGTCAAGGTTATGCAAAAAACCGTGTGCGCAAACTAACTGGACATTTGATTTCAGCTGTCCGACATTCCCAAATTTCGCGGAATGAATAAGCGCATTATAGACATCGATGTGCACACTGAGATTCTTCTTAATCCGCTCTGCTTCTTTCCCTAATAAAAACGTTGTCAGCTCCACTCTTTCTTTAAGCGATCGCTCTTCAAGCGAAGGAATATGAATGGTCATTGGGATTCTTCGCAAAAATGTTTTCAATAGGGCAGAACTCGGATTTTCTGTAGTCGCACAAATAAACAATACGTTCGATGTTCGTTTATGTTCAGATTCTCCAAGCCTGTTATAAGAACCGCTGTCAATAAAATAAAACAACATTTCCTGTCCCTCAGGAGGGAGACGGTGGATTTCATCCATAAACAGAATGCCCCCATTGGCCTGTTCGACTAAACCTGCCTTATCCTCGGCGGCACCTGTAAATGAACCTTTTTTGTGTCCGAATAATTGAGAAAGCAATAATTGAGGGTTGTTGTAGTAATCTGCACAGTTAAATGTAATAAATGGTGCGCCGGCCTTCAAAATGTCAGAGTAAATGGCAAACTGGTAAATTCGGTTCGCAAAAAGGGATTTACCGGAACCAGTCGGCCCTAGGAGGAGCATATGCAGACCGTTAGGCGGATAAAAGACAGCTGCTTTTGCCTGGGAGATCGCTTTTTTCAAACTCCCTTTTGCCCCAATCATAAGCTCTAGAGGATTCGTGGAAATGTGTTGATGATTCTGTTTTAAATCCCCAGAAAACACCTTAAGGTCTTTCACTTCCATCATCCCTGTATCCCATTTCTTGCTGAATACCTTTTCTGCTATCTCGACTGGGATGTAGCGCACAGGAAACGTTTTAATTTTGATGACCTTTTTGGTCCGGACAAGATTGTTCAGCTCAAAGCTGACATTGGACCGCTCCATTTTCAACTGCTCAGCAATTTCCTTTGCTGAATTCCCTTGTATTTTTAAAAGATGATCTAAGGTTGAATCATGAAAATTATGCATGAGCTGATGGTATATTTTATCTATTCTTTTCACGTCTATCATCCTTTGTCCTTATTAGATAAGCCTTTAACAAGAATATTCCGAATTTTATTGTCCGCCTTGAGATGATCTGCATCGTTCAAAAAGATCTCTATAGCAGATTGACAAAGCTGACTTTTATGCGTATATATTTATATTTCGAACCATTTGCATCTCATATTAGTATGATAGATTCGCAGTTCTTGAGGGCAAGTCCCCTTCAAAAGTAATAATCAGTAAACAGTTTATCATTCTTGAGGAATGTAATGATGTCAAAATCATCAATGATAAAAAATGAACCTTATAGCTCAGGACAAATTTCCTAAATATAACCCGGGAGATTTATTCACAATTAAAAAGGGCGGTCACTCTATGTGTTCGCCGCAGTAGCACGATATGCAATAATTCTTCATTTTTACAATACATCTGGAAAGTTAATGATTCGGTAAACTTATCAGCAATGATGATGTCTTACAGCCATTCACCTAGGATAGAAAAATCTCCGATATCCCCTGCAGGCCACCATTATAGCGGGCATACAATGGTTCAAATCGATGCCTATTAAAAAATAGCCTATCAGATCGTCCAAATGACGTTCCTGTTTATTCTGTTATTCAATAGAACTGCAAGTTTTATTCATAAACTCAAAATAGTTTTAAAATTTAAAAATAAAAGCATCTCCTCTTTTAAATGTTATAATATCCGTTAAAACTTTACTCATCTTTTTATTATTGGAGGAAAATAAAATTGATAGGCAATTCTAGCAAAGACAATTTTGGCCAGCAACAGAAATTGTCTAGAGGCCTTAAAAACAGGCATATACAATTAATGGCGATTGGAGGTGCAATCGGTACAGGTTTATTTTTAGGGTCAGGTAAATCCATCCACTTTGCAGGGCCATCCATTTTATTTGCTTACTTGATCACCGGCGTATTTTGCTTTTTCATTATGCGTTCGCTCGGAGAACTGCTCTTATCAAATGCGGGATACCACTCTTTTGTGGATTTTGTAAGGGACTATTTAGGAAACATGGCAGCATTTATTACTGGGTGGACCTACTGGTTCTGCTGGATTTCCCTCGCGATGGCTGATTTAACGGCGGTCGGCATTTATACGCAATATTGGCTGCCCGATGTGCCTCAATGGCTGCCCGGCCTTCTTGCGCTTATTATCCTGCTGATCATGAATCTTGCCACCGTTAAACTTTTCGGAGAATTAGAGTTTTGGTTTGCATTGATCAAAGTCATTGCCATACTGGCCCTGATCGTAACTGGCATTTTCCTGATTGTGAAAGGTTTTTCCGCAGCTTCCGGCCCTGCCAGCCTTACCAACCTTTGGAGCCATGGCGGCATGTTCCCAAATGGATGGCATGGGTTTATCCTATCGTTCCAAATGGTCGTCTTCGCTTTCGTGGGTATTGAACTAGTTGGACTGACAGCTGGTGAAACAGAAAATCCCCAAAAAGTGATCCCTAAAGCCATCAATCAAATCCCTGTCCGGATTTTACTTTTTTATGTAGGCGCACTTTTCGTGATTATGTGTATCTATCCTTGGAATGTGTTGAATCCAAACGAAAGCCCATTTGTTCAGGTCTTCTCTGCTGTGGGCATTGTTGTGGCCGCCAGTTTGATCAATTTTGTTGTATTAACATCAGCCGCATCAGCTGCCAATAGCGCTTTATTCAGCACAAGCCGAATGGTCTATTCACTTGCAAAGGATCATCACGCACCTGGACTATTAAAGAAATTGACTTCTTCTAACGTTCCAAGCAATGCGCTGTTCTTTTCAACCATCGCCATTCTGATTGGCGTTAGTCTGAATTATTTAATGCCTGAGCAAGTCTTTACACTGATTACAAGTGTTTCTACAATATGCTTCATTTTTATTTGGGGCATCACGGTGATCTGCCATTTGAAATATCGAAAAACAAGACAGCATGAAGCGAAAGCAAACAAATTTAAAATGCCTTTTTATCCATTATCCAACTATTTAACACTTGCATTTCTTGCATTCATTCTTGTCATATTGGCACTGGCGAATGATACACGTGTTGCTTTGTTTGTCACCCCGGTCTGGTTTGTTTTATTGATTATTTTGTATAAGGCGCAGACCCGCAGAGGACATCAGATGAAATAAAAAAAGACAAGGGATACTCACTCCCTTGTCTTTTTTATGAGGCCAAACACTAAGTTTTAAATTTCGTTCACTTCATTTAAGTGTTAACTCAAACCAGTTTTGATGCCGAAACCTACTAATATTATTCCGGTAATTTTTTGAAACACTTTCTGGAACTTCGAGTTTTTCATCCATTTTTTTGCGTAATCAATAATATAAACAAGAAACAGAAACCACAACACCGCTAATAAGGTTAGGATTGAAGCTAAAATGATGAGCTGCTGGTTGATATTTCCGTTTAAATTGATAAATTGGGGCATGATTGTAACATACACCAAAACAGTTTTAGGATTGAGAATGTTACTGAGTGATCCCTGCATAAAGGAAGTTTTATAATAACGTTTCGGAGAACTTGCCATATTTTTTGTTTGAGACTGCATGTCATCTAACGAAAACATACTTTTAGCAAAAAAACTTTTTACACCTAAATAAATTAAGTACGCCGCTCCCAAATATTTGATCATTGTGAAAAGAATCACTGACTTTGCAATCACCACCGATAATCCTAAAATGGCAATCACCGTCCAAAAGGACAGTCCAGTTGCCAATCCGAGAATGTTATAACGTCCGGCTTTCGGGCCATATCGAAGCGTATTTTTCATCACAAGCATCGTATCTGCACCCGGCATGATAACCATCATGGCAGCGATCGGTATGTAAGCGAGTAAGCTGTGCATTGTTCTCTCCCCCTTTAAAAATCCCCTCAATCATATAGTGACTACAAAAGTAACTACTTATAAAAATTGTATCAATGCGTTTGGAATAAATCAATATGGTTTGTTAAAATAGCGATTACAAAGTCAGTGATTGCTTTTTAAATTGGAGGATATATGAAGGAAAATATGTTAGACATTTTGAAAAACCTCAATTTTACAGAATATGAGTCGAAAGCTTATTTGGCGTTATTGCAAGAATCACCTTTAACAGGCTACGCCGTTGCCAAAAAATCCGGAGTGCCCCGTTCTAAAATTTATGAAGTCCTGGAAAGCCTTGTGATCAGAGGAGATGTTTTTGTCAGTCATGGAAATACGCCTCAGTATGTTCCTGTCCCCGCGAAAGAATTGATTAAAAACCGCCGGCTCAAAGCGGAAGAACATTTTGATCAGGCTGAAAAATATTTTGAAAAGTTCGAGCAGACCGCAAATGACCGGGAAAACATCTGGAATATCACCGGCCGCAGTGAAATTCTTGAAAAGGTGAAGGCCTGTATCTTATCCGCCAAAAAAAGAATCCTCTTAGAAATATGGAAAGAGGATTTTGAAGAGATAGAATCAGAGCTCAAACAGGCGGCAGATCAAGGCGTCATTGTCACCATTATTGCGTACGGAGACATCGTATCTGATTTCGCTAATATTTACCTGCATGATATGAGCAGTGAAATTACAGAAGAGTATGACGGACGGTGGCTTGTCTATAGCGGAGATGATTCAGAAGTAGTTGCGGGCATTGTCTCGCTTGGCAACGACAGCCGCGCCGCATGGACGATGCACGTAGGTTTAGTCATGCCTATTACTGAAGTGATCATTCATGATCTGTACCTTATGGAAATTCTGAAAAAGCATAGAGAGCTTTTGGAAGAAAGCTTTGGGAAAAACCTCATCCAATTGCGCCGTAAATTTTCTATCCACTCAGATTTCAAAAAACATTACTTGGAATAGCGTTTGGCATCGTTCACCCCAAAAACAAGGCTTGTACGAAATAAGCCTTGTTTTTTTATGCATAAAAACTTCCCCATGCTGATTTACTTCTTTAAAAAAATGTGATTCTGCGCAAACTATTTTTCAGCCTGCCGCGTCTATCCTAGGTAACAGCCTACGATATACGTATATTCAAAAAGGAGCCCTTTATTGCAATGAAGAAAAAACAAACAACAAAAGCGTTGCTTGTCGCATGCATAACTGATCATAAGCAAGATTTCTACAGGTTGGCTTTCAGTTATGTGAAAAATCAAGATGACGCATTAGATATTGTTCAGGAATCTATAAAAAAAGCGCTGAGCTCAGTTGAAACGGTCAAAAACCCCGAGACGATAAAAAGCTGGTTTTATAAAATTTTGGTGCGGACAGCTATTGATTTTTTGCGCAAACAAAAAAAGATAAGAGTGATGGACGACGAAACGATAGAATTTTTAAGCAAGGGAAAAGAAGACCATTACAAGGATACTGATCTCCATGAAGCGCTTGACGAATTGCCTTACCGCTATAAAACCATTATTATTTTACGTTTTTTTGAAGACCTCAAATTAGAAGAAATTGCGGAAATTACAGGAGAAAACACGAATACCGTCAAAACGCGCCTATACAGAGCATTGAAGCTGATGCGCATTCAGTTGACGAAGGAGGATCTTTCTTAATGGATAAGAGATTACAGCAATTAAAAGAAGAATATAAAAATGTTCCGATTCCTAAAGAATTGGATGTCATTGTTGAAAAAGCCCTTCAGCAAGAACCAAAAAAGAAAAGAATCGTCATGTGGCCGACATCAGCAGCAATCGCTGCAGCTATTTTATTCACTGCGCTTGTGAATATCAACCCTGACGCCGCTCACGCTATGTCTAAGATCCCTGTCATCGGCAAAATCGTCAAAGCGATCACCTTTATTGAAATCAAAGAGGAAAAAGACCAATCAAGCATTGATGTCAAAACACCTGCTTTGTCCGGACTTTCTAATAAAGAGCTTGAAAACAGCATTAACGAGAAATACTTGAAAGAAAGCCAGCAGCTGTATAAAGAGTTTATACAATCCACATCCAAAAACAAAAAAGGGCATCTCAGCATCTACAGTGATTACGAGACGGTCACAGACACGCCAGATTTGCTCTCGATCCGGCGCAATATTGAAACAACACAAGCATCTTCCTACACACAAAACCGTTATATTACGATTGACAAAAAGAATGATATTTTACTTACATTAAAAAGCTTATTCAAAGATGAGCGCTATATCAAAGTCATCAGTCAAAACATCAAAGAGCAAATGAAACAGCAAATGAAGGAAGATCCTAATAAAATATATTGGCTCACTGATGAAGATGCTGAACCGTTCAAAACGATTCTTCCTGATCAAACGTTTTACATTACTGAGGACCATAAACTTATGATCTCATTTGACGAATATGAAGTCGCCCCCGGCTATATGGGCGTTACCGAGTTTAAAATTCCAACCAGCGTCATTTCAAACTTGCTCGTGGGAGAACGTTATATTCGATAAAATAAAAAAACATCCATTTTAGATTATGGATGTTTTCTCTCTTTTCTATTTGAGGTCGTAACCTCGCTATCAAAAACAAACGAGAATATTTGCATACTATTGGAGGAATACCCATGTATCACAAGACACAGCATCATCGATACATCTCTGGACTTGATGGCCTTCGGGCTTTTGCCGTCCTGTCCGTTATCGCTTATCACCTAAATTTCAATTGGGCTAACGGAGGCTTTATCGGAGTTGATATCTTTTTTGTTTTATCCGGATATTTGATTACCTCCATTCTATTGCCGGCATATGGAAATGATATCAATCTTGATTTTCGGGACTTTTGGGTGCGCCGCATTCGGCGGCTTCTGCCAGCGGCTTACCTTATGATCTTTTCCACTGTTGTTTGGGTCGTATTGTTTGACCGGGAACTATTGCACACCGTACGCGGGGATGCGATCTCTTCTCTCTTGTATATGAGCAATTGGTGGTTTATTTTTCACAAGCTATCATATTTTGATAGTTTCGGTTCCCCATCACCTCTAAAAAACCTTTGGTCGCTGGCGATTGAAGAACAATTTTATATCATATGGCCAATGTTTTTCGTTTTTGGAATGTACATATTGAAAAGCCGTGCCAGATTGGCTGCGGTAATATCGTTGCTTGCGCTTTGTTCAGCCATGATGATGAGCATACTGTATGAACCTGGCGGAGATCCGAGCCGCGTCTACTATGGCACAGACACTCGTTCGTTTGACCTTCTCATCGGATGCGCCTTGGCTTTGGTATGGCCGATGAAAAGGCTGTCTTCCAACAGGCTGCCAAGCAAACTGAAGCACACTTTGCACGCGACTGAATTTTCGGCATTTTGTATTTTAGTGTTATGTGTCTATTTCACAGATGAGTACGAACCTTTTCTTTACAGAGGCGGAATGCTATTCATTAGCATCACTGCCGCAATTCTTATCGCATGTGTTTGCCATCCGAGCAGCTTTTTAGGCAAGCTCCTTTCATGGAGGCCGCTTCGGTGGCTTGGAACAAGGTCTTACGGTATTTATCTTTGGCACTACCCTGTTATTGTGTTGGGCACACCAGTTCAAGAAATCGGAAACCCTGTGTTTTGGCATATCGTGCTAAAGATTATTGTGACATGTATACTTGCCGAGCTTTCCTATCATTTTATTGAGAAGCCGATACGGACACAGGGATTTAGAACATTTTTCAGCGGTGTTTTGATACATAGAATCAAGGAATGGAAAACGACATCTGTTATTAGCAAAATGTCAATTGGTTTCGTCATTTTCACTATACTTATTTTTGCAGGAGGGCTGTCTGGATTGGCCGGAGAGCAAAAGCACCCTACTAAATGGACCTATAGCTCACAAGAAACAAATGCTGACACCAGCCAAGCTTCTGGGGATAAAAAGGATGCTGCAGCAGATAAAAAACACAATCCTGAACAAAAAACACCAGGCTCCAAGCAAGGACACAAGGAAAATAAAAATAATGGGCAAGAGACTCATAAAAAGAAAGACACGCAATCTCAACAGTCGAAAGAACCCGCAGACACTGCGAAAGAAGTGCTAGCTATAGGCGATTCCGTCATGCTTGATATTTCTTCACACCTGCATCAGTCGCTTTCAAATGTGACGATTGATGGAAAGGTGGGAAGACAAATGTCTCAAGCTTTGGAACTCGCAAAGGAATACAAGTCTTTTAATCAGCCCAACAAGGCTGTCATCATTGAGCTTGGAACCAATGGCTACTTTACAAACAGCCAAATCGAACAACTGCTTCAATCTTTCTCAAAAGCCCATATCTATCTCGTCAATACACGGGTTCCCCGCCAATGGGAAAGCAAAGTTAATGAATCTTTACAGCACCAGGCAAGCGCACATCAAAATGTTACGTTAGTTGACTGGCATACAGTAGCCCTTCAGCATCCGGAATATTTTACCCCTGATGGTGTTCACTTGGTTCCTAAAGGGGCAAAAGCTTTGACTGCTCTTATTGTTCAGGCGATGAAATCGTAAAAAAGAGATCCTATACGAATCACTTTTTTACTTTAGTTTCTGATCGTTGATTATGTCTCCTTTCAGCAAGGCAGCCCTTATGTTTACATGCCGTTTACGTAAGGGTAAGCCAAAATTGAATGGAGGGATGATAATGAAAGGAAATGAAGAACATGACATCCAAAAAGAGCTGAAACGATATGAGCTTTTTTTCAAAAAACGATATAAGATTCTTTATACAGTAAACGATTTTATCATCGGTGCTTTGTTTCTCGTTGGAAGCTTTTTCTTTTTCTATGACCGTTTAAAGTCGGCAGGAATATGGCTGTTTGCGGTCGGAAGCTTGCTGCTGTTAATCAGGCCGACCATTCGGCTGATTCATGACCTTCATTACCGTAAACATGTGGAACGGCAATTCAAACATCAATCTTCAACAGATGACCGATCTTAAGGAATAAGAAAGAAAAAAATGCCGAAAGCCTGAGTCAAAAATCAAAAACAAGACTTTTAGACTATTTATTTTTAAAAATAAGGTAAAAAGAACTAAACTTTTGCCTCTCTATGACGATATGAATAATAAGGCCGGCGCGATACTCCCTATAACATCCTTTTCAGTAGATTTCATTATCGTGCCGGTTTTCTTACATGCAAAGCAATCCCGCCAATCTGATTGGCGGGATTTTATTTTTTATTAATTTCCTGTCCAAACGTCTTTTACATAACGTTTTTGGTCTTGCAGCTTTTGCAGCCAATCGGCGGATTCTTCCTGACTTGCCCCTTTTTCAGTTTCATATGCCCATCGCAAAGTTTTCTCTACGTCAGGAGCCATTTGCGATCCATCACCGCATACGTAAATATGGGCGCCTTTTTCAATGAGTGTCATCAATTTCTGTGAATCTTGCTTGAGCAAGTGCTGGACATATCCTTTTGATTCGTTTTCGACGCGTGAGTAGCATCGGCGGATTGTGACCAAACCTTCCTGTTCCGCTTGATCCAGCTCTTCTCTGTAAAGATCGTCATGATCCGGGCGCCGGCAGCCGAAGTATAAAAGTGCTTCACCAAGCGTGCTTCCTTCCTTATTCAAAACAGATCTTGCCTGAATAAAGCCCCTGAATGGCGCAATTCCTGTACCCGGACCAACCATAATCATAGGCGTGTCAGGGTCATCCGGCATCTGGAATCCGGACTGCGGCGTACGAATGAAGCAGGCTGCTGCATCACCTGTATTCAATTCTGCTAAATAAGTAGAGGCGACACCCCGGTATTCACCTCGGCCGCTCCAGGCTGAGGCTTTCACAACTCCTACCGTCATGCTCACGATATTTGCATGGGCTTTCGGTGAACTTGAAATGGAATAGTATCTCGGTTTTAGTGATGGCAAAAGTGCTAAAAACTGCTCAAACGGCATTTCGCAGGCAGGATAATCGTCTAAAAGATCAAGCATGGTAAGACGTTTTGCAAGCACCTGCTCTTTGTAAGTGCCATCATCTGAAACGAGCTGTTCCAGTTCTTTTTGATGCGGCGGGCAGACTGTATAAGATGCCAGCTCGCGAAGCTGAAGCCTTGAAGCCGGTTCCTGCAGCTCTACATAGGACGACAGTAAATCCGCTACTTTAATCGGCCGGTCCATCGGCAGGTGAGCCATATGAGCACTTCCGCTTATTTGTATTACATGATTGGACTGCAAACCGAATCGGCTGAGAACCCGCTGAACAAGCTCCCTGCTGTTCTTCGGAAGGATTCCGATATGATCGCCTTCTTTATATGTTTTCCCCTCCGGAATTTCCAATTCAATATGGCGGGTCGAACGCGTACTGTCAACTGACTGGAGCTCTCGATTCTCTAATACAATCCCTTCAAACGCGCCATATGCTTTGGCAACCGGCGTTTCCGTCGCTTCACTGAGAAAAGTAATCGACAATGAAGGCCTGTCTTCTTTCTGGGCGATTTCGTTAATATCAAATGCGTCCAGCGTTTCCTTCCAGAAGCGGTTTTCCCAAGACTCGCGATGGCTTTCAAAATCATCGGCGGCATCACCTTCCCCAATCGCTGTTAAACGCGTTGCCCCCTTTGCTTTCATCATGTCATCAATCAGGCGGGGAATCCGCTGATACGTGCTGGCCCAGCTCCGGTTTCCGCAGCCGAATACCGCATAGGAAACGCCTTTCAATCGGCCTTCCTCAAGCTCTTTCAGCCACTCTACAAAGCCGGCGGCATTATCAGGCGGCGCCCCATTATAAGAAGCCGTAACAATGACGACTGCCCCTTCTTCAGGAAGCTTGCCGATGTAATCATCAAGCGGAGCCGTTTCAGCTGTAAAGCCCATCTGGCGGCCTTGAGCGGCCAGTTCACCGGCTATTCCCTCAGCTGTCCCAAGGTTTGAACCGTAAAGAACGAGTAAAGGTGTGCCGTGTTTAGGTTTGGTTTCTTTTGGCTTTGTTTCTGTTTTGATGTCTGCCTGTTCTCTTCGCTGTACATTGATTGCCGCTGTTTTCCGCGGTTTCACAGTAATTTTAAAATCATCCGGCTTGATTGTTAATGCTTCTTTGATTTTTAGTTTATAGCCAGTATGGTTGAGCAAATCAAAATGCTTTAATACAAGACCAAGAACCATTGTCGCTTCTTGAAGAGCAAACTGCATGCCGATACAAGCGCGCTGGCCGTTTCCAAACGGCTTATACGCATGATGAGGGATACTTGAAGGATCTTCAAACCGTTCCGGACGGAAATCTTCCGCATCCGCTCCCCAAGCGTTTTGGTCCCGGTGCAGCTTCGGAATTAAAATGGTGACAGGCTGCCCTTTGCTGATCGGATATTCCCCGCCTAGAACAGTGTCCTCCTTCGCATATAGAGAAAAAGCCGGAGCTGTTGGATATAGTCTCAGGGTTTCGTTTAACACCATCCGAATGTATTTGAGCTGCTGGATTTGTTTATATTCAGGCGTGTCATCCGTTAACACGCGATCCGCTTCCTCCTGAGCTTTTTTCAGTTTTTCCGGATGTGTAAGCAGACAATAAATCGCAAAGGAAAGCAACCCGCTTGTTGTCTCATGTCCAGCAATTAAAAATGTGATGATTTGATACCTTATGTTTTCGTCATCCAGCGTTTCACCCGTTACTGGATCTTTGGCATAAAGCATGAGAGACAAGAGATCCTTAATGTTTTCATCCGGATTCGCCTTTCGCTCCGCTATCATTCTATCGACAAGGGAGTTCATGACTTCTATATCTTTTTGGAACTGCAGTTTCGTTTTCACCATCATTTTATCTTGCAGGCCCAGTCTTTTTGATTGATTCATCGCCTCTTTTAAGGCACGGAGCATGCTGGTGATAAACGGATGCTGCGAATCACGGTAAAAGCTGTTGAATCGATAGTTAAACCCGCATAACCCAATCGTATCAAGCGTCAGACGCGTCATATCGTCCGCTACGTCAATTTCTTCATTGGGGTTAAGGCGGCTCCATTTTTGTATAAGCTGGGTTGCGATATCCAGCATCATAGAATGATAGCCTTTCATCGCTTTTTGGCTAAAACTCGGCAGCAAAATGCGGTGGGCTTTTTGCCAGTTCGGTTCATGCGTCCAGCTTGTAAATAAGCCATCTCCGCCGAACTCGCGCACCTTTAGCAAACCTTTGCCAAGGTTCTTGTCAAAGCGGCTTTCATCACACACTTCAGTCACAAGATTGTGGCCTGAAACAAAAACACTGGATACTCCCGGAAAATCAAAACGGAAAATCGGTCCCAATTCATCAGCTAACCGCCATAAGGATTGAGAAAGCTGTTCTTTTTCCAGATGCGGAAGATTTTTTAAAGGTCCGTATGTTTTGGGCTGAGGTATTGCGCTTGCCTGTTTCATTGACATCTCCCTTTCCTATTTTTGTGATGATTGAAGCTTAATGGCATCCCAGCAGCACTGTTCCAATTCAGTAATTAAACCAGTGTCCATCTCTATATCACCTGTTTGGACGAGCTGATATAACTTGAGAAACGCCCCTAATACAATCGCAATTAACACATTAGAGGGCAGGCTGCGAATCACGCCTTCCGCTTTTCCCTTATTAAAATAGTCATCAAGCATTTGAGTCAGATTTTCTATCATTTTTTTGCTTGTATGATTTAAGTAATGAGCGTCTTTTTTGGTTTCAAGAAAAAAAAGCGCATAGTCACTCTCTTTCGTAAACTGAACGAGACAGCTAAATACGTGATGGAAGCCTTCTCTGACAGGCAGTTCCGAAATGTCTTGCTTCAGCTTTTCTGTAAATCGCTGAATGCTTTCTTGAAACAGTACGTTGACGAGTGTTTCTTTGCTGTCAAAATAACGATAGATCGTCCCTGTCCCCACATGAGCACGTTCAGCTATCATAGGAATAGTGGTAGCGTCAAAACCCCTTTCTGTAAAAAGCGAGACCGACGCTTTCATAATCATGTCGTATTTACTGCTGGATGCGGATAACATGTAATGCAACCTCCGATTCGTTTTGCGGAATGAATATTCATTCCTTTTGTTCATAAATAATATCTGCCCTATCTGATATCACCTCTTTGTTCTTTCTTCTGTTATAAGTTTATATGAAAAAAACTTTTTTTAATATAAAGTATATGCAAAAAATAAAAAATTAAGAAAATATACCCAATCCCTCATGTAAGGACCTTGGATATATTTCCCGAGAAATTTTTTATTTAATAGCCACAATACATAGACAGGAATCACGCCTGATGACAGAAAGTTCCCTGAAATGCTGGTCTTTCAACAGTTGAATATACGTTTTTTCTTTTTCACCGGTATTTGCATCAATACTGATGTAACACCGGCCGTCAATTTGAAGCACCCTGTAAATTTCTCTTAATGCAAGCCTAATATCGGTGCAGCTCTGAACCGTATGTAAAGAAAACACTTTATTAAAGATACGGTCATCAAAGGGAAGGTTCTCTGGAAAGCCATGAAAAACCTCCCCTTTCCCCATGTTTTTTCGATTCGCACGGGATATCTGCCTTACCTTTCGCTTTGAAGGATCAATGCTTTTTAAGCTCCCCTTGTCTAGTTTCTTGGCTATGCTTTTAAAAACAGTGCCATTTCCGATTCCAATTTCTAAAATTCTGTCATTTCCTTGTATATCTATAGAGTCAATCATCATATGCTCAATGGTTTTAATTTGCTTATATTTCCGAGAAAATAATTTCCAAAGATTCGATCGTTTATAGAGTCTATTTTCCAGCATTTTAAACACCTGCTTTTGGTTTCCTATGTTTATTTATTATATTCGAAAAATAAACATCATCTTCTTTTCTAAAAGGGAAGGAAGGTACCAACTAGACGGCAATGTGTCTAAAAACGTTTCGATAGAACTAAACTTTTTCATTTTTCCCGCAAAAAAAGCAGAAAACAAAATGTTTTCTGCCCTCTTTCTAATGCCAATGATAAGGGAATACATACAGCCTTTGCTGCTGCATTGCCATCAGCCTCTGCTGTCGGAACGGATTTCCATAGCCATGTTTGAAGGAATGCGGCATGGACGCATAACCATGGCCAATCGACGGCAGCCTTTTTTGATCATCGTTCATGATGCCATCACCTGCCTCACAATAACGTTGATTTACTATATGCAGGCGCGCATTTTCTTGACAGCTGTTTCGCTAAACTTGGTCCTTCTCCATTGTATAATGCATCAATAATTCCATTCTAAGCATATGCCATTCCCCCTTCAGTTTTTTTATTGCTTTTAGCGCCAGTTTGTTAAATAAAGATGCTTTAACTGAGACTCCTTCATTTCATCATAAATCTGCTCAATCTGCTGTTCTCGTTCGAATTCTTCCAGGCTCTTAAACCGTTTTTTTATCGTTAACGTTAAAAAGAATAGGTTAATCGTCATATGCTCACCCCCTTTCAAAGTCCGCACCAAGCGAAATAGCCCGCAGCATCAATCCTTCTGCCGCGGGCAAATAAAAACCGCAGACAAAAGAAGACACCAATGCCTCTACTGCCTGCGGGGAGTTGCGTATGTCCGACTATTCCGAATTTAATGCGTGCGATAAGCATCGGTTAAGGAAGGACACGAACTCTTCCACAGGCTGAATAAACCATGAACTTTTCCTTGTGTATCACGTACAGGTTGACGTCGTTGTCTCATTGTCATTTTGGTTCAGCCTCCTTTGCTCTTTTTTCTTACTTTGTAAGTATATCCACCAAATTCCATTTTGTAAACATCTTTTTCTAAAAATGGACTGAAATTGTGCAAATCATCGAATGGTTTTGCCCGTTGCTCATGATACCTGCTTCATTTCTTTTCTGGAGCGGTCTTTCTTATGATATGCAATAAAATAAATGAGTCCGACAAATACAGCTCCGCCGATGACATTGCCGATAAAAGCAGGAATGATGTTTCCGATAAACTGCCCCCACGTGAACGAGCCTGCAAAAATGGCAGCAGGGATCACAAACATGTTGGCGACAACGTGCTGAAATCCGATAGCCACAAAAGCCATAATTGGGAACCAGATGCCAAGGATTTTACCTGCTGCGTCTTGGGCGCCGAAAGAAAGCCACACTGCAAGACATACAAGCCAGTTACAGCCGATGCCGGAAATGAGAACCTTTCCAAAGCTCATATCGAGTTTTCCTTGGGCAACGGCAACCGTTTTTTCTAAATAAGGACCTGTTTCAGTCAATCCAACCAAATGCCCAAAAAAGTACGCAACAAACAATGCGCCGATTAAGTTCATAACTGTGACGATTCCCCAGTTAATCGCCAACTCTTTTACTGATATTTTTCTCGAAAATAACGCCATCGCAACTGACATCATATTTCCTGTGATCAGTTCAGCGCCAGCGAGAACAACAAGGATTAGACCAACTGGAAATACTGCTGCACCGATCAAGCTGGACAGGCTTCCCCATTCTTTCGGAAGATCACCGATCACCCTGATATCAAGCAAATACCCAAGTGCGATAAATGCACCGCCTAAAAACCCCAGCACAAGCAGTGACGGCAGCGGGAGCTTTATTTTTTTCATCCCTGCTTCTATTGCTGCTTCCGCTATTTCATCCGGTTTTCGAAAAGCCATAATAAAACGCCTCCATACTTCTTCTTTTCTAACAGTTATGCAAGAAAGGCAATAAAAAAGGCAGCACTCAAATAACCTGTGTCAAACCAGGCGTTTGAATGCTGCCTAACTTGTATGCATACCCATACAACAATATCAAGCAGTATGTAAGATATTGAAAGAGAATATATACAGTTCGTGCATACATTCCATTGCTTTAGCCTTCTATAACTGTAGCAATATCATATCAAATGTGACAAATTTGTGTCAATGGCAAATATGCTAGCTTTGCACAGCTTCTTTTTGATCATCTATTTTTCGGTCAAAAACAAATACAGATACAGCGATGTTTTCCTCAATTTTAATATCAGAAAACAAATGGACTAGCTTAGCTCCCATAAGTTCCTCCATTCCTTCCGGCGTTTGTTTGGAATAAAGGTCTTGAATCAGGCTTGTCCGGGCCGCATGTACCATCTCTCTTCCTTCAGGCGTACGGGCGATAAACTGCTCGCTTGCACTCAGATTTCCGTATAGCGTTGAAACTGCCATGTTTTCTACAAATACAGTATGAATTCGCTCAGGCCCTTTTCCGAACAATTCTTTGCGAAGCTTTCGAATGATATCATTGAATTCGTGAATTTTTTTAGACATGCTGATTACCCCTTCCGATATTGCCTTATAAAGGCTTTTCCCGGTTCCCCTTAGGACATTTCACTTGGTTAAAATTTTCCTGCCATATTGTATTATAATAAATATCACTTTATAATAAAAGCAGTGTTGATGGATTTGTAATAGGATCTTGTTATGAGTCTATCGTTTTATAAAAATCAAGGATTGGTCTGTTAGTAAGACTTGCTAGTGAACTATTCCGCCATGTGTGTTTACACCTTCTTAGAATTAAGGACAGGTGTATCTATACATGGCTTTTTTTGACTTCGTGAAAGAAAGATGGAGGGGAATATGAATATGATGGACGGTAAGTCGATCAGTATCCGTGTAGACGGAACAGAAATTCAAGCACGAGCAGGGGCCACAATTTTAGATATTTTAAATGAAAACGGAATTGAATACCCGCAGATTTGCCACGTACCAGAGGTTGATCCGATTCAAACTTGTGATACTTGCATTGTAGAAGCAAATGGCAAGCTGGTTCGTTCATGCGCGACGGTCGCAGAAAACGGAATGTCAATTGATCTTTCGGGAAATCGAGTGAAAGAAGCGCAAACCGAGGCGATGGACCGCCTTCTTGAAAACCATTTGCTGTATTGTACGGTTTGCGATAACAACAATGGGAACTGTACGCTGCACAATACAGCGGAAATGATGGGGATTGAGCATCAAAAATACCCATATACGCCAAAAGAAGATCCTTCTTGCGCGGTTGATATGTCTCATCCTTTTTACCGCTATGATCCAAACCAATGTATTGCCTGCGGCCAGTGTGTTGAAGTCTGTCAAAACCTTCAGGTAAATGAAACACTCTCAATCGATTGGGAACGCGAACGCCCTCGCGTTATTTGGGATGAGGGAGTTCCAATCAATGAATCTTCTTGTGTCAGCTGCGGTCAGTGTGTCACAGTATGTCCATGTAATGCACTGATGGAAAAATCAATGCTCGGGCAGGCTGGCTTTATGACAGGCATTAAAGAGGATGTCATGGAACCGATGATTGACCTCGTGAAAAACGTTGAACCGGGATATGGCAGCATTTTTGCCATTTCGGAAGTTGAAGCGGCAATGCGAGAAACGAGAACGAAAAAAACAAAAACTGTATGTACGTTCTGCGGTGTCGGATGTTCTTTTGAAGTATGGACAAAAGGCCGGGATATTCTAAAGATCCAGCCTGTTTCTGATGCTCCGGTTAACGCGATTTCCACATGTGTCAAAGGGAAATTCGGCTGGGATTTCGTCAATTCTGAGGAGCGGATCACAAAGCCTTTAATCCGTAAAAACGGAGCTTTTGTGGAATCTTCTTGGGAAGAGGCCCTCGATCTTGTCGCAAGCAGATTAGGATCAATTAAAGAGCAGTACGGTAAAGGCTCTGTCGGGTTTATCTCTTCATCTAAAATTACGAATGAAGAAAACTACGTCATTCAAAAGCTAGCGCGTCAGGTATTTGAAACAAACAACGTCGATAACTGTTCACGCTACTGCCAGTCTCCTGCTACAGACGGATTGTTCCGCACTGTCGGCATGGGCGGTGACGCCGGCACGATTAAAGATATCGCCAAAGCCGGTCTCGTCATCATCGTCGGCGCCAATCCGGCGGAAGGACACCCGGTGCTCGCAACACGCGTCAAACGGGCGCACAAGCTTCACGGTCAAAAACTGATTGTTGCCGACCTGCGTAAAAATGAAATGGCTGAGCGATCTGATCTGTTCATCAGTCCTAAACAAGGCACAGACCAAGTTTGGCTGATGGCTGTTACGAAATATATGATCGACCAAGGCTGGCACGATCAGGCGTTTATTGAGGAGAACGTCAATTACTTTGAAGATTATAAAGAAACCCTTAAAACGTATACGCTTGATTATGCAGAACGCATCACAGGCCTTTCAAAAGAAAACATCATTCAAATCGCTGAAATGATCCGTGATGCTGACGGCACTTGTGTCCTTTGGGGAATGGGTGTCACACAAAATACAGGCGGTTCTGATACATCAGCAGCCATATCAAACCTGCTTCTCGCTACGGGCAACTATCGCCGTCCGGGTGCAGGCGCTTATCCTCTGCGCGGTCACAATAACGTGCAAGGCGCTTGTGATATGGGAACGTTGCCTGGCTGGCTGCCGGGATATCAGCATATTACAGATGACAAAGCCCGCGCTAAATTTGAAGAGGCATATGGTGTTGAGATTGATGGAAAGCCTGGTTTAGATAATATTCAAATGCTTCATGCCATTGAAGAAGGCAAAATGAAGGCCATGTATCTTGTCGGTGAGGATATGGCATTGGTCGATTCAAACGCGAACCATGTGCATGATATTTTATCTAGCCTTGATTTCTTCGTGGTACAGGACATCTTCCTGTCAAGAACAGCTCAATATGCGGATGTCGTCTTGCCGGCCACTCCTTCACTTGAAAAAGACGGAACATTCACCAACACAGAACGCCGTGTGCAGCGATTGTATCAGGCGCTTCCGACGCTTGGTGACGCAAAGCCGGACTGGTGGATTATTCAAGAGGTCGCAAACCGTTTAGGAGCGAATTGGAATTACAGCCATCCAAGTGACATTTTCTCTGAAATGGCGAGTCTTTCTCCTCTGTTTGCCAAAGCAAGCTATGAGGTGCTAGAAGGCTGGAACAGCTTCCTATGGGGCAGCTTCACAGGTGAAAGCACACCGCTTCTGTATGAAGACGGATTTAATTTCCCTGACAAAAAAGCCCGCTTTGCCCTTTCTGATTGGACTGAGCCAGCGGCATTTCCAGAGGAATATGATCTTCATATCAATAATGGCCGTATGCTGGAGCATTTCCACGAAGGAAACATGACAAATAAATCGAAAGGCATCCAAGCTAAAGTGCCGAATGTATTCGTTGAAATCTCACCTGAGCTTGCACAAGAGCGAGGTGTTTGTGACGGTTCGCTTGTACGCCTCGTTTCTCCGTTCGGAGCAGTCAAATTGAACGCGCTGATCACAGATCGGGTACGGAAAAATGAACTCTATCTGCCAATGAACTCAACTGATAAGGAGTCAGCGATTAACTTCTTGACGGGACCTGCAGCTGATAAACGGACGAACACGCCTGCTTATAAACAGACAAAGGTCCGCATGGAAGTGCTTGGCGGCTGTGAAACAGCGCCGCTTCCGAAAACAAATCCGCGCAACAAAAAACGGCACCCGCAAAACGGAGTCGAAGCAGAAAGAAAATGGAACCGCCCGGGCTATGTCCATCTGACTGACTGATTAAACGAGGAGGAAAACGAATGGCCACTCCAATTACGACGATCAAAAAAGAAACAAAAACAGCCGAGCAAATGAAGGTTGAAAAAATAGAAGAACTGAAAGAGCTGCTGGCGGAAAACGAGGACGCCGTCTCTAAAACGATGACGATTATGAATGAACTCAATGATCTTGGAATTTTTGACGCGGCAACAAGCATGCTCAGAGCGAAGGAAGACATTGCCAAGATTGCGCTTGGCCAGGTTTCCCGTGAGCCTGTCACCAACCTCATCAACACGATGATGGCCGCCGGAGGCGCATTGACAAAAGCCGACCCTGAGTTTACAGCAAAGCTTTTAGAAAGCGTAATGGCTGGGACTGAACAGGCACAAAGCTTTTTAAAAGAAGACAAGAAAGTCGGGATTCTCGACCTGTTAAAAGCAATGAACGATCCTGACATCAACAGAGCCGTCGGCTTCGGCCTTCAGTTTTTAAAAGGCATGGGAAAAGAACTTCGAGAAAAATAACAGAAAAACAGCCATCGCGATGATGGCTGTTTTTTATTCGTCGGCTTCTTCCAAACGCTTCTTGTAAATAAGTGAACGGTCAGCGCAAAAGAAGGCACCGGCTAAAAATACGCAATCCGCTAAAAACATAGTCGATTTCTGGCCTAATGTTAAGCCTTGATCAGGGAGAACTGCGCCTATATATAAAAAAGTACTGACTGCAAGCAATGTAAAAGCAAAATGCTTGTAGTCTTCTTTTAAAGATTTTATTCTATTTTTATTCAAAAGAATCACCTGCCAGATTCATAGTATACGACTATTATAATATAATCCGGCGGCTTACAGAGAAAGTAATTCTATCCATTTGTTATATATTTTCAAGCGCTCGGCCGATATCTTCCACCAAATCTTCCGCATCTTCAATTCCCACAGAAATTCTGATCAACCCGTCCGTAATGCCGAGCTCAAGCCGGCGTTCTCTCGGAATAGAGGCATGTGTCATTCTAGCCGGAACAGAAATTAAGCTTTCAACCGCCCCCAAGCTTTCAGCAATGGTAAACAGTTTCAGATTTCCTAAAAACGCATCTACCCGTTCTTCACTGCCGATATCAAAGGAGATCATGCCGCCGAAGCCAGATCCTTGCGTTTTTGCAAGCTCATGTCCGGGATGATTTGAAGAACCGGGATAATATAACGTTTGGACAGCAGGGTGATTCTCAAGAAAGCTTGCGATTTTCCGCGCATTTTGATCAATCGCTTCCATTCTGAGACCCAACGTTTTGATTCCTCTCATCAAAAGCCAGGAATCTTGAGGGCCGAGCACACCGCCTGTGGAGTTTTGCACAAAATGCAGCTCTTCTCCAAGCTCTTTCGAGGCTGTTACAACTAAACCTCCGACGACATCACTGTGTCCGCCAAGATATTTTGTCGCACTATGAAGCACGATATCAGCGCCTAAAGTAAGCGGCTGCTGAAAATAAGGCGTGTTAAAGGTATTGTCTACGATAAGCAGAACTCCTGATTTTTTTGCGATATCCGCCATGAGCGTCAAGTCGGTGATTTTGAGCAACGGGTTTGTCGGTGTCTCAATATAAATGGCTCTTGTGTTAGGACGAATTGCTTTTTCAACTTCTTCTCTGCTGCTCGTATCGACAAATGTTGATTCAATGCCAAGACGGTTAAGCACCTTTGTCATCACGCGGTATGTTCCGCCGTACACATCATCAGTCAACACGACATGATCTCCGCTGTTAAACAGCATCATAACTGCTGTAATGGCAGCCATTCCTGAGCTGAAGGCATAACCTGCTTCCCCGCCTTCCAGTTCTGTCACAAGTGCTTCGAGAGCGGTTCGAGTCGGATTGGCCGTTCTTGAATACTCGTAGCCTGTATGCTGCCCTGCTTTCGGCTGCTTGTACGTGCTTACTTGATAAATGGGCACGGAAACTGCGCCTGTTTTCTCATCACCTGTGATTCCGCCATGTATCATCATTGTTTTTTTCTTCATATCAGATGCCTCCTTCGTATATTTGTTTGCTGATATATCGATCGCTGCTGTCAGGAAGTACAGTAACAATGTTAGTTCCCGCGGATGCTTTTTTCGCTTCCTCCAATGCTGCATAAAGCGCTGCACCTGAAGAGCTTCCGATCAGCAGGCCTTCTTTTTCTGCCGCTTCTTTCACAAGTCTAAACGCATTCTCATCTGTTACGGTGTAGATCTCGTCAAAGTGATTCTTATTCATATAATCGGGGATGAACTCCATGCCGATGCCCTCAGTTTTATGAGCATGAGGCTCTCCTCCGTTTAAAATCGAACCCTCCGGTTCAACAATCACCGTTTTGACTGCTGGATTTTTTTCTTTCAAGTAGGAAGCTGTTCCTGCAAACGTGCCCCCTGATCCTGCCCCGGCGACAAACGTATGAATATTCCCGTCAAGCGCTTCCCATATTTCAGGTCCAAGCGTCTTATAGTAAGTCGATGGATTTACTCGGTTTTTAAATTGCAAAACACAATAAGAATTTTCAATCTCAGTCTCCAGCTGCATGGCTTTTTGAATGGCGCCCTGCATTCCGTCCTCACGCGGGGTATAAATGATTGATGCTCCAAGCGCCTGCATAATTTGCTGTTTCTCTGTGCTGAAATGTTCCGGGACACAGAAAATCGCTTTCAACCCATATTTTCTGGCACTTAGCGCAAGGCCGATCCCTGTATTGCCTGCCGTCGCTTCTATAATCACTCCGCCGGGCTTCACCTTGCCTGAATCGAGCGCGTCACGAATCAGCATATCTCCCAGTCTGTCTTTGATGCTTCCGCCGGGATTCATCATTTCAAGCTTGGCATACACCGCGACTCCTTCTGGAACATCAAAGTTCTTTAAGCGGAGAAGCGGTGTATTCCCAATCAGCTCGGTAATGTCCGTAATCACTGTCATGTATGTCCTCCTCCTTATTAGAGGTTGTTTTTAGAAAAACGGAGGAGAACATGCCTCCGTTTTAATGAATTCGTTTGATCACCTTTAACACAAGCTCTGTTGAATTGACAGCCGCCTGCTCTAAAAATTGGTCAAATGAAACATGTGATTCTTTTCCTGCGATATCTGATAACGCTCTGATGACGACAAACGGCGTTTTAAATTGATGGCACACCTGAGCCACTGCCGCAGCCTCCATTTCAACCGCGTATAGATCAGAAAATCTCGCACGCACCTCTTCAACCCGCTTCGGATCGTTCATAAAAGAATCGCCTGTTGCAATCGTTCCTTTTGCAACCTGAATGCCGTCGAGTTCGGAAACCGCTTCTTCCGTGATGCTGATCAGCTTTTCATCCGCCGAATAAGCAGCCGGAAGACCTGGCACTTGCCCGTATTCATAGTCAAAAGCCGTTACGTCTACATCATGGTGGCGAACGTCAGTGGAAATGAC
Source organism: Bacillus stercoris (assembly GCF_029772985.1). Taxonomy (NCBI): domain Bacteria; kingdom Bacillati; phylum Bacillota; class Bacilli; order Caryophanales; family Bacillaceae; genus Bacillus; species Bacillus stercoris. Next base: position 1,597,619 of record NZ_CP121861.1, on the reverse strand, counting down.
GACATCTCCTACATTCAATGTATGATGAAATCCGCCCGCTGAGCCTGTGTTAATCACATAATCAGGCTTGTAACGGTCAAGCAAAAGCGTCGTGCTGATAGCAGCATTCACTTTTCCAATTCCTGATTTTAGAAGAATTACTTCAGTTCCTTCATATTTGCCAGTTGTAAATTCACAGTGTGCGATTGTTTCTGTTTTTGCATTTTCAAGTTTGTTTCTTAGGATGGTAACTTCCTCTTCCATTGCTCCGATGACTGCTAGTTTCATCTATTCACATTCCCTTCATTTTACCGTTTGATCGCCTCCATTATCCACACGAAGTCGTTTTGCTGAGAGAATCGGACTGCAAAACTTTCAGCTGTAAACATCTCTTTCAACGCATCCAATGTAGGATAATGTTCTGTCTCTAAATCATTTGCAAGCTGATAGAAGCCTTGAGAACGGGCTTTATCGATAGCCTGTTGATACGCTTGCGCATCTTCAAAGACGGTATCGGCAAACACTATTTTATCATGCAAATGAAGGTATTTGCCATATTGCTTTATGGCGGCCCGCTTTTCTTCGTCGGTTAAATGATGAAAAGCGTATGAACTGACAATGGTATCAGCCTGAAATGGCGGCTTAGGGAATGTCAAGAAGTCTCCGTCTACGATTTCCGTTCTGCCTGAAAGCTTGTCAGAAGCCAGTTTACGCATTGCTGGAGAAGGTTCGATTCCAAATACAGTTTTGCCCGCATCAAGCAGCTTTGCTGTCAAATTCCCGGTCCCCGGGCCAAATTCTAACACGTGCATTCCAGATTTGCTGACGATGGCATCAAGGATATGATCGTAGCCTCTGAACGCTTCTTTATACTGAATATCAAAGCCTTGTACTGTTTGATCATAAGTTGCTGCCCAATCTTCAAAGAGAGGGATAAATTCACGTCCCATATTTGTCACACTCCATATTTAATAATTCCTATAAGTATACTATGAATTAACGATGGAACAGTTCCTATCATACCACATCTTCTGAAAAGCAGGTACTAAAACACTTTGTGTATTTTATGCCATCTCATATTGCGCAAAGACTGCAAAAAAGCTTATACTTCATATGACTTGTGAAAGCTGGAGGGTCAAGACATGAATTTTCAATTAGATCTGATTAAAGACAAAGTGGAATTTTTTGAAGCGGCTTCATTGCAGGAGCTTGAAAAGAAAATCAATACACAAATTGAAAACAATAAAGCCATCATGCTCCGGGTGAAATCTGTTTCACACCAAACTGCTGTGGCAGAAGGAAGAATATTGTATAGCGCGGTGGTTCATTTCGCAGCAGAAGCCTAAAACAAAAGCAGCCGGTTGTAACCCGGCTGCTTTTGTTTATTTTAGCTTTTCTACTTTTGTCGGCTTCCAGCCTTTTTTATCAACCCATGTAATCGTGACTTGATATTTATTCCCAGTCGCCTTGTCTAAAATCTTGCCTTTGGCATCCTGAGGGCTGCCGTTATTTCCAAGCCAGAGCACCGTCATGTTATCTGTTGAGACACCGGTTGCATATGAAATGGCTTTTAGCATCTCAGCCCAGTCTTGTGAGCTTGAATCATAAGTAGCGGCATGCTCGCCTGTCTGCTCAGTTCCGACTGCTTTCCAGTCAGAATTTTCATACGTTTTTTCCACATCGCTTGATGAGCCGCCTTCTGTAACTTTTGCATCTTTAAGCCCGTCACCTGCTGAATCTGAGTCAGAGTCATCTTTTTTAGAAGAAGAATCATCTTTTTTGGAATCTGAATCAGAATCTGAAGACTTCTCAGAATCCTTTTCGCTGTCAGAAATATCTTTCTTGCTGTCTTTTATATCCTCATCCGATTTCTTTTCCGTCTTTCCTGAAGCCGGAGATTCTTGTTTTTGTGTCGTTTCAGAATCCTTGCTGACATCTTTGCTAGAAGGACTGTTAATGAAGAGATTCGCTGCTACTACGACAATTAGTATGGATACGATTGCGATTAAAATGTTAAGCACTAAATTGGCTTTTCTGCGCTTATCACGGTTTTCATAACGAGATTGATTATTGCTCAATAATTCTGCACTCCTTTATCCCTCTTGGCTCAGCATATATTTTAACATGTGCTGAGAAGTTGTTCTATTTCTGATTGATTTCAATTTCGTGTACTTTTTTAACAATATCATAAAACACTGAATTTGTCAGAGCCTTATCTCCCGGTGTATCCATGTGTAAAACAACAAGAGCGTATTTCGGCTTATCCGCGGGAAAGTATCCGGCAAACCATTTTTCATAAAGCGTTTCTTTCTCTTTTGAAAGCTTGCCTGTCTGGGCTGTGCCCGACTTCCCTGCTACAGTATACGGAAGGTCTTGAAACCTTCTGCCCGTTCCGGAAGGAGATTCTACCACCCGCCGCAGCATTTTTTGAAGCTGCTGTGACGTATATTTGTCTATCGTTTCTCCTTTAAGCTTCTGATCTTTAAACGTAACGAGCGTTGTGCCATTCTTATACTCAATTTGTTCGGCAATTTTCACCTGCCGTTTTTCTCCGCCGCGGGCGATTGTCGCCATCATATTGGCTACCTCGAGCGGCGTTACCTTTACATTTTTCTGTCCAATCGCTGTTTGCGCAATGGCTTTTTTGACTAATTTGTCTTTTTCATCCCCCCATATCACGCCGCTTTTTTCGTTATAGAACTGGCGGAAATCGGATTCGTGGTACAGTTTTCCCTCCCAGCCTGCCCGATCAGTGAGAGCGAGCTTCTCAGACATATCTTCAATAACCGAGCTGTCTTTTTTCATTAATTGTTCTGCAAGACTCGTAAATGTGTAATTGCAGCTTTGGGCAAAACTTTCATCAAAAGACAAGGTTCCTTTGTCGTCCCCCGGTTCCCCGTACAGGTTTAAATTGCAATTAAAGGTTTGGCTCGGCTTCACCGTATTATTTTCGATTGCTGCCGCTGCAATAACTGTTTTAAAAACTGATCCGGGATAGATTGGCATCAGCATATAATTTTGAAGTGTGTTTTGCCGGGACACATCCGCATTAGGTTTGCTTACAATACCCAAAACGCTGCTATTTTCGATGTCCAGCAGCACAGCTCCTCCTTTTTTCAGCCCCTGTTCATCCAATACCTCCTCCATCGCTTTTTGAATGCTTTGATCGATCGTTGTTTTGACCTGGAGCGGATAAAATGTATTGGCTTCAGCTGTATATTTGACGTCCATGCCAAACAAAGGGTTTCCCTTTCCGTCCACATGATATAAAAGCTTTGTGTCTTGTTCCGGAAGCAAAAATTCATCAAATGTCCGTTCTAAACCGGTTGTTCCAATTTCTGTCGTAATCGGAAGGTTCTCCTTGTCAGGATATTTCTTTCGGAGCAGTGCCGGATCTTGATTCGTGCTCCCTATCGTATGTGAAGCAAGGCTTGGCTTGTCTTCATTCTCCATATATACGCCGTAAATGCCGGGATATTTCAAAGAATTGATTTTTGTGATAGATTGTTTTGAAAGTGTTTTGATTTTCTTTTGCTGCAAAATGACCGGTTTTTTTGCCTTACCTAGTGTCTGGCGCAAATCGTCTTCAGACATGCCGAGGATGTCCGCAACTTTTTTGATCGGCCAATCCTGTGTCAGCAGAAAAGGGAACAAAACAACCGCAGGCTCGCTTTGGCCTGTGAGCGCCCGCCCGTTCCGATCTAAAAAAGAGCCTCTTCCATCTGAAATAAGCACTTCCTCCGTCCGCTGTTTCACACTTTCTTGAATCAAATTGATTTTCTTTTTAGAAAATGATTCTGTGAAGAACAGCTGGATTTCTGCAAGCCTCAGCAGAAGCAGAAAAAATACAATCAAAAAAGCGATGACTGCCAGCTTCATTCGTTTCGATATCTTCATAAAAAAACACCTCACCCACATTGTGGACGAGGTGTTTCGCTGCTAAACAGATATTATGAAATTTTCACAATTTTCACGAGCATTTCTCCGCCCGGTGTTTGAACTGTGACTTCTTCGTCTACTTTTTTGCCTAAAAGGCTTTTTGCGATCGGTGAATCGTTTGAGATTTTCCCTTCAAACGGATCAGCTTCAGCGCTTCCGACGATCGTATATGATTCTTCGTCGCCGTCAGGCAGCTCGACGAAAGTGACGGTTTTACCCAAGCCGACTACGTTAGAGCCGCCGTCATCTTCAATGATTTTCGCATTGCGAATCATATTTTCAAGAGTCGTCACGCGGCCTTCTACAAATGCCTGCTCTTCTTTCGCTGAATCGTATTCAGAGTTCTCGGAAAGGTCTCCGAAGCTTCTCGCAATTTTGATGCGCTCTACTACTTCTTTTCGTTTAACCGTTTTCAAATATTCTAATTCTTGTTCAAGTTTCTGTTTTCCTTCTGCAGTCATAGGAAAAACTTTCTCTTGTGCCATGTCCCTTCACTCCTTCTGGTTGTCCCTCAACATCTTCGATTATGTATGAGAGCATAAACTAAAAAATACAAGAATGAGAACACAGGGCAGTCCTCGTTCTTCTCTCCCATATAGGTACTGTTTATCTTAAACTGAATCTTGTCGTTCTGCAAATATTTCGCGTTTATAAACAGGGAAAGAAGGGAATTCGCACATTCCCTTCCTGCCTATACATAATATGGTCAGAGTTATTTATGTCTATGCTATGGTATTACAAAATCGCGTTTTGTTCAAGAATGGTTTGAATTTTTGTGACCATCAGATCAATTGCGACGTGATTCTGTCCGCCTTCCGGGATAATAATATCAGCGTATCGTTTTGTCGGCTCGACGAATTGATTATGCATCGGGCGGACCACTGACACATATTGTTCAATGACAGAATCAATAGAGCGTCCGCGCTCATTAATATCTCTCATAATCCGTCTGATGATACGCAAGTCAGCGTCCGTATCAACGTAAAGCTTGATATCCATCAGATCACGAAGCCTTTTGTCTTCAAGAACAAGAATGCCTTCAAGGATAATAACATCCTTTGGCTCTACGTGAACCGTTTCTTCTGAACGTGTGTGCAGCTTATAATCATAGATCGGCTTTTCAATCGGGCGATAATTCAATAGGTCCTGAATATGCTCGATTAAATAGTCATTATCAAACGCAAGCGGATGATCATAGTTTGTGTTCAGCCTTTCTTCAAACGGAAGATGGCTTTGGTCTTTATAATAAAGGTCCTGCTGGATCATTAAAATCGAGTGTCCTTTAAATTGTTCATAAATGGACCGTGTGACACTCGTTTTTCCTGAACCGGAACCTCCTGCGATTCCAATGACTACTGGATTCTTACCCATGGGCTGTTACTTCCCCTTTCTCATCATGTTGCTCGGATAAATCTTTTTGTCTAGTTTGAATTTGACAATTTGCAGGGGATGGCGGGCAGCATCTAGCTCATTTCCGTCTTCGTCCCAAATGGTTTCAATCGTATGTGTAAAGTTTTCGATTTCCGGACCGAAAAATTCCACTTCGTCGCCTTTTTTGAAGAAATTGCGCTGCTGAAGCGTGACCATTTGTGTGTCTTCATCATAATTCAGCACTAAGCCGACAAAATCATATGTCGTTTTTTTGGCGTGCTCGCCGAACATTTGCTCTTCATAGCCTGGCGTTCCTTCAAAGAAAGCTGTCGCAGTGTCCCGGTTGGCGCACTTATCGAGCTCTTCAAGCCATTCTTTTTGAATCACAAAGTTTTCTGGATCAGCGCAATAAGCATCGATTACTTTGCGGTATACGCTGACAACAGTTGCTACATAGTGAATAGATTTCATGCGGCCTTCAATCTTTAAGCTGTCTATTCCCATTTCAATCATTTTCGGAATGGATTCAATCAGTTTCAAATCTTTCGGGCTCATCGCAAATGGTGCATCTTCTTCACCATACAAAGCAACGGCGTTAGCACCGTCTGTTTGGTAGAGATCATAATCCCAGCGGCATGACTGGCAGCAGCCTCCACGGTTGGAATCCCGCGCTGTCATGTGATTGCTCAGCACACAGCGGCCGGAATATGCAATACACATTGCGCCGTGAATGAAGGATTCGATTTCGATATCTACCTTTTCTTTCATTTCTCTGATTTCAAGAGCGCTTGTTTCACGTGCCAGCACGACGCGGTCAAGACCTTCTTCCTTCCAGAACTGGACAGCCTTCCAGTTTGAAAGAGACTGCTGTGTGCTCAAGTGAACCTCAACATTCGGCGCCACTCTGCGGCATGTTTCGATAATAAGCGGATCCGCCACAATGATGCCGGCAACGTTGGCATCTCCAAGCGCTTTTAGATAGTCTTCAAGCCCGTCCATGTTTTCATTATGAGCGAAAATATTCGTTGTTACATAGATCTTCGCGCCATATTTCTTTGCGAATTCAACGCCTTCTGCAATTTCTTCGATCGTAAAGTTATCGGCATTCGAGCGCAGCCCGTATTCCTGTCCTCCGATAAAGACCGCGTCCGCTCCGTAATGAACAGCGATTTTCAGCTTTTCAAGATTACCCGCAGGTGCGAGAAGCTCCGGCTTTTTCGTAATCACACGCTTACCATTGACGATTGTGGATATTTTATCATTTACGGCAGTCATAGCTTAACCTCCTTTTGATTAATAAACCGTTTCCTTGAAGAAGAATCCGGTATCGATTTTTCTGTTCACTGGCTGGATGCTTTCAATGCGTTCAATCCAGTCTTCTTTTTTCGCTTCGTATTCGTCACGGTCTTCCACGCACAAATCAATTGCTTCTCTGTACATTTTGGTGACTTCTATTAAGTATTCAGGCGTTTTCAGGACACCGTCAATTTTGAAGGAATCAATTCCGGCATCTATCAATTCCTCGAGCTCATCAATGATGCACACATCGTTCGGGCTCATAATATGAGTGCCGTTTTCATCTTCGAAAATCGGATATTTATTATCACGCTCTTTATCGTGCAAAAACATACCAGATTCTTTTTTCTTTCTTTCAATGTCCATGACTTTGCCTTGATATTCAAAATAGTTTCCAATCAAAGAACGCTTCGATTGGAACATGCACGTCATTCCATGCACCTGGATTTCAATTTCGACTTCAGCATTTTCTTTCATTTCGACAATGCTATCCATGTTTAATTCTCTGGCAAGCACAGAACGCGCCGCGCCCTTGCGTCCCCAGTAGTTGCATGTATAGTAGTTGGTGCCTGTTGTTTCTGTACTCCAATGAAGCTTCAGATCAGGCGCAGATTCACGGGCAGCCATCAGCACGGCAGGATCGCCGAATACCGCTGCATCGACACCGGCTTCCGCTAAGAAAGCCAGATATTCGCCAAGCTCACCCACTTTATCGTTATGGAAAATTGCATTTACAGCAACGTATACTTTTGCCCCTTCTTTGTGGGCAATCTCTACGGCTTTCGTTACATCTTCACGAGAAAACTCTCCGGCCAATCTCAAGCCGTATCTCTGTTCCCCAACTAAAAACGCAGTTGCTCCCGCCTGTATGAGCGGCAAAATGTCAGCCGCACTTGTCGGCGTCACTAAGAGCTCTGGTTTTTTCATGACGTTCACCTCTTCTTTTTACTAATCGCAAGTCCGTCCCCGACAGGAATAATCGCAGTTTGGTAATCCGGATGATTCATCAGCCAATGATTATATTCATCAATTTTTGTTATAAGCCTGCGCCTTCTCTTCGGTTCTATTTTGCTGTAATCCTCTGCCACCAGACCTTTAAACAGCACGTTGTCCGTTAAAATCACCCCGTCCGGTGAAAGCATCGGTTCATATAAATGAAAAAAGTTTTGATACTGACCTTTTGCAGCGTCAATAAAAATGACATCGTAAGGCGCAGTTACATGAACAGCGTCAGCTAATTCAAGCGCATCTCCGTAAAAAACATGAATCCGGTCATCAAGCTGAAATTCCTTGATATTGTTTACCGCTTCTTCGTGCCGTTTCTCATTGCGTTCAATTGTATATATTTCAGCAGACGGCAGCTCCAGCGCCATTCGAATGGCAGAATAACCAATGGCCGTTCCGATTTCTAGTATTTTTTTCGGCTGTTTCAGAGACAAAATTTGAAGCAGCACCTCCATGCCCGCTTTTTCCATGATCGGGACATGATGTTCTTCTGCATATGCTTCAAGCTTCTTCACGTTATCCGGCCGAGGCTTTAATAATGCTTCTATATAGTCATTTATTTGTTCATACCGGTCAGTCACTACAAACAGCCTCCCGTTCTAAAAAGGAGTGCCCCAGTCTTATGCACAGGACACTCTCTGAATACATCATGATACATCGGTAAACAACCCGATATATTTTATCATAAAACCTTGCGGAAAGCGAACAAAAGGAGAGCTTTTTGCTCTCCTTTTATTTCTCATTTTTTGAGGAAATGTATTTTTCTTTTGCTTTATTATGCTCTTTTAGCGTTTTTGTAAATACGACCTCACCATTTGCTTTGGCCAAGAAATACAGATAGTCCGTTTTATCCGGATGCAGCGCCGCTTCCCATGACGACATGCCGGCATTGGCGATCGGCCCTGGCGTCAGTCCTGTGTTTTTATACGTATTGTATGGTGAATCGATTTCCAGATCCTTATAAAGAACCCGATCTTTATGCTTGCCTGCCGCGTACAGGACGGTCGGATCTGTTTGGAGCGGCATTTTCTTTTTCAGGCGGTTATAAAAGACGCTCGCAATTTTATGGCGGTCGGCTTTTTCTGTCGCTTCTTCTTCAATTAAAGAAGCCATCGTCAGCAGCTTATGCACAGAAAGTTTGTTTTTCTTCATTTCTGATTTATATGTTTCCACATAAGAATTTGTCTGCTTGATCATTGCCTTGATAATGTCTTCAAGTGATGTGTCCGGATCGTTAAAAGGGTATGTAGCCGGGAATAGGTACCCTTCAAGCGGGTGCTTAATGTTTTGATTGAAAACATCGTTTGTCACAGTGTCCGGGAATTCTTTCTTCAGCTGATTGATAAATGTTTCATCGTCCAGCTTCGCTATGACTTGTTTTTTCGAGTATTTCGTTTCATCAGCAATAGCAGCCGCGATTTGGGTCAGCTGTGCTCCCTCAGTCACTGTGATTTGAAAAGCGTAGCCTGTAGCCCCGCTTGTCAGCTTCTGAATAATGGCATCTAAATCCATTCCTTTATTCAGATGGTAGAATCCGGCCTGAAACCCGGAAGCACCTTTATATTTCACATAGTACTGAAATGCTTTCTCGCTTTTTATGACATCATTTTTCTTTAATATCGATGCGATGGCTGAAACAGACGAACCGCTCGGAATGTTAATATTCACTGTCGTTTTACTGTCTTTTTCAACAGGTTCAAGCAATGATTTCCCATATAAAAATGCCCCGCCAATGATGAGAAACAGCACAACAATGGAAGACAGTATGATTCTTTTTTTATTAAAAAACGATTTTTTTTGCTGATTGATATACATTAGGTCTCCTCCCATCAGCTCTTATACTACATGATTCATTGTATTTCGGCAATTTATTACAAAATAAGGGCGAAAGAGGCCTGCAACAAGCAGAAAAAAAACCGGAGCAGTATAGCTCCGGCTTTGGTTTGGCACGATGACTTATTCTTCGTCTTCGTCCGCTAGGAATGTGTTTAGTGTTTCTTCGATCATATCCCATTCTTCGTCAGTTTCAATCGGGAATAGCTCACCGTTTTCACCGTCTTCGTTTGGCGTGAAGCTGGAAGCAAGAATTTCTACTTCTTCGTCATCTTTTGATTCGATTGGGTAGTACAATACATAAGACTTTCCAAACTCTTCGTTTTCAAATGTAAACAGCACTTCACAAAGCTGTTCATTTCCTTGCTCGTCAACAATTGTAATATTTTTTTCGCCGTGTTCCATTTTTTTCACCTCTGGCTTTAATTTAAGCTGTCGAGATATCCTTGTAAAATCATGACAGCCGCCATTTTATCAATGACTTTTTTTCGTTTTTGCCTGCTGACGTCAGCTGCAATCAGCATTTTTTCAGCCGCCATTGTGGTAAGACGCTCGTCCCACAGTACAACAGGAACATTGTACGTTGTTTCAAGCACTTTAGCAAATGTTTGGCTGGCTTCACCTCTCGGGCCGACAGTTCCGTTCATGTTCTTAGGAAAGCCGAGCACGATTTTATCTATAGTATAGTCCTTTATCAGTTCAGATAAACGAGATAAACCATAATCGCCTTCCGCTTCATTTATCTTTATGGTCTCAATGCCTTGAGCAGTCCAGCCCATTTCATCGCTCAGAGCTACACCGAGTGTTTTGGTTCCTAAATCGAGTCCTAATATTCTCATTCTTTATTTACGCCTCTTTATGCTGTTCTAAATAAGACTTCACCAATTCCTCGATTAATTCGTCTCTTTCAAGTTTGCGAATTAAATTGCGAGCGTCACGATGCCTAGGAATATAAGCGGGATCACCTGACAGCAAGTATCCGACAATCTGGTTGATTGGATTGTAGCCCTTTTCCTGAAGCGCGTCATACACAGTAATCAGCACCTCATTTACGTTAGTCTCAGCAGAATCATCGGAGAAATTAAATTTCATCGTTTTATCAAACGAGCTCACCGTTTTGCACCTCTTTCCCAAATTCGCAGGCAAAGTTCAGCCTGGGGTCCTAATCTTACCATCATTCTACACTACATGGGCGAATTATAAAACGGATTTCACCCAATCTTCTACAGAAGCCAAAGCTTCTTCTAATTTTTCCGGCTGTTTGCCGCCTGCCTGCGCCATGTCCGGACGGCCTCCGCCGCCTCCGCCGCAAACTTCCGCAGCTTGTTTAACCAGCTTGCCGGCATGAAGGCCTTTCTCAATAAGGTCCTTTGTGACTCCGGCAGAAATATTTACTTTATCGTTTTGTACCGCACCAAGCACAATCACCGCAGAGCCAATCTTTGCTTTGAGTTCATCAACCATTGTGCGGAGATGGTTCATGTCTTTAGCATTAACTTTTTCTGAAAGCACGTTTACGCCGCCAACTTCTTTTACTTTCGACAGGATCGCTCCTGCTTCCACGTTGCCTAGTTTCGCAAGAAGAGATTCATTTTCTCTTTGTGCTTCCTTCAGTTCTGCCTGCAAAGCCGCGACCCGTTTCGGCACCTCTTTGATATTTGTTTTCAGCTCGTCAGCAGTCTGCTTCAATACAGAAATCTGGCTGTTCATTTCGACGTAAGCGCCTTGCCCCGTTACAGCTTCAATCCGTCTTGTGCCTGCCCCGATTCCAGATTCAGAAACGATTTTAAACAAGCCGATTTCTGCTGTATTTCTGACATGGCAGCCGCCGCACAGCTCTAAGCTGTAATCCCCAACTTGAACGACACGGACAATATCGCCATATTTTTCGCCGAACAGAGCCATCGCACCCATTTCTTTTGCCTCAGCGATCGGTTTCAAATCAATATTGACCGGGATGCTCGCCCAAATTTTTTCGTTTACGATTCTTTCAATTTGGTCAAGCTCTTCTTTTGTCACTTGGCCAAAGTGTGAGAAGTCAAAACGAAGACGGTTTTCAGTTACAAGAGAGCCCGCCTGATTGACATGAGTTCCAAGAACGTCTTTTAGAGCCTGATGCAATAAATGCGTTGCCGTGTGGTTTTTAATGACGCCGCTTCTCATATGGTCTTCAACTTCAGCAGTAACATGCAAGCCTTTTTGAACAGTACCGCTCTCCACAACACCTTCATGCACATGCTGGCCGTTCGGCGCTTTTTGGACATCTTTAATTCTCACAACTGCCTGCTCGCTGCGGAGATAGCCTTTGTCGCCGATTTGACCGCCGCTTTCTGCATAGAACGGTGTTTCATCAAGAATGAATTGAATGCTTTCGCCTTCATGAGCCTCTTCGATTAATTGGCCGTCCTGAAGAAGCACAATGACATTGGCATCAGCTTTGGTTTGAGAATAGCCGACAAATGTACTTTCATCGGTCACGTCGCGCAATGCGCCGCCCTGCACCTGCATGCTGCCGACATCCTGGCGGGCGTTTCTTGCCCGTTCTCGCTGCTGGTTCATTTCTTCCTCAAAGCCCTCATGGTCAACCGTCATGTTCTCGTCTTCTGCGTATTCTTCAGTCAATTCAACCGGGAATCCATACGTATCATACAGTTTAAACACATCAGCACCTGAGATGACGCTGCTGCCCTTGTCTTTTTCTTTTTTGATCATTTCTGACAGGATCGCAAGCCCTTCATTAAGGGTCTCATGGAACCGTTCTTCCTCAGTTTTAATGACTTTTGCGATGAAATCCGCTTTTTCTTTTACTTCAGGATAGAAATCAGCCATGATTTCTGCGACAACCGGCACTAAATCAAACATGAACGGACGGTGGATGTTGATCGTTTTGGCATAACGGACGGCACGGCGCAATAAGCGTCTTAATACATAGCCGCGGCCTTCATTTGACGGCAGCGCCCCGTCACTGACAGCAAAGGCAACTGTTCTGATATGGTCGGCAATCACTTTAAACGCAGTGTCCTTCACATTGTCTTTGCCGTATGTTTCACCAGAAATCGATTCTGTTGCTTTGATGATCGGAACAAACAAATCGGTATCAAAGTTTGTCGGAACATTCTGGATGACAGATACCATTCTTTCAAGTCCCATGCCTGTATCAATGTTCTTCTTCGGAAGCGGTGTGTACGTGCCGTCAGGGTTATGGTTGAACTCTGAGAACACAAGGTTCCATACTTCTAAGTAACGGTCGTTTTCTCCGCCTGGGTAAAGCTCCGGATCTTCTAGATCATTACCATATGCTTCACCGCGGTCGTAGAAAATCTCCGTGTTCGGTCCGCTCGGCCCTTCACCGATATCCCAGAAGTTCCCTTCCAGACGGATGATTCTTTCTTCAGGAATACCGATTTTTTTCGCCCAAAACTCATACGCCTCTTCATCCTCAGGATGAACCGTAACTGAGAGAAGTTCTTTGTCGAAGCCGATCCACTTATCGCTCGTTAAAAACTCCCAAGCCCATGTAATGGCTTCTTCTTTAAAATAATCGCCGATGGAAAAGTTTCCGAGCATTTCAAAGAAAGTGTGATGGCGCGCAGTTTTACCTACATTTTCTATATCGTTTGTTCTGATTGCTTTTTGAGCGTTTACGATTCTTGGATTTTCCGGCACGACACGGCCGTCAAAATATTTTTTCAGCGTCGCAACACCGCTGTTGATCCAAAGCAGTGAGGGATCCTCATGAGGCACTAATGACGCGCTTGGCTCTACCGCATGCCCTTTTTCTTTAAAGAAATCCAAAAACATTTGACGCACTTCCGCAGAAGTTAAGTGTTTCATTGTATTTCCTCCTCTATAAAAATCGAAATTCTCTTCAGTGACAGCAAAAAAGCCCTCCCCCTATGCAAACCAACGTTTACACAGGGACGAGAGCTGTCTCGCGGTACCACCCTGATTACGGGCTTCATTCGCCCGTCACCTTAAACCCTGTAACGCAGGATGTGCGGCAGTGATTAACTGCACTCAGGATTAGCTTCCTCCGATCTTCTGCTAAAGCTCCTTTCAGCTTATGGAGCTTCTCTCTTTAACAGGGCTTCGGCGTACTCAGATCCGTCACTCGAGATTCGTATGTATTCTACGAGAAATTATAGACAAGCGGCACGCCAATGTCAATGCTCTGTCCTCATCCGCAAAAAATGGATCATCATCACTTTTAAAACAGCCGTCGCAGGAACAGCCAGAATCATCCCGACGATTCCCGCAAGCTCCCCTCCGGCGAGGAGTGCAAGCATGATTACGACCGGATGCATTTTAAGGCTTCTGCCGACAATGAAGGGACTAAGGATATTGCCTTCCATAAACTGCAGAATAAACACCGTAATCACCACAACAAGAACCGCCTTCACTGAGATTGTCATCGCAATTAACAATGCAGGAACAGCTCCAATGAAAGGGCCAAAATACGGAATGACATTCGTGATCCCAGAGATAAGGCCGAGTATCAGCGGATACGGAAGCCCAAATACCCAGAACGTAAAGCCGGCAATCACGCCGAGAATCAGGCAGACCAAAAGCTGCCCGCGGATGTAATCTCCAAGAGAGTCATCCACATCGCGCAAAAAGGCACTGCCACGCTTTCTCCACGACTTCGGAGTCAGGTACCATACTGTCTTTTTCATTAGCTCAATGTCCTTTACCATATAAAATACAAGAAAAGGGATCGTTGCCGCAATCAAGAAATAATCAAGCACGTTTCGGATTCCGCTGATCGCACCCTCGATCGTTCCAGCAAAAAACGCCTCCGTCTGGCTGATCATTTTATCTATACGGTGATGCATACCATCAGGCCAATCATCCGTATGATTATGCACATGAAGAAGGAGCCCGTTATACGTTTCGGCAAACATCGGTATATTTTCTGACAACTCCGTCAGCTGCACGATGAGAACAGGCACCCCCTTATACAGCGCCCAGCCAATCCCGCCAAAAAAAAGAACATAAATCACCAAGATGCTCAAAGTCCTAGGCAATCCTTTGCCATGCAGCCATTCCGTGACCGGAAGCAATAAATAAGATATAAAAATGGAAATAATCAAAGGAATAAAGATCGTTTTTATGACGTACCAAAAAGGTGTCCATAACATATCAAGCATAAAAAAGACGTAGACTGTTAACAGAACCAGCAAACAAATGGCCACCCATAACAAAAGCTGCACCGGTTTTTGAAGCATCTGCTTTCACCTCACCTATATCTTTTGAGGTTTACACAGAATTATTCTTTTATGTTTTCAGCCAGTCATAAGTCGTGGACATTTTTTCAGATCGTTTAGTGTGTTTTTAAATCCGCTATGCTATCTGAAATTACCCGAAGCGGCTGATAGAAGCGTCGTGCTCCACCGGGCTGAGCTACACTGACTTTGTTATTTTCATGCCGCAAGCGCTTCGCTGCATGGTTCCGCCCATTAGATACATCGCTTGCTATTGTGATTGCTCTGCCCGAACTGATCAGACGGCGATTATTTTTTTCGATCTTTTTACTTACAGCACCTTATGTATGTGGCAGTCAATTACTCCCTTTCACTCGCAGCAAGGCGCCTTGAGGCACGGCAAACATAGAAAAGGATACTCTTTAGAGAGTATCCTTTTTGCATTAAAACATTTTCATCATTCTTCTTCTCATCCGCTTCATGCTTCGATTATTCAGCATGTCAGATTGAGTCGCCATTCGGTACACGAGAGCTCCGGCTCCCATTGCCAAAAGAGAAGTCATCGTCCGATTCATCCTGCGCATCTCCTTTCATGATTAAAAATTGATGCTGCGTTCATCCTCAGAAAACAAATCATCCAAGCTGCTTAACGTTCCGTCTTCTTCCACCTGATGAGTTGCAATCTTCCCTTTCGCCACTGTCAGTTCAATAAAACAGCCCCAGCAATAATATTGGTTCACGCCGATTTTCCCGATATCCTTACTTTTGCAATTCGGGCATATAAGCATATCTCACACCTCTATCCGTTCAGAACGATCTCGTCTTTCCGCACCTCGACAAGCGAATCCGCTCTTTGGATCTGGCGCTTGCTTCCCGCCAGGTCAGAAAAGAAACCGTCCGAGAGTTCATATGCTACGATTATGCCCCTGTCCAAACAAAAGTATACATCTTCCAGCATCCCCAATATATCGCCCTCTTGCGATTTCACAAGCTTCATTTTCATCTGTTCGTATGTGAAGCATGATTTCGGAAGAGGCAGAAGCTGTTCTGAACTGACCGAAGCCAATATGCGGTCATCAAGAACGGAAGAGATATCACACGCCCGTAATAGCGCATGATGATGATGCAAAAAGCGTTTTTGTGCAAGAATAAACCCGAGACAATCTCCCTGCAGAGAAAAACAAATATCAGAAATTGCCCCGAGATAACAAGAAGTTCGTTCTGAGTATACTGGGAATCCTTCTACTTCATGGCATGTTCTCAAAGTGTGATCAACCACCTTTTGTTGAACAAGCTTAGGTTTTGCTTTGCGCCTTAGACTCATACGATGAAATCAATTCCACTGCAAATGAAAAAACTCCCGCTTACACGGGAGCATGTTTACAACTGTTCTTCTTTCATAAAGTCAAATGGTGTAATGCCTTCCATGCCAATGTTGGCGTCGTGTACGCTGAATGGGAGCTCTTTTTGGAGAGCCTCAAGCTCGGCATCCATTTCCTCAACTTGTACGGACAGCCTGTTTTTTAAGGAGGTCTGTCTGACAGTTGCATCATTATTTTTAACGCCCCACTCCAGCGCCTCCTCTTCCCCGCATAAAATGAGAAATTTCTTCGCTCTTGTAATCGCGGTATAAAGAAGGTTTCTTCTGAGCATTCTATAGTAGCCTTTCACAACAGGCAAAACCACAATCGGAAATTCACTTCCCTGCGATTTATGAATAGAACAGCAATACGCATGGGTAAATTGATTAAAATCTTTTTTCGTAAACGTCATTTCATTGCCATCAAAAGAAACGACGGCCATGTCTTCTTTTTCTGTATTTTCCTTTGCATAAAATATCGACGTAATTTCGCCAATATCTCCGTTGAATACATTGTTTTCCGGCTGATTGACAAGCTGCAAAATTTTATCTCCGGTTCTGTAGACAACATCCCCGAACTTCAATTCTCTCCGTTTTTCTTTCGGAGGATTTAAAATATCCTGCAGCATCACATTCAACTCATTGATGCCGGCTTTTCCTCTGTACATCGGAGCGAGGACCTGAATGTCCTTTGCCGTATAGCCTTTTTTCAATGCATTGGCGACAACCTTTTCAACAACTTCTTTAATTTGCGACCCGCCGCAGCGAATAAAGGAACGGTCCTTTGTCGGGGCAGTCAAATTGTTCGGCAGCAATCCATTTTTCATCTGGTGGGCAAGCTCGACGATTGATGACCCCTCAGCCTGGCGGTAGATGTCTGTCAGTCTCACCGTGGGAATCACCTGGGATGCCAGTAGGTCTCTCAGCACTTGGCCCGGACCTACAGAAGGCAGCTGGTCTTCGTCTCCGACAATGATGATTTGGATATGATCAGGGATCGCCTTGAATAGATGGTTCGCCAGCCATATATCAAGCATGCTGGCTTCATCAATTATTAACAGCTTCCCTTCAATCGGCTCATCCTCTGTATGGGAAAAGCCTTCAGCGCCGTTCCAGCCAAGCAGCCTGTGTATCGTGACTGCAGGAAGTCCCGTTGATTCACTCATTCGTTTTGCTGCTCTCCCTGTCGGAGCGGCCAAAACAATCGGAAAAGCTTCATCCTTTTTATAAGCTGACGGGTCTAGTGACACACCGTGAAGCTCTCCGTAGAGCTCGACAATCCCTCTGATAACCGTCGTTTTCCCTGTTCCCGGGCCGCCTGTTAAAAGAAGCATCGGCGAGGAAAGGGCTTTTTGAATCGCTTCTTTCTGGCTGGGGGCATACTGAACGTTCATCCGTTCTTCCAATTCCCCCAAAGCGAGCAGAAATTCTGATTCGGGAAACTGGTCATCATATTCAGTTTGGCTTGCGATATGTTTCACTCGCTTAGCAACATTTTGTTCAGCGTAAAACAACGATGGAAAATAACAGCGTCCATCTTCTATGACAATGTCTTTATTTTCTCCAAGAGCAATAATCGCGTTAGCGGCATCCATTTCTGTGATGCGCTGATCTTCCTTTGCTGACTGGTTTAACAGTGATTGGGTATCGATGATCAGCTGCTCCGTTTCTATGTACGTGTGCCCCTCTGACAGACAAGTCGTTTCAAGCGTGTACAGAATCGCAGCTTTTACCCGCTCAGGATGGTTACCCGAAAGACCCATTCTGCCGCCCAGCTCATCCGCTTTTCCAAACCCGATGCCTTCTACGTCCTTCACAAGCTGATAAGGATTTTCTTGAATCTTTTCAAGCGTCTCGGATTCATAGGCTTGATAGATTTTCATAGACAGCTGCGGGCCAAAGCCGAACTGGTTCAGGGAAATCATGATTTGCTCCAGCCCCTGATGCCGCTGCAAGGCACCTGCCAGCGTGTCTGCTTTCTTTTTTGACAGCCTCGGAACATCATAAAGCACTGAAGCGTCAGCCAATATTTTGTTAATGGCGCTGTCGCCCAGCTTTTTCACAATTTCTTCAGCTGTTTTTTTGCCGATTCCCTCGAATAAGTCACTCGATAAATATTGTATTATGCCTTCCTTAGTCGTCGGTATCTCTTTTTTAAAATGCTCCGCTTGAAATTGGAGCCCGAATTTCGGGTGTGTTACGATCTTTCCGTAAAACGTGTAGGTCTCTTCTTCTTGAAGCGCAGGGAAGTAGCCCGTCACGGATACGGCTTTATCTTCTATGGCTTCGGAGGTCTCTGTTACTTTCACTTTCAGAACCGTATATAAATTGGTGTCATTATGATAGATGACTGTGTTAACTGTCCCTTTTAAATAGGGCTCTTCCTCCAGTTTAAGCTGATCCGGATGCTGCTGCACGAGCTGTCCCTCCTCCTGTGCCTGTTATGATGGGTCGATCAGTTTTTTAGCATGAAGCGCAAGCATATGGTCTGGCTGGATATCGATCGCCTTGTCCAGCATTTCCAGCGCTTTTTCTCGATTTTCTTTATAAGCATAAGCGACACCGGCATTATAAAATGCATCTGCATGCCCGGGATCTTGCTCTGTTACAGCTGCGAACTGGCTGAGCGCTTCGTCCAGCATGCCCTCATTGGCTAAGCACATCCCGAATTGAAAGCGTGCTTCCGTATCGTTTTCATTCAGCTCAACCGCTCTTTGTAAATATGGCAGTGCAAGCTTAGGCTGTTCGAGCTTGACAAGAACCGTTCCGAGCATGTAAAACAGGTCGCCGTTTTCCATCCCCGCACGAAGCGCTTTTTCAAACATGTCTTTCGCTTCTTTGTACATTTCTTTTACAACATAGACATTTCCTGCTCCATAATAAGCAGTGGCTGCGCTATTGTCTAATTCAAGCGCTTTATCATAAAACGCAAGCGCACGTTCCAGCTCGTTTACGGATGAAAGCAGGTTGGCAAAATTGATATACGGCATCGCGTCTTCTTTATTTTCTTCAATCGCTTTTGTAAATGCCTCTGCCGCTTTCTCGTAATCGCCTTCCTGCATCGCCTCTATACCGAGTTGATTATAATCCACCGATCATCTTCCTTTCACTAAAAAACCCCAACTCAGTGTTGAGGTTTTTCATCTTTTATACGTACCACAATTTTGTTCCGTCTTTGTACACATCATCAATTGTCCCGCCGCCAAGGCATTCTTCACCGTCATAGAAGACAACGGCTTGTCCCGGCGTTACAGCTCTGACTTGTTCATCAAAGATGACTTCCGCTTCACCTTCGCCAGTCATGCGCACCGTCACTTTATGATCTTCTTGGCGGTAACGGAATTTAGCCGTGCAGGAAATCTCTTCACCCTTCATGATATCCGAACGTACCCAGCTGATATTTGTTGCTGTGATTTTGTCGGAATATAAAAGCGGGTTATGGAACCCTTGATCTACGTAGAGGATGTTCTTTTCAAGATCTTTCCCTACCGCAAACCACGGCTCGCCGCTTCCGCCGATGCCAAGGCCGTGACGCTGTCCGATCGTGTAGTACATCAACCCGTCGTGGCGGCCTTTAACTTCGCCGTCCATCGTCATCATATCGCCCGGCTGTGCAGGGAGATATTGGCTGAGAAACGTTTTAAAGTTACGCTCGCCGATAAAGCAGATGCCTGTACTGTCTTTTTTCGTCGCCGTTGCAAGTTCTGCTTCTTTGGCGATTTCACGCACACGGCTTTTTTGAAGCTCGCCAATCGGGAACATGACTTTGCTCAGCGTATCTTCTGTCAGCTGATTCAAAAAGTACGTTTGATCCTTGTTTTCATCAATGCCGCGCAGCATTCTGACTTTTCCGCCGCTTCTGTCTACTCTTGCATAGTGGCCAGTCGCTAAATAGTCGGCGCCAAGTGACAATGCATGCTCCAAAAAGGCCTTGAATTTAATTTCTTTGTTGCACAGTACATCCGGGTTTGGTGTTCTGCCTGCTTTATATTCATCAAGGAAGTATTGGAATACCTTCTCATAATATTGCTTTTCAAAGTTTACGGCATAATACGGGATTCCGATTTGGTTGCAGACGCGGATCACATCTTCATAATCCTCTGTCGCCGTGCAAAAACCGTTTTCGTCCGTGTCATCCCAGTTTTTCATAAAGATTCCGATTACATCATAGCCCTGTTCTTTTAACAGCAGGGCCGCCACAGATGAGTCTACTCCGCCGGACATGCCGACGACGACTCTTGTATCCTCCGGCCGTTTTTCCATTTCATTCACTCCAATAACTAAGCCGCCTTATTGTGTCAGTCGTTTGACAACGTCGGCCACATGTTTGGCAGCAGTTTTCACTTGCTCAGCCGTATTGCCGAGGCCGAAGCTGATTCGAATAGAGGACGTCAGCCTGTCACTCTCTTCTCCAAACATAGCAGTCAGAACATGTGACGGCAGGACTGAACCGGCCGTGCACGCTGAACCGCTTGAGACAGCGACACCCGCCATATCAAGATTGACCAGCAGCGCTTCCACTGACACACCGGGGAAATAAAGATTCAGAACATGCGGCAGACTATGCTCTTTGTCCCCGTTGATCTCGAATGCCACGCCTGCATCTTTAAGCGTGTCGGCAAAAATTGTTTTAAACGATTGATACTTCTCGTTTTTTTCGTCCCGTTCTTCACTTGACAGCTTAATCGCTTCTTTCAGCCCGACAATGCCCGGAACATTTTCTGTTCCGGCACGGCGTTTTCTTTCTTGCTCTCCTCCGAATAATAGCGGTGAAAGCTTCACATCTTTACTCGCATATAAAAAGCCTGTCCCTTTTGGCCCGTTGAGCTTGTGCCCGGAAACAGACAGAAGATCAATATGGCTGTTTTTCACATCAATTGGCAGCAACCCGAACGCCTGAACAGCATCGGTATGAAAATACGCTTTGTGTTCCTTCAGCAGCTCACCGATTTCATCGATCGGCTGCACTGTTCCGACTTCATTATTTCCATACATCACTGTCACAAGGATTGTATCATCACGCAGTGCTTCTTTCACCTGTTTTGCACTGACTCTTCCATTTTGGTCAACGTCCAGATACGTTATGTCAAATCCGTCTTCCTCAAGTTTTTCACATGTGTGAAGCACAGCATGATGTTCAATTTTTGTCGTGATGATATGTCTGCCCAGATCTTTACGTGCAAGCGCGGTTCCCATAATCGCCAAGTTATCAGCTTCCGTGCCCCCGCTTGTAAAAATGATCTCCTGCTCTGCCGCTCCGATTTCTGCTGCAATCTGCGCTCTTGCTTCATCCACCCATTTTCGAGATTCTCTGCCAAATGAGTGAATACTGGATGGATTACCGAAACTTCCTGAAAAATGCGGTATCATTTTTTCCAGCACGCGCTCATCCATCGGAGATGTTGCGGCATGATCTAAATAAATCCGTTCCATAATGTTTACACCTCTGATCTAAATATAGAACATATAAGCTTCTTGCTCTCCGTCTGTATAGCTGGCAAGATCCTCTAATGTTGTACTGTCTAAAACCTCTTTTACAGCGTCTCGGATGCGAATCCAAAGTTCACGCTTGGCAGGCTCCTCATCTTCCAGCACTTCAACAGGGCTGATCGGCCCCTCTAGCACACGGATAATATCTCCCGCCGTAATGGCATCCGGTTCACTGCCTAATACATATCCGCCATATGCGCCTCTGATGCTTTTCACTAAACCGGCATTACGGAGCGGCGATACCAGCTGCTCCAAATAATGTTCGGACAAATTATTCGTCTGTGCGATGCTTTTTAATGAAGTCGGGCCCTCACCATGCTTTTTTGCAAGCTCGATCATAATGGTGAGCCCGTATCTTCCCTTAGTTGATATTTTCAACATGAACACCTCTGTTATTTCATGATTTTCCACATTTATAATGGTAATTACTATATGTTTCGTCCGTTTATTATCTAATAGACCAACTGTTATTATAACATACCTTCAGCGAATTTTCATTGAGGCAAAAGGAAACGGGCCTTTCCCCTTTTCTAATGTACGGTTTTCCGTTACCCTGTAATTAAGTAAGGAGAGATGATAGATGAAGCCATTGGCATATCGGATGCGTCCGACAAAAATAGAGGATATTATCGGCCAGCAGCATCTGGTGGCTGAAGATAAAATTATCGGCAGAATGGTCCAGGCAAAACATTTGTCACCCATGATTTTGTACGGGCCGCCCGGAATTGGAAAAACATCAATCGCCACAGCAATCGCCGGTTCGACAAGTATAGCTTTTCGAAAGCTGAATGCTGTCATTAACAATAAAAAAGATATGGAAATCGTCGCCCAGGAAGCCAAAATGTCAGGCCAGGTGATTTTGATTCTGGATGAAGTCCACAGGCTGGATAAAGGAAAACAAGATTTTCTATTGCCCTATTTAGAAAATGGGATGATCATTTTGATCGGAGCAACCACGGCTAACCCGTATCATGCCATTAATCCGGCGATCAGAAGCCGGACCCAGATTTTTGAGCTTGAGCCGTTAACACCTGAACTGATCAAACAAGCGCTGGAAAGGGCCCTTCATGATGAACATCGAGGCCTCGGCACATATTCTGTATCCATTGATGATCAGGCGATGGAGCATTTTGCTCACGGATGCGGAGGAGATGTCCGCTCCGCTTTAAATGCACTTGAGCTGGCCGTGTTGTCAACGAAGGAGTCAGCAGACGGTGTGATTCATATTACATTAGACACTGCGGAAGAATGTCTGCAGAAAAAGAGCTTTTCTCACGCTAAAGATGGTGACGCGCATTATGATGTGCTGTCCGCTTTTCAAAAATCGATCCGCGGCTCTGATGCCAACGCTGCTCTTCACTATTTGGCAAGATTAATTGAAGCCGGTGATCTGGAGAGCATCGCAAGACGCCTGCTCGTCATCGCCTATGAAGATATCGGCTTAGCAAGCCCGCAAGCCGGTCCGAGAGTGCTCCACGCTATTCAGACCGCTGAGCGAGTCGGTTTTCCCGAAGCGCGAATCCCGCTGGCCAACGCAGTCATTGAGCTTTGCCTCTCACCGAAATCAAACTCAGCCATTCTGGCAATCGATGAAGCTCTGGCTGATATCAGAGCCGGAAAAATCGGTGATGTACCGAAGCATTTAAAGGACGCGCATTATAAAGGAGCTCAGGAATTAGGAAGAGGAATCGACTATAAATACCCGCACAATTACGACAATGGATGGGTCGAACAGCAATATCTCCCTGATCCTTTAAAGAATAAGCAATACTACAAGCCGAAACAGACAGGCAAGTTCGAATCCGCCTTAAAGCAGGTGTACGACAAATTAATGAAAAGAAAATAAAACAAAAACAGCCTTGCTCTTCAAGGCTGTTTTCATGCGTTATTTATCCTTTACGCGTTTGATTTCAATGTCTTTCAAAAGATCCATGACAACATGTCCACCCATAATCAAGCCTGCGACTGACGGCACAAACGCATTAGAGGATGGCGGCATTTTCGCTTTACGGATTTTCGCTTCGTCATTTCCCACTTCTTTTCTGACATCTTCCCGAATGACAATCGGGCTTTCATCAGAAAAAATCACTTGAACGCCTTTTTTGATGCCCTCTTTGCGTAATCTCGTACGGACGACCTTCGCAATTGGATCAGTGTGCGTCTTTGAAATATCTGCGATTTGGAAGCGTGTCGGGTCCGTTTTGTTCGCGGCACCCATGCTGGAAATGAGCGGAATATCCCGTTTCAGACATTCTTTCATTAAATGGATTTTATAATGAATCGTGTCTGACGCGTCAATGACATAGTCGAGATTATAGTCAAAAAATTGCTCATACGTTTCTTCCGTATAGAACATTTTTAACGCGATCACTTCGCACTCCGGGTTAATGTCAGCGATCCGCTCCTTCATTAAATCAACTTTCGGCTGTCCGACAGTTGAAAGCAGCGCGTGAAGCTGACGGTTTACATTTGTAATGTCCACATCATCTTTGTCGACAAGCAGAATGCGGCCGACGCCTGACCGCGCGAGCGCTTCCGCCGCGAACGACCCGACTCCGCCAACCCCAAGCACAGCCACCGTGCTGTTTTTCAGCGTTTCAAGGCCTTCTTTTCCGATAGCTAATTCATTGCGTGAAAACTGGTGTAACAAGAACCTCACTCCACATTCGTATTCTGGTTTCATCTATAAAATGGCTGATCCATGAGCAGCCGTTTTTCTGCGCACAAAAAATAAAGTCCCAATAGTGCCGTTGCAGCTTTCCTTTGTTTTGAACCCGCTCTCAGCAGGTGGGTGCCCTCTTTTAAATCTTGTAAGTCCTCTTTACCGAATGAAAAGAGGCATGTACGCCATTTAAAAATGCGGGCTCCCAAATCAAAAAAATGTTCGGTCAAAACTAGGTGTACAACTAACACATCAGGACTTTATTTAACTTGTCAAAATCATATCACAGACGATTTTGATTTTCAAGAATCGAACTGCACATTCAGTTCTTAACTTTTTTCTTGATAGAAAGATGAAGCTCATCAAGCTGAGCATCGCTTACTTCGCCTGGCGCTTCTGTCATCAAGCAGCTTGCGCTTGCCGTTTTCGGAAATGCAATCGTATCTCTCAGGTTCGTACGTCCAGCTAGAAGCATAACGAGACGGTCTAAGCCGAGTGCGATTCCGCCGTGCGGAGGAGCGCCGTATTCAAATGCTTCCAGCAGGAATCCGAACTGTTCAGCCGCTTCTTCTGGTGAGAAGCCGAGAAGCGCAAACATTTTTTCCTGAATATCCTTTTCGAAAATACGGATTGAACCGCCGCCAAGCTCATAGCCGTTTAAAACGAGGTCATAGGCTTGTGCTTTCATGTCTTCAGGCGCTGTTTCAATCAGCTCAAGGTCTTCGCGGACAGGCATTGTGAACGGATGGTGCGCTGCGTAAAAACGGCCTTCTTCCGGATCATGCTCTAATAGCGGCCAGTCGATGACCCATAAGAAATTGAACAATTTTTCATCAATCAATCCGCGTTCTTTCCCAAGCTTTAAGCGCAGGGCGCCGAGTGATGCGGCCACAACTTCAAATTGATCCGCTCCGAACAGCAGCAAATCACCTTCAGCAGCATCAAGTGCTTCAATCAGCTTAGACTGCTTTTCTTCATCAAAGAATTTAGCGATCGGGCCTTTCACTCCGTCTGCCTCAACTTTCACCCAGGCAAGCCCTTTTGCCCCGTAGTTTGCAGCAAAAGCGCCAAGAGCGTCGATGTCTTTTCGTGAGTAGTCGCCGGCACCGTCTTTTACGTTGATGGCTTTGACCACGCCGCCGTTTGCTACAGCTGATGAGAACACTTTAAATTCCGTATCCTTTACAATGTCAGACACATCCGTCAATAGCATGTTAAAACGCGTATCCGGTTTATCAGAACCGTACTTGTTCATTGCTTCGTCATACGTCATTCGAGGGAGAGGAAGCTTAAGTTCCACACCTTTTGTTTCACGCATAACCTTTGCCATCATCTCCTCAGCCAATGACATAATGTCTTCCTGGCTCATAAAGGACATTTCAATATCAATTTGCGTAAACTCAGGCTGGCGGTCCGCACGCAAGTCTTCATCGCGGAAACAGCGGGCAATTTGATAATATCGTTCAATGCCTGATACCATCAGAAGCTGTTTAAATAGCTGCGGGGACTGCGGCAGCGCGTAGAACTCACCTTCATGCACACGGCTCGGCACCAAGTAGTCACGTGCGCCTTCAGGCGTGCTTCCTGTTAAAATCGGCGTTTCAATATCAAGAAACCCGTTTTCATCTAAAAAGCTGCGAACAGCTTTCGTCACGTTATGGCGCAGCTGCATCGTCTGGAACATAGCCGGTCTGCGCAAATCTAAGTAACGGTGTTTTAAACGAACGTCCTCTGATACGTCTTCTGCTTGATCAGAAATCGCAAATGGAGGTGTCTTTGCAGCATTTAATACGTTCACTCCATCAGCATGTATTTCGATCGCGCCTGTTTTCAAATTCGGATTAACTGTTCCCTCTTCACGCGCCACCACTTTTCCTTGAATATCAAGCACGTATTCATTTCTGATACCTTCCGCAATAGCAAGCGCTTCTTTTGACACATCAGGGTTAAAAACGACTTGAACAATTCCCGTACGGTCACGCAAGTCAATAAAAATCAATCCGCCGAGGTCCCGTCTTTTTTGGACCCAGCCTTTCAGCGTTACAGATTCACCGATTGCTTGTTCAGTTATTTCACCGCAATAATATGTTCTACCAAACAATGTGTTCCACTCCTTATCCCTTTTGATTTGCCTTCATTACATGTATAAATTCATCAAGTGCCACTTCAATCTGTTCGCCCGTCTGTGCATCCTTTACATTGATTTTGTTTTGGGCTAGCTCATCTTCACCCAAAATCGCAATAAATCTCGCATTCAAGCGGTCAGCTGTCTTAAACTGGCCTTTCATTTTCTTATTCTCATAATCGATTTCACTGGAAATGCCTGCTTCTCTCAGTTTGTACACCAATGAAACAGAATAATCCTTTGCTTTTTCGCCGAGTGTGACGATATAGCAATCGATTCCCTTATCAACAGGCAGCTCTCTTTTTTCAGCGTCAATTGCGGCAAGCAAGCGTTCGATGCTCATCGCAAATCCGATGCCCGGTGCTTCAGGTCCGCCGATCTGTTCGACAAGCCCGTCGTAGCGTCCGCCGCCGGCAAGTGTCGTAATCGCGCCGAAGCCCTCCGCATTGCTCATAATTTCAAATGCGGTGTGGTTGTAATAGTCCAGCCCCCTCACAAGGTTCGGATCAATTTCATACGAAATGCCAAGATCGTTTAAGTATTGTTTCACTTTCTCAAAATAAGCAGCTGATTCTTCATTTAAATAAGTCAAAATCGAAGGTGCCGATTTCATCAGCTCATGATCACGGTCTTTTTTGCAGTCCAAAATTCTAAGCGGATTTGTGTGCAGCCGTGACTGGCAGTCTGAACAAAATTCTTCGATGCGAGGCTCGAAGTGTTTCACGAGCGCTTCTCTGTAGCTTTTGCGGCTAGCTTGATCGCCGAGGCTGTTTATGACAAGCTTTACGTTTTCTAAACCTGCTTTTTCATAAATACTCATCGCAAGCGCCATCACTTCAGCGTCTATTGCTGGGTCTTTCGAGCCAATCGCTTCAATTCCAAACTGATAAAACTGGCGGTAACGGCCCGTCTGAGGACGTTCATAACGGAACATCGGCCCTACATAATAAAGCTTTGTCGGCTGTACAGGATTCGCGAACAGCTTGTTTTCATTAAAAGCGCGAACCGCCGCAGCTGTTCCCTCCGGACGAAGCGTCAGGCTTCTGCCTTTGCGGTCCTCAAAGGTATACATTTCTTTTTGTACGATATCCGTTGATTCTCCGACGCCTCTGGCAAACAGTTCTGTATGCTCAAAAATCGGTGTGCGGATTTCTTTATATTGATAAGTGCGGCAAGTGTCTCTCATAATTTGTTCAACAAACTGCCAGCGATCTGATTCTCCAGGCAGAATATCCTGTGTTCCTCTTGGAATGTTATATCCCATAAGTAGAACCTCCTTATGTATTCCTTTTAAAATATACAATTATCGTTCATGATGAAAATGAAAAAAACTCCCGCCCCTACTATACATGATAGTAGGGACGAGAGTTATACCCGTGGTGCCACCCTAGTTGGAATATGTTCATATTCCCGCTCGATCCTTTAACGCAGGTTCACGTTCACTGCCTAATGACGTTATTCACGCGTTCAGCAGGAAACCTCCGGAGTGTTGTTTCGAGAAAGACGCAATGGGATCCGCTTTCAGCCTGGGGCGGGTTCCTCTCTAGCCATGCAATCTGACCTACTCTTCTCCATTATTGGTTCAAATCTTTCATCATTTGCTATGTACTCAATTTCTATTATAATAATGGGATTGGGGTTCTCTGTCAAGCTTTATTCCGGTTGTTTTTCCTAAGTGCTGCTTCTTTGGACATAAGACCAAATTCAGATGCTGTTTCCGTTAGATAACCAGTTGTATCGGGATCTGCGTGATCGCTGTAATGCAGATTTGCTTCACCGTCTTGAAATGCCCGTCCCATTTTTGGATGATATTTCATGATTTGCACACCTTTTTGATTGTATTTACGCTTAGTATAAACAAATCATTTTATTTTTATTTAAAAATCAGAAAGGACTTTACGATATTAAACAAGAATGCTTTTTTAATGATCATCTGAAAGGAGGACACAATGAGCAAGAAAAACTTTGTCCTTATTGTATGTATTATTTTCACCGGAGCGCTTTTCCCGACATTTTCATCCGTTACAGCCGCTCAAGGAGAAGCAGTCATCGCAACAGATGAAATGAATGTCAGAAGCGGCCCGGGGCTTAGCTACGGCATTACAGCGGAAGTAAAAAAGGGAGAACACTATCCGATTTTAAAGGAAGATGGAGACTGGGTGCAGATCCAGCTTGGTTCCGGAGAAAAGGGCTGGGTAGTCTCCTGGCTAATTACAAAGGAAGACCAAGCCAGCACAAGCTCCTCAGGAAGCAGTGACACTGTGACATCAACCGACCCCGATCTGCGGATGAGAAGCGGTCCGGGCACTTCATACGAAGTTATCGGCAAATTCCCGCAAGGCAGCCAAGCATCTGTCATTGATAAAGATTCGGGCTGGATCAAGATATCCTATCAAAGTGCCACCGGATGGGTATCATCTGAGTATGTCACGTCAGGAGGCAGCAGTTCAGCATCTAATGAGAGTGACCAAACCGAGGATTCCGGTGCGTCAACGACGGGCACAGTCGGTGTTTCTTCACTAAATGTAAGAGCCTCCGCCTCACATGACGCGGCAATTATAACAAAACTTGATCGCGGAACGAAACTGACAGTTCTCAACGAGAAAGATGGCTGGGCTCACATTGAGGTGAATGGGCTGAAAGGCTGGGTTGCAAGCCATTACCTTTTGACTAATTCTGATCCAGCTGAGAATTCAGCAAATGCAGGCAGTTCGTCCCCCGCTAAAAAAGCCTATATTATGTACGGAGGAACGAATTTAAGAAGCGATGCGTCAACATCAGCTTCGATCGTTGAGCGTGCTGCCAAAGGAGATTCATACACCATTACCGGTTCAAAAGGAAGCTGGTATGAAATCAAGCTTGATAACGGGCAGACTGCTTATGTAGCCAATTGGGTAGTCCAAACATCTAAAAGCGCAGAAGAAGCAGGTGAACCGCCAGTCTCTGATTCCCCGGCTGGAAACGGCTCTCTCAACAATAAAACGATTATTGTTGACCCGGGACACGGAGGAAAAGACAGCGGAACAATCGGGTATTCGGGGAAATTCGAGAAAAACCTGACGATCAAAACGGCAAAACTGCTCGCCAGCAAACTTAGATCGGCTGGGGCAGATGTGTATGTGACACGTCAGGATGATACCTTTGTCAGCCTGCAGTCACGGGTCTCCACGTCTCACTATCGCAACGCTGACGCCTTTATCAGCATTCACTATGACAGCTATGCGGATACCTCCACAAGAGGCAGTACTGCTTACTACTACAGCCCTGCCAAAGATCAGGAACTCGCATCAGATGTACACTCTGAAGTGGTAAAGCGGTCTTCCATTCCAGACCGCGGCGTATTATTCGGGGATTATTATGTACTCCGGGAAAACAGACAGCCCGCTATGCTGTATGAGCTGGGATATGTAAGCCATCCGCAGGAAGAAGCCATTGTACATAGCAATTCATACCAAGAAAAAGTAACAGATGGGATCGAAAGCGGATTAGAGAAATACTTCCAATAAAAAAAGCTGCCTCTTGGCAGCTTTTTTTATTTTGAATCCATTATAAGCGTGACCGGTCCGGAATTTGTAAGCTGAACATCCATCATGGCTCCAAACGTTCCGGTCTCTACTTTGATTCCTTTTTCACGAAGCAGGTCATTCCATTTTTCATAAAGACCTAAAGCTTTATCAGGTTTGGCCGCATTCATGTAGTTCGGCCGGCGCCCTTTTTTCGTATCTCCATAAAGCGTAAATTGTGAGACAGATAAAATTTCTCCTCCTATATCTAAAAGAGACAGATTCATTTTTCCTTCACTGTCATCGAAAATACGGAGATTGACAACTTTATCGGCTAAATAAGCTGCATCCTCTTCTGTGTCATCGTGAGTGATGCCGACCAGCACCATGAGGCCTTGTCCAATTTTGCCGACGACCTCTTCGTCCACTGTAACGCTTGCTTCTGTTACTCGCTGAACAACTAATCTCATTTTCTAACCCCTTTAGTTCATGACGCGGCGCACAGAGTAGATATCTCTAATCTGTTTAATACGCTCGACGACTTTGTGCAAGTGATTGATGTTCTGAATAAAAATCGCCATATGAATGGTTGCCACTTTATTGCGATCCGATTTGCCAGAGACAGATGAAATATTTGTTTTCGTTTCGTTCACTGCCTGAAGCACCTCGTTCAGCAATCCGCGACGGTCGTACCCAAGAATCTCTATCTCAACATTGTATTCCTTGCGCTTTTGAACCTGTGACTCATGTTCCCACTCTACCGGGATCAGCCGCTCTTGGGCTTCATTCGTTTTGACATTCGGACAGTCTTCGCGATGGACCGAAACCCCTCTGCCTTTTGTGATAAAGCCGACAATATCATCACCCGGCACAGGATTGCAGCATTTTGATAAACGGACAAGGAGGTTGTCGATGCCCTTGACGCGAACACCAGCTTCCCGTTTTCTTCCTTGAGGGTATGGCTTAGGTTCCCCAGTGACTTCCTGAACGATCTTTTCCTGTTCTTCCTGATCGCGCTGTTTTCTCTCTTTTTCTGTTAGGCGGTTTGCCACCTGGAGAGCTGTAATGCCGTTGTAGCCGACCGCTGCGTACATATCTTCTTCATTTGAGAAATTAAATTTGTCAGCAACCTTTTGAATATTCTCCGGTGTTAAGACATCCTTCAATTCAAAATCCAGGTTTTTTATTTCTTTTTCGACCAGTTCACGGCCTTTTTCGACATTTTCTTCACGTCGCTGTTTCTTAAAGAATTGACGGATCTTATGCTTCGCTTGGGATGTTTGGGCAAGCTTCACCCAATCCTGGCTCGGACCATAGGAATGCTTAGAAGTGAGAATTTCAACGATATCACCTGTCCGAAGCTTATGGTCAAGCGTAACCATTTTTCCGTTCACTTTGGCACCGATTGTTTTATTGCCGATTTCAGAGTGAATCCGGTAAGAAAAATCAATCGGAACAGAACCGGACGGAAGCTCGATTACATCTCCTTTTGGCGTAAAGACATACACCATGTCAGAAAACAAATCAATTTTGAGCGATTCCATAAATTCTTCTGCATCTGTCGATTCATTTTGAAATTCTAAAATTTCACGGAACCAAGAAAGCTTTTTCTCAAAGGTTGCGCCTTCATTGGCTGCTTTCCCTTCTTTATAAGCCCAGTGAGCCGCAACACCGTATTCAGCGATTTCATGCATTTCGAAGGTGCGGATCTGCACTTCCAGCGGATCGCCTTTAGGCCCGATAACCGTTGTATGAAGCGATTGATACATATTCGGCTTCGGCATTGCGATATAATCTTTGAATCTGCCGGGCATCGGTTTCCAGCATGTGTGAATGATGCCGAGCACCGCGTAGCAGTCCTTTATGCTATTCACAAGAATACGGACAGCCAGCAAATCGTAAATTTCATTGAATTGCTTATTTTGCAGCACCATTTTTCGATAAATGCTGTAAATATGTTTCGGACGTCCCGAGAAGTCAGCCTTGATATTCACTTCTTCGACACGTTTCTTCACTTCATTGACAACCTCATCGACATAGAGCTCACGTTCTGCGCGTTTCTTCTTCATGAGGTTGACAATTCTGTAATATTGCTGAGGATTCAAATAACGGAGCGCCGTATCTTCCAATTCCCATTTAATTTTTGAAATCCCGAGACGATGCGCCAAAGGAGCAAAAATTTCCAGTGTTTCATTGGAGATTCTTCGCTGTTTTTCTTGAGGCAGATGTTTCAATGTCCGCATATTGTGAAGACGATCCGCCAGCTTGATCAATATGACCCTGATATCTTGAGCCATAGCGACAAACATTTTGCGATGATTTTCCGCCTGCTGTTCCTCTTGAGATTTATATTTAATTTTGCCGAGTTTTGTTACGCCGTCTACAAGCATTGCCACTTCTTCGGAAAATGCTTCTTTCAGGTCATCGAGCGTCACATCTGTATCTTCCACGACATCGTGCAAAAATCCGCCCGCAATTGTGGAAGGGTCCATTTCAAGATCGACGAGAATCCCCGCAACCTGAATCGGATGAATAATATATGGCTCGCCCGATTTGCGGTATTGCTCGCGGTGAGCATCTTCAGCGTACAGATATGCTTTTTCGACAAATGCGATATGCTCATCAGATAGATAACTTCGCGCTTTATCAATAACTTGCTCGGCAGTCAATACTTGTTCGTTCGCCATGGAATCACCTTTTTTAAAATGTAAACTGTATTGTAGTTTATTATCAAGAAAAAAACGAAAGATGTAAAGAGCAGAAGTTCAAATAGCCAAATATTATATAAAATAAATGCAAAACAATAGGAAAAAAGCACCCTGACATGGAGTGCTTTTTTCGTTATGCGATTATCCTTAGTATTTCATTAATGTTAAGATGTCATAATCTTCCAACTTATCTCTGCCGTCAAGGTAAGAAAGCTCGATTAAGAAAGCGATACCAGCAACAACGCCGCCAAGTTCTTCAACAAGTTTGATTGTCGCTTCAATTGTGCCGCCTGTCGCAAGCAGGTCATCTGTAATAAGCACACGCTGACCAGGCTTAATCGCATCTTTGTGGATCGTTAATACGTCTTTTCCGTATTCCAAGCCATAATCCACTTTAATTACTTCACGAGGCAATTTGCCTTCTTTGCGGACCGGCGCAAAACCTACGCCAAGCGCGTAAGCAACGGGACAGCCGATAATAAAGCCGCGCGCTTCAGGGCCAACGACCAAATCGATTTGCTTTTCTTTCGCATATTCAACAATTTGATCTGTGGCATAGCGGTATACATCGCCTTTATCCATCAGTGTTGTAATATCTTTAAATTGCACGCCCTCTTTCGGGTAATCCGGTACAATTGTTACGTATTGTTTTAAATCCATCTGTTTTATGTCCTCCTCGTACTTTCATAAGCCTCTGAATCTTGTTTCAT
Organism: Bacillus stercoris; assembly: GCF_029772985.1. Classification (NCBI taxonomy): domain Bacteria; kingdom Bacillati; phylum Bacillota; class Bacilli; order Caryophanales; family Bacillaceae; genus Bacillus; species Bacillus stercoris. The sequence continues at coordinate 1,564,437 of NZ_CP121861.1, read as the reverse complement.
CAGCTTATTCAGCCATTCCTTCAGCTCTTCAGCAGAAGAATAATTCAGCTTTTGATCCAGTTCCATCAGCTGCTGTTTCGCCTGATATGTTTGTGAGTCTGTTAAGTCACGTTTCTTTGCTCCGCTCACAACAGACAGCACACCATTCTCTATTTTAACAAAACCGAGATCAAAAAACACCTTTGTCATGAAATTGATTGTTTCAACGGACCAGCCTTTATGTTTTGCAAGCTCTGAACCGTGTTTTTTCACATCAAAAGCGCCTCTTTTCAGCAAGAACGCATAATACCATTTAAAGTGGTCTCTTGCGGGAAAAGTCGATAAAAAGTGGTCCTCATGATTGAGAAAAATAAAATATATCCGCTCAGGCGCCTTTCCTTCCAGCAAACGTGCGAGCATGTCCAACGAAGGCGGCGGATCCAGCAATACAATATATGCACCATCGAGGTCAAACGCCTTTGCTTGATCTTCTGAGCTGATGACCTGCACTTCTTGACGAAGGCCTTCAGTTTGAAGAAGTGTTGTTGAGTCTTCTTTGAAAGAGACAATGGCCCGTTTAGCAGATGGAAGGGCGGAAACTGTATCTTCCCACGTCCGTTTTCCCCTTAAATCAAATAGCTGCCATTCAGAAACAGCGGCGTCCTTTATCATAAGCTGCGGTTTTTTCCGATTGTTCCATTCGTTGATTGACATCTCACCGACAATGGAAATTCTTGATCCCGGTACGATGCCTTCTTCGAGCTCACCTTTATTAAAACCGACGCAATCAAGCTGAGACGACTCATTTTTGATCGTCATTTTGACATGAGTTTTATTTGCCCCTATCTTGCGGACATCTTCCAGTACTACGTTTTCTACGAGAACGTGCGGTTTCGGGTTCAGCATGCCAAAAGGAGAAAGCATGTTCATTTCTGTGATGCTTTCAACTGTAATGTCCTCGACGCTGCAGACAAGGTCTACTTCCTGTACAGGAACAAAATCCTCCTCCGTAAGCGTATTGTCCGCTATTTCATTCAGCCTGCTTCGCAAATTCGGCACATCCTCGGCTTTGAGCGTCATCCCCGCTGCCATTGGATGGCCGCCGAAATGAGGAAGAATATCTCTGCATTCAGAAAGGCTCTCAAATAAATTAAACCCCCTGATGCTTCGGGCCGAACCTTTAGCGATCCCCTTTTCTTCATCAATGCCAAGCACAATAGCAGGGCGATAGAAACGGTCCACAAGCTTTGAGGCCACAATCCCGACGACTCCCGGGTTCCATCCGGCTTTTGCCACGACAATTGCAGTTTGATCGAGCCCTTGCCGTTCAACCATTTCAATCGCTTCATCCGTCATTTTGCTGACCATTTTTTGGCGCTCTTTGTTCAGCTGGTCAATTTCTGCGGCAAGCTCTTCCGCTTCAAACGAATCCTCTGACATGAGCAAATGAACAGCTGGGTCCGCCTGTTCGATTCTTCCGACGGCATTCAGCCTTGGAGCGAGCTGAAATCCGACAGTTTCTTCGTTCGCTTCTCCGATGTCTCCGCCTGACAGCTTAATCAGTTCTTTTAAGCCGAGCCGGTTTGTCCGCCGGAGCCTTTCAAGTCCTAGTGTTGCAATTAATCTGTTTTCGTCATGCAGCGGGACAAGGTCAGCAATGGTGCCGATTGCCGCCAGGTCAAGCAGTTCATCCGGAAGTTCACCCAATAAAGCATGGGCCAGCTTAAACGCGACTCCGACCCCTGCAAGCTCTTTAAACGGGTAAGTGCAGCCCGGCTGCTTCGGGTGGACGATCGCATGGACATCCGGAAGCTCCGGTCCCGGTTCATGATGATCTGTAATGATGACATCCAGTCCGAGTTCTTTTGCCACCTTCGCTTCATGCACAGCGGCAATTCCTGTATCAACCGTAATGATCAAAGAGAAGCCCCGTTCTTTAATCGAACGAAACGCCTGTTCATTAGGTCCATATCCTTCTTTAAAACGGTCAGGTATATAAAAATCAACTTGAGCCGATAGTTTTTGCAGCGTGTGAAGCATCACTGACGTACTGGTAACCCCATCGGCGTCATAATCGCCATATATCATAATCTGTTCTTGTTGTGAAATCGCCTGTTTTATTCGATCTGCCGCTTCTTTCATGCCTTTCATTTCAAAAGGATCATAAAAATCGGCATCCTTTGTATGTAAAAACAGCCTAGCGCTTTCTGCCGTATCAAAGCCTCTTTTTACAAGCAGGGACGCAACAAGAGGTGTTATATGCAATTGTTCTGTGAGTGATTTGACCTTATCCTGATCTGGTCGCTGGATTTCCCATCGCATTTTTGACGCTAACATAAATTCACCCCTCAACCACCCTATTATACTAGAGCAGGCTGAAGGGTTTCAAATAATATTCGAAAACTAGTCTTTTTTCTCAATCATGGCTGAAGCATCCTGTGTGTCGGTCTGATCAGCAAGCTGGGTATCCTCTTGTTTATGGATTGCAGTTCTATTTTCTTTCCGCAGCGTTTTGATTTCCCGCTTTAATTTCATCACCTGAAAAACGCCGACAGAAAATACAATGAGCGCTCCCATTAAAACCGAGCCTAAAATAACAAGAATAAGCGGCCATTCTGACCTGCCAAACAGGTAATCAACTTCTACGGATCGAACATTAATAACTGCAAAAATAGCGACAATTAAGGTGAAAATAAGTGCGAAAATAATGGTCCATTGTTTATTCATTCTCTTTCCCCCAAACTTCTTATTGAGGTAACTTTCCCTATCAAGACTGGTTTTAAACATGGCTTAATACTATGTTAAGCCATGTTTGCGGTCAATTTTTCCCGGATCAGCCTCTTCAGTCCGCTTCCCTCACCGGACATGACAAGTGTATCGCCTTCATCAATGACTGTTTCAGAGCTCGGATTTAGTTGTTTATCCTGATTCTTCTTAATCATTGCAATGACCGTCACATGATATTCCTGCCCCACATCCAAATCACCAATCGTCTGATGAATGGCAGGCGCTCCCGCTTCTGCTTTACACCACTCTATCATGAAATCATCAAGGGCTGACTCGACCTGTTCTATTGCTTTCGGTTTATATGCCATTCCGCCAAGAATTGCAGAAATCTGCCTTGCTTCAGCGTCATCAAGCTGCATGGAGGCAACACATTCTTCATGGTCGTTTTCGTCAAAATAGTAAAGCTCTCTCCGTCCGTCATGATGAATGATAATTGAAATTTTATCACGGTTTCTAGTAACCATTTCAACTTTTTGTCCTATGCCCGGCAGCTCTGATTCGCGAACCCTCATATATAAACCCTCCTACATATCTGAAAACCAGTCACAAACACGTTTAACACCATATATATGTTTAAATGTAAGCGTATGTCATTATAGCAAATGCCTGTTTTAAGTTCAATGAAACTTCAAAAAACAGGCTGTCCTGCAGAGGACAGCCTGATATGTTTTATTGAGCCGAGTCTTTTTTCAATTCTTTCCCTTTCCATGCAAGCCAAATTTGTGCGGCAATGTATAGAGAGGAATAAACGCCTGTTAACAGCCCGATCAATAAAGCAATTGAGAAGTTTGTAATAGAAGATGCTCCAAAGATCAGCAAAGTGATAACAACGATCACGACAGTTAATACAGTGTTAATAGATCGTGTAAAGGTTTGCTGCAGGCTCAGGTTTACAATATGGTTCAGGTCGGCAAATGTTTTCGGCTTGCGCTTTTTCATATGCTCGCGAATCCTGTCAAATGTAACAATTGTATCGTTAATCGAATACCCGATAATCGTCAGGACGGCCGCGATGAACGTAACATCAATCTCCAGCCTTGTAATACTGAAGAACGTGACGATAAAGAATGCGTCATAAAGCAGTGAAGCGATTGCGGCAATCGCCATTTTGTATTCGAATCGGATTGAAACGTAAATAATGATGCCAATAGAAGCTATTGCAACTGCGTACAGCGCATTTCTTGCCAGCTCTTTTCCGACTGTCGGTGAAACTGTGCTGACATTCGGCTCTGTTCCGTATTTGTCTTTAAAGTGCGTTTTTACTTTGGCAATCGTTTCTTTATCAGGCACTCCAACAAAACGGGCAACACCGATATTGCTCTTTTCACCCGACAGAACAACAGTATCAGGGTCCATACCCAGAGATTCAAAATCCTTCTCAACTTGCTCTGTCGTCAGCTTATGGTCACTTTGCACTTCAATCCGTGCGCCGCTTGCGAAGTCAATGCCAAGATTCAGCTTGAACACAAGCAGGATAATAATCCCGGCAATCGTGACCGCAGTGGAGAAAATAAAGAAATATTTGCGTTTGCTCGTGAAATCCCATTTTTGGAACGGCGTATGCGGCTCTGTATTTTCGTCCGTATCCTGAATATCCATAATATGCTTCTTATTAACGCCGAACCAGCCTTTTTTCCGGTCAAGCCATCTGCTTTCCACAAGGAGAGAAAGGAGAAATCTTGATAGGAAAACGGCAGTGATAAAGCTTGTCAAAATCGACAGAATCAGCATTGTTGCAAACCCTTTAACAGAGCTTGTTCCAAAGATAAAGAGCACAACCGCTGCAATAATGGTTGTAATATTCGCGTCAAAAATCGTCGCAAATGATCGTCTGTTTCCTGAACGGAAGGCAGAACGGACTGACTTGCCTAGCTTAAGCTCTTCTTTAATCCGCTCATAGGTGATGATGTTGGCGTCAACCGCCATCCCTACCCCTAAAATGAGGGCGGCAATCCCCGGAAGCGTAAGTACAGCATTCATCCAGTCAAAGACCTGGAGTGTAATGTAGATATAAACGGATAGCGTAATCACCGCGATAAATCCCGGCAGACGATAATAGAAAAGCATAAATAAGAAAATAATTGCGATACCGACAATACCGGCAAACACTGTATCATGGAGAGCCTGCTGTCCAAATTGTGCGCCTACTGATGTTGAATATTTTTCAGTCAGTTTTACAGGAAGCGCGCCGGCGTTTAAAATGTTTGCTAAATCTTTCGCTTTTTGAACGGTAAATTGTCCTTCAATCGTAACGTCTTTTGTGTTCAATTCCTTACTTACATTTGGAGCTGATACATATTTAGGATGCTCTTTTTGAACTTCTTTTTTAAAGGAGTCCCCTTTTTCGTAATCCAGCCAAATGACAAGCTGGTTGTTTGGCGCCATCTTCATGACCTTTTTGGTCACTTCACCAAATTTATCAGCATCTTTTAATTTAATACTAACAATAGGTTCGTTTGTTCTAGCATCATATGTTTGTTTAGCCCCATTTTCGACGAGGTCAGAGCCATTCAGCAATTCTTTGTCATTCGTATCTCTGAAAGAAAGCTGCGCTTCAGTTGCCAGAATTTCACGCGCTCTGTTTTGGTTTGTCACCCCAGCGAGCTGAACGCGAATCCGGTTATTTCCTTCAATTTGGATGTTCGGTTCGCTGACACCGAGAACATTGGCCCGGCGGTTCAACGCCTCTACTGTGCTGACCAGAACGTCTTTTGTGATTTTGTCACCTTTTTTTACAGGCTGTACATCATACAGCACCTCAAATCCGCCTTGCAAATCCAATCCTAACGTAATATTGTTCGCGGCAGGCTTCGTAAAGTAGCCCAAGCCCGTGCCGATCAATAAAACGAAAAGGAAAAACGCAATCAAGCGTCCTTTTTTCATTATGTATATCCTCCCTTAAACCTGTGCGAATCAATCTGCTATCTCAGCAGTTCTTCCAATGCTTCCTGTCCTTCTTCACTGCCCAGCCAATTAGACGTTTTGAATGACTCAACGGTTGCATAATTCATAAATTCGCCAATTTTCACTGATAAAATATCACTCGCCAGTTCATAAATGTTCAGTTCCATTTTCTTTTTCCACTTCTTATTTGTTAAGTATGACCACAAACTTTCAAGTTCAACATCATCATACCCGAGAATCTTAAACTCTTCCAGTTTGCTGTAAAGAAACGGCCTGACGTGGTCTTTATATAGATCGGCGGGATGCTTCTCCATGAATTCCACGCTCCTTTTTTATTGTTTTTCATGAAGACTTGTCATGCTTGGACGATATATACGCATATCTTTATTGTATATGATTCCAGGTAGTTTGAGAAGGCAGGGGGTAAAAATGGCGAAACAGACGTTTTTAAAGGGCACTCTTATTCTTATCGCAGCAGGAATGGTTACAAGAATGCTCGGGTTTGTCAACCGGGTGGTTATCGCCCGTTTTATCGGTGAAGAAGGGGTCGGGCTTTACATGATGGCGGCGCCTACCTTTTTCTTGGCCACTACATTAACTCAATTCGGTCTGCCGGTCGCGATCAGCAAGCTTGTCGCTGAAGCCAGTGCGCGCGGAGATCATCAAAAAACTAAAAACATTTTAGTCATGTCTCTGACCATCACGGGAGTACTCAGCCTCATTTTTACACCGCTGTTTCTGTTTTTCGCCCCGGTTATGGCTGAAACGATGCTGACAGATAAGCGAACACTGTACCCGCTTCTGGCCATTACGCCGGTTGTGCCGATTATTGCTATTTCGAGTGTGCTGAGGGGGTACTTTCAAGGAAAACAGAATATGAACCCGCTCGCTATGTCACAAGTCCTTGAACAGGTCGTCCGTATTTCACTCGTAGCTGTCTGCACGACGATTTTTCTCCCTTACGGAATTGAATATGCTGCAGCGGGGGCCATGCTATCCTCAGTGGCAGGTGAGCTGGCATCCCTTCTTTATTTATTCGTTTGCTTTAAGTATAAAAAAACAATTAAAATCAGAAAGCATTTTTTCCAGTCAATTAAAAACGGAAAACAAACCTTTACCCAATTAATGAGCGTGTCCCTTCCAACTACGGGGAGCCGCTTTATCGGAAACCTCTCTTGGTTTTTCGAGCCGATTGTCGTCGCTCAAAGCCTTGCCATTGCAGGTGTGGCGACAATTTCCGCAACAAAGCAATACGGTGAACTGACCGGCTTTGCCATGACCCTGCTGACTCTGCCCAGCTTTATTACATATTCTTTGTCGACCGCGCTTGTTCCTGCGATCAGTGAAGGAATGGAACAGAAAAAATTGCAGGTGGTGGAATACCGCTTGGAACAGGCGATGCGTCTCTGTCTGCTCAGCGGAGGCATTTCAGTTGTTATTTTATTTGTATTTGCGGATGAGCTGATGAGAGTGATGTACGGTTCCTCAAGCGCAGCTGTATTTATAAAAGTGATGGCCCCGTTTTTTCTGCTTTATTATTTCCAAGGCCCGCTTCAAGCTGTGCTGCAGGCGCTTAATTTGGCAGGAGCTGCGATGATGAACAGCTTAATCGGAGCGCTTGTCAAAACAGGTCTTATTTTTGTCCTAGCCACAAGGCCGTCTCTTGGCATTATGGGGGCGGCATTGGCCATTGTTACAGGCATGGTGCTCGTCACGCTATTGCATGCAGCAACCGTAAGCAAAGTGCTGCCGATCAGCATTAAAATTAAGGAGTACGCACTCAGCTTCGCTGTTATTGTGATTAGCGGATTCATCAGCTCCGCCATCAAACAATATATTCGTTTTGGAGCATCCGAGGCTGTGAATCTCGCCGGATGGATTGCGGTGAGCGCCGCTATTTACATTGCCCTCCTGCTCGTTTTCCGTTTAATTAAAAAAGATGAGCTTCGCCGCATTCCTATTATCGGACGTTTGATCATCCGATAATGGTCACGTACGGTGCCCATCTTTTTCATCAATAAATAATTCTCCGTCTGTAAACGAGCAAAATGAAATATCTGAAGGGTCTGTGTACCCGTGTTTTTGCAAATTTCCAAGCAGCCATTGTTTATCTTTACCGATTCTGGACAGGTTTTCGGTTTGAATGGAGCCGTCAAGGATGAGCGGCAAGTCGAGCTGCCGATGCTCTCCGCTATTTTCTTTCTTTACAATAGTCAGTTTGCCCGACGGTTCTAAAATCGCAAATGATACATCAGCTACTCTGTCGATACTATTTTCTCTGAGCTGAACCATTAAATCATCAAAATTATACCGCTGTGATCTCATCGCGTCTTCGTCAATTTTCCCATATTTAATAATTATGGTCGGCTTACCGTCAAGAAGCTGGCGGACTTTTCGGTTTTTTAAAGATAAGTATGCGAATGTCACTTGAATAACCATTAATACAAGCATTGGCAAAATGGTGTGAAACAAATGATCTTCTACGTTTTCTATGGCCAAAACGGCAATTTCAGCCATCATGACAAAGACAACGAGGTCTAAAATGCTAAGCTCCCCGATCTCCCGTTTGCCCATGAAACGAAAAATGATCAGTATCACAAAATACAATACGATTGTGCGAAACGCAATAGTGAGAAGCTCTTCCATCATGCACCTCCGACTCATCATAGGATGCAACAAAACGAACAATTTATGTAAGAAAAACCGATTGTATTTCATAAAGCTTTTACGTCTAATTCAAGGGTTAAGGGAATACATTTTTACAAAGACGAGCCATCAGCATGTCTGACGGTTTTGCACAAAAAGAACAGAAGCCTTTTAATACAGGCAGAGAGGAGACAATCATGGAGGAAACGAAACAAATTGGAAAAGGCATTCTTTACGGCTTAATCGCCATATTTTCAGCCATGCTCCTGACAAGTTTAGCGGTTTCACTTTTATTGACCGCAACCTCGCTGGAAGAGTCATCATTTAACTGGCTGATCACCGCTATCTCATTTCTCTCTTTATTTATTGGCGGATTCATTTCAGGCGGGAAAGGCAAGGAAAGAGGCTGGATGATTGGCGCATTGACTGCTTTAAGTTTTTCACTGATTATTTTATTGTTTCAGTATTTAGGATTTGGAAAGACATTTACGGCAGAACAGCTGCTCTTCCATCTGGGGTTTTTAGGGGTGTGCATGCTGGGCGGGATTTTCGGTGTAAACATAAGGGGAAACAGGTCTTCCACATAAAAAAGAGCGGGCTCACCCGCTCTTTTTTTGTTTGCTATGTATAGCTCCTGCTGTTATTCAGCAGCAGAAACTTCTCTGATCGCACGGCGGTCGAACGTAAGACGTGTGTTTTCACCAGTCTTAATTACGACTTTGCTCTCATCGATAGAGTCAACAGTACCGTGCAATCCCCCGATTGTCACTACTGAATCGCCTTTTTTCAGTTCCTCCTGCATTTGGCGTACAGCCTTTTGCTGCTTTTGCTGAGGACGAATCAGCAAGAAGTAAAGGACCGCAAACATTAAAATAATAGGAACCAATGTGCCTAAAGTGCCAGTCATCATTTTCACCCCTTTCTGTAAGCCTGTTATTGTTTATTTAGAAGCTTTTCGCATTTGGCTTGTTGTAGCCGTAACGCTCAAAGAACTCTTCTCTGAAATCACCCAGACGATCCTCGCGAATAGCCTGTCTTACCTGCTCCATTAAGTGTAACAGAAAATGAAGGTTATGGTAAGTTGTTAATCGAAGGCCAAATGTTTCATTGCAGCGAATCAAGTGCCTAATATACGCGCGAGTGTAGTTTTTACATGTATGGCAATCACACTCTTCATCAATCGGACGGAAGTCTCTTTCGAATTTCGCATTTTTCATATTGAGTCGTCCTTCAGCTGTAAACACTGTGCCATTTCTTGCAATCCGAGTAGGCAGCACACAGTCAAACATGTCGACCCCGCGGATTGCTCCGTCGATCAGCGCGTCCGGAGAACCGACTCCCATCAAATATCTCGGTTTATCCTTCGGCAAGAGCGGTGTTGTAAACTCGAGTACACGGTTCATCACATCCTTCGGTTCACCGACAGACAATCCGCCTATAGCATATCCCGGAAAATCAAGGGAAATCAAGTCCTTCGCACTTTGTGTGCGCAGATCTTCATATTCTCCGCCTTGAACAATACCAAACAGTCCTTGTTCATCCTGACGGTTGTGAGCATTCAGACAGCGTTCCGCCCAGCGGCTTGTCCGCTCAACTGACCGTTTCATGTAATCGTACTCTGCCGGGTATGGCGGGCATTCGTCAAACGCCATCATAATATCGGAGCCGAGTGCGTTTTGGATCTCCATCGCTTTTTCCGGAGATAAAAACAGCTTGTCCCCATTTAGGTGGTTGCGAAAATGGACGCCCTCTTCCTCTATATTACGAAACTTGCTTAAAGAAAAGACCTGAAAACCGCCTGAATCTGTTAAAATGGCGCGGTCCCAGTTCATAAACTTATGAAGCCCGCCCGCTTCTTTGACAATATCGTGACCCGGTCGCAGCCATAGGTGATAGGTATTGCTTAAAATGATGCCCGCATCCATTGCTTTCAGCTCTTCAGGCGCCATTGTTTTGACTGTCGCCAGTGTGCCGACCGGCATAAAAACCGGCGTTTCAAAGGAGCCGTGAGGCGTATGCACTTTGCCCAGCCGCGCTCCTGTTTGTTTGCATTCTTTTATAAATTCATAGCGTATTGGTTGTTCAGCCACTTTTAATGAGGCCTCCTGTTCTCAAATTAGATAATCAGCATCGCGTCTCCGAAGCTGAAGAAACGGTATTCCTCTTCCACCGCATGGTTATAGGCACGCAGAATGTTTTCTCTTCCAGCAAGCGCGCTGACCAGCATAATCAATGACGATTTCGGCAAATGGAAGTTTGTAATCATTCCGTCAATGGCTTTAAATTCATAGCCTGGATAAATAAAAATAGATGTCCAGCCGCTCGATGCTTTAAATTGCCCGTCATGTTCCCCGGCAATCGTTTCAAGTGTGCGTGTCGAGGTCGTGCCGACAGAAATGATCCTGCCGCCATTTTCTCTTACTTTGTTTAAAGCCGCAGCCGTTTCTTCCGACATTTGATAAAACTCTGCATGCATATTATGCTCTTCCACTTCATCGGCACTCACAGGGCGAAATGTTCCAAGGCCAACGTGGAGTGTGATGAACTCAATTTGCACACCTTTATCTTTCAGCTGCTGTAAAATTTCTTCCGTGAAGTGAAGGCCTGCTGTAGGCGCAGCGGCAGAGCCGATTTCTTTTGAATACACGGTCTGGTAGCGCTCTTTGTCATCAAGCTGTTCTTTGATATATGGCGGAAGCGGCATCTCTCCAAGGGATTCCAGCACCTCGTAGAAAATACCGTCATATTGAAATTCCATTTTTCTGCCGCCGTGCTCCAGCTCTTCCGTGCAAACTGCCTTCAATCTTCCGTCTCCAAATGTGACAACGGTTCCTTTTTTCACCCGTTTCGCCGGTTTGGCAAGCGTTTCCCATTTATCGCCAGTTTCTTGTTTCAGCAAAAGAAGCTCCACTTTCGCACCGGTATCCTCTTTTGTGCCGAATAACCGCGCAGGCAGCACACGGGTATTGTTCAGCACAAGACAATCACCTTCGTTAAAAAAGCTGATAATGTGTTTAAACGAGCTGTCAGTCAGCTCTCCTGTATGTTTATCAAGCACCATCAGCCTTGAAGCATCGCGCTGCTTCAACGGTACTTGTGCAATTAAACGTTCCGGTAGTTCAAAATCAAATAAATCGACTTTCATGATAACTTCACCTTTATTCTAGTCTTTTGTTATTTCATTCTGCCGAAAAGATTAAGCAAAATTGATAATACCACACTTATGATAATACAAGTGACAACCGGGAAGAAAAACGTGACATTTCCTTTTTTCACAAAAATATCTCCCGGCAGCTTGCCGACAAAATGTAAAACTGCTCCGATGATAAGCAAAACAGCACCAAGAATCATCATGATCTTAGGAAACTCAGTCATATCGGGGAGCCTCCATTTGGAAATGTTGATAAACGGCCGGTGTCACGATCCTTCCACGCGGCGTTCTTTGGATAAATCCAATTTGCAGCAGATATGGTTCATATACGTCTTCAATCGTATGCGATTCCTCGCCGATCGTAGCGGAAATCGTATCAAGGCCCACTGGCCCGCCGTTAAATTTTTCGATCATGCCCATCAACAGCTTATGATCAATATGATCCAAACCGAGACGGTCAACCTGAAGCCGCTCCAGCGCATCCTGAGAAATGTCTTCCGTAATCCGGCTGTCACCCAGGACTTGGGCGAAATCGCGCACCCTTCTCAGCAGGCGGTTCGCCACGCGCGGCGTACCTCTAGATCTCCTTGCAATTTCAAGAGCAGACGGTTTATCAATCTCAACCTCAAATACATCCGCAGTTCTCGTGACAATATCGGCCAGTTCTTCTTGTGTATAGTACTCAAGGCGTGACATGACGCCGAATCTGTCTCTCAAAGGAGCCGTCAATAGTCCTACCCTCGTCGTAGCTCCCACCAGCGTAAACGGCGGCAGGTCAAGCCGCACTGAGCGGGCAGAAGGGCCTTTGCCGATCACAATATCCAGGCAAAAGTCTTCCATTGCAGGATAAAGCACCTCTTCAATCGATCTGTGCAGCCTATGTATTTCATCAATAAATAATACATCTCCCGGTTCAAGCGCCGTTAATATAGCAGCCAAATCACCAGGCCTTTCAATCGCAGGCCCTGATGTCGTCCGCAATTCCACTCCCATTTCATTTGCAACAATGGAAGCCAGCGTTGTTTTTCCAAGTCCGGGCGGTCCGTACAGAAGAACATGATCCAGCGTCTCCTGTCTCATTTTCGCCGCATCTATAAACACGCGTAAATTTTCTTTCACTTTATGCTGTCCGATATACTGTGCCAGATTTTGCGGCCTCAGGCTTTGCTCTATCACTGATTCATGGTTGTCTGCTTCACTTGAGACGAGCCGTTCATCCATGAACATCACCTTACTTTAATAGTTTTTGTAATGCTTTTTTCACATATTGGTCTGTTGTCAGCCCAATTTCTTCTTTAAGGTGAGGAAGCACCTTTTTGATTTCTTTTTCAGCATATCCGAGAACCCTGAGGGCTTCAAGTGCTTCTTCGAGAGCCGTTTCAGCTGTTTGCTTTTCAAGCCTTTCTTCATGATTAAACAGATTTTCAATCATTTCAGGCACAACATCTGCCAGCTTTCCTTTTAAATCTAGAATAATCTGGCGTGCGGTTTTCTTTCCTACTCCAGGAAACTTGACCAAAAAAGCTTCATCCTCATTTTCAATTGCTTGGATGACCGCTCCCGGATCACCCGAGCCCAAGATGGCAAGTGCTCCTTTCGGCCCAATTCCGGTCACGTTTAACAGCTTTGTAAAGAGCGCCTTCTCCTCTCTCGTTGAAAAACCGTAAAGCGAAAAAGCATCCTCTCTGATATGATGATATGTAAAAATCGTTTCTTGGTTTCTCTCCTTATATATAAACGGATTCGGCGTGAAAATCTGATAGCCGATGCCTCCGTTCTCTATGACGATATATTGGGGAGATACATAATCAATCGTCCCTTTAACAAATTCAATCACGCACATTCACCTCTTTGACTGTTCTTCATTGTACCATAAAAACAGCCAAAGTCTTATAGAAAAGTTAACATACGTTCGCTTCTCTCTCATTCTTTCACGAAAAAAAAGACATGAATACATGTCTTCAATCAGATGACGTTACCCGCTGTATGTCTTAATATGTTCGATGACATCCTCGAACTCCGCTTTTGTCCGAAATGGAATGCCTTTCAACAGATTTTTTTGCATGTGGCTTTCCAGCCTTTCTAAATCAATTTGAAAAAAAGACTGAATGGGTTCGGAAGCTGGCTCAGGCCGCCCATGAAAAGTGGAAATCACTCCATTATCCGATACACCGATATACCCGTTCACTTTGCTGAGCGGAGAAATATCGTCCATTTGCTTCCGGAAGAGCACATATCCCTTTTTTTGTTCCACAAGCGTCCATCCGGCATAAGCCGCCCAAAAATCATCCATGGAAAGCACTTTTTCACGCTTATGCTCAATGCTGACATCGCCGTCCAAATACACCTTTTCAAGCTGCACATGTACTTGCAGCGGTTCATAGTGCTCCACTTCCGCGCCAAGCGCGCGGGAAGGAGCGCCTATTTGAAATACTGCGGCTGAGCAAAGAATGCCCAGCAAAAGATACGCCGTGCTGAATCGTTTCACCCTCTACACCTCTTTGCACACGTTTATGATTAGTTTGACCAAAGAGGCTACTGCTTAACCGTTTTATCAAAATTTGTCTGCACATTTTCCCTGATAAACCGTTCCTCCGTATACACATCTGTTCCTTGCTCAGGAATTGTCAAGAATTGCGTCAGAAAAGCACTGAAAAAATACAATGCCGCAAAGATCCAAATTACGCCGCCTGCACCGAGCGGTCCAATGAAAAGGCTCACGATACCCGGCGCGATAAACGCACACAAACCAGATCCCAAATTCAACACTGACATGGCAGCGCCTTTATTATCAGGCGCAAGCGTCGGCAAAAGAGCGCTTAATGGAACGTAGCCGGCTAATGCCGCGCCGTAGCAGCAGGCGATCATCATCATCACCCAATACTGATGCCCGATCAGCTGAGGCGTGTAATAAAGCGCCAGCGTAAAAATGCCGCATCCGACACCGCCAAACCACATGACGGTATTGCGCCAGCCAAGTTTATCTCCAACTGCGCCAAAAATAAGATTAAACACAATATTCACAAAAAACAGCGTCCCCCAAATTTGCAGCCATTCCGAAACCGAATACCCGTAATGTGCTAAATAAGTCGGAAGAAAGATGGCAAATCCAAATTGTCCTATTGCATTAATCGTTTTGACCACTCCGCCGATGCCGACCTTAGGGTTTTCAAACATAATTGTAAATGCCTTCGACAGTTCTTTCCATTTCGGCTGATCTTGTTTTTTTGCTGGGGTAAATTTATCTTTATTAAAAAATAAGGCCAGAAATCCGCCTGCCGCCACAAACAGCAATGCACTCCAAAGCGTATTGATTTCTCCAAAGGCAGGAACCGCATAGCTGGAATAGAACGGGCCGAGTACGTTAAGGCCGCACGTAAACATAAACCAAAACCAGCCGACAGCTTTTCCGAGAATTTTTTGAGAGGTGCTGTATGATACCCACACGAGAAAAGAGTATGCAAACAGCGGATATCCCAAGCCTCTAAGGGCATAGCTACCTAAGAGAGCCGGATAATACATATGAGGAATCGCCCAGCCGATAAAAGCGGCCGAACCGAGGATAAACGCAAGCAATCCGATCGTCATCGTTTTTCTCGGCCCCCACGTTTGCACAAACGTTCCTGAAAGCCAAGCCGAGATGGTGACAGCAATGCCGTACATGGTAAATAACGATGCGGATTGCTGCATACTGAGACCATGATCCACGAGAAAAGGAGACAGCCAGCCTTGTTCGAGGCCGTCTCCAACCATAAAGATGACAACGCCAATATAACCCCAAACCATGTGAGAAGGAATTCCGATTTTGTTCAAAACATTTCCTTTAGCATGTACTGTATTCATTTTCTCCACCGCCTACTTAAAGTATCAATGGAGTATATACCCAAGCTTGCGGAATTGTAATCCTTTTTGATTAAAAAGCGATTTTTTCAGTGTGCTCAATACTGACAGGCATGCCAAAAGCAAGCGATTGCTGTGCTGCTCTTGCAATCCGTTCGGCCTGTAAACCGTCATTGCCGGTGCAGGCAGTCTCCTGATTTGTGCCGATCGCTTCTGCAAAACGGAGAATCTCCTCCTCATACGCATCCTTATAGCGTTCAAGGAAAAAGAAATGCGGTTTATCCTTCATCACAAAATCAGCGGTTGACACTTCAACCGTCGTCGGCCTGCTATTGTCCGCCGCTGCAGAGCCTTTCGTCCCGAAAACCTCTACCCGCTGGTCATATCCGTACACTGCTTGGCGGCTGTTATCAATCACGGCCATGGCACCGTTTTCAAAAGTCAGTGTAATAACAGCTGTATCAATATCGCCCAGCTCCGCAAAAGAAGGATTCACCAGAGCCACCCCTTTTGCATACACTTCTGTCACTTCGCTTCCCATAATATATCTGGCCATATCAAAATCATGGATTGACATATCCATAAACAAGCCGCCTGACATGCGGACATAATCTATATTCGGGGGTTCTGGATCCCGAGACGTGATTTTTAATAAGTGAGGTGTACCGATTTCACCATTTTCAACAACTGTTTTGATTTTCTTAAAATGAGGATCAAAGCGGCGGTTAAAACCGACTTGAAGTGTTACTCCATGTTTCCGGACGGCCGCAAGCGCTTCTCTTGTTTCATCTAGAGAGAAACTAACTGGCTTCTCACAAAAAATATGCTTTTTCGCTTCGGCTGCTTCTCTGATCATCTGAGCATGTACGGCTGTAGGTGAGCAAATAAAAACAGCATCAATTTCAGGATCATGTAATAAATCACGATAATCAGAAGTTATGTATTCAATCTGATGACTGTCGGCCCAGCTTTTTATACGGCTCGCCTGAATATCAGAGATTGCTTTTAATTTCATGTGAGGAATCCGGCTTATATTTTGAACATGAAGTTTGCCGATGCGGCCTGCACCGATAATCCCTGTCACAATCTGTTTTGTCATCGCATGTTCCCCCTTGAATATTCACGAAAGCGCTTTATTTAAAATTAATACTATCCCATTTGTAAGCGCTTTTCAAGAATGGAAATAAACGCTCTATGTCTCTTTTATCACAATTTATGCTTATAAGTAGCCTTCTTCTCCAAGACCAGATACACTAGAATTAGGCTCTTTTTCCTGAACAGTTTATGATTTTCCTATAAACGACTGCATAAAATAGAGCAAAGAAGGTGAATGAAATGCTGACAAAAGCAGAGGAACTGGCCCATTCAGTCATATACCGCAAAAACAGCAGATTTGATAAAGTCAAAGAGAAATCCGAGGAATTAACACTAATCGGCAAGGGTAGAAGCGCCTATGTATTTGCCTTAACAGAAGGCGGCCGGAAAATGGCGCTGAAAGTATTTTTTCCGGAGTATCAAGCGACAGCAGTCAAAGAAGCCGCGATCTATGAAAAATTAGCCGGGTCCGCATTCTATCCTGACATTTACGAAACTGGCGATTCATTTATTCTTATGGAATATATTAAAGGTGAAACCTTTTATAACTGTCTGAAGAAAGGCATTGCAATCAGTGATAACATGATTCAGCAGGTTGAAGAAGCGCTTTCTGACGCCCGGGCAGCTGGACTGAACCCGTCAGACATTCATTTGCGGAATCTGATATTGACAGAAACCGGAGCGGTGCGGGTGATTGATGTTGCGAGATTTGAGCAGACAAAAACATGCACGCAGTGGGACGACTTAAAATCAGCATATCATTCACTCTACAAAAAACCGATATTCCCCAAAAAGATTCCGGGTTTTTGGCTGGAGATCATCGCATTTTTATATAAGAAAGATTGGTTTCAAAGGCATTTCGCACAGCGGAAAAGAAAGTATTCTTAAATCAAAAAGGCAGCCGCTTGTGTGGCTGCCTTTGTTCTGATGTTTACTATCTTACGGTAGAAATCAGTTTCATTTGTTCAGGCGACAGCTTAATTCGATAGCCTCTCACAGTTAAGTAGACCGCTTCTGAGTCCTTCTCTCCGGAATGACAATACGTTTTCTTCATTTTCTGTCTCCCCTCACCCTTATTGGTTTTATTTCATCATATCATTGCTTTATTGAGTTAATTTTAAAGAAATGTAAAGATCATATGAATCCGATATATGGTAAAATGAGAGAAAAAAAGGGAGAGAGTCACATCAAGACACGCAGCAAAGTCCCGTTGATGTTTATGCTGCTGGTATTCTTCGGCGGCGCCGTTTATTGGATGTTATTTTCACTAAAAAACGTTCCGAAAGGAAACCTCGTCCAATCGGTTGAATCGCCTGACGGCAGCTATACGTTAAACACTTACGTATCCGAAAACACCTTAAGCTTAGATGCGGCCAGAGGTGAACTTGTAAATGAAAAAACACTTGTTAAGAGAACAATCTATTGGAATTATCCGGACAACCGTCCAGCAGTGACATGGATCAATCACAACACAGTGAAAATCGGCAATCAGACATTACACCTCGATACTGATGAAACGTATGATTGGCGAAAAGATGATCATTGGATCCGTGAAGAACCGCCTCAGGCACAAGTGAGGTGACGATACATGAATAAGATAAACAAGCAATTGTGATCGCTTGTTCTTTTATATACGGATTGACTGAACTAGGCTAATTGTTGCAAAAATTTTATAACAAATGCCCTAAGTCGGCCTCTGCAGAAAAACGCAGCGTAATCGATACGCCGCGTTTTTTCTTTTTTCCTTCCTCTTCTTATTGATAATTATCAGTCATATAATGTGACAAATCGATTGTAGAAATAGTTCGATTAGCCCAAAATCCTTTTTATACATGTATTCGAATGGAAGTGAGGAGGAAGCTTGATGGCAGATATTGTTGCTAGTTTAAACGCGGTCTTATGGAGTACCCCCGTCATTTATATTTTATTGGGAATTGGATTGATCTTTTCAATTATGACCCGTTTTTTACAAGTCAGACATTTGAAAGAAATGATTGTTCAGATGTTTAAAGGAAAGAGCTCTGAAGCTGGCGTTTCTTCTTTTCAAGCATTATCAATTGCGCTGTCCGGCCGAGTGGGTACAGGAAACATCGCAGGAGTGGCGACAGCAATTGCATTTGGCGGACCCGGCGCTGTGTTCTGGATGTGGGCGATTGCCTTTATCGGGGCGGCGAGTGCCTTTGTTGAATCAACGCTTGCCCAAATTTATAAAGTGAAACAAGACGGTCAATATCGGGGCGGCCCTGCTTATTATATAGAAAAAGGCTTAGGCATTAAGTGGTTTGCCGTCTTATTTGCCGCTGCTGCCCTGATTGCAATGGCCCTTCTGATGCCGGGCGTACAGTCCAACTCCATTGCGGCCGGGGTCAAAAATGCATTCGGCATCTCTCCTTTCATTACAGGGTGTGCTCTCGTTTTATTATTAGGGTTTATTATTTTTGGCGGCGTCAAACGAATTGCTAATGCGGCGCAAATGATTGTTCCTTTTATGGCCCTTGGATATATCCTGCTGTCTTTGATTATTATTGTCATGAACGTGGCTGAATTGCCTGCTGTGATCTCGTTGATATTCAAAAGCGCTTTTGCATTGGATTCCGCTTTTGGCGGCTTAATTGGCATGGCGATATCCTGGGGTGTTAAACGTGGCATTTACTCAAACGAAGCCGGCCAGGGAACAGGGCCGCATCCCGCAGCAGCTGCAGAAGTTTCTCATCCGGTCAAGCAGGGACTGGTTCAGGCATTTTCTGTTTATATCGACACCTTGTTTGTATGTTCCGCTACAGCTTTCATGATCTTGTTTACCGGTATGTACAATACCCAGGCTGCAGATGGTTCCTTTATCGTCCATCACCTTAAAGGCGTAGAAGCAGGACCTGGTTTCACACAAGCGGCAATTGACAGTGTTCTCCCCGGATTTGGTGCAGGCTTTGTTGCCATCGCTTTATTCTTCTTCGCATTTACAACAATTATGGCGTATTACTACATCGCAGAAACAAATATTGCTTATTTAGCACGGGGCAGAGAAAGCAAATGGGCAATGCTCGGCTTAAAACTGATTATGTTAGCCGCCACGTTCTATGGGACTGTGAAAACAGCTTCACTTGCTTGGGCATTGGGCGATGCAGGGCTTGGCATTATGGTATGGCTGAATGTCATTGCCATTGTGCTGCTTGCCAAACCGGCGCTTCTCGCTTTAAATGATTATGAACGCCAAAAGAAGCAGGGCTTAGACCCGGTCTTTGATCCGAAAGCGCTGGGTATCAAAAACGCTGATTTCTGGGAGAAAGAATACACTAATGAAAATGAACGTGTCTCTTAAACAAACTAAAAACCGGCCCGATATGACATCGTGCCGGTTTTTTATGAGCGATAATTAGTATACACTTCTTGAACATCATCATCATCTTCAAGGATGTCTATTAATGTTTCCAGTTTCTCAACAGCCTGGTCATCGGCATCTGCATAGGTTTTGGGGAGCATGGTCACCTCCGCTGAAGAAATTGGATATTTCGATTCGAGCGCTGTTTTTACCTCTTCAAAATGCTCAGGCTCTGTTAAAACCTCATATAGGTCTTCTTCAGCCCGCAGCTCTTCTCCTCCTGCTTCCAGCACATCAAGCATGAGTTCATGTTCTTCTATTTGCTGTTTAGTCCGGTCTATCGTAATGAATCCCTTCCGTTCAAATAAAAAGGCTACACATCCGCTCTCTCCCAGACTTCCGCCATTTTTATTAAAGGCAGTTCGCACATTTGACGCCGTTCGGTTTTTATTATCTGTAACGCATTCAACCATGACGGCAATCCCTGAAGGACCGTAGCCTTCGTAGGTGATTTCTTCATAGCTGCTTCCATCTTGGCCTCCCGCAGCTTTTTTAATGGCCCGGTCTATATTTTCATTTGGCATATTGGCGCCCTTTGCTTTTTCGATAACAAGACGCAATGCTGAATTTGCTTCCGGATCCGCTCCGCCTTCTTTCGCTGCCACGTAGATTTCTTTCGCAAGCTTCATAAATATTTTCCCGCGCTTTGCATCCTGTGCATTTTTTCTCTTTTGTATGTTTTTCCACTTAGAATGGCCTGCCATGTTTTCACCTGCTTTTCCTTTTTCTATGTACACTTTAATGGGTATTGTTCGCTGATGCAAAGAAAAAGGCTGCCGAATATCACTATCTTCCGGCAGCCTTTCATCCTTAGCGGGTGTTCATTTTATGAAGTCTTCTGAACAGCCCTTTATCTGTCGATACTTGGACGTCACGGCCATTCGCATAGTTGCGAGCAGCTTTTGCGACATTATCTCTGTCAGACTTTGTGAAATCCCTGTGGCTTCTGACTGCGACAACTACTCGGTCATCCGATACCATCACTTGTGTGTCATTGACGTTTTTCACTTGTTTCACACGGTTGGCAATTTTGGCCGCCAGTCTTCTGTTTTCTTGGTTGTCATACCCATTGTACGCCACATTCCGATTCATGTTTCGGTTATTCGTGTTGTTATATGTTCCGTCAGTAGCCAGAGGAACGCGATCGTCAGCAGTAACACGGTCACGGTTATTTACATTCGTGGTGTTTCGGTTACCGTCGTTCTGATCCTCCATTAATTCAGAAACAGGACCATCGTGGTCGATTCCGTCTCCCTGTCTGTCAGCATCGTTTTCATTTGTATAATATCCGATTGGACGGGTATTGCCGTTATTGCGCGTATCATTCATGGCATTATTATCGTTTGCTCCGCATGCTGTTAAGCCGGCTGTCATAAGAATCAAGCTAGCGATCGTCATTTTTTTACCCAATGGAAAAACCCCCCGTGGACGAATTGAGCATGTTTGCTCGTTTTTATCATGTGCGTCCGAGGGGCATGTTAAGCGTGTCAGTTCTGTCCATTTGGCAGTGATCTGCTTGAAAACAAAAAAAGGAACGATTTACATCGTTCCGAACGATCACTCATTTTCCTCTTCCGGCCGGCCAAACATTTGGTTTACAGAAGGCTGATTCGTCATTGGCATAGAAACTCCTGCCGAATATGGGTTTGGATTTGGGTTAGCGGTGCCATATGGCATATTAGGACTTCCATAAGATCCCAGTCCCGAGTGGCCAGGCGCAGTGAAATATGGCTGATGATCACCGTCACAGCCGCAGTCGTCATGATCTTTGTACGGCATGTAACCAGGAGCCGCAGCAGGCTGGTACGCTCCCATTACTTGGGGAGTGCCATAATAAGGGCCATAAGGCATATGTCCATACGGAGATCCATAAGCCGGAGATGCGTAATGCGGATCACCGTATGAACCGTAATGTCCGTGGTGGCTGTTTTCATGATGCTGGTTTTCATAACCCGGGTCATACTGAGGTGAGACAAAGCCTGGCTGGTATCCATGCATCGGGTACATTGGATAAGCATGTGCAGGATGTAACGGATAGCACAATCCGGATCCTGGAAGAATTGGCGAAATAGGCACCGGACACGGTACGAAATGAGCCGGATAATGAAAATAAGGCTGAACAGCCGGCATATTCGGAACTGTGTGATGAACGTTTTCTTCTTCTACACCGCCTACTTCTGGCGCCTTTGGCATATTAGGCATATTCGGATAATTTGCATTTTCCATATTACTCATAGCCTCCTGTTGTGGAAATTGATCTTGCATATGATACATATGATCTATATTTCCGTCATGATGTTTTTTCGGCTCCTCCGGTTTAGGAGGCGACCAAGGCTGGAAAAGCTGTTTCATGTCATAATACTCGTTCACATCAGCTTCAGGATACACATTTTCCTGCAAATTAGGCATCGGCGGGACATACGGCACGGACTTCTTTTCTTTCGGCTTTGTGTCTTCTACGTCGACAACGGATTTAGGCTTCTCTTTCGCATATGGATGTTCTTGCTTCCCGCTCCCGGCCGCAGGACTTTTGCCCGCTTTTGGCTCTTTTCTGACCGGGACTCCTTCTGACGGCACTTTTATTTTCATTCCAGGCATGATTAAGTCTGGATTACTAAGCTGTGTATTGAGTTTTTTCACTTCCTCAACATCGACTCCGTACTTTTCAGCTATTTTCCAGAGCGAATCGCCTTTTTGAACGATATGGATTTTCAACGTTTTCCCCTCCTATGCAAAACGTGAACAGTTCAGCTGTGATTACAATATGTTTCTTCACAACATATGCCTGAACAAAAGAAGTTATGAGTACAGGAAGGGAAATATTTCTGATCTACGTGATCGAAAGCATTCGATTCAGGGCAAGGAGTGCATCCTCCTGAATGGCTTTTGGCACCTTAATGACGCCTGAAGGCTCTCCTTTTTCAATTTGTTCCAACGACCACAACAAATGCGGCAAATCGATTCGGTTCATTGTCAGGCAAGGACACATGTCAGGGTTGAGTGATTCGATTTGTTTATCAGGGTGCTCGTGAATGATCCGCTGGACAAGATTCATTTCTGTCCCGATTGCCCACTTGCTTCCCGCCGGAGCCTGGTTGATTGTGTCGATAATATATTTAGTTGATCCGCTATCATCGCTTAGTGTCACGACTTCGTGGGAGCATTCCGGGTGCACAATGATCTGAATGTCGGGGTCACGCTCTCTCATATCATGGATATTTTTAGTGGTGAATTTCTCGTGAACAGAACAATGCCCTTTCCACAAAATCACTTTCACATTCGTATGCTCGGATTCAGTCACTAATTCATCTGTCATCGGGTCCCACACCGCCATATCTTCAAGCGCTATGCCCAGATCATAAGCCGTATTTCTCCCTAAATGCTGATCAGGCAAAAATAAAATTCTTTTTTTCTGTGTAAACGCCCATTCAAGCACTTTTTTCGCATTCGAAGAAGTCACAGTTGCTCCGCCATGCTTTCCGACGAATGCCTTGATCTCCGCAGTGGAGTTCACATAAGTTAAAGGTATGATCGTATCTCCAAATATATGCTGAAGCTTCTCCCATGCCCTATTGGTTTGCTGCATGTCAGCCATGTCAGCCATAGAACATCCAGCTCTCATATCTGGCAGGACAACCGTTTGCTGCTCGCCTGTCAGCATATCAGCGGTCTCTGCCATAAAGTGAACGCCGCAAAATACAATGTAATCCGCTTCTTTGTTTTTTTCCGCTACTTGGGCCAATTGCAGGGAGTCGCCGGTTTGGTCAGCAAATTGTATCACTTCATCCTTTTGATAATGATGGCCTGGTATAAAGAGCCTGCTGCCGAACTTTTCCTTAATGGCGGCAACACGCATTTCCATATCCTTTCTTGACAGTCCTTTATAACTTTCCGGCATCATATCATTCGATTGTTTGATCACATCAAGAATTGACATAACGGCATTCCTCCACAGATTCATTTGATAACGTAACATCCATGCTGATATCTAAACTTTTGACGGAATGAGTCAGAAATCCTAAGGAAATATAATTCACACCCGTCCCTTTAAAAGCAGGCAAAGATTCTAACGTAATCCCGCCAGAGGCTTCAGTTTTTATATGATTCGGTGTGAGATTTGAAAAATGACGGACCGTATCTGGCGGACAGTTGTCAAACATAATAACATCTGCGCCTGCTTCAATTGCTTCCCGCAGCTGGTCCTCCGTTTCAATTTCCACTTCGATATTTACCATATGCCCCACGGCCTGACGAGCTTTCTGGCATGCCTCTAAAATAGAGCCGCATGCAGCAATATGATTGTCTTTAATCATGACACCGTCATACAAGCCGAATCGATGATTATACCCGCCACCCGCTCTGACAGCGTATTTTTCCAGCATTCTCAGCCCCGGTGTTGTTTTTCTCGTGTCACAAATTTTAATCTGTTCATCATCCAGCCTGCGGACAGCCTCTCTTGTCATCGTCGCAATTCCTGACAGTCTTTGAATAAGATTTAATACGACCCGCTCTCCTGAAAGAAGCGTTGCGGCCGGACCTCGTAATACTGCAATCACTTCACCTTTTCGCAAAATGTCCCCATCTTTTGTGTGTAAAATGATTTGAACATTTTTATCTAATAAAGCAAAGCCTTCTTTTATCACCGCAGCCCCTGCAAAGATCCCCTCTGACTTTGCAACAATCTCCGCTTCACAGCTCTGCTCTCCAAAAATAGACTGCGATGTAAGATCCCCTGACCCAATATCCTCAAGAAAAAAGTGATTCAGTAATTTTTTCAGCTGTAAATGATTCATTGTTCCAAATCCCTTCGTTTATTCTGATCTTGGTTCCTTTTTTTGTATGGACAATTTGTCTTCCCTGCCAGCTCACCTCAGCATGAGGAAAATCGGTGCGGAAGTGTGCCCCCCTGCTTTCCTCCCGTAAAAGCGCAGAAAACGTCATCAGCTTTGCAGTTTGCCATAAATGAGAAAGCTCCAGCTGCCGAATTGTGATATCCTTCACATTCTTTTTTTGAAAAGGCAGCGTATGAAGCCAGATGCTAAGCTCAATCAAACTGCTTTGTTCCCGCAGAATAGACATGTGGCTTGTCATTTTGCTTTGCAGTTCATGCACCTCTATATCCGGCACCTCGTAGAATACGTTTTTGGGAGTCGCTTGATATTGCCTGTTATAAACCGGTTTTTGCATAATATGCTCTGCTGCCCTTTTTCCAAACACCAGCGCCTCCAATAAGGAATTGCTCGCAAGCCGGTTTGCTCCATGTAAACCAGAGCATGCAGTCTCGCCAATCGCATAAAGCCCCGGTACTGTCGTTTCTCCCCAGCAATTAACTGAAACACCTCCCATTAAGAAGTGCATTCCCGGAGCAACAGGGATTTTTCCACTATGGATATCAACCCCTGCTTTTTCACAAATGGCGGTGATGGTAGGGAAACGCGCTTCAAAATCAGAAATCGCACTGAAGTCAATATAAACGTGATTTCCTTTTGCCATTTCCTCATGAATAACCCGTGAGACAACGTCCCTTGGAGCCAGGTCACCTAAAGGGTGCCGGTCAGCCATAACCCGGCGGCCGTTTTCGTCTACTAAACATCCGCCTTCCCCTCTGACAGCTTCTGAAACAAGCCCATAGGAAACACCATTTTTCACAAGCAGTGTCGGGTGAAACTGTGTAAACTCTAAATCCGTTACTTCCGCTCCGGCCCTGTAAGCCAGAGAAAGACCGTCACCTGTGACAGAGGGATCATTCGTATGGTGAAGAAACAGGTTCCCGCAGCCGCCGGCAGCCAGCACAACTTCGTCTGCATGCCTTACCTTGAGCCGCCCCTTGCAGTCTTTTGTCATAACGCCGATACAGCGGCCATCCTCTATAAGCAACTCTGCTGCCGTTTCATGCTCGATTAACTTAATTTTGCTGTCGATCCGTTTGAGCAAATAATCGACAAGCAGCCTGCCTGTTGCGTCTCCGCCCGCATGAAATATACGGTTGTATGAGTGGGCTCCTTCTCTTCCGAGACAAACATCGCCTCGTTCATTGCGGTCAAATGGAAATTCACGCTCCAATAGGCTTTGAATCATCATTTTTCCATCATGTAACACATCTGCTGCAATAGCTAGATTATTATGGCCGCACCCTGCGTATAACGTATCCTCCAGATGGGCTTCAATCGAGTCACCTTTTGTATAGGCCGCAGCAATCCCGCCTTGTGCATAGACAGAATTGCTGTTTTTGACGCTTTTTTTTGTGATAACAGTCACTTCGTATGACGGCGGGAAAGCTGCCGCTAAAGAAAGTGCCGCCGCCCCTGAACCGATGACTGTAATCGTCTTTTTAGACATATGTCACCCTCCTGTTGTTTACACCTGTCTTGACACCTATATTTACACAAGGATAAAATAAACTCAAGAGTTTTTTATGGAGAACGGATGGAGGAAGACCGGATGATTTATTTAGATTATGCAGCGACAACACCGATTTGTGAGGAGGCTCTTAACGTATATCAGAAGCTCAGCATGGATATGTACGGAAATGCAAGCAGCCTGCACGATGCAGGAGGAAAAGCAAATCACATACTGGAGTACTGCCGTGAAAAAATCGCCAACATCATTGGCGGTGAAGCAAGCGGCATCTATTTTACAAGCGGCGGCACTGAATCTAATTTTCTGGCCATTCAATCATTGCTAAACGGCCTGCCAAAAACGAAAAGACATTTTATTACGACCGCCATGGAGCATCAGTCTATTCAAAACTGTGCTGCATATCTGGAACAGCATGAATTTGATGTCACCATCATTCAACCGAATGAATACGGGCTTATTACCGAGGAAATATTAGCAGCTCATATCCGTCCGGAGACAGGCTTGATATCTATTCAGCATGCCAATTCTGAAACCGGGATCATTCAGCCCATTCAACATCTGTCTTCATACCTGCATAACAGGGATATTCTTCTTCATTGCGACGCTGTTCAAACGTTTGGGAAAATTCCTATCAATACAGAAGATTTGGGAGTAGATGCACTCTCAATATCAAGCCATAAAATCCATGGACCTAAAGGAGTAGGTGCGGTCTATATCCGGCCGGATGTCCCTTGGAAACCCGTTTATCCTCTCACTACTCACGAACGAGGATTCAGGGCCGGCACCGTAAATGTTCCCGGTATCGGAGCCTTCACTGCCGCGGCGGAATGGATCGTAAGCGAAATGGAAAAACAGATATCCCGCAATAAGGCATTAAGAACATACTTTCTAGACCAAATCCGTATGCGTTCTCTCCCTGTAACCCTTGCGGCAGACACTTCACAAACAGAATGTCTTCCGCATATTGTAGGGTGTTTTTTTCACTCATTTGAAGGACAATATGTTATGTTAGAATGTAATCGGAGCAATATTTGCATTTCAACGGGCAGCGCTTGTTCTGCCGGTTACCACGGTCCGTCAGCAACGATGAAAGCATTAAGAAAAACGGAACAAGAGGCTCTGCAATTTATCCGCATCTCTTTTGGCAGGCATACAACAGCTGACCAGCTGGATCAGTTATTACATACGTTTACAATGCTTTGGGAACAAAAGAAAGGAGAATTTGATATTGACCGAGGAATTAAAGCTTATGGGCGCCAATAGGCGTGACCAGCTTCTTCTGTGGCTGAAGGAATCTACATCACCGCTGACAGGAGGAGAACTCGCAAAAAAAGCAAACGTTTCAAGACAGGTTATTGTACAGGATATATCGCTCTTGAAAGCGAAAAATGAACCGATTATCGCCACAAGCCAAGGATATGTATACATGGATGCGGCCGCTCAGCAGCACCAGCAGGCGGAAAGGATCATAGCATGTCTGCACAGTCCTGAACGGACAGAAGAGGAACTGCAGCTCATCGTGGACGAAGGCGTTACAGTGAAAGACGTAAAAATTGAGCATCCCGTTTACGGAGATTTAACTGCAGCCATCCAAGTAGGCACCCGGAAGGAAGTTAGCCATTTCATTAAAAAAATCAATTCTACGAATGCTGCCTACTTGTCACAGCTGACCGACGGCGTGCATCTGCACACACTGACAGCATCTGATGAACACCGCATCGATCAAGCCTGCCAAGCACTCGAAGAAGCCGGCATTTTAATTAAAGACTAAAAAAAGCCCTCTAGAGGGCTTTTTTTATAATTGGTAGGACTGGTATGCACCCAAAAGCTTCACTTTGCAGCCAAGCGCTTCAAGTTCCTGCATGGCTCCTGGAATCAAGACATCATCAAACGCTTTCTCAATATCAATAATAAAGAAATAATGGCCTAATCCCGTTTTAGTCGGACGTGACTCAATTTTTGACAAGTTTAAATTTCTCCAAGAAAATGCAGACAGCACTCTATGCAGCGCCCCCGACTGATCATCCTGCGGAAGCATGACCATTAAGGTCGTTTTCGGCCTGGAACTCAATTTTGAATTCACTTCAAAAGATATGTTTTCATCCGGGGACAGGATAACAAATCTTGTATGATTGTCCCTATAATCCTGTATATCCCGTTTCACGATTTTTAATTCGTATGTAGAAGCTGCCATATCATTGGCAATGACCCCGATATTCAGCTCGGGATGGTCACTGACAAACTTTGCTGCCGCCCCGGTAGAATTGGCGTATTCATATGGAACGGAAGGAAATTGACGATGGAGAAATTTATGGCATTGCGCAATCGCGTGCGAATGTGAGTAAATTTTGTCGAGCTCTTTCCACGCATTCTCTCTAGAGGGATGGACGAGCAAATGCTGATGAATCGGCAACGTCATTTCACCCACGATAGGCAAGGGCTGTTCATGTATTAAATAGTCTATTGTCAGATTTACTGATCCTTCTAATGCATTTTCCAAAGGAACAAAAGCGAAATCAACTTCGCCTGCAACTGCCGCATCTATACACTCCGGAATGGTGCGGTAAGCCACATGTTCGGCGCCGTTTTGAAAACAAGAACTGACTGCTAGATGTGTAAATGTAGCTGCTGGACCTAAATAACCGACTTTCATGACGATTTTCTCTCCCTTATGCACCTGAACCTAATATTTCAACCTTTTCTACAAAATCAAACTTCCTGAGCTTATTCATTAATGTATGAATGTCTTCTTCCATTGCAGACGTACTGATAGACAGTGTCACATTTGCTCTTCCTTGAAGCGGAATGGTCTGGTGAATGGAAAGAACGTTGCTTCCAGAATCAGCTACCGCCTGAAGGAGCTGAGATAACGCACCTGACCTGTCCTCTAAATGAAAGAAAAGTGTGATAATTTGTTCTTTAACCATAGTATAGAATGGAAAAACAGCATCTCTGTATTTATAAAATGCACTTCGGCTTAGATCAACCTTTTGAACGGCATCTGCTACTGAGTCTGCTTTTTTTCGATCAAGCAGCTTTTTGACTTCCAACGTTTTTCTCATTGCATCGGGCAATACATCTTCACGGACAAGATAAAATGTCTCCTCTTTCATTTGCATCTCCCCTTTAAAATAGAGAGCCTGACACCAGGCTCTCTTTTCAGCCAACATTCATTAATCAATAAATTCAAATTCAAATTCCAGAAGCCTGATTATATCTCCATCCTTGGCTCCGCGTTCTCTGAGTGCTTCATCAACACCCATTCCGCGCATCTGTCTTGCAAACCGTTTAACCGATTCATCACGTGAGAAATCAGTCATCTTGAATAACCGCTCAAGGCTGTCTCCTGAAAGCACAAATACACCGTCTGGATCGCGTGTAATGTTAAATGGCACTTCTTCATTTTCCATCGTGTACATGACACGGTTTTGTGTAAGCTCTTCCTCGTCATACAGCGGGAATTCCGGTGTGTTCTCAAGCTGATTGGCAACCTCAAACAGAAGCTCACGCAGACCTTCTCTTGTCACCGCACTGATCGGGAATACCGGATAATCATCCGTCAGCTTTTCTTTAAAGGCTTCGAGATTTTCCGCAGCCTCCGGCATGTCCATTTTATTTGCAACGATAATTTGCGGACGCTCAGTGAGTCGCAGATTATACTCGCTCAGTTCCTGATTAATCGTGACATAATCATCATACGGATCGCGGCCTTCTAAGCCGGACATGTCAATGACATGAACAATAACTCGTGTCCGTTCAATATGGCGCAAAAACTGGTGGCCCAGTCCGACGCCTTGGTGTGCGCCTTCAATCAGCCCCGGCAAATCGGCCATGACAAAGCTGCGTCCGTCATCCGTTTCAACCATGCCGAGATTCGGGACAAGCGTTGTAAAGTGATAGTCCGCAATTTTCGGTTTTGCAGATGAGACAACAGACAGCAAAGTAGATTTTCCCACACTCGGGAACCCGACAAGTCCGACATCTGCAAGCACTTTTAATTCAAGAACAATGTAGCGTTCTTTTCCCGGCTCGCCGTTTTCTGAAAGCTGAGGCGCGGGATTAGCCGGTGTAGCAAAGCGGCTATTCCCTCTTCCGCCTCTTCCGCCTCTTGCAATGACAGCCCGCTGTCCGTGCTCTGTTAAATCAGCGATGACCTGTTTTGTATCATCGTCTGTCACAACGGTGCCCGGCGGAACTTTAATGACCATATCATCAGCATTTCGTCCGTGCTGGTTTTTGGACATGCCATGCTCGCCGCGAATCGCTTTAAAGTGTTTTTTGTATCTAAAATCCATCAGGGTGCGGAGACCTTCATCCACTTCAAAAACGACGTCTCCTCCCTTTCCTCCGTCGCCGCCGGCAGGGCCGCCTTTTGGCACATACTTTTCACGGCGAAACGCAACCATCCCGTTGCCGCCGTCGCCGCCTTTTACATATACTTTGACCTGATCTACAAACATAATGTCCTCCGTTCTAACCGTTAAAAACTCCGCTAGTCCAATCCAATTTCAATCAGACATTCGTGACTTGTGATTTCAAAACGCATGATATCAACTTCCTCATATCCATTCTGCCGAATATCATCAAAAGCAGATGGATCGGCAAAGGCGCCGTGGAAATCAAGGTACAGAATCAGCTGTCTATCAGGATGATCCGTTTGAAGCGAAACCGTTAAATGATTTTCACTCTCTCTGCTGACTGCTTGATCAAACAGATGAAACAGCTTTCTCATCAGTTTCGCCAGCTTTTGGTCATATGCCGACAAATCCTTAATTTCTCCAAGAACTTCATATTCAAGCGTCATATAATGGGTTTTCCAATTAAATGTAAGAAAATCAAACGCCAAATGCGGTGTTTTCAGGTTTGAGAGCTTTGATTCGTGCTTTGCGTCTATAACCATTTCTTCAATCATTTCAAAGACGCGGTCATACTTCTGTAAGCTTAAGTTTCCTTTAATCAGCTGCAGCTTATTCATCCAATCATGCCGGGAATGGCTAAGCAGATGAATCAGTTCGTTTGTTAATGCCGTGTCGCTTATATTTTCTTCTTGATTTTTTGAAACATCCTTCATTTTCGCACTCCCAATCATTTAATTTCTTATTTAGGAGTCTGTATAAGTGTGTATTATGAATTATAACAGAGAAGGCTTTGTTAGAAAAACAATTGTTTTTCCCAGAAATATCATGTTCCTTTTTTCTGGCGCTTTGGTTGATTTGCAGCCAGGCAGAACATTTTATGTATTACTGCTTGGGGAACATATCCAGTGGGTTTGAGATATTTATTCTCATTCTTGGCGGGGTCTGCTCGCACATACTCTGCATTTCATTCTAGGTGTTTACTCCGCGTATTGCAAAAAAAACTCCAGTCATCAACGACCGGAGTTTTTTGAATCATTATTGAGCTACAGGATATACGCTCACTTTTTTGCGGTCACGGCCGAAACGTTCGAATTTAACAGTTCCGTCGATTTTCGCAAATAGAGTGTCATCTCCGCCGCGGCCCACGTTTTCACCTGGGTAAATTTTTGTTCCGCGTTGACGGTAAAGGATAGAACCGCCTGTTACGAATTGACCGTCAGCACGTTTAGCACCTAAACGTTTAGCCTCAGAGTCACGTCCGTTCTTTGTAGAACCTACTCCTTTTTTAGAAGCGAAAAACTGAAGATCTAATCTAAGCATGTAGCTCACCTCCTATATTATGTTTGTGGTCACACGCAAGTTGTCTTTGTAATCTCGTTCGATTGTCTCTAGCGAAACAATCATGCCTTCAATCAGCAGCTGAGCTTTTTGGCGCGCATCCGGATCAAGAGATTCAGGAAATTCAAAATAAAAATAACCCCCGTCCTCTCCTATATCAAGAAGCGGCTCGAAGCCTGCGAGCACAATGACCGCGTTAACGGCTCCAAACACAACGGCTGTCACTCCGGCACAAACAAGATCTTGTCCATGTTCAGCAAAATTCGCATGGCCCGTCATTTCAAAAGACAATATGCCTTTATCATGAGACCTTCTGATTGTTGCCTGAATCATGCTTACGCGTTGATTTTTTCGATCGTCAATTTAGTGTAAGGCTGACGATGACCTTGTTTTTTATGAACGTTTTTCTTTGCTTTGTATCTGAAAACAGTGATTTTTTTCGCGCGGCCTTGTTTTTCAACTTTAGCCGTTACTGTCGCGCCTTCAACTGTAGGGTTGCCGACTTTCACATTGTCTCCGCCAACAAACAAAACGTCTTCAAAAGTAACTGTTTCACCTGCTTCAGCAGCAAGTTTTTCGATGTAAACAGTTTGGCCTTCTTCAACTTTGATTTGTTTACCGCCTGTTTTAATGATTGCGTACATTCTCTGCACCTCCTATTAGACTAAGACTCGCCAGATACCAGGGGGCTGTAAAAGCTCTTAACACCTGTACTGAGCGGTTGTAGCAATGGTGCTACATCCATAACATTAAAAAATATACCAAAATACAAGACGTTTGTCAATCGATTTTAGTAAGGCAGCAGCAGTTCCTCCATGGAGGAATTCGTCCGCTTATCGGCAAAGTAAGCGTGCAGCACTTCATTCTCGTCAAGCTGGCTGAGCTTCTCGCCTGATTTCTCAATAATAATTGGATGTTTGCAGCCGCGTTTGAACTCGGCCATCACGTGATAGACTTTATCCTCCGCCTTTACTGTCAGCGGCAGAAGTTTCTCAAGATCCCGATTTTTTCCGTAATACCTTTCAAGAAGAAATCTCACATGGATATAGTGCCTTTGCCTATATTCCTCAAACAAAGAAACAGCCAGAAAGACAAACAAAACCCATGCGCTGATTTGCAGAGGAATCACAAATAAAACCCAGCACCCAAGCAACAGGCAGAAGCAGAGCGACGTTTTTAGATTGAGCCGGTGAGCCTTTTGAAAGGGCAGCTGTTTGGAAAACAACAAAAATAACAGTTTTCCGCCATCCAGCGGCCAAATCGGCAGTAGATTGACAAATAAAATAGAAAGATTATAAAAGGTGAAGAGTTCAAAGGTATGCTGATGAATCACTGAGGCTTCTGCAAGCATCCAGGCAGCAACCTGAAGCCAGATGTGCTGAAGAGGGCCGGCAATAATGACCGCAAATTCTTCCTTTAACGGCCGATTCCCGTGCTCTTCCACTTCAACCGTTCCGCCAAACGGCAGCAAAAATACACGCTTGATTCTCCAAGAAAAAAACACAGCCAGAGCAGCATGCCCCAGCTCATGAATCAATACAATCAGGAGCAGACATAATAATGCTTTCATATGACCTGTAAGCAGCCCCAGCGCCGCGATAATCCAAAGAAAAGGATGCACATGGATCTTTAAGATAAGGTCGAGCCATTTATTCAAATGAAATCACCTGAATCGGATCAATAAATTTATCGCCGTCTTTCATGGCAAAATAATAGACCCCTTTATTATGATCATCAAGCTTAATTGAACCAAGCTTTTTGCCTTTATCCACAAAATCATATAAAGCAACATCCACATCTTTGAGCTCGCCATAAATACTGTAGGTGTTGTCAGCATGCTGCACCTTAACCGTCAATCCCGTCTGGCTGTCTTTGCTGACTTCAACCACATAGCCTTCCTTTACGCTATCAATCGTATCGCTGCTTGTTTCAACTTTAATTCCTTCCCCATTGTTCTGAAAATCCTGCTGTACTTTCCCGGATGCAGGCGCGACCAGATCTTTGCTTACTTCAACCTGCTGTTCCTTATCTTTGTGTTCAGGAGCCAGAAAAGCAAGCGGATTTCCAAATTTCGTTTCAAACCAATGGCTTGCCGAAGCAAATTGAAATTCAGTTTCGAAAGTTTTGGCAACTGCGGGTTTAATCTGGCTGGCAGGTCCAATGTTTGTTTTATAGGCTATAGCCGAAACGAGAACAAGGCAGGCCGAAAGAAGACATTTCAGGATAATTGAATCTGTTTTCACCAATGGGTGTTTTCCGTTGAATGTTGGCATGTTATCTTCGTAGACCGGAAGTGTTCCATGCTTTTCCTGATCCGTTACCATCACCCAGGACGGGGGTTTCTGCTTTTCAGAAACTGTCTGAGTAGAGAAACGTTTTGAGCCGGAAAGCTGTTTTCTTCTTTTCTCTAATCGTTTTCTGATTTCATCTGCTCTGTGACTCATTGCCATCATCCTTTGCATTCGTTGGGTTTGTACATCATATGTCTTGTCCATGGCAAATATTCGGTTTAGTCAGGAACAAAGCAGACAAAAACAAAAAAACCTGACACAGCATTTGCTTTGTCAGATTCTTCTCTTTGATTCTATCACATTAAGATCTTACGCCGAAAAATGACTTAATCTTAGCCATCATTCCTTTGTTTTGCTCTTCAAGCACTTGTAAAGGAACAGATTCACCTAAAATACGGCGGGCAATATTTCGATATGCAATGGAAGCGCGGTTTTTCGGGTCCATCGCAATCGGTTCGCCATGATTGGAAGCTTTAATGACTTCATCATCATCAGCCACGATTCCGAGCAAATCAATCGACAGATGCTGTACGATTTCGTCGATATCCATCGTGTCACCGTTTTTCATCAGGTGATTTCTGATTCTGTTTACAACAAGCCGCGGCGATTCAACATTTTCTTCTTGCTCCAGCAGCCCTATAATACGGTCAGCATCACGAACGGCTGAGATTTCAGGCGTAGTGACCACAATCGCTTTATCAGCTCCGGAAACGGCATTTTTGTACCCTTGCTCGATTCCCGCAGGACAGTCTATGATGACATAGTCAAATTCCTGTTTGAGCTCTTGGACCATGTTTTTAATTTGTTCAGGAGCAACAGCTGTCTTATCGCTCGTTTGAGCAGCAGGCATTAAATAGAGCAGATCATCAAAACGTTTGTCTTTTACGAGCGCCTGATGCATTTTGCATCTGCCCTCTACAACGTCTACAAGATCGTAAATAATTCTATTTTCAAGACCCATTACAACATCAAGGTTGCGCAGTCCTATATCAGTATCCACTAAGCATACGCGCTTCCCTAAAATGGCTAAGGCGGTACCGAGGTTCGCAGATGTTGTTGTTTTACCTACTCCGCCTTTTCCCGAAGTTATTACGATAGCCTCACCCAATTCACATTCCTCCCTCAAGCCTTGTTAGATCAGGTCTTAAATGAGCCAAATGTTGAAGGCGTTCAATGACCATATTTCCGTCTGTATCTAAATAAGCACATTCCATTTCGTTCCCTTTTTGAATGTGGTCTGGGGAGCGATTTAACACATGATTGATTCTTAATTGTGTCGGCAGCATTTCAGAGGCGGCGATGACCGCTTGATTATTTCCGTTAAACCCGGCGTGCGCGATTCCTTTCAGGGAGCCCAGAACAAAAATGTTCCCTCCGGCCCTGACTGTTCCGCCGGGATTAACGTCACCGATCAGGAGCAAGTCGCCTTTTACCTGCAGCACCTGGCCTGAACGGACAATTTTTGATACAGAAATAATTTCGGCTTCCTCTTTTATCCGCTGTGCTTCTTTTTTAGTAATGACTTCACTGTCAATAGAATGAACAAACAAATCTTTCTTTGACGCAATCAATTCGGTTAGCTGTTCCTCTTGCTCCTTATATAAAAAGCGATTTCCCAGCTTAACATGGACGCTGATTTTCTGGCCTTTTCCATCGGTATATTGTTCAATTGACAGCATATTCTGAAGACCATCGAGAAGCTCATCAAAAGAACACGCATCATCCAGATGCAATGTTAACCCATTCTTTGTTCCTTTTATCGTTACATATTGCTGCTTTTTGGTCTTCACAATATTCACCTCAACAACATACTCATTTCGTCAAAAAAAGATAAAATCCTTTTTACTCATCTCTCAATTCTTTCTTTAGACTCATAAAAAATAATCTAAACGGCAGAACAAGAATAAGAGCTGCTACAATATTCAATAAAATTGTCGGTATAAACCGGTCAAGCACAAATCCGTTAAACGTCATAATATCTTTATGAATCAAAGACTGAATGCCGAATACGTAAAATTCGAGCAGACAGACAGCCAGAACTGCTATCAATATCACTACAAATGCGTTTGTATGCAGCACTTTAAACGCTTTTGAAGCCAAATAGCATAGCCCTGCAAAACCAAACATGTAAACGCCTAATAGACTTGTATAGTTCATGTCATATAGAAAACCAAATATAAATCCGTAAATCATCGCGTGTTTTTGGTTGATAAAAGCCGACATAAATATCAATACAAGCATCAAAAAACGCGGAGCGAGCACTTGGTCGTCTGTAACGAAAGGAAAATGCACCAAATCTGTAAAAATGCTTTCCGCAGAAAAAACAAGCATCATAACGAAAGGGAGAAGGAAACGTTTCACGATCCTTCCTCCTCTGTATCGACAGTCGGCACGTCACGGTTAACAACGATCACATTATTTAAATCGGTAAGGTCAGCCGCAGGTTTTACATAAGCAACCTTCGTTAATCCATAGGAATCTGA
Source organism: Bacillus stercoris (assembly GCF_029772985.1). Lineage (NCBI taxonomy): Bacteria > Bacillati > Bacillota > Bacilli > Caryophanales > Bacillaceae > Bacillus > Bacillus stercoris. Next base: position 1,527,826 of record NZ_CP121861.1, on the reverse strand, counting down.
CTCGATATCAGTCACCTCACCGATTGTCAGCCCTTCTGGGAAAACACCGCCTGTGCCTGATGTTTCAATAAGATCGCCTTTTTTCACGTCTTGTTTATCCTTACGCTCAATAATTGTCATCTTAAGACGTTTTTTCTCTTTGTCATATCCTTCGATCAAGCCGTAGCCTTTGCTGCCTTTTTTTCCGGAAATTTTCGTCGCGACTCTGTTATTGCGGTCAGTATCGCTTAAAAGCTGAACAGTTGAAGTGAAATTGTTCAGTCCGGAACTTTTGATCTTGCCGATTAATGCGCCTTTTTCGTTCGTAACGGCCATATCTTTCGCTACGTTTTGCTGAGTCCCCTTGTTAATGGTGACCTGTTTCGCCCAATTATCAGGGCTTCTGGCGATGACCGTTGCCAAAATCGGCTTGTAATCCTTAATCGATTTGACATGGCCAAGCTCGGCACGCAAGGATTTGTTTTCTTCTTCAAGCTCTTGAAGCTTGGCTTCATATTGTGTCTGTCCGTCAAGCTTTTCTCTCAGACGCTCGTTTTCTTTGTATGTGTTTTTTAAATCATTGATGTTCTCAAATATTCCTGCAAAAAATTCGGCAGGCGTATGAAAAATATTTTGAAATACTCCCGTCGTATCGCCGATCACTTTCTCAGGCCAGGTGGTATTGCGGCCGCCCTTCAGCGAAAATCCAATCATAGCCACCAATATGATAATACACAGAAGTAATAGCATTAACCGCTTATTCGGCATCGTGTTACACCTCTTCTATTGAACTCCCGATTATCTAGTTTTCCCTTTGAAAAGATGGATGTGCTCCAGTGCTTTCCCTGTTCCGATCGCTACACAATCAAGCGGATCTTCGGCGATAAGGACCGGCATTTTCGTTTCTTCGCTAATGACTTTGTCCAAATTGCGAAGAAGCGCTCCGCCGCCGGTTAACACTATACCTCTGTCCATGATATCTGCTGCAAGCTCAGGCGGTGTTTTTTCGAGTGTGCTCTTCACGGCTTCAACAATTGTAGATACAGTGTCGCGTAGAGCGTTAGAAATCTCTTTTCCTGTAATTTCGATTGTTTTCGGCAGACCTGTCAGCAGATCGCGTCCGCGGATTTCCATGTTATCGGACTCTTCAGGAGCTTCTGCAGATCCGATTTCCATTTTAATCGCTTCAGCCGTACGGTCACCGATCATCAGGTTGTATGTTTTTCTGATGTAGTTGATAATCGCGTCATCCATCTCATCACCGGCTACGCGGATTGATTGAGACGTTACGATGCCTCCGAGGGAAATAATCGCAACTTCTGTCGTACCGCCTCCGATATCAACAACCATGCTTCCAGTCGGTTCCCAAACTGGCAGATTGGCTCCGATTGCTGCCGCAAATGGCTCTTCAATCGGATACGCGTCACGCGCTCCCGCCTGTCTTGTCGCATCGATAACAGCGCGTTCTTCAACAGCTGTAATACCTGATGGAACACATACCATTACATATGGTTTTCTGGCAAACATGCCTTTATTTTTTATGGCCTGATTGATGTAATATTTCATCATCGTCGCCGTAGTTTCATAATCAGCGATAACGCCGTCTTTCATCGGGCGCAGAGCCACCACGTTGCCCGGTGTCCTTCCAATCATATTTTTCGCATCATTTCCGACAGCAACAATCGATTTCGTATCCGTCTGCAAAGCGACAACAGACGGCTCTCTCACAACAATTCCTTTTCCTTTTACAAAAACAAGCGTATTCGCAGTTCCAAGATCTATACCAAGGTCTCTTGCACCAATTCCAAACATATGTATGTATCTTCCTTTCTTAAAGCAAAAATACCCTAAAGGGAAAAACTCATAAACTCTATTATAGCTTAATTCGACGAAAAAAAAAGTGTTACAAATATCCTTTTTCCTTTAAACTCACAAATTTTTTGTCCCCGATCACCAAATGGTCGAGCAGCTCGATGCCAATCAGGTTTCCGCATTCAAACAGCCGTCTTGTCACTTCAATATCTTCCCTGCTCGGCGTTGGATCTCCAGATGGATGATTATGAACACAGATAAAGGAAGCGGCAGATCGTTTAAACGCTTCTTTAAACACCTCTCGCGGGTGGACAATAGATGAATTCAGGCTTCCGATAAATACGGTGCGTTTATGGATGACTTGATTTTTTGTATTTAAGTATAAACAGACAAAATGCTCCTGGGTTAAAAAGCGCATATCCTCCATGACAAGATTAGCGCCGTCTTCCGGGGAGCGAATGACGAAATGTTCTTCGTTGGCTAATTTATGAATCCGGCTTCCGAGCTCAACTGCTGCCAGTATTTGAATCGCTTTTACCATACCGATTCCCGGGATGCTTGACAGCTCTTCAACCGATGCTTCCTTCAGCAGACGCAGCCCGTCAAAAGAGCGCAGCAGCCGGTTTGACAGCTCCAAAACAGATTCGTGTTTAGTCCCTGTCCGCAATAATATAGCCAAAAGTTCATGATTCGCTAAGTTCTCGGCTCCGACTTTCAGGAGCCGTTCTCTTGGCTTTTCTTTCGTTGGGAAATCTCTGAGTTTTAATGGCAGATCGTGTATGACCAAGCACTCCTTTTCTTTCCCTTCCCGTTTATAAAATCATCATGCCTTTATATCAAAATGACGTAGAGCTCTCATTGTTTTTGATATAGGAAGGCCCATGACTGAATAATAATCTCCGTCTATTTTCTTTACAAAAAGCGCGCCTCTTCCTTGGATGCCGTATGCACCTGCTTTATCCATCGGCTCTTTTGTTTCAATATACGTCCAAATCTCTTCTTCACTGAGGGGCCAAAACGCAACTTCTGTCTTATCATAAAAAGTCTCGCTGTGATTTTCAGCTTGAATGCTGACCGCGGTTATTACTGAGTGACTTCGGCCTGAAAGCCTCCGCAGCATGGAAGCAGCTTCTTCTTGATCCTGCGGTTTTCCGAGGCATTCGCTGTCAAGGCATACCATTGTATCAGCACCGATAACAATTGCATGCGGGTGGAGATCAGCAACAGCCTTAGCTTTTTGTTTTGCCAACCATTGGACGTTTTCTTCTGGTGAAAGGTTTCGATTTAATTTTTCTTCTACTTCACTGACAATAATGGAATAGGGCAGCTGGAGAAGATCGAGGAGTTCTTTCCTGCGCGGAGATTGTGATGCAAGTATTAGCGGTTTTGTCATGTTCGTCATCCTTTCAGGGTTTGTTTAAGAAAAAAAGATACTCGTTTATCCTACCAAATCACGGGGCTTGTCACAATTTCAGAAAAATAACTTTTTCATGACAAAATAAAAAAAGCCTGTCACTAAAGGACGAAGGCTCACGCATTTTCTCTTATTTAACGACGGCTAACAGCTGCTGCTGAGCCTTCCATCCGGCTGCAGCACTTGGCTCCTCTAACTCCTTTAATGCCTGCAGAATCGCTTTTTTCTCTCCTGTTTCTGACGCTTTTGTTTCACCAAGCGACTTTTCTATTTTTTCTACACTCGCTTTTGTAAAGTCTTCTCCGAGAATCGCCTTTGTCGCAAGCTCCGCTGTTTCCTTAAAAGAATCGGTCATATCCGACTCTATTGATAAAGAAAGCTCCTTACCTCCCCAAGCTTCAAAATCACTGTCGATTAAAAGCTGTCCTAACTGCTGTGAGACATCCTTTTCACTTGCTAAGCCTGCAATAACATACGTATACCCGTCATCCTTTGACAGTGACACGGCGGAATAACCTTTTTCGGTCAATTGTTTTGTTAACGTTTCGGCACCCTTTTCATTTGAAAATTTCCCGGCTTGCACAGCGTATGTTTTGTATGTACCTTCAGTTTGTGCCGCTTGTTTTTCTGTGCCTGAGGTTTGTTTATCAGCAGAAGCATCTCCGGCTTTTGCCGTTTGGCTGCCTAGAGAATCCTCTAAAGAGGCCGGTGCTGACGCTTCTTTATTCCCCGACATGCTTAACGCGAATAGCCCTAACCCAGTGCCAATGACAGCCGCGAAGGCAATCGTCGCAGCCACTCTTTTTACTGGTTTGGCAGTCCCGGTCTTTCCTTTTGCATAAGACTTTGATTTTTTCTTTTGATAAGGAGGAACAACTTTAGGGTCCTCTTTAAACACCTTGTCCTCCTCGGAATCCCAATTAAATTCATCTTCATCAGGATGTTCCTGGGATGCCGCAACCTCTTGTTCTGCCTTTCTTTTTTCCTCCCAATTTGAAAATGTCATGCTTTTATCCGCCTCTGTATCTTGCGTCTCTTGTTCGTAAACTGTCTCTTCTTTTCCATTAATCGTCACCTTGAGGGCTTTTTCTGCGGCTTTACTGTTTTTTTTATTCTTTCTTTTTTTCAATTCCGCTTCCTCCCTTCATTTGCTTGACCGTTCTTGTCGGCTTTTCATGCTACACACTTTAGCACAGGCGAAAAAAAAAAGAACAAGACTTTTGTCGTCTTGTCCAAAAAACGTTCGTCAAATTTTTCAGCAGTCATCCCGATGCCATTTTGATATAAAACGAAATGATAGAGTTCCCATATAAATAGGTTAAAATACTCCCTGCCGCTATTGCAGGGGCAAAGGGAAGCGGCTGCTTTTTGGCGAGTCTACCAGTCAGAACAGCTGCCGACCCGTACAATGCGCCTATCAAAACAGAAAAGAAAAAGGCAGCCGCCAGCATTTTCACACCAAGCACAAAGCCAATCACCGCAAATAATTTAATATCTCCTCCCCCTACTCCCCCATGAGTGATTGCGGCAATTAAAGCCAGAAATAGAAATCCGGCTGCAGCACCTAACAGGCCTGCATACCAGGAATCAAGCGGAGAAATCAATCTCGCGGCCGCCAAAAAGGGAAGAAAGAAAATCAATATTCGATTTGGAATCAGCATATAATGAAGATCTGTCACTGCAACAATAATGAGAAGAGAGAAAAACACGACAGCGGTTAATAATTCCAGCGACATGCCAAAGCGTATTCCTGCGGCGGCAAATAAACACGCTGTCATAAGCTCTGCCGCGGGATACATAAAAGAAATCCTATGCCCGCAGCTTTTACATTTACCTTTTTGAAATAGGAATGACAGGATGGGAATTAATTCTGCAGGAGTCAAAGCCCGCCGGCAAAACGAGCATGATGAACGGGGCGCGATAATAGATAGATGTAAGGGGATACGGCGCCCGGCCGTATAGTAAAAAGAACCAAGGATAAGCCCGAAGATAAAAAGAATGAATAGCATAGACAACACACCTTTACTCACTGAGTTATGGTATGGATTGTAGCAAAATGAGAAACCTGAACTCCAATCGGGATTATGCAATTTTACACATAAAAAAGCCGGCAGAATCTTTTTTCGATTCTGCCGGAGCCGGACGCGTTTATTTCAACCGTTTGCGAATGTCAGAAATAAAATAAAGAGATCCGGTAATCAGCACGATTTCATGTGAGCCCTTTTTGCTTTCTATGAAATTGATCACATCGTCTGGATCTTCACTCCAGCTTTTATGGCTGATTTCACTTGCATCATAGAGATCTTTTGCAAGAGAAGCACGGGGAAAATCAAAAGAAGCAAAATGAATCTCATCAGCTATGGTTTCCAGTCTTTTAATCATGTTCTGATACGGTTTGTCCTTTAATGCGCTAAACACCACAGAAATGCGTGAATTGGCGAAACGCTGCTTCATCGTTTCCGCCAGCTGTTCAACACCTTCTTCGTTATGCGCACCGTCTAAGTAAACCGGAGGATCTTCTTGAACAAGCTCTAACCGTCCGGGCCAAGCAGCCTTCACAAGCCCGCTTCTTAATGCTTCATCACTGATATGGGCAATATTCTCCTTATTGAGCCACTCCGCAGCCAAAATGGATAAAGCAGCATTTTGTCTTTGGTGGGTGCCAATCAAGGATGTCCGAATATCTTCATAGCATTTTTCGCCCGTTTTGAATGAAAACTGTTCTCCTGCAGGCAGAGCCTTTTCATTGAAAATAGCACAGGTATCAAGTAATGACTGGAATGGCGCAGCATGCTGTTCAGCTTCATGGCGGATGACCTGTAAAGCTTCCGGCTGGGTAACTGCTGTAACGATTGGAATACCTTCTTTAATAATACCGGCCTTTTCTCCTGCAATTTCTTCAATGGTGTTCCCCAAAATATTCATATGATCGTGTCCGATGCTTGTGATCACAGTTAAAAGCGGCTCTACTACATTCGTAGAATCGAATCTGCCTCCCAAACCTGTTTCAAAAATAACAAAATCAACCTTATGAAATTCTGCAAAATATAAAAATGCACAGGCCGTCATAATTTCAAATTCTGTCGGCTGTCCGTGTTCCGTTTGATCAAGAGCTTCAACGTGCGGTTTCATTTGATTAACGAGTGCTGTCCATTCCTCATCTGTAATCGGTGTCCCGTTTACGCTGATCCGTTCATTAAACGTAATGATATAAGGCGATGTAAACGTTCCTACCGTATATCCGGCTTCCTGCAGCATAGAACGGATAAAAGCGACAGTTGATCCTTTACCGTTTGTTCCTGCGACGTGGAGCGCGCGGATTTTTTTTTCAGGATGTCCTAAACGCGCCATCAGCTGCTCCATTCGGCCAAGCCCGGGCTTCACCCCGAATTTCAGCCGCCCGTGAATCCAGCTGCGCGCTTCTTGATATGCAGTAAACAATGATAATCCCCTCTTTTATAAGACAAGGCGGTTTCTCTAGAAACCGCCCCGGCTTTTCATTAGCCCTTCAGCTCAGCCATTCGTTTTTGAACAGCGTCACGCTTTGCCACATAATCTTTTTCTTTTTCACGTTCTTCATCAATTACGTGTGCAGGCGCTTTTTTCATAAATCCTTCATTTCCAAGTTTCTTTTGGACGCGCTCGACTTCTTTCGTCAGCTTATCGAATTCTTTTTGCAGACGGGCAATTTCTTCATCAATATTAATTAAGCCTTCAAGCGGAAGAATAACCTCTGCTCCTGAGACAACGGCCGTCATCGCTTTATCAACAGCCTCGATATCCGTGCCGATTTTAAGAACGCTCGGATTCGTAAAGCGTTCAACATATGAACGGTTCGCTTCGAGGCGGGCTGCTATTTCTTCTGTGCCTGTTTTAATATACAGTTCAACCTGCTTGCTCATTGGCGTATTGACTTCACTGCGAATATTACGCACAGAACGGATCAGCTCAACAAGAAGCTTCATGTCAGCTGCCGCTTCAGTATCGGTATGCTCCGGCACGACAACAGGCCATTGACTTACTGTAATCGATTCCCCTTGGTGAGGAAGGTGCTGCCAAATTTCCTCTGTTAAGAATGGCATAAACGGATGGAGCAGACGCATCGTTTGATCAAGCACGTAAGCAAGGATGGAGCGGGTAGTTTTCTTAGCCGCTTCGTCTTCTCCATAGAGCGGAAGCTTTGCCATTTCAATATACCAGTCACAGAAATCATCCCAAATAAAGTTATATAAATGGCGTCCGACTTCACCAAATTCATATCGGTCAGCAAGCTGGGTCACGTGCTCGATCGTTTCATTTAATCGCGTTAAAATCCACTTGTCAGCGACTGATTTTTCGCCTGACAGATCAAGCTCATCGTACGTCATGCCATCCATGTTCATTAATGCAAAACGAGAGGCGTTCCAAATTTTATTGGCAAAATTCCATGTCGATTCCACTTTTTCATAGCTGAAGCGCAGATCCTGGCCAGGAGAGCTTCCAGTCGCAAGGAAATAACGCAGAGAATCAGCTCCGTACTTGTCAATGACATCCATCGGATCGACACCGTTGCCAAGAGATTTACTCATTTTCCGGCCTTGCTCGTCACGGATTAAACCATGAATTAAAACATCCTTGAACGGGCGCTCGTTTGTAAATTCAATGCCTTGGAAAATCATGCGTGACACCCAGAAGAAAATGATGTCATACCCTGTCACGAGAACGTCTGTCGGATAGTAGCGTTTAAAGTCTTCAGCTGTTACATCAGGCCAGCCCATTGTGGAGAAAGGCCATAGCGCAGAACTGAACCATGTATCCAGCACGTCTGTATCCTGTTCCCAATTTTCCCTATCCTCCGGCGCCTCAAGCCCGACATATAGCTCTCCTGTTTCTTTATGATACCAGGCAGGAATACGATGGCCCCACCACAACTGACGGGAGATACACCAATCGCGAATGTTTTCCATCCAGTGTAAATACGTTTTTTCAAAACGGTCAGGCACAAAATTGACTTTTTCTTCTTTCTTTTGCAGCTCAATCGCTGCATCAGCAAGCGGCTGCATGCGCACGAACCATTGTGTAGAAAGATAAGGCTCCACAACAGCCCCGCTTCGTTCACTATGGCCGACAGAATGCATATGATCCTCGATTTTAAAGAGAACTCCCGCTTCCTGTAAATCTTTCACGAGCTTTTTGCGGCATTCAAAACGATCCATACCTTGATAGTGCAATGCATTTTCATTCATCGTGCCGTCTTCATTCATGACAAGAATGCGTTCTAAATTGTGGCGGTTGCCAAGCTCGAAGTCGTTCGGATCATGAGCAGGCGTAATTTTCACCGCACCTGAACCAAATTCCATATCAACATAGTCATCACCGACAATCGGAATTTCACGATTTACAATCGGCAGTATCACCGTTTTTCCGATAAGGTGTTTATAGCGCTCGTCTTCAGGGTGAACAGCAACTGCTGTATCACCGAGCATCGTTTCAGGACGTGTCGTCGCAATTTCAATTGAACCTGTCCCATCAGCAAGTGGATAGCTCATATGATAGAACGCGCCTTGAACATCCTTGTAAATCACCTCAATGTCGGATAGGGCTGTCTTTGTCGCTGGGTCCCAGTTAATAATATATTCGCCTCTGTAGATCAGGCCTTTTTCATAAAGCTTAACGAATACTTCCCGTACCGCTTTGCTTAAGCCCTCATCCAGCGTAAAACGTTCCCGGGAATAATCAAGGCCAAGACCTAATTTCGCCCACTGGCTGCGAATAAAGTCAGCATACTCTTCCTTCCACTTCCACGTTTCTTCGAGGAATTTTTCACGGCCTAAATCGTAGCGGGATTTGCCTTCTTCACGAAGTTTCGCCTCCACTTTAGCCTGTGTCGCGATGCCGGCGTGGTCCATGCCAGGCAGCCACAGCACATCATAGCCTTGCATGCGCTTCATTCTTGTTACAATGTCTTGCAGCGTTGTATCCCATGCGTGGCCAAGGTGTAGTCTTCCAGTTACGTTTGGCGGCGGGATGACAACAGAGTATGGCTCTTTTGCCTGGTCACTGCCCGCTTCAAAAAATTTTCCTTTTAGCCAAAAATCATATCGGTCTTTTTCGACCGCTGCCGGATCATATTTCGTCGGCATTGTTTGTTCATTCGTTTCCATCATAACCCTCCAGCATGTTTAAAAATGGCTGAGAACGAAAAAAGAGCTCTTCATCCCTGTAAAAGGACGAAAAACTCTTTCGCGGTACCACCTTTTTTCATGAACTCTATCAGTTCATGCACTTATAACGGATAACGGGTGTTTCCCGAATTTCTCTACTCTTCCTTCAAGAAATTATGCTCCCGGGCGACCTTCCAATCAGACAGCATAAGAAGCCTTTCAGCAAACGGCTTCTCTCTCTGCATGCGCCTTTTTTGTACTCTTCCCGTTCTAAGCAGGTGTATTTATCAGCTCATTGTATACATTATTTATGTTCTTTATTATAGTAAAAGTGTTTTTGATTCGTCAATCATCTTTTCCAAAAACACCGCTTTCTATACAGATAGGCAGGCACCTATTGCCCAAGTTTACATATGATGCTTGTAAATGCGTAGAGGAGGATGCACTGTGAAGAAACGTTTCAGCTCTTATTCGCTGCCGCCATGGGTCAGGCAAATTCGGCTTGTATCCGCACAAGTGATTATTCCCATTACGATTTTTCAAGGAATCAGAACCATTTTCTTTCCGACAACCTTTGATGTTTTGCTGCTCGCAATCCTAATCTTTTTAGCTTGCGCCCTTCATTTAGAATGGATATAAACAAACAAGTCCGCGCCATTAAGACGTGGACTCGTTTTCAGCCTGAAATTTTTTCTCTTGTTCAATCTGATGAATTTTCATTACAAACGGCTCTATATTTTTCATTTGCCAATACGCCTTTAATAATTGTGTACATTCCTCTTTTTCATGCTGTCTTTTCCCGGCTTGATAACCGTTCAGCACCTTGTACATGGCTTGCGGATAAGCCATATAGCTGAGAAATAGACTGACTTCCGCTTCACGTAAAGGAAATGATTTCGTGTATCCATAAAACCATTCGACGCATTCCGGACAAGCTTTCGGAAAGCCTCTGAACATTTTTGTAAAAAAGCCGAGCAGGTCGTTTTGCGGCGGGCCGACAGAAGCTCTTTCGAAGTTTGTAAAATATCCCGTCCCGGTATCATTATATAGAAAATGGTGTATAGACAGGCTGCCGTGGTTCATTACAACCCTTGAAACATCCTTTTCTTTTGCCGACTCATACCAGTCCTCCAGCCGCTCCAGCGCAAAGTTCACCGCGGAAATGGTTTCTGAAAAATAGGTGATGGCCTGAAGTTCAAAAGGAGAAAGGTACCACTCCTTCTCTGCTCTATCCACAAACTGTTCATAGAAGATCTTGTCATGTTCCCACTTTTTTTTCGTTTGATCGTAATACCGTTCAATCTCATCACGCCTAACCTTTAGTTCCTGCATGGTTCTTTCGTGAAGGCGGGATGTCTCTCTAAATAAATAAGCATGTTTCTGATCACGTTCTTCTTCTTGGTCAAATTGGAGCCAAGGCATTAAATAGTAGGTATCTCCGTATTGCCTGCCTGCTGAGAAAAACTCACCGCTATTTGTTCTGTATACGGGAACAAAAGAACGAAAACCTTTTTCCTCAATCGCCACCATATGATCTGTAAATTGCCTGCCGCGACCCTCTTTCAACTTTTTCAGGGCGAATACGCCGTAGTCTGTATACACTTTCCAAACAAGAGGACTGACAGGCTCAATAAATTGAGCAGTCAGTCCGTATTCCTGAAGAACCGATTGGGTATCTTCCATTTCATTCACCACATTTTCCGATCGCTTACGGTTTATGCATGGCTATTTTTATATTGAGGAATATAGAGAATCTGTCCTGCTTTTAATTCATCATCCAAGGCTAAAGAATTCATCCTGATCAGCTGCTGGGATGTAATTTCATACCGTTCGCATAAACGTTCGATCGTATCTTCCTGCTGCACAATGCAGATTTTCATTCTCGAAAACTCATCCTCTTCTCTTGTAAAAAGTTTCGTTAGATAAAGAGAATTATCACTTTCCTTTGTTTGAGGTTCCTTCGTTTCAGCAGCAGGAGAAACCCTAGGAACAGCATTCGTTTCCTTCCTTTCAGTCTCAGAGGATTCAGGCAGCTGGAAGGATTGAAAAGGTGTTTCTTCCATAGGCTCTTCAGCCGGTGGTGTTTTTCTCACTTCAATTTCGAAGCTTTCTTCCTCTTGTTCTTCCTCCTCCAGCAGCTTAGGCGCTGAATAAAAAGAATCCTCCTCTTCTTGTTCGGGCAGGAAGGTACGATAGGCCGGTTCAGGCGATTCTTCTTGAGCCTCCTCTGAGCCTGTTTTTTGATTGAAATGGAAATGCAAATCGGCTTTGTCACTCTCCGCATATACTGCTGAAGCTGTTTTTTTCTCTCTGTTTTCTTCTATGGAGAGAGCGGCCTCTGATACATTCTCCAAAGCTCCATCCGGTTCCGGCTCTTCTTGACAAAGCGCCGTACCAGCCTGATCCGATTGAGGCTCTTCTTCATTTTGAGCCTCTTGACGCAATGCGTATTCATGAATAGATGTTTCTGCTTTTTCCTCTTTGACCACAGTCTCTGAATGAAGTTCAGCTTCCAATGCAGGCGATTCTTCTGCGCCAGCGTGTTCACGAAGCTCATCCTCCGCTGGAGAGTCTGCTTTTTCACGAACATCTGCTGCAGCTGCCGGCTCTGCCGTTTCTTTTTTTGCTTTAACGATCTCTTGAATCTCTATTTCTGAAGCAGCAGGTTCTGGCTCCGATTCTGCTTTTTCCGATTCTGTACGAACCTCTGCTTCCATCACTGCAGGCTCTTCAGCCTCGTCTTCCTCTTTTCCATCTTCTCTGGCCTCTGGTTCTGAAGCAACCGATTCAGGCGGCTCAGATTCTGCTTTTTCTGTCTCCAGTTCTTCACGGAGCCCTGCTTTTGAGACAAAAAGTTCTGGCGGTTCATCCTGAAGAACTGCTTTCTCTGCCGATGATGCACCTGGTTCTTCTACATTATGTGCCGGCGGCTCTGAAAGCTCTTCCTCCCTGAACGCCTCAGGAGCTTCATATAAAGGTATCTCCGGTTCTTTGTCTTGCGTATCATCCAAAAGACCTTCGATCGCTAAATCAGCTTGAATTGTTAAAATGCGCGAATCCGTTAATTGATAGTCAAATGCGTCAATAAAAACAAAGACATCCTGTAAATGGCTCACTTTATTTTTTGGAATGGTAATATCCACAGGAAAACAGTGAGCCAGTTCCGCACTTCCATCCTCTCTCTTTCTGACTTGCTCAACAAACCGCTTATCTGTATACATCTCTTCGGTATGTTTGTTTTGATCTATGTTGTACTCACCTGTAAGTTCAAGCGATCCTCTGATTGATACATAATCATTTACTTCCTGAACCCTGATATCAGGATCTAATGAAATTGAAAGCAGTTCAGAAACTTCCTGTCCTTTTTGGAAACAGATCGATTCTTCTACAGAAAATTGCAATCGATGATTTTGCGGCAAGTTCATATCCTCCTTTCATCTAATCCTTAAAATTAGATGTCACTAAAGGTGTATGTATGAACTGGAGAAAATATGAGTGGGAGCGCACGAAAAAACCGGCACAAGGAGTCCTTGATGCCGGTTTTCACTCTTATCTGCGGCTGATCTCAGCAAATACGTTCTCAGCTGCATGGATTGTGTTTTCAATATCTTCATCAGTATGGGCCGTTGAGAGAAACAGTCCTTCGAATTGTGATGGCGGAAGGAAAACCCCTTCATTTGCCATCCCTTTATAATAGCTTGCAAACAGCTTCAAATCTGATGATTTCGCTGTTTCATAATTGATGACAGGTTCGTTTGTAAAGAAGAAACCAATCATGGAACCTGCACGGTTAAAGGTATGCGGAATGCCATGTGCCTCGGCGGCTTTTGAAATTCCTTCTTCCAGCCTGTCGCCTTTTTTGATGAAATTCTTGTAGGATTCAGGTGTCAGCTGCTTCAATGTCTCTAATCCAGCCGTCATCGCAAGCGGGTTGCCTGACAATGTACCCGCTTGATAGATCGGACCGCTCGGAGCGATCTGCTCCATGATTTCTGCCTTTCCGCCATAAGCGCCGACAGGAAGTCCGCCCCCGATTACTTTTCCTAAACAAGTCAGGTCAGGCGTTACGCCGAAGTAGCCTTGAGCGCAGTTATAGTCGACCCGGAAGCCTGTCATCACTTCATCAAAAATCAGCAGGGAGCCATATTGCTCAGTGATATCACGCAGACCCTGCAGGAAGCCTTCTTGCGGCGGAACAACGCCCATATTTCCGGCAACCGGCTCTACGATGACTCCCGCAATGTCTTCACCGAATTGCTGGAAAGCAAGCTTTACACTTTCTAAATCATTGTACGGAACGGTGATGGTATTTTTTGCAATGCCTTCAGGCACACCAGGGCTGTCAGGCAGACCGAGAGTGGCTACACCTGAACCTGCTTTAATCAAGAGGGAATCGCCGTGTCCGTGGTAGCAGCCCTCAAATTTTAGAATCTTGTTGCGGCCCGTATAGCCCCTTGCCAAACGGAGGGCGCTCATTGTAGCCTCCGTTCCGGAGCTGACCATACGTACAATTTCTACAGATGGCACACGATCAATAACGAGCTTTGCCAGTTCATTTTCCACTTCTGTCGGAGCACCGAAGCTTGTCCCGTATTCAGCCACTTTTTTAAGGCTTTCAACAACGCGGTCATTCGTATGTCCTAAAATTAAAGGCCCCCATGACAAGACGTAGTCAATATATTCATTCCCGTCAATATCAAAGATTTTCGAGCCTTTTCCGCGCTCCATAAAAATCGGGTCCATGTCTACTGATTTAAATGCGCGAACGGGACTGTTCACACCACCCGGCATGAGTTTTTGCGCTTCTTTAAAAGCCGATTTTGATTTTTCATAGCTTCTCATCTGCCTCAACTCCTGTCAACTGAATAAAATTACTCCGCAAGCCATTTCGCTGCGTCTTTCGCATGATACGTAATAATCAGGTCCGCACCCGCGCGCTTCATGCTTGTCAAAATTTCCAACACAATTTCTTTTTCCTTGATCCAGCCGTTCTGCGCTGCAGCCTTCACCATTGAATACTCTCCGCTTACATTATAAGCGACGAGCGGCAAAGTAGACTCATTTTTCACGTCACGCATGATATCCATATATGAAAGCGAAGGTTTGACAATCAAAAAGTCCGCGCCTTCCTCGACATCTGATTGTGCTTCGCGGAGTGCCTCCATACGGTTGGCAGGATCCATCTGATATGTTTTGCGGTCACCAAATTGCGGTGTGCTGTTTGCTGCGTCACGGAACGGACCGTAAAACTCACTTGAATATTTTACAGCGTAAGACATGATTGGAATATTGACGAATCCTTCTTTATCGAGCGCTTCTCTGATCACTGTAACAAATCCGTCCATCATGTTTGATGGCGCAATGATATCCGCACCTGCCTTCGCTTGGCTGACAGCTGTCTGCGCTAAAAGCTCAAGCGATTCATCATTGAGGATGACCCCGTCTTTGACAAGTCCGCAATGACCGTGGTCTGTATATTCGCATAAGCACGTGTCAGCGACAACCACCATTTCAGGGAAGTGTTTTTTAATTTCCGTGATGGCTTTTTGAACGATACCATGATCATGGTACGCTTGAGTTCCGCAATCATCCTTTTCTTCCGGGATGCCGAACACGATAACAGATTGAATTCCCAGTTTGACCAGCTCAGCTACTTCATCCTTCAATAGATCTAATGATACATGATAAACATCAGGCATTGACGGAACAGCTTTTTTGCCTTCAAGCCCTTCAACGACAAAAATCGGATAGATAAAATCTGATGGATGCAAACGTGTTTCCTTTACCATCTCTCTCATTGCATTTGATGTCCGCAGGCGGCGGTGTCTATTAAATGATTGACTCATATTCTCTCTTCCTCTCTAGACATGCTGCACATTAACTCAAGCATGCCATCTATTGTAAATGTATCTGGTGTATACGATGTAATGCCATACGTCAGAAGGGCGTCCCTTGTTAAAGGTCCGATGGTGATACAGGCAGTCTCATTCGCCTTCCACTTTTTTAATTCTTCTCCCAAGACATGCATAAACGTATGTACGGTTGATGAACTCGTAAATGTTACATAGTCAAAGGAATATTGACCCGCAGCCTTCTTCAGTGCCTTGATGCCTTCTTCGTCCGGAATCGTTTCGTAGAGAACCCATTCCTTCACTTCAAAACCGAGCGGAACAAGCTCTTGTTTTATCACATCACGTGACAAATTCCCCTTCATCACGGTAATCCGCTCTCCCGGTTCAGCATGCTGTTTAAGAGCGGCAGCCAATTGTTCAGCAATATAGTCCTGTGGCATCACATCAACCGATACGTTATGCGTTTTTAAACGGCAGGCGGTTTTTTCACCGACGGCCGCAATTTTTTTATGTGCAGGGAGAATAAGCTGATTTTCCTTCAGATAAGAAAAAAAGAAGTCTGCCCCATTCACGCTTGTAAAAACAAGCCAGCCTGGCGCGGCAAGATCCTCTCTCACCTGTTCCGCAACATCATTCGGCAAAGCGGGGCGAAACGTAATCAAAGAGGTCAAAACCGCTTTTCCGCCAAGCGCCTCCACTTTGTGCTGAAATGATGTTGCCTGTGCCTTATTCCGGGTGACAAGCACTGTTTTTCCTTTCAGGGGAAAATCATTTTCCATCCTCATCAAGCTCCCGTTTTACACGATCAATTAAATCTTTTGCTCCTTTGTCAGCCATAAGAGCGGCACAACGCTTTCCTACTTCCTCCGGATCGTTTCCGATGACGGTTTCTTTAAAAATGATTTTGCCGTCAGGAGAAGCGACAAGCCCTGTCATTTCAATTTCATCCTGCCCGTTTAACACAGAGTAGCCTGCGATCGGAACCTGGCAGCCGCCCTCCATCGCATTTAAAAAAGCACGTTCTGCCAAAACAGTCCGTTTTGTATATTCATCTGTAAACTGAGAAAACAACGCCAACAGCTCTTCATCCGATTCTCGGCACTCAATCGCCAGTGCTCCTTGCCCCACAGCAGGCAAACAACGCTCAGGCTCAAGGAATTCGGTTACGACATCCTGCTTCCACCCCATTCTGGAAAGGCCGGCAGCGGCTAAAATAATCGCGTCATAATCCTCTGTTTCAAGCTTTTGAAGTCTCGTATCTATATTCCCTCTAATCCATTTAATTGTAAGGTCAGGCCGCTCAATCAAAAGCTGTGCACTTCTTCTTAAACTGCTTGTGCCAATGACAGCGCCTTCCTTCATTTCTGAAAGCTTTACGCGATTCTTTGAAATAAGGGCATCACGAGGATCTTCCCGTTCAGGAATACAGCCGATCACAAGGCCTTCAGGCAAAACAGCAGGCATGTCCTTCATGCTGTGCACTGCCATATCAATTTCTTCGTTTAAAAGCGCTTGTTCAATTTCTTTGACAAACAGCCCTTTTCCACCCACTTTTGAGAGTGTGACATCAACAATCCGGTCACCCTTTGTCACGATCTCTTTAATTTCAAAAGCAAACGAAGGGCTGATTTCCTTCAGTTTTTGGATAACCCATTTTGTTTGAGTCATAGCGAGTTTGCTTCGTCTGGAACCTACTTTAATCGTTCTCATCATTTCTTTCCTCCCGAATCTGCTTGGGACATCATTTAACTGAACCAATGGAATTGCGACAGGCTTCCAAGCAGGAAATAATTGATCATCAGCACGAGAAAACAAGCCGTATTCCACAGTGCAGCGACCTTTCCTTGCAGCTCTTTAATCAGCCTGATATAAAGATAATAGCTGTACAGCAGCAGGACGACAAACGAACCAAGCACTTTGGCGTCAAACCAATACAGCGTTTCTAGAGAGACATATGCCCAAATAACGCCGAGAATCAAACTCAGCAGCAGCATCGGAACGCCGATCACATTTAAAACATACGCCATATAATCAAGCTTTGATAAATCTTCTATTCTCAACAGCCATTTTCCCCACTTTTTCTTTTTCAGCAGATGATATTGAAACATGTACAACACAGAAAAAACGAAAGAAAGGGAAAAAGCGCCGTATGAAAGAATCGCCATTGTAATATGAATCACCAAAAGCTCGGATACAAGCTGCCCGGAAAAAGCCGCTGACTGCTGCTCTGACGGTGAAAATGTGTGAATGGCGATCATAGAAAATCCTATAACATTTGTAAAAAACACAATAAAGTCAACACGTAAAAGCTTTGTCAATACAAGTGACAGCGTGACAAGCACCCAGGCATAAAAATAAAGCGCCTCCGTCACATTTAATACCGGAAACCGCCCCGTCACCCACATAAAATAGGCCAAATACACGGTTTGCAGAGTCCAGACAATAGAAAGCAACCAGAAGGCCATTTTTCCAGCCTTCCGGTTGTGTTGAAGAAAATCTATAAAATAAAAGAGTACACTTAACGCGTAAATGACGATTGTCCCCTCATTAAGTCTTGCCATTGCAGTATCAATCATTCAGCTTTCACTCACTTACAAGTGGGCTAAAGCCCGCTTTTGATTCAGCCTTTTTAAAAGAGTGGACCTTCTGGCTGCTTTCAAGGGTTTTCATCATTTGACGTCCCGCAGCTTCTTCAATATCAAAAATCTGCATAAACAACGAGAGCTTTTCTTCAGAATCAGCATCTGCTGCAAGCTCTTTCACCTTTAAAATCGGATCGCGCAGCATTTGGTTAATGATACTTTTGGTGTGTTTGTTCAACAGTTTTTTCTCTCTTGTGCTTAAGTGAGGCAGCTTACGCTCGATGCTGTCCATCGTTTCTGACTGGATGGCAAGCGCCTTTTCGCGCAATGCAGAAATAACCGGCACAACACCAAGTGTATTCATCCATTGTTTAAATTCGACAATGGTTTCTTCAATTAACAGTTCAACTTTTTCAGCGGTTTCTCTCCGCTCTTTCATGTTCGCTTCTACAATGCCTTCCAGATCGTCGATATCATAAAGAAAAACACCTTCAAGATCATTCAGCGCCGGATCAAGATCTCTAGGCACAGCAATGTCCACCATAAACAGCGGACGTCCCTTGCGAAGCTTATTCGCGTTTTCCATCATCTCTTTGGACACGACAAATTCACTTGCACCGGTTGAACTGATTAAAATATCAGCCTCCGCAAGCGCGCTTTCAAGCTGATTCAAGCTTCTCGCTTCACCGGAGAAACGGTCAGCAAGCTCTTTCGCTTTCAAGTATGTTCGGTTAATGACAGTGACCTTGCCGATTCCTTGTCCGTGCAGGTTTTCTGCAGCAAGCTCGCCCATTTTTCCCGCACCGAGAATCAATATGTGCTTGCTTGAGAGATTTCCGAAGATTTTTTTAGCAAGTTCAACTGCAGCATAGCTTACAGACACCGCATTTGAGCCAATGTCTGTTTCGGCGTGAGTCCGTTTGCCCACTGTAACAGCCTGCTTAAACAGCTCATTAAAAATAGTCCCGATCGTTTTTTCTTGCTGAGCTGTTTTAAAGCTGTCGCGTACCTGTCCGAGAATCTGCGTTTCACCAATCACCATCGAATCCAGTCCGCAGGCTACACGAAATAAATGCTCAACAGCTGCATCGCTCTCATAAAATGTTAAGAACGGTGACAGCTCTTCTTTGCTTAATTGAAACCAATCAGCTAAGAACTTTTTTATATAATAACGGCCGGTATGGAGCTGGTCGACTACCGCATAAATTTCAGTGCGGTTGCAGGTGGAGACAATGATGTTTTCCAGAATGCTTTTCTCTTCTTTCAGCTGCACCATTGCGTCTGCCAGCTCATTCGGCTGAAAACTTACTTTTTCACGTATCTCAATAGGGGCGGATTTATAATCTACTCCCACAACAAGTATATGCATCGCTTTAATTACACCCCCAACACCCAATCTTAATTTATAATTATTCTAACATAGAACTCATTATTTATAATAATTATAACATAGATTCTTTCACAAAATGTGAACAGATTTTAAAATTCTTATGCTATATTAGAAAAAGCTTCAGGGAAAAGAAGCATTCCTATTGACAATACCAAAAACAGCAGAAATTTACTACACATCAGCTCTAAAAAACAAGAAGGTGATATGCATGAAACAAAAATCAATTTTATTCCCTTGTCTGCTGCTTGCCGCTTCTTTATATGCTTGGCTTGAAAGCGGCCAAGCGGAACTGTTTTCAGGACAGGATCAATGGCCTGTTCTCCTCATGCTGTTAGGCGCAGCCTTTGTATATCAAGGAAAAAAAGAAGCCGTTGCACCCCATTTCTTTATCGGTTTGCTTCTCTTCGGGATCGGTTTACACTTTTTTGCCAAGCCGAAATGGGTATGGTGGCCGGATGATTTTGAAATGCTTCTCTTTATGATCGGCTTCTCACTACTCGTTTCAACCGTTCAAAAAAAAGAATATGTATATGAGGCTGTGTCGATGATTTGTTTTTCCCTGTTTTTGTACTTTTTCAAACAAATTATGGCGTGGCTTGAGTCTGCGCATATTCCAACAGCACTTCTGAAGGAGTATTGGCCGTTTGTCTTTATTGGAATCAGTTTATTGTTATTATTGATAAAACGGAAAAAATCTATACGATAAATAAAACCGGTAGAGGATTCTCTACCGGTTTATCATTTTTTTGATCGCTCCCCAAGCTTCGTCTTTCCCCTTTTTCGTTTCTGAGGAAAAGAGAATCAGCTCGTCTTCCGGATCAATATTTAATGTTTGTCGGACAACCTTCGCGTGTTTGTCCCATTTTCCTTTCGGGATCTTATCCGCCTTTGTAGCGATAATAATAACAGGAATGCCGTAATACTTTAAGAATTCATACATCTGTACATCATCATTGGACGGCGCATGCCGCAAATCAACGATCTGTACCACTGCTTTTAATTCCTCGCGTGTCGTGATATAGGTTTCAATCATTCTGCCCCAAGCTTCACGCTCAGACTTTGACACTTTGGCAAAACCGTACCCCGGCACATCCACAAAATGCAGCTCATCATTGATAATATAGAAATTAAGCGTTTGTGTTTTTCCAGGCTTTGACGATGTTCTCGCAAGATTTTTGCGATTGATTAATGAATTGATAAAAGACGATTTTCCTACGTTTGATCTTCCGGCCAATGCAATTTCCGGTAGCCCTCCTTCAGGGTACTGTTCCGGTTTTACTGCACTGATCACGATTTCTGACTTTGTGACTTTCATTTCTTCTCTCCTACTAAGGCATGTTCCAAAACTTCGTCTAGGTGGGATGCCAATATAAATGTCAGCCCCTCTCTGACGCTTTCAGGAATATCCTCTATATCTTTTTCATTCTCTTTAGGCGCAATAATGGTCTTCAATCCCGCTCTATGTGCGCCAAGCGCTTTTTCCTTCAGTCCGCCGATTGGCAGCACGCGCCCGCGAAGCGTAATTTCCCCAGTCATGCCGACTTCACGAGAAACTGCCCGCCCCGTTAAAGCAGAAACAAGTGCTGTTGCCATCGTAATGCCGGCTGACGGACCATCTTTAGGCACCGCACCCTCTGGTACATGTATATGAATATCATACTTCTCATGAAAGTCAGGTTCAATGCCAAGTTCTTCTGTTTTGGATCGCACATAGCTGAATGCTGCCTGAGCTGACTCTCTCATTACATCACCGAGCTTTCCAGTCAGGATTAATTTCCCTTTTCCCGGTGAAAGCGATACTTCAATCGAAAGCGTATCTCCGCCAACGGTTGTATAGGCAAGCCCTGTCACTACACCAACTTGATCCTCTGTTTCAGCTTGTCCATATCTGAAAATGCGTTTTCCGATAAAATCTTGAAGGTTCTTCTCAGTAACCGTAATCCGTTTTCGCTCTTCAGCAACAATGGCTTTTGCAGCTTTTCGGCAAATTGCGGCAAGCTGGCGTTCAAGGCTTCTTACACCCGCTTCCCTCGTATAGTAACGAATAATATCAAGAATCGCCTGATCACGCAGCTGCAAGTTGCTTTTCTTCAGCCCGTGTTCTTTGATCTGCTTTGGAAGCAAGTGATCCTTTACGATTTCGAGTTTTTCTATTTCTGTGTAGCCTGCGATATTAATAATTTCCATTCTATCTCTGAGCGGCCCTGGAATTGTAGCCAAATTGTTCGCCGTTGCGATAAACAGCACTTTTGATAAATCAAAGGTTTCTTCAATATAGTGATCACTGAAGCTGCTGTTTTGCTCTGGATCAAGCACTTCAAGCATAGCAGATGACGGATCTCCTCTAAAATCAGATGACATTTTGTCAATTTCATCTAATAAGAAAACTGGGTTCAGCTTGCCGGCTTTTTTCATCCCCTGAATAATCCGTCCTGGCATTGCTCCGACATAGGTTCGTCTGTGTCCGCGGATCTCTGATTCATCCCGTACTCCTCCGAGTGAGATTCTGACGAATTTCCGTCCCAAGCTTTTTGCAATTGATTTGGCTAAAGACGTCTTTCCGACACCTGGAGGTCCTGCCAAACAGAGGATCGGGCCTTTCAGGGATTTTGTCAGCTTCTGGACAGCCAAATATTCTAAAATACGTTCTTTTACTTTTTCAAGTCCGTGATGCTCTTCGTCCAAGAGACGTCCTGCTTCTTTCAAATCAAGCTTATCATCTGTTTCATCCGTCCACGGGAGAGCAATCAGCCAGTCGATATAGCTGCGGATGACGGAGCTTTCCGCAGAACTTGACGGAATTTTTTCATATCGGTTCAATTCCTTAAGGGCTGTTTCCTTCACATGATCAGGCATGCCTGCTTCTTCAATTTTTTCAGTCAGCGTCTGAACTTCGCCAGTTTTGCCTTCTTTATCGCCAAGCTCTTTTTGGATCGCCTTCATCTGTTCACGCAAATAGTATTCCTTCTGCGTACGTTCCATTGAACGTTTGACACGCTGGCCGATTTTTTTCTCAATCTCCAGCACTTCTTTTTCATTATTAATAAAATCAATGACCTTGTTCAGCCTGTCTTTGACATCTGCCGTTTCTAAAATATCCTGCTTATCCTTTAGTTTAAGGGGCAGATGAGAAGCAACGATGTCTGCCATTCTCCCCGGCTCTTCGATATCAGTAACCGCGGCGTACGTTTCGGCCGAGATTTTTTTAGAAATTTTTATGTACTGATCAAAGTGGTCTAGCAAAGTCCGCATCAACGCTTCGTCTTCTGTATCTTTTGAATCATCTTCATGAATGAGTTGAATGTCAACCGACGTGTATTCCTCGTGTTCATTATAATTAACGATTTGGGCGCGCTTGAGACCCTCCACCAACACACGAATCGTACCGTTCGGAAGCTTCAGCATTTGCTTAATTTTTGTATAGGTGCCGACAGTGAAAATCTCGTCTTCACCAGGTTCGTCTATCGAAATATCCTGCTGAGTGGCTAAAAATATCATATGATCATGCATCATTGCCTGTTCAAGAGCCTGAACCGACTTGTCACGTCCTACATCTAAATGCAAAACCATCGTCGGGTACACTAATAAACCTCTTAAAGGGAGGAGCGGGATGCTGCGTTTTAATTCTTCTGCCATGTGACTGACACCTCCGTGACTTTAGTATGAACCATTATAATACAACTTTTTCATCCTTGTACAATAAACGGCATGGTTCCATTTTCTATAAAGCAGTCTCCTCGTAGTATACCCTTTCTTTCTGATATGAAAAAGGAAAAGATGTCCTTCATGAAAAAAACCCTATTATAAAAATAGGGTTTAAACGGATTCTTTATTAATTTCAATATGGAACGGTTTTTGTTCCGTTGGCGGATTCACTAAAATTTCATCAAGCACTTCTTGGAACGTCTTCACTGCAACAATCTCGATTTCGTCAATCTGCTTTAAGATCGCCTGCTGATTTTCATATGGAATAATCACCTTTTTCGCACCGGACTGCTTGGCCGCTTTTATTTTCGGTATAACGCCTCCGATAGGTTTCACAAGGCCGTTCAAGCTGATTTCGCCTGTCATCGCAACGGTATTGTCAATAGGAATTTTGTGTATCGCCGAGAAAATCCCCGCCGCCATCGCGATGCCTGCTGACGGCCCATCAATCGGAACCCCTCCTGGGAAATTGATGTGAATATCATAATCAGACGGCTTCATTCCCATTGTCCGGAGCACGGTTAACACATTTTCAACCGAACCCTTCGCCATGCTTTTTCGCCTGATTGATTTTGATTGGCTGCCGATGCTTTCTTCTTCAGCAATTCCTGTGATATTAATTGATCCTTTATCTTGAGCCGCGGTTACACTTACTTCGATTTCCAGAAGCGACCCGCTGTTAGGCCCATAGACTGCAAGTCCATTTACAATGCCGACCTGCGGTTCAACACCGATTTTTTGCTCATGCTTCGGTGTAAGCTGACTAGAGTGGATGACCCATTCAATATCCTCAATGGTAATGTCTTTCCGATTCTCCGTAACAGCCATCCCCGCTGCGATTTGAATCATATTGACAGCTTCCCGTCCGTTCCTCGTATAGCTGGTCAGCAGATCGAGGCCTTCTTCAGAGATATTTTTTTCAATTTTATCCGCTGCTGTTTTGGCAACAGTTTTCAGTTCGTCCTTTTCAAGCTCGCGGAAAAAAACCTCCAAACAGCGGGACCGGATAGCTGGCGGAATTTCGTTTGGCATTCTCGTGGTCGCGCCAATCAAGCGGAAATCAGCCGGCAGCCCATTTTGAAAAATATCATGAATGTGATTCGGAATTTGTGTATTTTCCTCACTGTAATACGCACTGTCTAAAAAGACTTTTCTGTCCTCAAGCACCTTCAGCATTTTATTCATTTGAATAGGATGCAGCTCCCCTATTTCATCAATAAACAGCACACCGCCATGGGCATGAGTGACAGCTCCCTGCTTCGGCTGCGGTATCCCAGCCTGCCCCATTGCACCGGCCCCTTGGTATATCGGGTCATGGACAGAGCCGATGAGCGGATCGGCAATTCCTCTTTCATCAAAACGGGCTGTTGTCGCATCGAGTTCCACAAAAACAGCTTGCTCTTTAAACGGTGATTGTTTATGTTTTTTTGCTTCTTCCAACACAAGCCGCGCAGCAGCCGTTTTTCCAACTCCCGGCGGTCCATAGACAATGACATGCTGAGGATTCGGTCCGCACAAAGCCGCCTTTAATGCTTTAATACCGTCTTCCTGTCCGACAATATCTTGAAAGCTTTTGGGGCGGACCTTCTCAGATAATGGCTCGGACAAGCTAATAGCGCGCATTTTCCGAAGCTGCTCCATTTCCTTCTTTGATTCTTTATCTATCGTGACCTTTTGTGTCCTTTGATTTTTAAGCAAATTCCAAAAATACAAACCAATGATGATCCCAAAAAACAGCTGAATAAATAACGCGATCCCTGTCCAACTCATGGTGGTCCCTCCTGAAAAACAATTTATGTATCCAATTCATTCCTCTGATTGCTAGTATCTCCCATAGGAGGCGGGAATAAACGTTTTTCCGGAAGAGTTTACATGCAAAAAACCTCCTGAATGATTCATTCAGGAGGTTTGTGTTTATCTTTATGCAGATGTTTTATCTTGGCTAACCTCAGTGCCGTCTTTTAATAAGAGGCGAGGAGGCTCTCCGTGTGTCACAGTTGCCCCGGTAATCACACATTTTTCAATGTCATCACGAGAAGGCAGCTCAAACATCACATCAAGCATGATGCCTTCAATGATAGAACGGAGTCCGCGTGCGCCAGTCTTGCGTTCAATCGCTTTTTTAGCGATTTCAGAAAGCGCTTCTTCTTCAAACTCAAGCTCAACGTTGTCAAGCTCAAGCATTTTCTTGAATTGCTTAACAAGAGCGTTTTTCGGTTTTGTTAAGATCGCAACCAATGCTTCTTCGTCAAGCTTTTCAAGGCTTGCAATAACCGGAAGACGTCCGATAAACTCAGGAATTAACCCGAAGCGGAGCAAATCTTCAGGAAGCACTTTTGAAAGAAGATCTTCTTTCTCAAGATCAGCAGCTTTGTTGTCAGCACCGAATCCAATCACTTTTTGGCCTAAACGGCGTTTGATGATTTGTTCGATACCATCGAAAGCTCCGCCGCAAATGAACAAAATATTTGTTGTGTCAATTTGAATGAATTCTTGATGAGGATGCTTACGTCCTCCTTGAGGCGGCACGCTCGCCACTGTACCCTCAAGAATTTTAAGCAATGCCTGCTGTACGCCCTCACCTGACACGTCACGTGTGATAGACGGGTTTTCAGATTTTCTAGCCACTTTATCGATTTCATCAATATAGATAATGCCTTTTTCAGCTTTTTCCACATCATAATCAGCAGCTTGGATGAGTTTCAAGAGAATATTCTCTACATCTTCACCCACGTATCCAGCTTCAGTCAAAGATGTAGCGTCTGCAATCGCAAACGGCACATTTAAAATGCGAGCCAACGTTTGCGCCAGAAGGGTTTTACCGCTTCCTGTAGGCCCGATTAATGAAATATTACTTTTGGAAAGCTCAACATCATCGACTTTGCTGTTGGAGTTAATGCGCTTATAGTGGTTATACACAGCAACAGCAAGTGATTTCTTCGCTTGATCTTGGCCGATGACATATTCATTCAAGATTTCACGAATTTCCTGAGGCTTTGGTACGTCTTTAAATTCTACTTCTTCTTCTGTTCCGAGTTCTTCCTCTACAATTTCAGTGCAGAGTTCGATACATTCGTCACATATATATACACCAGGCCCAGCTACAAGCTTACGAACCTGATCTTGTGTTTTTCCACAGAACGAGCATTTCAATTGTCCTTTTTCCTCGTTAAATTTAAACATTCTTTCACCCCTTAATCTTGTCTCACTTTTTCTTTTACCGGCAGAGCAAAAGAAAATGATTCTTGAAACGAAACGAGTATGTATTGCATTTTACCATACTTTCCAAAAAGACGGTAACAATGTGTTTCTGACTTGCACATTCTATATGTATGACAAAAAACTGCCCTGCATTAACTATCTTGCCCCAAGAAAAAGAGATAACTCATAATTGTACAAAACAAGGCACGAATGATTCGCGCCCTGTTTTATTATTACTATTATTATGCACCATATTAACGGTTTTCTACAAGAAAATCAATTGCTTTGCGAACTTTTAAATCTTCTTTCATCGCGTCAGTAGAACCGATGGCTTGTTTAATATTTTCAACAGGCATGTTGTATGCTTCAGCCATTTTAGTAAGCTCAGCTTCAACTTCCTCATCTGATACTTCAAGGTTTTCCGCTTTCGCAATCGCCTCAAGAGTCAGGTTAGATTTTACGCGTTTTTCAGCATCTTCTTTCATTTGCTCTTTTAACGCAGCTTCATCTTGGCCTGAGAATTGAGTGTAAAGCTCAAGGTTCATGCCTTGCATTTGCAGACGCTGCTCGAATTCTTTCAGCATGCGGTCAAGCTCAGTGTCGACCATTGCTTGCGGCACATCGATTTCAGCATTTTCAGAAGCTTTCAGAACAAGCTCTTCACGCAATTTAGCGTCAGCTTCATTTTCTTTCGCTTCTTCTAAACGTTTCTTAGTTTTTTCAGTTAATTCAGCGAGTGTTTCCACTTCTTCATCGATATCTTTAGCGAATTCATCGTCAAGCTCAGGAAGCTCTTTCGCTTTGATTTCGTGAATTTTCACTTTGAACACAGCTGGTTTGCCTGCAAGATCTTCAGCGTGGTACTCTTCAGGGAATGTCACTTCAACATCCTTCTCAGCACCTGCTTCAAGGCCAACTAATTGATCTTCGAAGCCAGGGATGAATGAACCAGAACCTACTTCTAAAGAGTAGTTTTCAGCTTTTCCGCCTTCGAATGCTTCGCCGTCAACGAATCCTTCGAAATCAAGAACAACTGTGTTTCCTTCTTCAACAGCGCCTTCTTCTTTTACAACAAGCTCAGCTTGACGCTCTTGAAGCGCTTTTAGTTCGTTTTGAACATCTTCGTCAGTTACAGTTGTGTCGTCTTTTTCAACGCCTAAGCCTTTGTAGTCGCCAAGCTTCACTTCAGGTTTTACTGTTACTTTCGCAGTGAAGATTAAGCTTTCGCCTTTTTCGATTTTTTCAACATCGATTTCAGGACGGTCTACAGGCTCGATGCCAGCTTCTTCAACCGCTTTAGGGTATTCTACAGGAAGAAGAATATCCAAAGCATCTTGGTAAAGAGCTTCTACGCCAAAGCGCTGTTCGAATAATCCGCGAGGAATTTTACCTTTACGGAATCCAGGAATTGAAACTTGTTTTACTACTTTTTTAAATGCATCATCAAGTGCTGTTTTAAACGTTTCAGCATCAACTTCAACCGTTAAAACGCCTTCGTTGCCTTCTTGTTTTTCCCATTTTACAGACATGTGTTTCCCTCCAAAAATCTATTCAGGTTGTGTCGGTCTTCCATTCTAAAGCAATCATTCGGCTTCGTCCAACAAAAACAAAGCTGCCAAAGATCAGAATCATTATGTATAGATGTTAATAATGAACTGCAAAGCCTGTCCAACCGTATTTCTTATAACCCGTTATACACAAATACAACCACTATATTATAACATAACACATAGCGCTTTCAACTATATGGCGTGATTTACAAATAAGAAATTTCTTCAATATCTTTTATCATTGTACAAGCTTCATCGAGTTCTCTGTCGGTAAATTCATACATCATATGAAGTTCTTCTCTTTCAATTTCAATCCCGTGCATCTCGTAGCCGACTTTATGCAGGGCAGCCGCCCAAAGATCAGCCGACAGCAATTTCGGCTGGAACGGATATAAAACGTATAAATGTCTTCTCCACAATTCTTCTACTGCCGCATATAAGGTTGGATTTTCATTTCCAAGTGTCTCATCCAGCACCCTGAGAACACGGTGCAGAATCGGAGCGGCATCAGGCGGGACAATCTCAGACGGTTCAATTGTCAACGACTCGCCAAATTTACTAATGTGCACAGGTTTACTGTACTCATGCTCGGACAACAGCATAACAATCATCGTTTTGATAATCGGGTGGGCTGAGGGGTCTTGAAGGATTGTTTTGAGCAACCCTGTATACTTTGCTACGTTACGGTCTTTTAAGGAATGAATGAGATTCATTTGCTCCTCAGGGCTTGCCAGCACTTTCTCGGTGTCAATTGTATCCTCGTATTCTTCGTCCCAAGCCTCGTCCTCTCGATCCGGATCGGTCATTTTCCGGCTGAAATCAAGCAGCTTGTAAAATTGCTCAGCGCTTTCTGCCGGCAGCTGATTTTCTTCCAAAACGGCTTCAATAGTGCTTTTGACTTCTTCGTATTTTTTGAGCTGAATTAAGATGGTCATGTACACCTGCAAAACCGTAAAATAATGGCCATAACCTTCTTTGAGCATCTTCTCGCACACACTTTTTGCCTCTTCCAGCTCGCCCAGCTCTAAAAAGCAGATAGCCATCCCTAAGTGAAGATCAGATTCAGTATCATCATATTTCATTGCTTCAGAAAACAGCTCAAGCGCTTCTTGATACTTTTTTTCCTTGAGTGATGACATCCCTTTTTCCACGAGGCGGTCTTTCAGATGAGGAAAAGGAATAATTTTTGCGTTTTTCTTGTCATGCGTCATACCTATATTCCTTTCAGGCATTTATTTTGTTCAAGTGTATCAACACCTGTGAACAAACACAAGAAATGAAAGGTTTCACCAGGCAAAAAAAGCCGCCGGACAAAGACCGGCCGCTTCTTCAGGCTTGAAGCCAAGAGCTTCTTTTCGATTCAAATAGCTTGATTTCATCTTCAAGCAGCAGCGTTAATGAAATTTCATCATAGCCGTTGATGAGCATCTCTTTCCAATGCGGATCGACTTCAAATGAAATTTGATTGCCTTCACTGTCATGAATCAGCTGATTTTCAAGGTCAACAGTCATTTGCAATGACTGGTTTTCATACTGGCTGACTAGCTGTTTCCAATTGTCATATGGCATGCGGATCGGAAGCATCCCGTTTTTAAAGCAGTTCTGATGGAAAATATCAGCAAATGACGGCGCAATGATAATTTTAAACCCATAATCATCGAGCGCCCACGGAGCGTGTTCGCGCGATGATCCACAGCCGAAGTTTTCTCCTGCTATTAAAATGGAAGCTCCTTGATAAACAGGCTGGTTTAATTCAAATTCAGGGTTCGGTTCACCATTCGCATCATATCTCCAGTCAAAAAATGCAAAACGCCCGTAGCCTGTTCTTTCAATCCGCTTCAAAAATTGTTTAGGAATAATCTGGTCTGTATCAACATTGATCCGATTTAATACGGCCGCTTTCCCCGTATGTGATTTCAAAGGTTCCATCTCGCGCACTCCTTACACAACTGTTTTTTCCTGATAAAACTTTCTGACATCAACGAAGTGTCCGTGAATGGCAGCCATCGCAGCCATTGCCGGGCTGACGAGATGTGTTCTTGCACCTTTTCCTTGTCTGCCCTCAAAGTTGCGGTTAGAGGTTGACGCACAGCGCTCTCCCTCAGGAACAACATCATTATTCATACTCAAACACATGCTGCAGCCTGACTCTCTCCACTCAAATCCAGCTTCCAAGAAAATCTGGTCAAGCCCTTCTTGTTCAGCCTGAAGCTTCACACTTTGGGATCCTGGCACGACGATGGCTCTAACGCTGTCAGCTACCTTCTTCCCTTTGATCATATCAGCAGCCTGACGAAGGTCAGTCATGCGGGAATTTGTGCAGGAACCGATAAATACGTGCTCCACTTTAATGTCTTCGATTTTCTGATGGGGAGTCAGCCCCATATATTCATAAGCTCTAATCGCTTCTTTTTTGTCATCTTCTGCAGAAAAGCTTTCCGGCGCAGGAACTTCAGAATCAACAGGAAGAACCATTCCCGGGTTAATGCCCCATGTCACCATAGGAGAAATGTCGTTGCCGTCAAGGACGATAGATTTATCGTAAACAGCGCCCGGGTCTGTGCGCAGCGCTTTCCATTCCTCTACAGCCTTGTCAAATTCTTCGCCTTTTGGCGTGTACTTGCGGTTTTTGCAATATTCAAATGTTACCTCGTCAGGTGCAATCAAACCTGCTCTTGCTCCTGCTTCAATTGACATGTTGCAAACGGTCATTCGTTCATCCATCGTCATATTTCTGAATACTTCCCCAGTGTATTCAATGACGTAGCCAGTGCCGAATTTCACACCGTATTTGCCGATGACAGCTAGAATGACATCCTTTGCCGTTACCCCTTTTTGAAGCGTTCCATCTACGCGCACTTCAAGTGTTTTCGGACGCTGCTGCCAAAGAGTCTGTGTGGAAAGGACATGTTCAACTTCACTCGTCCCGATTCCGAATGCAAGAGCGCCGAAAGCGCCATGTGTTGATGTATGACTGTCGCCGCACACGATCGTTTTCCCTGGAAGCGTTAAGCCCAGTTCAGGGCCGACGACATGGACAATCCCTTGATCCACACTGTGAAGATCGGCAAGGCGCACGCCAAATTCTTCACAGTTTCTTTCAAGCGCCGTTACTTGGCGTTTCGCAACTTCATCCTTTATCTCAAAACGATTGACGGTCGGGATGTTATGGTCCATTGTCGCAAATGTGTTTTGGGGTCTTCTGACCTTTCTTCCCTTTTGTCTCAAACCTTCAAATGCCTGAGGTGACGTCACCTCATGAATGAGATGCAAATCAATATAGAGAAGATCGGGTTTTCCCTCACCATGTTTTACAATATGCTGATCCCAAATCTTTTCGATGATTGTTCGAGGCATCATCTTTATTTCCTCCCTCTACCTATGAACTAAGACCGCTTATCGTAAGCTGTCACACATTAGAAATTGTATTTTCACTCATGATTGCTGCCTTAACTTCCTCCGTAATGGCCTGAGTGCTGCTGAACTCTTCACCCCGTGCCAAGTCTCTTGTTCTTTTTCCGGAAGCCAAGACTTTGTTTACCGCATCTTCTACAGCTTTCGCTTCCTCTTCAAGCCCGAAAGATGTTCTCAAAAGCATTGCCGCTGACAATATGGCCGCGAATGGATTTGCCATCCCTTTGCCGGCAATATCAGGCGCGGAGCCATGAACAGGCTCAAACAGATGAAGACCTGAGCTTGATAGGCTGGCTGACGGGAGCATTCCGAGTGAGCCTGTAAGCATCGACGCTTCATCGCTTAAAATGTCACCAAACATATTTTCAGTCACCACGACATCAAATTGATTCGGTGCATAAATCAGCTGCATGGCTGCATTATCCACAAGCATGTGCTCCAGCTTTACATCAGGAAAATCTTTTGCAACGTCCTCAGCCACTTCACGCCACAGTCTGCTTGATTCTAGAACGTTTGCTTTATCAACAGAGGTTACTTTTCCTTTTCTGGCTGCTGCCATTTTAAAGCCCTCTCTGATCACGCGTTCAATTTCCGTCCGCTTATAAAACAGGGTGTCTACTGCTTCCTGCTCTCCTTCAGTGTTTACATAGCGTTTGCTCGGCTGGCCGAAATACAAGCCGCCTGTCAGCTCTCGGACGATAACAAAATCAACATGATCGATGTATTCTTTTTTCAAAGGCGAAGCGTCAGAAAGGCTTTCAAACACCTTCACTGGCCGTAAATTCGCAAACAAATCAAGCTGTTTTCTGATGCTGAGCAGCCCTTTTTCCGGTCTCAGCTCCGAAGGGTTTTGATCCCATTTCGGTCCGCCGACAGCGCCAAGCAATATTGCGTCTGCATTTTTACAAGCGGCAACGGTTTCCTCTGGGAGGGGGTTGTTATGTTTGTCAATCGCCGCCCCTCCAATCAGGCCATATTCAAATTCAAATTCATGGTTAAAGCGTTCGGCAACACTTTTCAGTACGTCTGTCGCTGATTCTAATACTTCAGGGCCGATCCCGTCTCCGGGCAATAGAGCAATACGTTTCTTCAAATTAACCGTTCTCCTTTCTTTTATGATCCGACAGCTGTGTGGTTTTTCAGTCCGCTCATATTCGACTCGAAAACCAATTGACGGTTTACTGCGTTCAAATAGGCTTTCGCTGATGCTTCTAATACGTCTTGCGCTATGCCCCGCCCTGCTGATTCTTTTCCGTTCACCAAAACTCTTACATACACCTGGGCAAATGCATCTTCGCCTTTTCTGTTAGACTGAATGCGGTAGTCTAAGAGCTCCACGTCTTTATCGATGCAGCGCTCAAGCGTGTTGTAGATTGCTTCCACACTTCCGGCCCCAGTTGCAGCTTCCTGAATAAGCTCTGCGTTTTCTTGATTTTTCAAAGAAAGAGTAGCCGTAGGGACCTGACTAGTTCCGTAATGTACTTGCAGAGAAAGAAATTCATACCCAATCTTGCGATCTGTTACTTTTTCTTCTAAAATAAGAGAAACAAGATCCTCATCAGTGATTTCTTTTTTCTTCTCAGTCAACTCTTTAAACATCGTAAAGAATTTATTAATCTCTTCACTGTCAAATTGGAATCCTAAAGCAGTCAACCGGTCTTTAAATGCGTGGCGTCCAGAATGTTTACCTAGGACAAGCGCATCTGCGGTTACACCGACAAGCTCCGGCGAAATAATTTCATAAGTTGATTTCTCTTTTAAAAAGCCGTCCTGATGGATGCCTGATTCATGAGCAAATGCATTATCGCCCACAACTGCTTTATTGCGCGGGACAGCCATGCCGGTCAGCTTGCTTACTAAATCGCTTGTTCTCTTAATCTCGTTCAATGTAATTCCTGTTTCAACTTGGTAGAAATCTTTTCTGATATGAAGGGCAACGGCAATTTCCTCTAATGCCGCGTTTCCGGCTCTTTCACCGATCCCGTTCACAGCGCATTCAATTTGATCAGCGCCATTTTCAATCGCAGCAAGAGAGTTAGCAACTGCCATTCCCAAATCATCATGACAATGAGCTGAAAGCTTTGCTTTGTGAATGTTCGGAACGTTTTCCTTCATATATTTAAAGATATTTCCGTATTCCGCTGGAGCCAGGTAGCCGACAGTGTCTGGAAGATTGATAACACTGGCGCCTGCGTCAATCACTTTCTCGACGATTTCTGCCAGAAACGGCAGCTCAGTGCGGCAGGCATCTTCAGCTGACCACTGCACAACCGGAAAACGTTCTTTTGCGTATGTCACCATTTCAACTGCTCTTTCAATGACTTGCTCACGTGTCATTTTCAGCTTGTGTTTCAAATGAATGTCCGATGTGGCGATAAAAACATGAATTCTCGGGTAAGCACCATCCTTCAACGCTTCCCAAGCAGCATCAATATCACCTTTTACACAACGGGCCAGACCAGTCACTGAACAATTTTTAATGGTTCTAGCGATTTCCTGAACAGCTAAAAAGTCACCTCGGGACGAAGCGGGAAATCCCGCTTCAATGATATCTGCCCCGAGTCTTTCGAGCTGCTTAGCTATGGCAAGTTTCTCCTGTGTATTCAAGTTCACTCCAGGGGACTGTTCACCATCACGAAGCGTCGTATCGAAAAAATTAATTTTGCGCAACGGAGACCACCGCTTCCTTTTTCTTGCCTTGTTTCACAAACGGCATCATTTCACGAAGCTTTCTTCCCACTACTTCGATTTGATGCTCGTTCTCGCTCGCATTGATAGCATTGAAACGAGGACGGTTTACTTGGTTTTCGACGATCCATTCTTTTGCGAATGTACCGTTTTGGATATCTTTTAATACTTCTTTCATCGATTCTTTTACTTTAGCATCCACAACGCGAGGTCCTGATACGAAATCTCCCCACTGTGCTGTGTCAGAAATTGAATATCTCATTCCTGCAAGTCCTTCTTCGTACATAAGGTCTACGATTAATTTCAGCTCATGAAGACACTCGAAGTATGCAAGTTCAGGCTGATAACCTGCTTCAGTTAATGTTTCAAATCCTGCTTTGACAAGCGCGCTTAATCCGCCGCAAAGAACCGCCTGCTCACCGAACAAATCTGTTTCTGTTTCTTCCTTAAATGTCGTTTCTAATACGCCCGCTCTTGCGCCGCCGATTCCTTTTGCATATGCGAGAGCTTTGTCTCTTGCTTCTCCAGTCACATCTTGATAGATTGCGAACAATGCAGGTACGCCGGCTCCTTGCTCATATGTTCTTCTGACCAAGTGTCCCGGACCTTTAGGCGCTACCAAGAATACATCAACATCCGCCGGAGGAACAATTTGATGGAAATGCACGTTAAATCCGTGAGCAAATACTAATGATTTTCCTGCTGTCAATTCATCTTTGATTTCAGCTTCGTATACTTTTTGCTGCTGTTCATCAGGAAGCAGAACCATGATGATTTCAGCTTGGGCTGCCGCTTCTTTTACTGAAAATACTTTATGTCCGTCTTCTTGGGCCTGCGTGAAAGATTTTCCTTGTCTAACACCGACGATCACGTCTACTCCGCTTTCTTTAAGGTTCAAGGCATGTGCGTGGCCTTGCGAACCGTATCCGATAACCGCTACTGTTTTGTCTGCCAATACGTTCTCTTTGATATCACCGTTATAATATACTTTTACCATTTCAATCTCTCCCTTGTTATGTTTTATACAATAGATATTGTTTTATTGGATGACGCCTTTTGCTGGGTACCCCTCGCAAAAGCCGTTGTACCTGTTCTCGCGATTTCTTTAATGCCATAAGGTTTCAACAATTCAATAAGCGCTTCAACTTTGTTAGATTCGCCTGTCACCTGAACAACGATGCTGTCTCTGCTGACATCGACGACAGAGGCTCTGAACGGTTCTATGATTCCATTAATCTCTGTTCTCGTTGAAGGTGCGGAGACGACCTTGATTAAGGCCAGCTCCCTCTGGACAATCGATTGATTTGTGATGTCTGTGACTTTCAGCACATCAATCTGTTTGTTGAGCTGTTTTGTTAACTGTTCAACATCATTTTCACCTTCAACGTGAACGACAAAGGTGATTCTGGAAACGCCTGCTGTTTCTGTGTGTCCGACTGTAATGCTTTCAATGTTGTAATGCCTTTTTGTAAATAGACCGGTGATCCGGTTTAACACGCCTGAGCGGTTCACCACAGTCAATGTGATAATTCTTTTCAAGGTTTCACCCCCACCATTTCATGCAGCCCTTTTCCCGGAGCCACCATCGGGAATACTTTTTCTTCGCTGGCAACCCGCACATCAATGACAACAGGTTCTCTAGACGTTAATGCCTCTTCCAGCTTTTCCTTCGCTTCCGCTTCTGATGAAATTCTGATGCCTTTAATGCCGTATGCTTCGGACAATTTGACGAAGTCAGGCTGAGAAGCGAATTTAGATTCTGAATAGCGTTCTTCATAGAAAATTTCCTGCCACTGTCTGACCATTCCGAGACAAGCGTTATTTAAAATCACTACCTTGACCGGAAGATTTAATTCGCGAATGACATCGAGTTCTTGAAGCGTCATTTGGAAACCGCCGTCTCCGACAACCGCGACGACAGTGGCATCTTTATCAGCCAGCTGTGCACCGATCGCCGCCGGAAGGCCGAATCCCATCGTCCCAAGTCCGCCTGACGTAACCCATTTATCTGCTTTTTGGAACGGATAAAATTGCGCTGACCACATTTGATGCTGGCCTACATCCGTGGCGACAATGGCTTCTCCTTTTGTAAATTGATGAATATATTCAATCAATTTCTGAGGTTTAAAACCCTCTTCTTCATTCTCTTCATACCAAAGCGGATACTCTTCTTTCCATTCGGCGAGCTGTTTTTTCCATTCGCTTGAATCACTTGGTTTGCCATCTTGTTTGATCAGCTCCTGCAGGACAATTTTGCTGTCTCCCACTACAGGAATCTGTGTTTTCATGATTTTTCCGATTTCAGCTGGATCAATATCGATGTGGGCAATCTTTGCGTTTCTGGCAAAGTGTTTCAGGTTTCCTGTGACACGGTCATCAAAACGGGCGCCGATGCTGATTAAAAGATCACAATCATGAAGAGCCATATTGGCTGTATACGTACCGTGCATTCCCGCCATCCCCAGGAAAAGCGGATGGTCAGCCGGGAAGCCTCCGAGCCCCAAAAGGGTGTGCGCCACAGGGATTTGCTGCTGTTCGACATAATTTTTTAATTCTTCTGACGCTTTTCCGTGCAGTACGCCCGCACCCGCCAGGATAACCGGTTTCTTCGCACTGCTCACGGCTTCTACTAACTTGCGGATCTGCAAGTAATTCGGCTCTGTTGTCGGCTGGTATCCCGGGAGATTCATCTCATGATCGTAGCTGAATTCTCCTTCAATAGTTGCTACATCTTTCGGAATATCAATCAATACTGGGCCGGGTCTTCCAGTTGTTGCAATATGGAACGCTTCTTTAATGATGCGCGGCAGATCTTCCGGCTGGCGAACCTGGTAGCTGTGTTTTGTCACCGGCATCGTAATCCCTAGAATGTCTGCTTCCTGAAATGCATCACTCCCGATAACAGAGGTTGCCACCTGCCCTGTAAAGACAACTAACGGCAATGAATCAATCATGGCATCAGCAAGGCCTGTAACAAGGTTTGTCGCTCCCGGTCCTGATGTGGCGATGACGACACCCGGTTTTCCAGTGACTCTTGCGTATCCTTCCGCTGCATGAATCGCGCCTTGTTCGTGACGGGGTAGGATATGTACCAACCCTGAATTGTATAGCTTATCGTAAATCGGAAGCACAGCCCCGCCCGGATAACCGAAAATCATTTCTACTTTCTCTTTTTTTAATGATTCAATCAGCATTAATGCTCCGCTCATCGTCTGTGTACATTTGGCAGATGCTGAATCCACCTGTACATTAGTCCTCATTTTAGTTCCTCCTTTTGGATTTTCATCCTTTAAAGATCATCTTTTCATTAGCTAGATAGCTGATTATTCAATAAAAAAAGCCCTTCCACCCACAATCAGCCGCGCAGTAACTGCGATAGCTAAAAGGGGCGAAAAGGCTTTTCTTTCCGCGGTACCACCCTTGTTTACGGCCTTAGTCGGCCGTCTCATGGATATTTCTATCCGCTTTAGTAACGAGTGAATCAAATTCACCCGGCCAAGTCCTACTGTCATTTCAGACTGGCACTCTGAGGCGAGTTCACCTTGTAAAGCTTCGCCGGTTCTCAGCTAACCCGGTTCTCTGTGGAAAGCTTTATCAAGGCTACTTATCCTCATCTGCGCTTTTCATATTCACCCTTCAGAACGGCTTGCAAGCAGTTCAATGAAGGTCGATTGTTTTTCATTTTTTCAGAATCATATTGCGATCATTTTCGCTTGTGAAGCTTGCGTTATCTTTTGTTGAACTCATATTACGCCGCTTTGGACGCAGTGTCAACAGCATTTTTTAAAATTATTAGACAATTTTGATTAATCAATCTATATTGTATACGCTTTCATTATTGGTACAAAAGGAATTGCAAATGTTAAAAGTTTTTATAATTTTTTTATTAATCTATCAAGGATACACCAGAATAATTCATTTTTACATAAACGTGTAAGATTTTATAACACGCTATGATTCGTGTAGGAATTGAGTCTGACAGATCATCTTGCAAACCATTTCATTTCGGATAGGCACTCCTCTTGTTCCCTCGGCATACATTAATGGTATCTTGCAAAGAAAAGGTGATACGATGAATAAATCATTTGCAGACATGCAAGGATTTCCTGCGGGCTTTCCAAGCTTCCCCAGCTTTCCGCAGCAGCATTATCCTGCTACCCCTGCCTTTTACCAGCAAAGCCAGCAGCCATTTGGAGGCTACGGATACGGACAGCCGTTCAGCCAGGCATACAGCCCGTTGACCACTCCCTCTGCTATGTACTCCTCTTATCCATACACTTCAGATTTTTTCGGGCAGCAATTTTCAGGCACTGGCTTCAGCGGCCATAGCGGCGGGTTCAGTATTCCGGCGACACATGTCGGTGGTTTTAGCGGAACAGCCGGTGTGCATGGTGGCTTTAGATATTAAAGAATACTACAAGTGCCGAACAACGATTTCGGCCTCTTTTTTTGCTTTCAAGCATCTTCTGCAACTCATACATTGGCTTCAATACTGTCAGATTTTCTGTCTTTATAGTTGGAAACAGGATGAAATATGATTAAGATCAAAGTTTGAGGAGGAATAAAATTGCATATAAAAATAGACGATTTAACTGGACGTCAGGTGGTCTCACTTGTGAATGAGCATTTACATAGCATGACGCTTATGTCTCCGCCAGAAAGCATTCATGCCTTAGGTTTGGAAAAACTAAGAGAGCCTGAAATAACATTTTGGAGCGCATGGGAGGGCGATGAACTAGCCGGCTGCGGAGCGCTAAAAGAACTGGACAGCCGGCATGGACAAATCAAATCAATGCGAACTTCTGCTTCACATTTAAGAAAAGGCGTTGCCAAACAAGTTCTCCAGCACATCATTGAAGAAGCCGAGAAGCGAGGTTATGAGCGACTAAGCTTAGAAACGGGTTCAATGACTTCATTTGAGCCGGCAAGAAAATTGTATGAAAGCTTCGGTTTCCAGTATTGCGAACCGTTTGCAGACTATGTTGAAGATCCGAACAGTGTGTTTATGACAAAGGAGCTGCAACTATGAAGATAGATAAGACAGGGGAAAGTCTGTCTTATCTATTTTTTTGTATTCACACACTTTTCACCCTTTTGATACCCGCCCAATGTTTTCAATTTTGTTTAATTCAAAGAACAGCGGGAATTACAAACGACATGAACGATATCATGCAAATTCATAAAGGAGGAGATTGATATGAAAAGCATAGTTGGTGTATTCGAAACTCCGCAGGAAACCATCGCAGCGATTGAAGGCTTACTCACAAAAGGCTATGATTCTGACGACATCTCTGTTGTAACAAGCCGGCGAGATACAGATTATTTGGAGTCACGTACAGGAACAGAGGTCAATCAAGCCATCGATGCACATCAGGGCGAATCTGAATCTTTTTTCGATAAACTGAAAGATTATTTCACAATGGATGATACTGCTGCACACAGCAAAGCATTATCCGATTTGGATATTAAAACGGATGAAATAGACAAGTATCAAGAAGATTTGGATGACGGAAAACTCCTGGTAGCCGTCGATACAGATGCAGATGTAAATGCTCCTCTTGATAACGGCAGTGCCCTTTCAGGCGGCTTTTCAAGCACAAATGAAATGGCGGATTATACAACGAAGGAAGAAAAAACGATGCCACTCCGGGAAGAACAGCTGAAAGTCGATAAGGAAGACGTTCAAACCGGTGAAGTAGAGATAGGAAAAGAAGTAAAAACAGAAAAAAGAGATATGGATATCCCGGTGAGACATGATGAAATTTATGTCGAACGCCGGCCAGTGGATGAAAATAAAACGGATGCTTCTCCCGTCAACGATTCGGAAGAAATTAGAGTGCCAATCGTTGAGGAAAAGCTGGAAGTGACTAAAAAACCGGTTGTCACTGATGAAGTGGTTGTCGGCAAACGCACTGTTGAAGAAAATGAGCACATTTCTGAAACCGTGAAGAAAGAAGAGCCTCGCCTGAATAAAGAGGGAAAAGTTGATGGCTTGGATGATGATCCGTTAAATAACAAATGAAAATCATAAGACGACAACAAAAAACCTCAAATCCAATTAGGATTTGAGGTTTTTCTTTGGTACGTCCCAGGAGAGATTCGAACTCCCGACCGACGGCTTAGAAGGCCGTTGCTCTATCCAGCTGAGCTACTGGGACACGTTTTGTTTTTTGTTTTTCGCTTTAACTATCAGCGACAAGATTTATTATATATGGGATGCAACAATAAGTCAACGGTTTTTTAGAATTTTTTTCATGAGGAAGAAAATTTTCTTCCTCATGACATTTTCATAGTGAGACTCGGTTTTGCAGATCCTCAATTTCATTGCCTGCTTGGTCGTAAAAACGGACTGTCGCAGCATCATTTTCTAATGTCAGTATAGCATAGCTTTCTGTCCTGCGCACCCTTGGAAGCCGGATGCTGCCTGGGTTAATCATCAGTTTTCCGCGCAGCACTTCGCTTCCTGCGATGTGCGAATGCCCGAAGCAGATAATATCCGCTCCGAG
Organism: Bacillus stercoris; assembly: GCF_029772985.1. Taxonomy (NCBI): domain Bacteria; kingdom Bacillati; phylum Bacillota; class Bacilli; order Caryophanales; family Bacillaceae; genus Bacillus; species Bacillus stercoris. Next base: position 1,487,590 of record NZ_CP121861.1, on the reverse strand, counting down.
CTCTTCTGCACGATAGTATACGTTTAACAAGGTCTGTTTTATACCGTGAAGGTGGCCGTGTGTGACCAGTATTTTTCTTGAACCGGCAGTTAGAAGAAGCTCGTCCTTAAAATCGTCGGCAAAATCGCAATTGCCTTTTACAACCGCATAAGGCTCCAATGCAGGATGCCCTGTTTCAAGCTCAGAGTCTCCGCAATGAATCATAAGGTCAACTTCTGCTTCATGCCGTTTCGCAATGGTCTGGAGTTCTTCTTCAAGCCCATGGCTGTCACTGATAATCAGCACGTTCATGTACGAGCTCCCTCCTTATGCCTCCAAAAGCTTAGACAGCTTTTTAAGCGCGTCAGCCCTATGGCTGATTTTATTTTTTTCATCACTGGTCAGTTCAGCCATTGTCTTATCTTTATCTTTCACGATAAAGATTGGGTCATAGCCAAAGCCGTATTCTCCTCTCGGTTCTTCAGCAATATACCCTTCAACATGGCCTTCGACTGTTTTTGTTTCCTCTCCAGGAATACTCACGGCCAATGCGCAGCGGAAACGGGCGGTGCGCTGTTCTTTTTCGATTCCTTTCAGCTCGCTGAGCACTTTATCGATATTTGCCTGGTCGTCTTTCTGTTCCCCTGCATAGCGGGCTGAATAAACCCCGGGTCTGCCGCCAAGATTATCGATGGATAGGCCTGAGTCGTCCGCAATCACCATTTTGTTCACTGCTTTGGCAACAGCTTCTGCTTTCAGAATGGCATTCTCTTCAAATGTATGGCCTGTTTCTTCAATTTCTTCTGTGAATCCAATTTCAGCTAACGATTTGACATCATAGCCTTTTGGCTCAAGAATTTCTTTAAATTCCTTCACTTTTCCCGGATTATGTGTCGCAATAATTGCTTCTTTCATGATGATCAAGCCTTTCTGTCTTTATTTCAGTTCTGGCAGAGAATCCCCCAGCACTTCTTTTTGCTTGTCAATCAGCTCTTGAATTCCTTTTTCCGCAAGACCGAGAAGACCATTCAGATCCTCCCTTGAAAAAGTCGCCTCTTCGCCGGTTCCCTGCAGTTCCACGAAACGGCCGCTGCCTGTCATGATGACATTCATGTCAACTTCAGCAGAGGAATCTTCTTCATAATTTAAATCTAACAAAATTCCCTGTTCCTTATCAATTCCAACAGAGATCGCAGCAAGAAAGTCAGTGATCGGATTTGTCTTGATTGTTCCTGCTTTGATCAGCTTGCCAATCGCAATCGCCATCGCAAGAAATGCACCTGTAATGGAAGCTGTTCTTGTTCCGCCATCAGCCTGAATAACATCACAGTCAATCCAAATCGTCCGTTCACCGAGTTTTTCCAGATCTACAACAGCCCGAAGCGCACGGCCGATCAGGCGTTGGATCTCCATTGTTCTGCCGGAAATTTTCCCTTTAGAAGATTCTCTTATTGTTCTTTGGTTTGTTGCCCGCGGCAGCATGCTGTACTCTGCTGTAATCCATCCTTTTCCTCCGCCCCGCAAAAACGGCGGTACGCGGTCCTCAACAGACGCGTTGCAGATTACCTTTGTATTTCCCGCTGTTATTAGAACAGAACCTTCCGGATGGCTGATAAAATCCAAATCGAATGTGATTGGACGCAGCTCATCGTGTTGTCTTCCGTCATGTCTCATGTTTTACCTCCGATTGTATGTACATAAACCATTTTTGTCCCGGAATTGAATAAAGAAAGAGGCAGCCGGAACGCTAACCTCTTTCTTTCTAGTATATCAAAAATCCCAATTTAAAAACTACCCGTATTCACTTGAGAAGGTCTGGAGACCGGTTCTGTGAGCTTTTCGCCTTTTTCGTTTACAAGCTCTGATTTTCCATTCACTTTAACAGAGACGCCTTTTACATCCGGCTGTTCCGTTAACGTCAGCACAATGCTGTTCAGCACTTCTGAAGAAATCATTTTCGTCTTCTCATCGGCGCTGCCGAATATAGATTGATTGAAATCCAACGTCACGCGCCCGTCTTTCATTTTCGGTTTGCTGACCAGCTTTACATCTTCATTGAAGTCTGTTAACAGCCCGCTCACCTTGCTTGGGCCTTTAGCCAATTCATTGATGGCTGCTGTAATGTCGTCTTTTTCCGAATTGTCGATTCGTTTCGTCACAGGCACGTAGTACTCACTGTCTTCGTTTTCCGCCAAATAGTAGACTGTCAGCGGGTGGGTAGCAGTGAGATCATTTACACCGGCTGTTTCCAAATTAATGCCGTCTTTGCGGCTTAAATCATCTGAGATCGGCGTCCCTCCTACAGGCATCTCCTTCAGTTCATGCCCGTTTATTCTCAGCTTCACTTTATCTATCGAACTGAATTGCGTCAGCGTCCACGTCACAGATTGAACGATTTTCTGTTCGTCCTCTTTCTTATAATTTTTGAACTCATTAGAGAAATCAGCTATCGCGGTTCCATCTTTTTTGATGTCAACGTTAACGGTTGTGTCAGCCGGCAATACCGCTCTGAAGCCATTCGGAAGAATTTCAGACACAGGCCCGCCCTGTACGAGGTATTCAAGCGCCTGCTTAGCCGTGCTCTCACTTTTAGGAAGAGGCAGCGTTTGCGCGACGACATACCCGTTTTTATCAATAAGATATAGCTCCCTCATAACAGCAGATGAGGCTTGATCCGTTTTTGCGGTATCACTCTTTTTATTCTCTGTTTTTTCGGCTGCTGTAGTATTTGACTTAGCCCCCGCTTCATCGTTCACGTATGTAACGTCTTGAGGCGGATCAATTTCCTTGGCTGCCTTATCAGATTGAAACAAACCGCATCCGGATAAAAGCAAGGCAGAGGTGAGACAAGTCGCACCAATGACTGCAGGTCCTTTTTTCAGCATACTTTTCCCTCCTAAGGATGTTTGTACTATTATGTATACGAGCCTCTTTAGGAAATAGACCGAAGAATTCCGGCAAAACAGAAAAAACCCGCAACATTCCGTTGCGGGAAAAACTATCTTTTAATCGGTTCTTGCAGTGAGATACATTCCACATGCCCCACTTCATGGCCAAACCAATCGTCTGCGATTTTTGCAAACTGATCACGCGCCCCTGTTGTCAGGAACTGATGATTCGGGGCAATCGGAGACTGGTTCAGCAGCCCTTTATAAGAGAGAATTGTGCTGACTTCCCGGGCTGTTTCATCGCCGGACGAAATAATGTTTACGTGCTCTCCCATATATCTTTGAATGGCTTCTTTTAAAATAGGGTAATGGGTGCAGCCTAAAATCAACGAATCAATCGATGTGTCTTTTAACGGGTACAGCGAGGTTTTGACAATCTCATCTGCTGTTTTGTCGAGAAACTTCCCGCTTTCCACAAAAGGCACAAGCAACGGGCAGGCAAGGTTTTCAACCTTCAAATCAGGATTTAATGCCAAAAGCGCCTCTTCGTATGCATTGCTCTTAATCGTATTCTCTGTGCCGATGACACCGATATGCTGATTATCCGTCACTTTTATCGCTGCTCTCGCACCAGGCTGGATCACTCCAACCACCGGTATACCGACGCTGCGCTGGATGTCATCCAAAGCGATCGCTGTGGCTGTGTTACAGGCGATCACGAGCATTTTGATGTGGTGGTTTTCGAGTAAATAATTCGTCAGCTCCCACGTATATTGAAGCACCTCTTCTTCAGGGCGCGGCCCGTAAGGACACCGTTTCGTATCCCCGACGTAGATAATATTTTCTTTAGGTAGCTGTCTCATGATTTCCTTCGCAACGGTTAAACCGCCAACCCCGGAATCAATGACCCCTATTGGTTGTTCCAACAAAATCGCCTCATTTTCTCTTCATTTCATGCTGCAGTTTCATCAAAGACTTTTCGAAGATGGCTATTTCTTCATCTGTAAACGATTCGAACATATCACGCAAATATTCCTGCCTTTTTGTAATGACCTCTTGGATAATACGTTCTCCTTCAGGCAGCAGATGTATCCGGACAACACGTCTGTCCGCCGGGTCCTTGACCCGCTCAACAAGCTCATTTTTTTGCATGCGGTCGATTAAGTCCGTTGTCGTGCTGCATGCCAGATACATTTTGCCCGATAGTTCGCCGATTGTCATATCTCCCATTTCATAAAGCCATTGCAGGCCGACAAATTGCGGCGGCGTAATTGCATATTGGTTAAGGATTTCTCGTCCTTTTTGCTTAATGATCGCGGCAATGTGGCGGAGAGACTTTTCAATATCCGCAACATGCTCCAAATGTTTTGATGTCATTTGTCCATCCCTCACTCAAGGATCTCTTACGCACAAAAGCGTTCCGTGTCTATTTTCCTTCTTTTTTGAAGAAAATGCAAGACTCGCAGGAGAGAAATAGAGGACTTTAGTCAAACAACATCAAGCAAAAAAATTCATTTTATGACTTGCCTACGTTTTGCACAGCATTCAGAAATATGGTTTCGAATGTTCCAAACAAACAGCAATAACCGGCTCCTTCCTGAAAAGAAGGAATACCGGCAAGAATTAAAGCTCTAGCTCACCCATTCTAAGAAGCTCAACAACGGCTTGCGAACGCCCTTTCACACCCAATTTCTGCATGGCATTTGAAATATGGTTTCGAACGGTTTTCTCACTGATAAATAGCTCGCTTGCAATCTCCTTTGTTGTCTTATCTTGAACGAGCAATTCGAACACTTCTCTTTCTCTTTTCGTTAGCAGCGGCTTCGATTGAAATTCTTTCTCCTTCAAGTATTGTAACCCTCCTTGCTAAGGTGAGAGCGAATCAGAAACGAATGGGTTTTGATATAGTCGAGATATCATATGTAAGAAGGGCGCAGGAGGTGACGTTTACAAGAGAATTAGTTTATCGTGTATGGAGAAGCGTTTCTTTCTCATCATCCGTCCAGCTGACAGCCTTGCCGCTTTCCTTCGAGACTTGAACCATCACGACTGCTCCGGTGAAGCAAGGTTCGCCTTTGTAGTTCTCTCCGAGATAATGCAAGGTAAGAGATGAACTGCCGACAGCACTTGTTTTCACATAGATACGCAGCTCTTCATAAGGCATGACTTGGCGCAAATAATCGCACTGCTGGCTTGCCACAACTGTCATGGTCTGTTTGTTTTCACTCATCATATTCAGCTTTTTAAAATAAGAAATACGCGCCTCCTCAAAATATATAAAAGGGGTTACATTATTCATATGCCCAAACATGTCCGTCTCGGAAAATCTTACGGATACCTCATTAAAAAAAGAAAAGGATCTTTTCCATTCTGGAAACGGCATATCAATATAAGCGGGAAGCTTCATTTTTTCATCTCCTTCTTGTTTAAAAAAACCTCTCCCATGCGGAAGAGGTTTTTTCTTCTTATACTCTGTCGCTTCCAAAGAAATTGCGGAACGCTTGTAAGTTTGTGTCTCTATTTAAGGCTGCAATCGAAGTGGTAAGTGGAATGCCCTTCGGACAGGATTGGACACAGTTTTGCGAGTTGCCGCAATCTGCAAGGCCGCCTTCATCCATTAATGCTTCTAATCGTTCAGATTTATTCATGGCGCCTGTCGGATGTGCGTTAAACAGGCGGACTTGCGACATCGGTGCCGGCCCCATGAACTTCGATTTGCTGTTCACATTCGGGCAGGCCTCGAGGCAGACGCCGCACGTCATGCATTTAGATAATTCATATGCCCATTGACGGCGTTTTTCCGGCATTCTCGGCCCCGGTCCTAGATCGTACGTGCCGTCAATCGGTATCCACGCTTTTACCTTTTTCAATGAATCAAACATTCTGCTGCGGTCAACCTGCAAATCACGAACGACTGGGAATGTTTTCATTGGTTTTAAACGAATCGGCTGCTCAAGCTGGTCGATAAGAGCCGTACAAGACTGGCGGGGTTTTCCGTTTATGACCATTGAACATGCGCCGCATACTTCCTCAAGACAGTTCATATCCCATGTGACAGGGGTTGTCTTTTCACCTTTGACATTAACCGGATTCCGACGGATTTCCATCAGAGCGGAAATGACGTTCAGATTCGGGCGGTATGGAATCTCAAATTCTTCATCGTAAGGCGTGCTGTCGGCTGTATCTTGACGTGTGATAATAAATCGTATGGTTTTTTGTTCACTCATGATTATTTCGCCACCTTCTTCTTCGAGTAATCCCGTTTCCGAGGCGTTATCAGTGATACATCGACATCCTGATACTCAAATTCCGGCGCTTCATACGGGCTTACATGTTTAGCCATTGTTGTTTTGAGCCATTCATCATCATTACGTTCAGGATAATCCGGTTTATAATGGGCGCCCCGGCTTTCATTACGGTTGTAAGCGCCAAGGGTAATCACCCTTGCAAGCTGGAGCATGTTCGAGAACTGGCGTGTGAACATCGCCCCCTGGTTGCTCCATTTTGTCGTGTCATTGATGTTGATCTTTTTAAAGCGCTCCATTAATTCCTGAATTTTGTCGTCCGTTTTCAAAAGCTTGTCATTATGGCGGACAACCGTTACGTTCGCCGTCATCCACTCACCGAGCTCTCTGTGAAGAACATAGGCATTTTCGGTTCCGTCCATGCTCATAATATCAGCCCATTTTTCTTCTTCTTTTTTAACGTGAGCGTCGAATAAAGAAGAAGACATGTCTTCCGCTGAAGATTCTAAGCCGTTTACATATTTCACCGCGTTCGGTCCGGCCACCATGCCTCCATAAATCGCAGACAGCAGGGAGTTCGCTCCCAAGCGGTTGCCTCCATGCATAGAGTAATCACATTCCCCAGCCGCAAACAGTCCAGGGATGTTTGTCATTTGATCGTAATCCACCCATAAACCGCCCATAGAATAATGGACCGCCGGGAAGATTTTCATTGGAAGCTTGCGCGGGTCGTCTCCCATGAATTTCTCATAAATTTCAATGATGCCGCCAAGCTTAATATCCAGCTCTTTCGGATCTTTATGAGACAGATCGAGATAGACCATGTTTTCACCGTTAATGCCAAGCTTCTGATTCACACACACATCAAATATTTCACGTGTCGCAATATCACGCGGCACCAGGTTTCCGTATGCCGGATATTTTTCCTCCAGGAAATACCACGGTTTGCCGTCTTTATATGTCCACACGCGGCCGCCTTCACCACGCGCTGATTCACTCATCAGTCTTAGTTTGTCATCGCCCGGGATGGCTGTCGGGTGGATTTGAATGAATTCTCCGTTTGCATAGTACGCTCCCTGCTGATAAACGATTGAAGCAGCAGATCCTGTATTAATCATGGAGTTCGTTGATTTTCCAAAAATGATCCCCGGTCCGCCGGTCGCCATAATGACCGCGTCAGAACGGAAGGATTCAATTTGCATGTTTGTCAGGTTTTGCGCAACAATTCCGCGGCAGGTTCTGTCATCATCTAATACAGCGCCAAGGAATTCCCAGCCTTCGTATTTTGTGACCAGACCCGCAACTTCGTATCTGCGCACTTGCTCGTCCAGTGCATAAAGCAGCTGCTGTCCCGTCGTCGCACCCGCATAAGCCGTTCTGTGATGCTGTGTACCCCCGAATCGACGGAAATCAAGCAGGCCTTCAGGCGTCCGGTTAAACATAACACCCATCCGGTCTAATAAGTGGATGATCGAAGGCGCTGCTTCACACATTGCCTTGACCGGCGGCTGGTTGGCAAGAAAGTCTCCCCCGTATACCGTGTCATCAAAATGTTCCCACGGAGAGTCACCTTCCCCTTTTGTATTGACCGCTCCGTTTATGCCGCCTTGCGCACAAACTGAATGAGAACGTTTGACAGGAACGATGGAAAACAGCTTAACCGCCATTCCTGATTCCGCTGCTTTAATTGTCGCCATGAGGCCGGCAAGACCTCCGCCGACTACGATAATGCTTGATTGACTCATGATAGCCCCTCTCCCTCTAGTAATCTAGTACTCTTAAACAAATGCAAAAATCGCTTTTAAGCCTACGTATGACAGTGCAACAAAAATAATCAGCGTAACGTATGTCGAAATTCTTTGAGAACGAGGCGTGACCGTGATGCCCCATGTAACAGCGAAAGACCATAAACCGTTCGAGAAGTGGAAAATTGTTGATAAAACACCGACAATGTAAAAGCCAAGCATAGCCGGAGAGCTCAAAATATTCGCCATCATGTCGAAATTGACCTCAGCGCCCATTTGTGCGGCAATGCGGGTCTCCCACACGTGCCAGCTGACGAAAATAAGAGTGATGATACCGGTTACACGTTGCAGGACAAATAGCCAGTTTCTCATATAGCTGTATTGGCCTGCGTTATTTTTCGCAGTAAACGCTATGTACACACCATAAACTGCATGATAAATTAATGGTAAGAAGATAATAAAAATTTCCAAGGCATACCTGAAAGGCAGGCTATCCATAAAATGAGCAGCGCTATTGAATGCTTCAGCGCCCCTTGCGGCAAACTGGTTGACGACTAAATGCTGAATGAGAAAGATGCCGACCGGTATGACGCCAAGCAAGGAATGCAATCTTCGAAAATAAAACTCTCTGTTCCCAGACATTATTTTACCCCCTGTTTGATAAGTGCGAAATGTGCTAAATCTCTTCCTCCACTTCTTTCAATTGTAAGCACTTTATTAAGATTTATTGACAATTTCATTTTACTCCTCCCTCAAAAGGGCGTCAAGAAAACGCGTACATAAATTATAATTTTCCGAATTGATTAGTTGATTGAAAAATTTTATTTTATCAATATATATTTCCCGCTTAATTTTTCATAAGAATTACAGGATCATTCTGTAATCCTTCCCCCTGTTTGAGCTATAATATACGCAGGAGAGAGGGGAGACAAATATGAAGTCTAAATTTGAAGCATCTATTGACAACCTAAAAGAAATTGAAATGAACGCCTATGCCTACGAACTAATACGAGAGATCGTTCTCCCAGATATGCTTGGCCAAGATTACTCTTCCATGATGTATTGGGCAGGAAAACATCTCGCCCGTAAGTTTCCTCTTGAATCATGGGAGGAATTTCCGGCCTTCTTTGAAGAAGCGGGCTGGGGAACCCTCACCAACGTAAGCGCTAAAAAACAGGAGCTTGAATTTGAACTCGAAGGGCCGATCATTTCCAACCGGCTTAAACATCAGAAAGAACCTTGCTTTCAGCTGGAAGCTGGTTTTATCGCTGAACAAATTCAATTGATGAATGATCAGATTGCCGAATCATACGAACAAGTGAAAAAGAGAGCCGATAAAGTGGTTCTGACTGTGAAATGGGATATGAAAGACCCAGTGTAATCAAAAAGGCGGTGACTGCATAGTCCCGCCTTTTTGATTGTCATTACACAGCTGAAGGGTGTTTTGAAAGCTCGAATGCATCGTGAAGCGATTCGACTGCTTTCACCATATCGTTTTCGCTTACGACGGTTGACACTTTGATTTCAGATGTGCTGACCATTTTGATTAAAATGTTTTTTTGCGCCAGTACAGCAAACATTTCAGCCGCTACACCGGGATTTGAGACCATGCCGGATCCGACAATGGATACTTTGGCCAATTTGCTTTCTGTCTCGATTTTCTCGAATTCCAGCGCGTCTTTATACTCTTCAAGCACCGCAACGGTTTGGTCTGCATCTTCTGTTTTGACAGAGAAGGAAATTCCAGTCTTGTCCTCGGCCTGCGTTTGGATAATGATATCCACGTTTATGTTTCTTTTGGCAAGTGTCGTAAAAATAGTAGACAACGTTGTCAGGCCGCTAGTCAGCCCGTAAATGGTTACCCTTGTGATTTGATCTTCAAATGCAATGCCTCTGACAATTAAATTCTGTTCCATGGATGATTCCTCCTCAATTAATGTTCCCGCTTCGGTTTCTGTACTTGATCGCACTTCTAACGGCACTTGGTAATTTTTCGCGAACTCAACAGCTCTCGGATGAAGAACGCCGGCGCCTAAATTGGCAAGCTCAAGCATTTCATCGTATGAGATGCCGGCAAGTTTTCTCGCTGATTTCACATAGCGCGGATCGGTTGTAAACACGCCGGGCACGTCTGTATATATGTCACATTTATCAGCTTTTAAAGCGGCAGCCAAAGCTACTGCTGTTGTATCTGAACCGCCACGGCCCAATGTCGTAATTTCACAATCCTCTGTCATGCCTTGAAATCCTGCAACAATGACGATTTTTCCTTCTTCAAGCCGGTCTGCTAAAACCGATGTGTCGATATCTGTAATTCTGGCGTTTCCGTGAACGGCCTCCGTACGGATTCCCGCCTGCCAGCCAGTATAAGATACGGCGTCATAGCCTTTTTCCTGCAATGCCATTGAGAGGAGTGAAATCGTGACCTGTTCGCCTGTCGCCAGCAGCATGTCCATTTCGCGTTTGCTCGGCTGGTCAGAAATGGCTTTTGCAAGACTGACCAGTTCGTCAGTGGATTTTCCCATAGCTGACACGACAACAACGACTTGATGGCCTTTCTGTTTTTCTGCAATCGCGCGGTTTGCCGCATTTTGAATTTTTTCGACTGAGCCGACGGAAGTACCTCCGAATTTTTGTACAATAAGACCCATGTATTACCACCCTTTACATTTTGGTTCGTGCGGGTGAGGAGAAAGAGCGCTTTGTCCACAATAAAAAAAGCAATGAGAGGAATACTCTCATTGCTTATCAATTAATCATCATGAATGATTATGAACAACGAGATAGCCCTCCAAGAAAATGATTTCTTGACAGCCTTACATTTATTCAATGCACGGCCAGCAAATAATACCGATGGGGTTTTATTTGCTTCGGCGACGCTCCCCTTTCAGCCTTTTTCACAGAATCCATCTTTCTCCAAAGGCATACTCTTGAAGTTCGCACCTCTATCTTCACCATATAACACGATCTAACTATGAAATTAGTTCACATTTTATCAGATCTTATTGAAAAGGACAACATTATTTTTGCAATTTATCGTAAAGGAGCTGAGCCGCCGCAGCGGGAACACCCGCTTTTTTGATGTCCTCAAGGCTTGCTTCCTTCATTTTTTTAACGGAACCGAAATGCTTTAACAGCATTTTCTTTCTTTTCTCTCCGATACCCGGGATATCATCCAATACGGATTGAAACGCGCTTTTTCCGCGGATTTGCCTGTGAAAACTGATTGCAAAACGGTGCACCTCGTCCTGAATGCGCTGTAGGAGATAAAATTCCTGGCTGTTTCGCTCCAGATACACCACCTCCAGCGGCTCCCCGATCAGTAAGTTTGAGGTTCTGTGCTTTTCGTCTTTCGCTAAACCGGCGATCGGGATATCCAAGCCGAGTTCATTTTCAATGACATCCCTTGCAGCGTTGATCTGCCCTTTTCCTCCGTCAATGATGATCAGATCAGGCAGCGGCAGATTTTCACGAAGCACTCTCGTGTAGCGTCTTCTGACGACCTCTCTCATAGAACCGTAATCATCCGGTCCTGTAACGGTTTTGATTTTATATTTGCGGTATTCCTTTTTGTACGGTTTGCCGTCGATAAACACGATCATCGCGGAAACCGGGTTTGTCCCCTGTATGTTTGAGTTATCAAACGCTTCAATTCTGTGCGGCGTATAAATATTCAATGCCTCACCGAGTTTCTGCACAGCCCCGATTGAACGCTCCTCGTCCCGTTCGATTAAGGAGAATTTTTCTTTCAGTGCAATTTTCGCATTTTTATGGGCCAGCATGAGCAGTTCTTTTTTCTGGCCCTTCTTCGGCTGGTGAACGTTTGTTTCCAGCAGCTGCTCGATCATGGATTGATCTACGCTGTCCGGAACTAAAATCTCCTTCGGAAGGAAGTGGTTGTTTTTTGAATAGAACTGTCCGATGAATGTAAGGAACTCTTCATCCGCTTCCTGATAAAGCGGGAACATGCTGACATCGCGCTCAATGAGCTTCCCTTGGCGGATGAAAAAGACCTGCACGCACATCCAGCCCTTGTCATATGCGTACGCAAATACGTCCCGGTCGACTAGATCGTTCATCGTCATTTTTTGTTTTTCCATCGTTGATTCAATATGGGCGATCTGGTCACGAAGCTCTTTTGCCCGTTCAAACTCAAGATTCTCAGCGGCTTCGTGCATTTTTTCTTCGAGCTCTTTTTTGACCTCATTATAGCCGCCCCTTAAGAAACGGGTAATGCTTTCAACCAGCTCTCTGTTCGTCTCTTCGGAAATGTCCTTTACACACGGAGCAAGACATTGGCCCAGATGATAGTAAAGGCAAACTCTGTCCGGCAGCTTGGAGCATTTTCTGAGAGGGTACAGACGGTCGAGCAGTTTTTTTGTTTCCCTTGCTGCCTGTACATTCGGGTACGGCCCAAAATATCGCCCTTTGTCTTTTTTGACATTGCGGGTGACAATCAGCCTTGGGTGGCGTTCATGGGTGAGTTTTATGAAAGGATAGGTTTTGTCGTCTTTGAGCATGACGTTGTATTTCGGATCATACTTTTTGATCAGATTCATTTCTAAAATAAGCGCTTCAAGATTGGAGGACGTCACGATATATTCAAAATCCTCGATTTCCGTCACAAGCCTTTGGGTTTTCGCGTCGTGAGAACCGGTGAAGTAGGAGCGCACTCTGTTTTTCAGCACCTTTGCTTTTCCTACGTAGATCACAGTCTGCTGCCGGTCCTTCATGAGATAACAACCCGGTTGATCGGGAAGGAGGGCGAGTTTTTCTTTCAGTTGTTTGTTCATATAATACCCTTCCTTATATTTAATCCTTTGTTTCCAGTTTAACACGAACGTTTGTTTTTCTCTATGATTCACAATTGGCGAATAAAAAAAGCGATCCCTCATCGGAATCGCTCTGGCATGTAAGCAGCCGAAAATTAAAGATGTTTGTTTACAAGCTCTTGAAGCGCTTCTTTCGGTTTGAAACCGACTGAAGTTTCAACTACTTCTCCGTCTTTTAAGATAAGAAGTGTCGGGATGCTCATAACGCCGTATTTTCCAGCTGTTTCTTGGTTTTCGTCTACATCGATTTTTACGATTTTCAGTTTGTCGCCCATTTCTTGATCCAGTTCTTCAAGAACAGGTGCAATCATTTTACAAGGTCCGCACCAAGGAGCCCAGAAGTCTGCCAGTACGACGCCTTCGCTTGTTTCAGCTGAGAAAGATTGATCAGTTGCTTTTACGATAGCCATTATTGAATTCCTCCAATGTGAAATGATGATTTTTAGTATAGCATCTCCCATTCGTTCACGCTATCTTAATGCTTACAAATATTTTTTCCTGATCATAACCGGTTTACTCATTTTTATCCGGGTTGAATGGGATGTGTCACTTTTATTAAAACACGAATCTGATAATGGCCCCGATTACTACAATAGCCCCGATAATCATTAGAATAGTACGAAGCATGGGATAACATCTCCTCTTCACTGTCATGTACTTTACCATGCCCTTTTGATGCTGTTTTAAAACATGAAAAAGCGCCGGCGTCTCGCGATTACGAATCAGCACGCACCGTAAGCAAGACGACTGACATTGGCGGGAGTTTTACTTTCAGTTTGTTTTTGCTGAGCGTGTATTGTCTGAACGCTTCCGGTTTGACGTGATGAGGATCGTCAAACGTGTTATGTGCATTCATTTTTTCTGCCGTAAGAATGATTCCGGAATGATCCGCTTGCTTGTGCAGGCCTCTCAGCTCGATCTCAGCCTCTGCTTGGTTTTGGTGATCGATGTTGCAAATCGTGATATTGATATCGCCTCCAGCTTGTTTTGACGCTGACATGCTGATTTGCGGGAGCGTTTCACCCTTCCATTCATAGTCGGCACACAATACCTCTGTATCTAAAAGAGAAGCATCCTGGTGCACCTTAAACATATCAAACACATGGTACGTCGGTGTCAAAAGCATCCGCTCTCTCTCAGTCAAAATCATCGCTTGAAGAACGTTTACTGTTTGAGCGATGTTGGCCATTTGCACCCGGCGGCAATGCTGATGGAAAATGTGAAAATGGGAAGCCGCCACCAGTGCATCACGTATGGTGTTTTGCTGATAAAGGAAACCTGGATTCGTGCCTGACTCAGGATCAAACCACGTGCCCCATTCATCAATAATCAGCCCGACCCGCTGCTCCGGATCGTACCGGTCCATAATCGTGCCGTGTTTTTGAATCAATTCATCGATGTATTTGGCTTTTTTCATTGTAATGAACCATTCATCCTCCGTGAATTCTGTGGCTGATCCTTTGCCCTTCCAGAAATCACCCGGAATCGTGTAATAATGAAGACTCAACCCGTCCATCAGGCCAGCGGCTTTTTTCATAAGCACGTCCGTCCAGTTAAAATCATCGACATTTGCGCCGCCTGCAATTTTATAAATTTCATTCCCGCTGTAATTGCGGACATAAGTCTGAAAACGGCGGTACAAATCTGCGTAGTATTCGGGATGCATGTTGCCGCCGCAGCCCCAGTTTTCATTGCCTACGCCAAAATATTTCAGCTTCCAAGGCTCTTCTCTTCCATTTTGTTTTCTCCAGTCTGACATGGGCGTGCCTTCTTCAAATGTCATGTACTCAATCCATTCCGCCATTTCCTGAACGGTTCCGCTTCCGACATTGCCGCAAATATATGGCTCGCATTCAAGCAGCTCGCAAAGCATCATAAATTCATGCGTTCCGAATTCATTTGATTCAATTGTACCGCCCCAGTGAGTGTTAAGCATTGTTTTACGGTCACCGACACCGTTTGCCCAATGGTATTCGTCCGCAAAACACCCGCCCGGCCACCTGAGAACAGGAATATGCAGCTGTTTGAGCGCTTCCAGCACGTCCTTTCGTATTCCGTTGATATTGGGAATGTCTGAGTCCGTCCCGACCCATATCCCCTCATAAATCCCTCTTCCTAAATGCTCAGCAAAATGACCGTATATATTTTTGTTAATGGTTCCTTTTACGATATCTGTTTGAATCACTGCTTGATGCTCAGACATATCTCTGATCATTCCTTTCATACGAATATGAAAAGCACCACAGTCAAATATGTGATCTGTCGTTTGCCTGAGGAGTCAGCATGAATGTAAGCGCTTTTAAAGTAACCATATTATATATGTTCGTACATGTCAACGATATTTTCTATATTATTTATATTTGTACGTATGTATTTATAAATGTAAAAAACCCGGACTTTAAAAGTCCGGGTTTTCTTTATGAGTGTATATTCAACTGTTTGAATTCCTCAGTTAATAACGGGACGACTTCAAATAAATCTCCGATAATGCCGTAATCGGCTATTTTAAAGATGTCGGCTTCAGGGTCTTTATTGATGGCGACGATCACCTTGCTGTTTGACATGCCGGCCAAATGCTGAATGGCGCCGGAAATGCCGCATGCAATGTACAAATCCGGGGTGACGACTTTCCCGGTCTGCCCGATTTGGAGAGCGTAATCGCAATAATCAGCGTCACATGCACCGCGAGAAGCCCCGACTGCGGCTCCCAGGACCTCAGCAAGCTCCTCCAGCGGCTGAAATCCTTCCTTGCTTTTGACTCCGCGGCCGCCCGCAACGATAATTTTCGCTTCAGAGAGATCGACACCGTCGGCCGTTTTTTTCACGACCTCTTGGATCACGGTACGGAGGTCAGTTAGAGAAACATCAACGCTTTCGATGCTTCCCGACCTGCTTGTGTCTTTTTCTGAGGCTTGAATGTTATTAGGGCGAATCGTTGCAACAATCATCGGATCGGTGGAAATGACCCTTTCAAAAGCTTTCCCCGAGTAAATCGGGCGTGTGAACACAACATTCCCTCCGGTAACGCTTACATCTGTAGCATCAGAAATTAAGCCTGTTTGCAGCCGGGCAGCAAGCTTCGGCGAAAGGTCCTTCCCCATTGCCGTATGCCCGAATATGACTGAATCAGGCTTTTCTTGCTCAATCACACCTCTCATGACCTGGCTGTATCCGTCTGCCGTGTATGATTTCAGCTTCGGATCCTCGGCGGTGAGAACTTTATCTGCTCCGTAATGGATAAGTTCTTGTGCAATGCTTTGTACATTTTCGCCGATCAGAACACCGATAACTTCCCCATCGCCTGAAATGGTCCTTCCTGCAGCTATTGCTTCAAAGGTGACATTTCGTAATTCTCCGTCGCGTATTTCTCCGAGTACGATCACTTTTTTTCCCATTCTAACATCCCCCTGTTTCTTTGAATGTCCAAGCTTTAAATGACTTTAGCTTCGCTGCGGAGCAATGAGACAAGCTCTTTTGCCTGTTCGGCAGGCTCTCCCTGCAGAAGCTTCCCGGCTTCTTTTTTCGGCGGCAGAAAACGTTCAATGGTTTTCAGCTTTGGTTCGGCGTCCTCCTCGTCCAGTTCAAGATCATCAAGCTCAAGCTCTTCAAGCGGCTTTTTCTTAGCCTTCATAATTCCCGGAAGTGAAGGATAGCGCGGCTCGTTTAAGCCCTGCTGAGCTGTGACAAGCAATGGAAGCGTCGTTTTGATTTTTTCAACATCCCCTTCGACATCCCTTTCTGCTTCTGCATCAGTTCCGTTGATGTCGAGTTTGGTGATCGTAGTGATACACGGAATGTCCAGGAGCTCGGCAAGCCTAGGCGCCACTTGTCCTGAGCCTCCGTCAATGGCAACATTTCCGCCGAGAATCAAGTCAAACTCCTGATCCTTCATATAATGGTATAAAACTTGAGAAATGGAGTATTGGTCGGGTTCTTCGAGATCATCTTCTATGTTGATTAAAACGGCTTGGTCACATCCCATGGCAAGCGCAGTACGCAACTCTTTCTCCGCTTCTTCACCGCCGACCGTGACGGCGGTGATCGAACCGCCGTGCTTTTCCTTCAGCTGGATGGCTTCCTCTATTGCATATTCGTCGTATGGATTAATGATCCATTCCGCTCCGTCATCCTGAATCTTTCCTGCTTCAATGACGATTTTTTCCTCTGTGTCAAACGTCCGTTTCATCAGTACAAATAGATTCATGATCATATCCCCTTTTATTCGCCTTTGAACTGAGGCTTTCTTTTTTCGAGAAATGCCTGGATGCCTTCCTTGGCGTCCTCTGACTCAAATGCTTCCCCAAATCGTTTTGCTTCAAGCTTTAAGCTTCCTTCGTAGGAATACACCTTGTTGGAATAAAGAAGCTCAAGCAAAGACGCAAGCGTTTGCGGGCTTTTCTCTGCAAACTTACCGGCAAGTGCTTTTGCTTTTTCAAGCACTTCTGCTTCATCTTTTGCTCCAATTGAGACAAGTCCGAGATCAAGCGCTTCTTTTCCGGATATCGGTTCTCCTGAGCCGATGAGCTCTAGTGCCTTGGCTGTACCGACATATTTCGGAAGACGCTGTGTTCCTGCAAAACCCGGGATGATACCAAGGTTAAGCTCTGGGAGCCCCAGCTTAGCATCTTCTGCCGCGATTCTGATGTGACAGGCCATTGCAAGCTCCAGCCCGCCTCCGAGAGCAGCGCCGTGAATCGCTGCGATAATCGGTTTTGGAAAGCTTTCGATTCTCTCCATTAACTGCTGGCCGCGCTCAGCGAGCAATGAGGAATCCTCATTGCCTTTAAACGATGTGAATTCTTTAATATCAGCGCCGGCTGAGAAAAATCTTCCCTCGCCGTGAATGATAATGCTTCGTACGCCTGCATCTGTCTCACATTGATCAAGACAGGAAGACAGCTCTTCTAATATCTGGCTGGAAAGCGCGTTTGCCGGCGGATTGTGAATCGTCAAGACTGCCACAAATTGATCCACCGCAAGTGAAATTGCATTCATAGGACAGAACTCCTTTACTTATTGTGAATTCCGGATACCAATAATTCTAAAACGCTGTTTGAAAGCGCAACGAGATCGTACTTTTGGTCATTCATCACCCAAGTTGTCACGGTTTCGTCAATCGTTCCAAAAATCATCTGCCGGGCGAGGCGGACATCGAGGCCTTCTTTTATTTCGCCTGATTGTATGCCTTCCGTCAAAATGCCATCTAAAATATTCAAGTAGCCTTTTAATATTTCGTTGATTTTCTGGCGCAGCTCCAAGTTGGATTGGCGTAGTTCAAGCTGAGTGACAATCGCGAGATCATGGTCACCAGCTAAAAGGGAAAAATGCTTTGAAATCACAAGCGCCAATTTCTCCTTCGCTGTTGTTTTTTCTTTAATGTCCTCTTCCATCCGCTCAATAAATTGGCCCATTTTTTCTTTGAAAAGAGAAATTAAAATATCTTCTTTGTTTTTAAAATAGAGATAGATGGTGCCGTCCGCTACTCCGGCTTGTTTGGCAATTTTGGATACCTGTGACTGGTGGTAGCCGTTTTCCGCAATGACTTCTACTGCTGCATCAATAATCTGCATATACTTTGGCCGTTTTTGCTTCAATGTTCATCGTTCCTTCCTATAGAAATGAATGACTATTCATTCATAATTTCATGATAAGAAGGATTTTCGGGTTTGTCAAGTTTATTCATAGACGTTCTTTTTTATTTGATATGATGATTTTCGGCTTCTTCAAGTAAACGCCTTCTTAAAATTTTTCCGACCGCCGTTTTCGGCAGCTCTTCTCTGAACTCATAGGCTTTGGGCACCTTGTATGGCGCCAGTCGGGATCTCGCAAAGGCGTCCAGTTCTTCTGCATCGGCATTTGCGCCTTTCTTTAATACGACAAATGCTTTTACTGTTTCTCCCCTGTAGGAGTCGGGCACACCTGCGACGACAATTTCCTGGACGGCTTCATGTTCATAAAGCGCTTCTTCTACTTCACGCGGGTAAATATTGTAACCTCCGGCAATGATGATATCCTTTTTCCTGTCAGCAATATAGAAAAAACCTTCTTCATCCATATAGCCCATGTCCCCGGTGAACAGCCAGCCATCTCTCAGAACAGCGGCGGTTTCCTCTGGTTTGTTCCAATATCCTTTCATGACCTGCGGACCTTTTACAATGATTTCTCCATGCTCATACGGAGCGGCAAGCTCACCCGTCTCTTCAGAATAGATCGCGGCGTCCGTACTCGGCCAAGGACAGCCGATACTGCCCGGCTTGTTTTTCCCCCAGATAAAGTTGGCGTGCGTCACTGGGGATGCCTCAGACAAACCATAGCCTTCCACAAGTTTTCCGCCAGTCACCTTTTCAAATTTCTGCTTTACCTCCACAGGGAGCGCGGCTGATCCGCTAAGACAGCTTTTAATGGATGACAGATCATAATGCTGCAATTCGGGGTGATGCAAAAGGCCAATGTAAATTGTCGGTGCCCCTGGAAAGAGCGTCGGTCTGTGTTTGTCGATGATTTTAAGTGTTTCAAGCGGATCAAACTTAGGAAGAAGAATCATTTCGAAGCCTAGTTTAATCGAATAGTTCATGACTGCCGTCAGTCCGTAGACATGAAAAAACGGGACAATGCCCAGCACTTTTTCAGCGCCTTCCTTCACATCGAACATCCAAGCGGCGCACATTTCAGTATTGGCCAAAATATTTTGGTGCGTAAGCATGACCCCTTTGGGATCTCCGGTTGTTCCCCCGGTATACTGGAGGACAGCGATATCATGCTCAGGATCGATCTTCGGGATTGTCAGGAGTTCAGTTTTTTCCTGCTTCAAACTGGAAGCGAACGTGTGAATGTTAGCTGTTTTGTCAAAGTCGATATGCACTTTTTGTTTTTGCGTGAGCGGGTAAAGAACATTTTTCGGAAAAGGCAAATAGTCTTTTACGCTGGTGATCAAAATCTGTTCGACTATTGATAACGTTTTCATTTTTATTGCCTTCGGGAAAAGCAAATCTAAGGTGATGATCACACTTACTTCAGCGTCTCTGAGCTGATATTCAAGCTCATGCTCGGTATAAAGCGGGTTCGTCTGCACCACGATGCCGCCAGCAAACAAGACACCATAATAAGAAATCACTGTTTGTGGGCAATTGGGCAGCATAACAGCCACTCTGTCTCCTTTTTGCAGGCCATTGTACTGCAAAAAAGCTGCGAGTTTAAGAGCATCCGTCAGAATGTCATGAAAGGTGAGTTTTTTTCCATAAAAAGATATTGCGGTTTTGTCAGGGAATCGTGCGGCGGAGTCTGTCAGGATGGATTGCAGGGTTTTATTCGGCAACGGAAGCTCATGCGGGATATCGTCGGGATACTCGGCAAGCCACGGCTTTTGAGACTGCATAAAACCTCCCCCTTTCGATTTTAGAGTTCCACCCTATCATTATAGCAGATGGACGGCAAAAAAAAGAAAAAGAAAGGTAAATCTTTCTTTTTCTCATCATACGAACAGATATATAAGACCAATTAATAAAAAGATTCCCGCCGCGGCGAGCAGTACTTTTGCAAGCTTTTCCATCTATTCTCCGTCCCCTTATATTCCGGCTGCCACCACAAATGAAAGCCCGACAGAAATGACAAATGAAATAAAGCCGACAGCCCGATTATCATTTTCGATTTCCTTATCAATTTTAAACCGTGGAGTCAAAAACTCAAAAATAAAGTAGCTTAAAAGAAGCATAACAAATCCGTAAACGCCCCAGCCGATCATTTGCAGCAGCGAATTGTGCTGGGAGATGGAATGCTGGAATACGTTTGCGATTCCTAAAATTTTTCCGCCGGTTGCCATTGCCACCGCAAGATTTCCTTTTTGAATCTCTTCCCAGTTTTTATAAGCCGTCACCAGCTCAAACACAGTCAAAAAGAGGACGAGGCAGAGAACCGCGACACTGTAATACGCCGCGATTTCCACAAGCTCGTTTTCCCAAAAATCACTCATGGCCATACTCCCTTTTATTTTAGTTCAACAACCGTAACGCCTGATCCTCCCTCGCCTGCTTCACCGAAACGGGAGCTTTTGACGCTGCGGTGGTTCTTCAGAAGATCC
Organism: Bacillus stercoris; assembly: GCF_029772985.1. Classification (NCBI taxonomy): domain Bacteria; kingdom Bacillati; phylum Bacillota; class Bacilli; order Caryophanales; family Bacillaceae; genus Bacillus; species Bacillus stercoris. The sequence goes on along the minus strand of NZ_CP121861.1, from coordinate 1,466,824 downwards.
TGCACGCCTTTTCTTAAAGCGCCGGTTCCTTTTCCGTGAATGATTGACACTCTAGGATATCCGGCTAACACTGCATCGTCCAAATATTTTTCAACACGGCTGAGGGCATTTTCATAGCGTTCGCCGCGAAGATCAAGCTCAAGCGATACATGATAATCCTTTCCCTTGACCGCCGTAATGATTTTTTCTTTTTTTGGCTCCGGAGCTGATTTGATAAACTCCAGATCTTTTTCCTTTACTTTCATTTTCAATATGCCGATTTGTACATTCCATTCATTGCCGCCGGTTTTTTCAAGCAATGTTCCTTTTTGCCCGAAGGTGAGGACTTTCACCTCATCACCTGGCTTGAAGTCACGTTTTTGCGTTTTCGTTTTTTCCGGTTTTTTGGACTTTTCAAAGGTAGGAACTGCGCCTTCTAACCGTTTCTTCGCGTTGATCAGCTCGTGATCCTTGAAGGATTTATGTTCTTCTTTTATGGAGCGCAATTCATGAATAATATCTTCGGCTTCTTTCATTGCCGCTTTTACTTTATCAGCCGCTTGCTCTTCAGCCTCCTCGAGCATTTTGTCTTTTTTGCTGTTAAGCTCGATGATTTGCTGCTGCAGCTCTTTGTGCAGTTTTTCCGCTTCTTTTCTGATCGATTCTGTCTCAGAAAGCTCTTCTTCCGCACGTTTTTTGCTTTGTTCCAGCGACGCAATCATTGTATCAACTTCGTTATGCTCGGCCGTCATTTCTGACTTCGCCTGCCCGATGATATGGTCTGGAAGTCCAAGGCGTTTTGAAATTTCGAAAGCGTTGCTTCGTCCCGGCACACCAATTAAAAGTTTATAGGTCGGTGACAGCGTTTCGATATCAAATTCAACGCTCGCATTCATGACGCCTTCTCTGTTATATCCGTACGCCTTCAATTCCGGATAATGCGTCGTAGCTAACACTCGTGCATTGGTGCGATGCACGTCATCCAGGATGCTCATGGCGAGGGCCGCCCCCTCCTGCGGATCTGTCCCTGCACCAAGTTCATCGAAAAGCACAAGGCTGTTTTCATTGACCTGTTCTAAAATGCCGACAATGTTCACCATATGGGATGAGAACGTACTTAAGCTTTGCTCAATCGACTGTTCATCACCGATATCAGCGAATACGTGCTCAAATACCGCCGCTTCTGACCCTTCATCTGCCGGGATATGAAGACCTGATTGTGCCATTAAGGTTAACAGGCCTAACGTTTTAAGGGTGACTGTTTTCCCCCCGGTGTTTGGCCCTGTAATGACAATGGTTGAAAAATCGCCGCCAAGCTCAATGTCATTGGCAACAACCTGATCAGGCGGAAGCAATGGATGGCGGGCTTTTTTTAAACGGATAAAGCCAGTGTCGTTCATCATCGGTTTTGTCGCTTTGACCGCTTTTGCATATCTTGCTTTTGCAAAAATAAAGTCAAGCCTCTGCAGCACTTGCAAATCTAGAAATAGCTCTTCTGTATGCTCTGCCGTTTTCTCTGTCAGCACACGCAAAATCCGTTCGATTTCTTGCTTTTCTTTCACTTTTGCCTGCTGAAGGGAATTGTTCATATCTACAATTGCCTGCGGTTCAATGAATAGTGTTGCGCCGGAGGACGAAGTATCATGCACAATTCCGCCGTAGCTTGATCTGTACTCCTGTTTGACCGGGATTACAAAGCGGTCATTCCGAATCGTAACAATCGTATCAGACAACATTTTTGAAGCGGAAGAGGAACGCAGCATTGACTCTAACCGGTCTCTGATTCTCGATTCGAGGGTTCTGAGCTGCGTGCGGATTCCTCTCAATTTTTCCGATGCATGATCAAGCACTTCTCCGTGATCATCGATGCAGGAATTAATGTCCCGTTCTAAATCGGACAGCGTGATAAGCTGTTCAGCGTGCTGATGGATCAGCGGAATGTCAACACCGTCTTCAGCCATTTGGGTGATAAAATGTTTCATTTGTTTAACTGCATAAAGCAGTCCAGAGATTTCAGTGAATTCTGAAGGACTGAGAACGCTGCCGATTTCCGCTCGTCTTAATGCTCCTCTGATATCAACAAGACCGCCAAACGGCGCTCGGCCTCTCAGCCGGATAATGGCAGAAGCTTCGTCTACTTCATCCAGCTGTTTTTTGATTTCGTCTATAGAAGCAGAAGGCTTAAGCTGGAGAAGCATTTCTTTTCCGAGCGATGAAGCGGCATGCTCAATAACCTGTTCTTTCACTTTATGAAATTCAAGAGCTGATAATACTTTTTGCTGCACGATTGTGTGAGCCTCCTTACTTAATCGTTGCGCTTCAGGAATGCCTCTACGTCTTCAAGCGACCGGGCATTCAGAACGTTTTTCGTTTCCGTCCATCCTTTGCGCGCGGCAGTAACGCCAGTTTTCATATCGTCTAACATCTCAATGTTATGGGCATCAGTATTAATCACCAATGTAACCCCTTGTTCGTTTGCTTTCAGTAAATGCTCTGTGCGCAGATCGAGGCGCGCAGGGTTAGCGTTGAGTTCAAGCGCCGTATTTGTTTTTTTCGCAAGATCAATCAGCTTATCAATATCGATTTCATAACCGGCCCGTCTGCCGATCAGGCGTCCGGTCGGGTGTGCGATAATGTCAACATGTTTGTTTGTCAGTGCCGTCTCAAGCCGCTTCATAATCACGTGTTCCGGCTGATTAAAACTGGAATGAATCGATGCAATAACGATATCCATTTCCGCCAGCACATCGTCATCATAATCGAGCGTACCGTCAGGCAGGATATCCATCTCGACACCTTTTAAGATACGGAAGTTTTCGAACTCAGCATTCAGCGCGTCAATTTCTTTTGCCTGCTGTTTAAGTCTTTCTGCAGTAAGCCCGTTGGCGACCTTTAAATATTGTGAGTGATCGGTGATCGCCATGTATTGATAGCCTTTTTTGATGCATGCTTCAGCCATCTCTCTGATCGAAAACGCACCATCGCTCCACGTTGAGTGCATGTGGAGATCTCCCTTGATTTGCCCGAGCTCTATCAGCTCAATGCTATCGCTGTAGGTTTCCACTTCCTGTCCGCTTTCACGAATTTCCGGCGGAATCAGCGGCAGGCCGAAGTGCGCATAAAATTCACGTTCGCTCGGAAATGTTTTGATCTCTCCGGTTTCAACTGTCTCAACGCCGTATTCACTGATCCGCTCGCCGCGTTCTTTTGCGATTTGGCGCATCTTAATGTTGTGATCCTTTGATCCCGTAAAATGATGGAGTGTTGTCGGAAACTGCTCTTCCGTCACAAGACGGAAATCGACGCTCGTTTCATATTCAAAGGAAAGGATGACGGATACCTTCGTATCTCCGCTCGCGATCACGCTTTTGATGTTTGGCAGTGCAAGAAGCTGCTCTCTTACTTCAGCCGGCTGATCTGTAGCAATGATATAGTCCAAATCCTTCACCGTTTCCCGCGCTCTGCGAAGACTTCCGGCACGAGAAAATTTGATGATATGCGTAAATTGAGAAAGATGCTCCTCAATATCCCGCGCGATCCGGAGGGCATATCCGATCGGGAACCGCTCAGGCTGTTTTCCGGCTTCTCCGAGCGCCTGTAATATTTTTTCTTCTGATTTTTTGCCAAAACCCGCAAGGCCTTGCACTTTTTGCTGTTCACAGGCTTCCTTCAGAGATTCTGCATCATGTACGCCGAGCTCTTTATACAGCTTTGCGATTTTTTTGCCGCCGAGCCCCGGCAGCTTCAATAAAGGCACGAGTCCTTCCGGGACTTCTTTCTGCAACGATTCGAGCGTGCTTGACTTTCCTTCATCTATATACTCCTTAATGACGCTGTACGTTCCTTTTCCAATGCCGGACAGCGACATCATATCGTCCATTTCTGATAAGCTTCGGTCGTCCTGTTCCAGGGCTGCCGCTGCTTTTCGGAATGCGGACACTTTAAACGGGTTGTCCCCCTTTAGTTCCATATAGACTGCAATGGTTTCAAGCAGCCGGATAATATCTTTTTTATGCATACAATAACCCCCAGACGTTCACATATGTTTCCATCATACTCGAAAAAAACTTCTCCGGACAAGAGAAGTTTTTTATGCCCCGTACTGTGTCCACAGCTCTTCTAAAAGCCCTGACAAGTACGGTGTATGGTTAATGATCACATTTGCGAGAGACGATTGCCCCATCATTTGCTGCAACGCATCTACCGGCAGAACGGATGCGACATACAACAGCACAAATGTAAATAAATAGACTTCTAGAAAACCGAGAACGGCGCCCAGCAACTGGTTGATTTGTTTGATCACCGGAATGCCGGCGACAATACTCAAGAACGAGCCGATGATTCTCAGTAAGATTTTAGCGATGATAAATAAAACGATGAACGCAATCGCATTATAATAGGCCGCTTCTAAATTTCCCGTAAAAAAAGAAAGAGCCGGCTGTCCCGCTGAAAAGTCGGGTGCGGGAATCCACTTTAAATGCGGCGCCACATTTTTATAGAATAAAGCCGCAAAGGCGATCGATAAAATAAAGCTCGTCAAGCGGATAAACTGCAGGATAAAACCGCGTTTTAACCCCAGTAAAGTCCCCATCAGGAGCAAGATTAAGATGATGATATCCAGCATAGTTGTTCAATCCTTTTCTTTAAGCTGACGCTCCAGTTTTTCACATTTCTCTTGTAACTTAACATAATCGTGCACCACATTTACCGCTGTCAGCACTGCAAGTTTATTTATATCAAGGTATGGATTTTTTTCATTGATTTCTCTCATTTTATCATCAACAATTCCGGCGACATACCTCATATGGGCTCTGCTTTCTTCACCGACAATCGTGAAGTGCTGGCCGTAAATGTCAACGGTTGTTTTTGTTTTTTTGCCGTCAGACAACGTTTCTCCTCCATTCCGCGAGAATCCTAGTTCTTATCATAACACGTTTATTAAATGAATGGAAAGACGAGCCTCCCGCTGTTATGATACACTGGTATATACAGTGAAAAGTGTAAAAAAAGGAGATTATTACGTGTCCCATTCAGTGATAAAAGTATCGTTGTCTGCTATTGACCAAATGAAAATGACGTACAGCGGTTCGCTTACCGCCTCTGTTCCACAGGGAGCCGTTTTTCAGGCGAAACCGCCCGGCTGTACCATTACAGCATATCAATCAGGCAAGGTCCTGTTTCAAGGTAAAAACGCAGCGGCAGAATCCGCGCGCTGGGGAACAGCTGAGCCTCAGGAAAAGAAGAAACCGGCCAAAAAGCCGGCTGATCCCCGCTATGCCCCTCCGGCAGATATCGCCGGAATGTCTGTTATCGGTTCTGACGAAGTCGGAACCGGAGATTACTTTGGCCCAATGACGGTTGTATGCGCGTACGTCGACAAAACCATGCTTCCTTTAATGAAGGAACTCGGTGTTAAGGATTCTAAAGATTTAAAAGATCCGCAAATCATCGAGATTGCCCGAAACCTGATCAAAACTATTCCATATAGCCTGCTGGTGTTAAAAAATGAAAAGTATAACAGCATGCAGGAAAAAGGCATGAGCCAAGGGAAAATGAAAGCTTTGCTGCACAATCAGGCGATCACCCATTTATTAAGGAAAATGGATGGAATAAAGCCTGAGGCCATTTTGATTGACCAATTCGCTGAGCCAGGCGTCTACTTCAATCATTTAAAGGGCAGAGACATTGTGAAGGAGCGGACCTATTTTAGCACAAAAGCTGAAGGTATTCACCTGGCTGTCGCCGCTGCTTCAATCATTGCAAGATATTCATTTTTAATGGAAATGGATAAACTATCACGCGAGGCAGGAATGACGCTGCCGAAAGGAGCCGGTCCGCACGTCGATGAAGCGGCAGCCAAGCTGATCCTCAAAAAAGGGGCATCCGCACTCAGAGCCTTTACAAAACTCCATTTCGCCAATACGCAAAAAGCGCAGCGCCTTGCTGATAAAAAACGTTCATAGAAAAAAGCTTGCAGATTGCTCTGCAAGCTTTTTTTATCAGCCTCTTAAAACAGCTTGATATGTGTCTTCTAACGCCTTCAGCACTTTACTGTGCGCTTTTGTCACTTCTTCTTCAGTCAGTGTTTGTTCAGGGTTAACATACTGGAGTGAGAAAGCGACTGACTTCTTGCCTTCCTCCATATGCTCTCCTTCGTATACGTCAAATACGGTTACCTCTTTCAGAAGCTTGCCGCCGGCCTCTTTAATGACGCTCTCGAGCTGGCCGCTTGTGACGGTTTTATCTGTTACAAGAGCGATATCACGTGTCACAGACGGATATTTCGGAATCGCCGTGTAAACAAGCGGTGCTGTTTCTGCTGCAAGTAACGCATGAAGATCAATCTCAAATACGTATGTTTCCTTTATATCCAGTTCTTTTTCCAATGAAGGGTGGACTTGGCCGATGAAGCCGATCAGAGAGCCATTCAGTAAAATGTTCGCTGTTCTGCCCGGGTGCAGCTGTTTGCGTTCAGACTGTACAAATTCAATGCTGTCTAGGACGTTGAGTTTGTCTAACAGCCCTTCGACAATACCTTTGACAACAAAGAAATCAACTGGTTTCTTCTCACCCTGCCATAGCTGCTTGCGCCATAATCCGGTAACAGCTCCTGCCACACGTTCTGTTTCAACAGGTTTTGTGTCCTCTTCCTTCCTCAGGAAAACGGAGCCGACTTCGTACAGTGCAACTGAGTCAGTCTGTCTCGCGAGGTTGTAAGAAACAGAATCAAGCAGATTCGGAACAAGACTGTGTCTGAGAATGCTTCTTTCTTCACTCATAGGAAGCGCAAGCACAGTGTTCAGTGATTTTTCAATCGCAAACGCTGCCGCTTTCTTCTCATTTGTCAATGAGTAAGTGATGGCTTGGGATAAGCCTGCGCCTTCAAGGAAACGTCTGACTTTACGGCGTTTTGCCTGATATGGCGTTAATCCGCCTGTTGTTCCCGCTGTCTCAGGAAGCGTAGACGGAATGTTATCGTAGCCGTACAGTCTTGCCGCTTCTTCGATTAAATCCTCTTCTATTGTAATGTCGCCGCGGCGTGATGGGACGGTCACAACGAGAAGATCATCCGCTTCACCAACCGTAAAACCAAGACGTTTATAAATGCTGATCAGTTCTTCCTTGCTGATCGTCATGCCTAGAACGCTGCTCACTCTGTCAGCAGACACGTGAATGTTATTTGCTTCGATTGTCAGGTGATCTTCCTCAACCGTTCCAGCAAGCACCTCACCGCCGGCATACAGATGAATCAGCTGTGCAGCCCGTTCTGCTGCAAGTCGTACGCGCGCAGGATCAATTCCTTTTTCAAATCTTACGCTTGATTCACTTCTCAAACCAAGGTCTTTGGAAGCCTTGCGAACCGTCTGCCCGTTGAAATAAGCAGCCTCAAGCAAAATCGTTTTCGTATCTTCCTGAACCTCTGACGCTGCTCCTCCCATGACACCGGCAACGGCCTGCGCTTTCGTTCCGTTTGTAATGACAAGGTGATCGGCAGACAGCTTACGTTCTTGATCATCAAGAGTGACGATCATTTCATTCTCAGCTGCTTTTCTTACTACGACTTCCTTAGAGCCAAATCTGTCATAATCAAACGCGTGAAGCGGCTGTCCGTATTCCAACAGGACAAAGTTTGTGATGTCAACAACGTTGTTGTGCGGACGAATGCCTGCATTCATCAGCTTTGTTTGCATCCAAAGCGGTGACGGAGCAATCGTGACATTTTTAATGATTTTTGCAGCATACAGCGGGTTCGCTTCTTGATCTTCGATTTTGACAGCAATGTAATCAGACGCTTGTTCTGAAACAGCCGGGTAATCCGTTTGCGGAAGCTTTACCTCAGTGTCTAAAATCGCCGCAACCTCGTAAGCAACACCAAGCATGTTCATGGCATCCGCGCGGTTTGGTGTTAAGCCAAGCTCAAGAATCGCGTCGTCAAGCTGTAAAGCCGCTAAAGCATCGCTTCCTGTTTCAGCGTCATTCGGGAATACGAAAATGCCTTCCGCATACTCCTTCGCCACAAGTTTGCTTTCAATCCCAAGCTCCTGTAAAGAACAGATCATGCCGTTTGATTCTTCACCGCGAAGCTTGGCTTTTTTGATTTTGAAATTGCCCGGCAGCACCGCTCCGACTGTTGCAACTGCGACTTTTTGTCCCTTATCCACATTCGGCGCGCCGCAAATAATTTGTACAGGGGCTTCCGCTCCGATATCCACAAGGCACTTATTCAGCTTATCAGCATTCGGGTGCTGCTCGCGCTCCAGCACATGGCCGATGACAACGCCTTTGATGCCTTCTCCTTTGTATTCAATTCCTTCAACCTCAATACCGGCTCTTGTAATTTTTTCAGCAAGAACAGCCGGGTCCATGCCTTTTAAATCAACATAATCCTCTAACCATTTATAAGAAACAAACATCCTTGCATCCTCCTCTTACGCCTGTTTAAACTGCGAAATAAATCTGACATCGTTTGTATAGAAGTGGCGGATATCATCAATGCCGTATTTCAGCATCGCGATACGCTCAACACCCATTCCGAATGCAAAGCCCTGATATTCCTTCGGATCAAAGCCAGCCATTTTAAGCACATTCGGGTGAACCATGCCGGCGCCGAGGATTTCGATCCAGCCTGTTCCTTTACATACTGAGCAGCCGTTCCCACCGCATTTAAAGCATGTCACATCCACTTCTACTGAAGGCTCAGTAAACGGGAAGAAGCTTGGGCGGAGTCTGATTTCGCGGTCTTGCCCGAACATTTTTTTCGCAACGAGTTCAAGCGTTCCTTTTAAATCACTCATGCTGATGTTTTTGTCAACGACAAGCCCTTCAATTTGCATAAATTGATGAGAGTGCGTCGCGTCATCGTTATCACGGCGATAAACTTTACCCGGGCAAATGATTTTAACAGGCCCTTTGCCTTCATGCTTTTCCATCGTCCGTGTTTGGACAGGAGAAGTTTGCGTTCTCATCAAAGTTTCCTCTGTGATGTAAAAGCTGTCCTGCATATCGCGCGCAGGGTGTTCTTTTGGCAGGTTGAGCGATTCGAAATTGTAGTAATCCGTTTCAACCTCTGGCCCTTCCTCGACTGTGTAGCCCATCCCGATAAATAAATCTTCAATTTCTTCAATGACAACAGTGAGCGGATGGCGGCCGCCGACTGCAACAGGATTCCCAGGCAGCGTGACGTCAATTGTCTGTCCCGCAAGCTTCTGCTTCATTTCCTCTTCTTCAAGCTTCTCGTTTTTGTCAGCAATCGCATTAGCGATACGCTCTCTTACTTCGTTCGCGAGCGCCCCCATTTTTGGACGTTCCTCAGCAGAAAGCTTGCCCATTCCGCGCAGCACTTCTGTAATCGGCCCTTTTTTTCCGAGATATTGCACCCGAATATCATTGACAACCTTTAATGAGCTTGCTGCTTCTACTTGTTCTATGGCTTCTTGTTCCAGCTGTTTTAGCTTTTCTTCCATTTTGCATCCTCCTTTTATGTAAACAAACCGTCATATGTCTTTAGAAAATAAAAAAAACCCGTCCCTTGTACAAGGGACGAGTTGTGGCCGCGGTACCACCCTTATTTCAGACAGACTGATGCTGTCGTCAGCTTCATTGACATAACGGAATCAGATTCCGGTTCACCTTTACGCGCAGTGTGGCGCGGTCCCGGCGACAACTCAAGAGGTGAAGCCAACTTCCGGCTGCGTTAAAAATGCTCTCAGTCAGCGGCATTTTCTCCCTGGAAAGCAGTTGATCAGAAATTGAGGTCCTCTGTCACGGTTTTTGAAATATTATGTTCTATTATAGAGAAATCCAACGCTTGGCGCAACACTATCCTCGCAAGTGATACACGAGGATGGCAGCCGCAACTGCGACGTTTAGTGATTCAGCCTGTCCGTAAAGCGGCACGTACAGGTTCAAATCCGTTTTTTCCAGCAATGCAGCATCCACCCCTGCGCCTTCATTTCCTACAATGAGCGCAAAGGATTCAGACTGAGGGATCTGCCGGTAAGGCGCTCCGTTTTGCAGCGCCGTGCCGTACACTTTTACGCCCTCTGCCTTCAATTCGTCCACATATGACTGCAGGTTTTTTCTCACAACAGGAATATGAAAGTGAGATCCTTGCGCAGATCGCAGTGTTTTTCCGTTAAAGGCGTCGGCCGTGCCGTCACCGAGTACAACTGCATCCAAACCGGCCGCATCAGCCGTTCGAATCATTGTGCCTAGGTTTCCCGGATCTTGAACGGCATCAATCAGCAGCATCTTACGTGCCGTTGCCAGCTGTTCTTCAGGCATATGGCATACGGCGGCAATCTGCTGCGGCGTTTCGGTTTCAGTCACAGCTGAGAACGCATCTTCGCTCAGCACATAGCACTGGATACCCGCCTCAAGATCTGAAGGAATCTTTGTTTCATCCTTTACAAGAATTTCTTTCACCGTACCCGGGCTTTTCAGCGCCTCTTCAACGAGGTGTTCTCCCTCTATCAGAAATGTATTTGTTTTTGTTCGTTCTTTTTTTGTGTGAAGCTTTTTCCAATCCTTCACTTTTTGGTTTTTTGCTGATTCTATATGTTTCACTGTCTGTGTGGCGCTCCTTTTTTTAACATGATGTTATTATATCGCAAGAACAGCACATAATAAACCAGATGCAGGGTTAGAATATACGTATTACATTTTAGGAAAAGGAGCGTTTTACATGGATCTTAATTTACGTCATGCCGTCATTGCCAACGTAACCGGCAATAATCAGGAACAGCTTGAGCATACAATTGTAGATGCGATTCAAAGCGGTGAAGAAAAAATGCTTCCAGGGCTCGGCGTTTTATTTGAAGTCATTTGGCAGCACGCATCCGAAAGTGAGAAAAACGAAATGCTGAAAACGCTTGAAGGCGGATTAAAACCCGCCCAATAAGACATGAAACCGGGTGACTGCGCCCGGTTTTTTTCTTATATAATAAAAGCATGATGAGGGGGAACGCCATGTTTTTACAGCCATTATTAGCGAAAAAAATTATTGCTGAAGTCAAAAAAATGTACGAACGTGAGGTCATTATCGCAAACACGGATGGCCTTATTATGGCGAGCACAAACGATGAGCGGGTCGGACAATTTCATGAGGGAGCGCTTCTCTGTGCAAAAGAAAAACGCAGCGTCATTATTACAAAGGAAGATGAAAAAAGGTTAAAAGGAGTAAAGGCGGGCATCAACCTCCCAGTATTTTCTGATCATGATGTGATCGCTGTCTTCGGGCTGACAGGTGAGCCCGCTGAGATTCAGCCTTACGGGGAGCTGCTTCGAAAAATGACAGAGCTGTTCATTAAGGAATCATGGCATTTAGAGCAGTCCCAGTGGCGTGAAAGAATGCTGGAATCTTTTATGATCGATTGGCTGCAATTAAAAGAGTGGTCTTCGGGTTTTCTTGAGAAAGCTCAGCTTCTTGGTGTGGACCTTGCCTCCCGGCGTCAAATGATTCTGATTCAGGGGTATGAGTGGTCACCTCATGATATTGAGCAAATGGCACGTATTTGGAAATCCTCGTACCCTGCGGATTTGTTCATCAGGTGGGGAAATGAACGGATTTTGATTAATCACGAAGTGCCACAGCATGAACAAAGAGATCGGCTTTTACGGCAGATCCTTCACATTTGTTCGTTTGCCAATACCGCAAACAGCCAATTGGCAGCAGCTGGCGCTGGAAGGACTGTCGCAAGCTCCAGCCTGACAGAATCATACGGGCAAGCGGAAAAAGCGCTGGCTGTCAGCCTTAAGCGAAAAACGCCCATATTCGAAGAGGATCTGAAGCTTGATATGTGTCTGACGGAAATCAGTCCGGGGACCAGAAACGAATTTCCGCATAGAGTATTCGGAGAGACGCTTCGGCATCAGGAATTAATGAGAACGATACGGACCTTCTTTCTACATGATTTGTCTTTAAAACAAACCGCAGAAGATATGCATATTCATATCAATACATTGCGTTATCGTCTGGCTAAGGCTGAACAGCTGACCGGTTTGCATTTTGACCGCACCGAGGACATCGTCACGATGTACGTCGCACTCTATTTTTTAGATCAAGATACAAAATAGAAAGAGTTTTAGTTTCATTTTTTGTATGTTTCTCCATGGAAAGCTTTTCTTTTTTTCTTTTACAATAGATTGAAAGCGTTTTTCAACAGGGGGATTGGTGAAATGATCACAAAGGATGTAAAAGGACAGCTGATTCAAATCGTCGGACCCGAAAACTTTGATGACTCAAAAGCCGGCCGGCTCGTTTATTCTTATGATGCGACGCCGCAGTTTCAATCTATGCCTGATGCCGTGATTGCGCCTAGGAATACAGATGAAGTTTCACAAATTTTAACGATTTGCAGAGAACATCGCGTGCCGATCGTTCCGAGAGGATCAGGGACAAACCTTTGCGGCGGCACGTGCCCGACTGAAGGCGGCCTTGTGCTTCTCTTTAAGCACATGAACAAGATTCTTGAGATTGATGAAGAAAATTTAACTGCCACAGTTCAGCCGGGCGTCATTACGTTGGATATGATCCGCGCGGTTGAAAGCAAAGGTTTGTTTTATCCGCCCGATCCGAGTTCTATGAAAATATCAACCATCGGCGGAAACATCAATGAAAATTCCGGCGGGCTCCGCGGATTAAAATACGGCGTCACCCGCGACTATGTGATTGGTCTGGAGGTTGTGCTCGCAAATGGAGACATCATCCGCACCGGAGGAAAACTCGCGAAGGATGTGGCCGGATACGATCTGACGCGTCTTTTTGTCGGTTCAGAAGGAACACTCGGCATTGTGACAGAAGCCATCGTCAAACTTGTTCCAAAACCGGAAACCAAGAAGACGCTGCTTGCCCTTTATGAAAGCATCGATGCCGCTGCTCAAACGGTATCGAATATTATTGCCGCGAAAATGATACCCGCAACGCTTGAATTTCTCGACCAGCCTACACTATTGGTAATTGAGGATTATGCCAAAATCGGACTTCCGACAAGCGCAAAAGCAGTTCTGTTAATTGAACAAGACGGGCCGCTTGAAACCGTTGAACGGGATATGAAAAAGATTGAGGCGATCTGCAAAAAAGGCGACGCCGTTTCCGTTCAGACCGCACAAACGGAGGAGGAGGCATTCGCCCTGACTGAAGCACGGCGCTCCGCCCTTTCTGCCCTTGCACGCCTCAAGCCGACGACGATTTTAGAGGATGCGACTGTTCCTCGCTCAGAAATCGCCAATATGGTCAAAGCGATTAATCATATTGCTGCTAAATACGATATTTCCATTTGCACCTTCGGCCATGCAGGAGACGGGAACCTCCATCCGACATGCACGACAGATATACGCAATGAAGATGAGATGGAGCGTGTTGAACAGGCTTTTGCCGAGATTTTTGAGAAAGCGATTGAACTTGGCGGCACGATAACCGGAGAGCACGGAGTCGGGGCCATGAAAGCGCCTTACTTGGAAATGAAGCTGAAAAAAGAAGGCATTGATGCGATGAAAGCGTTGAAAGCGGCATTTGATCCCCAGAACATATTAAATCCGGGCAAGGTGTTTGCAAAAGATGCCAGAAAACGTGTGGTGGCACAAAGATGACAACAGAAAAAGAAATGAAACAGATCCAAAATGAATTTAAAGAGCGTATGGATGAAGGTGAGTTATTAAATTGTATGCGCTGCGGATTTTGTCTCCCTTCCTGTCCGACCTATATCGAATCAGGATTTCAGGAAACACACTCCCCGCGCGGGCGTATCGCCTTAATGAAAGCCGTGGCGGACGGTATGATTGAACCGGATGATGATGTCGAACGTTCGCTGTCACTTTGCCTCGGCTGCCGAGCCTGTGAACCCGTATGCCCATCCGGCGTGAAATACGGTCAACTGCTGGAGGAAGCCAGAGATATTATCCACCAAAATAAAAAACACTCGCTTGGCGCACGTGTCATGCGAAAGACGGCTTTTCACGAGCTGTTTCCGCACCAAAACCGCATGCGCTCAGCTGTAAGCCTTATCGGTTTGTATCAGCGGTCAGGACTGCAAACCGCTGTGCGAAAAACCGGTATGCTTCGCGTCCTGCCTGAGCATTTGCGGACGATGGAGGCTGTTCTTCCTGATGTTCCAAAAAGCAAAGAAATGAACAATCGGCCGCGTTTCCTGCCGTCCATTAGCCCCATGAAAAAACGGGTCGCCTTTTTTTCGGGCTGCTTAATGGATACGATGTTTTTACCGACTAACAATGCCACATTGAAGCTGCTGCAGCTAGCAGGCTGCGACATTGTCATCCCGCCTGAACAGGCTTGCTGCGGGGCACTGCATGGGCATAGCGGTGAAAAAAACGCAGGGAAACAGCTCGCGAAACAAAATATCGCTGCTTTCGAAGCGTTAGACGTGGATGCTGTCATCACAAACGCAGGAGGATGCGGAGCCTTTCTTACTGAATATGATCATTTGCTGAAGGATGAACCGGAGTGGTCGGAGCGTGCCGCCGCTTTTGTTCAAAAGCTGAAGGATTTTTCTTCTGTTTTGGTTGAACTCGATTTCCATCAAATGGACTTAGCGCTCAGGACGCCTCAGGTCGTTACCTATCAAGATTCATGCCACCTAAGAAATGTAATGCATACGTCGCTTGAGCCCCGCCAGCTGCTCCAGAGCATCAAAGGAGCTGAATTCAGAGAAATGGAGAAAGCAGACAGCTGCTGTGGATCAGCGGGAATTTACAACATCGTCGAAGCTGAAATGTCTATGAAAATACTGGACAGTAAAATGGCTGCCGTCAAAGCAACCGAAGCGATCCTCATTGTAACAGCAAACCCGGGCTGCCTGCTGCAGATGAAGCTCGGGATTGAACGCGAAGGACTAAGCGGTAAAGTCAGAGCCGTTCACCTGGCTGATTTGCTATTAGAAGCAACCGGTCACAAAACAACATGAGAAAGCCCAAAACAGAAATTGTTTTGGGCTTTTGTTCGTTATTCCATCGGACTGCAAATTTCGATATAATGTCCATCCGGATCTGCGATATAGGCGACCGTCTGCCCCCATGGTTTCACTTTCGGCTCCCCGATAATCGAGACACCTTGATCTCTCATCCTTTTGATGACAGTTTCTACATTTTCTGTAACAAACCCGATTTCAAATGTGTTTGAAGCAGATGTTTCCGGAATATCCAGCGCTGTGATATCTCTGGCGCTTTCCCTCGTATTAAGGGCCAATATCGTCGATCCTGTTTCAAATTCGACATACGTGCCGTGTTCAGCACGAATCGGCAGCCCTAAAATATCCCGATAAAAATGAATAGCCCGCTTGCTGTCCGATACGTATAGAATAAGATATTTCATTGATAGGTTCATTGCCACGCCCCCTCAGCATTTCAATAGTCCTCCTAGCCCGGTATAGATGCTTCCATCCTTAAACTCGGATCTCTCCACATCTGCGCCCACTTTTTCACGGCCGCCACAATAATGATGAAGCCTAACACCAGCATGATGATAGATAATACGCCATTCAATACACTATATCCTGCTGCTTCAGGATTAAGATATACATGGCGCACCATCCAATAGCCCGCATAGTTGACAGTGACATATAAATAGGCAAGCGGGATAAGACATGTCAAAATGTATCGGCGTTTATCGGCGATTTTCAACACGATGGTCGCTCCGATAATCAGCCCTACTGACGCCATCAGCTGATTGGAAACGCCGAACAGCGCCCAAATGGAACCGATATCTCCTGAATACAGCAAGTACCCCCACATCAAACAGGCAAGCGCGCTGGCAAATACAGAGCCCGGAATCCAGTCTGTTTTCTTCAGCGGTTTATACACCTCTCCGAAGAAATCCTGGATCAAATAACGGGCAACACGTGTACCGGCGTCAATAGCTGTTAAAATAAATACCGCTTCAAACATAATGACAAATTGGAAAAAGTATGAGGCCAAATGGCTGAAAAATGGCATTCCGGTAAAAATATAAGTCATACCCACCGCAAGCGTGACGGCTCCCCCAGTTCTCCCTTCTAAGTCCAAGCCGATTTCCCTGCTCAATTCAGGCAGATGGACGACATTCATGCCAAGCGTACGGAAAACCTCCGGCGTGCTGTTAATCGCAAAGTAATCAGCAGGCTGTAAGGCGGTTGCCGCAATCAGTGCCATGATGCCGACAAGACACTCAACAAGCATTGCGCCAAACGCCACCGGCTTCATATCACTCCATTTATTCAGCATTTTCGGTGTCGTTCCTGAGCCGACAAAGGCATGGAACCCAGAGATCGCCCCGCAGGCAATGGTTATTGAGATGAACGGCCAGACAGGTCCTGCCAGCACAGGCCCGCCGCCTTTTACGAATTCTGTAAACGCAGGAAACGGAATGGACGGATTGACGACAAACACACCAACAATCAAAGCGATAAAAACACCGATTTTCATAAAGCTGCTTAAATAATCACGCGGTGCGAGAAGCAGCCAAACAGGAAGCGCAGCGGCAAAAAACGCATAAACAGGAAGCGCGATTGCAAGCGTTTTCGTATCTAGTGTTAAAAAGTCACCGAGCGTGGTAGTCTGTACCCATGGGCCGATAAAGACTCCTGTCATTAAAAAGAGAAAACCGACCGTTGACGCGAGCTTTAAATTTCCCGTTTTCTTATAAAATAAGCCCACGCCCATCGCAATCGGAATCGTAATCCCTACCGCAAATGTCCCCCACGGATTGCGTTCAAGCGCGTGCAGCACGACCATCGAGAGACCTGCCATCGTAATCGTGATAATAAACAGCATGGACAGTCCCGTACAAAAGCCGGCAACAGGGCCAAGCTCATCCTTCGCCACTTCCGACAGCGATTTTCCGTTTTTGCGCATTGATGCAAACAGCACAACAATATCATGGACGGCTCCCCCTATTACCGCCCCGATTAACAGCCACAATAACCCCGGCAAATAGCCAAACTGCGCCGCCAGAATTGGTCCGACCAGCGGCCCGGCCGCTGCGATCGCGGCAAAATGGTGGCCGAACGAAACCCATTTATTTGTAGGCACATAGTCTTTCCCATCCTCAAGCGTGTGAGCGGGTGTCGGCTTGTCATCATTCACTTTGAGAACCTTCACCATCATAAATGTTCCGTATAAACGATAGGCAATAGCCAAAATACACATTGACGCTATCACAATTGTAACCGCATTCATTTTCTCCCATCCCCTTTGCTGTTTTTCATAAATATATCATAATTTCATGGGGAAAAGCGGTCATTTTTTCCTATACAAAAAAGCCGGCTGGGATGGGCCGGCTCGTGGCAGTTAGTTTAGTTCAATGTCTCCAGATGTTGTACGAACTTTTAAATGGTTAGAGGGGCTATCACCTACATAACCTACAATACGGTGCTCTGATTTTTCTTTATACAAGATGTGATCGAGATTGGCCGCGGCATCACCTGAGTCAGCCTGAAAATCCACTGCCAAAGATGCAGGTTCTTTCTGATACTCTACTGACACACTTCCGCTCGTAGTGACGATGTCGATCTCTTCGTTCTGATGATCCTGAAGAAGATCAATATCCCCGGAAGTTGTCTTATAGTTCACCTTTTCAGCTGTTGTGCGGCTGCTTTTTATTGATCCGCTTGTTGTCTTTACTTCACCTTGGCCGAATGAATTTTGGTCAGTTTGAATTTCTCCACTCGTTGTTTTTAGCGTCAGCTCGTTTTCGATGCGTGTATGCTTCAGCTCAATATTTCCTGATGTAGAGTCAGCAGCTGATTGATCTGTTTGCGTATTTTCTATCAGAATATCGCCAGAGGTTGTCGTTACGGTTATCTCATCATACTTCTTTTCCGGAATCGTGATTGTGATTTTCATATCCTTTTCGCTGCCCCACGGTATAAAAGAGATGATATTCTCGCGTGCTATTTGATTGATTGTTAATGAATTGCCATCTTGGCTCACATCGAACAGCTTTTTGCTTTTATCACTGACTTGCCCTTCAGCAGCTACCTGAATATCATCCGTTTGCCCGCTTTTGACCTCTGCATGCATCGAGCTCGTTGTTACCTCAATTTTTTTAATATCTGCAGGATCATATGTTTCGGCAGCTTTCACCTCTTCTTTTGTAAAATCCGAGGTAGCAGCAGAGATGACAGCCCCGATTACCCCGACTGCAAATACTGCGATCAATCCTATTATGATTTTTTTCATGTCTGCGCCCCCGTCACCAGCTTTAAATTATATCTGATATATCGCAAACTCATGCCATACAGCAGCTTGCCTAAATGCCACAGCCCTATACACAAGAGCAGCCCCAGACTGCCAAACACGAGTGATAAAAAGAACTCCAGCATCATGTGCGTATTCATTTGAAACATCACCATGCCGACAAACATAATTGGTGATACAGAAAGTGCAAGCGCCACCCCGCATAAACCCACGTACACTCCAAAAATGCCAATAGCTGGTCCCAGCACAAAAATCAAATTTAAGATGCTTATCGCTGCTGCTGAACATGCCATCTGAAAGAGGTTCTTCTTAGGGCGCTGCACTGCTGGAGCAGTTCCCGTGACATCTGGCACCAATTCCTTTGCTATTTGTTTTGGGGAGCCGAGTTCCCTGATGATGTCCGCTTCCGGCCTGCCTTCTTTCATCCCTTCTGTAATATGTTCTTCAAAATCAAATAAGACCTCATTCCGCTCTTCTTTAGAAAGCGGCTGTAACGCTTTACTTAACTCCTGTAAAAACTGTTCTTGATTCATCGTTCTCCTCCCCTTGCCTCATCAATGATTTGATTGACAGATGCTGTGAACTGATTCCATTCTGCCAGCAGCAGTTTCATTCGCATGAAACCAAGCTTTGACATCGTGTAATATTTTCTGGCAGGCCCTTCGGAAGACGGCGCCATATATGTTTCTAAATACTCTTCTTTCGTCAGTCTCCTGAGAAGAGGATATAAGGTGCCTTCAGCTATCGCCATGTGTCTGGAAATGTTTTGAGAAAGCTCATATCCGTATTGGTCTTTTTCGGATATTAATACAAGCACACATAGCTCTAATGCTCCCTTTTTGAATTGAGCATTCATCATAAGATCCTCCCTGCGGCTGGTCATTTTTGTTTATTTTTCCCATCACTTATCCATATGGTAACATCCACTACTGAACATTACAAGGTACTGAATGATATCTACTGAGAAAAAAAGAAAAACCGGAGAGAGATCTCCGGCTTTGCTTCTCTTATGACTGTTTTTCCAGGCGGATCACATTCCAGGAAAGCGGCGTGAAATGAGCAGTTAAGCCGTTTTCGCTGACAGACGATGTTCCGTTGGAATGCGGGACGACATTTTTTCTGTTATGCTGGTTTGTCGCTTTGATATCCTGATGCTCAAGCACGATGTGCTCTGCGATTTGGTAGGATTCAAAGCCTCTGAGCGAAATCTCCGTCTCCATCTGATCCTCAGCCTTGTTTACCGCAAAAATAGTGAGGGTTTCTTCCTCTTCAGAGTACACAGCAGCAGCATCAACATATGGCACATCAGTAAAATCAGAACAGTCGTACTTCGGAGAAGAAATAAGCGGTTTCAGTGACTCGCCCCTTCCGTAAACAGAAGCATGCATGTATGGATAGAAAATCGGCTGTCTCCATGCTTCTCCGCCTTTTTCCGTCATGATCGGCGCGATGACATTGACAAGCTGCGCAAGACACGCGATTTTCACGCGATCTGCGTGCTGCAGCATCGTAATGAGGAGAGAGCCGACTAATAAGGCATCTTCAAAATTGTAAATATCCTCTAAAATCGGACGCGCAGTGATCCACGGCTCGACTTTTTTATCAGCCTCATTTGAGTGATACCATACGTTCCATTCATCCAGAGAGAGATTGATTGTTTTCTTGCTGCGTGTTTTTGCTTTTACATAGTCACAGGTTGCGGCGACAGATTTAATGAAATGATCCAGATCCATGGAACGGGCCAAGTAGTTTGGCAGATTGTTATCCCGGTTTCCGTAGTAGGTGTGAAGAGAGATATAGTCAACATGCTCGTACGTATGCTCAAGCACCTTCGCTTCCCAATCGATAAAGGTCGGCATACCGCTGTTTGAGCTGCCGCAGGCAACAAGTTCAATTGATGGGTCAACCCATTTCATGACCTTTGCTGTCTCTGCGGCTAGCCGTCCGTATTCATCAGCTGTTTTGTGGCCGATCTGCCACGGTCCATCCATTTCGTTTCCTAAGCACCATGTTTTGATGCCGTACGGCTGTTCATAGCCATGTGATCTTCTTAAATCACTCCAATAAGAGCCTTTCGGATGGTTGCAATATTCAACGAGATTACGGGCGGCATCTATGCCTCTTGTGCCGAGATTGACGGCCATATTGACCTCGGTGTTCACCTTTTTTGCCCAAGTTAAAAATTCATTTGTTCCCACTTCATTGGTTTCTGTCGTTTGCCATGCCAAGTCAAGCCGTCTCGGGCGATTTTCAACTGGTCCGACACCGTCCTCCCAGTTGTATCCGGATAAAAAGTTTCCGCCCGGATAGCGGATGATCGGAACCTGTAATTCTTTGATCAGCGACTGGACATCTTTTCTAAACCCATCTTCATCCGCTTCAGGGTGATCAGGCTCATATATGCCTTCGTATACCGCACGCCCCATATGTTCGATAAACGATCCGTAAATCCGTTTATCTACTTCACCGATTTTATATTCTTTGTCTACAATCATTCGTGCTTTTTTCATCACACGTTTCCTCCTTCATTAACCTTTGACTCCCCCTACCGTCAGGCCGGAGATAAAGTATTTTTGGAAAAACAAGAAAATGATAATGACAGGCAAAATCGCAAATACCGAGCCAGATATAAGCATGTCATAGTTGTTGCCATAAGGGCTCAGCAAGCTGGACAGACCAATTGGAAGCGTAAACATTTCTTTCGACCGAAGCACAATCAGCGGCCACAAGAAATTGTTCCAGCTGTTTAAGGACTGAAGGATGATCATCGCGCCGAAAGCCGGTTTCATCAGCGGTGCCATAATCCTGAAAAAGATGCCAAATTCCGTACAGCCGTCCATTCTTGCAGAATCCAACAGATCCCTTGGAAGACCAAGCGCATATTGCCTAAAAAAGAATACGGCAACAGGTGAAACGATAAACGGCAATATGACACCCGTATACGAATCGATCAAGTGCAGTCCGACGGTAAGCTTAAACAGAGGAAGCATCATGACCTCCAGCGGAACCATCATGATAATCAGCACAAGAACAAAGATGATACTTCTGCCCTTAAAATCATAAACCGCAAGCCCGTACCCGATCATCGAAGAAAAAAACAGGGTGAGCACGGTTGTGAAAAGCCCAAGCACAAGGCTGTTAAAGAACCATTTGAAATAAATGCTGCCGCCGTTAAACAGAAATGTATAATTATCAAGACTCATTACTTTAGGATCAATGTCAAGATTCAGCCCCACACGCAAAAGCTCAGATGACGGCTTTAAGGATCCTAAAAGCAAACAGAAAATCGGAAAAATATACAATAGGCTCAGCATCATAAAAAACAGAGTCAGCGCAATTCTGTAAACGCTAAACTGAGGACTGTTCCGCAACATTTATCCCTCCCCCTTAAACGAGCCTGACAGCTTTAATGAAATCAGGCTGACAACAAGTATCACAATCAAAAGCACAATGCCGATGGCCGCTCCGTACCCCATTTCGTTGTAGGCAAGCCCCTGCTGATACAAATATCCGACAAGAGTCAGACCAATATTACCCGGGGAATTATTCTGCCAAAGCACGTAGCTTTCCTCAAACATTCTGAAGCCGCCGATAATGCTGATGGTCAGCACATATACGGTAACAGGCTTGAGAAACGGCAGCGTAATGTGTCGGAATTTTTTCGTCGTATTCGCCCCGTCTATATCAGCAGCTTCGTACAGCTCTTTCGGCACATTTTGCAGGCCTGCTAAAAAGTAAAGGATGTTGATTCCCATCCATCTCCACGAAGCAAGCAGCACCATCAAAAACATGCCGGTATGTTCATTGTTCATCCAGTTCTGAGGTGATAAGCCGAGTTTGAGTAGGATGGAGTTAGCCAGAGACGTTTCCATTTCTCCGAAGATCAGCCGAAAAATGATCCCCGCGACAATGGTGGAGGTCAATGCCGGTATGAATAGCGCTGATTTAAATATATTTCGAAATTTGACCAGCTTTGAATTCAGGAATATGGCCAGAAGCAATGGGACAGGAATCAGCACGATCAGCGTCCAAAAGGTGTATTCCAGCGTATTCCAAAGGGCGGTATAGAACGTCGGGTTGTTTAGCGCTGTATAATTAGAAAATCCGACAAACGACACCTCTCCCGGCAAAATTCTTTGAAAGCTCATGATGAAGACACTAATGATGGGGTATAGAAAAAATACGAGAAAGGATAAAACGAATGGCGCTGTAAACAGATAGGGCGCCGCTTTTTTCGAATAAAATAGATCTCGCCAGCCTGATTGTTTCGCAACTGAAGGAACGGGATGAACCGTTCCCGTTTTCACAGGTTTCATGAGAACCTCCCCGCTTTCACTTTTTGAATGGGATTCTATTTCTGTTTCAGTTCACCTGCTGCTCTGTCCAAGGCTTGTTTAGGCGTTTTTTGCTGAGATTTAAGCGCGTCGAACAATACGCTTCTGTTGACAAGGTCTGAAGCCTTGGCAAAATCCTCATGTAAATAAATTGGATTGATTTCATCCTTGATATCGAGCAGCACAGAAAAAATGCCTGTTCCGTTTTGGAAGTAATCCGTGTATTTGTTTTTCTCTTTCAATTCCTTGGAGCTCCAAACATCCCAGCGAAGCGGGTCAAACCCGAGTACGCTCCAGAGTTTTTTATTTCCTTCTTTAGAGCCCTTCGCAAAGGCCAAAAACTCTTTTGCTAACTCAACATGCTTGGATTGCTTCGGTACAACGGTTGCCGTACCGCCCAAGCCTGCCGAGCGGTCGCCCCCCTCTTTCCATGCCGGGAGCGGTCTGATGGCAATCTTCCCTTTCAGATCAGGCATATAATCGATAAATCTTCCCATATACCAAATCGGCATGAGGACTGAAGCAGCTCCTCCTTGGTTCATAAAACCGTAGTATTCTTCACTGTGATGCCCCCCGCCTGGAGCAGGAATCATCGTTTTATCATTGATCATGTCTTTTAAATATTGAAGTGTTTTTACGTTGGTGTCATTATTGAGGATCAGCTTGCCGTTTTTATCAAAATAGCCTGAGTTTTGCTGTGAAATCATAGATAAGAAGGTTCCGGAATCATTTGTTTCCACCGTTCCCATCGGCTTCCCGGTCACTTTGCGCACTTTCTGTCCGGCTTTATGGTAATCATCCCATGTTTTAATATCGTCAGGATTGACGCCGGCTTTTTTCATCACATCCATGTTATAAAACATGACTGTTGTCCCTACATGCGTATCGAGTCCGTAAAGCTTTCCGTTTTTGCTGTACAAGGTCAGCCGCGCCTCTACGAATTTATCGCGGTCCTTTTCAATCAGTGGAGTCAAGTCGGCAAGCGGTATGTCAGAGCCCTTCAAAAAGTTTGAAAAACGGGCCAATTCGACATCGGCAATATCAGGGACGCCTTCTCCCGCTATTAAGGAGATAGATAAGTTATCGTGCATTTGCCCATACGGATAAACGACCGTATTCAGCTTAATTTTGCGGTCAGGATATTTTTTGTTCCATTCCTTCACCATTTCCACATAGAACTGCTCATGAAGCCCGTTAAATGTCCAAAAGGTCAGCTCAGTTTCACCCGATTTGCCGGATGATTTTTCTGCTGAACACCCGGCAATGAGTAATGTCAGCAGCATCATGAGCACAAGAAAACAGACAGTCATTTTTTTCATCTGCGTTACCCCTTCCATTCGAGGTGCGGGCTATTCATATAGACCATGATTGATCAGCGTTTTGTTTTCATTGATCATTCTTAATCCGGTGCAGCGGTCTCTTAAGGTGTGCGCGTGTCTGAAGGCATTTTTGACGGAATCCTGCCCGACACCGATTTCGTCAAAATACGCAGGGCCTCCGGCTGATCTCAGCCAATCAGCGAGCACTTTTCCTTCCGGGAGTGTTTGATAAGCCGATTGAATGGCTTGCCGCCGGCTTGGTGAAAATTCGTTCAATCCCTCATCCTTTGCGAGCTTTCTGTATGTGTCAGTTAATAAAACAGCGGCACAGCCCACCTTTGCCCCATGAAGAATCTGAGGCCGTTTTTTCTCAATTAATTCCATCTCAATCCAATGTGAAATATGATGCTCGCCGCCTGATGCCGGACGGGAATGATCTAAGGCCAGCATGACAAGCCCAGATACGATTAAAGACTCCATCAAAACCCGTATGCCAGTTTCCGTTTTCAGCGCGATGTCTTCTGTGTGTGCGATACAGGCGTCAAGCGCCTCCTGAACGATCTTAGCTCCTGCTGGCGAATAAGGCTCGCCGGCAAGATGCCGGGATATTTCCCAATCTGCTAAAGATGTTATTTTACCGAGCATGTCACCAAACCCAGCCGCCACCATTGATTGCGGTGCCGCTTTTAATAGATCCAGATCAGCGAACAGCGCAGATGGGGCCTTCGTTTGAATGGTTGTTTTCGTGCCGTATAAAATAATCGGCGCCCCGGCTGACGTAAAACCGTCTACAGATGGAGCAGTCGGATAAGAAATAAACGGCAACTCTCTCTGAAACGCCGCAAAGCGGACGATATCATGAATCGTGCCCGAACCGACTGCAATCATGACATCCATTGTTTGTTTCGTATGGATCAGCGCATGAATGAGTGATCGTTCATCAGCTGTCACATCTCCGGCTTCATTTTTTGGAATGATCAGGCACTCGGCCTGAAATCCTGCTTGATTCAGTCGGTTTTCCAAATCAATTCCTGCAATGCGGTGTGTATTCGCGTCGCAAAGAAGGACAATATGTTTGTAGTTTTTTCGTTTTACATAATCCAAAAGCGAATCAGCTGCTTGTTTACCGAGGACAATTTCTTCAACTTCTATAGGAGACGTCTCTTCTCCGGCGTGTTCAAAAGCACGCTGAACGTCAGCTGCGATACGATTCATATCAGAATCCCCTCCTCAGCCAATTTGGTTACATCCTCTATGGACTCCAGCACATAATCCGGCGTATACAAACGCTGTTCTCCCGGTTTCGCAGAACCAGTAAGCACTAAGGCGCTTTTCATGCCATAAAGCTTTCCCATTGCAATGTCAGATTCAATGCTGTCTCCTATAATCATGCATTCATGTGCGGACAGCCCCATTGCTGTATAGGCAGCCTCAGCCATCAGCCAAGACGGCTTTCCGACAACAAGTTCAGTCTTCGCTTGAGCGGAAGCCTCTATCGCCCCAATCATTCCGGCCACATCAATAGCATTTCCATCTTCGTTCGGAAAAGAGCGGTCTTTGTTTGTAGCAATGATACGAGCGCCGCCGGCAGCCGCTTGAAAGGCTTGATTTAAATCTTTGTACGTAAGTGTTTCGTGAAGGGAGATGACGAGCCAATCCGCTTCCTTCGGTTCGTTCGCACGCTGCACACCGGCCAGTTTCAGCTCGTCAACCAAACCTTGTTCTCCAAGCACCCATACCTTTGAAAAACGATAATGTTTATTCAGAAAGGCCGCCGTTACACTCGACGACAGAACAATGTCGTTTACATCCGCTTCAATCCCCGCTCCAAGAAGTTTTTTTCTGCACATGGCACGGGAGATATTCCCCCGATTGCTTAAAAAGACGATTTTCTTCCCCATTCCCCGAAGTGTATGGATCGCTTCTCTTGCCCCTTCAATCAATTCATTTCCTCTGAATACAGTACCGTCCAAGTCAATCAGAATGCCAGCCGGTGACACAGGCGTATCATGACTGGCCATAATACGCATTTGCTCCGTGTTTTCGATAAAAATGCTTTTCATGCAGGACTGTATTAATTGGGGTTACATCCTTGTTCAGCATAATGGAGTGATAGGCCATTTCGGCAACCGTTTCTAATACAACTGCGTTATGAATGGCATTTAAGGCATCCGTTCCCCAGCAGAACGGTCCGTGATTATTCACGAGCACACCCGGAATCTGTTCGTAGTTATGATGCTGAAAGGTTTCCGCTATGACTTTTCCTGTATTCAATTCGTACTCATGAATGATTTCTTCATCGTACATTTCTCTAGTACACGGAATCGCACTGTCAAAATAATCAGCATGAGTCGTGCCTAAAGGCGGAATGTCTCTGCCTGATTGCGCCCAGCTTGTCGCCCATTGAGAATGGGTATGAACTATTCCCCCGATATTCGGAAAAGCTTTATATAAATAAACATGGGTAGGTGTATCTGAAGAAGGCTTAAGCGAGCCTTCGACGACTTCTCCTTCAAGGTTCAAAACAACCAAGTCCTCTGCTGTCAGGTCGCTGTATTCGACTCCGCTAGGTTTGATGACAATTCTTTCTTTTTCACGGTCAATGCCGCTGACATTTCCCCACGTAAAGGTTACCAGCTGATGCTCTTGAAGCTTCAGGTTGGCAGCCAGCACTTCTTTTTTTAATGTTTCAAGCATGCTCCATCACCCTTTATCAATTCTTTTTGGCGGCAGATGAAAATTGAAGATTTTTGATGGTTTTCAGACGCTTCATGACATGGTTTTCTTTTCCGAAATAATGAACCAGCTCTTTATATTCAGCGTACAATTTTTCATAGACCGCGGCATTTTCGGCATTTGGCGTATAAGATATATCTTTCAGTTTTCCCATGTTCGCCGCTGCGTCTTTGATGTCGTCGTATCCGCCTTTTTCTTTGCCTGCTGCAAGCGCGCCGAAAATGGCAGATCCTAAGGCTGGGGCTTGCGGTGAACCAGAGATTTTAATGTCCATGTTTGTCACATCCGCATAAATCTGCATGACAAACGGGTTTTTCTCAGCAATTCCGCCGGCTGCGAACAGCTCCTCAATCGGAACCCCGCTTTCTTTGAACGTTTCGATAATCATCCGTGTTCCGTAGGCTGTCGCTTCAACTAACGCTCTATAAATCTCTTCAGGCTTCGTCAGCAGGGTCATGCCAAGCAGCATCCCTGTTAAATCTGCATCAACAAGAGTTGAACGGTTGCCATTCCACCAATCTAAAGCAAGCAGGCCGCTTTCACCCGGCGCTTGATGGTTTGCTTTCTCACTCAGCAGCTCATGAATGCCAATGTTTTTTTCCTTTGCTTCCTCTTGATACGCTTGCGGAACACACGTTTTCACAAACCAGTCAAAATGATCGCCAACACAGGACTGTCCGGCTTCATATCCCGCATAGCCCGGGAGAATTCCGTTGTCCACAACGCCGCACATCCCTGGAACGATATGCACCTCTTCACCAAGAAGAACATGGCACGTTGAGGTTCCCATAATCATCAGCATTTTCCCTGGCTCTGTGATGCCGACCGCCGGCACGGAAACATGAGCATCCACATTGGCAACCGCAACAGCCGTTCCCGGAAGAAGCCCTGTCAGCTTTGCCATTTTGTCAGTCAGGCCGCCGGCTTTTTCCCCTACTGAATGAATCGGCCCTGCCAATTTATCTCTTGTAATCGTTTTCATTGAAGGGTTTAATTTCTCAAAGAAACCATCTGACGGATATCCCGCTTTTTCACTCCAAATCGCTTTATACCCTGCAGTACAGTTGCTTCGCTTGAGCGAGCCGCACAGCTGGTACACGATCCAGTCCGCAGCCTCGATGATCCGGTCAGCCGCTTCATAAATGTGAGGCGCTTCCTCAGCTATTTGCATGACCTTTGGAATCATCCATTCTGATGAAATTTTTCCTCCGTACCGCTGTAAAAAAGCCTCTCCTTCTTCTTCCGCGATTTGATTGAGCCGATCAGCATGTTTTTGTGCCGCATGATGCTTCCAGAGCTTCACATAGCTGTGCGGCTCCTCTTCATATTCAGGCAGCATGCACAACGGCTGTCCGCTGCTGTCAATAGGAAGGATTGTACATGCCGTGAAATCAATCCCAATTCCGATAATGTCTTTTGGTTCAACGCCCGTCTGTTCAAGTAAAGACGGAATGGTTGTTTCCAAGACTTCGAGATAATCAGCAGGGTGCTGCAGCGCCCAGTCGCGCGGCAGCTTTTGGCCCGTTTTGGGCAGGACGGTATCAATGACAGCATGCCTGTATTCTTTTACAGCAGACGCAAGTTCCTCCCCTGTTTGGACATGAACCAGCACTGCTCTTCCAGATAAAGTTCCAAAATCAACCCCTATAGTGTAAGCCATGTGACATCCCCCTCTACTTTTGAAGCCGGTAAAGCGCCTCGTTCCATTTTAACTCGTGTTTCAGTTTATGAATTGTCGTATCACGGGAAATGAGAACACTTTCGATCCCCGCCATTTCCGCCCAATCAAGCATTTGCTCAGCTGTCAGTTCATAAGACAGGCAGGTATGGTGTGCACCGCCGGCTAAAATCCATGCCTCCGCTGCTGTTTTCAATGACGGCTCCGGCTTCCAGAGAACTCGGGCCACCGGCAGATTCGGCATGTCTTTTTCAATTTCCTGGCCGTTGACTTCATTCAGCACAAGGCGGAAACGCCCGCCAATATCAACAATGCTGGCTTGAATGGCCGAACCGCTGATGCCGTTAAATACAAAACGCGCAGGGTCCTCCTTGCCGCCGATCGAAAGCGGGTGAACCTCGATTTTCGGCTGTTCCAAAGCGACAGTCGGACACACTTCAAGCATGTGAGAGCCCAGAATCATTTCATTTCCCGGTTCAAAATGGTACGTGTAATCTTCCATGAAGGAAGTTCTTTTTCCTTTGGCCATGATTTTCATCATCCGTACAAGGGCCGCTGTCTTCCAATCCCCTTCACCGGCGAAACCGTAACCTTTCTCCATCAGGCGCTGAACGGCAAGTCCCGGCAGCTGTTTCATTCCGTGCAGCACTTCAAACGATGTCGTAAACGCTGTGTATCCGCCTTGTTCAAGAAAAGCGGTTAAGCCTAGTTCAATTTTCGCCTGCTCTTTAATGGATGCTACCCTTGCTTCGTCACGTTTTGTTTCCTCGCTGATCACATATAATCTGTCATATTCCGCATAAAGCGTGTCAACCTCGTCGTCCGTAATGCGATTCATCACTTCAACAAGATCTCCGATGCCATATCCGTCAACCTGCCAGCCAAATTGAATATGCGCTCCGACCTTGTCTCCGTCGGTTACCGCGACATGACGCATGTTATCTCCAAATCTGGCAACCTTAATATGTCTGCTTTCATTTAATGCAGCCGCCGTATCCATCCACTGGGACATTTCTTTTTTCACTTCTTCATCATCCCAATAGCCGGCAATGACTTTTCGGCTAAGCCTCATTCGCGAGTTGATGTAACCGTACTCTCGATCGCCATGCGCGGATTGGTTGCTGTTCATAAAATCCATGTCAATCGTACCCCACGGAATATCGCGATTATATTGGGTATGCAAATGCAAAAGCGGTTTTTGATAAGAGGAAAGGCCTTCTATCCACATTTTTGCAGGGGAAAATGTGTGCATCCATGTAATGATGCCAGCGCACGTCTCACTGTACTCCGCTTCTCTTAACAGCTCTCTAATCGTTTCCGGTGAAGTGACGACGGGCTTATGAACCATTTTATATCTGGAAGAAACCCCGCTGAGCCCCTCACAAATGCTTTTCGCATGCTGATCCACCAGTTCCAGCGTCTCTTCCCCGTATAGGTGCTGGCTTCCTGTCACAAACCAGAATTCATAATCCTTTGTCTGAAGCATGTAAACTGCCCCTTTCTCATAAAATAAAACGCTTTCAAACATACAAAAAGATACGTACTAATGATAGAAAACAAACCTATAAATAATAATTTGTACGAACAACTTTATTATAGTAATTGACTATTACACTGTCAATCTTTTCTTTTAAAAAAGCCGGGCTCTGCCCCCGGCTTTTTGATTCAATAGGACGGCCAGCCCGAGCTCCAATTCAAATCATTGATAAGAAGCTTTGGAATGCCGTTGTTATTGGCATCATAGGCATGGCGAACAAGAATGTTTCCATTTACAATATCCTGGCCTCCAGGTCCTTTCCACTGGTCATTGCCCGAATCCAAAATGGTGCCTCCGCCTTCGAGCATGCTTTTTCCGCTTTTATCAAGATAAGGCCCTGTAATGTTTTTAGATCTTCCGTAAGCAATTTTGTACGTACTGTTTACGCCGGCACAGCATTTATCAAATGAAACCATTAAATAGTAGTAACCATTTTGATACGTAAGAGTAGGGGCTTCCAGCGCACCGCCATTATTCGGTCTGGCTGCAATCGAATAGAGCGAGCCTGTAGGCTTCATCGTATTCTTATCAAGCTTGGTCAGCTTAATGCCGGTCCAAAACGAGCCGAACGCGAGCCATGGGTTGCCATCCTTGTCGAATGTCAGCTCCGGATCAATGGCGTTATAATTATTTGAGCTTGTCGAACGAATCACCAAGCCCTCGTCCTTCCAACTCCCCGAACTGATGCTTGTGGAAGATGCCAGGCCAATGGCAGATGTATTGCTTCCAAAAGAAGAGACAGAATAATACAGCCAGTACTTTCCGTTATAGTATTGGATGTCCGGCGCCCATTGGTTTGGCTCGTAATTCGGCACATAATTGGACCACCACGATAGCGGTGTGCTGAAAATAGATTTTTGTACGGTCCAATTTTTAGCGTCTGAAGACTTCAACACCCGCAGTCCCCGTTCTTCCGTAAGCCCTGTGCCGAGCGCATACCATGAGCTCCCCTCTTTAATCATAGTCGAGTCATGAAGCAGTTCATTGGATGCACCCCAAAACGCGGCCTCTGCGGGAGCAGCGGAAGTGAATAACAAACCTGCAGCCAGAGCGGCACTCGAAAAGTGAAAGAAACGTTTCCATGTTTTTTTGTTTTCAATTTTGTTCATCCTCCCTTAAATTAGAAAGCGCTTACAAAATAGATTGTTTACCCTCCCTTCCTTTCAAATGAGCTGGGTATCGTAGATCTTCATGTTCAGGACATTTTCGGTATCCTCTTTATTGTAGTCACTCCGCTGTAATTTGTACAGACAAAAAAATAGAATCCGCCTGTTGAGACGGATTCCTCCGTATCTTTATTGGTACGTAATTTCATCAACCGTTTTACGATCTAGCTTCTTAATGACTTCTGTAATTAACTTAACGGCGTTTTCATAATCATCACGATGGAGCATGGCTGCGTGCGTATGAATGTAGCGCGTTGCAATGGTAATGGACAGCGCAGGAACGCCATTTGCCGTCAAATGGATGGCTCCCGAATCAGTTCCGCCGCCGGCAATCGAATCAAACTGGTACGGAATGCCTGCTTCTTCCGCGGTAGCAACAACTGCATCGCGCAAACCTTTGTGAGAAACCATAGATGCATCGTAAACGATAATCTGCGGGCCTTTACCCATTTTGCTTTGCGCTTCCTTCTCGGAAATGCCAGGCGTGTCTCCTGCGATTCCTACATCGACCCCAAACGCAATATCAGGCTGAATGGTGTGTGCAGCCGTTTTCGCTCCCCTCAGGCCGACTTCCTCCTGCACGGTTCCGACGCCATACACAATGTTTGGATGATCAGTGTTTTGTAAGTTTCTTAACACATCAATTGCAATTGCACAGCCGATGCGGTTGTCCCAAGCCTTTGCGAGCAGGAATTTTTCATTGTTCATGACCGTAAATTCAAAATGCGGAACAATCATATCTCCCGGAAGCACGCCCCACTCCAAGGCTTCTTCCCGGCTTGAAGCTCCGATATCAATAAACATGTCTTTTATTTCCACTGATTTTTTTCTTGCTTCAGGAGACAAAATATGAGGCGGCTTAGATCCGATAACCCCTGTGATTTCTCCTTTTTTTGTGACGATGGTGACGCGCTGGGCAAGCATAACCTGAGCCCACCAGCCGCCAACGGTTTGAAAACGGATAAAGCCTTTATCTGTGATTTGTGTCACCATAAAGCCGACTTCATCCAAATGTCCGGCGATCATAATTTTCGGGCCGTTTTCTGCACCAGTTTTTTTAGCAATTAAACTGCCCAGGCGATCTGTTGTCACCTCATCAGCAAATGGTTCTATGTATGATTTCATCACTTGCCTTACTTCTCTTTCATTGCCCGGTATGCCTTTTGCATCTGTTAAATCTTTCAGCATGGTCAATGTTTTATCTAATTTTTCCATGTTCCAAACCCTCCTTCATCAGTCCTGCATTCTTATTATACAAAACATGGCGCTAACCATACGACTATTTCACTTGAAAATCGGGTATATGTTTTTAGAACTTTCTTTTAGAAAAAGTGAAACTTTTTTCTATGCTCTTCGTATTACATCAGATCATCACAATAAGGGAGGTGCCTTCACACAATGTTTGTCATGGTTCTAAGGATTATTTTGCTTGCACTTTTTGCTTATTGTATTTATGCCGTGGTCAAATATGTCGCGAATCCAAAGAGAAGGCTTAAGCTGGCCCAATCAAAAGAACATTTTTATATTATCGATGAACAGAACAATACCCGAAAGAACTTTCAGCTGACGTATAAAGGCGTGCTTTTTGAAGGAGAAAAGCATATTCCTTCCAAGGATCATCCTCTGTTTATCCACACCATCTTTGTCTGGACAGAATCTCCTGAGAAGCTGAAGCATTTCTCTGCAAAAGATTTTGAGAACATTGAAGAAAAAGTGCTGGAACGATATCCAAATTGTAAAATTGACTGGGACCAGCCCATTAAACTTGCAAAAAAAGCAGAAGAGCGTTAAAACGCTTTTCTGCTTTTTATAAATCAAACGGACTGTAGTAAATACCGATGAGAATCGCTTCTATTACCAGAAGAAGCGGTACTCCGTACTTAAAAGAAGCGTGTTTCGTTTTATGTCTGAAGGTTTGCATGCCAAGCCAGATACCGAGCGCTCCAAACACGATGGCTATCAGCCACAGCCGGTCTTCAGAAATTCTCCATTTGTGCTGCTGCGCTTTGCGTTTGTCAACGCCCATCACCCAAAAACCGCACAGATTCATCAACACCAAATAGACTGCAATAACCATGTTGCCTCATCCTTTATATAAAAAAGCCGCTCTGCTGGAGAGCGGCTCTATATGATTACTTGTTTAATTGAGCTTTAGCAGCATCAGCAAGCTGATTGAATGCAGTAAGATCGTTTACAGCAAGATCAGCAAGCATTTTACGGTTTACTTCGATACCAGAAAGCTTAAGACCGTGCATTAAACGGCTGTAAGAAAGGCCGTTCATGCGAGCAGCTGCGTTGATACGAGTGATCCAAAGTTTACGGAAATCACGTTTTTTCTGACGACGGTCACGGAAAGCATAGTTTCCAGATTTCATGACCTGCTGGTTAGCTACTTTGTATAATGTATGTTTTGAACCGAAATAACCTTTTGCTAATTTAAGAACCTTTTTACGACGCTTACGCGCAACAGTTCCGCCTTTTACTCTTGGCATTAAATTTCCCTCCTAATTGTTCCTTATCCGATTACTTGATGTTAGCAAGCATTTGTTTGATACGTTTGAAGTCTCCTGCACTTACAACAGCACTCTTGCGAAGCTTACGCTTTTGCTTTTGAGATTTGTTAGCGAATAAGTGACTTGTATACGCGTGAGAACGTTTTAACTTCCCAGAACCTGTCTTTTTAAAACGTTTAGCAGATCCGCGGTGAGTTTTCATTTTTGGCATGGGATTTCCTCCTTATTGCTTTTCGTTTTTCGGCGCGAGCATTAAGAACATGCTGCGGCCGTCCATTTTTGGTTTTGTTTCGACAGTCGCAACCTCAGCACATGCTTCAGAAAAACGGTCTAACACACGCTGACCGATTTCTTTATGAGTGATTGCGCGTCCTTTAAAGCGGATAGAAGCTTTCACTTTATCGCCTTTTTCAAGGAATTTAATCGCATTGCGCAATTTCGTGTTAAAGTCATGCTCATCGATTGTCGGACTTAACCGAACTTCTTTTAAGTTAATGATTTTTTGATTCTTGCGTGCTTCTTTTTCCTTTTTCTGTTGCTCAAATCGGAACTTACCGTAGTCCATGATTCGGCAGACAGGCGGTTTTGCATTCGCTGCAACTAACACAAGGTCAAGATTTGCGCGGCCGGCGATTTCAAGTGCTTCCTGACGGGACTTGATGCCAAGCTGGTCGCCATTTTGTCCGATTAAACGGACCTCACGTGCACGGATACCCTCATTAACCAATTGATCTTTGCTAATAATGAGCCACCTCCATAGTTTCTTCGAATTGATTCACAACTCATTTTGACTGCATTCTGCAGGCAAACAAAAAGTGTGGGCATTATAAAACACCCACACTACGAACATCTGTATCAATAAAAATGTACGGTCAACCTGCCAACTACATGCATGTGTCAATCAGGTGAGAAGCGGGTGCTTCTGCTTGTGATTTATATTCAATTCAATAACTATTCTACACAATACCGGATCTTTAGTCAAGGACGACTTATCCGGAACAACTTTTACATTGTAACATGGGTTTTCTATGAGCGCAAGAGAGAAAAAGAAAATCTTTCATCCTCAACCAGAATGTGAAGAACCAACAATTCCCCCCATCCTGCTCCTTATTTCGCAATTTACAACAAAACCACCGACAGGAAGAAATGTAAAACAAAGTTAATCTCTGACCGATATAAGAAGCAGAAGGGAGCCTGACACATGAACAAACTGATACAGCTTGCTTTATTTTTCACATTGATATTAACCGGTTGTTCGAATAGCAGCACATCTTCCGAACCAAAGGTCGAAACTGTTAAGACAACTGCAACATTTCCTCAAAAGGAGCTGGAGAAAGAGCTAAAAAAACTAAAACCCGTTTCATTAGACATGAAGTTCGAGAGTCCACTCGCTACTGAGTTAGGAAAGCGGAAGGCAAAAGAAGAAGCTGAAAAGCAAAGACAAATCGCCGCCGAGAAAAAGCTTAAAAAAGAGCGGGAGGCGAAACGAAAGAAACAGCAGAAGGAAGCAGCGGAGAGACAGCGATTGGCAGAGCAGCAGGCTGCAGAGAGACAGCGATTAGCGGAAGCAGAAAGACAAGCTGAACTTGAAAGACAGCGGCAGGCAGCAATCCAAAAAGAGCAGAAAGCGAGTGCTGAAAAAAAGCGACAATCGCAGGCACAACGGCAGCAGACCGAGGCACCCTCATCTAATTCTTCCTCGAGCCAGACAGATAAAACCATTCAACAGCCAGCTTCAGAGCTTCCTGATGACGATGGTTATGGTTATGAAGAACGAAAAAAGTGGCATGACGATCAAGTAGAATGGGGCATTAAACAAGGGTATATCGATCCCGAAGACGCACCATAAAATAAAAAAAGCCAAGGCATTCAGCCTTGGCTTAACCTCCGATCAGCTGCACGAACACTGGGATGACAAGAACCGTTACCACTCCTACTACGACAACCGCAATACTCGCCATCGCAGCTTCAACTTCTCCCATCTCAATCCCGACCGCTACACCAAGTGCATGTCCGGATGTTCCGAGAGCCAATCCTTTAGAAATCGGATTCTTTACTTTAAACACCTTCAAGAACAATGCTCCGAGCGCATATACGATGACAGCGTTAAAGATGACCGCAAAGGCTGTGATGTCGCTGATGCCACCGATGCCTTTTGATAAAGGAAGCGCAATTGCCGTTGTAGCTGCCTGCGGAAGCATGCTTTTCATTACGGCCGAATCGAGATGAATGCCTTTTGCGAGCAAATAAACAATCGTGACAGAGCAAATAGAGCCGGCAATAATGGAGGCCATGATTTGCCACCAGTATTTTTTAAGCTTATCTCTTTGTTTGTACAAAGGAATGGCAAAAGCAATCGTTGCCGGTTCTAGGAAAAACTTAATGATTTCTCCCCCGTTATTATAGTCTGCGTAGGAAAAACCGCCGATTTTTAAAAATGCGATCCCAAGCACCATGGCAACAAACAAAGGAGTGAAAAGAAAGAAGCCTTTTGTTTTCTTAAATAAAAAGGTGCCGATGCCGAATGCAGCAAGTGATACGACAATCCCAAAATAAGGACTCATTGTGCTTTCCATGTGATGAACCTCCTGTTTCTTTAATGGTGAACAAGTTCGTTATTGTTCTGCGGGCTTTGCACTGTTTTTGTTTTCATGTCCGCTGCGGTTTTGCGTTTTCCGCCCAGCGAGAGAATCAGCTGAGAAAACAATCCCGTAGCCCCCAGCAAAATAATCGTTGCGAGCAGAATGACAAGAACAATTTGCAGGCCGTATTGCTGCATCACACCAAGCGAATTCATAACAGATATACCTGACGGAACAAATAAAAATCCGATCAGAGAGGTTAAAGACGTTCCGAGCGTTTCCACTTGTTCCAGTTTAATGACTTTCAAACATAATAGGAGAAATAATAAGACCAACCCTAC
The DNA here is from genome assembly GCF_029772985.1 of Bacillus stercoris. NCBI lineage: Bacteria > Bacillati > Bacillota > Bacilli > Caryophanales > Bacillaceae > Bacillus > Bacillus stercoris. The sequence continues at coordinate 1,430,450 of NZ_CP121861.1, read as the reverse complement.
GACCGATGCGGGGATAGGTATTGGGACAATAGCGGCAATCATATTCGAAACCAGCATAATGACGGCAAAAATAAATGCTTGTGTTAAAAACCCATACACTTTTTTAGCACTCATTTTCTTCACCTCTTTCTCTTTGGTACCCTCATTATAAATAAGAATCTCCCATTATGAAGCGCTTACAAGATAACATGCCGAATAGCGGGCCTGAGTTGCAGAATCAAATGGCTGAAATGCAAAAAGCCGCCCATCAAATATGGAGCAGCTTTTTTAATTCTTTCGCATATGTCCGGCTGACCGGTATTTTCGATCCGTCTTTCATGATCAGATTATACGTAGAATTAAACCATGGCTGAATTTCTTTAATATATTCGGTATTGACGACGAAGCTCCGATGGACGCGGATAAAATCAGAATCCGGAAGCTTTTTCTCTATCACAACAAGCGTCTCGCTGACCGTATAAGAATGATCGAAGGTTTTTACATTAACATGGCCATCCTCTGTTCCGGCATAGATAATGTCCTTCGTATCCACGATCACAATCGATTCTCCCACAGATAGCGCGAGCTTATGCTGCCCGGCATGGCTGTTTTGATCTGTTTCGACAATATCCCGATTGACTTTTTTATATTTTTTCAGCGTTTGCTGAATTCTTTCCTCATCGAAAGGTTTGGTTAAATAATCAAGAGCATCTACCTCAAACGCTTTGAGCGCATACTGGTCATACGCTGTCGCGAACACAACAGCAGGAGGATGCTTCATTTTCTTCAATCGCTTTGCGATATCAAAACCGTTCTCTCCGGATAAATCAACGTCTAAAAACAGCAAATCAGGTTTTTGATCCATCATTTGGTCAAAAGCGGATTCGATATTTTCCGCTTCATTGATTTCCATTTCCTCATTGGTCCGCTTAAGCAAGTAAGCCAGTTCATCCCTTGCCAGCATCTCATCATCAACTATTAACACCCTGAGCATGTTCTTCTCCCTCTTTCATCTGTTGCATTGGCACTTGAAAGGAAACCTCTGTCCCTTTATGAACCTCACTGCCGATATGCAGTGCAGCCTGCTGTCCGAATAAACCGATCAGCCGCTGATTTAGGTTATAAAGCGCTGTCCCGGTTCCCTCCTTAGACGGAAATGGCTTCTTCCCCAGTTCCTGCAGGACGTCCGGCGGTATTCCGCGTCCGTTATCCGTCACCTTCATATAGACGGACGCATTATCAGATATGACACAGACTGTAACCTTGCACATGTCTTGTTTTTTCGGAAACGCGTGCCGAAGCGCGTTCTCGACTAGCACCTGCAAAACAAACGGAGGGATTTCAATCTGCTCTAGTCTGCTCTCGATATTGAGCTCAATTTTATATTTCCCGGGAAAACGCGCCTGTTCTAATGACAAATAGGCGTTAAGATGGTTTAACTCTTTTGAGAGCGGGATCAGCAGCTGTCTCGCTCCTTGAAGGTTTGAACGAAAATAAACACTGAGCTGCAATAGGAGTTTACGAGTTTTTTCAACATCTGTGCGGCAGAGCGCAGAAATCGTGTTGATCGCATTAAATAAAAAATGCGGATTCACCTGTGCTTGAAGCGCCTTGATTTCAGCATCCTTGAGAAGCTTGCTTTGCAGCTCTGCTTCCCCAAGCTCAAGCTGTGTCGAAAACAGCATGGCCAGCCCCTCAGCAAGCTCCTCCTCTACCTGGCTAAGGCCTGCCGGGCTTTTAAAATACATTTTTAAGGTGCCGATTGTGTTGCCGTTCGATGTCAGCGGCAGGACAATTGCGGCGTGCAAAGGGCATTCAGCATGCGTGCATTCAATCTCTTCCTTCGAAATCGCCTTCATGATATGCCCTGTTTTAATTACCTTTTTAGACAGGCCGGTGATCAAGCTTTTTGATGGAATGTGGTGATCCATGCCCGCGCCGACATGCGCAAGGATCTTTTCTTTATCAGTGAGAGACACCGCATCTGTTCCAGTCAGCTTATGGATAATAGCCGCCACACTTTTACAGGAGTTTTCATTTAATCCTTGGCGAAAAAATGGAAGTGTCTGATCAGCAATCGTCAGCACTCGATGCGTTTCGAGAGCCCTCGCCTGCTCTTCCTTGCGAATGATTGCTTGAATAATCGACAGAAAAATAAAACTGCCTGTACCATTGATTAGGATCATCGGAATCCCGATCATGCTGACAAGCTCCCAAGCGTCACTGAACGGCTTTGCCATCAGCAAAATAATGAGCATTTGCAGGGACTCCATGCCAATTCCCACAAGAGCGGCGATACGCGGTGTCGGCATTCGATATCTCTTCGTAAAATACCTGCCGATCAAACCTGCAAGAACACCCGCTAAAATAGATGATACGGCACAGCTTAAGGCCGTGCTGCCACCGAGTGAAAAACGATGCAGGCCCGCCAGTATGCCGATCCCAGCCCCTACAAACGGACCTCCGAGAAGGCCCCCAATTTCCACGCCCAAAATACGGGTATTCGCGATAGAGCCCGATGGATCTATCGTAAACACCCAGTCATTGTTTACAATCATATTTCTTTGAATTTCGATGCCTGTATAATTGCTGATGATGCTGAAAAGAGAAAAAATAGAAATTAAAATCGCTTTTCCTTTATAGCCGTCCTGATTCTGAAGAGCTTGTCTGAAAAGTTTCGTATGGGCGAGAATGAACCCTAATATAACAATAATCCCTACCCTCTCAAGCATCATAATCATCAAATGAATCATTCATGTCACCTGTTCTTTCCGTTTTCATTCTAGCATGTTTTCGTTTTACGGCTGACTGTTTTTTTAAAATCATCTGAAAACATATTTCACAAGGCTTTTATCTATTGTAAAATAAAACATGAGCCTTTTGGCAGAAAGATTTGAATCTGAAGCAGAGGAGAAGATCATGAAAGCCATATTTTTTGATTTAGATGATACACTACTTTGGGACGAAAAAAGCGTCAGAACAACATTTGCAGAAACTTGCTCACAGGCAGAGAAAAAATATGGCCTTGCCCCGGAGGAATTCGAAGCAGCTGTTCGCGAAGCGGCGAGAGAATTGTACATGTCATATGAGACGTATCCATATACAGTGATGATCGGCATTAACCCGTTTGAAGGACTGTGGTCCAATTTCTCAGAGCCTATCAGTGAGGGCTTTCAAAAGCTGAACAAGATTGTGCCGGAGTATAGAAGAAACGCATGGACAAACGGACTGAAAGCTCTTGGGATCAATGATCCTGCATATGGCGAATACTTAGGAGAGTTTTTTGCGGCAGAGCGCAGAAAACGCCCGTTTGTATATGATGAAACATTTGCTGTACTCGATCAATTAAAAGGCAAATATGAATTATTGCTTTTGACTAATGGCGATCCGAGTCTGCAAAAGGAGAAGCTTGCCGGTGTGCCTGAGCTCGCTCCTTACTTCAATGAAATCGTCATCTCGGGCGCATTCGGCAAGGGCAAGCCGGATGTTTCCATTTTTGAACATTGCCTTAAGCTGATGAATATTGAAAAAGACGATGCCATCATGGTCGGCGATAATTTGAATACTGATATTTTAGGCGCTTCAAGAGCCGGAATCAAAACCGTTTGGATCAACCGGACGGATAAGAAAAACGAAACTGACGTATCGCCTGATTACATCATCAGCAGCCTTCATGATTTGTTTCCTATATTAGAGAAATAAAAAAGCATGATCTCTTCAATGAGATCATGCTTTTTTATTTTATTTTTTCGCTTCAGCTACTGCCTTTTTCACAAACTCATCAAGAGAAATCGTTTCAGAGTTCTGTTCACCGTATTTCCGCACGTTTACCGCGCCGTTTTCTGCTTCTTGGTCACCGACCACCAGCATGTACGGGATTTTTTGCATTTGCGCTTCACGGATTTTGTAGCCGATTTTTTCATCGCGGCTGTCGACTTCAACACGCAGGCCTTCACGCTGCAGGCGTTCCTGCACTTTTTTCGCGTAGTCTAAATGCACAGCCGGAGAAACCGGGATGACTTGGAACTGAACCGGTGCAAGCCATGTCGGCAGCGCGCCTTTGTGTTCTTCGATTAAGAAGGCGACAAAGCGTTCCATTGTGGAGACGACGCCTCTGTGAATGACAACCGGGCGGTGCTGCTTGCCGTCTTCACCGATGTATGTCAGATCGAAACGTTCCGGCAATAAGAAATCAAGCTGAACCGTAGACAATGTTTCTTCTTTGCCGATTGCAGTTTTTACTTGAACATCAAGTTTAGGGCCGTAGAATGCCGCTTCACCTTCTGCTTCGTAATAGTCATGGCCGATTTCGTCCATTGCCTCTTTCAGCATGGATTGCGCTTTGTTCCACATTTCATCGTCATCAAAATATTTCTCTGTATCTTCCGGATCGCGGTAAGACAGACGGAATGTGTAATCACTTAAACCGAAATCCTCATATACATCCTGGATTAAACGAACTGTACGGATAAACTCATCCTTAATTTGATCCGGGCGCACAAAGATGTGTGCATCGTTTAACGTCATTCCGCGTACGCGTTGAAGCCCTGACAGCGCACCTGACATTTCATAGCGGTGCATCGTTCCCAGCTCCGCAATCCGAATCGGAAGCTCGCGGTAGCTGTGAATGTCTTGTTTGTAAATCATCATATGGTGCGGGCAGTTCATCGGACGCAATACAAGTGTTTCATTGTCCATTTCCATCGGAGGGAACATGCCTTCCTGATAATGGTCCCAATGTCCTGATGTTTCATACAGCTCTTTGCTGCCGAGCACAGGTGTGTATACATGCTCATAGCCGAGGCTGATTTCTTTATCGACAATGTAGCGCTCGATGACGCGGCGGATTGTTGCGCCCTTTGGCAGCCAAAGCGGCAGGCCTTGTCCGACTTTTTGAGAGTTCGCAAACAGCTTTAATTCTTTGCCGAGTTTTCTGTGGTCGCGTTCTTTCGCTTCTTCTAGCATACGAAGATGCTCTTCAAGATCAGCCTTTTTGAAGAAAGCTGTACCATATACGCGCTGAAGCATTTGATTTTTGCTGTCACCGCGCCAGTATGCGCCTGCAAGGCTTAACAGCTTAAATTCTTTGATTTTCCCAGTTGAAGGAACGTGGACGCCGCGGCACAGGTCAAAGAATTCGCCTTGCTCATAGATCGAAACGGTTTCTCCTTCAGGAATCGCATCCAATAGTTCAAGCTTCAGGTCATCACCGATTTCCGCAAAACGGGCTTTCGCTTCTTCACGGCTGACTTCTTTTCGAACGATCGGAAGGTTCGCATTAACGATTTTTTTCATTTCTTTCTCGATTTTCGGCAGATCCTCCGGTGTAATCGCTTCGTCCATTTCTACATCGTAGTAAAACCCGTTTTCGATAACCGGACCGACGCCGAATTTAACATCCTTGTAGATGCGTTTAATCGCTTGAGCCAGCAAGTGAGCCGTACTGTGGCGCATAATTTGAAGACCTTCTTCTGAGCCTTCTGTAATGATTTCCACTGTACCGTCTTCATTGATCGGCGTTCTCAAATCGATTTCTTTTCCGTTCAGTTTTCCGGCTAATGATTTTTTCTTTAATCCCGGACTGATGGATGCCGCGATATCTTCTGTTGTTGTTCCTTTCGCAAACTCCTTGACTGCTCCATCAGGAAATGTGATTTTTACCATATCTGACATCTTTGTCACTCCTTTTTTTGCATATAAAAACCCCGCCCCCTATGAAAGGGACGAGGTTGAATAAACGGAATCGTGGTTCCACCCTTTTTTCCGCAAAGCCAATACGGCACCTGCGGCTCTAAGCTCTGTAACGGGAGTTCCCGTCAGCCATTACTGTTCCTTTTCAAGGGGTTCACAGCTGAAGTTCAAAGGCGGTAAAGCGAATGGTCCTTAGCTGGGAAGCTTGCAGCCGGGGCTTCCCTCTCTTTGAGCCGGTATCATTCCTTCGTGTCCTTATCAATACGTGTGTCTTTCTTAATCTCCTATGTATTATAAATTGTTCAATCCAAAAAATCAACACGGCCGCGTTTCCTTTTTTTAAACCGACAGCCTTATATATACAGGCTGCCGGCCCTTATCCTTCCGATTGCTTCACCGTTGTTTCTGCATCTGAAAAAGCGTGCAGCGGAAGCATTTCCACTCTTTCTTGAAACACGTTTTGAATGGTCCTTGCCATCATGTGCTCGGGCTGGTCGGTATAAAGCACGACTTCATCAGGCGCAATGGAAATCAGAGGCGCGAGCAAATGAGAATCAATATACATAGGATGATCCCGGACAAACCGCCTGTCTATGTATTTCATTTTTTCCCGTTCCGGCACATAGCGCAGCTCCCATAATGTAAAGGAACCATCATGGACAATATGCACTTTTTTGATACGCGGCTGTTTGGCGTTTACATAGTCTCTGAGTGTTTGAATAAAGTTTTGATATTCCTGTTCCATCTTATATTCATCAATCGCTGCTTCTGTAATATCTCTCAGCTGCTTATAGTATGATCCAAGCCGGAAGGTCTGAAAGGAGCGAATGTAAAATACGCCTTCCTCTAAACAGATCGTTTGGAGTTCATCCAAAATAGATTGTTTCCGTGAAAGCTTCAGCGGCTCAAACTGAAGATCGTCTGCTTCACCTTCAATAATACTGTGTGCGAGCTGAAGAATTTGCTGCTGTTCATCCTGGTCAGTGAAACAATATGTTTCCTCAATCAATGACAGCATATGCTCGTCTTCTTTGCATTCCAAAAAAAATTTGACCAGAATCGGCTCCATAAAACGTTGAATAGAGAAAGCCCGCTTCGCTTTTTTAATCCCGATTTTTCGTATGCCTTCACGGACAATGATATTGTTCCGATCGTCCGAATGCTGAATGAGATGTAAAAAAGCGGCTGCATCATGGTCATCTTCAAAGATTATTTCAAGCATGTTTGTCCCCCCTTACGGCATCTGTTACAAGTATATGGGGGATGTTTTTAAAATAGACGTAAAGGTCACTGGCAAATCTTAATTTGATTCCTGGAACAAGTTTTGCATTTTCTTTCTGAAGATGAATGGCAGCGAAATAAACACGATATACAGAGCGAGAACAAGAAAGAAAGCTGGCAGATTACCAGACAAAAAGCTCGCTCCCAGAACATTCAGCGCAATGGTCCCAGGGATGATTCCCACAGCCGTCGCCGCAAAATACGGCATCGCTTTGACATTGGAAAGGCCTGCAGCATAGCTGACGAAATCAAAATTGATCGGCAGGATTCTTAAAAGGAAGATATAGAAAAATCCGTTATCCTCCATTTGCTTCTGGATGGCTTCAAGCTTTTCATAATAGCCGTTCTTTTTCGCCGCAAACAAACCGGCCGCAAAAAACGAAACAGCTGAAGCGCACATTGAACCGACTAACGTATAAAACGTGCCGAGAAGCGGACCAAACGCAAGTCCGCCCGCTATTGAAATAACAGACACCGGAAATAAAACGAGCGGCCTGACGATGGATATCCCGATAAACATCAGCGGAGCAAAAACACCGAACGACAATACCCATACCCTGATCTCTTTCGGCGATACATTCAAATATCTTTTATTTCCCCAAAAGATTAAACCTGCACCTGCCAGCACTGCCAGCCATTTAAAAGCGGTTTTTCGTTTCATACCCTCAGTTCCTTCCCCTTTGAACCGCAGCAGTTACGGATGGCGGCGGTTTTCTCCGTCAAGGCGGATCGGAGCAGCCAAATATAATATCCGCTCCATTAATCTTGCCGCTTTTACTTCTTCCTTTTCTCCTCTTTGCGAATACGTAAAATGATGCTTCAGCTCGTCAGGTGAGAAATTAGAAGAAAAGAAAGTGGGCAGCTGCTGGGACATTCTGTGTTGAAGCACCGTTCCGATGACTTCATCCCTTACCCAGCTTGTCATTGATTCAGCTCCGATGTCATCTAGCATCAATACGGGTGTGGTCTTTACCATATTGAGCTTCTCTTCTAATGTTTGGTCTTGCAGCGAATTTTTAAGCTCTCTCACAAATTCGGGCACATAGACAATCATGGATGAATACTCTTTTTCAGCCAGCTCATTGGCAATCGCAGCGAGCATAAACGTTTTTCCCACCCCGAATTTCCCGTATAAATATAGTCCTTTGCCTTTTCCCGTCTCGTTATAGCTTTTCAGAAAATCTGTAACATGCTGGAACATCGCGAGCCTGCTCGGGTCACTGATATCGACCTGCTGGAACGTCGCACCGAGAAGATCCTGCTGGATATACATGCTTTTCATAAGAGACTTTTGTTTTTTCTGCTGATCGAGCTTCCGTTTAACTGGGCATTCATAATATTCGATATCAATAGACCGCCCATTGACAACAAGCTTCGGATGGTAGCCCTCCAACAAATTGTTGCAATTTTCGTCTTCCGAACAATAGGAGCAATTCTTGCTTTGTTCGATATATTCATAAAGCTTATTTAAGCTCTTTTCGATCATTTTTTGGTCAATCACTTCTTCGTTTTCCTTCAAAAACGTTTGAACATCTTGATCTTTCATGACCTTTTCCTTCATTTGTTCAAGACGTTTTTGAAAATCCGGCCTGCCGGTTACGCCCTGCAGGGAACGGCCGATTGGTTCCATCTATTCCTCACCCCGCATCTCTGTCTTTAATAGGCAGAGTATTTTTTCAGTTTTTGCATTTCTTCCATCATCTTTTTCTTCTGTTCTTCCAAATCTTGCGGATGCAGCTTCTGCTGTCCGGATTCTGAATCGGACGCTGTTTCTTTTTCTTTCATCCAGTCAGGAAGCTTTTCTTCGCGAATCACTTTTTGGTTTCGTTTCGAAGACTTTGTTTTTCCCTCAGCCCATTCAAGGTATTGGCGGTTCTCTTCTATCGCGAGTTTCATCGCTTCCCTGACCGTTTTCACCTTTTTTCGTGCCCAATGCGACGCGATTTTTTGAATATAGTTTTTCGACAGCTTCATGTCGGTTTTCAGCATGACATAATAAATTAACACATTTGTGACGCCTGGCTCGAGTTTCTGTTCGAACATAATTTCTTCTATGATTTTCAGATCCGCTTTTGACGGCTCTGTTCCGTCAGCAATGTCCTGCAGAAGCTTCTTCGGAGAAATCGTCTCCAGCAATGCGATCAGCTTCCCGTCCAGAGAATCCTCTTCTGCCGGTTTTTCGCCTTCACGCAGATGCACCGGCTGTGTTTTTTCCACTAAATCGGGCAGCTGTCCGTTTCTTTCGATTTGATACCAGTCGCTGGCCGCTTTTCTTAATGCCTCCGTCGTAATGACATCATGCTCATCAATTGCGCTCATCACGACATTTTGCATCTGCAATGGGTCAATTCCGTACAGATAAGAAAGCTTTTTGATTGTGTCCCGCACCTGCTGGGTCATCGCTTTTCTCGGAATCATCGTCTCAGAAAGTCCCGCTAAAAACAAATCAAAATCAAACACATCCTCCGTTATGGTGTAGGACGGAGCCTGTCCGACAGAAGTATACTCGTTCCCCTCGGCAAGTCTTACCGTTTCCTCCATATCAGATGTGAGCTTCCATTCACTCGGCTGCAGCGATTCAAACGCGTGATTAAACGGCCGCGTAATGTCCTTCGCATCTTCTGAAATGGCCGGGTGCGTAAAAAATTGTTTTAATTGCTGATATTTCGTTTTTCCGACCCTATTGTACAGAAAAACATTCAGCATTCCGTCTTCAAAAAATTCATTTGGCCTGAGCGGCGGAAGAAGTTCATATATAAAGAGGCGCTCCTGCCGCTCGGATTCTTTCATATATACTTTCAGTAATCCGATGCCCTCGAGCTTCCCCTGTTCCTGATGGATCGTTTTTAAGTTGGACTGTGTCATCCCCATCAGCTGTCTATGTGTGGACTCTCCGCCCCACAGACGGTTTTGTTCAAGCTCTCCCCACAATGTCATATAAAGAGAGAATGCAACAGGGCCGATTAAGGGCTGGTACAGTTGTGTAATAATTTGTCTGTCAATATCCTGCAGCATCGATCTGCTTTTAACCACATACGGGTCTACAGGCAGTACATCTTTCCAATAGTCAGCCATACATTCTCAAACCTTCCGAATTTGTTTCTACCTTTCATTTTACACCGTTTCTTATATCTATCAAATGCCAATTTTGCACATGAGAAAAGAGCTAGAAGAATCCTCTTAGCTCTTTTAACGCTCTTTCTTTATTAAGTCTTTTAATTCGTCGATAAAGACGTTTATATCTTTAAACTGTCGATAGACGGACGCGAACCGCACATATGCGACTTCATCAATCTTAGCCAGCCGGTCCATGACCATTTCTCCGACGAACTCGCTCTTCACCTCAGAGCAGCCTTGATTGCGAAGTTCTTTTTCAATATCAAAGCACATGTCTTCAAGCGTTTTGAGTGAAACAGGCCTTTTTTCGCATGCTTTTATGAGGCCGCGCAGCATTTTTTCTCTGCTGAACTCCTCACGCACACCTTCTTTTTTCACAACGATGAGCGGGGTTTCCTCCACTTTCTCAAAGGTCGTAAACCGGTAGTGGCAGGATTCACACTCGCGTCTTCGGCGAATCGATTTCCCGTCATCCACAGGCCGTGAATCAAGGACTCGCGTTCCGTTATGCTGGCATGAAGGACATTTCAATAAAATCAGCTCCCAACTATATCGTTCCCTGCAATGTATTTTCGGCAGCCTCCGCCTTTTGTGACAGCATCTGTCGGGAGAGCCGTTGTTAAATTTGTTTCTATGGCATTAGGTGGTTTGTGAAAATCTCCTTCTTATTTTACAAAAAAAATGAAAAAAGAAAAAGCTGACACTCTCGTTTCTTTATAAAAAATAAAAGGAGCATAAGCTAAAAAGCGCATAATGGCCTTCTAGCTTCAGCTCCCTTTGTGTTCGCATTTACTTTATAGTACTTTTGCTTGCGCCTGTTTAATTTGCACAGGCCCCATTCCTCTCGGTATTTCAATGTTTTCTCTTGTATCAGCATGTAATGCTTCTGCGATGTAATCAGCAGCAACATTAGGATCTAAGTCTCCACAAGTATAAACATCAATGCTCGCATATCCGTGCTCAGGAAAACTGTGAATCGTTAAGTGTGATTCAGAAATAATCACAACTCCGCTTACGCCTTGCGGTGCAAATTTGTGAAATGCAACCTCGCGCACCTCAGCACCTGATTTTAGAGCAGCATTTACAAACGTTTTTTCAATAAAATCCATGTCATTCAGCTTATCAAAATCGCATCCCCATAGCTCGGAGATAACGTGACGCCCCATTGTTTCCATAGTCATGGACCCCCCTTAACAAGAATTAAAAAGTGAAATTCCAACAACTGGGTCGGCCATTTACCACGGGGGAAAGTTAGTCCGGAGAGGTCCTAACCCTTTAAGTAATTCCGAAACAGTCTCAAGCAAGAAGTTCACGAAAAATAGTATACTGTGTTTAAGTCTAATTTGCAAGGTGCGTTTTTTTAGAAATATGCTGTTAAGGGTTTTTTCTTTAAAATGTGTCCATGACCTTATTTTATACAGCAGACGGATGTTTCATTCGTGCCGCTACATGGCGGATCAAATCAACAACTCTGCAGGAGTAGCCCCATTCGTTGTCATACCACGCCAGCACCTTAACTTTTCTGTCTTCCATTACCATTGTTGTAAGCCCGTCAATGACCGCTGAATGCGAATTTGTATTATAATCAGTCGATACAAGCGGTTCATCTGAATAATCAAGTACACCGTACATCGACGTTTTGGCAGCGCGTTTAAATGCCTCGTTTACGTCTTCAGCCGTAACATCTGATTTCAGATCAACTACGAGATCAACCAATGAGACGTTCGGAACAGGGACACGCAAGGCGAGGCCGTGAAGCTTTCCTTTCAGATGCGGCAGCACAAGCGAAAGCGCCTTTGCCGCTCCTGTTGTTGTCGGAATGATGGATTCACCGCAAGCCCGCGCCCGGCGCAAATCTTTGTGCGGGTTATCAATATTTTTTTGGTCATTCGTATACGCATGGACTGTAGTCATCAGCCCGCTCTCAATGCCAAACTCTTCATCCAGCACTTTTACAACAGGCGCAAGGCAGTTTGTCGTGCATGACGCATTTGAAATAATCACATGGCGCTCAGCGTCGAATTGGTCTTCATTTACCCCCATCACAATGGTAACGTCTTCATTTTTTCCCGGAGCAGTCAAAATGACTTTTTTTGCGCCCGCTTCTATATGGCCCATCGCTTTATCTTTTGAATTAAACTTCCCTGTTGCTTCGACGACTATGTCAATATCATATTCCCGCCAAGGCAGCTGTTTTGGGTCACGGCTGTTTAACAAAAGCACTTTCTTTCCATTTACGATCAGGCTGTCTTCACCAGCCACAACCTCTTTATCGTATCTGCCGTGAATTGTGTCATACTTTATTAAATGAGCCAGCGTTTCTGCGGAATAGCTGGCGTTAATGGCCACTATTTGAATTTGATCGTCTAACATCGCTTTTCTGAAAACCATTCTTCCGATTCTTCCAAACCCGTTGATCGCTACTTTTACCTTCATGTTGGACACCCCTTATCAATTATGCCATCCTAATATGTTACTATCTAAAATTAGTATAACACATTAAAACAAATTCGCCAGTACATATTGATAAAAATCAACGATTATAACGCTAATTTATGATACATCATATGTTTTCTTGCACAAAATATCAGTCGTAAAGCCAAAAAGCAGCCAGCGCTCTGCACTGACTGCCCTCATGCTTTATAATTCCTGTTTCAACTTATCATTGAGCACACTTTCTTCTAACACAGAAAAAGTATCTCCGTACACTCTGTTAATATGATTCGCTCCCCAAGCACACAGCATATCTAAAATCCCTTCTAAGCTGCGCCCGTATTCGCTGAGCTCGTATTCCACTTTTGGAGGAACCTGATTATAAACGATCCGGTTAATGACACCGTCCGCTTCCAGCTCACGCAGTTGCTGGGTCAGCATCTTTTGCGTGATGTTGGGCATCAGGCGCTTTAATTCACTCGTGCGTTTTTTTCCGTGCGTCAGATGGCATAAAATCACGCATTTCCACTTCCCGCCAATCACTTCGAGAGTCGCTTCAACAGAAATGTTATATTTTTTCTTCTCCATACAATCCATTCTCCTTACAGGCACCAAAAAGTGACTATAGCACTTAAAAGTACGTACTTTTCTTTCCTTACGATATGTTTCATAATCACATTTGCCGGCTGATTTGAATCTGCTCTTTTTTATTTATATAGCTTACTCAGCAGAATTTCAATCATACAACACACATACAAAGGAGGAACATCATGACTTCAGCCAATAAAAGCAGTATTCCTGCACTCCTGGCTTTGGCCGTAAGTGCATTCGCGATAGGGACAACCGAATTTATCAGTGTCGGCCTTTTGCCGCTCATTGCTGATGACCTGCATATTCCAGTCACAACAGCGGGATTGACTGTTTCCCTTTATGCACTCGGCGTTACATTTGGAGCACCTATATTAACTTCATTGACCTCAAGCATGTCTCGTAAGACACTATTGCTTTGGATCATGTTTATTTTTATTGCCGGTAATACGATGGCAGCAACCGCTTCAAGCATCGGGATTTTATTAGCAGCCCGTGTGATATCGGCATTTTCACACGGTGTATTTATGTCAATCGGTTCGACAATCGCAGCGGATATTGTCCCGGAGAATAAAAGGGCCAGCGCGATTTCGATTATGTTTACCGGTCTTACTGTGGCAACTGTAACCGGAGTTCCTTTCGGCACGTTTATCGGCCAGCAGTTCGGCTGGCGTTTTGCCTTTATGGTCATTATCGCCGTCGGAATCATTGCTTTTATTACCAATGGCATTCTTGTACCGTCCAAATTACGAAAAGGGACAAAAACAACGATGCGGGATCAATTGAAGCTTGTGACAAACGGCCGGTTATTGCTTTTATTTGTCATTACAGCTCTTGGGTACGGAGGAACATTCGTTGTATTCACATATCTGTCTCCCCTGCTTCAGGAAGTAACAGGCTTCAAAGCCGGAACTGTTGCAGTGATTCTGCTCGGATATGGAATCGCTATCGCTATCGGAAATATGATTGGCGGAAAGCTGTCTAACCGAAATCCGATTGCCGCTTTATTCTATATGTTTATCGTACAGGCAATCGTTCTATTTGTACTGACATTTACGGCCTCATATCAAGCAGCAGGACTCATCACCATTCTCTGTATGGGATTGCTGGCCTTTATGAACGTGCCCGGCCTTCAGGTGTATGTCGTCATGCTGGCTGAGCGTTTTGTCCCGAGTGCAGTTGACGTCGCATCCGCGATGAATATCGCTGCCTTTAATGCAGGGATCGCGCTTGGCTCATACCTTGGTGGTGTGATCACCGATTCAATCGGATTGATTCATACCGCTTGGATAGGCGGATTAATGGTGGCCGGAGCAGTTATTTTAACAGGCTGGAGCCGCTTGATGGAAAAACGCGATCGGCAGGAAGCCTGACAATTTTAAAGGAGGAAATAAACATGACAACACATTTACAAGCAACAGCAACACTTCATAATGGGGTAAAAATGCCTTGGTTCGGCCTCGGCGTCTTCCAAGTGGAGGAAGGATCTGAACTGGTAAACGCAGTTAAAACTGCCATTGCCCACGGGTACCGCAGTATTGATACTGCAGCTATCTATGGAAATGAAGCTGGAGTCGGAGAAGGGATTCGGCAGGGCATTGAAGAAGCAGGCATTTCAAGAGAGGATCTATTTATTACATCGAAAGTATGGAATGCTGATTTAGGCTACGAGGAAACACTCGCAGCATTTGAAACAAGCCTGTCAAAACTCGGTCTGGATTATTTAGATCTATACCTCATCCACTGGCCTGTAGAAGGAAAGTATAAAGATGCTTGGAGAGCGCTTGAAACGTTGTATAAAGAAGGACGTATCAAAGCAATCGGCGTAAGCAACTTCCAAATTCACCATCTTGAAGATCTGATGACGGCAGCTGAAATTAAGCCTATGATTAACCAAGTGGAATTTCACCCGCGCCTCACACAAAAAGAATTGATAAGTTACTGCCAAAATCAAGGCATCCAGATGGAGGCTTGGTCACCTTTGATGCAGGGGCAGCTGCTGGATCACCCTGTATTGGCTGACATCGCTCAAACATATAACAAATCTGTCGCACAAATTATTTTGCGCTGGGATCTGCAGCATGGCATCATCACGATTCCAAAATCAACGAAGGAACACCGCATTAAAGAAAATGCAAGTGTCTTTGACTTTGAATTAACACAGGATGACATGAACCGAATCGATGCCCTGAATGAAAACTTGCGCGTCGGTCCTGATCCGGACAACTTTGATTTTTAATGGCAAAAAACACCGTTCATATTGAACGGTGTTTTTGTATTATGCCCAGCTGTTGATGATGTCATCAAGCTGCCTTTTGGTCTCTTCGAGCGTTCCGCTGTTATCGATGACTTGATCTGCTCTTGCTGTTTTTTCCTCTAAGGGCATTTGAGAGCGGATACGGCTGACTGCTTCTTCTTCCGTCAGCTGATTGCGCTTCATCAGACGTTCCAGTTGGAGCTCTTTTGTCACACTGATCACAATAATTTTATCAACCAATGATTCCAATTTGCTTTCGAACAAAAGCGGGATATCCAATACAACAAATGCCTCCTGATTTGCAATGGCCTCATCACGACGCTTGAGCATTTTCTGCCTGACTGCGGGATGAACAATTGCATTTAAGGCGAGACGCTTTTGTTCATTTGTAAATACCAGCGCCCCAAGCTTTTTTCGATCTATATCGCCATTTGAGAGCAGGATGTCTTCACCGAATTCGTCAATGATTTGCCGGTAGGCCGGCATCCCTTTTTCTACCGCTTGTTTTGCAATGATATCTGCATCTATAACTGTTATTCCTTTTTCAATCAGCATATTGGCTACCGTGCTTTTGCCGCTAGCTATTCCTCCCGTTAAACCAATGACTAAGGTCAAGAGATCCACTCCTTTTTACAATTTCCAGAGCCCAATCGTGATCAGCAGAAGCCCTGGCAAAAACGCCATTTTATCGATCCATTTCCACTTAGACAAAAAATGGCCAGCATTGATTCCGATTGATACAAACAGTGAGCTCATGATTGCCACGGCGATGCTCATCACAATCGGTGAAAAACCGAGAATGGCTGCGCCTATACCTGCCCCAAAGGCATCAATCGATAAGGCAAATCCCAATAGGACCGCCTCAATTCCATTGATCACACCCGATTTGTCGATATCCGCACTCATCGGTTTTCTCAAAATATGAATCACAATCCCTAATGACCGAACCTCTAAATTAAGCAGCGTTTTTTCATGCAAGAGGTATTCTTTATCTTTTGCCGGTTTGAAGAATTGGTACAGAACCCACGCACCGATTCCAACCAATATCAAACCGCCAAGCTTCTCCGTCACATATACAGGAAAAAACTTTGTGAGAAAGCTTCCGATCAGCATGGATATAAACATGACAGCACCGGAACAGCAGGCGATAACCAAAATCGCTTTAAACGGTATTTTCATTTTTCTCAATCCGTACGTAAACCCGACTGAAAAACTGTCCAAGCTGACAGCCAACGCCAGCAGCAGTATAGAAACCATTTGCATATCCGTTTCTTCCTTTCTGTTGGTGCTCTTGTATCAGATGTGAAATGCCCGGGATTCATCACAATCATATATATGGGAAAGTGAAAAATCCGTGTTTCGAAAATGGCATCCTCCATTACAGAGTTACTGATATATGCACCGACAGCTTGGACGATGAAGCATTATGCTACTTTTTTTTCTGGCACTTTGCGCAAAAATGCGTGCCTCTTCCTCCAACGACAATTTTCGAAATCATCGTTCCGCAATTTTTGCATGGCTCGTCTTTTTTTCCGTACACAAAATGCTGCAGCTGGAACATTCCGATTTCCCCTTGGGAGTTGATATAAGAACGGACTGTACTTCCGCCCGCATCAATCGCCTCCTGCAGAGTGTTTTTGATTTCAGCGTGAAGGGTTTTGATTGTTTTATCTGATAATTGATTTGCTTTTGTCTCGGGATGGACACCCGCTCTGAAAAGAGCCTCGTCCACATAAATGTTCCCTAGTCCGACGACCGTTTTTTGATCCAGCAGGGCAGTTTTGACAGCGCGGTTTGTTTTGGCAAGCCGTTCTTTTAAATATGCACTCGTAAATTCTTCTGCATCCGGCTCCGGACCTAACTGAGAAAGCGGGAGCTCGCCCGCCTCTTCTCCCGGTTTAAATAAGTGCATGGTTCCAAACTTCCGAACATCTCTGTAACGGAGCTGGGTTCCATCCGTCATCGTAAATATGACATGCACATGTTTATCGTCTGGCTCCTTCGCTTGATGAAGCCCGTATTTCCCTTCCATTCGCAGGTGGGAAACCATGACATAATGATCTAAATGAAACAGCAAAAACTTTCCCCGTCTTCCGATAGACTGTATCGTTTCTCCTGCTAGATTTCGCGCAAATTCCTCCGGTTCGGCAGGCCGTTTGATGATATTCGGCCATCTGATCTCTACCGATTTGATTGTTTTTCCCTTTACAAGCCCGGTCAGAGTGCGCCGGACCGTCTCAACCTCTGGTAATTCCGGCACATCCATCACTTCCTATCTCTGTTTATTTCGCATCGTACCAAGATGGGCCTGATGCAAAGTCCACCTTTAACGGCACATCTAATGCAAGCGCATGCTCCATTACTTCAGGAACAAGCTTTTCAAGAATTTCAATTTCTTCCTGCGGCGCTTCAAAAATCAATTCATCGTGTACTTGAAGCAGCAGCCTTGCTTTCAGCTGTTTTTCTTTCAGCTTGGCAGCCATGTCAATCATAGCTTTTTTGATGATATCAGCGGCGCTTCCTTGAATCGGTGTATTCATGGCCGTCCGCTCCGCAAAACTGCGACTATTAAAGTTTCGGCTCGTCAGCTCAGGAATGTAGCGGCGTCGATGCATAAGTGTTGTTACGTACCCTTTTTGCTTCGCGTCCTGAACTGAATCTTCCATGTACGCTTTTACGCCTTGGAAGCTTTCCAGATAGCGGTCGATAAATGCACCGGCTTCCTTTCTGGTGATGCCGAGGTTCTGTGACAGACCGTAATCGCTGATGCCGTAAACAATGCCAAAGTTGACCGCTTTCGCCTGGCGTCTCATCGCAGATGTTACTTCATCCTCAGCAACATGGAACACATCCATTGCCGTTTTCGTATGAATATCCATATCGTTTGTAAAAGCTTCGATAAGATTTTCATCCTTTGAAATATGGGCAAGCACCCGCAGCTCGATTTGTGAATAATCGGCTGCAAAAATGAGCCAGTCTTTTTCAGACGGCACAAAAGCTTGGCGAATTTTCCGTCCTTCCTCAAGCCTGATCGGAATGTTTTGCAGATTCGGATCAGTCGAGCTGAGACGGCCAGTTTGCGTTAAGGCCTGATTAAAGCGCGTGTGCACTTTATGCGAATCAGGTCTCGTCACCTTTAAAAGCCCTTCAATATATGTTGATTGGAGCTTGCCAATTTGTCTGTACTGCAAAATATAGTCGACAATATCATGCTTGTCAGCCAGCTTTTCAAGCACATCGGCAGACGTAGAATAACCTGTTTTCGTTTTCTTTACGACAGGAAGGCCAATTTTTTCAAACAAGATGACGCCGAGCTGTTTCGGCGAATTGATGTTAAACGGCTCTCCCGCGATCTCATGGATTTTTTCTTCATATTCCTTCAGCTTCGCACCCAGTTCTTCACCCATCCGTTTTAAACGGTCAACATCGACCTTGACGCCAGTTGATTCCATTTCTCCAAGAATAAGCGCAAGAGGCATTTCAAGCTCTTCAAACAGCTCAAGCTGATCATTGTTTTCCAGCTCCTGAACAAGCTTTTCCCGAAGGCTTTG
Organism: Bacillus stercoris; assembly: GCF_029772985.1. NCBI lineage: Bacteria > Bacillati > Bacillota > Bacilli > Caryophanales > Bacillaceae > Bacillus > Bacillus stercoris. Next base: position 1,411,553 of record NZ_CP121861.1, on the reverse strand, counting down.
AATCGCTAACGCTTTTCGGCCAAGGTGCTCAGACAGTACGTCTTCTGACGGCACTGCCCGTTTTGCCCCTTTGCCGTAAACTGATTCATCGCTCGAAACGATATGCAGGCCATAATCCTTGGCCACACTCGCCACGTCGTCATATGAATTGCCCGGGTTGATGATATAGGCCGCAAGGAGCGTATCAAACTCGGCACCCTTTAGCTCAATGCCCTGCCAGCGCAAGGCAACAACAGCCCGCTTGCTGTCGAAGACCCATTTCTTCTGCTCGTTATTTTCCACCCATTCTTTAAACACCTCAGACTCAACGGCAATGTCTTTCGGAATGAAATAAGCTCCCGTTTCATTTACGATCGAAAATCCGAGAATCGGCTCTTCATGATAATTATCGCCAATCTGTTCAACGACAAATGCAGATGGAGAAACCAATATGCCGCTGGTTACGTCTGTAACGATTTCGACATTAATGTCTTCTAACGACTGATCCTGCTCCGCTTCTGCACTGTCTCCCCCAAGCCGTTCAAGAAGCGTGTTGAAGCCAAGATCTTTAAAGATGGCAATGACCTGTTCACGGTTAAAGCCTTGATATTCCAGGCCGGAAACAGATACCTCAATCGGAGCATCCGTCATAATCGTCGCAAGCTCCTTGCTCATCAATGCTTGATCCTTAAATTCCTCAAGCTTTTCCTTCAATTTCTTTCCGCTCACCTCGTCAATGGACTCCAGCAGCTTTTCAACGGAATCAAATTGTTTTAAAAGCTTAATCGCAGTCTTTTCTCCGACGCCGGGCACACCCGGGATATTATCTGAGGAATCGCCCATCAGACCCTTCATGTCAATGATTTGTTCAGGCGTAAGCCCGTATTTCTCTTTGACATGCTCCGGTGTGTAAAATTCAACATCGGTAATTCCCTTTCTCGTAATGGCAACTGTCGTGTTGTCCGTTGCCAGCTGAGTTAAATCCTTATCTCCTGAGAAAACCTTTACTTCAAACCCGTCTTTTTCAGCCGATTTGGCCAGTGTACCGATAATATCATCCGCTTCATATTGGTCCAGTTCATAGCGGCTGATCTGATAGGCATCAAGCAGCTCGCGGATAAAAGGCATTTGTTCGGAAAGCTCAGGCGGGGTTTTCTGTCTGCCGCCTTTATATTCTTTAAATGTGCCGTGACGAAATGTTGTTTTCCCGGCATCGAACGCAACCAGCATATGCGTCGGTTTTTCATCCTCAAGCATTTTCATCAAAATCATCGCAAAGCCGTATACAGCATTTGTATGAACACCTTTGTCATTGCTTAACAGCGGCAATGCAAAAAACGCCCGGTAAGCCAGACTGTTTCCGTCTACAAGCACTAATTTTTTTCGTTCCGTCATTCAATTTCCTCCTAAGAAGCCTCACGCTTCCATTCATCTCTTACATAGTCATTAGCTCCTCTTATTTTAACAAAGTTCAATTTGAAAGGAAAATACGTGAACTATAAGAGAACACACAAAAAAGGACGGGAACACAAATAGGTTCCCGCCGTCAAAATTGGCTCCTTGGATGAAGGGGTTCTACTACATCCTACCAGCATAGGTTTAACAGTGCATGAAGATATTGTTAAACCTTTGTAAACATTAGGCGGACTTTTCAGCGGCCCGTTTCAGCGTCACGGTAAAGACAGTTCCCCGTCCAGGCTCGCTTGTGACATCAATTTTCCCTTCATGAGCCTCTATTAAATGCTTCACAATCGCAAGGCCCAGCCCGGTTCCCCCCGAATTCCTGCTTCTGTCTTTATCTACGCGGTAAAAGCGTTCAAAGATGCGCGGAATTTCTTCTTTCTGAATTCCGATTCCGGAATCGGCGACCTCAATCTGAATGTCTTTTTCTCTGGGCTTTACATTGATAGCCACTGAGCCTCCCTCAGGCGTGTAGGTTAACGCATTGTTTACGAGATTAAGAAATACCTGTTTCAGCCTGTACGGATCACCTGACACATATTGAGGGTCTTTCGGAATATTCAGTTGCAGGGAGATGCCTTTCTCATCCGCCTTATGCTTCAGAAGCGTTTCAATCTCACCAAGCATTTTGGCCGGCTCAAACGTATCGATACTAAGCGTGAAATTTTGCTGCTCGATTTTTGAGAGATCGAGCAAATCCTGAACCAAAGACTGAAGTCTTTCGCTTTCCTTAAGAATAATAGAGAGAAATTCAGAAAGCGCCTCTTTGTCCTCCATCGCCCCATCCAATAACGTCTCCGTAAACCCTTTTATGGACGTAATCGGCGTTTTCAGCTCATGAGAAACATTGGCCACAAAATCCTTCCTCATCTGCTCTAATTTCTTCGTTTCTGTCATGTCATGGAAAACGAGCACAATTCCTTTCCATTCATCGTCCGGCCCCATAATCGGAACGCCGTCCACTTCAAAATAACGCCGTTCTATTTTGATCGGAAGTCTTAACAGCTTGCATTTCTTTGTCTCCGTCATAAAAATATCTTCGACTAGCTGGATCACTTCTTCATGTTCAAATGCATCGTGATAAAGACGGCGCAGCATCTGATTCGGATTGATATGAAACTGCTTGGCGTAAGACCTGTTTACAAGATTAATAAAGCCTCTTCCGTCGATCATAATCAGTCCGGAGCCAATGTTTTCAATGACTGTCAGCAGCCGATCCCGCTGCATTTCCTGTGTTCGGGTCATTTCCATCAGATCAATGGCAAGGCTGTTCATCGCACGTCCAAGCTTATCAGAGCGTCTGATATAGCCGCCGTACGTCCGTGCATCATAGTTCCCCTTGGAAAGCTCTGTGGCTACATTTGTCGCTGCTTCTATTGACTTTTTATAACGTGAGGTCATGCTGGAATAAAAATAAACAATGACGATAAATGCGGTACAAAGACTGGCCGTCAGCATCCCCCACAATTCGCCTTTCAAGCCGTCGCTTTTTTCAGAGGCGGAAAGCAGCACATATCCTGTTTTTTCACCTTCGCTTCTAAGTGAAAGTCCGTAATAAAGCTTGTTATCTGCTGTTGAAAGAATCCCCTCATGGCCAGAAACAACCGCCTGCACCTTTTGGGAATCTGCCGCTCTCCCGTTTGACCCATACAGCACCTTGCCGTCTGTATCAATAACGGCTGCACTCACATCAAGCGCCTCGCCTGCATCTTTAATGATTTTCTCGTTTGCTCGATCATTTAGATTGCCGGCATCAAGTAGCGAAGCCATGTATTTTGCTTCTTTTTCAATGTGTTCCTCTGCTTTCCTTTGACCAGATGTTTCAAAGAGCTGCTGTAAAAACAGCCCGAGGACACAAAACACCAGAATCAAACAGACAACGAATACAGAAAAAAGGCGCACACGGTTTTTATTCATTCATTTTTGGCTCCTCCAGTTTATACCCCAATCCCCTAATCGTTTTAATATAGATCGGTTTTTTGGTATTATATTCAATTTTGTCGCGAAGATGGCTGATATGCACATCAACTATTCTCGTATCTCCGGCAAAATCATAATTCCAGACTGCGCTCAGCAGCAGATCTCTTGTCAGAACTCTGCCTTTATGTCTGCCTAAATAAAGCAGCAGTTCGAATTCTTTCGGTGTCAGTTCAAGCTGATTTTCTTTAAAGTACGCTTCATAATGATCAGGCAGGATTTTCAGATCGCCAATTACGATCTGGCCTTCCATGTCATCGTTCTTCATTTCACTAGAGGGCGCAGCCATTTCCGAACGCCTTAAAATCGCTTTGACTCTCGCATTTACTTCCCTTGGACTGAACGGCTTGGTCATATAATCGTCAGCACCAAGCTCAAGCCCTAATACTTTATCGAATTCCTCATCCTTCGCTGTCAGCATTAAAATGGGAAACATCAGTTTTTGCTGTCTCAGCTGCTTGCATACTTCGATTCCGTCCAATTTTGGAAGCATTACATCAAGCACAATCAAATCAGGTTTCTCTGTTTCCGCTTTTTTGAGTGCTTCTTCCCCATCCGAGGCGGTAATAACATCATAGCCTGACCGTTCCAAATTGTACTGTAAAAGAGTAACAATAGATTCTTCATCATCCACAACTAAAATTTTCTTGTTCATGCTGTGCCTCCAGTATTATAATTCCCCGACATCCTATTTCTCTATTTTATGTCATCTTAACATGTTTCATGATTTTATTTTAGCGAAAGCAGGACATTCCGACAATTCGCCTTTTACATCATTTTTAAAAGAAATACAAACAATAATGGTAGCGCTTTCATATATAGTAAAAAGAGAAAGGCTGTATCAAGCAAGCCTTTCTCTCTTTTTATTAGGATAATACTTTCATGACATTTTTGACAGATTCAACTGATTTATTCAGCTGCGCTCTTTCATAGTCTGTCAGTTCAAGTTCAATGATTTGTTCAAGTCCGTTGCCGCCTACAATTGTTGGCACGCCAAGGTAGATGCCTTCATAGCCGTATTCCCCTTCAAGATAAGCAATTGTAGGAAGGACGCGGCGCTGATCTTTCAAGATCGCTTCGACCATTTCTGTCAGAGAAGCCGCAGGCGCATAATACGCGCTTCCGTTTCCAAGAAGATTCACGATTTCGCCTCCGCCTTTTCTAGTGCGCTCCACAATTGCGTCAATCCGTTCTTTCGGAATGAGAGTTTCTAGCGGGATACCGCCGGCATAAGAATAACGCACAAGCGGCACCATATCGTCACCGTGTCCGCCGAGTACGAAACCAGTCACATCTTTCACTGACAGGTTTAATTCCTCTGCCACAAATGTTCTGAATCTCGCCGTATCAAGCACACCGGACTGGCCGATTACACGCTCTTTAGGGAAGCCGGATTCTTTGTACACCGCGTATGTCATTGCATCAACAGGATTTGTCAGCACCACAATAATAGAGTCAGGAGAATATTTCACGATTTCCCGTGTAACGCTTCTCATAATCTTTTCGTTTGTAGAGACCAGATCATCCCTGCTCATACCAGGTTTTCTTGCGATACCGGCTGTAATGACAACAATGTCAGAGCCAGCTGTATCCTCGTAATTGGATGTTCCCGTAATTTTTGCATCAAAGCCTTGAACCGGGCTTGCTTCAAGCATATCAAGCGCTTTTCCCTTTGTCGGGTTCTCCAATTGCGGAATGTCAACAAGAACAACGTCTGCCAGCTCTTTTTGAGCGATTAAAAATGCAGTTGTAGCTCCGGTAAAACCTGCTCCGATAACAGAAACTTTTTTACGAGTATTTCCCATGTCTCTCTTCTCCTTTATGGCTAGTTTTAGGCTTTTTCCTTGCTTAGTCCATGTTTTTGATCAGTTCTTCTCCGAACTCTGAACATTTCACTTCAGTCGCGCCATCCATTAATCTGGCAAAATCGTAAGTTACGACTTTAGAAGCGATTGTTTTTTCCATAGATTTGATAACCAAATCAGCCGCTTCGTTCCATCCTAAATGCTCAAGAAGCAGAACGCCTGAAAGAATAACTGAAGATGGATTTACTTTATCAAGGCCTGCATATTTAGGAGCCGTTCCGTGCGTCGCCTCGAAAATCGCATGTCCTGTTTCATAGTTGATGTTCGCTCCAGGAGCAATGCCGATTCCGCCGACTTGCGCAGCAAGGGCATCAGAAATGTAATCTCCGTTCAAGTTCATTGTCGCAACGACATCAAACTCGTTTGGACGCGTTAAGATCTGTTGAAGGAAAATGTCAGCAATGCTGTCTTTGATAATGATTTTTCCTGCTGCTTCCGCTTCGCTTTGCGCTTTGTTGGCAGCGTCTTTTCCTTGTTCTTCAGCAATGCGGTCATATTGAGCCCATGTGAAGACTTTATCTCCGTACTCTTTTTCAGCAAGTTCATAGCCCCAGTTTTTGAAGGCGCCTTCAGTGAACTTCATGATGTTTCCTTTATGAACAAGCGTTACGGATTTGCGGCCATGCTCGATTGCATAATCAATGGCAGCTCTGACTAAACGGCTTGTTCCTTCCTCGGAAACAGGCTTAATGCCAATACCTGATGTCTCAGGGAAACGGATCTTGTTGACGTTTAACTCATTTTGAAGGAAGCTGATAAGCTTTTGTACTTCTTCTGAGCCTTTTGCATACTCGATGCCTGCGTAAATATCTTCTGTATTTTCACGGAAGATAACCATATCAGTATCTTCAGGTCGTTTTACCGGTGACGGCACTCCAGTAAAGTATCTTACAGGTCTTAAGCAGACGAATAGGTCAAGCTCTTGTCTGAGTGCTACGTTCAAAGAACGGATACCGCCGCCGACAGGTGTCGTTAACGGGCCTTTAATCGCGATAAAATATTCGCGGATCACATCTAATGTTTCAGCAGGGAGCCACTCACCTGTTTTATTATAAGCCTTTTCTCCGGCATAAACTTCTTTCCACGTAATTTTCTTTTCGCCTTTGTATGCTTTTTCTACTGCTGCTTCCAAAACCTTCGAAGCCGCGTTCCAAATATCAGGACCGGTTCCGTCTCCTTCGATAAACGGGATAATCGGGTTGTTTGGTACGTTTAATACTCCGTTAGAGACTGTAATTTTTTCACCTTGTGCCACAATAAAAACCTCCCAGTATGTAATTCATATTTAGAAAACATTTTATTTTTCTTATATAGAAAACAAAATGATTTTTCTCAACATTCAATTTAAAGTGTAACTCAAATTTGATGTTCTGAACAAGAGGCTAACCTCATTGACGCAAGCCAGCCTCCAATGGTTCTTTAGGCTCTTTCTTCAATTGGAACGAATTTTTGTTTGTCAGGGCCTGTGTAATCTGCCCGCGGGCGGATTAGACGGTTGTTGTCATACTGCTCAAGAATATGGGCGAGCCACCCGGACATTCTGCTTATAGCAAAAATCGGTGTAAACAAATCATGGTCAATGCCGAGACTGTGATATACAGAAGCCGAATAGAAATCAACGTTAGGTGGAAGCTTTTTCTCTGATGTAACGATGTCTTCTATACGAATCGACATCTCATACCATTTGCTTTCACCCGTCAGGTTGGTCAGGCGCTTGCTCATTTCTTTCAGATGCTTCGCGCGCGGATCACCATGCTTATACACTCGGTGGCCGAATCCCATGATTTTTTCTTTCTTTTCAAGTTTAGCGCGGATGTACGGCTCAGCGTTTTCCACTTCACCGATTTCTGTCAGCATTTTCATAACGCCTTCATTCGCCCCGCCGTGCAGAGGCCCTTTAAGCGCACCGATTGCTGCAGTAATGCCTGAATAGATATCAGAAAGTGTCGCGACGCAGACCCTCGCTGTGAACGTTGACGCGTTCAGCTCGTGGTCAGCATGTAAAATCAATGCTTTGTTGAAGGCTTCAACCTCAATTGGTGAAGGCTCTTCACCGTTTAATGTGTAAAGAAAATTCTCCGCAATACCGTAATCTTCTCTCGGTTCTACAGGCTCAAGACCCTTGCGAATTCTGGAAAACGCTGCAACCAGGCCAGGCACCTTTGCCTGAAGGCGGATCGCCTTTCTGTAGTTGGCTTCCGGGTTCATGGTATCAGCCTCGCTGTCAAGCAGGCCTAATAATGAAATTGCTGTCCTAAGAGCAGCCATGGGATGAACATTTTCGAGGGAATAAGATTTGAAGTGCTCAATAATTTCTTGCGGAACGGCAGCTTCCTTTGCAAGCTGCTGCTTTAACTCTTCAAGCTCTTTTTTGTTTGGCAGCCTTAGATGCCAAAGCAAGTAGATGATTTCTTCAAAACTTGCATTCTCTGTCAAATCATCGATATCATACCCCACATATGTAAGGGTATCGTCAATAATAGAACTAACAGATGATGTTGTTGCTACAACCCCTTCAAGACCGCGTGTCGCTGTCATATATAACATCTCCTTTTCAATAAATTTCCCCTTTAAGAGTGTTGTAAAAACATGAGGCTTACTTAAAAAGCACGATGCAAGTATTTCTCTCCCCCAAAAAGAAAATGCTTACATTTTACTGGCTGCTAGTACTAAAACCCTTTGCTTATGAAAGAACATAACAAATTCTTATAAGCTTATTTAAGTTTAAGCCTATTCTCATTATAAACAATAATCAGACATTTGTTAAATGTTTACCTATAATTTTTTTTTTCATTCTGTGATTTCCCCGAAAAAACGCCTTTATTTGCGGGTTTTTGCATACAAAAAAAAGCGGCTTTAAGGCCGCTTTTTTCATGAAGTGAACAGTTTTACGATCTGCATGGCTAAATAAGCAATCCCCGCTCCGATCAGCGGGCCCACTGCTACTCCGCCAAAAAGCGCGACTGCGAGAATGGTCCCGATCACAAGGGCAGTTGTAATATGCGGGTCATTTTCCAGCAGAGTCAGGCCGTTTTTGGCAATCAGCGCCACTGCGATTCCCGCTCCCAAGGCGATCCATGCGTAGGAAGACCGCATTGCCTCTCCAAGCTGCTTAAATCCGATTTCTCCCGTGGCAATCGGGACAAGAACGGCGATAGTAATAATGGTCACACCCCAGTTAATGCCTTTTGACTGGATAGTTGGAAATAACTTCTGATCAAGTCCAACGATTTTGATGATCAAAAGGACGGATACAGCAAAAAGCAATGATTGGTTTTTTGCGATAAGTGCGATGGCCAAGAGTAAAATTAAAAATAAATTCGCTTGTGTAAACACATGCCATCCCTCCTTTAAGGTGAATGTATTCATATTCAGCCGCAGCGTGAATACATATAAAAAATAGGACATGCTGACGAGAGGAGGACCGTTTTCGTGAATCAATCTTATATTACTATTTTTTTCAGAACCCTCTTTGTCATATCAATTACCGCAGGGTCGATAGCTGCGGCCTATTATTCGTTTCCGTTAACTTATCCGTTCCTGATCGCCCTTATTCTTTCATCAGTGATTCATCCTGTTGTCGATTATTTGGACAAAGTGACAGGATTCCCCCGAACGATAAATGTTCTGGGCGTGCTTGCTTTTTTTCTGCTCGCAGCCTTCGGCGTTCTCACCATTCTGGTAGCCGAAATCGTAACGGGTACAGCCTATCTAGCAAAAACGCTGCCTCCGCATATCAGCACGTTTATTTCCTATTGCGAAAAATTGTTTACAACTCATATTCAGCCGCTCTATAACGAGTTAACTCTTTTGTTTCAAGAATTGGAAACGAACCAGCAGGCTTCCATCGTCACCCACATCCAGACACTCGGTGATTCAGCCGCTAAAAATGCCGGGCTGCTGCTGTCCCACATTCTAGAAATGATCCCGAGGTTTTTCGCGCTTCTTCCCAATACGGCGGCGGTTCTGATTTTTTCTCTTCTGGCAACATTTTTTATGACAAAGGATTGGCATAAGCTGAAAGCCATGCTTGTTTTGCTTCTGCCGGATCGTGTGGCAGCTAATAGTAAAGCGATCAGCAGCGAATTAAAAAAAGCAATGACTGGTTTTATCAAAGCACAAGCCGTCCTCGTTTTCATCACGATGGTGATTGTGTTTATCGGCCTTTCTCTCTTACAGGTTGAACATGCCGCAACAATCGCTTTTTTAATCGGGCTTGTTGATCTTCTCCCTTACTTGGGTGCGGGCTCCGTATTTGTGCCGTGGATCTTGTATTTATCGATTACAGGCCAGCTGCCCCAAGCGATCGGAATCGGCATACTGTATCTCGTCGTTCTTGTTCAGCGGCAGCTGACAGAACCTAAAATACTCAGTAAATCTATCGGGATCGATCCGCTGGCAACGCTCATCGCCCTGTTTGCCGGCTTTAAATTATTCGGGTTTTTAGGACTGATTGCCGGGCCGGCTGTTCTCGTCATTATCCAAGCTTTCATTACGACAGGCGCATTAAAGGAAGTATGGTCCTATATCACCGTTCAGCAAAAATAAAACAGCAGCCCATGTTACATGGCTGCCGTTTTTATTTGATGATGATCCGCTTATTCTTTGACATTCCTCTCAGCCATTTGAACAGAATTGGCTTACACCAGCCGCGGGTAAACGGGATAAGAAGACAGGCGCCGGCCAAATCTGATAAAAAGCCCGGAAGCATCAACAATAGGCCGCCAATGAAAATGCATAGGCCGTCAGCAATCGCTTCTCCCGGCATTTTGCCATATTGAAAATCACGCTGAACCTTATAATACACTTCGGTTCCTTGTTTTTTTGCAGCTGCTGCTCCGATAATGCCTGTCAGAATCATTAAAAGAACTGTCGGCAAAATGCCAATCAGCTTGCCTGAAAAGAGGAATATGCCGATTTCTATTGCCGGAAACACAATAAAAAGCAAAAATAAAAATCTCATATCCAAGCCCCCCACACGTGTAACACGCCTCTGTTCAACATAAGGCAAGATAAAGAGAAAAGGAAGGGATTCCCCTTCCGTTTTCACCTGTGATTAAAGAACGCTCGCACGGCCTTGGTAGACTGCGCCTCTGGAAGCGTCAACGGTAATATCCTGTCCTTCTGTCAAAATAGATGTCGCATTTTCCAGACCAACGATAACCGGAATGCCGAGGCTCAATCCGACTACCGCAGCATGGCTTGTCAAGCCGCCTTCTTCTGTAATAAGAGCAGACGCTTTTTCAAGAGATGCAATCATATCACGGTCAGTGCTTTTGGTAACAAGTACCGCACCGTCAGTCATTTTTTGCTCAGCTTCTTTTGCATTTTGGGCAACGACAACCGTACCGTAAGCTGATTTGCGTCCAATGCCTTGGCCTTTAGCGATGATATCGCCGACAGTATAAACTTTCATTAAGTTCGTAGTGCCAGACTCACCGACAGAACCTGCCGTAATGACGATAAGGTCACCGTGTTTTACAATTCCGCTGTTCAATGATTTTTGGACAGCATCCTCAAGCATCTCATCTGTTGAGCTTGCATTTTGGCCGCTTTCCGCGAATACGCCAGATACGAGGGCAAGCTTTCTGGAAATAGAGTCATTTACAGTAACCGCAACAATCGGTGCCTGCGGACGGTATTTTGCAATCATGCGTGCTGTATGGCCGCTTTCTGTCGGCGTTACGATCGCAGCAGCGCTCAGGTTAATCGCCGTATGCGCGACAGATTGTCCAATTGCGTCTGTAATTGTCATGCCTACCTGGTCTCTGCGTTTTGAGAGAATTTCTTTATAATTCAAAGCTTCTTCAGAACGGGACGCGATGTTATGCATGGTTTGAACGGCTTCAACCGGATAGCTTCCTGCAGCTGTTTCACCAGAAAGCATGATCGCATCTGTGCCGTCGAAGATCGCGTTTGCAACGTCACTTGCTTCCGCACGAGTCGGACGCGGGTTGCGCTGCATGCTGTCAAGCATTTGTGTCGCTGTGATAACAGGTTTGCCCAACGCGTTGCATTTTTTGATCAGTTCTTTTTGCACAAGCGGCACTTCTTCAGCTGGAATTTCCACGCCTAAGTCTCCGCGCGCAACCATTAAGCCGTCAGACACTTCGAGAATCGCATCGATGTTGTCAACGCCCTCTTGGTTTTCGATTTTAGGGATGATTTGAATATCCTGAGCGTTGTGCTCTTCAAGAAGCTCACGGATTTCAAGCACGTCCGTGGAACGTCGAATGAAAGATGGCGCGATGAAGTCTACTCCTTGCTCAATACCGAAAACGATGTCTCGCGCATCCTTCTCAGTAATACCCGGAAGATTGACACTTACGCCCGGTACGTTAACACCTTTTTTATTTTTCAGTGTTCCGTTGTTTAATACTTTTGTTTTGATTTCGCGTTTAGCGGCATCTACATCAAGTACCTCAAGACCGATAAGGCCGTCATCTAACAGAATCGTTGAACCTTGTGCAACGTCATCGACTAAACCTTCATATGTCACTGAAATTTTATCTGTTGTTCCTACAACCTCGTCCATTGAAATGATAAGCTCTTTGCCTGTTTCAAGCTCAATGCCGCCGTTTTCCATTGTATGTGTGCGGATTTCAGGACCTTTTGTATCAAGCAGAATTCCAACGTTCTTGCCAAGTTTTTTGCTTGCTTCACGGATATTTTTAATTCTTGCACCGTGCTCCTCAAAATCTCCGTGAGAAAAGTTTAATCGAGCCACGTTCATTCCTGACTCCATTAATTTCGTAAGCATTTCAATACTTTCACTTGCTGGACCGATGGTACAAACAATTTTCGTTTTTCTCATTTGGTTCACTTCCTTCTGAAATCTTCAGCCTTCAGCTGCACATTAGATAGACAGTTCTTTTGAAAGCTGATACATGTTTTGCTCAACTGTGTGTTTTGTCTCCAATATTTCTATAATATCATGGTCTACAAGCTTATTGTTTTGTATACCTACACAGCGTCCGCCTTTTCCTTCAAGCAGCAGTTCAACTGCATATGCGCCGAGACGGCTTGCCAACACACGGTCAGCAGCACTCGGAGAACCTCCGCGCTGGATATGGCCCAATACAGATACCCTAGTTTCAAGATTTGTTTCTTCTTCAATGCGTTTCCCGAATTCAACCCCGCTGCCTACACCTTCGGCAACAATGATAATGCTGTGCTTCTTGCCGCGTTCGTGGCCGCGTTTTAAGCGGGCAATGATTTCGTGCATGTCATAGTCTGCCTCAGGGATTAAGATCGATTCCGCGCCCCCTGCAAGACCGGCCCACAACGCGATATCGCCGGCATGACGGCCCATTACTTCGATCACATATGTACGTTCATGAGAAGTCGCTGTATCTCGAATCTTATCAATTGCGTCAATTACTGTATTTAAAGCTGTATCGAAACCGATGGTAAAATCCGTGCCCGGAATATCATTATCAATTGTACCCGGTACACCTACACATGGAAACCCGTGTTCCGTTAATTTTTTCGCACCCATATAGGAACCGTCTCCGCCAATAACAACAAGGCCTTCAATACCAAGCTTCTTCAAGTTTGCTATCCCTTTTTCACGGCCTTCAACTGTTTTGAATTCTGGACATCTTGCCGTATAAAGCTTTGTGCCTCCGCGATGTATAATATCGCCTACTGACCCGAGTTCAAGCTTTTCAATCTTTCCGCTGATTAATCCCGCGTATCCGTTGTAAATACCGTAAACTTCAACGTCATGATAAATCGCTTTTCTGACTACTGCGCGAACTGCTGCGTTCATTCCCGGGGAATCCCCGCCGCTCGTTAATACCCCTATACGTTTCATTCTCCATTCACCTCAGCAACATATATGATTAAACATAACATGATCATTGCCCTAAAAACAATGAAAAGGGATCTCCATCCTCCCTATGAAACCTTACCTATTATACAATTAAATAAATCGTTTTTAAATAAAATTTAAGGAATGTCACAAAAAATAAACGTGAGCCAAAGGCTTCACGTTTATTTAGTTTACCCCGATATATTGATCTTCAACCGAGACTTTGCCAATCGCTTTATATTTTTCATAGCGCTGCTGAATTAATTCTTCTTCGCTCAGCTTCAACAAAGTTTTTAACGATTGTTTAAGGGTTTCGTCCATATAACTTGCCTGCAGCTTTACATCGTGATGCGCTCCGCCTTTTACTTCTTTAATCATATGATCTATAATACCTAATTCTTTTAAATCCGGCGCAGTGATTTTCATGGTTTCTGCTGCTTTTTTAGCAAGACTGGAGTCCTTCCATAAAAGTGCCGCGGCACCTTCTGGAGAAATAACAGAATAAGTAGAGTTTTCCAGCATATGCAAGTGGTTGCCTACCCCCAGACCAAGGGCTCCGCCGCTTCCGCCTTCACCAATGACGATGCAGATAACAGGTACTCGGAGGCCGGCCATCTCAAATAGGTTTTTGGCAATGGCTTCGCTTTGTCCTCTTTCTTCCGCTGCTCGTCCAGGGTATGCCCCCTTCGTATCAATAAAACAGATAATCGGTCTATTAAATTTGTCAGCCTGTTTCATCAGACGCAGCGCTTTTCTGTAGCCTTCAGGATGCGGCATCCCAAAATTGCGGACAAGGTTCTCCTTCGTATCTTTCCCGCGCTGATGCCCGATTACCGTTACAGGAAGGCCGTGGAACTTCGCAATCCCGCCGACAATGGCTTCATCGTCACCGTATGCTCTGTCTCCATGACATTCAAAAAAGTCAGTAAACAGGTGTTCGATATAATCAAGCGTTGTCGGACGGTCAGCCAGACGTGCGATTTGGACCCGGTCCCATGGTTTCAGATTTTTGTAAATATCATCCTGAAGCTTAGCGAGACGGTCTTCCAGCCGTTCAATTTCCGCACTTAGATCCATATCGGAATCTTGGGTGAATTTTTTTAGTTCGGTGATTTTGTTTTGCAGTTCGATCACCGGTTTTTCAAATTCTAATCTTGGAGCCACTCAATGTCACCTCCTGTTTGATGCATATCCAGCAGATTTTCTAACGTTTTTTTCATATCGTCACGATGAATAACCGAATCAAGCTGTCCATGTTTTAATAAAAATTCAGCCGTTTGAAAGTCCTCAGGCAGTTTTTCTCCTATTGTCTGTTCAATAATCCGTCTTCCGGCAAAACCGATCAGCGCGCCAGGCTCAGCGAAATTGTAATCGCCAAGAGATGCAAAGCTTGCTGATACGCCTCCAGTAGTCGGATGCGTCATCACAGAAATGATAAGACCCTGTTCATCGCTGAACAGTTTTAACGCAGAGCTTGTCTTAGCCATCTGCATCAAACTTAATATGCCTTCCTGCATTCTAGCGCCGCCTGAAGCCGTAAAAATAATAAACGGAACTTTATCAGCTTTTGCTTTTTCAATCGCAAGCGTGATTTTTTCACCGACGACTGAACCCATGCTGCCCATTCTGAATGAAGAATCCATGACGGCGACAACAGCCGGGTGTCCTCCGATGGTGCCCTTACCTGTCACAACAGCCTCGTTTAAGGATGTTTTCTCGCGATCTTTTTCAAGCTTTTCCAGATATCCCGGGAAACCAAGCGGATTTTCCGACAGCATTCCCTGATTGAATTCCTCAAAGGATTGTTCATCCATCAAGCTTTCGATACGCTGTTTTGCGTTCATTGGGAAATGATAATCGCAGTTCATGCATACCCGCATATTTTTATCCAACTCTTTAGTGAGCATGATTTTTTTACACTTAGGACATTTTGTCATAATGCCTTCCGGAACATCGTGCTTCGCTTGATCAGATGGTACGGAAGCATACTTTTTCTTTTTCGTGAATATATCCTTTAACAAATGATTACCTCCCTTTTGTGAAGGGTTCTCTTCACCGCATGTCATCAAACAGATAGACTTGCTAATAACTTTACCGAAACTATTGTACTTTTTTTGTCAAACGCTGTCATCCTCAATTCGACAACTTTTTATTCAATGACGTGCTCGGAAAGGCTGGGATGAAATCAGATAAGGTGTTGAAACGACAAGGTTGACAGCGTATTCAAAAATAATGTTAAACGCGGCTGAAATTTTTTTAAGGCCAACCCCCTAAAAAAATTTCAGCCGACAGTTTAACTTGAGAACAGCGCGCTGGTCTCCGCCAACGCGCTGCCATTTTTGGAACGAATTAAAATTATTCGCCAATAATCGTAAGTTTTCTTGTTTTTTCTGCGACTTCCTCAGGGTCAACAGTGATTCTTGCTACACCTGTTTCCATCGCGGCTTTTGCCACAGCCTTCGCAACAGCAGGCGCAACACGTTTATCAAACGGTGCAGGGATGACATAGTCTGCGCTAAGCTCATCTTCTGAAACCAGTGAAGCAATGGCTTCAACCGCTGCGATTTTCATTTCTTCGTTAATATGAGTGGCACGCACGTCAAGCGCTCCGCGGAAAATACCAGGGAATGCAAGGACATTGTTTACTTGGTTCGGGAAGTCAGAACGCCCTGTTCCGATAACGCTTGCGCCGGCTTCACGCGCATCTTCCGGCATGATTTCCGGATTTGGATTTGCCATTGCAAAGATAATCGGATCTTTTGCCATGCTTTGAACCATTTCTTTTGTTAACGCACCCGCTACAGAAACACCGATAAATACGTCAGCATCAACGATGACATCTTTCAGAGAACCGTCTTTGCGGTCTTGGTTCGTGAATTTCGCCACTTCGTTTTTGACATCGTTCATGCCGTTCGGGCGCCCTTCATAAATGGCCCCTTTAGAATCGCACATCACAATGTCACGAACGCCGTAATGGTGAAGAAGCTTGATAATCGCTATGCCAGCCGCACCCGCGCCGTTTGCGACAACCTTAATGGATGACATTGATTTTCCAGACAGTTTCAGTGCGTTTACAAGACCTGCTACCGTTACAATAGCTGTACCGTGCTGATCATCATGGAAAACAGGGATGTTTGTTTCTTTTTTGAGGCGCTCTTCAATGATAAAGCAGTTTGGCGCTGCAATGTCTTCAAGGTTGACGCCGCCAAATGTCGGCTCAAGCAATTTAACAGTTTCTACGATTTTATCAACATCGTTTGTGTTTAAAGCAATCGGAAACGCATCTACGCCCGCAAAGCTTTTGAATAGAACGGCTTTTCCTTCCATAACAGGAAGCGCGGCTTCAGGGCCGATGTTTCCAAGGCCAAGCACAGCTGTACCGTCAGTTACAACTGCTACCATGTTCCCCTTCATTGTATAATCATATACTTTGTTAATGTCTTCATGAATATCCTTACACGGTTCTGCAACACCCGGAGAATACGCGAGGCTTAAATCTTTCGCGTTTCTGACCTCTACTTTTGATTTAGACTCCAGTTTCCCCTGGTTGACTTTATGCAGGTGTAATGCTTCTTCTCTTAATGACATTCTCTTAAACACTCCTTATGGATATTTTTTGATTCGTATACTGCTGCTTTGTTTGCTGCATTCTGCGGAGTAAAATCTATCTGAATATTTAAACAGGATCACATAATTGCTCCAATTGTATAACAAAAAGTGACTCGTTACCACTGTTTTAAAACGACGTTTTTTTGACCCAACAGCTCTTTTAAGCGATATAACACCTGGTGATCCGCATTGATATGAAACGACTCAGGAAGCTTAATCGTCTGTTTCTGCCTTTCATAATAGAGATAAACGCCTGTTTCCCCTTTATGCTCCAGCAAAATGCGCTTAATCTTCGCCAGGATCTCCTGGCTGTGCTGACTGCTTTCTATTTTTATATAAACCGATGGCGCTTTTTCTGCATCCATATTTTCTAATAATTCTGCCCGGGACATGATGAATTGGATCTTATCTTGTCTTACTTCGCATTTCCCCGCTGTGAACAAAAGAGCGCCTTCTCTTAAAACGGGTGAAAGCTGTCTGAATTGTTCAGGGAAGACTACGGCTTCCATCTCGCCGGTTTCATCACTGAGCGTTAAAAACGCCATGTTTTGACCTGTTTTCGTCCGAATCGTTTTGATTTTCGACAGCAAAACGCCTAGCGAAAGCTGCCTTTTGACTGTCCGCTGAGCCTGCAGAATGGAGACTGCTCCGTGCGCAGCGAGCTGTTTTCGGAAGGCGGAGAGCGGATGATTTGAAAAATAAATGCCGAGCGTTTCCTTTTCAAATGCAAGTAAATCCACTAGCGGAAGCTCTTCCGTTTCCACATACTTCGGCTTAATTGAAAACGATTCCTCTAAAAACAATCCCATTTGGTCATCGTCCGCGGCGAATAGCTCAGCATGTTCCAAAGCAACATCAATGGATGCGAGCAGCGTGGCCCGGTTTTGGCCAAATTCGTCCATCGCACCAGAAAAAATAAGTGCTTCAAGCACTTTGCGATTTACGCTTTTTGACGGCACGCGAAAGCAGAAATCAAAAAGATCTTCAAATGGTTTCTCTTTCCTTGCTTTATATATATCTTTGACTGCTGAGACGCCTACACTTTTTATGGCGCGGAGGCTGTACCTGACAGATCCGTCTTCAACTGTAAACGGAAAACTGCTTTTATTCACTGACGGAGGAAGGATACGAATCCCGCTCCCCTTTGCTTCGTAAAGATATTGAGAAATTTTATCCTCATTGCCAATGACGCTTGTCAGCAATCCGCACATAAAATATAACGGATAATGAGCTTTCAAATACGCAAGCTGGCACCCGATCATGCTGTATGCCACCGCATGGCTTCGGTTAAAGCCATAGTTTGCGAATTTGACGATTAAATCGTAGACTTCATTTGCAGTGTCTACAGAATACTCCTTTTTTAAGCACCCTTCAACAAAATGGCTTCGCTCTCTGTCTAAGATTTCTTTTTTCTTTTTGCTGACAGCCCTTCTCAATAGGTCTGCTTCGCCTAAAGAAAACCCCGCCATGCGGGAAGCAATCATCATAATTTGTTCCTGATACACTATAACGCCATATGTATCTTCCAAAATGCTCCTTAAATCCTCATGAGGATAATGGACAGGCGCCCGTCCGTGTTTACGGTCAATAAATAACGGAATATTTTCCATCGGGCCGGGCCGGTACAGCGCATTGACCGCCACAATATCCTCGAGGCCTGAAGGTTTTAGCCGCTTCAGGACGCTTCTCATCCCTGCAGATTCGAGCTGGAAAATCCCTGTCGTATCCCCTTTGGACAGCAAGGAGAACGTTTTATCATCGCTGTAGGAAATACTTGAAAGATCTATTTTGATGTTTTCTTCTTTTTCAATCATTGAAGTGATGGATTCAATCAGCGTCAGATTCCTCAAGCCTAAGAAATCCATTTTTAAAAGGCCTAAGTCTTCAAGATGATCCATCGCATATTGCGTTAAATAGATCCCTTCATGCCCTTCCTGAAGCGGAACAACATCTGTTAATGGTTCTTCACTCAGGACAACGCCTGCTGCGTGGGTGGATGTATGCCTTGGCAGCCCTTCTATTTTTCGGGCAATTGTATAGACTTGCTGAAGCAGGCTTGACTCCCGAAGCCGTTTATCCAGCTGCGGTGACTGCTGTCTCGCTTCATCCAGCGTCATGCCCGGTCTTGAAGGAATGAGTTTTGCAAGCTGATCTGCCTCCTTCGGGCTGACGCCAAATACTCTGCCGACGTCCCGAAGCGCCGCCTTTGCCGCAAGTGTTCCAAAGGTGATAATCTGTGCGACGTGCATCGCACCGTATTTCTGCTGAACATATTGAATGACTTCATCCCTTCTTGTATCGGGAAAATCAATATCAATATCCGGCATGCTGATGCGTTCGGGATTTAAAAATCTCTCAAACAGAAGGTGATGCTTAATCGGGTCTACATCTGTTATATACAGCACATATGCCACAAGAGAGCCAGCCGCAGAACCCCGTCCCGGTCCTGTAACAATCCCTTTTTCATGGGCGTGCTTCATAAAATCCCACACGATCAGAAAGTAATCGCTGAACTTCATCCGCTTGATGACATCAAGCTCATATTGAAGACGGCGAAGGTATCGTTCATCAGGCGTGCCGAAACGGCTGCGGAGTCCCTCCATACAGATATCCGTTAAATAATCATCAGCGGACGTTCCGTCTGGGGTCGGAAAAGACGGTAGACGGGTCTGCCCGAGGCTGACGTCAACCCGGCATTGTTCCGCGATCTCCACAGAAGCTTGCAATGCCTCGGGATGCTCTCGATAAATGTTTTGCATTTCTTCAATTGGTTTCAAATCGAGATCAGGCAGAACTTCAGCAGGTGCATCCGTCAGCTTTTCCCCCGCTTTAATCGCTTTCAGACAACGGTAGGCAGCCTTATCTTCCTTCTTTATGTAGTGCACGTCGCCTGTGGCCGTAACAGGGATACCCGTGTCTTCTGACAGCTTTAGAATTTGCTCAGACAGAACTTGATTCCCTTTAAAAGGCTGATAGGAGAAATAAAAGGCTCCCTTTCCGAATATAGACTGAAACTCCAGCGAAGCTTGAGCGGCCTGTTCGAACAAGCCTCCTTCAAGAAGCGTCTCAATATATCCTTTTTCGCCGGGCGTTATTGCGATAATGCCTTCTCGATAACTGTGAAGCCATTTCGGCTTCAGCCCGCCTTTTGATTTAGATTGCAGAACGCTGCTGATTTTCAGCAGGTTTTGATAGCCTGTATTTGATTTTGCCAGCAGGACGAGCGGGTAGGCTTCAAGCTCGCTGTCATCTGTAAAAACGGAAGCTGTCAAACCGATTATCGGGTTGATCCCTCTCGCCTTGCAAGCTTTATAAAATTGAATAGCTCCGTACATGACATGATCATCTGTCAGCGCCAAAGACGCATATCCGAGCCTGTCAGCTTCACTGACGAGCTCTTCCACAGCCGCGGCGCTGTTTAGCAGGCTGTACCCGCTATGTACTTGCAGGTGAACAAAAGACATGCTATCACCTCTTTCTCATTACGATCCATTTCTTTCTTCATTATAAGGCCGGTTTCCAAAAGAAACAAATGTTCTTTTTTGACTCATCATCATACTTGTCCTGAAAGCTCAATATGATATAAAAGGTGAGGTGATAAAGATGGATCAGGAAGCAGGATTTATGGTGAATTTTATCAATAGCTACTTCATTGCGTTAGGGGTGCTGATCGGGGGCGCACTCATCGGAGGGCTCGGAGCATATTTGGCGGGCGAACCCCCGCTTACAGCCATTACAAAGCTTGCGAATCGGTTAAAAATTTGGGCGCTTGTTGCAGCTATCGGAGGCACCTTTGATGCAGTATACAGCTTTGAACGCGGCATACTCGAAGGCAATACGAGAGATATCTTTAAGCAGCTTCTTTTGATTATTTCCGCCATGGGAGGCGCGCAAAGCGGCTGGCTCATTATATCATGGCTGACCCAGGAGCATCTTTCTTCATGAGGGTCCCTCAGCATTACAAAAAACCGGGATGGCAGCGCTTTTTCGCGGGAATGATGTGCGGAGCCGTAATCAGCTGGTTCTTTTTCCTGTTTACTTACGGAACATTTCAAGAGGAGCAGGTCAGCCTCATCGAAAAACAAAAAGAGCATGTAAAAGACTTGAACAATCAAATTTCGATCTATCAGGAAGACCTCCATAAACTGAATGAAGATAATAAAAGAAAACTGCTGATTCAAAGCGTCAGCGTTAAGTTGCTGAATGGGGATAAATATAAAATATCGCAGCCGGATAAAACGAAATTCGAGGAGCATGTAAAGGATGATATTTCAGAGGTCATTACCAAAGACATAGAAAGCGTCTATCAAACAAAGGATCTTTTGAAAAGGACAATTGAAAATAAAGTCTATATGATCAATGAAAAAAAATACGAGGCAACCGTCAGAGAATTGATTATTTATACGAGGCTGACAGTAGAACTTGAAATATCATTCGCCACATAATTATGGATTTTTTTTAAATTCTCCAAACTTCTGTCGCTTTTTCCCATTCTTTTTTATAAACTATATGTGAGGCTTAATGGCGAAAGGAAGGAGGAAAGGGAAATGGAGGTTTACAGTGACCGTCAGTTAGCAAAAGATCAAGCAGCCCGTCTCAGACAAGGTTTTTCTGCATATGCCGAAACAAACTCACTCGCTTCCCTCATTAAAAAAGAACTTCAATCTCACAATCTCCAAGTCTACGAGGACCTTACTGATTTTGGCTGCTGGTTCATCCCCGTCACAGATGAACACTAAGAGAGAGGGTCTCCCCTCTACTCGTGTTCTTTACATACTGTTTCCAGATCAGCTAAAATCCGATCGGCTTCATCCCAGCTGTAAATAGAGGCGCCGGCAGCAAACGGATGCCCTCCGCCGTTATATTTGCGGGCAAGTCCGT
This sequence comes from Bacillus stercoris, assembly GCF_029772985.1. Classification (NCBI taxonomy): domain Bacteria; kingdom Bacillati; phylum Bacillota; class Bacilli; order Caryophanales; family Bacillaceae; genus Bacillus; species Bacillus stercoris. Next base: position 1,389,968 of record NZ_CP121861.1, on the reverse strand, counting down.
TAATGACAGGCCCCTTCGAACGGAATCTGACTCTGATTTGATCGTCTTCTTCTACGAAAAACACCCAAGCGCGGATACCTGAGATATTGCCAAGCGTCCCGACAAGCTGCGACGCTTCAGAAGCTGTTGTGCCGAATTTTTCAAGCGTATCCTTTTTGATGAAAACAGAAGCGGCGCCGTTTTCGGACAAAGACACATTTTGAAAGATAAAGCCGTTAAGCTTCACCACATTCAGTTTTGTTTCATACAATTGATTAAACAACTCTGAGGAAGAGAATGGATACTGAATGAGCTCGCCTGCATATTTTAATGTTTTTTCCGTGGTATTCGGAAATAAAAAGCGTCCGGTATCTCCGACAATGCCGGCATAGATCAGCTCTGCCGCTTTCGTATTCAGCTTCCAGCCGTGCTCTTTTCCTTCTAAATACAGCTCGTAAATCATTTCACTTACTGAGCTGGCGCTTGTATCGACCCAAAGAAGGTCACCGTATGGATCTTCGTTCGGATGGTGGTCGATTTTCATCAGTTTGGCGCCTGAAGGATAACGCTGATCGTCGATTCTTTCCTGATTTGCCGTATCGCAGACAATGACAAGTGCGCCTTCATATGTTTCATTGTCCACCTCATCAAGGGAATATAAGAAGGAAAGGGACGGTTCAGGCGTGCCAACCGCAAAAATATTTTTTTCAGGATATGTTTCACGCAAGATTTCCGTAAGCCCGCACTGTGATCCGTAGGCATCTGGATCAGGACGCACATGTCTATGTAAGATAATCGTGTCATATAATGATATGGTTCTGATTAGTTCTGTTTTCATTTGATTCTCCTTTATTGTTTTTATTCATTAAATCACATTCTCTGCCGACGGAAAAGAAAAATAACGTCAAAACCAAGCCCGTTTTTGTATAGAATGGGTTTGTAAACTTTTACGATGGAGGATTTCATTTATGCTGGTTCTTGTTTTTTTGATTGGGCTTTCAGCCTGCTTTTATGTGTACTATAAAGTAAAAGGCGTACGGGCAAAGCCATCTTTGGCAAAGGAAATCTATTCAGCAAAATCAAGCGTGGCCTTAGGGTCACTAGTCCTGTTCTACGGGCTCAACCAAATGATATTATTCCATTCAGTATTAACGTTAGTAATCGGCGGTATCTTTATCGTCATAGGAGCAGGAAGCGCTTGGGCAGGTTATAAAGCCTACAGGCATTACAATCCCCTTCACGCCAAAGAAGCTGAAAGAGATCACGCGTAAGGGGCGCCTGAACGTCCCTTAGCTTCTTTCCATCAGCTGAACCATCAGCATCGCTTTCGACACGATATGGCCTTGGCTGTGCACTTCCACTTCCATTTTCCCGAACTTTCTGCCGGCCTCCAAGATACGCGGTTTGACTTCGATGACCGATTCCATCTGCACAGGCTTCAAAAAGAAAATGGTGATGCTCTCGATTACGAGTTCGCCGCGTTTTTTCGAGCGCAAAAATCGGTTTGCCGCCTGCGTCAATATGGTTGTAAATACACCATATGAAATGGTTCCAAGCTGATTTGTCATTTGCGGCGTGACTTCATACTCGTAAACCGTTTGATCCTCTTTATCATCACCCTCGTCTTTAAACCCTCTTGAAACAATATCATCAAGCTTCTCCCCGACCTGCGGCTGCTTTTGAATCATTTGAAGGGCTTTCAACACATCTTGGCGGCTGATCATCCCGATCAGTTTTTGGTGGCCGTCAGTGACGGGAAGCACTTCGATTCCTTCCCATACCATCATTTGCGCCGCTGAGGCGACAGATGTTTTCCCAATCACCGTAACGGGATTTTTGGTCATGACTTTTTCTATGGATGCATTTCGGTCATGGCCGGCAATATCTTTTGATGTCAGAATGCCGTGGATTTTCATTTGATCGTCGACAACCGGGAAGCGGCCGTGGCCCGTTTCAAAATTTTTCTCATACCATTTTTCAAGTTTATCCTTGGGCGAAAGATATACCGTGCGGTCAGCGGGTGTTAGGATGTCCTCCACCAAAACAATTTCTTTTTTGATCAGCTGGTCATAAATTGCCCTGTTAATCATCGCAGCGACTGTAAAGGTGTCATAGCTCGTGGATAAAATCGGCAGTTCAAGCTCATCTGCCAGCTGTACAATGCTTTCATCCGTGTTAAAGCCCCCAGTCACCAATACGGCCGCGCCCGCTTCAAGCGCCTGCCTGTGTGCATTGATTCTGTTTCCGACAATCAAAAGATTCCCCGCTGCGGTATAACGCATCATCGCGTCCAGTTCCATCGCGCCGATGACGAATTTATTCAATGTCTTATGGAGCCCCGCCCGGCCTCCGAGCACTTGTCCGTCTATAACATTTACAACCTCTGCATATGTAAGCTTTTCAATGTTCTCTTTTTTCTTTTGTTCAATTCTGATTGTGCCCACACGTTCAATCGTGCTGACAAACCCTTTATTTTCTGCTTCCTTGATCGCTCTGTACGCGGTTCCTTCGCTTACTTTCATTTCCTTTGCAATTCTTCGCACAGAAATTTTTTCGCCGACAGGCAGTGAATCGATATACGTTAAAATTTGTTCATGCTTCGTTGCCAAGCCTTTCACCTCTAAGGACAGTCTTCTTGTTTTTATTATAAGGTTTCAAAGGATTTATACGCAATGAGGCTGGAAAATAAAAAACCATCTCCTGATAAATCAGGAGATGGTTTCATCGTTTAAAGCTCGATCGTCTCACCGACCGCCATGACTTTGCCGACTCCGCCCGGAAGGCTGTCAGCGAATGCTTCAGGGTCTTGCTCGATGACCGGGAATGTATTGTAATGCACCTAAGACGACCTGTTTTGCGCGCAGCCATTCAGCTGCAAGCTTGGCGTCCTCAGGCCCCATTGTAAAGTTATCGCCAATCGGCAGGAAAGCAAGATCAATATGATTCAACTCGCCAATGAGCTTCATATCAGAGAATAGAGCCGTATCACCCGCATGGAAAATCGTTTTACCTTCTACAGTCAGCAAAATACCGGCTGGCATGCCTGTGTAAGTGATCGTTTTGTTTTCTTCATCTGTGATGGCTGATCCATGAAAGGCCTGTGTGAGCTTCACTTTTCCAAAATCGAACTGGCGGGAGCCCCCGATGTGCATCGGATGAACATTCAAGCCTTTCCAGCCTAAGTACACAGCGAGCTCGTTCGGTGCTATAACCAGCGCGTTATTTTGCTTGGCGATTTGTTCAGTATCACCGACATGGTCATTGTGGCCGTGCGTTAATAAGATGACATCCGCCTTTACATCCTCCGGCTTGATATCCGTTAACGAATTCCCTGTTAAAAACGGATCAAATATAATATGGTGGTCCTTCGTTTCCACTGTAATTACAGAATGTCCGTGATATGTCACTTTCATTTCTTTCACCTCGTCACGTGATTTTGATTTTTTTATTTTCCCTTTTTCAAAAGCTGAAAAACTTAGGTTGTTTGATTCTTGTTAATAACATTGAGGCCTCCGGTGGCTTCAATGACAGTCCCAGTCACAAGGTCTGAGTTCTCCTCACACAAGAAAGCGATAATCCGGGCGATATCCTCGCCTGTTCCGGACCTTCCTATCGGCGTTTTTTCTTTGCCGATTCTCATTCTGGCTTCCTCTATCGATGCTTCTTTCATGTCGCCGACAATGTCTCCCGGGCAAACCATGTTGGCGGTTATGCCGAATTCGGCTTCTTCAATGGCGATTGTCTTTGTCAAAGAAGCCAAGCCCACTTTCGCAGCGCCAAATGCCGAGCGATGAAGCCAGCCTGGCGCGTGAGCCGCACCTTGGAATCCGTACGTAATGATGCGCCCAAATTGTTGTTTTCTCATAATAGGAATAACCGCTTTGAATAAATGAAAAACGGCGCTTAAATTTCCTTCCAGCATGCCGTACCATTCATCATCAGTATAATCGGCTAACTTTTTACGTTCAAATATGTATGGTCCCGCGTTGTTAATCAAAAAGTCGATCCTTCCGAAGCGGTTTAAGGCAGTGTCTGCAATACGCAGCAGATCTTCTTTTTTGGTGACATCACCTTTTACAAATTGCAGCCGGTCAAGACAATCGGGACAGGCTTTCTTCAGGCGGCTGACTGCCTCCTCATCCTGTCTGTAATTGACTGTTACTGAATACCCCTTTGCAAGCAACGTTTCAGTCACTTTGCGGCCTAAACCCTTCGAACCGGCAGTAATTAAAGCATGTCGCACATGAATACCTCCCAAAGCAACGTCGCCGCTTTCAATAAAGTGTTTCTTCTTCTACTTTACTATAAAAGGCTTGCAATATCACTTTTTACACTTTAGCATACAAAAAAAGCTGCCTGTATAGACAGCTTATTCTGCAGAAGATGAAGACTCCTGATCAGGCATATCGACATAACCGCTTTGATATGCTTCTGAAATGAGCCTTGTTGTCTCCTGGCTTTCTTGTTCATCATAAATATAGCGTTCCGTTTCTTTTTTCATCATTCTGCCTCCCATCATTATAGAGGTAGGTTGGCTATAATGACGGGATTTTATGAAGGAAATTTTAACAAACTCCTGCTGCGACGCAAGCTTTCGCTTTCTCAAGCGCTTGCTCCACCTGTTTGAATCCGGTGCCCCCGGCGCTCATTCTTTTTTCAACTGCGTAGTAAGGGTCTAACACAGTGTAAATATCTTCTTCGAATAGTGTGCTCGCCTGCTGAAACTCGCCAAACGGCATATCGCTTAAATAGATTCCTCTTTCGATGCAGGTGTACACAAGTTTTCCGACCACTTCATGCGCTTCTCTGAACGGCATTCCTTTCTTGGCTAAATAATCGGCCAGTTCCGTCGCATTTGAAAAGTCTTGTTTTGTCGCTTGCTTCATGACGTCTTTGTTTACAATCATTGTTTGGATCATGCCTGTGAAGATTTGCAGGCTGCCCTCCACCGTTTTCACTGTGTCAAACATGCCCTCTTTGTCTTCCTGCAGATCTTTGTTGTAAGCAAGCGGAAGTCCTTTCATAATCGTAAACAGCCCCATCATATCGCCGTATACGCGCCCTGTTTTGCCACGGATCAGCTCCGCCATATCAGGGTTTTTCTTTTGCGGCATCATGCTGCTTCCTGTTGCGTACGTATCGTCAAGCTCGATGAATTTAAACTCCTGCGAGCACCATAAAATGATTTCTTCAGAGAAACGGGATAGGTGCATCATCAGCATACTGCTGTTGCTTAAAAACTCCAAAATGAAGTCTCTGTCGCTGACGCCATCCAAGCTGTTTTCATAAATAGAATCAAAGCCGAGCAGTTCCGCTGAATAATCACGGTCGATTGGGAAGGTTGTTCCCGCGAGCGCCCCGCAGCCGAGCGGAGATTTGTTAATCCGTTTCATTGAATCCTGAAAACGCTCCTTGTCGCGCTCTAGCATCCAGAAATACGCAAGCAGATGGTGAGCGAATGAAATCGGCTGGGCGCGCTGCAGATGTGTGTAGCCCGGCAGAATCGTTTCAACGTTCGCTTCTGCCTTTTCAATCAGCGCACTTTGGAATGCCTCAATCAGCTCGATGATGTGGCCGACATGATTCTTCAAGTATAAATGCATGTCAGTCGCCACCTGGTCATTCCGGCTTCTGCCGGTATGCAGCTTGCCGCCGAGCGGGCCGATTTCGTCAATCAGCATTTTCTCTATGTTCAAATGAATATCTTCATAATCGACTGAGAATTCCAATGCTCCCTCCTCTGCTTTTTGCAAAAGGGTATTCAGTCCTTCGCGGATTTTCAGCTCTTCTTCCGCTGTCAGGATACCGCATTTTTTCAGCATGGCAGCATGTGCGAGAGACCCTGTTATGTCTTCAGTGACTAAATTTTGGTCAAATGATATGGATGCGCCGAACTCGTCGACCCATTTTTCCGGTGTTTTTTGAAACCGGCCTCCCCAAAGCTTCTTCATGCTTTAATCTGCTCCTTCTTTTTCACGATGCTGTTCACTTTTGTCGGAAGGCCCCAAAGCTCAATAAAGCCAATTGCCGCATGGTGATCAAACGCATCGTCTTTTGTATATGTTGCAAGTTTTTCATCATATAGAGAATATTCTGATTTACGCCCTTCTACGATTGCATGGCCTTTAAACAGCTTCACGCGGACGATGCCTGTGACATGCTTTTGCGTTTCTTTTAGGAAAGCGTGCAGCGCGTCTTTTAACGGTGAAAACCATAAGCCGTTGTAAATGATTTCTGACATTTTTTGCTCGATGATCGGTTTAAAGTGTGCAACCTCTTTCACCAGGGTCAAATCTTCTAATTCTTTATGCGCTTTGATCAGTGTGATCGCACCAGGGCATTCATATACTTCCCGGGATTTAATGCCGACAAGGCGGTTTTCCACGTGGTCGATACGTCCGACACCGTGTGCGCCTGCCATTTCATTCAGTTTCAAAATCAGTTCAGAAAGCGTGTAAGATACGCCGTCAATGGAGACAGGCACACCTTGCTCAAATGCAATTTCAATCACTTCCGGCGTGTCCGGCGTTTTTTCCAGCGGAGCTGTTAAATCGTATGCACCTTCTGGCGGCGCCGCCCATGGATCTTCTAAAATGCCGCACTCATTCGCGCGTCCCCAGAGGTTTTGGTCGATAGAATACGGGCTGTCAAGATTGATCGGAATCGGAATGCCGCGGCTTGCCGCATATTCAATTTCTTCTTCACGTGACCACTGCCATTCGCGAACCGGCGCGATGACTTCAAGGTCAGGGTTTAATGATTTAATGGAGACTTCGAAACGAACCTGGTCATTTCCTTTCCCCGTGCATCCGTGAGCAATCGCCTGTGCATCTTCTTTTTCCGCAATTTCAACCAGCTTTTTCGCAATCAGCGGCCGAGATAATGCCGACACGAGCGGGTATTTTCCTTCATACATCGTGTGGGCCTGCAAAGAGATAAGCGCGTAGTCCTGTGCAAATTCCTCTTTTGCATCGATCACGTAGGAGTTTGTCGCGCCGACTTCAAGCGCTTTCTGCTGAACAAAGGCCAAATCTTTGCCTTCACCGACATCCAGACAGCAGGCGATGACATTGTATCCTTGCTCCTGAAGCCATTTTATTGCGACGGAAGTATCAAGGCCCCCTGAGTATGCTAATACGACTTTTTTCTGTTCTGACATGATAAAAATCCCCTCTCAACTGTGTTTCTATTTTGTATAAAAATAAATTATTTTTAATAAAAATGCATTTTGTATGTATACACTTTAACAAGTACGTTTCGTTTTTTCAAGCCTTTTATCAAAAAAACTTCACCTAAATTTCAGGTGAAGTTTCGTAGTATTTATTCATTTACTTGTCTTTTCTGATTTCTCTGACCACATGTGCAAGTTCGGGAATAATCAGCTTATTCATTGCCAGCTTAACCGCACCACTTGAGCCTGGCGTTGAGAAAACAGCGGTATGCTGAATGACACCGGCTGTTGCTCTCGACATGATTGCGGCAGAGCCGATATCCTCTGTATAACTCAGCATCCTGAATATTTCTCCAAAACCGGGCAGCTCTTTCGAAAACAGCGGCGTTAGGGCTTCAATTGTGACATCCCGATCTGCTATGCCTGTCCCTCCGTTTAAGAGTACCGCGTCTGTCTGTTCATCCATGCAGCCCGCAAGCACTGACCGCTGCAAAGCATCCTTTTCGTCTTTTACGATTTCATATGCAGCAATATGATGACCGGCTTCTTCTAAAAATGAGATCATCAGCTTGCCGCTTTTATCGGTTTCCTCTGTCCTCGTGTCACTGACAGTAATCACTTTACACCGAACGATATCGGGAGCTTCTTGTTTATGCTCTTGAACGCTCATTGGCCCACCTCTTTTATGTTTTCTGTCTGTCACTATCATGCATCAACAAAAAAGCACATTCAAGAGAATGTGCTTTCATGCGATTTATTTTGCTAAACGAACAACGTCGCGCGCAATCATGACTTCTTCATCAGTCGGAATGATCATGACTTTTACTGGAGAATGCGGATAGCTGATGAAAGCTTCCTCGCCGCGCACGTTATTAAGCGCAGGATCCCAGTATACGCCCATGAATTCTAAACCGCGAAGCACGCGTTCTCTGACTTCCACACTGTTTTCACCGATACCGGCAGTAAAGATGATCGCATCTACACCGCTCATTCTAGCAGCATAAGAACCGATGTATTTGTGGATTCTGCTTGCGAATACTTCAAGAGCCGTTTCCGCGCGCTCATTTCCTTCTTTCGTTGCTTCAACGATGTCACGAAGATCGCTAGAGAAGCCGGAAATGCCGAGCAGTCCGCTTTTTTTGTTTAATGTATTCAGTACTTCGTCAGCCGTTTGGCCTGTTTTCTCCATGATGTATGGGATCAGGGCAGGGTCGATGTTTCCAGAGCGCGTACCCATTGCAACACCGGCAAGCGGCGTAAAGCCCATTGAAGTATCAATTGATTTTCCGCCTTCAACAGCAGCAATACTTGCTCCGTTTCCAAGGTGGCAGGAAATCAGGCGCAGGTCTTTTAACGGACGGCCAAGAAGCTCTGCCGCACGCTCAGTTACATATTTATGTGAAGTGCCGTGGAAGCCGTATTTACGGATGCCGAATTTTTCATAGTATTCATACGGCAGGCTGTAAAGGTAAGACTGCTCAGGCATTGTTTGGTGGAATGCCGTATCAAAAACAGCTACCGCAGGAACATTTGGAAGCACTTCTTTGAACGCTTTAATTCCAACGATATTTGCCGGGTTGTGAAGCGGTGCCAATTCAGAAATATCTTCGATTTCCTTAATGGTTTCATCCGTTAATAAAACAGAATCGCTGAATTTTTCTCCGCCGTGAACGACACGGTGGCCAATTCCGTCAATTTCATTCAAGTCTTTAATAATGCCAAATTCCGTTAACTTATTCAGCAGCATTTTAACAGCTACCGCATGATCCGGAATATCAGTTACTTCTGTATTTTTTTCGCCGTTCACAGAAATTGTGAATACGCTGTCGGCGATACCGATTCGTTCAACTAAACCCTTCGTTAAAACGGTTTCTGAAGGCATTTCGAAAAGCTGAAATTTCAAAGACGAGCTTCCTGCGTTAATTGCAATAATTTTGGACATGATTGACGCTCCTTTATACTCTGTATCAACAACTTCGTTTTTCGTACTTTTTTCCCGGAAAATATCAACATCTTCTCCGAAAAATATCTGACTTTTCCATTTAAACATTGTCATGTCGGCTTTTCAAGTCAACTTGCGTATTGATAACGCTTTCAAAAAGAAGTCGTTATTTTCAGACACATTCCCTATAGGTTTTGTATTGATGAACGCTTACAATTTGCGGTTTTTTCCTCTGTATTTTGTGTTTCAAAGCTGGATTCAATTCGTCAAGTCCGTCTTCAAAAGCATAAATAAAAGCAGCTTAGGCATCGACCACATACGGCTGCCTAAGCTGCTTTTAAAACACTTACTTTTCTTTTTTAAACCATTCATCAAATTGAGCCATCATATCAAGCATCGCCTTTTGATTGGAGAAAGACGGAAGATTCGCAAGGAGAATTTGCCCAGGCGCATTCGTCTTCTCTCCTTGTTTCTGAAGCACAAGGATGCTTTTGGCATGAGCTTCGTCTTTAAAAATAGATTTTGGCAGCTGCAACAGCGCGTTGATATGAACCTTATCTTTTAAAAACTGTTTCAGCTTGCCGCTTTGGGAGCTCTCAAACAAATGATTCGGAATCATAAAAAATAAGTAGCCGCCAGGTTTGGTATGCTTGACGCTCTGTTCAATAAACAGATGATGCGCGAAGGAATGGCCTTCGTCAGCTTTGAGCTCAAACGCTTCTGCTCCTTCGTCATTTGGATAATAGCCGACTGGCAAATCACAAATGACCGTGTCCACTGGATCGATAAACAACGGCTCAAGGCTGTCCTGATGGAAAAGCTCAAGCTCTTTTTTCAGAAGGTTCGCTTGGGCATACGCGATCTTCAAAAGCACATCATCAATTTCAATGCCAAAGCTGGTTGCCGTTTTTTCAGACAGCTGGTTCAGCACGGTAAACAGAAGGTTTCCGGTTCCCAAGGCTGGATCAAGAACGGTCAGTTCCTTTTTATCCGCCATAAACTTATTCACCAAATAGCTGATGAAAAGCCCGATCGTATCCGGCGTCATTTGTCTGTTCGGATGAGAGATATCCTTCATTCCTTTAAGGACGGCAAGCTGAAAAGCTTTGCGCACCCACTCATGCTCATATGTGCCGAATTCCGCTTTTTCAAGCAGAGCCTGAAGCTGTTTGGTTTTCTGATCAGCAGGCAGTTTCAGCTGATCTGTTTTTTCAAGAAAATACATTTCTCCTGCTTCGGCCAGGGCCTCTATATATGAAATCTGCAATTCATTCTTTATCATAATCGCGGCTTCGTCTAACAGCTCATACACCGCACCTACATGGTCTTTTTGCATATGTGTTCCTCCTTGCCATGAAAAAAGCTCCGGCGGCAGCCTGGAGCTTTTTTCCCTGCTTACTTCACTAATGCCTTAGCAGCCTCAATTGGCTTTTCATAGTTCGGGTGGTTTGTTGCTTCGCTTACATATTCAGCGTAAACGACTTTTCCGTTCTCATCAAGGACAAATACGGAACGCGCAAGCAGACGAAGTTCTTTAATATACACACCGAACGCTTCGCCAAATGACATATCTCTGTGGTCAGACAGTGTTTCCACTTTGTCGATTCCGTTAGCACCGCACCAGCGCGCTTGTGCAAATGGAAGGTCTGCACTGATTGTGTAGACGTTGACATCTCCAAGCTTTGCAGCTTCTTCGTTAAAACGGCGTGTTTGTGCATCACAAACACCTGTATCAATTGAAGGGATAACAGAAATAATCGTTACCTTTCCTTTCATGTCAGCTAACGATTTTTCTTCAAGGCTGTTAGTCAGCACTGTGAAATCAGGAGCTTGATCTCCTACCTTCACTTCTTGTCCGACAAGTGTAACCGGACCGCCTTTGAATGTAATTTCAGCCATTATAATTCCTCCCTTTTGTATGTATGTCTCTATCATAGTAAAGTTTCCTGCAAACTGCAAAGTTTATGCCAAAAAAAAGTTAACTGCGGCCGGCGCAGTTAACCTTTTTTAATAATTCATATTGTTCATTTGGTTTTGATTTTGGCCCTGGCCTTGGTTCTTGTTATTTTTCTTGAACATTTGCTGAATGCGTTCAAGTGTTTGAGGGGCTGCGTCTAAAATTTTCTCTATTAAATGAGTATTTTCATCTAAATGAAGCATTCTGATCCCTGTCGATCCGACAATTAAAAACGCGATCGGCGTAATGGACACACCGCCCCCGCTTCCGCCTCCGAAAGGAAGTTTCTGTTCTCTTGTCTCATCGTCTTCCGATTTCTTTTCTGCTGGCTTTCCGCCAAACTCGCTTCCGCCTGCGGCGAACCCGAATCCGACTTTAGAAACAGTTAAAATCACACTTCCATCAGGCGTTTCTACTGGATCTCCGATGATGGTGTTAACATCAATCATTTCCTTCAAGTTTTCCATTGCGGTTTTCATTAAACCTTGGATGGGATGGTCTGCCATATACGCTTCCTCCTTAAACTGATGAATCATTCTTTGAAGTCATTCGAGCCGACGGATTCTTCTTTAATACGGATAGCTCCCGTCCGTATTTGACGAATTTGAAAGCTGCAAGCATAGCATGTCCAAAGCGAAAAAAGAATATACACTGAAAATGGGTCTTGGAAACCGGGACTTGAAACGAAGGGATCACCTCATAAACAGGTTTATTTACAAAGTCCAGATGGTCGTAGAGCATCGCTGTGATACCGCCTTTCACACCCCATACAGCACCTGTTATCACACCTGTCACTGCCGCGTCCTGAATTCCGATAACTGTAATCCATTCCAGCTTTGTGATATGTAAATGCGCGAGAAAAGAGGCACTTATTTTCCGTAATCTGGTGACCTGATGCAAAAGCATTTCAATCTTACTAATGCTTTGCTGCACATCGTTTTGTGTGATTTTCTTCTTTCCGCTGCTTTTTTTCATTTTAGATTCAGTTTTTTGTTTGATATCCACTGTTCCGTCTTCTTTGTTCAGCTTAATCGTCGGGATTGTTTTTTTGATCCTTATCAGGCCAAACAGCGCCGTAATCTTCAATGTCAATTTGTCATTATCATCGGCATGAAGATACTCCAGCGCAACATGGATTTTCATTCTGAGAAGCAGTACGACCCCTATGAGAATAAGAATGGCTGTCAGTGCATACACCATATTCTTCACTTCCTCTAGGAGCATTATCGCCAAATCCTAAAAAAATAAACCCGGACAGAGGTCCGGGTTATCAGTTATTTGCGGTATAATTTTTCATGCACCACGGTGGTATCCGCGATGTAATCATGAATCCCTTGTTTTGTAGGTGAAAAAGCAACAACGATATATAAAATCCAAATCTTATCAATATACCGTCCAACCACTTCACGAAAAATCACTGTACTCCATGTCAGCTTGCAATCTTGCTTCACAGAAACCACTTTGAGGCCGAACACCATTTTACCCAGCGTCTGCCGGAAGTATTTTGTCATTATTGCGAAATAGGCAAGATAAACAATAAGCGTTGTCACACTGTAGGCCGAGAAGGTAAACATGCCGGATGATTTCGGCAGATCCATTACGGTAAAGAGGGGAGAAACGAGTAAATGGTTTAATCCCCATACCACGAGCCAATCAAGCAGGAAAGCCCAGAAACGAACCCAAAAGCCGGCATAGGCATGTGTCAGCTGCTCCGCTTCTTGCGGGCCTTTGATGTCATTGCGCTCTAACTCTTCATATGTCGCGTCCATTATTGTTCCCTCCTACTTCGCATAGAGATACATCATTCTCGGCGAACCGGATTGCGAAAGCATTTCTCTCATATTTAAAAAATCAATTTCACTTTTAAACATTTTGTTTGCGCCCATGGAAAACAATGAGCCTAATCCGAAGCTTTCCTCATAAGAAATGACAGAAGCGTTTTTCAAATCCTTGTGATCCTTTTTCATCGCCGAAATAGTGTCATCATAAAAACCAAGCTCATCAACGAGATTCAGTTTTTTCGCCTGACGCCCGTCATACACGCGGCCGTCCGCAATTTTCTTTACCTCTGCTTTCGACATGCCGCGGCCTTTTGAAATAACATCAACAAAGCCCTCATACGAATTATCAACCATTGATTGCATGATGTTTTTTTCTTCTTTCGTCATCTCACGGGAAGGAGACATAATGTCCTTGTGAGCCCCGCTCTTAATTGTTTCAAAAGAAATACCGAGCTTATCGGCAAGCTTTGAATAATTGACGCTTTCCATAATGACGCCGAGTGACCCGGTCAGGGTTTCCGGTGTCGCAAAAATCTTATCAGCCGCCGTTGAGATGTAATAGCCGCCGGATGCCGCCATCGATCCCATCGACACATAAATCGGTTTTTTTGTTTCTTTCTTGATTTCTTCCAGCTTCTTATGTATTTCAGCACTTTCATATACTCCGCCGCCCGGAGAATTCACCTTCAGAACAATGCCTTTGACCGTCTTGTCATCTTTTGCGCGCTCAAGGTTTTTTAAGAACGTTCTGTGGTTATATCCGTCTGCACCAAGCAGACTGCTTGAGTCCCCATTATCCTGGATGGTGCCGCTGACCTCTAATACGGCAATTTTACTTGAGAGACTGCCGTTTTCCAGCGTCTTTTCCTGCGATTCATCCGTCAATGATGTAAGATCCGTTTGAGCGCCTTTGACGCTTTCAAAGAAACTCATAGAGATGCTGACGATAATAGACACGCCGAAAATCCCCAGAGCTATCACTAATGCGATCCATCTTTTTGCATTCATTTTTTCTCCTCCTTTTTCCCAAACTCTCTCATTATACGATTCAATATGAAAAATGTTTCACTTCATGAGAAAGCTCCGGCTTAACGGGCTGCCGGCAAACGTGGTACACTTATGGCCAAAGGTATTTTATCACAAATACTGGATGGGAGAAAAACTTAAATATGACAGCAAAGGGGAAATGGGATATGACCGAACAACGCCGTAATGTTTATTTTTTTCACAAACAGGACCAGGAAACAAACGAACAAGCCCGCTCGTTAACACAATTGGCTGAAGAGCATGGATTTACCGTTGTGAACCAGCACTCAGATGCCAATATTATTGCCAGCATTGGCGGGGACGGCACATTTTTGCAGGCAGTCAGAAAAACGAATTTTCGCGACGACTGCTTGTACGTCGGCATTACCAAAAAGGGGAAAGCTCATTTATATTGCGACTTTTATAGTGATGAGCGAGAAAAAATGGTCGATGCCATGACGTTTGAACAAATTGAAGTCAGAAAATATCCGCTGATTGAAGTGACAGTGGATCATGCCAGTCCTTTTCACTGCTTAAACGAGGTATCCATCCGTTCAAGCATCATTAAAACCTTTGTGATGGACGTGCTGATTGACGATCTGCACTTTGAAACGTTTAGAGGTGACGGGATGATTATCTCAACGCCTACAGGCAGCACCGCCTATAACAAGTCTGTTGCAGGAGCGGTTGTTGATCCGCTGCTTCCATGCATGCAGGTATCAGAGCTTGCATCCCTTAACAATAACACCTACCGGACACTCGGCTCGCCATTTGTCCTCAGCTCTGACCGAAAGCTGACCCTTCGTGTGGTGCAAGACGGCAACGAACACCCAATCATCGGCTTGGACAATGAAGCACTCAGCACGAGAAATGTGAAAACGATCGAAATCAAACTGTCTAATAAAAAAATAAAAACAGTCAAACTAAAGGACAATTCATTTTGGGAAAAAGTGAAGCGTACTTTTTTATAGAAAATAAAAGGACAGGCTGCTGCCTGTCCTTTTATGATTTCTCATATACAATCTGGCCGTTAATCACGGTTTTTTTAATATCTAAAAGATGAAGCTGTGCGGGGTCAATGGCAAACGGATCACCACTGAGAACGGTAAAATCCGCGTCATAGCCTTCCGCAATTTTTCCGCGTGACTTCTCTTTATAAATGATTCCGGCGCTTCCTTCTGTATAAAGCTTTATCGCTTGATATACAGATAAACATTCACTTTCATTATAGCTTGGCCCATTATGCTCATGACTGCTCTTGCGAAGCACTGCCGACTGGATCCCAAGAAGCGGGTCAACAGGCTCAATCGGAGCGTCTGAACCGCCCGCGCATAAAATGCCTTTAGACATCAAGGTTTTCCAAGCAAATGATGTCTTCATCCGGTCTTTTCCGAGACGGTCAATGACCCACGGAAAATCGCTTGCAACGAAATGCGGCTGAAGATCAAGCGCGATTGGCATGTTTGCTGCTCTCTCGATTAATTCCTTATCAAGCACTTGGGCATGGATAAGTCGATCATGCCGGCCGTTTTGGGGCGGATGCTTTTCTATTGCGTTGAGCACTTTTTCAAAAGCAAGATCGCCGATTGCATGAACAGCAACCTCCATCCCTTTTTCTCTTGCTTTTCGAATGAGGCGGCCAAGGGTTTCGTCATCATGAACCTGAACGCCATGAGTTGATGGATCATCCTGATATGGTTCTTTCAATAAAGCCGTTCTCCCGCCAAGCGCCCCATCCGCAAAGATTTTCATCGCTCCGAACTCTACATACGGGCCGAGCGGCTTCTCCAGCTGCTCCCATCGATCGACAGCCTCATGATGAACGAGCAGATGGCAGCGGAACGGATACTTTCCGCTAGCGGCAGCTTTCTCATAAGCTTTCATCGGCACCGAAACATCACCATAATAGGACAAGTCTTCCGAATGTCCGCCTGTCAGGCCTTTTGTCCAGCAGTCCTCTATTGCAGCCGTTAATGCCTCATCAACATAGTGCTGGGAGACCGGCGGGACAGCCTTTAGAATCAAATCCTGCGCCTTATCAAAAAGGAGGCCCGTCGGCTCTCCATTTGCATCTTTTACGATGACGCCGCCGTCAGGATCAGGAGTGTTTCTTGAAATTCCCGCCGCTAGAAGAGCCGCAGAATTAACGGCTATTGCATGCCTGCATACTCGCTTGAGCAAGACGGGCCTGTCTGGAAACAGGCGGTCTAGATCATGCTTATTTAAATAGTCCGGTGTCTCAAACTGATTTTCATTCCAGCCCTCTCCAATGAGCCACTCGTCTTCAGGAAGCTGCCGCTCTCTTTCCTTTGCAGCCTGTACAATCGCTTCTTTAGACGTCAGTGCGGACAGATCAAGCTGAAGCTGTTTTTCGCCGTGGCCGATCAAATGTAGATGGCTGTCAACAAAACCGGGGAACATCACTGCTCCATTCAGGCTGATTTCTTCTGTTTCCGGGGAGCCGTACTTTTCCTTCAGATGTTCATAGCTGCCGGTGCCTTTTATGACACCATCCTCAACATAAACTGCCTCTGTCCGATCGCCTTCTTCGAGCATCGTATAAATGAAACCGTCGTGCCATATCGCCTTCATTCACGTTCACTCTCTTTCTTTACGCCTTTTTATTGGCTTTGAGCTGTTCTTCACGTTTTCTTAATTCCACTCGTCTGATTTTTGCAGAAGCCGTTTTCGGCAGGCTTTCCACAAATTCAATTTCTCTTGGGTATTTGTATGGAGCGGTAATCGTCTTCACATGATTCTGCAGTATTTTGACAAGCTCATCACTTCGTTTTTCATGATTTTGCAGGACAACGTATGCCTTAACGATGGAGCCTCTGATTTCATCAGGGCTTGCGACAACAGCACACTCTTTTACTTCAGGGTGCTTAACAAGCGCGTCTTCCACCTCGAATGGCCCGATCGTGTAGCCGGAGCTGATAATGATATCGTCATTTCGGCTTTCAAACCAGAAGTAACCTTCCTCATCTTTTCTCGCTCTGTCTCCAGTTAGGAAATAATCGCCGCGAATTTGTGTTTTCATTCTTTCCGGATCTTTAAAATATTCCTTAAAGAGCGCAGGCGTGCTGAGGTGAACAGCGATATCGCCAACCTCACCAGGTTTGCAGACTTCACCGTCTTCATTAATGATTTCCACCTGATTTCCCGGTGTTGGTTTTCCCATGCTTCCCGGTTTAATAGCCGTATCTTTCAAAACACCGACTAAAAGCGTGCTTTCTGTTTGGCCGTATCCGTCCCGTACCTTAATGCCGAAATGCTTTTGGAAAACATCAATGACTTCACGGTTGAGCGGCTCGCCTGCTGAAACAGCGCTGTGAAGGGCAGAAAGATCAAAGCGGTCCAAGCCTTCGACCTTCGCCATTAAGCGGTATTCTGTCGGCGTACAGCAGAAAACATTGATTTTGTAGCGGTTTAAAAGCTCTAAATATTTTTCTGCTTTGAATCTGCCGTGGTACACAAAACCCGTTGCTCCGCTGCCTAGCACCGCTAAAAATGGACTCCACACCCACTTTTGCCAGCCAGGGGCAGCAGTCGCCCAGACGACATCCTTTTCAGAAATATCAAGCCAAGCGCCGGCAGAAGTTTTTAAATGAGCAAATGCCCATCCGTGTGTATGTACAACACCTTTCGGCTGACCTGTTGTCCCGGAAGTATAAGATAAGAAAGCCATATCATCTCTTGTTGTGTCAGCTGTTTTAAATTGGCTTCCGTCCGCTTCAATTGATAAGAGATTTTTCCAGCCGGCATCATTCTCACCAATAGACAGTGTAATCAGTTTGTCAGCCGTACTGACATCACGGAAAGCGCCGATAAATTCGGAATAGACGATGGCGCCTTTTACCTCTGCATGTTCAATTCGGTATTCAAGATCCTTCGCACGAAGCATTTCAGAGCACGGAATGACAACCATTCCAGATTTCAGGATAGCCAAATAAACTGCATAGGCTTCTAGCACCCGCGGAACCATTACAATCATCTTGTCTCCCTTTTTAAATCCAAGATCAGCTAAGACCGCTCCGATTTTATTTGTTTCTTCCATCAGCTTTTCATAAGACCATGATTCTTGCTTGCCCGACTCGTCCTCCCATAGAAGAGCGGTTTTTTGTCCAGCGGCACTGAACTTTTCCATTTCATTCACTAAATTATATTGCATAGGGGCAATTAAATCTTCACGTTTTAACACGAACAACTCCTCACTTTCTCCACCCATTATACATAAATACAGGCTCTTTCCGTAAGGATATGCCTAAAAACAACCTCTGTAAACATAGATTTTATAGGCCGCTGGTCCTTTTTTATATGTAAAAAATGAAAAGGAGTGGGGATTCCCCCACTCCAAAGCCATTATGTGAAATTGTAAATTAGAATTGTCCTCCGCCCATGTTTTGTTGAGCAAAAGATACAAGACGTTTTGTGATCTCTCCTCCAACTGAACCGTTAGCGCGAGAAGTTGTGTCTGCTCCAAGGTTTACACCGAATTCAGAAGCGATTTCTAATTTCATTTGGTCGATCGCTTGAGCAGCTCCTGGTACTAAAAGGTTGTTGCTGTTACCTGAGTTATTGTTAGCCATGTGTCTCACCTCCTTGTGAGTATAGAATGTGTTAAAACACATGGCTTCATTCACAAAAACTTTGGTAATTGTATACAGGAGCTAGAAATGGCTTTAAAAGAGTTCAGCGAATTTATCGTTAGCCTCTTGTTCGCTATACAGGGTCATTGTCTCAATGTTATCAACCGCTTCTTGAATATACGGCTCGAAATCAACAAAGCTTTCAAAGTGTTCAATTTTCTCTTTTTTAGGGCGTGTTTTCGGGCTTGGCGGCGTAAAGATCGTGCAGCAATCTTCAAACGGCTGAATGCTTGTCTCATAAGTGCCAATTTCCCGTGATTTTTCGATGATTTCTGTTTTATCCATGGCGATTAACGGGCGCAAAATCGGTGTTGACGTCACCGCATTAATCGCATACATGCTTTCAAGCGTTTGGCTCGCTACCTGACCGAGGCTTTCTCCCGTAATGATGGCAAGCCCGTTTCTCTTTTCTCTGATTCTGTCGGCGATCTGGAGCATAAGGCGGCGGGTTGCCGTCATCGTGTAATTTTCAGGAATTTGTTTTTGGATGAGCTCTTGCGTTTTTGTAAATGGAACGATATGAAGCGTCATGCTTCCCCCAAAACGGGACAGGCATTTTGCCAGATCCATTACCTTTTGCTTTGCGCGCTCACTCGTGTATGGCGGGCTGAAGAAATGAACAGCTTCTACCGACAGCCCCCGTTTCATCGCATAAAAACCGGCTACAGGACTGTCAAAACCGCCTGAAAGCATGAGCATCGCTTTTCCTGCTGAACCAACCGGCAGCCCGCCTGCACCTTTTTCATCACGAATTGTCAAAAATGTTGCTTCTTCCCTGATTTCGATTCTGAGCGGGATGTCTGGGTTGCGGACATCGACCGTCAAGCCTTCTGTATTTCGCAAAATATGACCGCCGATTTCAGCGTTCATCTGGTTTGTATCTAATTCAAATTGCTTATACGCTCTCTTTGTCGCAACTTTAAACGTATCACCTGGTTTATACTGATCCTTGATAGCCTGCAAAGCAGTTGCCTTAATATCATCAAGGCGGCTGTCACACTTAATCGCCAGGCTGAAGCTTTGAATCCCAAACACCTGCTTTAAATGAGGAAAAAGAGCCTCAGGGTCCTCACCATTTAATGTAATCGTCATGCGATCCCTATTGGAAAAGTATTTCAAATTCGGATAGTCTTTCAAAACGAGTCTCACGTTTTGTTTTAAGCGCTCAATAAAGCTTTTTCTGTTTTTGCCTTTGGTCGAAATTTCCCCAAAACGAATTAATATATGATCGTAATTCATGTTCTACCTCATCATTTCCCTTAATTTTTTGATGCCAGGACGAAGCGCGTTTATAAACGGTTCTGCCACATCGCTTGTCTGGCTGTAATTTAAACTGATTCTGATGCTGCTTCCGGCAATCTGCTCTCCTTTGCCCATCTCTAAAAGAACTTTACTGGGCTTATGTTCTTTTGCTGAGCAAGCAGACGTTGTGGAGACGAATATATCTTGTTCTTCAAGCATGTGTAAAAGCACTTCTGCTTTCATCCCCGGAACAGAGAAATTAATAATGTGCGGTGCGCTATTCATTTGAGGCGTGTTGATAACGACGCCCTCAATTTCACTCAGCCTTTTCATAAACAATTCCTTTGCGGCAGTCATCGTATCAATCCGTGCAGCAAAATCAGCAGCGGCAAGATTAATGGCCTTGGCAAGCGAAACCGCACCCGCAGTATGTTCCGTTCCGGCCCGTATGCCTTTTTGCTGAGAACCTCCCGTTATGAGCGGAATAAGGCGTGTTCCTTCTTTTACAATAAGTGCGCCTGTCCCCTTTAGACCGTGAAATTTATGCCCTGATATTGAACATAGATCAATACCGGCCTTTTCAATTGCCAAGGGCACTTTATAGATGCCCTGCACATAATCAACGTGAAACAAAATGTTCGAGTGCTCTTTCAGCACTTCTCCTGCCTCTTCAATCGGCTGCACGGAACCGACTTCATTGTTCACATGCATCATGCTGACTAGGACGGTATCGGGACGGATGGCTTTTTTTAGTTCTTCAATAGAAACAAATCCGTCTTCATTCACTGAAAGATAAGTAACATCAAACCCGAACAACTCTTTCAACTGTTCTAACGATTCCGTAACGGATGGATGTTCAATAGAAGTGGTAATGATATGTTTGCCTGTTTTTATTTTTGACAAAGCGGCTCCTTTTAAAGCTGCATTATTGGCTTCTGTGGCGCCTGACGTAAATACAATATCATATTTTTTTAGGCCTAAGGACCTTTTGATTTGATTTTTGGCTGCCTGAAGCAGCTGTTCCGTTTCGGCTCCATATCGGTGCAAAGATGAAGGATTGCCAAAATATCGGCTGCTTGTCTGTTCATACACGTTCAAGACTTCATCATAAGGCTTCGTTGTTGAACTATTGTCTAAATATAACATCATTTTACTCCTTTAATATGAAAGCGATACAAAACTAATTTTATATGTTACCATAACAAATTACTGCTGAAAAAGTAAATAAAATTACTATTGACTTCTTCATGCATTCACCTATAATTAGATTTGTTACTTTCGTCATATTATCTGACAATTAATTGACAGAATATTCTACCATAGTAAAATTAGGAGGACTTATACATTATGAAATCATCACTATCAGCCAAGGAAACGATCGCGATTGGGCTTATGCTCTTTGCACTGTTCTTTGGTGCAGGAAATATGATATTTCCGCCGGAACTTGGACAAGCAGCCGGGGAAAATGTTTGGAAAGCGATGGCTGGCTTTCTCGTGACGGGTGTCGGCCTGCCGCTTTTAGGTGTTGTAGCTGTCGCTTTAACAGGGACGGATGCCAAAGGCCTTGCTGATAAAGCACATCCGGTCTTCGGAACAATTTTTACTGTCGTTCTTTATTTAACAATCGGACCGCTGTTCGCGATTCCGCGGACAGGCACAGTCTCTTATGAGATTGCCGCTGTACCGTTTGTAAGCGGGATACCTTCTTGGGTCGCGCTGCTTGTTTTCACATTTATTTTTTTCGCTATTACGTACTATCTGGCTTTAAATCCTACAAAGCTTGTTGACCGTATTGGAAAAGTTTTAACACCTATTTTGCTTGCTGTTATTGCTATATTAGTCATCAAAAGCATCGTAACGCCGATGGGGGACATTCGGTCACCGCTTGAAGCGTATGCTTCCGGATCATTGTTTAAAGGATTTTTAGAAGGCTATAAAACAATGGATGCACTTGCTTCTATTGTGTTCGGAATTGTCGTTGTCAATGCTGTTAAGGACAGAGGCATCACCAGCCGTAAATCAGTTGCTTCTGTATGTATTAAAGCGGGACTTGTTGCAGCAGCGGGACTCGGTCTGGTTTACGTTTCACTCGCCTATTTAGGAGCAACAAGCACAGATTCTGTAGGACTCCTCGGTTCAGGAAGCAAAATTTTATCTGAATCTTCACAGCACCTGTTCGGATCATTAGGAAATATCATTTTAGGCGTCGCTATCCTATTCGCGTGCTTGACTACAAGCATTGGCCTTGTCTCTTCATGCGGAAATTATTTCTCAAAGCTGATTCCTTCTTTATCTTATAAAGCCGTTGTAACGATTGTCACTGTGTTCAGCTTTATTATTTCTAACTTTGGGCTGTCAAATATCATTTTGTTCTCAGTTCCTATTTTATCAGCTATTTATCCGTTAGCAATTGTTATCATTCTGCTTTCATTTATTGAAAAATCATTTAAAGGCAGACGTGAAGTATATATTCTTTGTTTGATCGCAACTGGTATTTTTAGCATTATCGATGGCCTGAATGCCGCAAGCATTCCTCTCGGCTCTTTAAATAAAGTTCTCAGTCAATCGCTGCCGCTTTACAGCTTAGGATTTGGCTGGGTCCTCCCTGCAATCATTGGAGGCGTTGCCGGTTATCTGATTTCTCTTGTTTCCGGTTCGAATAAAAAACCAGCTAATATCAACTAGCGAAAACCAAAAAGCCTTATTGGACCCACATCCAATAAGGCTTTTTTATATTCTGAATACATATAAAAGGCCGAGCATGTATGCGCCGGCCTTTTATATACTCTTTATTGGTATTGATGCTCTTTTGTCTTTTGCGATTCTATTTTTCGGACAGCACCCGGTGCGGCTTTTTCAACTGCGGCTGCTGCTATTTCATACGCTTCACTGTAATCATATTCATAAAAACGTCTTTCCGCTTCTTTCAGCTGTTCAGATAAAATATGATTCTGGCTTCTGAACCGGTTTCCGAACTGAATGATTTTTTCAATGAGGATGACCTGCTCGACAAGTTCTTCTGATTCCCGGCTTGCCCTGTTGACGATATCTTCTGCTTGCTTCAAATGGGCTCCGGCTTCTTCCATATTTAATGGAAGTTCGTTTAGTTGATTGACTGTCTCTTGAATGTGATGATGCGCGTTCTCCAGCATCTCTTGAATATGGCCCGGAATGCCTGGAATGTTGCTAGTCTTCAGCAGTCTTGCTGTCTCAGAAATTGTTTTTTTCAAATTGCTGAGCGTCTCCCTCGCCTGAAGCTCTTCTTTTCTGAGCGCTTGCAGATTTTCACGATACTCGGCATGCTCTTTTTTCACTTCTTCAAGCTGCTTCTCTATTGAAGTAACTTCATCTACTAAAAGTGAGTAGGCGACATGCTCTGCATCGAGCTTATCTTTAACAGATGACAGCAGCTTGCCAATTTCATCAAGGCGCTTTTCAAAAGCCTGCTGTTTGCCGAGCTCGCCGGCTGTCAGCCTGTAGCTTTCCTTCACCAGCTCAGTTTCCGCCCTCGTATGCTCTTTCTCTTCTTTAAGCTTGTCATAAGCAATAATCAATTCAGGCATTTTGCTTAGTACAGATTGACCGGCTTCAACTTCGCCCTCCAGCTGCTGATAAACAGATTGAATATTTTCGTCAATAAGCTGCAGAATTGCGGACGCTTCATCAATATCCAGCTCAGTCATCAGGACATGCTCCGCCCGTTTTAACTGATTTGACAGATTTTCTAATTCCTTATCAAGCTGGATATGTTCAAGCTTGTACCCTTTTTCTTTCATCTCGGCATAGCCGTCCTTGAGCTTTGCAATCTGGCCTGGCACCGTCTGCTTACAATCAGCTAACAGCTTCGGCACGTCATCTATGTATGACTGAAGCCGGTCAAGATTCCGGTCCTGCTCAAGCAATACTTTTCGTGCAGTAATATAGTTTCCGCCTTCTGTTTCTTCTTCAAATTGTTTGATGCCGCTCCAAATTTCGTCCAGATCCTTTTCAAGACTGTCATAAAGGTCCCCGTAAAGGTGGCTGTATGCCAGCAGGTTTTTTCGAGATTTCGAATAGCGCTCCCTCACCTGTTCAATCTCTTCACGGCTCTTTTCCTCACTTGTGACAAGGTCGCTGATTTCCCGAAGAATCTTTTCAATGCTTGATTCCGCCGCTGTCAGCAAGTCGTCGATATGAACGAGCACTTGATTGGCCTTTTTAAACCGGTATTTGTCTGCATTTTCCTCGGCATCATAAAGGAGCTCTTCAACTTTCGGCATGTGGGCTGTGACAATCTCATCCCATTCTTCACGCCACTTCTCAAAGAACTCTTCTGTCTGACCCGTCATTTTTAAATGTTTAATTTTGGACATTTCTTCCACAATCGACCGATTCAGAATTTCAATCTTCCACGATTCCAGCCGGTCGATTTCGGCGTAGATTTTTTTCCTGAAAAAGTAGCCTGCCGCAAACAGCGCAAGCAGTACAATTAATAATCCAATGACAAACTCCATAATGAGCCCCCTTGCTGTTTACCTTAATCTGTCAGGGTGTTTTATTTATTCAGAAAGATTTCAGGATATGTATTGAGAAAAACTGTCGTTTTCATTGTTATTATGATACCATGTAACAAACATTTTTTGACCAGAAATCAAAAACTTTTTGTGCAAAATCGGCAGGATTTGACTATTTTTTCATGGGGTGACATCAATGCAAAAGCGAGACGGACATATTCACACACCATTTTGCCCTCACGGCTCCAATGACACACTCAGACAATATGCAGAAGAAGCCTTAAAAAAAGGGTTCGAATCGATTACTTTTACCGAACACGCCCCATTGCCGCCCTCTTTCACCGATCCCACCCCGCTGAAGGACAGCGCGATGGCGCAAGCTTCTTTGGAACGCTATATTCATGAAATTTCCGGATTAAAAAAAGAATACGGCGGACAGCTTTCTATCCGGACGGGGCTTGAAGTCGATTATATTGCTGGATTTGAAGATGAAATTACATTATTCCTGGATACATACGGGCCATATTTAGATGACAGCATCTTATCCGTTCATTTTTTGCGCACAGGCTCTTCCTATCTGTGCCTTGATTATGACGAGCATACCTTTAAAGAGCTGATTTCAGCCTGCGGGAGCATTGAAGCTGTATATGAACAATATTACCGGAGTATCTATTCTTCCATTGTAGCATCTCTCGGCGTCTATAAGCCAAAAAGAGTCGGTCACATCACACTCGTCCAAAAATTCATCAAGCTGTTTCCGTACAGCATGTCAGAGCATATTCGCGGTCTCGTTTCTGAGTGTCTGGATGCCATTGAAAAAAACGGAATGGAGCTCGACTTCAATACTTCCGGCTTAAGAAAAATGTACGCTGGCGGTATTTATATCGAGGATTGGATGCTGAATGAAGCGAAGCAAAAGAAGATCCCGCTTGTGTTTGGGTCTGATGCCCATCAAGCGAGAGATGTCGGATATGCGTATGAGGCGTTTTTGGAACGATGCTAATTGGTGAGCGCCACGTCTCCTGTCCGGAAGACGCTTTTGATCCAAATCTTGATCTCTTCAAAATACATTTTATAAAAATACGGCTCGTGCGGCTGCATGTAGAGCACTTCTGAAATATATTGAGGCTGGAGATAGGGCATCATCAAGAGAGATTTTAATTGGAGAATAAAATGAGGCAGCGGCAGTGTTAAATGTTCACGCTGTTTTTCTCCTTTCTCAATGATCAGCTGGAAGATATACTTTTCCTTCATTAAATATGTCGACATAATTTCCCTGATTAACGTGGAGTCAATTGTGACTTCCCGGTAGACAAAACGAGTTAATTGACGATGGTTATGCTGATAGGATAAAATATCGAAAACCAATTGGAGAAGCTGTTCCTGCGTGCTTTGAGAAGAGATATTGCTTGCCGCTGTTTCAAGCGTTTTGCTGTAGCCTTCGTAAAACTCTGAAACTAAGTGTTCCATCAAGCCTCCTTTGCCTTTAAAATAGTAGGAGATGTGCGCAACATTTACATCAGCTGACTTTGCGATTTCACGGACAGATGTGCCAGAAAATCCTTTTTGGTTAAAAAGCATGACAGCAGATTCAATAATTTTGTCTTTGGTGCTTACTTTCATACGGCTCACTCCTTCCTCTTGATATTATTCAAGCAGGAAGCTGCTGTTCCTGTAAGAACTTATCGACAAATGCCGGCAGAAAAGCCGGAACTTTGTTTTATATTATAGAATAAGTGAGGGTTTTCCATGTTCCATGTCGAAAAACAATCTGGAGATAAAGAAAAAGACTATCAGCTTCTGCTAAAACAGCTCGAAGCCATGACCGAAGACGAAACAGATCCAATAGCTAACTATGCAAATGCCTCAGCATTGCTGTATCATTCGCTCCCTGAAGTCAACTGGGCGGGTTTCTATTTTGCCAAAGAAGAGGATGGACAGCTTGTATTAGGTCCGTTCCAAGGCCTGCCGGCATGTGTTCGGATTCCTTTCGGCAGAGGGGTTTGCGGCACAGCGTACACAAACGGAAAAGTGGAGCGTGTGGAGGATGTAAACGCGTTTCCGGGACATATCGCCTGCGATGCAGCGTCTCAATCAGAAATTGTGCTTCCGATTCGTGTAGACGGCAAAATTGTCGGCGTCTTGGATATCGACAGCCCCGTGAAAAACCGTTTCGACGAAATTGATGAAAAATACTTAACTCAATTTGCCGAAAAGCTAGAAAAAGCATTAGAGCAGTAATATTAAAGCCCAAAACTGATATCGTTTTGGGCTTTTTTCATTTTATTGAGTCATGAATCATCAAGCGGTTTTTCCCGTTCCGTTTCGCGCTATAGAGCGCTTCATCAGCCTCATGCACAAGCTCTTTCAGCGACTTTCTTGTTTCTGTCGTCCAGCAGGAGATACCGCAGGAAATGGTTACCTTGGGTTTCGTATTTTTTCTGACCGCATAAACCAGCCGCTCGGTAATCCGTTTCCCCACCGCAACCGGCACATTTGGCAAATAAACCGCCAGCTCCTCGCCTCCCCAGCGGGCACCGACATCATGCTTTCGAATGTTGCTTTTAATCACTGAAGCAACTTGAATTAAAATCTCGTCCCCAGTCTGATGGCCGTACGTATCATTTACATTCTTGAAATTATCAATATCAACAAGAATAAAAACACCCTTTTGGTGGATTTTCATGCTGTATTGAATTTTTTCGTCTAAATACGCCCGTGAATACAGTTCAGTCAGCTGATCTGTTTTTACGAGATGCTCCAAACGGTCGCGAAGCATTGAATTGGTTACAGCGAGTGTCGCGTGATGAATCAGTGCCTGAAACAGCTTGTACATTTCAAATGTAAAAGCGTACAGCTCTTGTTTCAATAAAACCGCAAAGCCTAAAAGACGGTCGTTTTGAATCATCGGGGCAGCCATCAGCGAGCCGTACCCCGCCTGCCCAAAAACAGACTGGCCATTCCCGATGAAAACCCCTTTTTCACCTTCATACAGCTTTTCTTTCAGCTCATTATAAAAGTCTGATGGCTTCTGTTCTTTAAAAAATGCTGTGCTTCCTGGGAGCAATGCTAGATTTTCAAAATGGTCGATATGAAAAAATCCCACTTCTTCTGCCTGAAACGATTCTGCCATTCTCACAGCCAGATCATTCATTGTATCAGTCAGTGTCAGCCGCTGATTCAAGCGGCGTGATGTTTCATTGATCAATTCCAAATTTGCGATGCTTGCTTTGGATTGTTCGTAGAGCTGGGCATTTTCAAACGCTTTTCCCGCCGCGTTTGCTAACAGCGACATTTCATCAAGGCAGGCATCAGTAAGAAAGCTGTCACCCGTTCCCTCAGCCTTCAACACCCCGTATGTGCCCTGCTGTCCTTTGATCGGAATATAGGCGACAGATTCATTTTTCCGCAAAATGTCTCCGGACAAATACACTTTGAGCGCAAAGGAATCGGATTTTTCCCCTTCCATATACAGCTCTTTTGCAGGAACCCCTAAACATTGGTCTTGATCGTGCGATATAAATAAAGAAAACTCAAAAAGAGAAAATGTGCTTGTCAAGCTTTCTAAAAGCTGCTTCAGCACATCTGTCTGATCAAGCAGTGAATGGAACAGCTCTGTCATTTTGTATATTTTTTTTTGGTAGATCGTTTTGTTATAGAGTGTTTCTTGTTTCATCGACTGGTTTAAAAATGAAGCAACTACATCCGGAAGCCCTTCAGGAATCTCTTCATCCTGCCTGCATGCAAGATGGAAACGCCTGCCGGAGCCGTCCTCAATCAGATAAGATGAAGCGTTTATTTTTGAAACGGAAAAACGGACTTCACCATCTGCCAGTTTTGTCACAAAGTCTGATGATGACGGTGTAAGCGAAACACAAAAGGTTGAAAAATAGGTTTGAATAGCCGAAGTCAGCCATATGAAAGAGTCGGTGAATGTGACTTTTTCCGATTTGGTTAATAAAAAATCGAGCATATGATAATGAAAGGCGGATAATTGATCTTTAGTTTGTTCTACCATGTTTTTATCACCTAAAAGTTTACCACTAATTTTTGTTTATTATATCATAAACGGTGAAGCAATAATGGAGGAATGGTTGACTTCAAAACAAATAAATTATATAATGACCTTTGTGTGAAATATTGCAGCCTTTTTGTTCAGCTTCTATGTTTTCATTTTGTTCCTTATCCATAAGGTGTATCGTGTAACTCTCTGCTGCTGGAGCGAGGATACATGAAAACAAAATGTGCATGGTCGAATAGAGCAGACGGTTTTTATTTTCCACAAAAATAAAACCAAAGGAGGAGTCACATTATGGCTCGCTATACAGGTCCATCTTGGAAACTGTCCCGCCGTCTAGGAATCTCTCTTAGCGGTACAGGAAAAGAATTAGAAAAACGCCCTTACGCTCCAGGTCCACACGGCCCAGGACAACGTAAAAAATTATCAGAATACGGTTTGCAATTGCAAGAAAAGCAAAAGCTTCGTCACATGTACGGTGTAAACGAACGCCAATTCCGCACTTTGTTTGACAAAGCTGGCAAACTAGCTGGTAAACACGGTGAAAACTTCATGGTTCTTTTAGATTCTCGTCTTGATAACGTTGTGTACAAGCTAGGTTTAGCACGTACTCGCCGTCAAGCTCGCCAATTGGTTAACCACGGTCACATTCTTGTAGACGGAAGCCGCGTTGACATCCCGTCTTACCAAGTAAAGCCTGGTCAAACAATCGGTGTTCGCGAAAAATCAAGAAACCTTTCTATCATCAAAGAATCTGTTGAAGTGAACAACTTCGTTCCTGAATACCTTACTTTCGACGCTGAAAAGCTTGAAGGTACTTTCACTCGTCTTCCTGAGCGTTCTGAACTTGCTCCGGAAATTAACGAAGCGCTTATCGTTGAGTTCTACTCTCGTTAATCGTTTTAAAAACCCCTGCCGCTATGCGGTTGGGGTTTTTTTATCGTCTGTTTCGTCTTTCGCCTCTTGCTGGCCAACACTATCTTGCGCCTGCCGCTCCCAATAATCCCGCTGTATCCGTTCTTTAGCAATCGTGCACATGAGATTCACGCTTTAGCGCTCCTTTCTTTTAAAAGGTGATGTGGTTGATCGTGTTTGCCCTATCTAATATACTCTTTTCCTTTCATTCCTATGCGGTAAACAAAAAGATCCTTTGCCTTCAGTGGCAAAGGATCTTTTTCTTATTTATATGTCACAAGGAAGTATTTTTTCTTCCCGCGGCGCAGAACAGTAAATTGATTTTCGATGCGGTCTTCAGCCGATAGGGTATAATTTATTTCTGTCTGGCGTTCGCCGTTAATGTAAACAGCTCCGTTTTGGATGTCTTCACGCGCTTGACGTTTAGAAGGAGATAATTTAGATTGCACCAACACATCTACAAGTGAAAGCTCTTGGCTGCTGTCAACTTCCATAGAAGGAACATCTTTAAAGCCTACCTTTACGTCTTGAGCGGAAAGCTCTTTAATATTGCCGCTGAACAGCGCTTGGGAGATGTTGATGGCTTGCTCCAGCGCCTCGCGTCCGTGAACAAGCGATGTCACTTCTTCTGCCAGGCGTTTTTGCGCTTCACGTTTTTCCGGCGCTGTTTCTGTTTTTTCAGCGTATGCTTCAATTTCCTCTTTTGATAGGAACGTAAAGTATTTCAAGTATTTGATAACATCACGGTCATCTGTGTTGATCCAGAATTGATAGAATTCATATGGTGATGTTTTTTCCTTATCAAGCCAGATCGCGCCGCCTTCCGTTTTTCCGAACTTCGTGCCGTCTGCTTTTGTGACAAGCGGAATCGTAAGGCCGAACGCTTTTGCTCCTTCTTCTTCTGATTTTCTGATCAGTTCAAGACCCGCTGTGATGTTGCCCCACTGATCGCTACCGCCGATTTGCAGTTTACAGTTTTTGTCTCTGTAAAGATTTAAGAAATCATAAGATTGAAGAATCATGTAGCTGAATTCCGTATACGAGATGCCGGATTCGATTCTTGAGCTGACCGTGTCTTTTGCCAGCATGTAATTGATGCCGAAATTTTTACCGACATCACGAAGGAAATCGATCACATTCATTTTGCCGATCCAGTCAAAGTTGTTTGCGATGACAGCTGGGTTTTCTGCTGCGTCAAAATCTAGAAATCTGGACAGCTGGTTTTTGATTTTTTGGGACCATTCGGAAACGATGTCAGCAGTGTTTAAAGTACGCTCTGCTTTTTTTCCGCTTGGATCACCTATGAGGCCCGTAGCGCCGCCCACAAGTGCAATCGGATGATGCCCTGCAAGCTGAAAACGGCGAAGTGTTAAAATAGGCAGCAAGTGTCCGATATGCAAGCTGTCTGCTGTCGGATCAAAACCTGAGTACAAGCGGATCTTTTCTTCATTCAGCTGTTTATTTAATCCCTCTTCATCTGTCATTTGCTGAATCAATCCGCGGAAGGATAAATCTTCAAGTAAGTTTGTCATAAGATAAAGCTCCTTTTTTGATTAAAATAAAAAACGCCCCTTCGTTTACACGAAGGGACGATTGATTATCGCGGTACCACCCTACTAATAAGAGAATGCAAAACATTCGTCTTATCACTTTGCCTGATAACGGATCAGGTCCGTTCTTTCACTACTGAAAGCCTGGCCGGCTTTGTTTGCAAAAGCGGTTCATGAGTGTATTCGATATATCCGTCTGTGCTGATTTTCACCGGCCATCAGCTCTCTGGAACGTAAGGATATTCTACTTGTCTCAATCTTTACCTTTTCATATGAAGCTATATCATTTTTAACATAAATAAAATCCCGTGTCAACGCCGCCTTTTAATCCTCCATCGTTGACAGATCACCGGCTGGGAGATTAAGCTCCCATGCCTTCAGCACGCGTCTCATGATCTTTCCGCTTCGGGTTTTCGGAAGCTTATCTTTAAATTCAATCTCACGCGGAGCCGCATGGGCTGCAAGACCCTGCTTTACAAATAGGCGGATCTCTTCTTTCAGTTTGTCAGACGGCTCAAATCCTTCCCTGAGTGCAATAAAGGCTTTAATGATTTCTCCCCGTACCGGATCAGGCTTTCCGATTACACCTGCTTCTGCAATAGCCGGGTGTTCGACAAGCTTGCTCTCCACTTCAAATGGGCCTACGCGCTCACCGGAGGTCATGATGACGTCATCTACTCTGCCTTGGAACCAGAAGTATCCTTCTTCATCCATGTAAGCAGAATCACCAGACACATACCAGCCGCCCGGCATGAAATACGATTCATACTTTTCAGGGTTATTCCAAATGGTATGCATCATGGAAGGCCAGCCCTTTTTGATAGCGAGATTGCCCATTCGGTATGGCGGAAGCTCATTTCCTTGATTGTCAACGATCGCAGCCTCCACTCCCGGAATCGGCTTACCCATCGAACCGGGTTTAATATCCATGCAAGGATAATTGCAGATGAGCTGACTGCCCGTTTCGGTCATCCACCATGTATCATGGATTCGTTTGTTAAAAACTTTGTGTCCCCATCTGATGACCTCCGGATTTAGCGGCTCACCAACACTGAGTACATGCCGGAGTGAGGTTAGATCATATTTCGCAGCCATTTCATCTCCCGCTCCCATCAGCATCCGAAAAGCGGTCGGCGCGCTGTACCAGACATTGACGCCAAGCTGTTCAATCGTTCCATACCAGCTTTCCGGGCTGAAACGTCCGCCGACGATGACATTTGTCACCCCGTTCAGCCACGGTGCAAAAATGCCGTATACCGTACCTGTCACCCAGCCTGGATCAGCTGTGCACCAATAAATGTCTTCTTCCTTTAAATCAAGGACCCACTTTCCTGTTTGGTATTGCTGAATCATCGCTTCATGGACATGCAGTACGCCCTTTGGCGTTCCAGTGGAACCTGATGTATAGTGAAGCAGAAAACCATCTTTTTTATCCATCCATTCGATATCCAGTCTTGTGCTCTCCTGTTTCGCTGCTTCATCATAATTGATGAGGTTTGTGCCGTTCTCAGCCTCTCCGCCGACTACGAATATATGCTGCAAGTGAGGCAGTTTGTCTGCCGGTATCCTCTCCAGCAGCTCAGGCGTTGTGACAACAACCTTTGCCTCACTGTTTTCAAGCCGGTCCTTCACCGCTCCCTCCATAAATGCTTCGAACAGCGGCCCGGCGATGGCGCCAATTTTGATAGCGCCAAGCATAATAAAATAAAGCTCGGGTGATCTCGGCATAAAAATAAAAACGCGGTCCCCTTTTTCCACATTTCCATACCGTCTCAGCACATTCCCGGCTCTGTTTGATTCTTCCTTCATTTCTTTAAATGTGTATTTTTCATCCCGTTTTGCGTCTTTATAATAAAGTGCTACTTTGTTTTTTCGAAACGATTCGGCATGGCGGTCAATCGCTTCATACGCCGCATTCAGTTTCCCTGTCTCATGCCAAGAGAAATGTTTCTCTGCCTCGGCCCAATCAAAATGCCGGTACGTTTCTTCATAGTTTTTTAAGTTATGATCCCCCTCTATTGCTGGTAACGCTTTCAAATTCATGCCCAAACATCCCCCTTTGCTGAAGTTGTCACAATTATTATAGTATAAATTCATATTCTTCTCAATTTTTAAAATATAAACCATGTTGAAAACGCTTTATATTTTGGTATTCTTAAAGAAGGCATGTATTTTTATAAGAATTGATGGGACGGTGAATTAGTGGAACATCATAAAACATACCATTCAGCAAACATCAAAACAGCAACCGGCTCTTTACAGATAGAAGGGCCTGTCTCTCCAGAGGATTTGGCAGGTTATGAGTTTCATAAAGATTTAACCGCATTTCGCCCGCCTCGCGAGCAGCATGAAGCGCTAGTCGATATTGCAGGCCTTCCAGAAGGGCGCATTATTATTGCCAGAGACGGCCGAACCATTGTCGGCTATGTCACGTATTTATATCCTGACCCGCTCGAAAGATGGTCTGAAGGAAATATGGAGGATTTGCTTGAGCTCGGAGCCATCGAAGTAGCGCCGGACTATCGGGGATGCGCTGTCGGAAAGACCCTTCTGGCCGTCAGCATGATGGATGAACAAATGGAAAACTATATTGTGATGACAACAGAATATTACTGGCATTGGGATTTGAAAGGGATGAAAAAAGATGTGTGGGAATACAGAAAGATCATGGAAAAGATGATGAATGCAGGCGGATTGGTCTGGTTTGCAACGGATGAGCCGGAGATCAGCTCCCACCCTGCAAACTGTCTGATGGCCCGCATCGGAAAAAACGTCAGCCAAGAATCAATTGAACAATTTGACAGGCTCCGTTTTTATCATCGTTATATGTATTAACTGACACTGACAAAGGGGAAAAAATAATGATTGTTGAGCAAATCATGAAAAGAGATGTCATTACATTAACGAAGACGGATACGCTTGAAACAGCAATATGCAAACTGAAGGAATTCCATATCAGGCATCTGCCTGTTGTAGATGAAGAACGACACGTGATCGGCATGATTACAGACAGAGACATGAAACAGGCGAGCCCCAGTATTTTTGAAGAAAACAAACGAAGCCTATTTCTCACACGAAGCGTAGATTCAATTATGAAAAAAGAGGTCGTCTGCGCCCACCCGTTAGATTTTGTCGAAGAAATATCTGCGGTGTTCTACGAGCATGGCATCGGCTGCCTTCCAGTCGTACAGCATCAAAAATTAGTAGGCATTTTGACAAAAACCGATTTGCTGCGGACGTTTGTCAAATTGACAGGCGCTGACCAGCCGGGCTCGCAAATTGAAATAAAAGTAAACGACATCACCAAAAGCCTCGCTGAGATCAGCAGCCTTTGCCAAGACCTTCAAGTGAAAATATTAAGCGTGCTTGTTTATCCGCATGACGATCCCGGTGTAAAAGTGCTCGTCTTCCGTGTAAAAACGATGAATCCGCTGCCGTTTTTGCAGGAACTGCAAAGAAATGGGCACCACGTCGTATGGCCGTCAGAGCAAAGGGATCTGCTATGAGAGACAGTGTATTTATCTATTCTCCATCCTATCAAACCTACATGTTTCATCAAGAGCATCCCTTTAATCAGCAGCGGGTTCTGTTAACATATGATTTGCTTCAGACGATCAATGCCTTTGATGATGGAGACATTGTCAGTCCCAGACTCGCCTCAGAAGAGGAGCTAGCCCTTGTCCACACGGATGATTACATTCAGGCCGTAAAGCTTGCGGGCGCCGGAAAGCTTCCCGCTGAAGAAGGAGAAAGCTACGGGCTCGGCACTGAAGATACACCCGTCTTTGCCGGCATGCACGAAGCGGCATCACTCTTGGTCGGCGGCACTTTAACGGCCGCAGACTGGGTCATGTCAGGACAAGCCCTGCATGCGGCAAACCTTGGTGGAGGGCTTCATCATGGCTTTCGCGGGAGAGCCTCAGGGTTTTGCATATACAACGACAGCGCTGTGGCGATTCAATATATCCAGAAAAAATACAGCGCCAGAGTGCTTTATATTGATACAGACGCCCACCACGGGGACGGTGTGCAATTTACATTTTACGATAATCCTGACGTATGCACGCTGTCCATTCATGAAACAGGAAGGTATTTATTCCCCGGAACCGGCCAGATCCAGGAAAAAGGCAGCGGAAAAGGATATGGCTATTCCTTTAATATCCCGCTTGACGCTTTTACAGAGGATGATTCTTTTCTTGAAGCTTACCGGACAGCAGTTTCAGAAGTCGCCGCGTATTTCGAGCCCGATGTCATTATCAGCCAAAACGGCGCCGATGCCCATTACTACGACCCGCTGACGCATTTATCAGCAACAATCAATATATACGAAGAAATTCCCCGGCTTGCACATACTTTGGCTCACCAATATTGCGGAGGGAAATGGATTGCAGTCGGAGGCGGCGGATATGATATTTGGCGAGTTGTCCCCCGCGCCTGGGCCAGAATATGGCTTGAAATGAAGGGGATTGATCCGGGACACGAGATCCCGCCGGAATGGATCGCTAAATGGCAAAAACAATGCCCCGTCGCCCTGCCGTCCAGCTGGAGCGATCCGGCTGATTTATATCCTCCGATTCCCCGCAAACCTGAAATTACAGAAAAAAATGCCCAAACCGTCAGCAAAGCATTATATGCGATACGGTCCGAGCAACAACGAACAAAGTAAAAAACGACCTTCACGAAGAGGTCGTTTTTGATTTTTTGATGACGATTTCCACACGTCGGTTTTCTTTCATGTGTTCGTTTGTCTTATTGTCCTTTACAGGCTTTGTATCCGCATAACCGACAGCAATAAAGCGCTTCGAAGGAAGTTTTTCTTTTGATGTGAAGTATTGAATCACTCCGCTTGCCCGTGCTGCTGATAGCTCCCAGTTCGACGGATATCGGTATGTCGAAATGTTTCGGCTGTCTGTATGGCCTTCGACTTGAATGTCATTTGGAATGGTTTGAAGAAGTACGGCGATTTGGTGAAGAAGTGTTTCAGCATTTTTCAGCACCTTTGCCTCACCTGTATCAAACAGCACCGCCTCCTGCAGAACGAGCACGACACCGCGTTCATCCCGTTTGGCTGTCATTTGGGCCTTCAAGTGATTGTCTTTTATATATGTATTTACTTTCTTGAGAAGCTGATCCTGCTGATCCGCTTGCTTCTTCGCATCGGATGGAGGTGTTTTCTTTTTTTCTATGGACGTTTGGTCCGGCTGAAGCCCGCCGCCATCCTTCTGAATCGAATCGACTGCCGCTTTAAATTTTTGAAGATCGATTTGGGACATTGAAAAAAGCAAAATAAAGAACACAAGGACCAGGGTGATCAAATCTGTAAAGGTAACCATCCAGCTGGATGAAGATTGACTGTTTTTCCCGTTTCCATTCCTTCTTTCAAAACGTTCTCTTCTAAGCTTCATGTATAGATCCCTTTTTTGTTTTTACTTGATTCGGCTGTTTCTGCCATTCTTCCCGTGAACTGAAAACGACCAGCTGGCTTTCAAGGTTGCGCGGGTTTTTTCCGGATTGAACACCGATAATCCCTTCCACCATTACCTGTTTGATGAAAATTTCACTTTCTGTTTTCTCTTCAAGCTTTGCCGCGATTGGGTTGAAGACCATATTGGCCAGTAATGAACCATATAAAGTCGTCAGAAGCGCAACTGCCATATTCGGTCCGAGCATATGCGGATCATTTAAGTTTTTGAGCATCAGCACGAGCCCGACGAGTGTTCCGATCATTCCCCACGCCGGAGCAAATTCTCCCGCTTTTTCAAAAACACGCCGTCCTTTGCGGTGCCGTTCCTCCATTGCTGCGATTTCTGAATCCATGACAAGCCGAATCGTTTCTTCATCCCAGCCGTCAATTGCTAAAAGCAGCCCTTTTTTCAAGAATGGATCTTTGATTCCCCGAGCCTGATCATCCAATGATAAAAGCCCATGTTTACGCGCGTGATCGGAAAGGGAGACAAAGGTTTTCACAAGATCTTTCACATTGTCTTCCTGGCGGATGAATGCCTGCTTTAATACAGAGGGCGCTTTTTTCAGCTCTCTTGGCGGAAAACTGATAAAAACAGCGGCGCATAGTCCCCCTGTTACGATGAAGAAAGAGGTTAGATCAAGAAAAGAGCGGAAACCGCTTACTCCCGATCCCGAAATAATCCCGATAACAATAATAATCGTTCCTAACACAAATCCAACAGGTGTAAGATAATCAAAACGTTTCATCATTTCTCCCCATGAAAAAAGCAAGAATTCACCATGAAGGTGAAGCTTGCTCTTTGTTTTTCTTATGACTTGGTTGACTTTCTTAGTTCGATACGGTGCGGCAGTTCGACGATATGCTCTTCAACCGGCTCTTTATTCATGAGCTTCGTCAGCAGTCTCATCGCAACGGCGCCAATATCATATGTCGGCTGAACAACTGTTGAAAGCTGCGGACGAACCATGAGGCTTAATCTTGTATTATCAAAGCCGATAATGTCAAGATCCTCCGGAATGGATAAGCCCTGATCCTGAGCGGCATGGATAATGCCGAGTGCCATTTCATCAGTTGCAGAAAGAATGGCTGTCGGTTTTTTATCCAGGCTCATCAGATGCTGCAGTGCTTCGAGTCCGGAATCATATGTGTAATCCCCTTCAGCTACAAATTGTTCATTAAACGGGAGGTTCGCTTCTTCAAGCGCACGTTTGTAGCCTTGGAGTTTTTTCGAACGGTTGATCGGTTCTGTCATTGGTCCGGAAACGAACGCGATGTCTGTATGTCCTTTATCAACCAAAAGCTTCACGGCATCATAAATCGCCTGTTCGTAATCGATAGCGACTGACGGTGTTTCCTCCTGCTCTTCTACAGAAGCGGCAAGTACAATCGGCACTGGGGAACGCTTAAATTCCGCCACATGCTCGTCCGTAATGTTTCCGCCCATAAACACGATGCCGTCCACTTGTTTGCCGAGCATTGTGTTTAACAAGTGCAGCTCTTTCTCCATGTTTTGGTCAGAGTTGCTCAAAATAATATTGTATTTATACATTGTCGCGATATCTTCAATTCCGCGCGCAAGCTCTGAATAGAAAATGCTTGAGATATCGGGAATGATGACACCTACAGTTGTTGTCTTTTTGCTTGCCAGACCTCTTGCCACCGCGTTTGGACGGTAACCGAGACGGTCAATGGCTTCCAATACTTTTTTCCGTGTTGTCGGTTTTACATTTGGGTTGCCGTTCACGACACGGGAAACGGTTGCCATGCTTACATTAGCTTCTCTCGCTACGTCGTAGATCGTAATATTGCTCATCCTAAAACCACTCCTTTTACTGGATACACTTATCCTTATCTATAGCATAAACACTTTATGTAGAGAAATGTCATAATGTCCGAATTTATGTCGTTTATGATTTGTAAGCGTAAGTCAGTAGTGTACATTATTTTTCATTATTCATCAAATTTAATTACTTCTCATGAAATTATACACGTTTTTATAGATGATGAAAACGTATACTTGGATTTTATAACTAAATAAACGAGAAAGCATAAAAAAAGGCCGCAGGCGCGG
Source organism: Bacillus stercoris (assembly GCF_029772985.1). NCBI lineage: Bacteria > Bacillati > Bacillota > Bacilli > Caryophanales > Bacillaceae > Bacillus > Bacillus stercoris. The sequence goes on along the minus strand of NZ_CP121861.1, from coordinate 1,351,707 downwards.
CCTTTTGGATTGTTCAATTAAGCGTTGACTTTCACCATTGGCTTCAGTTCATTCAGCCATTTTTCGAATTCAGGAATCGCCATTTGCTGAGCAGAGTCAGAAAGCGCGACTGACGGATCAGGGTGAACCTCAGCCATGACACCGTCTGCACCGATCGCTAAAGCAGCTTTAGCTGTCGGAAGCAAGAGGTCACGGCGGCCTGTTGAATGCGTAACATCAACAAAGACCGGCAAATGCGTTTCTTGTTTCAAAATCGGCACAGCTGAAATATCAAGCGTGTTTCTCGTTGCTGTTTCGTATGTTCTGATTCCTCGCTCACAAAGGATAATTTGGTCATTTCCTTGTGACATGATGTATTCAGCAGCATTGATGAATTCAGAGATCGTTGCTGCAAGGCCGCGCTTCAGAAGCACTGGTTTTTTCACTGCACCGGCAGCTTTCAGCAATTCGAAGTTTTGCATGTTGCGCGCTCCGATTTGAATGACATCAATGTAGTCAAGCGCTTCTTCGATATGAGCCGGCGTTACGATTTCACTGATAACCGCCAGATCATATTCATCCGCTACACGTTTTAAAATTTGAAGGCCTTCTACGCCAAGCCCTTGGAAATCGTATGGGCTCGTACGAGGCTTAAAGGCTCCACCGCGCAAAATTTTAATGCCTTGTTTTTTCGCAGCTGCAGCCACTTCAGCTACTTGCTCATAGCTCTCTACCGCACATGGGCCGACAATGAATCTTTGCTGGCCGTCTCCGATTTTTTCGCCTTTGATATCAACAATTGTATCTTCAGGTTTTTTCTTGCGGGAGACAAGCAGCGCTTTGCTGTGATCTTCTTCTTGAAGCTCTAAACCGGCTTTGAATATCTCTTTAAAAATGTGCTGGATGGTTGAATTTTCGAACGGACCGTCATTGTTTTCAATGATATTGTTTAACATAGTGCGTTCTCTGACAGGGTCAAATCGGTTGACACCCTGTGCTTCCTTCGCTTTACCGATCTCTTTTACAACATTTCCGCGTTCGTTGATTAATTTTAAAATTTGTAGGTTTAATTCGTCTGCTTTCTGCCTTAAAAGCTCTAACTCTGTGTTGCTCATTTTTTTCATCCTTTCCCTGCACATTCATTTTTTATTTTGTAGTTATCATGCATCTTACTATAAGTAATTCCAAATGGAAATACTGAAATACAAAAAATTTTATAAAAACTCTACTTTATTACCCAAACGCTTTTAAGTGATAAAGTAATCTATGAAGCTATCCTACATGATGTGAGGGCAATGTTCAAGGGTTTTTTACAAAAAAAAAAGCGCCAGATAATATCTGGACGCTTTTTGCTATGACAAATGCTGCTCAATGGCAGCCTCTGTAATTTGTGAATGTGAGGTATGCCATTTCACTTCACCGTTCTGAATGATGAATACTTGAGGGCTTTCATGCTTTACCCCATATGTTTCTGCGATGAAATTTGACAGCGGCCGGGCTTCTTGTACTTGAAGATAGTAAGCCGGCACATCCTCATGCTGCTTTGCAAAGGCATCAAACTCATGAAATGCTGCCTGGCTGATCGGGCATGTGGTGCTGTGTTTAAAGAAGACAAAAGCGCCTTCCTGTTCTGCAATCCGTTTAAATTCTTCTTCAGATTGAATAAGCTGTTTAGCCATGATTCAAGCTCTTCCTTCCCTGCTCAGCGATTCATATGCTCAGCCTGTTTTTGTGCATCTTTCAGTTCGTCTTTTACATCTTCTTTCGCCTGGAGGACTTGATCTTTTGTTTCGCCGGCTGCCTGCATCGCTTCTTCCTTCATATCTTGCATTGTTGATGAATCCGTTTTGTCAGATTTGGAACGGTCTCTTAAATCCTTTACCTTGTTCATGATCTGCCCAGACTGATCCGCTACAAGCTGTGTGATGTTGGAAGTTTTGTCTTTTGCGATGCTGACATATTGCGTGCCTTTTTCCTTCGCATCAGCCGTCATTTTATCTGTTTTGTCCCGTAATGCAACCGCTTGGCTGCCGAGATCGTCGCGAAGTTCTTTGCCTGATTTAGGCGCTAGAAAAAGAGCTGTAGTGGCACCGATGATTCCCCCGATTAAAGTTCCGATTAAAAAATCTTTACTATTAATTCCATCTTTGCTCATCATTATTCCTCCTCTAGGTATTTTTTCTCTTACAGAGCTGATTTTTTCTTTTGCTTCCATTTCTCCCAAATTTCCATTGCTGCTTGGCTCCATGTGACAACTTGATTGATCTTGTCTTGATTTTCTCTAACTGATGCCGATACAGACCCTGCCGCCTGTTTCATGGATGTATTGAACTGCTGTACAGAAGTTCCCACCCCTTGAACAGCATGAACGACCGTGTTCAGCTTTTCTGATTTTTCCTGAATATCTTCAGCCAGGCGGTTAGTCTTATGTAAAAGCTCGGCTGTTTCAGTTGTGATGCCCTTCATTTGTCCCTCCAGCCCTTCAAGAGTGGATGCGACGTGTTTTAGTGTCAGCTGCAGTGACTTCAATGTTTTAGACAAGTAGATCACTAATACGAGAAATGCAATTGCGATGAGTGCAACGCTCAAATAAAGAATAATAATCATCTCAAACCTCCTTGCTGCAGGATATACTGCTGTTTACCCGTTTTCTTCAATCATAAACATGTGTACTGGGCTGTATACATACTATTCTCCGTTATGTAAGAAAATCCTTTAATAAGCTTTCTCATCAGATAAATAAAAAGCAGTGAGATCACTGCTTTTTATTATGCCATGACGTTTTCGTAGGCTCTCATATACTTTTGGATATCTCCTGCCCCCATGAAGATGAGAACGGCTTTATCATGAGCTTTTAAAACAGAAGTGTCATCTTCTTCAATCAGCTTGGCATTATGAATTTTCCCCTGCAGATCGCCGATCGTCAGCTTTCCAGCATTCTCACGGGCTGAGCCGAAAATATCGCATAAATACACACAGTCAGCGCCGCTCAGGCTTTCTGCAAATTCGTCAAGGAATTGCTGCGTTCGCGTAAATGTATGAGGCTGAAATACCGCAACAATTTCACGATCAGGATATTTCTGTCTTGCCGCCTCAATTGTCACTTTTATTTCTGTCGGGTGATGAGCATAGTCATCAATCAGCACTTGATCCCCTAGCTGCTTCTCATTGAATCTGCGTTTGACGCCCCCAAAGGATTTGAGAGCATGCTTAATGATGCTGGAATCAATTTCTTCATAATGGCATAACGCAATGACCGCCAATGAGTTTAATACATTGTGGTGGCCGTACGCAGGAATATAAAACGTATCATAGAACGTATTGCGGACAAAGACATCGAAAGTTGTCCCTTCCGTGCTTTTTACGATGTTTCTGGCTTGAAAATCATTTTCTTCCCCTGTGCCGTAATACACAACCGGGACGTTCGCATGGATTTTCGGCAGATGCTCATCGTCTCCGCAGGCGATAATGCCTTTGTTGACTTGAAGAGCCATCTCTTGAAAAGCGTCAAATACATCGTCAATGCTTGAGAAGTAATCAGGGTGATCAAAATCAATATTCGTCATGATCGCGTAGTCTGGCTGATAGCTTAAGAAATGGCGGCGGTATTCACACGCTTCAAACACAAAGTATTCGCTGTTTTCATTTCCCTGGCCTGTTCCGTCTCCAATTAAGAAAGACGTCGGTTTTGCATTTTGGATCACGTGAGCCAGCAAACCCGTAGTCGACGTTTTGCCATGTGCACCTGTAACGGCAACACTTGTGAACTTTTTCATGTAGTCGCCTAAAAACTTATGATAACGTATCACCGGAATTCCGTCAGACATCGCTTTTTCTATTTCTGGATGCGTGTCTGGGAATGCATTTCCGGCGATAACTGTCATGCCGGGCTTAATATTTTCCGCGCTAAAAGGAAGAATCGTAATATTTCTTTTTTCAAGCGCTGTTTGCGTAAAAATAAATTTTTCGATATCCGATCCTTGGACAGTATATCCATTATCATGAAGTATTTGGGCAAGCGGACTCATACCTGTCCCTTTTATTCCAACAAAATGATAAACAGTCATAATTGTACCTCCAACAAACGTCTATCTGTTCCCCAGTATATGACGCTCATTTCAATTTGCGACCGCGGCGGGTGAAAAGCCTCCCTTAGCGGCGTATTTTATATGTTTTGTTATGTTCAGTATCCGGTTATTTCTTTCCGATTAAACCTAGATATCAAGATTTGTCTATGCGCAGCTGCTGTAAAGCGACATAGCTGTTAAATGCTCTAAACACTATCATACCATGTTTGGTGTGAAAATGAACCCATATTATTCGTTTATTAAATCACTTGCCGTGATCAGCACCTCGCGGGGTTTGCTTCCTTTTGCCTCTGAGATCATGCCTTCCGCTTCCATCATATCGATCAGCCTTGCCGCCCGGTTGTAACCGATTCTGAATCTTCTCTGCAGGCTTGAAGTGCTTGCACTGTTTTGCTCTACAACAAACTCACACGCTTCGTAAAACAGTTCATCCTCTTCTTTCAGGGCTGATCCTTGTCTTACGAGCTCTTCTTGTTCAAATAAATAGGTTGGCGGCATTTGGTTTCTGACGTGAGAAACAACGCGGTCGATTTCACGATCCGACACAAAGTTACCTTGCAGACGGACCGGTTTTCCCGAGCCGTTTTCCAAAAAAAGCATATCCCCTTTTCCGAGAAGCTTTTCTGCACCGGCGATGTCAATAATCGTTCGGGAATCAACCTGGCTAGAAACAGAAAAGGCGATTCTCGTCGGGATATTCGCCTTAATCAGGCCTGTAATGACATCTACTGACGGACGCTGAGTTGCGACGAGAAGATGGATACCGCATGCTCTTGCTTTTTGGGCGATCCGCGCTATGCTTTCTTCCACATCGTTTGGCGCCACCATCATCAGATCTGCAAGCTCATCAATAATGACAACTAAATATGGCAGCTTTTCACCCATTTGGTGTTCCCCGGTTAATTGATTAAAGCGGTCTATGTCACGTACACCTGAATGGGCGAACAGCTCATAGCGGCGCTCCATTTCCTCAACGACCCATTTCAAAGCAGCTGTAGCCGCTTTAGCATCAGTAATGACAGGGCTGACGAGGTGAGGAATTTTATTGTAAGGAGCCAGCTCGACCATTTTTGGATCAATCAGCAGCACCTTTACCTCACTCGGATCAGCTTTATAAAGCAGGCTGACTAATATTGTATTGATGCATACGCTTTTTCCCGAGCCTGTGGCGCCGGCAATCAAGCCATGCGGCATTTTCTTCAAGTCGATAACGACAGGATTTCCCGAAATATCTAATCCCAGCGCAGCCGTAAGCGGTGACTTGCTTGTCCTGAAAGCTGAGCTGCGAATCATTTGGCGCAAATCAACCACCTTGCTCGTGCGGTTCGGCACTTCAATCCCGATCGTGTTTTTCCCCGGAATCGGCGCTTCAATCCGAATATCTCTTGCTGAGAGACTGAGTTTAATATCATCAGACAAGTTGGTGATTTTATTCACCTTTACACCTGGTTCAGGATGCACTTCGAATCTCGTGACAGACGGACCCTGGGTTACATGGACGACATTGGCGCGGACATTGAAATTTTTCAAGGTCAAATCAAGAAGCTGACGCTGTTCTTCGAGCCACGCAGTATCATCTTGGACCTGCGCTGGCGGGACATCTAGCAGTGCAACATTCGGAAATACATAGCTGCCGCGGCGTTCCTCTGCTTTTTGCTGTTTATGCGTATCTCTTTTCAGCATCATGACATTAAAAGGAACGGATGGCCCTTTTTGAGAAGGTGCGTTTTGTTCGGACCTGTTCTCTTGCACACCAGGCCTTGGTTTCGGCTCTTTTGAAGCTTCGTGAGGTTTGTCTGCCCGGATTTCCTGCCGGTTTTCATGGGTTGCAGAAAACGGTTTGGAAGCTTGGTCCATCCGATCAGTTTCCTCAAGCTCTGTATGGCTGTCTGGCTGAACATCTATCTTCGTTTCCTTAGATTCTGCCGGAATGTCACACTGATTATTTATTATGCTTTCTGATGGCTCTTCTGATTCTTCCGCCTCAGTTTCTGTTTGATCCAGAGCTCCAGATGAATGCTCGTGATCAGTAAATAATGAAGGTTCTTCCTGATAAAATTCCATTTGTTCTTCTTGAACGAACGGAGACTCAGCACCTTCTGCCGCGTTTTCGTGATGATTGTATACTGTGCTGTCTGACGGCTCTTCTGATTTTTCCTCCTCAGATGTTGCCTCTGCCAGAGATTCAGGAGCTGTTGGCTGTTCATCAAGTTCAGCGGAGAAAACAGGCTCTTCAAATTGCTCTGCCTGCTCTTCCCTTTGTTCTTCCTCAGCCGATGCAGGCATGATGTCTTCGCGGCTTACTTCACTGCCTGAAAGGCCTTCATTCGCCGTATCTGTGAGTATCTCAGGCATTGGCCCTTCGGCATGTTCAGCTGGGAAGAAAGACTCCTCTTTTTGCGGCTGTTGAAGGCCTGATTCAAATGGCACTTCATTACCTGGCGCCTCATCATGCTCTGTATCCTTTCTGTTTAAAACGCCAGAAGGCTGTTTTTCAAATTGGATATCCGGAAAGAAAGGATTTTCTTTTTTGGAGTGCGCCTGTGTGTCTGAAGCAGGATAGCCGCGTTCACGTTCGATCTCTTCTGACAGCAATGTTACCTTCTCTTTTACCGGTTTATCCGGTTCGTTCAATGTTTCAGAAGGCTTTTTCGGCACATCCTTTTTAACGGATGGTTTTTGATTGAATCCATAGATTGGCGAAGGGATATTTGTCGGTTTAAACGGTTTCTTCGCCGGCTCTGATGATTGATATGTATGCTGCTCTTTTTCATTGCTGGGACGCTCTCTGTAAGGTGCAGCGCTTGGACGAGGCGCGGATTTCGGTTCGACCGATGGTTCGCGGCGCCTTCTCAGGTCATGATTTTTGTATCCGTCAGGCACGACTGGAAAACGGAACTTGCCTTTTGGATATTCATAATATATTTTAGGATCTTCCAATCTTTTTAATTGTCCTTCAGGATGATGCACCTCTTGTTGCTGCGGAATTTGAGCGGGTTTTGTCTCCCGTTCAGCATCCTCTTCGCTCTCGCCTAAAAACAAATCAAAAAATTTATGAAGCCAACTCATAATTTATCTCTAACTCCCTTATAGTTTTCTGGGACGGTTTTTAGTATACCACTGCTGGTCGGCCCAGAAAAGATTAAGCTATCAGCAGAAACAAAGCCGCTAAACAGGGGCTTAGCGGCTTTTCACATGATTCGTTTTTTTGGGCGGATTTATGGGAGTCTAAAACTGAAATGCCTCTCCCGCCTCATAATCTCCTTCTAACACAAGGATCCCTTTTTCAGCAGGGGCGTCAGGCAAATCAAGCTCTTTCGCTGAGCAGATCATTCCGCTTGACGGAACGCCGCGAAGCTCTGCATCCTTAATGACAAGTCCGCTAGGCATCACAGCGCCGACTTTGGCAACGACAACGTTTTGTCCTTGGTCAACGTTAGGCGCGCCGCAGACGATTTGAAGCGTTTCTTCTCCTACATTGACTTTACATACGCTTAATTTATCGGCATTCGGATGTTTTTCTTTTGATTCTACATAACCCACAACAAACTTCGGAGATAAATCAACGACTAATGTTTCTTCAACGCCGTTTCTGTTTAAAATCTCATTCACATCTTGCACGAATGTTTCTGAGAGCGCAACAGGGCCGTTTTCATCAATGGTCAAGTAAGTAGACGCATTGAAAATGTTGAAGCCCGTTGTTTCTTTTGTTTCGTTATTGAAAATTTTGACGACGTCGCCGTGTTTTTCATAGCCTAATTGTTCGCGTGTCACATCTTGAAGAGAGATCAGTAGCGTGTCTCCCACACCTTCTTTATTATAAAAAGCGTTCATAAGTAAAAATCCTTTCTAATCCTTTTTCGGACGGCTTTTCGCCAGGATAAACACCGGTTCCAGCTTTCCTTCATTGTACAAAAATGAAAGAGCGGTAATCGGAACGGTGCCGCCTGCAAAGAAGCTCATCGACATTTGTCCTAGAATATCATACCCTGATTCATTCCGGATGTCAGCAAGAATCAGAACGTCCTGATGCGGAACAGAGATCGCCAGCTCCCCTTCTGCACGCTGCTTGTACTCATTTAAAATCGCTTCGTTCAGAATCCGGCTGGCGTCGTATCCATCGTTTGCCCTGAAGAAATAAAAGTAATTGCCGGCAACCGTATCCTCTTTGACAACCGTCGGCAGAGAACGGAGATTAAATGCGGCCGTCTCTCTGATCCGTTCTTTTGTCCAGTTTTCTTTCTCAAGCATGCGCTGGTCAATTAAACGGTATGTTTTCCCGAGATCGAGCGCGTAATAAATTCTTGTCTCTGCGGTATGATCATCATAAATGAGCGGGATATCTTCGCTGGACTTGTCCGGGAAGGAAGTCGAGCGGATGACCGGATAAATGCGAGTTTCTTTCCCGGTCATTTCCTGAGCCTTCCCTTCCATTGCCGTCATCGCTTCGGAAACATAGTACACGATCTCATCAATGGCTTCGTCTTTTTTCAGTTCCCATTTCGCAATAATCGGCGGCAAATCGAGCGTAATCCCTTTTTTTGTCGTTTGATCCTCAACACGGAGAGTGTCTTTTTCTCTGTCAAACAGAAAGGAGCGATTCTCGTGCTGAAGGCGCTGTTTCAGTATATCTGACAGCTTCCTTGAGGTCATTTTCAAACCGATGTCCTCCTTTACGCTTTAGCGAGAGAATCTGTTAAAAACTGTTCGATTTCTTCTTTTGTTTTGCGGTCTTTGCTTACAAAACGATTTACTTCTTTTCCTTCATTAAAAACAACAAAGCTTGGGATTCCGTAAATTTCCCACTCTGCACATGTATCAATGAATTTGTCACGGTCTACGTAGTAGTAAGTGAATTCAGGAAAATCCGCTTCCAGTTCAGGCAGGAAAGGCTCTACAAAACGGCAATCCGGGCACCAGTCGGCAGAAAACATAAATACAGCCCAGTCATCCTGTACCGCTTTTTCCAGCTCTTGAGTTGATTCAATTTTTTTCATTTTCATATCCCTCCAGTTGTTTATGTTCTTACATGTTTGTTTATCGATACTCGTCCATTTGGATCATACCAAACTGCTTGAGGCAAAACCACTTATATGCAACGAATGAATATGTAAGATTGGCTTTCCCATTATCATTATCATATTTTATTTGCATTATCAAGCTCGTTTCGTTTAACATCGTGTACATGAGGGTGAAATTTACAGATGGACATACATAAGGAGGGATTTTAGTATGGAGTTTATCGTCTATTTAGCAGGAGAAATCCACAGCAATTGGCGCGAGGAAATCAAAGAGAAAACAAAATCGCTGAAGCTGCCGATTACGTTTGTCGGCCCGATGGAGAATCATGACCGCTCAGACAATATTGGCGAAGACATTATGGGCGTACAGCCAAATGCCGTTTTGAAGGATGACAAAGCCTCTGACATCAACAACTTCAGAACCGCCGTCCTGATGAATAAAGCAGACTTTGTGATCGCCCTGTTTGGCGAAAAATACAAACAGTGGAACACGGCAATGGATGCATCATATGCGATCGCAAAAGGAAAACCTCTGATTATCATCCGGCCGGAATCACTCCACCATCCATTAAAAGAGCTTTCCAATAAAGCGAATATTACGGTGGAAACCGTCAACCAAGCCATCAAGGCCCTTTCCTATCTATTTGAAACAGAATAAGAAAAAAGCTTGTCGAACCGGGTTCACTGCTCGTTCAACAAGCTTTTATATAAATTCTACATATTCTTCTTAATTGCATCTACCGTCTGTCTATCGCAGGCTGTTACAAGTTTGATGAGCATTTCCTTAGCAGCAGCATAATCATCAATATGAATGATAGAAGCGTTTGTATGAATGTAGCGGGAACAAATTCCGATAACCGCTGACGGAACGCCGCTGTTCGAAATATGAACCTTGCCTGCATCTGTTCCCCCGCCGGATACAAAATATTGATATGGAATATCATGCGTTTCAGCCATATCAAGAACAAATTCCCTCATTCCGCGATGCATGACTGTCGTTCTGTCAAGAATACGCAGCAAAAAGCCTTTTCCAAGCTGGCCAAATTCATTTTTGTCTCCGCTCATATCGTTTGCCGGGCTGGCATCAAGGGCGAAAAATAAGTCCGGTTTAATCATGTGAGAAGCCGTCTGTGCCCCCCTTAGCCCGACTTCTTCCTGAACCGTTGCACCCGCATAGAGCGTGTTCGGAAGCTCTTTACCTTGTAATTCCTTCAAAAGTTCAATGCTCAAACCGCATCCGTACCGGTTATCCCAAGCTTTTGACAAAATTTTCTTTTCATTCGCCATCGTCGTAAACGGACAGACAGGCACGATCTGCTGTCCCGGTTTTATGCCGATTTTGATGGCGTCTTCCTTATCGTCCGCTCCAATATCGATCATCATGTTTTTGATATCCATCGGGCGGTTTCGCTGCGCATCTGTCAATAAATGCGGCGGTATGCTTGAAATCACACCCGGAACCGGCCCGTTATCTGTTTGAACTTCAACCCGCTGCGCAAGCAAAACCTGACTCCACCAGCCTCCGAGTGTCTGGAATCTGAGCAGCCCGTTGTCTGTGATGGAGGTCACCATGAAGCCGACTTCGTCCATGTGCCCGGCTACCATAATTCTCGGTGCACCCTCTGCGCCTTGTCTGACTCCGAAAACACTTCCCAGTCTGTCCTGAACGATGTCATCGGCATATTTGGCTAGCTCCTGCTTCATAAAAGCACGAACCTGATGCTCGTTGCCCGGCGCGCCGGGAAGCTGCGTCAGTGTTTGGAAAAGCGCTTTCGTTTCTTGATTCATGTTTTCCCCTCATTTCTATGTAGTCCTTTTATTTTATTAGAAACAATCAAGTTTTCCAAGCACCCTGACCGAATCTGCTCAATCAGCCGCGTATTGCTTAACAGGTTTTGGCTGTTTCTGTATAATGAAAAGTACGATCAACCAGGAGGTGCTTTATTTTGAAATTGCGTCATCTTCTTTTAGGAGCAGGACTTGGAATTTGTACGGCTGTCGTTGTGAAACAATATGTGATGAAGCCTTATATTTCTTCAGAAAAAGCGCTTCGAATTGTAAAATCCGCTTTTAAGCAGCGGGGCCCGATTGACGGATCATGGATTTACACCCAGCCGGAGCCTTACAATATTAACGGAGAAACGGTACAGGTATACAAAACCGGCATTACACGATCAGCTTTCGGAGAATTAGAACAGTATGAAGTCATGGTGGATGCGAAAACGGGGGAAATTGTAGATGTCATTGATACAATCGCTTCTTAACACCGGACAAGCATAAAATAGAAGCCGCTGCCTATGCAGCGGCTCTTTTTTATTATATCGCGCGAATCGGTTTGTATACCGGATACCACATCGCATCCTGCACAGCCTGTATAATGTCTTCAGGCTCTTCTGTCGCGATGCCTTCCTTCATTGCGGTTTTTGCAACTTCAACCGCAACGGTTGCCGATACAGTCCGCAAATCCTCTACTTTCGGAAGCATCGGCGCGCCAGGCACCCCAACATTGACCATACTTGCGATCGCCCGGGCGCATGCTTCAAACATGCTGTCTGTAATTAATTTTGATTTGGTGACAATCGTTCCAAGACCAAGCCCCGGGAAGACAAGCGCGTTGTTCGCTTGGCCGATATGATACGTTATGCCATTATACTCCACTGGCGGGAACGGGCTTCCTGTCGTGATCAGCGCACGGCCTTCTGTCCATTCGATTAAATCCTCCGGCTTTGCTTCAGAAAGAGTTGTCGGATTTGACATTGGCAAAATCGCCGGCCGTTTCACATGTGACGCCATTTCTTTGACAATTTCTTCAGTAAAAGCACCTGAAACCGTAGACGTCCCGATCAGGATTGTCGGTTTCGCCTGACGGACCACTTCAAGGAGATCAATGCCTCCGCCATCTCCATTCCGCTGATAATCCTTCACTTCATCAGCCGAACGGGCATACGGCTTTTGGAAATCAAGAAGCTGATCCATATCATCTGTCAACAGTCCGTTTCTGTCTATGCACCAGAAGCGCTGATATGATTCTTCCTCACTCAGCCCCTCACGCACCAATGCTTCCCGCAGCTGTTCGGCAATTCCGATTCCAGCCGTTCCTGCTCCGAATATAACAACTCTGTGATCCCTAAGCGGAACTTTAGACGCTTTTGCACAGGATAAGACTGCCGCCAAAGAAACAGCGCCTGTCCCTTGGATATCATCATTAAACGTACAAACTTTATCTTTATAGCGTTTCAAAATGCTGCGCGCGTTTTTCGCTCCGAAATCCTCCCAATGCAGCAATGCATTCGGAAATGTTTCTCTCGCCAGCGCAACGTAGTCGTCAATAAATTGGTCATAGCGTTCCCCGCGCACTCTGGAATGCTGGTTGCCGACATAAAGCGGATCGTTCAGGAGGCTCTCCTGATTTGTCCCCGCATCTAAAACAACAGCAAGCACTCTGCTCGGATCAATGCCCGCAGCCGCCGTATAAACCGCCAGCTTGCCGATAGAAATCGCGATTCCTCCGACGCCCCAGTCACCGATTCCTAAAATTCCTTCCGCATCAGTTGCAACTATTAAATCGATCGTATCGCTTTGATCTTTATACTGTTTAAAGGCTTCTCTCATACCGTCCGGGTCATCGATTGACAGATAGAGCCCTCGTGGTTTTCTATATTCATGGCTGTATCTCTGGATGGCCGTTCCGACTGTCGGTGTGTAGACAATCGGAAGCATTTCCCCTAAATGGTCATTTAACAGGCGGTAAAACAGCGTTTCATTCCGATCGTGCAGCGCCGTTAAATAAACATTTTTGCTCAAATCGTCTGGCTGTGCGGAATATTGCTCATACGCTCTTTTCGCCTGATCATCAATTGTTAATACCTTAGGCGGCAGAAAGCCTTTTAAACCAAGTTCTTTTCTTTCTTCCTCAGTAAAAGCGACACCTTTGTTCAAAAAAGGAACAGAGAGCACTTCAAGGCCTCTTAATGTTGTTTGAATGTCTCCTTCGTTTGTTACTTTGAATTGTTTCACCCTGCCTCTTCCTTTCTGAGCATAATTAGTACTAGGTTTGCATTATTAGCCGGAAAACATGCAGGGTAAACATAAAAATATGCTATTGCTTCATTCGCTTGACTGACTCTTTGATCCTTCCGTCCTCCTCCCATTGAAGGGCGCGATACTCGGCATCATGATAAAAGATAAACCAAGCGTCTTTTTCTGCTGCGAACGCCTGCCATTTCTGCTTTTGCGGAATAGAGGTCATCGGGTAATCATCATAAGCCAGAACCCAAAGCGGATTGCGGTGGGCATGCGTCGGCATCAGATCTGCCATATGTACAGCAGTTTCACCCGCATCCTCGCATATCAGGACACTGTGTCCGTCGCTATGGCCTCCGGTGTGATGCATGGTAATCCCCTCTGTGATGGTTAAAGAATCCTCAAAGGTTTTGACTTGGCCGGCTACAGCCTCCCAATTTTCCTTCCAATACGTATTTTTCGACCGGATATTCGGATGGCGCATTTCATCCCATTCGACAGCTGATGTATAAATCACCGCATTCGGAAAGACAGAGACGAGCCGTTCACCTTCATATTCCGTTAAACCGCATGCATGATCAAAATGAAGGTGTGTCATTGCGATCACATCTATATCGGCAACCGTTAACCCGAGTGCAGCTAATGATGGTTTCACATTCGACTCTTGTGTCACGCCATAGTTCCGTTTTTGTTTATCAGTCAGCTTGCCTGATCCAATTCCGGCGTCAACGATGATATTAAGCCCATCTTTTTGAATCAAAATGGGGTCTGTCCTTAGTTCAATCTGGTTTTTTTCATTGACTGGGTATTTTTTAGACCAAAGCGGCTTTGGAACGACGCCGAACATCGCCCCTCCATCCATATGCGTCACGCCTCCGTCAAGCCAGGTCAACGTGATGTTTCCAATTTTCATTGTTTCCATTTTCATCCCCCCTGTCATCATGGTAGCAAACGGGCCATAAAAAAAACAGACTCCTGCCAGAGTCTGTCTTTACGTTCTCCATTCAACCTCAGCCCGATAGATCGGCTGGCCGAGTGCAGAGAATTTTTCTTCATATTCTGTCATAATATTGCCTTCCAGGTTGCTGTTATGCAAATCGAGACTGACGTATGTCAGCAGCAGGCCGTACTCAGAGAAGCTCTTCAAAGAGTACTCAAACAAACCGCGGTTGTCGGTTTTAAAATGAATCGCTCCGCCTTTTCCCATTACTTCTTCATATTTTTTGAGAAAGTGGGAGTATGTCAGACGGCGTTTTTCATGCCGTTTCTTCGGCCAAGGATCAGAAAAGTTCAAGTAGACCCGTTTCACTTCACCCGGCTCAAACACATCCGTCAGCGTGTCCGCATCTATATTCAGAAGCCTTACATTCTGCGCTTCGCTGTCTTTTACTTTTTGGACGGCTGTCACGATGACGCTTTTAAATAACTCAATACCAATATAATTGATGTCGGGATTTTGTTTGGCCATCCCAGAAATAAATTGACCTTTTCCTGTACCAACCTCGATATGGATCGGATTGTCGTTGCCAAACACTGTGTTCCATTTCCCTTTATAATCAGCAGGGTTGCTGATGGCAATATCTGCGTTTTCAGCCAAAAAGTCATCAGCCCAAGGCTTGTGGCGCATTCTCATATGATTGACACCTCTATCTATTATTTCGACTAACAACATACCATGAATTAAAAAGACCCGCAAGCTCGTTTTTCCAGTGTATCTCTCTTAAGGCCGAGTGCATAAAAAAAGAGGGTCCCGTCTGCTGGAACACTCCTTTCACATGTATAAAAACGCTCTGTTTTGAACAATTTAACCCGTATGATACTGAAGGGATGTGTACCGATATGGGTTTACATTATGAGCATCAAGTTCATTTATTGAAGGATATCTTGACTGACCATCAATTGGACTGCTGCGGAACAGTCGCAGAGTACGAGCAGCTTGAGCGTGTGATTAAATCACTGATGGCAAACACCGAGCTTGATTCAAATTTTAAAAACGTGCTTG
This sequence comes from Bacillus stercoris, assembly GCF_029772985.1. NCBI lineage: Bacteria > Bacillati > Bacillota > Bacilli > Caryophanales > Bacillaceae > Bacillus > Bacillus stercoris. Next base: position 1,336,594 of record NZ_CP121861.1, on the reverse strand, counting down.
AGGATGTTTACCGCTACAGCCAATCAGGAATATCGTCCAAATCCATCGACTCACACATACAAGAGCATCAGAACAGCCTGTCTCAATGGGTAGAGCAAATGGATTCGTATTCCTGATTAGTCAACAATTCGTTTCATGAGGATATGCAGTTCTTCCATTGCATCATGAAATTCCTTGTCATTGCCTTTTGCTTTATGCCAGGCAATGAAAGTGATTGTTTCAGATAACACATACCAAGCCATTCGCAATCGAAGGCTTTCTGTCAACTCTATGCCGTACATGCTCAGCCAGCTCTCCCAAGCTGGCTTTTCGACGTAGTGGTACAGCAAAGGTCCGAGGTCCATCGCCGGATCAGCGATCATGGCGCCGTCCCAGTCAATTAAATACAGCTGGTTGTCTTCAGACAATAGCCAGTTATTATGATTGACATCACAATGGCAAACGACTTTCTCACCGAAATGCACTTCATGCAGGTGTTCTTCCAAATACTTGATCCCTTCTTGAATCAGCGGCGAAGATTGCTGCACAGCAAATACAGCCTGCTTCAGCTGAGACAAAAGAGCCCCCGGGTTCAGCGGTTCTTTTCCAAGTCTCTTCAGCATGTCCAGCAAGGCTTTTGATGTGTGTATTTTACGAAGCAATTCAGCAACGGGCCGTCCGCTCATGTCTTTAGGCTTCAGCTCTCTGCCGGTCATCCAGTGCTGGGCCGTAATGACGTCCCCATTTTCCATCCGTTTTGTCCAAACCAGCTTCGGAACAATGCCTTCGGCGGATAAAACAGCTAAAAAAGGTGAGCTATTACGTTTTAAAAAAAGCTGCTGCCCGTTATGTTTCGCATAATATGCATCTCCTGTAGCTCCTCCGGCGGGGAAGATCTCCCAATCGCTACCTAGTAATTGTCCCAACCAGTTCATATCAATGTTCAACCCATCATTTCTTAAAATATTTTAGAATAAAGGCGAATCGTCTCTAGTCTATCCAGCGAGCGCCTTTTTCGTACGAATCGTATGAAAATAAAAAAGACAGCTATTGAGAGTCTCATATGCTAATCAATAGCCGTCCTTTAAATTTTAGCGCTATAGCACAAACTTCGTCAAGCAAAACTCTTAAGATCTGATGCTAAATATAAGATAACTGTTCCGATGCCGTTTACTGCAACCGTTTTCTTAATTTCTGCGGGGTCTTGCTGAAATCCTGATGGATCACATAAAAGCCGATATGGTTTATCGTTTGGCAGCCTCCACTCGACAGAGTCCGGACTCGCATGATGGATAACAATGATATCTTTCCATTCGTCAACCTTGTCGAGATCATAAAGCCTGTATGCGATAAAGTGTTCTTTTAGCGTCAAACATTCAAGATGGCGCCGGATGTCTGCAGCGGACCTGAGACGGAATGCGGGATGCGCTTTTCTCAGCGAGATCAGCCTGCGGATATAGTCAACATCTTCTTTGAACGTTTCACGCCGATCCCAGTCCAACTCGTTGATGCTGTCACTGGATTGATAGCTGTTTTCCACTCCCTGCTTCGTCCGGAAAAATTCCTGGCCGCTGTGAATAAACGGCACCCCTTGGGCTAGCAAAATAATTGCGGCTGCAAGCCTTTGCCTGCTTCGCTTTCGGCTGTCATTTTCTTGAGGAAGCGCGAAGCTCATTTTATCCCAAAAGGTGTGATTGTCATGTGATTCAACATAATTGATGGACTGGCTTGGTTCCGGAACAATCGGTGCCAATGCCTTCCATCCGGAAGAGCCGGCAATCCCGTGCATAACAGCTTGCGCTGATTCACCGCTGCCGAGTGCAAACCCTGCTGCCATGAGGTGAAAGGTGTTCCCTTTTACAGCGTCACGAAACATATCATTAAAAAAACCGATACCGGGCATTCTTGGTGCGTTCGCCAAAGCAGCTTTCTGTTCATGCGGCAGCGGTGTAGCCAGATCCCATCCTTCTCCAAAAAGCAGGATTCCGGGCTTTGCCTTAATTGCTTTCTCTTTCATATAAAGCACGGTGTCAATATCTAAAATGCCGAGCAGATCAAAACGGAAGCCGTCGGCATTGTATTCTTCAAGCCAATAGACCACGCAATCCGCAATGAACTTTCTCGCCATCCTTCTTTCTGATGCAATATCATTGCCAACGCCAGTGCCGTTTGACGGCATCCCAAATTCGTCGTGCCGGAAAAAATAACCTGGCACTGTTTTTTCAAAGGGTGAATTCTCGCGATGATACACATGGTTAAAAACAACATCCAGAATGACTCGCAGACCGTGCTGATGCAGGGTATTGATCATTTGTTTCAGCTCTGTTTTTCTCGTTTGAGGATCATGAGGGTTTGAGGCATAGCTTCCCTCCGGGGCAAAGAAATGAAGCGGGTTATATCCCCAATTATAAGCATCAAGCGGCTTCTCTTCATCAACTCCGGCAAAATCGTTCACCGGCAGTAGCTCGACGTGTGTAACACCAAGCTCTTTTATATACGCCAGTCCAGAAGAACTGCCAATTGCGGTTTGTGTATCAGTTTCCGTTAATGCTAAGTATTTTCCCTTGTTGATCATGCCGCTGTTTTCATGGATGGAGAAGTCGCGAAGGTGCGTCTCATAGATGACGGCATCCACAGGGTTTGAGAATGGCTTAAGCGGAGCAGTCCATTTCATTTGATCCGGGCGCAAGACGACGCCCTTCTCTCCATTTACTGTCACGGCCTTTGCATACGGGTCAACGGTTTCCGCCCACTCTGAATTGTTGCAGATGCAGAACACATACTCGTACCCGTGGAGGTCACCCATGACCGTAACAGCATAGACGCCCTTTTCCAAGCGAGTCATTTGGAATGTGCGCCCGCCTTTATTGGGGTGTGAAAGCTTGACAGCAGCTGAGGTTGCAGCAGGCGCCCATACTTTAAATACGGTATGATCCGCAGTATAAACGGCGCCGAGCTCTCCGTCATAATAAAATTCGTCATCAAATGCAGCCGTCCGGATGACCGCGCCAATTTGGAGATCGGTTTTGTGGCCGCTGGATGCACTGACGAAATGGATTTTTCCAAATGTCACAGGATGGTCGGATACGCAGATGTACTTGTATTTCGCTTCAAGGGAGTATTCCTCCCTGACAGCCAGAGGAAAATCTGTTGTTTCTGTCTCAAGCCGAAACGGCGGTGTCATGATTTCTTTTTGTTCAGCAGGAATCAGGACGGTAATGATATTCATGTCATCGACATACGCTTCGAAGCTGCGGCGGATGCTGACCATCGGAAGCTCTCTCCTCCAAACACGTTTATGTTTTGATCCTGAGGGGTGCAGGACTAGATGCCAGACGAAACGGGGTAGTGCCCATGATTTCTCCGTCAGCATGAAACGGGATTTTGTCCTTCGTGTAAAACGTAATGTCTTTTGCTTTAAACATCGTAACGCCATCCATCTTTGTATGTTTTCCAAATGCCATCAGACATAAAAGCCAATATTTTTTCAAAAACGGCTGGTTTTCAACGATTACGATGTCAAATGTCTTCTCGCGGGGATTTGCTAGCGGCGCCGCCTTCATGCCTCCCCCGTAAAACGGATGGTTGGATACAACCGCAAACCAGACATCATGAAATTCATGCGTCTCGCCTTCCGTTGTACAAGCTAACGTAAACGGCTTAAAGGTTGCTGAGGCGTGCAAATGAGAAAGCGGATACACTAGAAATCGAAGGCGGAGAAAAAGAAAAACCCGTCTCAACGGAAATTCCATCACCTTTTTATTGACATATGCGTCAAAACCAATCCCGATATGATTCATAAAATAGAGAATTTGTGATTTATCCTGAAGGAAATTGACGCTCCCTAAATGAAAGGTTCTTGTTAGCGGACGCTTTACCTTCTTAATTTCCTGTATCAGGTCGATTTTTTTAATAGAAAATCCCCGTGAGAAATCATTATACGCGCCCGCTGGCACAAAGCTCAGTTCAATATCGTCTACATCCTTCAGGCCGTTGACAACTTCATGCATGGTTCCGTCTCCGCCAATGACGATCAGGCGCTTCAGCTTATATTCCTGTATCGTTGAAATCTGTCTGGCGAGCACCTCGGCGTGTCCCGGATGTTCAGTTAAAAACGAACGGTGCTCAACCTTTCGTTTGATCAATTCCTTTTGAATGGACTTCCAAACACGCAGGCCGTTTCGATGTCCTGCTGTCGGATTAATAATAAAAAACCAATGGCTCATCTTTCTCACCTGCTTATGTTATGAGAAAACCGCTCAAATCGTTCTCTTTTACTCCAGCCACTCTTGTCTGCGATGGGAGTCAGACATGCAGTAAGACAATAGAGCCTTCGCAGCCTTTACCTGATGGTGTTTGATCGGAGCAGTGTTTTTCTTCTGCCGCTCAATCCATTCTTCCGCGCTCCGCTTATCCGCAATTTCTAAGCCATATGGCGGCTCAGGGTAATCGATGTACGACGTTCTGCTCAGAAGCAATTTTCGAACCGGAATCTCGGCCTGTTTTTCCTTTACGATCTTTGACACAACAGAGTCCGTGCGAAACAGGCTCAGCCCTGGATTTAACACTGATGCAGTCTGAGAGGCTGTTTTCTTGTCCCAAAAACGATTTTTAGACCCTATGTAGACACTGTCTTCCTCGGCCTCTAAAATAGAAACGCAATAAATTTCCAGAGGAGAAATAATCACAATGCTTAATTCAACCGCCGCCTGCTGAATTCTCAGCACAGGCTTATACATAATGAAATAAGAATCGGGCAGCTGTTGGGTCAGATAACGCAAAATGCGGTCCTGCTTCACCTGGTTTGAGAGTTGAGATATTTCTGAAAGAGTAGAGCTTGCCCATTTGAGCTGAAAATCATATAAATGTCTTTTATAAAAAGAAGCAAGCGCCATCCTGCTCTTCGGGAGCCTTACATGAATATCTTCTTCATCCTCAAACCATTGGTGTCTCTCTTCTTGTATATCGGCTTTTATCTCTTCTTTTCTTCTTTTCAATGAAAATTTTTTTCGTTTTTGCGCCGGTTCCGGTTCTCCAGCACTGGCTTGCCTTTCTTCTTGCTGGCGTTCCGCCGCTTCTACCAGTGAAAGCCAGCGCTCTTTTTTCAGCCGTACAAACTGGTTGATATAATGGTACGGATCAAGCTCATATCTCGATATATAATCATGAATTTTGATGATTTGTGCCATGTTTGTTTCTCCACTCCGCAATGAATTAAGATAAATGAAATTTGAATATTTCCTCGTATTTTGGTGATTGGTTCAAGTGTATTTGAAAGAGCGAAAACCGCTCAGCCCTCATCGAAACCTCGCCGCTTTCAAACGGAACATGAGCCGGAAATCCTTCTTCGCCTTTCCATTTTCTCGCCAGCGTCATATGAGGATGATACGGTCTTTTTTCCACTTGAAAACCAGCCTGAAGCACAGCCTGCTTTGTATGTTCCCTCAGCCTTTCAAGCGTGTTGTTTTTCTTAGGCTCCAGGTGTAAAACGCGCGGCCTTTTGCGGTCGCCGAATACATCTATCTTGCCAAACTCAATTGAAAATGGATCGGTTTCTGAAGCAATCTCGGCTAGCGAACCTTCAAGCTTCTTTATTTGTGTCTCATCCGCCGCTCCGAGAAAAATTAACGTGATATGATAGTCAAGCGGGTGCACCCATTTTTGAAACGTCAATACCGGCTCGTTTTTCGCAGCCTGGTAAATCGGGTTTGCAATTCCCTCAGGTATGGGAACGCCGATGAAATAATGAGGCCGTATATCTGGCATCCGTCTGACACTCCCTTCTTTAACAGCTATTATTTTATCAATAAAGAGGCTGTGCGGATAGAGGAACAGTGTATGAAAACACTCTCGCACAAACGTTTATTATGTTAGGATATTATATGACACTTGTTTTATTCAGAAAGGAATGACAATGTTGAAAATCGTTGAAAACACAGCTGATCTGATAGGAGATACACCGCTAGTGAGATTGAACCGGCTTCAGCCGGAAAATGCGGCACAAGTCTATTTAAAGCTTGAATTTTTCAATCCGAGCGGCAGTGTGAAAGACAGAGCAGCTTATCAAATGATCATAGAAGCTGAACAAAACGGTTTGCTCAAGCCGGGATCAGTTATTATAGAGCCGACAAGCGGAAATACCGGAATCGGGCTCGCTATGAATGCGGCAGCACGTGGATATAAAGCAATCTTAGTCATGCCTGATACGATGACGAAGGAACGGATCAACCTGCTTAAAGCTTACGGCGCAGAGGTTGTATTAACTCCCGGAGAGGAAAGAATGCCGGGCAGCATTAAAAAAGCGAAGGAGCTTGCCGAACAAATTCCGAACAGCTATATTCCAATGCAGTTCGATAACACTGCCAATCCTGATGCGCACCGGAAAACAACGGCGCCTGAAATTGCCCGGGCAATAGAGGAAATCGGAAAACCGCTCGGCGCTTTTGTAGCCTCCTCTGGAACGGGCGGAACCATTACCGGAACAGGTGAGGCGCTCAAAGAGCTTTTTCCGGATATCACGGTTCATGTTGTTGAGCCAGCGGGTTCGCCTGTATTATCCGGCGGAAAACCCGGCGCGCATAAACTTGTAGGAACGAGCCCAGGCTTTATACCGCCGATTTTAAATGAAAACGTTTATGATGAAATTATCAAAATCTCTGATGAAGACGCATATACAACGACAAGACGGCTTGCTGCTGAAGAAGGAATTCTTGTCGGCCCTTCATCAGGCGCTGCCTGCTTCGCGGCAATCGAAACAGCGAAACGCCTCTCTCCTGACAAAGTTGTCGTCTGCATGACAGCCGATACAGGAGAACGGTACTTATCAACTGATTTATGGTCATTTATTTAAAAAAAGGACTGGCTTCAGCAGAAGCCGGTCCTTTTATTTTGCAAGCTCGTAAATGGCCTGCGCATATAATGCTGTCGATCTAAGAAGGTCATCAATTTCAATATATTCATCCTTTTGATGTGCGCTGTCAGGGCGTCCGGGGAACAGCGGGCCGAAGGCGACACCGGCTTTTAGCGATCTGGCATACGTCCCTCCGCCGATTGAGATTAAGTCAGCTTTTTTACCCAGCTGGCCTTCATAAACCTTTTGCAGGGTTTTGACTAGCGGATGATCTGCTGACACATGATGCGGCTTGCTGTCTTTGAATTCGCCCAGCTCAAATTCAGTTGCGCTTTCGAATACATCCCGGATCGCTTTGCTTTCTGCTGTCACAGGATAGCGGATATTGATCCCGAGCTCGCCTCCTTGCCCTTCTATATAGCGCAGTGTTCCGACGTTTAATGTCAGCTCACCGCTGATTTCATCCTCACAGTCGATGTTCAGTTTCTTTCCTCTTGTATCACCTGAGAATTTGTCTGTCACCACTTGCACAAACCGCAGTCCTGCATCGTCAAGCTCAGTCTGCTGCAGAAATTCGCACAATAAAATGCCGGCATTGATCCCATTGTTCGGTTCCATCGCATGGCAGGAAAGTCCGTACATACGCAAAATGAGCTGTCCGTTCTCTATTTCAGCTTCTCCTTTTTGATCCGTCGTGCGGAGCATGTCTTTAAATGAAGACAGAATCTCTTCTTTTTTCGGCCCTTCAATGACGGCTTCAGCAGCGTCAGGCACCATGTTCAAACGGAGGCCTGACTGAAACGAGACAAGCACTGCCTTTGGCTCGGCTTGATTTGAGACATGCGGGATAAGTAAAGAAGCATCGATAATCCCTTTTTCCGCGTTAATAATCGGAAAATCGGCGTCAGGCGCAAAGCCAAGTGTTGGCATTTCTTCATGCTTGAAGTAATGCTCTACGCATCTCCAATCGCTTTCTTCATCTGTTCCGATAATCATTCTGACTCGCTTGGACAGCGGCAAATTCATGTCTTTTACGATTTTCAGCGCGTAGAATGCTGCCATTGTCGGGCCTTTATCATCAATGGCCCCTCTTGCATAAATCCGCCCGTTACGGATTTCAGCTGAAAACGGATCACTCGTCCACCCGTCTCCCGGCGGCACGACGTCAACATGGCAAAGTACGCCGACAATGTCATCGCCCTCGCCCCATTCAATATGACCTGCGAAGCCATCAAGATTTTTTGTTGTAAAGCCTTCTTTTTCTCCAAGCTCCAGCAGTGAAGTCAGGCTGGCGTTTACCCCTTCTCCAAACGGTTTGCCCGGTCCGGCGGTTGTTTCGTCCATGACACTGTTGATTCTCAAAAATTCCTGCGTATCACGAATTAAATCCTCTTTTCTTCTGATCACTTCAACTTCCCAGTTCATAATGATCCCCTTTCCGCAAGAAATGACTTGCAAAAACCAAATAAAACGAATAATATTAATGGTGTTTTGTTAAAACGTTCGTAATTGGAGGATACTATGTTTCATCTAAAAGAGCAGCAAACATCCATAAAGCAAGAAATCATAGCAGGGCTGACGACCTTTTTCACAATGGTCTATATCGTCGTGGTCAATCCGGTCATTTTGGCTAACGCCGGGGTTCCTTTCGACCAGGTTTTCACCGCAACGATCATTGCCTCCATTGTCGGAACGCTGTGGATGGCCCTGGCAGCAAATTATCCGATTGCTATTGCGCCCGGCATGGGCTTGAACGCATATTTAGCCTTTCATGTCGTAAGCGCAAGCGATGGCGGCATCACATACGCAACAGCTTTCAGTGCAGTATTTACAGCAGGGGTTCTCTTCATTATTTTATCGTTAACGCCTTTAAGAAAACAACTTATAGAAGCGATTCCAAACAATTTAAAATACGGGATCACAACAGGGATCGGGCTGTTTATTGCTTTTATCGGTTTGCGTCAAGCGGGAATTGTGGCAGCTGATGAATCAAACCTGGTTACTCTCGGCAATCTGCATTCACCGGGTGTCATTTTAACACTCGTCGGCCTTTTGATCAGCGTGGTCCTGATGGTGCTGAATGTAAGAGGCGCTTTATTTATTGGAATGGCAGCTACCGCTTTGATCGCCTTTTTTACCGGACAGCTTCATTTTTCAAAGGGATTTATGTCGTTTCCTCATTTGCCGGAAGGATTGATGATCTCAAATCCATTTACCGCTTTTGGCGACGTCATTCATCACGGCCTGTACGCTGTCGTCTTTTCTTTTCTATTGGTCACCATTTTTGATACGACAGGCACAATGATCGGAGTAGCAGAGCAAGCAGGGCTCATGAAAAACAATAAGCTGCCGAACGTGCGAAAAGCGCTGCTTGCTGATTCAACCGCGACAACAGTAGGAGCTGTGTTCGGCACAAGCCCGACGACGGCATTTATCGAATCTTCCGCAGGCGTCGCAGCCGGGGGAAGAACGGGGCTTACAGCTTTGACTGTGGCGGTGATGTTTGCGGCTTCAATGTTTTTCAGTCCGCTTGTCAGCGCCTTGTCCGGCATAGCTGCCATCACCTCGCCTGCTTTGATTATTGTAGGCAGTCTGATGATGGGCTCAGTTTCCAATATGAACTGGAAAGAGATGGATGAAGCATTCCCAGCGTTTCTCGTCATTTTGGCTATGCCTTTGACATCGAGCATTTCTACAGGAATCGCGCTTGGCTTTATTTCGTATCCGATTGTAAAAGCGGCACGGGGAAAATGGAGAGAGATTCATCCGCTCGTTATCGTTTTCGCCATACTGTTTTTCATCCAGCTGTTTATTTTATAACACATAAAGAAAACCCAAACGCTCAGTCGTTTGGGTTTTTTATGTGAATAATAAAGAGACGGCGGCCGCAAAAAAACAGCAGGCGGCAAACGCATAGTGCAGAGTGTTGATACAGCTTTTTCTGGCCCGGTAATATTCATCACTTTCCATATCAGTTCCAATTAAAAAAGGGGCATCCATGACCTTGTCAAAAATAAGCGTCAGGATATAACGGCAAACACCTGTATAAACCAGAAGCGCTATCACCTTCAGCCAAATCGGGGAGACAAAAATCAAAATCGTAAAGGCCGACAAAAGCATGTACATTTCCCTCATATACTCGCCATTCCTCAGCATGACTTTAAAAAACAATTCCTTATAGCCAGTGCAGATCGTTCGCCTTTTAAATATCCTTTTTGAATTGCGGTATAATAACGGTTTTCTTCTCATCCTGTCTTTTACTTTTGGCATTCCCGCCTCCTGGCTCATCATCATCACAAGTCCTGCAAGGGCAAGCCTTCTTTTTTTCTCTTCAGTCACCTCAGCTTCAAAACCCGTAAGCGTGGCTGTCTTTTTCAAACTGCGGACGGCTGAGAAAAGCAAAAATAAAATGCCAAAAAGCGCAAGCAAGTGCCACTCAGTCAAAACAATCAAGATAGCAGAACCAGCAAAAAGAATAGCTCTTGCAGAGATATCGCCAATCCATCTCGAAATGGAGCGCGGCTTTCTGATCCTGTCTTGCTTTAAGGATAAAAAGAACATATGAAGGCCAAATAAGTAACATATTAGAAGCGCGCTTTCTGCGAATGTGATGTGAACAGAATGACGGATTAAAGGAAAAACAACGAAAAAGAGCAGCAGCCATTTGGCCAGCGTGACCAAAAAAGAATACAAAAGCGCATACCGTTTTAACTGATAGATTATTTCTTTCTTTTGCAGCAAAAACACTTTGTCCGCTTCCATTAAAAATGTGCGAATCGAGCCTGTAAACATGATCAGCACACACACAGCATACAGCCATCTCCATTCCGCCACTTCAGACCACTCATAAAGAAGGCCTCTTCCGTCCATCAAATCAATATACTGATAGACGACAAAAGCAAGCGCCGGCAAAACGATATAGAGAGCGACTGTCCAGTCAATGACCGCATGCAATACCTTAAACTGATACCTGTAATAGTCAAACAGCCTCCGAAAAAAGAGCGTACGCCCGTTCATGGCCGATCACCTTGAACTGCCTTATAAAAACAGTCAAGCAATGACTGCCCCTCTAATCCGGTCTTGTCCTGAATATCTTTTAACGTGCCTTGGAGAAATAAAGAACCTTTCTCAATCATGTAAAACCGGTCACAGATCTTTTCCGCGGTATCGAGCACGTGTGTACACATGAGAATGCCGGCTCCCCGTTCTTTTTCAGCTTTAAGCATGTCCACAAAACGTTTCGTCGATATCGGATCAAGCCCGATAAACGGTTCATCAATCACATAGATATCAGGCTTAGAGAGAAAAGCCTGGATAAGCATCAGTTTTTGCTGCATGCCTTTTGAAAAGGTGACAGGCAGCTCATGCCTGACATGATCAAGCGAAAACGTCTGCAGCAGGCTTTGGGCCCGTTGTGCAAATTCACTCTCTTCAATGCCGTGGAGTGTGCTGATCAGATCCAAATGCTCCCACAGCGTCAGTTCTTCGTAGAAGGACGGATGCTCCGGAATATATGCAAATGAACAGCCGTTCCAGGCAATTTGCCCTTTAAAATCTTCTGAGAGGCCGAGTATCGCCTTCATTGCGGTGCTTTTTCCGGCGCCGTTAGCTCCGATCAGCCCGACTAGCTCCCCTTTTCCGACTTCCAGAAAAACATCGGTGAGCACTTTTTTACGGCTTGTATACCCCGCCTGTTCTATTGAAGCTTCAAGTAAATTTGTCAAACTCACCCACCTCCAAAATTTACTACGAAACAGAATAAAAAAAGTTTCTTTAAGCATAATAATATTGAGCCGGAATACATAGTAATCCAACAAGGATGGCTGCCCAACGAGAATTGGAAAAAATTAATAGGAGTTATCCCTAGATTCATTACTGCAATATCGTGTATAATGAGGGCGAATTATTTTAACAATTACAGATGTCTGCCTTTGTTGCTATTTCGTACGCAGTTGATAGTCGTGAGTTGTGGTTAGTCAAGTCCATCCGATCTTATGATAGGGAGTGGTTTTTTGAAACCTTCAACAAACCGTATGCTAACTCGAATCAAATCAGTTTACATGTTTATCCAAGAAAAAGGTCTTGTGACAACGCAGGAACTGGTTGACGAATTCGGCATTACACCTAGAACGATTCAAAGAGACTTAAATGTGTTGGCATATAATGATCTTGTTCATAGTCCAAGCCGTGGCAAGTGGGAGACAACGAGAAAGAAAGTAAAGATTACCTCATAAATTGAAAAATTACATAGGGCCGCCTGTGAGCGGCCTGATAGATACAGGGCGAAGAAACTTCCGAGCCTTGTTTTTGTGCGCTTATAAATAAAACCCCGCATTCGTATGCGGGGTTTTTTCATGCTTGCGGTTCATTGAGCCAATGAAGTTCTTCCTCCGTAAGCTCCCGGTATTCTCCGGGTGCCAGAGCGGGATCCAGGGAAACGCGCCCCATCGAAAGCCGCTTCAGATAAACCACTTCATTGCCTACAGCCTTTGCCATCTGCTTGACCTGATGGTATTTTCCTTCGGTAATTGTCAGATATATCACAGTATTGCCATTGTCGTTTGTTTTGATTTCCGCTTTTGCCGGCTTTGTTTTATAGCCGCCTTCTATGTAGACACCCGTTTCCAAATCGGAAATGTCTTCCGGTGAAATCTGTGATTTTAAATGGACTTCATACGTTTTTGGAACATGCTTTTTAGGAGAAAGGAGCCGATGTGCGAGCTGGCCATCATTTGTGAGCAGCAAAAAGCCCTCTGTATCTTTATCAAGCCTGCCGGCGGGAAATGGCTCAAATCTCATCTCCTCCGGCGTCAGCAGATCGATCACCGTTTGCTGCCGGCTGTCCTCGGTCGCCGACAGCACGCCTTGCGGTTTATTCATCATAAGATAAATGAACTCGCGGTAATCAACCGGTTCCCCGTATACGGTAACCTCCTGTGTATCAGGATCAACGTGCGCCTTTACATCTTTGGCCGGTTTGCCGTCGATCATAACGGCTCCCGCCTTCACAACGGCTTTGACTTCTTTTCTGGAACCATACCCGCTGTTGGCAAGCAGCTTATCAAGTCTCATTCCTCATCTCTCCTTTATAAAAGAAAGCCCGCAGCATGCGAGCCCTCTGTTTCATCATATCTTGTTCATCAGCCCGCATGTCTGCCTTTCTTTAAGAAACCCGGCAAACGGCGACCTAAAATTTTCTGCAAAAATCCTAACCGGTAGCCGCAATACAGGTAAACAGCACCGCCAACAGCGGCCGCAATTACCACAACAATCGCAGCTTGCAGCTGGCCATCCTGATAGGAAATAAAGAAGCTTAATACCCACTGTACGATTTTCACGGCAATACCCATAATAGCTGATAAGACCAGCATCAAAACAGTTCGTTTAACCAGTATCTTATACGAATAGCCTGCATGGCGCTTAATCATGATAAATCCATATAAAAGGGAAGCGATATATCCAAGAGCCGTCGCTAAAATCGCACCGTCAGCCTGCATCAGCTTGATTAGCGGAACATTCAGCACAAGCTTGATCACGACACCGATCACAAGGCTGACAACCGCAAATTTTTGTTTATTGATGCCCTGTAGAATGGCTGCATTGACCGTAAACAAAGAGAACAAAATCGCGACTGGGGAATACCAAAGCAGAATGTTTGCTCCCAGTTCAGGATGAAGGCTCTCTGACCCGTAAAAGAACGTATACGTCGGTCCTGACAATAGAGAGATCCCGACAACAGCCGGAATAATTAAAAACAGGATCGTCTGCATCGTTTGGTTAATCTGCTGATTTAACAGCTTATAGTTTGCGCTTGTAAACGATTCAGTAATCGTTGGAATTAATGTCAGTCCGAAAGCTGTTGCAAGGGAAACCGGGATCATCACGAGCTTCTGCACATACAGGGTTAGAATCGCCAGCATGTCCTGGCTGATGGCTTGATGGCCGGCTTCAATCATCGCTTTGTTAAACGTATTTGTATCAATATAGTTATACAAAGGGATGGCTAGTCCGACAAAAACGTACGGAGCAGCATAGCTGAACAGCTCGAAAAACATTTTCTTGTAGCTTAAGTTTGCTGTCGGTCCCGTATTCGGCATCATCGCCAGCAGGCTGCCCTTCCGTTTGTTCCAATAAATATACAGCACGACCAGCCCTCCGAAGGCACCGATCAGCGCTGCGAAGGTCGCATAGCCGACAGCGATGACAAGGCCGCCGTTGAAAACCTTCAAAATCAGGTATGTCGCACTCAATAGAAAGATGATGCGGACAATCTGTTCAACGACTTGGGATACAGCTGTAGGACCCATCATTTGGTGCCCTTGGAAGAATCCGCGGACAAGACTCATAATCGGTACGACCAAAAGCGCTAAGCTGACCATGCGAATGACATAAACAACATGATCAATTGTCAGGCCGTTATTATCCTTGCCTCCCAGCGATATTTCCGCAAACATCGGAGCGGATAGATACAGAATGAAAAAGGCAATCATTCCAGTGACGAGCATAACCGACATGCCCGCCTTGAGCATTTTTCTGCTTGTCTCATAATCCCCTTTGGAATTATATTTGGACACAAATTTAGAAACAGCCGCCGGAAAGCCCATCGTAGCAATATTCAAAAATAAAGTGTATTGGTTGTATCCGTATTGAAATAATGCACCGCCTGTCGCCCCGACCATAATGCTGAAGGGAATTAAATAGACCATTCCCAGAATTCGCGATATATATGTACCGAGCGTTAACACAAACGTTCCTCTTAACAGTTTGCTTGACATGTTTCTTCATCACCATTTTCTACGAAGATTCAACTTTTCTATTTTACCACAACTGGGCATTTAGACGGTAATAAATACAAAAGCAATCCTGTGAACATTCGTATCCGCTGCAAAAGACGTTTAAGGAGCGGCTTTCTTTCGCTATAATAGTACTGCGGACGGGATGTCCGCATACGAAACGAAAAGAAAGTTGATGATAAAGATGAAACAATATGACGTAATCGTAATCGGCGGTGGCCCTTCAGGCTTGATGGCTGCGATTGCAGCAGGGGAGCAGGGCGCTGGCGTTTTGCTGATAGATAAAGGAAATAAATTAGGGCGGAAACTCGCGATTTCCGGGGGCGGCCGCTGCAATGTGACAAACCGCCTTCCTGTGGAAGAAATTATTAAGCACATCCCCGGCAACGGGCGTTTTTTATACAGCGCGTTTTCTGAATTTAATAATGAAGATATTATCAAGTTTTTTGAAAACCTTGGCATTCAATTAAAGGAAGAGGATCACGGCAGAATGTTTCCTGTGACCGACAAAGCCCAAAGTGTTGTTGACGCGCTGTTAAACAGGCTGAAGCAGCTCCGTGTAACAATCAGAACGAACGAGAAAATTAAATCTGTTATATATAAAGATGGACAGGCGGCAGGGATTGTGACGAATAATGGCGAAATGATCCATAGCCAGGCTGTCATTATCGCTGTCGGCGGCAAAAGTGTGCCTCATACCGGAAGCACGGGAGACGGCTATGAATGGGCTGAAGCCGCAGGCCATACCATAACAGAGCTGTTTCCGACAGAGGTACCCGTCACTTCTGGCGAACCGTTCATTAAGCAAAAAACACTTCAGGGCTTATCACTAAGAGATGTAGCCGTCAGTGTGTTAAATAAAAAAGGCAAACCAATCATCACACATAAAATGGACATGCTGTTTACCCATTTCGGCCTCTCAGGTCCTGCCATTCTCAGATGCAGCCAATTTGTCGTGAAAGAGCTGAAAAAACAGCCCCAAGTTCCAATCAGAATTGACTTATATCCGGATATCAATGAAGAAACGCTTTTCCAAAAGATGTTTAAAGAATTGAAGGAAGCACCGAAAAAAGCCATTAAAAACGTGCTGAAGCCCTGGATGCAGGAGCGCTACCTCCTATTCCTGCTTGAAAAAAACGGCATCTCTCCGAACGTATCGTTTTCTGAACTGCCAAGGGACCCTTTCAGACAATTTGTAAAGGACTGCAAGCAGTTTACTGTTCTCGCAAATGGCACACTGTCGCTTGATAAGGCATTTGTCACGGGAGGCGGGGTATCTGTAAAAGAAATCGACCCGAAAAAGATGGCCTCTAAAAAAATGGAGGGGCTTTACTTTTGCGGAGAAATTCTGGATATCCACGGCTACACAGGAGGATACAATATCACCTCCGCCCTAGTAACAGGAAGGCTTGCGGGGCTCAATGCCGGTCGCTTTGCCCGCTCCTGACCAGCCTTTTCAATTTTTTACAAAACGCTGAACATTTGAAAATTCTCCGCATTCATGGTAGGGTGAGACTTGTTTTGTTTCACCTGATTGCGGGGTAATTTTAAGAGAGGAATGATCTGCCAGCGTACGACCATACTAAGCCTGCGAGCAGATATAGGCGTACACAAAAAATTTAGAGGGTGAGAATATTTGAAAAATATATCTAGTGTATTTTGGATTGTGATTGTGATCACAGCTGCTGCTGTATTATGGGGCGTTGTTTCTCCAGACAGCCTGCAAAACGTATCCCAATCCGCACAAGCATTTATCACCAATACGTTTGGTTGGTATTATCTTTTAGTTGTCTCATTGTTTGTCGGGTTCTGTCTCTTTTTAATTTTCAGCCCGATCGGCAAAATTAAACTCGGAAGACCCGATGAAAAACCGGAATTCGGGTTATTATCATGGTTCGCCATGCTGTTCAGCGCAGGCATGGGAATCGGCTTGGTATTCTACGGTGCGGCTGAACCGATCAGCCATTACGCAATTAGCTCTCCATCAGGTGAAACAGAAACCCCCCAAGCCTTTAGAGATGCACTCCGCTATACATTTTTCCACTGGGGTCTGCACGCTTGGGCCATTTATGCCGTCGTGGCATTATGCATTGCCTATTTCCAATTCCGAAAAGGCGCTCCAGGATTAATCAGCAGCACGCTGTCACCGATTCTAGGCGATAAAGTTAACGGTCCGATCGGCAAATTAATTGACTGTATTGCTGTTTTTGCCACAGTCGTCGGAGTAGCCACAAGCCTTGGTATCGGGGCGACTCAAATTAACGGCGGATTGAGTTACTTATTTGGCATCCCAAATAACTTTCTCGTTCAATTTATTTTGATTGCCATTGTTACTGTGCTTTTCTTGATTTCTGCGTGGAGCGGACTCGGAAAAGGCATTAAGTATTTGAGCAACACCAATATGGTATTAGCTGGACTGTTAATGCTGTTTGTGCTGTTTGTCGGGCCTACCGTACTGATTATGAACTCATTTACAGATTCTATCGGACAGTATATTCAAAACATCGTGCAAATGAGCTTCAGACTGACACCGTACGATCCTGAAAAACGCGAATGGATTAACGGCTGGACGATTTTCTATTGGGCATGGTGGATTTCCTGGTCTCCATTTGTCGGCATTTTCATCGCCCGGGTATCCAGGGGACGGACGATCCGTGAATTTTTGATCGGTGTCTTGGTAACACCATGTATTCTCGCGTTCCTATGGTTCTCTATCTTTGGCGTATCGGCTATGGATCTTCAGCAGAACGGCACATTCAATGTAGCGAAGCTGTCAACGGAAACAATGCTGTTTGGAACACTTGACCATTATCCGCTGGCGATGGTGACATCTATTTTGTCACTGATCCTGATCGCTGTATTCTTTATTACGTCTGCTGACTCTGCAACTTTTGTGCTCGGCATGCAGACGACCTACGGCTCATTGAACCCAGCCAATTCAGTAAAATTCAGCTGGGGCATCATTCAATCTGCCATGGCTGCTGTCCTCTTGTATTCCGGCGGTCTTTCCGCTTTGCAAAACACAGCCATTCTGGCAGCGCTGCCGTTTTCTATCGTCATCCTGCTGATGATTGCCGCTCTCTATAAATCGCTCTCAAAAGAACGAAGAGAGATCAAAAGAGCGGAGAAAATCGACAAACCGAGAAGTCCAAGAGTGAAAAAGGCATATTAACAAAAAAGATCTTTCCGCGCACGCGGGAAGATCCTTTTTTATTTGCGGTATAGAATAAGGGCGGAAAAACAGTAAAGCTGCTCACCGTCCGGGTCGCACGCCGCCGAAACCGTATATTTGATATCAATCAACTGCTCCTCTGATATCCCTTTTAAAAATGAATTGATTTCCGTCTGTAAGTCTTTTTCATGTTCTTCATCAAATACTGCCACCTTCAGCATCTTATCCGCTCTCCTTTCTCTATCAATCTATTCCGTTTGGAACAGCGTTATGATAGAGAAATAATGATCACCTCATCTCCGGATAAAAAGCTTCCTTTGTATGGTGTTTCTTCTGCGGCACACTGTCTTGGTTCTCCACTTTCAACAGTACGGCATAAGCCATTCGCATATGGCAGTAGCTGATCAGGCTGACGCTGAAAAAAGGGACAATGCCGGGCAGGTACGCAAGCAAGAAAAAGAGAGCCACAGTCAGCGCAAGCATCGCAAGCGTATATTGCAAATACGCTACACTGAGCAAGAGCGAAAACTTCACGTACAGACGCTTTTTCCAGTCAAAATGGACAAGCAGCGGAAACACATAAAAAAGCATGGATACGAACAAAAAGCCAAATATCATAATGGCGAAGCGCAGAACATGCAGAAGGAAATGGCTCGGATAAATAAAGGCCAAATCGATATAAATGATCAATCCGATAATCGCCAATACAGCGCCAATCAGATTTGAACGAAAAAACTCAGCCTTGTATTCCCGCCAAAACGTTTTGAGCACCGAAACGTTGTCCTGCCCTTGAACCCACTTCCGCATGACAGCGAATAAAGCCGCAGTCGCGGGCATGATGCCAAACACACCGAGACCGAGCAATACAAACAACAGCCACAGCAAGTTTGTATACGCGAATCTCATGATCCATTCGCAAAAGCGCAGCATCCGCCCCAGTGAACCATCATGTTCCATGGCGGTCCCTCCTTTTTGCACTATACATTCTGCATATGAAAAAGCTCTTTAATCCCGATCGGCCTCTTTTCGGCAACCGAGCGCCACATTCCCTCACCAACCGCGATGGAGTAGGCTCCGGCTTCAGCCCCGGCTAAAATATCATAGCGGCGAAGCGGGTCTTTCCCTAAAAAAAGATCCTCAAGCAAAAGCGGATCGCCTCCGCCATGCCCTCCCTCATTTTTGACCACTTGTATCGTCTGCTTTGATTCAAAAAGCGGATAGTATTCGATTGTCTGCTCAGGAAAAGCAAACGGAATTCTGGAAGGTTCGTGAAATTCATTTGATTCGATCCGCCCTTTTGTGCCGTTGATCGTCAGCCGGTATCCTTCATACGGGGCCGAAAATAAAATCGAATAGCTTAATAGTGCACCGCCATCATATTTGACTGTCGCCACGTACGTATCCTCGATGTCAATTTCTTCGTCAAAAATACACGCGTCAGGCCTGTATGCAGTATATAAGCTGGACTGGTCTCCTGCTTGGAGATGATCATCCTTTACAGAAGCTTTGGAGGAACGGGGATGCCACCTAGAATAGTAATGGCATTTTTCTTTGGCCCGGCACGTCCCGCAAAAACGCCCGTCTTCTTCCGGCAAGGGGTTCCACTCACTGTCCGGCCCATAGTAATTCAAAGCGCCATAAGCAAATACCTCCTTCGGATTTTGCCCGAGCCACCAATTGACGAGATCGAAATGATGCGTTGATTTATGGACCGAAAGACCTCCGGAAAGCGGTCTCGACCGGTTCCAGCGTTTAAAATAGCTGGCGCCATGATACGTATCAATATACCAATTTAAATCAACGGAAGTAACCCTGCCTATTTTTCCTTCCAGAATCATTTCTTTTATTTTTCGATGAAACGGGCTGTAGCGATAGTTAAACGCGACGGTGACTTTTCCTTCGCTTTTGGCCTCCGCTTCAAGCACCCGATTCGCATCCTGCACTGTCGTCACCATTGGTTTTTCAGTAATCACATCTGTATTCCACTGAAGGCTTTTTACAATATATGTGACATGCGTATCGTCCCTGCCTGCCACAATGACGATATCAGGCTTTGACACGCACATCATCTCGTCAAAAGCATCTTCGTTAAACTCGGGCACGTGGGCCAGCTCGGGAAATTTCTCCTTGCAAACGGCAAAACGTTTCGGATCGGCATCCAGCAATCCGGTAATCTCATAATGAGTTGAAAACCGCTCCATCAGCGGCTTGATAAACATACTGAGAGCTCTGCTGCTCACTCCGCAAATGACGATGTTCTTCAATGTTCTCACCTCTATCGGGCTTCAGTTAGTTGGGAAATCAGCTGCAGCGCTTCCTCTGTTTTTTCAGCATACACAGGGATAAACGCTGCCATATCGCGATTCAATCGAAAAGAATAGCCGTTCAGCTGTTTTTCCCCTTTTTCGATCTGAACGGCATAGATTGTTTTCTCTCCTGTTTTTTTATTAACCGTTGTATAAGGAGATGTTTTTTCAGGAGACAATCCGTTTAACGGCTGAAAATTTTCTGGATCATCGTAAGCCTGAAACATGTCTTCAGGCACGATGAAAACATCTCCCTCATGGGCGGTAATTTCCGTCAGCAGTTTTTCTGGAAAAGCTGGAAGGATATCGACCTTCCCGGCATTCTGCCCAGCGGCCATTTTTATGTTTTCCTGTACGCCAGCCTTCATATCAGAAAAGAGAATGACATGCATTCCGTCCGGCCTGTTTGAGCATGATGCCAAAAAGAGCACTAAGACGATTACCCACAAAGCCGTACGTATCCTTTTTGTCATTTCCCCGCTGACCTAAATAGAGGCTCCAGCTCTGTCATAGCTAAAATAAACGCGCCGGCTCCGTGCAGATCGTTTGTGCTTCTTTCGCGGCTGACATAATAGTCATAGAAGCCGGCTGATGTTCCGACACATATGTCTTTGACGAGAAACGCTCCGTCTTCTGTTGTTTCGGTTTTATGCTGAATCAAGCCTTGATACGCTTTTAGTAGTGTTGTTTCGTAAGCTCTGTCTAGATAGCCTTTATTGATTCCTTTCGCAAGTGCGTACATGTACAGGCAGGACCCTGAGCTTTCCAGCCAGTTATCAGACCTGTCTCCCTTATCAACGATCTGATACCATAGCCCTGTCTCCTTGTCTTGATAGCGGGAGATGCTTTCCATCATGTCCTGCAGCGTGTTTTTCCACACATGACGGTTCGGATGCTTCTTCGGCAGCTCTTCAATCATGTCAGCAAGAGACATGACGTACCAGCCGATGGAACGTGCCCAAAATTCCGGTGAACAGCCTGTCTCTTCATTGGCCCAAGGCATTTTTTTCGCTTCATCCCAGGCGTGATAAAAGAGTCCGGTTTTTGAATCCTTCGTATGCTTTCTCATCAATGACTCCTGCAGCACGACCTGATCAACCAGCTCCGGCTCCTGCTTCAGATTCGCGTATTTCAGTGCGAACGGCCCCCCCATGTATAAGCCGTCAAGCCACATTTGGTAAGGATAACCGTCTTTGTGCCAAAAACCATCCTCAGACGTCCGGTTCAATGTTCCATATAAGCCGCGGAGCCTTTTTGCCGCTTTGACATACCGCTCATCCTTCGTCTGTTCGTATAATGGAAAAAGAATGAGACCCGCTTGAATAGCGTCCAGCTCATCTCTCCTAAATAATAGATTGCCATAATCATCGATTAAGAGATCTGCATAAGCCTTCGCATACTCAAAATACCGCTTTTCCCCGGTTGCTTCCCATAACCGCAATACACCGCATAAGAAAACGCCTTGATGGTAATGCCAGCGGTTTGCAGGCGGCAGCTCCTCGACAGTGTACGTGTTCATAATCGTATTTGCCAATGCCTCCGCGTACGTAAGAGGCGATTTTACAGCGATTGATTGATTCATTGATCCCATCCCTTTCCTAATAAATTCCTTCCTCGCCAAATTTCTTCGCCAAACGATTCGCAAGCATGACCAAAATCAGCCCGACTGCCGCTTTAAATACGCCGACTGCTGTACTGTAGCTGAATTGGCCCTGTTTCAGCCCGGCAGTATAAACGTACGTATCAAAAATTTCCGCTACTTCCCTATTCGTTGCATTTAACAGCAAATACACATGCTCGAAGCCAAGCTCCAGCGTGTCTCCGATTTTCAAAATCAGCAAAACGACGATAACACTTTTAATGGCGGGCAGCGTAATATGCCACATTTGCCGCAGCCGTCCCGCTCCGTCCATTTTCGCCGCTTCATACAGCTGAGGGTCAACCGCTGTAATGGCCGCCAGATAAATGATCGTCGACCATCCAGCTTCCCTCCAGATAACCTGAAGAATATACAGGGGCCTGAACCAATCTTCGTTCAGCAGAAAATTGATTTTTTCACCGCCAAAAAACACAATCAGTTCATTAATCAAGCCTCCGTCTACCGTTAAAAGCACAAACGACAGCGATACCACAATGACCCAAGACATAAAATGCGGGATATAAATCAGCGTCTGAACAAATTTTTTAAAGAGAGCAATCCGCACTTCGTTCAATAGAAGCGCCAGCAAAATCGGCACCGGAAAAAATATGGCCAGGTTCAACGCAAATAACACGAGCGTGTTTTTTAACAAGAGAAAAAATGTAGGCTCAGTAAACAGCCTGATAAAATGCTTCAGCCCGACCCACTCACTGCCCAAAATGCCGAGGAATGGCTGATAATCCTGAAATGCAATCACAATCCCCCACATCGGGACATACTTAAAAAGCAAAAAATAAATACACCCAGGCAAAATCATCAAGTACAAATATTTTTGCTGGATCAGTTTAATTAGTAAGCGCTTTCTTTTTTCTTTTTTAAAAATGACTGCATCAACAGCCGGCGCTTGCGCTTCTGCTGTTTTCATTTTTTTCAAGCCTCCTTTCACAGGTTCTTGCATTCACTGTAGCTCAGCAGGCAAAAGTCCGTCTACAATCATATGATCACATCCTGTTTTATCCCTTTATGATCAATGGTTCAGCAGTTCCACCTGAAATAAAGACACCGATATTAGAAAATGATTATTGACAATATCTATCAATCTTTGGATTAATTGTATTAAGGTGAAGTGGATTTAGGAAATGGGGGGTTTTATGAAAAGAAGCCAATACAAGTTTTACTACAAGCTGATCACGTTTTTCTGCCTGCTCAGCACCATTCCGGTTATTTTGGTTGGATTGTTTTCGTACGAGCACTCTCAGAAAACGGCTATTTCCAACGTTTCGGAGGAAAAATTCGACACACTCCAGCAGACCCAGCAAAGCATCGAGCATATCTTGAAAACCGTTGATCACTCTTTGACCCACTATGTGAGTTCGCCGCCTCTCCTTCGCACTCTGTCCGAGTCTTTGCACTCTGACCAATTTCAAATCTATAACCAAGTGAACCAAGAGCTCAATTATCTGCAAAGCTTTGATACCGACCTGTCCAATCTGACGTTAGTCAGTTATACGAAAAAATGGCACATGAACAATTCCGGTTTGTACCGCTTAAACACAGACACTCTTCATGAAGCAGCATCAGCATACACGAAACACAAAGCGAGCCGCTCATATTGGACACTTGAGGAAAACAATCATTTGATTTCCACAAAAGAAGGCACATCAGAAAACTGCCGTTACAATATCAATTTAATTAAGCAGCTTCCTTTGAACAGCACAAATACAAAAGGATTAGCAGCCGCAAGCATCCCGAGCTGTTCGCTTGTCAAAAATATGCCTGACTATTCTAACGCCAAAAACCTGTTTATCATGGATGAAAAAGGCCGCATCATCCTGCATAACAATATGTCTGACGTCGGAGAATCTCTTCATAACGACGGTTTTGTCCAAAAAATGCTGGCGCAAACCGCTAATAGCGGTCAGTTTGAAACAGTTATTGACCGGATTCATTATAAAGTCACCTATCAAAAATCCGATTATAACACGTGGACTTATTTTTCTCTCGTTTCCCTGCCTGAGCTAAAAAAAGAAGCCAAGTCAATCGGCTGGATCACTTTTACAGTATGCCTTATTTTGTTAATGCTTTCATTATTGTTTTCTTGGCTGGGTTCCCGCCATTTTTACAAGCCGATCAGGGTGCTTTACGAATCATTCGCAAGGCATGGTGCCATACAAGAAAAACAGCCGCCTCAAAATGAATTTGAGTTAATTGAACAGAGCTTTAAGCAGCTGAAGGACAGAAATGATGACCTTGAAGAAACGATGAAGCAGCAAGCCACTCACCTGCAGCAATATTTTATGGTCAGGCTTATGCTCGGAAAACTGACGGATGAGGAGGTTAATAACCGCTTTGAAAGCCTCGGCTTAAAGCAAAATTGGCGGCACCTTGCCCTGCTTGTGCTCCAAATTGACACACTGAATCATACACCTTATGAGAAAAAAGATATGGATTTGCTTTTGTTTGCCGTCAACAGCCTGATTGAGCGCAGCATCCCGACAGACAAACATCTTGCCCCCGCCGTGGTGGACAAACAGCAGGCAACGATTTTGATCAATCAAAGCGGGACAAAGGAGGAATTCATGGCTGAGCTGAATGAGACTGCAAGGATGATTCAGGAAAAAGCGGAAGCTGAGCTGCAGCTGTCTGTCAGCATCGGCATCAGCCAGCCGTTTGATGCGCTGACAAAGGCGAAAACAGCCTACGCTGAAGGTTCGGAGGCGTTGAAATACCGGCTCAAAGCAGAAAACAAATCGATTATCTTTTATGAAGACCTGGACCAGAAAAAAACCTTCAAAACCCATTTTCCCAAGCAGCTTCAGCATGAGCTGTTCGATGCCGTCAAAGCAGGAGACAAGGAGAAAGCGGACAAATGCCTGCACGCGATTTTGCAAGCCATTTTCACCCAGAACACTAACCCGTACCAATTTCAGATCGCCATCGCGCGCTTTTTGAACCATGTGATTGAGCTGATGCATGTGCTCGGAATCGAATTGTTTGAGCTTGAAGAAAACAAAATGCTGTATGACCAGATTTTCGAGCTGAAAACGTTCGAGGATACCGAAAACTGGCTCAAAAATGAGTTTATTGATCCGATGACAGACAAAGTGAACGCCCGCGCGGATGCCCAGTACAAAAATATTTCCGACAACATCATTCATATCATCCACCATGAGTTTGAATCTGAGTTGACACTGGATGAAATCGCACGCAGGCTCCATTACAACCCAAACTATTTAAGCAGCATTTTCAAAAAAGAAATGGGTATTTCATTCAGCGAGTATGTCTCAAGCTACCGACATCATATGGCGAAAAGCTGGCTTGCCGAAACCGACATGGCGGTCAAAGACATTGCGGAAAAACTAAAATATAAAAACTCGCAAAATTTTATCAGATCATTTAAAAAGCTGGAGGGAATTACACCGGGAAACTACCGCCAGCAAAAAAGAAGCATGTAAAAAACCCAAAACACGCAAGCGGTTTTGGGTTTTTCCAATGTTATTTTGATTGTTTAAACGCTTCTTCGTATTCCTGAATAATTTGTTTTCCTCCGCTTGACTCCCATTTTTCCACTTCTTTATCGAACTGGCTTTCTGTGATGTCGCCAATCATATATTTATAGGTCGCATCATCAATGATTTTCTTCAGTTCATCCCCCCGTTCCGACTCCGCCGCGGAATACAGGCTTTCAGCACGATTAGAGACGATGATCTTTTCATTGTCCTCAGTCAGCTCCTCATATGCCGTCCGAAGCGGATCTCCCGTGTTTTTTAAGTAGGCTTTATCAATGGCTATTAAGGCGGACAGCGGCTGAATATCAGTCTGCCAGTCTTTTACCTGGCTTTCTTTGCGTGTGAACGTTTTGTCCTCTCCTTTGTTGTAGTGCACGCCGTCGATGCCATAAGTCATCAGGCTATAGACGTCTTCTTCGGCAATTCGGTCAAAAAATGCCAAGATCCGTTTAAGCTCAGCTTCCGTTTTCACGCTCGTTTTCGGGAAAGCAAACACGCCGTTATGGCCTCCTGATGCCCATACCCGCTCTTTCCCATCTGGGCCTTTTATGCGGTTGATGATCTCAAGCTTCATCGATTTATCAGAAGCATGGTCGCGCAGATTGACGGCATCTACCATATTGCCAATATAAATGCCGGCTTTTCCTTGAGAAAAAAGCTCCTGCTGCTGGGTTTTGCTTGTGACGGGAAAATCCTTATTCATATACCCGTTATCACGCAGCTTTTTCATATAATTCATCGTGTCTTTATATTCCTGTGTCATGAAATCAGGGGTGAATTTGCCGCCTGATTCCTTCCAATCTGTCGGCATGCCTTCATACGAGCCAATCGTTTTAAACGCGCCGTAAATCAAGTCATTACGGTCTGCCAGCCCGAACGTATTATCTTTCCCATCCTTGTCCGGGTCGTCCTCCGTAAATGCTTTGGCCACTTCATAAAGCTCATCTAGCGTTTCCGGCGTTTTCAAATTCAAATTGTCCAGCCAGTCCTTCCGAATGACGATCCCCTGTCTTGAAAGCGGACGCTCTCTGTATATCCCGTAGAGCTTGCCATCGATGGTTACGTTTTTATTAATGAGTTTGTTCATTTTGTTTAAGTTAGGATAATCCTTGATATAATCGCCGATTTCCCAGAACATTCCTGACCGGAAGGCATTCATGACTGACGAATTTTTAATATCCTGGATGGTCACGATTTGCGGAAGATTGCCGGCTGCAAGCGCCGCATTCAGCCTGTCTTCTTTCACCGCGTCTGGAACCCAGGTAATGTCGAGTTCTGTATTTGTCAGCTTTTCAATTTCTTTAATCGCCCTGTCTTTCGGCGGCTGCTGGTGATACAAAATCGCCATCCAAGACAGCTTGACCTTTGAATCCGATTCAGCTTTGCCTTCAGCCGCAGACTGATCAGCCCCTTTACAACCCGCCAGCACTCCGCCGAGTGCCAGTACAAGCAACATGAAAAGCACCCTCCATTTGTTTCCCATCGTACCCCTCCGTTTCATATTTTTTATCCTTTAACAGATCCCAGTAAAGCTCCTTTTGCAAAATGCTTTTGTATAAACGGATAGACAAGCAGAACCGGGATGGTCGCCACCACTATGACCGCCATTTTAATCGTTTGCTCAGGCGGCGGGCTGCCCGAACCCATCTCTGACATATCCCCCTGCATGCCGCTTGATACAATGACGATTTGGCGCAGAAGCACCTGAATCGGCCATTTTGCTGAATCATTTAAGTACAAAATCGCTGTCATATACGTGTTCCAATACGTGACCGCATAAAACAATGAAATCGTTGCGATCGCAGGCAGAGACAGCGGCAGCACGATTTTAAAGAAAATGCCCAGGTCATTGCACCCATCGATTTTCGCGGACTCTTCCAGGCTTGCCGGGATATTTTGAAAGAAGTTTTTCAGAATGATCAGGTTAAAAGCATTAATGGCTGTCGGCAAAATGAGCGCCCAGTAAGAATCGAGCAATCCAAGCGATTTGACCACAAGAAAAGTCGGAATCATGCCGCCGCTGAACAGCATCGTAAATACAACGAGAAACATGAGCGGCTGCCGTCCGATTAATTCACGGCGGGATAACCCGTAAGCCATCAATGATGATAAAAACATGCTGACTGCAGTACCTATCACTGTCACAAACACAGAAACAAGCAAACTCTTATAAATAATATCTGTTGAAAAAATGTAGCGATAAGCATCTAGCGAAAAAGTGGTCGGTATTAAAATAAATGTTTTCGACACAACTTCTTCTACTGTGGCGAAGGATGCTGCGATGACATGAATGAACGGAAGTACGCATATTAAAGCGAACATCAGCAAAAACCCGTAAATCAACATATCAAACAAGCGACTTTTCAGTGAATGTACGATAGCTCCCACCTCTCTTTTGTAAGCGTTATCATTCTTTCCTAAACAAGCTGCAGCATGTGACGATATCGTGTCTAAAATGTAGCAAATCTGTGATTGCCATGTCTATAATCATTTGAACAGAGCCCCAGGCCGGGCGGGGAACCCCGCACATGAAAGCCAATGACAAAAGAAAAAGAGCATAATCTTAGAAAATGATTATGCTCCGTTCTCCTTCTCGCTCAGAAGCTCGGCCGTATTGATTTGCGGCGAAAATCCAAGTTCATTGACAGCAGATTCAATAGACCATGGCCGGCCCGGATTATCAGAGACGGCGTAATAAGTGCCGTACCGGATATTGGTTTCAATGGCGGCTTTAAAAATTGACAGCAGATCGGCGTGAGAAAGCAGTGTCTTTTTCGTCCGTTCTTTTTCATGCAGCGTATCCATTTCATCTGTGACGACTGTTCCGATTCGAAGGTTGATCACTGAAAGCTTATTTTCCAAATAAAACAAATGGCCGATCTGTTCAGACGTCAGCTTTAATACACCGTACAAGTTTTTTGACAGCGGATAATCGCTTGTTGTGATTTCCCGTCCTAAGAGCGAGTGCCCGTCTTTTTCGTATACATCTGTGACATGATTGCTGCTGGCGAACACGAGCTTATGAATGCCGAGCTCTGCTGCTGCGCGGCACAGATAATAGCTTGCCCTATAGAAAACATCCGTCATTTTTTCAAACTCAGCGATGTCCATGACATCGTATTTGATTTTGACAGCCAGTAAATTTAAGATCACATCGGTATCTTTCGGAATCTTCTTCAAGAGATCCTCGTAATTTGCGGCGTCAGCCTGAATGAAGGAGGCTGTGCCATCGAAATGATCTTTATCAAGCACTGTCACTTCATAATCTGAAATAAGCCCTTCAGCAAGCAGTCTCCCTATCACACCATTTCCGCCGGCAATCAGCACTTTTTTCACTGTGTTCACTCCCCTTTTTTATAGATTGCCCATTTTCGGCGGGGCTGACACTTTTTTGGCACTCACATTCTTAGGCTTATTCAAAAGTCACCGGCAGCTCTTCAAGCTGCCGAAATCCAAATAGCGGCCGATATCGCCATTCAGAATCTGCGAGCTTCAGGCTGGGCATTCGCTGCAGAAGGGTGTTGATCGCAATTTGCGCTTCTAATCGTGCCAGCGAGGATCCTAAGCAAACATGATGGCCATGTCCGAATGAAAGATGCGGATTAGGGCTTCTCGTAATATCGAAGACATCGGGGCGTGTGAATATGCTTGGATCTCGATTAGCCGCCCCTAACAAAAGATAGACTTGTTCTCCTTGACGGATTGTCACCCCGCTGATGTCAATATCCTCTACCGCAACTCTGGCTGTCATTTGCGTGGGGCTTTCATATCGCAGAGATTCCTCGACTGCTGTACCAATAAGATCTGGATTTTCTCTCAGTTTCAAAAGCTGTTCTGGGTGCTGCAGCAGACAAAGGACTGAATTGCTGATGAGATTGACCGTTGTCTCATGTCCGGCGATCGCCAGCAATATGCACGTAGATGCTGCTTCCTCTTCCGTCAGCTTATCCTTTTCTTTCCCCTTCAAGAGCATGCTGATCATATCCTGTTGAGGATGGTGTTTTCGCTTTTGAATCAGCTCTCTGAAATATGCCATAGCCTGTACAGCAATATGATTGCCCTCTGTTAATCCCTTTCTTGACCGGGTAAAATCAATCGTTTGAATGAGACTCGCAGCCCATTCCTTTAATTGCTCCCGATCTTCCTCCGGCACACCTATAATGTTAGCGATGACGAAGCTTGCTAACGGAAAAGCAAAGTCCGAAATGATCTCCATCTTTTTTTCACCTTGCACCTGATCGAGCAACTGGTGAACAGCTTCAATGATGTACGGCCGATAACACTCTGTTGTTCGCGGCGTAAATGCTCCGCTAGCAAGCGTCCGCAATCGTCGATGATCAGGCTGATTCTGAAACAGCATCATTTGATTTTGCACATGTGTAAGGTCCTGATATTTGGCTGATCTTTCAGGCAGCGGTGTGCGGACTTTGAATCTCGCATCTTTCAAAATAGCTGCCGTTTCTTCATATCCCGTGACATACCAGCCCGGATATTTAAAGAAACTCCCTTTATATATAGGATGAACAGCTCGCAATGTGTCGTAAAAAGGATATGGATTTTTCAAAAACTCAGAGGATGCATGTAAAGATGCAATTGTCATGTGATCTTCTCCTTTCTGTTCAAAAATAAAAGCAATCGACATCACACCGATTGCTTTTATTGATTCTTTCAGCTTTTCGCGCTTAAACTGGCCTTCATTTCTTCGACTGATTCAACTTCAAAGCCTAAATCACTCAGCATTTTATGATCCTCCGTCTCCTCTTGCCCGGCAGTTGTTAAGTAGTCTCCGACAAAAATGGAGTTTGCGGCGTAAAGCCCTAATGGCTGCAATGAGCGGAGGTTGACCTCTCTTCCTCCGGAAATGCGAATTTCTTTTGATGGATTGATAAAACGGAACAGCGCCAGCACTTTTAAACAATACAGCGGGTTTAATTCGTTTACGCCTTCTAACGGCGTGCCATCAATCGCATGCAAAAAATTCACCGGAATGGAATCCGCGTCAAGAGCCTTTAAGCTTTTGGCGATGTCAATGACATCCTGTTTTGTCTCCTTCATTCCGATAATGGCGCCTGAACACGGAGACAGTCCCGATTCTTTGGCGATTTCAACCGTATTGACCCTGTCATCGTATGTATGTGAGGTCGTGATGTTTGAATGGTTTCTCTGCGAGGTATTCAAATTATGATTATAACGGTCTACTCCTGCCTCTTTGAGCCGCTTCGCCTGCTCTGGCTTTAACAGTCCGAGGCACGCACAAACCTTCAATCCATATGTCTCTTTAATTTCCTGTACCGCATCTACGACCTGATCTACTTCTCTGTTGGACGGCCCTCTGCCGCTTGCCACGATACAATATGTGCCGATATTCAGATCGTGCGCCCGCTTTGCGCCTTCAAGCAGCGTTTCCTTATTCACCATCCTGTAAGACTCAATTGGCGCTTTCGAAATGGCAGACTGTGAACAATAGCCGCAGTTTTCCGGGCAGAGCCCTGATTTCGCATTCATAATCATATTGAGCTTTACTTTTTTTCCATAAAAGTGCTTTCTGATGTGAAAAGCCCCGTGCATTAATAGCAAAATATCTTCATCCGGACAATTTAATATTGAAAGCGCCTCTTCGTCTGTCACTTCTGCTCCAGCCAGCACCCGGTCTGCGAGTTCCATCCATTGATTCATTCTCATACCCCCACTTGATTCATCAGTAATGATAGATTGATATGGTCTTTTACCATATGTAGAACCGTTTCTTTCGTCACGTTGGCAAGCTTTGGCGTAATCCCTAAAACCGGCACACCGCATAAGCGTTCAATCATCTCAGGATTGGTTTTTTCATCTTGATCGGGAGAATCACTGATTCCATTGATGATAATTCCGGCGATTGGAAGTCCCATGCTTTCTGCATATTTGACAGTTAAAAAGGTATGATTAATGGTTCCAAGGTGCGGACGCGCCACAATAATCATGGGAAGCTGTAACGCTTTTATGACATGACTGACCAAATAATCCTCTCCCAATGGCACAGAAATACCGCCCGCACCTTCTACGATGAAGCATTCATGTTTTTCTTTAATCCGCTCCCAATGGCTTAAAACCTCTTCCATGCTGACAGTCTTTCCCTCGAGTTTCCCTGCAACGTATGGTGCAAGGGGCGCTTTGAAGGCAAAAGGCGTAATGTCTTCATGAGAGAGACCGGTCTGCGACATGTCTTTCAGCAGACTTGTATCACTATCTGGATGATGGCGCGATATACCGCTTAGAAATGGTTTATACACCCCAACATCTTTGTTATGTTCTCGCAATAATGCGGCGATTCCGCTGGATATAACCGTTTTCCCCACTTCTGTATCTGTTCCTGTCACAAAAAAACCCCTCAAATGATGTGCAGCTCCTTTCCGATTGAATGAAATGTTTGCAGCAAATGATCAATATCACCCGTACTGTGATCCGACGTGATTGTGATTCGAATCCGGCTTTCACCTGGCGCAACGGTCGGCGGCCGAATGGCAGGAGCATAAATTCCCTTGCCCTGCAGCTTTTCAGAAAATATGACCGTTTTATGGGCATCGCCGATGACCACGGGAATAATCGGCGTATGATCTCCTTTCACGGCATAACCCATATTCTTCAGACTGGTTCTGATCATGCTGATATAAGAAAATAAAAGCTGCCGTTTTTCCCTGCTGGCTTCAATCATGTTGAAAGCCTCGTGAGCAGCCGCACAGCTGGCTGGCGGAATAGCGGTTTGAAAGATAAATGTTCTGGCATGGTTCAGCAAAAAGTCGATGGAGACCGCTGATCCTGCCGCAAAACCTCCTTCCGCGCCAACAGCCTTGCTCAAGGTGCCGATCACAATGTCGGGACAAACACCAAAATATTCACTCGTTCCTCGCCCTGAATCACCCAAAACTCCTGTTGCGTGGGCATCATCAACGACCACGAAGGCATGATAGCGTTTCGCAAGCGAGATGATCTGGTCAAGAGGAGCAATCGTGCCATCCATGCTGAATACTCCGTCTGTTACGATAAAACGGCGCTGATAACGCTGCGTTTCATTCAGCTTGTTTTCAAGATCATTCATATCAATATGCCGATAAACAACTGTATCAGCCTTAGAAAGTCGGCAGCCATCGATCAGACTTGCATGATTGAGCTGGTCACTTAAAATGACATCTTCCTTTTCTGGCAAAGATGAAAGGACACCGACATTGGCCAAATAACCGCTCGAAAACAATAGCGCCGCTTCTGTCCGTTTAAAGCAGGCAATCTTCTTTTCTAGCTTTTCATGCCAGATCGAATTGCCCGTCGTTAAACGTGAGCCGCTACTTCCTGTCCCAAATTGCTGCAATGCTGTTTGGGCTGCATCGATCAAACGTCTATCGCTTGCGAGTCCTAAATAATTGTTTGAGGACCAGACCGTTTGATTCTTGCCATCAATGTTCCTCTCCGGAACCGGAGCTCCATCCATTGACCGCAGGTTACGATGTACGCCGGCTTCCTTCATTCTGTCTAACCGCTCGTTCAGCCATGAATCAATCTTCAAGACTCGTAACCTCATGGATCGCTTGTTTCATAATGGCAACCATTTCCTCGAGCTCCTCAGCTGTACTGGCGAGAGGAGGCAGAAATGCAATCACGTCCCCAAGCGGCCTTGTCAGCATTCCCAGCTCTCGCATTTTTAAGGAAACTTTGTATCCAACCCGCCGATCAGCCGGATAAGGCTCTTTGGTATCCTTCGACTGAACAAGCTCTGCACCGCACATAAAGCCAAGCTGCCGAATATCTCCCACGTGAGGAAGAGCATGCAGATCTTGAAGAAGGAAACGAAGCTGTTCACTTTTTTTCGCTACTTGTTCCACAATGTTTTCAGATTCAAATAATGCCAGATTTTCAAGCGCAACTGCACACCCAAGCTGATTGCCTGTATAGGAATGGCCATGGAAAAAGGTTTTTAGGTTTTCATAATCATCATAGAATGCCTTATAGATGTCTTCCGTGGCAAACGTAACAGCAATTGGCAAATAGCCTCCTGTAATGCCTTTACCTGCAGCCATCAGATCAGGCTGGACATTCTCGTGCTCGCACGCAAACATTTTTCCTGTACGGCCAAAGCCTGTAGCAACTTCATCAACAATCATTAAGACATCGTATGTTGTACACAGCTCTCGCACCCCTGCCAAATATCCTTCCGGCATCACGATCATACCGGAAGCCCCTTGTACCATTGATTCTATGGAAAGCGCGGCAATTTCCTCGTGATGTTCCTTAAGCAGCTGTTCGAGCTCTTTCAGGCACTGATCACGGCACTCATCAGGATCACCGCTTTCAGAGCGATACACATAAGGAATCGGAGCCTTGTAACTCTCGAACATCAACGGGCCGTATACGTGGTGGAACAGTTCAATTGAACCAACACTGACGGCGCCAATCGTATCACCGTGATACCCGTTTTTCATGGCGATAAATTTTTGTTTTTGGGGCTTCCCGATGTTCTTCCAATACTGAAACGCCATTTTTAAGGCTATTTCCATCGCTTCTGCACCGCTGTCTGAATAAAAGACCCGCGTAAGCTTTTTTGGGCTGATGTTGATTAATGCTTCAGCAAGCTGGGTTGCAGGAACGTTGGTCATGCCTAATAACGTGGAGTGCGCGATTTTTCCGAGCTGCTTTTTTATGGCGTCATCTAATTCCTTTTTACGATGCCCGTGGACATTTAGCCAAACTGAAGAAAAACCGTCATAGTATTCCTTGCCGTTTATGTCTTTGACTTTGATTCCCTTGCCGCTTTCGATGATTAAGGGGTTTTCATCATAATCTTTCATTTGGGTAAATGGCAGCCAGAGATGTTTTTTACTTTTTTCTATCAAATCATGAGTCATAATCTTCCTCCCACTCTATTAAAATAGGCTGTTTCTCCAGATCATGTATGTACGTGGTTACATCTTTGACGCCATCAATAAAAAAGACTCGGCAGCCCGCTTCAGCTCCATATTCTTTCATTGCTGTAATACGCTGATAGCCCAGTTTTTTACCCGCAACATAGCCTGTTATGTAATCTGGATCATCCGACCAGCATAATTCTGCAATGGCTGCCGGGTGCCAGCTTACCTTTGAAGCAAGCGCAAGGGCCTCTTTTATTCTTGAATGTGCCGGCACGTGACTGCGAAGCGCCCATTTTTCAAAATTAACGTCCGGCCAGTCCATTCTGGAGACCCGCACGCCTTTTTCTTTTGTTTGATCCATTCGCCTGCCTGTGTGAATATCAAACAGCACCGCTCCCCTGACATCGGACCATTCAGGGATTTGTTCATATGCTTTGTCAATCACGTCTCGTGAAACGCCTTCTTTTTCCAATAACAATCGGGCGAGCTTTTGTCCTTCTTCCGGGGAGCTCACTTCATTCGTATGAACAGGCAATGGCTGAATGGTTTTTATCGGTTCATGAACCTCTTCAAATTGAATTTGCATAAAATCAGGTTTTCCTCTTGAATGGGATAACCCTTTTTCTAATAAGGCATTGACTGTACGCTTCATCTCATGGAAAGGAATAAGCCGTTCTCCGCCGGATATATGCTTTCCGCCGTCTTCATGAGATCCATTCACAGAAGCTCTCATTCTGACACTATAAAGTGTTTCTTCTTGCATGTTTCCTCGCCCTTTCACTGATAACTGAAGAACGTATATCACATCCTATTCTAATTGTTAACCATTTATAAATAAAAGTTAACAATTAGAATATTATTATTCACATACGATTCTGTCAATATAGGAATTGTAGGGCCGGTCCCTGAAACGAGCAAAAAAAGACCGTTTTACAGTAAAACGGTCCTAGCCTTAGATGTCTATTCCTCTGCGTTTTTTTTGATTTCGATACTTGATGAACAGGCCGATTCCATTGACCATCATCAGCCCAAAAATCGTATTGCCTAACGGTGCCCAGCCATTCTCACCTGTGAATAATAAGGACAGGGCCACCTTCCCAACAAGTGTCACATTCAATAGGATTAAACCAAATACAAGTGACCGCTTCCAGAAAGCAGCCAAAATAAAACCGAGAAAAACCAGCATGAAAGCAATTGTTAAAACAGCCGAGACCGGACTGCTTAAAAGCATTTGCTCGAATTCCAGCACTTTTTTCATTTGCAGATCAATCTTCTTAGGTTCCGGAAACCAGACCATACTGCTCATCATCAATACAAAAGTGACGAGGACACCTTTCCAGCTGCGCTTATACGCAGCATAAACCAATACTAATAAAAAAAGGGGTCGAATATACCAGCTGAATGGATTGAGATGCCGCCGGAAAGCCCAATCCATTATGTCTTGTCATTCCATTGGTTCCACTTCCCTCGCTTCAATTCTGCGCCTTTCCGCCTGTTTCCTGTAACCGTCACAGCCATGTTTGCAAAAAACGGACTGCTTTATGCCTCATGACTGCTGTTTCGAAATGTCCTGAAGCAGAACGGACCACCCGGTAGCAATCAGAAGCTCCCTGTCCAGCATATACATCTGCCAGTTCTTTTTCGATTTTGTCCACGCCCTCGGCCGGCGTTAACCGATCGTGTATTCCAACAAGACTAAGGTGCGGGCGCGGCGCGATCAGGCTTTGGATCTCCGATGCGGAAAAATGCTTTGCAAGCGATGGAACGTAATAATAAAAGCCGTGCCTGTCAAGATTCTGTGTTTTGATCAGCACGTGATGATCTACCTGGCTGCACAAATCAACACACACCTTAATCCGGTCATCGAGCGCAGCTGTCCACCACGCCATCAACCCTCCCATAGACATGCCGATGGTACCGATCCTGTCAGGCTGAATATCAGAGCGTGACTGCATATAATCTAACGCTCTTAAACTGTCATAAATCATCATCCCCCACATCACTTTTCCGGTCAGGAGCATTTCTTTAAAAATCTCGCTTTCCGCTTTTCCCCGCCGATCTCCAAATCCCCAATGATCAATCGCAAGCACGCCGTATCCGAGAGAAGTAAGCTCATCAGAAAAAGAAGGCGTTTTCAAATAATCCGCTCCCTCAATCAGTTCACTTTTCCCCCTGTCATACCGTCCCCCATGTGAATGCTGAAACAATACGGCTGGGCAAGCTCCTTCTGTTATCCTCGGCTTCACAAAATAAGCGGGCACCTTTTCAAGTCCATTTAAATCGAGCAGGAGCGTTTCAACGATATTTTCTCCTCTTTCTTCAATACGTAATGTCTCAACACTTATTGGCCTCCGGTCAGGCAAATCACCAAGCAATCGAAACAGTTGCTCTCTTCTTTCAGCTCTCATCCCATCACCCTTCCTTATTCGCTTACTTCACATTTACGAGACAGATCTGGGTTCCCCTTTATTTTTCCAAAACAATTCACATATTTTACTAAATATTTAGTAAATATAGTGAAATATTCTGAAATTAATTATTGTAACCGCTTACTTTCATATGATAGTATCAATTTATCAAAAACAGGTGAGTTAATATTTTACTAAATAGATGAGAGGGATTCCCATGGTTCGTATTAAAGATATCGCTTTGAAAGCTAATGTTTCCAGTGCAACTGTTTCCAGAATTTTAAATGAAGATGAGTCGCTTTCTGTTGCGGGCGAAACGAGACAAAGAGTCATCAATATCGCTGAAGAGCTTGGTTATCAAACCGTTGCCAAACGCCGAAAAGCCCGTGGGCAAAAACCGCGGGCCCAGCCGCTGATCGGCGTGCTGAGCTGTCTGTCCCCTGATCAGGAAAGGCAGGACCCTTATTTTTCTTCCATTCGCAAAGGCATTGAAAAGGAATGCTTTGAACAGGAAATTTTTATTACAAACTCAATTCATCTCGGCTCCTTTCAGGAACATATCTTTCGGGAATTGAATGGTGTCATTGTCATCGGCCGTGTTCATGATGAAGCGGTTAAGCATATTAGCGGAAAGCTGGAGCATGCCGTATTCATCAATCATTCTCCTGATCCGCAAGCATACGATTCGATTAGCATCGATTTTGAATCGGCTTCACGCCAGGCGATTGATCACCTTTTCGACTTAGGCTACAAACGGTTAGGCTACATTGGCGGACAGGAAAAAGAGCATACGCTGAAGGACGGCCAAAGCATTCGCAGAACCATTGAAGACAAACGCCTCACCGCTTTTTTGGAGTCAGCCGCCCCCCAGCCTGAGCATGTGCTGATTGGAGAATACAGCATGCGTGAGGGCTATCGCCTGATGAAAAAAGCAATCGCTCAAGGCCATCTGCCTGAAGCATTCTTTATTGCCAGCGATTCCATGGCGATCGGTGCATTAAAAGCGCTCCAAGAAGCCGGGCTGCAAGTGCCGCGGGATACTGCAATCGTAAGCTTTAACGGGATTGAGGAAGCTGAATTTGCCAGCACGCCTTTAACGACGGTGAAGGTATACACAGAAGAAATGGGCCGGACAGGCGTAAAACTGCTGCTTGACCGTCTTAAGGGACGAACCCTTCCCCACCATGTCACCCTGCCCACAACATTAATCGTAAGACAAAGCTGCGGATGTACAGCTAAGGAGGTGACATAAGCAAATATTCATCACGATGATAAGGAGGAAAAGATGAAACACACTTTTGTTTTATTTCTCTCTCTTATTCTGCTTATTCTGCCCGGATGCTCAGCAGAGAAAAGCTCAGAAGATACCGCAAAAAAGACGTTAACCATTTATTCCACAATGTCAACCGACAGTGAAAGAGATACGTTCAGAAAACTGGCGGCAGCATTCGAAAAGGAACACAGTGACATTCATGTCAGCCTTCATTTCCCAGGCAATGACTATGAAAATATGATGCGTGTCAGAATGGCGGCCAATGATTTGCCTGATTTATTCGATACACATGGCTGGGGGAAAATCAGGTACGGAGAATATACAGCGGATCTCCGGAAGATGGAATGGACTCAAGATCTCGATCCCAATTTAAACAGCATCCTCAAAAATAAAAGCGGAAAGGTGTATGCCTATCCGATCAATCAGGCAAAAGACGGCCTGGCGTATAACCGTAATATTTTAGACCGTTATGGCATTGCCCCGCCGGAAACCATGGATGACTTTATCAAAGCGCTGAGAACGATTAAAGAAAAGAGTAAGGGAAAGATTGTGCCCTTCTGGTTTGCCGGCTATGACAAAAGCTCATTCGCTCAATATTACGACCAATTCGCTACACCTCTTCTCATCACAGACCCTGCCCATAATGAAAAAAAACAGCTCATCAACGGCACTTTTCAATGGAGTAAATTCACTTATTTATCAGAAACCCTCAAACAAATGCAGAAGGAAAAATTGATGAATATCGACGCCGTCACGGCAAAAAAATCACAGCTTATTGAATTAATGGCCCAAAACAAAATCGCCTTTACAATGCAAGGCGGCACACTCGGCCAAGACGTTGCCCAGATCAATCCGAACGTCAAGGTCGGCATTATCCCGACACCTGCCATACATCCCGGTGATGACCCAATATGGATTGGCGGTGAACGCTACACGCTTGCAGCATGGAAAGATTCGCCTCACTTAGAAGAGGCAAAAGAATTTATCGCATTTATGGCCCGCCCGGCCAATGCCAAACAAATGGCTGAGGCCACATCGCTTCCTTCAGGGCTGACCAATGTGAAGGCTGATATTTTCTACGCAAATGATTATGAGCATTATCAAAATGTCAAAGTTGAGCCTTACTTCGACCGTTTATACTTGCCAAACGGAATGTGGGATGTCCTGGGCACGGTCGGACAGGAGCTTACGGCTGACATTTTGGCGCCTCAAGATATTTCGAAGAAGCTGGGAAGAGAATATAAACGACTTCGGGAGCAATCGGAAACACAGGGGGCTGAAAACAATGAGTGAGATCGCAAGGGACGTTCATGTGAAACAGGTTAAGCCAAAAAAGCAGTCCTCACTTTGGTGGATGTACATTCCTGCTTTGCTTTCCGTTCTGGTCTTTATGATTTACCCGTTTGTGAAAGGCACATTGATTACCTTTACAAACTGGAACGGCTTTTCACAAGTCTACCAATGGGTAGGATTCGCGCAATATGAAAGGCTGTTTTCTGACCCTGACACGTGGCACATCTTAAAAAACACCCTGCTTTATGGGCTTGGCAGCACTTTTTTTCAAAATGTGGTCGGGCTTCTGTACGCTCTCCTCTTGAATCAAAGCATTAAAACGAAAGCGCTAACAAGAACAATTGTCTATTTGCCGGTGATGATCAGTCCGCTCATTATGGGCTACATTTGGTACTTTTTCTTCTCCTATGACGGAGGCGCGCTCAACGATTTGCTCGGTGTCTTCGGCATCAGCCCTATTAATGCGCTCGCCAGCCCATCGCTCAATCCATGGATTATTGTCATGATTAACACCTATCAATATGTCGGGATCGCTATGGTTGTCTACTTAGCCGGGCTGCAAAGCATTCCGAAAGATTACTATGAAGCAGCACAAATGGATGGCGCGAAAAAAGGCCAGCAGTTTTTCACCATCACGCTGCCGCTGTTAATGCCCTCCATTACCATTAATATGGTCATTAACATTATCGGAGGCTTAAAGCTGTTTGACGTCATCATTGCGCTCACCGCGGGCGGTCCCGGAAATGCATCACAATCCATGTCCACGTTTATGTATGATTTGTATTTCAAGCGACAGGATGCCGGCTATGCTGCAACACAAGGCATATTTATGGCATTTGTCATTTTGATCATCAGCTTTTGCGCGCTTGCGTACTTTAAAAGAAAGGAGGCGGAAATGTCATGAGAGCCGCCCGTTCAAAAAACACGCGGATCATTACGCTTCTTGCCGCCATTGTAGCCTGTGCGCATTTTATTCCCTTTTATATTCTGCTGACTACTTCATTGAAAGCAAAAGGAGACTACAGTTCGAAATGGATATTTCCAGCCGACATCTCCTTTCACAATTTTTCAGAGGCGTGGGAGCGTGCTTCGCTAGGAAACTCTTTTATGAACACCATGATCATCACAGGTTTTTCTGCCTTGTTATTAATTATATTCGGCTCACTTGCCGCCTACCCGCTTGCCCGGAGGGAAACAAAACTGAATAAAGCCGTTTTTGCCTTGCTGATTTCCATTATGATCATCCCTCCGTTAACATCCATGGTCCCTTTGTACCGAATGGTCGTGGACGCCGGAATGGTCAATACACACGCCATCGCCATTTTGATCAATACAGCGGCTTACATGCCGTTAACCGTATTCTTGTATTCGGGCTTTATCCGATCGACCATTCCAAAAGAGCTTGAAGAAGCCGCAAGAATTGACGGCGCAGGGATGCTGAAAATCTTTTTTACGATTGTGTTTCCTCTGCTGAAGCCGATCACTGCAACCATCTGTATTATTTCTTGTGTTTTTATATGGAACGACTATCAATTTGCCATTTTCTTTTTACAAGATCAAAAGGTTCAGACATTAACAGTAGCCATGGCAGGTTTTTTCGGAGAAAACGCCAACAACCTGCATTTAGTTGCCGCAGCGGCGCTTATGGCAATGCTGCCAATGGTTGTTCTGTTTTTGGCGCTGCAAAAATACTTTATTGCCGGCCTGTCTTCCGGAGCAGTAAAGGGTTAACACTAAAGGAGGAAGCATTATGAAAAAGATTACATTTATCGGCGCAGGAAGCACGATTTTCGCCAAAAATGTGTTGGGTGACTGCCTGTTAACAGAGGCACTGAATGGGTTTGAGTTCGCGCTTTACGACATTGATCCCAAACGCCTGCAGGAATCCCAGCTCATGCTCGAAAATCTAAGAGACCGCTATAACCCGAGTGTGGCGATCAACAGCTATGATGACAGAAAACTTGCCTTGCAAAACGCAGGCTATGTCATCAATGCGATTCAGGTTGGAGGTTACAAACCAAGCACAGTCATCGATTTCGAGATTCCTAAACGGTATGGGCTGCGCCAGACGATCGCCGATACAGTCGGCATCGGCGGGATATTCAGATCTCTCAGAACAATCCCGGTTTTATTTGACATCGCAAGAGATATGGAGGAAATGTGCCCGGATGCGTGGTTTTTAAACTATACAAATCCTATGGCTTCTCTTACAGGCGCCATGCTCCGCTATACCAATATCAAAACAATCGGGCTCTGCCACAGTGTCCAAGTGTGCACGAAGGATTTATGTAAAGCTCTCGGGATGGAGCATGACGGAATTGAGGAACGCATTGCGGGCATCAATCATATGGCTTGGCTTTTGGAAGTCAAAAAAGACGGCGCGGATTTGTATCCAGAAATCAAAAGGAGAGCGAAAGAAAAACAAAAAACAAAGCATCATGATATGGTGCGGTTTGAATTAATGGATAAGTTCGGCTATTATGTCACAGAATCATCCGAACACAACGCAGAGTATCACCCGTACTTTATTAAACGGAATTACCCTGAACTGATCAGCGAGCTGCAAATCCCGCTCGACGAATATCCGAGAAGGTGCGTCAAGCAGATTGAAAGTTGGGAGAAAATGCGGGATGACATTGTCAACAATAAAAACCTTACGCACGAACGCTCAAAGGAATATGGTTCTAGAATTATAGAAGCAATGGAAACAAACGAGCCATTCACCTTCGGAGGAAACGTCTTAAACACAGGACTGATCACCAACCTTCCTTCAAAAGCGGTTGTGGAAGTGACATGCGTCGCCGACAGAAAAAAAATTACACCGTGCTTCGCCGGAGAACTGCCTGAGCAGCTTGCAGCCTTAAACCGGACGAATATTAATACACAGCTGATGACAATCGAAGCGGCTGTCACACGGAAAAAAGAAGCGGTTTACCAAGCTGCAATGCTTGATCCGCATACAAGTGCGGAGCTTTCCATGAAGGACATCATTTCCATGTGTGACGATTTATTTGCAGCACACGGCGATTGGCTTCCGGAATACAAATAAAAACTAGGGGACCGCTCTCCCCTAGTTTTTTGGTTTTGTTTCGCCTTCCCAGGCCATCATGCCGCCTTCAACATTGACTGTTTTAAAGCCTTGCTCATCCAGGTACTTGCAGACGTTCATGCTGCGCATTCCTGAGCGGCAGATAAATACGTATTCTTTGTCTTTATCAAGGGTGTCCATTTTTTCAGGAATATCCCCCATGCGAATATGAACGGCTTGCGGGATCATGCCTTCCGCTACCTCTTCATCTTCTCTGACATCAATTAAATATAATTCTTCGTCCGCCTCAATTTTTTCTTTCAAAGCGGCTGTGCTGATTTCTTTTATTTCCAAAGAAAACACTCCTATTCACAGTGATCATGTTCAGTATATCAAAGTCAGCTGAACGATTGCTATTCTGAGACTGATGAAAAAAATCCCCTTTTGGCAAAGGGGATTTTTTCTAGGCTTAGTTTGCCACAATATTGACAAGCTTGCCAGGCACCGCGATGATTTTCCGAATCGTTTTGCCTTCAAGCTGCTCTTTGACCTTTTCATCAGCTTGAGCAAGCTGTTCCAGTTGTTCTCTCGTTGCATCGGCAGGAACCTGTAATTTCGCTTTTACTTTTCCGTTCAGCTGAACAACGATTTCAACTTCATCATCCACAAGTTTTGTTTCATCATATTCAGGCCAAGCTTCGTAGGCAATTGTGCCGGAATGGCCAAGCTTCTCCCAAAGCTCTTCCGCTAAGTGTGGCGCGACAGGAGAAAGAAGCTTCACGAAGCCTTCCATATATTCTTTCGGCAGTTCTGTTGCTTTATACGCTTCATTAATAAAGACCATCAGCTGGGAAATACCCGTGTTGAAACGAAGGCCTTCATAATGGTCTGTGACTTTCATGACTGTTTCATGATACACGCGCTCCAATGTTTCACCAACGCCTTCAACGATTTTGCCATTAAGCTCACCGCTGTCTTCAACGAATAGGCGCCATACACGGTCAAGGAAACGGCGCGCGCCGTCTAATCCTGATTCAGACCAGGCGATTGAAGCATCAAGAGGTCCCATGAACATTTCGTACAATCTCAGTGTATCAGCACCGTGAGAGGCCACGATTTCGTCAGGATTGACAACGTTCCCTTTAGATTTACTCATTTTTTCGTTGTTTTCGCCGAGAATCATTCCTTGGTTGTACAGCTTTTGGAACGGTTCTTTCGTCGGCACTACGCCGATATCATAAAGGAACTTATGCCAGAAGCGGGCATACAGAAGGTGAAGCACGGCATGTTCTGCACCACCGATATACATATCGACCGGAAGCCATTTTTCCAATTTTTCTGGTGATGCCAGCTGATCCGGATTGTGCGGATCAATATAGCGCAAGAAATACCAGCAGCTTCCCGCCCATTGCGGCATTGTATTCGTTTCTCTTCTTCCTTTTTTCCCTGTCTCAGGGTCTGTGACTTCCACCCACTCTTTAATGATCGCAAGCGGTGATTCGCCCGTTCCGCTCGGTTTGATTTCATCCGTTTTCGGCAAAATCAGCGGCAGCTCCTCTTCCGGGACAGCTGTTGACGTTCCGTCTTCCCAGTGAATGACCGGAATCGGCTCGCCCCAATAACGCTGGCGGCTGAAGAGCCAGTCACGAAGGCGGTACGTCACTTTCTTCTCGCCGTTTTTCGTTTCTTCCAGCCAAGCGATCACTTTCTCAATCGCTTCCTGTTTGTTAAGGCCGTTCAGGAAATCAGAGTTCACATGCTCGCCGTCGCCTGTGTAGGCTGCTTCCTCAACGTTCCCGCCTTTTACGACTTCCTTCACCGGAAGGCCGAATGTTTTGGCGAATTCAAAATCACGCTCATCGTGGCCAGGAACAGCCATGACAGCACCTGTTCCGTATGATGCAAGCACATAATCAGCAATCCAAATCGGCAGTTTTTCTCCGTTTACAGGATTGATCGCATACGCTCCTGTGAATACGCCTGTCTTTGTTTTTGCAAGATCCGTACGCTCAAGGTCACTCTTTGATTGAATTTCTTTGATATAAGCTTCAACAGCTTCTTTTTGCTCAGCCGTTGTGATGTTTTCCACCAATGCGTGTTCCGGAGCAAGGACAGTGTATGTAGCGCCAAACAGCGTATCTGGTCTTGTTGTAAACACCGTAAAGGATTCATCATGCCCATCTATAGCAAAATGAACGTGAGCGCCTTCCGAACGGCCGATCCAGTTGCGCTGCATATCTTTAATGCTTTCCGGCCAATCAAGCTCTTCCAAGTCTTCAAGGAGCCTGTCCGCATAGGCTGTGATTTTCAGCATCCACTGCTTCATTGGGCGTCTCTCTACCGGATGGCCGCCGCGTTCGCTCTTGCCGTCAATGACTTCTTCGTTAGCAAGAACCGTACCGAGTGCAGGGCACCAGTTTACAGGCACTTCGTCAACGTAAGCAAGGCCTTTTTCATAAAGCTTTAAGAAAATCCATTGCGTCCATTTGTAATATTCAGGGTCAGTCGTATTGATTTCACGATCCCAATCATATGAGAAGCCAAGCGCTTGAATTTGGCGGCGGAAATTATCAATATTCTGCTTCGTAAACACAGCGGGGTCGTTCCCTGTGTCAAGCGCGTATTGTTCAGCCGGCAGGCCGAATGCGTCCCAGCCCATTGGATGAAGGACATCGTATCCCTGCATACGCTTCATGCGGGACAGAATATCCGTTGCTGTGTATCCTTCAGGATGG
The DNA here is from genome assembly GCF_029772985.1 of Bacillus stercoris. Classification (NCBI taxonomy): domain Bacteria; kingdom Bacillati; phylum Bacillota; class Bacilli; order Caryophanales; family Bacillaceae; genus Bacillus; species Bacillus stercoris. The sequence goes on along the minus strand of NZ_CP121861.1, from coordinate 1,291,730 downwards.
CCGACGTGCAACCCAGCTCCAGACGGATAAGGGAACATGTCCAGCGCATAAAATTTTTGTTTTTCATTATTATCAAGAGTGGCAAATGTTTTGTTTTCAAGCCAATATGTTTGCCATTTCTTTTCTATCTCTTTGTGCTGAAAACTCAAAGTAAAAACCTCCTTCTGATTGAATACGGCGTGTATGGTTCAAGTATTGACGGGAAGGAGAGGACTATATTCAGAATATTCCCAAACTAAAAAAAACTCCCTCATCCCTAAAAGGGACGAGAGACTTTCGTTTTCCCGCGGTACCACCCTCGTTAGCGCGGCATACACCGCACTCACTTGATACTTTTAACGCAGTTATGCGTCAGCGGCTTTTCACCGCTGCAACTCTGAGGTGAGTTCGGAAACAAACTTGATTGACTTTCACCAGCCGTCAACTCTCTGCAACAATATCTGTTTCTTACTGCTCCTCTTCATTGTTCTTATCGCAACCGTAATCTAACTGTATTTTATAGAATTCTGTTCATAAGTGCAAGCAGGTTTGTATACAATGGGAATGTACCCTGAACGGGCGAAGATTGAGGACAATTATTCGGGTGGAGTTTTGGTTTGACGTTTGGACTCGGCCGGTTCGCCGCCGCTGTTCATTTCTCTCACAAAGTCAAAACTTCTGAGAACAGCTTCACCGCCGTAGCCTGAGATAATGGATAAGATGACAAGTTGAATTCCTGAATCGGGGTCAGCGGATAGTACAAGTAAAATGGAAGCTGTCATTCCGATAAACCAATCTTCCAAAAATCCAAGGTAGATAAACCGCTTCGTCATTCTGGGCTTCTCCAGCCTGCCTCTCTTTTTAACGTGACCGAGAATCCCCATGATTCCTCCAATTACACAAGCAATAAGTACCTGATGCAGCATCTTCATCATCACCTTCCTAAAGCCCTTATTTCGTAAAGCGACTTCAGGCCATCCAGCCCCCTTAAACGATTCCGATGATTTTCGATATCTACATACTGGCAAATCTGAAAAAAGCTTGTTTCTTCCATTATATGTGAACACATGATCGGTAAGCTTGATGCATTAGATTCATTTTTCACCCAGTGACATTGACCTAGTCACCTATTTAGCATGTCGAAACCTTTCCGTTCATATGTTCAAATTCTGTTCTTATTTTTAGTGTATACGAGGACAAGCCCTAATGACAAACAACAAACTGCGCTTGCTTGAATCAGAACATGTGTTGTGCTAGGGTTACTGTAGAATTCATTTTAAAAAAGGGGAATATCAGGCTTTCGCATAGCAAGCTGACGGCCTAAGGGGGATTTATATGGCTAGTTTTCAATCATTTGGGATACCAGAACAGCTGGAAATCATCAAAAAAGCGCTTGATCACGCGCGAGTCGGTGTGGTAATTACAGATCCCGCACTTGAAGATAATCCTATTGTCTACGTCAATCAAGGCTTTGTTCAAATTACCGGCTATGAGGCCGAGGAAATTTTAGGAAAGAACTGCCGCTTCTTACAGGGGAAACACACAAACCCCGCTGAAGTAGACAACATCAGAACCGCTTTACAAAATAAAGAGCCAGTCACCGTTCAGATCCAAAACTATAAAAAAGACGGAACGATGTTCTGGAATGAATTAAATATTGATCCAATGGAAATAGAGGACAAAACGTATTTTGTCGGAATTCAGAAAGATATCACCGAGCAAAAAGAGTATGAAAAACTTCTCGAGGATTCCCTCACAGAAATTACTGCACTTTCAACTCCTATTGTCCCGATTCGCAATGGCATTTCGGCTCTTCCGCTAGTCGGAAACCTGACAGAGGAGCGATTTAATTCCATCGTTTGCACATTGACGAATATCTTATCAACATCCAAAGATGATTATTTGATCATTGATTTATCTGGATTGGCCCAAGTGAACGAACAAACGGCCGACCAAATTTTCAAGCTGAGCCATCTGCTGAAATTGACCGGAACCGAATTAATCATTACCGGCATTAAGCCTGAATTGGCCATGAAAATGAATAAACTGGATGCCAATTTTTCGTCGCTGAAAACATATTCAAATGTAAAGGATGCCGTTAAAGTGCTTCCGATTATGTAAAAAGATCCCGCTCATCCGGCGGGATCTTTTATTTATGAAGAGATTGATGCATGCTTTTTTGTTTCTTTAGCTGATTTTAGCCGTTTGTCATATAAAAGCGTAGTGGCAATACTGATCAGCAGCAATACCAATAAAGATAAAACAAGAGCCTTAATGCCGTAATGGTCGACAAGCACTCCTCCGAACAGAGGGCCAATCATTCTGCCGCCTGTCGCCGCACTATTGACAAAGCCTTGATAAAAGCCTTCTTTCCCTTTAGGGGCAAGCTGATTGGCAATCGTCGGCACTGCAGGCCAAACAAGCATTTCTCCGATCGTCAGGATCACCATCGCAGCCAGAAACATTGGAAATTGCTTTGCTGTTAACAGCATGCTGAAAGACACAATAAAAATGATAAAGCCGATGACCATTTGCGCTTTTAGCGACTCGGCCCATTTTTTCACCACAAAACCGACAAGCGGCTGGCCAAGCACAATGAGAATTCCGTTAACCGTCCAGAGCACGCTGTATAAGGAAAGAGAGATTCCAATGCTTTGCGTGTACGAAGCAATTGTGGTGGACCACTGAGAATAAGCCAGCCACCCGAGTACATAGCCCCCGCTTAAAATGATGAGCGCGGCAAATTTTGCTTTGCTGTTCACAGCATCATAATCAAGCACAGATGTTTGGGACGCATCTCCCGTCTGAATATTTCGAAATCCGAAATATACGATAAAGAAAAAGACCAGATACAATACGGCATTCGCCAAAAATACATATGAAAACGAGAAAGATGCAACGACACCGCCAAGCGCTGAACCGACGGCCACACCTGCGTTTTGCGCGACATATATCGCATTAAATGCCTTCCTTCCCCCTTCAGGCCATACCGATCCTGCCATTGCGTAGCTGGCCGGAAAAACAACACCGGAGCCAAAGCCCACAATCGTCAGCAGCACAATATAGGCTGGCCAATCATGAAAAAAGACAAGGCCCATCAGGCTTGCTAACGTAATCGCAATTCCAAGCATAATCGATTTAAAGCCGCCAATTTTATCAAACAAAAAACCGCCGCATAAATTTCCAGCTACACTGGCGCCGGAATTCAGCATCAGGACAAGTCCGGCTACTGTTAACGATTTTCCCAAATGGTTATGGATATAAATCGTATTCAGCGGCCATAAAAAAGAAGCACCCGTCACATTGATAAACATTCCAATAACTAATATTTTAAGAGCACGCGGCATACTCATCCCCCTTTCTTCCCTAAAAAAGCTCATGAAAAAAACGAAACCTAAAACGGCTCCGTATGAATCCAGTTATCATAGCACATTCATTCTATCTGTCTATCTCACATTTTTCAACTGATGAGCGTGAAAAAATCTAACAAATATGGTTCAAAAAATGTAAAATAAATAGAAAAAGGGGTAATAATATGGAAATGGTATTAGCATTCTTAGGTTTTCTTGCATGTCTCATTTCGTTTGGATACGGATTGTATCACCTCGCCAGATATGTTTTAAAAAAAGAAAAACGTTTCTCTAAAAAACTTTTTTGGCCGCTTTTGATAGGGGGCCTGGTGCTGCTCTTCACCGGGGCAGGCTTGTCAGAACCTGATGCTGCCGCAGCAAATGCTGAGAAAAAATATTCAGCGCTAAACGCCGAATATAAAAGTCTCACAAAAGAGCATGAGGAACTTGAAAAAGAATATAAATCTGTCAGCTCTGAAGCAAAGAAATTAAAAGACAATACAGAAGATCAAGACAAGCTTGAGAAGCTTGAAAAAGAAAATCGCGAACTAAAAAAGACTCAGAAATCATTAAAAACTGAGTTGAAAGAGCTTCAAGAAAATCAAAAGCAGCTCAAAGAAGATACAAAAACAATAAAAACTGAAAATGAAACACTCCGACAAGATAAAACAAAGCTTGAAAAGCAATTAAAAGAGGCAAATAGCCAAACTGCCAGTTCTCATGAAGACGCTGGAAGTTCTTCAAGCAATACGAATAAAAGTGATGAAACCAAGACAGCTGACAAAGCAGAAGGCTGTCATATCAAAGGAAGCAAAAACGGCATCTACCACACGCCAGGCAGTACATACTATGACCGGACAACCGATCCGGCGGAAATGTTTTGCTCAGTTGAAGAAGCTGAAGCCGCCGGTTACCGGGCGCCAAAACGATAAACAAAAAGCTCCAGAATGTCTGGAGCTTTTTCTGTTTCACAACGACGATTTAATGACCTTCTTATAATAAAGAACTGACAGAAAACCAAAAATGGAATAGAGCGCAGTATATAATACCATCACCATAATCATAGGCGTCCACACCTCTGATCCAAATAAGAACCAGCCGGATTGGACGGCAAAGTAACTGTGGAAGAGGCCGACAACCAGCGGAATGCCGAAGTTGTACATTTGTTTAATGCGTATCCCCTTTATCAGGTCGCCTTGCGTAAAGCCGAGTTTTCTTAAAATTGTATAGCTCGGTTTTTCATCTTCACTTTCTCCCATTTGTTTAAAATAAAGGATACATCCTGATGTGATCAGGAACGTTAACCCTAAGAAGCCAACGATGAACATCACGATACCAAACAGTGATTTTTGCGCAATGCTTGTATCCAGTCTTGATAAATGCTCGTTTTTCTTGTTTACCTGTTGAAAAAGTTCATTTGCTTTTTCCATTTGATCTTTATGTTTCACATTGATGCCAATAAATCTAGATTGCGCCAGCTGAATGCGGGGGTCTTTATCCTTGTCCAGCTGTTGAAACAGGCTGTCATCCACAATGACGGCAGGCATGCCCCCGCTTGTAAACGTATAGGACACAAGAAACTCTTCTCTTAATCCTTTATATTTTAATGGTTCCGTCTCATGCTTGCTTTTCACTTTAATAACACCAGAGTCCTTGAAGACCATTATTTTTTTCAGCAAGTCGGTGTATCCTGAGAAAACGGCTTCTCCAGACGCCACATCGACACCTTTTACATCTTTGTCGCTAACAACAGCAAGCTGCATGTTGCTAGGATCACCCTGCATCTCTTTCGGAGTTCCATCCATGATATTTGCAATGTCAACATTTGCTTGCAGGACAGGGGTTACTTTTGTAACAAACGAGATGTTGCTTTCACTCAAACTGTTTTCAAATAACTTGGCATCTTTCTCGTTCATGAATGAAAAATCAGCCGCTACATTTTGTTCAGCGGTCTTTTCTGACGAGTAATACGAGATGTAAGCAAGAGATAACAGCCCGATCGCGAGCGCTGAAACGGTTGTAATAATCGTCAGCAGCAACGCGTTCGATTTCATTCTGAACATGATCGATGACAGTGACAGGACCTCAGAAATATTTAAGTAGCCGCCCTTGCTTTTTCGAATGATGTTCGAGATAAATGTAACCGAACCTTTATAAAACAAAAACGTCCCGATAATGACGCTCCCCAGAATAAAGCTCATCGCACCAAACAGTTCATTAATGCTCTTGAATTTTCCGCCAAACAGCTCAGAAGACACATAGTATCCTGTCAAAATCAGCACGATGCCTAAAGCGCCGATTATCATTTGGAAAAATGATATTTTCTTCACTTTGTCTTCAGTGGAGGACGTTACTTTAAACAAAGATAAAATACTCTGTTTTTTGATAAACGTATAATTCATGATCATAATCAAAAGGTAAATGCCGCAGAACACAATGACCGTTTGGACCAAGGCCTGCTCAGAAAAATGCAGCTTCGCATCCGCTTTGACATCGACAATTTTGAACAGAATCATCAAGACCAGCTTCGATATCGAAAACCCGGCCGCGACCCCGATCGCTAATGAACCGAAATACAGCATGACATTTTCTGCGCTTAAGATGCGAAAAATTTTATGCTTTGTCATTCCAATTAATTGAAACAGCCCGATTTCTTTGCTCCGTCTCTTAATAAAAATCGTATTGGCATATAAAATGAAGATCGCCACTACAGCCACAAGCAAAATCGAAGCGGTTTTAATAGCCGCGGCTCCCTTGATTGAACCCTTCACTTCGTTAATTGCTGGATCATACTGCAGCGTGACAAAGGCGAAATAAAGCGCCACGCTAAAGATGAGCGCAAACACATACAGATAGTAATTCCGAAGATTCTTTTTCAAATTTCGCAGGATGAGCTGATTAATGTTCATGCTGCACCCCGCCTAACACGCCTTGCGTTTTCATAATATCCTGGAAAAACGTTTGCCTGTCCTGGCCCCCTTTATTCAGCTGTGTATACATTTGCCCGTCCTTAATGAAAATGACTCTGCCGCAGTAGCTGGCCGCGACAGGATCATGGGTGACCATAATAATCGTGGCGTTGCGTTTTTGGTTGAGCTGACTCAGCTTGTTTAATAAATCGGAGGCCGATTTCGAATCGAGCGCACCCGTCGGTTCATCAGCAAAAATAATACTCGGGTCATGAATAAACGCTCTTCCGGCGGATGTTCTCTGCTTCTGGCCGCCGGAAATTTCATTCGGGTACTTATCCCGCAATTCATATATTCCCAGTTCCTTTGCAACTTCCTCAAACTTACGATTGGCTTCCTTTTTTGACAGTTTCGTGATTGATAATGGCAGAAGGATATTTTCTTTCACTGTCAATGTATCCAACAAATTGTAATCCTGGAAGATAAAGCCTAAATGCTGTTTTCTGAATTCAGCCAGCTGCTTTTCCTTCATAGCCGTCATGTCATTTCCATTAATATGAATGGTTCCGTGACTGACCTGATCGATTGAGGACAGTACATTAAGCAAAGTGGTTTTTCCTGACCCGGAAGCACCCATAATACTGACGAATTCGCCCTTTTCAATGTGAAGATCAATGCCCTTCAGCACTTCCTGTTTATTCAGCTTGTTTCCATAACTTTTTCGAATTTTATTCGCTTCTAAAATCATCATTTATGCAGTCTCCTTTATATTGGATAATCTCATTATAAAAAGGAATGCCGGGCTTTTCCTTCGATACGGCGAACAAAAAAGAAAAGCATGTGACATTTTCGTCACACGCTTATGACCCGTTCAAAATGATTCCGTTTCGGAAAGGTTAATGTAAAAACTGTCCCCGCACCGAACTCCGACTCAACATCAACATGAATCAATAACGGCGCCGCTGCTTTTTTCACCAAGTACAGCCCCATGCCAGTGGACGCTTGATTATGGTGATCTGTTGTGGATGTAAACCCTTTATCAAAAATACGAGGTACATCCTTTGGATCAATGCCCCTGCCACAGTCTTTCACTTGGAGCTGCGTCTGTTCCCCTTTTTGAAAGCTTTTGATTTCAATTTCAGAGGCTTCGCTGTATTTCACCGCATTTGTCAGCAGCTGCCTGATGATAAACGCCAGCCATTTTGCATCGCTCAGCACTTCTTCAGCCTCAAGCTGTATGTCAAAACCGACCCCTTTTTGGATACACCACGATTGTAAATCTTTGATTTCCTTGAAAATCAAAGGCTGAAGCTGAATAAATTCTACAGACAGATCGTTTTCAATAAATGAAATGCGTTTTTGATGAAGCTGTTGATCAAGAAGCAGGTGAATACGCAGCCATTCATATGACAGCTGGGATTTCAAAGCTTTTTCTTCCATTCTGTCAATGATTAAATGCATTGCTGTTAATGGGGTTTTGACCTCATGAATCCATGCCATCAGCTCATCTTTTTCATTTTCCAATGCTAAGCGATGCTGTGTTGCAGTCTGCTTCAAGTGTTCCGTTTGCCCGGTAATGCTTCTTTCAACGATTGCTTCAAATGGCGTTTCCGGTTCATTTATGGCAGTCACATCGAGATTGTTTTCCCATGTTTTCAGGCTTTTATAAAACGCGGTTTCTTTCCGATAGCGAAACCATAGGAATATAACAAAAAACAAGATGCACAAATACACCATATAAAAGACATTTTCAAATGATATGGAAGGATCAACAAAAGCTACGACCAGCATTAAAGCCTGCTGAAACAAAAACGCGGCAATCCAGCTTCGCCTTTCGGTAAGGAATGCTTTAATCATAGAACTGATCCTCTTCCTTCGCGATGTAGCCCTGGCCCACCTTTGTCTCGATATATACGCCAAGCTGCAGGGCGTCCAGTTTTTTTCGCAGGCGATTGACATTGACGGTCAGCGTATTATCACTTACAAAACGCTCATCGTTCCACAAGTTTCTGATCAGTTCTTCCCGGCTGACGATCTTGTTTTTTTGCTCTATTAATTGTTTAAGAATGAACATCTCGTTTTTGGTCAGCTCAACAGATCCTTTGTCGTTGCTGACGAGGTTTTGCTCCGCATCTATAGCAGCGCCACACCATGTTTTAATTGCGCTCGGTTCCGTATTATAATGGTGTACACGCCGGAACATCGCTTGGATTTTCGCTATCAGCACATCAAAATGAAACGGCTTTTGAATAAAGTCATCTGCCCCGAGCTGCATGGACATCACCATATCAGCAGGATGATCCCGAGAGGATAAAAAGAGAATCGGAACATTTGACCGGGAGCGGATCAGCCGGCACCAATGAAAACCGTCAAATTTAGGCAGCTGTACATCAATAATGACACAATCAGGATTAACTGCCGCAAATTCCTGCAGCACTTGACTGAAATCCTGAATGCCGTATACATCATAGGACCATCCCGTTAAACGATCCTTGATTTCCTGAAACAGCGATTCATCATCTTCAATCAGCAAAAGTTTAAACAATCGACTCACCGCACTTTTTCCTTTTTTATCAAGTGTATAGCAAAACGCCATCATGCGCTATAGAGAAAGCCGGCTGTCTCAGCCGGCTCGTTTGCATTATAATTCTCTTCTCAACGCTGTCAGCACGTTGGTTTTGGTTGCTTTTCTCGCCGGATTCATTCCGGAAATAACTGCGACCCCTCCGCAAATTACAACGGCAATGATCACTAGGCTCGCCGGGATGTAGGAGAATGTGTAATTCAAATCGCCCGCATCGCTTCCGCTTGTGGCCGCAAGAATCATCGGAACGGCCAGGTTGACAAGGTAGCTCACGCCGTAGGAAATGATAATTCCAATCACACAGCCTAAAATCCCGATATATGCGCTTTCCATCAGGAACATTCGGCGAATGATAGACGGACTTGCCCCAATCGCTTTCATAATGCCGATCTCTTGCGTTCTCTCTGTCACCGCCATCGTCATCGTGTTAAAAATGCCGATCGCTGAAATGATAACCGCGATACATCCGACAAAGATCAGTCCGATTTTGAAGACCATGAAGAAGGTGTTGGCTCCCTCAAGTTCGGTAGTCACTGATGTGACATAGTATCCGTCATCTGTTAGATCCTTTGTCAGCTGTTCCACGTTCTCAAATTTATCAGCAAAAACGCCAATGTTAGTTTCAACGTTCCCGCCTTTAAAATCTAAGAATTCCGAAAAATCCTTTTTGAATTGATCACTGATGAAAATGTTTGAGTCCTCCATCCAGTCTTGAGATGGTTTTTTTGTAATACCGACAATTTTAAAGTCATATGTTTTTGTTTTTGTAACATCGCCTGTTTTAGGATCTGTCTTCGATACACTTAGTTCAATTGTTTTGTTCAGAATGTCTTTCGTATAGCCCTTTGGTTCTTTTATATCTTCTGGATTGCCTTTTGCCTCTTCGATTTTTTTGTTATATTCTTCCGATTCTTTTTTCGTCAATAATCTCTTTGCGAAGTCGTATCCTACTACGATTTCATTTTCCGACTTTGCGACTCTTCCCTTTTCCAATTCCATATTGGCCTTTAATTCATCATTCATATTAGTAAAAATGAGATTTGAGCTTTCATTTGTGCGATTGCCTAAAGTAGCTTTGTTTGGTTCATATACTTGCGTTCTTTCGACAACTGACCTTACGTGATCGTACTTCTCTAAATCAGCTTTTTTAATCGGCTTGTCTCCTTCCTTGCCCATTACACTGACTTTCGTTACAATCTGCTGGCTCATTGTCATATCTGTAATCGTCTTTTGAATCCCAAATCCAACCGACGACAGCACAACCAAAAACGCACACGCCATTGTTGTCGCAAGAATCGTCATAAAGACGCGAAGCCTGTTTTTCTTCATATTTCTTCTGATAAAATGAACCTGATCCTTAAACCTCAACGGTAATTCCCCCTTTTAGCACACCATCATGGAGCTGAAATTTTGAATGCCCGATAGAAGCGACTTCATCATCGTGAGTAATGATCACAAATGTAATGCCGCGCTCGCGATTCAGCTGCTGGATCAATTCCAGCACTTCATGTTCCGTTTCCGAATCAAGGCTTCCCGTCGGCTCATCCGCTAAGATAATCGAAGGATTTAAAATCAACGCTCGAGCAATACTGACACGCTGCTGCTGGCCGCCTGACAGTTCATTCGGATAATGAGCGGCGTGGTTTTCCAGACCGACGCGTTTCAGCATGTCCTGCACCTTTTGCTTCCGCTCAGAAGGCTTGATTCCTTTTAACGCCAACGGCATTTCAACATTCTCATACGTCGTTAAACCCGGAATGAGCTGAAAGCTTTGGAAAATAAACCCGAAATGGTCAAGCCGAAATTGCGCCCATTCCTTTTCATTAAACCCCGTAACATCAGTGCCATTAATGACAATCCGCCCTTTTGTCGGCGATATGTAGCCGGAAATCAAATTCAAAAGCGTTGATTTCCCTGATCCGCTTCGCCCGACAATACAGGCGATTTCCCCTTTCGCCACGCTTAATGAAACATCCTTCAATACTGGAACTTCATTCTCACGGCCCTTTTTTCCGATCGTGAAAGAATGGTCGATATGCTGAACATCTATCATATGTTCTCTCTCCCTTACAAAAGTTTTGTTTTTTTATAAATCGCAAAATAACTAATCAAGAAACCGATTACCGCACCGGCAGCCATGCCAATGAGATAGCCTGTAAAGCTCTCGCTGGCGGAAAATCCAAAGTACCCAAAGCCCATGATTCCTATGATAATAACGATGATCTGCACCGGACGGTCAAGCGGCTTCCATAAGAAGAAGTACCCGTTTCTTTCATTAGATAGTTTGACAAAACTAATATAGCCGATGATGTAGAAGATGATAGTCATGATAGCCGGAATCACTAAATAATATGGTGAATTCTCAACCCATTTCGCGTCTACATAGATTATCGGAATGAAATACTGCACCCATTTGGGTACTGGACCATGGATAAAATCTATTGATCCGCCAAAAAGGATCTCAAGGTTGATCGCAGGCAGGCTGATGAGCAAAAATGGCGAAATGGCCACGGTAAATGAGACCAAAAGCTGGGCAAAAATATTGCCTGTCAGAGCTCCACCCGCCATAACAAGCGAATAAGCCAGCATGCTGACAATGATCATCCCAAGGCTGTAATTGTGAAAATAAACGGCCTGATCTGGCTTCAAAAGCATGATCAGCAAAACAGACAAAACGTAACCTATGAGCTGCGGCACCACAATCACCATTCCGCCGGTAAAGAACTTCGCATGAAATATCTGCCCTCGTGTATATGGAAGGCTTAATGTAAAATCAAAGAAGCTCTTGCTACGTTCAATCCCAAGCTGGCTAACTGCCAAAACGACTCCCCAAATCCAAAAAAATGAGATAAATGTGCCGTTTAAATAATCAACACTGAATACGCAGGGACCAACCCAATTTTCTTTTGAGGTGACACAGCCTTGATAGATGAGATACATATTTATAATTGATAAGGGATTACCTAGTATAAAAACCAAAATGGTGATAACTAAGGCGACTTTATTTTGTTTCCACTCTTTATAAAACAGTCCGGAATCCGGCAACTCACTTCCCTCCAAACCTAAGGCATTTCTTACACTTTTGTTTTCTTAAATATAGAGAAGTAGCTCACAAAGAATCCAACTACAGCTCCAATAATCATCCCAAAAATATAACCAATAATGGAATGTCCGGCAGAATATCCAAACAAACCAAATCCAAGAATGCCAAAAATGATAACCAAAATTTGTACCGGACGGTCTAATCTCTTCCAAAGAAAAAAGTATCCGTTTCGCTCACTTGGATGCTTTTTAAAGCTTATATAGCCAATCAAGTAAAACAGAATGCTCATGGCAGCCGGAATGAATAAAATATATTTACTGTTGGTAAGCCAGTCATTCGAAACATAAACAAGGGGAAATAAATACATGAGAGCATTTTCCAATCCATAATAAGATTCCATCGAAGAGAAAATCTCATATATATGAAAATCAAAAACAATTTCCAAATTGGTAAGCGGCAATGCAAGGATTAAATACGGCAATATCCCGGCAGAAAGTGCAGTTAATAGCTGGGCAAAAGCATTTCCAGTTAACGCTCCGGCGGCCATTACCAGTGAGTAAGCCATAAAGCTAATCACGATTACTCCAACGCTGCTGTGCTCAAAAAAGTAGACGTGTTCAGGGTTATAGACAAGAATCAGCAGCCACGCAAATAAAAAGCCAATTAATTGCGACACCACAATGACAAAACCGCCTAACCAAAATTTCGTCTGAAAAATTTGGCTTCTGTTATATGGAAGGCTTAAAATAAAATCCATCGTGCCTTTTGAACGTTCCATTCCCAGGAGACAGACCGCCAATATGACACCCGGCATCCAGTTGATATCCATCAGATTACTTTTATAATTCACAATAAAATTACAATATTGCGTGTATTGGTGATCAAGACATCCTTGATAAGACAAATACGTATTCACAATAGAGAGCGGATTTGCCAACACTAAAAACACGATACTTAACAAAATCACCACTTGATTCTGCTTCCACTCTCGATAGAGGAGACCTCGGTCTACCATCTCCGCTTCCCTCCAAACTTCGCAATGAACACTTCTTCTAAGTTGACAGGAAGCTCATTCCATACTTTTGGCTTCAGCTCTCTCAAAAAGCTCTTTTTCTCCTCGTCGCTTTTCGGAATCAGCACCGTATAGAACACGCCGGCCTGATCGAGCATCGGAATGTTTTGCTCCCTGATCGCCAGATTGACATCTGTGTCAAACGCCATTTGAATTTTGATGTATTCTTCTTTTAATTCATCAAGATCCATTACATTTGTCAGCCTGTTATCTTCGAGAAAACCAATTCGGTTGCACATCCGCTCTATGTCCTCAAGCCGGTGGGAAGTGATCAGGATGCTCGTATCACGCTCTGCCACTTCATCGACCATAAGCTGCAGCACATCATGCCTTGTCACTGCATCTATTCCGTCCGTCGGCTCATCCAGAAGAATCAGCGCCGGTCTCGCCGCAAACGACAGAACGAGCGATAGCTGTTTTTTTAAGCCCGTCGACAGTTCGCGATATTTTTTCGTTTCCGGAATTTCGTACCTGTTCATCAGCTCATTCGCGTACGTGACATCAAATTTCGGATAGATTCTTCTCAAAATATCGACTAACTGCTTGTATGTATACTTATCGTAAAACGGATTTTGAACAGGCATGTAGATGATATTTTGTTTGACCTTCGGATGCTTTTTGATTTCTACGCCGTCAAATAAAATTGTCCCGCTGTCTGCGAAAATGATTTGCTGGATTAAGCGGAGCATCGTTGTTTTTCCTGATCCATTGCGTCCAAGCAATCCGAAGATTTCTCCTTTTTCGATTGTTAATGAAACATCTTTTAATACTTGATTGCCGTCAATCGTTTTTGACAGCTGCCGCAGTTCAATCATTTTCTTTGCCTCCCTTCACATCAGCACTGATTTCCTTTATCCATTCTTGCAGTTTTTCCAGCTCAACCCCTGCATAGTGTGCATCGATGATGAGCTGTTTGAGTTGCTCTTTAATCATCGCCATCTTCCCTTCAACCAGTGTCGTTTTTGCATTCTCCGATATATAGGTTCCTCTGCCCCGCAGCGTCTCAATAATTCCCTCTCGCTCAAGCTCTTTGTACGCTTTGCTGACAGTGTTCGGATTCGCAATAATGATCGTCGCCAATTCTCTGACAGAAGGAAGCTTATCACCAGGCTTCATGATCCCTTTCAAACAAAGCTCTTTCATTTGCTGAATAATTTGTTCGTAAATGGGTGTTGAGCTTCTTGGATCGATTTGAATCATTTACTTCCCTACTTTCTATACGATCTGAACCTTTTACAGATAAAAATGATCAATGATACTTTTTTGCCATTCAAAACCGATCATCACGAGAACAAGAAAAAAAGAACAAGCGATCACAGATGCCGCAATCAGCATTGGCACGTTACGTTTGTTTCGTTTTTTATGTTTCATAACTGCCTCCCTTAATTTCAATATATAATGGTGTTACATCAGTGTCTATAGTGTATTACTTCAATTAGTACACTTAATACAATAAATACTTTGGCACTTAAAGTCAATCCTTTTTTTACAAAAAAACGGACCCTTATGAAAAGGGTCCGTTACCTACACATCAAGAGGGTGCTGCAGGATCATATTATTTTGCAAAGCTTGAAGCTGAAGCCTCATTCTGTACAGCTGTTCTCTCTGCTGATCATTTGACGACAGCCATAGCTTATTCAAGGCATTTACCGCATCTTCAAGCTGCATTTGCGCATCACTATATTCTTGATCGTTATAATGCTCTTGTTTAGAAGCGATTTTCAGCTGTTCTTCAGCATAATCATACGCCTGCATACATTGCTGGAGATGTTCATCTACTGATTGTCTTGTTGCCACAGTAACCCCTCCTCTTGGTAATGGAAGTCATCCATCATTCTTATTGTAGCCTCATCTGACTTTGTTCAATAAAGTAATTTATGGTCGATATTCATTTGTTCTCTTGTGAAATGCGTGCTACAATTTTAGGATGCAATCGTACGCAAGGAGGCACATGAATTGTGATGCAGAACAATCCTTTTCCTTATTCAAATACGGAAAAACGCTATCATACATTGAATTATCATCTTAGAGATCATTTCGGCCATAAGGTGTTTAAAGTGGCGCTTGACGGTGGCTTTGACTGTCCAAACCGAGACGGCACCGTTGCTCACGGAGGCTGTACTTTTTGCAGCGCAGCAGGCTCCGGTGATTTCGCCGGGAACCGGGCCGATGATTTAATTACGCAATTCCATGACATCAAAAACCGCATGCACGAAAAATGGAAGGACGGCAAATACATCGCTTATTTTCAGGCTTTCACAAACACTCACGCCCCGGTTGAGGTGCTTCGTGAGAAATTCGAATCCGTCCTCGCCTTAGATGATGTGGTCGGCATTTCGATCGCCACACGCCCGGACTGTCTGCCTGATGATGTCGTCGACTACTTGGCAGAGCTGAATGAACGCACGTATTTGTGGGTGGAGCTTGGACTTCAAACGGTTCATGAACGGACTGCACTTCTGATCAACCGCGCACATGATTTTAATTGCTATGTGGAAGGCGTCAATAAATTAAGAAAACACGGCATACGTGTCTGCTCGCATATTATCAACGGACTGCCTTTGGAAGACCGGGACATGATGATGGAAACGGCAAAGGCCGTCGCAGATTTGGACGTCCAAGGCATTAAAATCCATCTGCTTCACCTATTAAAAGGCACGCCGATGGTCAAGCAATATGAAAAGGGAAAACTGAAATTCCTTTCTCAAGATGATTATGTGCAGCTCGTCTGCGATCAGCTTGAGATCATTCCGCCGGAAATGATCGTCCACCGCATTACAGGTGATGGACCGATTGAGTTGATGATCGGGCCAATGTGGAGCGTCAACAAATGGGAAGTGCTTGGCGCCATTAATAAAGAGCTGGAAAATCGAGGCAGCTATCAAGGAAAGTTCTTTCAGCGGCTTGAGGAGGAATCAGCGCTATGATATTGAAGAAAATTCTTCCTTACAGCAAAGAACTGCTGAAAATGGCCGCAGGAGAAGGAGATATCGTTGTAGATGCAACGATGGGCAACGGACATGATACACAGTTTTTAGCGGAGCTTGTCGGTCAAAACGGCCACGTGTACGCTTTTGACATTCAAGAATCAGCCGTGGCCAATACACAGGAACGGCTCGGTGAGACTTATCAAGCGCGAACAACATTATTTCACAAAAGCCATGACAAAATCGCTGAATCCCTTCCGCCTGAAACACATGGCAAAGTGGCGGCCGCGGTATTTAACCTCGGTTATTTGCCGGGCGGGGACAAATCAATTACAACAAACGGCAGTTCTACGATCAAAGCAATTGAACAGCTTCTCAGCATCATGAAAGACGAAGGCCTGATCGTTCTCGTCGTCTATCACGGCCACCCGGAAGGCAAAGCGGAAAAAAATGATGTGCTTGAGTTTTGCCGGGACTTGGACCAGCAAACAGCCCGTGTATTAACATACGGATTTATCAATCAGCAAAATGACCCGCCATTTATTGTCGCCATCGAAAAAAAAGCTCAGATCAGCAAATGATTTGAGCTTTTTTCTTTGAGTTTTTCATCCAGGACATTTTTTGAAATTTCCGGTAGGCTCTGCCGTTGATATAAAAGAAAAAGGAAGTTTTTCCGCTGGCTTTGATCAGCTTCCTTGCGAGCCGGCCCATTTCCTTTTGGCCCGCCACTTTATCATCCGACAAATAAACGCCAAGCAAGCCTCGATTGATTAAACGATGGAAGTTTTCATGCGGAATGCCTTGTAAATGCTCGTCGGCTTTATGGATAAAGTGTTCAAGCCGATTCATCATCTCTTCATGAGACTGATAATACGAGCAGAAATTCAAGTCTCCTTCCAGCAAGTCCTCCTCTTGATCAATCAAATAATCAAGCAGAATATGAAGGCCCTGTATGTAAGGAAAATAACTGTCGCGGATTTTTTTAGCGGTGCTTTCTGTGAAATCAGGCTGGAACGAATACGCAACTAGACAGAAAATGCCTAATGTTGAACCTGCACAGGCTGAAAATTCATACCATTCCATCTCAGGGAGCTCTGATTCATATTGAGTAAACCACTTTTCAAGCCGCGGAACACGTTCATGCTCAATGACATGCTTATGCACCTGCAAATCGCAATAATAGCCGCACAGTTCAAGCAGATAAGGTTTAATCATGTCATAGTGCTCAATGGAGCCGAGAACACGCTGGCACGTTTTGACCAGTTCATGCAAATATCCGCTGTCATCCTGTTCTTCTCTGAATTGATAATAGTTTTGCAGTTCAGCCCCCACTGTCAGTGCGTCCTGCATTGAGGCATGGAGCATCCGAAAGTCCTGCGGGTCAAGTGAGGTGCTGCGGTCACACAGATTGTCCAAATAATCACTAATCGTTTGATATGCGATGATAAACTCGACACATTTCTGTTTTTGGCTGCCTGACAATAAAGCCAGTATTCCGCCGCCTTCACAGTGAAACGTTTTGTCTCGAATACTTGCGGTTGCCTGCGCTTTTAACTCACTGTTATGAATCGATTCTGATTTTTGCTTCCATATGTCCAGCTCTTGATGAACGAGCGGAAAAATATCTCGATATACCTTTGCCATCAATCCAAAAGGATGTTCCGGTACTGTCAACACATGCACCCCCAACTAGTTCAAATATATTGATCAGTAAACGCTCTTGCTGCTTTAAAGACATCTTCTCTTTCGGGTTCATTAAAGATCTCATGATAAAGCCCTTCCCACTCTCTGTACGCTTTATTATGAGAAGCAACGCCATTAAACCACTTGATGACCATCGTTTTATCAACAAGCTTGTCATCACCGGCCTGCATCACAAGAAGCGGCACTTTCAAAAATGCATCTGTCGGCACCATCGCTGACTCAATTGTCTTTAAAAGCTCTCTGTACCATCTGACAGAAACTTTCCTGACGTATAACGAATCATTTTGGTCAGCCTCGATGACATCCTCATTGCGCGTCGCCATATCAATTGATAATCCCGAATCAACCTTAAGCGACGGAGCGATGACATTCAGGCCTCTTGATGCAAGGTCAAGCGCTTTATTGACTTTAATTTGCAGTCCGAGACACGGTGATGATAAAATAATTCCCGTAATGCGGGGATTTCTTTGTTGTTTAAACCATTCAATCGCGACCAGACCGCCCATGCTGTGACCTAAAAGAAAAACCGGCAGATCAAAGGTTCGCGCTTTATCTATCCAAGCATCTACTTCATCAATGTATTCTTGAAAAGAGCGAATATGCCCTCTTGCCCTTGTCGTTGTTCCCTGTCCAGGCAAATCGCCCATGACAACGTGATAACCCGAAGATCGCCACATTTCAATCAGCCATTTATATCGTCCGTGATATTCACTTGCCCCGTGAATGATTACAATCACTGCAACAGGTCTGTCTGCTTTCCAGGTCCACATGCTCTTCACCTCATACGAAATTTAAATAGAGAAAGAAGGATGAATCTTATGATCTACCCTTATAAGGAACACATGCCAGATATCCACCCAACAGCCTTTATAGCTGACAATGCAACAATTATCGGTGATGTCGTGATCGGAGAACAGTCCAGCGTTTGGTTTTCTGTTGTCATAAGGGGAGATGTTGCGCCGACCAGAATCGGAAACAGAGTCAATATCCAAGATTTGAGCTGCCTCCACCAAAGCCCGAACAAGACGCTGCTCATTGAAGATGACGCCACGATAGGCCATCAGGTTACACTTCACAGTGCTGTCATCCGCAAGAACGCCTTAATCGGCATGGGCTCAATCATTTTAGACGGAGCCGAAATTGGCGAAGGCGCCTTTATTGGTGCCGGCAGTCTGGTCCCGCCCGGAAAAATTATTCCGCCTGGCCATCTCGCCTTCGGCCGCCCTGCAAAAGTCATCCGCCCTTTGACGGAAGAAGACCGAAAAGATATGCAAAGAATACGGTCAGAATATGTAGAAAAGGGCCAATATTATAAATCACTTCAACAAACATAAGACCTGCTTCGTCTTACTTTACCATTTTTCAAATTATATTTGAAAGCAATAACCATCGTTAACCCGGACGTCATGACGGTTCGGGTTTCAATTTTTCCATAAAACGTTCACATGTCGCATTAAACATATAAACGTATGACTTTTATCTTATCACAAAACTGTAAAAAGCCTCTGCAAAAACACATACCTATTCTTTCCTGTTCTCTATTTTCTATGAGCACACAAAAAGAGCCCACTGGGAGCTCTTTTTGTCAGCTGATATTTCGTTCACTGTCATTAGCCGCATTTTTTTTATGAAAACCTTTTCCATAGTACACGGCAAGCAAGATGAGAAACCATATCGGCCCGATAATCACGGCTACTCTTGTATCAGGGCTGTAAGCCATAAGAATGACGACGAATGCCAGAAATGCCAATGACACATAAGACGTAAACGGAAAGAAAGGCATTTTATACTTTAAGTGTTTCTTTTCTTCGGGCTTCAAACTTTTCCTGTATTTGATTTGAGAAAGCAAAATGATTGCCCACGTCCAAATCGCTCCGAACGTCGCAATACTTGTAACCCAAGTAAATACCTTCGCAGGGACAACGTAGTTTAACAGCACTCCGACTAATAAAGCGCCCGCTGAAGCCAGAACAGCTTTACCCGGGATGCCGCCTTTTGTCAGCTGACCGTATGCTTGTGGCGCCTCTCTCTGTTCCGCTAAGTTAAACAGCATCCGCCCTGTGCTGAAAATACCGCTGTTGCATGAAGACAGCGCGGCCGTCAACACGACAAAGTTAATGATGCCTGCAGCTGATGGAATACCCACTTTTTGGAATGTGAGAACAAATGGGCTTCCCTGGGAGCCAATTTCCTGCCACGGATAAATAGACATAATGACAAATAAAGCGCCTACATAAAAAATCAAAATCCGCCAAAATACTGTATCGATTGCTTTGGCTAACGATTTTTGCGGGTTTTTTACTTCGCCAGCCGTCACCCCGATCATTTCAATCCCTAAATAGGCGAACATCACCATTTGAAGCGACAATAAAACCCCTTTTATTCCATGAGGGAAAAATCCTCCGTTATTCCATAAATTGCTGATTCCGGTTGCAATGCCCCCATTGCCGACTCCTGCAATAATCATCAATAAACCGACAGCAATCATAGATAGGATCGCGACAATTTTAATCAATGCGAACCAAAATTCCAGCTCGCCGTAAGCTTTGACAGCCAGGAAATTAACACCCGTCATAATGATCAGCGCCGATAATGCCCAAATCCAGTTTGGCACATCAGGAAACCAGAACCCCATATAGATGCCGACAGCAGTAATTTCAGCCATACAGGTGACAACCCATAAAAACCAGTAGTTCCACCCTGTTAAATAGCCTGCAAGCGGTCCCAAATAATCACGCGCATACCTGCTGAAGGAACCGGCAACCGGTTTTTGAATGGCCATTTCCCCAAGCGCTCTCATAATAAAAAACATGACCAGGCCGCTTGCGGCATATGCTACCAAAATACCTGGCCCTGCTAACTGAATAGCTGATGCGGAGCCGAGGAACAACCCCACTCCTATGGCAGCTCCTAAAGACATTAAAGAAATATGCCTTTCTTCGAGTCCGCGGTGCAGCTCTTGTTTTTGTTTTTGCATGCTTTCTTCTCCCCTAGAAAAAAATATCATTAAATCATTTTTCTGAATATTGCGTGTGGATTGGGTAAATCAATGATGATGGAGAAATAAAAGGATAATAACAAGGCTTTCGACTAATCGAAAGCCTTGTTGTCTGTTACACAAAGATGACTTCTTTAGGCTGATGGCTCAGCTCTTCAGGCATATACCGTTTTTCAATATTAATGCTGTGCCAGATCATAAAGATCAGTACAGTCCAGATTTTACGGCTGTTATCAGCCTTGTCCGCACAATGGTCTTCAAGAAGCTGAAGGACATAATCCTTATGGATATATGCATCCGTTTGGCTTTCTTGAATAATATTTCGCACCCATTCGTTCATTTCGTTTTTCAGCCAATGACGGATCGGTACAGGGAAACCAAGCTTTTTGCGGTTTAATACGTGCTCAGGCACAATTCCTTCAGCGGCTTTGCGAAGAAGATACTTCGTCGTGCCGTTTTTCGTTTTCAGCTCATCAGGAATTTTTGAAGCGACGTCAAATACGACTTTATCTAAGAACGGCACACGCAGTTCCAAAGAATTTGCCATCGTCATTTTATCCGCTTTTAACAAAATGTCGCCGCGCATCCAAGTGTGGATATCGACATACTGCATTTTGTTGATATCGCTGTACGAGCTGCTTTCTGTAAAGTAAGTCTTCGTCACATCGCGATATGAAAGGTTCGGATTATAATGCTTCAACAGCTGCTTTTTGACAGACTCTTCAAAGATTTTCGCGTTACCGATATAACGATCTTGAAGCGGAGTACAGCCGCGCTCAAGAAGGCTCTTTCCTCTCATCCCTTCAGGCATAACGGCAGCAACGTGCAGAAGCATTTTTTTCAGGCCGGACGGAATGCGTTCAAATGGTTTGAGCGAAAGCGGTTCACGGTAAATGTTATATCCGCCGAAGAGCTCATCCGCTCCTTCACCTGATAAAGCAACCGTTACATGTTTTTTCGCTTCTTTTGCAACAAAGTACAACGGAATCGCTGCCGGATCAGCAAGCGGGTCATCAAAATGCCATACGATCTTCGGAAGCTCATTCATGTATTCCTCAGGCGAAATGACTTTGCTGATATTTTCAATGCCCAGCGCCGCTGCAGTTTCTTTCGCTACATCGACTTCACTGAAGCCCTGCTGTTCAAAGCCGACTGAGAATGTTTTTAAGCTTGGATGAAATTCCTTCGCAACAGACACAATAAAGGAAGAATCAATTCCGCCAGACAGGAATGAACCGACAGGAACGTCACTTCTCATATGAACGTTTACAGAGTCATAGATCGCGTCTCTGACTTCTTTTACAAGCTTGTCTTCTTCAGTCTGAACCGGCTTGAAGTTCGCTTTGAAATACGTCTTGAATGTGATATCGCCGTCCGGGCGGATTGTGAACTGTGAACCCGGCTCTACTTTTTTCACATGGGCATCAAGCGTGTTTGGTTCAGGAACAAATTGGAAAGACATGTACTGCTGCAATGCCTCTTTGTCTATTTCAATATCATTCTGAGCAACCATTAAACTTTTTCTCTCTGAGGCAAAATAAACCTGATCATTGATCGTTGTGTAGTACAACGGTTTAATGCCGAATGGATCTCTTGCTCCATAAAGCACATGATCGTTTTTATTCCAAATCAGAAAGGCAAACATACCGCGCAATTTGGACGCCGCTTCTTCTTTATAATGACGGTAAGTCGCAAGAAGAACCTCTGTGTCCGAATCCGTGTTGAATGTGTACCCCTTTGCTTCAAGCTCTTCTCTCAGTTCAATATAGTTATAGATTTCCCCGTTAAAGATAATCCAATATGTTTCATCTTCATATGATAAAGGCTGTCCGCCATTTTCTACATCAATAATGCTGAGACGTCTGAATCCGAATCCGACGTGCTCATCATGGAAATATCCATCACTGTCAGGACCGCGGTGAACGATCATTTGGTTCATTTGTTTGATTAGTTCTTCTTGATCAGCGGTTTGAGCTAACGGATGCTTGTTAAAAACCCCGACAAATCCACACATAGTATTGCCTCCATAATTAAAATTGTCATCATTGAACCCCTATTTATAGACGCTGTGAATAGTATTTGGTTTCACAGTTATGTAAAAAAATAAACATGAATACAACGATAAAAAAGGAAAGCCGCTTAACCAGTAAGCGGCTATAAAATTATTCTCCTAACGCTTCTTTACGCAGCTGCTCCGCTTTGTCTGTACGCTCCCATGGAAGGTCAACATCGTGACGTCCAAAGTGGCCGTACGCAGCAGTTTGTTTGTAGATCGGACGGCGTAAATCAAGCATTTTGATAATGCCGGCAGGTCGTAAATCAAAGTTATTGCGGACAACTTCAATCAGTTTTTCCTCAGAAGCTTTTCCGGAACCGAACGTGTTGATTGAGATTGACACAGGCTGTGCAACACCAATCGCGTAAGCAAGCTGTACTTCGCAAGAATCAGCAAGCTCAGCCGCAACGATGTTTTTCGCAACGTATCTTGCTGCATAAGCCGCAGAACGGTCTACCTTCGTCGCATCCTTTCCTGAGAACGCGCCTCCGCCGTGGCGTGCATAGCCGCCGTACGTATCAACGATGATTTTGCGTCCTGTAAGTCCCGCATCCCCTTGAGGGCCTCCGATTACGAAACGTCCTGTTGGGTTGATGAAATATTTTGTTTCTTCATCAATCAGCTCTTTAGGAACAACCGGATTGATGACATGTTCTTTAATGTTACGCTGAATTTGCTCAAGTGTAATTTCAGGGTGATGCTGAGTTGAAATAACAATCGCGTCAATGCGGACAGGCTTGTTATTTTCATCGTACTCAACCGTTACCTGTGTTTTGCCGTCAGGGCGAAGGTACGGAAGAATATCTTCTTTACGGACTTCACTTAGGCGGCGGGCTAATTTATGAGCAAGTGAAATTGGAAGAGGCATAAGCTCTTTCGTTTCGTTGCACGCATAACCGAACATTAAACCTTGGTCACCAGCACCGATCGCTTCAATTTCTTCTTCGCTCATTGTGCCTTCACGGGCTTCAAGCGCTTGGTCTACACCCATTGCGATATCAGCAGACTGCTCATCAATTGATGTTAAAACCGCACAAGTTTCCGCATCAAATCCGTATTTCGCACGTGTGTATCCGATTTCTTTAATGGTTTGGCGCACTGTTTTTGGAATGTCAACATACGTAGATGTTGTGATCTCTCCGCTGACAAGAACCAAACCAGTTGTCACAGATGTTTCACAAGCAACACGCGCGTTAGGGTCTTTCTTTAAAATTTCATCTAAAATGCTGTCAGAAATCTGGTCACAGATTTTATCTGGATGCCCCTCCGTAACAGATTCTGATGTAAATAAACGACGATTTTTACTCATGATTTGCTTCCTCCTGCACAAGGTCTCCCGATAGACCTTGCATATATGATACGGAACTCGCTCCCTCTTATACAATGTAACGTTATATTAGAGAATGTTAATTGGCATATTTATGAAATAAAAAAACCTTTTCCATCGAGGAAAGGGTTTGGTCTTTGTGCCTTTCACTCTTATCGCTCAAGGAATCATACAACCTTGCAACAGGTTAGCACCTTGGTTGTCTCACTCAGTTCAACATAATAAATAACAGAGAAACCGGTTGCTGGGCTTCATAGGGCCTGTCCCTCCGCCAGCTCGGGATAAGAGTATCCGCTCAATGAAATATCTTATCGTAAAAGGGTTTGCAATGTCAATATGATTCAGAAGAAATAGGCACCTATATTGAGGGAAAACAATGGAAATGCACACACAAAAAATGATAAATAGTATAGACTATTTGAAAATATATGTTATACTAATTCACAATTAGCAAAACACAAAAAACGATAAAGGAAGGTTTCATATGAACTCAGTTGATTTGACCGCTGATTTACAAGCCTTATTAACAAGTCCAAATGTGCGTCATAATTTATCAGCAGCACAGCTAACAGAAAAAGTACTCTCCCGAAACGAAGGCATTTTAACATCCACGGGTGCTGTTCGCGCGACAACAGGCGCTTACACAGGACGTTCACCTAAAGATAAATTCATCGTGGAGGAAGAAAGCACGAAAAATAAGATCGATTGGGGCCCGGTGAATCAGCCGATTTCAGAAGAAGCGTTTGATCGACTTTATACGAAAGTTGTCAGCTACCTGAAACAGCGAGATGAGCTGTTTGTTTTCGAAGGATTTGCGGGAGCAGACGAGAAATACAGGCTGCCGATCACTGTCGTAAATGAGTTCGCATGGCACAATTTATTTGCGCGGCAGCTGTTCATCCGTCCGGAAGGCAATGATAAGAAAACAGTTGAGCAGCCGTTCACCATTCTTTCTGCTCCGCATTTCAAAGCGGACCCAAAAACAGACGGCACTCATTCCGAAACGTTTATTATTGTCTCTTTCGAAAAACGGACGATTTTAATCGGGGGAACAGAGTATGCCGGAGAAATGAAGAAGTCCATTTTCTCCATTATGAATTTCCTGCTGCCTGAAAGAGATATTTTATCCATGCACTGCTCCGCCAATGTCGGTGAAAAAGGTGATGTCGCCCTTTTCTTCGGACTGTCAGGAACAGGAAAGACCACTCTTTCAGCCGATGCTGACCGCAAGCTGATCGGTGACGATGAACATGGCTGGTCTGATACAGGCGTCTTTAATATCGAAGGCGGATGCTACGCTAAGTGCATTCACTTAAGCGAGGAGAAGGAACCTCAGATCTTTAACGCAATCCGTTTCGGATCAGTTCTCGAGAATGTCGTTGTTGATGAAGACACACGTGAAGCCAATTATGATGATTCCTTCTATACTGAAAACACGCGGGCAGCTTACCCGATCCATATGATTGATAACATCGTGACTCCAAGCATGGCAGGCCATCCGTCTGCAATTGTATTTTTGACGGCTGATGCCTTCGGAGTCCTGCCGCCGATCAGCAAACTGACGAAGGAACAGGCGATGTATCATTTCTTGAGCGGTTACACGAGCAAGCTTGCCGGAACTGAACGAGGTGTGACGTCACCTGAAACGACGTTCTCCACTTGCTTCGGCTCACCGTTCCTGCCGCTTCCTGCTCACGTCTATGCTGAAATGCTCGGCAAAAAGATCGATGAACACGGCGCAGACGTTTTCTTGGTCAATACCGGCTGGACCGGGGGCGGCTATGGCACTGGCGAACGAATGAAGCTTTCTTACACAAGAGCAATGGTCAAAGCAGCGATTGAAGGTAAATTAGAGGATGCAGAAATCATAACTGACGATATTTTTGGCCTGCACATCCCGGCTCATGTTCCTGGCGTTCCTGATCACATCCTTCAGCCTGAAAACACGTGGGCCAACAAGGAAGAATACAGAGAAAAGGCATTCTACCTTGCAAATGAATTCAAAGAGAATTTTAAAAAGTTCGCACATACAGATGCCATTGCACAGGCAGGCGGCCCTCTCGTTTAAAAAGCAAAAGCCAAGAGCAATTAGCTCTTGGCTTGTTTTAATTGACAGAATGCAAAGAAGTCAGCTTGTACGTAATGAGCGTCCGGCCGCCTTCCCATTGAAGCTTCTGCACTTCAGCTGTGCCCGACTTTTCGCCAAGCTTTGTTTTGCGCACATCCATCGGAATCTCCATCGGATATACACGGTATCCGTCCTTCTCTAACGTGAATATATTTTCATCTATGCGAACTTCTTTTCCTTTTGTCACAATCAGTGTATTAAATTCAACAGGCATTCCCAAAGTGAGATCCCCTTTCGTTCTCTTTTTTCTTTATCATACCATATTTCATTGTCAGCGGTTTTTCATCCATTGTGTAAGCTGCCGAACGATACGCCGGTTTTCTTTTGGCGGGAAATAATGTGTGAATGTACTGTAATACCACGTCTCAACCGGCTTATGCAATTGTTTTAGCCTTTCTTCAAATAAATAGGAATGCTGAATCGAAACATTTTGGTCTTTTTCTCCATGGATTAACAGCACGGGAGCCTGAATTTTGTTTACTTGATCAAACGGTGTTCGCCACTGATATTCCTCAGGCACCTTTTTCGGTGTTCCGCCGATGACTCTTTTCATCATTCGCCGCAAATCCTGCCGCTCCTCGTATGTAAGGATCATATCACTGACGCCTCCCCAGGAAACAAATGAAGCCGCATGCCTTCCCATTTCGATTGCCGTGAGCATTCCCATAATCCCGCCGCGGGAAAACCCGAAGATATGAATTCTGTCCTTCTTGACATTTGGGTGCTGCTGAAGAAGGTGAAAAGCAGAAAATGCATCCTCCCTGTCTTCTCCGGCAAAATCCTCATTGCCTTCTCCTCCTTGATTTCCTCTGTAAAAAGGAGCAAACACCACAAACCCTTGGGATGCAAACTGGATAATCCGGCCCGGCCGAACCATGCCCACGCTTTTAATCCCGCCGCGCAAATATAAAAATCCGTCATATTGTCCCGGTTCCGCCGGCTCAGCCAGAAGCCCCTTTACCCGTAATCCATTTGACAGATAGCAGACCGTATACAAACGCACATGCTGGCTTGGCGACGGAAATCTTCTTTTCTCTACAATCAAAACAGCCGCCTCCTTTTTTCTATATGCTTTCCTTACTCCAAAATTACATCCGGTGAAACTGATTAGGCATTCACACATTTTTATACCCATCATACGATATGTAAAGCAAAAAAGGATATTAACTTGATGCTAAATAAGGAGGTTGTCTATGTGAACAAATCGTTAAGGCTGGGCTTCGCCTGTGTCGGCAGTATCTTTCTGATGATCGCCCTGGCAGCTTGCAAGCAAGAAGAAACGCTGACCAAAGTTAAAGTGGCTGAAGTGACCCATTCTATTTTTTACGCACCTTTATATGTTGCCGAGTCTAAAGGATTTTTCAAGGAAGAAGGGCTTGATGTCGATGTGAATACGACCTGGGGCGGAGACAAAACGATGACATCACTTCTTTCAAACGGCTCCGACATCGCGCTTGTCGGGTCAGAAACATCTATTTATGTCGAGGCGCAAGGGGCTAAGGACCCCGTTATTAACTTCGCCCAGCTGACTCAGACAGACGGGACGTTCCTTGTCGCGAGAGAAGATGTTGAACACTTCAACTGGGATCAGCTGAACGGAAAAACGTTTCTCGGCCAGCGAAAAGGCGGCATGCCTCAAATGGTCGGCGAGTATGTGCTGAACAAACATAAGATTGACCCGCATAAGGATATAGACCTCGTCCAGAACATAGATTTCGCCAATATTGCCAATGCGTTTGCTTCTGGAACCGGTGAGTATGTACAGCTCTTTGAACCGCAGGCTTCTCTCTTTGAGAAAAAAGGCATCGGCCATATCGTGGCTTCATTCGGAGAAGAATCAGGCGAGGTTCCTTACACGACCTTTATGGCGAAACAAAGCTACCTGAAGAAAAATGAAGACACAGCCGTCAAGTTTACAAAAGCCATTTACAAGGCGCAGCAGTGGGTTGAAAATCATTCTGCGAAGGACATCACAGATGCCATTAAAGATGAATTTGATGATACCGACCCAGACGTCATCGAAACATCCATTGAACGCTATAAAAAGCAGCATTCATATTCGCCAGATCCTCTGCTTAACGAAAAAGAATGGGAGCTGCTCCAAGACATTATGGATCAAGCGGGAGAACTGCCGAAGCACATTCCATACAATCAGCTTGTAAATAAAGAAATTGCTGAAAAAGTCACCTCGGAGAAATAGGAGGCGCCATCTATGTCTTTCTTACATGTCGACCATGTAACCCATACTTACTTTTCTATCAAAGAAAAAACAACGGCTGTGCGGGATATTCATTTCGATGCCGAAAAAGGTGATTTCATCTCATTTCTCGGCCCAAGCGGCTGCGGAAAAACAACACTGCTTTCCATTATTGCCGGTTTGATTGAGCCATCGGAAGGCAGAGTTCTGATTGAAGGCCGTGAGCCGAATCAAAAAGAACATAACATTGGCTATATGCTTCAGCAGGATTACTTATTTCCCTGGAAATCTATCGAGGAAAATGTGCTTCTCGGTTTAAAAATCGCCGACACGCTGACAGAAGAAAGCAAGGCCGCTGCACTCGGCCTATTGCCTGAGTTCGGCCTCATAGATGTGGAGAAAAAATATCCGAAAGAGCTGTCAGGCGGGATGCGCCAGCGGGCCGCGCTTGCAAGAACTCTTGCGCCAGATCCAAGTCTGCTTTTGCTGGATGAGCCATTTTCCGCGCTTGATTTTCAGACAAAGCTGTCATTGGAAAACCTGGTATTCCGCACATTAAAGGAATATCAAAAAACAGCAGTGCTTGTCACTCATGATATAGGGGAAGCGATAGCGATGAGCGATACGATCTTTTTATTTTCGAATCAGCCGGGCACCATCCATCAGATTTTTACCATTCCTAAGGAATTGGCCTCGATGATGCCTTTTGACGCCCGCCAGGAGCCATCCTTCCAGACGCTGTTTCAAACGATATGGAAGGAGCTGAATTCTCTTGAGAAACAGCAAAGAAACCATTGATCTGCTTCATGAGCAGTATCAATTCAAACAAAAAAAGGAAAAGTGGAATGTCCATTCCTTTCAGCTTGCCATATTTATTCTCTTTTTCTCAGGCTGGGAAATCTCCAGCAGGCAAGGCTGGATCGATCCGCTGATCTTCAGCTCTCCATCAGCTGTATGGCGTTTATTGCTGGAGAAACTCGGTGACGGTTCATTACTGTCACACATCGGCGTCACTTTATTCGAAACGGTGCTAGGCTTTTTGCTTGGAACGTTTATGGGCACGTGCCTCGCCGCTTTGTTATGGTGGTCCAATCGGCTTGCCAAGATTTTAGATCCGTATCTTGTAATTTTGAATGCAATGCCGAAAGTGGCCCTGGGCCCGATCCTGATTGTCGCACTCGGTCCCAGTTTTATCAGCATTATTGCGATGGGAGCCATCATCAGCGTCATTATCACAACCATCGTTGTGTACACCGCCTTTCAGGAGGTCGACGAAAATTATATGAAAGTCATGAAAACATTCGGCGCAAAAAAATGGGTTATTTTTAAAGAAGTCATACTGCCCGCATCCTCTCCCGCGATTATTTCAACATTAAAAGTAAACGTCGGTTTATCATGGGTTGGCGTCATTGTAGGGGAATTCCTCGTTTCGAAGGTTGGATTGGGATATATGATTATTTACGGATTCCAAGTCTTCAATTTTACACTCGTCTTCTTAAGCCTGCTGATCATCGCCATCTTTGCCACACTGATGTATCAGGGTGTCGAGCTGCTGGAAAAGAAATGGACGAAGGGCAGGACATAATAAAAAATCCGGCACATGTGCCGGATTTTTTATTCGATCCATCCAAATTCTTTCAGTTTTTTCAAACTGATCGGAAGAACGGAATCCTTCATAATAAAGCTGAACTTTTTATTGCGGGAAAGGTTCTCCGGAAGCTCGTGAAACAAAACCGGGCCTTTCGTTTCAAAGTAATCAGCTTGCTCTTCAAGCTTTTCTATATCTGCAAAATATATATTTTTCACAATCACTTTTTCTTTACCGAGAACCTTATACTGTCCGAGATACTTGAGGCTTTTGACTCTCGCGCCCGTCTCTTCCTTTACTTCCCGGAGCGCAGCCTCTTCCGCGCACTCCATCGGCTCTACTTTCCCGCCTGGAAACTCATAGCCTCTGTCCTCATGTTCTGTTAAAAGCCATTTGCCGCCAAAACGGCAAATCACCCAGACATGCTTCGGGCTGTCCGAGAAAGGCTGATTGTCAAAGGAAAGCTGAACAGTATTCTGATAATAATCTTTAAACTCGTACATGTTTATCCCTCAAATCCGTTCCTAGCTATCTTCCATACATCATACCACAGTTACGTTTCTGCGGAAGCCTTTTATCAAAAAATAAGGGAAACCCAGCACGCCGTCAGGTTCTGCATACAGACTAGCTCGTACAGTTTTTTGTGATACCTATTGCCGAAAAGTGCGACTGACGCTCTGGGCTTTATTATGACCCGCGAACAGGGAAAAGTTACGGTTTGCGTTTAAATTTATTTTTTAACGTTTCTAAAAGATCGACAAGCACCTGGGGAACCGGTATGCCGAGAGAACTGGCTGTCACAACAATTTGCACAGATTCATAAAGAATATAAAACATAATAGCCAAGTCACGAATGGACCCCTGTGTATTCAGCAGCTGATCAAAAAAGTGGCATACAGAGATCAGAGCCAGCGTGACTAATTTTTTGACAAGCCGGGCAAATATCTTCTTAAACGACAGTTTGTGAATAATTGTTTCCTTCAAAGTCGTACTGATAAATTCAATTGCCATAAGAGAGAGCAAAATCAGAAATGAATACTGAAAACCTCCGAAGAAAAAACCCGCTGCTGAAACGCTGACTGCTATTAACGAAAAGATGCCAAAGTCTCTATCCATTTATCCCAACATCCTTTCACAGAAACGGCCTTACGATATTCTATGGAAAACAAGCCGACCGGATTGGATTTTTCAGAAAAATGGACTGGTTGTCGCCTATTTTTCAGATACAAAAAGAAAAGCCGGACGTCTGTTTTTAGACGTCCGGCCGTTCTTTTACCCCAGGTAAGCTTTTAGCATCCAGTTATGTTTTTCAATATTTTGATGGATCGCAAGAAGCATGTCCCCTGTTGTTTCGTCACCAACTTCATCAGCTAAATCCATTCCGTTTTTCAGCTCTTCCGCGATGACCGTAAAATCATCGTATACGCTTTGAACCATTTGTTCAGCTGTTTCATTTCCAGCCGCTTCTTTGACAGAAGCCGTTTCTAAGGATTCCTTCATTGTTGCAATCGGTTTTCCGTTCAGCGCCAAAAGACGTTCTGCTAAGTCATCAATATAAGTTGCTGTTTCGTTGTACAGCTCCTCAAACTTTTCATGAAGAGTGAAGAAATCTTTCCCTTTCACATACCAGTGATAATTATGTAGTTTCACATACATGACCGTCCAGTTGGCTACTTGTTTGTTCACTGCTTGAATCAATTGTTCTGACATGGTATCTCCTCCTTGTTATATGACTATGTATACCCTTAATATCGTACGCTAAAACCTCTTTTTTACCCTTATCTGTCACGATTTCTTCTATTATGCTACAATTGTTAAAAAACGGGAGGTGGAATGTCATGACGCTTCTCATTACGATAAGTATTTTGATTGTGCTGGCTGTGTTGCTTGTAACCATTTGGACGACTGTAAAAGCCTATAATGTAAAGCATACCATTGATCCACCGCAAGAAAATCACTCTGATTCACACAATCAATGATGATGTGATTGCTTCTCTTCTGACTGATTGCTCGCAGCATCGGCGTCTCCGACTTGGACTTTTAAGGTCGGCATGCTATGCTGTTTTTTTGCTGTGACATGGGATTGGACAGTGTATACACCATCTTCCTTAAACGTTGTTTCCAGCCGGTATACGCCTTTTTCTTGTTTCGCCTTAAACATTTGGCTGGCGTCTTTTTCCCCTTCTTTCCATACTTCAAACTCTACTTCATCAGCATCCGTCACAGCTTCATCACCGTATGATACGGCTGCTTCATAAGCAGCGCTGTCTCCGGGTTTTACTTTTTCAGGACCGGTCAGCTTGACATCCAAAACCTTGGGCGCCTCATCTGTATTTGCTTTGCTTTCGCCAGATCCGCATCCGTTAAGCAAAAAAGCAGAAAAAAGCAGAACAACCAACATCTTTTTCATGCCATCACCCTTTCATCGTTTACCTAAATAGTAGCAAACGCTTACAGCAAATGGTACACAAAATATGAGACGTCACAAAAAAGACCTTTTTGCGCTTGAGCAAAAAGGTCTTTTCTATTTTAGCCAAATACTTTTAGCAGTTCTTCTTTATCCTGTGAAAGCCAGAAACGCATTAAACGTTTAGCGCCTTCCAGATCATGTAGCTTCGCTTGGCCGCACTGCTTTTCATTCGCAGCCGGTATTTCGGTAATCTCTACCGCTTCCTTCATTGTGTCTTCAAGCAAATCAACGATTTCCGCCGGTGTCGGCTCTCCGCTCACAACAAGATAATAGCCAGTCTGGCAGCCCATTGGAGAGATATCAATGATATCAAAATGATCATATTTCTCTGCATGAGAACGAATCGTAAAAGCGAGCAAATGCTCAAGTGTGTGAATGGTGTCAGGCTTCATTGCCTGTTTATTTGGCTGGCAAAAACGAATATCAAATTTATTTACAACGCCGTCTGTTCCTACTTTATGCACGCCGCAATGTCTTACATATGGAGCAACAACCGCATTATGATCAAGCTCAAAACTTTCTACTGAAGGCATAATGGCACTCTCCCTTTTCTAAAAATGTACATTCATTATAACATACCTTTCCGATGAGAATAATCGAATAGCTTTTCAATCTGCGTTTTTTTTCTTATACTTGCATCAGAAAGGTTGCTGAATACATATGAAAACCCTATTTATCGCTCTGATCAGAGGATATCAAAAATTCATCTCGCCGCTGACGCCGCCAACATGCCGCTTTTATCCGACTTGCTCTCAATATGGAATCGAAGCGATTAAAACACATGGGGCTTTAAAAGGCGGCTGGCTGACAATCAAACGGATTTTGAAATGCCACCCGTTCCATCCGGGAGGGGTCGATCCCGTTCCTGAAAAGAAACACAAACATTAAGCGTTATAGCCGTTTACGACAAGATCCAGTTTTCCTGTGTCAGGATCAATAACCAAGCCATGGACTGGAACGTTTTCCGGGAACAGCGGATGATGTTTAATGACTTCTACGCTGTCTTTCACACTTGCTTCTACTGAATCAAAGCTTTTAAACCATTGATCAAAATCAACACCGGAGTACTTTAATGTTTCGATGCGTTCTTCCGGAATTCCTCTTTCTTTGATTCTATCAAGCATGCTTTCGCTGCTGATTTTGCTCATGCCGCAATCGTGATGTCCGATCACACATACCTCATCGGCGTTCAGCTCGTACACTGCGACGAGTAAACTTCTCATGATGCTTCCGAATGGGTGTGTCAC
Organism: Bacillus stercoris; assembly: GCF_029772985.1. Classification (NCBI taxonomy): domain Bacteria; kingdom Bacillati; phylum Bacillota; class Bacilli; order Caryophanales; family Bacillaceae; genus Bacillus; species Bacillus stercoris. Next base: position 1,258,151 of record NZ_CP121861.1, on the reverse strand, counting down.
AAGCGCACCGGCACTTTTAATGATTTTCACATCGCCGTTTCGCATATTCATTGAATGCGGCAGCAGTTCAACCAGACGAGTGTCCATGCAAGAAAGAATCGCCATTTTTTTATCGGGAAATTTTGACGTTTTATACTTTTCATACTCTCTTTGTTCAGTAAATGTCTTGTTAAATTCGAGAATATCATTTAGAAGACTCATGTTCGTTGTCCCTTTCTATTCTTTTTACTCTTCAATATATCACAACACTTGTTTATTCGTCATAATAAAAAAAGACAAACCCTCAGGTCTGCCTTATTTCCCCATGTTATAGCGTTTTTTGAACTGCTCAACTCGTCCGCCTTTTTCATTGAATTTCTGGCGGCCAGTATAAAACGGATGCGTGTCAGAGCTTACTTCTACTTTAATGACGGGATATGTGTTGCCGTCTTCCCACTCTGCTGTTTCATTAGATGTTTTAGTAGAGGTGCTTAGAAAACGGTAGCCGCTGTTGACATCCTGAAATATCACTTTGTGGTTCTTTGGATGAATTCCTTCTTTCATGAGTGTCTCCTTTCATCAAATCGTAATAATTACGTTTTATTTTATAACGTCACAAACGTTTTGTCAATCTTCTTACATCCTTCCCTCTGTTCTCTCATCGTAAACCTCATGGCATTTAAGAATAGGAAGAATAATCTAACCGAGGAAGCAAATAATAAACCCAAAATACATACAGAACGTCTTTTGAGAAAGGTGGTTTACGATTGTGGATGATTTAGTTTTGGCCAGAAGCCTTTTTGGCACGACAATGGGCTTTCATATCATTTTCGCAACGCTTGGAGTCGGTCTGCCGCTCATGATTTTAGTGGCGGAATTGATTTATCAAAAAACGAAAGATGACCATTATGCGATCATGGCGAAAAGGTGGACGAAAGCACAAGCTGTTTTACTGGGAGTCGCCATACCGACCGGAACGATCGCGGGCACTCAGCTCGCGCTTTTATGGCCGGGATTTATGGAAGTCATCGGCCGGGTCATGTCCCTGCCGTTTCAAATTGAAATCTATGCTTTTTTTGTTGAAGCCCTTTTCATGTCGATTTATGTATACGCAGCAGACCGCTTATCACCTGCAATGAGGATTGTTGCTGTTTTCTTTGTGTTAGTCGGGGCCGCAGCATCCGCTGTTCTGATCACGAATGTCCATGCCTTTGAAGGAACTCCGGCAGGTTTTAAAATTTTAAACGGAAAAATCACAGATGTTGATCCGTGGGCCGCGTTCTTCAACCCAAGCTTTTTTATCACTGCGGGCCATGTCGTTTTATCCGCATTTATGACGGGAGCGTTTATCGTAGCTTCTGTGGCCGCATATAAAATGATCCGGACGAGAAAAAAGGAAAAGGTCTATCGCTTTCACCGGAAAGCCCTTTTGCTCGCACTCACGATCGGCGGTATTTTTTCATTGCTGACCGCTTTGAACGGACACGAATCAGCACAAATGCTGTACGAATACCAGCCCGAAAAATTAGCCGGTGCGGAAGGCCTGTTCGAAACAAGATCCCACGCTCCGCTCGCGATCGGCGGTTTTACCGACCCGAAAGAAGAAAAAGTAAAATGGGCTATCGAGATTCCATGGGCTTTAAGCTTTTTGGCAGCGAACCGTTTTGACACTGTTGTAAAGGGATTGAATGCATTTCCTAGAGATGAATGGCCGCCGCTTTTTATTCACACGCTGTTTAATGCGATGGTCGGAGTAGGCATGCTGTTGATTCTTTATTCCATTATCGGTGTGGTCTGGAGAAAGGTGCTCAAGAAAGACCGATTCCCGACGTGGCTTTTGGTCATTTTCATGACAGCAGGCCCTTTTAGTCTTATCGGCATTGAATTCGGCTGGATTTTCGCCTGTACGGGGAGGCAGCCTTGGGTCATCTATCATCTGCTGAAAACATCGGATGTCGTGACAACGACTGGTTCGATCGGAGTGCTCTTCTTGTTTTTCACATTTGTTTATGCCGTGTTAGGCGCAGCTGTCGTCTACGTGCTCTTGTACTATTTCCGCAAGCACCCGGTTGACGAAGATTTAAATACAGCGGAGTCGTAATGGCTCCGCAAACAGGAAACCAAATGGAAGGAAGATCGACAAATGGACATTTCAACTGACGCTCTGATCGCCATCTCAATTATCTGGGGCTTTGTGTTTATTTACGCCGTCATGGCGACAATGGATTTTGGAGCTGGATTTTGGTCTATGATCTATTTAAACAAGGAACACATGAAGGCCACCGATATTGCAAATCGCTTTTTGTCTCCGACTTGGGAGGTCACAAACGTCTTTATTGTGGCCATCGTCGTGGCGCTTTTCAGTTTTTTTCCCGGTGCGACATTTGTGCTCGGCACCGTGTTATTAATTCCCGGCAGCATAATTTTGCTGCTTTTAGCGATCCGAAGCGGATTTCTCGTTTTTTCAAACACAGCAAAAGAGCGGAAAACGCTAAGATATATTTCCGGCATCTCCGGCTTTATCATTCCTGCTGTTTTAATTTTGGTGCTTCCTGTGACTCACGGAGGATTTATCGAAAAAACGGACGGGATCTATAACTTGAATATGTCTAAAATCTTTTCAAGCCCCAACGCCTATTCATTTATCGGGTTTGCGATTTTAAGCACCTTATTTTTATCCTCGCTATTGCTTGCTGATTTTTCAAATGTAGCAGAGGAACAGGATGCGTACCGGGCCTACAGAAAAAGCGCCCTGATCACCGGCCCGATTTCACTATTGTTTGCTGTATGCATTATGGTGACAATGCGGAATGAAGCAAACTGGCTGTACAGCGGAATGCTGAATGATTTCACTTGGATTATTGCATCGTTTATTACATTTGTCATTGCTGGAATCGCTCTGTTTCTGCCAAACAAAAGTTTTGGAAAAAACATCGGAAAACCGCGGCTTGCACTTGTCGCGATTGGAATACAGTATTTTCTCGCAAGCTACGCGTACGGGCGGGCGCATCTTCCGTATATGATTTATCCCGATGTGACAGTCATGTCAGGCTTCACAGAGCCAGCAACGTTCAGGGCACTGTTTGCGACGTATATCGTCGCATTTATCATTCTATTTCCGGGCTTTTATTTCTTCTGGAAAATGTTTATGCGAGATAAACGCTATATCCGCCAGGAGGAATAGAGGTGAAGCCTGCCGGCTATACTAACCCAGAACCTTTTTAAGGAGGGGATGGCATGGAGCAGAAAATTCTATGCGAAGTCAACAACTGTTCTTATTGGGGCAAAGGAAACAAATGCACCGCTGATGCCATTTATGTTGTCAGCCATACTGGTGAAACGGCTGAAAACAGCCGGGAAACAGACTGCAAAACGTTTAAGCCGCATGAATTGTAATTAAAAGAAAGAGCTGCATCAGCCAGCTCTTTCTTTTTGCATGTTGAGTGTTCTCAGCTTTTTAGTCATGACCCCGTTTGCAGGTGAAAACAAAAAGGCGCTTGCATACCATATACCTGTCATGGCCGCCATCGCTCCTGAAATCGAAACATTAAGCCACGTTGCGAAGAAATAGCCCATGATCGCCGACAGTCCGCCAATCAACGCGCTGAGAATCAGCATATAAAGAAGCCGGTCTGTCAGCAAATGTGCCGTAGCAGGCGGAACAATCAACATGGCCACAACCAATACAGCACCCACTGAATCAAAGGAAGCAACAGTCGTCAAAGACAGCATGCCCATTTGCACGTAATGAATGAGCAAAACCGGTATTCCTAAGGCTAAAGCCATTTGAGGATCAAACGAAGCGATTTTAAACTCCTTATAGCATACACTGATCAACACTACGTTTAAAACCAGAACAGATGCCAGCATCCAAAACGCTTTCGGCCCGATATCAACTCCGAATGCCGTCATCGTATTCCACGGCACAAAAGCGATTTCTCCCATTAACGAGTGCTCAATATCGAGATGGACATTCGCTCCATAAACAGAAAGCAAAATGACGCCGATTGCAAATAAGGATGTAAACACAACGCCTATGGCAGCATCTGATTGAACCCCCTTGCTATGAAGAAGCTGAACCAAAAATGCCGTTAACAATCCGGCTACAGCTGCACCGATAAACATAGAAATCCCGTCGAGACTCCCGGTCACTAGAAAAGCGCCGACAATGCCAAGCAACACGGTATGGCTGATTGCGTCGGCCAGCATTGCCATGCTTCTCAGCACAAGAAATGTGCCGATCAATGCGCAGCTTACACCGACTAATACACCGGTAGCTATAATCCATGCTTCAAAACTCATTTGCGATCTGTCCCTTCTCGGCTTCATGAGACGCTTTTCGCAGCTCAGGCATCCGGCCATACAGCTTTAATAATGAAAAAAGCCGTTCTCTCGTTTCCCCTGGCAAACGATCCGGGTCAAAGCAGTCCTGGTCGAATTCTAGATTGGCAAGCTCCATTTCATGCATGAGATACACTTCATACATCCGCTGCTTCAAAGCTGTGTGATAGCCTTTTTCTATCCCTTTGCTTGTGATTTGCCAAATCCCATTTTCGATACGCTCAATGAACCTCTCTTGTTCCAAGTCATTTAATGCCTTAAGGCATAATGAAGGGGATAGGCGTCTTTTCTTTCTTACACTTTCAACAGTTACACAAAGATTATTCTTTTCATAATGTTCATAAATCGTCAGCAGCACCTGCTCCCTGCTTGTTCTGCGCCGAAGCCTCATCAGCCTTATGGCTTTAGCCGCCAACCCCCGCTTAGGCGCGCAAATCATTGAAAAAAGAAAGATCAGCGTTGCAGATATGATTATTAATGGCCCTGTCGCCATTCCCTTCATGGTCGTGCTCAGCAGGGTTCCGGCCACTCCGCTGACCCCGCCAGTGATCCCGGCAATGATGATCATCCCTGTCAATCGTTCGGTCCAATATCTTGCAGCTATGGCAGGTGTAATCAGCATAGCCGCCATTAATATCACACCAACCGTCTGAAGCCCAATAACAACAGCACCGACAATCAGACTAGCCAAAAGTCCGTTCAAAAAACGCACCGGGATTCCCAATCCCTTTGCAAACACGAGATCAAAAGTAATCAATGTAAATTCCTTAAAGAAAACAATACATAGGAGCAGCAGAACAGCAGATATTCCTGCAATAAGGATGATATCCTGTCTGACCAATGAAGCAGCCTGGCCGAACAAAAAAGAATCAAGCCCGCTTTGGCTTCCCGCCCCCTGCTGCTGAATATATGTCAAAAGAATAATCCCAACGCCAAAAAACACAGAAAGAACTATCCCGATCGCCGAGTCCTCCTTTGTTTTTGAAAGCCGCGAAATCACCTGAATACAAAACGTTCCGAGCAGTCCGGCAAGCGCCGCACCCAGCAAAAAGAAAGGCAGTGATTTTTGCCCGGTGAGCAGAAAAGCGAAACACACGCCCGGCAGAGCTGAATGGGCCATCGCATCGCCGATTAAACTTTGCTTTCTCAGCAGCACAAAGCTACCCAAAACACCGCTTGCCGCCCCGAGCAAAAGCGTACCCGCCAGCACCCACTGTGTGTTCGGATGCTGGAGCTGCAGCCACAAACTTTCAAACATTGCGCTCACTCCTTATGCCCTTCTGCTATGACTTTATCTTTTAAAAACGTAAGCCTTCCTCCATATGTTTTTTGCAGGTTATCGATTGTAAAAACGTTTTCCGCCGGTCCGAAAGCGATTTTTCTTAAATGAAGCAGTAAAATCCAATCAAAATAATCCTCGGCGGTCTGCAAGTCATGATGGACGACAAGCACGGTTTTTCCTTTTTCTTTGAGTTCTGCCAGAAGCGTCATAATCGCGCGCTCCGTCGCTGCATCGACACCTGCAAACGGTTCATCCATAAAATAAATGTCAGCGTTCTGGCAGAGTGCCCGGGCAAGAAACACCCGCTGCTGCTGGCCGCCTGACAGCTGGCTGATCTGCCTATTCGCATAATCAAGCATCCCGACTTTTGCTAAAGCGGCCTTCGCCATTTCCACATCTGCTTTCTTTGGCCTCTTTAATAAACCGATTCTTCCGTATCTTCCCATTAGGACGACATCGAGCGCGCTTGTAGGGAAATCCCAGTCAACCGAGCCGCGCTGCGGAACATATCCGATTCTGGTCCGCTGATCCTTATAGTCTTTGCCGTAAATAGAAATGTCTCCTGAAGCCCGAGGCACAAGACCGAGAATGGTTTTGATCAAAGTTGATTTTCCCGCGCCGTTTGGGCCGATAATGCCAATCAGTTTTCCTTCCGGCACCTGCAGCGAAATGTCCTGCAGCACAGGCCTTTTATGATAAGCAACTGTCACATTATCAAGCTCAACAGGGAACATATCCTTCACCTCTTTTCTTTATTTAAGCGCTTTAGTAATCGTGTTGATATTGTGGCGGAACATTCCTTCGTATGTGCCTTCTTTGGTGCCCTTTTCACCCATGGCATCCGAATAAAGCTGGCCGCCGATTGTGACGGTATGGCCTTTTTCTTTAGCGCCTTCCACCACTGCATTGATTGATTTTTCAGATACGCTGCTTTCTACGAACACAGCTTTGATTTGTTTTTCTGTCAGAAGATCAACCAGCTCCTGAACATCCCTTAATCCGTAATCCGAATCTGTGCTTAGTCCCTGCAGGCCTTTTACCTTAAATCCATATTCATTCCCAAAGTACGCAAACGCATCATGAGCAGTCACAAGCACTCGGCTTTTCTCAGGAATATGTGCGATCTCCTGACGCGACCATTTATCTAAATTTTGCAAATCTTCTTTGTATGCTTTGGCATTTTTCTGAAAGTCATCTGCGTGCTGAGGCATTGCTTTGCTGAATTGCGCTTCAATTTCATCCACTGCATAGATCCATAGCGGAATGCTGAACCACACGTGGGGATCAAACGTCTTGCCTTCCCCCGCTGAAATAAGCTTGTTTTTCGGAATGGCCTCAGCAACTGCCGCTGCTTGTTTTTGTTCACCGATTTTTTGGAGGACGTCCTCCATTTTCCCTTCCAAATGCAACCCGCTGTACAGAACAACATCGGCTGACATTAATTTTTTCGTGTCACCTTGCGAAGCTTTGTAAAGGTGCGGATCAACCCCCGGCCCCATTAACGAGGTGACTTTTACATGCTTTCCTCCGATGTTTTCTGCTGCATCGGCAATTTGAGATGTTGTCGCTGTCACTTGTAATTGTTGATCAGCGCTCTTTCCGGCTGAATCTGTTCCGCATCCTGTTAAAGCAAAGGCCGCAAAAAGCACTGCCGCCATCAGCCCTCGTTTCATGTTTCTCCTCCTCTTTGCCATCAATGTCCGATTTTTTTATCTTATGATATCAGTTCTTAGACATGTGACATTTAATTAGACAAAAGCATATTTTATTTACTTAGGACAAAAAGTTTCTCTAGTGCAAAATTATCGCGTTTGGCCATTTTTGTCAAGCTCCATTTACATAAAAAAACCGGCTGGGTCAGCAGCCGGTCCAAACGAGAAGGGATGTATTCAATGAACACTTTTACTGTAACAGCATAGTGTCATTCATTCAAAATAGCAAAATGCTTTTTTCTTACCCATGCTGTGTGAAAACATCCATTTTGGTCACATATTTTCGCATAATATCCTGGTTCACCTCAACCCCTAAACCAGGCTGTTTTGACACAGAAATAAATCCATTATCAATACGAATATCAGGGGTCACAATATCTTCATCCCAATAGCGTGAGGATGATGAAATATCGCCGGGTATTGTGAATTGAGGCAGTGAAGCAAGCGCAACGTTCTGCGCTCTCGATATGCCGGTTTCCAGCATTCCTCCGCACCACACCTGCATGTGATGCTCTTGGCATAAATCATGAATTTTTAAAGCTTCTGTTAAGCCGCCGACACGCGAAGGCTTTATATTAATAATTTTGCAGCTTCCCAGCTCAATCGCCCGTCTCGCATCATCAACTGAACAAATGCTTTCATCAAGGCAAATGGCCGTTTTCAAATGTTTCTGCAAGTGGCGGTGGTCAACGATGTCGTCAGCTTGAAGAGGCTGCTCAATCATCATTAACTGGAATTCATCAAGCTCCTTTAAGCGGCTGATATCCTTCAGCTCATAGGAGGAATTGGCATCAGCCATGAGCGGGATGTTTGGGAACCGGCTGCGGATGGCCTTGACCAATTCCACATCCTGCCCAGGCTGAATTTTAATTTTTATTCTTTGATAACCTTCTTTTTGATAGCTTTCAATTTCCTTCAGCATATCGTCAAGGGGTGCCAGGCCGACAACCACTCCGGCAGGGACTTTATCTCTTGTTCCGCCCAATGCCTCAGCAAGAGATATGCCCTTCTTTTTCGCATAGATATCCCAGACAGCCGATTCAAGTCCCGCTTTTGCCATCCGGTTTCCTTTATACCGCGCCAGGCTGTCCGGCACTTCTGAAGGGTGATTAAATTCACGGCCGACGACATTTGGAATAAAAAAATCTTTTAGCATATGCAAACATGTTCCAATGGTTTCCTCGGTGTACCAAGGAGAAGAGAAAGCAGAAACTTCTCCCCAGCCTGTAACACCTGATGTATCAATGGCTTCCACGATCAGAAATTTACGCTCTTGAAGCGTTTCGATACTGTTTTTAAACGGTTTCTTTAAATTCATGCTCAAATGGTAAAGCGTAATTTTTTCTATTTCGATCATAGCAGTTCTCCTTTACGCGCATCTTTCAGCCGATTTCGCAAGAGCTTATTAGACGCATTGCGCGGCAGGCGGTCAAGCACAAAGAATTTTGCCGGAATTTTATACTTTGCCAAGCGTTCTTTGCAGTATGCCCTCAATTCTTCTGCGCTCACAGGCTTGTGAAGGACAAGATAGGCGTGAGGCACTTTCCCCCATTTTCTGTCCTCAGCCCCTGAAACTCCGGCTTCGGCCACAGCGGGGTGTGAAAGCAGCACTGACTCCACTTCGGCCGGATAAATGTTTTCTCCGCCAGAAATGATCAGATCTGAACGTCTGTCTAATACATATAAAAAGCCTTCATTGTCCAAATACCCAAGATCACCTGTTTTCAGCCAGCCATTTTGAAAGGAGGCTTCGTTTGCGCTCTCTCGGTTAAAATAGCTTTTCATGACATTCGGGCCTTTGACCATAATTTCACCGTGTTCGAACGGTTCACATGCCTGTCCGTCCCGCTCGATTTTGATTTCACATGAAAACAGCGGTTTCCCCGCAGATCCGAGCTTCTCCATGCTGAATTCCGGCGACAGGGTAACAATTTGTGAGCAAGTTTCTGTCATTCCATATGACTGAAAGACAGGGAATCCTTTCTCACGGCATTCCTCAAGCAATGGCAGCGGTGCAGGACCGCCGCCGAGAAGAATGCATCTGATGGATTCAGGGCAGCGGCTTGTTTCTTGTAAAAGACTGGCCAGCATAGTCTGAACCGCAGATACCATTGTCACTTCATGCCTGTTGATAGAATCCAGCACATCGCTTACGGAAAAACGCTGGTGAAGCACGACAGTCATTCCATAGATCACAGATTTAAATAATGCGGACAAGCCGCTGATGTGAAAGAGCGGCAATGCGATAAGCCAGCGGTCTTGTTCTGTTATACCCAAATTAAGCGCGGACGACACCGCACTGAAATAATGGTTGCCGAACGTTTGCTGAACTCCCTTTGGCTTTCCTGTCGTACCCGATGTATACATCAGCGTCGCCGTTGCATCCATTTGCATATAAGCCTGGATCTCTATTTCCCCCGCGGCTTCTTTCATCAATTCATCCACATCAATCGTTTGAACGATATGTTCATACTCTTTTCTGTCAAAGCTTGAGTCTGTCAGTAAAAAGCCGGAGCCGGAATCCTCCAGCTGAAACAGCCTTTCATGTGTTGACAGCTTTGTATTCAAAAGCACCGCTTTAACACCTAGCAAAAAACAAGCGTGAACAGCGTATACCATTTCTGCACGGTTTTGGAGCAAAATAGCCGCAGTATCCCCTTTCCGAACCGAATGAGCGGCAAGCTGTTCCGCCATTCGTTTAGACGCGGCAAACAATTCTGCAAATGTAACGGTTTGGTCTTTATAGATGAGAGCGATTCTCTCAGGTGTCAGCTGCGCCCGCTGCATGAGCCAGTTGGGCTGTTCTGTCAGCATGTCATCATCTCCGAGGTAAAATGTCTGTATTGAAAAGAAAACAGCTTGGACCGCAAAGTCTCAAGCTGTTGGTTGACTAAGTATTGCTGATCACGGGAAACGGGGGAACTGTCCGAAATCAGGTTTGCGTTTTTCCTTGAAGGAATCACGGCCTTCTTTTGCTTCATCTGTTGTGTAGTAAAGAAGGGTAGCATCCCCTGCAAACTGCTGAATTCCAGCAAGTCCGTCTGTGTCCGCGTTAAACGCAGCTTTAAGAAAGCGCAGTGCGGTCGGGCTTTTTTCAAGCATTTCTTCACACCATTTAATCGTTTCTTCTTCAAGCTGTTCCAAAGGAACGACTGTGTTGACAAGACCCATGTCCAGTGCTTCTTGTGCGTTGTACTGACGGCATAGGTACCAGATTTCACGTGCTTTTTTGTGCCCTACAATTCGAGCCAGGTAGCCAGAACCGTAACCTGCATCGAAGCTTCCCACTTTAGGGCCTGTTTGTCCGAAAATTGCGTTGTCTGCAGCAATTGTCAAGTCACATACGATGTGAAGCACATGGCCTCCGCCGATCGCATATCCAGACACCATCGCAACAACAGGTTTCGGAATGACACGGATTAAACGCTGAAGATCCAATACGTTTAGACGCGGGATCTGGTCGTCTCCTACATATCCACCGTGACCGCGCACTTTTTGGTCTCCGCCAGAACAAAATGCTTTGTCCCCTGCGCCGGCAAGCACGATAACCCCAACGTTTTGGTCGTCTCTTGCGTCAGCAAACGCATCAATCATTTCAGCAACCGTTTTAGGGGTAAACGCATTATGTACCTCAGGTCGGTTGATTGTTATTTTTGCAATGCCATTATACGTTTCATACAATATCTCATCGTATGTCCGTTTTGTTTTCCATTCAGCCATATGATGACCTCCTTTTATTCTCTATGTGAATGAGTCAGATGCTTGTCAAAAACTCACTCACTATTTTACCAAACAATCGCGGCTGTTCCACATGGACCGTATGTCCTGCCTTTGGAACAATCTCTATTCTACTAGAAGGAAGCATCTTATGCACCTCTTGATTGATGGCACAAAATTTTTCGTCCCACTCGCCGCAGATAAGGAGCACAGGAACGGCTATTTCTTCTACACGGCTCCACAAGGAAGGCTGTGAACCGGTGCCCATGCCGGTTAAACTGTTCGCAAGCCCAATCTTATTGTTCCGCAGACGGCCCGATCGTATCCTGTGCCGAATATCTTCTGCCAGCCGCTGCTGGGATGAAAACAAAGGGATGTTCTCCCAATACTCAACAAACGCTTTGATCCCGTCACGCAAAATAAAATCAGCAAGCTTCCGGTCCCGCATGATCCGCTCCCGCCGTTCCCCAAGCGTTTTGAGTCCCGGCGTTGTGCTTTCAAGCACAAGTGCTGATACCCGCTTTGGATATGTCATCGCAAAAGAGTAAGCAAGCCTTCCTCCCATAGAATACCCAATCAATTTCACTTTGTGAAGTTTTAATTGATTAAAAATCTCGGCAAGGTCAGAAACCTGCCGGCTAGTGCTGTATCTTTTCCCATTCAGCGGGGCATCGGTTTCACCATGCCCTAAACAATCAATTTTGATCAAGCGAGAATCAGGCAGCATCTCATCAAGAAAAGTCCATGATTGTTTGCTGCCAGTAAACCCGTGCAGACAGACGACGGCTTCGGAAGCATCCGGCCCGACGTCTGTCACAGCATATCGGACACCATCTGACACCGTTATGTTTACAGATCCCATTGCTTTTTCACTTCCCGCACAGCCTCGTTCAGCATATCGCGATGAAGCTGGACTCTCGATTGGCGATCTGTTTTGATTTCGATCAAATGGAGTCCGGGCTTGTCTGCCTGCGGCGCGTAATCTGTTTTGAATTCATCCCATGAAGCCGGGCATGAATACGTTCCGCCGTAAAGTGCAGCCGCATGCTTGAAATCGAGCCCAATCGGTGTGCCGAACAAATCTTCAAAGTGTGTCTTCTCAGAAGCCTGCGGCAAAAAGGAGAAAATCCCTCCGCCGTCATTATTGACAAGAATCACAGTAAGAGGAATGCCCAGTTTTTTGGCCGCGAGCAGGCCGTTTAAATCATGATAAAAAGATAAATCTCCAATCACAAGGGTAACAGGCGCTTTTGTTCCTTCACATACCCCCATCGCAGAGGAGACGACACCGTCTATTCCATTTGCGCCCCGGTTTGAATAAATCCGGAAAGGGCGTTCCTGCTTTTCAAAAAACGTATCAACATCCCTGATCGGCATGCTGTTGCCGACAAACAGCGAGCTGTTTTCAGGCACAAGATGCTGAAGGATTCGATAGAGATTGCCTTCAAACGAAACATCTTCACTGCTGATGGTTTGCAGATGCGCACGGAACCGCTCATTGACATACTGCCACTTCTCAAGCCACTCTGATGATCTGGTGGCAGCAGTAAGGCCTGCCATGATCTCCTCAGCAAAAACAGACGCATTACAATGGATCATATGCGCGCTTGCCTGTGTCGGGTCTCTCCACCCTCCATCCTCGTCAATCACGATTTGCTGAATCGCCGGATCATCCTTAAGCCATAAGAAAACCGGTTTTGAAACAGGCATCGGCCCAAACCGGATGACAACATCAGGACGAAGTTTCAGCTTCAGCTCATCATCTTTTAAAAATGAATCATACGCATCAATGACAGTGCTTTTATCATGAACACCATTCCGCAAATTAGATAGCGGATCCGCTAAAATCGGATACTGAAGCGCTTTTGACAACGCAATAATGTTTTCCTTATCCGCTTCACTATGGAGCTCTCCGCAGACGATCATTCCTTTTTCAGCCTCTGTGAGCATTTCAGCCACATCAGACAGGGATTCGCGGTCAACAGACTGCGTACCCGTTTTTACAGACACATGACGGCCTGTTCTCATTCTTCCAAACGGCTCATCCGAAAGATCCGGCATCAGCGGTTCGCGCAGCGGCACATTCACATGGACAGGCCCCATTGGTCGTTTTTGTGCTTCACCGGCAGCGCGGCTTGCCAGCGTTCGGATGTATCTCAGCATTTGCGGAGACTCTTCAGGAAGAGCAGAGTCTGTGAAAAACTTAACAAAGTTACCGAATAAGAAGTGCTGATTAATAGCCTGCGGTGCGCCTACTTCGCGCAGCTCATGAGGCCGATCAGCAGTTAACACAATAATTGGCACCCTTGAATAATGGGCTTCAACCACAGCCGGATAAAAATTGGCCGCGGCTGTTCCTGATGTGCAGATCAATAGTACGGGACGCTGCTTCGCTTTTGCCAATCCTAGTGCAAAAAACCCGGCCGATCTTTCATCAATTTGGACATGGACGCTAATATCGGGGTGCGCGGCAGCAAGAATAGCCAGCGGCGTGGATCTTGAGCCCGGACAAACGACGGCGTCCGTAATTCCGGAAAGGGCGAATTCATCAATAAAACTTCCGATGTAATGAGTAATCGGGTTGACAGTCAACGCCTCTCACCTCCTAATGCAGAGATCATCGGCTTCAATTTAATCTGCGTTTCTTCATATTCCGAGATTGGTTCCGAGTCTTCCACAATACCGCACCCGGCAAACAGCCTTGCTGTTCTGCCTTCGATCAGTCCGGAACGAATGGCTACTGCGAATTCCCCGTTATCTTGGCTGTCAATCCAGCCGATAGGGGCTGCATACCAGCCGCGATTCATCGGTTCAATCTCTCGGATCACTTCAACAGCTTTTTCCTTAGGTGCTCCCCCAAGCGCCGGAGTGGGATGCAGCTTCTCAATTAAGTCAAAAATCGAAGCAGAGTCACGCAGCTGTCCGACAATCGGCGTAAATAGGTGCTGAACGCTTTTTGTTTTATACAATACAGGTCCATCAGGCTTTTCAACCTCCGAACAGGCTGATTCAAAAGCGTTATGAATCATGCCTACGACAATATCATGCTCAATCAGGTTTTTCTCATCGTTTAATAATTCAAGCCCGATCCGGCGGTCTTCTTCTTCATTCACGCCTCGTTTAATGGAGCCTGCCAGACAAGTAGACATGACAGTGCTGCCGTCCCTTTTGATCAGTCTTTCTGGAGATGCGCCGACAAAGGTTTTGCCTCCCTGTTCAATTGCAAAAACATAACTTGTCTGCTGATCGTTCAGAAGCGTTTTAAGCACCGGTTCAATTTGGATTGGACCGTCAAACGTGAGCAGCAGCTCTCGGGCAAGAACCACTTTATCATATTGTTTCTCTCTAATTTGGTTTGTTGCCGTTTTGATTGCTTTCAGCCAATCATCCTTATCCAGCTCTTGAACTTCTGCAATCACAGCTTGATCTTCTTGCTTGAAACCGGGAATCATAAATTCCGCTGCAAAAGCTTGTAAGCCTTCCAAAACAGCCTCTGCATCTTCTTGTCCTTTTACCCATCTGTTGACTGTTAAGAACGGGCCTTCAGCAGTCATTGTCAGCATAAGCGAAGGCACAAAGAAATCCCCTTCCGAGAAATGGTCCCATTGTGTACCTCTTTCTTCGCAAGGGTCAAAAGAAAATCCTCCGAATAACACAGGTCCCACTGCAGAATGCTGCAGCTTTTCTTCTTCATAAATATGAAAAGCCGTCTTTTTAAAGCGCTCCCATTGTTCAAAAACCTCACGATACCGCTCGCTGCTTTTTTGATTTGTCTGGAAAACCGCTTCTTTGCCAAGACCGACTATTGTCAATTCACTTTCAGGATCTGACCAAAAAAATCGATTGCCTGTATATTTTTTTGCTCTGTAATTGAAAAATGATAGAGGGTCAAGAGACTCGATTTGTCTCGAATAGCTTATTAAGACAGCATGGTTGACTTCTTTGGCTTTATGTAATGCATGTAGAACTTCCTTTCGGAACGTACGCTGCACCGTTGTCACCATGAGACATTCCTCCATAATCCTTAAAATGCTTTTAATACCATACACCTGTGTCTTCTTTGTGTCAAACACAGATCGTGCAGTCCAAATGGCCTGCCTTACCTATTATAAACCTAATTTCAGAAATGAAAAAGAAACAAAGCTTAAATTTCTTTCTCCACTGGTAGCAAAGCTTGTATCCGCTTACCATAAAAGGAAAATCCCCTATATTCCTCCATCCGGCATTTATGAAAGTTCTCCGGCGATCTGTTCATACTAAAGGTATGCATCAAAGAGAAACGAGGCGATCACATTGCTTACAAAAGACAAGCTGCAGCATTTAAAAAATGAACTGGAGCAAACGAAAAAAGATATCTTAAACCGTTTCAAAGACAATGACCATTTTCAGCTCAATTCAGCCTTTCCGTATGATTCAATGGGTGAACTTTCAGCTTATGATAACCACCCCGGAGACCAAGCAACCGAACTTTACGAGCGTGAAAAAGACATCGCTCTCGATTTACATGAGCGAGAGCACCTTCGGGACATTGAGCATTCATTAAAAGCGATAGAAAACGGTACGTACGGTATTTGTGAAGTCAGCGGAAAGGAAATCCCTTACGAAAGACTTGAGGCGCTTCCGACTGCCACAACACTCGCGGAGTATTCGTCACAGGACGTGGTGTCCAAAGACCGTCCGATTGAAGAAGAAACACCTTTCGGGCAATTTGAATTTGACGATGATGAAGAAATCAGAGCGCCATATGACAGTGAAGATTCCTATCAGGATGTCGAAAAATACGGTAACTCGCAAACGCCGCAGGATATGGAAAATCCGCCGCTCAGCTACGATGATATGACGATGAACGCCGAAGAGAATATCGGCAATACGGAGTCTTACGAAAATTTCATTGCTACTGATATCACCGGCAAAGAAATTACAGTTTATCAAAGCAGGGCCCATGAGCGTTATGAGGAAGAGCTTGACGAAGAGGGAATCATGACAACATTCGGCGATCTCCACGCTGATTGAACCCCCGATTATCGGGGGTTCTTTTCCGTTTTCAGCATATCGGAAATCAGCCTCAAATAATCCTTTTGCAGGCCGATGTCATACCGCTCGCCCTCTAGCAATTTCCCGTAAACATTGCATGCCCCGAGTGAAGCTTTAATCGCATCCGTTACCTGCACTTCTCCTCCGTTATCAGCTTCTAATTCGTCCAGCTTATCAAAGATATCCGGTGTAAAAATATAACGTCCTGCTGCAGCAAAATGAGATGGCGGGTTTTGTTTAGGCTTTTCCACAATATCCTGGATGCGATAAACCCCTTTTTCAACAGGCTCCCCCTTTATCACCCCGTAATGATGTAAATCCTCCGTTTTTGTTTCTTTTAAGCCGATCACACTGGACTGATATTTCGTATACGCTTCAATCAGCTGCCCTAAAGCCGGCTGATTGGCGGAAAAAATCAGATCATCGGGCAAAACGACGGCAAAAGGTTCTCCGCCTGCAAATGGCCTTCCGTAAGAAATGGCATCACCCAAACCCTTTGCATAAGGCTGGCGCACATAGTGAATCCGTATATCTGGAATTGGATGCTCACTGAGTAAATGAAGTTTATCCCGGGAGGCCAGAAAAGCTTCGAGTGCCAAAGAGGAATCGAAGTAGTCGACAATCAGGTTTTTATGGCTCGATACAACCATCAAAATGTCCTCAATGCCTGATTCCTTTAGTTCTTCAACAATATAATGAATTACAGGCTTAGACCCTACCGGAAACATTTCTTTCGGAATCACCTTCGTCACCGGCAGATTTCTCGTGCCGAATCCTCCGGCAGGAATGATCGCTTTTTTTATCATGGTATTTTCCCCTCAGCTTATGTTTATTACATGATATTCCAAGAGCGCATCCCGATGTTTGTCCATGTGAAATTAGGCGGACGCAACTGGGCAGAAAGCGGAATCACGAACCAGCCCTTTTTTAATAGGATATTGATATATGACCAGTAATCTTGAAAAGGAGCTCAGGTGATGAAAATTTGTGTGGTTGGCGCCGGATATGTCGGTTTAACTTTATCAGCGGCACTGGCATCCATCGGGCATGACATGATATGCACAGACAAAGACGTCAAAAAAATCGAGCAGCTGAAAAATGGAGACATTCCCTTTTACGAGCCTGGGCTTTCTGATGCAGTAAACCATTGCGGCAATCTCTCGTTTTCTTCTGAAGTGAAATCGAGCATGGAGAAATGTCCCGTCATCTTTATCGCAGTCGGAACTCCACCGCGTTTGGACGGGTCAGCTGATACGAAAGCCCTGCAGTCCGTCATCAGCGATTTGAGCGAGGCGATTCGATCGTATAAAACCATTATTACGAAAAGCACTGTTCCGCCCGGGACAAATGAAAACATAGCAAAACAGCTGGTTGCCTCCGGTGTGTCTGAAAGTTTGTTTAACATCGTATCCAATCCCGAGTTTCTGCGGGAAGGTAACGCCTTATATGACATGCTGCATCCTGACAAAACGGTCATCGGTATTCAGGAAGGAGATCACGTATCGGCAGCAATCGTCAAATCTATTTACAAACACATTGACACCCCTTATATCATTACAAGCTTAGCAGGAGCAGAGCTGATCAAATATGCCAACAACTTCTTTTTAGCAGCCAAAATCTCACTCATTAACGAAATGGCCCGCTTATGTGAAGCCTATCATTCAGATATCTCGGATATTTCCCGCGCTATCGGACTAGATCCGAGAATCGGGAGGCACTTTTTGCAGGCTGGCATCGGATACGGCGGCTCTTGTTTTCCAAAGGATCTGCAGGCGCTGCAATTTGCTGCCAAGGAAAAAAACACGGAGACCTTCCTGCTTCAAGCCGTGCAGCACATTAACGACACCCAGCTCGGCCTGTATATCAAAAAAATACAGTCATTCTTCGATACACTTCAAGGCAAGAAAGCAGCTGTACTCGGCATTTCCTTCAAACCCCATACCGATGACACCAGAAATTCTCAGGCCGTCAGACTGATTGAAGGGCTGGCAGAGCTGGGATGTGATGTTCATGCATATGATCCTGAAGCTGTCCTTCCAGAACATTTGCGGCAACATGCAACTCAGCATTCTCAAGCTTTTGATGCGATAGAAGAGAGTGATTTTTTATTTTTGGCGACAGAATGGCCTGAGTTTTTAGCGTTTGATTGGAAAAAGGCTGCAGGCATCATGAAAGGGCGTCTTGTGATTGACGGACGCAACGTACTGAAAAAAGAACCGATCGAGGCTTGCGGCCTGATCTGTACGGGGGTTGGGCGCCCATGAGAATACTCGTCACAGGAGCAGCGGGATTTATCGGCTCCCACCTCTGCGAAGAATTACTGAAGGATAAGAAACATCACGTTATCGGAATTGATGACTTTATCGGTCCTACTCCATTTTCCTTAAAATTAAAAAACCTTAAAACCCTGCTGCAAGAAAAACGATTTACGTTTATAAAGGAAAATCTGCTGACAGCGGATCTTTCTCCCTTACTGGAAGGAGTAGACGTCATCTTTCATTTGGCGGCCATTCCGGGTGTCCGCTCAAGCTGGGGCAATCATTTTCACCCATATGCCGCACATAATATCCAAGCGCTACAAAGACTTCTCGAGGCATGCCGTGAACATCCTATTCAAACGTTCGTCTTTGCATCCACCTCTTCCGTCTATGGCGAAAAACAAGGAAAAGTCAGCGAGAACACGTCGCTTTCTCCTTTATCTCCGTACGGGGTAACAAAGCTTACCGGTGAAAAGCTTTGCCATGTGTATCAACAAAGCTTTGGCATTCCAATTGTGATTCTCCGTTTTTTTACCGTTTACGGACCAAGACAGCGGCCGGACATGGCTTTTCACCGGCTCATCAAGCAGCACCTTCAGCAAAAGCCGCTCACGATCTTCGGTGACGGGCAGCAGTCAAGAGATTTTACTTACATCAGCGACTGTGTCAAAGGCATCACCGCAGTTCTTGGGAAACCCCACCTTATTGGTGAAACGGTAAATATCGGCGGTGCTGAACGTGCCTCAGTCTTAAAGGTTGTCTCCCTCATTGAAGAGATTTCCGGCAAAAAAGCAACACTGCACTTTTCGGACAAAATAGCAGGGGAACCGAGCAACACGTGGGCGGATATTTCAAAAGCAAAGCAGCTCTTGCATTATGATCCTGCCACATCCTTAAAGGATGGCTTGACTAACGAAATTGCCTATTTATCGTCGCTGTATCAGGGGGAATGAAAATGAAGCTTGCCTTTATCTGTACAGAAAAGCTGCCGGCGCCCGCGGTACGCGGCGGCGCTATTCAAATGATGATTGACGGTGTCACGCCCTATTTCAGCAGCCGCTACGACCTGACCATTTTTTCAATAGAAGATCCATCGCTTCCAAAAAGAGAAACGAAAAACGGCGTACATTATATCCATCTGCCAAAAGAGCATTACCGAGAGGCGGTAGCCGAAGAGCTGCGAGCCTCTTCCTTCGACCTCATTCATGTGTTTAACAGGCCTTTAAATGTCTCTTTATATAAAAAGGCTTCACCAAACAGCAAGATCATTCTGAGCCTGCATAACGAAATGTTTTCTGAAAAAAAGATGACCTTCGCGCAAGGAAAAGAAGTACTCGACAATGTCTCCATGATCACAACTGTCAGCGAATTTATTAAACAAACCGTCATCGATCGTTTCCCTGAAGCCGAGGACATCACAAGAGTCGTGTACTCGGGCGTTGATTTACACGCTTATCCGCCCGTCTGGACGACGAAAGGCGCGGCTGTCAGAGAAACATACCGAAAAAAATACGACATTGAGGATAAAAAAGTTATTTTATTCGCCGGCCGCTTAAGCCCGACAAAAGGGCCTCACCTTCTCATCCACAGCATGAGACGGATTTTGCAGCAGCATCCTGATGCTGTACTTGTCATAGCGGGCGGGAAGTGGTTCAGCGATGACAGCGAAAATCAATATGTCACCTATCTTCGCAAGCTGGCGCTGCCGTACAGAGACCACGTGATCTTTACAAAATTCATTCCCGCAGACGACATACCAAACCTTTTTCTGATGGCAGATGTATTTGTGTGCAGCTCTCAGTGGAATGAACCGCTCGCCCGTGTGAATTATGAAGCAATGGCAGCCGGCACGCCCTTAATTACCACAAACCGGGGCGGAAACGGAGAGGTCGTAAAACACGAAGTCACCGGCCTTGTCATTGACAGCTACAACAAACCTTCTTCATTTGCAAAAGCAATTGACAGAGCCTTTACAGATCAAGAATTAATGAACAAAATGACAAAAAACGGCCGTAAGCATGTAGAAGCTTTATTTACCTTTACACATGCTGCCAAACGGCTCAATGAAGTTTACCAATCCGTTTTGACCCCGAAAAACAAACAATTCCCGCCGCCTTTTCTGACGCAAAACCTTGATTTATCATCAATCAATCAGCTTTTTGTGAAAGCAAAATCATAAACCTACAGCTCGCGTTGCAAAACGGGCTGTTTTTTGTTGCAGAGAGCTCAAAAAAAGGCATAAAAGTGACTTTATGCCTTTCGCTTTACAGCTGAAGAAAACCATGGAGCTGGTTTAGAATCACTTGGAAGAATGATGATTTCCACTCTGGCTTCCTCCGCTAAGTCTGGTTCTTCATCATCATGCTCTTCTTCCTCAAAGAGCGGCATTGAGCGTTTCGAATCACGCTCCTTCTCAGGCTCTCGAGCAGTTTCAAATTTCGTTTTTTCTTCATCATTGATGATATTGTGTTCAGTTTCCTTTTCCTTCTTTTCTTCTTGATATTCTTTCGGTGCATTGATGTGAGGAAGCTCTCGGATGCTGCCCACAGCTAAATGCTTCTCCTCTTCCTCCTTCTCAGCTGAGATTGAGTCATGAGCCTGCCACCCCATTGATCCAGGCGGTGTAAATACGAATTGGTCAAGATCCAATTTAGAAATAGAGGCTTTTTGTCTCGAAGACCTCATGTCAATTCGCCTCCCGATACGCTTTTATCTTTTTATAGAGTTCCGGCAGTTTATCCAAAAACGAATCTTTAGATTCTTCAACGGAAATCATATTTTGCAGCGCCCAGTTATACTTCTCATCTGACCACGTTTTCTTTTGCTTCAAATAATATTTATGGCCGATTGCACAGAACAAATGCGGAAACGCGAGATCAATCCAAAGTACCTCGTACTGTTTTTCTGTGAGCGGATACACTTTGTCATAGGCCGCAAGCAGTGCAACCATGAAATCAGTATCCCACACCGAAAGCTTAACCATCACTTTATTCAGCAGAATACGAAGGTCTCTTGAAGGCAAATCGTAGGTAATCGAGTGAAGCTCCTTTAAAAAGGGCTCCCCGTCGATCTCAGTCAAACGTGCCAATGTAAAATCCTGAAAACAGAATCCGCCATGCTCGAGCGTTTCTTTTGTCCAGGTTTCGTATTCTGAGTCATCAAGCGCTTGAAGTGCTTCTTTTCCTCTTGCCAGCATTTTATCAGCATGTTTTAAGAAAGTTTGCGAAAATACGTCATCAGGATAAGATGCTGCGATCTGCATATTCCCTTCAAGTTCCTGCAGCTTCCATCGGTACAATTTATGCCATTTTCCCAGCCTGCTTCTCTTCTTGCTTTCATCTGTGCAAACATATCCTTTTGACGCATGATGAAAATGGCCGGCAAACGACATGACTTTTTTCATTTGCTCTGCATCATAGTAAATCATTTCTTTTCCTGTCACTTTGTCATATAAGCTGTAAGAAACCTGATCCGTGCCCAAGCAGCTACCGCTATTTTTTGTTTGATGAATCGGCGCTATCGGCAGCCCTTTCTCTTGTAAATGGGCATGTGCCTGAGTGATAAAAAGCATCCGCTCCGGCTTCATTTGCGCTTCTTTTAGCAGCTTTGGGCCATGATCAGTTTGAACTTCCCAGATTTTGCGCCCGCTTTTGTTCGATTTCAGCGCCACATTGTCAATATGAAAAGGATAATAGCTGAGAATTTCAGACACAATCTGTTCTTCATGCTCTTTTTGGTACACTCTGTTCACCCCTTCTATCTGTTCTTTTCATAGACGCTGAGCAGATTTTCAGCCACCCTCTGCCAGCCGAAATTGCTTTCTGCCTCACGGCGGCTGTATTTCCCAAGCCGTTCCCGCTTTTCCGAGCTTCTCAGCAAATCATTGATATGTTCGGCATATTGTTTAGGATTTTCAAAGTCATGAATGATGTAGCCGTTTTTCCCTTCCTCTATGACCTCTGGATTGCCTCCCCGATTGCTTGTAATGATAGGCAGTCCCGCAGCCATCGCTTCATAATGCACCCTTGCTAAAGGTTCCTGCCATTGCGAAGAGCACACAAATACATCTGACATGGTATAAAGGCGCGGAATGTCCTTTGGCTTCACAAATTGAATAAATGTGACATGATCCTTTTGCATCGCACCAAGGGTATGAAGATGTTTGACATAGTTATTTATTTCATTATCTCCGAACCATTTGGACCCGATAAACACCATCATGACATCGGGATGCTCCTCAATGATGTCCGGCAAAGCCTGCAATAAAATGTGCGGGCCTTTGACTTTGCTAAGACGGCCGACAAATAGGACGATTTTTTTGCCGTGAAGCCCCAGCTCACTTCGCATCTCTTCGCGAGCCCGCTGTCCTTCATTCGTCCAGCGGGGATGGTACGCTTTTAAATCCACACCGGAATAAACTGTTTTTGTTTTTGATCGGGCTGACGGAAAACGGCTTGTGATCGTCTGTCCGATATAATCGCTGACCGTAACAATCTGCGCTACGGAATCGATGCAAATCTCTCCTTCTGCCTGGCTGATTTTATCGTAAGCAAACATTTCATTGTGAACGCTTAATATAAAAAGAGCGTCCGGCGCCTGTTTCTTCAATTTTGGAACCCAGCTTGGGCGATTACAAACATGCACAAGGTCAAAGCGGCTCCTTCTCAGCTCTTCTCCAACAGCTTCTTCATAACGGTCTTCATCCAAATGTACATAATGGACACCGTCTGCAGTCTCTCTATCAGCGAGATTAGGATCTTTAATAGAAAACACAGTCACCTCATGTTTTTTGGCAATTAAAGGGGCAACCGCTTCGAGGTAGATTTGAATGGCGCCTCCTCGAACCGATGGGACAGGAAGCTTCTCTGTGGCGATCAGTGCTATTTTCATACATAGCCTCCATTCCTGCATGATTTTTAACTAGTTAGAATCATGATACGGCTGATCAACCAACTTGTGCGGATTGGGACTGCCCCAAAAACAAAACGGGTAAACAACCATATTCTTCTAGTAAATATAGTCAAATATCTCAATCATTTTTTCCTTTTGATTCATAAGGTAGGAGTAAAACAGGTAAGGATGTGTCCTTTAATGGCAGAAAACCACGAAGTCATTGAGGAGGGGAATTCATCAGAGCTTCCTTTATCAGCAGAAGATGAAAAAAAATTAACGGAGCTGGCTGAAAATGTGCTTCAAGGATGGGATGTGCATGCTGAAAAAATAGACGTCATTCAGGGAAATCAGATGGCACTGGTCTGGAAGGTCCACACAGGTTCCGGCGCGGTTTGTCTGAAACGAATACACAGACCGGAAAAGAAAGCGTTATTTTCTATTTTCGCGCAGGATTATTTAGCAAAAAAAGACATGAATGTTCCTGGCATACTCCCAAACAAAAAAGGCAGCCTATATTCCAAGCACGGCTCCTTTTTATTTGTCGTATATGACTGGATCGAAGGAAGACCGTTTGAGCTGACTGTAAAGCAGGACTTGGAGTTTATCATGAAAGGCCTTGCTGATTTCCATACAGCGTCCGTCGGATATCAGCCGCCGAATGGCGTTCCCGTATTTACCAAATTAGGGCGCTGGCCGAATCACTACACGAAACGGTGCAAACAGATGGAAACGTGGAAGCTGATGGCGAGAGCGGAAAAAGAAGACCCTTTCTCACAGCTTTATCTTCAGGAGATAGACCGCTTCATTGAAGACGGCCTGCGCATCAAAGACCAGCTTTTGCAATCGGCCTATGTTCCATGGACTGAACAGCTGAAAAAAAGCCCTAACCTTTGCCACCAGGATTACGGAACCGGAAATACACTCTTAGGAGAAAATGAACAGATTTGGGTCATCGACTTAGATACCGTATCATTTGATCTGCCTATTCGTGATTTGCGCAAAATGATTATTCCGCTTTTGGATACGACGGGCGTTTGGGATGACGAGACATTTCATGTCATGCTGAACGCATACGAATCCAGAGCCCCATTAACTGAAGAACAAAAACAAGTCATGTTTATAGATATGCTGTTTCCTTATGAGCTTTACGATGTCATTCGCGAAAAATACGTCCGCAAGTCTGCTTTACCGAAGGAAGAATTAGAATCAGCTTTTGAATATGAACGCATTAAATCAAACGCATTGCAGCAGCTGATTTAAATCCATCATTTCCCCCGCATATCGGGGGTTTGATCTTTATAAGCTAAAGGGTAAGGGTAAGTATAAATGTAAAATAAATACATACGGAGGGTGCAAACATGAAAAAGATTTTCGGCGCCATAGCAGTTTTTGTGATTACATACGCGCTGTTTTCAGCCGCAGGATACCTGTTTCCTGTTGACCAAGAATGGTACAATTCATTAAAAAAACCCGAGTGGACGCCAAGCGGATCTGCGATCGGCATCATTTGGGCCATTCTGTTTGCCCTGATCTCCCTTTCAGCTGCCATTATATATGCTGCGTTTTCTTTTAAAGGTGCAAAAAGCTTTTGGTTTGCGCTTTTAATAAATTACGTGCTCAATCAGGCATTCAGCTATTTCCAGTTTACGCAAAAAAATCTGCTGGCTGCATCGATTGACTGCCTGCTTGTCGCCATTACAGCAATCGTATTACTGATCATTGCGAAAAAATACAGCAGAGCCGCAAGCTATCTTCTTTTGCCTTATTTTTTATGGAGTGCATTTGCGACGTTCTTATCCTTTACCATCGATTCAATGAATCTGTGAACAAAAAAAGCCGCTTATACAGCGGCTTTTTCATATCATCGGCTTGATGCCCCAAATGTCCTTCGCATATTCCCGGATCGTGCGGTCGCTGGAGAAATATCCAGAATGAGCAATGTTTACAATCGAACGCTCAGACCATTTCCTTCGTTCTCGATAATCAGCTTGAATTCGCTCTTGCGCATCTGCATATGAGCTGAAATCCTTCAGTACAAAATACTCATCATTATGCGGAAGCAGCGAGTCATAGATCGATTCAAACTCATCTGCTTCTCCTTCAAAAAAACCATTGATCAGCTGATCGACTACCTGCCTGATTCTCCGGTCATGCTGATAATATTCTCTCGATCTATAACCGCCGTTTTCCTGATACGATAGAACATCATCCGCTTTTAAGCCGAACGTGTAAATACAATCAGGGCCCACCCGCTCAAGGATTTCGATATTAGCGCCATCATGCGTGCCGATCGTCAAAGCGCCGTTCATCATAAACTTCATATTTCCTGTACCAGACGCTTCCTTGCTTGCGGTTGAAATTTGCTCACTTACATCTGATGCCGGAAAAATTCGCTCAGCCATAGAAACTCTATAATTTTCTAAAAAAACAACTTTGATCAGCTGTTTGACCGCCGGATCATAATTGACTTTATCTGCGACAGAATGGATCAGCTTAATGATTTTCTTGGCATAATAGTAGCTTGGTGAAGCCTTTGCCCCGAAAATAAAGGTTTGCGGGTAGATTGAAAACCCAGCGTCCTCCTTGAGGCGGTTATACAAATACATAATGTGAAGAACATTCAACAGCTGCCGTTTATATGCATGAAGCCGTTTCACCTGGACGTCGAATATGCTGTCAGGGTTCACAACCACCCCTGCCGTGCAAAAAATCAAATCGGCAAGCTCTTGTTTTTTCTTGCTTTTGTTGTTTTGAAACTGTTCAATAAATGCAGGATCAGAGGCGTACGATTCTAAATGGATCAGTGATTCCGGCTGTTTCACCCATTCATCGCCGATCGCCTCTGTAATGATGGCAGACAAGCCTGGATTCGCTTTTAACAGCCAGCGCCTGTGGGCAATCCCATTCGTCTTATTGTTAAAACGATTCGGGAACAGCAAGTGAAAGTCACGCATCTCCCTTTCCTTTAATATATCGGAATGAATTTTTGCAACACCATTTACACTGTAACTGCCTACTATGGCCAGATGAGCCATTTTGACAACACCATGCGCTGTAATCGCCATGTTCTCTATCCTTTTCCAGTCTCCCGGATACTTTTCCCAAACTGCGCGGCAAAACCTTTCATTGATCTCTTCAATAATCATATACATGCGCGGGAGCAGCGGCCTAAACAAATGAATCGGCCATTTCTCAAGCGCTTCTGACAATGTTGTATGATTCGTATAAGAGATCGTATGTACAGTGATATGCCAAGCTTCTTCCCAGCTCATGTCCTCTTCATCGAGCAAAATCCGCATCAGCTCAGGCACCGCAAGCGCAGGATGAGTGTCATTAATATGAATGCTCACTTTTTTATGCAGGCCGGATAAAGATTTATGCGTTTTTCGGTAATTGTTTACAATGCTTTTTAAGCTTGCGCATACCAAAAAATACTGCTGCTTCAGACGTAAAATTTTCCCCTCGTCATGGGTGTCATCGGGATATAAAAATTCAGAAACCGCTTCTGTTTCCCGCTTATAAGACAAAATATTACCGCCGTGATAATGCGCATAGGGCTCGGCGTTCCAAAGCCTTAACGTGTTGACAGTGCCTGTTTCATAGCCGATGATCGGGATATCATAAGGAACAGCGGTAACAATTGTCGCTTGTTCGTGGCGAAAATGCAGGCGCCCGCTTTTTTCTGTCATATGGACTTCGCCCCAAAACGGAACGTCAACTGCCTGATCCGCATTCCTTACTTCCCATACATTCCCGTTTTTCAGCCATTGCTCAGGCAGCTCCACCTGATGCCCGTCTACAATTTTTTGCTCAAACAAGCCATGCTTGTAACGGATGCCCATCCCGTGCCCCGGCAGGTTCAACGAAGCAAGAGAATCTAAAAAGCAAGCGGCCAACCGGCCAAGCCCGCCGTTGCCGAGACCAGCATCGTTCTCTATCTGAAGGATCTCCTCTAAATTGATGCCGATATCCTTTAAACCAGCTTCTACAACATCACGAACACCGAGATTCATTAAGTTTTGTTCAAGGAGCTGACCGAGCAGAAATTCGATTGATAAATAATATGTCTGCTTCCCGGAATTGGATCTGCTTTTTTCATTCGTCTTGATCCAATCTGCACTGATATACTCTCTGACCATATTGCCCAACGTTTTATATTGATCCAACTTGGCAGAATCTTTAAAGCTTTTTCCGCACGTCATTTCCAGGCGCTTTAAAAATAAATCTGCAAAGCGTTCTTTACTCGAGAACATCCCGTCCACTCCTTGTCACATGCTCGAAAATGCGCTGATACTCTTTAGCCGACTTCCCCCAGCTGTAATCTGCATTCATTGCGGTCTTCATGATGCTCTGCCATACATCCTGTTGGCGATAAAACGACAGCGCCCTTTCAATCGTAAATTTCAGGTCATGCGCATTGAAGGCGGAAAATGTAAAACCATTGCCCGTCCCCTCTTCCTCCTGATATGAACGGACAGTGTCATAAAGTCCGCCCGTTTCTCTAACAATGGGAATGGCGCCATATTGAAGAGCAATGAGCTGCCCCAAGCCGCACGGCTCAAATTTCGACGGCATCAAAAACATATCAGATCCCGCATAAATTTGGTGGGCAAGCGGCTCATCAAACCCAATATAAGCTCGGCACTTCTCATGAAAAGCAAATTCTGCATACCGGAAATAATCTTCAAATTCACGTTCTCCTGTCCCCAGCACAACCAGCTGTATGTCTTGCTCCTCAAGAAGCTCGTGCATAATTCTGCGGACAAGATCAAGCCCCTTTTGTTTAGTGAGCCTTGTCACCATACTGATCAGCGGAATATCGTTTTTCTCTGGAAGCCCCATTCGCCGCTGAAGCTTCGTTTTGTTTTCCATCTTGCATGCAAGATGTTCCGAGTCGTATTGCGCCTCTATATAAGGATCGCTTTTCGGCTGATAGAACGTATCATCAATGCCATTTAATATGCCCGTTACATCATTTTCCCTATATTGCAAAACCTGTTCCAGCTGCTCACCATAATACGGCGTCAAGATTTCATTTCTGTAAGTAGGGCTCACAGTCGTCACATGATCAGCCGCAATGATGCCCGCCTTCATAAAATTAACAAATCCGTTGCATTCTAACCTTTCATAATGAAAATGATCCATCTCAAGATCCAGCAAGTCATGTGTGACATCAGGAGGGAATATGCCTTGAAACTGTAAGTTGTGAATCGTGAGCACGCTTTTCATGCGTTCATAAAAAGGATGTTTTCTGTATTCCTCCTTCAGCAAATAATTGACCATCGCTGTATGCCAGTCGTGAGTATGAACAATATCGGCTGGAACATTCACAACTTTGGCAGCCTCCAGCACAGCTCTTGAAAAAAAGGCAAACCGCTCACCGTCATCATAATGCCCATACAACGAATCCCTGTTGAAATAGTACTCATTGTCGATGAAGTAATAATTCACATCATCCTCTGCCATATGTTCAATTCCGCAATATTGCTGCCGCCAGCCGACAGCTACCGTACACTCAGCCTGTTTTTTCATACGCTTTTTCCACGGTTCAGGTATTTGGCTGTACTTCGGCAGCATCACAGCTACTTCATTGCCTAATCGTGCAAGTGCCTTTGGCAGAGCACCTGCTACATCGGCAAGACCTCCTGATTTCACAAATGGGGTGCATTCTGACACAGCAAATAATATCTTCAAGAATTCATCAGCTCTCCTTGCACCAAACCTTTTCTTAATACAAGCGGCTGGTCAGCTGTTCCAGCAGCTTCCGTCGCCTTGCCGATTTTAACGTCCTTATCCGAAATGACCTGCTCAAGAAGACAATCCTCACCAATCTGCGTTTTTTGCATAATAATGCAGTTTTTCAGCTTCGTACCCTTTCCGACATGGACCGCCCTGAACAAAATGCAGTTTTCAACCTCTCCTTCAAGCACACAGCCGTTTGCCACCAAAGAATTTTTGACAGTGCTGTGTTTTCCGTATTTCGTCGGCGGTTCATCCTTCACTTTTGTGTAGATCGGCTGCTGCGGCAAAAACACCTGCTGCCAAAAACGAGGCTGAATGAGTTCCATACTGTGGGTATAATATTTTTCCACCGAATCAATAACAGCGGCATAACCTGAATATTCATAAGGGCAAATGGTCAAGGCGGACGATTCTTTTTCAACAGCCTCCTGAATGGTTTTATAGCCTTTTTCGCTATGTCCGTAGATCAGCTCCTTTAAAAGTGTTGTAGACATGATATAGATTTGCAGCGACTGGCCGTCCTGAAATACCTCGGTGACATCGCAGCCAACCTCCTGATGGCGTTTCAGCACATATTGAAATTGAATGTTGCATACGGTATGGCTGTTGGAGATAACCGCATATTGCTGCGTGCTTCTGTGGAAGTAATCTAGATGGTCCGAAAACTGGCGAAAGGAACCGAATTCATCGTATTCGTGATGAAGATGGGGAGACGGGAAAAAAAAGAGACCGTCCTTTTTCCGATGCAAATCCCATTCCTTACCTGCCCCAAGGTGATCCATGAGCGAACGGTAACGATACTTCGGAAAAATGGCAACACTCCTAATATCCGCATTCACCATGTTGGAAAGCATAAAATCAATCAGACGGTATCTGCCGGCAAAAGGAATCGCCCCAAGCGACCGCTGTGCTGTTAAATCCTGAAGAGAATGCTTATATGTGGTTTCATCTATAACACCTAACATTTGATTATTGAACACTGATTCTGCCCCCTGTTCAGTAATTAAATCAATTCTTTTTCTACAAATTCCTCTGAAACGAGCAGCACCTCTTCAATGTCTTTTTCGGAGCGAATCACTGCACCATCCGGGAGCACCATCCCCTTAGGAACGATGGCATTTTCAATCACTACATGCTCCCCAATCGTCACATCCGGCATGATGACGGATGATTTGACAGTCGCATGCTTACCGACAGTCACACCTTGAAAAAGAACGGAGTGAGACACATTTCCATACACAACACAACCTTCGTTCACAAGCGAATCTTGAACATGTGCATCAGATGAAATAAATTGCGGGGGCTGATTTGGATTGACGGAGTAAATTTTCCATTTGCGTTCAAACAGCTTCAGCTCCGAGTCCTCTTTTAATAAATCCATATTGGCTTCCCACAAGCTCTGCACTGTTCCGACATCCTTCCAATATCCTTTGAACGGATAAGCGGAAAGCTTCTTTTTCTCCTTCAAAAGCAGAGGAATAATGTCCTTGCCGAAGTCGTGGCTAGAATAAGGGTTCTGATCGTCCATCTCAAGATACTGTTTCAAAAGCGGCCAATTGAAGATATAAATTCCCATTGAGGCAAGATTGCTCTTAGGGAACTTGGGCTTTTCATCAAATTGTGTGATCGTCCCATCTGGATTGGCCTTCATAATCCCGAACCGGCTTGCTTCCTCCCAGCCCACTTCGATGACAGAGATGGTCACATCTGCTTTCTTTTCAATGTGAAAGTCCAGCATTTTGCCGTAGTCCATTTTGTATATGTGATCCCCTGATAAAATCAGTACATACTCAGGATCATACTGATTCAAATAATTGAGATTTTCATAAATGGCGCTTGCCGTCCCTTTATACCATTTGACTTCTGATGACTCGGCATAAGGAGGTAAAACCGTCACTCCGCCATTATATCTATCAAGATCCCATGCACTGCCAATTCCAATATAGGAATTCAGCTCAAGCGGCTGATATTGTGTTAAAATCCCGACTGTGTCTATGCCTGAATTGGAACAGTTGCTTAGGGTGAAATCAATAATCCTGTATTTTCCCCCGAAAGATACAGCCGGTTTGGCCATATTTTTTGTCAATCCGCTGAGACGGCTGCCCTTCCCGCCGGCAAGGAGCATGGCTACACATTGTTTTTTCATCTTTTTATCTCTCCTCTTTTTTTAACCGCCCGTAAAATCGAGATGCCGTAAGGGGGGATGGTCATCGTGATATAACATGGTTTATGATGAAGAGCACCCTTTTTGGCCGCTAACGGCTTTTTATTGATTTGTCCTGAGCCTCCATATGTTTCACTGTCACTGTTCAGCACTTCGATGTATTGGGTCAAAAAAGGAACTCCAACATCATATTGATGATAGACCGCGGGTGTAAAATTACAAATGATGACAAGCGCCTCACCGTGCTTTTTGCCATAGCGAATAAAAGAAAAGATTGATTGTTCGTCATTATGGACATCAATCCATTCAAACGATTGTGCACGATGGTCATGTTCATAAAGGATTTTGCTTTTTTGATAAAAGCGGAGAAGATCTTGCGTAAAAACGCTGGCTTTCTGATGCATGGGGAAGGAGTCCAAAAACCAATCAAGCTGTTCTGTATCTTTCCATTCATCAAATTGGGCAAACTCTGATCCCATAAAGATCAATTTCTTTCCGGGATGCACTGTCATATAGCCCAGCAAAAGCCGATACTGGGCAAATTTCTGCCAGTAGTCGCCAGGCATTTTATTAAGAAGTGATTTTTTTCCGTATACGACTTCATCATGAGAAAACGGCAACACAAAATGTTCACTAAACGCATACAGTAATGAAAAAGAGATAAGCTGATGACAATGCCGCCTTTCTTCAGGCGGCGTCTCCATGTATTTCAGTACGTCATTCATCCATCCCATATTCCATTTATAATGAAAACCAAGCCCCCCTTCCTCAACGGCACCTGTCACTTGAGGCCATTCTGTAGAATCTTCCGCGATCATCATCACCTGTGGATATGCCTCTCTCATGGTTTGATTGAGTTTTTTTAAAAATTCAACAGCATATGGATTCGTGTGGCGTTCATCCTGATTTGGCCAATACAAGATATTAGCCACTGCATCAACCCTAAATCCATCTATATGATAGAATTCCGCCCAGTACAACGCATTCGAAATTAAAAAACTATGAACTTCTGGTTTTCCCAGGTCAAAATTTGCCGTGCCCCATAGCCAGTTCTCCCGATCTCGTTCTTCTTTGTATTCATAAAGCGGTTCTCCATCAAACATATAAAGGCCATGTGCATCTTTACAAAAATGTCCAGGAACCCAATCTAAAATGACTCCGATATTTTGTTGATGACATTCATCAACAAACCTCATCAGATCGTGCGGTGTGCCAAACCTGCTTGTCGGGCTGTAATACCCCGTTCCTTGGTAGCCCCAGGAACGATCATATGGATGCTCATACACCGGAAGCAGTTCAATATGGGTAAACCCATGCTCTTTGATATACGGAATAAGTGTCTGACTTAACTCTTTATAGGAGTAATGCCTGCCATCAGAATGCTTCTTCCAAGACCCGAGATGCAGTTCATAAATGAAAACAGGTTTCTCATACAGCGTCTTAGTCTTCTGTTTCTTTTGCCATCTTTGATCTTGCCAGCTGTACCCTTCCAAATCGTAAGTAAGTGACGCTGTGTTTGGTCTGACTTCTGAATAAATGGCGTATGGATCTGCCTTCAGCCTAATCTCACCGCAATTCGTCACGATTTCATATT
The DNA here is from genome assembly GCF_029772985.1 of Bacillus stercoris. NCBI lineage: Bacteria > Bacillati > Bacillota > Bacilli > Caryophanales > Bacillaceae > Bacillus > Bacillus stercoris. Next base: position 1,225,435 of record NZ_CP121861.1, on the reverse strand, counting down.
TATATCGTTCCTTTTCTCCTAAACCCGGAATAAATAACGTCCAAATGCCATTATCATTCACTCTGTGCATCACATGCTGTTCTCCCGACCAGCTGTTAAAATCCCCAACCACTCGTACTTCCGACGCATGGGGCGCCCACACACAGAATTCATATCCGCTTGTGCCATTCAGCTCACGAAAATGCGAGCCAAACAGCTGATAGCTTTTAAACAGACTGCCTTCGTGAAAAAGATAAACATCATGTGCTGTAGGGCTGGCAGCGGCCATGTAATCATCCTTTCTGACATCATAGTTTTCATTTATAGTATTTATTCGAAGAAATAAAAAAAAGCCCTTTCCTGAAAGCGCTTATACTTATAGACAATTAACTTCATTTTCTGAAGAAAAACGAAATATATGGAGATTTTTGTTGCGTGTTTTAAAATAGAACGAAGCTTATGACATATCCATGATTGATAAAAATAAAAAAGCCTTGCAGGATATGCAAGGCTTTTGGATGACCCGTACGGGATTCGAACCCGTGTTACCGCCGTGAAAGGGCGGTGTCTTAACCGCTTGACCAACGGGCCGACAATTATAAATTTATATTTGTAATCATATGGCGGAGAAGGAGGGATTTGAACCCTCGCGCCGCTTACACGACCTACACCCTTAGCAGGGGCGCCTCTTCAGCCACTTGAGTACTTCTCCATATGGCTCCACAGGCAGGATTCGAACCTGCGACCGATCGGTTAACAGCCGATAGCTCTACCACTGAGCTACTGTGGAATATAAAAGTCATGGTGGGCCTGAATGGACTCGAACCATCGACCTCACGCTTATCAGGCGTGCGCTCTAACCAGCTGAGCTACAGGCCCATGACGATATAGAAATGGAGCGGGTGATGGGAATCGAACCCACGACATCAGCTTGGAAGGCTGAGGTTTTACCACTAAACTACACCCGCAATTTTTATTTGGGGCGATTGATGGGAATCGAACCCACGAATGCCAGAGCCACAATCTGGTGCGTTAACCACTTCGCCACAACCGCCAAAATATATATTGATAAAATGGTGGCTCGGGACGGAATCGAACCGCCGACACACGGATTTTCAGTCCGTTGCTCTACCAACTGAGCTACCGAGCCTAAGTATTTAAATGGCGGTCCGGACGGGACTCGAACCCGCGACCTCCTGCGTGACAGGCAGGCATTCTAACCAACTGAACTACCGGACCATTTTAAAATTTGGTTGCGGGGGCAGGATTTGAACCTGCGACCTTCGGGTTATGAGCCCGACGAGCTACCGAACTGCTCCACCCCGCGATGATTGGAAATATGTATGGCGGAGGAAGAGGGATTCGAACCCCCGCGGGCTTTGACACCCCTGTCGGTTTTCAAGACCGATCCCTTCAGCCAGACTTGGGTATTCCTCCGTATAGTGGTGGACCTTGTAGGACTCGAACCTACGACCGGACGGTTATGAGCCGTCTGCTCTAACCAACTGAGCTAAAGGTCCATTGGTAGCGGCGGAGGGGATCGAACCCCCGACCTCACGGGTATGAACCGTACGCTCTAGCCAGCTGAGCTACACCGCCAAATATTTTTTAGAAACCAAGTGGAGCCTAGCGGGATCGAACCGCTGACCTCCTGCGTGCAAAGCAGGCGCTCTCCCAGCTGAGCTAAGGCCCCAGGAATGGTCGGGAAGACAGGATTCGAACCTGCGACCCCATGGTCCCAAACCATGTGCTCTACCAAGCTGAGCTACTTCCCGATTTCATATAGATCATGGCGCGCCCGAGAGGAGTCGAACCCCTAACCTTTTGATCCGTAGTCAAACGCTCTATCCAATTGAGCTACGGGCGCAAAACTTAATGCCGAGGGCCGGACTTGAACCGGCACGGTAGTCACCTACCGCAGGATTTTAAGTCCTGTGTGTCTGCCAATTCCACCACCCCGGCGTGGATGGTATAGTTGGAGCGGAAGACGGGATTCGAACCCGCGACCCCCACCTTGGCAAGGTGGTGTTCTACCACTGAACTACTTCCGCAGAAATGGTGCGGATGAAGGGACTTGAACCCCCACGTCTGTAAAGACACTAGAGCCTGATTCTAGCGCGTCTGCCAATTCCGCCACATCCGCAACATGTAAATGGTGAGCCATGAAGGACTCGAACCTTCGACCCTCTGATTAAAAGTCAGATGCTCTACCAACTGAGCTAATGGCTCTTCTTACAAGAGACTTAAGTATTATATCATATAAAAGTGGTGCCGGCAAGAGGACTTGAACCCCCAACCTACTGATTACAAGTCAGTTGCTCTACCAATTGAGCTACACCGGCATATATGTAAACCGATATGTATAATAAAGAATGGTGGAGGATGACGGGCTCGAACCGCCGACCCTCTGCTTGTAAGGCAGATGCTCTCCCAGCTGAGCTAATCCTCCATAATTGCACTAACGTGCAATTGCTTGGCGGCGTCCTACTCTCACAGGGGGAAACCCCCGACTACCATCGGCGCTGAAGAGCTTAACTTCCGTGTTCGGTATGGGAACGGGTGTGACCTCTTCGCTATCGCCACCAAACAAATGCCTTCAGGATGAAGGTACTGGGCGTTTCTCACAGGATGTGAGAGCCCTTAGCGGAGTTTCCTTACCTTGTCCGCCTTTAGAGAGGTGTTCTCTCAAAACTAGATAACAGGTATGACATCATTCAAAATGTGGTTAAGTCCTCGATCGATTAGTATCTGTCAGCTCCATGTGTCGCCGCACTTCCACCTCAGACCTATCAACCTGATCATCTTTCAGGGATCTTACTTCCTTGCGGAATGGGAAATCTCATCTTGAGGGGGGCTTCATGCTTAGATGCTTTCAGCACTTATCCCGTCCGCACATAGCTACCCAGCGATGCCCTTGGCAGAACAACTGGTACACCAGCGGTGCGTCCATCCCGGTCCTCTCGTACTAAGGACAGCTCCTCTCAAATTTCCTGCGCCCGCGACGGATAGGGACCGAACTGTCTCACGACGTTCTGAACCCAGCTCGCGTACCGCTTTAATGGGCGAACAGCCCAACCCTTGGGACCGACTACAGCCCCAGGATGCGATGAGCCGACATCGAGGTGCCAAACCTCCCCGTCGATGTGGACTCTTGGGGGAGATAAGCCTGTTATCCCCGGGGTAGCTTTTATCCGTTGAGCGATGGCCCTTCCATGCGGAACCACCGGATCACTAAGCCCGACTTTCGTCCCTGCTCGACTTGTAGGTCTCGCAGTCAAGCTCCCTTGTGCCTTTACACTCTGCGAATGATTTCCAACCATTCTGAGGGAACCTTTGGGCGCCTCCGTTACCTTTTAGGAGGCGACCGCCCCAGTCAAACTGCCCACCTGACACTGTCTCCCCGCCCGATAAGGGCGGCGGGTTAGAAGGTCAATACAGCCAGGGTAGTATCCCACCGATGCCTCCACCGAAGCTGGCGCTCCGGTTTCCAAGGCTCCTACCTATCCTGTACAAGCTGTACCAACATTCAATATCAGGCTGCAGTAAAGCTCCACGGGGTCTTTCCGTCCTGTCGCGGGTAACCTGCATCTTCACAGGTACTATAATTTCACCGAGTCTCTCGTTGAGACAGTGCCCAGATCGTTGCGCCTTTCGTGCGGGTCGGAACTTACCCGACAAGGAATTTCGCTACCTTAGGACCGTTATAGTTACGGCCGCCGTTTACTGGGGCTTCAATTCGCACCTTCGCTTACGCTAAGCGCTCCTCTTAACCTTCCAGCACCGGGCAGGCGTCAGCCCCTATACTTCGCCTTACGGCTTCGCAGAGACCTGTGTTTTTGCTAAACAGTCGCCTGGGCCTATTCACTGCGGCTCTCTCGGGCTTGCACCCTAACAGAGCACCCCTTCTCCCGAAGTTACGGGGTCATTTTGCCGAGTTCCTTAACGAGAGTTCTCTCGATCACCTTAGGATTCTCTCCTCGCCTACCTGTGTCGGTTTGCGGTACGGGCACCTCTCACCTCGCTAGAGGCTTTTCTTGGCAGTGTGGAATCAGGAACTTCGCTACTATATTTCGCTCGCCATCACAGCTCAGCCTTATGGGAAACGGATTTGCCTATTTCCCAGCCTAACTGCTTGGACGCGGATATCCAATACCGCGCTTACCCTATCCTCCTGCGTCCCCCCATTGCTCAAATGGTGAGGAGGTGGTACAGGAATATCAACCTGTTGTCCATCGCCTACGCCTTTCGGCCTCGGCTTAGGTCCCGACTAACCCTGAGCGGACGAGCCTTCCTCAGGAAACCTTAGGCATTCGGTGGAGGGGATTCTCACCCCTCTTTCGCTACTCATACCGGCATTCTCACTTCTAAGCGCTCCACCAGTCCTTCCGGTCTGGCTTCACAGCCCTTAGAACGCTCTCCTACCACTGTTCGAAGAACAGTCCGCAGCTTCGGTGATACGTTTAGCCCCGGTACATTTTCGGCGCAGAGTCACTCGACCAGTGAGCTATTACGCACTCTTTAAATGGTGGCTGCTTCTAAGCCAACATCCTGGTTGTCTAAGCAACTCCACATCCTTTTCCACTTAACGTATACTTTGGGACCTTAGCTGGCGGTCTGGGCTGTTTCCCTTTCGACTACGGATCTTATCACTCGCAGTCTGACTCCCAAGGATAAGTCATTGGCATTCGGAGTTTGACTGAATTCGGTAACCCGGTAGGGGCCCCTAGTCCAATCAGTGCTCTACCTCCAAGACTCTTACCTTGAGGCTAGCCCTAAAGCTATTTCGGAGAGAACCAGCTATCTCCAGGTTCGATTGGCATTTCACCCCTACCCACACCTCATCCCCGCACTTTTCAACGTGCGTGGGTTCGGGCCTCCATTCAGTGTTACCTGAACTTCACCCTGGACATGGGTAGATCACCTGGTTTCGGGTCTACGACCACGTACTCATGCGCCCTATTCAGACTCGCTTTCGCTGCGGCTCCGCATCTTCTGCTTAACCTTGCACGGGATCGTAACTCGCCGGTTCATTCTACAAAAGGCACGCCATCACCCGTTAACGGGCTCTGACTACTTGTAGGCACACGGTTTCAGGATCTCTTTCACTCCCCTTCCGGGGTGCTTTTCACCTTTCCCTCACGGTACTGGTTCACTATCGGTCACTAGGGAGTATTTAGCCTTGGGAGATGGTCCTCCCGGATTCCGACGGAATTTCACGTGTTCCGCCGTACTCAGGATCCACTCAGGAGAGAACGAAGTTTTGACTACAGGGCTGTTACCTCCTATGGCGGGCCTTTCCAGACCTCTTCATCTACCTCGTTCCTTTGTAACTCCGTACAGAGTGTCCTACAACCCCAAGAGGCAAGCCTCTTGGTTTGGGCTAATCCCGTTTCGCTCGCCGCTACTCAGGGAATCGCATTTGCTTTCTCTTCCTCCGGGTACTTAGATGTTTCAGTTCCCCGGGTCTGCCTTCTCATATCCTATGAATTCAGATATGGATACCACTCCATTACGAGTGGTGGGTTTCCCCATTCGGAAATCTCCGGATCAAAGCTTGCTTACAGCTCCCCGAAGCATATCGGTGTTCGTCCCGTCCTTCATCGGCTCCTAGTGCCAAGGCATCCACCGTGCGCCCTTTCTAACTTAACCGTTAAAAAGAATCACTATGTGATATCTTGTATTACTAATTGAATGTGATGTCTACTGTTATCTAGTTTTCAAAGAACACGTTTCGAAGGAATGATCCTTCAAAACTAAACAAGACAGGGAACGTTCTGTTTATAAGACCCAAGGTCTTATATTCCGTAAATATCCTTAGAAAGGAGGTGATCCAGCCGCACCTTCCGATACGGCTACCTTGTTACGACTTCACCCCAATCATCTGTCCCACCTTCGGCGGCTGGCTCCTAAAAGGTTACCTCACCGACTTCGGGTGTTACAAACTCTCGTGGTGTGACGGGCGGTGTGTACAAGGCCCGGGAACGTATTCACCGCGGCATGCTGATCCGCGATTACTAGCGATTCCAGCTTCACGCAGTCGAGTTGCAGACTGCGATCCGAACTGAGAACAGATTTGTGGGATTGGCTTAACCTCGCGGTTTCGCTGCCCTTTGTTCTGTCCATTGTAGCACGTGTGTAGCCCAGGTCATAAGGGGCATGATGATTTGACGTCATCCCCACCTTCCTCCGGTTTGTCATAAGCAGTCACCTTAGAGTGCCCAACTGAATGCTGGCAACTAAGATCAAGGGTTGCGCTCGTTGCGGGACTTAACCCAACATCTCACGACACGAGCTGACGACAACCATGCACCACCTGTCACTCTGCCCCCGAAGGGGACGTCCTATCTCTAGGATTGTCAGAGGATGTCAAGACCTGGTAAGGTTCTTCGCGTTGCTTCGAATTAAACCACATGCTCCACCGCTTGTGCGGGCCCCCGTCAATTCCTTTGAGTTTCAGTCTTGCGACCGTACTCCCCAGGCGGAGTGCTTAATGCGTTAGCTGCAGCACTAAGGGGCGGAAACCCCCTAACACTTAGCACTCATCGTTTACGGCGTGGACTACCAGGGTATCTAATCCTGTTCGCTCCCCACGCTTTCGCTCCTCAGCGTCAGTTACAGACCAGAGAGTCGCCTTCGCCACTGGTGTTCCTCCACATCTCTACGCATTTCACCGCTACACGTGGAATTCCACTCTCCTCTTCTGCACTCAAGTTCCCCAGTTTCCAATGACCCTCCCCGGTTGAGCCGGGGGCTTTCACATCAGACTTAAGAAACCGCCTGCGAGCCCTTTACGCCCAATAATTCCGGACAACGCTTGCCACCTACGTATTACCGCGGCTGCTGGCACGTAGTTAGCCGTGGCTTTCTGGTTAGGTACCGTCAAGGTACCGCCCTATTCGAACGGTACTTGTTCTTCCCTAACAACAGAGCTTTACGATCCGAAAACCTTCATCACTCACGCGGCGTTGCTCCGTCAGACTTTCGTCCATTGCGGAAGATTCCCTACTGCTGCCTCCCGTAGGAGTCTGGGCCGTGTCTCAGTCCCAGTGTGGCCGATCACCCTCTCAGGTCGGCTACGCATCGTTGCCTTGGTGAGCCATTACCTCACCAACTAGCTAATGCGCCGCGGGTCCATCTGTAAGTGGTAGCCGAAGCCACCTTTTATGTTTGAACCATGCGGTTCAAACAAGCATCCGGTATTAGCCCCGGTTTCCCGGAGTTATCCCAGTCTTACAGGCAGGTTACCCACGTGTTACTCACCCGTCCGCCGCTAACATCAGGGAGCAAGCTCCCATCTGTCCGCTCGACTTGCATGTATTAGGCACGCCGCCAGCGTTCGTCCTGAGCCAGGATCAAACTCTCCGATAAGTGGATCACAGGTTAAGTTCACCGCATCCTGCGGCGACACCTGTGTGACCTGCATCGTGCAGGCCCTAGTTTGACTGACTACGCACATCGCTGTGCGATTTATAAAAATGAATTAACAGGTACGTTTTGTCTTGTTTAGTTTTCAAAGATCATTTCGTCACTTCTTAATGAAGCAGCTTTACTAATATAACATTCAGCTTCTTTTTTGTCAACAACTTTTTTGCGTTATTGTTGAAGCTTTTTGTTTGTGTCCGCTGTGCATCAGCGACGTTTAATAATATAACACCTGTGTTTATTTATTGCAATAGTTTTTTTAAAAAATCTATAAAACAAATAAACTATAATCCTCGCCATGATTTCTAAAGCGTGTGTATCATATAATTTTCTTAAAAGAACATATATATCAGTCATGCGATCTTGTTGTTTTTTTCGTTTTCTTGTATAGTAGAAACGAACTAAATACTGATGACCACAAGGGGAGCATTAAAGCTGAGAGTGAGCGGTTTCGTTCTGACCCTTTGAACCTGTTAGTTAACGCTGGCGTAGGGATGTGGCAAAGTCAAATGAATTGCAGATCGTAAAGCAGTGCGTGGAACTTTTCTCATCCTTCCGCGTGCTGCTTTTTTGTTGTCCTTTTGGTTGTCTGTCAATGGAAGGAGATAGATATGAATCAATCTAAGCAACTGGTTCGCCTTATTGAAATTGCCATTATGACAGCGGCAGCCGTTATTTTAGACATTGTCTCGGGAATGTTTCTTAGCATGCCTCAAGGAGGCTCGGTCTCCATCATGATGATTCCGATCTTTTTGATTTCGTTTCGCTGGGGTGTCAAAGCGGGCCTTACTACCGGTTTGTTGACAGGCCTCGTACAAATAGCGATCGGAAACCTATTTGCACAACATCCTGTACAGCTATTGTTGGATTACATTGTTGCGTTCGCAGCAATCGGCATAAGCGGCTGTTTCGCTTTTTCTGTCCGTAAAGCCGCTGTAGCAAAAACAAAAGGGAAATTGATTGTTACAGTGGTCAGCGCAGTTTTTATCGGCAGTTTCCTGCGCTATGCCGCGCATGTCATTTCAGGAGCTGTGTTTTTCGGCAGCTTCGCTCCAAAAGGAACGCCGGTATGGATTTATTCTTTAACTTATAATGCGACTTATATGGTTCCTTCATTCATTATTTGCGCCATTGTCCTATGTTTATTATTTATGACAGCACCACGTTTACTCAAAGCTGACAAAGCTTAAAAGTGACAATCCCCCAGCGAATTCCGCTGGGGGATTTTTGTTATCTGTTAAGGAGTGTTTTTAAAGCAGAAAGATCCGGCCAGCCAAGGCCCGCTTCTTTCAGCCTTACTCCGGCAATTTCAAAGCTGTCCTCCGATACTCTTTCAGGAGAATAGGACTGATAAAATATAATCGAGGGGTTCTGCTCAATGACCCAAACAAACATGCTCGAAAAGCCATGTTGAAGCAAAAACTCTGCTCCTTTTGTTAAGAGCGCCCTCCCTGCACCTTGCCGCTGGTGCTCTTCCAGAAGGTAAATAGCATATAGCTCGCCGTCATAGCCTTCTTGTTCAGAGCGAATAGGTCCAAATGAAGCAAAGCCGAATACTGAACCCTTTTCATCCTGGGCAACAAATACTCCCTTTAACGAGCGGCTTTTCCATTTGTCTTCAAATTCCTTATAGTTCAGGCTGTTTAAATAATCAGCCGGGATAATTTCGTGGTATGTTGTCCTCCAACTGTCTACATGCACCTTTGCAATGTCCTTTATATCATCTAACCTCGCTTCACGTACAGTTACCATCCGGTTATGTCCTTTCCTTACTCTGATTTTTGGACCGTTTTGGCTTCTTTGATTTCATTTGTTAATTCATTAATGCTTTGTTTTACGTTTCCTTTTCCTGAAAAGTTCTCAATCATTTCTTTTACGTCAATTCCTGAGGATGCTTTTAAACTTTCTTGCAGACTTGACATTAGGTTCGTCGCATAGCTGGTTACTTTGTTTGCGCCGCTTGATTCACCGCTTCCTCCTGTATCTACAACGGTGATTTTATCAATATTTGAAAGAGGAGCCGCTGCTTGTTTCGCGTATTCCGGAAGCATTTTGACGATCATATCGAAAATCGCCGCCTGCCCGTACTGTTCAAAGGCAGCCGCAATTTTCTCTTTTGCTTCCGCTTCCGCAAGACCTTTCAGGCGGATAACCTCAGCCTCTGTTTCTCCTTTTGCCTTTTCAGCTTCTGCTTTGGCTAGCCCGTCAATTCTTACTTTTTCCGCCTCAGCCTTTGCCATTGCTTCTATACTGTACTTCTTGGCATCGGCTTCCGCTAGCTGTTTGGCTTTCTCAGCTGCTGCGGACTGCTCAACAGAATAACGGTCTGCATCGGCTTTTTTCTTCACCTCTGAGTCGTATTGACGTTCACGGCGAAGAATTTCTTTTTCTTCTAGTTCTATTTGCTTTTGGCGTTCGATAATTTTAACCTGCATTTCCTGTTCTGTGACTTGCTGGCGCGCTCTGGCTGTCTCTAAATCATATGCTTGGTCAGCATTCGCTTTTGCCGTATCTTGGTCTCTGCGGAATTCAGCCATTTTGAGCTGATTGATTTTTTCAGCTTCAGCGATTTCCGTCGCCCGTTCAAGTTCAGATTTCTTTGCATCTTTATCGGCTTCTGCCCGCTTAATCCGGGTTTCTTTATCAGCCTCTGCTGTTGCGATATCAGCATCGCGTTTTACTTGGGCAATTCTCGGTTTCCCTAATGATTCAAGATAACCGTTTTTATCACGTACATCTTTAATGGTAAACGAGACGATTACAAGCCCCATTTTCGCGAGATCCTGTGAAGCGACACGCTGCACCTCTTGAGAGAATTTTTCTCTGTTTTTATAGATTTCTTCTACTGTCATTGAGCCGAGAATGGAACGAAGGTGGCCTTCTAAAACCTCTCGCGCTTCCTGCTCACGATCGTCTTTTGATTTCCCTAAAAATTGTTCAGCTGCTGTAGCTATTTCGCCTATAGAACCGCCGATTTTAATAATCGCAGTTCCATCGGCCATTACAGGCACTCCTTGCTCTGTATAGACTTCAGGTGTCGAAACATCAAGTTTGCTTGATAGTAAGCTTAGCGGCTCTGCCTGCTGGAAGACGGGAAAGACAAAGGTTCCTCCGCCGCGGACGATTTTGAGACGGTTGCCGCCTTCGTCGACATGAACATTTTTATTGCCCAGATAACTCCCCGTTACGATTAACGCTTCATCAGGCCCTGCTGTACGATACTTTGTAATAAACACAGCTATTAGTGCAATTAATAAAAAGAATACAACTCCGATGATCATTATAATCGGCATTGTCATATCAAATTCCTCCTTGTGTTTTAAATGGATTCATGCGGAGTAACAGAAAGAACTCCACTGCTAATATCTACGACCAACACTGTTGTCCCGTAACTGATCTGCTGATTATCAAAACTGACCGCTGACTTTGAAATGGTGCCGCCTATTCCTTCAATGACCACTTCGCCAAACCCGTCAACTGGAACAGCTGTAATGACTTTACCGACTCTCCCTTTTAGATCATCTTCTCTATATGCCAATGATTCTTCCGCGGATGATAATGGAACCAGCACAAAGATATGAAGCAATATCACCAGCATGATTGAAAGGATGCAAGATAAAAGCGCAATCAGCAAGCTTGACAGCGGCAATACGAGCTCGCCTATATATCCTCCTGCTGAAAAACATGTGAAAAATGAGAGCACTAATGTCGGATTTAGAAACGGAATACCTTCCGACAGTCCTGCAAATACATCTCCGAAAAACAGAAATAACAGCGTAAGACTGCCGGCAATCATAAGCGTATAAAGATAAATCGTTTGTATAGGTACACCAAATAACTCCAATTCCCTCATCCTTTCTTCATCAATGCATTGATGAACGGCTGCCGTTACCATTTATACGAGACAACGCAGGAAAGGTTTCAAAATTTTAAGACAAATAACCCATTTTGAAGTGCTTTATAAATGATAATTGCTTATATATATGGTAATGTCATTTTAGGAGGAGATATGATGAGTATCTTTAATGAAGCCAGATTAGAAACGTGGAACGAATTGAAAGGACTTTCTGACGAAAAGCTGAACCAAAAGCCTTCTACTGATGAATGGAGTATACGGGAAGTTCTTGACCATTTGAAAAAAATCGATATAACAGCACAAAAAATGCTGAAGGAACGTGTAAAGGACGCTCCGATCAAAGAAATTGAAGAAAAACCGCTTGAGGTGGCACAGAACAGAAATAATAAACGGAAAGCTCCGAGTCATCTTGAGCCTGCGCATGATTTTATTTCAGGCAGCCAAATGAAACGCGAGCTTGATGTGGTAAGAGAGCAGCTGACAGCCACGATCGCCTCTCTGAAAGAAGAAGATTTTGAAAGAGTGCTTCCGCATCCTGTGTTTCAAGAGCTGACTGTCAGACAGTGGATCGATTTTATCGGCCATCATGAAAAACGGCACCTCAGCCAAATGAAAGAAATTAAAGAAAAGATAGAAAGGGCCTGATTTGATCAGACCCTTTCTGCTTTTCGTTTAACTTTTCGCTGATAGGAATGAACTTCTATTTCATCACCTGCGTAAACAGCTCCGGGTCTTTCAACAATGCACACAATCCCTCTTATGCCCAGTGCGTGACGGACAAAAGCCGGCGCCAGCTTCGGTTGCTCCGGATAATAAGACTGAATGACTTCTCCCGGCTGAATGCACGGATCATTTTCGCCCTCGCACAGCAGAGCGGCTCCGCTCGGAAAAATAATCCGGCTTCCTTCTTTTAATGTAGTAAGATCTGGCATACCGCTAACTGCCACATTCGCCCCGAGCCATTCCGGCAAAATCCTCGGCACTCCCATTTTTAAAGCGATTTCGTTGCATTCCTCTATAGAAACAATTGAAATTTGTCTTCGGTTGAAAATTTCAGTCCCTCTTGAAAACATTGGTTCTCTGGCTCCCGCTTTTTTGGTCAGGCCAAAATGCAAGTCTCCAGGGATGCCGCCATAATCAAAATCAAGCTTGTCCATTTGCTTTGTTACGAAGCTTTCTGTATCTGCGATATATAAGCCTTCCGCTTTTGCGGTCATACGCTTCCACATCAGCTGGCACCTTCCTTCTCATATAAAATTTCCACCTATGCTTCATTATCCCAAAAAATCCCGCTCTGTAAAGGAGCGGGATTTTGATTATACCGTTTTAGGCGTAAGGTTAAAGCAGCGCTTGTAGATCCAGTTGTATGCTTTTTCATTTAAATCTCTAGGATTTCCGAAGGTTTGCGGGTCTTTCATTGCTTCTTTAGACAAGCGTTCGATCATGTCAGGTGACACTCCCTGCTCTTCTAAAGTCGGCACTTCTAATTCTTTGACCAGATCATACATCCAATTGACAGATGCTTTCGCAGCTTCTTCTGTTGTCATCTTGCTTGTATCGATACCGAAGGCTTTCGCAATCCGTGCAAACTTCTCAGGATAGCCCTTCCAGTTGTATTCCATGACAGGACCCATCATCGCCGCCACGCATTGGCCGTGAGCGACTGGGATAATCCCGCCAAGCGTTTGGCTCATCGCGTGAGCCGCGCCAGCTGATTCACTGCCGTAAGAAAGACCGGCAAGCATTGCAGCCTGCGCCATTCCGTATCTTGCTTCCAGATCCTCTCCGTCAGCAAATGCCCTTTTAATGTAATGAGCGGCATATTCAATTGCCATTAAGGCAACTGCATCCGTAATTGGCTGCGCAAACTTCATTGTATAGCACTCAATGGCATGAGCAAGCGCATCAATTCCCGTCATGGCTGTTACATGCGGAGGCATTGAAACATGAAGCTCAGGATCAATGATGGTCAAGTGCGCTGCAATCAGCGGACCGCCCGTGTTGAATTTGAATTCTCTTTCTTCATCTGTGATCACCGCCCATTGCGTTACTTCTGATCCTGTTCCAGCCGTAGTGGGAATTGTCGTCAGTGGAGGAATGCGGTTTTCCAGCGGTTTTTTCCCATCTGCTGCTTCATAATCAAGCACGCTTCCTTCGTGAGTTGCTTCTACTCCGATTGCTTTTGCTGTATCCATGGAGCTTCCGCCTCCAACTGCCACCAAGCCATTACAGTTCTCTTTTTTGTAAAGCTCAGATCCTTCATTCACCAGACGGACAGGCGGGTTTGGCTCCACTTTATTAAAGAGCACCACTTCAATGCCTGCTTCTTTAAGTGATTCGATAACAGGATCAGCTACGCCCGCTTTATAAATCCCTGGGTCTGTGACAAGGAGCGCTTTTGAAACGCCTAGTGCCGCTACTTCCTCCCCCGTATGCTTGATGGCTCCGATTCCGTGCTTAATGACAGTCGGAATTTCAAATGTGTGGAATTTCTGCATACTTTCTACCTTCATATTTAATGTCATCATCAATCTCCCCCTCTTATGAATTGAACCAATTAACCGCTGCTGGTTTTGTATTGCGATATACGTGCTTGACTTCTGTGTATTCTTCAAGGCCTATTTTTCCAAGCTCGCGTCCGAACCCGGATTGCTTATAGCCGCCCCATGGCGCCTGTGCAAAGTACGGATGAAAATCGTTGATCCAAACGGTTCCCATTCTCAAACGGGCTGCTACCCGTTCACATTTTTCAATATCTTTTGACCATACCGCTCCGGCCAAGCCGTAGATGGTATCATTCGCAAGCTCAATTACCTCTTCTTCAGAGCTAAAGGTTTCGACTGTCAAAACAGGACCGAAAACCTCTTCCTGAACGATTCTCATGTCAGATTTACAGTTTGAAAAAATAGTAGGTTCATAGAAAAAGCCATTTTGAAGCGCTGGGTCTTCCGGGCGTTTGCCTCCTGTCTCCAGCTTCGCGCCTTCTTCTATTCCGATTTCTACATATTTTTCTACCTTTGCCCTGTGCTCCGCCGAAATAAGCGGACCGCTTTCTGTCTCTGCGTGAAAACCGTTTCCGAGTTTTATGCGTTTTGCCCGTTTGACCAGCTCCGCCAAAAATTGATCATGAATGGCGTCCTCAACAAGCAAGCGGGAGCCTGCAGAGCATACTTGGCCAGCGTGGAAAAATACAGCGTTTAATGCCTGATCAACCGCAACTTCTAAATCCGCGTCCTTGAAAACGATATTTGGGTTTTTCCCGCCAAGCTCAAGGGCGATTTTTTTGACATTTCCGCTTGCCGCCCGCATGATTTTTTTGCCTGTTTCGATTCCGCCTGTAAACGAAATCAAATCGACGTCTTTGTTTGCGGCAAGCTCATCGCCCACTGTAGCTCCCGGTCCAAGGACAAGGTTCGCGACACCTTTTGGTACGCCGGCTTCTTCCATCAGCTTAAAGACTTTGATTGTCGTCAGCGGCGTAATCTCACTCGGCTTCATGACGATTGTGTTTCCTGCAGCCAGTGCAGGTGCGATTTTCCAGCTCGCTTGAAGAAGCGGATAATTCCATGGAGTGATCTGGCCGCAAACCCCGATCGGCTCCCTAATGATTTTGCTTTCTGAATCAGGAATCGGAGATGAAATGATTTCTCCGCCATCTTTGTCAGCCAAGCCGGCGTAATATTGAAAAACATTGGCGATATCGTCCATATCGGCTTTGCTTTCTTCGAGTGTTTTTCCTGTATCAAGAGATTCAAGCTCTGCCAGCTCCTCGAGATCGCGTCTGATTAATTCCGCAATTTTCAGAACAATCTTCCCGCGTTCAAGCCCGGATAATGAAGACCATTCTCCTTTGTCAAATGCTCTGCGCGCGGCTGCGATTGCCTTGATGGCGTCCTCTCGCCCTCCCTCGCTTACAGTTGCAATTTCTTCTTGATTAAATGGATTGATAATGCTCCGGATCTGTCCTTTTTCGGCACTGATCCATTCTCCGTCAATGTAAAATGTTTGACTCATATAAGCCTCCTTGACGTAAATAAAGTTTGTTAAATAAAAATTTAATGTTTTTAACAACCTTAATCTAACATACGGTTTTTAAACTGTCAAAGCCCCTTTTCAATTTTTCTTTTTGACTTTTCCTTATGTTTCGTTAAGATAAAGAACATAAAGAAATAACTTAACGAATTTAACTTTCTAAAGGAAAAGAGGGTCAGTATGGATGAAAATCCAGAATTTGCAGCTATAGAACAGGCTCGGGATCTTGTTATTGACTCCATTGCTGAAACGATGGATCTTTACGGAATTACCCGCAGTGTCGGGATTTTATATGGGACGATGTATATGAGGGATGAGATGACGCTTGACGAAATGCGCGAGGAGTTGCAAATGAGCAAACCAAGCATGAGCACAGGTGTCAAAAAGCTTCAAGACTTAAACGTAGTGAAAAAAACATTTCACCGGGGCATCCGCAAGCATACATTTGTAGCTGAAAAAGATTTCTTTAAATTTTTCACAAATTTCTTTCCCCCTAAATGGGAGCGGGAGGTTCAAGTGAATGTAGCAGCGATCGAAGAAGCACAGGCTGATTTACAAAAGGTTTTAAGCAAGGAAGATCTCGATGAGGATATCAAAAATGAAGCGCAGCAGTTATATGATCAGCTGGAAAGCTCTAAAGCTTACTACGACTGGCTGAAGCGGCTTGCTGAAGCGGTGCAGAGCGGAGAAATTTTTAAATTTATACCGATCGAAACAAAGTAAAACAGCAAACGCCTGGGAAACCAGGCGTTTTTTTAGTGTAACTACTACAAATTTGAAAAATACGGGAAAAACACCCCATTTACTTCCAAAATATTTGATGGTAATTTTATGTAGGTAAAATTTGTATTTGGCCTTTCAGAGGAGGTGAAAAGCGGGCAGGCCTTTAATTTATTAATTTTTAGGGGGAATTTTATTATGAAACGCAAATTATTATCTTCTTTGGCAATTAGTGCACTAAGTCTCGGGTTACTCGTTTCTGCACCAACAGCTTCTTTCGCGGCTGAATCTACATCAACTAAAGCTCATACTGAATCTACTATGAGAACACAGTCTACTGCTTCATTGTTCGCAACAATCACTGGCGCCAGCAAAACGGAATGGTCTTTCTCAGATATCGAATTGACTTACCGTCCAAATACGCTTCTCAGCCTTGGCGTGATGGAATTTACGTTACCAAGCGGATTTACTGCAAATACGAAGGACACAATGAACGGTAATGCCTTGCGTGAAACACAGATCCTCAATAATGGGAAAACAGTGAGAATTCCTTTGGCACTTGATTTGTTAGGAGCTGGCGAATTCAAATTAAAACTGAATAACAAAACACTTCCTGCCGCTGGTACATATACTTTCCGCGCGGAGAATAAATCATTGAGCATCGGAAATAAATTTTACGCAGAAGCCAGCATTGACGTGGCTAAGCGCAGTACTCCTCCGACTCAGCCATGCGGCTGCAACTAATGTAAAAGACCGGTTAACACCGGTCTTTTTTTGCGTTTTCCCCTACCCTTTTTTCTCTCATTTCCGTTATCTTTTTTCTGGTTTAAAATTTAAATTGACAAACACTAGAAACAGGAGTAAATTCTTGAGTGTTCAATTTCATAAAGTCTCTTTTACCGCTTAATCAAACACGAACGGGGGAACCAACGATTGGCTGTTTTATTAACAGCCTTGGGGTGAATCTTACTAAGTAAGAGGGGGTACTCTGAATCCCTAATCCGACAGCTAACCTCGTAGGCGTATACAGAGAGGAGGTCTATTGCGACCATTCTTTGAAATGGTCTTTTTTGCTTAAAAAACGTTAATTTTACTAAGGGAGTTATGAACAGTGGGAAGAATAAAAAATAAGCAATTTGCCGTGATCGGGCTGGGCCGGTTTGGCGGCAGCATTTGCAAAGAACTGCACAGAATGGGACACGAGGTCCTTGCAGTTGATATCAACGAAGAAAAGGTCAATGCATATGCTTCTTACGCCACTCATGCGGTAATTGCCAACGCCACCGAAGAAAACGAATTGCTTTCATTAGGAATACGCAATTTTGAATATGTAATTGTTGCCATCGGAGCGAATATTCAAGCGAGTACACTGACCACCCTATTATTAAAGGAATTTGATATCCCTAATATTTGGGTGAAAGCTCAAAACTATTATCATCACAAGGTGCTTGAAAAAATCGGCGCGGATCGTATTATCCACCCTGAAAAAGACATGGGAGTCAAGATCGCACAAAGCCTTTCTGACGAAAACGTTTTGAATTACATTGATTTATCTGATGATTACAGTATTGTCGAGCTGCTGGCAACGCGAAAGCTTGATTCAAAATCAATTATTGACCTGAATGTGAGAGCAAAGTACGGCTGCACGATCCTGGCCATTAAACATCATGGAGATATCCGTCTTTCTCCCGCACCTGAAGACATCATTCACGAGCAGGATTGCCTGGTGATCATGGGGCACAAAAAGGATATTAAACGTTTTGAAAACGAAGGGATGTAGACAAAGGTGACACTTCAAAAGGATAAAGTGATCAAATGGGTTCGGTTTACACCGCCTCAAGTGCTTGCAATTGGTTTTTTCCTAACCATTATCATCGGGGCTGTGCTGTTAAAGCTTCCGTTTTCTACACTGAAGCCATTGTCATGGATCGATGCCCTTTTTACTGCAGCTTCCGCTACAACCGTTACAGGGCTTGCAGTTGTCGATACCGGTACAGAATTTACACTTTTCGGGCAAACTGTCATCATGGGGCTGATTCAGATCGGTGGGCTTGGATTTATGACGTTTGCTGTTTTGATCGTCATGATATTAGGGAAAAAAATCGGGTTGAAAGAACGAATGCTGGTTCAGGAAGCCTTAAATCAGCCGACAATCGGCGGCGTCATTGGCCTTGTCAAAGTCCTGTTTCTGTTCTCGATCAGTATTGAATTGATAGCAGCACTCATCCTATCCATCCGGCTTGTGCCTCAGTATGGCTGGTCATCTGGCTTGTTTGCCAGTCTGTTTCACGCGATTTCTGCTTTTAACAATGCCGGGTTTTCGCTGTGGCCTGATAATTTGATGAGCTACGTTGGGGACCCTACAGTGAACCTTGTGATTACTTTCTTATTTATTACAGGAGGGATCGGATTTACGGTTCTGTTTGACATTATGAAAAATCGGCGTTTCAAAGCTTTTTCCTTACATACAAAGCTTATGCTTACAGGAACGCTGATGTTGAATGCGATTGCTATGCTTGTGATCTTTATTCTAGAGTACAGCAACCCTGGCACGCTTGGCCACCTGCATATAGGGGATAAACTATGGGCTTCCTATTTTCAGGCAGTGACGCCGAGAACCGCAGGCTTCAACTCCCTTGATTTTGGAAGTATGAGAGAAGGAACGATTGTATTTACTTTATTATTGATGTTTATCGGAGCAGGCAGCGCTTCTACGGCGAGCGGCATTAAGCTGACTACGTTCATCGTGATTTTAACATCTGTTATTGCTTACTTGAGAGGTAAAAAAGAAACGGTGATTTTCCGCCGCTCCATCAAATATCCGATAATCATTAAAGCTTTAGCTGTAAGCGTCACCGGTTTGTTCATCGTGTTTTTAGGGATATTCGCCCTGACGATCACAGAACAAGCGCCGTTTATTCAAATTGTGTTTGAAACCTTTTCCGCTTTCGGAACTGTCGGCCTATCGATGGGGCTTACTCCTGAACTGACAACAGCTGGAAAGTGTATCATCATTGTCATCATGTTCATCGGAAGAATTGGTCCTTTAACGTTCGTGTTTTCATTCGCAAAAACAGAGCAATCAAATATTCGATACCCTGACGGCGAAGTGTTTACAGGGTGATATCAAAAAAATCCGGCGTGCAATCGCCGGATTTTTTTATGATTCGATATGAGATTGATTTTGTCTTTTTTCTTGTTCTGCGATGATCTCGTTGTCCTCTGCGTTATCACGGGTCACTTTTTGTGTAAGAATCGCGCCAACAGCTACGAGTATCATAACAGCGATGTAATAACCTTTTTCATTGAGTTCCAGGTTATCAGCATTATAGAGTCCGATACTAAACAAAAATACTCCCGCAAAAAAAGTGAAATAAGCCAATACGGTAAAGGCAACCGTATTTCTGCGTCTATATTTCTGCACCTTTGTTCCCTCCCAAAAGCATAGTTAATTAGTGATAACTGTCGTGGAATATTATACCTCAAATTCCCCTGAATGGAACAAAGAATTAAAAATACCAGTAAAAAGGACTTAGGTTGCTTCCTTTATTTCAATAGCTGAATCATCAATCCAGCCGATGAGTTTATTATTGATTTGGAATTGGTACCATACAGACTGGCCTTTCTGTTTTTTAGACACAACCTTTATATCTTTGCCGACGTAAGATTGGGCAGAGGTAAGCCTTATAGACCGATCATCAGTAGAAGGCTTGGACCATACGTCTTGGACGGCACTATCTTTAATGGAAGCATGTAAATCCACTGATTTGAGGGATGGGTTTACCTTATCGTACTCATCCAAATCGTATTTTTCCACAATAGCGCTGATTTTATGAGCGTAGTCAGGGTCTGTAGCATATCCTGCTGTTTGCAGTGCAGTCGCAGCTTCCTTATAATCTCCAGCCTCAAGCACAGGTTTATACTTCTTTTTATTCCACGATGTGCCGCGGACGAACAATTGGGCATGATCATCCATCGATTCAAAAAACGTGCTGTATTTTCGAAACTTCGCACGAATGGTTTTTCTTTTCCCTTTTTCAACTTCGTCCGTTTCCATCGTAACGTGATGGCCTTTATAATTTCCTTTCACGCCAAAAAGGTTGTTCGCCTTAGTAGCCAGCTCGCTGTTCCCCCAGTCGGATTCGAGAATGGCCTGAGCGATTGTGATGCTGGGGAGGACATGATATTTTTCATACAAAATTTGGGCATGCCCGGACAGGCTGTCTATAAATACTTGCTGTTCATCAACTTCTTCGGTTTCTTTAGATGTTTCAATCGGTTTTGATAAAGTTGTCGCTAAAACAAACAGAGCTAGCGGAATCGATACAATGAAAAATAGTGAAATGAAGAGTTTACGTTTTTTCAATTTTTTACGGGCCATGAAAACCTTCCTTCGAATTAAGAGATTACGAATGTAAAAGAATCTACCTTTTAGAATTTTACTTGCACTTCTAATATTTTTCAATTCTTTAGGGATAAAGTTGGGAAAAGATTGCATAATAAAAACCTTTTCATGAAAGGAAAAGGTTTTTATCACGTTTCTACTTTTGCAAATTTCTGAGTGCATTCCGATATTCTGTATCATTGATTACTTGATGTGATTTGACAGTTGCATTCGACAATCCCTGTCCTGAAACGGCCGGTTCCGGAGCTGTTTTTGCTTGGTCATGTGGTTTATGTGCAAGCTTGTGCCCCATTCCTGTAGCATTCATACAAAATGACAGGCAGACGAGCAGAACGCTGAGGATAAAAGAAATGAAAAAGAGATCATGATAAGCAGTCATCATAGAATCCTGTACCGAACCGTTTTGTCTGGCAGCATCTTTTTTCGTGAAAAAACCGATGAGAATCGGAACCCCCATATAGACAAACAACCTTAAAAACTGGACAGCTGTCATTCTCTTGACCAAATCAGGCAGCGGTCCTCCCATGGCAGCTCCCATCAGCCCTGCGGCGACTGTCAGGCCTGTTCCCGCTGCCAGCATGATAAACAGTGCTGCGAACATATAGAGAGACGATTGATCCTGCATATGCAGCCATTGAAAATTTACAAAGACGAGAATAAGTCCGCCGATAATACCGAGCATCCCTGGTCCGACTTTATCATAAAACAGAGCGCTCAAAATGGCCGCGATCGCCACTCCGATTAAAAGAGTCAAGTTTAAAAGAATGAGATGCTCCTGAGAAATATCATACATTTGACGGAGCAAGCCTTGAAAAGCAGACAGGCTGACAGCTACCGTTATCGTCCCTGCAGCTATGATCAATAACCCGAGCACCGGTTTTGGCAGAAGCATTAGTTTAATTGAAATGAAGGGATTTTTCACTTTATATTCTACTATTAATAGAACAATGAACAAACATAACGTCATACCGAAACCTGTCCATACATAACCCGATGAAAGCCCCCATTTTTGCAGAAAAATGAATGAAACCGCTGAGGCTGCGGCAAGGAGAACAGATAAAAGAATTCCCGCACGATCAAGGGGCTGTTCTTGAGCCGCCGCTCCGTGATGTTCGTCATGGAGAAAGAAATAGCTCACCGCGACACCGATCAGTGACAATGTGCCAAAGGTGATAAACAGCCATCTCCAATGCCCATAGCTTGTTGCAATCGTTCCCATGATCGTGCCGATGATAACAGAACCATAAAAGCCCCCAATCAGCACAAGCAGGGCATAGTTCCTGCGTTCAATCGGGAATGACAGTACAAGCATTGGAATCATAATCATCAGCATGACACCTGTTGCCGCTCCCTGTAAAAAGCGTCCTGCCGCCATCCATGCAATATCGTTTGAAAATGCGATGAGCAGTGAGCCTAGTATAAAAACAGGTAATGAAGCAAGGTAGACGGGACGAGCACCGAATTTTTTCCTCAGCAGCGGTCCTGTCGGAACTAACAAGGCAAAGGCCATATTTCCGATCAATATTGGATTTACTGATGTGAAGACACTTGTTCCAACCGCTTTCTGAACAAGGCTTTGAACTGACGACAATGCCGTGTTAGACATCAATCCCGGCCCGACCGCTAAAACGGCGAGCAAAGAAATCACCCAATAGTGTTTTGTCTTCATGTTGTCATTCCTTCCTATATGAATACATGCGAAATACACCATTTTTTTAAAACAAAAGAAGCTAATAGATTTTCGCATACCATTAGCTTTCATTCTAATATTCTCCCTTTCAGGGGAAATGATATTATTTTATTATAACTATGTGAACAAATGAGCATATATTCAAATATTATTTCAAACCGACTGTGTTTTGTCAATGGCGCAAATTTCAAGCTCTAACATAAACAGTTTTTGCCCCGATATTGTGTATAAGAGCCTAAAACTCCTCGCTTGTTCCTTCAAGTGAATCAAAAATCAAAGCAGGCAGCTTGAATCCTTTCATCCCCCTATTCCAACTAATAAGCTCGAATAGGTTGGTGATAAGCCAACGTGTTGACCGCACATTTTTTTGTGTTCACTGGGCGTTTGCCGCCTCTAATTTGTATATAGGTAAATACCATGAATTAATCTGTGAAATACCAATGTTAGGAAATTTTTATTTTTTCCGGGAGGCAAAACGAATGGAACTGTATGAGTGTATCCAAGATATTTTTGGCGGCTTGAAAAATCCATCGGTTAAAGATTTAGCAGCATCATTAAAACAAATTCCAAACGCAGCACAATTGAGTCAACCGTATATTAAGGAGCCAGACCAGTACGCCTACGGCCGAAATGCCATCTATCGAAACAATGATTTGGAGATTATCGTAATTCACATTCCGCCTAACGAGGAGACAACCGTCCACGATCATGGCCAATCTATTGGTTGTGCAATGGTGCTAGAAGGAAAACTCCTTAATTCTATCTATCGCTCAACCGGCGAACACGCAGAACTCTCCAATTCATACTTTGTCCACGAAGGAGAATGCCTTATTTCAACTAAAGGTTTAATTCACAAAATGTCCAATCCGGCGTCCGAACGAATGGTATCTCTTCATGTCTACTCCCCCCCTTTGAAAGACATGACGGTCTTTGAAGAACAAAGGGGGGTCTTGGAAAATTCATGATTGACAGATGAACTGTTCAACTGGAGGATTCAGAGAATGAACCTTTTTCTCAAAACAAAAAAACCCTTATCGAATAAGGGTTTACAGGTATGGAGCCAAGGGGGCTCGAACCCCTGACCTCTACGCTGCCAGCGTAGCGCTCTCCCAGCTGAGCTATGGCCCCGTATGTAACGTCATGTTTATTATAGATGATTTTTTTTTGAAAAACAAGCTGTTTCCTCTTGAATTGACAGAAAAAATAAGGCTCGGGATGAGCCTTATTTTTCGACTTACATCATGATTAAAAGTAAAATCACACCGAGAATAATTCGATAGATTGCAAATGGGACGAGTTTGATTTTATTAATCAGTCTTAAGAAGAAACGGACGACAAACAACGCGACAACAAAGGCACAGATAAAGCCGACGATGAAAAACGGCATCAAATCCGAGCTTAAGCTGTCCCAATGTTTCACAAGGCTCAGAAAACTTGCTCCCATCATGATCGGCATCGCCATAATAAACGTAAAATCGGCTGCCGCTCGGTGGTTTAACCCGAGAATAACACCTCCGGAAATGGTTGAACCTGAACGTGAGAAACCCGGCCAAAGGGCAAGACATTGGAATAAGCCGACTGCTATCGCCTGTTTATAGGAAATGCGGTCGAGGGTGTCTGTCGCTGCTTTCCGCTTATTTACCCAGTCAGCAAAAAGCATCAGGACTGCCCCGGCGATTAAACCGAAGGCCACAGTTTTAACGGAAAATAAATATTCATCAATGTAATCTTCAAACAAAAAGCCGAGAACAGCAGCTGGAACGAGCCCGACAGCAATTTGGGCAATGCTTAATTTATGTCCCTGCTTCTGGTCGCTTGTAATATTTTTTTTCAAGCCGAGTAAATTTAAAATTCGGTCTTTAAACACGATAGCTACTGCTAAAATGGATCCTAGCTGAATAACTACTTTGAATGAATTAGCAGCTTCTTCTGACATCAGATTACTTGATTTAAGCCAGATGTCGTCTACTATGATCATATGTCCTGTCGAAGAAACCGGCGCGTACTCTGTTAATCCTTCTACGATTCCTAAAATGGCGGCTACAAACAATTCCCATAGAGTCATGATTTTGATTCTCCCCATTAGACATTTATTTTTTTACATAACGGGAGCTTCCCATAAATGGAAAGCCCGTCTTATATAACTATAAACGAAAATCACACTTTATGACCCGGCATATTTTCATTTTTTTCTTCGTCGTATAAATGTGACCGCATTTTAAACCAGTCAAATAAATGTGTTGTAATGACTTTGACGACTGCATAGCCCGGAATGGCAAGAATGATTCCAACAACACCAAACAGTTTGCCGGCTGTTAACAGCAGAAATATAATCGTGATCGGGTGGATGTGAAGGTTTTTCCCCATAATTTGCGGAGAGATCAGCTTCCCTTCAATCAGCTGAACAATGGTCCAAACGATCACCAGCTTAAGCAGCATGAGCGGCGATGTCACTATGGCGATGATAATTGCAGGCGTGATGGCAATCGTTGGCCCTAAATATGGAACAATGCTTGTACAAGCCGCAATGACTGCGAGCAATGAAGCATAATCAAGGCCGATAATCAAATAACCGATAAACAGCAAAAACCCGATACAGAAGCTGACAATGATCTGGCCTCTGATATAAGAACTTAACCGATGATTCATTTCACTTAAGACTGTATATGTCTGTTCTTTCAATCGAGTCGGCACAAACTTCAGTATGTAGACCGGTAATTTTTTTCCGTCTTTTAGCAAATAGAAAAGAATAAACGGAACCGTGACGATCGAAATGATAATCTCAGTCAGCGCGCCGATAAAATTCCCAACACCGGTAAAGGTGCTGTTTACGATTGTCGCTGCCTGGTCCGAAACCTTTGTCGCGAGATCAGATATATTAATGTTCATCGTTTGCTGGGCCTGATTGACGAAGTTGCTGCCAATCAGCTGTTTCGTTTGGTCTTCTACGACGTCGACATATCTCGGGATATTGTCAATCAAACTCATAATTTGTTCTTTTAAAAAGGGGATGATGGACACGATCGTGATCGTGATCAGCCCGATAATCAATAGATATAACAGCAATATAGAATAGATTCTTCTTATTCTTCTTCTCTCCAGGAAATCGACAACTGGATTTAACAGATAAAAAACAATGCCTGTCAAAATAATCGGAAGTGAAATTGTTTTGAGCAGAACAATAATCGGGGTGAAAATAAATGATGTTTTTGTAAATACAAGAATATTTAAACCAATCAGCAGCAGCACAAGCAAAAATAAAACAAACTTATTGTCCAAGAAGAATCGCTTGAATCTGCCGCTCCATGTTTGCAACGTCTCCACTATCGTTCCTCCGTCATACATAGTTTAGTTAAATTGTACACTATCGTCCCTATAATGAAAAATAATAACCGTTAATTGCTGGAAAAGCTTTCTCTGTTGTCACATTCTAGTTACATCTATCATGTGATTTTGTTCTTTTTAAGCTATAATTTAGCTATATCATGCAAAAGGAGCGATACGAGTGATACGTTTTGCAATAATAGGAACCAACTGGATTACAGACCGCTTTCTTGAGTCAGCAGCGGATATAGAAGATTTTCAGCTGACTGCTGTTTATTCAAGATCGGCTGAACGCGCTGCTGAGTTTGCTGCTAAACACAATGCTGCGCATACCTTCTCAGACCTTCAGGAAATGGCGGAGACCAATTGTTTTGATGCCGTATACATAGCCAGCCCGAACGCTCTTCACAAGGAACAAGCCGTACTCTTTATGAACCACGGCAAGCATGTGCTTTGTGAGAAGCCGTTTGCTTCAAATACAAGAGAAACAGAAGAGATGATCTCAGCGGCTAAGGCAAACGGCGTTGTCCTCATGGAAGCGATGAAGACCACTTTCCTGCCGAATTTCAAAGAGCTGAAAAAACACCTGCATAAAATCGGCACTGTCCGCAGATTTACCGCAAGCTACTGTCAATACTCCTCACGGTATGACGCGTTCAGAAACGGAACTGTTTTGAATGCGTTTCAGCCTGAGCTTTCCAATGGGTCATTAATGGATATTGGCGTCTATTGTATTTATCCGGCTGTTGTGCTGTTTGGCGAGCCAAAGGATGTAAAAGCAAACGGATATGCTTTGTCTTCCGGAGTGGACGGAGAGGGAACTGTCATTCTGTCTTACGATGGGTTCGAAGCTGTTCTGATGCATTCTAAAATCTCTACTTCCTATGCCCCGGCGGAAATCCAGGGTGAAGACGGAACGATTGTAATTGATACGATTCACCGGCCTGAACGTGTTGAAATCCGCTACCGCGACGGCCGCCTTGAAAACATTGCGATCCCTGACCCTAAACCGGCGATGTTCTACGAAGCAGAAGAATTTGTCACGCTCATAAAAGAGAATAAGCAGGAATCGGAAGAAAATACATTTGAACGGTCTTTGACCACTGCAAAAATTATGGAAGAAGCAAGAAAGCAAATGGGGATTGTGTACCCTGCTGATCATGCTTAAAAAAATCCGCCCGCGTACAAATGACGCGGCGGATTTTTTATTAGGCAATCGGAGAAGACGCCTTCCTTTTTAAAAGCACCTCTTGTTCATACTCTTTGATGTCATGCAGCCATGCCTCTTTTACCGGCACGCCCATTTGTTCACAGTAGGAATCCCAGATGGCTCCGAAAGGATATGTTTTGAATTCCTCCATCAGCGCCAGCCTTTCTGTATAGCGGCCCTCTTCCTGCAATTGTTTTAAATAGCCGGTCGGGAGGAGCAAGGCATACAATAAAGCTTTGATCATATTTCTCGTTCCGATGGTCCAAGCCGCTACACGGTTAATGCTGGCATCGAAAAAATCCAGGCCGATAGCGACCTTCTCAAGAGCCTGATTACGTACAATTTCAAGAGCGATTTCTCTCAATTCATCATCCAAAACCACTACATGGTCGCTGTCCCAGCGAACTGGACGAGATACGTGCAAAGCAAGCTTGTCTGTATATAGCAGCATGGACGAGATCTTGTTTGATACCGTCTCAGTCGGATGAAAATGGCCTGTATCAAGTAAACAAAGCTTATGATTCGTCAGAGCATAGGCGAAATAAAATTCATGAGATCCGACAACATATGATTCAGAACCAAGCCCGAACAGCTTGCTTTCAACTGAATCGAGATTGTGTTGTTCACTGATCTCTTCTGCGAAAATCTGATCCAGTGATTCTTTTAATCTTCTACGCGGTGTCAGCCTGTCACTCGGGACATCCTTATAGCCGTCGGGAATCCAAATATTCGTCAAGCAAGGGGTGCCTAATTCTTTCCCGAAGTATTCTCCGATACGGCGGCACGCGATGCAATGCCTGATCCAAAATTCTCTGATATCCGGATCAGGGTGTGAAAGGGTGAGTCCATCAGCCGCTTTCTCATGCGAAAACAAGGTCGGATTGAAATCTAAACCTAGCCCTAAATCTTTTGCCCATTTCACCCAGTTTTCAAAATGCTGCGGCTTCAATTCGTCACGTGCTGTCTCTTCCCCGTTAGTTTCTGCGTAAATCGCATGCAGGTTCACACGGTGCTTTCCGGGAATGAGAGAAAGAGCCTTCTCCAAATCTCTTCTTAATTCTTCAGGCGTTTGCGCTTTTCCGGGATAATTGCCGGTCACATCAATTCCGCCTGAAAGCTCGCTCTTATTTACTTCAAAGCCTTCAATGTCGTCACCCTGCCAGCAGTGGATTGAAATGGGCACTTGCTCTAATTGCCGAAGCGCCTCTTCAACATCAATTCCCCATTTTTCATATGCCTGTTTTGCACTGTCATAATTGGCTTTTATGGTCATGCAGCTCTCTCCCTTATTTCAGTTTTTTAATCCAAATAAAAAACTTCCTTTAGATCTATCGAAACAGGACTGAAATCCGAATTTGTTTTCATTAAGGGCGCCATCGTTTTCCACCATCTCCGGCAAACTTCCGTGTCCGCCATCTTTCTCCATTTCCCTTCATCCTCTATTTCTAAATATGCAAAAAGCCGGCCTGTTTCCTCATCTAGAAAAATGGAATAATGGTGGGCTCCATGAGCTTTGAGTGCTTCTGCCATCTCAGGCCAAATGTCATCATGCCGCTGCTTGTATTCTTCGTACTTGTCTTGATGGACAAACATGATACTGGCTTTTCTTTTCAAGCTTTGTCACCTCTTCATTATTTAGATAGCGCTTTCAAAACAGTTTGCTGAAATGACTGAATGATCGTGCTTCTGTCAATGTCTTTGGGTGTAAACACTTTGATCGGAAAGGAATTTCTGACGACTTGCCGGGCTTCTTTCATGTCTTTGACTTCTTTGGCAGCAATCATTTGCATCAGCAGATTTCCTATGGCGGTTGCCTCTACTGGTCCTGCGTATACCGCTTTTCCGCTCATGTCTGCCGTTAATTGATTTAAGAAATCGTTCCGGGCTCCGCCGCCGATGATATGAAACTGATCGATCGTTTTTTCTGTGATCGTTTCGAGTTCTTTGATGGCTATCGCATAGATGATGGCTAAATTGCTGTAGATGCAGCAGGCAAGTTCGCCTGCAGCGCGGGGAATCTTTTGGCGGGTTTCTCTGCAATAATGCTGTATTTCCATTATCATGTTTTCTGGATTGAGGAAGCGTTTATCATTTAAGTTTATAAATTGCTGGAATGGTTCTGTTTTTTCGGCTTCTTCTGCAAGCTGCTGGAAAGAGTAATCTGCTTGTAACTGCTGTCTTACTTCTTGTATCACCCACATGCCGATAATGTTTTTGAGAAAGCGAATGGTGTTGTTTGCGCCGCGTTCATTTGTATAGTTGTTTTTCAAAGCCAGATCAGTTATTATCGGTGTTTTGTTTTCAACACCGATTAACGACCATGTTCCGCTGCTGATATACGCCCAGCCATCACTTACACCAGGCGCCGCGATGACGGCCGAGGCCGTATCATGTGTTGCGACTGTCATCACCTTGCACGCCGGGAGATCATAATCCGGGAACCAGTCATTTCTTAGCTTCCCGAGCTCATACCCCGGTTCAGTCAACGGGGCAAATTGCTGTTCGTAAACAGACACGGCTTCAAGCAATTCAGGATCAAACTTTCCCGTTGAGACGTTTAAAAGCTGTGTTGTGGACGCATTCGTGATTTCTGTTACAGCTTTTCCGGTTAAACAATAGCCTAAATAATCAGGAACCATCACAATTTTATCTGTCTTTTTCAGCAGCTCACGGTCTTCTTCATACAATTGATAGATCGTGTTGAAAGGCTGAAATTGTATTCCTGTTTTTTGATAAATTTTAGCCTTCGAGAGGGTATGCTCCAGTTTGTCTATTGTATGATCTGTTCTTCTATCACGATAGGATATTGCTTCGCGCAATCGATTTCCTTTTTCATCCAGCAAGACGTAATCAACTGCCCATGTATCGATGCCAACGGTGCAGTGTTCATATCCAAGCGTTTTTACTTTTTGCAGTCCTTGCAGGATTTGTTTTAGCAGATGATCAATATTCCAAAAGCAATGCCCGTCTCTTTGACTAAAACCGTTAGCAAATCTGTGAATCTCTTGTATGTCAAGCTTCCCTTCCTTTAGTTCACCTACCATGATTCTCCCGCTTGATGCGCCTATATCAATGGCAGTATAAATCATTCTTTCACCCTCTCTTCGGAAGAGGAACAGCTGTCACTTTCACCTTTTTGTCCTCAAGAGCTTTTACCGATGCTGGATCAAGTCCAGAATCTGTAATAACGCGGCTGACATCTTGCAGCGAGGCGATATGTGAAAACTCGCGGTTCCCCCATTTGCTTGAATCGGCCATCAAAATGGTCTGGTCCGACCTTTCAATCATCCGTTTTTTGAGCAGCGCCTGCCACTCATTTGAGTCACTCATCCCGTTGTTTACATCAAATCCCTTACATGACAGAAAGGTTTTATTGACATGATAGGTCTCAAGTGAACGTTCTGCTAACGGGCCGGCAAATGATAATGATTTTTCCAGCAAAATGCCGCCTGTTGAAATGACTGATATGTTTTTTTTATTGCTGAATTCAATGGCTGCTTTCATTGAATTTGTAATCACGGTGAGCTCAATGTCAGGGAGTATTTTCGCCATGTACCAGGCGGTTGTGCTTGCATCGAGAATAATTCGGTCTCCGCTTTTTACATATTTGGCCGCTTCGTGAGCAATGGCTTTTTTTTCGATGACATTTGTGATTTCCCGTTCAGAAAAATGAATTTCTGATTCCTTCTGCTGAATACTGACCGCTCCTCCATGACTCCGGCTCAGTTTATGTTCTTTTTCAAGCTTTTCAAGATCACGCCGAATGGTTTCCTCTGTAACTGAAAATATGTCACTTAATTCGGCAACGCGGATGCTTGAACGCGCATTCACTATTTCCACTATTTTTTGCTGCCGTTCTGCTACTAGCATCAGTAACGCCCTTCCTCATATCGTAGTCCATCTTATATTTTTTATCATAGCATATTTCTAACGCGTAAAAGCAACAGGGACGCCGCCGTCTACCGTAATCATGCAGCCCGTTGTTTTTTCGGCTTTAGAAGAAGCGAAAAATGCAATGGCTTCGGCAATATCCTCCGGGTAAATATTGACGAGCAATGCAGTCCGTTTCCGGTAATGTTCTTCCAGCTGATCCGGTTCAATCCCGTACGCCGCGGCTCGTTCCTCGCGCCAGCTTGAACCCCAGATTGCCGATCCTTGAAGAACCGCGTCCGGCAAAACGGAGTTGACCCTAATGCCGAATTCTCCGCCTTCTGCAGCAATGCATCTTGCTAAATGGGTTTCAAGCGCCTTAACCGAGCTGTAGGCAGAGGCGTTTTTCCCCGCATAAACCGAATTTTTCGATCCGACAAATACCATGCTTCCGCCTCTATTTTGCTGTTTCATCTGTTTAAACGCTTCACGGGCTACAAGGAAATAGCCTGTTCCTAAAACATTCATATTAAGATTCCATTCTTTTAGACTTGTTTCGTCAAATGGGCTTGATGTGGCCAGCCCGGCATTATTGATGACGATATCAATGCCGCCGTAAGCTAGTGCCGCTTGTTCAAAAGCTGACTGTACGTCTTTTTCCTTTGTCACATCCATTTTGATAGCCATTGCACGCCCTTCTCCGTACGCATCGTTTATTTCCCCGGCAATTTTCTGTGCACCTTCTATATTCAGATCAGCTGCGATTACGTGCCCTCCCTCAGCTGCAAATCGGCGGCATGCTGCACTGCCGATTCCGCCAGCCCCTCCGGTTATCAGCGCTACTTTACGGGAAAATTCTGCTTCCGGCGGGGCAAGCGTAAGTTTATATAGTTCGAGCGGCCAATATTCGACATGGTAGGATTCATTTTCATTTAAAGAAACAAATTGCCCCAGAGCTGTTGCTCCTTTCATAACGGCGATGGCCCTCCGATATAAGGCCCCGCTTACTTTAGACATGGTATAGCTTTTTCCTGTATTCACCGTTCCGATTCCAGGAATCAATATCACCCGCGGAGCGGATTCAAAGATTTGATCCCCATCCTGCTGATTGCGTGTAAAGTAAGCCTGATACTCTGACGTAAAGCGCTCGACTCCTGACTTGATCAGATCCGCAAGCTTGTGAACATCTTGAGTTTCCGGATTCCAATCAATGTACAGCGGAACCCTTTTTGTGTGAACAAGGTGATCCGGGCATGCCGCACCGATTTGCGAAAGTGCTGGCGCTTGAACACTGTTTACAAATTCCAAGACGTCGTCATGATCATCATAGGAAAGGATCTGTTTCTTTTCTTCACTTACAGTTCCTCTGATCACAGGCATGATCTCAGCCAATATTTGTTTTCTGCGATCTTCCGGCAGCGGCTGATATCTTTTGCCTCCGAATACCTCATGCTGATTGATACGGTCGTTAATATACTGCTCGGCTTCTTGAATGATGGATATCGTTTTTTGATAACATGTTTCAGTCGTCTCTCCCCAAGTGACTAAGCCATGTTTCTCCATTAACACAAGCTCGGCGTGAGGGTTGTTCGCTACGCCTTCAGCGATTATTTTAGACAAAGCAAATCCAGGGCGGACGTATGGCACCCATACAAACCGGTTTCCGTAAATGTCTTCAGCGACCTGTTTTCCATTATCTGCGCAGCATATGCTGATAATCGCATCTGGATGGGTATGGTCAACATGCTTGTATGGCAGAAAAGCGTGTAATAGTGTTTCAATTGAAGGGCGGGGATGTTTGCTGTCAATCATACAATGAGACAGGTAATCTACCATTTCTTCATCTGACATTTTGTCCCTTTCAATCAGCGGGCGGATATCATCTAATTTCAAACCGGTAAAGTTATGCGCTTTCATTGTTGCCAAATCTGAACCGCTTCCTTTTACCCACATGACTTCTATTTCACGGCCTCTAAAATCCTTTTCCATTGTTTTCATAGATGTATTCCCCCCGCCCCAGTTGCAAACAGTGCGGTCTGACCCGATCAAATTGGACCTGTACACCAGTTCCTCTACACCTTTAGGCAGCTTTGCAGCTCGGTCTGAATCCCATATATGCTTCACCATATTTGATATTCCTCCATACCCTTTTATTTGTATCCGTTTTCATTATATATTATCTTCGTTTGTTTTTGAATTATTTTTGTTTATTTTTGTTTTCATTAAAAAAAAAGAAAGCAGCAGAATATGCCGCTTTCTCGTTTCATTATGATTCAATTTTAAATTTTTTCGTAATGTCCTGAAGTTCTTCCGCCATGTTTGCCAACGTTTCCGCTGAAGAGCTGATTTCTTCCATGGACGCAAGCTGTTCTTCCGCCGAAGCTGCGATATCCTGAATGCCTGCTGAGCTTTCTTTCGCCACTGCAGAAATGTCTTCAACAGCACTTGACACTTCATGTGATCCGGCTGATAGTTGTTCAACCGTCGCGTTCAAGTTTTGCAATTCGCCGGAAATTTGGGTTGTCATTTCATAGATCTGTTTAAAGCTTTCCGCTGTTTTGTCAGTAATCTGCAAGCCTTCCTTCACTTCATGATTCACAGATTGGAACATCGAAAGGGAAGTGCTGATTTCTCTGACAATCTCTTGGATTAATCCTTCAATTTCCTTGGCGGAGTCTGCTGATTGCACGGCAAGTTTTCTGACCTCTTCCGCAACTACTGAGAAGCCTCTTCCGTATTCTCCCGCTCTTGCCGCCTCAATCGCAGCATTTAATGCCAGCAGGTTGGTTTGATCAGCGATGCCATTAATCACATTCAAGATGCTGTTGATGTCTTGCGATTTTGTTTCAAGGCCCTTCACAACCGCTTCCGCTTGTTGAACGGATTGGTCGATTGTTTTCATTTGGCCGACTGTGTGTTCCACCAGTTTCTCGCCGCTGCCCGCTGCCTCAGAGGACTGAATCGATGATTTCGTAATGGTTGAAGAGGCTTGTGCCACTTTTGAAATCCCGTGATTCATTTGAGAAAGGTGGTTTGAACTTGTTTCCAGTTTCTCGCTTTGCGCCTCGTTGCCATCTGAGAACTGTTCGATGGCGAGTGTAATATGTTCAGTTGCCTTACTCGTTTGGGCCGCGCTTGCCGTCAGTTCCTCAGAAGATGAGGCGACGTTTTCGACAGACGTTTGAATAACGCCGATTACAGAACGCAATGATGCAGACATTTCATTAAAGCTCTCGCCAAGCTGGCCAAACTCGTTTTTCGAGTGAATATCAATGACTTCTGTGAGATCACCGCTGCTGATTTTTGCAGACGTTATGACAAGTTTTCTTAATGGCTTGGTGATGGCACGAATAATATAGAGTATGAGTATGCCGCCGATTACAATAGACACGCATAGAATGATAACCGCAGTGTTCAGTACCGGGCTTGAAGCATCTTGCAATTCACTGACAAAATAAGTGCCCGCGATTTTCCAGCCAGTTAATTTATTTGTCGTAAAGGCCATTTTCTTTTCTTTGCCTTCGAATGTATATTCAAAGGAGCCGTCATTTTTGGAATATACTTGGTTTGTCCAATCGCCGGAGCCGGTTGTCCCAGGCTTAATCGTCGGATGGGCGATATATTTTTTGTTGCCTGTCGTAATAAATGCATAGCCTTCTTTACCGATTTTGATTCTCTGTGATGCAGTAAGCACCTCATCCAGGTTTAAATCAAGCGCTATAACCCCTGACCCGTCTTGTAATTGTTTTGAAATTGTGACAACGGTATTCCCTGTTGCTTCATCAGTATACGGTTCTGAGAAAACAGCCTGTCCTTTTTCCGCAACGGCCTGTTTGTACCAGTCACGTCCTGTCGGATCGAAGCCTTTCGGAACACCGCTGTCCGGATATTTGTAAAGCTTCTTATCTCCTGAAGCAGCATAGATCGCGCCTACATCGTCGTTAAGTGTCGTGTACTGCTTAAATTTCTCTTTCAGTAAGGTTTTGTTTTTGCCTAGCAATAGGTCTTTATCGATTGTCTCACTATAATAATCTATTGCTTTCACTTTATTATTCAATTTGTTTTGCAGGGTGCTATTGAGTTCTTCAACGTTTCCCACTGCACTATTGGTTAGTTCCCTGTCCAGTGCGTTCCAAGCTGATTGATAACTGAAATATGCTAGAACCCCAACCGGCAAAATAAGCACTGCCAGAAACGCAGCGATTAGCGGTTTGCTGATCGATGGCTGTTTGATCCATTGTATGAATTTTCCCATTCCTGTTGACTCCTCCTTTAAGCTAAATCTAATATCGTCAACTAGGATAAAAGGTTTAATAAAAAAACTAAAAAAAACACCCAAGCGCAACATGCTTGGGTGTTAAGGCTTATTATTCGATTTTGAATCGGTTAGTCATATCGCGAAGCTCTTCCGCCATAGACGAAAGGGTTTCTGCAGACGAGCTGATTTCTTCCATGGAAGCAAGCTGCTCTTCAGCTGACGCAGCGATATCTTGAATATGTGCTGAGCTTTCTTTGGAAATCGATGCAATATGCTCAGACGCTCCCGATACTTCCTCGGAGCTGGCAGAAAGCTGCTGAACCGTCGCACTCATATTTTGCAGTTCGCCGGCGATTTGGTTCGTCATTTCAGAAATGCGCTTAAAGCTCATTTCTGTTTTATCTGTGATATCAAGTCCTGTCTGCACCTCTTGATTGACAGACTGGAACATGCCGAGAGATGTATTAATTTCCTTCACAATTTCGATGATTAATCCTTCAATCTCTTTTGCTGAATCTGCTGACTGTACTGCCAGTTTTCTTACTTCTTCCGCTACAACAGAGAAGCCTCGGCCGTACTCGCCTGCACGGGCTGCTTCAATTGCCGCATTTAAAGCAAGCAGGTTTGTCTGGTCTGCGATGCCGTTAATCACACGCAAAATGTTTGTAATGTCTTTCGATTTCGTTTCCAATCCGCGTACAACTTGCTCCGCTTCTTTAACGGACTTGTCAATGACGTTCATTTGGCCGACGGTTTGGTGAACAAGCTTGCCGCCTTCACTTGCAATTTCTGTCGATTGAACAGATGAATCTGTGATGACTTCAGAAGCTTGAGCCATATTCGTCAACCCGTCATTCATTTGATAAATATGCTCTGCTGCCGTTTCAATATTTTCGTTTTGTTTTTCATTGCCGTTAGAAAATTGTTCAATCGCCAATTTAATATGCTCTGTTGCCTTGCTCGTTTGCGCAGCTGATGCGGTCAGCTCCTCAGAGGAAGCAGCAACATTGTCTACCGAATCCTGGATGGCGTGTATGAGAGAACGAAGTGACGACGCCATATTGTTAAAGCTTTTGCCGAGCTCGCCCAATTCATCTTTTGAACGAATATCAATGGTTTCTGTCAAATCTCCCTCGCTGATCCGCTTAGAGGAACCGACAAGCTGTTTCAGCGGTGTTGTAATCGACCGAATGATCAAAGTCATGACGATAATTCCTATGATAATAGCTGCGGCCAAGACAATTAAAGCAAGGTGAAGAACAGGCTGGGCCGCCTCGTGGATTTCGTCTAAATACATGGTGCCGCCGATCTTCCATCCCGTTAACTTGTTTGTATCAAAGGCCATTTTTTTCTTATCGCCGTCCATGGTGTATTGAAAATCGCCTTTATCAGCATTCAGCATCTTATCAAGCCAGTCGCCTTTTAATTCAGTTCCTGATTTTTCATTTGGATGAGCGACAACTTTTTTGTCCTTCGTCATGATAAATGCATAGCCTTGTGTGCCGATGTTGACTTTTTTGGTTGTTTTCAACAGATTTTCAATGGTCATGTTGATTGCGATAACGCCTGAACCATCTTTTGTCTGCTGGGCGATTGTCACAACCATCGTATTTGTAGACGCGGTTTTATAAGGATCTGTCACAACGACTTTTCCTTTATTCGCAACCGCTTTTTTGTACCAGTCGCGTTCAACCGGATTGTAGCCGCTCGGCATCGGGAGATCCGGGTAACGGGTAAATCGCCCGTTTTCGTCACTAGTATAAATGGACTCTACATCTTTATTAATGCTGATATATTGTGAGAATTTCTCTTCAATGCTTGCATTGCTTTTTGCTTTATATCTCTCTTTTGTCAGCCATTCGCTGAAGTAAGCAGCGCTGTTTTCTTTTTCGCCGATGCTGGTGTTAATGATTTCGTTTAATTGCTGTACATTTTCTAATGCGCTCCCCATCATCTGTCTGTCGAGCGAGCTGCTAGCCGATTGATACGCAAAGATCGCCAATATGACAACCGGTATGATGAGGATCGACAGAAAGGAAACGAGAAGCTTCCGTGTAATTGATCTTTGTTTTATGAGTTGGAGTATTTTTTTCATCATTCATTTCTCCTTTTTTATGCTACCCTTCATATCGGCTGGAAATGGGTAAATATATACAGCAAAAAAGAAGAAATTCAACAAAAGTAACTAAATTCCCATAAATAGATAGTCTTTTAGACCTATTCTTTATCTGCATCTACCTTAAATCGTTTTGTCAGATCACGGAGTTCTTCAGACATTCTTTCAAGCGTCAGTGCTGATGAGCTGATCTCCTCCATGGATGCCAGCTGTTCCTCAGCTGAAGCGGCGATATCTTGGATACCGTCCGAGCTTGCCTTAGAAATGGCTGTGATATCATTTGAAGCTGCGGAAATTTCTTGTGCTCCCGCCGACAGCTCCTCAACCGTCGCATTCATGTTTTGCAGCTCGGAAGCAATCTGATTGGTCATTTGCGAGATATGTTTGAAGCTCTGCTTTGTTTCGTCCGTCATGACAAGCCCTGTTTCAACTTCTTTGTTTACGGACTGAAGCACGTTCAATGATGTGTGGACTTCTTTTACTATTTCACTGATCAGCGATTCAATTTCTTTTGCCGAGTCAGCCGACTGTACCGCGAGCTTTCTCACTTCCTCAGCGACGACTGAGAAGCCCCGGCCATATTCACCCGCTCTGGCAGCTTCAATAGCGGCATTTAAGGCCAAAAGATTGGTTTGATCCGCAATACCGTTGATAACACGCAAAATATTTGTGATATCCTTTGATTTGATCTCCAGCCCTTTCACCACTTGTTCCGCTGCTTTTACAGAATGGTCAATTGTGTTCATTTGGCCGGCTGTTTTCTGGACGAGTGTCTCCCCTTTACTTGACACTTCGGTTGAATCTGCTGATGTCTCTGTAATCACTGCGGCCGCCCGCGCCAGCTCTGCCAATCCGTCATTCATTTCATTAATTTGTTCAGTTGTCGTTTCTATTTTCTCGCTTTGGCTTTCGCTCCCGTTTGAAAATTGCTCGATAGCCATCGTAATGTGCTCAGTGGCTTTGCTTGTCTGGTCTGCCGATGCAGTCAGCTCTTCGGACGATGAGGCAACGTGTTCTACTGAGTCTTTGATTCCGTGAATGAGCGAGCGAAGCGAGTGTGCCATATGATTGAAGCTCTCGCTCAGAACGCCGAGTTCATCTTTTGAATTGATTTCAATCGTTTCGGTTAGATCACCTTCACTAATTTTTTCAGCGGATGCGACAATGCGTCTCAATGGCTTTGTGATGGATCGAATCACAAAATAAATCGCCGTCATTCCAGCTCCGATAGCAATCGCCAGAACGATTGAAGCCATGATCAGAACCCTGCTTGCAGCATCGTGAATCTCGTTTGCATACATCGTGCCGCTGATTTTCCAGCCTGTTGTTTCGCTTGTTGCAAATGCCATTTTTTTCTTTTTGCCTTTGTACGTATATTCAAAGTCCCCGCTTTTATCCTTGTAGAGCTTATCAACCCAGTCCCCTTTTAGCTCTGTTCCCGCTTTTTCTCCGGAGTAGGCGATGACTTTCTTGTTTTGGTTCAAAATAAAAGCATAGCCTTCTTTTCCGATATTGATTCCTTTCGCGGTAGTGACTAAGTCATCAATTTTCATATCAATGGCGACAACGCCTGATCCATCCACTGTTTGACGGGCGATGGTGACGACCATTTTTCCTGATGAAATCGATTCATAAGGCTCAGTGACAATTGTTTTGCCTTTATTGGCCATTGCTTCTTTGTACCAATCTCTTTCCAAAGCATTAAAGTCACTTGGCATGTCAGCGTACGGATAACGTGTGAATTCCCCGTCTTTGCTGCTGGAAAATACCGCAGCGACATTATCATTCATTTGGATAAATTGTTTAAATTCCTGTTTCAGCTCTGTTTTCTTTTTATCCTGAAACTTATCTGCCGTCGCCCAATCGCTAAAATACGCGAGGCTCTTTTCAGTCGTTCTGATTTTATCATCAATAATGTGATCTAATATTTGAACATTTTCCTTGGCGCTTTGCGTCATCTGTACATCAAGTGAGGAAACTGCTGATTGATAAGCGCTTACCGAAAGGGCGGTTATCGGGACAATTAAGATCAGCAGGAAAGAAATGATAAGTCTCCTTGCAATTGATGATCTGCGAATAGTGGTAAGTGTTTTTTTCATTTCCTTTTGAACCTTCTTTCAATAATTTACAAATTATATCGACATATCTTCCTTTAAATTACATTGAAAATAGAGGAAAAAATGAAAAATAGTTCAAAACTCACCGAATAAACTAGGACTTTGTTAATGTTTTCTGCATAAAAAAACAGCGCCTTCATCAGCGCTGTTTTTCGGCTTTACTCAATTTTAAATTGTTTCGTCAGATCGCGAAGCTCTTCTGCCATCTGCGCAAGAGTGGTTGCTGATGAACTGATTTCCTCCATGGAAGCAAGCTGTTCCTCAGCTGATGCGGCAATGTCCTGGATGCTTGCCGAGCTTTCTTTCGACACGTCTGCAATGCCGCTGACTGCTGCTGAAACGTGCTGTGAACGGCCTGACAGCTGCTCGACGGTGGAATTCATCGTCTGCAGCTTGCCCGCGATTTCGTTTGTCATGCTGAAAATGCTCTTGAAGCTTTCTTTTGTATTGTCTGTGACAACAAGTCCGGATTGCACTTCTTGATTAACCTCTTTAAACATGTGAAGGGAGGTTTCAATCTCTGCGACGATTTCTTGGATCAGCTTTTCGATTTCTTTTGCTGAATCGGCTGATTGAACAGCCAGCTTGCGCACTTCCTCCGCTACGACAGAGAAACCGCGGCCTGACTCTCCGGCACGCGCCGCTTCAATAGCCGCGTTTAGTGCAAGCAAATTTGTTTGGTCAGCGATGCCGTTGATGACTCTCAAAATGCTTGTAATGTCTTTTGATTTTCCTTCTAAGCCTTTGACTACAGCTTCAGCCTGCTGAACAGATTGATTAATCGAGTTCATTTGGCCGACTGTCTGCTGCACAAACTTTTCACCTGTTCCGGCGATTTCCGTTGATTGGATAGACGCCTTTGTAATATCTGACGATGTTTGCGAGACTTGCTGGAGTCCTTCATTCATTAAGTTCAACTGATGAGAGCTGGATTCAACCTTTTCGCTTTGCTCTTCGTTTCCGTTTGAGAACTGCTCAATCGCCATCGTAATATGCTCGGTGGCTTTACTCGTCTGTCCGGCAGATGCGGTAAGCTG
Organism: Bacillus stercoris; assembly: GCF_029772985.1. NCBI lineage: Bacteria > Bacillati > Bacillota > Bacilli > Caryophanales > Bacillaceae > Bacillus > Bacillus stercoris. Next base: position 1,185,399 of record NZ_CP121861.1, on the reverse strand, counting down.
TTCGGAAGATGCGGCCACATTGTTCACCGAGTCCTGAATTGCGCTGATTAGAGAGCGGAGGGATTGTCCCATTTCGTTGAAGCTTTCTCCTAGCTCCCCTAGCTCATCCTTTGAATGAATTTCGATCGTTTCGGTCAGATCCCCTCTGCTGATCGTTTTCGATGATTGAACAAGACGTTTTAACGGTTTTGTAATCGAACGAACAATAAACAGAATTAAAATCCCGCCTGCCACAATGGAGGCAATCAGCACGATCATGCCCGTTACCAGCACAGACTTTGAGGCATCCTTAATTTCATCCATATACATAGTGCCGGCTATTTTCCAACCAGTCAGTTCATTTGTAGTATAGGTCAGCTTTTTATCTTCGTTATTCAGAGTGTACTTGAGCTCACCGCTGTCATTCGCATACATTTTGGCTACCCAGTCGCCTGACAGCTTTTCTCCAGCCTTATGGTTCTTGTGTGCGACGTAGGTTTTGTTTTTTGTTGCAATGAAAGCATAGCCTTCTTTTCCGACCTTGATTTGTTTCATCTGTTCTAACAATTTATCAATGGTAATATCCATGGCGACAACGCCTGATCCGTCCTTCAGCTCTTGTGCAATGGTAATGACCATGCTTCCGTCACTCGCAGCCACGTAAGGATCTGTCACGACAATTTCACCGCCGGCCTTCATCGCATCCTGGTACCAGGGGCGTTGTCTAGGGTCGTATCCGTCCGGCAATGTCTCTTTTGGCGCTTGTACGTAAGTGCCGTTATCTGCGCCTCCATAAATTCTGGCTACGCCTTGATTAATAGATACGTATTGTGAAAATTTAGCTTTGATCTCTTCTTGATTCGATTTTCCTTTGAATGCGGATCTTTTAAGAGATTCACTGAAAAAGGTAACTGCTTTCGCTTTTTCTCCCAGATCATTTGTAACGGTTGTATTAAATGTATCGACACTGTTTTTCGCATTCCCCATCATTTCCTCATCCAGCTTTCCGCTGGCGCTTCGGTAAGAACTAAATTCTAATATCAGAATAGGGATAATGAGAATCGCAATAAATGAGACGATTAATTTCTTTGAAATAGACGGTTTCTTCAGCCAATTGATAAAAGTCTTCATGTCTACTTGCTCCTTCAGGTTTGATACAGTATATATCGGCTGCTTAAAAAAGTTTTAAAATAAAAAATGGAAGAAGTTCTTTTTGGCAGTCTTCAGTCTTTTTAGCTTTCATTGCCCAAGCCCTTTGCATATCTTATAAAAAACAAGGGGGGCTAATCATGATTATTGTATCAGGACAATTGCTCCGTCCCCAGGATATTGAAAATTGGCAGATTGATCAAAATCTGAATCCGCTCTTAAAAGAAATGATTGAGACGCCTGTTCAGTTCGATTATCATTCAATTGCTGAACTGATGTTTGAGCTGAAACTGCGGATGAATATTGTCGCAGCGGCAAAGACACTGCACAAAAGCGGGGCGAAGTTTGCCACTTTTTTGAAAACATACGGAAATACAGCGTATTGGAGGGTTTCACCAGAGGGCGCCTTGGAGCTGAAATACAGAATGCCGCCTTCAAAAGCGATTCGGGACATTGCAGAGAACGGCCCTTTTTACGCATTTGAATGCGCAACCGCAATCGTTGTTATTTATTACTTGGCCTTAATCGATACAATCGGGGAAGACAAATTCGATGCCAGCTTTGACAGAATTATTTTATATGATTGGCATTATGAGAAACTGCCGATATATACAGAAACAGGACATCATTTTTTCCTTGGTGATTGTTTGTATTTTAAGAATCCTGAATTTGATCCGCAAAAAGCCCAATGGAGAGGCGAAAATGTGATTTTACTGGGGGAGGATAAATATTTTGCCCATGGTCTTGGAATCTTAAACGGACAGCAAATTATTGATAAGCTGAATTCATTTAGGAGAAGAGGAGCCTTACAGTCAGCCTATCTTCTGTCTCAGGCGACCAGACTGGATGTTCCGTCTCTTTTCCGCATCGTCCGCTAAAAAGCCCCATCGCCTATTTTCGGGACGATGGGGTTTCAAATGCCTTCCGTTTTCGATAGAAAGGGGCTGTGCCTAAATATTGGTTCGCAGCCCACTCCATTTTTTCAAGGTCATTTCTTGTCACGATTGGATCTAGGCTGCTCCATTTGATAAAGCGGACAAAATAGTAGCCTTTGATTGGAGCCATTGTAACTTTTGAGTGAGGCCAGCCTTCAAATACAAACTCAATTTTCCCTCTTTTTTTATAAGAGTATTGAAGAATGTTCATATCTGTCACCTCAGTTTTATCAAGTTACATTCGCAAAACAGTGTCTTCACGTCAGCAGGCCCGTAAAGCATCCGTGTCTGCTCCCTTCAATTTTTTAAATCTAAAACTGGATTTGCTTTTTGAGATGCCGGGACTGAGATATTCGAATGTCAAGCGCGCCTTCATTACGTGAGACGAGCCCGCCGGCTTACGGCGCTTATGTCAGCGAAAATGTTTCGTCATAAAAAACAACCTGCTACCCCATGATTTTGATATAACATGTCCGGGTGCGAGGGCCATCAAATTCGCAGAAATAAATGCCCTGCCACGTTCCAAGAATGAGCCGGCCGTTTTCCACAATGACATGCTGTGAAGCGCCGACCGTACTCGACTTCATGTGTGCAGCTGTATTGCCCTCCATATGGCGGTCCAGCTCATGTTCCCACGGATATACCTCATCAAACCTTCTGAGCATATCTTTTTTGACGTCCGGGTCGGCATTTTCATTAATTGTAATGCCCGCCGTCGTATGCGGACAGTAAATCAGCGCTGCGCCGCTCGTTACACCTGTTTCTTGAAGAAACGCATCCACCTCACGGGTGATATCAATCATTTCATCTCGTTTGGAAGTCTTGATTTGCAGTGTTTTCAGCATTTGTTTCTCCTTTCGTTTGTCCGCTCTATTTGCTTAATTCGTTCTGTGTTCTTTTTTTCCTGTTAAACCGCTCTCATAAACCTGATAAAACAAAAAACTCCAGTCTAAGGCTGGAGTTTAGCGCCATAGATATATTCTTGCCTCATACGGCTTTAAGAGTATTGATGTCATATGCTTATGCGGCTCTGTTTCAATATTTGACAAGACAAGGGCGTCTGATGACAATGGCAATCCAGAGTGCTTGAATAACACCGGTGTTCTTGTCAGATTGGCTGCAATCAGTGCAGTGTGGCTCTCGTTTTTTCGAAGATATGCAAAGATTTGCTGATCTTCCGGTAAAATGAGCTCGTATGTCCCGTTGATAAAAACATCATATGTTTGGCGCAGCTTGATCAAGCTTTTGTAAAAATGGTAAACGGATGTATTATCGTTTTTTTGCGCCTCAGCATTCAGCCATTTGTAATTCTCATTGACTCCGATCCACGGCTTGGCCTCAGAAAATCCGGCGTATGGATCTGCGTTCCATTGCATCGGCGTTCGTGAATTGTCTCTTCCCTTTTTCCAGATAACCTTCATCGCGTCCTCGTGTGATGCGCCTTTCGCTGTTTTTGTTTCATACAGGCGTTTCATTGCGACATCATCATAGTCCTCAATAGACGGAAATGCCACGTTCGTCATTCCGAGTTCCTGTCCTTGATAAATAAACGGCGTGCCTTTCATAAGAAAGTAAACAGCAGCCAGCGCTTTTGCACTTTCTTTCAGGTACACTCCGTCGTCTCCCCACACAGAAACTGAACGGGGCTGGTCGTGATTCTCCATAAACAAAGCATTCCAGCCAATTCCTTCAAGACTGTCCTGCCAGTCAGTTAAAATTCGTTTAAATGAGGCGATATCAATGCTTTCATCAATCTCTACATCCCAAAGGCCAAGATGCTCAAATTGAAAAATCATGTTGAATATGCCGTTTTTTTCTCCAGCCCAATCAGCAGCTTCCTTTACAGAGACGCCGTTTGCCTCGCCGACCGTCATAATCGGATAGCGGGAAAATGTGTTTTCCTTCAGCTCTGTTAACAAATCCATAATGCCGTCAGCATTCATATGATAAGGAAAGGAAGGAACATAGTCCAGTCCCTTTGGATTCGGCATGTCGGGAAGCCCTTCTTTTTTCTTAATATGCGTAATGGCATCCACCCGAAATCCGTCAATTCCTTTATCAAGCCACCAATTGATCATGTTATAAACGGCATTCCTCACCTTTTCATTTTCCCAATTCAAATCAGGCTGTTTTTTATCAAAAAGGTGAAGATAGTACTGGCCTGTCTTTTGATCATACTCCCAAGCCGGCCCGCCGAAAATGCTTTCCCAATTGTTCGGTGCTTTTCCGTTTTTGCCGTCTTTCCAAATATACCAGTCGCGCTTTTCCGAGTGTATAGATGAACGGGATTCTATGAACCATGGATGTTCGTCGCTTGTATGGTTCACAACGAGATCCATAATCAGCTTCATGCCCAGATCATGAATGTCACCAAGAAGCTCGTCAAAATCTGTCATGGTGCCAAAATCGCTTAATATGTTTTGATAATCTCTAATATCATAGCCATTATCGGCATTCGGTGAATCATACAGGGGGCAAATCCAAAGGACGTCAGCGCCCAGCTCTTTTATGTAAGAAAGTTTAGATCTGATTCCTTGAATATCCCCGATTCCGTCGCCATTTGAATCTTTAAAACTGCGGGGATAAATTTGGTAAACAACCGCTTCCTTCCACCAAGCCTTTTTCATACAGCCACTCCTTCCCAGTGTACCGGTCTTATATATCCTATGTAGAAAAAAGGCTTCACAGCATTGCTTTTTAAGAAATGACTTGATCACACAAAAAACAGCCGTTCGTTCCCGGCTGTTTTTTATCAAAAATCGGTTTTTTTTATTTCGACAAAACGGATGTGATGATCTTCGGCGTCGAGGATTGTAAATTCACAGCCTTCCGCGTGTATGACGTCTCCTGCTTTCAGCTCCATTTTTTGCGTTAAGAGCCAGCCTGCAATCGTATCAATCTCTTCATTTTCAATCGCAATGTCGAGCAGGTCATTTACTTCGTCTATTAACGCCTTTCCATCCATCACATAATGGTGTTCGCCCTTTTTCAGGATGTGCGGTGTTTCATCCTGATCATACTCATCGCGAATTTCCCCGACGATTTCCTCGATAATATCCTCGACAGTGACAAGCCCCGCCGTTCCCCCATATTCATCCACGAGAATCGCCATGTGAATCCGCTCCTTCTGCATGCGGATTAACAGCTGCTGAACAGGAATGCTTTCAATGACCCTGATAACGGGCCTCATGATTTGCTCCAGCTTTATCGGCTGGCCGAGAAAATAAGCTTTAAACATATCTTTGCTGTTGATGATCCCTAAAATATGATCCTTGTCATCTTTGATGACAGGGTAGCGTGTATATCGTTCATTAATGATGTGATGAATCGCCTCTTCAAGCGACTGCTCAAGAGAGATGACGGCAATTTCCGTCCGCGGAATCATAATCTCTCTCGCTACCCGGTTGTCGAATTCAAAAATTTTATTTACATAGCGGAATTCAGACTGATTGATTTCTCCCTTTTCATAGCTTTCTGAAAGAATCAGCCTTAGTTCCTCTTCGCTGATGACAACCTCATGCTCCTTTACTGAATGAAAGCCAAACAATTTCACAAGAAAGCTTGCAGAGCCGTTTAATGCCTTAATAAACGGGTACGTGATTTTATAAAACCAGATGAGCGGCTTTGCAATCCATAAGCTTACAGCTTCAGCTTTTTGAATAGAAACCGTTTTCGGGGCAAGCTCCCCCATCACCACATGCAAAAAAGTGACGATAATAAATGCAACTACAAATGTGACAATGTGATTAAACGGTTCCGGCATGCCTGTCATTGTAAATAAGGGATGAAGAAAACGTTCAAATGTAGGTTCACCTAACCATCCAAGGCCGAGTGCTGTAATCGTAATCCCGAGCTGGCAGGCTGATAAATACTCGTCAAGATTGGAGATGATTTTATGTGCGGCCAGCGCCCGGCTGTCACCGCTTTCGATGAGCTGATTGATTTTTGAACCTCTGATTTTGACGATCGCAAATTCCGCTGCAACGAAAACAGCCGTAACGCCAATCAAAACAAAAATGGCGATCAATTGTAAAATAAGCAAAAAAAGCCCTTACCATAAATGGTAAGGGGCCACCTCCTTAACGTTAATTCTCATCACGACCGTTTAAGAAGATCATCACAAAACGAAGAAGTTCAAACAGGGAAACCAGGGCGGCGGCCACATACGTTAAGGCAGCAGCGCTCAGCACTTTATTTACCCCATTTTCTTCATTGTTTCGGATGAATCCTTCTGACACAATAATCTGCTTCGCGCGTGAGCTTGCATTGAATTCGACAGGCAATGTAATCAGCTGGAAAAAGACAGCCGCTGAAAATAATATGATGCCAAGCCCGATCAAATTCAAGCTTCCGAGAAGCATGCCTCCTAAGAAAAGCAAAGGGGCTACACCGGATGCAAAATTCACGACTGGGAAGATTTTATGTCTTATCACAAGCGCACCATATGACTCCTGATGCTGCAAGGCATGTCCGACTTCATGGGAAGCTACGGATATGGCGGAAATTGAGCGGCCGTAATAGACCGGCTCAGATAAACGCACCACCCGTCTTGTCGGGTCGTAATGGTCTGTTAAAGTGCCTCTTACCGGTTCGACCGGCACGTCGTAAAGACCGTTTATATCTAAAATCCGTCTTGCTGTTTCTGCCCCTGTACGTCCGCTTGAGGCTTCCACTTTTGAATATTTTTCAAAGTTGCTCTTCACTTTAAATTGTGCCCAAAACGACAATCCCAATGCGGCTATTGTTAAAAATATAAACAGCATTTTTCATCATCCTTTTTCCATGATCATTTCTCTATTACGATTATTTTAATGAGTTTTCTTTCCCGTGTACAGAAATGCGCTTTTTCTTCCGGCTCGGAGCACACAATCCAATCAGCAAAAAGAACAGACCTGCTGAAAACAAATACAAGGCGAAACTGCCGGCCAGTTCTTTCAAAAAATGAAACCATGAGAAGCTGCCGGAAAAGTGATTATATGAGTTTAAATCGAAAATAAACAAAATCACCGCGGATGCCGCCAGCTGCGTACCGATCAAAACCACGATCGTTCTTTGAAAGATCGTCATCTTTTTCATCCTTTTTGTTTTAGTTTATGGAGAAATCCGTTTTTATATGTTTTGTTCATTTTTTGAAAAACATCATCGGAAGTGGGACATACTGTTAGAAAAAAGCACGGGTGTGATGGAAGCTATGAAAGTGACGAGTGAGGAAAAGGAACAGCTGAGCACAGCAATCGACCGGATGAACGAAGGATTGGACGCGTTTATTCAGCTTTATAATGAATCAGAAATTGATGAGCCGCTTATTCAGCTTGATGATGATACAGCCGAGTTAATGAAGCAGGCCCGAGATATGTACGGCCAGGAAAAGCTAAATGAGAAATTAAATACAATCATTAAACAAATTTTATCCATTTCAGTATCTGAAGAAGGAGAAAAAGAATGAAATCAAATCGGATATTTATTTCATGGCTTAGATGGCCGTTATTTATCCGAATCGGGGTTATTATTTTATGTCTGATTCTTTTGTTCGGCCAAATCATTTATATACTTGAGCCGAAGCAGTTTACTTCGGTATTTGAAGGCATTTGGTGGGCTGTCGTTACGGTTTCGACAGTCGGTTATGGAGACTATGTGCCGCACACGCCGCTGGGTCAGGCAGCTGGAATTCTGCTGATTTTGAGCGGCGCAAGCTTTGTCACTGCATATTTCGCAACGTTATCAGCGGCCGCATTCAGCAGACAGCACCGCTATATCGAAGGAAAAGTTGCTTACAAAGGCCGGGGCCACATCATTCTGATCGGGTGGAATGAAAAAACAAACCGGCTTTTGAAGGACCTTCAGCTTGCGGCCCCTTCCAAAACAGTCGTGCTAATCGATGAATCTTTAACAGAAGGCCCGCTGATCGAAAACGTCCATTTCATACGCGGGCACGCTGCCGATGATGGGACACTGAAACGGGCCAATATTACTGAAGCGGAATCAGTGATGATTACTGCCGATCAGTATAAAAGTGAAACTGATGCTGATATGCTGTCAGTGCTGACTCTTTTATCTGTTAAAGGGCTTAATCCCCTTGCTTACTGCATCGTCGAGATTTTGACTGACCGTTTTGTCACCAATGCGGAGCGGGCAGGCGCAAACCAAATCATCGGAACATCAGAGTTTATCAGCCGGGCGATGCTGCAGCATTACCAAGTCAAATTACGGCCGCCGAAACAGCAGAACGGTATTAAGCTGCCGCTTGACCAGCATGTAGAGCTTCTTGCTATTCCTGACGAACTAAAGGGAGCGGCTTACAAAACCTGCGTTCTCTATTTCCTGGATCACAACAAAACAATTATAGGTGTACAAAAAGAGGAGGGGCCGATGATTTCCCCTCCTCTTACATACACGGTACTCGAAACAGACCAATTCCTTGCCATCTAATGCAGCAGAACATCCTCCAATTCTTTTACGAGAGAGGCGCCGATATCCAAAAATGCCGGATCAATTTCCGCGTCCCGCCTTTCCGGTTCGGAAAATTGATTAAACAGTGATTGGAAAGGCCCTCCCTCGGCTTGATCATCAACATCCGTCTGAAACACCTGTCTCAGCATAAACGGCGTTCCGATCCGGACGGCCGCCCCGCGTTCATCGAGACTGCCCTGTACCGCATTGACAGGAATTCTCAAAAATAAATAGCCGTCTCTATCATCAATTTTATAATCAAAGTAGCCATGATCGTATTCCCAGCCGCCGTTTATCACATAACCGAGCGGCTTCATCACTTGTTCCAGTTCTTGAAGCAGAAAAGACTGCCCATCTATCGCTGAAGGTATCGGTATCATCAAAATGCCCCTTTTTTCACTTATCCTGTCCTGCCGAACAAGACTTCATTCAGAGGCGCCTACATGGAAATCGTTGTTTCTTTCGCGCGTCCAACAAAAAAGAAAGCGCATTCAATTAAGAAGTAAACAGCCATTGCCGCAGCAAGCCCTGCAGCTGAATCCCAAGACACATAAACAACCGTTGCATAGAGTCCTAATTTAGTGAAAAGAGTATGGGTTCGTTTTAAATGCAAAATCCGATGTACCGCATCGGTAAAAAGCGCAAGCGGCAAACCAGTGAGAAGAAAGGCGTGGATGAAAAAATGTGACAGCGTGCCGCCAAAGCTTGAAGAAAAATCTGTATACACTGCATTAAAGGAGATAAGGATACTCAAAAGAGCTGCAGAAAAGCCGGCAATGATGAGATGTTTAACCACTTGTTTCATGAACATCAGCACCTTTCTGATTTTATAAAAAGCCGACCGGCAATTGCCAGTCAGCTTTCTCACATTAATCTTCCAGACGTTTTTCAAGCTCTGCTTTTTTCTCTTCAAAGCCAGGTTTGCCAAGCAATGCAAACATATTGACTTTGTACGCTTCTACACCAGGCTGGTCAAACGGATTGACGCCAAGGAGGTAACCGCTCATCGCGCAGGCTTTTTCGAAGAAATATACAAGGTATCCAAAAGTATATGCATTCAGCTCAGGAATGTTAACGATTAAGTTCGGAACATTTCCGTCAGTATGGGCAAGCATTGTGCCTTGGAATGCTTTCTTGTTAACGAAATCAACCGTTTTACCAGCTAAATAGTTCAAGCCGTCAAGATCGTTATCCGCTTCCTCGATTGTCAGTTCATGTTTAGGTTTCTCTACGTTCAGCACCGTTTCGAATAAATCTCTGCGGCCTTCTTGTACATACTGGCCTAAAGAATGAAGGTCTGTTGAATAGTTGGCTGAAGAAGGATAAATGCCCTTCTCATCTTTCCCTTCACTTTCTCCGAACAGCTGCTTCCACCATTCCGCAAAATATTGAAGCGCTGGTTCGTAGTTGATGAGCATTTCGATCGTTTTGCCCTTGTTATAAAGGACATTGCGAACAACCGCATATTGGTATGCAGGGTTATCTTCCAGTTCAGATGTTGCAAAATCTTTGCTCGCATCCAAGGCGCCTTTCATCATGTCATCAATGTTGACGCCGCTGACAGCAATCGGCAAGAGGCCTACAGCTGTTAAGACTGAATAACGGCCGCCGACATCGTCAGGGATAACGAATGATTCGAAGCCTTCTTCGTTAGAAAGCGTTTTTAATGCGCCGCGCTCTTTATCAGTTGTTGCATAAATCCGCGCTTTCGCTTCTTCTTTACCGTATTTCTCTTCAAGAAGCTTGCGGAAAATACGGAAAGCGATTGCAGGTTCAGTTGTCGTACCTGATTTAGAAATGACATTAATAGAGAAGTCAACATCTTCAAGAAGATCCATAACGTCTCTCATATAAGATGAACTAATGTTGTTTCCGATAAAAATGACTTGCGGATTGCCGCGTTTTGCTTTTGGCAAAGTGTTATAAAACGCGTGATTCAGCGCTTCAATCGCTGCCCGCGCCCCAAGGTAAGAACCGCCGATGCCGACAACAAGCAATACATCAGAGTCAGATTTGATTTTTTCCGCGCTTTTTTTGATGCGCGCGAATTCTTCTTTATCATAATGTTCAGGGAGGTCCACCCAGCCTAGAAAATCGCTGCCCGCGCCTGTTTTTTCATGGATATTATGGTGTGCAGTTTTTACAAAGTCCCGCAGGTATGTAAGTTCATGTTCGTTGAAGAAAGTCAACGCTTTTGAGTAGTCAAAGCGTACATGCGTCATTGCTTGTCCCTCCATAACGGTATAATGTTTTCATCTTTCACTTTATATGAACTTATCTGTGAAATCAAGTCAAGAAGAAAGGCGGAATGACTGGATTCCGCCCTTTGGGGTTATAGAGACGCGCGAAGGATGGCAAGCACGTCATCTTTGTTCAGTTTTTGGAAGTTGCCGAAGCCGCCGTGTTCCATTTCCTTGGCTGCGATATCAGCAATCAGCTCAAGCTTTTCTTCTCCGATATTGTAATCAGCAAGACGGGAAGGCGCGCCAAGGCTTGTCCAGAAAGCAGACAGTTTATCGATTCCTTCAAGCGCAATTTCTTTATCTGTTTTGCCTTCCGTATCAATGTCAAACATGTTGAGCATGAGGTTTTTGAAGCGGCCTACGTTTGTATCAAGCGTATATCTCATCCAGTTCGGGAACAGTATTGCCAAACCGCCCGCATGCGGAATATCATACACAGCTGAAACGGCGTGTTCCATTGTATGAGAAGCCCAGTCACCAAAGTAGCCCATTTGGAGCGTGCCGTTTAAAGCGATTGTACCAGCATACAAAATCGTTTCACGAAGCTCGTAGTTTTCCAGATCTTCAAGAAGCTTAGGAGCTGTTTCGATGACCGTCTGCAAAACAGCAAAACACATTCTATCCTGAAGCGGCGTGTTTTCAACATTGTGGAAGTATTGTTCGAATACATGGCTCATCATGTCAACCATGCCGTATACTGTTTGATTTTCAGGAACCGTGAACGTATTTTCAGGATCTAAAATTGAGAAACGCGGATGAGTCACATTGCTGCCCCACACATATTTCTCGTTTGTTTCCCAGTTTGTAATCACGGAATCAGGGTTCATTTCAGAGCCTGTTGCAGCAAGCGTTAAAACAGTGCCAAATGGCAGCGCATCCTCCGCTGTTACTTTTTTGCTGAAAATATCCCAAGCGTCGCCGTCATATTTGACGCCCGCTGCAATTGCTTTTGTACAGTCAATGACACTGCCTCCGCCGACAGCAAGCAGAAAATCAATGCCATGTTCTCTGCAAAGGCCTATGCCTTTTTCCACTGTCGCAAGTCGTGGGTTCGGCTCAACACCTGACAGCTCATGAATAACAGCGCCCTCTTCTTTTAAAATGCCTGTGACTTGATCATAAAGGCCGTTGCGTTTAATGCTGCCGCCCCCGTAAACAAGCAGTACATTCTTGCCGTATCGTTTTAATTCTTTTCTTAACTGTTCAAGCTGACCTTTTCCAAAAATCAGCTTTGTCGGATTATAATAAGTGAAATTTTCCATAGTAAAACCTCCAATAATGCTGGCTTAAAAAACAGATTTCCCATTGTAACATAAGTTTGACAAAAAGAAAAAGGGAAGCAGCCAAACGGCTATTTCCCCTTTTTTTATAGAGATGCCTTCAGAATTGACAGCACATCTTCTTTGTTGAGTGATTTAAATTGGCCGAATGTACCGTTAGCCATTGCCTTGTCAGCGATTGTGTCAAGCTGCTCATCATTAATATCATAATCAGCAAGACGGTTCGGAGCGCCAAGGCTTGTCCAGAACGCAGACAGTTTATCGATACCTTCACGTGCGATTTCTTCATCTGTTTTACCTGCTTCTTCAACACCAAACACACGAACTGCAAGCTGTTTCATGCGGGCAGGGTTTTCAGACAATGTGTGTCTCATCCAGTTCGGGAACAGAATTGCCAGTCCCCCGGCATGCGGAATATCATAAACGGCTGATACTGCATGTTCAATATTATGAGTAGCCCAATCCCCTCTTGCACCCATAGAAAGCATGCCGTTTAATGCGATTGTTCCTGTGTACAGAATCGTCTCACGCAATTCGTAATTTTCGAGGTCATTGATCAGCTTAGGCGCTGTTTCAATCACTGTACGAAGAAGTGATTCACACATGCGGTCCTGATACGGTGTGTTTGATACATGATGGAAGTATTGTTCGAATACATGGCTCATCATGTCAACCATCCCGTAGATCGTGTGGTTTTTAGGTACAGTGAATGTATTCACCGGATCAAGAATCGAGAATTTAGGGAATACGAGCGGGCTTCCCCAGCCATATTTTTCTTTTGTTTCCCAGTTTGTAATAACAGAGCCTGAGTTCATTTCAGAACCAGTCGCAGCGAGAGTCAATACCGTTCCAAATGGCAAAGCATCTTTTGGCTGATGTTTTTTCGTGACGATATCCCACGCATCACCATCATACTTTGCTCCTGCGGCAATCGCTTTTGTACAGTCGATGACGCTTCCGCCTCCGACAGCCAGTAAGAAATCAATGTTGTGTTCTTTACAGATGGCAACACCCTTATTAACAGTCGACACACGCGGATTCGGTTCCACACCTGCTAGTTCATGCACGGTCGCTCCGGTTTTATTCAGCTGTTCGATCACTTGATCATACAGGCCGCTGCGTTTAATGCTGCCGCCTCCGTACACAAGCAATATGTTTTTCCCGTAAGGTTTGAGTTCCTCCGGAAGTCTTTCCACTTCGCCGCGCCCGAAAATTAATTTGGTCGGATTCCAGTATGTAAAGTTTTGCATGACATCTCCTCCTTAGATTTTTTATTATGCAGAATGTCCTCACCACATGTAAAGCAATCAGCTCTCGCCTCTCAGCATATCTGATGGTTTTATCTTGCAAAATGCTGGGAAAGAAGCTGATATAAGCGAGGGCAGGCCAGTTTCCCTCATATGGAGAAAGCATGTATAGATTCTCCAATATGTCACAATCTATAACTGTTTTAATAATTCATGGAGGAGGTTGCAAAACATGAGTACCATTCAGAGAATTTGTCTTGTATTAACCATCATTGGCGCTATTAACTGGGGACTGATCGGATTTTTCCAATTTGACTTAGTTGCGGCTATTTTCGGCGGCCAAGGGTCAGCCCTTTCCCGAATCATTTACGGACTTGTCGGAATCGCCGGCTTAATCAACCTCGGTCTGCTATTTAAGCCAAACGAGGAAAGATCACGTGAAGAAGCAGCAAATCCTGAAATGCGATAGGATATCAATACGCTGAAATAGGATTTTGCATGAAAGCAAAAGCACCGAACATTCCTGTCCGGTGCTTTTTTCATACTTATTTTTTGATAAGGTCTTTGCGGTTGGACATTTCGATCCACTCTTCAAGCTTATCTTTTAATGTGTTGAAACCTTGTGGTGTAGAAGCTTCTTCGCTTACTTGCGCAGCTTTAGGTTTTCTTGGTTTGCTTTCTTTTTTCTCAGGCGCAGCTTGTGTCGCACGAATTGAAAGGCTGATTTTGCCTTTTTCTTCATCAACAGCAAGTACCTTTACTTGTACTTCGTCGCCAACTGAAAGGTGCTCGTTGATATCTTTTACGAAACCGTGAGTCACTTCAGAAATGTGTACTAAACCTTGAGTTTCTTCATCTAATGCAACAAACGCACCATACGCTTGTAATCCTGTAACTTTACCAGTGTAAACACTGCCCACTTCAAATTTTGCTGCCATTCATAACAACTCCTAAGTTAAATTAAATATCTGTTTATACGCAATTTAAAATTATATCACACATGTCTTATTTTCGCAAAGAAATCTTTTTTTATAAAAAATCAGGTTTGTGCACGGCAAAAAGGGGGTAAACTGAAAATACCAAAGGCTTTCTAGTATTCCCCCCTTTTATTGGATGCGAACAAAAGGTTCGTATCTTTTTTTATGTTGTTTTGTGGAGGAAGCGTTTCATTCTGACTAACGCTTCTTGAAGCTGTTCAATCGAGGTTGCGTATGAACAGCGGATATATCCTTCACCGCTCGGGCCAAACACGCTTCCCGGAACAACTGCCACTTTTTCCTGCGTCAGAAGCTCTTCTGCAAACTGTTCTGAGCTCATTCCCGTGCTTTTAATGGATGGAAAAGCATAGAAAGCGCCGCCCGGGTGATGACAGCTGAGACCGATTTCATTGAGAGATTCTACAAACAGATTCCGTCTTCTTCGATAGCTTTTTTTCATTTTTTCTACGTCTTCCATGCCGTTCTTCAGTCCTTCAAGGGCGGCAAACTGCGCCATTGCGGGCGCACACATCATCGCATATTGATGGATTTTAAGCATTGCATCCCGAAGCATGGACGGTGCTGCAGCAAAACCAAGCCTCCAGCCCGTCATCGCAAATGCTTTTGAAAAGCCTGAAATGACGACCGTCCGTTCCTTCATTCCCGGTAATGCCGCTATACTTGTAAATTCCTCATCATATGTCAGCTCCGCGTAGATCTCGTCGGCTAAGACAATGACATCATGTTTTTTGGCAAACTCAGCAATCGCATTCAGCTCTTCCTTCGAATAAACCGAACCTGTCGGATTCGATGGTGAGCAGATGAGAATGGCCTTTGTTTTTTCAGTGACTGCCGCTTCAAAATCAGCGGCCGTTGCTTTAAACCCTTTGTCTGCTGTTGTATGAACATGAACCGGGATACCGCCTGCCAAAGAAACAAGCGCATCGTATGCCACAAAACATGGCTCAGGTATGATGACTTCCTCACCTGGATTCACAAGGGCACGGATCGCAATATCCAAAGCCTGACTTGCCCCTACTGTCACAATCAGCTCATTATCTGGCGAGTAGCTAAGGTCAAACCTGTTGCTCAAATAACGGCTGATTTCCTCTCGCAATGAGTATAAACCGGCATTGGCCGTGTATGACGTATATCCTTGTTCAAGCGAGAGAATACTTGCTTCACGTACATTCCACGCGGTAACAAAATCAGGCTCTCCGACACCTAAAGAAATGACGCCTTCCATCGTTGCCGCCAAATCAAAGAATTTGCGGATGCCTGATGGTTTTATTTGTTGTACATAGTCTGATAAATACGAAGTCATTTACGGGGACACCACGATTCTTTTGTCGTCGTCTCCTGTTTCAAACACTTTGCCGTCATGCTTGTATTTTTTCAGGATAAAATGGGTTGTCGTAGATACAACTGAATCAAGCGTTGACAGTTTATCTGAAACAAAACGCGCTACGTCAGACATCGAATTGCCGCGAATCACGACAGACAAATCGTACACGCCTGACATCAGGTAAACTGATTCAACCTCTTGGAATCGGTAAATCCGTTCCGCCACTTCATCAAAACCGACTCCCCGCTTCGGCGTTACTTTGACGTCAATCATGGCCGTAACGCCCTCATGTCCGTCAACTTTTCGCCAGTCAATCATAGCGGAATAATCGATAATAACCTTTTCTTTCTCCAGTTTGTCAATAATCGTTTTTACTTCATTTACAGGGATGCCCGCCATCTTCGCAATGGTTTCTAAATCGGCGCGGCTGTTTTCGTCTAAAATTTCTAATATTTCTGTTTCTTTTTCTGTCAACTTCATTTGATTCACACCTTTGCAATGTCAAGAAATCTCATGACATTATATCACGTTTTTTGACGAATGCTAACAAAAAACGAGGAGAAACTTCCGCTAGAATTGACAATTTCAGGGCACAATACAAACATCAAAAAAAGGAAGTGACACAGAATGGAGGCGGTTTCATCAATAAGGCGGTTTACGGTCGATGGAGTCAATGTATACTACGAACATTATCAAAATCCTGGCAGGCAAACGCTGGTCTGCGTACACGGTTTTTTATCGTCTGCTTTCAGCTTCAGAAAAGTAATCCCTCTCCTTCGGGACAAGTACGATATCATCGCGCTTGATTTGCCTCCTTTCGGCCAATCTGAAAAATCAAGAACGTTTATCTATACCTATCAAAACCTCGCAAAGCTTGTCATTGGGATTTTGGAGCACTTGCAAGTGAAACAAGCTGTGCTTATCGGACATTCTATGGGCGGACAAATATCATTGTCTGCTGCTCTCCAAAAACCAGAGCTTTTTTCAAAGGTTGTGCTGCTTTGCAGTTCAGGATATTTAAAACGCTCACATCCAACGATCATTTTCGGGACCCATATTCCGTATTTTCATCTATATATCAAGCGCTGGCTCTCGAAAGAAGGCGTGATGAAAAATTTATTAAATGTTGTGCATGACAAATCGCTGATTGATGAGGAGATGATTGACGGCTATGGCAGACCGTTTCAGGACGAGCAGATTTTCAAAGCCATGACAAGGTTTATCCGCCACAGAGAAGGAGATTTAGAACCCGAACAATTGAAGAGAATGAACAAGCCTGCATTATTGATTTGGGGTGAGGAGGATCGAATTGTCCCAATGGAGATCGGTAAACGGCTGCACGCGGATTTGCCTAATTCCGTGCTATACTCATTTAGCCAAACCGGACATCTGGTGCCTGAAGAACGGCCTGAGCTTGTTTCCGAACACATTGCTGATTTTATCAAATAGAAAAAAACCGGTGCTGAACCGGTTTTTTAAAGTGTGCAGGAGCTGCTGTTTTTAATGTATAAAAGCTGGCCAGCCACTTCCCGGCAGCTGTCGATCGGCAGCGTTTGTTCAAAAGAAGTTTCAAATATATGCTGAATGCGTTTCGCCAGCAGGGCGGGGTCGTCTTCATCATAGACCGCCTGCACGACATCAACTGCCTCCGTTTCGTAAAACTCTTCACCATATTTAAACGGGTCCCATTTGGCAATGATCTTGATCATTTCCCCCACCGCTTGACTTTCTTCCATATTCATCACCGCTTATAATAAAATTTGCAGTTCTATCTTATCATAGTGAAGCTTAGAAGAATAAACATACATGAGGAGGTAACAGAATGAACTTTGATAAACGAGAAGAACGCCTTGGCACCCAATCGGTCAAATGGGACAAAACAGGCGAATTATTCGGCGTGACAGACGCACTCCCGATGTGGGTGGCGGATATGGATTTTCGCGCGCCGGAAGCGATAACTGAAGCATTAAAAGAGCGCCTTGAACACGGTATTTTCGGTTATACGGCTCCGGATCAAAAAACGAAGGATGCGGTGTGCTCATGGATGCAAAACAGGCACGGCTGGAAGGTGAATCCGGAAAGCATTACATTCAGCCCGGGCATTGTAACGGCTTTGAGCATGGCGGTACAAGCTTTCACGGAGCCTGGCGATCAAGTCGTTGTACAGCCTCCAGTTTATACGCCTTTTTACCATATGGTTGAGAAAAACGGCCGGCACATTTTACATAATCCTTTGCTAGAAAAAGACGGCTCATATGCAATGGATTTTGACGATTTGGAAACGAAGCTTAGTGACCCAAGCGTTACATTGTTTATTTTATGCAATCCTCATAACCCTTCTGGTCGTTCATGGAGCCGTGAAGATTTGCTGAAGCTGGGCGAATTGTGTCTTAAGCATGGCGTCACAGTTGTATCCGATGAAATCCATTCCGATTTAATGCTGTACGGACACAAACACACGCCGTTCGCTTCGCTCTCTGACGATTTCGCTGATCTTTCCGTGACATGTGTTGCGCCAAGCAAAACATTCAATATCGCCGGATTGCAGGCTTCGGCAATCATGATTCCCGATCGCCTGAAGCGCGCCAAGTTTTCTGCAAGCCTGCAGCGCAATGGTTTAGGCGGATTAAACGCGTTTGCCGTCACTGCAATCGAAGCCGCATACTCAAAAGGCGGGCCGTGGCTTGATGAATTGATCTCTTACCTTGAGAAAAACATGACCGAAGCGGAAGCCTTTTTGAGCTCCGAGATGCCGAAGGTCAAAATGATGAAACCGGATGCATCATACCTGATCTGGCTCGACTTTAGCGCTTACGGCTTGTCCGACACAGACCTTCAGCAAAGAATGCTAAAAATAGGAAAGATCATCCTAGAGCCCGGGACGAAATACGGGCCTGGCGGAGAAGGATTCATGCGCCTAAACGCGGGATGTTCTCTCGCAACCCTGCAGGACGGCCTGCGCCGCATCAAAACCGCATTATCATAAATATAGCTCTGAAACGCCTTTACGTCTTCATTCGTAAAGGCGTTCTTAATAAAGGAATTTTATATTTTACTTCTAATATTTAGTGTTATAATAGATTCATATTTTATACGAAAGGATTTCACACGAATGGAAATTCTAAAAGACTATCTCCTGCATATCTGCTTTATTTTGTTTCCTATTCTTCTTTACCAAGTGTTTTGGCTTGGAAAACCTGCGATTCTTGTGCCAAAAATAAACAGCGGTTTGGTCACGCTCTTCGCCTGCGGCGCCTCCGTTTTATGCATTCTTTTCCCGATTCATGAAATGGACTACATACAATACGGCCTTCAGATGATTCCCGTTATCATTTGTTTATTTTACATTAGCACCGCTTCCGGACTCACAGTCGCCGCATCTGTCCTATGTTTTGAACTGCTTTTTTACGAACCTTCCGCAATATTTGTTTTCACTTTGCTGCCTTTTCTTATCATTATCCCAATCCTATTTCAGAAAAAATGGCCATTTATGTCCAAAGCGAAAAAACTGCTGCTGTCATTATTGATCAGCTGCTTGGAGATTTTCCTATTTTTCGCCTCCAGCTGGATTCTTTCCGCCTTAAATATTTTAAATTTTCAAAAATCAGGAATTTTCGTTTACGAGGCGGTAGTCTCAGGGCTTTTCCGCTCCAGTGTTCTTCTATTAAGCATCTATATTATCGAAAGCATCGCCGAAAATATCGCCTTGCGCTCACAGCTTATCCATTCTGAAAAAATGACGATTGTGAGCGAACTGGCAGCGAGCGTCGCTCATGAGGTCAGGAATCCTTTGACAGTTGTCCGCGGGTTTGTCCAGCTGCTTTTTAATGACGAAACCCTGCAAAACAAGTCGAGTGCGGATTACAAACAGCTTGTACTGTCAGAGCTTGACCGGGCACAAGGCATTATTACAAACTATCTCGATATGGCGAAACAGCAATTATATGAAAAAGAGGTTTTTGATTTATCTGCCCTTATTAAAGAGACAAGCAACCTTATGGTGTCGTATGCCAATTACAAGTCAGTAACCGTCGAGGCTGAAACAGAACCGGACCTTTTGATATACGGGGACGCAACAAAGCTAAAGCAAGCTGTCATCAACCTGATGAAAAACAGTATTGAAGCGGTTCCTCACGGGAAGGGGATGATCCGCATATCGGCCAAAAGAAACGGCCATACGATCATGATAACCATCACAGATAATGGGGTCGGGATGACAGACCATCAAATGCAAAAACTCGGCGAACCTTATTATTCCTTAAAAACGAACGGAACGGGACTCGGCCTTACCGTAACCTTTTCCATTATTGAACATCATCACGGGACCATTTCATTTAACAGCAGCTTTCAAAAAGGCACTACGGTGACAATTAAGCTTCCCGCTGATCTTCCTCACTAGCAAATCGCTTGGAACTTTAATAGAATAAATGCGAGGTGATGACAGATGAGCACGTTTGAGACAGGCTCTATTGTTAAAGGATTTTACAAAACAGGTGTATACATAGGAGAAATTACGGCTTGCAGGCCGCAGCATTATTTAGTGAAAGTGAAAGCTGTTCTTACCCACCCCGCCCAAGGAGACCTTCATCATCCAAAACAGGCGGATGTGCCGTTTTTTCATGAGAGAAAAGCGCTCGCATATGGCGAACAGACCAATATCCCCCACCATATGGTGAAGCCTTATGACGGTGAAGTGCCGGATTATACCGAATCTCTGCGGGAGGCGACAGCACAGCTGAGAGCCAAATTGAATGAGGATGGTTCGGAGTGGGCAAAGCGCTCCCTACATAATCTGGACACTTTAGAAAAAGAATATTTCAATCGGCCATAACCCAGTCTGACAAAAGATTGGGTTTTTTACGTCGCGCGCTTGAACAGTTCGGTTAAATCGATTCTTTCGCCAATTGTGGGCGGTTTTGGCTTTTCGAGATATTGCTTATCCTGCTCAACAAGCTTAAAAAGTTTATATGCTGTGAGAGCATCATCAAGCGCTTTATGATGGGTGCCGGTTCCGGAATCTCCATACTCTTCAGCAGCTTTCCATAAACCCGTCAATGTCCGGTCTCCAAAAAAGTTTTTGTATTCAAGCGATAAATCTCTCATTTCTCCCTTAAACGGGAATGGGATATGGTTAAACATACAGTTTTGCTTCAGCACTTTCATATCCATGTTTCCCCACGTAATAATTGTGCTGTTTTTCTCAGGATCAAGCTCGTTTAGTTTACGGATGAGATCCTCGAATCTTATTCCTTCGTCTACCTGTTTTTGGGTGATTTTTAAAAATGTCTTGCAGCGTTTCGTAAGCTTCGGGAACTTTTTCGGTCTCACATAGCTAGAAAACGTCTCAACTACTTCATCATCAATCGACTTTACAATTCCGGCTTCAATGATTTCCGGGAAGAAGTTTTGCGGACTGTACTTTCCGTCGGGCATTGTAAATTCGAAATCAATAATGAGTAAGCTGTTTGTCGTCACCTTTTTACACCTGCCTTTCCTCCGATCAGAAAATGCTATCTTTATAGTATATCAATTCCCCTTCTCGACATTTCTTCATTTTCTAAAAATAATGAATTTTCCCAGCCGCTTTGTTTCTTTTAAATTGTGAATTGTTTCTTTATAATTAGTAAGGAACCCGAAATAATAAGAAGGTGATGTTATTTCTACCCGCAAGAAAAACTTTGTCATTGTATGGCTGGCGAACTTTTTTGTCTCCGCTAGCACAACGATGATCGTTCCTTTTCTCTCCTTATACATTGAGTCGCTCAGCTCTTTTTCAAACGGCTTTGTGCAAAGATGGAGCGGCTATGTGTTCGGCATTACATTTCTCATGGCGTTTTTGGTATCCCCGTTTTGGGGACGGTTCGGAGACAAACGCGGATACAAGAAAATCCTTATGGCAACCGGAACGGGCATTGCCCTCAGCATTTTCTTCATGGGCTTTGTTACATCGGTGTACCAATTGTTTTTTCTGCGTATGGCAATGGGTCTTGTAACCGGATTCATCCCGACATCTCTTGCGATGATTTCGGCACAGACTCCGAAGAGCTCAGCCGGCAAAACACTTGGCACGCTGCAAATGGGGCAAGTGTCCGGAAGCTTGTTCGGCCCGCTTTTGGGAGGCATGCTTGCTGATCGTTTCGGCTTTACGTATACCTTTTTTATCACATCCTTTGTGATTTTCTCGTCTGTTCTTCTCGTGTTATTTGGTGTCAAAGAAAAGCCTCTTGCAGAGAAAACAGCCAAACGTACGTCTTACTCGAGAAAAGAAGTGCTCTCCTATATTTTTCACCAGCCGGCGCTATGGGTCATGATGCTGTTAACCATGCTGATTCAAACAGGCAATTTCAGTATCCAGCCCCTGCTCGCTTTATATGTAAATGAGCTGCACGGACCTGTCAATCTTGCCTTTTTCTCCGGCATGGCATTTTCAGCAACGGGACTCGGAAGTTTGCTGCTGGCTAGAAAATGGGGTGATCTTGGCGACCGCTACGGCCACCGCCGCATTTTAATCGGACTTTTGCTCGCCGCTTCTTTCTTTTTTATTCCGCAGGCGCTCGCGTCCTCACTCAGCGTTCTCCTTGTTTTCAGATTTTTGTTCGGAATGGCGATGGGCGGTTTGCTGCCATGCATCACGGCAGCGATCCGCGTTCAGGCTCCCGGCAGCATTCAAGGAGAAGTTCTCGGCTACAATGTCAGCTTTCGCTTTTTAGGAAACGTGCTCGGGCCTCTTCTCGGCGGAATCATATCGAGCCATTTTACGATTTCGGCCACCTTTTATGTCACAGCGTTTCTCTTTTTTGCCGGCGCCTGTATGCTTTGGATCATGCCGAAACTCCAGAAGGATTCCTATGCCAAAGCAAGCTGATTCCGATAAAAAACTGAGGAATCTTCTAAATTTAACCTTCTCGTAATCTCAAAAGAATGGTACGATATGGCTAGAATTTAGGAGAAAAGAGAGTGACCATGTTACGAAAAATAATCGGATGGATTTTGCTCCTTTGCATAATCCCATTGTTTGCATTTACAGTTATCGCTTCCGGAAAAGAAGTCAAACAAATGAAGTCCCTGGATCAGGTGCTTGATAAAAATATTAATCTGAAAGATATCAGCCTTGTTCAGAACAGCTACATGTATGACAGGGACGGCTCCCTTGTCTCGGAAATCGTCAGCGACCACGAAAACCGCGTGCTCGTTCCATTTGACAAGATTCCCGAGGAAGTCAAACAGATTTTCTTAACATCTGAGGACAAACATTTTTACGAGCATAAAGGCTTTGACTTTATGGGAATGGTGCGGGCAACCGCTTCTAACGTAAAAGACAAGAAAATTGACCAGGGCGCCAGCACCATCACACAGCAGCTTTCAAGAAACTTGTATTTGAGCCACGAACGCTCCTTCAGCCGTAAGCTGACAGAGCTCGCGTATTCCTATCAGCTTGAGAAAAAGTATACGAAAAATGAAATTCTTGAAGCTTACTTAAATACTATTTATTTCAACAATGGTGTTTACGGCGTCGGTTCAGCGGCTCAATTCTATTTCAGCAAACCGTTGAAATCTCTCACAGTGGGAGAAATGGCTTTTATCTGTGCTATACCTAATAACCCTACATTATATGATCCTCTCAAGCATTTTGACTACACGAAAAGCCGTCAAGAACGTTTGCTTAAAGGGCTAAAAGATGCCGGGGTCATTACAGACAAAGAGCTGAAAAAAGCCGTCAAACAAAAAATCAAACTGGATGTTGAAAAAAGAGAAGACAAATATCCTGACTACGTTTCCTACGTTAACGATGAATTCACTCAGCTGGTGTCTGAATCAGAAGGCTTTGATAAACGCCTTCAGAAAGCGTCAGGAAAACAAAAAGAAAAAATCGAGAATGAGCTGTCCGCAAGAGTCAGCACTCTGATGAAAGACGGCGTGAAAATTTATACTGCACTTAATCCGTACATGCAAAATCAAGTTGTGGCACAAATGAATTCTAAGCTCCCGTATGCGGGCGTGCAGGGCGGAGCGGCTGTGATTAATCACCAGACGCATCAAATCATTGCTCTGTCCGGCGGGAAAAACTATCAAAAATATGATTTTAACCGTGCCTACCAGGCATACAGACAGCCGGGTTCATCCATTAAGCCGCTTCTTGATTACGGACCTTATATTGAACAGACCGGAGCGACAGCAAGCAGCACCATTGATGCCAGCAAGTTTTGCAGCAAAGATTACTGTCCGCAAAACTACAATAACCGCACGTACGGCACAGTGACGCTTGATACGGCGTTTAAAAATTCTTATAATACACCGGCCATTAGAATGCTCGACCGCGTCGGCATCCAAAAGGCATTCAGTTATATTGAGCCGTATCATTTTGCCAAACTTGTCAACAGCGACTATCTTCTTCCGGCGGCGCTTGGCGGATTTACAAACGGCATGACGCCTCTTGAGATGACAAAGGCTTATACGACATTTGGCAACAGCGGAAGCTATACGCCGAGCCATGCGATTACAAAGGTGACAGACCTTAAAGGAAAAACGCTTTATAAATGGAATGATAAAGCGACTCAAATATTCAGCGTACGCACGAACATGCAGCTGAAAAAACTGATGTCTTCCGTTGTGAAAAGCGGAACAGGGAAAAAAGCATATTTCAATGCGCCTTACATCGGCGGTAAAACCGGTACATCAAATGATTATCACGATATGTGGTTTGTCGGCCTGACAGATACGTATACAATGGGGGTTTGGGTCGGAAAGGATACACCGACCAGCGTTGAATATCTTCACAGCATCAGCCCTCAGCTTTCCATCTGGAAAGGAACGCTGCAAGCTGCTTATTAAAGGATCGGAGGGGATCTCGGGTGACTTCAGAACAAATTCCAAATCGCGTTTTGCTGTTTGACGGCGTCTGCAATTTATGCAATGGCGCCGTGCAATTTATCATCAAACGCGATCCGGACGGATTGATTTCTTTCACATCGCTGCAGTCGGAAACAGGACAAAGCCTGCTGAAAAAAAGCGGGCTTCCGACTGATCGGTTTGACAGCTTTGTCTTTATTGAAGATGGCCAAGTGTACACAAAGTCAACTGCAGCCATTAAGGTTTTCAGGCATCTGCGGGGCCCATGGCGGCTCTTCGTCCTGTTTTTCGCCGTGCCGAAGCCTGTCAGAGATATGGTCTATTCTTTCATTGCCAAAAACCGCTATAAGTGGTTTGGCAAAAAAAATGAATGTATGCTCCCCTCCCCTTCTATTAAAAAAAGATTTTTACCATAAAAAAGTGGCTAGGAAGCTAGCCATCACAGAGTGTCGACAAAATCCTAAAACGGCTTCGTTTTAGGATTTTGTCATCTTATCAGCGTGAGCGGAGCAGATTTTCACAGGATGTGATGATTGCGGATTCCAGACGCCGTTTCATTGCGTATAGAGAGTACCGAAGCTCAGGTCTGAACGCGAATGCAAGAGTTTGCCGATACGCAAAAATGGCTAGCTTACACAGGTAAGCTAGCCATTATGCTATTATAAAGCTTGATAAATATGAACAGAATACCGATAACAAAGGTAAACCAAAACAGCAGTTCCAATAGAATAAATCCGACTAATGACATGAGAGAAAGCGTCGAATAAATGCGGTATACGGTAAACACAAAGTAAGCCAGTGTGACGACCGCAAACCAGATCACAATCCAAATGACATTTTGCAAGAGCACAAAGGATAAAATCCCGCCGCCCAAATAAATCATGGAACCCATTCTGAGTTTTTTCAGGTTGTTCCCTTCCGGATCATTAGCAAAAAACAGCAATGACAGCTCAGTCACGGTATTTGCTATCAATTTCAGAGCGGACAGAACCATAAAATATAAAAGTGCAAAGGCAGCAAATAACGCAAGCCTGATCCCTTTCTCTGAAAAATAATCGAGCATTCCATCGTACATTCCAAATGAAGACAGCATCTTCAACGCATAAAGTGAAGTTGAGATGGATAAGGACGAACTAAAAAGCAGGATCGCAATCAGCGGAAAATATCCTGTCAAATAAGTATTTTTCATATAAAAAAGTCCCTTTCTATAATCTACCTCATTTATTATGGAGGACTTAAAACACATTGACAAGATAAATTATTCCATTTTTTCTCCTTTTTACGAATTACGGTCCCAAATCTTCACAAAGCAGCATTTTGAGAGTAAAGTAGTACGCAGGAATCATAAAACGTAAGGAAGTTTTATATGAAAAAAACATTAAAACTGCAAACCAGACTCACCATATTTGTTTGTATCGTTGTATTAATCGCATTGCTCATTACATTTTTCACAGTCGGTGCCCAAACGACCAAACGGATTAGAGACCAGGAAAAGGCCACTGCGCTGCAGACTGCTGAAATGGTAGCAGAAGCGCCGATGACAGCCTCTGCTTTAGAAAGCGGAAAAAAACAAAAGGAACTGCAGAGCTACACAAAGCGGGTTCAGAAAATCACCGGCACGGAATTTGTTGTCGTCATTGATATGAACGGTATTCGCAAAACCCATCCTGATCCGAGCAAAATCGGAAAAAAATTCAGGGGCGGCGATGAATCCGAGGTATTAAAAGGGCATGTCCATATCAGCACAGCCTCTGGCACGCTCGGGAAATCGCAGAGAGCGTTCGTCCCTGTCTACGCGGAGAATGGAAAACAGGTCGGTGCAGTCGCGGTCGGCATCACCGTAAATGAAATTGATGAAGTGATCAGCCATAGCTTACGGCCGCTTTACTTTATTATCTGCGTCAGCATCTTCGTCGGTGTAATCGGAGCTGTTATCGTCGCCCGTACGGTAAAAAATATCATGTACGGACTTGAACCTTATGAAATTGCGACTCTGCTTGAAGAACGGAGCGCGATGCTGGAATCGACGAAGGAAGGAATACTCGCTGTCGATGAGCACGGCAAAATCAAACTTGCCAACGCGGAAGCAAAGCGCCTATTCGTCAAAATGGGCATCAACACAAATCCCATTGATCAGGATGTAGATGACATATTGCCGAAAAGCCGCTTGAAAAAGGTTATTGAGACAAAAAAACCTCTTCAAGACAGAGACGTCCGCATTAACGGTTTGGAGCTTGTGTTTAATGAAGTTCCAATCCAGCTGAAAGGACAAACTGTCGGAGCGATTGCAACATTCCGAGACAAGACCGAGGTAAAACATTTAGCTGAACAGCTATCAGGTGTTAAAATGTATGCAAACGCACTGAGAGCGCAGTCTCATGAATTTATGAACAAACTGCATGTGATATTAGGGCTCGTTCAGCTGAAAGAGTATGACGATCTTGGAGATTATATTAAAGATATTGCCATTCAGCAAAAATCAGAAACAAGTGAAATTATAAATGATGTCAAAAGCTCCGTACTGGCCGGTTTTCTGCTCGGAAAGCAAAGCTTCATACGTGAGCAGGGCGCAAATCTTGATATTGAATGCAACGGTGTCATCCCGAACGCGGCAGACCCATCTGTCATCCATGAACTCATTACAATTATCGGAAATCTCATCAACAATGGCCTTGACGCCGTTGCCGATATGCCGAAAAAACAAATCACCATGTCCATGCGCTTTCATAACAGCATACTGGACATTGAAATTACCGATACTGGAGCAGGCATGTCAGAAGAAGACCAAGCCAAAGTATTTGAACAAGGCTATTCAACAAAGGGCAAAAACCGGGGATTCGGCCTTTATTTCACACAGCAAAGCATCGAAAATTTAAAGGGCCAAATGATCCTCACAAGCGAAAAGAATGAAGGAACGACATTCAGTATTCGCATCCCGTACGAACCGAAGGAGGAAAATCATGATTAATGTACTAATAGTTGAAGATGACCCCATGGTGGGTGAATTAAATAAACGATACTTAAGCCAAATAGATGGCTTTCAGCTGAAAGGCATCGCTTCTTCCTTTCAAAGCGCGTTGCATATCTTAGGCGAGCATCATATCGACCTCATTTTGCTTGATATTTATATGCCGGGGAAAAACGGGCTGGAACTGCTGACGGAATTGAGAGCCCAAAATGAAGCGGTTGATGTGATTGTCATCTCAGCGGCCAGCGAGCTTGACGTGATCAAAAAAACACTTCGTTACGGAGCTGTCGATTATTTAATCAAACCGTTTGAATTTGAACGTTTCCAAACGGCTCTGTCTGATTACAGACGAAAACAAAAGGTGTATTCAACCCATCGCAACATGAGTCAAAAAGAACTGGACGCCGAGCTTTTTCAAAAGAAAGAAGCAACAGAAAAAGTACAGCTTCCTAAAGGCCTGACAAAAAGCACGCTAAAGCTGATCTGGTCCAGTATCCAGTCATTTGAAAATGAATCTTTTACGACAGAAGACTTAGCAAAGCACACAGAAATCTCTCAAGTATCCATACGAAAATACTTAAAATTTCTTGAAGATATACAAGTTCTGAATGTAGAAATGGCGTACGGAACGATTGGAAGACCAGTGTTTCAGTACAACGTCAACAACAGTAACCTTAACGGAATAAAACAATATCTATAAAAAAACGCACTGCTTGCTCCGAGCAGTGCGTTTTTTTGTCATATCTCTTGCCAAGACGCTTGATTGTATTGTTGGTAAGTTATACAAGAATAATAAAGGTTTTTCTATTTTTGAGCAAATAATTCTAAAAATACATACTTTTAAAAAAATTGTGCAAATTTCTATTTATTTCTTATAAGTTAAATGATAAATTATGATTGGTTAGTTGATCCCGAAAAACTAAGTCATAAGTCTTACTTCAGAAAAAGATGTCACGGTTTTCCGCCCGGAACGCCTTCCGCATCCTTCTCTTCCCCGCCTTTCGAAGGAAATACTCACACCACGCCTATTCAGGGAAGAATAGAACTGTCTCAGCGCATTCCATTTGTTATTATCAGAAAATTTTATCGATTCTAAGAAATTGTTCAGGACAGCCCATCACATGACTGGCCGGATCAGCTTTGAACCAAATTTTTCTGGGGGGTTATATCTTGAATAAACGAAAAATCGGATTGGCGATGTCCCTTGTGGTCGCAGCAGGCACCATATTAGGAGCGTGCGGAAACAGCGAAAAAAGCAGCGGCTCCGGCGAAGGCAAAAACAAATTCAGTGTAGCGATGGTTACTGACGTAGGCGGAGTGGATGACAAATCATTCAACCAATCAGCCTGGGAAGGCATCCAAGCCTTCGGGAAAGAGAATGGGCTAAAAAAAGGGAAAAACGGTTATGACTACCTTCAATCCAAATCTGATGCAGACTATACAACGAACTTAAATAAATTGGCACGTGAGAATTTTGACTTGATTTACGGCGTCGGCTACTTAATGGAGGATTCAATCAGTGAAATTGCTGATCAGCGCAAAAATACAAACTTTGCGATTATAGATGCTGTTGTCGATAAAGACAACGTCGCAAGTATTACGTTTAAAGAACAGGAAGGCTCATTTCTCGTCGGAGTGGCCGCAGCCCTATCAAGCAAATCAGGAAAAATCGGCTTTGTAGGCGGCATGGAATCAGAGTTAATCAAAAAATTCGAGGTCGGCTTCCGTGCCGGTGTGAAGGCTGTAAGCCCTAAAGCCATTGTGGAAGTGAAATATGCAGGGGGTTTCGATAAAGCCGATGTCGGCAAAGCAACCGCCGAAAGCATGTATAAATCAGGTGTAGATGTTATTTATCACTCAGCAGGAGCCACTGGCACAGGTGTCTTTACTGAAGCGAAAAACCTGAAAAAAGAAGATCCAAAACGCAATGTCTGGGTCATCGGTGTTGATAAAGACCAATACGCAGAAGGCCAGGTAGAAGGAACTGATAATAATGTCACCCTCACTTCCATGGTTAAAAAAGTAGACACAGCGGTTGAAGATTTAACGAAAAAAGCGAGCGACGGAAAGTTCCCGGGTGGCGAAACACTTACCTACGGGCTTGATCAAGACGGAGTCGGCATTTCTCCATCTAAACAAAATCTATCGGATGATGTGATCAAACAGGTCGATAAATGGAAGAAAAAAATCATCGACGGGTTGGAAGTCCCGGCAACTGAGAAAGAGCTGAAAACCTTCAAAGCTGAATAAGAATCGCAGGGATAAGGAGGTCGAGCCCTTATCCCTTGTTTTTCTTTTATTTTGAATAAAGGAGCGGTCAATCAATGGAATATGTCATTGAAATGCTCAATATCCGCAAAGAGTTTCCTGGTATCGTCGCCAATGACAATATCAATCTTCAAGTCAAAAAAGGTGAAATACATGCGCTGCTCGGTGAAAACGGAGCGGGGAAATCAACGTTGATGAATGTCCTTTTCGGGCTATATCAGCCGGAGCGAGGTGACATTCGGGTGCGCGGCGAGAAGGTGCACATCAACAGCCCGAACAAAGCGAATGACCTTGGTATTGGAATGGTGCACCAGCACTTTATGCTTGTTGACACCTTTACAGTTGCTGAAAATATTATTCTCGGGAAAGAGCCAAAAAAGTTTGGCAGAATTGACCGGAAGCGTGCAGTCCAAGAGGTACAGGACATTTCCGATCGATACGGCCTGCAGATCCACCCTGAAGCAAAAGTAGCTGACATATCAGTCGGTATGCAGCAGCGCGCAGAAATATTAAAAACCCTCTACCGCGGTGCCGACATTCTCATTTTTGATGAACCGACGGCTGTTTTGACGCCACATGAAATCAAGGAACTGATGCAAATTATGAAGAACCTGGTCAATGAAGGGAAGTCTATCATCTTAATCACCCATAAGCTGAAAGAGATTATGGAGATTTGTGACCGCGTTACGATTATCCGCAAAGGAAAAGGCATCAAAACCCTTGATGTCCGTGATACAAACCAAGACGAACTCGCCAGTCTAATGGTTGGCCGCGAGATATCGTTCAAAACCGAAAAGAAAGCTGCTCAGCCGGGAGTGGAAGTGCTTGCGATTGACGGCATCACTGTAAAGGATACCCGCGGATTTGAGACGGTCAGGAATTTGTCGCTTTCAGTCAAAGCTGGAGAAATACTCGGCATAGCCGGCGTCGACGGAAACGGGCAATCGGAGCTGATTGAAGCGATAACAGGACTCCGCAAAACAGATTCAGGAACCATCACCTTAAACGAGAAACAGATCCAAAACCTGACGCCAAGAAAAATCACTGAATCCGGAATCGGACATATTCCTCAGGATCGCCATAAGCACGGTCTCGTCCTTGATTTTCCAATCGGAGAGAATATCGTGCTGCAAAGCTATTACAAAAAGCCGTATTCAGCATTGGGCGTTTTACATAAAGGCGAAATGTACAAAAAAGCGCGCAGCCTGATCAGCGAGTACGACGTCAGAACGCCGGATGAATACACACACGCGCGGGCATTGTCAGGCGGAAACCAGCAGAAAGCGATTATCGGGCGGGAAGTAGACCGAAATCCTGATTTATTAATCGCCGCCCAGCCGACTCGAGGCCTTGATGTCGGAGCTATTGAATTTGTCCATAAAAAGCTCATTGAACAGCGTGATGCCGGGAAAGCCGTTCTTCTCCTCTCGTTTGAGCTTGAAGAAATTATGAATCTCAGTGACAGAATCGCCGTTATTTTTGAAGGACGCATTATCGCCAGTGTCAATCCGCAGGACACCACCGAACAGGAGCTAGGTCTCTTGATGGCAGGAAGCACGCAAAAGGAAGCGGGGAAAGCAAATGGTTAAACGACTCTCTCATTTACTCGTGCCGCTCATCGCAATCATTCTCGGTCTTGCGGCCGGAGCGCTGATTATGCTTGCGAGCGGCTACAGTGTGATCAGCGGATATTCAGCTTTGTGGAATGGGATATTCGGAGAAATCTATTATGTCGGTGAAACCATCCGGCAAATTACGCCTTATATCTTATCCGGATTGGCTGTGGCTTTTGCATTCAGAACCGGACTCTTTAATATCGGTGTGGAGGGCCAGCTGCTCGTCGGCTGGACAGCAGCTGTTTGGGTCGGTACGGCGTTTGACGGACCAGCATATATCCACTTGCCGCTCGCACTGCTTACAGCGGCAGCTGCAGGAGGATTATGGGGTTTTATTCCCGGCGTTTTGAAAGCGCGCTTCTATGTTCATGAAGTCATTGTCACCATTATGATGAATTATATCGCACTGCATATGACCAATTACATCATTTCAAACGTCTTGACAGATCATCAAGATAAGACGGGAAAAATTCAAGAATCCGCCTCCCTCCGCTCTCCGATTCTTGAACAGATCACCGATTACTCACGGCTGCATTTGGGAATCATCGTTGCCCTTCTCGCAGCAGTTATCATGTGGTTTATCATCAACAAAACAACAAAGGGATTTGAGCTCCGGGCCGTCGGGTTTAACCAGCACGCTTCCCAGTATGCCGGCATGAGCGTGCGAAAGAATATCATGACCTCCATGCTTATCTCCGGTGCTTTTGCAGGACTTGCCGGAGCTATGGAAGGCCTGGGAACATTCGAATACGCAGCAGTGAAAGGCGCATTTACCGGCGTAGGCTTTGATGGTATCGCGGTCGCTCTTCTCGGGGGAAACACAGCCATCGGCGTTGTACTGGCGGCATGCCTGCTTGGCGGGCTGAAAATCGGCGCGTTAAATATGCCGATTGAATCAGGCGTCCCATCAGAGGTTGTCGACATTGTGATTGCCATTATTATTCTGTTTGTGGCTTCAAGCTATGCGATTCGTTTTGTCATGGGCAAATTGAAGAAAAAGGGGGCGAATTAAGTGGACTTTGTGCAGATTTTATCTATCATTGTCCCAGCCACACTCGTTTATGCGGCCCCGCTTATTTTAACTGCTCTCGGCGGCGTGTTTTCCGAGAGATCAGGTGTTGTGAATATCGGTCTAGAAGGCCTCATGATTATCGGGGCGTTCACCAGCGTGTTATTTAATTTATTTTTAGGTCAGGAATTAGGTGCCTCCGCACCATGGCTTTCACTCCTCGCCGCCATGGCAGCAGGCGTACTGTTCTCACTGATTCACGCGGCAGCGGCGATTTCATTTCGCGCCGACCAGACAGTCAGCGGTGTCGCCATTAACATGCTGGCGCTTGGGGCAACTTTATTTATCGTCAAGCTGATCTACGGCAAAGCGCAGACAGACAAAATCCCAGAACCTTTTTATAAGACAAAAATTCCTGGCTTGGGCGATATCCCTGTTTTGGGAAAGATCTTCTTTTCGGATGTTTATTATACGTCTATTCTTGCAATAGCACTTGCCTTTCTTTCTTGGTTTATCCTGTTTAAAACGCCGTTCGGCCTCCGTATCCGTTCTGTCGGAGAGCATCCGATGGCAGCCGATACGATGGGAATCAACGTATATAAAATGCGCTATATCGGCGTGATGATCAGCGGATTGTTTGGCGGTCTCGGCGGCGGCGTATATGCTTCCACGATTGCGCTTGATTTTACGCACTCTACCATCTCCGGACAAGGCTTTATCGCACTGGCAGCGCTTGTATTTGGAAAATGGCATCCGATTGGGGCGCTGGGGGCCGCCCTGTTTTTCGGATTCGCCCAAAGCTTAAGCATCATTGGATCGCTGCTCCCTCTCTTTAAAGACATACCAAATGTGTATATGCTGATGGCTCCTTATGTCTTAACGATTCTCGCTTTAACCGGCTTTATCGGGCGGGCAGATGCGCCAAAAGCTAATGGTGTGCCTTATATTAAAGGAAAAAGATAAAACATTCTCCCCTGGGAAGACGCTTCTCAGGTTTTTTTATAATTCAAAAGACCCCCTTAATTTAATTGTTTATTGGTTTTTTAACTTAAAAAAATATGAAGTGTTAACGCTTTCTTGTAGACTGTAACAAACAATACATGGGGGTGTATGACATGGGAGCAATTCCAAAAACGGGGACAATTTCACCTGAGCAAAAAGACCCACAGGGGAAAAACCTGTTTCAAAAAATCTGGGCTTGGGAAATCGGTGTGATTCCTCTGCCATTATACACAGTATTAGCTGTTATTATTATTCTTGCAGCCTATTACAATGAGCTGCCGGTAAATATGCTTGGCGGGTTTGCCATCATCATGATTCTTGGTGTATTTCTTGGAGACATAGGCCAACGTATACCGATATTGAAGGATATTGGCGGCCCTGCTATCTTATCTTTATTTGTTCCTTCATTTTTAGTCTTTTACAATGTACTAAATTCAACATCTTTAGACGCTGTAACCAACTTGATGAAAACGTCTAATTTCCTTTATTTCTATATCGCTTGCCTTGTAGTGGGAAGTATCCTCGGTATGAATCGAATTGTTTTAATACAGGGGTTTATCAGAATGTTCGTTCCACTGGTTGCAGGAACGATCGCGGCCGTTGCAGCAGGCATTCTTGTCGGATTTATTTTTGGCTACAGTGCTTATGATTCCTTTTTCTTTGTGGTTGTCCCGATTATTGCCGGGGGAATAGGTGAAGGAATTTTGCCGCTTTCAATCGCCTATTCACAAATACTGGGCTCATCCGCTGATGTGTTTGTGTCTCAGCTGGTCCCAGCCGCTATTATAGGAAACGTTTTTGCTATCATATGTGCAGCCTTAATGAAAAAGCTTGGCGATAAGCGTCCAGATCTTAATGGGAACGGACGCCTCGTAAAATCTAAAAAAGCAAATGAGATTTTTAATCAAAAAGAAGCCGAAGCAAAAATTGATTTCAAACTCATGGGAGCTGGAGTTCTGCTCGCGTGTACATTCTTTATTTTCGGCGGGTTATTGGAGAAATTCATCTTCATCCCAGGCGCGATCTTAATGATTATTTCAGCTGCGGCTGTCAAGTATGCGAATATTCTTCCGAAAAAAATGGAAGAAGGCGCTTACCAGCTTTATAAGTTTATTTCTTCAAGCTTTACATGGCCGCTCATGGTCGGTCTCGGCATCCTCTTTATTCCGTTGGATGACGTGGCGTCTGTGATTTCTATTCCGTTTGTCATCATTTGTATATCAGTTGTAATCGCGATGATTAGTTCCGGATATTTTGTGGGCAAGCTGATGAACATGTACCCGGTTGAATCCGCAATCGTTACCTGCTGCCACAGCGGTCTCGGCGGAACGGGCGATGTTGCCATTTTATCAGCTTCAGGAAGAATGGGCCTTATGCCGTTTGCCCAAATTTCAACACGTCTCGGCGGTGCAGGCACAGTGATTTGCGCGACAGTTCTGCTTCGTTTTTTCACTTCATAAACAGAAAGAGTTCCGTTTTATACGGAACTCTTTTTTATCTATTTACAATCCGAATATACTCTCGCGGACCAAACGGCAGATCCTTTGATTCCGTCTCACTCATTCTGGCTGACAGGTGATGCTCCAGTAAATACAGCTCCCACTCATCACGAGCAGCCACACCGCTGCGCCCGTCATATTGATTCAACATGAATGCCCCTGTAAATACTGAGCAGAATAAACCTGAGCACATCACTATTTTTCTTTTCACATGACCAGCTCCTTACATTCAGCTTGATCAGGAATGATTTTAAATATACAAATAACCTCTTTTTTGTTAGACTTATTTTGAGGTCAAAAGAACTCATAAAAATCAATTTCAGCAGTTCGAAGCGTGGCAGCTTGCAGAAAAGTGCGATATAATTTGGACTAGGTCGTTTGACCGTATATTTCATACATAGCGCATTTTTCAATTGAGAACGAGAAAAAGGAGGTCTTACTTTGCAGCTCTTACATTTTGCTATTTTATCGCCTTTTTTATTTGCTTTTATCATTCCATTCTTGGCAAAATACGCAAAAAGAGTGCATACGGGCTGGTTTGTGTTAGTCCTGCCCGTCTTGCTGTTTATATACTTTCTCCCCATGATCAGGATGACACAATCTGGAGAAACACTTCGGTCGGTATTAGAGTGGATTCCTTCACTCGGCATTAATTTTACCGTTTATATAGACGGCCTCGGGTTATTATTCGCCTTGCTGATCACAGGCATCGGCTCTTTGGTCACTCTTTACAGTATTTTTTATTTATCGAAAGAAAAAGAACAGCTTGGGCCCTTTTATGTCTACTTATTGATGTTTATGGGCGCCATGCTCGGCGTTGTTCTTGTAGACAATGTCATGGTTCTCTACATGTTCTGGGAACTTACAAGCCTTTCATCCTTTTTGCTGATTGGCTATTGGTATAAGCGAGAAAAGTCGCGCTACGGCGCCGCCAAATCACTTTTGATTACGGTCAGCGGCGGGCTGTGCATGCTTGGCGGATTTATTCTCCTTTATTTGATAACGGATTCCTTCAGTATTAGAGAGATGATTCATCAGGTTCAATTAATTGCCGGCCACGATTTGTTTATCCCGGCTATGATTCTCATTTTATTAGGTGCATTTACGAAATCCGCGCAATTCCCTTTTTACATCTGGCTCCCTGATGCGATGGAAGCTCCGACGCCTGTCAGCGCTTATCTCCATTCAGCCACTATGGTAAAAGCCGGCATTTATGTAATTGCGAGATTCAGTCCAATTTTCGCCTTTTCAGCCCAATGGTTTTGGATCGTATCCCTCGTCGGGCTCTTTACGATGGTTTGGGGCTCATTCCATGCTGTGAAACAAACTGATTTAAAATCGATTTTGGCGTTTTCAACCGTCAGCCAGCTCGGAATGATCATCTCTATGCTTGGAGCCAGCGCTGCAGCCCTTCATTACGGCCATACAGAATATTATACAGTTGCCGCCATGGCTGCCATTTTCCATTTAATCAACCATGCTACCTTTAAAGGAAGCTTGTTTATGGCAGTCGGGATTATCGATCACGAAACAGGCACACGGGATATCCGAAAGCTAGGCGGCCTGATGGCGATTATGCCGATTACGTTTACCATTTCTTTAATCGGAACATTTTCAATGGCCGGACTTCCGCCGTTTAACGGATTCTTGAGTAAAGAAATGTTTTTCACAAGCATGCTTCGCGTAGCACATTTTGATCTATTCAACGTGCAGACATGGGGCATTCTGTTCCCTGTTCTCGCCTGGATCGGAAGTGTATTTACGTTTATGTACAGCATGAAATTGCTGTTTAAAACATTCAGAGGAAATTACCAGCCTGAGCAGCTTGAAAAACCGGCTCACGAGGCGCCTGTCGGCATGCTCGTATCGCCGGTCATTCTTGTCGCTTTAGCTGTCAGTCTCTTCTTTTTCCCAAATATCTTGTCGTACAGCCTGATAGAGCCTGCGATGAACTCAATCTATCCGACACTGCTGGACGGCCATGAGAAATTCCACGTTCACATTTCACAGTGGCATGGGGTTACAACGGAATTGCTCATGACTGCGGGTATTGTTGTGATCGGAACAATCGGTTATTTGTCGCTGAATAAGTGGAAGGGAATCTACAAACTGTTTCCTTCAAAACTCACACTCAACCGGTTATACGATAAGCTTTTGACTCTGATGGAGAAAGGCTCTTACCGAGTCACAAAACAATATATGACCGGGTTTTTAAGGGATTACTTGCTGTATATTTTCGCTGGTTTCATCATTCTGATGGGCGGAGCTTTTGTCATCAAAGGCGGATTTTCCTTTACAACAGAAGGCATGGCTAAAATCGGCGTATACGAAATCATTTTGACGCTTGTCATGATCAGCGCCACAGTGGCGACTGTTTTTGCCAGGTCAAGACTGACGGCGATCATTTCACTTGGTGTTGTCGGTTATGCGCTTGCATTGTTTTTTGTCATTTTCAGAGCGCCGGACTTGGCATTGACTCAGCTTGTCATTGAAACGATTTCTGTGGCACTGTTTCTGCTTTGCTTCTATCATTTGCCGAAACTGAGATTGAAAACAAAAACGAGAACGTTCCGGATGACGAATTTTATCATTTCTTTAGGAGTCGGGACGATCGTTACTCTGCTCGGCATCGCATCCTCAAGCCAGCGGACAAAAGACAGCATTGCATCCTTCTTTGTAAAACACAGCCACGATCTCGGCGGAGGGGACAATGTCGTCAATGTCATCCTCGTTGATTTCAGGGGATTTGATACAATGTTTGAAATTACGGTATTAACAATAGCCGCTCTCGGCATTTACAGCATGATTAAAACAAAAGTAAAAGAGGAGGGGAAAAGCGGTGAATGAACAAAAAACAAATGACTTAATTCTTCAGACTGCGACAAAACTTGTATCCTTTATCATTTTGCTTTTCTCTTTCTATTTATTTTTATCAGGGCATAACGCGCCCGGAGGAGGCTTTGTCGGCGGACTGATCACGTCCTCTTCCATCGTTCTGTTGCTTCTGGCATATGATTTAAAAACCGTGCGTTCCCTTTTGCCGGTTAATTTCATTTATGTCGCGGGGGCCGGCCTTCTGCTCGCTGTATTAACAGGCGTTGGCTCCTTTGTCTTCGGGGCTCCTTTTTTAACCCACACATTCGGATACTTTCAGCTGCCGATCTTTGGGAAAACGGAGCTCGCCACGGCGACGATATTTGATTTAGGCGTTTATCTTGTTGTCGTAGGCATTACGATGACCATTATTCAAACGATTGGAGAGGAAGAATAATGGAAATCTTAATGGCTGTATTAGCCGGTATTATTTTTATGGCTGCTACGTATTTGCTGCTGTCTAAAAGCCTGCTTCGCGTCATTATCGGAACAGCACTGTTAAGCCATGGCGTTCATTTAATGCTTTTGACTATGGGAGGATTAAAGAAAGGCGCCGCTCCGATATTGAGTGAGCATGCCAAATCATTTGTCGATCCGCTTCCGCAAGCCCTGATTTTGACGGCAATTGTCATTTCATTTGGCGTTACATCATTCATCCTGGTCATGGCCTTTCGCGCTTATCAGGAATTGAAATCGGACGATATGGATCAAATGAGGGGAAATGATCAACATGAATAATTTTGTTATTTTGCCAATCCTGATCCCGCTTCTGTCGGCCATTCTGCTGATTTTCATGACAAAAAATCTTATGCTCATGCGGATCTTCAGCACTGCGGCATCGGCTATCGGGATTGTGATCAGCGGCATACTTGTACAGACTGTCTTCACAAAAGGTATCCAAACACTTAGCCTAGGCGGCTGGACAGCACCGTACGGCATTGTGCTCGTCGCAGACCAATTCGCCAGTCTGCTCGTTCTCACAACAGCGGTCATCGGTTTATTGGTTGGGCTTTATTCCTTCCGTTCCGTCGGTGAAAAACGTGAGCGTTCCTTTTATTACTCTGGCGTACAGTTCTTGCTTGCCGGCGTCAGCGGGGCGTTTTTAACAGGCGATTTATTTAATATGTACGTATTTTTTGAGCTTCTGCTTATTGCTTCCTATATGCTGATTGTATTAGGCGGCACAAAAATTCAGCTGCGGGAATCCCTTAAATATATTGTGTTTAATATCGTATCGTCTGCCCTGTTCGTCATAGGTGTCGGGTTTTTATACGCGGTAACAGGCACGTTAAACATGGCGGATCTTAGCGTAAAAATCACTGAATCTGGACAAACCGGGCTGATCACTGTGATTGGTGTCCTGCTGCTTTTGGTATTTGGCATGAAGGGCGGAATCTTCCCCCTCTACTTTTGGCTTCCAGGCTCTTATTACGCGCCTCCGGCGGCAATCTCCGCATTGTTCGGCGCTTTGCTGACAAAAGTCGGATTATATGCGATTACGAGGGTTTTCACATTGATTTTTATTCACGATACAGCCTTTACCCATCAGCTGATGATTTGGCTGGCGGCGCTGACTGTGATTTTTGGTGTAATCGGTTCACTCGCTTATTCAGATGTCATGAAAATTGTGATCTATAACATTATTACCGCTGTCGGCGTGATTTTGTTTGGTGTGGCAGTACACACCCCCGCATCCATTCAAGGCGCCATTTACTATCTGATTCACGATATGCTGATTAAGGGCGCTTTGTTTATGCTGGCGGGCACGCTGATCGCATTGACTGGAACTGCGAGCCTGCATAAAATGGGCGGACTGATCAAACGCTATCCTGTTCTTGGATGGATGTTTTTCATTTCCGCTATTTCTCTTGCTGGCATTCCGCCACTGAGCGGATTTGTCGGCAAATTTAAAATTGCGGAGGGCGGCTTCGCAGAAGGTGAATTTACGATATCCATGCTGATTCTGCTTTCGAGTCTGCTTGTCCTGTACTCTGTGCTGCGGATCTTTATACATGCGTTTTGGGGCGAAGAAAAAGAAACGCCAAAACCAAATCATCGAACAGCTAAAGGGCTTCTTTATCCGGCAGCTATTTTTCTCTTGCTGTCTCTTCTCTTCGGATTGGGTACAGAATGGGTGTCGCCTTACGTTGATCAAGCGGCCGAGACGCTGCTGAATCCGGAAAAATATATTGAAGCTGTTCTGAAGGAGTAGATCGCATGGCATTTCAAATTTTATTAAATGTGTTTCTCGCTTTTTGCTGGATGTTCTTAAGCAACAGTCCAAGCGCCGCAGGATTCATTACAGGCTATATTCTGGGAATGCTCTCTCTCTTTTTCTTCCGGCGCTTTTTCACTCGCCAGTTTTATCTATGGAAAATGTTTTCTATCATCAAGCTCTGTTTCATTTTTATAAAGGAACTGTACCTTGCCAATGTCAGCGTGATGAAGTCCGTTTTATCACCAAAAATGAATATCAGACCGGGCATTTTTGCTTTTAAAACTGAACTGACGAAAGATTGGGAAATCACCCTGCTTTCCCTGCTCATTACATTAACGCCGGGAACCTTGGTGATGGATATTTCTGATGACAGAACAATACTTTATATTCATGCAATGGATATCGAGGATGCGGAAAAAGCGATTTTTGATATTCGGGAGTCTTTTGAAAAAGCCATACAGGAGGTGAGCCGCTGATGTTTACGCTGATCCTGCAAATCGCACTCGGCATTATGGCAGTGTCTACCTTTTTGTATGTCATTCGTGTCATTAAAGGGCCGACTG
Organism: Bacillus stercoris; assembly: GCF_029772985.1. Classification (NCBI taxonomy): domain Bacteria; kingdom Bacillati; phylum Bacillota; class Bacilli; order Caryophanales; family Bacillaceae; genus Bacillus; species Bacillus stercoris. Next base: position 1,144,927 of record NZ_CP121861.1, on the reverse strand, counting down.
TGCCCGACCGGGTCGTGGCTCTGGATGCTATCGGCATCAATCTGATCGCGATCACGGCGCTTGTCTCCATTTTGCTGAAAACAAGTGCGTTTTTGGATATTATTTTGTTGCTGGGGATTTTATCATTTATCGGAACAATTGCATTTTCCAAGTTCCTGGAGAAAGGAGAGATTATCGAAAATGATCGAAACCGCTAAGGTCGTTGTGGCTGTATTCATATTGCTTGGCGCTCTTGTATGCCTCATTGCATCATTCGGAGTGCTTCGCCTTCCAGATGTGTTTACACGCTCTCATGCTGCTTCTAAAGGCTCAACATTGGGGGTCAATATGATTCTGCTCGGTGTCTTCTTCTATTTGTGGTTTGTGTCAGGGGAACTCTCCGCAAAAATCCTGCTTGGAATTCTCTTTATCTTTATTACGTCGCCTATCGGCGGACACTTGATCTGCCGTGCTGCGTATAACTCCGGCGTCAAGCTTGATGAGAGAAGTGTACAGGATGACTATAACGGAATCAGAAACTTTGTGATAAAACGAAAAAAGGATTCTTATTTATAAAAATAAGCAGCCGGACAGGCAGAGTTCCGGCTGTTTTTTTATTTCTTGATGACAGCCAGCGTGCATCTGGATATACAGATTAACCTCTCTTGCTCGTCATATATGTGAATATGATAGACAATCGTCGTTCTGCCTACATGAACGGGCTCGGCTACCGCCTTTACCGTTCCTTCCTTAACAGATTTTAAATGGTTGGCGTTAATCTCCAAACCGACACAAGCTTGCGTTGTATGATCAATCAGGTTCTGTGCACCTGCGCTCGCCGCGGTTTCCGCCAGGGCCACTGAAGCGCCTCCATGCAAATATCCGAACGGCTGTACCGTCCGATGATCCACCGGCATGACCGCAACGCATCGTTCCGCTGTGTTTTCAACAATCTCAATACCAAGCGCTTCAAGCAATGTGTGCTTCATATCCATCTCTACACCCCCCAACATTTAAAGTACACCGTCTGATTTCGCAATCAAAACCGCTTCCGTCCGGGAACCGACATTCAGCTTATTGAAAATCGATGTCAGGCTGTATTCAATGGACCGCTTGCTCAAGTGAAGGGCATCTGCGATTTCTTGGTTTGTAAATCCTTTTTCAACTTCTTGCAGAATCAGGCATTCTCTAGGTGTGAGCACATCTTGTTCTTTTTGAGAGGAAGGAGCCGGCTTTGTTTTTTGCTGAGTCATCAGCTGTTTAAAGTAAGCAAAATCGACTAAAATTTCTCCGTTGAGTACGTGGTATATGTATTGGGTGATCTTTTCTTTAGATTCCGTTTTGCTGATGGCACCGTGCAGACCCGCACGAATCGCTTCCTCAAAATAATCCTCGACCTCATAACCGGTATACACGATAATTTTACAATGAGGATTCTCTTGTAAAATCTGTTTAGAAAGCTCCATCCCATTGACCTCGCCGCCTAAATTCAGATCCATTAAAATGAGATCATATGACGAGAAATCATGCTGCTTGATAAACTGTTCACTCGGTTCAGGACTGAGACAATCAACAGACAAATTCGAATCCGTTTCCAAAATTGTCTTGGTGCCTTCCATGACAGCCGGATGGTCATCAATCACTAGTATCTTTTTCATGTTTTCCTCCCTTTTACTCACTCTTTTCCATTTTATAAAAAAGACTTGGCCTGTGCCAAGTCGTTTCCGTTATAAATCCATTACAATTCGATTTCAATATCAGCCTTAAAGCCCTTTCCTTCACTCGTTTCAATCCGAAGGCGCCCATCTAAAGCCCTGACTCTCTCCTTAATGCCAGAAAGCCCCATGCTCATGGAATGTTCAGTATTTTTTTCAAGGTCAAACCCTACGCCATCGTCCTCATAATGAAGAACAATTTTGTTTTGTATACTGATGAGCATAATCAGCACATCCGTCGCCTGAGAGTGCTTGACCGCATTAGACAGAAACTCTTGAATGATCCGGTACAAATTCAGCTGCGAATCCAGATCAAGGGAAGCCGTAAATCTCCCGGTATTTAAACGAATATGAAACGGAACCCGCTCCTGCTGCTGCGCCACCAGCTTCGACAGCGCCTTCACCAATCCAAGATCATACAGAAGCTGCGGCCGCAGCTCATGACACGTCTCCCTCGTCATCGAAATCACATCTGACATCTGCTCATTCATCTGTACAAGCTTGTCCTGCACTTCTTCACGGCACGGATTGTCATCCTTTTTAAAATCACCCAAAAACAGCTCACACTGGCGTTTTAAGGAAATCAAGTCCTGAAGAACCGAATCGTGGAGATCGCGGGCGAGATCGGAGCGTTGTTTTTCCTCGATCGTGTACATGAGTTTTTTGAGCCATACGGGGTTGGATTCTTGTTGTTTTATTTCTTCTAAATGACTCATCAGTTCTTCAATTTTCATGACGTTTTCGATCGATACGTTTGTATAAAAAGCCAATGTTTTCAGCCAAGAAAGTTCTTCAAGTGTAAGACGGGGCGTATTCATTTTAGATAAACAAAGCATTACAAATGATTTCCCACCGCGTTCACCTATCTTCATGACAAAACCTTTATTAAATTCAACGATTTTCCCTATTTCGGATGTTACTTTTCTAAATTCTTTTTGATAGACTTTTTCAAATGAATTTACGTTCGCATCATCATATAGTTCAATACTTGCGTCAGCTGAAACTTCATATACATGTGCTCGGCTAACAAGAGAGACTTCAAGTATAGTATTTTTCAGTTCTTCAAATACTTGAGTCAAGGAAGTTGAGTCTCTAATCATCTGCGTGAATTTATATATACTGTCTTGATAATTGAATTTTTCCGAGACCCTTTTTAATCTAAATCTGAAATCAAGTACTTCTTTATAATAAAAAACAGCCACCATAATAATATATATCAGAATCGCCAGTCTAAAATAATAGAAATCTCCAGCTGGATTTCCTATTAACTCAAATACCGTAACTAAAATAATTGTGGGCGTTAATGCTAATATTCCATAATATTTTAACCTACTTAAAATAAAATCCACATTATAAATTTTATTTGTCATAAATTGATAAACCAAAGAAAATGGTATTAGGAACATAAATGAAGCAGCTATAAAAGAAGAAATTCCATCAGTGCTTAAGAATACATAAGGTATTATATATAAAAACAAAAACGGCGAAAAAGATAAGATATTAATTATGGTAAGAACTTTTATAATATGTGCTTGTTCAGTATCCTTACTTTTAATTAAAATAGATCCAAAATATACGCTCACGATTATAAATGAAATAAAGAACGAAAGTAAATTTATTTTAGGCACATAATGTCTAAAGAAAAGCTGAGTTCGCAACAATTCAAAAACTAGATTTAGTATTGGAATTGCATATAGTATAAAAACTTTTTTGTTAAATAACACAGTGCCTAGTTCTTTAAAATACTGATACAAGAAAAGAAGATAGTTAAACATTACAGATGTTAAAGTGAATACCATTATACATCTGCTTAACCAATCCCCCTTTGCAGATCCGCCCGCACTTAAGTATGCTAAAGAAGCTGATAACAAGAAAACGATTAAAATCAAAGCAGATAGTAGTTTTTTCGATTCATTTATTTTTAGAATGAAGAAACAACAAAATAGACAGGCTATATAAAATATTAGTGGGATAACAAAAGTAGTAAAATTCCCATCATTCATTAAATCAGGCTTAATTCTAACCTTTTCTCCATCTCTCTCGACGACTATTGAACTCACATGGTTTGAATTATATTTTTGAACTTCAAGAGGACGCTTAACTTTTTGATTATTGATACTTTTGATGACGTCCCCTTTTTGTATGCCTGAGTAATAAGCCGTAGAAAATTCCTCAATATTTGTTATTACGACTTCATTGTCTTGATTTTCGGCTACTGCTGCACCAACTAAAAGTTTACTCGAACTTATATACGTTAAATAAGTTACATAGACTAAACTGACTAAAATCAAAATAATTGAAACTTTGTTGTACCATGCCTTCATTTATTAAAGCCTCACGAAGGAACCCAATTACCGTTTGTATAAATTTGCAGCCCTCTAAAGGCATCAACTATACTTTTCAATTGTTCCTTATCTATATTTAATAAAGAGGCTCTGCCTTCCATGACCTCATCTAAAACTTCTGGATTTTTTACTAAGTATCCGACTATTTCCTGCATATAAATCCTCCTTTATTTTATGATTCCTGTTATTAATTTTTTTATTTTATTCTCTTGCAATTCTAATCTAGCAATTTCTTTCTTTAGTTTTTGTAATGACAAGTGTTTCATTACAAGTAAATATTGCACTACGCCTGCCTCAGTTAATTTTTCTTTTATTTGTTTGGGATTCAATGATAAGAACAACTCAGCATTTTCATACCAACTCAAGATTTCTGCAGAAGCTGAATTAAAACGTTTACTTAAATATAAGTATGCCAATGTGTTTTTCTTCTGAATAAAATCGTTATTTAAATAATATAAACCTTGGTAATCATTCTCAATTTGTGCAATAATCCCAAGTTCATAAGAATAAGAAGCCACGATGGGATGGTATTTGCCTGTTGCCAGCATTACTCCCATTACACAAGGCAATGCCGTTAGCGCTCCTGATTTATTTTTGATCATGTCAAGACAGGCTTCTTCAGTTTGCGGCGCATTCACAATATCATCATGCTGGCCTTGAATTGATTGTAACGCAAAATTCAATATCTCTTGTGAAAATTCTGGTTCATGACTAGCTTGACACATCACTTGTATACTAAGGGTGTAAAGAGCTGTAACTGCATTTAAAGCGATAGACGAGTCAATCTTCATCCAGACAGCATTTCCATTATCTTGATCCTCTAAGTCATCATAAATATCGAATGAGAGTATAAGCAATTCAATTCCGGCAGCAAGCCATTCGATTGCTTTTTGATCCTGACCGTTAAAAGCTAAATAATGATGAAGTGCCAAATCGGCAAACTCAAAAGTATCCTTAGACTCAATAAAATTCTGAAGATATCGTTCCAAGTCCTGATTCTTTATTTTTTGGCTTACAATCTCCTTCATTTTCTCCTTGATCCGGACTGAATCTAAACATATCTGCTCAATAACGACTTCCCCCCTCCCATTCCATTTTACTAAATGGAACATTTAAAGGACAGCAGGTTTTTCGTTTTTTAACAATCATATAATACTTTATCCATTAATTGTATGGATAGAACGAAAAAAAGACTTGTTTCCAAGTCTTTTTCACGAAATTTTCATTGCATAATTGTATTTATCGAGTTGATCGATGCTTTTGTTAATGTTTCGTAATGAATCTGTCGTTTCTTTAATATCAAGTTCGAGTCGGAATAACAATTGTTTTACTTCTTCAAGTTTCTTTTCCATCGTTTCCACACTCCTTTTTTTGAAAGATCAATGAATTGTGTATGGTGAACGAGTCCTAGGTATTTGATCTGTTACTAATAGTGTATCTGCTTTCGGCTCATTTTTCACCGAAAAGTATGCAAAAAGATCCTGCGTGACACCGCAAATATCAATAGGTCCTTATACTCAAAGAGATCACAACAAGAACAGGACTATTTTTCTATGGGCAAGAGCGGATATTTCTGCTCAAATTGAGAAAGATTCTTAATTCCCTTGATTTTAACGTGTTTCACATTTTTATTAAGCAAGACTATAGTCCTTCATACCGTATTTTCAAAATTGAATATGCGATTCTTGGCGTTTCCTGACCGACAAACACCGAAAAAGACCGCAACGCTAAAGTTGTGGTCTTTTCGCTTTGTCATATTCAGCAAATGGGGATCTATACATATAGAAACACCACTTTTGTGTGAGGTGCTCCCATGAGATATCGTTATCCCTGGTTTTACGTGTATCCGTATGAGATACGCCGTCCGCCCGCTCCTGCCTCCAATATAGATACTTTTATCCGTTCAGCGAAGCAGGCCGCAGGGATTTTTGCGGATGCTCAGCTGGTGCTCAGCCGCATTGCGGGCTCGCGGGAGCTCTCGCGCCGCATTCTGACCGCAGCCGAGCAGTCCGATAAACAAACCATAAAGCGCCTGATCAAACAAATGGGCGTCCGGCATGAAGTGGATACGGTCTTTAATCCCGACGGCATCTATATCAGCCTTATCGGCACGCAAAGCCGAATGATTCTTGCTTTGCGGTGGTCAGAGGACCGCAATCATTTTGCGTCCATAAGATTATGACACCATTCCAGAGCCTCAAGATAACATTCATACGCTTCTTCTTTGTCCAGTTGATTGCCTAATTCCGAGCAAGTGTCCCAGTTGTTGCTTTCAATTAATTTCACAAGCTCAAGCATTTGGTAGTAGTCATTTTGATGGCCTAATAACGCTTGCCCGACTTCATCTTTCAAAGGCAATTCTTGTACAATTTCCTCTATTTCTCTATGCAGGAGCGTGTCTATGAGAGAAAACATTCCGATCAGCATATAAGAAGCAGGCTGCGGCCGGGATGCCTTCCTCGCCAGCAGCTCGCAAAGCTTTGCTCTTATCAAAGAAATCTTAATGATTTCGTGCTTGCTGGAATGCCCTTTTCTGCTTAAATCCTTAAAGGAAAGAATATAGATCCACCGTTTGATTTCATTAAATCCAAGCAGCATAATGGCCTGCTGAATGCTTTCAATTTTCTGGCTCAAACGGCTGTGGGATGAGTTTAAAAATTTTAAAATTTGATAGGACAGTGATAAATCCCGCTCTATGTACTCTGTTACACGCTTTATGTTAGGCTGCTCTTTGCTCAGTTCGTTAAGCAGTTCATAGTAAGAATAAAAATGAGTCGACAGGTCATGCCCGCTGATGATGCGCGGCTCGCTGAAAAAGTAGCCTTGGAATAATTGAAAGCCATCTTGAACTGCCTGTTTATATTCTTTTCGGGTCTCTACCTTTTCTGCTAAAAAAATTAAGCCGCTGCAGCTGTAGGTTTGCAAAATTTTTCTGCGTTCCATTCGTGTTGTTTTGAGAAAATCAATTTTCAATATATCAATATAGCTCATGAGCTTTTCCAATAAGTCCTCATTTTGCGGGTTTATTGCATAAAAATCATCGAGCGCCAGCATATACCCCATTTTTTTCAATTCTTTGCATCTAGAAATGAGGGCCGGCGTGATCGGTATATCTTCAAGGATTTCAATGACAAGCTGTTTCGGATTGAAGGAGGTGGGAAGATTCGAAAACATCAGGCTTTCCGTAAAATTAACAAAACAGCGTTTTCCTTCCGTCAGCTTCTCAATTCCGATGTTTAAAAAGCTGTTGATCACCAAATCTGTTGTTGCCTGATCGCCGTCTTTAGCGCTATATACGTTCTCTTCGCTTTCTCTATACAGCAGTTCATAAGCAACAACCTGTTCTTTTCTATTAAAAATAGGCTGTCTTGCAACAAACACCCTCATTGATTAATCCCCCTTACAATACGCGCGGCTTTCACCCCTAAGTATATCAAATATTTTGACGAAAATTGTCTAAACATGAAAAATAATATATTCATAAAAAAACTGGCCCTTCGCGAACGAAAGGCCAGTTTTTATTTATTCTTCCTCAAGCTCTTCTTCAATTCTGCTTTTCACTTCGTGGATCCGCTGCATTTTATTGCTCCAGCAGTCCTCGCTTAAATCAACCGGGTATTCCTCCGGCTTGCTGATTCTTTTATATTCCTCCCAAAGCAGGCTGAGGTTATCCTGCACATACTGCTGTATGTCTGAAATCTCAGGGTTTTGGTAGCAAAGAATACCCTTTTCAAAAATCAGCTCATGAAGATCCTTCGCATAAAAATTCGTGACAAATTTGCTGATGAATGTATGAACCGGATGGAACATTCTGAGCCGCTTCTGATCATTCACCTGCTCATCATAAAGCGCGATATAATCGCCTTCAGAATGATGGTTGGACTGATTGATAATTCGGTAGACTTTCTTTCTGCCCGGTGTCGTCACTTTTTCAGGATTGGATGAAATTTTGATCGTGTCGACCATTTTCCCGTCTTCCTCAATGGCAACGAGTTTATAAACTGCGCCGAGAGCCGGCTGGTCATAGGCAGTGATCAGCTTCGTACCGACACCCCAGATATCAATGCGCGCTCCCTGAGCCTTTAAATTCATAATGGTGTGCTCATCCAAATCGCTTGAAGCAATCACCTTCGCATCTGTAAATCCTGCTTCATCAAGCATTTTACGGGCTTTTTTTGACAGGTACGCCAAATCGCCGCTGTCCAGGCGGATGCCAATGAAATTAATGCGGTCGCCAAATTCCTTGGCAACCCTAATCGCATTCGGCATGCCTGAACGAAGCGTGTCATACGTGTCGACTAAAAAGACGCAATCCTTATGCGTTTCTGCGTATTTTTTGAAAGCTGTATATTCATCGCGGTAAGCCTGCACAAGCGCATGCGCATGTGTGCCGGAAACCGGGATATTAAAGCGCTTTCCGGCTCTTACATTGCTTGTCGCGCTAAAGCCGCCGATTAAGGCTGCTCTCGCTCCCCACATGGCCGCATCCATTTCATGTGCCCGCCTTGTTCCAAATTCAAGCGCAACTTCATCACCGATGACGCCTTTAATCCGGGCAGCCTTTGTTGCGATTAATGTTTGATAGTTCACAATGTTGAGCAGAGCCGTTTCAATCAGCTGCGCTTCAACCAGGGGCGCCTCCACCCTCATAATCGGCTCATTATTAAAAACAAGCTCTCCTTCTTTCATGGAGTAAAGTGAACCTGTAAAAGTCAAGCCGCGCAAATATTCGATAAAATCTTCTTGGTACCCCAGTTCATCTTGTAAATAACTCAAATCGCTATCCGTAAACTTGAAATTTTCCAGATACTCTATGGCTTTTTCCAAGCCCGCAAATACGGCATAGCCATTTTCAAACGGAAGCCTTCTGAAAAACAGCTCAAAAATCGCTTTCTTTTCATGAATGCCGTCTCTCCAGTACGTTTCCGCCATATTGATCTGATAAAGGTCTGTATGCAATGACAGGCTGTCATCTTTAAATCCGTACTCTAACACTGTTTTTCCCCTTCCTTACTCTGCCACTCGCGCTCCGATGCTATTTGCAAAATGGGAAAGAGCCCATGCGTGCCCCTCCTGATTAAAGCTGGCAACAGCCTGTTGATGCACAACAATCTGAAAACCTTTGTTGTATGCGTCAACGGCCGTATGTAACACACAAATATCTGTGCAGACACCGGCAAGATGCAGTTCGCCAATCTGCCGCTCTCTGAGTTTGAGCTCTAAATCAGTTCCCGCAAAAGCAGAATATCTCGTTTTTTCCATGTAGTAAACATTCGGTTTATGTTCATGTTTCTGATATAGAGGCAAAAGCTTTCCGTACAGATCTTTTCCTTCCGTGCCTTTTATATTATGCGGAGGAAAAAGACGGGTTTCGGGGTGATATTGATCCCCTTCATCATGAGAATCTACTGCTAATACGACGTAATCACCGTTTGTGATGAATTCTTCGGTTAAATTGACGATCGCCTCTTCAATCATTCTGCCGGGCTCCCCGCAGGTCAATTTTCCGTCACTCGCCACAAAATCATTCGTATAATCAATACAAATAAGTGCTTTTTTCATAGCCGGCCTCCCCGCCATCAGTATGAGAACATTATATCTTATCTCCAGTTGTAAGTGAATTGCCATGAATAAAAAGACAAACGGCCCGTTTGTCTCTTAAGATTTCAGCACTGACCGATTATAAATGTCGTCCTGAATATATATCAATTCACGATTCACAGCGATGTCAGCCGCAATGACGAGGCCTAAAGGCGTATGAAACTGAAGATCAGATACAATCTTGAAGGGCACTCCGTATCGATTCGCCATTTGGATATAAGGAGAATAAGACTGGTACTGAAGCTCTCCATTAATCAAAAGGGTGACGTTATTGCTGTTTTTCAGCTCTTGTTCCGCCTCTTTATACGGTTTGCTTCTAAGCACTTGTCCTTTCGTCAATGCCAAAACGACTCTTTCTCTTAAAGAGCCTAAAAACAAATGGCGCTCGTCAGGCTTTGTCTCCAAAGGCCCATACATTCCTTGCTGCAAATAGAGATCCATTTTATCTTCACCCAAAAGCCTGTCCTCCCGTCTTGTTTGTTTTCATTATCACCTGATCAGGCAGGAGCTAAACTTTCAAACGCGGTTTACATTTCTGTTACCCAATGAATGATTTTTTTGGCCAGCTCACCAGCAGGGGCTTCCTCTGTATCGGCGCAACGAAGCTTCCAGCCGTTCAGGCAGAGTTGCTTTATCTTCTTCATAGGAAATGATCGTGCTCCACTCCAGTTGCGGGACCGCTACAAGCGTGCGCAGTTCTTTTCTGTTTTCATGCAGATACACGTCCGTGATCATTTCGGTTTGCGTATTGATATTTGCTTTTCTGATTTTCATAACATGACCTCTCTATTCAAAGACTACCCATATTATACAATAAAAAAGCAACAGCCTCTTGTGAAAAGGCTGTTACCCGTTAAACGAAACTGTTTCATCAATGATATCGGCATCTTTGAAAAGAGTTTTACTCGTTTGGTTGTTAATCTTCACAAAGTCACCAAGCTGAAATGTGCCTGACCCCGCCCCTGAATGAGCGACGCTTTTGGGCGAAATCGCAAATACGTCTCCAAAGCTTGCCGCGGCATTACCCGTAACTGACATGATATAAATCGGCCCCACAATTGCAGGCATTTCCCCACCTCCGCATTGATTTACAGCATCATATGCAAAGAGCCGCAAATGGTGCCCGCCTATTCAGCGGGCTTTGCGTTTTCTTCGAGGCGTGACCGCTGGCGCAGTTTGATCAAGCGGACAATATTCAGGAAGAACGCCTTCACTACCGCATAAACCGGCACCGCTAAAATCATGCCGAGAATTCCGCCGAAGCTTCCCGCACCGATTAACAGCAAAATAATCGTAAGCGGATGCGTATTCAGCCGTTTTCCGATCACAAGAGGAGACAGCAGGTTTCCGTCCACCTGCTGAACGATGACAACCACAATAATCGCAAACAGCGCTTTAGCCGGCGAGTCCATAAAACCGACAATGACAGCCGGCGCGGCACCGAGAAAAGGCCCGACATAAGGAATGATATTGGTAATCGCCATGACAATCCCAAGAATCAGGGCATACGGCAGTCCGGCAATTAAATAGCCGATAAAGCACGCTGTCCCGACAAATAGACAGATTAACAGCTGTCCCTGGAAATAAGCCGCAAGCGTATCTGATAAATCTTTAAAAATCTTTAAGCCTTCTGTCCGATAAGAAGCCGGAAGAATTTTTACCGCCAAATGCGGAAAGCGGTGTCCGTCTTTCAGCATGTAAAAAAGGATAAATGGAACAGTAATAATAACAAGCGTGACGTTTGTCACGACGCCAAACACCGCAGATAAACTGGACGTGATATTTTGCGGCAGGTTTTGGAGAAAGCTTGTCAATGACTGTTCAATTTTTGATATTGATACATAATCCTGATTCATCATCCAGGTAAACCATTGGGAATGAGACAAATCCTTTGTCAGCGCCTGAATCTGTTTTATGTAATCAGGAAGGTTGTTGAACAGCCCGGTCACCTGCGATGTGATGACAGGCCCGACTGACGCTGAAACGAAGGCAAGCAAACCGATAAACAGTAAATAGATCAATAGAATGGATAATGTCCGCGGAATTTTTTTCTCAAGCAGGCGGACGACCGGATTAAATATGAAATACAAAATTCCCGCAATCAGCATCGGGAAAAACAATGTCGAGATAAAAACAATGAACGGCTGAAATACAAATGAAACTTTTGTTGCTACATAAATAATCAGCAAAACAAATAAAATCTGCAATGTCCAAAAATGGACTTTTGATTTCAACAAGCTTTGTTCCTCCTAGTTTTTCTTTGTCTGTCAGATAAAAGAACTTATACCCCATCATTGTAACAAAAATGAACTCATATCAGAACTCTTAATATAATGAGAGGAGTGTTGGTGATGAAGGCCGTGACATACGATACAGATTCAGAACTGGCTTATATCTATGTTCTTCCTTTGAAAAAAGAACAGGAATGTACGGACTGCGGAGCTCAGAGTCAATGATTGTCTCCTGCTGGATATCAGCCAAGACGGCAAAATCGCCGGATTCGAATGTTTTGGTGAGGCAGCACGCCTCTGTGCCCCATTTGCCGGGAAATCCCGGCTGTATGTAAAAGATTCAGACGGTTATCAATTTCGGGTCTGCCAGCATGCTTCAGTCCGTTCCTGCTATACGGTGTACGGCGGCACTTTCTGTTTTTTAGATGGTGACTATCAGGAATTTGCCGGTTTTGACCTTGATGGAACAATGTATCCCAGTGCGTTTTTACAGCGCTTAACTGAAAAATAGGACGTCCCGGTGTACGCCTATTTTTCATGCGCAAGCACTGTTAGACCCGCTCACTGTAATCTGGGGTGACGGAAATCATGTGCTGGATTCTGATCAAACAAACAGAATTTCGGGCTCCTTCAATTGTGATATGGTCAGGTTTTACATCGATCAGTCTGCCTCTGACCGTATCTCGTACTGTCTGTATAACGAACCTTGAGCCGATGAGCTTTTTAATGGTCTGATAGACATAAGGATCGACTAAAGAGACCAGTTGCGGACTACCTTGGTTGACCATACTTTTATCCCCTTTGTGTGTTTTATCTCAGCTTATGCCGCGCTTATGGATAATGACACAGGCTTCCCTGATAAAACAAAGGGGTGCGGAGATTTTAGAAGAATACGTTTGGAAGCGGGTGTAAAGGAAGTGTCGATGAAGCGGAGACAGCGAAGAAAGCTGGCCGCTGTTCCGTACTTATACAGGCTTTATCACGGATGCCTGGGCTTGGTCGATTAATTGGTCCAGCTTTTCTATTTTTTTTCGTGCGGTTGAAGGATCAATTTGGCGGTAATGATGGTGGCCACCCGGCTCTTCATCCAGTTCGTCCGCTTTTTTGACAATCTGCTGCAGCGTGTTTTTATCTAATTCGCCTTCAGGCAAATAGGAATCTGTATGAAGCAAAATGGCTAGGGCAATCTCTTTTGCCGCTTTCGGTTCCTCGCCAAGCCGAATCAGAAGCTTATGCGCCCGTTCTGCCCCTTTAATGGCATGGATGTCATTTCTTTTGTATTTCTCATAATCCCACTTTCCGTCTGTATACCATTCATAATGGCCGATATCATGAAGCAGTGCTGCTTTTGCTGCTAAATCAGGATTGATGTCAGCCTTCACAGACAGCCTGTATGCATGATAAGCGCAGGCAATCGCATGTGCCACGCCGGAACGCTGAAGATATTTTTGTGCAATTGGATGGGTGAAAACATCCATTAATGTAACCTTTCTCATGGAAACCCCTCCTTTAGATATTTTTAGAATCCTAACATAATTTGCAGAGAAACTCAATTCTTATGTCACATCATTTTGATCTTCTTATCATCATTGTTATACCCTAAAAGCAGCGTTTCAGTCAGTATATGCCGCTGTTCAATAAATGCTCTGGCTGCAGCCTTTTTTTATAAAAAAAAGAGCAGAAAATATCTGCTCTACAAAAACTCTTTCATATCATAAATTCTTCCGTTTTCCGTCCCTTTTTCTAATAAAGAAAGCAGCGTGCCGGCAATAAAGTCCGGACTGCGAAGGCTTCCTGTTTCATTTAATTTCAGGAATCGTTCAATGTGGTGGAAATCCTTTTTCGATGAAGAACGGATGACGGCCTGCATCTCAGTGTCCATCACACCTGGTGAAAACGAAATCATGTGCACTGGCAGCTCTTCATCCTCCTGTTCAAATCCGAATGTTCTCGTAAACATGTCGAGCCCGGCTTTTGAACTGCAATACGCGCTCCATCCCTTATATGGATTTTTGGCGGCTCCAGATGTAATGTTGACAACCGTTTTTTTGCCGCTGTATGAAGCAAACCGTTTTGTAAACAGCTGACTCAAAAGCACGGGTGCAGTCAGGTTCAGCTGATAATGCCGCTGAAGCTCGTCAAGAGACGCTTCGCCGGCGCGTTTGATCGGCGTTACCATTCCGGCGTTATTGATCAGGGTAATACCAGAATAACGATCTGGATCGATGGATGAGAGCAATGTTTCAAATTGCTGTTCAGCTTCTTCAAGATTGATGAGGTCTATTTGATGCTGCGTCAGTTTTTCGTGAGACACATCCGCTTTCGTTCTGGATAAGGCATGGACTTCATGGCCCTTCTCTAAAGCATGTGATGCAATGGCTTGACCCAGCCCTTTTGACGCTCCGGTGATGATATAAAGTTCCATTAGAAACCTCCTTTTCCGTTATTATTGTACGGCACCGCTTTTACACAACACAAGCACGCGGCCTATGCTTTCTTGTTTTCCTGCGCTGTGACTTTTGGGATGAGGAACACGATACCTGCAATTCCGAGCAGGATCAGTACGACATAGATCATCGGCAGCAGCAATGATGATGTTTCTTGTTCATTCTCTGTTTCCGTTGATGACGCCTTTGTCATTGGCTTTTCAGCAAATGTAATTCCAAGCTGTTTGGACTGGGCCGCAATCGTGTTGGAATCCTGGGCATTTGTTGATGTAAACAAACCTTTTATCAGCTCGGCGTCCTTGTCCTTCGGTTTATCAAAAGAGATATCCTTCTGTTCCTCAGGCAGTTCTGTTTTCTCTTCATAGTAGGTATCTTCATGTAAATAATTCGTATCAATTTCGATGTCTTTTTTCTGATACTGGTTTGGGGCGACATCTGTATTTTCTTCGGTTTGGGCAGCGGCGGCAGAGGGTATGAAAAGGGAAAAGGAGAGCATACAAATCATGATCCCCTTTTCCATGCTGCGATTACGCTTCATACGTTTCATCGCTTTCTGCTGTGTGTTCAGCCATCAGCCGAATAATCAGCGGCAGAGCCGCGGCAATCACCGTAATGATTAGCAGAACTGTTATTCCCATTGTAAACAAGTGCCCAGTACCGTACTGGATGTCGATATATACTTTCGAAACCGGATCTTCAAATGTAAAGTTCGGCATGATCAAATCAATAAGCGGTGCAACATAGAATAGAATCATTGCCGCTGAAGCAACCCATCCAGGGATCGATCCGAATCTGAACGCCGTCCGGATGAAGGCAGAGCTTGCGACCAGCAATAGAATCGTAAACACTGACCACTTAATCGTCTGATCGTCCGGCAGTGAATAAATATTCAAACCGAACAAGCTGATCATGAGTCCGACAAGGATATTCAGAATTCCAAATAGCGCTCCTTTGACGAGAAGCGGCGCGTTTTGGTAATACGAGCTAAAATAGCCGATTAACAGACTGCTGATCATCACAATGACAAGGATGACAACCGGCGGTACCGTCTGAGTTTTCTCTTCCGGAACCTCTCCGCTGATTTTAAGCGGATTCGCCAAGTAATCATACACATAGCCATTGTTTTGCCCGTCTACTAATGTATTTCCGAGTATGCCGTATACGTCATTGCGCACGAGTTTCGTGGAGGCGACATTTTTCCCCCAGTTGTTGTTTAAGGTGTCGGCTTTTGCTTGAACATCATTGACGCTTTGCTGCATATTGGTTGTGTAATCAATGATGCCTGACTGGCGATCAGACAATGAACCCATCATGTCTGACATTTGCAGCACTTCCTGACCGACCGTATCTTGGACATTCAGTGCCATTGTGCCAGACAGTCCATCGTTGCTGAACGTCGCAGATTCCTGCGTTGCGCCCGTTACCAGCTGTTCTGACGCTTTTGCGGCACTTTCAGAGATGTTCGTCAGTTCGTCGAGAACACCTGCTTGAGAGTCGCGGATATAGCCGCTGTAGTCGTCCGCAAATTTGGTCATTCCGTCGATGAAGCTGTTAATGTCTTCATCAGTTTGCATCGTGTTGTTTTTGAGAGCTTCCCAGCTGGCTGATTCTTCAGGTGTGAGAGCCAGTACGGATTTGACGTTGCCCTGCTTGCCTTCAATGGCATTGGTTTTCGCAGCGCTGTCTATCGTGCCGGATAAGACAGAGTCATAAACAGATAGATATTTATAATATCTCATTGCTGCATTTATATTTTCTTTATTTATATAGATTGCTTCGGTAAATGGCAGCTGAGCTTTATTTTCAAGTTCTTGAATGGCATTATACATATCTCTATAAATACCTTCAAGTTCTTGCTTGCGTTTCGCTTCAAGCTTTTTAAGTTTATCTTCGAGCGTTTTCACTTGGCCTTTGAGATCATCTATTTCATCGTTGAGACCATCCATTTGCTCTTTTAGTTCTTCTAGTTTCTTTTTCAGCTCTTCATTATGAGCCGTTTCTTTTTCTTCGAGCTCTTCTTCGATCTGTTTGATTCGCTCAGACGCTTTGCTGAGCTGTTCTTTTGCTTTTGCAATATCCGAAACCTCACCGTCATCTTCAGGCTGAGTCGTGCCGCCGTCGTCTCCTGAATCTCCGGTTCTGTCTTCATTTGCCAGCCGGATCAATTGAAGGGCTGAATCAGATGAAGCAGTCTGTTCAGCAGATGTACCCGTTTCGGTATGTCCGCTGTTCGACTCGCCATTAGAGGCATCATCGTTCTGCTTCTGACCGTCAGTTCCCTGCTGCTGGTCCTGATCCTGAGTATTGCCGTCCGTTTGTCCGTCATTACCGGTATCACTGCTGTTATTGTCTTCTCCAGAATTACCATTTTGATCATTTGGAATTGTCCCGTCTCCATCATTATTTCCGGAATTTGTATCCGGCTCTGGAGTAGAGTCCTCTTTTTCAGGCTCTTTCAGATTATCTGAAATGTCCTGGATATCAGCGGCAATGCTTTTCAGTTCTTCACGCTGTTTTTCAAGATCGATTTTCAGTTCTTCAGGATCTTCTTCTTTCGGATCTTTATCTTGATTTTGATCATCGTTGTCAGAGCCATCTTCTTCCGTTGGGTCTTCCCCTTTGTCAACTGTCAATGCCCGGCGTGCCGGGACAAGCAATTCATAAACCTGATTTAGTGCTGCCTGTCTTGATGCGGCCTGATATTGATCGATTAAATCACTTTGGATCTTCGCCATGCCAAGTTCCTGCTGAGGCACTTGGCCCTCCCTGACTCTCTGGGCGTTTGCCAGCACATTGCTGGTTTGTCCGAGCTGTGTCTTCGCTTGGCTGATCCCAGTTGCCAATCCGCTCATGCGTTCGCTGAACTGATTCGCCTTTTGCTGTGCCTGGATGGCGTCTAGGCCTGTCCGGATTTGCTGCTGTGTTGAATCCTGGGCTGCCAAAAGCAGCTTTTTCTGATTCTCTTGATATTCTTTGTATCTTTCAACTGTATCAATGAATTCTTTCAGCGTGTTTTTGGCTTCCTCCGCTGTAGAAGCTTTTTCTTTTGTCGTGCCTTGCGCTTCATTCATTGATTTCTTCAGCTCATCGATTAAGTCTTTTTGCTGTTTGATTTCACCTGCTAAATCATTAGAGCTTGGTTTGTAAAAGTTGTACATGACATTCTGGAATTCAGATTCTTTATTGACGATTTTGTCAAATTCTCCTCTGATGTTGTCCACTTTTTGCGACACAAAGTTCCAGTATAAGGCCGACATTTTTTTGTTCATTGTCTTTTGGGCATCCTCAAGCTCACGCTGAACTTTTTCTTTGTTGACCGCATTCAGATTATCTTGAATGCTGAATTCCAGCGTTGCTTTTTGTGGATGGTCTTTGTCATAGCTCAAAATGTTTTTTGAGAAGTCTGAGGGAATGTAGACGATCGCATCGTATTTCTTTGAAGCGAGACCGGTCTCAGCCGCGCTTCGGTTTACGACCGTCCACGAATAATCAGGACGTTCCCCCAGAACAGCCGCTACTTCCTTGCCGAACTGGGCGGATTTGTCCTCTTCATCAGACTTTACCTCATCACTCAATACACCAGTGTCTTCATTCACCACCGCGATTTGCCGGGTGGAATTGACTGCTTTTTTCGTCGGATCGTCTCCAATAAATCGGAAAAACAAAACCGGCAGCAGCAAAATGATGATGACGGCGGATATTAACTTGATCAAGCTTTTTCGTTGTTCTGTCATCTAGCACTCTCCCTTTCAGCAGAACATAAAGGAATTTGAACTTTTTGCTCCTTCCCGTTTTCCACAACATATCCGAAGCCCGGCTGAATCTCAGGCTCCTGTCTTTGGTACGGGAGAGGAATGACATTTTGCTCAGATTTTTTCATCAGCAGAATCGCGTGGCGGATTTGCTTCATCTCAGTCGTCAAGGAGTCATAGCCTTTTGAGAATTCGCTGTGGTTACCACCCGGGATAAAACTGAAGCCAAGATGAGCGTATGATTTCATGAAGTTAGCGAGACGGTCTTGTATTCTCGTATCAATCGTCTGCTGGAATCTCGTTATCCCGTCAATCATCAGCACCACTTGTGAGAATCGCAGATTGTGCGCGTCTCCTTGGCGGACGGCTTCTACATACATGGCTTCTCTTGTTTTGAAAATATCTTCTGCTGTTTCAATCCACTGCTCAATATCTTCTTTCGTTTCCAAATATGAAACATCTGATTCCTTCGCATAATGAGATAAGCCGCGGTCAATCGAGTCAAACAGGCCGATCATTTCGGTTTCATCATCAATCAGATGTTCGAGCATTACTTTTAAGACGTTTGTTTTTCCACGCTGAGTTTGGCCTAAAATCAGGCAGTGCTTATGCTTGCCCAAATCAAAATAGACTGGGCTGACTGTTTCTTCATGAAGCCCGATCGGTACAGATAAAGGCTTGCGTTCCAGCTTGAAGCGGAGAGAAAATTCTCTCGTCGACAAGCTCTCAGGCAGCATCGGAATCGGTGCCGGCTGCTCCATTGAAGCAAAGCGCTCTTGAAGTTTCTGAACGTCTGATTTCAGCCCATTGAACATGCCGATATCATCATCAGCGTCAACAGGCAGGAACATTTGCGCGAAATAAAGCTCTTCTTTTTGAATGATGACGCGCCCCGGGATCGGCTCAAGATTGAACTTCGGACGGCCATAAATGGAATATCCCTCAGATTGATCCATGAGATAATGGACAACCTTTGTTTTCAAGTTATTTAACAATGACTGGCGGACAGCATTCACCCTCGTTGCCGTCAGCATGAAGTAGATACCCAAGCTCTGTCCGTCTCTGGAAAGCTGGACAAATTCCGATTCAAGCTCATGCATCTCATCCTTGACGATGTCAAAGTTGTCAATGGTGATGAAAATGAATGGAAGCTCTTCTTCGCTAAGCGCATTGTACATTTTGATGTGGCTGATTTCTTTTTCCCTGAACAGACGTTTACGTCGGTCAATTTCTTCTTTGATTCGAATCATGAACTTTTCAATTTTTCTTGACTGGTCCATCAGGAAGTAATCCGCGGTATGCGGGAGCTTCGCTAATGGCAGAAGCGTTCCGTTTCCGAAATCAAAGATATAGACATGAAGCTCTTCAGGTGTGTACACGTCCGCAAAGCTCATCAGGAACGTCGCGGCTGCAATTGATTTTCCGTAGCCCGAAGAGCCGAATATGCCGATATTTCCGTCTTCCATCATCTTATAAGCAATCGGCGCCTGTCTTTGCAAATCAGGTTCATCGACATAAGCGAAATGGAAATGGTCTTTTTCGTCTGAAGGGAAAAGAGTGCGCGGAATACGTTCCGCAAGCGGCGGCAGCCAAGGGCTTGGCAGCTTCTCGATTC
Source organism: Bacillus stercoris (assembly GCF_029772985.1). Taxonomy (NCBI): domain Bacteria; kingdom Bacillati; phylum Bacillota; class Bacilli; order Caryophanales; family Bacillaceae; genus Bacillus; species Bacillus stercoris. The sequence goes on along the minus strand of NZ_CP121861.1, from coordinate 1,125,242 downwards.
CCATTTCATCTTGGATGCGTTCAATTTCGTCAACGACAGCTTCAATTTCAGTATGAACGTCTTTTTTCGCAATATCTTCGGTATCAACCTCAGAAAGCGGAATCAGACCCGTATCTGTGACGATCGCGATTTCATCCTCTGTTCCGTAGACTTCCTCTAAGTAAGGCGCCCCGCTCCATGCAGATTGGAACAGCTCATACACTTCATTGTTTCCGACCTGCAGATAGCCGCGGCCTGTTACGGTAATGTTTGCGGCATCGCTGTTTTTCAAAATTTCTTTACTGTCAGTGGCATCCTGGACCTTGAGCGCTACTTTAAAGCGCGAGTTACTCCAGATCTGGTCGTCGATGATGCCGCCTGGCTTCTGTGTCGCCAAAATCAAGTGAACGCCGAGGCTTCGCCCGATACGTGCGGCGCTGACAAGCTCCCTGATAAAATCTGGCTCCTCGCTTTTCAGCTCGGCAAACTCATCAGAGATTAAGAACAAGTGAGGCATCGCCACTTCTGCTTTCCCCTGCTTGTACAGCTTTGTATAGTCATTGATGTGATTGACTTGATACTGGTCAAACAGACGCTGCCTTTTTTTTAGCTCGCTTTTAATGGAAGCAAGCGCACGCATACTGAAGTTTTTGCTTCCTTCAATATTAGTGATCGTGCCGAGGAGGTGGGGAATGTTGCGGAACGGCTGCGCCATTCCTCCGCCCTTATAGTCAATTAATAAGAAAGCCGCTTCGTGCGGATGAAAATGCACCGCAAGGGACAGGATGTAAGTCTGGAGAAATTCACTTTTCCCAGATCCCGTTGTCCCGGCAAGCAAGCCGTGCGGACCGTGTGCTTTTTCGTGAAGGTTCAGATACACAATGTCATCTTTCCCTTTATAGCCGATCGGCACTGACAGCGACTTCGACGATTCGCTCGTCAGCCATCTTTGCTGAATGCCGATTTCTTTTACTTCCTTCGCATGAAAAAGCTCCAGGAACGATACCGTTTCCGGAATGGAATTCGTGATGCCGACCTGGTGGTTCAGTGTCCTCAGCGTGCGTGAGAACCGTTCGTTGTCCTCACGCTGATGATGATCGAGACGGAACGGGATTCTTACCGCTTTTTTCTTTTGAATTAAAATGTCGCCTTCATGCTCATTGATGTAGCGGACAAGGGTTGTAATGTTTTCCGACAGGCTCTCCTTTGTTTCCGCAGCGACAATTGTCGAGATGCCCAGATGCTCATGCTGTCCTTCTAAATATTCGAGAATGACATGCTCAGAGATCAGCTGCTGATTCGTGATAACAAATACAAAATGCGGTTTGAACTGCAGTTTTTCTTTGTCATCTTCGAGATCGCGCTCTCTGATCAATTCGTAAAGCGAAGACAGAAGCTGATCTCGCGTTTGCTCATTATAAATAAATCCTTTTGCATAAATATGGGGCATTTGAAATTGCGGAAGCCACTTCATCCACTCCCAGTCTTTATACTCTTCTTCATGAAAAATAAAAACGAAACGCAAATCGTGATAGCTGTTAAAGAACGACAGCTGTCCGATCAGCTGGTGGATCTCATTTTTCACAATTTGGGATTTACCGACAAGCCCCATCGGACCTTCCGCCAAATCGACCGTCACCGGCGCATTGCGGATGTCCTTATAGACACGCTGCATGTGCTGTGATTTCTCCATGAGGTCATCGATATCACGATTCGCCAAGTCTCCGCCGCTCATATTGATTTCATAGCTCGAAGGGACTGTTCCCGTCCCAAGCCGCAGCTGAAGATAATCCTTGCTTTCAAGTGATTTTTCCCAGATTCGGTCACTGATTTCACTTGTTAAGTATTTCATTTTTTCAAATGAAGGAAAGTGAAATTCAAGAACCTGCTTTTGCTTCTCAGCAAGTGCCTGAAGCTCTTTCCGTTTATTGTCTAAGTAAAGCTTATATACACGCTCCCGTTTTTCCTCGCGTTTTTTCCGCTGATTCTTATCCCGGAAATATTGCACTGTCGAGGTAATGAGAGTCATCATAAACATCGCCAAAGAAACGAGGATAAATATGCCGCGCGGCTGGATGATGGCGACTACGCCCATCACGATCAGCATCACAAGCGGAGGCAGGATGACGAGCCACAGCCCTCTGTTGGTTTGATCGCTCTCCTGAGAGGGAAAACTAAAGGAAACGCGGTCATCCGGCAGATCGTACACCATCCGCGGTGTTCTTCTGTACTGAGGATATTTTTTCTGCATCTCTGTACTCGGTTTGACTGTTTCTGTTAACGCTGTTTCAAACTGGGCAAAATGGACGATTTCTAAAAGGTCTTGTTCCATCACACTCATTTGCGTGAAGTTCCAGAAGATTTCATCCCCCGGCTTGAGCGGCGTATTGGCGTTGATCTTTTCTCCGTTCAAGAAGATCGTTCCGCTTTCAGGGCGAACCGACCAGTTGCCGCCGGCACGAAGCAAAGAAAACGTGCTTTGTTCTGCAAATGCAAAATCTTGCGGATTCAGATAAATATCTGCATTCGTTTTTTCCGAGGAGCATACAATTTCATCCCGGTTTCCCGTAAAATACACGGATTTCTCAGGTTCACTGCCCAACAATATCAAGCGTATATCCTGCTGATCCGTTTGAAGAGTAAATGATGTATCCGTCTCAATCGTGCCGAGACAATCATTTCCCAGGAAAACTTCGTATTGGCCGCCGGATTCCTTTCTTTGAAGAGAAATGACTTCGCTATTAAATGGAATGGCGCTGATCGTAACGGAATCTTTCACATCAGGCCCAATGGTCACCGGATGAGACGACGGGAGGTTAGACAGATTTAATTTTTGAACGTTATTTTGGTAAAAAACCCATAATAGACTCAAATGGCGAACCCCCTAACGGCCGAATAGCAACATGCGATGACCTGCGCTTCATGTCTCACGTTATTTGTCATCTTTTTTCTCATCTTTCTTTTCTGTTTCTTTTTTCTCTTGTTCTTCTTTTTTCTTCTGTTCTTCTTTTTTCGCTTTTTCCTCTGCTGCGGCTTTTTCTTCTGCTGCGGCTTTTTCCTCTGCTGCGGCTTTTTCCTCTGCTGCGGCTTTTTCTTCCGCTTGTTGTTTTTCTTCGTCTGTTTGTGTCTGTTCTTCGCTAGTATCGACTAATGATGTATCAGAATTAGACTGTTTATTGTCTTGACGTTCTTTTTGCGCTTTTTCAAGTTCACTATTTACTGAATCAAGTTCTTTCTGTATGTCTTCATCATTTGTATCCTCAGATAAAAGCTGCTGTTTGTATTTAGCAAGGGCAAAGTAAATATAATCATTGTATTCAAGCTTACGGCCGATACTGATCGCTTCTTTGTATTCTCCTCGACCATAATCAATCCAGTACAAGAAATGCTGAGGGTCTGATTGAAGGGTGACTAAATTATTTTCTATATTTTTAGTTTTTGCACTCCCCAGATTTTCGACCTCAACATAAGACGTCGCCAGCTGATACTGCACTGATTCAGGCAGGCTTTCCGCATCGTACTTGGACAATGTGCTGATGACTTCACTGTACTGCTTGTTTAAGAAAGCACGGTTGCTGTCCACTATCGCCTGGTGCTTTGGCTGCGCGAAAAATAAGGCGTACATCGAGTAAATAAGGGCCGGTACAAGCAAAACAATGAGCCCCAGGCCGATATATCGCTGGATGTTCCACTTCTTTCTCGGGATATGTATGTATGTTTTGGCTTTAGCTTCGAGCTCATCAATATGGGTTTGAATCAGCTCAAGCAGGCCATCATAGGATTCCGCATCCAATATCGCTTTAGCCTCTGGGGAGAACGTCAGCGTTTCATTGAATTTCAGATAGTCTTCAAACGCAAAAGCGCCGTCAACTGCCAAAGCCGCTGCCGCTTTCAGCTCCCGCCACACTCTTTCCTCATCATGCTCGTAAGGAGGGATGCTTTCTTTTACTCCATAATGGAGAAAATAAGGCGTCAGCCCTTTATCGAATACAATGTTTTCCGGAGCGACAATCACATTCAGCCTCGACAAATTGTGCTGCTGCACGGCTTGAACAAGCTGATAGGCAAACTGCCATTTGCTTTTTTTATCCTTAGCTTTCATGAAGCGGAATGCTTTATAGGAGGAGGGAGGTTGGATTGTGATGATGACCTCATCATCTGTCACGTCGATCTCTTTATGAAAAAATGGATTTACATCTTTGATCACATTAGCTTCAAAACCGTCCAGAAGCTTTATTTTTTCCCGCTGAAAGGTAAATGTATAGCCGGCATCTGTTTTCTCGGCAACGGCTTCTAATTGGTTTTCTAAATATGATTTTTGTTTACCTGACATTCAACCAGATCCTTTCATAATATTTCAAGCCGGTCTCCGTTTGTAATGCCGCAATCAGACAGCTTGCATTCTCCGGAAAACACCTTATCCTTGTTAACCACTCTGATCCAGTGCCCTTCGCGCGGAGGCATAGATACGCTTTGGGCCTGCCAAGCAATATCAATTACTTTTTTCACCGGGTGGAAATCTGACAATCTGAGATCAAAGACACTGCCGTTATAATGTTTCAAATCTATAGTAATATCAATATACATTTAGGATCACCCTTACATAGAAAGAGCGCCGTCTTCTTCTGAATCAGGCGCTCCTTCCCTTTCATACTGTTATCCGCGGATTTGATTTGCGATGTCTTGGTCAGTAGACTCAAGTGTATTTGCTGTTTGATCAAGCTGCTGATTCACATCTTGAAGCAAATCTGACATTTTGATAAATGAAGGTTTGAGCTGCTCGTATTGATCTGCGAACGCTTCGCTTGAAGCACCTTCCCACATGCTTTTCAAATCAGAGATCATTCGGTTTAAACGATCAACCTGATTTAATACTTCTTGGCTTTCAACGCCGTATTGCTTCGCCATCGCTCTTAGCTCTTCGGGTGTGACACGAATTAATCCTGCCATATTCCTCATTACCTCCTGTGCCATCAGCCTAAATATGGGCTAATTCACTTATTTTTAGAACGTCATTATTATAAAAACAGTTTTTCGGCATAGTCAAACAAATATGTTTTAATTTTACAAAATGAGTCCAATGGTTTACCTCGAACCACTTAAAAATAACATATATTGTAAAGTAAATAGGTTTATTTTCTTAATCTTCTTTTCATCCTTCGAATAATCCAAAAGACCCAAATGATTCTCCAACTCCCAAAAAAAACCTTTCAGAATATTTGATGCTACAGCACCATTTCTGAAAGGTTCAGTTTTTTCTTTCCTTAATCAGTCCCGCCTCCGATGACTCTCTTAGAAGATTAATAGGATAAGCTTTCGTACATATAAGGCATACAACTGTACTTTAAAAAGGCGATTCACCGCCACATGTATATAGAACGTTTCTCTCATGTAAGTGTTTTTCTTTGTTGTTGATTTTCACAAACAACAACAATCATAATAAAAGGAAGGGGATGAGATGTCAAAGAGAAATCAAGCACGAAAAAGTAGGGAGATTTATGACCATGCCGAATGATCCGTTTAAATATAGTTTTGACAGACTTGAAGATGTGGCTGATCATATCAGCGACGTTCTGCGGTGCCCGATCACCATAGAGGATGTTAACCACAAGCTGCTTGCCTACAGTACACACAGCGACTGCACAGACCCTGCCCGGACGTCTACCATTATTGGCAGAAGGGTACCGGAGAAGGTGATTAACAAGCTGTGGAAAGACGGGACAATTCCTGCTCTCTTAAAAACGGACCAGCCGATCAAAGTCAAGCAAATCGATGAAGTCGGGCTGAGCAATCGCGTCGCTATTTCGATTTGGAAAAACAACCAAGTGCTTGGCTTCATATGGGCGCTTGAGATCCAAAAAACATTGTCTGATGATGACCTGATGACATTGCAAATGGCGGCAAAAGCAGTGAGAAACAAACTTCTTAAACTTCAAATCAGAAAAACAAAAAATGAAGAACGCAGCCAAGAATTTTTCTGGAAAATGCTGACTGGACACATCCATCAGGAGGACGACATGGCGGATGGGTTCCATAAGCTTGGAATGGCCGCTCCTTCAGAATTTTCCGTTATGATCATCCGCATAAACGGTGAGCTGACTGAAAAAATCGAACAGCAGCTGCAATATTTACAGGAAACGACCCAGCAGGTTTACGTGTTGCTGGCGACCGTAGATTCTAATGAACTGATTATATTAACCGCACCCAAAACAGATCATCCTTTTCAAGATTTAAAACAGTTTGCTTTCAGTACGCAAAAACAGCTGAAGGAGCGGTATAAAATAGAAGACGTTTCTATCGCTTTTGGCGGAATATACAGCTCTATTTCTTTTGTCTCCCGCTCCTATCAGGAGGCATTGTCCGTCTTAAAAGCGAAGGAACGGTTCGCGGAAGAGACCAAACATCTTTTCAGCTTTTCTGAGTTAGGCATTTATCAATACTTAGATGTCTTATATGAAAAACGGAAACTGGCGGGCTATGATAATTACTCGCTTTCCAAACTGGAACAATATGACCGGGATCACCAGTCAAACCTGGTAGAGACGCTAGAGCGCTTTATTGAAGCAGACAGCAGCGTGAATACGGCTTCCAAGCTGTTAAATATACACGTTAATACGCTGAATTACCGTCTCAAGCGAATCAGCCAGATCGCTGAAATCGATTTAAAAAATGTGAATCAAAAATTCACCATCTATTTAGATATTAAACTTCGGCACATGGATTTGTGAAATTTCACAAATCCATGTTTTTTTATTTTCTTAATCAAACAAAGAATTTTCCAAAATATCGAGCTACACTAAAAATATCACAGATACAGGAGGAGACAGATATGATCATAGGGGTTCCTAAAGAGATAAAAAACAATGAAAACCGTGTCGCTTTAACACCTGGAGGCGTTTCACAGCTCATTTCAAACGGCCACCGGGTACTGGTTGAAACAGGCGCGGGCCTTGAAAGCGGATTTGAAAATGAAGCCTATGAGTCAGCAGGAGCGGAAATCATTGCTGATCCGAAACAGGTCTGGGACGCCGAAATGGTCATGAAGGTAAAAGAACCGCTGCCGGAAGAATATGTTTATTTCCGCAAAAGTCTTGTGCTGTTTACGTATCTTCATTTAGCAGCTGAGCCTGAGCTTGCACAGGCCTTGAAGGATAAAGGAGTAACTGCCATCGCATATGAAACGGTTAGTGAAGGCCGGACATTGCCTCTTCTCACGCCAATGTCCGAGGTTGCGGGCAGAATGGCAGCGCAAATCGGAGCTCAATTCTTAGAAAAACCTAAAGGCGGAAAAGGCATTTTGCTTGCCGGGGTGCCGGGCGTTTCTCGCGGAAAAGTAACGATTATCGGAGGAGGCGTGGTCGGGACAAACGCGGCGAAAATGGCTGTCGGACTCGGTGCAGATGTGACGATCATTGACTTAAACGCAGACCGCCTGCGCCAGCTTGATGACATCTTCGGCCATCAAATTAAAACGTTAATTTCTAATCCGGTCAATATTGCTGATGCTGTGGCGGAAGCGGATCTTCTCATTTGCGCAGTATTAATTCCGGGTGCTAAAGCTCCGACTCTTGTGACTGAGGAAATGGTAAAACAAATGAAACCTGGTTCAGTCATTGTTGATGTAGCAATCGACCAAGGCGGCATCGTCGAAACGGTCGACCATATCACTACACATGACCAGCCGACATATGAAAAACACGGTGTTGTGCACTATGCTGTAGCGAACATGCCGGGCGCTGTTCCTCGCACATCAACAATCGCTCTGACTAATGTTACTGTTCCATACGCGCTGCAAATCGCGAACAAAGGGGCAGCAAAAGCGCTCGCAGACAATGCGGCACTGAGAGCGGGTTTAAACACCGCAAACGGACACGTAACTTATGAAGCTGTAGCGAGGGATCTAGGCTATGAATATGTTCCTGCCGAGAAAGCTTTACAGGATGAATCATCTGTGGCGGGCGCTTAATTCACATTGAGCTTGCAGAAAGATTTCTGCAGGCTTTTTTTATCTTTTAAAAGGAAAAAGAGATCATTTCACGAATTATGATTATGAAGTTGATCATAAAGGAGGATTCATATGGCTGTTCAGCAATATGGCGTGTTAAAAGGCATTGTCTTAGACATGAAGCGGGAAACAGATGATGACAGTCCTCATTTCCAAGTCAAAGTGCTCGGTGAAGAGAATACGTATTACAGGTGCGCCATCAATGTGATGTCCAGTTCTGAGGAATCTGAAGTATTGTATTTGGCTGACGATCAGTTTGATTCGAGCTCGATTACCATCCTTCCGAACATGCCGTATGGATATACACGGATCAATGAGGCAAACCGTGAAGTGGCGCTTGATTACGTGCGGGGCAATTTGTTTGACCCGGGAGAAATGAAGCCTTTGCCGCATGAAATCACGGGGCCTGATAATGATTTAAATGATTTTATTGAAACGTATATGAAGAAAGCGCAAGATGAGAAAGCGCCGGTTTATATATTCGGTTCCAAATTCGGACCTGAACAGGCTGCAGATAAAATATTCGGCTTTACCCCGACCAACGGCATGCACAATATCCATATGAATCAAGGGAATGCAATGGATACCCGCTGGAAAAAAGACAACGGTTCTTGGCATGACGGGGGCATTCTGATTCAGTTTGCCGATCAGTGGGCCGCTGTGTTTTTAGCGTTTTTATCCCAATCTTGGTGTACGGATGAAAACGGAAACCCTGTCAGAGATTGTGACCATACCCAAACGTCTGCGTAAAAATAGAAAAAGAGACTGCTTGCCGCAGTCTCTTTTTATGCGATTACACATTTTCAACAGTCTTTAGGCTGTTTGGCCTCATGTCTCTCCAATGTGATTGGATATAGTCCAGACAGGCTTCACGCCCTTTTTGTTCATGAACGACTGTCCAGCCGCTCGGCACATCTATAAAACCGGGCCATAGGGAATATTGGCCTTCTTCATTGATCAGCACCAAATAGGTGCCATCCGCATTTCCAAAAGGATTTGCCATCTATTTCTCCTCCCTTATTGATTTAACTCTTTCAGTTTGACAGCGAGAACCTTGCCGATTTGAGCTAGCGGTTCCGGCTGACATAAATCTTTATGACGGCAGTTGATGTCGATTTGTTCAATCTGTCCGTTAATATAAGGCTTCCACGAATCAGGTTCAATCGGATCAAACCATTCAGGAATGATTGTTGATCTGAAAAATAAAACATTTCCACGGAAGGTTTTCGGCTTATAGGAGCCTAAAATGCCGACAGAATTGACATACGTATTTTTCAGATTTAAAATGACCGTTTCATCCAAGCTCGCAAGCGCACTGCCGTCACTGCGAAGAATCTCAATTGCTGCTTCAAAATCTAGCGGTTTGTCCCCTAAGCTGTCTGGATCGTACCCGCCTAACGCCAGAAGGGCAATAAGCGCTTCCTCATCATCCGGCGCCTCTTTTATAGGAAGGAAGTGGTTTGGATAGGCATCCAGCATCACCAATAGGGCAACTTCTTCTCCTTGATTTTGCAGCTGGGTGGCCATCGCTTGAACGACGTTCCCGCCCAGGGACCAGCCCAGCAGATGGTACGGTCCTTTCGGCTGGACCGTTCGTATTTGTTCAATGTAATCGGCCGCCATGTCATCAAGTGTTTTCGGAAGCTCCTCGCGCTGCCCGATTCCCCGTGCCTGCAAGCCATAGATCGGATAATCCGTTCCTATATTCGTCATCAAACCGGCATAGCACCAGCTGAGCCCCCCTGCCGGATGCACACAGAATAAAGGAAGCTTGTCTCCGCTTGTTCGGAGCGGCAGCAGAACATCAAGAGCGCTTTGGCTTGATCCCATTTCAAGTCTTTCAGCAAGCCCGGCAACAGTCGGCGCTTCGAATAGGTTGCCGATGCTGAGTTCAACGCCGAGGGATTCGCGGATGCGGCTCATGAGCTGTACAGCAAGCAAGGAATGTCCGCCTAAATCAAAGAAACGATCATCAATGCCGACACGCGGCAAGTGAAGCACCTCCATAAACAAGTCACAGAGAATTTCTTCCTGCGGCGTTCTCGGTCCGCGTCCTGTCACTGACCCTGCGAAATCCGGAGCGGGCAGCGCTTTACGATCAAGCTTTCCATTCGGTGTCAGCGGCAATTCTTTCATCGTCACAAAGGCAGCAGGCACCATGTAATCCGGCAATCTCTCAGCAGCATATCTGCGCAGTTCCGCCGTATCAAATGTTTCTTCCGAAGGGATGACATAAGCTGCCAACCGTTTATCTCCCGGCTGATCCTCACGAACGATCACTGCCGCATCTTCAAGCTGCGGATGCTGAATGAGCGCTGCTTCAATTTCTCCCAGTTCAATCCGGAATCCCCGAATTTTCACCTGATGATCGGCGCGGCCGACATAGTCAAGAGAACCATCAGCGCGGAGGCGGGCCACATCCCCAGTGCGGTACATCCTAGTGCCTGGAGGACCGAATGGATCAGCTATGAAGCGTTCAGATGTTAAACCAGGCCGGCCTAGATAGCCTCGTGCTAACCCCGCTCCTGATACATACAACTCTCCGGCAACCCCCGGCGGCACCGGCTGCAGGCGCTCATCCAGCACATATACACCAAGATCGGGAATGCCGCAGCCGATCAAGCTGTTTGCCCGTAAAGCTGCCATGCTTCGGTCTAATTCGATATAGCTCACATGCACGGTTGTTTCTGTAATACCATACATATTGATAAGCTGCGGGCTATTTTCAGGGTGGCGGTTATACCAATCCTCTAAACGGCTGAGTTCAAGCGCTTCTCCGCCAAAAATGACATAGCGCAGGCTGAGCGCCTGTCCGAGATCCGGCTGTTCCCGTTCCGCCTGCATAAACTGATAGAAAGCGGACGGTGTCTGATTCAGAACGGTCACACCCTCTTTGACAAGCAGGCGCAGAAATGCTTCTGGCGATCTGCTGACGTGATGAGGCACGATCACGAGACGCCCGCCATGCAGCAGAGGACCCCAAATCTCCCACACTGAAAAGTCAAAAGCGTAGGAATGGAACATGGTCCAGATATCGTCTGAGCTGAAATGGAACCAGTGCTCGGTCGCTGCAAATAAACGCGTTACGTTTTGGTGAGGAATCATCACACCTTTTGGAACACCAGTTGAGCCGGATGTATAAATGACATACGCCGTATTCAAAGGCGTAAGCGGCTGGATCCGGTCCGTATTATCCGGATTATCAGCTGGGTATGTGTTTAGTTTCTTTTCCAGTTCGAGATCATCCAGTACGATTTTCGGCACGTTGTCCGCTGGCGGAATGTGTTCTGCGGCTTTAGTGTTCGTCATGATAAACGCGGGCTGTGCATCTTTTAGCATAAAAGCAATTCGATCAGCCGGATAATCCGGATCAAGAGGCAAATAAGCTGCTCCGGCTTTCAGCACCGCCAGTAGCCCGACAGCCATTTCCAATGATCGGGGCAGTGCCAAGGCCACAAATTGCTCCGGCCCGACACCTTCACTAATCAGCATGCGGGCAAGCCGATTTGCTCTTTCATTCAGCTCTGCATAGCTCAGTGCCTGATCTTCATAAACAACGGCAATGGCATCAGGACATAAAGCAGCCTGTTTCTCAAACTGCTCAGGTAAACATGCGTGCGGAATCTTTTCAGATACACCTTGCCAATCTGTCACCATATTGCTGCGTTCCTCATGTGCCAGAATATCCAGATTTCCGATTTGCTCGTCAGGATCAGACTCGGCAGCCTCCAACAGGCGCATCAATCGGTCAGTAAGAGCCTGAGCCGTTTCCCGCTTGAAAAGATCAGTGCTGTATTCAAGCAGTCCTTCCATCCCGTTTGGTGTCCCGTCAGCAAGACGATCTTCACTGATTTCCAGCGTCAAATCAAACTTGGCAGAACCGACACTGTTGATTCGCAGGCTGCTCTCCATGTCAGGAAGTTGCAGTTCAGCATCCGGTGTGTTTTGGAACGCAAGCATGATTTGGAACAAAGGATGCGTCGCACGCGAACGAGCCGGATTGAGCACCTCTACAAGTCTCTCAAACGGCAGATCCTGATTGTCATAGGCTGCCAGATTCACTTCCCTCACTCTGTCTAGAAGCTCACGGAAGCTTGGGTCACCGGACGTATCGGTTCTGAGCACCAATGTATTGATAAATAGCCCTACAAGATCGCCCAGCGCATCATCATTCCGTCCCGCGATCGGACTGCCGATCGGAATGTCGGTACCCGCCCCGAGCCTTGTCAATAAAGCGGCGAGACCGGATTGAAGCACCATAAATAGGCTCACCCTATTTGCGCGAGCCAGCTCCTGCAAGCGCTTGTGAAGGCCGGGCTCAATACGAAAATGAATCGTATCCCCATCATGGCTCGGCTCAGCCGGACGTGAATAATCGGTTGGCAGTTCAAGCTGATCAGGCAGGTTCTTCAAGGTTTCTTTCCAGAAAGCAAGCTGTCCGGCAATCAAGCTATTTGGATCATTCTCGTTTCCAAGCAGTTCTTGCTGCCAAAGCGCATAGTCCGCATACTGCACAGCAAGAGGCGCCCATTCGGGAGCTTTTCCGTGGCAGCGAGCCGCATAAGCCGTCCCAAGATCTCGGGTCAGCGGCGTTAAGGACCAGCCGTCCCCAACAATATGATGCACGAGAAGAAGCAGCACGTACTCGTCAGGACCGATCACAAAAAGCTCGGCACGAAAGGCCGGTTCAGCTGCAAGATCAAAGCTGTAGCGTACAGCTTCGGCAAGCCGCTCAGAAAGCTCCTTCTCAGCAATTTCAGTAACATGTAACTCAGGACGGGCTTGGTCGGCATCTAAAATATGCTGATAGGATGTCCCCTGCGATTCAGGGAAGATCGTCCGCAGGCTTTCATGACGGCAGACGAGGTCATAAAGTGCCGCTTTCAGCACTCCTTGATCCAGCTCACCCGACAAACGGACAGTAACCGGAATATTATAAGTAGGGCTCGGCCCTTCCAGACAGTGGAGGAACCATAGCCGGCGTTGGGCAAAAGATAGCGGAATTTTTTCAGATCGCTCAGCTCTTTGCAAAACGGGACGTGCACTCTGCGCCTGATGAAGATGGGCAGCGAGACCGGCTACTGTCGGTTCGTCAAAGAGCTTGGCGATACCAAGTTCGGCTCCCATTACCTCGCGAATGCGGCTCATCAGTCGGGCTGCGAGAAGAGAATGACCGCCAAGCTCGAAGAAACTGTCATCGATACCGACACGTGCCAAACCGAGAACCTCTGCAAACAAGTCACACAATATCTCTTCCTGAGGAGTCCGCGGGGCCCGACCACTGACAGATGTGCTGAAATCTGGCGCCGGCAGTGCTTTCCGGTCAAGCTTGCCATTAGGTGTTAACGGCAGCTCATCCATCTCTACAAACGCCGCCGGCACCATATAATCAGGAAGACTGGCCCCCATATAACGGCGAAGCTCGGCAGTATCAATAGCAGAATCAGCGACTACATAAGCCGCCAATCGTTTGTCTCCCGGCTGATCTTCCCGTACGACAACTGCTGCCTGTTCAATGTGCGGGTGCTTGGCAAGCACGGCATCAATTTCTCCAAGTTCAATTCGGAATCCGCGAATTTTGATTTGATGATCCGCCCGCCCGATATAATCCAAAGACCCATCAGCGCGCCAGCGAGCCTGGTCTCCGGTCCGATACATCCGAGTCCCCGGCGGTCCGTATGGATCTGCAACAAAACGCTCAGCCGTTAAATCAGGGCGATGGAAATAACCTCTGGCCAAGCCGGTTCCTGCGATATAAAGCTCGCCGACAACCCCCGGCGGCACCGGCTGCAGACCGTTATCAAGCACATACACCTGCGTATTCCAAATCGGTTTGCCAATCGGCGGAACGCCCTTCAGCCCTTCATCAAGAAAAGCTGCTGCAGACCAAATCGTTGTTTCAGTCGGACCGTATAAATTCGTGACTGAACAATGAAGGTCATGAAGCGCCTGCAAAAGACCGCTCGGCAGCGCCTCACCTCCGACAAGCACTCTAAGCCCCCGAAGTTTCTCAGGTTCACTCGTCACCAAAGCATGCCATAGTGTCGGTGTTGCCTGCATGATATTGATATCGAAATTTTCAATCATTTGAGCTAATGCCTGTGGCTCTCGGATCGTTTCTTTCTTTGCGATCACGATTTGCGCACCGCTAATCAGCGGAAGATATAACTCCAATGCTGAAATATCAAAAGCGACAGTCGTCACAGCCAACAGCCGGTCTTCTTCTCCTAGAGAAAATGCCTCCTGCATGGACAGCAGAAAATTGCTTAAGCTTTTCTGTGTCACAACGACACCCTTCGGTCTTCCGGTTGATCCTGATGTATAGATAATATACGCAGGATGGTCAAGAGAAACCGATACATTCGGATTGTCAGGCGAATAGCGTTTTAAAACCTCCTGGGTAACAGCCTGATCAAGCACTAGCTCCGGTACAGCCAGATCATCAGGCAGACTGGCTGCTATTTCCTCAGTCGTTATGATGCATGAAGGCTTCGCATCCTCCAGCATGTAAGAAATACGGTCGGCAGGAAACTTCGGATCAAGTGGGAGATACGCCGCACCAGTCTTGAGCACAGCAAGCATTGAAGCCACCATCTCTGGAGAACGCGGCAGCGCCAAAGCGACAAATTGCTCTGGACCAAGGCCTTTTTCAATCAACAGATGCGCAAGGCGATTTGCCTCTTCATTGAGCTTTCGATAATTGAATTGAATGTCATCACACATAAGAGCGATACGCTCAGGCGTAAGAACTACCTGTTTTTCGAACATGTCCTGGAGTCTGACCAGCTTCTCGGATTTTTCCGTATGGTTCCATTTATGAATGACTTGTTCTTTCTCCTCTGGCAGCAAAACCTCCATTTGCCCAATCAGCATGTCCTCCCCGGCTGAAGCCGCTTGCAGCAGCTGCAGGATACGCTGCTGATGATGCTTGATATCAGACTCGCTGTATACCTCGGGATTCGCATCAACATCAATTCGCAGCCCGCTGCCATCTGTTCTGTCATATACATTGATTGATAGATCATCAACAGGACCGGCTGAAAGATTATGCGTTATGCCGCGGGCCCCGGCAAAGTCGAGACCATAATCAAACGGCATGAGATTGATTTGAGGGCCAAATAATCTATGATTTTCTCCTATCAATTTCAGATCACGCCGAAGCTCTTCATGGCGATACTTATGATGTCGCCGAATGTTGCGGATTTCCCGGGAAATTTGCTGAATCAGTTCAGATAAGCTCATCGAAGAGCTGACAGTCAGCCGAAGCGGGAGAAGGTTCATCACCATAGCCGGTACATTCAGTGATGCGGAACCTATCCTTCCCATCATGGGCAGGCCGAGCACAACATCCTCAGAGCCGGTCATACGGTGCACATAAACAGCTGACACCGCAATCATAACTTCATGCCAGCTTCCTGAGAAATAACGCGCCGCTTCTTTTAACGCGTTTATATCAGACGGAGGCAGATATGCCGTATGACGAAGAAAACTGTTAGATGTTCTTGGCGCCCGATCAGCCAAGCTCACAACTTCAGGTGCATCTACAAAACGGTCCAGCCAGAATTGACGATCCTTCTCATACTGCTCTGATCCGCGATAATCTGTATCCTCCTCCAAAATAGCTTGGAGAGACCCAAAGGAACGATCCTTAGCTGTTTGTCCTTTTATAAGCTTGGTATATGTACTTGCCACACGCTGGGCTATCAGTGAAAAACCGAAGCCGTCGATCGCTATATGGTGAATGCGCTGATACCAAAAGAAACAATCAGGCCCGGCAATAAACAGAGCTTCATTGAACAAAGGGTCATCTCCTAAATCAATCGGCTTTGCCAAATCTGCTTTCATCCAGTTTAATGCTGTTTTTTCCGGATCAGGCTCAGAGCTGACGTCAATGACGTGCAGCTGTACATCCCGAGACGGGTTTATCATCTGCCATGGCCCGTCCATATTTTCACCGAAGTGGACATGCAGCGATTCCGCTTCCTTGATCACGTGCCGCAAAGCTTCTTCAAAAAGAGCAATATTGATGGGTCCATTGATTTCTATATATTCTGCCGTATTGTAGATTGGATTGTCCGGATCAAGCTGTTGAGCAAACCATATGCCAGTTTGTGCCCCGGTCAAAGAATATTGAAGATCTTTTGTATCAGGCATCCGTTTGTTTACCCTCCTTTTATAAATAATCCGCGTTTGGCAGCACTTGCTGGCTGCGGGTTGTGAGCAATTTCTCCCATTCTTCGATCGTTGGGCGTTCAGCCAATTCCACGAAAGTCACCTCTGCCCCTTCACGGCGCCATTGTTCCACCAATGTCATGATCCTTACCGAATCTAGACCACGATCGAGCAAATCCTCTTGATCTGTAATGTCTTCCGGTGTTTCTAGCAGAAGCTCAGCAATTTGTTTACGGATATTCTCACATGTAAATACTTCTTTTTTGCCGGTGTTTGCTGACGTTTTTTGAACGTCTGACGGCGCATTCTGCAGCTGATCAAGAAGACTATCAGTCATCACGGTAAATGCACAGCGTCCAGCCGCATAGTCCAGCGCCATTTGATGTTTTTCTAATGAAAAATCAGCAACTGCATCTCCCACGAAAAAGGCTTTCACATCCTCCATAAATGCTTCACATGCTGTAACGAGACACCCAATATGGGCGTAAATTCCGGTAATGATCAGCTGATCGCGTCCCTCTTTGCGCATAATGTCGAGCAGGTTCGTTCTCTTAAACGCGCTGTATCTCCATTTTGTCAGCACAAGATCATCATTCTCCGGTGCCAGCTCGGGTATAATTTTCTCCTCATAAGGACCGCTGTTTAATCCCGGGCCCCAAAAATCTGTCAGCAGCGCCCGGTCAGCCGGATTTTGGCTTCCCGGCTGCGCGGTATAGACAACAGGAATCCCAAGCTGAACACATTGATCCTTCAGCTTTCGTATATTCGCTGAAAGCTCTGTTACCGGGGACGCTCCTGCTGTGAAAGCATCGACAAAATAGTTTTGCATATCGTGTATTAGCAAGACAGCCCGATTTGGATCGGGCACCCATGATACTTTGTTTTGCGGCATATCAGACGCTGTCGGCATTTGATACGGCTGAATGGCAGGTATAGCCATTGGAACACTTCCTCTCAAATTGTTGTTTTATTTTTTTGCCCCTGCAAGAAGCTTCTCAGCAATGGCTTCACGAAGGGCCTTTTTGCTTACCTTTCCTACCCCTGTCTGCGGGAAGGATTCGACAAATTCTATACGGTCGGGAATTTTATATGCCGCCAGTCCGCGCTCTCTCAAAAAGGCTTTGAGCTCTGCGGATTTCGGGGCTTCATCCCGGGGAGTAATGAACACACACGATCTTTCGCCAAGAAATTGATCAGGCATGGAGACCATTGCCGCATCATGGACAGCCGGGTGCGCCAGCAAATGATTTTCTACCTCTTCAGCCGCAACCTTTTCTCCTCCACGGTTAATTTGGTCCTTCGCACGGCCTTCAACGACAATATAGCCGTCTGGTGTCAGCCTGACGATATCACCCGTACGGTAAAAACCGTCCTCAGTAAATGAAGCAGCATTATGCTCTTCCGCCTTATAGTAACCTCGAATTGTATACGGTCCCCGCGTTAGCAAGTGGCCTGCTTCACCAGGTTTTACATCGCGATCCTGATCATCCCAAACACGCACTTCATCATATGGGGACATCGGTTTTCCTTGGGTGTTGACAATGATCTCCTCAGGGTCATCCAATCTCGTATAATTGACAAGCCCCTCTGCCATTCCGAACACCTGCTGCAGCGTGCAGCAGAAAACAGCTTTTACCCTTCGCGCGGCTTCAGCATTGAACTTGGCACCGCCGACCTGCAGCACTTGAAGGCTGGATAAATCGTCACGGCGTGAGGATGCCGCATCCATCCATACCATCGCAAGAGGCGGAACAAGAGCGGTTATCGTGACCTTTTCGCGTTCAATCAAAGGAAATGCGTCATCTGGACTTGGAGAAGGAGATAAAACCACTCTTCCTCCAGCGTATAATACGCCGAGAACCCCCGGTGAGCTCAGCGGATAATTGTGCGCCATCGGCAGAGCTGCCAAGTACACCGTGCTGTCGTCGAGCCAGCAGACCTCGACACTTCGCTTCAGACTGTAAATGTAGTCGTCGTGAGTCCTCGGAATCAGTTTCGATAGCCCGGTGCTCCCGCCAGAAAGCTGGAGGAACGCCACATCTGAAGATTTGACTTCAGGCAGTTTTACAGGTTCTGTATGCAAATCGTTCAGCGGCAAAAATTCCTCTGCCTCACCCGCGACAATGACGTGTTTCAACGTCGGCAGCTTGCTTTGAACCTGTCTGGCAAGTGAACGGTAGTCAAAACCAGAATAAGAATCGGGAATGATATATGCAGCCGCTTCAGCAAACTCGCAAAAGTATGTAATTTCACTGCTTCGATGTGAAGGCAGTGCAAAGACTGGGAGCGCCCCCAGGCGGAAGAGCGCGAAAATGACTTCAAAAAACTCTTTGATATTTGGCAGCTGCACCACGACACGATCCTTCTGTTGAATGCCAAGCTTCTGAAATCCGGCAGCCAGACGATCAACCCTTGTGTCAAGCTCTTGATAGCTCCAATGGGTGTTCCCGCATGTAATCGCAATGCGATCGCCATATTTGGCTGCCCGGTCTCTTAACAAATCTCCAAACGTCTCGCCGGCCCAGCAGCCATTCTTTCGATAGGTCTCAGCTAACTCATCAGGCCAAGGAGTAAATCCATTCAGCATATTGTATCCCTCCAGCAATTCATTCTGATCATAAGTGATTCACACCCATTGCCCGCAGCATTGTCCGAAACTTTGCGGATGTCTCCTGAAGCTCGTCCTCTGGCTTTGATCCGGCAACAACACCAGCTCCCGCATACAGGCGGAGTGAGCGATCTTCTGCCTCTGCACAACGGATCGTCACGATCCATTCTCCGTCACCCGCATCGTCGCACCAGCCGACCATGCCGAGAAGAAACCGCGGTCGAACGGCTCAATGCTGAGAATCGCTTCTCTTGCAAGATCAGTCGGTGTTCCGCAGACCGCCGGCGTCGGGTGAAGCGCCGCCGCCAATTCAAGTGCGGTTACAGATGGATCGGAAAGCTCTCCCTTAATCACGCTGGACAGGTGCCACATTGTTTCTGTTTTGATCAGTGAAGGCTTCTCCGGAACATCCAGCGTCCGGCAGAAAGGCCTTAGCGCTGCCGCAACTGCGTCAGCCACAACCGCGTGCTCATGAAGATCTTTTGCGGAAGCAAGCAATTCAACTGCCCGGCGCTGGTCTTCAACAGGATCATCACTGCGCGGCCTTGAACCGGCTAATGGATTGGAAACGACCTGAGTTCCCATCCTTGAAACGAGAAGCTCCGGACTTGCACCGAGCAATGTTCGGCGGGGAGATGTTTCCGTCTGACTGGACACGTCCGCGGCAAATGTGTAGCCATGCGTGTTATGCTGAGCCAGATGGCGAAGCAGCTCATCCGTCTGAATCGGTTCAGGCGATGTCAGCTGCAGCGACCTGGACAGAACGATTTTGCTGAGTGTTCCATCGGCAATGCGAGCCAGCCCTTGTTCCACACCATTTTTATAATCCTCCGGTGCCGGAACAGGCTCTATGTGATATGTATGCTCACATTGCTGCTCCTTCTCCGCATAGTCAAATTGAAGCGGTTCTGACCAGCGAACTTCCTCAGGAACAACGAGCCGCGCTGCTTTTACTTGATCAAAAGGAACGGCCCCGACAACAAGCGGACGGCTTTGGCCCGATCGCTTTGCCTGACGCAGCGTCTCTGCAATACGGACGGAAAGGGTTTCCATTTGATTTTGTCCGTCTGCCCCCGGTACGATTTCACATATGCCTTTCGCTAACAGTACGCGATGAGGAGAAGCTAAGAAAAAGGCACCCGGCTGATACTCACGAAGCAAATGCTCCGCTTTTGTTTCTGGTATTACGTTTTGTTTCAACATTCTCATGAACCTCCTTTAAATTCAGTTACACGCCTAACGTTGCGCCGCCATCTACGCATAAATTATGCATCGTAATATGCCCTGCCTGGCCAGAAACCAAAAAGAGCACCGCATCCGCAATATCCGAAGGCTGGGCTAATTTTTTGAGCGGGATCCCTGTTTTAAATGTCTCAAGTGATCCTTTTATGACTTGCTCCGCTCCATTCTCATCGGCCCATAATGACCACTGCATGTCTGTTTCCGTTGATCCGGGAGACACGATGTTGCAGCGAATATTGTATTCTGCAAGCTCAAGGCCAAGACATTTCGTAAACATCACAGCCGCAGCCTTTGAAGATGCATATGCCGCCATAGATGTTCTTGGCACACCCGCAGCATTTGATCCGACCGTTACGATCGAACCAGATCTCCGGTCCATCATATATTTGCTGACTGAACGCGAGGCGTTAAATACGCCAGTCGAATTCACTGAGAACGTCGCTTCCCATTCCTCATCACTAAGCGAATGGATGAGACCCGGGCGAAGGACACCCGCTACATTCACCAAAATATTAATCGGCCCCATCTCGCGTTCGATGCGCGCCGTGATCTCGTCAATCGCCGCGCTGTCTCTCACATCCGCAGGAAAAGCTTCCGCATGGTGCCCTTCCGCTTTGAGGCTGTTCACAACCTTTTCCAGCTTTTCAGGATTATAATCAACTGCCGCAATATGTGCGCCTTGACCGGCAAGCGTCCGCGCAACAGCTTCACCTATCCCTTGGGCTGCCCCTGTTATAAAAGCAATTTTGCCCTTTATATCCGTTGCATTCATATCATCAATTCCTTTCTTCACTCTAGATGCCGAACAGAATCCAGAGAAAAAGACTGCCGCACTTTGAAAAGCGCCATTTATTGATAATGATTATCATTATCAATTATAAAAATAATCATATCCAAATGTCATGTGACAGTCAAATATAATTTCAGTGACAACTATTTTTTAGAAGCAAGGCTGAGTATGTCTCAGCCCATTGAAAGATGCGGTCCTTCAGGATGAAGCGCAAAACGCAGCGCCCGGCTGATCAAAACAGGAAGAACCGAAATATGCCCTTCTCCTGAAAACTCGCAAAATTCTGCCCGTATGCCTTGTTCAGATAAAACGGCCAGCCGCTCGTAAAGCTCCCTCGCATTATCATTCATCCGGCTTTTATGATGCTGCTCCAATTCCCCTGCGGCAAGCAGGATATTGATAGGCTGATTGTTTTTCTTAGTGAGGGAGGCGAAATGATCCGCTCTCTCGAGAATAAACGGTTTATTCCAATGAATGGACGGACTTCCCGCAATATAAGTTTGAAACGCCTCCGGCTTAGTGAACAGCACCTGCAGCACGAAAAGCCCGCCAAGCGAGTGGCCAAAGATTGTTTGTCTATTTTTGTCAATCTGGTAATCTCGTTCTATCTCCGGTTTCAGATCCTCCTCAATAAACCTGATAAAGCTCTCTGCTCCGCCATGCTCCGGCCATTCTTTGCCGTCGGGCCGTTCCGGCAGCTTCGATTGGGCTGTCGGCATTGTAAAATCCCGGTGACGCACTGAGGAAAACGGCTCCGCTGTCTCATAGCCAATGCCGACGATCACTGCAGGAATTACCCCTGTTTTTTCAGGTCGGCGCCCCTGTATTCGAACGGCTTCCGTCATCGTTCCAAAGACAGAATTGGCATCCAGCAGATAAATCACAGGATAGCCAGCGGGTGGCGGCGGCGTATTCGGTTTCGAGATAAAAATATGATAGGTACGGTTTTCAATGCGAGAAGACATCATACGCACTTCCGTACCAGGAATCGTATATGCGTTTGGTGTTCCGCCTTTCGTCCGGTCTGTTGTTTGCTCTTTCATGCAGTACGACATTCCTCTCCTTAAACTAAACGCAATGTATGATAATGATTTTCACTATCAACTAGACAACTCAAATAATAGGTTTTCTTCCAAAGAAAGTCAACTTTTTCCCGAATAAAAAAGGCACCTGTATCAAATAAGGTACCTGCAGACTACCAATATGGAAATAAAAACCTGATAAAGATGCGGATGGTCCTGTTTGAAATAGAACCTTAATCCCATGTAAATCGTTGATTTTGCCAAGGATCCCCTCTCATGTGATAGCCATTCCGTTCCCAAAAGCCCGGATGGTTTTCTTTCGTAAATTGGATGCCGCGCAGCCATTTGGCGCTTTTCCAAAAATACAGATGCGGAAATACACCCCGCAGCGGGAAGCCGTGTTCAGGCGTTAATGGCTCGCCATTATGCGCATAAGCCAGAAGGGAAGTTTCCGCTAAGAAATCATCAAGCGGCAGATTGGTCGTCCAGCCTTCTTCCGCATGTAAAATAACGTAGCCAGCTTCTTCTTTCACACCCGCTTTTTCCGCTATATCACGAGCACGCACGCCTTGCCACACATTATCAAGCCTCGACCAGCCCGTGACACAATGAATGTCATTTTTCGATTCGTACTTCGGAAAGGCTTTGACATCTTCAAAGCTCAGCAGCATCGGTTGGTCAACCAAACCGTATACTTGAAGATTCCATCTCGTCATATCTTCGTAATATGGGACACTTCCCGTATGAAGCACAGGAAATGAAGTGGTGACATTTTGATTTGGGGGCACTCTTCCAGATTGATCGGACTGTTTTGTTTTTCCAAAATACATATGGAACCCTCTCTTTTGTTAACCTTGTTTTAATTTATGTTGACAATATTTCCGTTCTTTATTACTCTATGATTGTGTATGTAAACCTAAGGGGGACAACTATGAAACAACGTAAACTTCGCGCGGCCGATATGGCGCTGATCGGCATGTTCGCCGCACTTATGGCTGTCGGAGCCAACCTTACCTCAGTAGCACCCTTTTTACAAGTTGCCGGCATTCCGCTTTCGATGCAGCCGTTTTTCTGTCTCTTGGCAGCCTTGCTTCTCGGCAGCAAACGAGCAGCGATTGCCATGATTGTATATGCACTTGTCGGATTGGCCGGAGCGCCTGTGTTTGCTCAATTTTCTGCAGGCTTCGCACCGTTTGCAGGGAAAAGCGGCGGGTTTATTATCTCATACATCCCGGCAGCATTTGCAGCGGGATGGTTTTTAGAACGAAAAATTCAGCCAAGCAAAATTCGATTTCTCATTGCTTCACTTATCGGAACGGCAATCATGTATATCATCGGCACTACCTATATGTATCTTGCACTGAAGCTGTGGATTCATACGCCGGTAAGCTACGGCACAGCTTGGGGCTTTATGACTTGGTTTATGGTAAAAGACACGGCGCTGGCTGTCATACTGGCGTTTATCGCACCAGGGATATACCGGTCTATTCATAAAGCAACCGGCTTTAACAGAAATCACATATCGTCCACGTAAAAACCGTTCTATGGGAACGGTTTTTTTATGATAACGAGAAAAGGCTCCCCAGTAAAGGGGAGCCTTTTTCCTTATAAAACAAGCGCTGCAATCCATCCAAAGATAATAAGCGGGATATTATAAAATACAAAAGTCGGCACACAAGTGTCCCAAATGTGGTGATGCTGGCCGTCCGCACTTAAACCTGAAGTCGGTCCAAGCGTGCTGTCGCTGGCAGGTGAACCGGCATCGCCAAGCGCAGCAGCTGCCCCGATAATCGCAACCGTTGCCATCGGGCTGAATCCAAGCTGCAGGCAAAGAGGCACAAAGATCGTTGTGATAACAGGAATCGTCGCAAAAGAAGATCCGATTCCCATTGTAATGAACAAGCCGACAATGAGCATCAGCAATGCACCCACTAACTGACTGTGCCCCATGATGCCAGCTGCTGTTTTAACCAGTGACTCGACATCTCCGGTTTTCGTTAATACGTTTGAAAACCCGGCTGCAACAAGCATGACAAAGCCGATAAAGGCCATTAAGACCATTCCGTCAGTAATCAGTGAGTCCGCTTCATCACGCTTCATCACACCGCTGACAAACAGAATAACCAGGCCTGCCAGCGCCCCCATAATCATCCCTTCTACTCCCAAAGTCTGAGATAAGTAAAGCTGGACGCCGAGTGACACAACGATGGCAAGCACCGCGATAGCCAGGCTTTTTTTCGTATATGGAGAAGAGCTCGCACCAGAAATTTCTTTTGTTTCATATGTTTTCGGTTTACGGAATACGATGATTGATAAAATCAGACCTACAACCATACCAGCAACCGGAATCATTAACGCATAAGGAATATCACCGAGAGATACGTTTAATCCGGCATCTGCCATATTATCCTTGAGCATTCCCTGGAAGATTTGGCCGAAACCAACCGGCAGCACAATATAAGGCGCTGTTAAACCAAAAGTGATCACACACGCAATCAGACGGCGGTCCATTTCAAGTTCATTAAAGATTTTCAAAAGCGGCGGAATCAGCACCGGGATAAACGCGATGTGAACTGGAACGACGTTTTGGGAAAAACAAGATACAATTAAAATAATCAGCACAATCAGCACCTTAGACAGTGCTTTTTTGCGAGAATCTTCTTTATTTCCGATTAATTTAACGGAGGCTTCCACCATTGCGTCCGGAAGACCCGTTTTCGTCAAAGCGGCGGCAAACGCGCCAAGCATGGCGTAGCTGACTGCAACGGTGGCATTTCCGCCGAGACCGTCTGTGAAAGCTTTAACCGTTTCGCCAAGACCGAGTCCGCCTGTTAACCCGCCGGCTAAGGCGCCTATAATTAATGCGATAACAATATTGACACGCAGCAGGCTTAATACAAGCATAAGCAGGACTGCGATGACGACTGCATTCATGATACCCCTCCAAAAATCCTTTAGTTTGCTAATGTAGTAGATAAATAAAGTACGAACGTATCGTATCATAACCGATCCACTTTAGTCAACTAAAGATTTTGGAAGAAAAAATCCCCGCCGCAAGATGCAGCAGGGATTCAACATTATTCGCTTTTCTCTTCTTCCAATGCAAATCGCTCCGCAAGTGTAGCCAATGTTCTTGCCATAACACCGGTTGCACCGGACGGTCCAAAGCAGGTCGCTTTATTGGCAGTCGCTGTGCCCGCAATATCAAGATGAACCCAAGGTGTTGACTCAGCAAATTCTCCAAGAAACGTTCCTGCCATAATCGCATGTCCTTCACGCCCCGGCGAGTTGCTGAGATCCGCCATTTGGCTGCTTTTTACGCGCTTTTTATCCTTCTCTGTTATCGGCAGCTGCCAGATCGCCTCGCCGCACTCTTGTGCGGCATCAGCTACCTGCTGGTAAAAGCTTTGATCATTTGTCATTGCGCCGGTTGTTTCTGTTCCTAATGCCACAACGACGCCGCCGGTAAGCGTAGCCACATCAACAAGAACTGATGCGCCATGCTGTTTCGCGTATGTAATGCCATCTGCAAGCACGAGCCTTCCTTCAGCATCTGTATTGAGGATTTCAATTGTTTTTCCGCTTAAAGATACGATCACGTCATCAGGCTTCATCGCCCCGCCAGAGATCATATTATCGGTTGACGGAATAACGGCCAGCACGTTTTGCTCGGGACGAAGCTCTCCGATCGTTTCCATAGCGCCGAGAACCGCAGCAGCTCCCCCCATATCTGATTTCATGCCGACAATTCCAGATTTCGTTTTAATGGAGTAGCCGCCTGTGTCAAATGTAATCCCTTTCCCGACAAGTCCGACGACATCTTCCCATTCCTTTTTGCCCTGATATTTCAGCACAATCATTTTCGGCGGTTCGGCAGAGCCTTGGTTTACCGCAAGTATTCCGCCCATACCGAGCTCTTCCATCTCTGATTTCTCCAATATCTCACACTCAAAATCATATTTTGCCGCAAGCTCTTCTGCATATGAAGCGAGGTCAGTCGCGGTCAGCATGTTTCCTGGCATATTCACAAGCGTTCTAGCCGAATTTGTCCCTTGTCCGTATGCCTGGCCGACGCGAAGCCCCGCCTGCACTTCCTGTGTATCTTCATCTGTGACAGCATATACGGTTTCAATTTGTTTGTCAGGCTCATTTGATTTGTGCTTATAATCCTGCACCTCATAGGAAGCAAGCAGGCAGCTCTCAGCTAATGCATGAGCGGCATCGGCTGGAGGCACATCTTCCGAAATAAACGTATCAAGCAGGACAGCTGCTTCTTGTTTTCGGTCTTTATGAATAGCCTGAAAAACATGAGCAAAACGCTCCTTCGCCTGTTCAAACGTAAAATTTGCTTTTCTTCCCAGACCAATGAAATAAATTCGTTTCATACCCGCAGAAGCTGGGGGGAATACTTTTGATACTTGATTCGGTTTCGCAGAGACATCACCATCTTTTAAAAGCTGTGTCAGATGGCCTTCGAGCATTTCATCAATTTCCAACGCTTTTCCTGTCAGCTGGCTTTTTTGAAAAAGCCCGACCACAAGGGTTTCTGTATGCTCTAATTGCTGAACCGCATAAAACATGAGGCTTACACTCCTAACGTAATGGGTATTTGTAATGAACAATGGTATAATAGGAAAAACATTCTTTCCACTACACTTATTTTATCAAACAACAGTCTAAGACTTGCTTTTTTCTTTTGAAACACGAAGGATTTTTCAAATAGAAAGGATGTCGCCGATGGAACTTTTAACGAATTTTCCTTTATTATCAAGCCTGGCCGCAATTATTTTTGCTCAGGTCATCAAAGTGCCCATACAGTATATCGTGTCCAGAAAACTGGACTGGTCGCTGGTCACAAGCACAGGCGGCATGCCGAGCTCTCACTCCGCAGCGGTCACTGCGCTTTCTACAGGCGTAGCCTTGGAGCATGGATTAGGCTCCTCACTCTTTGCGGTTTCTGCCATTTTCGCCGTCATCACCATGTTTGACGCAACTGGCGTCAGACGTCACGCCGGTGAGCAGGCAACAGTCATTAATAAGCTTGTCATTGATTTTAACCGTTTTGTTAATGAAGCAAAGGACTTCCCTAAAGCTGAAGAAAAAGAAAAACAAAAAAAGCTGAAAGAGCTTCTCGGACATCAGCCGATCGAAGTCTTTTTCGGAGGCCTGACAGGTATTTTACTAACATTGGCACTCGCTTACTTTTTCATGTAAAAAACGCTCCTGCTTTCGCTGGAGCGTTTTTATTCTTTCACCGTTTTATATTGATTTCTGAACACTTGCAAAGATTTTGTTTCATTGAGCTTCTCAAGCTCATCCTCGGTAATCTTTCCCGTTCCCTTTTTAATCACATATACATCAAGGGTTTTTTTGCCCCATTCATTGTATACATCTTTGACGGTTTCAAAGTACAAATCAAGGCGGTTTCCCTTAATAGCCGATCCGGTGTCAGCTACAACTCCGAGACCGTAATTCGGAATGAATAAAATCGTGCCGATCGGGAAAACCGATGGGTCGGCAGCAACCGTGGAATACAGATCCCGTTTCACTTTCACGCCTGAATATGTAAGCCCGTATAATGGATCACCGGGATTTTTTCCCGTCGACTCAGCTCCTGCAGTATAGCCAGTTGCTGTTACTCTTTGAACCGGATACTCATCCCAGTCAAATGCTTCTTCTAACGGCTTTGTTTTATCCTTAGCCGCGGACGTCGTTTGTGTTTGTTTCTGCTGCAATGCTTTTAATGTCAGTCCTGCATGCTTCAAGTGCTTTTCTTGATGTTCCTGCACCCATTTTGACAAGTCCTTCGCTTCAATTCCTGACACTGATAAAAATGTCGTGCCAAATGCAAGCAGAAATAAACAGGTCATCAGCAAACGTCTGATCATATTCAACATCATTCACCTCTCCTCCGAATCATTGTTCCCAAGCGGAGAGAGCATTATTCAAAATGATGAATGAGCGAACATACAAAAAAAGCTTTCTATAGAAGAAAGCGGCAGTTAAAACATTTGATATCCTCTTTTTCTAAGCATATTGATCGCTATCCCTGACACAATGGCGCCGGCCAAACCGCTGGCTAAAATCAGCACATCGGCAGCCGCTAACGATAAGACACGATGAAACAGGCTGGCAAAGGATTCTCCCGGTGACTGGACATAGCTGACCAGCTTTTCTTTGCTGATAATGAAAAGACATACAACCGGATAAATCACAGCCATAATCCAAGACATTCTCAGCAGCATGTTTAATAAGAAACCGATTCCAAAAAACAAAACAAAAAACAAAACAATTGAGATGATTACGACTGGCAGACTAATCAACCTATTCCACCCCCCTGCGTTGCTTTTAGTGTAACGCGGGGGTGGAAATAAAGTCAACGGCTGGAAAATGAATGACTGTCTTTTCCTGTCCCCTGGCAAGACGGACAAGTCTCTGAACCGCCGAGAATCAATTGAAAATATCCTTTTCCTGAGCAAAATGGGCATGCATGTGAAGCGGTTGTCGTTGCAGTTTTCATCTGATCATCACCCTTTTTCTTAATTTTCTGATAATATAACATATCAGGCTGTCAACAATAAAGTCAGATCATGTGACAAATTTTTTCATGTAAGCGGAAACATACTTATTTTCCTCTCGTTCTCTTTTTATTTTGGCGTTTTTTAATAAAGAAAACCCGCTTCCGCGGGTTTTTAGAAAAACTTGAACTTGCCTTTTTTCAGTGTCAGTCCGAGTCCGCCAATCATAAACAACGAGCGGTTATCAATGACTTTTTTCATAAACGAAGCCGGCGTGCCTTTCAGCTTTCTGCCATAAACAACCCCAACCGCGTTATGCTCGCCAAGAGAAGCCACTGTCCCCTTAATGTCCGGCTTGAATTCCTCAAGCTCTCCGCCTTTAATAAGCCTGCCAAGGTTTTTAGCGACCGTTATGCCCTGCTGCATGGCAATTTGCGCAGTAGGCGGATACGGGCGCTCTGTATCTTCATTCATAAACAGCGAGCTGTCACCGAGAATAAAGACATTGTCATGTCCTGGGGCGCGAAGATCAGGGTTGACTTTCACCCGGCCGCGCATATTTTCAAAACCAGCTTCCTCCACAATCGGATGGCCGCGGACACCTGCCGCCCATACAACGGTTTGCGATTTGATCTGCTCTGGTTCCTCATCTTTTTTGCCGACTCTGACTCCTTCTGGTGTACATTCTTGTACAGCCGTGCCGATCTTGAACTCAATTCCGTTTTCCTCAAGATAATGTACGGCATAGTCAACAAGTTCCGGATCAAAGCCCGGCAAAACGGTCGGCGCTGCTTCCACACAAACGATGCGGACAAGGCTTCTGTCAACGTCATACTCCTTACAGAGCTCCGGCACGCGAGCCGCCAGCTCGCCAAGGAATTCAATGCCCGTAAATCCGGCGCCGCCAACAACGATCGTTAACCTGTCCGGCCTTTTTTCCGCTTCCGTATTGTAAGTCGCAAACTGCAGCTCAATATGTTCCCGCAGCAGGCGCGACGTGTTGATGTTGGCGATCGGAAACGCATATTCTTTCAAGCCTTTAATGCCGAATGTTTCAGGCACGGCGCCGAGCCCGATGACTAAATAATCGTACTGCAGTTCTCCATTCGCAAGCACAACTTTTTTCTCATCAATTTTGATTGCCTTTACGGTATCCTGTACAAAATTAACCCGTGACTGGTTGATTACATCTTTTATCTGATAACGGCAGCGGTCATGATGGAGCGTACCCGCGCTCGCTTCATGCATCCATGTCGTTTCATAATGATAATTGTGTTTATTTACAAGCGTAATGTCAGCATCATTCGGCCCGACATACTTCGTCAGCCTTGTCACCGTCATCAATCCGCCATATCCTGCACCTAAAATCACGATTTTGGGCTTATTCAATGCCATCACATCCACCTTCTCTTTTTTTGCTTTTGTTAGACCCATAATAAAATCATCATTTGTGTTAGCTTCAGCTTATTGGCGGGATTTTATGAAATATATTGAAAAGTTTTTTGTGAAGTCCTCACCCATAGCACTACTACCATGTTTATCCGGCTGGCTCAAGAAACATTCAGAAAAAGATCATTTCATTTGGTTATTATCGTAGCGGCCGGCGGAAATATTTTCAAGAATGGATGGGTGCGTTGTATCCTTACGATTTTTTCTGCTGACTCGTCAATTCGAACGGCAATATGGTATAATTAATAACAATTTTCATTTAGGAGGCAATTTTCGTATGCGAGAGGATACAAAGGTTTATGATATTACAATTATAGGCGGGGGACCGGTCGGCTTATTCACCGCTTTTTACGGCGGGATGAGACAGGCAAGCGTCAAAATTATCGAAAGCCTGCCTCAGCTCGGCGGACAGCTTAGCGCCCTATACCCTGAAAAGTATATATATGATGTAGCGGGATTCCCGAAAATCCGCGCGCAAGAGCTTATCAATAACCTAAAAGAGCAAATGGCGAAATTCGACCAAACCATTTGTCTGGAGCAAGCGGTTGAATCAGTTGAGAAACAAGCGGATGGCGTGTTCAAGCTTGTAACAAATGAAGAAACCCACTACTCTAAAACAGTCATCATTACTGCAGGAAACGGCGCATTCAAACCGAGAAAGCTGGAACTTGAAAATGCCGAGCAGTATGAAGGCAAGAACCTCCATTACTTCGTTGACGATCTGCAAAAATTCGCCGGCAGACGCGTTGCGATCCTTGGCGGTGGAGATTCCGCGGTTGACTGGGCGCTTATGCTTGAGCCGATCGCAAAAGAAGTATCGATCATTCACCGCCGCGACAAGTTCCGTGCGCACGAGCACAGTGTGGAAAACCTTCATGCGTCGAAGGTTAATGTCCTGACACCATTCGTCCCTGCGGAGCTGATCGGTGAAGACAAAATTGAACAGCTTGTGCTTGAAGAAGTGAAAGGCGACCGCAAAGAGATTTTAGAAATTGATGACTTAATCGTCAACTACGGTTTCGTTTCATCTCTTGGACCGATCAAAAACTGGGGCCTGGACATCGAGAAAAATTCCATTGTCGTGAAATCAACAATGGAAACAAATATCGAAGGCTTCTTTGCAGCAGGTGACATTTGTACATACGAAGGAAAAGTCAACCTGATTGCCAGCGGCTTCGGTGAGGCACCGACAGCAGTGAACAACGCCAAGGCTTACATGGACCCGAAAGCCCGCGTACAGCCTCTTCACTCAACAAGTCTTTTTGAAAATAAATAATAAAAAAAAGGAGTTTGTGTCAGGTGACACAGCTCCTTTTTTATTTGAAGATATTTATATAATTCAATGCAGTTCCTACAACCAGCGCAATCACAAGGGCTGCGACTACCCAGATCATTGCCATAATAATGCGGTCCTGAATCTTTTGGGACTTCGGTGTTTTTTCTTCGTTTTGGGCCATCTTATTCGCTCCTTTCCCATGTCCATGCCATAAAGAAAGCCTGGTGCTGAACGACCAAGCTTTGCTGAACGTATATCATTCGCGTTTTGATCCGCTCTCTAAGACCATTCGTTAAAACTATGATACCTAAACTCATTCTGCATGACAAGCTTCGGCACTTGCACCACACCTGCCAGAAAATAATATTGTTTGACATCCTAAATAAAACAGAGTACATTATATAAGGCGAACATTTCATATAATATACTTTTAAATATTCGTTTTTAGGAGTGAAAACCATGGAAAATGTGTTTGATTACGAAGATATTCAGCTAATTCCTGCAAAATGTATTGTAAATAGCCGTTCAGAATGTGATACATCCGTACGTTTAGGCGGACGCACCTTTAAATTACCCGTCGTCCCTGCCAATATGCAGACGATTATAGATGAAAAGCTTGCGATTCAACTAGCCGAAAATGGTTACTTTTATGTCATGCACCGATTCGAGCCTGAAACACGAATTGATTTTATTAAAGACATGAACGCACGCGGATTATTCTCTTCTATCAGCGTGGGCGTTAAAGAGGAGGAGTATGAATTTGTCCGCCAGCTGGCAGAAGAAAATTTGGCTCCTGAATATGTGACAATTGACATTGCTCACGGTCACTCAAATGCTGTCATTGAAATGATTCAGCACCTCAAAAAACATTTGCCGGACAGCTTTGTGATTGCTGGCAATGTCGGAACGCCCGAAGCGGTCAGAGAGCTTGAAAATGCGGGGGCGGATGCCACTAAAGTCGGCATCGGACCGGGAAAAGTATGTATTACGAAAATCAAAACCGGCTTTGGCACAGGCGGCTGGCAATTAGCGGCGCTGCGCTGGTGCGCCAAAGCTGCGAGCAAACCGATTATCGCCGATGGCGGCATCCGCACCCATGGCGACATCGCAAAATCAATCCGATTCGGCGCGACGATGGTCATGATCGGTTCACTATTTGCCGGACACGAAGAATCGCCAGGCCAAACGATCGAAAAAGACGGAAAGCTTTACAAAGAGTACTTCGGCTCAGCCTCTGAATTCCAAAAAGGCGAAAAGAAAAATGTCGAGGGCAAAAAAATGCACGTGGCCCATAAAGGCTCAATTAAGAATACATTGATTGAAATGGAGCAGGATCTTCAATCTTCCATTTCTTACGCAGGCGGAACAAAGCTTGACGCCATCCGCAATGTGGATTATGTAATTGTAAAGAATTCGATTTTTAACGGGGATAAATATTAATCATAAAAAACGCCAAGTCAGCGGCGACGCTTGACTTGGCGTTTTCTGTTACTTCTTCAGCAAAGTATGCTTATATTCGCTTTTTGAATGTATCTTTCATCAGTTCTGCCATTTGTTTTGCATTTGGATTTTCTTCATGTTGCAACTGATCAATGATGTTCATATAATCTTTTTCATTTCGGTTCTGGCTTAATTTATATGCCGCCTGAATGTCTTCCACCTTAATCTTAAATCCAACAATACCTTTCAATTCACGTTCTAAGAGTTTTGGAGAAAGCTTATCCCATAAAACAGGATGATCACGATGTTTTTCGTATTTCTCCAGCATGATTGTTAATTCTTCTGCTAGTTCATCTTTCTCTAACATACTTGCTTTTCCATACATGTGGACAGCCTGATAATTCCACGTCGGAACATTTTCGCGTGAATACCAGGAAGAAGAAATATAAGCGTGCGGTCCCTGAAACATCACAAGCACATCTTCACAGGCTTCAAACGTTCTCCACTGAGGATTTCCATAAGCGAAATGCCCCGTAATATAGTAATGATCGCCTTTTTTATGAAATCCTAACGGCAAATGAGTGGCAATTGGTTTTCCTTGTTCTGTTGTGACAATCGTACCAAAGGCGTTTTCTTGTACAAAATTCCAAATGTCTTCAGCATTTGTGACCTTAAAATATTTTGGAATATACATCAACATCCACCCTTTGAAAAATATGATGTGAGCGTTTTGGTCATGATTAAGTCTGTTTGTTCTTCATCCCCCATATAAAATGAGTGGGCGCCAGTCTGAACAAACCCCCTTTTCTTATAAAAGGCAATGGCATTTTCGTTTTTTTCCCATACACCTAGCCAAATGTTCTTTTTATTACGTTCCAGCGCAATTTCTATCGCTTTATTCAGCAGATGTTTGCCAAGCCCATGCTTTTGAAAGTTGTTCTTTACATAAATTCTCTCGATTTCAAGTGATTCAGCGCCCATTTCTTCAGACTGCGCATCATCGATGTTGACTTTTACATATCCAGCGACTTCATGATCAAAGTAAACAAAAAAGAATTCCGAAGACATATTGGATAATTCCTTTTCCAACTGCTTCGTGTTAAATGCCCTTTCTAAATAGGCTTTCATATTTTCAGGTGAATTCTGATCTTTAAAAGTGTCGTTGAATGTTTCGATACTCAATTGTTGGAGTATTTGTAAATCTTCCCGGCTGCATTTTTTAATGTTTACGCTCATGTTCGGACTTAGCTCCTTTATATAAAATCACGGAACAGATACTGACCTTGTTACCATTCCACCAAAAATCTTCTCCATCATCAACTCCTTAATGTTATTTTTGTTGCAATTGCAATAAAATACTATGTATTAAATATAGCGTAACTTCGCTGTATTTACAACAAAATACAAAATAACGACAATACAGGATTTCTCTGTCCGAAACACTCGGACCTCTGCTTCATTTTTAAAATGCAGAGCATAATAAAAACGCCTCCCTTAACGATAATTTATCGCTAAGAAAAGCGTCAGTAATAATTGCTATCCGTTTTTAGTGCTTAGCACTCTTCAGGCTTGCCTGCATTCGTTGCTGTTCTGAACGAAGAACCGCAGCCGCATGAAGCGATGGCGTTTGGATTGTCGATGGTGAAGCCGCCGCCGAGCATGGATTGTTTATAATCAATCACGGTGCCGTTCATGATGTCGAGGCTTTCTTTGTCAACTAGAACAGTGATGCCGTGCTGATCAAACACACTGTCTGATTCACTTTTTTCATGCTCAAAGCCCATGCCGTAAGAAAGCCCGCTGCAGCCGCCGCCTTTGACGCCTACGCGCAGAAATGCGTTTTCTTCCTCATGCTCTTTCATCATATCTTTTATATGCAAAGCTGCTGCTTCTGTAATTGTTACCGGGTTGCTCATCATTGTGAACCTCCTTTTAAAAACCGGTTGCTGTCTTTTATTATAAACATGATCGTCCCAATTCTCAAACAAGGTGTTTTACAAGAAATAGACACCCTCACAAACGGTTTCGGCAGGCCCTGTCATCATCACATGGCCGTTATCTTTCCAGTTTATCACCAAATCACCGCCTGCTAAATGCACCGTGATGTCTTGATTTCGTTTTGATACGCCGTTCAACACAGATGCGACAGCCGCTGCACATGCCCCTGTCCCGCATGCCTGTGTAATGCCTGATCCCCGTTCCCAGACGCGGAAATGCAGTTCTTGTTCATTCACGGTTTCGACGAATTCCACATTGACGCCTTCCGGAAATCTCGGGTCTTTCTCAATCACCGGTCCCAGTGTCGTTAAGGGTGCCTGTTCGATGTCAGCGATCGGAAAAACGATATGCGGATTTCCCATTGAAACGGCAGTGCCTGTTAGCTCAACTTCACCAAATGCCATGGTTTCATTGATTGTGTGCTCTTCCCCGCCGTCAAGCATCGGGAGCTCGGATTTTGATAAGCGCGGTTCGCCCATATCGACAGTGACCACATTCACTTTTCCATTTTCAACTTGAACCTCCGCTTTCACAAGCCCGGAGAGGGTTTCAATCAGAAAAGATGTTTCCTCAACCAGCTTATGCTCATATGCGTATTTTGCGACGCAGCGCAGGCCGTTGCCGCAGTTTTTCCCTTCAGACCCGTCATTATTAAAAATCCGCATTTTAACAGGCGCTTGATCTGATGGGCATATCAGGATCATTCCGTCAGAACCGATCCCTGTATAAACAGAAGAAACCTGAATTGCAATCTCTGACAGTTTTTCTTCAGGAAGCTGTTCTTCAAATTGATTCACATAAATATAATTGTTTCCCAGGCCGTGCATTTTGGTAAATCGAAATGAGTTCATAGGTGCCTCCAACTTTTTTCTTTTTCTTAGTATAAAAGCTATTATAAACGGACACAATACAATTATCCCCCGTTTTTCATACATAAAAGCTCCTTGCACTGACGCAAGGAGCTTTTATTGTTTATATAAACATGCCGGCAATAGCTGCGCTGAGCAGATTGGCTAATGTTCCCGCAAGAACAGCCTTCAGGCCGAGACGTGCGATATCCGAACGGCGGCTGGGCGCTAATCCGCCAAGCGTACCAAGCATAATCGCTATTGAGGAAAAATTGGCGAATCCGCATAACGCAAAACTAATAATGGTAGCCGTTTTCTTAGAAAACTCGCCGATGTGCGGACCGAAATTAGAATAAGCGACAAACTCATTCAGCACCAATTTCTGGCCGATATAGCTTCCAGCCTGCAATGCTTCATGCCAAGGCACGCCAATCAAAAAGGCGATAGGAGAAAACACATAGCCGAGAATGGATTCTAATGTGACGCCTTTTAAGCCGAACAAACCGAAAGCCCCGCCGAGAATACCGTTTACTACAGCGATTAACGCAACGAACGCTAGCAGCATCGCCCCAACATTTAACGCAATTTGCAGTCCTGTTGACGCTCCCTTTGCAGCTGCGTCAATGACATTGGCTGCGCCTTCGCCTTCATCCATTTTAAAGTCGCTATTTACGGTTTGCGTTTTTTCCGTTTCGGGTATAATCAATTTACCAAACACAAGTCCAGCTGGAGCAGCCATAAAGCTGGCCGCCAGCAAGTATTCAATCGGAATACCAAGAAGCGCGTACCCAAACAAGGTAGATCCCGCAACAGCCGATAGTCCGCTCGTCATAATCGTAAACAACTCAGAGCGCGTCAGCCCGGCAATCAGGGGCTTGATCACTAACGGAGATTCTGATTGTCCTACAAAAATATTGGCAGCCGCTGCCAGAGATTCCGTTTTGCTTGTTCCAAGGAGCTTCGACAATCCGCCGCCAATGACACGGAAAACGAGCTGCATGATTTTCAAATGATATAAAACTGCAATCAGTGCTGAGAAGAAAATGATAACGGGCAGTACACTTAATGCAAATGCCGGACTGTCGCCGACCTTTAAAAGCGGTCCAAAAATAAAACTGATGCCTTCATTCGCATAGTCAATCAGAAGCTGTACACGGCTTGAAAACCATAAAAAAACAGCGCGTCCCGCTTCCCATTTCAACACGATGTATCCAAACGCCACCTGTGTGCATAAACCAACAATGACGGTTCTTATCTTAATATTGCTTTTCTTTTCTGAAAATAAAAACGCGATAGCAATGATCGCAACTGCGCCCAGCAGTCCCCACAGAACATTCATGAATACTCGTACACCTCTTAAATTTTATTTAAAAAATATCTTTTATACGATAACAATAATATTTTTTGATGTCTACACATTTTTTTAGTTCTTTTGTACGACAAAATAAAAAAGGGCCTGTCCAGGCCCTTTTCTTTAAAACATTGGATTTTCTTCAATAAAGGTATATATATTCTCAACAAGCTCAGCAGGCGTTTCACCCATGACGACTTCTCCGTTTACCAGAGCGAAAAGCGATTCCATACATGTCCCGCAGTAGCTTAAGCAGCCGTATTCAAGGACATCCAGGTTGGGATCCTTCTCTAAAATCGCCCTAGCTTCCTGAGAGCCGTGAGCCAGATTGCTGACACAAAATTCAATCATTGGATTCATGCGGTTTCACCTCACATACATCCATTATCGCGAATTTTTTACGATTCGTCAAAGACAACGGACTGTTCAAAATTTATTATCGTAACATATCATTTCTTGTATAACGTTTTACTAATTTGCGCTTTCAGGCTAAATTGTAGGTTATTTTGAAACTATTATTGTGATTTTAGATCAAATTCGATATAATTCTAGATGTTATTTTACATAGTTCGTATTTTCTTCAATGTGTCTATCATACTCTTCGGATTAAAGGGGAATTCAAATGAAAAAATTGGTCTTGATCGGCGGAGGTTACGGGAACATGCGTGTTCTTCATCGCTTATTGCCAAACCAGCTGCCTGATGATGTTTCAATCACGTTAATTGACAGAAATCCTTATCACTGCTTGAAAACAGAATATTATGCCCTTGCCGCAGGCACAATTTCTGACCACCATATTAGAGTGTCATTCCCAGAGCACCCTCGCCTGGATGTCCAATACGGTGATATCACATCAATTAATATTGCACAAAAACAAGTGCTGTTCCAAAATCGTGAACCGATTTCTTACGATGACGCCGTCATCGGGCTCGGCTGTGAGGATAAATATCACAACGTGCCGGGAGCGCCTGAATTCACCTACAGCATTCAAACCATCGATCAGTCCCGTGAAACCTACCAAAAGCTGAATAACCTGAGCGCTAATGCCACCGTCGCCATTGTCGGAGCGGGCTTAAGCGGTGTTGAGCTTGCAAGTGAATTGAGAGAAAGCCGTGATGACCTGAACATTATTTTGTTCGACCGCGGTAATCTCATTTTATCAAGCTTTCCCGAGCGTTTGAGCAAATATGTGCAAAAATGGTTCGAAGAGCACGGTGTCCGCATTATTAACAGGGCAAATATCACAAAAGTAGAAGAAGGCGTTGTGTATAACCACGATGATCCGATTTCTACAGACGCCATCGTGTGGACTGCCGGCATACAGCCAAACAAAGTTGTCAGAGACTTAGATGTGGAGAAGGACGCACAAGGGCGTATTGTATTAACGCCTCATCACAATCTTCCAGGTGATGAACATCTGTATGTTGTCGGCGATTGCGCCAGCCTTCCTCATGCACCGAGCGCCCAGCTGGCAGAGGCTCAAGCAGAGCAGATTGTCCAAATCTTGCAAAAACGCTGGAATGGAGAAGCCCTGCCTGAATCAATGCCGCAGTTTAAGCTGAAAGGCGTCCTCGGTTCACTTGGAAAAAAAGCCGGCTTCGGGCTTGTTGCTGACCGTCCGCTGATCGGCCGTGTTCCGCGTATGCTAAAATCCGGCTTGCTGTGGATGTACAAACACCATAACGGTTAATGATAGAGAAGAACCGCTGATCAGGTCAGCGGTTTAAATGATTACAAACGGCTAAAACGGTTTTAGTTTTAGCCGTTTTCATCTTTTCAGCGTGTTTGAAAACCCTTGAAGTCTAGGAAAGGCGAGCATTGGAGCGGAGCGAATGTTTTCATTCGTGAGCACCAACGCACAGGCTTGACAACGAATGCGAGGGTTTGTCCACACGCTGGAACCGCTGATCAAGTCAGCGGTTTTCTATATACCCATGCTTCTCCATTTCCTCATAAACGTCTTTTAATTTTGGATTGCCTTCACCGACAATTTTGTCTTCTACGAGTACAAGCGGATAAAAATACTCGTCATTTCTGATTTTTTCCGCAAGCTCTTTCACATGTTCATTGTCTGGCGGCTCATGAATATCGATGTATTGCATCTCAAAAGGCTGATTCGGATATTTTCTTTTCAGCGCAGCCTCAAGCCACTCGTATGTATCCTTGGCTGTCGGCATATTGACACAGCTCGCACAAACGGTTTCTGCCCCGTACACGCTGAGCATGATTGGTTTCATCACTGCAAATGCCCCCTTCTCCTAGGTAAGTCCTTTCTTTAAGTATACAGAGCCAAAGAGCGTTTTTATAGAAAAAAACCGTTTTTGTGTTGAAGTCTGAATGTGCTATAATAGGGAAAGCAACTTTGCAAACCAAACAATAGATTTTTATTGTTACACTGAATATAATGGTTTTATGACGACGAAAGGAGCGAATGTCATGACTGAAGTTGAAATGAAAGAACAGGTGCAGGAAGTACTGGACAAACTTCGTCCGTTTTTACTTCGTGACGGCGGTGACTGTGAGCTTGTAGACGTAGATGAAGGTATTGTTAAGCTTCGTCTTCTAGGCGCATGCGGCAGCTGCCCAAGTTCAACAATTACGCTGAAAGCCGGAATTGAGCGCGCTCTTCTAGAAGAAGTGCCGGGTGTCGTTGAAGTAGAACAAGTCTTTTAATCAAGCAGCCAGGCTGACATTTAATCAGCCTGGCTTTTTTATTAGAGATATTGGTCAAACCATGAGCTGATATAATTCAGGCGCTTGATCCGCTGTCTTGGGTGTCCGGTGCGTGACAAATTGTGCGACGCTTTCGGAAAACGGACAAGCATCGTTTCCTTGCCCATTTTTTTCAGAGCGATAAACAGCTGCTCCGCCTGCTCGATCGGGCATCGGTCATCCCGCTCGCTATGCAGAATCAAAAGCGGTGTCTTAACGTTTGCTGCGTATTTTAAAGGAGACCGGTCCCAGAGCTTTTCTGTGTCCTCAAACATGTCATGCTCAAGCTGCCAGTCTGTAAAGAAATAGCCGATATCACTGACGCCGTGAAAGCTGATCCAATTTGATATTGAGCGCTGGGTGACGGCAGCTTTAAAGCGGTTCGTCTGCCCGACGATCCAGTTGGTCATGAAACCTCCGTAGCTTCCGCCCGTGACACCGAGCCGCTTAGGATCAATATGCGGATCTCGTTTGATAGCCTCATCCACAGCCTGCATCACATCGTCATAATCCTTTCCCCCATAATCTCCTCTGACTGCATTCACAAATTCCTGCCCGTAGCCGTGGCTTCCCCTCGGATTGATATAGACGACCGCGTATCCCTTCGCCGCCAGCACTTGAAACTCATGAAAATATGTATGCCCGTACATCATATGAGGACCGCCGTGTATGTTGAGAATAAGTGGATATGCTGTTTCACCTTCCATTTGTGCAGGCTTCATCAGCCAGCCGTTCACCGTCACACCGTCTTTTGTGACATATTGAATCTCTTCAGGTAGTGAAATCGCATGCTCACTGACAAACTTGTCATTCACGCCAGTCAGCTGTTTTTCTTCCTGTCCAAGCGGGATACTGTAAAGCTCACTCGGTCTGTCCGGCTTTGTCACACTGGCCATAAAGTGCTGTTCATCAGGTGAAAGAGAAAAGCTATTGATATACTCCTTTTCCAGACGAATCGGATACACAAGGCCTTCAATCGAAATATAATAGATTCCCGTGCTTCCTTGATCTGTGCCGATAACATAAAACCCTTGGCAGTCTTTCGTCCAAATCGGGCGCTGTTCGGCACCTCCAATCAATGAATCTCCAATCAGCGCATCCGCTAAATGAACGTCCAGCATCTCAGTCAGACATGTGAGGCGGCCTTGTTCGATATCATAGAGCCACGCCTTTGAGAGCGTTGCATTCTTATATTCCTTTTCATTTCCAAGCAAAGCAAGATACCTTCCGTCTGGTGAAAATGAACTTGATCCGAATGAGCCGCGATGAGGTGTAACCTGCTTAAGATCACCAGACGCCAGTGACATCATGTAAACATCATGCGGCTTGCTGGCATCATCCATTTCAGTTAAATTAGCTGAGAAAACAAGCCATTTGCCGTCAGGAGAAAAAGCAGGATCGCCATGATCGGCTTTGTGATTTGTCAGCTCCTTCATCTCGCCAGACTTGACGCTGACAAGCACAAGCTGGGCATACGCACCTCTCGTCAGCCCTTTGCCGTCCCGTTTATAGGAGAGACCATGAACTTCAACAGGTTCATAGCTGTCCTGCTCCAATTTTTCTTGATCATTAGCACTTTCTCCCTCTCCCAAATTGACTGTGACAAGAATCGATTCACCGTCCGGGGACCATAGCGGCTTTGACACGCCATATGGGATATCAGTCAGTTTTCTTGCTTCTCCGCCTTCAGTGCTCATGATATACAGCTGTGCTGCATCCCCTTCACGATCAGAAATAAAAGCAAGCGTGCGCCCGTCCGGAGACCATCTTGGGTCGGTGCTTCGCTTTTCTCCATGTGTCCAAGGAACAGACCCGCCTGTTTTTGTTTCATAGACCCATATATTTGATGTATACGAATCTTTCTCTTGGTTTACTTGTGACTTCACAAATGCGGCACGGGTGCCGTCTGGGGCGTATTGAGGATCGGTCACAGAGACAATCTCTGTGATGTTTTCTGCGGTTATCAGCTTTTTCATATTCATATCTCCTCCTTTTTACATGTATTTCGTTTTCCTAAATAAAAACTCCTTTATCTCCAGCAAAAAAAGCGCCCTCAGCTGAGGCTGAGAGACGCTTGGCATGATTTATACACTTTTTACTTGATATAAAGGGTTTCGCTCTATTATACTTCCCTCTTTCGGAACGGTCAAAGCGTCCACTTCACAATAAGGGAAATGAAGCGCGAGCTGTTCCTTCAGCTCTTCCCCCTTTCCTTTTTCGGTCATGACGAGAATTGTCGGGCCTGCCCCGCTGAGCGCCGTTCCATATGCGCCCTTCATCTCGGCGACGTGTTCTACTTTAGAAAGCTCAGGCACTAGCATCGCCCGGTACGGCTGATGGAATATATCCTTTTTCATCATTTTCCCGACGAGCGGCCAATCCTTGGACATGATCGCAGCAATGAGCATATTGCTGACAGCACTAGCTTTTACGGCGTCGGCATATGGAAACTCCTTCGGAAGCACGTCTCTTGCGTCTCTTGTCAGCACTTCGTAAAAAGGAATGACAACGACAACGTCAATGTCGGCATCCGGGACGCGGATCATTTGGGTCTCGTCATCCTCATGCAGGCCGATCACAAGTCCGCCAACGAGAGACGCTCCAGCATTGTCCGGGTGTCCTTCTTCTAAACTGGCTACATGCAGCTTGTCCGCTTCAGACAGCTTTAGGCCGCATAATTCATCAGCCAGTTCAATGGCCGCTACAATCGCCGCGGCGCTGCTGCCAAGGCCGCGTGCAAGAGGGATGTCGCTCCACACCTTCACATGGACAGGGGGCATTTCTTTTCCGTACAAATCTGCGGTCCGTTTAGCCACTTGATAGATCAGGTTATCTGTACCCGCCGGAATTCCGGCGACTGTTTCTGTTTCAGCTTCAAATGACCATTTGT
Organism: Bacillus stercoris; assembly: GCF_029772985.1. Classification (NCBI taxonomy): domain Bacteria; kingdom Bacillati; phylum Bacillota; class Bacilli; order Caryophanales; family Bacillaceae; genus Bacillus; species Bacillus stercoris. Next base: position 1,082,942 of record NZ_CP121861.1, on the reverse strand, counting down.
CGCTTTCAAAGACGGTCAGCTTCAAATATCTGCTAAGCGCCATTCCGACTGAATCAAAGCCGGGGCCCAGGTTAGCCGTGCTTCCGGGAACAGTGACAGAGAACAGCATGTCGGCTTCGTTCATACACGGGCCGCTCCTTTTATATATTCAAGGATGCTTTCTTCATCAGTCGGCAATGTGACGGGCTTAATTTCGGAAATGTCGACCGCTGTGTTCGGATCTTTCAGTCCGTTTCCTGTTAACACAGCCACGACCTTGCTGCCTTTCGGAATTTCTCCGGATTTCACCTGTTTCAGCACTCCTGCGATAGACGCGCAAGAACCTGGTTCTGCAAACACGCCTTCTTCACGGGCAATCAGCTGATAGGCGTGAAGGATTTCATCATCAGTAACTTCGTCAATTTTCCCATCGGATTCCTCGGCTGCCTTTACCGCTTTGTCCCAGCTTGCCGGGTTTCCAATCCGAATGGCCGTCGCTATTGTTTCCGGATTTTCAATCACTTCATTGCGCACAATTGCCGCAGCGCCCTCCGCTTCAAAGCCGCGCATTTTTGGAAGGCCTGTGCCGTTTTTCTCATGATATTCCTTGAAGCCTTTCCAGTACGCAGTGATATTTCCCGCGTTTCCAACTGGGATCGCTAACACATCCGGCGCTTCCCCCAGCTGTTCGCACACTTCGAAGGCAGCAGTTTTTTGGCCTTCAATGCGGTAAGGGTTGACTGAGTTGACAAGGGCAATCGGTGATTTCTCACAGATGGAACGGACAATTTTAAGCGCGTCGTCAAAGTTTCCGTCAATTGCGATAATCTCGGCTCCGTACATGACTGCTTGAGCGAGCTTTCCAAACGCAATTTTTCCGTTCGGGATAATGACGATGCATTTCATGTTAGCGCGGGCTGCATAGGCTGCCGCAGCAGCGGAAGTGTTACCTGTTGACGCGCACATAATTGTGTCATTGCCTTCTTCTTTTGCCTTCGCCACAGCCATAACCATTCCGCGATCTTTAAATGATCCAGTAGGATTGACGCCCTCCGTTTTGACATGAAGCTCAATTCCGAGCTGCTCAGACAGCTTCGGCAGGTGAATAAGAGGCGTGTTTCCTTCATGTAAAGTAAGCGCCGGTGTTTGATCTGTTACAGGTAAAAATTCTTTATATTGATGGATAAGTCCTTTCCACATTAGCTCCAACCGTTCCCTTCTACACGATATGTGCTTTTGACTTCTTGAACGACTTCCAAATCATTTAGGTTTTGCAGGATATCACTGAAATCAGCTTCTGATGTATGGTGTGTGACAATTACGATTTCTGCTAACTCATCATGGCCTTTAATTGGCAGTTGAAGAATTTTCTCAAAGCTCACGCCCCGTTCTGAGAACACAGACGTAATTTTCGAGAATGAACCAACCTCATCTTTTACATGAATTCTTAAAAACTGCTGTGCGTAAATGTCAGACGGCGATTTCATGTTTTTCTCATATTGCGGTCCGACAAAGCTGTTGCCTGTTACGCCGAGGCGCATATTTTTCATGACAGCGACAAGGTCAGAAACAACGGATGTCGCTGTCGGCATGCTTCCGGCTCCCGGTCCGTAGAACATCGTCTCACCGACAGCCTCCCCGTATACATAAACGGCGTTAAACTCATTATGAACAGCAGAAAGCGGATGGTGGTCAGGAAGCAGTGTCGGCTGTACGCTGACTTCGATTTTGCTGCCGTCACGCTGGGCAATCCCGATCAGCTTCATTGTATAGCCGAGACGTTTGCTGAAGCTGATGTCCTCGTCTGTAATTTGGGAGATCCCCTTTACTTTAACGTCTTCCAGATCCACGTTCATCGAAAAGCCGAGGCGCGCCAATATCGCCATTTTCCGTGCGGCGTCAAGCCCTTCCACGTCTGAAGTCGGATCAGCTTCGGCAAAACCGAGATCCTGGGCTTCCTTGAGCACTTCCTCGTAAGGGCTTTTCTCTTTGATCATTTTTGTTAAGATAAAGTTCGTTGTGCCGTTCACAATTCCCATCATTTTTGTAATCCGGTCTGATGAGAGGCCTTCCTCTAACGTGCGCAGAATCGGAATCCCGCCGGCAACACTGGCTTCAAAGTAGATATCGCATCCATTTTCCTTCGCTTCAGCAAGCAGCTCGGAGCCGTACACAGCCATTAAGTCCTTGTTTGCTGTGACAACATGCTTTTTCGATCTCAGCGCGTCGACCAAATATTGTTTTGTCTGCTCAACTCCGCCGATCACCTCGATGATGACATCAACATCCGGGTCATCAATGACATCATATACTTCTGTCGTAAGCACTTCTTTCGGCAAATCTACTTCTCTCTTTTTCTCTACATCTTTTACAAGCACTTTTTTTATCGTAACCGGACAGCCGACCTGATGCATAAGCTTATCCTGATGATCTTGAATAATTTTAACGACACCGCTTCCCACGGTACCTAAACCTAAAAGCCCTACACGAATCGCTTTCAAAAAAACTCCACCTTTCTTTTGATTGTCCTCTTGAAAAAGACAATTGTTAACTCAACACAGACATATAAGTTACAAACATTATATAAGCCCGCTTCTGTTTTGACAAGACAGCGATAGGCTGAATTTTTCGAATGTAAACGCTTAACACATTGATATGACAAGATTCTTTATTTTCTAATTATTTTTGTCAGATTTTCTCCTCACCCTGAGCTGCCTTTGCCGAGCCAGCTGACGCGGGGAACAAACAGCTTCTGCGCCCGCATATTCATGAATTCCTGCGCTGTATTGAGAAATTGTTCATAACGCTCACAGTCATTAAGAATAAAGTCAAGCTGTTCTTCAAAATAATGCTTTTCTGATTCTGAAGACATGTAATAGCTTTCCACAATTTCAAAATAATGAAGCGGAAAAAGCAGACGGCTGTATAAAAGGCGTTTCGAAAACGAAGACAGCGGTGTGACTTGCTCGTATTCCTGCAAAAAGAGAAAGCCCTGCTGTTGAAAATCTTGTCTGTGATGCAAAAACGTATGTCTCATATATTCAGCCATATCACGGGAAGCGTGGTCAAACACCCAATCCGCCGGAATCCTGATCAGTGATTCAGGTGACCATGTATGCCTTTCCATCCGCTGATGGCATATCGTTCCTGAATCAGCGGCTTGGGGCTTGTCATCCAGCTCAGTGTCCACTAAATATTGGATCGCGTTTTCTGACAGTCCTAAATAATATGGAAATGACTCGATCATTTTTTTATCGAATGGCTCGTGAGGAGGGCTATGAACCTTTCGCTGCCAAAACACCTCCAGCTGATCAATGCGTTTTCCCCACAGATCCTTCCACTGGCCGATTCTTCCGGCTGCCTTCACCTCATACGGATACCCTCTGCCTTTTCGATGAAATTCCGCCAGCTCCGCTCCAATGGAGAACGCCCTGTTTGAATAAGGGGGGGCCGCCTTCAGCAGAGCGTACGTTTTTTCTTCATGTTCAAATGTCAGCTCGCCTTCTTTTGTAAAGATAAAAACCGAAACGTATGGGTCACTTTGTTCTTGTAAATACTGACTCATGTAATAAAGCTCCGCCAGCTCTGTATCTGAGAATTGGGAAACGGGGACTATCAGAAAGAATGAATTAGGCGTCTGAAAGCATTGATATGTGTGCTGGTACACGGAGAGCTGCCTGATGTGAATGCCGTATTTTTCTTTTATTGTACCTTTCACCATGATCACCTGCCTGTTGAATTAGGGCTCATCACATCGTAGTCATACACAGCCGGAATTATGAATACATATTTTAATCCGAACAAGGCGCAAGAAAAAGTCGTAAACTTCTCAAACATTTTGTATAAACTAGTAAAAAAGATTGGGTGAAGCTGATGTCAGAAAACGAACAATTCAGTCAGATGGAAGCTAAAGCAAGAGCACGGATGAAGGAGCGCGGCGTAGAGGTATCAGATATTGCCGAGCTTGTCTTTTTTCTGCAGAAAAAATATCATCCGGATTTGACCATTGATGAATGCACGCTGAACGTCAATCGTGTTCTCGCAAAACGCGAGGTGCAAAACGCGATTTTAACGGGCATTGAATTGGATGTTCTTGCTGAGCAGAAAAAACTGTCTGAACCGCTGCAAACGATGCTGGAAATAGATGAAAGCCTATATGGAGTAGATGAAGTTCTGGCATTTTCCATTGTAAACATTTACGGATCGATCGGGTTTACGAACTACGGTTACATCGACAAAGAAAAACCCGGAATCCTTAAACGATTAAATGATAAATCAACCGGCGAATGCCATACCTTTCTGGATGACATCGTCGGCGCGATTTCCGCCGCGGCCTCAAGCAGGCTCGCACACCGCGCGCGGCACACAGAATAAGGGCACCCTTTTGGGGCGCCCTTTTTTCAAATGTATGGAATCCATTCAGTCAGAGAGTCAATGGCGTGAGTCGGTTTTTCCATTTCGTCTGTCATATGCTCTCTTTTCGTTACGCCCGTGTGAACGAGCAGCGTATCCATACCCGCGTTAATGCCGGCCATAATATCAGTCGCGTAGTTGTCGCCGACCATGAGTGTTTCAGACACTTCTGTGCCGAGAACGCGCATCGCCTGCTCCATAATGATTGACTCCGGCTTGCCGATAAATACAGGCTGTACACCTGTAGAAACGGTTAACACAGATGTCAGTGAGCCGTTTCCAGGCAGAAGCCCTCTTTCAGTCGGGATCGCAATATCTCCGTTAGTGGAAATAAAGCGGGCACCATTTCTGATTGCCAGGCAGCCGACAGCAAATTTTTCGTATGTAATGGAACGGTCGATACCAACAACGACAAAGTCCGCGTTTTCTCCGCCAAATGTCAGGCCGTTTTCTTCAATCGCCTGGCGGATTCCTTCCTCCCCAATCACATATACAGACGCGTCTTTTTTCTGCTGGGCAATATGCTGGGCAGTAGCCATGCTTGTCGTGAAAACCTGCTCTTCTGTTGCCGGAATATCAAAAGACATCAGCTTGTCCGCCACCTGCTTCGGTGTGCGCGAAGAGTTGTTTGTCACGAAAAGATAAGGAACGCCGCGATCTTTCAGCGTTCTGACAAATTCACACGCTTCCTCGATTTTTTCCGTGCCATTGTACATCGTTCCGTCTAAATCAATTAAATACCCTTTATATGTTTTCATTTTCAACACTCCTGTGGCTTTCCAGTTGTTATTTAAACGCGGAAACAGGTCCTAGCTCTGTTTCCAAATAGCTTCTGATCCGTTTCGGGAAGTCTTGAAGGGCTGCTTGATGCGCCTTGATCAGCCTGTAAAGCTCGCCGCTGTCAGCGAGCAGGTACTGTTGAACCAATGTTTTGCGGTAGGCGATCAATTTCTTGAGCTCAGTTCCCTCTTTTTCCGTGACAACTTTTTCATCAACAAGTATGTCCATAATGTCATCATAGCTGCCCGGGTCCCGCATAATAAAACCGTCAATCATGTCATTGCCTGTATCAAGAATGCATTCGATTAACAGATGGCCTATACGCTGAAGCGCCAGTCCCCCGAATTCAGTCTGCCAGTCTGTTTGTGAGTTAAATAGCGCCAGCTGGTGCTCGAAGAACCCCAGTGTTTTCTCTATTTTGTTTCTGTCAACAAAATACATGACAGCATCCCCTTTGTGTATATTTATTTTCTGATCCGTTTCAAGACAAAATACGCACAGCCGAAATTGCAGTATTCGTAAATATATTCATCTAATGTGCTGATTTTCGTTTCGAAGGTTGCCTTTTGATTCTGGTCGTCAAAGAAGCCCTTGAGCCTAAGCTGACCGTATCCCCAGTCTCCCACAATATAATCGTATTTATTTAATATATCGGAGTAGCGGGCTTTAAAAGCCTCTTCGTTGAAGCCGTCTTTGAAATTGTGCACCAATTCAAATTCGGCATTTTGAATAAGAATCATGATTTCACCTCTTTTTCACTCATTCCTATCATAATTCATTGCCCCGTCCCCATCAATTGCTAAAGAATAAATCATGCGATTTGGCTACCCTACACATGAGGAGGGATTGATAAATGAAACGAACTGCCATCAGCCTCTGCCTGCTGACCGGACTTTTATCCGGATGCGGAGGCGCAGGATTGGATAATTCCGAGAATGTCCGCAATCAGACACAGAATCAAACCAAACCCATTCATGTGTCGGATCGCAACGAGGCTTTTAACAGGCATGATGAGAACGAACAATTTGGCTATGTCCGCTATCAAAAAGAACAATTTGACGGCGAACAGCAGAAAACGCCGGTGATGAACCGGGAAGAAACCGCTCACATGATATCAAGTTTAACGGTTCAGCTCCCCCATATTCAAGATGCTTCAACATTGGTGACTGACCGAGAAGCGCTTGTCGTATACAAAACCGATTCTAAAAACCGGGAGCTGACCGCCGATCAGGTCAAAAAAACAGCGGCTTCTGTCATACCGCGATACTATCATGTGTATATTTCCGATAATCCAAACCATATGCAGTCCATCGAAAATTACAGCAATCTCGGCTCTGGTTCCAGAGATATCAGAGAGATCATGTCGGGGACGATTCAAGAAATGAAAACCTCCCCGCAAGGAAGCCCCGTCTCAGAGAATGAAAATGCCAACGGAGAAACACACCAGGACATGAAAATCGATAGGAATGACAAAAACGCCAGATGATCTGGCGTTTTGGCATTACGCTTGTGCTTGACGCTTTTTAGATGCTTCGTTTACCTGTTCATCCGCATGGTAAGAGGAGCGGACAAGCGGACCGGCTTCGCAATGGCTGAAGCCTTTTTGCATCGCGATTTCCTTTAATTCTGCAAATTCATCAGGGTGGTAGTATTTTTGGACTTTCAAGTGTTTTTTCGTCGGCTGCAGATATTGGCCGATTGCCATAATATCCACGTTGTTCGCCAAGAGGTCGTCCATTACTTCAATAATCTCTTCTTTGGTTTCGCCGAGTCCGATCATAATACTTGATTTCGTCGGAATGTCAGGCTGCATTTCCTTCGCACGGCGCAAAAATTCCAATGAACGATCGTACGTCGCACGCGCGCGGACTCTTGGCGTCAGGCGGCGAACCGTTTCGATATTGTGATTCAGGATGTCTGGGCGTGTATCCATCAAGGTTTTTAGGTTATCGTAGTTTCCGCCCATATCAGACGGTAGCACCTCAATTGTTGTGAACGGGCTTTTTCTGCGGATTGCACGGACGGTTTCCGCGAAAATGCCTGCCCCGCCGTCTTTCTGATCGTCACGCGCCACAGCCGTAATGACCGCGTGCTTCAGATTCATAAGCGCGACTGAATCCGCTACGCGTTCCGGCTCTTGCAGGTCAAGCTCAGTTGGAAGTCCTGTTTTGACAGCGCAGAAACGGCATGCTCTTGTGCAAACAGAACCTAAAATCATAAATGTCGCTGTACGTCTGACCGCCCAGCATTCATGAATATTCGGGCATTTTGCTTCTTCGCATACGGTATGCAGGTTGTTTTCCCGCATGAGTTTTTTGAGCCCTGTATAGTTTTCATTTGTATTTAATTTGATTTTGAGCCATTCGGGCTTTCTGAGGTGTTCGTCTTTCTTTGCCAATTCCCATCATCTCCAATATCCAATATACTCAATTTCTGACACGAAACATTCTGAAAACGAGAAAGGTGCAGGTTTTATTTCTGCAACAAAAATAATGTTTTTCTAACTAAAGAAAGTCTTTTCTTTAGACACTTTAACATAGGAAAAATTTCTCGACAAGGGAAGATGATTACTGACATTTTTAAGCCGGGTTGCTGCAAACTATGTGTATTCAATATGAAAGGAGATTATTTTGTGAAAGTTTTGTTATCCGCTCTTCTTCTCCTTTTGTTTGCCTTTGAGCCTTCTGCGTCTGGAAAAAAGCTTTCAGATCCAGTGCTGTCGAAACGGATGGAATTATATCATAAAATCGAGGCTGTGACGCAGATCCCTTGGTATGCGCTCGCCGCTGTTGATCAATACGAGGAAAATGTGCGGAGCAACCGGAAAGATCTGCCCGACAAGGCAGGAATCATCAGCATCCATATACCCGATGACATCTGGAGCGGGCCTGAAAACCCAAATCCGAAAGACGATGCGCCGTTAAGCATTAAAGTGTTTGACGGAATCGGAATGGATGGCGATGGAGACGGGAAAGCAGAGGTCAGCAACGATGAAGATATTTTGTATACGTTCAGCCAATACTTGCTGTCGTACGGCACAGATGAGGACAACATCCGGATTGGGCTTTGGCATTATTACCGGCGCGATCAGACAGTGGGGATCATATCTGAATTCATGAAGCTGTTTAAAGCCTACGGCCATATTGATCTGGGCGAGCATGCATTCCCGCTTCCGATCAGAACCGATTACAGCTATCGAAGCACGTGGGGAGATGCCCGCGGCTTCGGAGGAAGACGGATTCATGAAGGTACGGATATCTTTGCTCATTACGGCCTTCCTGTCAAATCCACATGTTACGGCGTTGTCGAAATGAAGGGCTGGAACCGCTTCGGAGGATGGAGAATCGGCATCAGGGACATTAACAATACGTATCATTATTTTGCCCACCTCAATGGGTTTGCCAAAGGGATTAAAACTGGACAAATCGTTGAGCCCGGCCAAGTGATCGGATCAGTCGGAAGCTCCGGATACGGTCCTCCGGGAACCGCCGGGAAGTTCCCGCCTCATCTGCACTACGGCATGTACAAAGACAATGGAAGAACCGAATGGTCATTTGATCCATACCCGCATTTGAGGGCGTGGGAACGATATGAATACAAAAAAAAGAAGTAACAAAAAGCCGCCTCTTCGACAGGCGGCTTATTTGCTGCTTTTTTCTTTTTTTGAATCGGCACCGTCTTCTTCTTTGCTGCTCGGAAGCTGGACAGAAGGCGTGACACCCGAGCCGCCGCTTCCATTATAAAACTGCGGCACTTCGCCCTGCACTGCTTTAATCGATACAGGAACATTATTTGTGACGACAGCGGTTTTGCTAGCAAATGGAATGATGACCTTCACTTTAATTTCGACAAAGATGCTGATATCAATAAGTGCGTTATTTATGCCATAAGGCTTGATTTTGGTTTTGACATCTGTAAAAGCGTCACCGATTAAATTGAACCGAACCGGGATTTTCGGCCCGAGGTTTCCAAGAAGGCTGTTCGGTTACCTGTCCCAGCGGAATGTTGATCATAATGTTTTCACTGGCGCCGCTGTGTCCGGTATGGGTTTCCATCTCTTTCAGATGAGCCTGAAGCTGCTTTGTCACTTTTGTTTTTACACTGTTTACAACCTGTGTATTAAAATCGATTGTCGTTAAGTTTCCGTTTTCATCAGAATTCATTTGAAACATATCTTTCATATTTTCACTGTCAGACATATAGTCCTCAATCGAATCCTGGATCACCTCTGTCGCGATACGCTTTGTTTCCATCTCGCCGATGTCCATTAAAACAGGTTTGATCGAGCCATTGATCATCCAAAGGCTGACCGTTGTTGACAGGATAAAAAAGACAACTGACAGGAGCATCACGTAACGGAAAGGCAAAGGTCCTCTCTTGCGAAAAGGGCCGCGATATCTTGGCAAGAAAATCCCCCCTTACATATCACAATGTATGCTTGTAAGAGGGGACATAGTAATAGCCGGGGCCAATTTATTTTATTTCACCATTTTTAAAAGCGCTTCTCTGCCGCTCATGCCGACTTGAATGCCAAGATCTTCCGCGGCGTACGTGACGGATTCTAAAGGTGCGTCTAACAGCTGGTCAATGGTGCGGACACCAACTGCCCGCCCCGCCACGATGCCGCGCTCCTTTAATTTTTCATTCAGCAGCGCCACATCGAGCGCGCCGCACATAATGTATCCGTGATCATTGGCGACGGCCATAAAATTCGTTTTGGGAAGCTTTACTGTCACAGCTGTAAAAGGCTGTCCTTCTATCATGATCGGTGTCAGATTTACCACGTCAACCACTCCCTTCATTCATCACTTTATGATGAAGGGCACAGCTTGTTGTGGGCTGACAGCCTTATTGCGCGAGCTTCCAAGCGAGCAGATCCCGCAAAAATTCCGGCATAAAATATTCTTTTTCTGCCGCGTCGCGAATCAACGGAAACAGTTTGCCGAGCGTAAACATATCAAGCACCGCAACGGAGTATTGTTTATGTTTTTCAATATCTTCCCCGTTCAGCGTGATGCGGGTGACATGCGTGATCCCGTCATCGAGCCGTTTCGTTTCTACCTCAACACCGGCATACACCATTTTCCCCATCACTTCTCCGCGGAAGCCGAGCCCTTTGATCCGGAGCTGTTCCACCTGTTCGGAAGCGGCATGGACAATGGTTTCCTTCAGTTCTTCTCCCGTCAGGCGGACAGCCACCGGGTTGATCGGATGCGGACAGATGCGGTGCAGATCCAGTTTCGTCACAGGGCCTGCTTTCAGCGGACCGAGAATGACACCTGAATTCACCATACTGATGTCCGTCTCGCACCATTCTTTTAACGCGTACGCCAAAAGCAAAGGCAGCTCTGATTCTTCAAACCACTTCACCTCAGCATCTTGGGCAAGCTCCGCAACGGCATCGGAGAGCTTCTCCTCGGCTTCACGTTCTTTTTCATTAAGAAACGCTTTTGTTTCTGCGGATTCTCCTGTCCATTCCGCCATGTTCTGCACAGACGCTGTTTTGCTGATGATGCTTCGCTGTACACTGTCCACCGTGATTTCTACACAGCCGACATAATGCCCGTATTTCTCAGCACTGGCAAGCAATACCCCGTTCACCACTTGTCCGTCTTCAAGCAAATGATGGGTGTGCGATTCGAGAATGACATCAATCTCAGGTACCGCTTCAGCCACTGCTTGATCATCAAGAATGCCTAAATGCGACAGCAGGACGATGATATCCGCCTGCCCTTTCACTTCCTGAATGGTTTCCTTTACGCTATCAAGGGCATCTGTTACTGTCCATCCCAGCTTGTCGTAAACGGGATAATACGGCACAGTTACGCCTAAGAAAGCAATGGACATACCGTTTTTCAATGATTTGATATGGTAAGGCACCGCCCAGGACGGACGGTTTCCGTTTTTATCAAACAGGTTGGAGACGATAACAGGAAATTCAGCATGATCATATAAAGCAGCAAGCTCTTCATGCGGAAGCGTAATCCCTTCGTTATTGCCAATCGCCGCTCCATCAATGTGAAGGCGGTTTAAGAGATCGACATTGGCTTTTCCGAATGTCGCCTCTGTCACGAATTGAAAACGATCAAGATGATCGCCAATATCAAATACGAGCGTCTCTTCGCTGTCTGATTGATGCTCTTTTCTTTTCTGCTCGATATAATCTACAATTTTCGGCCAGTTTTCAAAATGGCTGTGCAAATCATTTGTATGATATAAGCGGAGCTTCTCCTTCATAATATCTCTCCCTAAACGTTCAGCTGAAAATGCCTTCATAAATGAGCTGGCAGCCGATCAAAATCAATACGATCCGCATGATCATAACGATCGTTTTCGTCTGCATTTTTCTGTTGATGGCGGCGCCAAGCTTTCCGCCGAACCAAGCGCCGGGCACAAGCGCGAGGGCGTACAGCCAATTGACGTGCCCGGAAATAATATGTGAAACAGACCCTGTCATAGAAGACAGGAAAATAATAAACATGGATGTTGCGACCGCAACCTTCGGCGGAAACAAAAATAACAGCATCATCGCCGGAACCATCAGTGATCCGCCGCCTATTCCGAAAAGCCCGCCTAAAAAACCGACAACAAAGGCAATGGCAATACCGACAGGGGCCTGATATGAGTACGTATAAGGCTCACCGGCATCATCCTGAAATGTCCGGATAATCCCTTTGTGCGCTTTGTTAATGGGCCGGGCTTTCGCTTTCAGCATTAAGGATAATGAAATCAGAATCATAAAAATGCCAAACCAAACGGAAAATGAGTTTGAATTGAACAGCTTTGACACATAAGCCCCGATTATGCTGCCGGGACCTGAACCGATAAAGAAAATGAGCCCGCTCTTATAATCAACGATTTTATATTTAATATAAGCCAAAGTTGAAGAAAGACCCGTAAAAATAATGACCAAAAGCGAAGTTCCAATCGCAACCTGCGGCGTCACATCCTGAAACAGCGGCGTCACTGTGCTTAAAAACATCAAAGACGGCACAATGACAATTCCGCCGCCAAGCCCGATCAGACTTCCTACCGTACCTGCGATTAATCCCAGGACGACCAAAATCACAAACGACATCAGTAAAAACCTCTTTTCTAAAATAAATCGAGCTGTCTCGGAGCAAGTCCGCTGTACTCGATATCAAGCAGTTCAAGCATCTGCTTGCCGTTATCCGCCGCGTCACCGCCGGAATTATTGTTGAACAGGACAAAAACATCCTTACATTGCTGCTGCAATTCATTCAGGTGCTTTTTCCAATCCTCCAGCTCCTGTTGGTTGTAGCGGTATAGGTACCTGACCTCGCGCCAGTTTTTCCCGCCGTCAGGCTTCATCCAGCCCTGCTTGTTGCGTCCGTGAAACCTGACGAGCGTTTTGTTTTCATCGGTCGCGCGCAGCACAGTCGGAACGCTGCCTTCTCCGATTTGCGGTTCATCACAAGCACTGTGAATCCAGCCTTCCGCTTTCATAAATGAAAGCGTCTGCTCATAAAACGGCGGCGAGAACCAGGAACGGTTTCTGAATTCAAGCGCACAAGGAATATCCCCCATTTGGTGCTTGCACCATCTCAAATAGGCGACATTCTCCTTCTTGCAGTCAAACCACGGCGGAAATTGAAACAGCACCATGGCGAGCTTGTTGCTATGTAAATATGGTGTTAAAGACACCTTAAACGCATCAAACATCTCCTCTTTTGAGTCAAAGGGAATTTCACCGCGCTGATGCCCTGTCATGCCCTGATATGCTTTCACGATAAATTGGAAGGTTTCGGGCGTTTCCTTGACCCACTTTTCATTATTGCGAGCCGGCTGAATCGCGTAAAAGCTCGCGTCTAATTCCACGATCGGAAAATGGGAGGAATAGGCCTGCAATTTTTTCTGGCTGGCCGTCTTCGGCGGATAGATGCTGTCATGATCCCCCCATCCCGTCAGTCCGATATAAATCACACTCATTCACCTCTCTTCCAGTTTATCACACGTGTTTTCAGGTTTCCTCGGAAATGCTGTTCATATGGCGGGAAAATGCCTCACGCAAATGCTGATATTGTTCCTCATTCGTATCTAAAAACGCCTCTTCTCTGGAGGAAGGAATGTGCTGATATTCAATAGGCGCCTGAAACTGCTCACTCGTAAAATCGTACATCACACCATGGATGCTGTTATAAAAATGCCAGCTCTCACCGACTCTTGTTTTCAGAATGGCGCCGCCGAATTGATCCTGAATCACCAATGACGTCACACCGCATTGGCCGCATGACGGGCATTCTTCCGTCCATTTAGAGCTCGTATGGCGAGACCAAGATTGCTTAAGTATGTATTTGACATGCTCCACTGCCTCCGCCTCCTTTTAAAAAAGATACCACGTTGATGAAATTTTAAAAACAAGAACGGCAGAAATCAAAAAACCCGGCGGTAAAATCCGCCGGGCTTACGAAGGAACGACCAGCGCTCCGTCAATTCCGCTGACTTTTTCCCCATCATTGTACACGCACCGGCCTTTGCTGTAAGTGGCCGAAATACGGCAGGGAAATGTATGTCCTTCGTAAATGCTTATTTTATGCTTTGCAAACATCGATTCTCTTGTGACAGTGTACGGCTCCATGCTGACGAGCACGAAATCCGCATCACACCCCGCCTCGAGCCGTCCTTTTTTCTGAAGGCCAAATCGTTTTGCAGGGGCCGCCGCTGTCCATTCTGCGATGGTTTCAAACGGAATCTGATGTTCAAGCGCCAGTTCCAGCATGCCTAATAAAGTGAACTGCCCGCCGCTGATTCCGCCCCATGATAAAAACAGATTGTCCTCCCGCTTTAAGGATGGACGGCAAGGGGAATGGTCTGAGGAAACCATGTCAATGTCCCCGGCAATGAGCGCCTCGATCAGCGTCTCTTTTGATTGCCGTGACCGGAGCGGAGGCGCGCATTTTGCAACAGAGCCCTTTTCCCGTAAATCGTCATGGCTGAACAAGACATAATGCGGGCATGTCTCGACCGAAACATCAAGCCCTTCCTGTTTCGCCTCTCTGATCAGCCGGACCGCTTTCGCCGTGCTGATATGGACAAAATGAACCGGACAGCCTGTCACCCTCGCATACTGAATCGTGCGATACACCGCTTCAGCTTCGGCTTCCTCCGGGCGGGAGGCGGCGTACGCATCCGCATCCACCTTTCCTTTATTGGCCAAAACCATCTGCAAGTAGCTTGTGATCGCGTCACTTTCCGCGTGGAGAGCGAGGATTTTTCCTGCAGCCGCGATTTCCGCCATACCTTTGAGCAATGTCCGTTCGTCAACAGAGCGGAACTCATCAGTGCCTGACTTTGATAAAAACGCTTTAAACCCGATCGCTCCCGCTTCAGCCATTGGGCGGATGTCCTCGATATGGCCAGGCACAAGACCGCCCCATAGCGTAAAATCCACGGCTGATTTTTGCCTGCCCAGCTCAGCTTTTGCGAGAAGGTGCTCTGCCGTCACGGTTGATGGAATGCAGTTGAGCGGCATATCAAAATAGGTGGTGCAGCCGCCTGCGGCCATCATTTGAGAACCTGTTTCAAATCCCTCCCAATCTTCCCTGCCCGGTTCATTAAAATGAACATGGCAGTCTATCGCACCAGGAAACACGTATGTCCCGTCTGCCTTGATGATTTCCGCCCCGCTTGCTTCGATGTCAGAACCTATCTCGGCAATGACACCGTTTTGAACTGCAATATCAGCTTCTGTAACGCCATCTGGCGTAACTGCCTTTGCACCTTTTATGACCATATCGTAAGCCATATTGATCCCCCCATGTAAGGATGACGATTTTTCATGTCAGTTTATGTCACACAACCAGTTCTATTTTCAACAGTTTACTGCTACTATGATCGTATTACATCAGCAAAACCGCTAGAATTCCTATTGAAAATTATTCATCTTAACCAATGTTTTTACAAAAAAGGAGAATGCGCTATGAATATTTTTGATGTGATGAAAATACCGGCTTTTGAAAACGCCAATTTAATCGCTGGAAAAGCAGGAGGGGAAAGGGAGGTTCAGCATGTCAACATGATGGACGCTCCGGATATCGCAGACTTTTTGCATAAGAATGAATTGCTCGTCACCACCGCCTATCACCTGAAGGATCACCCGCATCAATTATCTGAACTGATTCGGCAAATGGCAAAACGCGGCTGCGCGGGCCTCGGCATTAAAACAAAGCGCTATCTGGAAGATATCCCGAAGGAAATCATCGAACTGGCCGATTCATATGCGTTCCCGATCATTGAGCTTCCGGAACACATCCGCCTCGGCGATATTGTGAATGCCACTCTCAGCCATATTCTCGATATGCGTTCTAACGAGCTGCAGCAAGCCATTTACGCGCACAAAAAATTCACAAACCACATTATGAGCGGCAAGGGGCTGCAATCTCTGCTCAAAAAGGTGTCAGACCTCCTTCAGCTTCCCGTGCTGCTTCTAGACCAGCATGCTAAAATGCTGTCAGCGTCTCATCAAATTTCAGTTGAAACCGAAAAACTGAAAGGCACCCTGAATACCGTATCCGGGCCATTTTTCACTTGTTTCTCTACAATCTCAGATCAGAAAACATATTCTGTCCTGCCTATTTATAATCACGAAAAAAATTGCGGATATCTGCTGATACCAGACATGGTGCAGGCCGGCGACAAAGGATTGATCCTCACGATTGAACAAGCGGCCAACGTCATTTCCTTTGAACTGCTGAAGGAAAATGCGCTGAAACAGTTCAGCCGGCGGGCGCGCAATGAGTTTTTTAACAATTTTATTGAGCGGTCATTTTCTTCAGACGACGAAATCAAAAACCGGGCAAAAGAATTCAAGCTGCGCTGGGACCAAAAATACATGTGCATTGCCGGTAAACTCGATCGCAATGACGAATCAATCAGCTTTACAGAAAATCAGCTCGCTTCCGACAGCGTATTCGAATTTCTCGAAGGTGAATTATCGGCCTTCCCGTTTCCGCCTCACTTCTTTATGAAAGGAAACGTCGGCATTATTCTCATCGAGGCGACAGACAGCTGGAGTGAAATGCACGCCTCGGTGATCAGCTTTTTAGAACAGTTCCAAACACAGGTCAGCGCTCAATTTAAACGAACCGTGTCCTTTGGCATCAGCAATATCTGCCAAAAGCTCATTGATGTTCCCGACGCGTTCACAGAAGCTTCTGATGCTCTGCAATCGGGGCATTTGTCTAGAAGCACCGCATTTATCCAGGTGTATCACGCAAAAGATGTGCCTGAGCTTCTGCGCTTGCTCCCGGTTGAGGATTTGAAGAAATTTTACAACTCCACGCTTCAGAGCCTTGCTGAAAAACAGCAGGAGGATCAAAGCCTTCTTCATACGCTTTCCGTCTATTTAGAGACACACTGCCAAATTTCAGAGACGGCCAAGCGTCTGTACGTTCATCGCAATACGGTCATTTACCGCCTTGAAAAATGCGAAGAGCTGCTTGGAAAAAGCTTAAAAGATCCAGAAACAACGATGCGTTTGCGGCTTGCCTTACGTATGCAGCGGCTGATCAGCTAACGTTTGTCACATTCTCTTACAAAATCAATCATTTTTCGTCACTTTCAGCAATCACACCTGTCTTTTTCGGCTACTGTATCCAATGACACTCCTCAATCGGCACGATATCATGTTACTAAAGTTCACATACGAGGAGGGACTATGATGAAAAAAGGATCGTTTACGGTGTTTACGCTTGGCCTGCAGCATGTGCTGGCCATGTATGCAGGTGCGATTTTGGTGCCCCTGCTTGTCGGCAGGGCACTGAATGTAACAACTGAACAGCTGTCCTACCTATTGGCGATTGACCTGTTAACGTGCGGCGTCGCGACGCTTTTGCAAACCTTGCGCGGAGCATACATCGGCATCGGGCTTCCCGTCATGCTTGGCAGCTCATTTGTGGCCGTCACCCCGATGATTGCAATCGGCGCCAATTACGGCATTCACACGATTTACGGTTCTATCATCGCGGCCGGTGTGTTCATCTTTTTGTTTGCTCGTTTTTTCGGCAAACTGACTGTGTTATTTCCTCCTGTCGTAACAGGTACGGTTGTGACATTGATCGGCCTTTCACTAGTTCCGACAGGTGTGAAAAATATGGCTGGCGGCGAAAAAATAAACGGCAGCGCCAACCCCGAATACGGTTCGCTCGAAAACCTTCTTCTCTCTGTCGGTGTCCTTGTTCTGATCTTAGTCCTCAACCGCTTTCTCAAAGGATTTGCCCGAACACTGTCCGTCCTGATCGGAATCGCCGCCGGAACAGCGGCGGCAGCGATCATGGGCAAAGTCAGCTTTTCTTCTGTTACAGAAGCACCATTCTTCCAAATCCCGAAGCCTTTTTATTTCGGAGCTCCTGCGTTTGAAATTGGCCCGATCTTAACGATGCTGATCGTCGGAATCGTCATTATTGTGGAATCAACCGGCGTTTTCTACGCAATCGGAAAGATATGCGGCAGACCTTTAACTGAAAATGACCTCGTCAAAGGGTATCGCGCGGAGGGAATCGCCATTCTCATCGGCGGGCTGTTCAATGCCTTTCCTTATAATACCTTTGCGCAAAACGCCGGCTTATTGCAGCTGACGAAGGTAAAAACGAGAAACGTCGTGATTACCGCAGGCTTTATCCTTGTCTGTCTCGGACTGATTCCGAAGATTGCTGCCCTTGCTTCTGCCGTTCCTGCTGCTGTGCTTGGCGGCGCAACCGTCGTCATGTTCGGCATGGTGATTGCCTCCGGCGTCAAAATGCTCAGCACAGCGGATCTCACAAATCAATACCACCTCCTGACCATCGCATGCTCAATCGCACTCGGCATCGGCGCCAGTACCGTCCCCGGGATTTTTGCTGAATTCCCCGCTCCGATCCGGATTCTGGTCAGTGACGGCACCATCACTGGCAGCCTGACCGCTATCTTTTTGAATCTATTTTTCAGCTTGCGCGGCAAAAAAGACAAAACAGCTCAGAAAACTGAACTTCCGGTATTAGAACATACACTCGCATTAGAAAAAGAGGTGTAAAAAGATGAAGGAACAGCACAATGCCTTTCAGCTGATGATGCTGGGGCTTCAGCACATGCTCGCCATGTATGCGGGAGCCATTCTCGTTCCGCTGATCGTCGGAGCGGCGATCGGACTGAATGCGGGGCAGCTGACGTATTTAATTGCGATCGATTTGTTCATGTGCGGGGCGGCGACTCTTTTGCAGCTCTGGAGAAACCGGTATTTCGGCATCGGCCTTCCCGTTGTGCTCGGATGCACGTTTACCGCAGTCGGCCCGATGATTTCTATCGGCAGCACTTACGGTGTCCCAGCGATATATGGTGCCATTATCGCCGCAGGGCTGATTGTCGTCTTAGCCGCAGGCTTCTTCGGAAAGCTTGTCCGTTTTTTTCCGCCTGCCGTAACCGGATCAGTCGTCATGATCATCGGTATCAGCCTGATCCCGACGGCAATGAATAACCTGGCCGGAGGTGAAGGAAGCAAAGAATTCGGCTCACTGGACAACGTCCTCCTCGGGTTTGGCGTCACAGCTTTTATCTTATTGCTGTTTTATTTCTTTAAAGGTTTTATCCGTTCCATAGCGATTTTGCTCGGTATGATCGCAGGAACAGCGGCTGCATACTTCATGGGAAAGGTCAATTTCTCTGAGGTCTTGGAGGCATCTTGGCTTCATGTTCCGTCTCTGTTTTATTTCGGACCGCCTGCCTTTGAATGGCCGGCTGTTGTCACGATGCTTCTCGTTGCGCTTGTCAGTCTCGTCGAATCGACTGGTGTTTACTTTGCGCTTGCCGATATCACAAACCGCAGACTGTCGGAGAAGGATCTGGAAAAGGGCTACCGGGCGGAAGGCCTTGCGATTATGCTAGGCGGCTTATTTAACGCGTTTCCCTATACAGCCTTCTCGCAAAATGTCGGCATCGTACAGCTTTCAAAGATAAAAAGTGTCCACGTCGTCGCCACCACAGGAATCATGCTGATGGCGATCGGGCTTGTTCCAAAAGCCGCGGCACTGACTACAGTGATCCCCAACCCAGTTCTCGGCGGCGCAATGATCGTCATGTTCGGCATGGTCATTTCGTACGGGATCAAAATGCTGTCCAGCGTCGACTTCGATTCACAAGGCAACCTGTTGATTATCGCCTCTTCCGTCAGCTTGGGGCTTGGCGCTACAACTGTTCCCGCGCTGTTTTCATCACTTCCGGGCGCCGCATCAGTCTTGGCGGGAAGCGGAATCGTGATCGGCAGTTTGACAGCCATAGCACTGCACGCTTTTTTTCAAGCCAAACAGCCGAATGGCTCAGACATAAAAACGTAAAGGAAGATGCCAATGCTCACAATGGATGACCTGAACCAAATGGACACACAAACACTGACAGACACACTTGGCTCTATTTTTGAACACTCTTCATGGATTGCGGAGAGATCCGCGGCATTACGGCCGTTTTCGTCCCTTTGTGATCTTCACCGCAAAATGACGGGTATTGTAAAAGCTGCGGATCGCAAGACACAGCTTGAGGTAATCAATAAGCACCCTCGGCTCGGAACAAAGAAAACAATGAGCAGTGAGTCGATAAAAGAGCAGCAGAACGCAGGGCTCAGCAAACTGGAACAGCAGGAATACGAGGAGTTTTTCAAGCTGAACGAACACTATTATGATCGCTTCGGCTTTCCTTTTATTTTAGCGGTAAAGGGAAAGACGAAACAGGACATTCATCAAGCCCTGCTGGAAAGGCTTGAGAACGAACGGGAATCGGAGTTCCAGCAGGCCCTTATAGAAATTTACCGAATCGCCCGCTTTCGCCTGGCTGACATCATCACTGAAAAAGGAGAGACGCAAATGAAAAGAACCATGTCTTATGGCAAAGGAAATGTATTTGCATACCGAACGTTTTTAAAACCGCTCACTGGAGTGAAGCAAATCCCAGAATCATCTTTTACCGAGAGAGACAATACAGTTGTCGGCGTTGATGTGACATGCGAAATTGGCGGAGACGCTTTCCTGCCATCATTTACAGACGGAGACAACACTCTCGTCGTGGCAACGGATTCAATGAAAAACTTTATCCAGCGCCATCTCGCATCCTATGAAGGAACGACAACCGAGGGGTTCCTACAATATGTAGCTCACCAATTTTTGGATACCTATTCTCATATGGACACGATCACTCTGACTGGCGAAGACATTCCGTTTGAAGCAATGCCTGCATACGAGGAGAAAGAGCTCACCACAAGCCGCCTTGTCTTCAGAAGATCACGCAATGAACGAAGCCGCTCTGTGCTGAAAGCCGAACGCAGCGGGAATACCATCACGATTACAGAACAATACAGCGAAATCATGGATCTTCAGCTCGTTAAGGTGAGCGGCAACTCCTTCGCCGGCTTCATCCGGGACGAATATACGACTCTTCCCGAAGACGGCAACCGCCCCCTGTTTGTCTATTTAAACATCAGCTGGCAGTATGAAAACACCAATGACGCATATGCTTCTGACCCAGCCCGCTACGTCGCGGCTGAACAAGTCCGCGACTTGGCGAGCACCGTTTTTCACGAGCTCGAAACCCCTTCAATCCAACACTTAATCTATCACATCGGCTGCAGAATATTAGCGAGGTTCCCACAGCTCACTGATGTCAGCTTCCAATCACAAAATCACACATGGGACACAGTCGTTGAAGAGATCCCGGGGGCAAAAGGAAAAGTCTACACCGAACCGCGCCCGCCATTTGGCTTCCAGCGCTTTACCGTGACAAGAGAAGACGCCGAGAAAGAAAAACAGAAAACCGCTGAAACCGCAGGGAGCCTGAAAGCCTGATGGGAAAGCTGACCACCCATATTTTAGATTTAACCTGCGGCAAACCAGCGGCGAACGTCAAAATTGAATTGAAGCGGCTGGGTGAAAGTATAATGAAAGAGGTGTACACTAACAAGGACGGAAAAGTCGAAGTCCCTCTGCTGGCTGCTGAAGAGTTGGTGTCCGGAGAATATGTGATGGAATTTCATGCAGGAGACTATTTTGCGAGTAAAAACACGAACGCAGCCGATCAGCCGTTTTTAACCATCGTCACCGTCCGTTTTCACATTGCAGATCCAGATGCGCATTACCATATCCCGCTTTTGCTGTCGCCGTTTGGTTATCAGGTATATAGGGGGAGTTAACGAAAAAGCCCGCCGGTGAGGCGGGCTTTATTTGCATTTCAATAAACTTTTGATCCTTAGGACAGTACTTGAAGTGATCCCACACGTAGTGAAACAACTGCCTGAATAACCCCCTCCAGTTTTTTTCATCATAATCACCCATAGAAAAAATATCCTGAAACCCTTTCATTTATAAATCGAGGTTTCAAACTGATAAGACAGCTCTTAGCAGCCGAACTCCCTTTCCCAATCCTATAAACAGACCGCTTTTTCTCTCCAAAAATACTTTGAATACAATTGTTCGGTTTTAATAGTTTTGATCATGCGGTCTCTCTTACACCTTCAGACAAAATATTCATTTTTTCTTTTTTAGACTCAAATCTATGTCGAAAATGATCGTTTGGCATATCTTATTCTATCTCCACTAAAGGAGGTGACTTTATGGGATTCTACAATTCTGGCGGAAACTCTGGTTATTCAAGCGGTCTCGGCAGCTCCTTCGCTTTAATCGTAGTGCTATTCATTTTGTTAATCATTGTTGGAGCTTCTTTCTTTAGCGGTTATTAAGTTTGACTTTGCCTATCCTCTGCGGTATCAGCACCTCCCTGTCCGGCAGACGCCATAAGAAGTTTTTATGGCGTCTTTGCTATGTGAAGCTGGAGCTATCAATTCTACGAAATGTACCGTATGTTTTCCCACACGCTGTCTGACCGCTTTTTCATAGTAAAATGTCAGGCTAAAAAAATCCGGCTTTTAAAAGCCGGACTCCCGTCTATCTCCGTTCAACTCTTCTCTAATCCTGCAAGCAGACCGCATAATCCCGCCATACCCGGTACACCGGCACAAATTCCCCGCCAGCCCCTCTTCTATGTCTTCGTCAGCCGGATGCGGGTTTTCCTCAAACAGCGCTTTAAGGGCAATCGTCATGCCCGGGGTGCAGTAGCCGCATTGGAAGCCGCCTTCCTCTAAGAAAGCGGTTTGGCAGATATCCAGCTCTTTTTTATGAATTCCTTCAATTGTTGTAATGGAATGGCCGTCCACTTGGTAAGCCATCGTCATGCACGCATTGGCCAGCCTTCCGTCGATAAGGATAGAGCACGCTCCGCAGCGGCCGATTCCGCAGGACACCTTTGTCCCGGTCAGCTGAAATTCCTTTCTAAGCAGGTCACTTAGACGTGTCGCAGGAACGGCTGCAACCTCATACTCCTGTCCATTCACGGTCATCCGCAACTGTTCCTTTTTTACAGAAAACGGCCCGGCCTCTTTTACGTCCATTCTTTCATCCCCTTCCTGTCTATCGCGTTAAGAAGTTCTTCTCTTGAAATGGGCAGCTTATTTATCCAGCATCCGACCGCATCATGTATGGCCTTTACAATAGCTGGAGTGATGGCGATCGTTCCGATTTCGCCAACACCGCGCGGTCCATATGCATCACCCTTCATTAAGTCCTCTATTGCAATCACCTTCATGTCAGGAACATCTTTGACTCCGGGGATCAAATAGTGATCTAGATTTTCCGCGGCATAACGGCCGTCCGTCATTTTCGCTTCCTCCATCAGTGTATAGCCGAGTGCCATGGCAGCGCCGCCTTCAATTTGACCTCGATAACCCTGCGGACTGACAACCGGACCTGCTGCAATAGCATGCTCACAATCTATCACTTTGACATCGCCTGTTAACAGATCTACCTCCACCTCAACGGCAGCCGCTCCAAATGAGTAAAGAAAATGGCCGCCCACTACAGGATCAGGCGTTGTTGGAAAGTCAAATGCCGTTTCCTCTGCCAAAGGGCCTTTTTCAGCCAGCTCCTTATACGTCACCACGAGCGCCTTCGTGTTTTTTTCACGCAATCCTGCAGCGCCGAGCATAAGGTTTTCCGCTGAACAGCCATTCCATTCTGCCGCCCGTTTTTTCAACTGAGCTAGAAACGGCTTCTTCAAACGCTGGATCGCATGCCACACCATGCTTGTGCCGCGGGATGCTGTGGAGGAGCCTGACTTCGGCACTTTTGCGGTATCCCCAATAACAACGGAAATATCCTCTACGGCACAACCTAACTCCTCCATGACAATCTGTTCAATCGCTGCTAGAATCCCCTGTCCGCATTCTTCAAATCCAAACGAAGCAGTGATTTTGCCTTCACTCGAAAGAGACAAACGGCCTCCTGCCGCATCCATTCGGCCAAACCCCAGCCCGCCGCCGTGCATTGTAATTGCCGCTCCCGTGCCTCTTTGCAGATACCCGCATTTCCGGCTTGTTCTTGTAAGAATGGGAGATTTAGAAATAGTGTCCAGCACTTGCGCCGCTCCGTCAGTTGGTGCAATCCGATGCTCAAGCGGCCCCAAGTCATGCGGATTTCTGATATTTTTTCCTCTCAGCTCCAGCGGATCAATGCCGAGCATGCTGCTGAGACGATCTAGATGGGTTTCGAGTGCAAATGTGATTTGGTTGCCGCCAAAACCCCGAAATTCTCCAGCCACCCCGTTGTTCGTAAATACAGATATTCCTTCAGTCCGGATATTCGGAATACGGTACGGCCCCGCGGCGTGCTCGACAGAAAAGTCCAGAACTGCCGGTCCGAGCGTAGCATAAGCGCCTGTGTCCGCCACAATTTTCACGTCATGCGCCAATAGATTTCCTGCATGATCCGCACCCGTTTTTATCGTAATCTTCATCGGATGGCGCTTAATGCCAGAACGTACAGATTCCTTTCGTGTTTGATGAACTTTGACCGGACGTCTGCTTTTCAAGGCCAAAAGTGCAGCATACGGCTGGATATTCAGTTCATCCTTCCCTCCGAATGAGCCGCCCATCGGACTTGACACAACCCTGATCTTCTCTTCAGGAATGTCAAAAATACGGGCAAGCTGGAATCGGTCTTTATAGCCGTGCTGCGTGCCTGCATACATCGTAAAGCCTCCATCATCCTCCGGAACGGCTACGCCTCCCTCCGTTTCCATATACGTATGCATCTGCCGCGGCAGCTCATAGGTTTCTTCAAGGACTGTGTCAGATGCTCGAAAACCCTGTTCTACATCACCGTTTGAAAAAAACGCGCGGTGCAGGATATTCCCGTCCTCGTGCAGTCTATGCGCGCCCGGCTGAAGCGCTTTTTCAGGTGAATCAATGACCTCCAGTTCTTTATACTCAACGCAAATCAGCTCCAGCGCAGCCTCCGCGATTTCCTCCGTTTCCGCAGCAACTGCGGCGATCGCATCTCCGACATGCCGCACCCTGTCCTCGCATAAAACCGGCTGATCAGGGATGACAAGGCCAAATCGGTTTAAGCCGGGAACGTCTTTATGCGTGACGACGGCCCGCACGCCTTCCACTTTCTCAGCTTTCATGGTGCAAATTGACACAATCTCTGCATGAGGATAAGCACTTCTCAGCACTTTGCCATACAGCATTCCTGGAAAGCTGAGATCGGTCATATATTTCAGTTCCCCTGTGACCTTTTCCCTTCCATCCGGCCTGACTCTTGATGGTTTGTTGATGATCATTTATTCCCCTCCCTCAGCCATCAGCTCTGCCATGATGACGTTGGCAGCGGCTTTTTTTCTGTATGCCGCTGACATAAAATCATCTGCGGAAAACGGCAGCTCATGGATAAGTGTTTTGTACAGCTCATGCGGGTCCCACCCTGATGCCTTCCATTTCTCTTCGCTGTCCAATAATCTTTCAGGTGTGATATCGGCATGGCCAGCGGCGAGACGAATGCCGCCGTCTTTCAAAAAACGTCCGGCTGCAACAGCAACCGCTCCTGTAAAAGCCTGACGCCTCCCAAGCTTGCGGTAAAATACACGCTCTCCCGCCGCCCGCGGGACGATGACACGCGTGACGATAGCCGTTTCAAAGTCTCCATCCACAAGCCAAGCGCCTAACGGCAGCCTGATCTGTTCCTTTTGATACACGATAAGCTCAGCATCAAGCACAAGCAAAAGCGGAATCAAATCACCGATTTTACTCGCTATGTTTCCGCCAATTGTCGCCTGGCTGCGGATTGCAGGTGCGGCGACAGCGGAAGCAGCCTCACTGAAGCAGCTAATTGCGCTCTTGATCAAAGGGTTCTTTCTGCATTCACTCAGTGTGGTCAGCGCCCCGATCGACACGTGGGTGTCACTGACGCTTATCCCTCGCATCTCGTCAATCCCTTCAAGGCTGACAAGGTGCTGTTTCGGCAAAATTCCTTTGTCCCACTGAAGCTGAAGCAGCGTGCTTCCCGATGCGGCACATACATCCGGAGCAAGCTGCTGCAAAAGCGAATAGGCCTCATCAAGCGCTGACGGCCTCCACAATTGAATATTCATCCTTTCTTTGGTCACTTGGCCGTTCAAGCCATCGCCCTCCTTACCATGTCATATTCCTCCGGTGTATCAATATCGTCCAACTCACCGCTTCCCTTTGCCTCCAAAACCGCACCTGCTCCAAGCTGTCCGCTTTTCAGGAGCCTGCGAGCCCCTTCATCTCCCTTTAGCCCCTTTACATAAGGAAAACAAGCCGATGAGAAGTAAATTGGCGGGGTGAACGCCCCTAAAAATGATGATACGGCAAATGACTCAGGAGCCAGTTCCACAAGGGCATTGAGATGATCAATGGAAAGAAAAGGCTGGTCGGCTAACAAAATGACAACGCCGTCCGCCCCCATGCTTTCTGCTTTTCGCACCCCGCTGCTGATTGAATGCCCCTGACCCTTTTCCGCGTCTGGACAAACATGCAGGCTCCAGCGTTTTTGAAAAGGCGGTGCTTGATATGGCGATCCTATCCACTCAAGGGAGGCATGCTTTGTCCGCTCGACGACCAGCACATGATCAAGGCGGGACGACAGAGCAGTTTTCATAGAAAGTGAGCCGATGGTTTCTCCTTTTAGCGGCAAAGCCAGCTTGTTTTGGCCCATTCTTTTGCTATTGCCGGCAGCGAGAAATACCCCAATCAGATAGGGGCTTCTCATACAACCGCCACCCGTTTTCTTGTTTGAATGATTTCTGCAACTACACTTACCGCAATTTCCTCGGGACCTTCCGCACCGATGTCCAGCCCGACCGGACTGTAAAAGTGAGACGGAGGCTGTTTTCCGTTCAGCAGCCGTTTTGTACGATTTGCCGAACCCAACAGTCCAATATAATGGAGATTTTGAGAAAATAAGAAGTTGATGATCATTTGATCGTGCTGATAATGATGGGTTGCCACAACTGCTGCATCATGCGAAGAAAATTGGAATTCGCTGAGCATTTGTTCCGGAAAAGCGGTGATCAGCTGATCCGCTTTTGGAAAAAGAGAGGATGTGCAATAAGCGGGCCGCCAATCCGTCACGATAACAGAAAACCCTGTATCAGCCGCCAAATTGGCCAGCGGTACAGTATCCGGTCCCGCCCCGAACAGAATGAGACGCGGTTTCGGTTCAATTCGCTGAATAAACATGTTAGTTGGCGGATCGAAATGCGGTAAATGAAGCGTTGAAACAGTACGTTGAATATTTTGCAGAGGCGCGTCCGGCCAGTTCCCAAAATGCCCATTCTCCGTCAGAAATAAATAATGGGAGGATTCAATCTTTACAATAGAAGTGACAGCTTTGCCTGAATGAAGGCATTCCCTCACTTTTTCATAGTGGCGCCTTTTTCCCTGAGTGATTCGCTCCGCATGAACATGAATCATGCCGTTACACCCGGCTCCCATGCCCGAGGACAGATCATCCTCCGCCCGCATGTCGTAGGGAAGCAGCGCTGACGTGAGCTGATCGCCCAGCGCACTGATTCGTTGGCATAAATCTTCTTCCACGCACCCGCCGCTCAGCAAGCCAATCCGCTGGCCGCTTTTCTTAAAGAGCATAGAAGCGCCTGCTTTTCGATAAGCGGAGCCTTCAACCTGAACAATGGTCGCCAGCACAGCCTCCTCCTGTTCTTCCAGGAGCGCGTCTAACACCGTGTGGAAATTTCCCAATGCTGCATCCTCCTCTCAAAAATTGCTGTGAGAAACAACGAGTTCCGCGTGATTGTATGGGTAACTTGTATAAAGAATAGATGATGGAAGAGAAAATGACTCATGATTTGTCAGAAAATGAAACACATAGAAAGAGGATTTGTAAAAAGAGTCAAACGAAGAAAATCAAATTGGAGAAAACACGAAATGATAGCTTAAAAAGCTTGCGGAGGTCCGCAAGCTTTTCTTTACACCGCTGCCTGTCGGCCAGCGTTTTCATATACATCAAGCGCCGCTTGGAGCGCCTTTCCTGCTTCGATACCTGCATTATGCCTGAGAAGCACAGCCTCTAAACCGGCAAGCACGAATAACACATTTTCTTTTCTGCAGCTGTAGCCCATCGTGCCGATTCTCCAGATCTTCCCTGCGAGCGGGCCGAATGAGCTGGCGATTTCGATGCCGAATTGTTCGAGCAGCACTCGACGGACAGACTCGCCATCGATGCCGCCGGGAATTTCAACACAGGTGACAACAGGCATTTTGCAGCTTGCATCTCCAAACAATCTTAGCCCCATTGCCTTTATTCCTGCCGCTAATGCGGTTTCTTGATATTGATGCCGCTCAAAACGGGCCTCAAGGCCTTCTTCAAGCACCAGTCTGACACCCTCACGCAAGGCGTACAGCATCGTCGTCGCTTCTGTATGATGATTGAGCCGTCTTTCGCTCCAATAATCCTCAAGCTGGCTCAAATCAAAGTAGTTGCTTGTAATTGGCCGATTTTCCGAAAATGCTGCCCTGTCAGCTTGTGTCGCAATCCCGCGCTCCACCTTTTTGCGGGCTGCAATCACGTCCGCCACCCGCTCATTATATGTAATCGGCGCCATTCCTGATGGCACAGACAAACATTTTTGCGTCCCGCCGATGGCAGCGTCAATCTTCCATTCATCGACTTTGACCTCACAGCCCCCGATCGTTGCGACTGCATCGACGATAAACAATGCATCCTCAGTGCGGCAGGCTTCACCGATCGCTTGCAGCGGGTGAATCCGTCCTGTCGATGTTTCTCCATGCACCATCGCCACAATTTTCGGCTTCACTTTTTTTATCTCCCGTATGATGTCCTCCGGGTCAAAAACCGTTCCCCATTCGCACTCAAGCGTATGAACATTAGCCCCATACCGCTCGGCGATTTCAGTCAGCAAGTAACCGAAACGGCCGTAAATGGGAATGAGCACATCATCTTCCGGCTCTATTACGCTAGCCAGCACTGCTTCAATACCCGCCCGTGAAGTGCCGTCAATCGGGTATGCCCAGCGGTTTTTCGTTTGAAACAGCTCCCGAAGCATCTCCATCGTTTCATTCATAATACCGGTAAACGCCGGATCAAATTGGCCAACAACCGGGGTGCTCATTACTCTTAATACCCGCGGATCAACCTCAACAGGCCCCGGCGTCATAATCGTTCTTAACGGGGTGCATAATTCTCTTCTGCCTGACACAGCCATTCCTCCTTTATCAGTAAGCCAGTTTGTGTAATAAATCAGTCAGTGCGCGGACGCCGATCTCAAGCTGTCTGGCTGAGGTATATTCCTTCGGCGAGTGGCTGATGCCGCCCCGGCTTGGCACAAACAGCATACAAGCAGGATAACGCCTTCCAATCATTTGCGCGTCATGCCCAGCTCCGCTCACCATTTCCTCACAGCTGAAGCCGTTTTCTAATGCTGTTTCAAAAGCCACAGCCTTCAGCCTTTCATCCATCGGCACAGGCTCTATCCGCATATATTCATCAATCACGGCGCGAATTCCTTTTTGATGGCAAATACCATTGATCAAAGCAACCATGTCTTTATGAAACTGCTCCAGCACGTGCTGATGCTGATGGCGAATATCGATTGAAAACTGGACGCGTCCCGGTATGACATTGGCTACATTGGGCTCTGCCGTTATTTTTCCGCATGTCAGACGGAGCTCCTCCGGCTGCTCCTCCGACCGCAGCAGCAGCTCATGAATGATACGGCTGCTGGCTGCGAGCGGGTCCTTGCGCCATTTCATGGAGGTGGTTCCCGCGTGATTGCATTCCCCTTCCAGCGTGACGAGATATCGCCTCTGCCCCGCAATACTTGTCACAATGCCGAGATCCCGGCCTGACATTTCCAACGTCTGCCCCTGTTCAATATGAAGCTCAACAAAAGCGCTGATATCTGTCCGATATGCCGGCTGAAACACGCCTTTGCCAAAACCGCTCTCATGCATCGCAGTTTGCAGCGAGACTCCTGATTCGTCTCTTGGCTCTGCTCCATCCTGTAATGAAAAAACACCCGTCATATTCCCTGATCCCCAATAGGTCAGTGGAAAACGGCTGCCTTCCTCCTCACATAAGGATACCGCTTCGAGTGTTTTTTTCGGCGCTCCATAGGCCTCTTTGAGCTGCTTTATCGCAAGCATTGCCGCCAAAACACCATAGGCGCCGTCGTATTTCCCCCCGTTGATAACAGTATCGATATGTGAACCGGTTACAATGACTTCATCCGGAGACTGGGTGCCCGAAAGCCTTCCAAAAACATTCCCGACATCGTCGAATCTTGTCTCAAGCCCGAAAGAAGACATTTCTGTTTTCACGGCAAGCTGTGCGTCCATCCACTCTTTTGTGTATAAAAGCCTCGTTACGCCGCCGTCCGCGGACGCACCGTATTGGGCGAGCCATTCAATATAATCTGTGATGCTGTTTTTTACTGAATGCTTTTGCTTTTCCATGTACTCCCCCCTCTGGCCGTTATAGTGACTTCATTATAGAAGGAGGAACATGATAGTTCATTGGCATATTAACCAAAAAAACGTTTATTTTTTGGTCACAGTATCTAGCAATCAGGTTCACCCTACCTGTCAGAAAGCGTCAAACTGCCTTTCATATGTACGAGCTAGGCTTGCGGGAGAGGCGGTAAAAACAGAAATGGCGGCAGCTCGCAAAAACAGGACCTAAAGATATGCGAACAGGAGATTTCCGCCTCCTCCAAAGGAACTAATTTACAATTTTAATGAAAAATATACAAAATGACACTTCTATCCTTTATGTCAATTTTAGATAATAGACATGATCTCATAAAAGGAGGGCAAGTGATGACAAAAAAAGCATGGTTTCTGCCGCTCGTCTGTGTATTACTGATTTCCGGATGGTTTGCGCCGGCAGCTTCAGCAAGCGGGCAAACCGCATTAAGCCTTAATGACCGATTGGCGTCTTCCCCTTCAGGGACAGGTAGTCTTCTCTCATTAGCCCCCGCTGCACCCTATGCTGACACAGATACCTATTATGAAGGGGCTGAAGGCAAAACAGGAGACTCGCTAAAAAGCGCCCTGCACCGCATCATCAGCGGACACACGATGCTGTCCTACAGCGAGGTGTGGAACGCGCTGAAAGAAACCGATGAAGATCCGGCTAATCCGAATAACGTCATCCTGCTCTATACGAATGAATCGCGGTCCAAAAACCTGAACGGCGGCAATGTCGGCGATTGGAACCGCGAGCACGTCTGGGCGAAATCCCATGGCGATTTTGGTACGAGCAAGGGACCTGGTACTGATATTCATCATTTGCGCCCGGCTGATGTTCAAGTTAACAGCGCCAGAGGAAACATGGATTTTGACAATGGCGGCACTGAATATGCAAAGGCACCCGGAAATTATTATGACGGCGATTCATGGGAGCCCCGTGATGATGTGAAAGGCGATGTTGCCCGCATGCTGTTTTACATGGCTGTCCGTTACGAGGGTGATGACGGCTACCCTGACCTTGAGCTTAATGATAAGACAGGCAATGGCTCAGCTCCTTATCATGGCAAACAATCTGTCCTGCTCGAGTGGAATAAGCAGGATCCGGTTGACGACCGTGAGCGGAAAAGAAATGAAATCATTTATGAGAAATATCAACACAACCGCAACCCATTTATCGATCACCCTGAATGGGCGGATGAGATTTGGCCGTAAGAAAAAGGTGCTCCTAAAAAGGAGCACCTTTCCTAATACACAGCCTCTTCTGTTTCCGCATCGAAAAAGACGACGTGATCCATTTTCACTGTGAGCTGGATTGAATCGCCTGCTGCGATTCGCGTGTTTCCATCCAGGCGAACCGTCAGCCGCTCGCCCCCAGCCATGACATGCACAATGAGCTCTGAGCCCAGATTTTCATTCACTTCTACCTTTGCTTTAAACACTGAATCAAACACCTGTTTATTTCCTGTCATTTGTGTGATGTGCTCCGGCCGGACTCCGGCAATCATTTGCTCTCCGGCATATCCGTTTTCCTTCAGCCGCTTTGCTTTTTCTTCAGGAATATGAAGACGGATCGAAGGGTTTGTGAAAAACAGCTCGCCATGCTGCTGTTCTATAACACCTTTTAAAAAGTTCATTCCGGGAGAGCCGATGAAGCCTGCGACAAACAGATTCGCCGGGTAATGATAAATGTCATGAGGTTTCGCCACTTGCTGGATTTCCCCTTCATTCATGACGACAATCCGATCTCCCATTGTCATTGCTTCGGTCTGGTCATGCGTGACATAAATGATCGTTGCCTCTAATCGCTGGTGCAGCTTGCTGATTTCTGTCCGCATCGTCACTCTTAGTTTTGCGTCCAGATTAGAAAGCGGCTCGTCCATTAAAAAGACCTTCGGCTCCCTTACAATCGATCTCCCAAGCGCCACCCTTTGCCGCTGCCCGCCGGAGAGCGCCTTTGGTTTTCTCTTCAGCAAATGTTCAATTTCTAAAATTCTGGCTGCCGCATGAACCCGCTCGGCAATTTCCTGCTTCGCCATCTTTCTGAGCTTTAATCCAAACGCCATATTATCAAAAACCGTCATATGCGGATAAAGCGCATAGTTTTGAAATACCATCGCAATATCACGTTCTTTTGGGGGAAGATCATTGACCCGCTCCCCATCAATGAGAAGATTTCCTTCAGAAATGCTTTCTAATCCAGCCACCATCCGCAGCGTTGTTGATTTTCCGCATCCTGACGGCCCCACCAGCACCAATAGCTCCTTATCCTTTACATCTAAATCAAAGTTCTTCACGGTTAATTGTGAGTGATATGATTTTTTGACGTGTTCGAATGTTAATGAAGCCATCAGAACATTCCCCCTATCTTTTGATCGTTATTTCGTCACTGGAAACAACTTGGTCTTTCTGTTATTTTTAGAGTAATCGATTCCCATTTTTGCTATATTTCTAAAATAAAAAATGTAAATTTGTATTATAACGTCATAATACATTATAATATAAATAATAGGTTAAAAGGAGGCTACCCTTTGTTAAACAACGGAAGTTCTACACCTTTATACATTCAGCTAAAACAAATCATCACTGATGACATCAAAAAGGGCGTGTATTCCCCAACCGCCAAGCTGCCTACC
Organism: Bacillus stercoris; assembly: GCF_029772985.1. NCBI lineage: Bacteria > Bacillati > Bacillota > Bacilli > Caryophanales > Bacillaceae > Bacillus > Bacillus stercoris. Next base: position 1,050,302 of record NZ_CP121861.1, on the reverse strand, counting down.
GAAAGCGAACTTTGCAGCAAGTATAACGTCAGCCGCATCACCGTCAGAAAAGCCATTCTCGATTTAGTCGAAGAAGGCTATCTCATCAGGCAGCAGGGAAAGGGAACGTTCGTTAAAAGCCCTAAATTAAAACGAGAGCTGATCGCTGTAAACGGCTACTCGGAATTTATGGAATCAACCGGCAAAAAACCGAAGCACCAAGTGCTGTCCCATGACATCATTCCAGCGCCAAAGCCTATCGCCGAAAAGCTTCAAATCCATCCCGAGAGCCCTGTCGTTGAATTAAAACGGATTCTGTATAACGATGATCAGCCTCTCACCTTTGAAGTGACGCATTATCCGCTTGATTTGTTTCCCGGCATTGATACCTTTATTGCTGATGGTGTATCTATGCATGATATTTTAAAACAGCAATACAAAGTTGTACCCACGCACAATACGAAACTATTAAACGTTGTATATGCCCAGCAGGAGGAAAGCAAATATCTGGATTGTGATATCGGGGATGCGCTGTTTGAAATTGATAAAACCGCTTTTACTTCAAACGACCAGCCAATCTATTGCTCACTGTTTTTGATGCACACAAACCGTGTCACTTTTACCATCAACAGCCCCTACACATAACAGGCATAAAAAACGAGACACTGCTTATAGTATTCTCGTTTTTTCACTGCTTCCCCCGTCCTCCAAGCGATAAGGATAGCCATAGCCGAAAGCTCCGTACACACCGCATGTTTTTGCAGCCGTTTCGGCGGCCTGGCGCAAAGCGTACGTTATATCCTGCTTCACGCAAAAGGCAGTCAAAAAGCCTGCTATAAAAGAATCTCCCGCTCCAAGTGTATCTATTATATCAGTTTCCACAATCGGCTGATGATAGATTCGATCACCCGCAGACAGGATTGCACCTTGACCCCCTCGAGTCATACAAACCATTTTGGCTCCGTACCCATGAGCTGTTTTGGCAAGCTCGCCGCATTCCGACTCACTCAAATCGCTTCCTGAAAAAAACGCATATGTCACATAAGGACAGACCCTCCTCAAATAAACATCCTCCCGATTGGTTGAAAAATCAAATGAGACAGGGACAAGCCCGCACAGCTGCGGAAGATCGTTCTCAAGCCTGCTGTACACGCTCGTATGCAGCAGATCATGCCCGCTGATAAAAGATACATCTCTCTCCTGAAACGCGAGGCGAAGCCGAGACTGAATGCCGCCTTTATTTGATCTGACAAAAATACGGTCCCCCTGTTCATCAAGAGTGACAATCGCCATCCCGTTTTCTCCGTGCGCCTGGCGGATATAATCTGCATTGACCTGCTCCAGCTTGAGAACGTTCAACACATGTGCCGCGGCTTCGTCATTGCCAACGATTCCGATATAAGAAGACTCATGCCCGAGCCGCTTGGCAAGCACAGCAACGTTTAAGGCATTTCCTCCCGGGTAAAATGTTTCTTGATCCTGGTAGTAATCGACAACATTATCTCCAACCGCAATCAATTTCATAGTGCTTCCTCCTTTATCCTTTTACACTGCCGCTTGCAATCCCGCGGACAAAATATTTCTGCATCAATAAAAATAGAATAATAATCGGCGCGGCTGAAATCGTTAACCCGGCCAGCAGGACGCCCCAATCAGTCTGCAGCGCGTCTCTGAACTGCATCAGCCCAGCTGGAATGGTCCGCAAATTCTCATCATCTATGAAAATAATCGCAAACATAAACTCATTCCACGTATGGTAAGCCGTCAAAATGCCGGATGTCACTAAAATCGGCACACTCATTGGTAAGAAAATTCTGAAAAATACTCCGAAACTTGTACATCCATCTAAATAAGCCGCCTCCTCTAATTCTTTTGAAATAGAAAGAAAATAAGAGCGGATCAATATGATGGTGAATGGGATCCGGTAAGCCGCGTACGGCAGGATTAATGCCCAATACGTATTGTACAGGCCCAGCGACTGAATAATAGAATAAAGCGGCACAAGACTGACCTGCGGCGTCAGCATCAAACCGCCAAGACAAAGCACCAAAAAGAATCCTTTTCCTTTGAACTCAAACCGGGAAAGGCCGTACGCCGCCCATGCACTGATAAAGACAGTGATCACACACGTCAGCACCGTAACGATGACGCTGTTCATAAAATAAGAAGAAATCCCCTGGTTCCAGGCGGACACAAAGTTTTCCGGATGCCACGAAGACGGCAGCGACCAGCTGTGCTCAAAAATATCGTCAGAGTTTTTAAAGGCGCTCATCACCATCCATAGAAGCGGATAGGCAATCGCAATCAAATAAAGAAACAGAAAAACCCACACAGACGTTTCTCCGATGTACCATTTTCGCCTAGTCTTTCTTTTGACCTCAATGTGCTGGTCAGGCACAGGCTCCAATCTGAACGAATCTGTCTTCTTCTGAGGCAGCATCTGTTACTCCTCCTTTCCGGTTTTAAAGAACTTCATTTGCATGAGCGACAATGCGAGCGTAATGATTAACACGACAGTGGCAATCGCTGAGGCGTAGCCCATCATATCCTTTGTAAAGGCACTTTTATATAAAAACGTGCTCAGGACTTCTGACGCGTTTCCCGGCCCGCCGCCTGTCAATATGTACGGCTCATTAAATACCGTAAAGGCCCCAGTCAGCGTCATGACCACAGCAACAAAAGACATCTCTTTCGTCTGTGGAATAGTAATATGAAAAAACTGCTGAATTTTCCCCGCGCCGTCAAGCCGGGCCGCTTCATACAGTTCATCCGGTATTTTTTGGATCGACACGATGTACAGCATCGCAATATAACCGACAGATTGCCACTGGGACACAAAAATGACAGAAAGCATAGCTGTGCTGTCATCTCCGAGCCAGGCCCTCGTCAGCTGATCAAGACCGATGGCCTGAAGCAGCTGATTCAAAAGCCCTGTCTCCGGATTGTAAATAAAATCAAACAAAAGCGCGATCACCGTCATGGAGATGACAACCGGCAAAAAGAAAACGGTACGAAAAAACGGCGACCATTTTCTGACCAGCTTATCCTCAAGCACCGCCGCCAAAATCAAACCGCCAAATACCTGGCATACAATTGAGATCACTGCGTAAAGCACATTATTGGTAAGCGCCTGATAAAAGACAGGATCATGAAACAATTCAACATAGTTTTTCAAGCCGATAAACGTTTTTTCCGGAGAAAAAGAGCTCCACTGAAACAGGCTGAGGAAGACATTCTCAAAAATCGGGATATAAACGAAAAGTAAAAAAACGAGAGCGGGCACCAAAAACAAATAGGGGATTATTTTATTTTGATTGACCAAGGGTATCTCATCTCCTTTATAAAAAGAAAAGGTGCGAAGCTTCACCTTTTCTTTGATTTATTCAGCTGACGCCCTCGCCTGCTTTGCTGCTTTTTGAACGGCTTTCATCACCTGCTGCGGTGTCATGTCGCCGCCAAGCATCTGCTGGACGCTCGTTAGGTACGCATCTACGACTTCAACATCGACATCCATATCAAACCATGGCACCATTGATTTAGCGTCAACAATATGCTGAACGGCTTCACGCTGAGTGGCTGTTGAATTTTCTTCAGTAGCCGTACCTTGCACCGCACTGTATTTTCCAACATCTTTCACGAGCTTTTCGCCCATTTTTTTCGACGTCAGGAACTGCAAAAACTCCATCGCTTCCTTCGGATGTTTTGTTCTTGAGGAAATCATGAATCCTTCCGGCGCTCCCGTTAATGCTTCTGAAGATCCTTTTTGCCCGCTGATTTCAGGAAATGGGAACATCCCGAGGTTAACCGGTTCAACCAACTTGATTTCCGCTGTTTCCGCATATATCATCGCCGACTTTCCGCTCTTAAATTGCTGTCTCACATATTCATGGTCGACGGAGTTTACATGTTTATTAAAGTAAGGCGTCAGCTCTTGAAGCTTTTCAAGGGCTTTTACGTAGCCTTCATCAGTAAATTCACCCGTTTTGGCGTTATAGTCCTTTTCCCGTGTTTTTTCATCGACCATCCGCTGATTAAGCGTGCCGATATAGTGCGAGATTGTCCAAGTCGCCTTTGTTCCGAAGCTGATCGGTGTGTAGCCATGCTCTTTCAGCTTTTTTGACACCTTGATTAATTCATCCCACGTCTTCGGGGGATCAAGTTTCAGCTTTTGGAAAATGTCTTTATTATAGAAGAATGATTTAGCGTCCATTTGCCACGGCACGCCATATTGCTTGTTTTCATAAGTAAATGGTGTAATTTGCGATTGAACGAGCTGTGATGACCAATCGGTGTCATTTTTGTAGTAGGACGAGAGATCAAGTGCTTTATTGCCTCTGATAAATTTATAAGCAAACTCATCGCTCCAAGAGAAGTAAATGTCAGGAGGGCTGGTGGTTCCCAGCATAACCTTAATTTTGTCTTTATAGGAGTCATTCAAAACCGCTTCCGTTTGAATATGAATATCAGGGTGTTCTTTTTCAAATTCCTTCACAACTTCTTCAAAATAACTTTTTTCCGGCTCCTTCGGCCATCTGTGGAAAAACTTCAATGTCACCTTTCCGTCCGCTGAACTGCTTTGGCTCGAACAGCCCGCAATGGTGAACATACTGACAGCTGCAATGATCAAGAACAACAATATTTTCTTCAAAGGGTTGGCCTCCTCTGGACATTAGACTATAATGTTATATAACATTATAGTCTAATGCATAATGGTTCCTCATTTTCAGATCAATACTCAACTTTCCACATGTATCTTCTATGAGATAAAGGATGATTTCTCGCCTCTGCCAGCTCGTCTGCATAGCTTCTCAGCACACGGTTGAGAACGAGCGGAGCAAGGTAACCTTTAACTGAATCGTCAATTGCAGTGAAGTCGTAAGATGCAGCATCAAGCACAGTGAGCTTTTTGCCATACTTTTTCGAGAAGGTAAGCGCCCGCTCTTCAAGAGGCCTTGTTTCATCTAAACCGAGCAGGATGATAAACGGCACGGATTCATCAATAATTTCAAACGGTCCGTGAAAATATTCTCCGGCATGAATGGCGTGGGAATGAATCCATTGCATTTCCATGAGAATGCAGATGCTGTAGGAGTAAGCGACACCGTAGTTTGCACCGCTTGCCATTGTATAAATAATGCTTTCTTTTTCATGAGCTTTTGCAAACTGCTTTGCGTTGTCAGCTTCCTGCTTAAGGGCTTCTTCATACACAGCCTGTAATTGGTCTAAGCCTTCAATTGCCTGTTGAAATTTCGTATTGTTTTCTAAAACTTGCAGGGTTCCGAAAACGATTTGATACAGAACGCCATAGTTCGTATTGATCGCAAGCGCCTCATCACCCCAATCGTACTGGGCAACATACTGCGCTTCCTGCGCTAAAGGAGACTCCGGCTTATACGTCATCGCAATCGTAAGTGCGCCTTTGCCTCTCGCAAACGCAGCAGCTTTGACTGTTTCCGGGGTATTTCCCGAATGCGAGCACAAAATAACAAGAGACTTTTCGCCAAGCTGAACAGGGTTGCGCTGAATAAATTCATTAGAACTGTAAAGGTCGGAGTTGATTGATTTTGACTCTCTGTCAAACACATATTTACTCGGGTACATAATGGCCGAAGATCCTCCGCATGCGACAAAGAATACATGGTCAATGGTTTTCCCTTTCAAATCCTGCAAGAAAGCTTGAACCTCACGATTTACTTTTGCTGTGGCCTGACTCAAATCCTTCACTCCCCATTTTTATTATATAACGTTATATAACATTATATATTGTTATATTAAAGTCCACAGCCAGGATTGTCAATATTATTTTCTGAAATTTCTCAATAATTGTAGACTAGACCTATAAGTGAAAAAATGCCCAAATGAAAAGCCAGAACTTCATTTAAGCTCTGGCTTCGCTGTTCAATCCGCAGACTGACGTCTCTTATTTAAAAAATACCTTGTCCACATTGTACTTCGATTGCTGTGTATTGATGATATAGGTTTCGTAAATGTCTCTTTCCATTGGATCATCGACTACACATACTTCAATTTTATATACTTCGTCTCTGTGATGTTTGATCGGTGAGACATTGTCTTCAAAATGCTTCTTAATTCTCTGTCTTAACTTTCTGGCTTTACCGACAAACAGCAGCTCGTCATGAATGTTATAAAACATAAAGATGCCGCCTTTATCCCGTGGGATCTGGTGAAAGTCGATGAAGCCGTATATCGCCTTTATTTTCGGCTCGTTATCATTAGCTGACTGCTGTCGTTCAGTGATGGTGACATTCGGTGCGGGGATATCAATTTTTATCAAAATCAGTTCACGTCCTCTTTTTCATTAAAGATAAATGCTAACACATACAGAAAAGAAAAGCCAGAACAGCTTTATACTATTTGTTTGTCATGCTCTTACTTATTATGCAAGTGCTCCGGCTGGATCATAAGGGCTAAGGTCTAATTCTGTCTGCTTTCCGAGAACTAGCTTTGCGAGCTCTGCACCCAAGAACGGCCCCATCGTCAGGCCAGAAGCACCCAAACCATTAGCAGCGTACAGGCCTTGAACATTCGGCACGGCCCCTATGACCGGCAGAAATCCCGGTGTAAACGGCCTGAAGCCCACTCTTGTTTCAATGGCAGCGGCATCAGCAAGGCCCGGTGCAACGCCTAACGCTTTGCTCAATACTTCATGCTGGCCTCCGGCTGTCACACGCAGATCATCAAGACCGGCATCGTTTTCGTGTGTGGCGCCGGCTACAATTCTGCCGTTATCAAACGAAAGAATGTACTGATCACTCGGCGGCATCACAACCGGCCAGAATCCTGTATCTGCATCTGTCATTTCAAAATGCATAATCTGCGCTTTCTGAAAAGACACTTGAAAATGAATGCCAAGAGGCTTCATGATTTCATTGGCCCATGCCCCCGCCGCCACAATCACCGCGTCTGCCGCAAACTGCTTTGTATCTGTTCGCACGCCGGTGACTGTTCCGTTTTCAAAAAGCAGGGATGCATTTCCTTTGATGATCTCTGCGCCGCGTTTCTCCGCAGCGCTTAAAAGCGACCGGCACAGCGCTCTTCCATTCACGCGGGCGGCCCCGCTGATATGAACCGATTCATAGCCATCAGCCAAAATCGGAAACAGTTTTTTCGTCTCGCTCGCGGATAAGCGGGTAATCTCACCGATCTCTGGCGCATCCTCCCGCCTCTTATACGCCCGCTCCTCCATCTTATCGAGCTTCGCCGGATCAGTATGAATGCTGATCGCACCGACACGCTTATATCCTGTATCCGTTTCACCGTCCTCTTCCAATTGATGGATTAAATCCGTATAGTACCGTGCTCCTCCCTTAGCTAGCTGGTACCAATCCTGATTACGGCGCTGTGAGAGCCAAGGACAGACGATCCCCGCCGCCGCATCAGTCGCTTGTCCCGGCTCTTTCCGGTCAATGACAGTAACTTGAGCGCCAGATTTTGCGAGATGATAAGCCGTCGAAGCGCCGAGAATTCCTGCGCCGACAATGATGTATGATTTCATATGCAAACACCTTTTCTATTATGATGTCTATTCATTTTACCAAATCAAATGCTTTCCTTCGACCTTTTGCCCTAATGTGGAAAAACCGCGAAGTTCGTCCAATCTCTTTACTCTCCTATCGAATATTCTGTCACTATCAATAGAGAAAGGATGATACCATGAGCGAAAATCGTCATGAAAATGAGGAAAACAGACGCGATGCGGCAGTCGCAAAAGTCCAAAACAGCGGTAATGCAAAAGTCGTGGTCAGCGTGAACACAGACCAGGATCAGGCACAGGCTCAGACACAAGACGGAGAAGACTAATGAACGAAAATATCATTCCTATCAACAGACATGCACAAGAGATACCCACTACTGAATCTGCTATCAAAAACAGCGGCAACTCAGAGGTCCATATCGACATTCACATTGATACAATGCCAATTGCTTTTGCTATATTATGCTCCGCATTAGCCGCAAAGCAGATGACAAAAGAGGAATTCGATATGGCTTATACTCAATTGCGAGAGATGAACAGAGAAAATAACAGCAGATCATCTGTAAAACAAATTATCAACCAGGAAATAGAAGAAGAGTAAAAAACCGCGGGTCCTGCGGCCAGCGGTTTTTCTTCTTCATACAAAAAGGACGCGACTGAAAACCAGTCACGTCCTTTTTTGTGAAACAATTAACCGATAGAACCTTCCATTTCGAACTTAATCAAACGGTTCATTTCAACTGCGTATTCCATTGGAAGCTCTTTTGTGAATGGCTCGATGAAGCCCATTACGATCATTTCAGTTGCTTCTTCTTCAGAAATACCGCGGCTCATCAAGTAGAAGAGCTGCTCTTCAGATACTTTAGACACTTTCGCTTCGTGCTCCAATGAAATGTTATCATTTAAGATTTCATTGTAAGGAATTGTGTCTGAAGTTGATTTGTTATCCATAATGAGCGTATCGCACTCGATGTTAGAGCGGGCGCCTTCCGCTTTGCGTCCAAAGTGGACGATTCCGCGGTACGTTACTTTTCCGCCCTGTTTTGAAATCGATTTTGATACGATTGTAGATGATGTGTTTGGTGCAAGGTGAATCATTTTCGCACCTGCATCCTGATGCTGGCCTTTACCCGCAAGAGCGATAGAAAGCGTCATACCACGCGCGCCTTCGCCTTTTAAGATACAAGCCGGATATTTCATTGTCAGCTTAGAACCGATGTTGCCGTCGATCCATTCCATTGTTGCGTTTTCTTCACAGACTGTACGCTTTGTGACAAGGTTATAAACGTTGTTTGCCCAGTTTTGGATCGTTGTATAACGGCAGTAGCCGCCTTTTTTGACGATGATCTCAACAACCGCACTGTGAAGTGAGTTTGTTGTGTAAACAGGCGCAGTACAGCCTTCAACGTAATGAACGCTTGCTTCTTCGTCAACAATAATCAGTGTACGTTCGAACTGGCCCATGTTTTCAGAGTTGATACGGAAGTAAGCTTGAAGCGGCGTTTCTACCTTCACGCCTTTAGGCACGTAGATGAAAGATCCGCCGGACCAAACAGCTGAGTTAAGCGCCGCAAACTTGTTATCAGTCGGCGGGATTACTTTTGCCCAGTGCTCACGGAAAATATCTTCATTCTCTTTCAGTGCACTGTCAGTGTCTTTAAAGACGATGCCTTGCGCTTCAAGATCTTCTTTCATGTTGTGGTATACAACCTCAGATTCGTACTGAGCAGAAACACCCGCAAGGTATTTTTGTTCAGCTTCAGGAATACCAAGCTTGTCGAATGTTTGCTTAATTTCATCAGGAACTTCATCCCAAGAACGCTCTGAACGCTCAGACGGTTTTACGTAGTACGTAATTTCGTCAAAGTTCAGTGAGTTTAAATCTCCGCCCCATTGAGGCATCGGCATGTTGTAGAAATGCTCAAGTGATTTCAAGCGGAAATCAAGCATCCATTGAGGCTCTTCTTTCATGCGAGAAATTTCTTCTACGATTTCTTTTGTCAATCCGCGCTCTGAACGGAAAATGGAAACGTCCTTGTCGTGAAAACCATACTTGTATTCACCAATATCAGGCATTTTTTTAGCCATCCATTTTCACTCCAATCCTTTTAATTGCCGCCTTCTTCTTTTGCGACTCCTTTTTCAAGTGCTTTCCATGACAGGGTTGCACATTTGATACGGGCAGGGAATTTTGAAACGCCTTGAAGGGCTTCAATATCCCCGAGATCTATAGAATCATCATACTCTTTCCCTTGCATCATATCCGAGAAAATCTTAGACATGGAAAGGGCAGTTTCAATATCTTTCCCTTTAATCGCTTGAGTCATCATCGAAGCGGATGCCATTGAAATGGAACAGCCTTCCCCTTCAAATTTCGCATCTTCCACGATGTCTCCGTCAAGCTTCATTGTCAGCCTGATTCGGTCGCCGCATGTCGGGTTGTTCATATCCACGACGATGCTGTCATTTAAAACCCCTTTATTGCGCGGGTTTTTGTAATGATCCATAATCACCTGTCTGTACAATGTATCTAAGTTTGCATTAAAAGACATTTGTAAAATACTCCTTTGTCTTTTGAAGAGCTTCCACAAGCTTATCAATCTCTTCCTCTGTATTATACAGATAAAAGCTTGCTCTTGCAGTAGCAGTTACATCCAGCCATTTCATCAGCGGCTGCGCGCAATGGTGGCCGGCTCTGACTGCGATTCCCTCCGCATCAAGCACAGTCGCCACATCGTGCGGATGAACATCATCAAGGTTAAATGTAACAAGCCCGGCACGCTCTTTTGGCCCGTAAACCGTTACGCCGTCAAGCTGGCGGAAGCGTTCAAGCGCATAAGCTGCAAGCTTGTGCTCATGGCGGGAAATCTCATCAAGACCGATTTCTTCGAGAAAATCAATGGCGGCACCGAGACCGATTGCTCCTGCAATAATCGGCGTGCCCGCTTCGAATTTCCACGGAAGCTCTTTCCAAGTTGATTCATAAAGCCCGACAAAGTCGATCATTTCACCGCCGAATTCGGCAGGCTCCATGTTTTCCAGCAGGGCTTTCTTTCCGTACAGCACACCAATACCGGTAGGCCCGCACATTTTATGGGAAGAAAGCGCAAAGAAGTCGCAATCGAGATCCTGCACGTCAATTTTCATGTGAGGCGTGCTTTGTGCACCGTCCACCACAATAATAGCCCCATTATCATGGGCAATTTTCGCCATGTCTTTAATCGGGTTGATCGTGCCGAGAACGTTAGATACATGAGACACTGCAACAATTTTTGTGTTGCTTGTGACCGTTTCTCTGACGTCTTCTAAAGAAATCGTTCCGTCTTCCTGCAGCGGAATATATTTTAATGTGGCGCCAGTCGCTTTGACAGCCTGCTGCCACGGAATGATATTCGCATGATGCTCCATGTAGGTGATGACCACTTCATCACCAGGTTTCAGGTTGGCGCGCGCATAGCTTAACGCCACCATATTCAGTGATGTGGTCGTGCCTTTTGTGAAAATAATCTCAGCCATTGACTTCGCGTTAATAAACTTGCGGACTTTTTCACGCGCTCCTTCATAACCGTCTGTCGCTCTGGTTCCAAGTGTATGGACGCCCCGGTGAACATTGGAATTGTATTGGTTATAATACTTATCCAGTGTTTCAATGACAGCACGCGGCTTCTGGGAAGTCGCCGCGCTGTCGAGATAAACGAGATCATGTCCGTTCACTTGCTGATGAAGGATCGGGAACTGTTCACGAATATCTGTGATATTCATTACTTCACTTTCCTTTCGATAACAGAAACCAATTGTTTCTTAACGCCTTCAATCGGAAGTTCATTTACTACCGGTGCAAGGAATCCGTAAATGACTAAGCGTTCTGCTTCTTCTTTCGGAATACCGCGGCTCATCAGGTAGTAAAGCTGAATAGGGTCCACACGGCCGACAGATGCCGCATGTCCTGCAGTTACATCGTCTTCGTCAATTAAAAGAATAGGGTTGGCGTCTCCGCGTGCTTTTTCGCTGAGCATCAGCACACGTGATTCCTGCTCCGCATTCGCTTTAGAAGCGCCATGTTCGATTTTGCCGATTCCGTTAAAGATAGAAGAAGCAGAATCTTTCATTACACCGTGCTTCAAGATATAGCCTTCAGAAGCTTTACCGAAATGGATGATTTGTGTTGTAAAGTTTTCTGTTTGCTCTCCTCTTCCGACAACAACCGTTTTCGTATCGCCGTATGTGCCGTCACCGTAAAGGTTTGTTGTGTTTTCGGAAATCGTGTCGCCGTCGTTCATCAGGCCGAGAGCCCATTCGATTTTGCTGTCGCGTCCGCGAGCAGCGCCGCGGCGGTTCACATAAGTTGTCACACCGCTTGACAGATTATCCACCGCACCGTATGTCACGCTGGCATTATCACCTGTGATGACCTCACTGATAATATTGAAGACAGCGTCTTTCGGGTTTACAGTGCTGATATAGTTTTCTACATATGTGACAGAGCTGTGGTCTTCAGCCACAATCAGCACGTGGTTGAATAGAGCTGTATCATTGCTTTCGTGGACATAAACAGCCTGAACCGGCGTCTCCACCTCAACATTTTTCGGAACATAAAGGAATGCTCCTCCGTTAACAAGAGCCGCGTGAAGTGCAGTTAACTTATGCTCATCAACCTTCACGCCGTCCTTCATAAAGTATTTCTCCACCAAGTCGCTGTGCTCGCGAGCAGCAGTCAGAATATCAGTGAAGATAACGCCTTTGTCTTTCAATTCTTGAGAAAGTGAAAGGTATGCCGGCGTCTGGTCACGCTGTACGTATAATGTTTTATCTTCGTTTTCAACGTCGATCAGCGCTTTTGCTTCATCAGTCAAATCTTCTAATGAAGAAAGCGGTTCGTTATCAACTGTATGCTTCGCGAAATTCGTGAAGTTCCAGTTTGTGATTTTAGTTTTGTCAGGCTTCGGCATCGGCAGATCCTCAGCTTGTTCAAGAGCCTGTAAGCGCAGGTTTTTCAGCCAGGCAGGTTCTTGATGCTTTTCGGAAAAGCTTTTGAGATACTCCTGATCTACGGATAGTTTTGTATCTAGTGTCATATTAATCCCCCTAACGCTTACGCTTCTTGGCCAACAGTTTCGTCTTCAATGCCAAGTTCTTGTTTGATCCAGTCATAACCTTCTGCTTCAAGACGCTGTGCAAGCTCTGCACCGCCGGATTTGACAACGCGGCCTTGCATCATAACGTGAACAACATCCGGAGTGATGTAGTTTAACAGGCGCTGATAGTGAGTGATCATCAGGCAGCCGAAGTTTTCGCTGCGCATTCTGTTGATCCCTTTAGATACAACTTTCAAAGCGTCAATATCAAGACCTGAGTCGATTTCATCAAGGATGGCGATTTTCGGTTCAATCATCATTAATTGAAGAATTTCGTTGCGTTTTTTCTCCCCGCCTGAGAAGCCTTCGTTAAGATAGCGCTGAGCCATTTCAGGGTCCATTTCAAGGAACTCCATGTTTTCGTCCATTTTGCGGATGAATTTCATAAGAGAAATTTCATCGCCTTCTTCTCTGCGCGCGTTGATTGCTGAGCGAAGGAAGTCGGCATTTGTCACACCGCTGATTTCACTTGGGTACTGCATCGCAAGGAATAAGCCTGCCTGCGCACGCTCGTCCACTTCCATCTCCAGTACATCTTTGCCGTCAAGCGTGATGCTGCCTTTTGTTACTTCATATTTAGGATGCCCCATAATAGCAGCTGATAAAGTGGATTTACCAGTTCCGTTCGGGCCCATTACTGCGTGGAATTCTCCACCTTTTATTTCAAGGTTTACACCCTTTAAGATCTCTTTCCCTTCGATTTCAACGTGAAGATCTTTGATCGTTAATGTTGAAGCAGCCATATCTATACCTCCAAAATATATAATCATTATTCTCATTTTATTCTCATTCTAATTTTATAACAAATGAAAAGTAAATACAACTTTTTATCGTGCCTCGCACATTCCTCAAGTTTAACAAAGATCGGCACTTTATTAAAGCGATTGAAAAAGAAAAAGAGTGGATTCCCACCCTTTTTTAAAAGATTGATTTTCTCAATAAGCTCCTGCAGAAATCCGCTTGCTTTTTTGATAATCAAGCTCTCTCTGCCGCTCTACTTTCATTCTTGTTTCCAGCCGGCGTCCGTATTCCTCGTATCCAATTCCGTGTGACAGCTGCATCGCTTTTTCCATTTCTGACGTATAATCGAGGTTCAGTCTGTCCTGGCTGCTGCAAATAATGAATCAATCCCTTCATATATTTGCTTTCTATTGTATCAGTGCTGCGTTTGATGCCGCAAAAAGGATATGGCTTGAAATAGCGGCAGATGAGACGAAAGCATCCATTCAGATCAAATGAGAATGGTTTTTCGGAATATTCCTTCTCTTAATGCGTGGTGTTTCCGAATTCCTCAATGCACTGCTGGACAACTGTCACGCCTTGACTGAAGGCCGCGCCGCCTCCAAATGCCGCTGCCACACTGACGGCTTCGAGAATGTTTTCTTCTGTCGCTCCCTGATCAAGACAGCCTTTTGTATGATAGATCATGCAATATTCGTCCTGAGCATTGATCGCGATTCCGAGGGCGATCAGCTGTTTTTCTCTTTCAGTCAGAGAATTCCCGGCAAAGCACTGTTCAGTAAACTCGTTAAATTTCCTTCCCATCAGCGGCATCTTTTGTTCAAATGTGCCTAAACCATGTTTATATTGTTTTAGCGCGTCCTTCATGCTTCCTCTGTCTTGATTCAAAGAAAATCCCTCCATCTGTTTAACATTCCTTTTTATTATGAGCAGCTTTTGGGAAAATACGCGAAAAAACCCCGGATTTCTCACCCGGGGGTTTCACCGTGTCAGCAAACCTTCGCATTCGTTGTCAGACTTGCGCGTTGGTGCTCAATGCGAAGTGGATCAACGGCTAAATTCTCAGGCGTCCTGCCTAAACGCCGTCGTCATCACATCCTGTGAATGTCCGCTCCTATGCTCGTCCTTCCTAGACTTCAAGGGTTTTCACTCACGCTGAAAAGAGGACAAAGCCCTAAAACGAATATCGTTTTAGGGCTTTGTCAATAATTGAACCCCGGATTTCTCATCCGGGGTTTCAGACTTATTCAGATACAGGAAGCACAGCTCCGTCGTATTTTTTCTCGATGAAGTCTTTGATCTTTTTAGAGTGAAGAACTTCCATCAGCGCTTTGATTTTTGCAGAATCTTCTTCGCCTTTTCTCACTGCGACGATGTTAGCATATGGGTTGTTTTTCGTTGATTCTACTTCAATTGCATCTTTTTTAGGATTTAATTTATTTTGAATCGCATAGTTTACATTGATGAAGGCCGCGTCTCCTTCTTTGTTTTCATATGCTTTTGCCGTTAATTCAGGCGCTACTTTTTTAAATTCAAGGTTTTTCGGGTTTTTCTTAATGTCTTTCAATGTTGCGTCAACGGTTTCCACTTTAGAATCAAGAGTGATTAATCCAGCGTTTTCAAGCATTGCAAGCATACGGCCTTGTTCAGCAACGTTGTTTGTCAGAATGATTGTCGCACCGTCTGGAAGGTCTTTCAGTGATTTGTATGTTTTAGAGTAAATACCAAATGGCTCTAAGTGAACAGCGCCGGCATTCACAAGTTTGTAATCTGTGTTTTCTTTC
This sequence comes from Bacillus stercoris, assembly GCF_029772985.1. Taxonomy (NCBI): domain Bacteria; kingdom Bacillati; phylum Bacillota; class Bacilli; order Caryophanales; family Bacillaceae; genus Bacillus; species Bacillus stercoris. The sequence goes on along the minus strand of NZ_CP121861.1, from coordinate 1,035,168 downwards.
ATTTCTTGCTCAAGGTAAGGAATGTGCTGGAAGTAGTTCGCGTCCACTTCTTTATCAGCTAAAGCTTTATTGTACATTTTGTAATCACTAAGCACTTTCACTTTCAGCGTATAGCCTTTTTCTTTCAGCAATGGTTCAGCTTCTTTTAAAATTTCCGCATGCGGTGTTTTCGTTGCTGCAACGACAATTTCTTTCTTGCCGGATTCAGCGCCGTTATTCGAACCGCAGGCAGCCATAACTCCTGCAAATACAAGCAGTAATGCACCCAAAAATAGCTTTTTCAATGTAAATCCTCCCTTATCGTTTGTCTATAATATTTGTTATTAAATCACCGATGATTTGAATAATAAATACGATGATTAAAATAAACACAGTAGCAACGAAGGTAACATCAGCGTTATTAGACTGATATCCTTCTACGTACGCAAGGTTTCCAAGGCCTCCTGAACCAATGGCTCCGGCAATTGCCGTTGAGCCGATCAAAGCGATGGCTGTAACCGTAATGCCAGAAATAAGAGCCGGCATTGATTCCGGAATCAGCACTTTGAAAATGATCGTAGACGTTTTCGCGCCCATTGATTTAGCGGCTTCAATCACACCTTTATCCACCTCACGCAGCGCGATTTCAACAAGACGTGCGTAAAACGGTGCCGAGCCGATGACCAGCGCCGGCAATGCGGCGTTTGGCCCTAAGATCGTGCCGACTAAAAACTTCGTAAACCCTAATAGTAAAATAATTAAAATAAGGAACGGAATCGATCTGAATATGTTAACAACGGCAGCAATCACAGAGTTGACCGCTTTATTCTGCCAGAGGCTTCCTTTGCTCGTCAGAAAGAGCAGCAAGCCGAGGATGACCCCGATGACAAAAGCAAACAGTAAAGAAATCAGCGTCATATAAAGTGTTTCATATGTCGCGTTCCATAATTCAGTTAAATCAACGTTCGGGAAGTATTTTTCAAACATTCGTGATCACCTCTGCTTTCACCTGTTTGTCATTAATGAACCGGATCACGTTTTGCACTTCTTCCTCGTCTCCGTCAATGTGGATGAACAGTGAACCGTAAGCTCCATCCTTCGTCTGCGAAATTTTCCCTTGCAGAATATTGACGCTGACATTGAAGTTTCTGATCATCTCTGTAATCAGAGGCTGTTCAGCTGACTCACCGACAAATGTGAGCTGAACCATTTTTCCTGATGCTGTGTCATCAAGAAGGTGCTGAAGCGTCTCTTTCGTTTCTTCTGGCTCTGTCACCTGTTGAACAAATCGTTTTGTCATTTGTTCCTTTGGATTTTTGAAGACGTCGAGAACCTCGCCTTCTTCGACCACCTTACCGTTTTCCATGACGGCGACTCTGTTGCAGATTTTGCGGATGACATGCATTTCGTGCGTAATTAGCACAATCGTCAAACCGAGTCTTTCATTAATATCGGACAATAGATCCAGAATTGAATCTGTCGTTTGCGGATCTAATGCTGATGTCGCTTCGTCACAAAGGAGAACCTTCGGATTGTTTGCAAGCGCTCTGGCAATTCCGACACGCTGCTTCTGACCGCCGCTCAGCTGGGATGGATATGATTTTTCTTTTCCTTCTAAACCTACCAGTTTAATCAGTTCATTGGCGCGCTTGATCCGCTCGCTCTTTTTCACCCCGGCAATTTCTAAAGGAAACATGATATTATCTCTGACAGTCCGCGACCAAAGCAAATTGAAATGCTGGAAAATCATACTGATCTCATGGCGTGCTTTTCTTAAACCGCGTCCATTTACTTCATTAATCTTTGTTCCCGCCACTTCCACGGTTCCTGAGGTTGGTTTCTCAAGGCCGTTCAGCAGACGGATTAAGGAACTCTTACCAGCTCCGCTATATCCTATAATTCCAAAAATCTCACCTTTTTTAATGGAAAGCGAGACATTTTGGACAGCATTGACATCTCCATGTTTCGACTTGTAAACTTTTGAAACATCCTGAAGATTGATCAAAGCAATCACCTGCCTTAACACTATTCTAAGAAATCTTCCGGTTTTTTCTGCAAAAGAAAAGCCTTTCTGCACACTTGAGCAGAAAGGCTTATATAAAATGCCTTTCTCTCATCTTTCAAAGCTGAACGCTTCGTGTGAATTGGCACCATTTCAACAGCGTTGATGGTTGCCGGGCTTCATAGGGCACTTCCCTCCACCTCTCTTGATAAGAGAAATATATAGTCTTTTTCGTCCGGAAATTCTTAATGTAGAATAGCACGGCGAATGATTAAATGTCAATAAAATAAATGATGACAACTTTTACTATTATAATAATTTATTATTTTTCAATTCTTTGAAATCCTCTGAAAAAATCCATTTGTCAGCCAGAGAATGGCTTCTAGCTTTAACAGGGCCCTGAATGACCCCTTTACTTTGAGGCTTCCGCTCTGAATCAAGTGCTGAAGGGAAATATCTCCGTGCAATAAATCAATAATTTCCGTTTGGTTTCCGTAAAAGGTCAGGTTGGACGTTTGGGGCGGAGAAACTTTTTTCATTTCTCCCTGTTCGTTTATTGAGACGGTTAAGGCTTCTGCTTCTCCTTGAAAGGTAATGAGCAATGTTGAGGCATTCAAAAGGGGTTTTAAAAACAGATGCTGATACTCATCTTCTAAAACTTCCGCTTTCTCCATATGTACAACCTCCTATTTGTTGGTCATACATACACATTTCTCTCTCTGTCGCAAGAACCCCTTTATAAAACGAACGACAATTTCGTTGGATATGCTGAGAAATATGTCATAATTGGGATGCGGAAGATGATTTTTGTTTGATCAGCTCATATAAATAAGAAACGGAATGAAACGCATATCCTCTTTCGACCACCTTTCCGCCTTTAAACAGCAGAAAACAAGGGACGCTTTCAATTTGATATGCTTTTGCAAATGTCGGAGAGTAATTGACATTGTTTTGATAGAAGGCGACATCAGGCAGCATTTCTTTCACCACTGTCAGCATTTTGCTTGCAAGCTGGCAGGTGCCGCAAAACGGAGTATATAAATATAGAAGGTACACATCATCTTCAATGTGATCAAGTTCGTGTTCTTGGAGTTCTTTCATGCTATACACCTCGGGACTTTCTTTCAAGAAAAATAGTATGGACATTCAGATTCGCACGCAGCAATACAGAGGCGACATGGTGCCTGGGCGCAGCCGCTACTTCCTTATAGGCTCTGTCGATATGGAGATGGCAGGCTTCATTAAATTCACGCTTCAGCTGTTTTCTCAATTTCTCGCCTGATTCATCAGCATCAACTAATATATAGACGTCTTTATCATAAAGCTCGTCAGCCAATTCCTCAAGCTTCAGCTGGCTGATTGTTCCGTTTGTGCAGATAATGCGCACCGGTTCATTCAGGACGCTTTCGATTTTCTCTTTATCTGATTTCCCCTCGACAATCATAACCTTTTCCAGCTCATCCATCTTCTTCACCTGCCGCGTCAAATTTGAAACGTTCAGATTGTAAAAGAAGGCAGTGAAATTCACCGCCTACATTTAACACCAGCCGTTTTCGTAGTCACAATCTACATATTTTGCGTCGTCACCAGAGACCACATCGGCTGTCTTATAAAACTTCTCATTTTCAAAGGAATAACCGGACTTAAGCTCATATTCATTCATGCTTGTCATTTGGCCGATCATCTCATTATCATGATATAACGAGAGCCGGCCATTTTGAAAGCGGCCTGTCACGTCGTTGGTGACATCGAGCTTTTGTTTGTCGAAAGCCATATTGGACACCTCCCATAACGTTAGCGTGTCCAATTGCTTTTACGGCTATCCTGTTTTAGTCTTCTTGTGTCATCTCTTCGTATTGCTCTGCTGTCATCAGTTTTTCAATTTCAGAAGCGTCAGTCGGCTCAACGACGATCATCCATGCTTTTTCGTACGGAGATTCGTTGACGAATTCCGGACTGTCATCAAGATCTTCGTTTACTTCCACAACAGTTCCGTTAATCGGCGCATAAAGCTCAGATACCGTTTTAACGGATTCAACACTGCCGAATGGCTCGTCCGCTTTGATTTCAGCGCCCACTTCAGGAAGTTCGACAAACACGATGTCGCCTAGCTCGGACTGGGCAAAATGCGTAATTCCGATTCTGGCTTTTTCTCCTTCAACTTTTACCCATTCGTGTTCTCCTGAGTAACGCAAATCTTTTGGTATGCTCAATTGAATCCCTCCATTTTTTACAGCACTACAATAAGAAGATACCACACTTTTCAAAAAAAATTTACATTAAGCCCAGTTTTCTTCAAATTGGTCTTCTTTAAATCCGACAGTCACTTTTTCGCCGTCTGTTGTAAGCGGGCGTTTGATCAGCATTCCGTCTGAAGCCAGCAGTTCGAGCTGTTCGTCCTCTGACATGTGATACAGCTTTTCCTTGAGATTGAGCTCGCGGTATTTCATGCCGCTCGTGTTGAAAAATTTCTTGAGATCCAGCCCGCTTTTTTCATAAAGCGCTTTTAATTCTTCTTTGCTTGGCGGCTGCTCAGCAATATGTATTTCGTTTATTTCTTTCCCATGCTCTTCAAGCCACTTCTTTGCTTTGCGGCACGTTCCGCATTTAGGGTACCAGTAAAAAGTTAACGACATCTTCTTCCCCCTCAATAAAATAATCGAGGTTATTTTAACACAGTTTGTTTTAAAAACCTAAAACAGTGCTTCTTAAAAAAGAGCTCCGCGCATGCGGAGCTCATGGCCAATCAGACAATATATTTCTCAGCCTCAAAAATGCCTGCCGCCGCCTCGCGTTTTTTCTGAATCACGTTTTTAGGCGTTACGCGTGTCAGCTTTCGCAGAGCGGAAAGCATCATGCGGAGTGAGTCTCCTTCTTCCATTGCGATAAGGGATTCCTTCGCATGCGCTTCAATTTCGTTAAAGGCTTCTTGAACGAAAATTTCTGTGTACAGCACCTTTTGCGCAGCTTTTTCAGCGCCTTGTGCTGCAATGGCCTTTTCCGTTCTGAGCACGGCCGATTCCATTGCGTATACATTGCTGACGATATCCGCGACGTTCACGAGAATTTCTTGCTCATGATCGATGGCTTTTCCGTATTTTTGCGCAGCTAGGCCGGCGGCAAACAACGCAATTTTTTTCGCTTGCTTAACGATATATTTCTCTTGCTCTAAGACGCCGCTTCCAGGCTCTTCAGGCATAAGCATCATGAGTTCTTCCTGCAGCGACTGTGCTTTTTCAAATAGAGGCAGCTCGCCTTTTAGCGCTTTTTTCAGGAAAGTGCTTGGCACGATTAATCGGTTGATTTCGTTTGTGCCTTCAAAAATTCGATTGATCCTTGAATCCCTATAAGCTCTTTCTACTTCGTACTCCTGCATAAAGCCGTAGCCTCCATGAATCTGAACGCCTTCATCAACAATATAATCAAGCGTTTCAGAGCCAAACACCTTATTCAGAGAGCATTCGATGGCGTATTCCGCAATTGACTTGGCGATTTGCCGGCCGTCCTTGAGGTCTTCGGCCGTGAACTGGCTCATATTGTCTTCAAACAGCCCGACGGTTCTGTATACAGAGCTTTCCATCGCATACAGCCTTGAGGCCATTGTCCCGATTTTTTCCTGTGTCAATGAAAAACCTGCAATCGGTGTTTTAAATTGGCGGCGCTGATTTGCGTATGCCGCAGACAGCTCGATGACCCGCTTAGATGCGCCAATTGTGCCAACCGCCAGTTTGTAGCGGCCGATGTTTAAAATATTAAAGGCGATGACATGCCCTTTGCCGATTTCTCCGAGCAGGTTTTCCTTCGGCACTTCCGCTTGATCCAAAATGAGGGTCCTCGTCGATGATCCTTTGATTCCCATTTTCTTTTCTTCCGGTCCCGTGGAGACACCTGGGAACTCTTTTTCTACAATAAAGGCTGAAAACTTGTCGCCATCCACTTTAGCGTAAACCACAAAAACATCGGCAAAAGCAGAGTTGGTAATCCACTGTTTTTCCCCGGTTAATACATAATGCGTTCCTGCTTCGTTCAGCACGGCTGTTGTTTTTGCTCCAAGTGCATCAGACCCAGAGCCAGGCTCAGTCAGAGCATAAGCCGCGATCTTTTCGCCTGAAGCGAGGCCAGGCAAATATTTTTTCTTTTGTTCTTCTGATCCGAAAAAGACAATCGGCAAGGAACCGATGCCGACATGCGCGCCATAGGAAAGAGAAAAGCTTCCCGCACGCGAAAATTTCTCAGTGATGAGCGCCGAGCTGATCTTATCTAGGCCGAGCCCGCCGTATTCTTCCGGCACATCGGCGCCAAGCAGCCCTAGTTCGCCCGCTTTCTTCAACAGTCTGACAGAATGCTCAAATTGATGGTTTTCGATGTCATCTATATGAGGGAGAACATCTTGCTCGATATAATCCTCTGTTGTTTTCGCAATCATTTTATGCTCGTCAGTGAAATCCTCCGGTGTATACATTTGATCGTATGTGACATCCTCGATTAAGAATCCGCCGCCTTTTAGTATATCAGCTGTTTTTTTTGCCATTTGTTTTTCCCCCTTTAGCATAATTCAAATACACCGGCCGCTCCCATCCCGCCGCCGATACACATGGTCACGACTCCAAATTGCTCGTTTCTCCGTTTCATTTCATGGATGAGTGAGAGTGTAAGCTTTGTGCCCGTACAGCCAAGCGGGTGCCCAAGCGCGATTGCGCCCCCGTTGACATTCACTTTTTCTTCATCAATTCCCAATTCTCTGATCACTTGAATGGCCTGTGAGGCAAAAGCTTCGTTCAATTCAAACAAGCCGATGTCCTGCAGCTGAAGGCCGGCAAGCTTCAAAGCGCGCGGAATTGCTTCAACCGGCCCGATTCCCATGACTTCCGGCGGCACGCCGCCTACTGCAAAGGAGCGGAATTTCACAAGCGGGGCCAGGCCAAGAGCATCGGCTTTTTCCCGATCCATCAGCATGACAGCCGCCGCTCCGTCACTCGTCTGCGAGGAGTTGCCCGCGGTCACCGTTCCGTCAACGGAAAAAGCCGGGCGCAATGTCGCTAAGATGTCTGCAGTCGTTTGCGGGCGAACGCCTTCATCCTGAGAAAACACGAATTGTTTTTCTTGCGGCTTATGGTTTTCTCCGATTTCTGTCACCGTCACTTCGACAGGTACAATCTCATCTTTAAATTTCCCTTCTGCAAGGGCTTTAGCGGCGTTTTGATGGCTGCGAACGGCAAACGCATCTTGATCCTCACGGGAGACGCCGTATTTTCTCGCAACCTGCTCGGCTGTATGTCCCATGCTCATATAATATTCCGGTGCCTGTTCTGCCAAAGCAAGGTTCGGCCGGGTGACATGCCCCATCATCGGCACCTGTGACATGGATTCTGCTCCGCCAGCAATCGCTGTATCATAGGCGCCGAGCATAATTTTTTCTGCCGCATATGCAATAGACTGAAGGCCGGATGAGCAATATCGGTTGACTGTAATCGCCGGAACCGTGTATGGCAGCCCCGCGAGCGCCCCGATATTTCTCGCCATATTAAGCCCCTGTTCCGCTTCAGGTGTTGCACAGCCGATAATCAAGTCATCAATATTACCTTCGTAGCCGCCTGCCCGTTTCAGCGTTTCTTTTACGCAAATCGCTCCCAAATCATCTGGGCGAACGGTGGCCAACGATCCTTTTTTTGCTTTCCCAACCGGTGTTCTTGCACCTGATACAATGACTGCCTCTTTCATAAGCTCCCTCCTAATTCCGTAAAGGTTTACCTTTCACAAGCATATGCTGCATTCTCGCTTGAGATTTTGCCTCTCCCGCTAAACTCAAAAACGCTTCTCTTTCGATCTCCAATAAATACTCTTCATCAACCTCTGTACCGAACGGCACTTTTCCGCCCGCAATGACATAAGCGAGTTTTTTCGCAATCTTGAAATCATGCTCAGATATATAGCCAGACAGTTTCATCTGCTCAGCGCCAAGCAAGAGTGCTGCATAACCAGTTTCTCCCGGCACCTTGACCTTTTCTTTTACAGGCGGCCGCCAGCCGGTATCGTATAAAGATGCGGCCAGTTGCTTCGCATCGTATAACAGGTGGTCTTGATTCACGCTGATCTGATCCGTTTCTTTTAAGATGTTCATCTCACGAGCCTCTTGAGCGGAAGCGGACACTTTCGCCATCGCGATTGTTTCAAATGTTTTCATTGCCGCATTCATCGGATCAAGGCCACGGCGTAGATGATTGATGTACAGCTCTTTGTTTCCCCCTCCGCCAGGGATGAGGCCGACACCGGATTCAACAAGACCCATATAGGCTTCGCTTGCCGCTTGAGTACGCGCCGCAGGCAGGCATACTTCCGTTCCTCCGCCGAGCGTCATGCCAAATGGCGCGGCGACGACCGGTTTCGCACTGTATTTGATCTTCATCATCGTCTCCTGAAAACGGCGTATCACAAAATCAACTTCCAAAAAGTTGTCATCTTGGACTTCCATTAAGATCATGGCGAGATTTGCCCCGACACAGAAATTTTTTCCTTGGTTGCCGATGACAAGGCCCTTGTAATTCCGTTCTGTTTCCTCTAATCCTTTGTGGATCATTTGAATGATATCGAGGCCGATCGCATTGCTTTTCGAATGAAATTCTAGAAGGGCCACATCATCTCCAAGGTCAATTAAGCTTGCTCCGCTGTTTTTCGCAATCACGCCTTTTGTTTCTTTAAGCGCTTGTAAATGAATTCGTTTTTTGTTTTCTTTCACGGCTCTGTATTCGCCGCGGTCATAATAAAATACCGTTCCGTTCTCTTTGATGTAGAAGGTTTCATTTCCTTTGTCCAGCATCTCTTTTATCCAGCCAGGCATATCTGCTCCAAGCTGCTCAAGCTTTTCCGCTGACTGCCTGAGGCCGATGGCGTCCCACATTTCAAAAGGCCCCAGCTCCCAGCCGAATCCCCACTTCATGGCTTGGTCAATCGCATGAATATCATCGGCAATCTCACCGAGCAGCTCGGCTGAGTAAAGCAGGGTTTGAGAAGTGATATTCCACAGCAATCGGCCGGCCCTGTCATCCGAATAAATAAGCGCTTTCATTTTGGCCTTTGTCCCTTTTGCCTGTTTTGCCGCTTCAAGTGCCGGTGTTTTCATTTTTGTCCGCTCGCCATAAGTAAGCGTCACTGGGTCAAGCTCATAAATAATTTTTCCTTCTTTTTTATAAAAGCCTTGGCCGGCCTTACTTCCGATCCACCCTTTTTCCAGCATATCGTTCATGAAGCTTGGAAGGCGAAACACTTCTTTCTCATCGCCATCGGCTTTGTCATACACATTTCGGGCAACGTGGGCGAATGTATCGAGGCCGACAACATCAAGCGTTCTGAAGGTGGCGCTTTTCGGCCTGCCGATCAGCGGACCTGTGATCGAATCAACCTCTCCAACCTGATAGCCGCCTTTCAGCATTTCTTGGACTGTCACAAGAAGCCCGAATGTTCCGATGCGGTTTGCGATAAAGTTCGGTGTGTCCTTTGCTGTAACAACGCCTTTACCGAGGACATTTTCACCGAAAGCTGTCATAAACTTTAAAATATCAGGATCTGTTTCCTTAATCGGAATGATCTCCAGCAGCTTTAAATAGCGTGCGGGATTAAAAAAATGCGTTCCAAGAAAATGGGCTTTAAAATCATCCGACCGGCCTTCAGCCATTTCCTGCACTGATATGCCGGATGTGTTGCTTGAGACGATGCTTCCAGTCTTTCGATGTTCATCCACAAGAGCGAAAATTTTCTTTTTGACTTCAAGGTTTTCGACAACGACCTCAATAATCCAATCTGCTTCTTTCAGTTTTTTTGCATCATCCTCCAGATTGCCCGGTGTAATATAGGAGGTATTTTTCGCTGATGTGAGGGGAGCGGGCTTTTGTTTCAGCAGTTTTTTCACCGCCTGCCGGCTAAGCCTGCTGCGCACCTCCGGACTGTCCTTCGTCAGCCCCTTTTTTTCCTCTTCCTTTGTCAAATCGTTCGGCACAATATCTAGCAGCAGGACAGGAATTCCGATGTTAGCCAAATGCGCCGCAATTCCGGAACCCATTACCCCCGATCCTAAAACGGCTGCCTTCCGAATGTGTTTGTGCATGAGATATCCCCCTTGAACATTGAATGAATAGTCATTCATTTTTTGACTAAAAAAAATGAAACCCGTTTCTTCTTTCATCTTAAAAGATTTCTGGTTCGACTTCAATAGCTAATTTGTTATTTTTTTGTATGAAGCCTATAAAAGACGGGTAACTTAAGCCCGGAGGTGACGGGAATGGTGCGAGAGAAAAAAAATCCGTCTTCTGCGGCAGTCAGCGCGGCGAGCGTAAAGGGAGATGCTGGTCCGACTCAGCATTACGGCGGCGGAAAACGGACAAGTCAAAACCAGCAGTATAAAAAACATAACATGGAACAATCATAATGCAGCTGCTTCCCGCGGCTGCTTTCACTTTTTCAGAATTCCTTTTAACACAAATGCTGCATTGGCGGGCCTTTCGGCAATTCTTCTCATAAAGTAGCTGAACCAGTCTGTTCCATATGGGACATACACACGCATTCTGTAGCCTTCTTTCGCGAGTTCCTTCTGACGCTCTGGCCTGATGCCGTATAGCATTTGAAACTCAAATTGCGATGCGGGGATTTGATGTTCGTCGACGAGCTTTTTCGTATATGCAATAATGTCATCGTCATGTGTGGCGACAGCCGTGTAGTTCCCGCTTAATAGCTGCAACTTTATTAAGCTCTGAAAATGTAGGTCTGTTCCTTTTTTGTCAGGAAACGCTACAGCCGCAGATTCTTTATAAGCGCCTTTCACAAGTCTGAGATTCGGCTTTACGTCACGCATCTTTCTAATATCTTCTGCCGCCCGGTACAGATACGCCTGAATGACCGTGCCAAGCTTCTCAAATTCCTGTTTGCATTGCCTGTAAATAGAAAGTGTCTGTTCATAATGAGAATAGTCTTCCATATCAATGGTCACAGCAACATCATATTGCTTCGCAATGGAAAGAATGGCGCGCAAATGAGTAAGAGCAAGTTCTTCTGAAAGATCGAGCCCGATTGAGGTCAGTTTAAGTGAAAGCTCCGACTCCAATTGATGTTCGGCAATGGCTTGAATGGCTTTCTTGCATTCCTCTGCGACTTGGTTCGCTTCTTTTTCCGAAGCTGCATACTCACCTAAATAATCAATTGTTGCACACAAACCGGATCTGTTTAGCCTTTTGACGGTCTTAACTGCCGATTCAATCGTATCCCCTGCGACAAATCTTCGTGCTCCAAGCCTCTTTCCATATGCTTTTGCGAACTTGGTAAGCGTTTTATTTTGAGATAAAAATAAAAACACATGTCTCAACATCCGACTCCCTCCCGCCATCATCTTCAAAACACCTGTATACAACGCCCAGTCTGAAGGAAACTATAAAATGAACTGAAATCAAAGGAGGATCACAATGGACAATCAGCAGCAATCTCAAATGCCGCCTTCCGTTATTTCGACAAAGGATCATTTGTATCTCAATGACATGCTGAACTGGAATTTGCTCGCGATGAAAAAAGCGCATTTCATGGCGCAGCAGTGCCAGGATCAAACGTTAAAGCAAGAACTCGATCGCGTCGGACACATGCATCATGATCACTATCAAAGAATATTAAAGCACCTGCAGCCAGGGCAGCAGCAGTCCGGCTACATCCAATAAGGAGGCGTCAGAATGAATCAACAAAATCAAAAAATCAGCAACCCTCAGACACCTGTACCGACAACATCGGAAATGAATGACAGAGATTTCGTCAACGAACTGCTGACAACCGAAAAATACATGACAACAGCTTATTGCACAGCCTTGCACGAATTCAGCCACGAGTCTCTTTATCAGGATATTCAATCCATTTTTGATGAGTCACAAAAAGCGCAAAGAAAACTGTATGACCTCATGTTCCAATATGGATGGTATTCTGTTGAAGCGGAGGATGCCCAAAAGCTGCAGCAATCCTATCAAAAATTCCAGCAGACCATTCAGCAGCAGTCTCCTTATCAGCAGTAACAATATTAGAAAAAGGATACGATGTTCTTTCGGACATCTATCCTTTTTTTTGTGTAAAATCAGTTGACTTTTCATTTACGCTTATTTATATTTAATAAGCATTAACTATTTTGTTATCAAAATATATATACAGTGTATGTAACAGAGGGGAATTGAATATGAAGAGTGCGGATCAGTTAATGTCCGATATCCAATTATCGCTTCAGGCGCTCTTTCAAAAGATACAGCCTGAAATGCTGGAAAGCATGGAGAAACAAGGTGTCACCCCAGCGCAGCTGTTTGTGCTGGCCAGCCTAAAGAAACACGGCAGCCTCAAGATTTCTGAAATTGCCGAGCGTATGGAGGTGAAGCCAAGCGCGGTGACGCTGATGGCAGATCGCCTTGAACAAAAAAATCTTATCGCCAGGACACACAACACAAAAGACAGGCGAGTGATTGATCTCAGTCTAACTGACGAAGGAGACAGAAAGTTCGAGGAGATTTTGGCAGGCAGAAAGGCCATTATGGCACGCTATCTTTCCTTTTTGACGGAGGAGGAGATGCTTCAGGCGGCGCATATTACAGCAAAGCTCGCACAGGCAGCAGCGGAAACGGATGAAAAGCAAAACATGAAAAGAGGAAACGGATGAAAATGAGTAAAGAAGGCAAACAATCCAAACGGACGTTATTAATAACAGGCTTAATTATTGCCATGTTTTTTTCAGCCCTTGATGGCACCATTGTCGGAACAGCCATGCCGAAAATTGTCGGTGATCTGGGCGGTTTGAGCATGATGACCTGGCTGACAACTGCATATTTGTTAACATCAACAACTATTGTGCCAATTGCCGGCAAACTGGCTGATTTATTGGGACGCCGCATTGTCTATGTATCAGGTTTGATTATTTTTATGGCTGCTTCTGCCTTATGCGGAATGGCCAACAACATGACAGAATTGATTATCTTCCGTGGACTGCAAGGAATCGGCGGAGGCATCATGATGCCGATGGCGATGATTGTTATCGGTGACTTGTTCACAGGAAAACAGCGTGCTAAATTCCAAGGGGTCTTTGGCGCGATTTATGGGCTGGCTTCAGTAATTGGGCCGCAAATCGGCGGCTGGATTGTAGACTCGTTAAACTGGAAATGGGTTTTCTATATTAACCTGCCAGTCGGAATTATTGCGGTTATTTTCATTGCAAGAGGATTACAGGGACGCCAGCAGACTGGTCCGATCAACTTTGACATCGCTGGTATTTTCACGATGATTGTTGGTGTTGTCAGCCTCTTGCTCGCCTTAAGCTTTGGCGGAAAAGATTACGCATGGGATTCTTGGCAGATTCTTGGTTTGTTCGCTCTCGCACTGATCGGCATTGTCAGCTTTATTATCGTAGAATCAAAAGCAAAAGAGCCAATCCTGCCAATGTATTTATTTAAAAACAGAACATTTACCTTTCTAAACTTGATCGGCTTCTTTATGAGTATCGGTATGTTTGGCGCCATTACGTTTGTTCCTTTCTTTATGCAAGGAATTGTCGGTGTAAGTGCGTCTGAATCGGGTACAATTATGACACCGATGATGATCTCTATGATTATCACAAGTATTATCGGCGGCCAGCTTGTGTACAAAATCGGAATTAAACCGCAAATCATTACAGGCATGCTGGTTATGGCCGGCGGATTCTTGCTGTTAACGACATTGGATCTTGACACGAGCAAGCTTGTCGCTACATCATATATGGCGATTATTGGCCTTGGAATGGGTCTTGTTATGCCGATTCTGACATTGGCTTTACAGGAAAGCTTTTCGAAAGAGGAGCTTGGCGTTGTCACCTCATCCAGCCAATTCTTCCGTTCTATCGGCGGAACATTCGGCATTACCATGCTGGGAGCCGTAATGAATGCGAGATCAGGAAATCTATTAACAGATAAATTGGTTCCGTATTTAGACTCTCTTCCGGCACAGGCAAGCTCGTTTGCCGCCCAGCTAAAGGGTATGATTGATACAAATCCGCAAGGGCTGCTGCAATCACTGTTCAGTCCGGACGCGGTCAAACAAATCCCTGCGGCTTTCTCATCCCATATTGTGCCGATTTTAAAAACATCGTTGATGGATTCACTCCACAGCGTGTTTTATACAGGCCTGATCTTTATCGCAGTCGGAGCCGTATTTACATTGTTCTTAAAACCTATCAAACTATCAAATAAGAAAACGGGAGAACAAGTGAAAGAGAAAGCGGCAAAAGCCGTTGAATCACCTTCCCATTAATAGAGCACCCCGCGGGTATCAAACCGCGGGGTTTTTTTATTCAATCATCTGGGCCCTTCCATTTCCGAAAGACCAATCCTCATCCTGATTTCCGGCCAGCATGATAAATACATCTTCTTTTCTTACGCCAAGCTCGGAATGAATCCGGCTTGCGATTGAGCGGTAAAGCGCTTTTTTCTGTTCAGTTGTTCTTGATTGTTTCAGTGTAAAATGAATGTATATCAGTTCATCAGTACGCTCAACTTGGAGATAAAATGGATCATAGAAAAATTCGCCTTTTTCATATTGCCTGATGACTTGAAAATAGTCATCTTCCGGCACATTGATTTCTTCAATCATCGATTGGTGGATGGCCCTGCTCAGTTTTTGAAGCCACGCTTCGCTTCTTCCCGTCCGTAAATGAATCTGTACAAATGGCATCTCCCTGCATCCCTCTCTTTACAGTGTCTGTCCGCTGTCAATTGTGATGATTTGGCCTGTGAGTGATTCCTGTTCAACTAGTGAACAAATCAATTTGGCAACATCATCCGGTTCAGCAATATACTGCAGCGGCAAAGAGCCGATCATGCTTTTCATTTTTTCTTCCCGACCAGCCCACCATCTCGTTGCAACAGCTCCTGGTGCTACACCGCTCACTCTGATGTCAGGCGCTAAAGCGTGGGCCAATGATTTCGTTAAACCGTGGACCGCCGATTTTGATACTGCGTAAGGCATAGATGAGCCCGCACCGGTTAACCCTGCGATGCTGCCGACGTTTACGATCGCTCCGGCCTTGCTTTTCTTCATGAACGGAACCACTGCCCGCGCGCAGAAAAACATTCCTTTCACATTGACGGCATACAGCTCATCCCATATGTCTTCTGTCGCAGCCTCAAGATCATCCATTGGAATATGCCGTGTAATGCTGGCATTATTCACTAAAATATCAACCGTGCCGTGTGTGTTCACGATTGCTTGAATCATATCCTGCACTTCGCTGTTTCTGGATACATCTGCTTGGATGGCGAAGGCTTGCCCGCCAGCTTTTTGAATCATTTCCACTGTTTCCTCCGCTTCTGATTGCGAACGTGAATAATTCACCGCAACAATCGCCCCGCGCTTTGCCAATTCCATACTGGCTGCTTTTCCGATTCCAGTGCCGCCCCCCGTTACGAGAGCTATTTTGTTCATGACATTCATTGCCGCCACTCCTTGCTGTTGACTAAAATATATTTCTGATTCCATTGTAATCCAGCTTTGATGTTACGTATAATGATTGTTAAAGATACTTGATATCATTCAGATTGATATCAAATAAAGGGAGGAGTTCAAAATGGAGAGCGGAGATTTACGTGTGTTTCAAATGGTAGCCCGTGAAGGGACCATTACGAAAGCGGCCTTGCAGCTTGGCTATGTGCAATCGAATGTCACGGCCAGAATTCAACAATTGGAAGCTGAACTGGGTACGACGCTGTTTTTGCGCCATAATCGGGGCATGACACTTTCTGCAAGCGGAAAGCTGCTGCTGGACTACGCAAATAAAATTATCGGCCTTCTTGATGAAGCGTCTAAAGCGCTCTCATCCTCCGCAGAACCAAGCGGGCCGCTTATGATCGGCTCCACTCAGACAACTGCCGCGGTAAGGCTTCCAAAGCTTCTGGCATCTTATTATGAAGAACATCCAAACGTCCAGTTGTCTTTAACAACAGGACATACGCAATTTCTCCTTGATAAGGTTCTTCGTTATGAATTGGACGGCGCGTTTATCGGATGCGAATGCAATCATCCTGAGCTCGAATCCTATCCGGCATTTGAGGAAGAACCAGTAGTTGTTTCGGCTGCCTCTGTGTCCGATGTTGAGGAAGCCATCACAAAGCCGATTCTCGTATACAGCACAGGCTGCTCGTATCGAGAAACACTTGAAAAATGGCTGCGCTCCGTCGGTGTCACACAGCCGGTCATTATGGAATTTGGTACGCTTGAAGCAATTATCGGCGGGGTTACAGCAGGTCTTGGCATCTCGTTGCTGCCTAGAACAGTTGTGCAGAAGCATGAGGCAGAAGGATCGATTCAATTGTATCCGCTGCCTGAAACACTCAGACAGATGAAAACAGAATTTATTGTTCGAAAAGATTCGTTTATCAGCAGCGCGCTGCGGACCTTTATGAATTCCTTTGCACCAGGTAAAACGGATGAATCACAAAAAAGCAGCCTGCTATGATGAGCAGACTGCTTTTTGGCTATTGTTTGTTTCGATGCGCTTCATTTAATTCTTTAATATGCTGAATGACATCTTTAATGCCCTGCTTTGCCTCGGGATATGTCGCATTCCAATGCTTAGCGAGCGGAGGCATACTCTTGGCTATATGCGTGTACAGAATCCATTGCTTCACTTCTTCTTTTAGCTCATCGTTTGTTTCACCAAGCAGAAGTTCCGTATACTTTTCCAGCAATCCATCCAGCTGCTCCTGAAGTTTTTGTTCCATTTTCCATCTTCCTTTCGAAAAAACAGCAAGGAGCTTTCTCAAATGAAAGCTCCTTCGCTGGCATTATTTATCCATGTGATGTGAAAGCCGCTTCCTGGACAATGCATCTGCCCCTGCCATGAGGAATGCAAAGAGGCGTTCCGAACAGCGGGTCCTGTGTAACCTGACAGTTCATAGAAAACACATTTTGCACAAGGTCACAAGTGATAACCTCTTCCGGACGGCCTTCTGCATAAATCTGTTTATCTTTTATGGCCACAAGATGATGCGCATAGCGGCATGCCAGGTTTAAGTCATGGAGAACCATAACAATCGTCCGCTCTTCCTTTTCATTCAGCTCAAACAGCAAATCAAGAATTTCAATTTGATGTGTCATGTCTAAATACGTCGTCGGCTCGTCTAGAAGGATGATATCCGTTTCCTGGGCAAGCGTCATCGCGATCCAAGCCCGCTGGCGCTGTCCGCCAGACAAAGAATCAACGGCGCGGTCAGCCATGTCCTCAAGCTTTGTTGCTTTAAGCGCTCTCTCAACTGCTTCCTCATCCTCTTTTGACCACTGCTTCAGCCAGTTTTGATAAGGATATCTACCTTGTTTCACCAGCTGATGCACCGTCAGCCCCTCTGGAGCCGAAGGACCCTGAGGCAGGATGGCAAGCTCTTTTGCGACTTCCTTCGTCGGAAGCTTGGCAATCGCTCTTCCTTCCAGCAGCACTGAACCGCCTCTCGGCTTCATCAGGCGCGCTAATGAACGTAAAAGTGTCGATTTTCCGCAGCCATTGCTGCCAATAAATACGGTAATTTCACCTTTGGGAATTGTTAAATTCAACTCATCAATAATAACGGCATCCCCGTATCCTAAGCTCAGCGTTTCTGTAGAAATTGCACTCATACCCATAACCGCTCCTTTTTGCTGGCTTTTTAGCAGCACTATGTATTGCACGTTTTCTATATACATGCTTTTCAGTCAATTGTCGTCAATGCAAGTGATTCGATATTCAGCCATTTGATATGGTCATCTATCCCACATTGTAGCAGAAAACACTGACTTTGAAAATCATTTTCAATTAGTTTTTTGGACATAATTGGCGTTTATGGTTTATTTATCACATGATTATTTCTTGATTTCTCTGATGGAGCCGTCCTTCAGCTTTAGTTTTAAATCGATATGATCATAATGACTGTCCAGATTAAATGCTGCCAGTACGCTGTGTATCACTTCTGTTTCAGCCATTTGATCTGTCACGGAAAGCTCGCTCAAAATCATTTTCATCTCATCCAATGCTTCTTCTCCCTCCTGACTGACACCGGAGAGCTTATCTTGTATTTCCGCTTTTTCCTGAGTCCCGTTCTTTGTATAGATTCCTTCATAACGATTGTGCTCACCATCCCCGTAGCTTACACGAAGCGAAAAATTGCTGTAGGGAACGGACTTCAGCTGGGTGACGGCTGTATTTTCTCCTTCTGCCTGCTGCTGGTCTTCATGAAGACGGCAGCCCGCAATCAGAACCACTGCGAGACATACAGCCCCGGCTGCTCTGATCAAATGCATATGTTTCCCCCCTGTAGGATTCCATTTGTTTTAGGTATATCCAGAGAATGAAATCCTCATTCAGAGAAGAATTGAAAAAGCCGTGGCATTTAACGCCACGGCTTTTTCTTTAAGATTCGGTCATTTGCAAAAAGGTTTCGGCGTCACGCACAGCCAGCTTGATGGCATTCTCCCAGAAATCGCGCTTCGTGATGTCAGCACCCAAATGCTTCATCGCCAAATCCTCCACTGTCATAGAAGCCGTATCACGCAATAATGCCACATACTTCTCTTCGAATGTGTCTTTTTCTTCAAGCGCCAACGCGTAAATACCAAGAGAAAACAGGTAGCCGAATGTATAAGGGAAATTGTAAAACGGCACCCTCGTGATGTGAAAGTGAAGTTTTGACGCCCAAAAAAGCGGATGATACTCTCCTAACGCATTGCAGTAAGCCTCTCTTTGCGCCTCTTCCATCAGTTCATTCAAGCGGCCGGCCGGTACCACTCCCCGCTTTCGTTCCTCGTAGAATCTCGTTTCGAATAAAAATCTCGCGTGAATGTTCATAAAGAACGCAACGCTTCTTTGCACTTTATCCTCCAGAAGAACAAGCTTTTCTTCCCTCGTCTCGGCCTGCTGGACAGTCGCGTCCGCGACTATCATCTCTGCAAACGTTGAAGCTGTTTCTGCAACATTCATGGCGTAGGAACGGTTTAACGGCCTGACGTCGAGCATTGCTTCCTGATGGAACGCGTGCCCGAGTTCATGCGCAAGAGTAGAGACATTTGAGGCGCTGCCCGAAAATGTCATGAAAATCCGGGATTCCCCGCTGTCAGGAAAACTGGTGCAAAAGCCGCCGACTCTTTTTCCACTCCTGTCTTCCGCCTCAATCCAGCCGTCCCGAAACGCTTTTTCAGTGAATGAGGACAGCTTTTTGCCAAACGTTGAAAACTGGCTGGTAATGATATTTGCGGCTTCATCATACGAATAGACCTTTCCGTCAGAACCGATCGGTGCCTCGACATCGTACCAGCTGAGTTTTTCAAGGCCGAGCAT
The DNA here is from genome assembly GCF_029772985.1 of Bacillus stercoris. Classification (NCBI taxonomy): domain Bacteria; kingdom Bacillati; phylum Bacillota; class Bacilli; order Caryophanales; family Bacillaceae; genus Bacillus; species Bacillus stercoris. The sequence continues at coordinate 1,015,852 of NZ_CP121861.1, read as the reverse complement.
GGATGCTTTCCGGTTCAAAAACTGAACGAACGGCTTCTTGTTTTCAGTGATGACCTGCCACATCGTATCAAGTGTTTCTTTTTTCATCCTGTTAATTTGCAGCGGTTCCTTCAGGACATTCTCCCAGCCGCGCGCTTTATAGGTTTCAAGCCGGAATCCCGCCAAATGATTCAGCGTGCTGCTGAAAATATCTTGCTTGCTCTCCCAAGCTTGGCGGAAACGTTCATATACTGTTTTTCTGACAGTACGGTCTTGATGGTCCATCATATTCTCCGCCTGACCGACAGACAATTGCTTGTTTTCACCGTTTTCCTCATACGGGATCGTCATTTTCCCGACTAACATATTGTATAAGTCACTCCAAGCGTGATATCCATCCACCGCAAGGTTTCCGATCAGTTTTTCTTTACCTGGGCTAAGCTTTTCGGCAACCCTCTGTCTTCTTTCATTTAATATGTAAGAAACATCGCGCAATCCCGGTTTTGTTAACAATTCATTCCACACGTCTTGATCTACGTCCACAAGTTTATGATCTAATGTAACGAGCGACGATTGAAAATCTGCGGAAAGCCGATTCATAAGCGACTGATGTTCTATAGCCTTTTGATCATTGATATTCTGGGCCTGGAGGCAAGCAACGAAAGCGCCGGCCTGCTGAAGCTTGACGGATGTCTGTTCGAATAAATCTAGCAACGCGGTCAGCTTATCAGCCTCTTCAGACGATGCAGGCACCTGAAACGCGTCAGTCATGTCTTGAAATGCACGCAGACTTTGTGACAGCTTCTCAACATACCCTTTGAATTCTTCTGATTGGCTCCCGCCTTTAAAAAATGAATCAAGATCCCATTTTTGGTCTACCCCTTGCAGCGCCATATCACAAAACCCCTTTCCTTCTTTCGTTCTATTATAGAACAATTCTGAATTATTGTATAAAAATTTCTTTTACAGGCGTCATTTCCTGTTCAGGATAGTACAATAGCTGTAGCAGTTTAATAGGAGGGTTAGGATGAATAAAAAAATAGCAATCGTAACAGGAGCATCAAGCGGCTTTGGTTTGCTTGCAGCTGTAAGGCTCGCCCGATCGTTTTTCGTGATTGCCACATCAAGACAGCCTGAAAAAGCGGAACAGCTTCGGGAATTGGCTGCAGCACACAAGGTGTCTGATTCCATTCTCACTACAGCTCTTGATGTCACCGATGAACAATCTATAGTCTCATTCGGAAAAACCATTAGTGCTTACGCCCCGATCGACCTACTCGTCAACAATGCCGGAACGGCTTATGGAGGATTTATCGAGGATGTGCCGATGGAACATTTCAGACAACAATTTGAAACGAACGTCTTCGGAGTGATCCATGTGACAAAAACCGTGCTGCCTTACATAAGAAAACATGGCGGCGCAAAGATTATAAACGTGAGCAGCATCAGCGGACTGACCGGGTTCCCTGCGCTCTCGCCCTATGTAGCTTCCAAGCATGCATTGGAAGGTTTTTCTGAAAGCCTGCGTATCGAGCTGCTTCCGTTCGGTATCGAAACCGCTTTGATCGAGCCAGGCTCATACAAGACATCGATCTGGTCAACCTCGTTATCAAATTTTATGTCGGAGCCTGCTGACGATTCAGCCTATCACCAATACTATAAAAAGATCCTTTCGTACGTTGAAAAAAGCGGAGAAGAAAGCGGAGATCCCCAAGAGGTTGCCGACCTCATTTATCAATTGGCAACAACAAAGCATTTAAAAAAATTGCGATATCCGATTGGAAAAGGCATCAAGCTTACCCTGCTGTTCCGATCGCTTTTTCCTTGGTCTGCGTGGGAATCTATCCTGAAGAAAAAACTATTCAGCTAATCTAAATTATAATTATTATAATTTAGTATTGATTTTTATTTAGTATATGATATAATTAAGTTAACAGATCACAAGGAGGACGTTATCTTATGAAAACTGAAAACGCAAAAACAAATCAAACATTAGTTGAGAATTCAATGAACACACAATTATCAAACTGGTTTCTTTTATACTCTAAGCTCCACCGTTTCCATTGGTATGTGAAAGGACCTCATTTCTTTACATTGCACGAGAAATTTGAAGAACTTTATGACCATGCGGCTGAAACAGTCGATACCATCGCTGAGCGTCTGCTGGCGATCGGCGGGCAGCCTGTTGCCACAGTGAAAGAATACGCTGAGCATGCATCTATCACAGACGGCGGAAACGAAACATCAGCCTCAGAAATGGTACAAGCATTGGTTAACGACTACAAACAAATCAGCAGCGAATCTAAATTCGTGATCGGCCTGGCTGAAGAAAATCAAGACAATGCGACAGCGGACTTATTTGTCGGATTAATTGAAGAAGTTGAAAAACAAGTGTGGATGCTTTCCTCTTATTTAGGATAGCAAAAAAGCTGAACCTTAATTGGGTTCAGCTTTTTGTTTTCTTCTTAGCTTGAGCTGCTTTCTGTCTGCTTCGTCAGTGTCACGTTCAACGTTTTCGTTTTTCCATTTCGCAGCACTTGGATTGTTGTTTGATCTCCGACTTTTAAGTCTTTGTAAAGGATCTGGCGGATATCCGCGCTGCTTTCCACGTCTTTGCCGTTTAGTTTGACAATAACATCCTCAGATTTTATGCCTGCTTTTGCCGCAGGTGAATTCGCTTGAACTTCTTTTACATAAACACCTTTGCCTAACTGATCTCCAAACAAGCCGAGCGTATTTTCCTGATAGGTTTCAGGAACTTGCGCCATGTCAATCATTTGCACGCCCAAAAACGGACGATCCACTTTTCCGTTTTTCAGCAGCTGGTCAACAATCGGCTCGACATCATTGCTTGGGATCGCAAATCCGAGTGATTCCACACCGCTTTCGCTCACCTTCAAGCTGTTGATGCCGATGACCTGGCCGCTTGCATTGATTAACGGACCACCGCTGTTCCCCGGATTGATCGCTGCATCAGTTTGCAGCACGTTCATTTCCACCGTGCCCTGTGTTGTATCCACATCAATTGTCCGGTTCAGACCGCTAATGATGCCTTGTGTCACCGTACCGGAAAACTGCTGTCCGAGCGGGTTGCCGATAGCGATTACCTTTTCGCCCGTGCGCAGCTGTGAAGAATTACCAAAGCTCGCCACTTTTTTGACGTTCTTTCCGCTGATTTCCAAAACCGCCAAATCAGTAATGGTATCGCTGCCGACAAGCTTGGCAGTTTCCGTTTCTCCGTTGTATAGCGTAACAGTCAGCTTGTTCGCGCCTTCAACGACATGGTTGTTTGTAATGATATACGCTTTATTGCTGTCTTTTTTGAAAATAACACCTGACCCGGTTCCGCTTTCACTTTCTGAGCTGGAGCCGCCGCCCGTGCCGAATGTGTTATTTTGAGAGGTTTGGATATTTGAAATTCCGACAATCGTCGGCTCTAAATCCTCTACCATATCAGCTACGTTTGAAGCGTTCGTTATCGGTGTCGAAGTAAAATTATCAGACTGCACCTGTTTATTTGCAGAAGCGGTCTCGGTCGCCTGATTTTGGTCTGACGGCAGATAAGGCGCGATGCCAAGCATAAGGCCCCCGCCGATAATACCGCCTAAAATCGGGCTTAGCCATGCGGCTCTCCGTTTCTTTTCTTTTTTCACAGCCGTTTCTTGCTTTTCCATTTCTAACGCAGAAGCTGTTTCCTGCCGTCCCGCATCATACGACACAGGCGCGTCAAGCAATTCTTGTTCAGAATGTCCTATCAGCTTCTGGTTTTCTGTATTAGACTGTTCTGTATGTGAAGGTTCTGTTTGATGTTGATCGTTTTGGTCATCACGTCGATAATCCATGTTCTTGCACTCCTTTAACGGTTATTCATTTATCGTTACATATTCATCGCATGTACAAGTTCAATTGTCCCAATAATGAGGAGAAAAGCAAAGCACCAAAATAGAATATGTTTGATCATCCTACATCTTCCTCGCTCTTTTTCTCTTCCTTTCTTCCCTTAACCATATCATAAACAAACATTGTGGGATAAAAATGAAAAGAATATGTGAAATTATGAAAATTGCCAGCCGTATGTTAAAACTAGTTTATAATGACGTTGAAAGGATGTGAAGAGCCTTGTCATACACCATTTATCTAGTTGAAGATGAGGATAACCTGAATGAACTGCTGACGAAGTATTTAGAGAATGAGGGCTGGAACATTACATCTTTTACGAAAGGTGAAGACGCCAGAAAGAAAATGACACCGTCTCCCCACCTGTGGATTCTCGATATCATGCTGCCGGATACCGACGGCTATACATTAATTAAAGAAATCAAGGCGAAAGATCCTGACGTGCCGGTCATTTTTATTTCCGCCCGTGATGCAGATATTGACAGAGTGCTTGGCTTAGAGCTTGGCAGCAATGACTACATTTCAAAACCGTTTCTGCCGCGGGAGCTGATTATCCGTGTGCAAAAATTGCTGCAGCTTGTATATAAGGAAGCTCCTCCTGCACAAAAAAATGAAATTGCCGTCTCCTCATATCGGGTCGCTGAAGACGCGCGCGAGGTCTATGATGAAAACGGAAATATCATCAATTTGACGTCGAAGGAATTTGATCTCCTGCTATTATTTATCCATCATAAAGGGCATCCATACTCTCGTGAGGATATCCTCTTAAAAGTATGGGGACATGACTACTTCGGAACAGACCGGGTCGTTGATGACCTCGTTCGGAGACTGCGCAGAAAGATGCCAGAATTGAAGGTGGAGACGATTTACGGTTTCGGCTACAGGATGATGTCATCATGAAAAACAAACCGCTCGCGTTTCAGATATGGGTTGTTATCTCCGGCATCCTGTTAGCGATATCGATTTTACTGCTCGTGTTATTTTCAAACACGCTGCGCGATTTCTTCACCAATGAAACGTATACGACGATTGAAAATGAGCAGCATGTTCTGACGGAGTACCGCCTGCCGGGTTCAATTGAAAGGCGCTATTACAGTGAGGAAGCGACGGCGCCGACAACAGTCCGCTCCGTACAGCACGTGCTCCTGCCTGAAAATGAAGATGCTTCTTCAGACAAGGATTTAAGCATTCTGTCGTCTTCGTTTATCCACAAAGTATACAAGCTGGCTGATAAGCAGGAGGAAAAAAAGAAACGGTACAGCGCCGACGTCAATGGAGAGAAAGTGTTTTTTGTCATTAAAAAGGGACTTTCCGTTAATGGCCAATCAGCGATGATGCTCTCTTACGCGCTTGATTCTTATCGGGACGATTTGGCCTACACCTTGTTCAAACAGCTTCTGTTTATTATAGCTGTCGTCATTTTATTAAGCTGGATTCCAGCCATTTGGCTTGCAAAGTATTTATCAAGGCCACTCGTATCATTTGAAAAACACGTCAAACGGATTTCAGAACAGGATTGGGATGACCCAGTAAAAGTAGATCGGAAAGATGAAATCGGCAAATTGGGCCATACCATCGAAGAGATGCGCCAAAAGCTTGTGCAAAAGGATGAAACAGAAAGAACTCTATTGCAAAATATCTCTCATGATTTAAAAACACCGGTCATGGTCATCAGAGGCTATACACAATCAATTAAAGACGGGATTTTCCCTAAAGGAGATCTTGAAAACACTGTAGATGTCATAGAATGCGAAGCGCTTAAGCTGGAGAAAAAAATAAAGGATTTATTATATTTAACAAAGCTGGATTATTTAGCGAAGCAAAAAGTGCAGCACGACATATTCAGTATCGTGGAAGTGACAGAAGAAGTCATCGAACGATTGAAGTGGGCGCGGAAAGAACTATCGTGGGAAATTGATGTAGAAGAGGATATTTTGATGCCGGGTGATCCGGAGCAATGGAACAAACTCCTCGAAAACATTCTGGAAAATCAAATCCGCTATGCTGAGACAAAAATAGAAATCAGCATGAAACAAGATGATCGAAATATCGTGATCACCATTAAAAATGACGGTCCGCATATTGAAGATGAGATGCTCTCCAGCCTCTATGAGCCTTTTAATAAAGGGAAGAAAGGCGAATTCGGCATTGGTCTAAGCATCGTAAAACGAATTTTAACTCTTCATAAGGCGTCTATCTCAATTGAAAATGACAAAACGGGTGTAACATACCGCATATCAGTGCCAAAATAGACTGTAGATGTTTTTGCAGTCTATTTTTTTATGTGAAAGAATAGCCGCTAAAATCTCTGTAATTTGTTTTGAGCGGCTGTTTGCATTGATGAACCCATTTTTTCTCTGACAAGGTCTGCTTCGGATATTTGACTTTCTCCACTTTGATACCTCTGTTTCGCAAGCGGCTGATCATTTCGTCCAATTCTCTCATTCTAGATTCACCCTTTCGCTTGAGCTTTGACCATTCGGTCATCTCAATTTATAATATAAATAATACATGATAAAAAAACAAGTTACAATAAGGTTAATTTTATAACAGAAGGTGTGACTATATGGTCATATCCTAGCAGGCCTCAGGGCTCCGAAAGGGTGGAACCATTGAAGGAAAAAGAAAAGCTGATTATTGAAACAGCCTTAAAACTGTTTGCACAAAAAGGATACAACTCAACATCAGTTCAAGAAATCGCAAAAGAATGCAAAATATCTAAAGGCGCTTTTTATATTTATTTTCCTTCGAAAGAAGCGCTTCTTCTGTCTATGCTGAACTACTATTATGATAAAACGTTTACCCGAATTTTAAATATTAAAACGAAGGACGAAAGCCCCAGAACGGCTTACCGCAAACAGCTGACCGTACTCTATGAAAACATCCTTGAACACAAGGATTTTATCAGCATGCAAATGAAGGAAGGTTCTCTGCCTTACACAGAGGAAGTGGAGCAGTGCGCCAAAAAAATCCGCCAGTCCTCACTTCAATTTCATATCGACAGTCTGCTGAACATCTACGGAAAAAAAGCGGAACCGTACACTGCAGAGCTTTGTTTTTTAATAGAGGGCATCAGCCAGATTTACCTGGAATGCATGATTTTGCTCGGATACACTGTGAAGCCAGATCAATTAGCTGATATCATTATGAATAGAATTGATGATATGGTAAAAGGCATGTCTGAACGAAACGAAAAGCCTTTCATCACATTGGAAGAGGCGAGCTCTTTATTTGGGCCTCTTACGCACGGCCGGCCTGACCCGCTGACTGAATCGATTGTGAAAATCCTACGTGACAAAATTAACAGCTTACACACAAACTCCTCTCTTGAATTATCGGAGAGCTTGGATATACTTGAAGCAGAAATGAAGAAAAAAACACCGAAGCTGGCAATTATAAAAGGGATGATTCATAATCTGACGGAGTCTGAAGCGCTCGCCAAAGATGCGGAGCAGCTTAAATATTTATTAAAACAGCAACATATTTAGAAGAACGGCTGCTTAAAAAGCAGCCGTTTTTTCTTTCTATTACGCCTTTGGTTTTACCATGTCTTCCGGCTTAACCATTTCGTTAAATTGCTCCTCTGTCAGCAATTCAAGCTTCAAAGCCGCTTCTTTGAGTGTCAATCCCTCTTTATGGGCAAGCTTGGCGATTTTCGCCGCGTTTTCATAACCGATATGCGGGTTCAGCGCCGTAACAAGCATTAATGAATTTGACAGGTTTTCCTGAATGGTTTCTTTATTAGGCTCAATACCGACAGCACATTTATCATGGAATGAATTCATGCCGTCACTGAGCAGCTGCACAGATTGCAGGAAGTTGTAAATAATAACAGGCTTAAACACGTTCAGTTCAAAGTTCCCCTGACTTGCCGCAAAGCCGATTGTCGCATCATTCCCCATGATTTGCGCTGCGATCATTGTTAACGCTTCGCTTTGTGTCGGGTTGACTTTACCAGGCATAATAGAGCTGCCCGGCTCATTTTCAGGAATGACGATCTCTCCGATGCCGCAGCGAGGCCCGCTTGCCAGCCATCTGACATCGTTCGCGATTTTCATTAAGTCAGCCGCAAGCGCTTTTAATGCGCCATGCGCATAAGTGATTTCGTCATGGCTTGTCAGCGCGTGGAATTTATTCGGCGAGCTGCTGAACGTTTGGCCAGTCAGTTTGGTGATCTCTTCTGAGACAAGCTCTCCAAACTCTGGGTGGGCGTTGATACCCGTTCCGACAGCCGTTCCACCGATTGCAAGCGCACGCATTTTATCAGTCGCTTCCAAAATCATTTCCTTCGAACGGTCCAGCATGTAAACCCATCCGCTGATTTCCTGTCCGAGGGTCAGTGGCGTAGCATCCTGAAGATGCGTGCGTCCGATTTTGACAATATCATTGTATGCTTTCGCTTTCTCATCCAATGTATTGCGAAGCTGATCAAGCGCCGAAGACAAGCTGCTCATAAACAGCCAAAACAGCGGCAACATGCATCGCAGTCGGGAATGTGTCGTTTGAACTTTGGCTGCGGTTCACGTCATCATTTGGATGAATCGTTAGATCAGAGTTCTTCTCTTTTAATAAAGCAGTCGCACGGTTGGCTACCACTTCGTTCATGTTCATATTGCTTTGTGTGCCGCTTCCGGTCTGCCATACAACAAGCGGGAAGTTGTCATCGTACTTGCCTTTGAGCACATCATCACAAACTGCTGCAATCGCTTCTGCTTTTTCAGCATCCAGATTGCCAAGGCGTTTATTAGCAAGAGCCGTGCTTCGTTTTAATATTGCAAACGCCTTCACAACACGCATCGGCATTTTTTCAGAACCGATCTTAAAGTTCTCCTTGCTTCGCTGTGTTTGGGCGCCCCAAAATTTATCAGCAGGAACTTTTACTTCTCCCATGGTGTCTCGTTCAATTCTGTATTCCATTTATGTATCCCTCCATAACGGTTGCTTCAATAGATCATAATTCGCCAATGACACCAAAAATCCTTTTTATTTTTCGATCTTGGCAGATTTTAATTTTAATTCAAGATATACGCGGGAATCCTTTGAATATTTGTATTTTGGATTCGTCCTGCCGTACTCCTTTGATGTATAAGAGACATCATAATGCTGTTCAAATGATCTGATGAGCTGTTCGATTTCTTCTTGTTTACCAGCAAGCCTTACCTGTGCCACTTCGTCTCCTCCGCTTTCATAAAAAAACTTACTCCATGAAATACTCTAACACAGTATATCATTTTTTTAACAGGAAAAGATAACCTCTACTAAGGTTTTGGATAAGAGGTGACCTCATTGGAACAAACAGAGTTTAAAGAATATATACACGATAATTTAGCATTGTTGCTTCCAAAATTAAAAGAAAACGATGATCTTGTGAAAAATAAAAAAATGCTTGCGAACGGATTGGTTTTTTACTATCTCTATTTCAGTGAACTGACTGATGAGAATAAGGTGTCAGAAGCCATTAAAACTTTGATCAAAGATGAAGAGACCTTAACGCTTGACCAGGTCAAAAAACGCCTTGACCAGCTTGACGCAAGACCTATTGAAACCGCAAAAAAAACGATTGAATCGATTCTCAACGGCAATTGTGCTGTGTTTATCAACGGATTGGACAAAGCATATATTCTGAGCACAGGAAAGAAAAAAACAAGAAGCCTGACAGAGCCGACAACTGAAAAAGTGGTTCGCGGCCCAAAAGTTGCGTTTGTAGAGGATATCGATACAAATCTCGCTCTGATCAGACAAAGAACCTCTCATCCGAAATTAATCACCAAAAAAATCATGATTGGCGAAAACAAGCTGAAGCCTGCAGCCATTATGTACATTGAGGGCAAAGCAAAAAAGTCCGTCATAAAAGAAGTGAAAGCACGGCTTAAAAATATCCAGCTGGAGGATATCCAGGACAGCGGAACGCTTGAGGAACTCATTGAAGATAATAAATATTCACCATTTCCGCAGATTCAAAATACGGAGAGACCTGACAAGGTATCTTCAGCCCTGTTTAACGGCCGTGTGGCAATTTTGGTCGACAGTTCACCATTTGTGCTGCTGGTGCCGGTTTCTCTCGGCATCCTGATGCAGTCCCCGGATGACTACTATGAACGCTGGATTTCAGCATCTCTTATCCGGTCGCTGCGCTTTGCTTCTATCTTTATCACCTTGTTTTTGTCATCGATTTATATTGCACTTGTTTCCTTCCATCAGGGGCTGCTGCCAACCGCACTCGCCGTTACAATTTCGGCAAACAGGGAAAATGTGCCGTTCCCTCCGATATTTGAAGCCTTGCTGATGGAAGTAACCATCGAGCTGCTAAGGGAAGCCGGACTGCGACTCCCCAATCCGCTCGGACAGACGATCGGCCTCGTCGGGGGCGTAGTTATCGGACAGGCGGCTGTAGAAGCGAATCTCGTCAGTTCGATTATGGTCATTGTCGTCAGTGTCATTGCCCTAGCATCCTTTACCGTTCCTCAGTACGGGATGGGGCTTTCTTTCCGGGTGCTGCGTTTTATTTCGATGTTTTCCGCCGCTATTTTAGGGCTGTACGGCATTATTTTATTTATGCTTGTCGTTTATACGCACTTAACGAGACAAACGAGCTTTGGGTCTCCGTATTTTTCGCCAAACGGATTCTTCAGCCTGAAAAATACGGATGACTCCATTATCCGTCTCCCAATTAAAAACAAACCAAAAGAGGCGAATAATCCAAATGAGCCAAAAACAGACTCCACTAAAACTTAATACCTTTCAAGGTATTTCTATTGTTGCAAATACAATGCTTGGGGCCGGACTTTTAACATTGCCGCGAGCGCTGACCACTAAGGCTAATACGCCTGACGGCTGGATCACGCTGATATTAGAAGGTTTCATTTTTATTTTCTTCATTTATGTAAACACGCTCATTCAGAAAAAACATCAATACCCTTCACTCTTTGAATATTTGCAGGAAGGGCTTGGGAAATGGATCGGCAGCATCATCGGCCTTTTGATCTGCTGCTATTTCCTCGGCGTAGCCAGCTTCGAGACTCGGGCAATGGCTGAAATGGTGAAGTTTTTCCTGTTGGAGAGAACGCCAATTCAAGTCATTATTTTAACGTTTATTTGCTGCGGTATTTATTTAATTATTGGGGGCTTAAGTGATGTGTCGCGGCTGTTTCCCTTTTATTTAACGGTAACCATTATTATTTTGCTGGTTGTGTTCGGGATCAGTTTTAAAATTTTTGATATTAATAATTTGCGTCCTGTTTTAGGCCAAGGCCTTGGCCCTGTTGCAAACTCCCTTACCGTCGTTTCCATCTCTTTTTTAGGAATGGAAGTGATGCTGTTTCTTCCTGAACATATGAAGAAAAAGAAATACACGTTCAGATATGCATCACTAGGATTTTTGATTCCGATTATCTTATATATCATTACTTATATTATCGTTGTCGGAGCTTTGACCGCTCCCGAGGTGAAAACGCTGATTTGGCCGACTATTTCTCTCTTTCAGTCCTTTGAGCTTAAAGGCATATTCATTGAACGGTTTGAATCATTTTTACTGGTGGTCTGGATTATCCAGTTTTTCACCACTTTTGTCATTTACGGATACTTTGCCGCTAACGGGCTAAAGAAGACATTCGGATTATCGACGAAAACAAGCATGGTGATTATCGGCATAACGGTCTTTTATTTTTCTCTCTGGCCGGATGACGCCAATCAAGTCATGATGTACAGCGATTATCTTGGCTATATTTTTGTCTCCCTGTTTCTGCTTCCCTTCATTCTCTTTTTCATTGTAGCTCTCAAGAGGAGGATTAAAGCAAAATGAAAATCCGGATTTTATGTATGTTTATATGCACCCTTTTGCTTTCCGGATGCTGGGATAGCGAGAATATCGAGGAATTAAGCTTAGTGATCGGAGTAGGCTTAGACAAGCCCGGCGATAAAAATTTAGAGCTGACACAGCAGATTCTCGTGCCGAAAAAAATCAGCGCCAAGGAGGGCTCTTCATCTGACCCGACACAGCTGTCTATCACAAAGGGTGAAACTGTCCATCAAATGATGAGAACCTCTGCATTAAAGCATAATCCTACGTTTTCACAGCATTTGCGACTTATTCTGCTTTCCAAGAGCGTGATTGCGGATGAGATTGGAATGGACGCGATCATTAACCAGTTTGTCAGAGACAACGGAACAAGGAGGAGTTCCTACGTCTTTATCACCAACGGCCGAACTAAGGATATATTTAAAATGAATGATGAAGGCGAACCCGCATCCAACGTGATATATGATCTGACAGAAAATAATAAGGTGACGATCAGAATGATGGAGCCTGTTACATTGGGGGAGATCTCAGAACACTTAACCTCTGACGATTCATTCCTTATCCCTCATGTCGGTGAAGAAAACGGGAAGCTCGCGATAAACGGAGCCTCTATCATCAAAAACAAATTATGGCATCGGGATCTCACCCCGATTGAGATTCAAAATGTCAACTTATTTTCAGGCACTGTCGAAGGAGGCGTCATTGACTTGAAGCGCGATGGCCATCTCTTTTCTTATGAAGTATATTCGAGCAATCGGAAAATCAAGACGGACTACAAGGACGGAAAGTTCAAATTCACCGTCACCCGCACGATTGAAGGGCGTCTATCTGAGGACTGGAATCCCAGTGAAGATTCGTTTAAGGATTCATATATTAAAAGCATTGAAAAGACAGTCGAAAAACAGGTACACAAAACAGTAACGACATTTATTACAGAGAAGCTGCAGAAAGAGATCAAAGCGGATGTGACCGGATTGGGAAACCAAGTCAGAATTCATTATCCTCAAAAGTGGAAAAAGATCGCAAGAAAATGGGATGATGATTATTTCAGCAATGCGGAAATAGACTACCGGGTCAATGTGATTGTCAGAGACTTCGGAACGAAAGGCGCAAACAAATAGGAGCCGCCTATTTTACGAGATGATTTCGATGCGCGTACACCGCCGCCTGCGTCCGGTCACTGACATCCAGCTTTGATAAAATATTCGTAATATGTGTTTTGACTGTTTTAATCGTAATAAACAGTTCCTCGCCTATTTCTTTGTTGGTTTTTCCTTCTGCGATCAGGCAGAGTATTTCGAGCTCCCGTTTCGTAAGTGATTCATGCGGGAGCGCGTTTTCACCTGAGTGGCGCAGCCTGGACAATACTTTTCCCGCCACTTTTGATTCCAGCATTGGCTCTCCTTTGCTAGCGGCGCGAATGGCATCGGCGATTTCTGCCGCTTTTGAGGTTTTCAACAGATAGCTGAGCGCGCCAGCTTCAATAACCGGGTACACTTTGTCATCATCAATGAAGCTTGTGAGAACAATTATTTTCGGGTCGGAAAGCTCCCGGCAAATTTGCTTTGTAGCTTCGATGCCATCCATGCCCTCCATGACTAGATCCATTAAAATGACATCGGGCAATAGTTCCGCAGCAAGCCGAACACCTTCACCGCCGTCCGATGCTTCGCCGATGACTTCAATATCTGGCTGCGCCTCCAAAAAAGCCGCGAGCCCCATTCTGACCATTTCATGATCATCAATCAATAATACTCGAATCACGTTCGTTCTCTCCTTTTTCTTCCGGGAAAATCGGGACCTTCACTTCGATTTGTGTGCCTTTTCCTTCTACTGAAATCACTTCGGCGACCCCGCCGATTTCACTCGCACGTTCTTTCATAGAATTCAAGCCGTATGAGGATGCTTTCACCTGGTCCATTTTAAAGCCTTTTCCATTATCAATCACCTTCAGACGGAGCTGACTGTTCTTTATACCGAGAATCACGGTTACTTTTGACGCTTTTGAATGTCTAAATACGTTTGAAAGGGCCTCCTGCACGATTCTGAACAAGTGGTCTTCAACACCCTTGGATATTTTTGTGTCCTGTATATCCCACTCAATATCAAGCGGCTGCTTTTTTCGGAACTCGTCCAAAAGCTCCGTAAGGCCCTCCTTCAGCCCTTTTCCTTCAAGGGTGACAGGCCGTAAATGGAGCAGCAGCGCCCTCATCTCATTTTGGGCTTCGCCTGCCATATGCTCGACCATCTTGATCCGCTTGACTGTTTTATCATCAGCATCCTTGACTTGTTCCAGCACTGCTGATGTCATCATCGATATGGCAAAGAGCTGCTGGCTGACAGCGTCATGAAGGTCTCTGGCCAATCGCTGGCGTTCTTCCGATATGACCGATTTCTTCATTTGCGCCTGCCATTCCGCACGTTCATTGGAAAGCTTCTGCAAGGATGCGACTTGAAGCTCCACGCGCTTCGCCATTTCGTTCAGCTGATCGGCAGCCAGGCCGATTTCATCATCTCCGAGCGGCGGTATCCGATAAGCGAAATTGCCGTTTTCAAAGGTTAAAATCGATTCAATTAATGTATCAACCCTTGTCTTCAATCGGTTGCCGTACATATACCCTGAGGCGAAACCGACCGTCACGCTGATCAGCAGCAAAATTAGGATAAACGGAATTCCGAACCAGCTTGATGACAGCAAAACACGCGGATCGAGCCGGTAGTAAAACATCATAAAGGTAATCAAGCAGGCAAAAAGCAGGAGGCTGATTCCCGTTGTCATGCGGATGGCGCGCCATTGAAGACTGGCAAGCAGTTTTTTTCTCATACGTACTTCACATCCACATCACCGATAAACAAGGAAACGGACACTTTGACCCGGCGCTTTGACTCGCTGAAATCAGTTGACGCGGCATATACCTTCGTGCTTAATCCGCTTTTCTTCGAGCCGATCAGATTGATGTCACCTATAAAAACAGCCGAGCTGACAGCCACTTCAAGGTCCGATGGTACATAAATATCAACGTTTCCAATGACTCCGCTAATGACGATTGCACTCTCTCCCTCGGGAATCATCGCTTTAGATAAATCGATTTTGATATCACCGATAAAACCAGAGACATTTAAATCATTCAGGTCAAACGGCTGCTTCATCATTTGCAGCTCACCGATAAAAAAGCTGCGCATGTCGGGATGTTTTACATCTTTCGGCGGATCATGATGTTCTTTTTTATTAAGGTTGACCCGTTTCTCATTCGGTTCGAATATCGGCTTCCCTTTGACAAGCCTGTAGCCGGCGTAAATCAGAAATGCGGCAAACGCATAGCCGAATAAATTAAAGGTGATGCTGAAGAGGTTTCTCAAAAAAAGAAACGCGGCAAAGATATACATGACGGAGCCAAGCCAATCACGGGAATATTTTTTAAGGAAATAGCCGGCAATCAGAAAAAAGAGCGGCCAAAACAGCAGATCGCCTATTCCGATAATTTGCAAAAACATACTGATGCCGAATAAAGCAATGATAAATCCAAGAAGCTGTTTTTTTGTCATTCCTGGTGTCCGCCTCCTTTCTTTTGCCTAGTGCTACCGAATCGTTACATCCCCGCTATCCGTTTTGATATCGATTGGATGCTGGCCGCTTCCTTGCGAGCCTGTGATGTGATGCTGTTCTTTATGTGCTGTATCAGCAAATGAATACGGCGAACTGACGTCACCGCTCGCTGATTTCGCTTTGACTGTAAAGCTGCCGTTTTTGGGAAGGCTTAGATTGGCATCACCGCTTGTCAGCGTGACAGATACGGGCCCGGTTACCTTTTTCAATACAGCATTAAAATCTCCCGAAGTCATTTTTACATCGAGAGAGCCTGATATATCAGCCAGATTTGCGTCTCCTGAAGCTAAGTCAATGCCGGCTGTTTTGTAATCGGTATTTGAAATGGTGACATCTCCGGATGACCCCTTTACTTTCAGGTCTTGAAGACGGACGTCCGTCACTCTCGTATTTCCGCTCGCAGATACTGCGTTCAGCCTGGAAAGCGCAAGATGGTCATTCCCGGCCACAGACACGTCCCCGCTTGAGGTTCGCACTGTCAGATCACCTTTGTAATCATACGGAAGCCGGACGATAAGAGTCGAACGGTTAAACCCATTCAAAAATTGAAATTCTTTTTCCTTTACGGTCAGCTCCAGTTTTCTTTTGTTTTCAGTAACAAATAACTTTCCCGAGTCTCCTGCAATGCCTGCTGATATGTCATTTCGTTCTTCCGCTATAATCCGGACATCCTTGCTATCGGACTCTATGACCATGCTGTCAATGTCCCGCGGCAACGCGCTGGCTGAATCGGTTTCTGTGCCATTTATGAAACCCAAGCCTGCGGCAAACACGTCTTTTACGACGACGGCGAAAAAGACAAGAATACCGGCAGTGATCAACAGTTTGCCAAGCATTTTTTTCATTCGGTTTCATCCTTCTCATTCATTCTATTATAAAGGAAAAGCTTGCGAATTGATACGTGCGGAAGGGAAGGACTTGACCGCAAATCCTTCCCCGTTCCGCTTATTCATTTGCCGCTTGTGTCTTGTCTGATTTTTGCAGTGAGAGCGCCCGCATTTTTTCAATCTCCGCTTCCACATCATCTGCGAATTCTTTGCGTGTGAGTTCGGTGCTGGCTTCCGCTGACTTTGAATAATTCGCGCGGATTTCCATTTCTTCAATACGATTTTCAATACGTAAAAATTCACGATACGCACTTTCGCTGTCAATTTTGTCAAATGTCGTATTCATATGCTCTTTAGCTTTCGCCGCATTTGCCCGCGCAATCAGCGCCTGTTTTTTATCCTTTACGTCTTGAAGCTTTGTTTCAAGTGCCGCCAGCTGTTCTTTCAGGTCAGCCAGCTGACTGTTAGCCTGTTCATAGAAAACTTTATGCTCTGCCGCCTTCCCTTCTAAATACTTCATTTCAGTCAGCGCTTTTTTCGCCAGTTCTTCTTCACCTGCGTCAAAGGCGAGCTGTGCCTGTTTTTTCCGTTTGCCAGCCACTTCAGCGGCTTCTTCATATTTTTTCTTAAATTGATAGGCAATCGTGTGCTGTTTCACAATTGTTTGCTTTGCTTTTGCAATGTCACTTTCCATATCGCGTACATATTGATTCAGCATTACCTTTGGATTCTCCATTTTATCAAGCCCTTCATGAACTGACGCCACAAACATGTCTCTGATTCTTTTTAATACCATACCTGATTCCTCCTAATATATTGATATTATTTTTTCTTCAAAAATTCTTCCCATTCGTCATCAAAGTGAGATTGGTAGGCAGCTGAAGCCGGTTCAGGCTCAAAAGATGATACACCGTTGTCAGCTGATCCGTTTTTCATCAGCTTCCAGCCGTAATACACCATAGCGGCTGCCAATGCGATTCCGACGATAAACGGAAGTGAGCAGATGAGCATAATGGCTCCGATACCGCCCACGATGATTCCCGTGATGGTTTTTCCTGCGGCAAACCTTTTGACTCCTGCGTATGTCATTAAGCTCCCGATGGCGAGCGGGATGATAAAGCCGAAGCTTCCTCCTCCAAAAAAGACGGAGATCCCAAATACAATTAATAAGAATCCGCCTACTGTTTTTTTGTTTATCTTCATGCAGATCCTCCTTTCGTTTTCCTTGTCTTCATCTTATACAAGTTGGCATTTATGCAAAACGAATCAGAGATTGATTTTCATATAAGACCCGAGTCGTATCTCGCACCGGACCCATCGGCACAAAAAAACGCCATGCACGAGGCATGGCGTTTCAAAAGCCTTTACAGATGAACACTTGCTTCCCTTTCTTTAATCAGGTCGGACCTTTCTGCTTTGGCCAGTTTTGTAAACAGCAAAATTCCGATACCCGCAATAATTTCGACAATCCCTCCGGCAGCGATCACTTTTCCTGAGCCGAAAGCATTTGCGGCATATCCGCAAATGACAGCTCCGGCAGGGATCGAAATATTTGAGATCATATGTATAACGGCGTAAACCTGCGGCTGATCCTCACTATCCACAGAGGTCTGGATAATCGTGTACTCAGGAACATTAACAGCACTGACTGCGGCGCCAAAGGTAAACGCGGCGAAAAACACGAGCGGCAAAAAGGTGTTCATCCCGGTAATAAAGAAAGCAAATCCTTCAATAATGCCGGCAGTGACGAAAAGCAGCCCATACCTGTTTACTTTGACTTTCGCCAGCACAAATCCTAATAAAAATGCGCCTGCGGCGGTGGTGGCCTTTAAAAGCGAGTAAACGATCGGCTGGCCGTTTAAATCTTCCGCAACGTATACGGCTGAGAGCGCTTCCCAAGGGGCAGCCGCGAAATTCATAAAAATACAGTAAATAGCGAGCGGATATAAAATCTGATGCTTTCTGACGAGCCTAAAACCGCGTTTCAGTCTTCCGATATACGTGCCTCTCTGTGTCACAACAGCAGCCTCTGATTGAGACTCAACCGCAGTGTACTTAATAAAAAGAACGAGAAAACCTGACACCAAATAGAGCACAAGTGCGATAAGCATCGTATAAGAAGGGCTGATAAATGTAAGAAAAGCGCCGCATAATGTGACAGCCCCGAGCCGGACAATTTGAGCGGAGGATTGCAGCACAGCGTTTGCTTTTTGAATACCCTGTTCATTTACGATTTGAGGAATTAAAGCGATTGAGGCGGGATTGTAGGCAGCTCCAGTACCAGAATGCACAATCATAAGCGTCATGACAAACCATAGCGGAGAGAAGCCTGCAAAATGACATAGAGGGATAATCAAAACAATTGCTGCCCTTGTCAGATCTGAAAAGTACATCCAAAATTTCAGCGTGCTCTGTTTCATAAATGGCCCTGTCACAGGCGCCAGCACGGCTTCCGGCAAAAAAGTGACAGCAATCAATAAAGCAGTGCCGATCGCACCTTTGCCATCATAAATTAAAAACCATAATATTGAATTAAATGCGAACATATCGCCGGATATCTTGACTATTCTTGAGAAAAACAGATAATTGAAATTTCTCTTCCAGATGCTATCACTTTCAATTAAATTCACCATCCATCAGAGCCCCCCACTGCCTATTTTTTACATCTATTTATTACAATATCTCATTTTTCCATTTTTCAGTCAATAATTCATAAGGTTCATTTTTTGTCGCAAAATGGGAAATTGACAGGGTGAAAAACAAAAAAGCCGGCATGTATATGAACACGCCAGCTCTCACTTTTACTTTTCCGATTCACTGCTGTTTCGGTCCCGAAACACAATAGCGCTTCTTTCATATTCTACATCGCCAATACCGCTTCTTGCATTCACAACCCGTGCAGCGGCAAAGAAATAGTCGGACAGTCGATTGAGATAACGCAGCACTGTTTCATGAATCTCCTCCGATTTCATCAGTGTCACCACTCTTCGTTCTGCCCGCCTTGTAATGGTACGCGCCACATGGAGAAGCGAAGCACCCTTCGATCCGCCTGGAAGAATAAATTTCTTCAGTTCCGGCGTTTCTGCAGTGTAGGCATCAATGCGCGTTTCTAAAAAGGAAACAGATTCTTCCGTTAGCTTATAGTCTTTTCTTTCTGTGACAATTGCCAGATCGCCTCCGCAGTCAAACAGCTCATGCTGGATGGTCAGCAGCTCTGCTGTTAGATCTTCAAAACCGGGCTGCCCAGAAAGCTCTGCCAAAGCAAGCCCGAGAAAGCTGTTAAGCTCGTCAATCGTGCCGTAGCTTTCGACGCGGGGACTATCCTTGTCCGTTCTGCCCCCGATTAAGCCCGTTTGTCCCTTATCGCCTGTTTTTGTATATAGTTTCATACCTGAATCTCCTTTACACAGACTTATTCAAACAGCTCAGCAGCCTCTTTTACACATTCAGCTGTTCTGTTCTTTATCAATTGATTCAGCCGCTGTTCTGTGTTTTCGGATTGCTGAGTTTGGGTCGCGGCGACGAGAATATCACCTGTATCTCGTCTGTCTCCCAGCACTTTCGTCCGTTCTGCTTCGGCAGCCATAAGAGCTTTGATGAAGAATTGATCTGACGCATAGCCATTAATCAAAATCCAAATGGAAAATCCGATCAGAACGCATATGAAAACAGATAACTCTTCATCCTCAAACGTTCGATAAACGAAACGGTCAAGCCTTTCTGAAGATGCGGTCGCACACGTTTCCTCCAGTTGAAAACCGTTCTTTGAAAGATAGGCTGCAAGTCCTTTTATCCGATCTGACTGATCTGGCAGCCGTTTATGGATCAGCGTTCTGCTCCACGAAAACCCTGCACCGATAGGCGTCGAGGATAATGTTCGAAGCGGGATTTCCGTTTGCAGAAGAATATCATCACGCCCCGCTTGGAGCAATGTCTCAAATGGGATAGACTGGCACTTCACGCTGTCTTTTTCAGGCTGAATCACAATCATCGGTTTAGGTGTACTTTGATGAACCAAGGCGGTGACATCTGTATCGTACACCGCCTTTATGCGATGTTCTGTAACAGCATATTCCGGTTTTTGCTTAGGCCCTGCAGTGCCGTTTTTCATAAACATGAGCCCATCACAGTACAGGCTTGCGGTGTTCAAATCATGAAAAACGCTGACAGCTGCCAATCCGCTTTCACTCGTCAAGCGTTTGATCAGATCAAGCAGGTCTTTTTGATAAGCCAGATCGAGAAAATTGGTCGGCTCGTCCAAAAATAAAATACGCGGCTGCTGCGCCAAAGCTTGGGCCAAATACACCCTCTGCTGTTCCCCTCCGCTTAGTTCGCGGACCGGCTTTTGCGCAAAAGCGGCCACTCCTGTTTGCTCCATTGCTTCCTGTACAATGGCTTCATCCTTTTCAGTCTGCTGTCTGAACAGCCCCGTTTGGAATGGATATCTGCCAAAGGCTACAGTTTCTTCGACGGTAAAGGTGAAGGCTTGATCCGTTTTTTGCGGCAGGACGGCCATGATTTGCGCCAGTTCCTTCGGTTTATAGTCCGCCAGCAGTTTTCCGGCCAGATAAAGCCTGCCTTCCTTGGCCGGCAGCGTACCTGTCAGCAAGTGCAAAAGCGTGGTTTTTCCGCTTCCATTAGGGCCAAGAATTCCGAGAAATTCTCCCTTCTCCACTGTTAAGCTGACATTGTTGATTAGGCGGCTGTCGCCATATCCTCCCGACAACCCTTCTGCCTTCATCATAAGCTTCTCCTCCCGCGTTGCTGCCGAATTAAAATAAGAGCGAACACAGGCGCTCCCGCCAAGGACGTAATGATCCCGATCGGCAGTTCAATCGGCTCAATGATCGTTCTGGAAAGCAGATCGGCTAAAACGAGAAACCCTGCCCCGAGCAAGGCGGACAGCGGCAGTAAATGCCGATGGTCCGTTCCCCACAAAAGCCTTGTGATATGCGGAATCACAAGGCCGACAAAGCCAATCGTACCCGATACTGCCACAGCGCTTCCCGTCAAAAGAGATCCGGCTATTAGAATCATCATCTTCCTCTGCTGAACGCTGACTCCAAGAAGCTTTGCTTTATCTTCTCCATATGTCATCACGTTCAGTTCCCTTCCGTTTATAATCAATAAAATGGTTCCCAAAAGAAAAAACGGGAGAAACAAAATAACATAGCTCCAGCCCCTCATTGAGACGCTGCCAAGCAGCCAATGCACAATCGGAAGCAGGTTGTCTCCTGTCAAGGCGATGATAAGAGAAATAAATGCGCCCAAAAAAGAGTTGGTGATGACACCGGTCAAAATGAGGGTGGAAACAGACATCGAAGCATGAACGAGGCGGCTGAAGAAAAGGACCGCCGCCATCGTGGCAAGTGCCGCGGCTACACTCACAACCGGGAGTGTAAACCCTCCGATGACAGGAAGGTGCAGACCTAAGAACAGAGTCACAACAGCTCCGACTGAAGCACCGGATGACACACCTAGCGTATAGGGATCAGCAAGTGGATTTTTCAACAATCCTTGAAAAGCGGCCCCTGCGATAGAAAGAGCCGTCCCCACAAGGGCGGCCAGCACAACTCTCGGCAGTCTGATATTCATCATAATATTAGTGTACATCGGATCATCAGAACCGATAGAGCCGCCGAAGCCTTGATGCCAAAAGACACGAAAAACAGCGGGAATAGGAATATGCAGGCTGCCGCAAGAAATTCCTAAGATGATGCTCACGGCTAAAAATGAGAAACCAATGATATATGCGGCATAACGATTATTCCTTAAACGTATCCGGGTAAATGCTTTCCGCAAGTTCTTCGACCCCTTCGATCAGACGGGGACCGGAACGTGTCACAAGATCAGGGTCCACATCATATACACGATGATGTTTCACAGCATTGATTTCGCTCCAGCCATCGCGTTTTTCCACAGCTTTCGCTTTCACACCGTCCGTTGTAACAATTGCATCAGGATTGAGTTTTACGATCGCCTCGTCTGTCATTTGCACCCAGCCAGTCTGATCCGCCGCTGCGTTTTTAGCATGGATGACATTCAGCATTTCATTCATGAACGTATCTTTTCCGGTTGTATAAATGTCAGGATCGGGAGAAACCTCGATAAATACACTTTTTTCCTCGTCCTTTGAAATGGTTTTCGCTTTTTCTTGAATATCCTTTACATCTGATTTCATGTTTTTCACGAGCTGATCGGCTTGTTTCTCCGCCCCGGCTGCTTCTCCGATCATTTCGATTGATTTGTACACCTCGGAGAATGATTGTGCATCATTGACAGTCAGCACGGTAATGCCCGCGTCCTTCAGCTGTTTAATGGCATCCGCTGATGCTGAAATGGAAGACTCATGGGCCAGAACGAGATCTGGTTTTAGAGAAATGACTTTTTCAACGTTTACATTCATATCTCCGACTTTTTCAACCTTTTTGACTTCCTTTGGATAGGTATCGTTTGTGGTGACACCGACCACTTTGTCACCGAGGCCGAGAGCATATGTAATTTCTGTGTTGCTCGGCATTAATGAAACAATCTTTTTCGGCTCTTTTGTGATGGTTACATCCTGGTTTGACGCATCATCAATGGTGACAGGGAACGCTGCTGTATTTTGTTTTGCCTTGGAATCCTTCTGATCCGCAGAATTGCCGCAGCCTGCCAGCATAACAGCGGCCAGCAGGAGCGCAGTCCATATCCCGGCTCGTTTTTTCATACACTTTTCCTCCTAAAAGAACTAAAAAAAGCATCTCTACGACGGTAAAGATGCTGTAAACAACACAAAAAAGCCTATTGTTTACACATCATCTGTCCTCGCAGAATTCGTGCTGATCAAACAGGCAGGTATCCTGGCTCTTGGCGCTTTGGCCAATTACAGTGGCGGGACCGCACCGGCTTGTACCGGTTTCCCTATTAAGCCGGCTGTTGTCCACGGACCGGCACCTATTTGACATTCGTATCCTTTTTTCGGAGTAATTATACTATATGACTGACAGGCTTGTATATGCGTCCTGAATGACTTTTCCCGTATTGTGTATGGGAGCAAAATCCTCGTAAACACTAAATTTGATCTTGTATACTTAATACCATCATCAATCAAAAGGAATGATTCTTATGAATTTACAGCTAAAAGACAAACTCGTCTTAATCACCGGCTCAACGTCCGGCATCGGGAAAGCCGCCGCAAAAAGCTTTCTGCAAGAGGGTGCGGCAGTCATTGTCAACGGACGCAAACAGGAGACTGTCGATCGCACGGTTGAAGAGCTTTCTGAATACGGAACAGTGCACGGTGCGGCTGCCGATTTGTCAAAGACAGATGAAGCAGCGGCTTTTATTGAAAAAGTAAATGAAATCGGTGACATCGATATCCTTGTCAACAACCTCGGTTTCTTCGAGGTAAAAGACTTTGCCGATGTGACAGATGAAGAGTGGAATCAATATTTCGAAGTGAACGTGATGAGCGCTGTTCGGACAAGCCGGCACTTCCTTCCAAAGATGCTTGCCAAAAACAGCGGCCGCATTTTAAATATTGCAAGTGAAGCAGGCATCAAACCGCTGCCAACGATGATTCCATACTCAATGACAAAAACGGCGCTGATCAGCCTGTCAAGGGGAATGGCTGAAATGACAAAAGGCACGAATGTGACGGTCAACTCAGTGCTTCCGGGGCCTACTTGGACAGAGGGCGTGGCATCCTATATGGAAGGCGCCGCACAAGCAGCCGGCCAGGATACAGATACATTTATCAAAGACTATTTCAAGGTCAATGAGCCGACTTCGCTTATTCAGCGATATGCGACAGCAGAAGAAGTCGCCAACACAATCGTATTCCTCGCGTCTGACGCCGCCTCCGCCATTAACGGCACGGCACAGCGTGTGGAAGGCGGCATTATCCGTTCTCTGTAACATGCAAAAACGCATCCGTCTATCGGATGCGTTTTTTTATACGTCTCCAGCAAATGGTACCGGCTGATATCCGCCTGTTTCCAGTTGTGCTGAAAACAACCCTCCAGCGTGAGGCTGCTCATATCTTTCTTTTTCTGTCATTTGTTCCGTTGCCGTTGTAATGTAAAGGGTTTTTAAGTCTCTGCCGCCAAACGCGCAGCACGTGACATACTTGGCTGGCACGCTGATTGAATTGATTTCTTTTTTCTCAAACGGGTCAATGTGAACAACGCGGCTGCCGCCAAACAGCGCCACCCACAGCATGCCATTTTGGTCGATTGTCATGCCGTCCGGCAATCCGTCTGATTGGTCAAAACGATAGACAGGTTCTGGATTTGAAACATCTCCGCTTTGAGGGTCATAGCTGTAGCGCACAATCTCCTGCGTCGGCGTGTCGATGTAATACATCAAATTCCGCTCGCGGTCCCAATCCAAACCGTTTGAGGTAGAAACTCGATCTTTGATTTTGACAAGACTTCCGTCTAGATTCAAACGGTACAGCGACGCCTGTTTTTGCTCGCCTTCCATGCTCGTCGTCCCCGCCCAAAGCCTTCCGTACGGGTCACATTTAGCATCATTAAATCTCAGGCTCTCATGCATGTCCTTTGGCTGTTTAATTTTCTCCAGGCTGTCATCCCGAAGATGATACAGGTAAAACCCGTCCTTCATCGTCATAATCAGTTCATCCTTTGAATATTTCGCAAGCGCCGTCACAAAGGATTTGAATTTGATTGATCGGTTAATTTTTTCTTCAGGGTCAAAAATGTGGAGCTCGCTCCCCAAGATATCAACCCAATATAAGCGGCCGTTTTCTTCATCCCATAACGGGCCTTCTCCAATCACTGCCCTAGTGTCTGCTTCCAATACTGCATCCATGTGTTACACCTCTTTAGCTTCAGTCTATATATTGTTATTCCCGGCAAAGAGGTGTCCAAACCACTTGATGTTTATTGTTTTTTAAAAAGGATGGTAATGACCGTCCCAATGTCCATTCTGCTGTTCACATGGATCGTTCCGTTATGCAGATGGACAAGCTCCTTGGCAATCGCGAGCCCGAGACCCGTTCCGGCAGTTGAATCTTTTGTGTTCGTCCCTCTGTAGTAACGGTTAAACAAATGGGTAATCGTTTCTTCATCCATTCCTTTCCCATTGTCCTTCACCTTTAAAGAAATATGATTTTTTGTTTGTTCCAGAATGACTTGAATCTCTGTTCCTTTGCCGTTGTGCTTCACGGCATTCCCAAGGAGATTTTCTAATATGCGCCTGAACCACGCTTCATCAAGTGCAAATTCAATATGCTCTTCTTTGGATACAAACGAGATATCATACCCTTCAGAAAACGGATTTTTCTTAAAATCCTCAATGACATTTTTAAAAAACGGGATAAGGCTGGTAAGCCTTCTCTCAATAGGAAGAGCATCATTTTTCAGCCGATACGTTAAATTTAAATCTTCAATCAGCTTGGACATGTATTCAGATTTTTCTCTGACAACCTGCCCCATTTCTTTCACTTCTTCCGGCGACCAGTCATACTGCTTCGACTCGAGCATCATGCTGTAGCCGTAAATGCTGCTGAGCGGTGTTTTTAAGTCATGTGACAAACCGGCAATCCATTCTTCCCTTGTCGCCTGGATTTTTTCCCTGTTTCTTTTATCCCTTCTCAGCGTTTCAGTCAGCTGATCCATTGATTCAAATATCTCACCGAAGAAGCGGTACGGCTGTTTGATTTTCCCCTTTTTATTTTTGCTGACAGGATGGCCTTCCCGGTTTCTGGGTTCCTCAAGCTTCCCTTTTGACAAATTGACCAGCCATCGAATCGTGTGAAAAATCGGCAGCCCGAACCGGAACATATACCAAACGGTCATCCAAATGATATACATGAACAAAACGCCCATAACAAGAAACATCGCTTTTAATACAACCTTCAGGAATGATTTGTTAAACTCCTGATCGGTTACATAGACAGGGTTCGGCACCGTAGCGACCATCCATCTGTCTTTATTGAGAATCTTAACGGAAATTTCCCGCTTATAGTTCCAAGGTTTAGAGCTGTATTTCAGCAGCTCCAGCTGGTTCATCGTTTTTCTTTCGCTTTTTGTGCTGTTGATGCTGTCGAGAATGTTTCCATTGCTGTCTAACAGGTAGATAGCGCCTTTTTTCTGCTTAATATAGTCGATGGTGCTGGACTTATAGTGCGCTAGAGCGTCTATCTTTTGTTCGCGTTTTTCTACGGAAGTCAGGAGCTGTTCACTCTTTGATTTCCAGCCGAACAATAGAAGATACGACTTATCTTCAATATTGATGGCCCAATAATTCAGTTTATAGTTATGAAGCTTTTTGATTTTATAAATAGACAATAGCTCTTTCTTGGTATAGGTGCCCGGCACGTCTTTTGGCACTCCGTAGGAATAATCAGTGTTTCCTTCCGAATCAATGATTTGCATCCAGCCGTGCTGTTTATCGACAGATTTCTTCAGGAAATTATCCACTTCCCATGTCCCGTCTTCGTTTACATCGAGATATGCTTCAAGTGTGTCGGTCGTCGCCTTCGTCAGTCCCGAATTGGATTCCGCATCGCTAAAACGAGCGTCTAAATAGAAAAACGACGCAACAAGCATCACCGTAAGCAGCAGGATCACAATTAGCATCTGCCCGAAAAAGTGAAACAAAAACTTCCATCTTAACCTCATGACCGCTTGCCTTCAGGATTTGGGATAAAACGATAGCCGAGACCTCGAACGGTTACAATATACTCCGGATTGCTCGGATCGCGCTCAATCTTCTCCCTAAGCTTGCGAATATGAACCATGACGGTGTTGTTGTCACCATAGGAAGGGTAGCCCCATACTTTTTCATATATTTGATCCTTGGAAAGCACCACGTTGGGGTGTTCACAAAAATACTGCAAAAGCTGCAGAAGCTGGGCTGAACAAGCAACAGCTTCCCCGCCTACAATCAGCTCGGCATTTTGCGGAGAAAAAGTAAAATAATCATATGTGTAGGTTTGATTTGAACTCGTTTCTTTCGATTGATATGTACGCTTGAGATGCGCTCTGATCCGCGCCGCTAATTCCAGCGGATTAAATGGTTTTGTGATATAATCATCAGCTCCGACCGCAAAGCCCGATAATTTGTCCGCGTCGGATGATCTTGCCGTCAGGAAAAAAATCGGAGCTTCTGAATACTCTCTGATCAGCGTGCAGGCTTCAAAACCGGACATTCCGCCCATCATGACATCCAGCACAATTAAGTCAACCTTATTGGCCTTCACAACAGGAATCGCTTCTTCTGCGCTTGCCGCATCCAGTATATTTCGATAACCTTCTTTTTCGAGAACGCGTTTGATCATGTCCACAATCGCTTTCTCATCGTCTACGATTAAAATTGACGCATTTTCCACTTTTATGTTCCTTTCTGTCACTGTTTTTTTCATCTTATCATTATATCGTTTATTTATGGTACATTTTTGAATACATTGGAGCTTGGCAAATCAAAACAGCAAAAAAGGAGCAAACAAGCGCTCCCTTTTGATGTTTTTTTATATGAAAATATTATGAGTTCTCATCTACCATGTACAAAATAAACTCCCAAAATCCCGGGACATCCTGACACAAAAGCATATCAGCCTTTTCAAACATTTTGATCTTCAGCTCTTGCTCTAAATCTTCTCTTTCTTGATAGGACGTATTGCTGAGTTTTTTTCTGATCATCGGTGAAAAGCATGCAATCAGGTGCTCAATGTCAAAAGTCTCGTCATTTTGTTTCTTTTTTTGTTCAAACTGGCCGTTCACAGCTTACTTTTCCCCCTTTTTTTGCGCCGCTAGCTGCTTTCTGATATTCTCCAGTCCCTTTTTATGAATGTTGGAAATGTTTTGCCGGGACTCCCCTAATGAATCTGCAATCTCCTGCATCGTGGCACCCTGAAGATACACTTTCGTCAGCACGCTTTTTTGTTTGTCAGTCAGATTCTGAATCGCTTGGTAGAGCTGATAATCCTGAACATGCTGACTCAAATCATGCTGCCGGTCTAAAAACTCTTCAAATGCATCGCTTCCTGTTTCGGAAGGAAGTCGATCTCCTGCCTCCGGATGATCAACCGTCAGCGGATACCGTTTTTGATTTTTGCGAACCCGCTTATCAAAATCAATAGAAAAGATGCGAATCATTGAATTCATATACTTGACGATGCGGATTTCTTTATAAAACTGCTTAAATAGCTCGTCCAATGATTTTGCATCTTTTTCGTTAGGGCTTTCCATTACGTTTTTGAACAAACGGTAATGCTGAGGATTGCTCAAAAAATGCTTCACGATGGGATGCTTCATTATCTCCTTACATTTTGACCGTAAAAGACTTTGATAGTCCATCAAACCGCCTCCCTACTAAATTAAATGAAGGAAAGCAAAAAAAAGTAAACTACTACTTTCCGACTAGTGTCTTCCAAAATACTTTGCAGCAGTTTACGTTTTATCGGATTTCCTTCACTTACATACATGACTGCAGAAAAAGAAAGGAGGTATTTTCCTATGGATCAGGTTTTTATAGAGGAAGTCGTAAAACAAATCGGCAATTTGGGATTTCCTGCGCTGATTGCAATGTACCTGCTGACCCGATTTGAAAAGAAGTTTGATCAACTCATAGAACTAATGACAGAACTGAAAGATCATGCAAAAAAATAATTTTTCAATCAAAGTTGACTTTTCACTGATTTTTTTCACTTAACAAAACAGAAGGGAAAACGAAAGGCCTTTCACCTTCTCTTTCTGCTATCACAATTAAATCTAAGGAGGAAACATTTCATGAAAAAACAAAATGACATTCCGCAGCCAATTAGAGGAGACAAAGGAGCAACGGTAAAAATCCCCCGCAATATTGAAAGAGACCGGCAAAACCCTGATATGCTTGTTCCGCCTGAAACCGATCATGGCACCGTCAGCAATATGAAGTTTTCGTTCTCTGACACTCATAACCGATTAGAAAAAGGCGGATATGCCCGTGAAGTGACAGTACGTGAACTGCCGATTTCAGAAAACCTTGCATCTGTAAATATGCGACTGAAGCCAGGCGCCATTCGCGAGCTGCACTGGCATAAAGAAGCAGAATGGGCTTATATGATTTACGGAAGCGCAAGAGTCACAATTGTTGATGAAAAAGGGCGCAGCTTTATTGATGATGTAGGTGAAGGTGACCTTTGGTACTTCCCGTCAGGCCTGCCGCACTCTATCCAAGCGCTGGATGAGGGGGCTGAATTCCTGCTTGTGTTTGACGATGGATCATTCTCAGAAAACAGCACTTTCCAGCTGACAGATTGGCTTGCCCACACTCCAAAAGAAGTGATTGCTGCGAACTTCGGCGTGACAAAAGAAGAGATTGCTAATTTGCCAGGCAAAGAAAAATATATATTTGAAAACCAACTCCCTGGCAGCTTAAAAGATGACATTGTGGAAGGGCCAAACGGCGAAGTTCCTTATCCATTTACTTACCGCCTTCTTGAACAAGAGCCGATTGAATCTGAGGGAGGAAAAGTATACATTGCAGATTCGACAAACTTCAAGGTGTCTAAAACCATCGCATCAGCGCTCGTAACAGTAGAACCCGGCGCCATGAGAGAGCTGCACTGGCATCCGAATACACACGAATGGCAATACTACATCTCCGGTAAAGCAAGAATGACCGTCTTTGCATCTGACGGCCATGCCAGAACGTTTAACTACCAAGCCGGTGATGTCGGATATGTACCATTTGCAATGGGTCATTACGTTGAAAACATTGGGGATGAACCGCTTGTCTTTTTAGAAATCTTCAAAGACGACCATTATGCCGATGTATCTTTAAACCAATGGCTTGCTATGCTTCCTGAAACATTTGTTCAAGCGCACCTTGACTTAGGCAAAGATTTTACTGATGTGCTTTCAAAAGAGAAGCACCCAGTTGTGAAAAAGAAATGCAGTAAATAATAGACTTACAGCTTGCAGAGAGCACTCGTTCTCTGCAAGCCTTCATAAGGAGCTGAACCTGTGAAACATCAAACGTCTTCAAAACTTTTATTGCGGCTCTCCATCAAATACTTGCTGGCCGCAGCAGCAGTGGTGTTGACCTATTTTGCTGTCATCTATATATTATTTTCTTTAGCGGGAACGAGCTATCGCTCAGCAGCTCACGTCCTGCTTTTTGCTGTGTTATTTCTTATCCTTGGGCTATTCCTAGAACCATTTGAACGCCTGATGATACATAGTTTTACATTTTTCAAGACAGACAAACGCTTATTCATTCTCCTAGCAGGCATCGTCCAGCTTCTGTTTTTATGGATGACTGCTCATACAACAGACGAAATGATCAGCGACATCTGGCTGTCTACCACTGAAGAAATGATCATCGCAGCCGTATTTTTGATTTTAGACAAATGCAACTCAGCACTTCCCAGCTAAAAAAAGAACGCATTCCAATTGGATGCGTTCTTTTTATTCATAGCGCAGCGCGTCTACAGGCTGAAGCTTCGATGCCTTGATGGACGGAAGCAAGCCGAAGATAATGCCGACTGCCATTGAAAAGATGAGTGCTCCGACAACAGCTGGAATGGAGACGATAAAAGGCATGGGAAAAATGACCGTCAGCAGCTTGGCGATGCCGAAGCCCGCCAGCACACCGAGTATTCCGCCAATGCTTGTCAGCACGACAGCCTCGGTTAAAAATTGAAATAAAATCACACGCCGCTTAGCACCGAGCGCTTTCTTAATTCCGATTTCTCTCGTGCGCTCCGTTACGGAAACGAGCATAATGTTCATGACGCCGATACCGCCCACCAAAAGTGAAATACTGGCGATTCCGCCAAGCAGCAATGCAAATGACTGATTAAAGGACTCTACTTCCTGCGCGATCTCCTGAAGATCCATTACACTGTACTCTGCTTTCTCCAACTCAGCTTCTGACAGTCCCTGATTTAAAAGATCCGCAGCCATTACACCCGCTTCTTGGATATGCTCAGAAGAGTCAGCCTGCACGGCAATCTGGGTTGGCGCGTCAAATCCTTCAATAAGCGGCCACACTTTTTTCGGCACGTACAAAACCGGATTTGCATATTCGCCTTCAAACATGCTTTCCTGCTGATTTTTTTCTTTAAAAACACCGACGACCTTAAACGGCACACCATTCATTTCAATGCTTTTATGCAGAGCGTCTCCTTCTGGAAACAGTTCATCTCTGACAGCTTCATTGATCATCACCACTTGGTGAGTGGTGTTTAATTCGTTTTCCGCCAGCTTTCTCCCTTCGGTTATTCGGATTGGGAACATATCGAAGTAATCATCGTCCACTCCGTACACTTGGGGATACGAAACGTTTGTTAAATGAAAAACGCTTGCGCCTTCTGACATGTAATATAAGGATAATCCTTTAACAATAGGATCAGATTTGATCTCCTTTACTGTATCTTCCGCTACAGGCGGCGCGGATGTATACGATACCTGAGGGCCGCCCTCCTCTTCACCGCCAGACGGCTGGTAGACAACGTTGATCGCGTTGTTTCCCATGCCGATCATACTTTGCTTTAATTGCTCACTTTGGCCCTTTAGCATTGAAACAATCGCGATGATTGCCGCTATGCCGATGATCACGCCGAGCATTGTCAGAATGGATCTTAATTTATGAGAGAAAATGGATTGAAAGGAGATTCGAATATGTTCAAGCATGGCTGATATCCCCTCTCTCATCTAATACCAACTCTCCGTCTCTGATAAAAACGGTTCTGTCAGCTTTTTTGGCGACGTCCGGGTCGTGGGTTATCATAATAATGGTCTTGCCTTCCCGATGAAGTTCGGAAAACAGTGACAAAATTTGTTCACTTGATTTGGTATCAAGCGCCCCGGTCGGTTCATCAGCTAAAATAAACCTCGGCTGATTGACAAGGGCTCTCGCTATCGCCACCCGCTGCTTTTGACCGCCGGACAGCTTAGGTGGTTTGTAGGAGACCCTGTCTTTTAATCCGACCTTTTCCAGCGCTTCATATGCCCGTTGCCTTCTCTCTTTTTTCTTCACTTTATTGTAAATCATCGGCAGCTCAACATTTTGCAGCGCGGTGAGACGCGGCAGCAAATGAAAAGTTTGAAACACAAACCCAATTGATTCGTTGCGAATTTCGGCTAAAGCTCCGTCTTTCCCTTTCAATATATCGATCTGATCAAGCGTATATGTTCCCGAGGTTGGCCTATCCAAACAGCCGATAATATTCATTAACGTTGACTTTCCAGAACCGGAAGGCCCCATAATAGCCAAAAACTCCCCTGCCTGGACGGTCAGATTGATATGTTTCAAGATTGGAACTTCTTCTTTTCCCAGCTTGTACGATTTCGAAATATTATTCAGTGTCAGCATTGACTGTAACCTGCTTTCCTTCCTTGACCGCGGGATCAGGGTAGATTACATAATCTTCCGGCGTCAGGCCGCTCTTAATTTCCACCATGTCATTTTCATCAGTCTCGCCGATTTCAACAGGCTGCTTAACCGCTTTCTGCTTCTCATCAGCTTTCCACACATACGGTTCGCCGTCATCCTGAATGACCATGTCGGACGGCAGCTTGATCGTATCCGCATCAGCATCATCACTCACCACTTCGATGTTGACATGATAGCCGACTTCAAGACCTTTATGGCTGTCTAATAAAATGGTGAAAGGATAGTTAGAGGACTGAGGATTCATTTCTTCATCAGAAAAGCTTTCTGATTCTTCACCCTCGCCTGCTCCCGCTGGAAGCTTGCCAATCGAGGTGACCTTTCCTTTCCACTCGCCCTCACCGCCTGTTTTCAGTGTGACCTTGACTTTGCTGCCTTTTTTGATCGTGTCCATTAACAGCTCGTTGATTTGACTCTTGACTAGATATTTGCCTGTCGAAACAATCTGGATATACGGGCCTGTTGCCTGGTCGCCTGTTGCCCCGTCAGCGATATCCTGATTGACACTTTGGACGATTCCGTCATGTTTGCTTGTAATGACATTGGAACCTTTGTTTTTCGTCAGGCCAGCCAGTTCTTTTTGATGCTGTTTCAGTTCGAGCTGGCTTGTTTTCAAATCGAAATTGGCTTGGTCAATTTCATCTTGAAGCTGGGCTTTCTCTTCTTTCCCTGCCGCTTTCAGCTTCTTTTCCGTTTCTGTTATTGATTTTTGCAAACGGCTGATGTGCAAAGTTGTCATTTCGATTTGCAAGTTAGCCTGCTCTATTTCATCAGAGTGATCCTCACCCTCATACTCAAAAAGCTTATCGCCCTTTTTAACCTGATCGCCTTCTTTGACGTATGTTTTTTTAATACTGCCTTTTTCTGAATCTATGTATACTTTCTGCTGTTTTTCAGGTTCAACCTTTCCAGAAAACGTTTGGCCTGATTCTGAATCTCCTCCCATGTATACCGCTACCGATTCAGCATAGGGCTCCGATGATACGGCAATTTGGTTCATGTGAGTAAAAAAGTAAAAACCGCCAGCGCCGATCCCAGCCAATACAAGCACACCGGCACATATCGCACCGCCAATAAGCCATTTTTTCTTCTTGGACACAACGATCTCCTCTTTCTGTAAACATTGTAATATTTTCGAAACATTCTAACCAATATTATCTATTAATTCAAAAAGACTTGCAATCTTTTTATTGAAATGACGGAATCAAATAGAAAAATTGTATTTTCAAAGCCGAATAAAAAAAATCCCGGCTTCGAACCGGGATTTTTTCATACAGTAACTAGCTCTTTTTCATTTTTAATCAAGTCATAGGTCAAGCATACAGGTTTATTTGTACGGGGATCAGTCACGATTTCAGCATCAATCTGAAATACCCGCTTCAAAATATCCGGTGTCATGACCTCAAGTGCAGTACCTTCCTTGATGACCGTGCCTTTTTTGAGCGCGATCATATAATGGGAAAAACGAGCTGCGTGGTTCAGGTCATGAATGACCATTAAAATCGTCCGCCCCTGCTCTTTGTTGAGTCTGTCAAGCAGCTGCAGAATTTCGAGCTGGTGTGCAAGATCAAGATACGTCGTAGGTTCATCCAGCAGCAGCAGCTCCGTCCCTTGCGCAAGCGCCATGGCAATCCACACGCGTTGACGCTGTCCGCCTGACAATGCCTCAATCGGCCGTTCAGCAAATTCAGCCATGCCTGTTTCTTCAAGCGCCCATTTGATAATCCGGCGGTCTTCGTCATTTAATCTGCCGAATCCTGATTGATGCGGAAACCTGCCGTACGACACCAATTCGTGCACCGTTAGGCCGCTCGGCGCTTCAGGTGTCTGTGGCAGAATCGCCATATCTTTCGCAATGTCTTTTGTAGACATTTTATGAATCGCTTTGCCGTTTAAATAGACGGCCCCTGCATGCGAACGCATAATTCTGGACATTGTTTTTAAAATCGTTGATTTCCCGCAGCCGTTCGGGCCAATTAAGGTGGTAATTTTCCCTTTAGGAATCGATATATTTAAATCCTTTACAATCACCCTGTCGCCATAACCGATTCCAAGCTGTTCCGTTGATAATGAATTCATATTCGGCCCCCTCCTCTAATTCGCTTTCATCAATAAATAAATAAAGTAAGGCGCACCTAGCACGGAAATGACAAGTCCGACCGGAATTTCTGATGGTGCCAATACATTTCTCGCCATTGTATCAGCGAGCAAAAACAGGAATGCGCCGATGAGGGCGGAGACCGGTATCAGCGTCTGGTGACGCGGACCGGTCAGCCTTCTAGCCACATGAGGCGCGATCAATCCGAGAAACGCGATGCCTCCCGCAGCTGCCACACATGAAGCGGCAAGAGTGACGGCTGCCAGAAGAAGAATCCGTCTCTCCCTTTCAACAGGAGTGCCCAGTCCGGTCGCTAGTTGGTCTCCTAGCTGCAATATGTTCAAATAGCGTGCCTTATATAAAGTAAATGGTAGCAAGATCACAATCCAAGGAAGGATCGCCCAGATCATATTCCAGTTCGCCCCCCATATTGAGCCGGATATCCAAACCGCGGCTTGCATAAAATCATGAGGGTCCATCTTGAGCTGAAAAATCAGCAACAGGGCGTTGAATCCGGCATTTACCCCGATGCCGACTAAAATCAGCCGAATCGGTGTGACGCCCTTTTTCCATGCCAGAAGATAAATGAGAAACGCAGCGAGGATTGCTCCTGCCAAAGCACTGAACGGCAGCATAAATGTTCCGAAAAAGCTGAGATCTGAAGCTGATCCTTGAAAAAAGTATATAAAAAGCACAACGGCAAGTGAGCCGCCGGCGTTAATTCCGAGAATACCAGGCTCAGCAAGATCATTTTGAGACACGCTTTGCAAAATGGCGCCAGCAACGGCGATCCCTGCTCCAACAAGCAAGGAAAGGATGATCCGGGGCAGCCTGAACTCAAATAAAACAAGTTCATCACGCGCTGTCCCTTGGCCGAAAAAGACCTGAAGCGTTTTAAGCGGTGCAATTTTGATAACACCCAAATTGAGACTGATAAAAAAGACCAGCACGATGAGCATAAGGGTCACAGCCATTACGGCGAGCGATTTTCTTGTTGTTGTTTTCATTACAGCCCTCTCCTTTCACGACGTGCCAAATAAAAGAAAAAGGGAACGCCGATGAGAGAAGTCAGTGCGCCGACAGGCGTTTCAAAGGGTGCGTTTATGAGTCTCGCCGCTATGTCAGCAAAAACAAGCAAGACAGCACCGAGCACCGCCGAGCAGGGAATGATCCACCGATAATCCACACCGACCAAAAACCGGGTAATATGCGGAATGATCAGCCCGATAAATGCGATGGTGCCGGCTATGGAAACCGCAGCTCCGGTCAAAATCACTACGATAAGCATGCCAACCAGTTTCACCGTTGATGTATATTGTCCTAGCCCTTTTGCCAGATCGTCACCAAGACTTAACACTGTCACAGACCGGGCGATGAAAAACGCCAGCGTTAAACCGACAGCCCCTGCAATAAGCAAAAGCTGGACCCCTGACCATTTCACACCCGCTACCCCGCCTGCGTACCAAAAGCTGATATCCTGAGCCACATCAAAGCGGATCGCAATGGCGGTTGAAATTCCGGTAAAGAAATAAGTAACTGCCGTACCCGCCAGAGCAAGCTTTACAGGCGTAAGCCCGCCCCTTGAAAACATGCCGATGCCCATTACCGTCGATGCACCCAGTCCCGCTCCCGCAAAGGACCATAGCACAAGCCCCATTGCAGAAAGTCCGGGAAAAAAGGCAAACGCAATCGAAACCGCAAACGTAGAGCCTGATGTCACACCCATAATCGAAGGCTCTGCCAAAGGGTTTCTCGTCATCCCCTGCATGATCGCTCCCGACACTGCCAACAATGCGCCTACAAGTGCGGCAGCCGCCGTTCTCGGCAGCCGAAGATCATGTATAATTTGGTGAGTTGTCTTTGTCGGCTGATAATGAAAAATGGCGTCCCATACAGTGCGCAAATGAATATCCGCTGCACCGAGGGATATGGATAAAAGGGCGCCAAGGCAAAGCAGGCATAGACCTGCAATAAGGACGATAACCGCGCCATATGTCCTTGACGTCCATTGGATTTCTTCTGATGCAGTCTGTATATTTTTATGTTGACTCAACTGCCGTACTTCCTTTCTGATACTGATAATGATTATCAATTGCTGTTTCAGTATATCACTTTTTTCAACAGATTTAATAGCGTGTTTTGAACAAAAATGAAAATGCATTTGCAAAAATATCGTGTCAACCGGCACTTGCAGTGGTATAATCACAGTTGATAATGATTCTCTTTTTCATCTATTTTTTTAGAAAGAAGGTATGAGATATGTCCCATATATACAAGAAACTCGGAGTCGCGTTTTTTGCCCTGTTATTGATTACAGCGCTGGCAGCCTGCGGGAATAACTCAGAAAGCAAAGGCTCTGCCTCTGATTCAAAAGACGCAGAAACCTTTACATACAAGGCTGAAAACGGGAATGTAAAAATCCCCAAGCATCCTAAACGGGTGGTTGTCATGGCTGACGGCTACTACGGCTACTTCAAAACACTTGGCATCAACGTTGTCGGTGCACCTGAGAACGTATTTAAAAACCCTTACTACAAAGGAAAAACTGCCGGCGTCGAAAACATCGGAGACGGCACTTCGGTTGAAAAGGTCATTGATTTAAACCCTGACCTGATTATCGTCTGGACAACACAGGGTGCTGATATTAAAAAGCTTGAAAAAATCGCGCCGACTGTCGCAGTAAAATACGATAAGCTCGACAACATCGAACAGCTGAAAGAATTTGCAAAAATGACAGGAACTGAAGATAAAGCTGAAAAATGGCTGTCCGAGTGGGATAAAAAAGTTGCGGCAGCTAAAACAAAAATCAAAAAAGCGGTCGGTGACAAAACCATTTCCATTATGCAAACGAACGGAAAAGACATTTACGTATTCGGTAAAGACTTTGGAAGAGGCGGAAGCATTATTTACAAAGACCTCGGCCTGCAGGCTACAAAGCTGACAAAAGAAAAAGCCATTGACCAGGGACCTGGTTATACAAGTATTTCATTAGAAAAGCTTCCTGACTTCGCCGGAGATTATATTTTCGCAGGTCCATGGCAATCAGGCGGTGATGATGGCGGCGTATTTGACAGCTCCATTTGGAAGAACCTGAACGCCGTTAAAAATGGCCATGTCTATAAGATTGATCCGATTGGCTTCTATTTCACCGATCCGATTTCATTAGAAGGCCAACTGAAGTTTATTACGGAAAGCTTAACAAAATAAACAGAAGAGCCGGACAGGCGGCTCTTTTTTCATGCAATAAAGGGAGCGGCTCATGTTGAAACACATCGGATATTTTTTTACTCAATTCATATTAAGCTGTATCATCATCGCGATCAGTTTTTTTAACGGGCTTTATATCGGAAAACCTTTTTCAGATGTGTTTTTTGTTTTTATCTTAGTCCTTATTCTGTTTGGTTTGCTGGAGAGGCTGAAAAACCGTTTTTTGCAAATACGATTATCCGTAAAGGTTTTTCTTTCTATTTCAGCTTTCCTGTCAGCTGTTTTAACAATCGGATTGCTAACAGGAGAAATTGTATTTCAATAAAAAAAGACACCTGACAAAACAAATCAGGTGTCCTTTTCATTATGCTTGTTTTTCTCTCTGAAACTTTTTACTCACAAATGGATAAACAATCAAGCCGACAAAGAATAAACCGATGCCGAGAATAAATGTCGTTAAATCTGCTGTGCCTGTTACAATAACAAACACGGAGTAAGCACACGCCAGTATCGCGATCAATCCGTCTCTTACACGGGAGCCTTTCAGCTGGTCATACGTTTCACCTTTGATGACTAGCTTCAAGCTGTAGATTGCAGATACCAGATACGGAATTAAATATGCGAGTGTCGCCGCTGTCGTTAAAAACGTAAATGCGTCACTTATTGTCCGGGAAATAACGGAGAAAATGAAGACCTGTGACATGACGTTTGTAATAATGAGTGCAATGACCGGACTTCCCTTTTTATTCGTTTTTGCAAAAACTGCCGGGAAATCTCCTGCTTTAGCGGCTTGGTATGGCACCTCAGAGCCAAGCAAAATCCAGCCGAGCATCGTTCCGAATAAACAAAGGATAGCCAAAAGCGCCATAATCACGCTTCCCGCGTTTCCAACAATCGCATAGAGTACATCAACGAATGGTTTTTCTGAGCCGACAAGCTTATCATGCGGCAGAACACCCATCGTAATTAAAGTCACTATAATATAAATGCTCAAAGCAATCAGCAAGCCGGTAATCGTCGCACGTTTCACATCACGTTGAGAACGCGCACGGCCGGACAGGATCACCGCGGATTCAATTCCGACAAACGCCCACAGTGTAGAAATCGCGGCGTTATGAACCTGGCCGCCAATCCCAATGCTTGTGCCGTTTTCTCCTTGGACCGGGAAATAAAAATGACCGAATAATGTCGTTTGAAACACAAATAAACCGGCAACGATAAAGAAGACAAAACCTAATACTTTAGAAAGCGTTGTGACAAAGTTCAATTTACTTGCACCGTTAATGCTGGCAACAAGAATCGTGTGCGTTCCCCATAACAAGATCGTACATACGGCAAACGTCAGCAATTGGCCGAGCGTCACCTCTTGCCTGCCGATCGAAAACATCTCACGTTTGTCAACCAAGATCGGGAAGAACGAAGTCAAGTATCCAGCGAGACTTGTGATGATCGCCACGTTGCTGATCCAGCTCGCCACCCAGTAGCCCCACACCATTGTGAAACCGGCAGCGTTGCCTTTCTTCGGATCGGAAAACAGCGCTCTGGCATAACTTTGCGGACCCGCTGTCAGTTCAGGCTTGCGAATGGACAAGTGCCCGAACACAAGCGCAATCATCAACACGCCGGCACCTGTCAAAAGCCAGGCGGACGTAGCGCCAAACGGACTTGCGATTGAAGCAAGCGAGCTCGGCAAGGAGAAAATTCCTGATCCAACCATATTTCCAACGACAAACGCCGTTAATAACCAAAAACCCCATTTTTTTGTCTGTTCCATTCCAGTACCTCCATGATTCTTTGTACGGACCAGACCCCGAGATCATATAAACGCAAAAAAAGCCTGAACAAAAGTCCATGCTTAAAGAAACACACACCCTTGATCTCCGGATAGCCCTCCGCGAAAAAGCACGCGGCAGTCCTGCACTTATTCAGATACAGTCCCAGCATAGAGAAGGATCGGCTTTCTCCACACTTCGGCGCTGATGCCTTTTACACATGTTTAACAGCTCCTGTCAGCCTGGCATGTGTGACTCATCATCCGCGCAACCTCTACCTCACTGAGAAAGAGTGAGGATTTAATTATTCAGTTACTCCCAGAAGGTTATCAAAGAAAGGATGATCTGTCAAAGGGAACAGATGGAAAATACGGATAGAGCCAAGCCCTATCCGCATGTGATTATCGATTATTTTTCTTTTTTTGCACAGCTTCTTGAAGCGGATCATCTTTTAGAGCTGAACCTGCATCTTCAAGAGCTCCTTGGATTACGCTTTTTTCTTTTTCGGAACGTTTTCCTTTATCTTTATTAAAGAAACCCATTCGTATCACCTCTTTTTAAAAATAGGTACATGTTTAAGATGCCTTTTTCCTGAAAAATTATGCGGGAAATTTATTATCGTCCAAAGTCCTGTTGATCAAACATACATTCTCTTGATATATTTGTAATTCAGAGATTTTTTGCAAAAGATAAAGGAGAAGCGGCAAATGACAGGAAAAACACACATCATGGGAGGCATCGCTTCTTGTACGGCAGCAGCTTATTATTATGGATTTGATCCAGTGCTTATGGCTGCGTCAGGCGCGGTTGGGGCATTGATTCCCGATATCTGCCACACGCAAAGCAAAATCGGGAGAAAATTTCCTATTTTATCGAAAGTGGTCAGCTCCGTTTTTGGCCACCGTACCTTTACACACAGCCTGCTGTTTATGCTCATCATGTTTTTTATCACTTCTACATATATTCCAGATAAAAACATCTCAGCCGGCTTAATGATCGGAATGGCGAGCCACTTGATTCTTGACGCTTGGACAGTGAACGGAATCAAATTACTATTCCCTTCAACGATCCGCGTGCGGCTTCCATTATATATGAAGACAGGCAGTTTTTCTGAGCAGCTCGTGCTAGCCGGCCTGACCCTTGCTTCATGTTACTACTTTTATATGCTGTTTCATGGACGCATGTTGTAAATGCGAGTGCTGAAACTTGTCTGAACCGGCGGTTTTTAGTAGGTTTTACTTAAGAAGCATTTCATGCAGATGATCAAGAAAACGTGAGGAGTCATATTGATGAAAGGAACCTTTTTTCACAATCAGCGGTTTTTATGTTTTTCGATCTTGTTTATGTGGATCAAAACGTATGTGATATATAAACTCGGCTTTGATTTGCAGATCGACACTCTGTTGGAGGAGCTGATGTTGCTGATCAATCCGCTCAGCTTTATCCTTCCTTTATTCGGGATCGGCCTGCTTCTGAAAGGAAACAAGCAGCGGGTCTTTTTGCTGATTGCCAATCTGGTTCTGACTGTCATCTTGATCTCCAATACGATTTTTTACGGCTTTTATATCGATTTTATTACCATTCCGGTTTTATTTCAGGCCAGCAACATGAGCGATATGGGCAGCAGTGTAAAAGAACTGTTCCATCCTCTGTTTATTGCCCTGTTTGCGGATTTGGTTTGTCTGCTGCTGCTCGCCAGAAAAACGAAACAGCCGCAGACAAAAGCCGCTCCCCGCACGATCAAACGGTACTATGCGGCTTCCTGCGGCATGATTTTATGCACGCTGGCACTTGCAGAAGTACAGCAGCCGAAGCTTTTGGCACATTCCTTTGACCGGGAAATGCTCGTCAAAAGCATCGGTCTGTTTCAGTTCCATATATACGATACGATTTCTCAGACTGTTAATATAAGCGCGAAGGCATTTGCCGATGAAGACAGCATATCTGCCATTAAAAATTACACAGAGGCTGATTATAGCAAGCCTGATCAAAGCAAATTCGGACTGGCAAAGGGCCGCAATGTCATCTTTGTAACACTTGAGTCGACCCAAAGCTTTGTTTTGAATGAAAAAGTCAATGGAAAAGAAATTACCCCATTTATGAATGATCTCGTTAAAAAAAGCTATTCCTTTGATCATTTCTATCAGCAAACAGAACAAGGGAAAACATCTGATTCAGAATTCATCGTTGCTAACTCAATGTATCCTTCCCTTAGCGGCGCCGTCTTTTTCACGAAAAGCGACCATCAATTTCATACGATGTACAAATCGCTGAAACAGCATGATTATTATTCAGCCGCCTTTCATGCCAACCATAAAACATTTTGGAACAGAGATGTCATGTACGATACATTTGGGATTGACCGCTTTTTTGATGTTGATGACTTCCATGTCACTCCCGGAACATCGACAAGCTGGGGCTTAAAGGATAAGGAATTTTTAGAGCAGTCCGCCGAAAAGCTGAAAAGTCTGCCGCAGCCATTCTTCAGCAGTTTCATCACGTTAACGAATCATTTTCCGTTTGAGATTGATAAAAAGGATCAGCTGATTGATGAATACAATTCGAGCAGCGCCCTGCTAAACCGTTATGTGACAACGGTGCGCTATGAGGATGAGGCATTAAAGCATTTTATCAAAAAGCTGAAGGACGAAGGCTTATACGAAAATTCGATGATTGTATTTATGGGGGATCATTACGGCATTTCAGAAGCCCATAACGAGGCGTTGGCAGAGTTTTTAGGAAAAGACGAAATCACTCCGTATGACAATGTTCAGCTCCAGCGGGTGCCGTTTATCATACATATCCCGGGAATCACCGATCAACAGCCGGAAACCATCTCTGATGTTGGCGGACAAGTCGACGTCAGACCGACACTGATGCATTTACTCGGCGTTGACACAAAAGGCGATATTCAATTCGGCAATGATTTGCTGTCGGGCGATCGCACACCATTCGCCGTTCTGCGAAACGGAAGCTTTATTACGAACGATTTTATATACACGAAAAACACGTGCTACAGCCAAAAAACAGGTGAAATACTGGAAGATCAGGATGCGTGCCTCCCTTATAAGGAGAAAGCAAACGAAGAGCTGTCTCTCTCTGATAAAATTTTAAATGGTGACCTGCTCAGGTTTTCCGAATGAAAAAAATCCCTCTATATAAAGAGGGATTTTTTACGTTTCCAACATCACCTTGCCAGTCAGCTTTGTTTCATAGCCATTTAAATGAGACAAGTTCGCCTTGTAGTCCTCAGAATTCAAAATCTCCTTCACGGCTTTGAGCAGCTGCTCATTTTTTTTCAAAACGACGATATCATATTGTTCATCAATGAGCGGGATAAAATCAACACGCCCCATATGTGCCGCGTGCTGCGCCCCGATTCCCGCGTCAGCCTGTCCGCTTGAAACTTGTGAAGCGGCAGCGTAATGATCGGTCACGATATCGCCGTATCCCTTTACATCAGCCGGCTTCACACCAAGCAAGCCAAGCTGTTCATCAAGGAGCACCCTTGCGCCAGAACCCTTTTCCCTGTTGATGATCCGGATATCAGCTCTTTTCAAGTCTTTCCAGCCTTGAATGTTTTTCGGATTCCCTTTTTGCACATACAGACCTGCTTTGCGGAGAACGACATTGATGAGACAAAACGGTTCACCTGACAAAATCCGTTTTACATAAGGGGCGTTATACTGGCCCGTTTCTGCATCGTACAAATGGAGGCTGACAATGTCACACTTGCCTTGATACATATCAATCAGGCTGTTTAAGCTTCCTTTGTATTTACGGAGCGGCGTCTCCTGAATGGCATTCTCCAAATGCTTGCTGAGAAGATCCATCGAAATGTCCTGTCCGCTGATCATGACATTCGGTCTGCCGTCCGGTTCAGCCTCCTGCATCTGTTTCTGCGCTTCTGTTGCAGCGATGGGCTGAGACATTCTCATATTCGTCTTATATTGCTTTAAATCTTCTTCATCCACACGCATCTGCCTTCCAACACGGTATGCAGGCAGCACGCCTTTTTTAATCAAATCATAAACGGTCAGCTTTGATACCTTTAGCAGACCTGCAACTTCTTCTATCGTATAGGAAGAGGTTTCATTCATCATCATCACTCTCCTATTTTATTATACCTTTTCGCCGAATGTAAAAAAACCCACATAACCCAAACATAATCAGTTATAATTAGATATAACTAATCATAAGGGGTGCAATCATGTTTAAGAAGTATTCCATTCTAACAGCAGCCTTAACCGCTTTTCTGCTTGCAGCAGGCTGTTCTTCAAATCAGTCTTCAACAGACAGCGGGAAAAAAGTAACATTAACAATCTCAGCTGCCGCAAGCGCACAGGATGCACTTGAGGAAATTCAAAAAAATTATGAGAAAGAACATCAAAATATTACCATCCAAGATAACTATGGCTCATCCGGCGCCTTGCAAAAACAGATTTCTCAAGGAGCAGGAGCAGATCTGTTCTTCTCAGCTGCTGAGGACAAATTTAAAAAGCTGGTGGATGATGGGGATATCGAAAAAAAGGACAGCACTGATTTAGTCGGCAATGAAATTGTGCTGGTCGTACCGAAAAACGGAGATTCACCTGTGACAAGCTTCAGCAATCTGGCTGAATCAGAAAAAATCGCACTTGGCACTCCGGAATCCGTACCGGCAGGAGCTTATGGGAAAGAATCACTGACAAAACTGTCTTTATGGGACAAAGTGAAGGATAAAATTGTGTACGGAAAAGACGTTCGCCAAGTTCTTTCTTATGTGGAAACCGGCAATGTAGACGCAGGTATTGTTTATAAAACAGATGCCCTGGTCTCGAAAAAGGTCACCATTATTGACGAGGCAAAAGCAGATACACACAGCCCGATTGTCTATCCGTTAGGAATCGTAAAAGATACAAAACACCGTAAGGAAGCGAAGGAATTTTACGAATACCTGCAATCTGATGAAGCAATGAAAGTATTTGAGAAATATGGTTTTACTGCTGAGTAGCATAAACGCTTCAGAATTCTTAACACCTGT
Organism: Bacillus stercoris; assembly: GCF_029772985.1. Classification (NCBI taxonomy): domain Bacteria; kingdom Bacillati; phylum Bacillota; class Bacilli; order Caryophanales; family Bacillaceae; genus Bacillus; species Bacillus stercoris. The sequence continues at coordinate 971,258 of NZ_CP121861.1, read as the reverse complement.
TATGCTTTCCTTTCAGGTGGCGGCAGTTGCCGGCATTGTTGTCATTATTCTCGGAACACTTGCTGGGGCTTGGATGTCACGGGCATCATTTTTTGGAAAAACGGCGCTCGAAACATGTTTTATGCTTCCGCTCGTTCTTCCGCCTACTGTTGTCGGTTTTATTTTGATCGTCATTTTCGGAAAGCATAGCTTCATCGGACAAGCCATCGAGTGGATCTTCCGGCAGCCTGTCATTTTCACCTGGTGGGCTGCTGTGATCGCCTCGGCTGTTGTAGCCTTTCCGCTCATGTATCAATCAGCCAAAACCGGATTTGCTGACATTGACCCCGATATACAGGGTGCGGCAATGGTAGACGGCGCAAGCAGATGGAAGGTCTTTATCCATATCTCCGTCCCGCTTGCCTATCCTTCTTTGCTGACCGGGAGCATCCTGAGCCTAGCGCGGGCGCTCGGAGAATTTGGCGCAACACTCATGTTTGCCGGGAACATCCCCGGTGTTACACAAACACTGCCGACGGCGATATATGTTGCATTGGATTCCGGAAACAACACCCTTGCCTGGGCGTGGGTCGTCTGTATTGTTGTCATTTCCTTTTTGATGCTGTTTTTCATTCAACAGAAAAAAACGCACTAAAAAACTCCCCGTAAAGGGGAGTTTTTTGATTAGAACAGAAGCTCATCAGGATTTGGGCCGACACGCTCATCTTTGTTTAATGCATCAATTTTATCCATGTCTTCTTGAGACAATTCGAAATCAAAAATATCAGCGTTTTCGATGATACGGTGTTCTTTAATGGATTTTGGAATGGTTACAACTTCATGCTGCAGATCCCAGCGCAAAATCACTTGAGCTACAGATTTATTATGCTTTTCTGCAATCTGTGTCAGTACTTCGTTATCCAAAAGCTGTCCCTGCATGAGCGGAGACCATGCTTCCAGCTGAATGCCGTGTTTTTTACAATAGTCTCTTAATTCTTTTTGCGTCAAACGAGGGTGAAATTCAACTTGGTTCACCATCGGTTTGATTTCAGTATCTTTTAACAGCTCTTCTAAATGATGAACTTGGAAGTTGCTGACGCCGATCGCGCGGATTTTGCCGTCTTTGTACAGCTTTTCAAGCGCGCGCCATGTATCTTTAAATTTATCTTTTCCAGGCCAATGGATCAAATATAAATCTAAGTAATCAAGCTGCAGTCTTTCCAGGCTTTTTTCAAAGGCAGCAAGCGTTGTTTCATAGCCTTGATCTTCATTCCACACTTTTGATGTGATGAAGAGCTCTTCTCTTGCCACACCGGATTCTTTAATCCCGATGCCAACACCTTCTTCATTTTTGTAGATCGCTGCTGTATCAATGCTGCGGTAGCCATTTTTAATTGCCGCTTTCACTGATTCAGTCGCTTCACTGCCATTTTCCACTTTAAAAACACCCAGACCGAACCAAGGCATTTCAACTCCGTTATGTAACTTTACCGTATCTTTTAAACTTGTTGGCACTTGAACATCCACCCTTTCACTGAAATGTAAGCGTCTATATTATCTCACATTCCTCTCAGCCGATACCAATAATACGCTTAAGGCCCTGTTTTTGCTTCTTTTTTCATAGCCAAGGTAAAACAATGTACTATTTTTTTCCTATTTTAACAATATTGAGATTACAAATACATGGAGCCGGGTATGCGTGTAGTGTAACCAAATGAAAACAAAGGAGGAAACAACTTGAAACGTATTCGTATCCCAATGACACTTGCTCTTGGTGCCGCTTTGACAATTGCCCCTTTGTCCTTTGCTTCCGCTGAAGAAAATCCTGCTCCGAAGATCTCGCAGACAACAACCGCCGGAACAACTGCCGCTGATGTAGGTTTAAACGTCAACCTGGATGTACTTGGAATTGCCAACCAGATCGCTGATGCCATCAAATCCGCACAGAATCGGGATGGATTTGTGAAGAATCTCATGGAGTCTTCCTTCTACGCGTCCGGCCAAAAATATAACGTCATGGTATTTAATTTAAGCCAGGAATATGAAGATCATTTGAACGGTGTGCAATTTTATGGCTCAGCCGTTTATGACGGCATTACGTATGGCATTTGGGTATTTGAAGACGGAACGTTTACAAACAAAGGGGATGGCGGCTGGATTAACTGGGCCTTCAGAGGCTGGTTCGACCGGGATGGCAGCACTGTCGAATTTCATCGCCCTTAATATAGAAAAAAGCTGGCGCTCTCACGCACCAGCTTTTTTGCTGCATTTATTCGCCGCCTTCAAGCATGGCGGCTTCGACATCATTAATGTATTGGCGAAGCTCATGGGAGATGTCCCGGGAAATTTCTCTTTCCTCGAACAGCGTTTGAATTTCATTTCTGATCGCCTGCACAGCCTTCAGCTTCACTTCCAGTTTTTGATTTTCAAAATGAGCGCTTGATTTTAACTCATGATGGCTGTTCTCCAGCCTAAAAATTAACTGTTTATAGAATGTAATGACAGATAAAAACACTTCCTTATGTTCTTCCGTCTTATGTTTTTCCAAATATTCTATCGCTGCTTTTGCCGTTTTTACTCTTGTTGCCCGTATCAATCCCGCTTCATTTAATATCGACATCTCCGGCTTTTTATGTTCACCGAAGAAAATCCAATACATCAGCCTCTTGAGCCTTGTTTTTGATAAGCCGACCTTAAACGGGTTGGCATACAAAATTTCCAACTCGTTAAATCGTTCTTGCAGCACATTTGCTGTTTCTTCCGGGATGTCTCCCCGCTCCAGCATTTTCATCAGTGCCTCTTGCTCAGCTTTAACCCCCTGCGCACGGACCTTTCGCTCATGCTTTTTGATACGATTAGATGAGGTATACTGCTGAAAACGAAGGTTTTTCATTTTCTCATTGTATTCAGCTATCACCGCAAGAGAGGCCGTTTTGTTTGTATCGTTCATGTCCTCTTTTATCGTTTGAAGAGCTGTTTTGATCAATTTGCGTCTCGCCGTCAGCAGCTTCTTGTTTCGTTCCTCGTCCTCTTCTTCTTTTTCAGTCAGAACCGGCAGCACTACGGTGGCAATGACAAGCGTGCATAAAATGACGCCGGCTGCTAAAAAGAGAATCAGATTTCTTTCCGGAAACGGCGTACCGTCCTCCAGAAAATACGGAATGGAGAAAGATCCCGCAAGCGTTACTGCTCCGCGCACACCGGAAATCGAAATTAACAGTGTCGAACGAAGACCCGGTTTATAGATGTTTTGATCTTTATTAAAGAACCATTTGCCGTTCCAAAAGAACAGCACCCACAGAAATCTGAGGAGCATTAACGTAAATGTGATGACTAGGATATAGCCAATCACCTTCATGTTGCTGATGGCGGTATCGTTAAAGATAACAGAAATCACATCAGGGATTTGCGTGCCGAGAATAACAAAGACCAGGCCGTTCAAAATAAATAAAATAATGTTCCACGTACTTGAGGAGACGATTTGCAGCTTGATCATCGTTGATTCCAGACGATCCTGTTCAACCGCATGAGTGATCCCTCCCGCCACAACAGCTAAAATGCCGGAAACGCCGATTTCTTCAGCGGCCAAATAAATCACAAACGGTGTCAAAATTTGAATCAGCATATGCATCGTGACATCCTGCATGCCAAGGCGGCGGAGAAATAGGCGAAAACGAATAATTAAAAATGAAATGACTACCCCGCACAGCAAGCCCCCAAGAGAAATAAAGACAAAGCTGACAGCCGCTTGCGCTAGTGAAAATGAACCAGTCACTGCCGCCGCAATCGCAAACTTAAAGGCTACAAGACCTGACGCATCATTCATCAGCCCCTCACCTTCAAGCAGGCGAAGAATCCCTTTTGGCATTTTCACTCTTCCTGATAATGCGCTGACAGCGACGACATCAGTCGGTGAAAGAATGGCCGCAAGTCCAAAGGCCGCTGCCAGCGGAATATCAGGAATCATCCAGTGAATCGTATAGCCGCCTACAATCACAGTCGCGAACACAAGGCCGAGGGCAAGCAATAAAATCGGAGCTCTTAAATTCCAAAGCTCCGCCCGCGGCGTCCTCTTTCCATCATTAAATAGCAGAGGCGCAATAAACAGAACAAAAAACAATTCGGTGCTTAATTCAAAATGAAGTCCCTGTGGAAATGAGGCGGCAAGAATCCCAAGGGCCACTTGAATCAGCGGCACCGGAATAAACGGAATAAATCGGTTCACGATATTAGAAATCGCAATAATCGTTAATAAAACAAGCACAACTAAAAATATGTCCAAATGCATGACCTCCTTCGTCTGTTGTCTTTCGTGCATGGTGAGTCTTGTCTAAAAGTCGCTGAGCCAGGCTGGCCTTGCATCCGATATGTGGTTTCGCAGGAGTTTCCTCCACACTTGTCTTCTTTTATAGTACCCTTTTTAGGGTAATTTTTCTCATGATATGCTCACAGTGAACTTTTTTGCATCAGAGCAAATTGCAAAAAAAAGAGACAGGAAGCTATTCCCCGTCTCTCGTCTTTCTTTCTCAATCATGAAAATTCGTACCGTCAGTTGTTGCTTTAATAATGCCGGCGCGGATAACAAAGTCACCGAAATGCTCGCCTTCCTCACGCTCTTTCGCATAGCGGGAAAGAAGGACGCGAAGCTCGCTTAAAATGTCTGCTTCACCGATGTTTTCACGGTACATTTTGCTTAAACGGCTTCCGTCAAACGCAGCGCCAAGATACATATTATATTTGCCCGGCGCCTTTCCGATAAATCCAATCTCACCGAGTGCGTGGCGTGCACAGCCGTTCGGGCAGCCTGTCATGCGAATGGTGATTTCCTGATCACGAAGGCCGTTTTCGTCAATAATCTCTTCAACCTTATCTAAGAGGGTTGGCAAATATCGTTCTGCTTCCGCCATTGCCAATCCGCAGGTTGGAAGAGCGACGCAAGCCATTGAGCTGCGACGGAGTGCTGAATGATGCTTGCCGTCAGTTAGTCCGTATTGCTCGATTAACGCACTGATTTCATCTTTTTTCTCACTTGAAACGTTTGCGATAATCAGGTTTTGATTGGCTGTCAGACGGAACTCGCCTGTATGAACTTTGGCGATTTCCCGTAAGCCTGTCATCAGCTTATAATCATCGTAATCCGTTATACGGCCGCCTTCGACAAACAGCGTGAAATGCCATTTATCCTCGATGCCTTCCACCCAGCCGTAGCGGTCGCCGTTATGATCGAAATGATATGGCTTCGCTGCTTCCAGGCTCCAGCCGAGACGGTTTTCCAATTCTTCTTTTACAGTATCTAAACCGAGGCGGTCAACCGTGTATTTGAACCGCGCATTTTTGCGGACAGAACGGTTTCCGTAATCACGCTGAATCGTAATCGTTTTTTCAGCAACGTCATACATTTGATCGGGCCGGCAGAATCCGATGACCTTGGCTAATTGCGGATATGTGGCTGTGTCACCATGCGTCATTCCCATACCGCCGCCGATCGCCACATTAAAACCGATCAGCTTGCCATCTTCGACTATCGCAATGAATCCAAGATCTTGTGAAAAGACGTCAATATCATTAGACGGCGGAACGGCAATACCGATTTTAAACTTCCGCGGCAGATAGAGCGGTCCGTACATTGGCTCGACTTCTTCCTCCGGCGTGCCGGCCACTCTTTCCTCATCGAGCCAAATTTCATGATAGGCTCTCGTCCGCGGCAGCAGATCATCACTTAATTTCTTCGACCACTCGTAGACCTCTGAATGGATTTCAGACTGATAAGGGTTCGATGCGCACATGACGTTACGGTTTACGTCTCCGCAGGCTGCGATCGTATCCAAAAGCGCCGAGTGGATCGTCTGGATGGTTTTCTTCATGTTCCATTTCAAAATCCCGTGCATTTGGAACGTTTCACGTGTCGTCAGTTTTAATGTGCCGTTCCCGTATTTCTGAGAAAGGTCATCCATGACAAGCCATTGCTCAGGCGTTGAAACGCCCCCTGGCATACGCACACGCAGCATGAACTGATAGGCCGGTTCAAGCTTTTGCTTTTGGCGTTCATTGCGGAGATCGCGGTCATCCTGCAAATAACTGCCGTGGTGCTTCATCAGGCGGTTGTCATCATCCGGAATTCCTGCACTGATCCGATCGAGCATCACTTCTTTCAGTGTGCCGCGCAAATAGTCGCTTTCTCTTTTAATGCGTTCAACATCACTTGGAGAGCCGTCCGGTGCTTTTAAGATTTTGGTCACCATGTTGAAAAACTCCTTTCAAGTCAAATCAGTATACATCACGCTGATAGCGTTTTTGCTGCTGCATATCGGCAAGATAAGCTTCCGCTTCTTCGCGGCTCATATTGCCTTCTTTTTCGATAATCTCAAGTAATGTGTTATGGACGTCATGCGCCATGTGCTTTTCATCTCCGCAAATGTAAACAGCCGCTCCTTCTTGAAGCCATTCGAACAACTCTGCGCTCTGTTCAAGCATGCGGTGCTGCACATATACTTTTTCTTCCGTATCACGCGAGAACGCCACATCCATTTTTGTCAGCACACCGTCTTTGAGCCAATTCTGCCACTCTGTCTGGTAAAGGAAATCCGTGACAAAGTGCTGATCGCCAAAGAACATCCATGCTTTTCCTTCCGCTCCCGTCTCCTCACGCTCCTGCATAAAGGAACGGAAAGGTGCGACGCCTGTCCCGGGGCCGACCATGATAATTGGTGTTTCAGGATCTTTCGGAAGCTTAAAGTTTTGGTTGTGCTGTACATAAACAGGCAGTGTGTCCCCCGGCTGCAGACGTTCCGCACATAAAATTGAGCAGACGCCTTTTCGTTCACGGCCGTGCGCATCGTAGCGGACTGCGCCGATTGTTAAATGCACTTCATCCGGATTTGCGGATAAACTGCTTGCAATCGAATAAAGGCGGGCAGGCATTTTTCTCAAAATCGAGACGAATTGCTGCGCAGATACACTGAATGGGCCATAATCACGGACGAGATCAAGCAAATCGCGTCCTTCAATATAAGCTTTTACATTCTCCTCATTTCCCGGGGCTAAAAGCTCTCTAAGCTCCTCACTTCCCGTCAATTGGGCTGCTTGTTCAAGAAGCGGTTTTGTGAGAACGGTAATCTCATAGTGAGAAATCAGCGCTTCTTTCAGCGGACGGACATCACCTTGCTTATTAAGCGTCACAATTTCTTCCGGGTCCCAATTCATTTCCTTAAGGAGCAGTTCGACAAGCTCTGGATCGTTTTCCGGATAGACGCCGAGGCTGTCACCAGGCTCGTAAGTCAGGCCAGCTCCTTCAAGAGACAGCTCCACATGACGTGTTTCTTTATTTGATCCTCTGCCGTTTAAATTCAAATTTTCTAACACTTCAGCCCGAAACGGGTTTGTTCTGGAATACGAAGACTCACCGGTTTGAGCCGCAGCCGCCGGCGCAGGTGCGGCGCTTCCGCCCCCAGCTTCATTTAATCCCTTCAATACACCCTCAAGCCATTCGGCTGCCGGTTCATCATAGTCAAGATCGCAATCAACGCGCGGAGAAATCCGTTTCCCTCCGAGTTCTTCTAAGCGCTGATCAAATTCTTTCCCTGTCTGGCAGAAAAATTCGTACGAACTATCACCAAGCGCCAAAACGGAAAAACGCAGATCTTCAAGCTTAGGCGCCCGTCTTCCATGTAGAAATTCGTGAAACGACAGCGCGTTATCAGGCGGATCGCCTTCACCGTGTGTACTGACGACGATTAAAAGATTGGTTATCTTCTTCAGCTGATTCGGCTTAAAATCGCTCATGGATGAGACGGTCACTTGAAAACCGCTCTGTTCAAGCTGCTTGCCGGCATTTTCTGCAAGCCCCTGTGCGTTTCCTGTTTGTGAACCATAAAGAACGGTCACTTCTTTTGAAACGGCCGGTGCTGGTGCCTCCACAGACACAGCTGCCGCCGGCGCACCCGCAGTTTCTTGGGCGGAAACAGATTGCGCGGATAAATATCCGCTCAGCCAGATTTTCTGGGATTCGGTCAAGGTCGGCAGAAGGCGGTTAAGGAGCTCTGCCTGCTCCTGATTAAACGGACTGTTCATTACCTGAAGTTGCAACGTATCCACCTCACAAAGTTATAAACTGATCGAAAATTGCATCTAATTGAACTTTACCGGAATACTAGGCTTAAGTAAAATATATTTACATGATGATAACTATTAAGAATCCTAATGATAAAACGGCTATGCTTCATATAAATAGAAAAAAGAGAAGGACTCCCTTCTCTTCATTCAGCAATCTGATATAAGTGAGGCGGCACAGCGGTTACAAACGGACTGGCTTCACCTGTATAAAATACCGCCAGCATGTGCATTGCACGGGTGCACGCAGTATATAATAACCTGCGGTCGTGCTCTGTATGATAGTGTTCTTCAGATGCATCATAGACAAGTACTGCGTCAAATTCAATTCCCTTCGCTAAATACACGGGAATCACGCAAACACCCTTTTGGAATGGTTGATTTTCTTTATGAATCAGGCGAACATCTGCATATTCACTCATGTGGGCGTGCGCCTGTATGCATTGCTGCGCAGTCTTGCAAATGACGGCTATTGTTTCGTGCCCTTTTTTCTTGAGCAATCCAATTTCTTGCGCGAGCTTTTGGCAAAGGCTCTCATGCCCTTCAGTTTTGACCACGATCGGCATTTCCCCGTTTCTGTTAAACGGCTCAATATCCGCCCCATCTTGAAGCATCGCTTTTGTAAACTCGACAATCTGCCTTGTCGATCTGTACGTTCTCTTTAAACGAACATACTCAGCAGGCTCATCTTCAAAGCACGCATCCATACGCTGATCCCCGTGTATGGCATGAGCGTAAATAGACTGATTGATATCACCAAGCACTGTCATGCTGGCAGCCGGAAAAATGCTTCTCATGTAAGCCATCTGCAGCGGTGAATAGTCCTGGGCTTCGTCAATAAATAGGTGTTTGATTTTCGTATTTTTCTTTCTGCCCTCAATCAGATCCTGCATATAAAGAAACGGTGCCGCGTCCTCATAGAGCAATTTATTTTCCGTAAATGCCGAACGGGTCAGCTCTCCTATCGCTGCCGTCTTCTCATGCTGGGATTCCCCTTCCCATCCGGAAAACAATTGCAGATACAGCTGGTTCACATCAAGAAATGCCAGGAGTCTGACCGCTTGTTTGAGCGGTTTGAAAGCTTTTTTCACAATGATGGCGGCAAGCAGCTGCTGCTCTCTTTGATAATCGTTAAACGTACTCTCGCTGAACCGTTTCCTTTCCTGCAGTTTCTTGTACACGTCCAAGTAGTCCTCTTTGTCGAGCAGCTCAGCTTCATGAACGACCCAATCCTTTCGCCGCTCCTTTTTCTCAAGCTTGTTTAGCTCACTCAGCAGCCACTTCGCGGTTTGTTCCATCCGGTTCGGGATCGAGTGATTTTGATCCAATGAGTAAAAATAGGATTGAATCTGTTCCTTTGTAATCAGCTTTTGGCCGCGGAAAACAATATTTTTAAAAATCATCCCTTCAGAGGACAGCCTTGTGACGTATTCATCAATGAATTGCTGAAAAGATAAACCCGCCTTCCATGTGATACCCGCAAGCCTTGTTGGAAAATCGCCTTCCTTTGTTTCAGTCAGGCAATATTCAAGCTGGTCAAAAGGGCTTTCACATTGAAACCTGCGGCCAAGCCGATGCTCGATATATTCCTGAAACGTCGCCTGCTCCATATTCTCTTCTCCTAACTCCGGCAAAACAGAGGAGACATAGCTGTTAAATAAGAAGTTAGGAGAAAACAAAACGATTTGTCCGGCATCAATGACGCCGCGGTGCCTGTATAACAAATAAGCGACACGCTGAAGCGCTGCAGATGTTTTTCCGCTCCCAGCCGCTCCCTGCACGATCAAGAATTTGCTTTTTTCATTACGGATAATCTGATTTTGTTCTTTCTGAATCGTAGACACGATGTTTTTCATTTGGGTATCGGAATGATGGCTTAATACCTCTTGCAGCATTTCATCGCCAATCGTCATATCGGTATTAAACATCGCCTTGAGATCGCCGTTTTTGATCATAAACTGTCGTTTCAGCACCATTTCCCCTTCTATCGTTTCACCGGACACCTCGTACTCCGCTTTTCCTGGGGAATAATTGTAGTACATACTTGATATCGGCGCCCTCCAGTCATAAATCAGAAAGTGTTCCTCCTTCTCATCCAAACAGGAAGCTAAACCGATATAAATTCGCTCTGCCTGCTCCTCGCCGTTTTCAATAAAATCAATCCGTCCGAAATAAGGCGATTTTTTTAATTGTTGAATTCGTTTGAGCTGCTGGGCCATGCGCCGATGATTCCGTTCCCGATCAGACAGCAGCTCTGCCTGCTGCTTAATGCTTGCCATCGTTTCAACCGCTTCATGGGCATCATCAAAATTAACCTTCACATCCTCCCAAAAGCTTTTTTTTAATCCGATGATATCATGCTTCAACCCGCCCGCAGACGTTTCCAGAAACCGCTCTTTTTTTCCGAGTTCCTGCAGCACCTCATCTATTCTTGACTGTTCTTCCTTCCATTCCTTATCCTTCTGATTCATGAACGGCACCTCCAGAAAATAGTTGACAAACATAGATGAAATACTGTAAAATATAATTGGATACATATATCAAATATATGATGAAAACTGACAAATACAATTTATCTTATCACATTTACCCAAAATCAATCAAGGTTTGGGTTATTTATATGCAAAAAAACCGACTTCACATCAAAATCGGTTTTTTTGCTATTAATTATCTAAGCGAAAAGAACGGTTTGGCAGCTTCCAATTAAACATATAGGAACAAACCCTGCAGACAACGAGCACAAAAAACAGAACGTATAAGCCTACCGAGTTCCCCAGCCAGCCCAATCCGACGATTAATCCGCCGAGAGCCGCCCAGACCGCGTAAATTTCCGCCTTCAGCACAAGTGGTTTGCGCCCGGCAAGAAGGTCGCGGATGATTCCGCCCCCGCTTCCCGTCAGCACAGCAGCCACAATCACGGCACTAAGCGGATGGCCCATTTTGACGGCATACAGTGCGCCTTGGATAGCAAAGGCTGCGAGGCCGATCGCATCTGACAAATTGCCCCACTTATTCCAATGCTTCAGCAGCAGCTTCGGAAACAGAAACACAATTGTAATAGATAAAAGCGCGATTTGAAAGTACGCTCCCTGCTCCCATAGTGCTGACACCGGAACACCAATCAGCAAATTGCGGATCGCTCCTCCTCCAAAAGCTGTGACGATCCCTAATATATAAACTCCTAAAATATCGTATTCCTCTTCCATCGCAACAATTGCGCCGCTGACTGCAAACGCAATGATTCCAATCACACTGAGCAGCTCCCAAGCCATTCTGATGACTCCCTTTATGTTTGTTAAATTTTCTGACGACCTCTAGATTTTATAATCGCTCAAGCGTAAAATCAATAACATTTTTATGAGAAAAAAAGATAAATTTAGAGGGAATACGTCTATTGCTGATGGACATGAGTTTTGCGAAATTAAAAAGCGCCCCGGCATACGAGGCGCTTTTGGGTTATTCAGATTTTTCGCCCTTCAGCAGGCACATAAAAACGATAATCAGGATAAAAGCAATCAAGGCCAGGAATGGAATGGTTATAAAACCAAACCAGTTAATATATTGGCCTGAACACGGCACACCGCTTACACACGGCTTAATGCCGCTAAAGCCGGGCACTTTTTGCTCTAAGTAATGCATAATCGAAATAAATGCCCCGATCATCGCCATCGGAAGCACATATTTTTTCACGCGTGTGTCCCCTTGAAAGGTGGCAATGCCTAAAATCAGGACGAGCGGATACATGAGGATACGCTGGTACCAGCACAGTTCACATGGAATGAACTTTCTGATTTCACTAAAATACAGGCTGCCCAGCATAGCGACAAGAGCCACAACCCAGGAAGCATATAAAAATACGATTCTATTTTTCATATCGTTACTTCCCTTTCAGCTCTTTTTCTATCGTTTCTTTGATTTCATCATAATCCGCAAAATTTTTGATCACTTTATCATTGACGTAAATCGTCGGTGTTGCATTTATGTTCATTTTTTGATTAAGGTCAGAATCCTTTTCCACTTGAGAAGCGAATGTTTCCTTATCAAGATTTTTCTTGAGCGTCTCAGGTTTTATCTTTGTGGTGCTTTTAGCAAGATCACCGAGAACGCCCGGGGTTACCCATTCCTGTTCTGTATCCGGCTGTTTTTCGAACAGCTTTTCATGGAAATCCCAGAAAGAGTCAGGGTCTTCCTTCCATACTTCTTCTGATGCAAGAGCCGCTAATCTTGAACCTTTTCCATGGAACATGACGTTCACGAAAGAAAATTTCACATCGCCCTTATCAATAAAGTCTTTTTGTATTTTTGGAAAGATGTCACTGTTAAACACCTTGCAAGACGGACATTTGTAATCTCCGAATTCTACTACAGTTACCGGTGCATCGTCCTTGCCAAGCACAGGCTGGCCTTTAATAGACGGCTGTCCGGAAACCGCTTCATCGCCTTGTTCCGTTTTGTTATTAATGATGACAATGGCTGCTAGCAATACAACGACCACAACCGTAAGGATGACCGCGAATTTCGCAGAAGACTGCTGTTTCTTTTTCACTCCGACACCTCATCGTTTTAAAATTAAAAAAGAAGCGGATCGCAATTGACCCACTTCTTTATTTTAACAAGACAAGCACAGATAAGAAAACCCCGAAAAAATGAATTCTCTCCGACAATTTATTTGTTTTTAAGACGCATGACACGCATGGCGTTTGCAACAGCCAGCAGCGTAACGCCGACATCAGAGAAAACCGCTTCCCACATAGTCGCAATTCCAAATGCACCAAGAATGAGGAAGATCGCTTTTACGCCTAAAGCAAAGCCGATGTTTTGCCACACGATACGCCGTGTCCGTTTCGCGATCCGAATCGCTTCCGCAATTTTTGACGGCTGATCTGTCATCAGCACGATGTCTGCGGCTTCTACCGCGGCGTCTGAGCCAAGGCCTCCCATCGCGGCCCCTATATCTGCGCGGGCAAGCACTGGTGTATCATTGATGCCGTCACCGACAAAAATGAGTTTTTCATTAGGTAAAAGCTTGGCTTCCAATGCTTCGACCTGCGCGACTTTATCCTGCGGGAGCAGCTCTGCATATACCTCATCGATGCCAAGCTGTTTTCCGACGGCTTCCCCCGTTTGTTTCGAATCACCCGTCAGCATAGCTGTCTGTTTGATCCCAAGCGACTTCAGATCAGCAACCGCTTGTGCTGCATCTTCCTTTACTTCATCCGCTATGATGATTGCTCCGGCATATCGTTGACCAACGGCAACGTGTACGATTGTTCCGGCTTTTTCATCCGGGACATCCTCAATTTGTTCTCTTTCCATGAGCTTTTTATTCCCGGCAAGGATCTCAGTTCCATTTACCTTTGCAAAAATGCCGTGGCCGGATATTTCCTCATATGATTCTATGGCGTCAGGGGAAAGCATTTTTCCATAAGCTTTACGCACAGATTCGGCAATCGGATGCTGTGAATGAAGCTCAGCGTATGCCGCCGCTTCAAGTAAGCTGTCCTTTGTAAATCCTTCCGAAGGCTTAATTTCTGTCACTTCAAAGCTGCCTTTAGTTAATGTTCCCGTTTTATCAAACACCGCGTATTTGACTTGATTCAAGGCTTCTAAATAATTGCTTCCCTTTACAAGCACTCCAGCCTTCGAGGCCGCTCCGATTCCTCCGAAGAAACCGAGCGGAATAGAGACAACTAGCGCACAAGGACAAGAAATCACTAAAAAGATAAGCGCGCGGTATACCCAATCGGAAAGAGCGGCGCCAGAAACAACAAGCGGCGGAACAAAAGCCAGCAATACCGCGATAATGACAACAGCAGGTGTATAATACTTAGCAAACTTCGTGATAAAGTTTTCTGTCCGGGCTTTGCGGCTGCTCGCATTCTGAACCAGGTCTAATATTTTTGATACTGCTGAGTCATGATAGCCCTTTGTGACTTCAATATGCAGAACGCCGTTTTGATTGATAAAGCCTGACATGACCTCTTGTCCTTCCGCAGCTTTTCTCGGAACGGACTCACCTGTCAACGCAGATGTATCAACCATCGCTGACCCTTGCACGACCTTACCGTCCAGGGGTATGCTTTCTCCCGGATTAACCACAATGATATCTCCTGTCTGAACATCCTCCGGAGAAACCTGTTCGATGCCGTTCTTTGTTTTCACATTGGCGTAATCAGGCCGTATATCCATTAAGGCACTAATTGATTTTCTGGACCGGCTGACTGCGGCTCCTTGAAAAAGCTCACCGATTTGATAAAACAGCATAACGGCGACTCCCTCAGGATATTGCTGAATCAGAAAAGCACCAATTGTGGCAAGGGCCATCAAGAAATGTTCGTCAAACACCTGACCGCGGATGATGTTTTTGACTGCGCGGATGACAATGTCACCGCCAATGATCAAATAAGCAGCGAGAAATAGGCAAAATTCAATGGTGCCTGAATGAACCAAATATGCCGCTGCGCCGAGAATGACAGCCGCCGCCATTCTGATCAGCATATTGACCATTCGATTACGATAGCCGTCATCCGCTGATTTCTTTTTATGCTTTTGGCGAACCGTTACATGCGGATCGATTGATTTCACTTTTTTCTCTATTTTATTTGTGACCCATTGCTCTTCTTTCCCATCGGCCGAGACAGTTAAGGTGCTTGCCGCAAAATTTACCGCGCATCCGTCAATTCCTTTTATGCCTTTGACTCCATTTTCGATTTTTTGGGCACAATTGCTGCAATCCAAACCGTCCAGAACGTATTCCTGTTTCACTAGTCTCACCTTACCTTCCGATTTAGGGTTCCCTCTTCAAAGCGTATCAATGAGCATTGATTTTTTATACATATATGAGCATATACTCATATAATAGTTACACCTATTATATGTTGTTTTCCAAGAAAGTGTCAATGAAAAACAAAAACCGGCATATCGCCGGTTTTTCATTTTACTTTCTGCAGACGAAGAGCGTTCAGAACTACGGAAACGGAACTGAATGCCATTGCTGCTCCCGCTATCCATGGTGCTAAAAATCCTAGCGCTGCGATTGGGATGCCGAGGCTGTTATAGCCAAGCGCCCAGAATAAGTTTTGTTTAATGTTTTTCATTGTCAGTCTGCTCATGCGAATGGCGTCGGCAATGCTGTTTAGATCGCCGCGAATCAGCGTAATGTCAGCTGTTTCCATGGCAACATCCGTGCCTGTTCCAATCGCCATGCCGATATCGGCTGTGGCGAGCGCCGGCGCATCGTTAATTCCGTCGCCTACCATGGCTGTTTGGCGGCCTTCTTTTTGCAGGCGGGCAATTTCTGCCGCCTTTTGTTCAGGAAGGACTTCCGCAATGACACTCGTAATTCCCGCTTCCTTCGCGATGGCTTCTGCGGTTCTGCGATTGTCTCCTGTCATCATGATGACATCAAGCCCCAACTCTTTCAGACGGGCAACAGCCTTCTGCGACGTGTCTTTTATCGTATCTGCAACCGCTACTAGCCCCGCTGCCTCCCCATCAATGGATACAAGCATAGCTGTTTTCCCTTCGGCCTCAAGCTCTTCCATTTGGGCGAGAAGAGCACCATGATCAACCTGTTCGCTCTCCATTAGCTTTCTTGTGCCGACGAGAATGCTTTTTCCTCCGGCTTCAGCCAAAATGCCTGCGCCGACCTTCGCTTCAAAACGGGTTAGCTTCGGTATCTCTAGCCCTTTTTCTTTCACGCCAGCCACAATTGCTTCGCCGAGCGGATGCTCCGATCCCGTTTCCGCTGCCGCTGCAAATTGAAGCAAATCCGTTTCATCAAAACGTCCGAATGGAATGGCATTCGTCAGACGCGGCTTCCCGTTTGTCACGGTTCCGGTTTTATCAAGAACAATGGTATCGAGACGATGTGTTTTTTCTAAATGCTCGCCGCCTTTAAATAAAATGCCGAATTCAGCAGCGCGTCCAGATCCAGCCATTATGCTCGTCGGAGTGGCAAGACCGAGCGCGCAAGGACAAGCAATGACAAGAACCGCAATGAACTTGCTGATCGCTTCAGCAAAATCGCCAGGAGCCGCCCAAAGATACCAAATGAGAAATGTGAGAACGGCAATCCCCAATACAATCGGCACAAAAATGCCTGAAATCTGGTCAGCGAGACGCTGGATCGGCGCTTTTGACCCTTGTG
This sequence comes from Bacillus stercoris, assembly GCF_029772985.1. Taxonomy (NCBI): domain Bacteria; kingdom Bacillati; phylum Bacillota; class Bacilli; order Caryophanales; family Bacillaceae; genus Bacillus; species Bacillus stercoris. The sequence continues at coordinate 955,021 of NZ_CP121861.1, read as the reverse complement.
CTTCCTCAACAATTTTGATGATATGAGAAAGGGCAGTGTCCTTTCCGACGTTGACAGCTTTAATTTTCAGGAAGCCGTTTGCGTTAACGGTTGAACCTGTCACACTGTCGCCAGGATTTTTATCAACAGGAAGACTTTCTCCTGTAATCATCGATTCGTCAACCGCCGAGCGGCCTTCAATCACTTCTCCGTCGACAGGAATTCGTTCGCCAGGTTTGACGTAAACAATGTCATTAACGAGCACTTCGGCGATCGGGACGATTTGCTCCTTTCCATCTCTTACGACAGTCGCTGTTTTCGCTTGAAGCTTCATCAGCTTTTTAATCGCATCCGAGGAACGGCCCTTTGCTTTTGTTTCAAACAACTTACCTAATAAAATCAGCGTCAGCAAAATCGCACTTGTTTCATAGTAAAGGCCGTCTGTATGTCCGTGGGAACCAAGGCTTTGAAAAGTAAGATATAGACTATAGGCGTAAGCAGCAGTCGTTCCGAGCGCGACCAATACATCCATATTGGCGCTTTTGTTTCTGAGCGCCTTATACGCACCCGCATAAAACGGCCAGCCGATCAGAAACTGGACTGGTGTCGCCAGCGCAAACTGCATCCACGGATTGAGGAATATGTCCGGCACCCAAATGAATGATGTAAATGTAAAATGGCTCACCATCGCCCAAAGCAATGGGAACGACAGGACTGCTGAAAAGATCAGTCTCGCCGTTTGCTTCCGTTCTTCTTTCTTTTTAGCGGCAGCTGCTTCACTGTCCTGATCATCCTTCAGCTTTAGCTTATATCCAAGCTTATCTACCGCTGCTTTCAGATCGCTGACAGACGCTTCTTTTGGATTGTATTCGACTGTAACTGTTTCTAAAGCGAAGTTTACAGGGGCGTTTGCGACGCCTTCTATTTTGTTAAGCCGCTTTTCAATCCGATTGGCGCAGGCCGCACAGGTCATGCCTTCTATATCGAATTCAGCCTTTTCTGTAACGACGTGATAGCCCAGCTTCTCTATTTTTTCCTGAATTGCTGCAGCCCCTGTTTCAGCAGGATCGTAGATTACATTTGAAGTTTCCATTGCCAGATTGACATTGGCATCTGTGACACCGGGCATCCGCTTCAGGCCTTTTTCAATTCTGGAAGCACATGCCGCACAGGTCATACCAGAGACCTGCATCGCGACTTCCTTTTGTTCACTCAATAAACTCACTCCTTTATATACACCCGGGGGGTATGTAAAAATGAAAGAAATATCGCACCTCCAAAAGGCGCGATATCTTGAATCAATCGGCTACATCATAGCCCTGATCTTCTATCGCATCCGCAATGTCTTTGACTGATACTTTGTCAGCATCAAACGAAACATCGACTTTTCCCGCTTCCAAATTAACATGAACAGCACTGACGCCGTCCAGTTCTCCTACGCTCGTCTCCACTGCTTTGACACAGTGCTGACAGGACATTCCTTCAACTTGCAATGTTTTTTGTTCCATATGAATTCCTCCTGTTTATTCTTTCTGTTTTCATACTACCATACCCCCGTAGGGTATTACAATAAAAAACGCTTTATGATTTTGTGAACTTTTTAAATACATCCAAAAGCTCAGAAATGGCTTGTTCCCCGTCTCCGCTTTTGATAGCATCCGCTACACAGTGATGGGCATGATCCTCAAGCAAATGAAGCGCCACATTTTTCATTGCCGCTTGAACAGCTGAAATCTGCACAAGAATATCTACACAATATCTATCGTTTTCCACCATGTTTTGAATGCCTCTGACTTGACCCTCAATCCGCTTCAGCCGGTTTGTAATCTGATCTTTTTCTTTCGAGCTTTTATGGTTTAATGTTTTATGTTCGTTATGCTTTTCCATGCGTACACCTCTGTTTCATGATATTAATTCCCATTATACTGATTGTCCAAACGGTTGTCTAAGCATGCCGACGCAAAAATTGAATCAGTTAGGTTTTACCATTTCATCAGGAGGGTATATACTTCTGTTGATAACGCTTTTAAAGGGGAGAAAAAAAAGTGGATACGATCAAGGTTGGAATATTAGGATACGGATTGTCCGGTTCTGTTTTTCACGGGCCGCTGCTGGCTGTTCTAAATGAGTATCACATCAGCAAAATCATGACATCACGGACGGAAGAAGTGAAACGGGATTTTCCTGATGCTGAAGTTGTGCATGAGCTTGAGGAAATCACAAATGACCCCTCCATTGAGCTCGTCATTGTCACCACACCGAGCGGCCTTCATTACGAGCATGCTATGGCGTGCATACAAGCGGGAAAACACGTCGTGTTGGAAAAACCGATGACAGCGACGGCCGCAGAAGGGGAGAAATTAAAGAAAGCCGCTGATGAAAAAGGCGTATTGTTAAGCGTATATCATAATCGGCGCTGGGATAACGACTTTTTAACGATTAAAAAGCTGATCTCTGAGGGATCTCTTGAAGATATCAATACATATCAAGTCTCCTATGACCGGTACAGACCTGAAGTTCAAGCGCGGTGGCGGGAAAAAGAAGGCGTTGCCACTGGTACGCTGTATGATCTCGGCTCCCACATTATAGACCAAACCCTGCATTTGTTTGGGATGCCTAAAGCCGTGACTGCAAACGTAATGGCTCAGCGGGAAAATGCCGAAACGGTTGACTATTTTCATTTAATCCTGGATTACGGCAAGCTTCAAGCCATTCTATACGGAGGATCAATTGTTCCTGCAAACGGTCCCCGTTATCAAATCCATGGAAAAAGTTCCAGCTTTATCAAATACGGAATCGACGGGCAGGAAGACGCACTCAGAGCGGGAAGAAAACCAGAGGGTGACAGCTGGGGCGCGGATGATTCGGAGTTTTACGGACAGCTTACAACCGTTCATGGCTCCGATAAAAAAACAGAAACCGTTCCATCAGTAAATGGCTCCTATCTCACTTATTACCAAAAAATAGCGGAAAGCATACGAGAAGGTGCTGCGCTGCCAGTCACTGCTGAGGAAGGTATTGATGTCATCCGCATCATTGAAGCCGCGATGAAAAGCAGTAAAGAGAAACGAACCATTATGCTGGAGCAATAAACAAAAGCCTCCCCAAATAAGGGGAGGCTATTTCATTAGAATGTTTTTCCTGCTTCTTTCGCACGCGCGGCCGCGTCTTCTTTGATTTGCTGTGCTTTATCTGGCTCCGCATTATGTCCCTCTACGAAAATGCCATCGAATGATGGTACGCCGAAGAAGTTCATCATGATGCCGATGTAGCGGTGTCCCATTTCCATCTCAGCCGCGGGACCTTCTGAATAATAGCCGCCGCGCGCTTGGATATGGATTGCTTTTTTATCAGTCAACAAGCCGACAGGACCTTGTTCTGTGTATTTGAATGACTTTCCTGCAACGGCAACAGAATCAAGATACGCTTTCATCACTGGCGGGAATGAGAAGTTCCATAAAGGAGTGACAAATACGTACTTATCAGCTGATGCAAATTGATCGCTAAGCTCTCCCAAACGGCCTACTTTCGCTTTTTCGTTTTCAGAAAGCTCTTCAAAGCCTGTACCTGACTGAAGCTTTCCCCATCCGCTGAATACATCTGCGTCAATGTGCGGGATGTTTTCTTTGTACAAATCGATATGTACAACTTCATCATTTGGATTCGCTTCTTTGTAAGATTCGATAAATGCTTTACCTGTTGCCATACTGTACGAAGTTGCTTCGTCATGCGGATGAGCAGTGATATATAATACTTTTGCCATTTTTACCAGTCCTTTCGTTTTTAAAAATCACACATCAATTATTATCATACAGATGCATAATGATTATTCTGTCTCTCTTAGACTTTATTATAGAGACAAAGAAATTTACTTTCAAGTAAAATATCTCGAATTAAAGATTTATTTCCCTTTCCCAAACAGCTTACTTTTCAAAAGCTGTTCTCAAGCCGGAATACAGCGCGGATAATTCTTTACTGATCCGAGGATAATGAGGGACATGCGGCACTTGAATATCCGCCGGCATTCTTTTCACGTTAAAGGATTGCTCAACCTGTTCAAAAAACGTCCGCAGCTGGTTGATTTCTTCATCAGAAAACGGAGAAGGCAGACGGCGGTGAGCTTGGGCTGAGAGCAAATAATACCCTAAGTGCTGAGCACCGGAAATAGCAGGCCAGAGTGCATCCGCATTCGCATGAGGAAACTCCCCAAGCGCCTTGTCATACGCATCCCGAAGCCTGACGAGGCTCACCCTTAATTTATGTTCGTCAGCTTTCTGCCCGGTTAACAGTTTCTCCATAAACTGCCCTTCCAGCCGGATGACGTTCCTCATCAGTTCAGGCAGACGCTTCGTTGAAAACCGCCGCCACAAAAGCATTGTTCCCAATAGCCCGATCACGCTGCCGACAGCTACGTCCGTCAGCCTCGCTATCATAAAATAACCGGTGTCCGCGCCGCCATGCATACTTTCTGTGATAACAAGCGCATTTGCGGTTAAAAAGGGAACAGCCAGCGCATAATTGCGGACAATCAGCATCTCAAGAAGACATTGCAGCGCTGCAATACAAAACGCAATATAAACACCGCCCGGCTTAAAAAACAAGATTGCGCCTGCCAGCATAACACCGATCACCGTTCCGGCCGAACGCTGAATAGCCCTGTGAAGCGTAAAAACAACAGTAGTGCCAAGCATGACCGCTGCTGCCGAAAGCGGAATCCAATAGGAGCGTGCAAAGCCGAATACGAGGGCAAACATATCGGCGGCAAACAGAACAATTCCGTACTTTAACGCTCTAATCAAAACCGGAGACTTCCAGTCAAAGGCATTTCTCAAAAAGTAAAAAGAGGATGGCAGGCGGCTCGGTTCCCCATCAAGCTGCTTTTCCAAACGTCCTGAAGCGATATGCAAAACCTCGTTGATTTCTTCAAACAGCTTTCGCTTTGGCTCAGATTCATTTTCATTAATCTGAAACGTATTGAAAACCCGTGCATGTGCAAGCATATCTCCGGTTTGACGAAGTGCCTTTTCAATCTGCGCGGTCTCTCCATCCGGCGTTTCAGCTGAAAAATGAATAATGGCAAGGAATATGTCGTCAGCTTTTTCAAGCAGGCGGAAAAACCGTTCATCATGCTGTGATTTTTTCCGTCCGTTCCCTTTCCCCAGAACGGTTTGGCGGGCTGTTCTGAGCATGAGCACCGTCTGATGCTGCGCATGATGAAAACCTGGCGTTCCGACGGCTGAAAGACATGCAGCCAGCTGATCATATGTTTTTTGCAGCACCGCTCCCTCCGGTCCATGCTTGTTCCATAACCAGCCGATTAGCGCGATGCCCATGGCGAAAATGCCTCCGAGAAACGTCAGTCCCGCTCTGAACAACGCTTGTGAAGGATCGGCCGGCATACCGGAACTGACTAAAAAGGCAAGGACAAAAAACATCGGCGCAGGGCCTTGAATGCCGAGCGCGCTAAAAATAAACATCGCCGCTGCACCGACCAGCCCCAAAACAGCCGCCATTATCCAAAGCGTCCCGGACAAAAGCGTTCCTAATCCAAATGAGAGGGCGATCCCAAAGGAAACCAAGAGCAGCTTCAAAGCGCGCTTTTTGTAAGATTCACCGCCCGCATATAAATAAACAAAGCCTCCGATACTTGCAGTTAGTCCGTAATCCGTGTGACCCGCTAATGCGCCGACCAGCACAGGAAACCCTGAAGCGAAACCTGATCCGATAGCCTTTTTCCAAGGAAATGGATTCGCATGAATGCGAAAGGCATCCTTCACGATAGGCATAATTCTTTGATTGTTCTCAGCAGTTTTGTTCATTTGACAAAATCCTTTTCAATGAATGTGTAGAACTCTTCCCTTTTCTTCGCTTTAGTATGCCCAAAAACGCGTTACCTTCTCAATTGGTGCGCCCGATAAAAAAACAGAGACTTAGACCGTCTCTGCTTGCATGACATCAGTTTATTCGCAATATCATAAAAGCGGCACCTGTCAGGACTGCTTTGTCCTTCTGCTTTCCTTTAAGAGCAGGTGGATAAAAAATAAAGGGTAAATCAATAGATACCCATTAAATAGCCACCACACAAGATCAAAATCCCGGCTGAATGTCCAGAATGATATCGCCTGCAGACCTGAACAACAGGTCAGCACAAGAGAAATCAGCGCCATCAGCTTCCACTCAGCTCGATTCACCCGCTGTAAGTACAAGCTGTACAACCCTGTCACAGAGATCAGGATATCCAGCGGAAAAAAAGACCAGTTCCAGGCGATCATAAACGGATGGTCATGATGTTTAAAGGCCCAGTTTTCCGGTATGAGCGAAAACCCGGCTGACAGCCAGTACAAGATAAAGCCGATATCAGTCACGAGGAAAAACAATTTCATATATCTCATTTGTACTGCCCGCTTTTATGTACCGGCTCAGACACCCCAGCCTGCTCGATTAGGTTTAAAGACACAACACCGGCAATAATCAATCCAATTGAAATGACTTTCATGACACTAACATGTTCTTGAAAAAACAAAAAACCAACGACTGTAATCAGGACGATTCCCATCCCTGACCATACAGCATATGCAACAGATACATCTATTGATTTTAGCGTAAGCGTCAGAAAGAAAAGACTCCCTCCATAAAAGAAAATCAACAGCACACTGGGAATAAGTTTTGTAAAACCGGACGATAGCTTCATGCTGACCGTCCCGGCAACCTCAAACAAAATCGCCAAGCATAGAAACACCCAATTCACGTCGCATCAGCCTCCTCATCAGCTGTTATACCGTTAAATAAAACATCTACAATTGATTCAAGAACATCTCCTGTCGTGAACTGATGTTTCAGCGGATATTCAGGGTCATACACTTGGTTGATGCTCCCTAGATACATGTGAACAAACAGGTCCGGATTGATGTTTCTGATTTTCTTTTGCTGTTTGCACTCGTTTAATAATGCTAGGACGATCGCCCATTCTTCCTTAATAAAGGTATCTAATGTAAGCCACGCATCGTAATGGTATTTCTTGAGTTCATTTAATAATCCCATGTTCAGCAGTTCCATCCCCTGCGGAAGGCTGATCAGCATTTTTTTCACCTTTTCAAGCACATTTAAACGTTCATTTTCATAGATGTCTCTTTCCATTTGCTTCATTTCAGCTATAAATTGTTCGACAACCGCCTCAACAAGCTGATCTTTAGATGAATAATATGCATAGAGCGTCCGCTTGCTTGTTCCCAGCGCTGCCGCCAAATCATTCATCGTAAATGAAAATCCTTTCTGTTTAATTAGCCGGATGGTTTCCGCCAGAATTCTTTTATCCATATCAATCCCCCGCTTTCGGTACTACAAAAACTGTTTCAGTACCAAAATTATACGACAGCAATTTATGGAAATCAACAATATATAAAAAAACCTCTCCAATTGGGAGAGGTTTAAAAGACACTGCGGACCAAACCGCCGTCCGCCCGAAGCGCTGCACCATTGATTGCGGAGGAAAGCGGGCTGCTTAAAAATGTCACGAAGTGGGCGATTTCTTCCGGACGGATCAGTCTTTGAATAATAGATGTCGGCCGGTTTTCTTTCATAAAACGCGCCTCAGCTTCTTGAACAGTCAGGTTTTCATCAGGATACAGCGAGTTCAGCATGGTTTCCACACCCTCTGTTAAGGTAGAGCCCGGCATGACGGTGTTGACTGTGACATTCGTGCCGGTTGCCAGCTCCGCCAAACTGCGGGAAATGGACAGCTGCATCGTTTTTGTCGCACTGTAATGAGCCATCTCCTGTGACGGCATAATCGCCGCTTCACTGGCAATGAAAATCACACGTCCTTCTTTTTTCTCGATCATGTTATGCAAATACTTGCGTGTCAGCCTTACACCGCTCATAATATTCACTTCAAAAAAACGAAACCATTCATCATCCGGAATATCAAAATACTCCGCCGGTTCGAAAATCCCTAAATTGTTGATCAAAATATCAACGTGCGGATATGCCTGAAACAGCTCATTGCAGCCTTCTTCTGTTCCCAAATCAAATGCAGCCGGATACAGGACCGCTTCAGCATGTTGTGTTTTCAATTCATCTATCGTCTGATTCACTTTCTCTTCCCGGCGTCCGTTAATAATCACTGCCGCCCCTTCTTCAGCTAACGAAGAGGCAATAGCTTTTCCGATCCCAGATGTCGAGCCGGTAACCAGTGCGGTTTTTCCTTGTAAATTCAGCTTCATTCTTCATCCCTCCGTTTTTGATTCCTCTTATTTATTGACAGAAATCTGATTGGTGAAACATCTGCTCTGCAACCAGTATGAAACAGCTGGGATTGAAATGGAAGTACGCACTTTTTGGTGCCTGTGATTTGGAGAAAAAATAAAGCAGAACCTCTAGAGGTTCTGCTTTATTGTCAGTATGTATGGAGACGGTGGGAGTCTATTACCTTGGTATGGTTATGTTTTAAAAACGCTACAAATCGTTGATATATAAGCCTTTTCGGTATGTTGAAAAATGAGCATTAAAACTATTTTTTTATGTTTTTGTTACCAAAATGTTACCACAAATGTCATGGACCTAGCACACAAACAACATCTATAGGTGATGTCTGATTTATATATAGCTTATATATAGCTTATATATAGTTTATATATATTGTATGTATATTATGTTGACTTTGATTTCAAAAGGATATAAAATTTATATCGTACAGAGTACGAGTTGGATTTGCTAAGGCAAAGTTAATTGCGTACAAGAAAATTGAACCATAAGAAATCGTTTAACCGAGAACATTTTTGTTTTGTTAAACGTACTCTGTCAAGGTCCAAAAGGTCACGATTGACTATTTGTTAATTATTAGAGCGTTTTACAAAAAGAACCGGGTGGGGGCCCGGTTCTTTTTGTTTTATTATTTAAATATCGGGTATAAAAAAGTGAGAGACAGCAATATAATAAAGCGAGGATTATTCTCCCGGTTAGCGGAACTTCAGTTGAACAATCAATACAACAAACAAATTGGGGGCGTTGCTGCATCCGGTATTTACGAATAGCCTCACTTCTTTTTAACTCTTAATTATTGCTGCGAACAGAGTCAATTCAGATGGTGAAAAAACGGCAAGACAGTACCAACTATCCAACCGTAAAGCCAACTCAATGTCTTGAATCCTGCTACGATGCGGTAGGTCCATGTACCGATCGTTTTCACTCTTCCGAATTTTCCCTGTTCTGTTGCCTTGCATTCACAATTTTCTTTCTTCATGACATCACTCCTAAAAGTTAATTATTAGAGTGAAGTCCGCCTAGATTTATTCAACATTTGTATTATATCAGAAAAAACTTCCATAGCTACCTTATTATTTGACAGAAGGTAACTTTTTTCAGAATATCCAACACTTTGGTTTGATTCATTTTGAAAATATTTCTTTGTTTATCAGTATACTCATAATCTAAAACTACTTTCAAAAACGGTAACCGCCCTTGTCAAACTTTCCACCTGAGCGCTTTCTTGGAATAAGGAAATGAAAATTAAATTATATAAAGTCCCTCTCTAATGAGTCGGGACTTTTTTGTTTTACACAACAGGAATAAAGACACAGATCAAATGAATCATTTTCTTTTAATACAAAGACTTTTCAATTATTCTTCTTTTCCTCATGATAAAATTTTGATGTTAAATTCCAAAAGAAGGGACATGAACATGAAAGTATTTGAAGCTAAATCACTGCTTTCAGAAGCAGATAGACGCGCAAAAGAATACAAGGAATTAAGAAGTCAGATGGTCGATCTAAAAAAGGCTTTTAAAGCCGTAGCTGATTTAGATGACAGTGAGTTTTCCGGCAAAGGTGCCGACAACATAAAGGCATTCTATGAGGATCAAGCCGGGATCGCTGACCAGTGGATTGATTTGATCGACACAAAAATCGCATTTCTCACGAGTATTACTGGCATTCTGGAAGATGCAAGCTTATCCGATGCCTACATAGAAGAATCTTTTTTAGAACACGAGCTGGCCAACGCTTATACTAAATCAAAATCCATCATGTCAGAACAGAAAAAAGCAATAAAAGACATTCTAAATGACATCAACGACATACTACCACTAGATTTATTCTCCACAGAAGCTTTTAAAGACGAACTCTCTTCAACCAACAACAAACGTACCAAGACCATCAAAAAAATTCATGAAGTCGATGAAAATTTAACATCTGAATATGCACTCTCAGAAGCAAATGAACAAATGATTCAGGCTGATTACCAAGCACTCATGAACGCTACAGCAAAAGGTAAAAACGCCTCCCCTATCCACTATAATGCAAAAGCTTACAGGGACAGTGACATTCACAAGATGACCGAGGATGTAAAAAATCAAACTACTGACTATATTTCCTTTAAAGATCAGCAGGCCGAACAAAGAAGAATTGCGAAGGAACAGGAAGAGCTCGCAAATAGACCATGGTATGAAAAGACCTGGGATGTTGTTTGTAATTTTACGGGGGAAGTCTCCGGATATTATGATTATAAGAGAGCTGCTGATGGAGTTGATCCTGTTACCGGCGAGAAATTGACAGAGGGCCAACGTGTAGCAGCTGGAGCGATGGCTGCGGCAGGTTATATCCCGATTGTGGGATGGGCTGGAAAATTAGCAAAAGGCGGAAAAGCTGTTTATTCAACCAGTAAAGCACTCTACACAGCAGACAAAGCACTTGATGTCTACAAAACGCCAAAGACATTCCATGCTCTTCAAAACTCCAGTAAAGGACTCTACGGACTTGCCTCAGCGAATGGATTTAGTGAAGCAATAACCGGCCGAGATATGTTTGGGAATAAGATTTCCGAGGAGAGACGTGAGAACAGCTTAAACAGTGCGCTTGCCTCAATTGCTCCAATAGGCATGATTGGTGCAGGTAAAGCATTAAAAATAAATTCTGGCGCAGGTAAACCTTCCAACTTATTCAGAGGAGAAGATTTCCCTTATGCAACAAAAAGACCAAATGGTATCGGCAAATCTCATATTTCACCTGAGACTGGGAACCTTGTTCCCGCAAACAAAAGTGGAATGTATCAAGGCCGTCAAGTAACTGTTACAGAACATATTTTAGGAGGGTATAGGAAAGGTGGAAAATCCAATAGTCCATATACTAGTTTTACAATTAACAAAAAGATAGCAAAAGGTTATGGGGAATATACTATTGAATTAAATATATCAGCTCTACGAAAAGCCATACGTTCTGGAGAACTAAAAGGAGTTGCTATCCTGAATCCAAAACAAATTGAGAGATTAATAAAAAACGACACGAGACAAACAGACAATTGGAAGAAAAAAGCTCTAAAATGGACTAGCAGAGATACAGAGTATTTTGTTAAAGGTGAGATACCAAAAGAATACTTCAAAATGTTTCCTAAGGAGTGAGGAGTATGTTTCTTTATTATCAAAATGAATGCTTAGGTGAAATAAATGGAGCAACAATAGAAGGGCCTTGGGCTTATGGGAAAATCAAACCTAATGAGAATATGGAAAAATTCAAAGAATTTTTTAGAGCAGTAGTGGATGAAGATGATCCCTCTGCAATTGAGAAGTTTGACGATGATTTAATAGACGATGATAATTGGTATATTGTTGACGACGAGCAAAAAAGATTAGGGATTTCTTTACCCGGAATCTACGAAGAAGATAACGAAATAAACTGGAGATGGAGATAAAAAGAAAAGGCCCCTTCATAGAGACGGGGCTCCTTTTTTATTTCAATAATGCTTCAAGTTTAGCTTTCGTTTCAGCTCTGTAATCCCACTCATTATCAATGTCTTTACAAATCATAGAATTAAATCCTCATTTACTTTAAAATGTAAATGTTCGTTTTAAAAAGAGGAGGATCTTATGATTATTCTTGGTATTCTTGCAACATTTGCAGCCTTTGTCTTTATTACAGCGTTGATTTTTATCTTCTTTGAAAAAACTAGGAAGATAGGTATTCAAATAGCTCCACTAAGCCTTGTTTTGGCTTTATGTCTTTTTTTCATTATGGGTACGTTGAATCGAGAATCTCACAAATCCAAAACTGAGGATGTCACTGCTGCCACAGAAAGCACTACAGATGAGCCCTCAATAGAAGAGGAGCCGATGCGTTCTGAAGACAACGAAGACTCTGACATTCAGAGTGTTGAGGATAACCAAAAAGAATTTAATTTTAGCCTTGAGGAATTTGTACAGACTTTTAATGATGCAGTCCAAGATATTGAAAATGATAAAAAAATCGAATCTCCTAGTCTCAATCATATTAATAGAGATAACATTGGAGATTTTAAACATGATGAAAATAAAGACATTTATACAAGAGAACTTAAAACTGAAAGTGATGACTCCGGCGGAGTTTTTACTTTAACAGCTTGGTTTGATAACGATCAAAATTTCAACGGTTTAAATTTAATGACTTCTGGCTCAGATAATATTGAATCTGAAATTGGTCTTTTTAATACATTTGCAGTTTTTCATGCGTTAGGAATTGATATTGGTCATTTAAATGACCTCTTAGAAAGCGATCAAGATATGTTGGATGTAGACGAGGGAGATTACTTTGTGCATCTCGCTAAAATTCCAGATACAGCTGTAGTAGTGAAAATCGAACCGAAATAAATGATGCCCCTCCCTTTGGAAAAAGAGAGGGTTTTTTTGTTACTTCAATAGTGATTCAAGTTTCGCTTTAGTCTTAGAACCATAAATACCGTCTTGAGTAAGCCCGTACATAGACTGGAATCGCTTGACCGCGTTTGCTGTTTTCGGTCCATACACGCCGTCGATACCGTTATTCTTCGCTCCCTTGTCCGGGTAGAAATAAAGAGCCGCCAACGCTTTTTGAATCCGTCTGACGTCATCTCCTTTTCGCATAGGGTTAGTTACTTTAAAGGTTCCAGAAGGCAGCGCATATGACGTTCTTTTGCTGCTTGGTTTAGTGCTTGAAGTGTTTGAGCCTGTGAGCTTTAACTTTTGGCCAACTGTGATTTTATTAGGGTCTTTAATGTTATTCCAGCTCTGAAGATTTGCCACACTCACCCCGTGCTCTTTTGCAATTTCGGAAAGAGTATCGCCTTTTTTGACTGTGTAGGTATCTCCGGCGGTTTTCTTAACCGTTTTTGTCGGCGAAGATGTAGCACCGCTGATCCCTGCTTTAAATGAATCCCAACGGTTCAGCAACTTCCGAGGGCACTCTTTACCTGACCAATGCTTATGAGGCACGACATTTGCAAAAGAAATCCCCTGTTCTTTCATCAATTTCTTGATAAGCCATTGAGCATTTGAAACAGCTTTTTCAAAATCCCCATCGCTATTTTCACAGATTTCAATACCAATTGATTTACGGTTTCCTGTCCCGTTTCCGTCTCCTGCATGCCAGCCATTTTCATTTAAAGGAAGGTGCTGATAAATCTCTTTATCATCCACAGTAAAGTGCCAGCTGGTTGCTGTTTCCGGATTTTTAACATACCGGGCATGACTGGCAGCGTCCGCCCCTTTCGCAGTATTCGAAGTATTATGAACTGTAATAAACTGAGGATTCATAGGGTATGCTGGTCTGTTTTTATTTCCTTTCAGAATGAAGTCTTGAATAATGTTTACCATGTTTCATCGTCTCCTTTTTGTGTATAGAAAAAGCCGCCGGTTTTATCCAGCAGCGTCATTTTGTTAGATTGTTTTGTTTAAGAACTGCTTTTTGTTGGTGCCCTTTTGCTGTCACATAATTGTTTTTAAACCATGCAGCAAGTGTCGTACCGATCATGAAGATCAGAGAGCCAGCAGTGTAAAGAGCATCCGCAAGCTGATTCACCTGATCTTCTGAAATATCCAACGGTGACTTACCAAGCATCAGCATTGTTTGGTTAATAAGTGCAATCAAAAGAAGCACCGTCCGAATGACCGTGCCTTTGTCATAGTTTTTCATAGTGTAATCCCCCTATTGTACTTTGCTTTCAATTTTGTCTAGCTTTTCAATTACGACATCATACTTTTCACTGAACTTCCCTAAGACTTCATTTTGAGAATCAATTTGATCATAGAGCTTAGATTCCCTTTCCTTACTCGTTTTCATGACATAGAATAGGAGCCAGCAAAACAACACAGCAAAGGGCCCCTGAGTAATTAAATACTGTGTAATATCCATCTCCATTAAAAGCCTCACCTCCTTTAGGGCAAAATAAAAACACCTTCACGGGTGTTGGTTAACTTCCTAAATCTATGACAACCGGCTCTGTAGCTGGATAGGTAAGACCGGTGATTTCTTTATATTGATCTTCTGTGATTCTATTTAAGACAACAAAACGGGCAACGTCAGCATTTGTGTAATACTGTCTGCCCCACCCATAGATGGTTTTGATATTTCTAAACCAATCCATCACGTTTCCCCTCCTTCAGCCAGCATTAATAATAAGTCCGCGATCATTTTCGCCTGAGACTCTATCAAGTTCTGGGCTTCAGCCAGCTGCACCATGATTTCAGCGTTTTGAGACTTTAATACATCTAAAGGTGACGGAACTCTTCCATTTTCAACTTGTTTTAAAATCTCGTCTTTTTCTGCTTGAGTTGCTACTTCTGACCATTTTTGCTCTTCCGGATGAAACATAGGTTTAATGTATGATGGAGGCTGAATGGTTGTACAATTTCTAGGAATTACATATTTTCCATCCTCGCCCGGTTCTTCAATTGGTACCGGTTCAACAAAGACAAAGTTCTCATCATATCTGTAAACCTGTATCATGCTGTACCTCCCTCTTGAAACCCGATGACAACATCTATATAGTATCCTCCGCCAAGCTTGCTTGAATCTGTCGGGTCTGGATATTTGATTTTTAAATCTCCATTTTCATATACAATGAGGTTAGCCGTCCCACCTGTCCCGCTAAGTGGAACTGTTACAATTGCCCCACCGATTGGAGCATATGAAGAAGGAATTGAGCCAAATATGATTTCTGGTTCTGTTTTCACATGCCCGCGTAATAACGTTAACGGACCCCACTTTGCATAAATGGGTACCCGTGTTCCGGCTGCCGCCCCATTTTTCAGAGTAATATTTGCATACGAGACAGCCCCGTTCCACTTAGCGCGTTCTATAGCAGAGGTGTGTCTTTCTTGATTGTAATTATGTTGCCTAAACTGACTTATAAGATCATTCCAGCTGCTTTTCTCTTGCGACGTGACGTGAATTTCCGTTTTGTTTTCATGAGAATCAACTTTTCTCTGGGCCCCTACCGGCGTTTCTTTGGCATTCCATTTATCTCGTTCACCTGCTGCTAGGTGTAAATCCAAGTCAGCAGCATGAGCATTCACTTTCCCCTGTGCACCGGAAGGCGTCTCCTTTGCATTCCATGTCTCGCGCTCTTTTGCCGTAATATGCTTTATCTGATCATTTGCATGTTCATCAGTATAGCCCTTCGCTCTTTTTTCTGCTGCATCAGCCTTTTTCTGCGCGCCCTCTTTGGTTTCAATCGCTTCGAGGTCAGCAAATTTTTCACGCAGCTCTTCAATTGTTTGGCTAATCTCGTCCACTGTCTGGTTAATGCCGTCCCGTAACGTCTCAAAATCATCAATGTAATACTCAGCTACTGGGGCGATGTTCTGATCTTCCAAAGTTTTTGATATCGTGAACGTAAAAAAGGAAGTCGCTAGTGCTTGGCCGTTTGTATAGTAGAGCTTTAATTCGGCCTTTACAATTCCGGGGTGTTTCAGTTCCCTATCCGACAAAATGTATTCTGCTTTTCCGTTCACTTTATCTATGAGAGTAAGACTCTTTTTATAAAAGGAGCCGTCCGGATAAAGCAAAACAATTTTTGCATCAACCGCGGACAATGGAAGTGGGACACCATCTTTTGTAAAAGAAAAGGACAGCTTGGCGCTGCCCGTATCTTGGGTCATAAATTGGATGTTTGTTGATCTTCCGTTTGATCCATGTGAGTTAATATCATACGTGACATTTGCATTTTTATAAATCAAGAATGAACCTCCTTAATGTTGCGGCGTGACGATCATCTTGGCTACCCCGTAGCCTTTCTCTTCGTCGTATGGCATTTCAATTTTCATTACAGTGCCGTATCCATCGGACTCAGATTTTGTCGCTATCCCTTCAATGGCCGTTACGCTATCACCTACCCTAACTGTGGAGTCAATACGAACAAACACCTGTCCTATAAGTCCAATGACATGCCATTCATCTCGATCTTCACGAGGGGTATATTCCACAGAAGGATCATAGTCTGGATTTTCTGCTGGGACCATTCTTACCCGTTCCCCGTCGTAAATCTCTCTATAAATAATGCCGCCAAATTCATCCCTCAAATACCGATCTTTCCAATCGAAAGCAGCACCACCGAGAACAAGCCCGGCTGTTTCTGATACAACGCCCAAAATCTTGTCACCCTTATCGGCTTTTCGAATCTTTTCGCCTTCCAACGCTACAAGGTAGGAGGCTTCAATTTTCTGGCCGTCAGTTGATTCAAAGTATTCGGCAAGGTCTTTTAGGTCAGAGACGCTTTCTATTCGACTTGTGGCGCGCACAGTTCCATTTTTTGCATCCAGCTCAATCTTTTTGTTTGCTTCTGAGGGATTACCGTCGCCGTGGCCTAAAGCTAGCGTGTATTCCTTACTGTTCTTTACGTTTTTTGAAAACATAACGCCAGTTGATCCGCTGTCTCCAGTTGTGTGTGAATCCCAAGAGAACATTACGCCGTTCCGTGAACCCTCCGTGGATGCACCGCCAGCTACGCCAGCAATGAAATTACGCTCGCCCTTCGCAATAATCGTTCCCGATCCTGCTATGATTGCACTTGTATCCGTTAAAGGTGAGCCCGATCTGGCAGCAGCCCGGAAGCCGCCTTTTATGTTTGTAGGTACCGAACTATATTTTTGACCTGCTAAAACTGCCGCATTACTATAGCCAACAGCCCGAACTGCTGTTATATCAGCCTGATTGTTTGGTGACGAAATCCCTATACTGCCGCCTCTTGTATGAGCAATACCGTTCATTAAAGTGACATAGTAAACCCCGCCACCGATGGAAATTCCCTCTGGGGCTGAATCATGGTTAGTAAAATTTGAAATACGAACATCATCCGTTCTTTGATCACCGCCATAGATTCGGACATCCGAACCCGCCTTCGCAAATCCAGAAATGTTCAAACCATTAATGTTAATCTTGCGGCTTTTATACTGGAAGGCGATAACTGGTGTCCCTTTATAGTCATAGGTAGGATCACCAAGTGCTGTAAAGCCCAGTACTGTAACACGCTGATAAGCAGAAATCACAAGCGCTTTCGGCTCTAGCCCAGCGTATAAATCATTGAATATCGGCTCCTTAGCCGTACAGTCTACTAAAGTGACATCCCTTGCTGTTTCGCTCCACGGCTCATTTGCATAATGATGGCCGATATGACGAAGATCATACGCTCTTACATCATGGAATGATTGATGACCATAAACATGAACATTAGAAGGTGCCGGCCACTTCGCATGCGCCTTCACTTCAACCCCCCGGACATTCCCCTCCGTATAATTATTGAAAAGCCATACGTCCATAGAGCCATCGTCTACTTCAATACCATTTGAATTTGCTTTTCCAGAGGCATGGGCTGTTCCAGATGGATATAAACATCTATTGTTTGTGATGAAAATATTTTTGCTGTAATGAGTTGTAATCCCGTCGTCTCCATACCCTTCACAAATACATCCATCAATCCAAATTGAGTCACAACCGTTTTTAGTGTAGTCACTATCTGAAATGTCGTAGGTTGGCGCCGAGATATCAATACCATGCAAAGCAGGATTTACAGTTCGGACTCTTTGAATCCATGCGTTTTTCACCTGTGCTAACAATAAGCAGCTGGATTTTACTCCGCCCATGGCTTTCATGGTGCCATTTTGCCGTTCACGATTCCAATCAAGTGTCATATCACGTATTACGATATTTTTGTTACCGCCCTGATGATTAGCGTTCGTAATCACCCATTCATCTGATGGTGTCTCATCATGAAGAATAAGAGTGGTAATATCCATTCCGTCACCCTCAAAGATGATGTTGCTTTTTAGCTTTACACCGCGAACAACATAGACGCCCGGCCCCAGTTTAATTTTCACTTTACCGTTACCCATGGCCTTCACGATTGCATCGGAACTGTCTGTCACTCCGTCTGCAACGGCTCCGTAATCATCCACATGAACGACACGTTTTATTCGCTTATTCAATTTCATGTAATCCCGGTCAAGCCGTTCTTTTAATAAGGGTGCAATATTGCCGTCAGTATCAACACGGGCATCGACGACCTCTTTTACATTTGTTCCGTCAGCATTAAGAATCAAATTGCGCATACGGTTATAAAGGCTTTCAATATAGGTTCGGAGAGAAAAACCTTGATGGGTAATTTGATCACTGGTATGTGCCTGAAAATCAGACTTATGATTCCTCAAATCACCGTCTAGGTTATTAATCTCTTTTTCGATGCTATTCATATCTTCCGATAATTGAGATTCATATACTGTATTTCGAGTAGTGTCGTAATATTTCCTAAGCCTGATCAACTGTTTCACTCCTTTGAGGACAAAATAAAAAACGCCTATCGTAGCGTTTGTATTATCTGGTCAATATATCTTTTTTGATCTCTTATTTTCTTGGCCTGATTGACTGCAATGTCTTGAATATCTTTTCTATAGTTTGCAAATGTAAGCTTTGGACTGCTGTAAGGATTCAAAGGATTATACTGAATCGTTACTAAACGAACATCATCTTCAAAAGTAATACCCTCGGCTGTATCTGCTAAAACATGAATGGTATCACCTTTCCAAAAAGGTTTTTCTATGGATAAAAGCTTAGGTTCATAGATATATTGATAATCAACACTTACCGTTGTTTCCGGGTAAGGATTTACATGTTTTTTTAAAGCTGAAACCATGCTGCTAGCCTTTTTTATTGTTTCATCTTTTAGCGGATCGGCCCATCTTGGTTTACCTTCTCGTAAGAATTTTTTCTCTTCGGGATGAACATAAAGAATAGGTTCAAAAACATACTTAGGTTTCTTATCCGTAGAATTGCTATCCTTTTCCATGGCACCGTATCCCCATGCCCGAGTCGTGCAGTTTTGCGAGTTTGTTTTAATGTTAATTCCCGGCATGTTATAACGGGAATCAAGCGTGAAGTCTACTTCCTGTCCCATTTTCTTGTAAACATGAATCTTATAATTATCAACATCAATTTCTAAGTCATAATCCTCTATGATCTGATCCATCAATTCTGTGCTGTTTTTCTCTCCGAAATTCTCTTCTTCTGCCGATGGGAAATCACTTTCAGGAGCTTCTAATACATAAGTGAAGTCCGTCCCTTTTAACGCAATATCAAGCGCCTCTTTTAGCTTTAGCTTTTTAGATACAGTTTCCTCAACACGGTTTTCGACTAAAAGCACAGAATAGATATGATTCGCGGTAATCGTTTTCGTGATTACATTTTTTGATTGTTTCAGGTCAACATCCGTAATGTAGTATTTTTGGTGATTGAATTTCCTCTCGTCGATATAAAGGATATTGTCGTTTATTAAAAGATCAAATTCAGCTGCATTCTGCTGAGTTTTTGTAATAGTGAAGGTGAAGCTTTTCTTTCCCGTTGTGTCATCTGTCAAATCAACAATAACTCCTGTTATTTCAACAACATCCGTTCCGTCCGTCGTAGAAACAAACAATTGAGGAAAATCAACGTCTGAAGGCAAGTTTTTATTTAAAGAAACGTCTTTCCCCGCATATTCTTTACTTGGAAATACAGGTTCCTCAACCGGGGTATCTGGATTATCTGGTACATCTGGTTCGTCAGGCAGCGTCGTAATGTTGTCATATTGCGTCAAATTATATTTATCTATGATACTGATTAACTTGCTCGGATAGTTCACGTCAGTAGCATACCCGCCGTCTTTTACTGCTTGGCATGCTTTTTTATAATTGCTTTCACCCACAACCGCCTTATACCGATCAAGACGGTTATACAAGCTTCCTAAATCAGCCAAGCTTTCAGCATAGGAGGGATACTTTCTAAACTTCGCTTGAATCCGAGTAACGTTTCCGTATTTGTCTTGCTCACTTGTCCACATCAAGACATACTGACCGTTGTATGTCCCTTTTATGCCAAAAAGGTTATGAGCTTTTTGCGCCAATCCACTTGTGCCGTACCCACTTTCAAGACATCCCTGAGCAATGACAAGGCTGGCGAGAACATTATATTTTTTGTATACATTTTGTGCGCCGGGTACAAGGCTTTTAATAAAGTCTGCTGCAGCCATATCATCCCTCCTTACTTGTAATAAAAATGGGTGTCAAATTTGATTTCAAAATCATTCGAGTTTTGTATTTCAAACTCGTTCCATCCAATATCTAAAGACGGAAGCCGGCCAGAGGTTTTAATTCGTTTATCATTAATCACTGTATATTGTTTGATGAATGTTACCTTCTGAGATCGTTGAAGTTCTTGTTCAATCTTTAGCTTTTCACCGTTCGTGTGATTGACTATTGTGACATTCTTGCCTTTAGCCCAAAAGGTAACATTGTAGTTATGCTGCAAAGTATTTACAATGGCATCCCCCGGATTATAAATGCTGAATCGCTTTTTGTTTTTGAAGTGATATTCAAGATCATCCCTCATTAAAATTCCCATGCCCGAGCTCCAGTGTTCTCCGTTAAAATTCTGGAGTGTTGAAGATGTATACTTAGATTCGGCTAGCCCGAGAATGTCTGTAAACTCTACAGTGAATGTTGCATGGTTTTTCTGCTTATCTTTCGGGATAGAGAAATTCCCGTCACAAGTAACAAGAAAACGACGGTTAGGAAACAAATCCGTTGAAATGTAATAGGGAAACGGCTGAACTAACAAGGCATAAAGTTCATGCCTGTTCTGGTAAAACGTCTCAGCAATAATTGAATCAAGAAGAAATTCAACTTTTATACTTCGCTCCTTATACACAACATCCCGGGGATGCTGCGGCAAGACCAATCCGTTTATTCTCGACATAGTTGTTGTTTCTCGCTCAATATTGGGAGAGTCGGGTGTAAAACTCCTCACACTAAAACGAGGGAGCAAGCTTGTCAGCTCTCGCTCCCCCTTCCCATCGTTAAAATCTATATATAGATCAAGCATTAGCCTCTCACCCCACCTTTATAGGCACTCTGGTTGTAACGGTCCGCGCTCTTTTGATCAAGAATCTTCCCATCTCCTTTTTCAAACAGGATATTTGCAATATGCTGACCATCCATATGAACTTGTGCAGGCTGAATGACAATCGGAGTTTGTGCCATCCCTGCGCTTCCTCTTCCATCACCTGTAAGTCCCTTGGATAAAAGCGTGATCAAAGCATCAAGCTTCTGGTTTAACGATGGGGTATCTACTTCGTTTCTAACCACAAGTTCCGATTTCATGGAAATCAGCTGATCGGCCGCGCCCTTTATGTCATAAGCCATCTGGCTAAGTTCCTGTTTAAATGAGCTCATTGTGCTTTGAGCCATGGAAACAGCACTTTTCTTCACTGTTTTAGCTTTATCTTGAATCCCAATTGCAAAACCATCAGAAAAGTTATGACCTTCTGATTGAGTCAATTTTGACGGAGAATGCGAGTCAATGGATTTCTTTAATGAACTAAGTGCAGATTTCCCAAGTTTCCATGCGGCACTCACAAGTGATCCATTTAGAGATCCCATTCCATTGATAAAACCAGTTACAAAGTCTTGACCTACACTGTTTGTTTTAACGCTTTTCAACCCTGTCTTCGCGCTGTTGGAAACATTCTTCCCTGCACTGCTCGCACTTCCTTTTTTGCTGTTCACTCCACTCGAAAACATGGTCCCGGCTTTCTTACCTCCGCCACCATCTGTAGTTTTTCCAAGAGTATTTGTTACGGATGAACTGAGTGAACCAGCTGCAGAGGTGTTTGCTCCTTTCGTTGAGTTCAAACCGGATTTATGTTTATTCCCCTTGTTCTGACCAGCTGAACTGGCCTGTCCTCCGCCTTTGTTGAGCTCACTCAGCACAGCCTGACGCAAGACCGATCCACTTTGAACATTAGAGTTTTTTGTGGAATTCAAACCTGATTTGAATGCGTTCCCTTTAGACTTACCGGCTTGGTTAGGTGTAGCAGTATCAGACTTCAATGAATTATTTAAGGCCTGCTGTAAAACTGTTCCTTCTCCCACAACAGCCGGCTTTGCTTGTTTTAAGCCGCTGGCAAAGTCGCGAACAACCTTTTGACCGGCAGCTTCCGTGTTACCAGGCTTGTTCATTTCATCTTCAACAGCTGAGACAACTTTACTTGCTTCTGCGCGGGCTTCGCCTTCTGTCATCCCCACGCCTTGATAAAACTCTTGAAGTGCTTGCTGTGTCGTAGCAATGGCATCTTCTTTGCTTTTTCCTAGACTTTGAAGAAACTCAATCTGTTTATTGGCCCAACGTTCTTGATAGGCGGATTCAGATTCCTCAGTTTTGACCATAATCCCCATTGAGTTAGAAATATATTCATCTTGTCGCTTTAATGCTTTTCCAGTCTCTAAATCTAATAGTTGTCCGTCTCTCGACATTTTTGAGAAGAGAGCACTTGAATTCTTTTCATAAGCAGCTGTGTTTTTTGCTAAAGCCTTGTCATAATCAGCTGTACTCTTACTGAGCAAAGTATTGCGTTTTTCTGCATCAATATAGCCCTGTGCATATAGTTTTTCAATGACATCATTCCGATAATCCAAGTCCTTTTTGGCTGCTTGTTGTCCATCTTCATAAACCTTCTTAATATCATCGTTGTACTGTTTCGCCTGTTTGAATGATAGTTTCCCTTGTTGCTCGGAAACAGCTTTTTGCATGGCGATAGCTTCTTTTTGATTGGCCGCAAACTTACTTGTAGATTGCTCAAAGTATGAAAGAATCTCATTGAATTTAGCCTTTTGCGATTCATTCATTTTTGAGGATACAAGACCCGTATCCTTCTGTAGCTGTTCTAATTCTTTTACTTTTTGGCGGGCTTCCTGCATATCCTTATCAATAGCGCCGACCATCTTATCTGTGATCTTTTCGCCTTGTTTCTTGGTGTTCTCGTCTGTATCTTCAAATAATCCTTTGAGAACAACCAACGCATCTTTCTTTAATCCCTCAAGTTCCTTGATTAGACTGTCCCGCATTTGAGAATAAGTGGTTACAAGTTTAGAAGACATTTTTTCTGCTTCTTCACCGGAAACCCGGCTCAATTCAAATAATTGAAGTTCAGCTTTTTCTCTCAAATCAACATAAGCCGCTGCTGACTTTTGAGTCGCTTTAGAAACCCCTTCACCATATAGCAATGCGGCTTCCCGTGCCTCTTCCTGCTTCTTCTTTTGATTCTTTAATTCTTCGTTGTAAGCATAGGTAGCAACAGTGATTCCTCCGAGAAGGGCAGTTCCGCCGACAATTGCCAAACCAATTGGACCAGTGAATGCAAGGAGGGCTCCAATACCAGCTGTTAACGTTGCAACGGCTGTTGTTACGCCTAGAACCCCTGTGGCAAGAAGTGCGGTTTTGGCAATCGTTTGAACGGTGCTGGAATCCATATTGTTAAAAGTGGATATAATATCGGCACCTTTATCAGCTAAATCACCAAGTGCCGGCAACAGGCTCTCGGTAAGCTTAATTTTCGCGCCTTCAAGCGCTGATTCAAACGCTACGATACTACCATGTGCATTATCCAGCATGGTATCCGCCATCTTTTTTGCTGCCCCGTCTGACTTTTCAAGAGCTTTTGTATTATCTCCGAGGGCTTTCGACCCCTTTTGAAGAAGAATTGTCCAATGTTTATACGCCTCGGCACCCACAATTGTTTTCAGCGTAGCTGCCTGTTGCTCCTTTGTCATGCCCTTCATGCCTTTTTCCATCTCAGCGACTACTTCTGGCATGCTCTTCATATTCCCAGCAGCATCAAAGAAATTAAAGCCTAATCTTTCTATTTCCTTGGCTGCTTTTCTGGAAGGCGCTGCAAGGCGGGTTAAAGATGTTCCAAACGCTTGTCCTGCTAGAGTTCCTTGGAGACCAGAATCACCAAAGGCCATAATGGCGGCAGCTGACTCCTCCATGCCCCATCCAAGTGAATGAGCATTAGGCGCCAAGAATTTCATAGCTTCGCCCATCTGCTCTACATTTGTGTTTGCGTTAGCAGCTGCATAAGCAATGACATCCGAAGCGTGACCTGATTCCTTTGCTTTCAGAGCAAAAGAAGACATGATATTTGACGTAATATCTGCCGCCGCGCCCAGCTCCAATTGACCAGCAGCCGCAAGACTGAGCATCCCCGGCATTGCATCGTAAATATCATTTACTTTAAATCCGGCCATTGCTAAAAAGCCCTGTGCATCCGCCGCCTGACTTGCTGTAAAGACAGTGGTTGCACCGAGCTCTTTTGCTTGCTCTTTCAATTTGGCTACCTCTGACGCCGTTCCGCCAGAGATCGCTTTTACCTTGCTCATTTGTTTTTCAAATTCCATACCTGTTTGTATGGCATCTTTGAATGTCAGAACTAAGCCACCGAAGGCCACACCCGATGTCATCGCAACCGATGATCCAACATTCCGCATTGTTCCGCCTACAGAATTCATGCGCTGACCCATCTGCCTGATACGTGTTGCAGCTCTTCTTGATGCGCTTTCCATTTCTTTGATTTTCTGAGTTGTTTCATTCAAGGCATGCTGCGTTCTATTCATCTGCGCAGTCGCATTGTTCAGACGTCGGGCAAGAGATTGTGTTTCTTTTGCATCCTTTCCCTTTTTGATCGCTGCATCTGCATAAGCTCTTTCAAGGGCTTTTACTTTTTGTTTATGCTGCTCAAGCTGTTGACTAAGAGTCCGGGCTGTTACTTGGGCGGTCCTTAACTGATTCCCCCATACACCGACTGCTGTACGATTCTTTTCGAACTCAGATTTGATATTTTTCATCTGAACAGCAATACCACGCATTTCAGTATTAAACTGCGATGAATTGGAATACAGTTTGACTTTAATATCCTTACTCAATCGGACACCCCCTTATCCTAAAATCTGATCTATGTACACTTGATCATTCTCATTAGTTTTTGGATTTTCAGTTGTTTCCTTTCTCCTAGCCAACCGTTTGAGATGATACACAATGTCCATTTCGTCAATTTGGTTTTGGGAGAACCCGACTTCTTCCAAGGCGTTATACATATCCATGACAGCCTCGGACAAACTTACTCCCCCGGTTCTTCACCATCTGCATTCTGATTCGGATTTAACAGAGCGCTGGCTTCTGTTATGTTTCCAAGAACATAATTTGCAGTAGCATAAATTGTTCTTGCAGCTAGACGAGAATCAATCCCGTTTTCAAATTCATCAAGCGTAAATTTATTTCCGAATATATTACAGACAAATTCATTTTGTTTTTCAGTGAACAGTCGTTCATCATCATTAGATTCAAAGTCTTCTGCAATAGCTGCAGCGGTACGAAAAAACTTTCCGGAAATGAAGTCTGGTGTCACGAACTTTTTGTCTTTCCCGTCAATTCTTAAAGTGATTGTTAAAGCTTCCACTTTTATTCCTCCTTTTAATTCAAGAAAAAAGAGCGCTTAAAGCGCTCAGGTTACTTATTTACCAACGTCCACAACTTCATCGTTTCCGCCAGAAGTAAAACTATCTTTGTTATAGACAACTTGTCTGAACCAAGTATCAGCATTAATGCCGTTTCCTTCTTCGGCTTTAGCTTCCCATCTTCTCTTTCCTTTTTTTACATTGGTCAGTGGACTAAATTTAATTTTCACTTGAGTAGATTGAGGCGACGGTTTTCCTTCCTCCGTTTTATGTTCAACTGGTACTAATTCTGGCTTTCCTTTTAAAGCCCAATAGTAACGGTAGCCACCAGTTGAAATTTTCGCACGGAAACCCAGCGCAATCTCTAGTGGCCTGTCATCTGCACTAGAGAAATGAATGCCATTTTCAACCGTTTTCCCGAAAATCCTCGCCTGCATATCAAGGGGTAAATCTGCGACTTCCATTTCCCCGTCAATGTCACCTAAGCTGCTTAACTGTGCATACGCACCGTTATCCGCATAGAAAGTTTCCGTTTCAGACTTCGGATCAAGTTTCATACTAACAGCACCTGGTAATTCCTCTGGAACTGAAAACTCAAGTTCATCTTTTGTATCTTTCAGAACTTCTGCGATATGGAACATATCCAGTCCGGTTAAAATTTTTCCCATCTATTCTTCCTCCCTAAAATAGCCTTTCACATATCTCATTGCTTTGTGATAGACTTTGGTGTCTTCTTCATATAATGGTTGCGAATCATACCGGCCATAACCGATTGAACGCATTAACTTATCTATTTCATTAGCAATCGGCTTTTCAAATTTCCGCGTAGCTGCTTGAGTGAATATACTAATCTGAAACCGAACTTCAAAACAGTATGCTTTATTATCTGCATAACCTAAGATCAGCGTCTTTAAGCTCATAAAATATGACTCTCGGAAAAGCATTCACATCATTTGCAGTAAGGTTATGAATTCCGCCCGTTACTAATTCATCCAATATAGAACTGGATGTAAGAGTTTTGACCAATTCACTAACTGGGTCCATCGTCATTTGATCGGCGCTGTAAGTATTCGCTCCATTAAATCCACAGCAGGCCCCTCCCCTTCTTGTCCACCTTTTTCAATGAACGGATACGGCGGCATTTTTGAAGTACCCCATTCTAAGAATTTCCCTCGGAACGCTACTTTTTTATTCGGACCAACAGCAACAAATTTCTCTCCGTCCTTGGATTCTCTTACATTTGAGACTGTGATATTGTCCTGCATATGAGGCTGTTGTTTATCACTTCGGTTAACGTGGCCGCGCTGCCTTTCAGCGATAATTTCACCGCCAGCCTTCAATGCTACAGGTTCAACCTTTTCAACGTCTCCACCGATTTTTTCAAAATACTGCGTTAAATCATCTATACCGTCAAAACTCATATCAGCCATTGATCCCCACCTCCTGACAAATAATCTCGAGCTCTTCTTGTAGATCATCCGGATCGTTGGTATCCAAAATATCGAAGACCCGTTCTGTCTTATTTTTAGGGAAACGTTCAACAATTCGCATATCCTGTTTTATACCCTTCCGGTAACGCACCGTGATTTTTTTTGGCGACTTAACCCCCAAAGCGCCGGCAATCATAGTTTCATTGTTTCCGAGAGAACCAGACCCTTCAACAGCTCCCCACACTGTAAATAAGTCCTCATACGAATCAATCCAATTTAATTCTTCATCCTGTATCTTGGTTTTCTTTTGAAAGGTCAGGCGATGCCGGAGTTTGCTGATCTTTTTTCTCATCTTCTTGTTCCTCCACAGATATATAACGCAGCTGCGTCAATATATTTTCAGCAGTAAAAGGGATAGACGAGCCGGTGCCCCCGGACTCATATATCCCTTTGTTTTCATACCAATGTTCAACAAGCATTTGAAGTACCAGCTCAAATTGCGGGTGCCCTTCTATATACCTGCCTATTCCATTTATGATATAGCTTTTGGCCGCAGCTATTTGTCTCAAGAGCTGGCGATCATCTTCTTCATGCTCGACCTTTAAATAGTTTTTAATAGCCTCTAAATCCATTTAGGATACACCGCCTTATTCTTGTGGCGCTTCATCTGTTCCTTTTAGTGTCTGCACCTCATTTTTCAGCTCATCAATTTGCTTCTGCAGCTGGTCAAATACTGCCTTCACCTCTGCATTCAAATGATCCATCATGACGCTTCCTGTGCCAATATTTTTGCTACGAACCGACTTTTCCAGCAGCATTTCGTGAGTAATAGAGCCGTCTGCAATTACAGCTGGATCGCCCTTTTCTCCCTTCGGCCCCTGTGGCCCTGCTTCCCCTTGAGGCCCTTGTTCTCCTGTGTCTCCCTTATCGCCTTTCGGACCTTGAGGACCAGTTTCGCCTTTCGGACCTTGAGGACCAGTTTCGCCTTTTTCACCTTGAGGGCCCTGTGGTCCGGTTTCCCCTTGTGGTCCTTGCGGGCCCGGGTCACCTTTTAATCCTTTCACATACACAGGGTTTTCCTCGCTGTTTTCTTTTAAATAAACGGGTGTGATTGCTTTTCCGTCAGCACCCTTTTCAGATGATGTTTTTACTCCGCCACTCTCATAAAGATAATCTTCTGCCATTTTCACTCATCCTTTTCTTTTATATTTTTCATTCAGTTGCAGCTGGTTCTGTTTTAGCTGTCTCTAAAGCTTTCAATCTATCTTCTAAACTTGATATTCTTTCTGTGATAGCTGAATTCAAGTGCTCTTCCATTACGCTTCCGGTGCCGATATTGTTACTGCGGACTGACTTATCCTGCAGCATTTCATGAGTTACACTGCCTGCACCCATTTCGGTTTGATTTCCGCCGCCTAATGAAATTTCCTGACCATCCTTCATAACGGTTCCACCGTCGATGTCTAAAACACCGCCAATGACGGTACGATCTCCGCCATCAGTGGTATAGTTTTTAGTTACTCGCATGATAACCCTCCTTTATTACTCAGCAGGCAACGTCAATTGACCGTACACTACAGCCTCAGAATCCCACAACTTCACGTCTTCACGCTCAATGGCGCGCACTTTAGTTGTATTTGTCTCAAATGCACCGGCCCCGACATCAGTAGAGGCAATTGATTGTTGCTGGCGGTCAAATAAAACAATCGCTTCTTTTAGATCGCCGACAATGACAGGCGCTTTCCCTGATTTTGTTTTTAGAATCTTGTTTGAAATGACCACCACCCGACGACCAAATAGCATTTTGTTTGTCGGTTCAGAAGGGATGTCTTTAAGTAGATATTTGCCGTCTGCATCCTTTAACTGATCAAGATAGTCAAAGCCGTCTTGGTTAGTCATGATGATTGCGCCTGATGAAATAGCAGGATCAAGCGTTACGTTTAAAGCTTTTTTAATTGCGTCCAGCCCTTTAAATTCTACTTTTTTCAAGCTATCAAGAATCGCCAAAATCAAAGCATTACGCGTTGTGATTGATTTCTTTACAAACCATTTAGCAACATAGGCCATGATTGCTTGGTCTGTGTCTTGAAGCAGTGTATTTGAAAGTGGCAAGATGCCAGCATAATCCACAATGTTATAAGAGAGTTTGGAGAATTTCGGCTGATCCGTTTCTTGAATCTCGTCCATTTCTTCAAGAACTGCAAACGGAGTCAAATCACTATTTTTCTCAAGCATGCGGCTTCCTGAGCGAGTTGCAACCGGCTCAACAGTCACGTATTGCTCCAGCTGATGTACTTGCTCCCTTTTCAACTCTTTGATTAGTCTAGAAATATCTTCGGGAATTAGGATGCCGCCGTCTTCTTCGTTTTTCCCGGACATTGCCCGAAACTCTTCACTTTCAAATAAGTCACGTTCCTCTTCAGTCAAACGCTTGCCTCGAAGGGACTTCATGAATGCTTGAGAGAACATCTTTTGACGCTCCTCTTTTGCTCCTGTATCACCTGTCCTACCTTCTGGATTCCGCTCCTGTTCCGGCACAAAATTCACACCGCCCGGCAGGTCAGGCACATCAAGTGAACGTCCTTCGGTCATCAATTCGATTTGATTCTTGAGCTGCTTCACTTCATCAAGCAAGGCACGGGCCTCATCTGTTTTCCCCTCCTGCAGCGCCTTGTCTGCTTGCTGCTTCTTTTCAGTAAATTGCTGTCTTAATTGAATTTCTTTTTTGCTCATTTGCATTGGCATATTGGTTTCCTCCTTATTTAGACACAAAAAAAGACCTTACTCCGGGAGTACAAGGTCAAGTAGTTCCAATTCCATTTTTAATGTTTCATCTGATGCGTTGCGGCTCTCCTTCAATTGCTCCACTTTTTCCAAACTGCGGGCGCCTACGACTGCCTCTGTATCGCTATACGCCGGCGTCGTGACAAGAGATATATCAAAAATACGATGTATTTTATTGATTCTTCTCTCATAGATGTCCTCATCTTCATTCAACCGCCACTCGTCCGCGTCTGCATCGCCATAATCGAGTGAAAAAGCAAAAGAACATTGATTAATAACACCGCTGCGGACATTCTCCATTAAATCACGAGCATATGACGTGTCTGAGGGCTTAAATCTGAATTTGAGACCTATTCCATCTATTTCAAGGTCAAGACGCCCAGAATCGCCTGAAACAGTATTTCTCGCCAAAGGAAAGTCTTGCTGATGATTAAAAAGAGCAATAACGTTTGAAAGATCGGCTGAATCAAGTGCATTCCTGCTGATTATCTCCTTGAACCACCCAAGACGCTCTGACCATTTTTCAAACTTCAAAGCGTATCCTTCAATAAATTCGCTTTGCCCTTCACCTTCTGAACGTATTTCAATGGGTGTTGTTAACTGCCGGACCTCTTTATCCTTCATTCTTGATGTCACCCCCTTTCACGGCACCGCCAGCTTTAAGACGCTGATATTCTTCCATGAAATCAAGAAACACATAATTTAAACTTGCAAGATATTTGTCACCGTGTTGAATCGGATTGCGTTCAATGAGCTCTCTAATTTCGTTTTTATTCAGCACTCCTGTTTCATGCATCGTTTTAAAATACTCTGCCTGTGACTGGCTATCTCCCCGCAGCTCACTGTCGACATTGAATTTTACATAGTGGCCGCTTCTCTGGCTGTGATCCATAAATAATTTGACGTTGAGTTCTTGTTCAAAATTCACGATCCACGGCTGAAGAGTATTTCTGACATATTCGATAGACTGATGTTCAATATTGGAGAAAGTTGCTTTATCCAATTCATTGAGTTTATGCAACGGCACTTTATAGATCATTGAAATTTGCGCTTTATTAAATTTCATTGATTCAACAAACTGAGCCTCTTGTAATGGCATAGAAATAGATTGATATTCTAAGCCATTGTCGATGATCGCAATATTTTCACCCTGGTTTACTCTTTTCCATTCTTTACGAACATTCTCTTTAGGCTTCTCATCTAAAAAAGCAGGAACTTTCAAGATTCCGCGTGGTGTTGCTTCATTTTTATACAGCTTGGCATTGTATTTTGTGGCTGCCGATTGTGCTCCGATATGTTCCCGTACTACCCCTATGGGTGATTTTCCGTGTATGCCATCTGTTGAAAGTCCTTTAAAATGCAGCACTTCATGATCATACAGCTCCACGGCCTTTCCATTGACCACCGTTTGATACCACAACATGCCCGTATTCGGACTAATATAAGCGTTTGTAGTTTCAGGACGTAAAGGAGACAGCGCTTTTGGATAACCGTTTTCACCGAATTGGATATATGAGTAACCATTTCCCCACGTCAGCACTTGCGTCATCATCAACTTTTTCCATACAAAAGCCGTCATATAAGGATTAGGACGTGCATAAACAGTGTAGGCAGTGGGATGATCTGGTTTACGCTCTATACCGTTTTCTGTTTTTTGAAACGTATGAATCGGGAGCTTTGCAATATCATCTGATAATACGTTCACGCATGCAAAAACGTCAGGCTGTACCAATGAATTTCTTTCATTTACAGTTTCGCCGCTTGCTGTTTTCCGGCCGCCGAATAAATTTACAAATAAATCATTGAAACCGTCTATATCCGTTGAACCGGACCGTTTTTCAAACATCCGATCTATTAGCAATTATTTCACCTCGCTTTCTTGGTCAGAAGATAGGCATAAAACATAAAAAAGACACCCGTCAGAATAAGACCGATGTTTGTATTCCATCTATAAGCAGCTGTCAGGATAAAGCCTGCACCCGTAATGAACAGCAGATCATTTAATATCAACAAGAAAAAAGAAAACCCTCTTTTCATAACTCTAGGGTTAAACATGGCTGTAAAAAAGGCACTAACCTTTTTCATATTTCTCACATCCTAAAAACTGAAATTGCCGGACCCAAAATGTTCATTCAAATCAACTCTTCCACTATTGCCGAAGTACATCGCACGGGCATACGCATTTATAACAGCTGCAATTGGGTCAATCCTTTGCTTCGATTTTGCTTTATCCAGCATGATATTTTCCTGCGGATCAATTTTAGTAATCGCATTATTAATGGCCCATGTTAAAACCGGGTCGTCACTGTGTATGACTTTCCCCTCATAAACGTTTTCTCGAAAACTCTTTGTTGGTAATGAAAGATGATTTATTCTTTGCGGCATTTCGACTGTCGTCAACCCTTTTGATTCAAGACGTTGGGCTAAATGAAGAGCGTTCCATTTATCGTATACGATCTCTTGCGGCCGAAAACGATGTTTATGAATAAATTCTATGATCCATTGTTCGACTCGTTGATAATCAACCGCTTCCCCTGCCGTATACGTAATGTAACCCATCTCTTTCCACAAATCATATGGCACCTTATCTGTTGCCATTTTTTCCTTGGCTCGTGCCTCAGGCATAAAGGAATGTTGGCCAACGTAGTACAACCCCTCCTGCACAGCCACATATCCAACAGATGTTAAGTCTGTAGTCATGGACAGATCAAGCCCCAGATAAACTGACATGCCCTGTAAATCAGGAATTTCACCGCTGCATTCCCGCCATTTTGTCATGTTCATATATCCATTATCCTTCTGATCAACCCACCGATTCATATTTTTAGTCAAGAAGCTTCTCATTTTTTCCGGAACTTCAAGCGCTACTTTAAGGGCAGCTCGCAATGACTCCATGCCCTCTGGGTACGTTGCAACAATCGGATTGGCTTTAATCCAATTTGATT
Organism: Bacillus stercoris; assembly: GCF_029772985.1. Taxonomy (NCBI): domain Bacteria; kingdom Bacillati; phylum Bacillota; class Bacilli; order Caryophanales; family Bacillaceae; genus Bacillus; species Bacillus stercoris. The sequence continues at coordinate 922,346 of NZ_CP121861.1, read as the reverse complement.
CGTCTTTTATATCGTCCTCTGGATCAAGCTCACAGATCATAACAAAATAATCATCATTCTCCGTGTCAATGTCTGGATCAAGTATTTTACTTGTATATTGATATTCCCTGAAACACGGTCTTTCCATATGAAATCCGGCTGTCGTAATAACAGCCATTAACGGGCTGCGGCGGGCGACCATACCACTATCAAGAACATCATAAATTTCACTTGTTTCATGAGCATGATATTCGTCCACTATCCCAATAGATGGGTTTTTCCCGTCCCCTAACTTCCGGGCTTCTCGAGATAAAGGCTGAATGATGGAGTTTGTCTTGTATTTTTTTACTCGTCCATTGGCTGAGGAGTATTTCCCTTTCAGTATGGGCGCATGATGCAGCTGTTCGAGTATGGCTTGATAAACCTCATCGGATTGTTCTCTGGACCAGCCGGCGATAAATACCCGGTGTTTTTCTTGCGTTGGAAAAATCTCGTATGACGCCACTAAAGCAAGAAACTGTGATTTCGCATTTTTCCGGGCCAGCTGGATATAAACTTTTCGAAATCGCCGAGCACCGTTTTCTTTTTTATAAAAACCGTAGATATTAGCCGCTATAAAAAGTTGAAAGTCTGTAAGCTCGATCGGCTGTCCGGCAAGAATCCCCTCGACGTGTCTGAATTGCCGCGCCCATTCATAAAAATCTACAACAGCCTCAGCGTCAAAATAATAAGGACAGTCATCATCTGCGAGGCGTTCAACATCTCGAAAAAAGCGTTCAACTGCCCATCTGTGTTTTTTGCTTGCCTTGATTTCACCGGAACGGATTTTCTCAGCGTATGACCACACCCGTTCTATAAGAATTTCGGCAGTAACCTCTTGCATTACATGCGGCCCCCGAACCGTTCTTCCTCTTTTGACTTCGGTTTCCCATCATCTTTTTTCGGGATGACGAGTTTACAGCGAGAGGAAATGGTCAGTCCTAAATCGCTTGAAGCTTGCCGGCATTGTTTAAACAACTTGTCTTGGTTTATCAATAGTTCAGAATAGTCATCATTCGGAATAACCTTTTCTTCTTCTCCTATTACATTCCCGTCATCATCAAATTTTCTAACGATCACTGTTTTCATCGGACCCCGTTCAAGTAATTGCTCAGTTACTTGCAAATATAATTTCCGGGCAAACAAAAAACGGGCAAGCGCATCAACATCTAAATTGGTCATAATCCCGATGTTTTTCAGCTCGTCCGCTATCTTTTTAAACTCTCTTTTTAAGTCTTTTGGTAAATATGATGGAGCTTTTACTTTGTCGTTTGGTGCCTTTATTTCCTGTGCTCGACGCTCCTCAATCTCTTGCTGTGTCAGGTGTTTCTTCCCTTTCACCAGTAGCAAGTCGACAGGTTGCCGCGGTCTAGCCATTCCCTCACCTCCTTCCGAATTTTCATTTAGGGAATTTTTCAAAATGGGGAGGGGAGCGCGGTCTCCGGCGTTCACCCCTCAGAGATTTTAGGGTGGGGGGTGCTCATTTCCTCTTTCAACTGCAGCATTGCGGCTTCTAATTTCTTTTGTGCTTCTTTTAATTTCTTTGTATACAGATCGAATGCTGTTTCCTTTTTCATCGTTGCACGAAGAGCAAACAGTTTCTTTACCTTTTGTTGCATACGTCTTATGTCAGCGTTGGTGTAATAGGATGTATACTCAGTCCGACACCGAGGACACTTGATATAATGCTCACGGATTCCGTCGTCATGCTTCCTGACCTTTGAGCATCCTTTGACCAAGAGTAATGTTCCACATTCATCACACATGCATGTTTGATGTTCTGTTCCCAAATCCTCCATCCTCCTTCGCTGTCTTCCTGCTGTGGCACGGCGCGCATAGTGGCTGCCAGTTTCTTGAATCCCAAAAGAGTTTCATGTCTCCTTTATGCGGTTTGATATGATCGACTACTGTTGCCGGCACCCGCCTACCTTCCATCATGCATGATACACAGAAGGGATGCTTTGACAGATAGCCTAGACGCGCCTGCCTCCACTTGCTGTTATATCCACGCTTGGCAGCGGACTCCCGGTATTGATCATAGGCCGGCTTGGTTCGCTTGTGATGTTCACAATAGCCCTCCCGTGTTAGGTTGGGACAGCCGGGTTCATTGCAAGGTTTTAATGGTTTTTTCATGAATAAAACCACGAGCTTTTATATAAAACTTCTCTCAAGGCTTCTTCTAAAGAACATGTGTAAGGGACATTATCTCTTCTAACAAATCCCGTTAACAGACACCCTTTACTATGCAAATCTTTAACAACGTCAAAAGGAATGCCCTCGTCGCATACAACGTTCTCTAAACCGTCCAATCTTTTTCCATCATGATAGTCTATAAATTCAAGGTCTGGATGCATGTACTGATAGTCAGAAGCGACATTTCTATGCATTAAGATAGGGCAATTATTTTCTCTGGCAAATTGAATTAACGACGCTGTTTTGCCTAAACACCTTTGCCTTTCTCTAACATAAATCAGCTCATTCTTTTCTGCTGCCTTTTCCAATAAATCAGAAATACTCATATATGACAGATTCAACTCCATGTAACGCCGCTCCCTTTTCACAAAATAAAAAGCGCCCTCCCAAATGGGACAGCGCCTGTCGATTTATTGCCTATTACCATAATAACTCACTAAAGACAAAATGGTGTGCCGTTATATTGCCATGTTTGTGCCGTTTGTCTGCCAAATTTAAAATATTTGAAACTCAGCGTCCTCTATTTCTTCTTCCATTTGGCTAATTGACTTAGCCCGTTCCTCAATTACTTCTTTTTGGTTTTCTAATAAGAAATTTAGACCATCTATAGCATTCTTAAATTGACCTTGTTGAGCAATAAAAAATGGAGCAACAATCTTCTCATCCTTCGTGCTTACATCTATTAAAATGATCTCTTTCTGTTCTGCATTATAAACAATCAGTTCATCCGCTACCTCTCCCTCCAAAAATCCTAATATAGGTCCTCTGATAGAATGATACCGAATACTTGGGTGATAGAAATACCTTTTGTTTTTAATATACCAGTTAATAACTCCATCGAATTTTTCGAGATAATCTTTTATGATGTTAGACTGTTTGAGTGTTAATTCTTCCATTTTTTCTTCTTGTTTCTCTAGCGTTCTTTTTTGTTCTTCCAATTGTTTTATCCAATCTTGTTCTAATAATTCTGTCATGAACATACTCCCCCCTTTTTTTGTATAGTATAACATATCCACATTATCCACGAATTACCCATATGTTTTATACTGTGCAACTCGTCGAACTGAGCCAACCCCTTGTCCTCTCTGTTTTTAACAGATATCCCTAAAATGAATTACACACCTGCTATTTTTGAGGAATTGACGAAAAATGCAAAGAAAAAGGCCCATCCTTGTTGTTTTGGATGAGCCTGATTATATTTTAAATTTCTTCATAGCGTTGTTCATGGCGTCTTGATTGATTCCAATGTATCTAAGGGTTGTCCGTTGGTCCGAGTGATTAAATATCTCCTGCAGCATAGCTACGTCCTTCGTTTGTTTGTAAAAGTGATAGCCAAATGTTTTCCTCAATGTATGAGTGCCGATGTCATCTAAACCAACATACTCAGCAGCCGCCCTGAGAATCTTGTATGCCATCGACCGGGATATTGGCTTGTTAATCCCTTCACGGCTTTTAAAGAGAAACTCATGGTCCTCTTTCCCTTCGACATAGGCCTTAAATTCTCTTTGAAGAGCTGGCGTCATGTCGATTCTCTTTTTCTTTTTCGTTTTCTTCTCTATGAGATTGAAGTATGGCCGTTTAGCGTCTCTTACTCTCAGCTGCAGAATATCTGATATGCGTAGCCCTGAATTGATACCGGTCACAAATAGCATGTAATTCCTCATGTTTTGCTCTTTTAAAAATCTCTTAATGTAAAAGATGCATTCCGGGTCACGTATAGGTTGAACAAAATTCATTAAGAAGCTGCCCCTTTCTTGTAGACTTCTTCTCTTAGAGCAAATGCCAGCCTATAGAGAGCTTTTGCCTTTACACGATAATAGCTGCGCTGGCTCATTCCCATTTCTGCATATACTTCATAATCATACATTTCTTCCAGTTGCATATAGAGCATGACGATGATCTGCCGTTCTCTTTGAGAAAGCCGGTTAACAGCCCTTTGAATCCTTTTTAAGAATTTGTCACGCTGAACCTCCCAATCAAGACGCTTTAATGCTGCCTCTTCTGTTGAAGAATGAAACTCATTTGTGATGCTTGGCGGAACAATGCTGTAAGTAGGTGTAACCTTTGGTAAAAAATCATCTGGCACCTGTAAGAGATATAACCGGTATTGATCAAGCAGCTTCTCTGCTTTTAATTTAGTCGCTTCTTCGTCAATCTGAGGAATGTTTAATGTTAATTGATTCATATTTTTACCCTCCCGTTTATTTGCGTCTTAAAGCCCCGCCTTTGCCTCTTTTCAATGTTTGCCTGTCTTGCCCCATCATTTGCCGCCAAAACCGTTCAGAACGCTCCTGTGCGTTTTTATTGGGCTTTTTCTTTTTCATGTCATCCCTCCGTTCAAATAAAAAACGGACACCAAACAAACAGCTTTAATGCTGTAAGTTCAGTGTCCGCAGGCTTTCCGTCTTGGACTTATTTAGTTTTAATTGAATCCCATTTGGCTCAATGCTGATTTTACTGCAAGTGGGACCACGTCTACTGGCTCAATATTTGGATTCTCTTTATATTCCACATAGTACAGTGATATTAGTTTTGAAGTCTCACTCACCATTTGCATTTGCAGTGGCATGATTTTTTTCATTTCATCAAACATCATCTGCATTTCAATATCTGAAAACTTATTCCCCATCACTCCGCACCCTCCACTTCGCAAACAGCGCATTTAAAGACGGGTTCATAATGTTCGTTTGTATAGTGACCTCTCAACTCTCGTTTGACTTCTAACGTTACATTGCCGACGTTCCCGAATTTCTTTTCTAAATGGCTTTTGATTATTTGTTTAACCTCTTCTGGCGATAAAGACACTTTCATTTTCATCAATCCGCGCCCTCCTTCACAGGTAGAAACAGATCAATCATAAACAAGTTAGGGGTGAAAACCCCATCCGGTTTCGCCTTCTCAAATTGAAAAACCTCTACCACGAATCCTAGATCATGCGCCGCTTGTATCCTTTCACACGCTTCTTTTAGGGTTCCGGCTTTGACTGACGTCACAGCTTTTTTATACATTCTCCACACCCTCCAATAACTCAGGATTTCGAAAAATGTCGCCGATTATTGAGATTATCGCCGTCTCAGAAAACAACGGGCGGCACTCTTCTTTTTTGTCGTTGACGATGCACCATTGACCCTCAATCATTTTCACTTCCCCAATAAGAGTGGGATTCCCGCATAAGTCAGGATCAAGATTCTCTTGTCGGACAATGTGCCCCGCATAAATTGTTTCCCCAAGTTGGATTTCTTCGGGCGCTTCTCTTATCCCAGTTCCCCACATGAGAGACGTTCCTTCTTCGTGACTTCCTGTGACATATCTCTTGTGACCTTTGTTGTCCATATTCCGTAAAAACCAATGAGTCCCTATAATCTCTAAACTCATACCTGGTTCATCCCAATAATGCATCTGCTCGCCGTCCCACACTCTGTATGCTGTGTTCATTGTGCATCCTCCTGAATATCTACTTTTATAGCGAATGAAGCCATATCTTTCACGTCTACTTTCTGCAAGCAATTTCTGCTTTCTGTATCACACGCTGGTATTTCTATGGTTATGTTGGATTGTTCATAGGTTTTATAAGAGTCAGTTTCTCTATTGCATACTGCACATGGCTTTTTTTCTGATGATAAGACGCTATCGATTTTCACGCTATTTCCTCCTCAACGCCCATGCTGCAGCCGCATTTCGGGCAGCGTGCATCTGGGCGGATTTTTATATCTAATTCGTTGTGACCACATTCGGGGCAGCTGTATTCGATCATGATGCCGCCTCCTGATCCATAATCGCTTTGAATATCGGGTAAATCTGCTGAGGCACAACCGCGTTGCCTAATCCTTTAATTCTGTCCACCCGGTTGGGAACCCCATGAGCCACTCGACCCACGTCGGGTTCAGCTGGCCAGCGTTGCCTGCTGTCATCTGTTTCCGTTCCTGTTCTGTAATAACTCCCTTTTCCTGTAGATCTATCATTGTCTGAAATGAACCGGTGCCGCCGCACATCCCTTTTGTTCTCGGAGTCGGCCAGAGAACTGCATCGGGGAGCGTCTGATGATTCCAGTTCGGTCCTGTTCGTCCTTTCCAATCCCTTGCTGTCGGAGTCGGAAAGAATTGAACGTACCTCCCCGACCCTATTGAACCGTCCGTCCCATTTCCGGTTTTCTTCCTGAGAGTCCCTGTGGAATTCACTGTGAAACTGTCGTTTTTCCCTATGATGCTCCCTGTTGTGCCGTCCGAAGCTGTCGGAGTAGGCAACAACGAAGGTTCGATCTCTTCGATGTTTGGCGTCGACGGCGCAAGCCGGTATAATAAACGATTGCCCTTTGTAACCTGCGCTTTCCAAGTCAAATAGCGTGCGGTCGAGCTCCATGTTTGCGAAGTTAGCAACGTTTTCACCAACAACCCAAGTGGGTCTAAGTTCTTTGATGATCCTAAACATTTCCGGCCAGAGGTCGCGGTCATCTTCCGTGCCTCTTCGCTTCCCGGCAATACTGTAAGGCTGGCAAGGGAATCCCCCTGAAATAATGTCAATTGTTCCACCTGGCTCAATCACTCCTTTTTCCTCTAAAAGCTGTCTATTCAAGGTGCGTACATCATCGAAGATGGGAACGCCCGGGAAGTTCTTATTCAATACTTTCTGGCAGAAGGGTTCACGCTCACAGAATGCGACTGTTTCAATTCCAGCCCATTCAGCAGCAAGCGCTATACCCCCTATTCCTGCGAATAACTCGATGCTTTTCATGCTGTCATCCCCCTATTCCCAGCCGACTGCGATTGCAAAGAATAAAATCAAAACCATCGCCACAATGAGCCAGCCATTTGTTTTGTCCCTTTTTGCAATAATTGCGTCATTGCCGATCATTCTTAGATCATCAGCCTGAGCAACGATCATAGGCACTTCCTCGACATTAACCTTTAAGTGTTCGGCCGCCTCGTAAATGGTCATCGCTTCGTCCTTCGTGGATTTAACTGCCCGCTGCAGCTCAACTTGTAAAGGAATCATTTTGCATCACCTACTAATGCTTTTTTTGCGATATCTCCCCAATCCATATCAATAGCAGGTGGACAGTCTTCAAATTCTTTTGTATATGTTGTTTCTTCCGCGTAAAATTTTAATGCTTCTTTATACCGCCCGTTCTCAGACTGTAGCCGCTGAAGTTCTTCCCGAGTCTGCCGGAATTGATGAACCGTTACTTCCTGCTGGCGCTTGTTTTCTTCAATGATTTCCTTTAGCCCAATAACTTCATCAGCAAGAAGGTTTACCGCTTGATCCTTGCCGAGTGGAAGACTGTTAGTACCCAGCTCGGTAAAACAAACCCCTGAAATATCCTTACGAAACACAACGCCCGATAATAAAGTGAATTTATATTGGTTCATGCCTGTTCCTCCCATATCGCAGAGAGGACCGGCCCCTCTGCGTCACATTTTATATCCGATCTCAAAATCAATTCTGGAAAGATTGCCTTTTGACGTTTGCACGATTGTTTTCCCGTGCTCTGGCATTTCCGTTAACTTGAATGATTTATTGTTTCCGTCAATCACAATGACGTAATTTTTGTCATTTTCAATTTGATTAAGTACCTGTTCCAGATTTTCTATATGTTTTGGACAGTTCACTATAAACGCCCCCGTATGGTATAATAAAAGTGTTGAGTTTCTATTTTCCATACGGTGGCATTTACTAAGTGACCATCATTACATCCAATCGTTCATCGGGAAAACTTGCAGCTTTGTCTGTGGTTCTTCCGCTGGGATGATTGGATGTTTTTTTATATACTCCAAACGCTCCTCTTCCGTCATAACCCATGTAATAACTTCCCCATGCTGACGTAAGTTTTTATTTTCTGTCATGTCCTCTCGCCTCCTTACTCTTCGTTCAATTGTTTGATGCGCAGATTGTAAAGTGTCTCAATTTCATCGTCTGACTGGCGTTCCAGAAATGCTTTTCCGTATCCACCCAAGACAGTGAGCCACTCAATCAAGTGCTGACGTTCTGTCCATTCCAACGGTCCCCGCTCCCTTCTTGATCAATAATTGCATCGCAGCATTTTTATAGTCAGGCGGACATTCTTCATACCGCACGATGACCATGAGTTGGTGAATGGTTGCTTTCTCAAATGGGAAGGCGCTGCCTGATAAGATCATGTTCTGTCGCATCCTTTCCGAGAAGCCCGTTCATTCGTGGCTGAATGAAGTCCCTGCTGGCTTGATCCATAACGAGGAACAGCACTTCGTCTATGTCTCTATTAAGCTCCTCTGAAATACAGATAATAGACTCATTGGCTTCCCACATTTCACGAAACCGCTTGATCTCCGAATCATTCCAGACAAAGTTTTTTTCAATGAATGGTATATACACCGGGCTATCCTGCACGAACCGCCGCAGATTATCTTTTTTACCTTTCAGGTGCGTTCTCTTGATTGAAATTCGTTTATTTGCATTTAAACCATAAGGACGTGGCGGGAGCACGCGGCCTCTTGCAAAGTCAACAATCAGCAAAATGATTTCATCTGGCTTTCTATTCAGCAGCTCCGCCATGTCATAAATGGATTTGCCGTCGTACCAGTAATCAACAACCTGACGCATTTGCACCAATGACCATTCAAAATTAAGATCAGTCAAAGCGATTTCTAAACGATCAGCAAGAACCGCCACGCTCATGCCAAACACTTCCTTACCGTACCGGTATACCGGTGAACAATGATCAATCTCTGTTCATGCTGCAGGTTTTTAGAAACCAGCCAGTTGTTTGGATTTAAACCGTTTTGCTTGATAATGTCCTTTTGCGCGCGTGTTGGGCGTTTACCGTGTTTCAAACTGCATTCCTCCTAAAGTTTTGATAGTCAGTAATTTTCTGATCAATGAGAGCAATAAGTTTATTAATCTCTTTTTTGCGTTCGGCGTCAGTAAGCTTCCGTTCTGGCTTGAGCTCCCATACGCCGGGCATAATCAATTGAGCATTAGTTCCATGCACTGTTTCCACCTCCTTTAGGGATGCGTTTATCCTCTCCGGTAAACTTGACAACCTTTGTCCCTTTCATCATTCGAGATATGATGCGGCCGCCGTGAATACCGTATTTCGCTTGAAGGCTTTCAACGTTGTAATTGGTGGTAATAATATTGGGCTTGTCCTGCCGAGACTCAATAATTGTCAGTATCAAGTCGGTAGCCCATGATTCCTCACCGTCTTTGTCCTTTTTGACGTACTCTGCGCCCAAGTCATCAAGCACAAGTAACTGGCATTCTTCAATGTTTTTAAGAATAAGGCTTTCTGTTTCCGTCTTATCTCCGTATGAGTTTCGGATTTTCCGTAGCAGCATTTTGGTATTTGCGAAAATCACTTTTTTCCGCAGCCCTTTAACATACTGCGCAACGCTGTGAGACAAGTGACTCTTTCCGATCCCGTAATTCCCTTGTAGTAGCAAAGAATCAAAGTCTCCCCAGTTTTCAAAGTTCTCAGCGTACCATTTCAGCTTTCGGAAGGCGTCCATCTGTGAGTCTGATAAGCCTTTCAAGTTGAAATTACCGAATGCGGCTTTCTGAATATCCGGAGGAACCAGACTGTTATTCCAGAAGAATGCGTCCGCTGCTGTTTCTTCTTGAAACTCAATCATTTCTTTTTCAAGTGCAAGGTTGTCACAAGCTAAACACCGGCTATGCTTCTTGCCATTCTGTAAGTAAATCGGAACCTCGTTACCGCACCCCTCACACTCTCTAACGCCGATCTTTTTCGGAAACAAGTGCTGCAGGCTTTTAGGAACTGCTTTAGAAAAGGCCTGTGTATTGGTTTGTTTCGTTTGCTGGGCTGGAATCAAACTGACGGCCTCCCTTTTGATTTAAATAATTTTCAAACTTGGTACCGAATAGCGTTTCTGGACGAATGAATTTGTTCATTTCCGGATCATTTAACCATTCTTGGGTTTTTACAAGGATGACATGTTTAAAATCATTGAATCTAAAACCTTCGTTCCATCTGGCCTTTATAAGATTTCTTGTTTTAGGTGTAGATGAGCGATAGTTTTTGCCTGATACTTTGTTCAAAAGATCAATGATCAGCTTGTAAGGAATCTCCTCTATTGCTTTTTTTGAGGAGGATGCGGCGTCGGGTTTACCCGACAATATATCTTTTTCTTTTTCTTCTTCTTTTTCTTCTTCTTTTTCTTGTCCACTTGTCGGTAACGTATCGTGATACGTGTCGTTTACGTATCGTGAAAATGATTCCCTGATAGCTTCATTAGGAATGTGCGGATAAAGAAGCTCTATCAACGTTTTGTCCTTAACTTCCTGCAGCTCTTTTTCTATGCAGTCCATCATTGGTTTTCCAGCTTTATTGAGGTTGTATTTCCCCCACTTGATGATGGCAATTTCCCGTGTATCAGAGTTATACACGATTAACCTATGATGATTTTGAAACCGTTCCATAAGACTGTTAATCGATTCGATTGAATATCCAATATCAAAGGCCATTTGCTTTTTAGTAATAGAGTAAATGCCTATTTGAGTCGTATTGGGATTAGTTAAGAGATACAAATAAAAGTATTTATCCTCAGGTGTTAATTCCTCTAATACTTTTGGATCTTGCCAGAATTGCACATGAACCTGCCGGAATTTAGCCATTAGTTTCACTCCCCTGCTCTATTGCTTCCGTTTTAGTCAAAGGCCAGGGCGATCTCTTTCCGTTAACAATTACAGAACCAAGGGTGTCAGCAGAACAATCATTTGCAACGACAGAGCCCCCTAACTCTTGTAATTTAGTTAGTTGACGCTGATGGGTTGTAGGTGATTCGCTAATCACAATGTTAAATTTTTGATTTAGCCAAACTTGACTAATTAAATACATGGCGCTTTACCTCCTAACTGCGATTTAACTCACTTTGAACAGTTCATCTATAGACCGCCCGAAATGTTGAGCCAAAATTCGCGCCTCCGACAGAAGAAATTCTCTTTTACCGGATTCCTTTAAGTAATAGGTCTGCGGACTAATCTTCAAAATTTCAGCAATTTCACGCTGAGATTTTCTTTTTTCTTTCCTAGCGACATAAAGGTTTAAATACATAACTCAATCAAACACCTCCTTTCCCTAATCCGTATTCCTGACAGGTATAAAACTATTCAAAAAAAAGTTTCGCTTTGATATTTAACGATTGCGAAATTTGTTCTAGGCTTTTTAAGGTCGGCGAAACCTTTCCGTTTTCTAACCGTGAAACATAAGAACCAGTACAGCCGATCTTTTCTGCAAAAACTGTTTGAGAAAGACCGCTCTCTTTTCTTTTTTTCCTGATCATATGACCAAGTTCAGATAAGTCTATCAAATTAACCCCTCCAAAGTATTCTTGTCAGGAATATATTCAAAATATACCACACAGGAATATTCATGGCAAGTATTTTTTTCAATACAATATTCCCGACGGGAAAGTTGCTATGATATAATATTTATATCATTATTTGTATCATTGACTTTAAATTTGAATTTAAAGTCAATTTATTTTTGACATTAAATTCAAATTATTTATCCTTTATCCCTTAGATGAAAAGGTGGTTAAAGCATGGAAAGTAAGAAAATTGGACATGCCGTTAAACGTCTGAGAACCGAAAAGAAAAAAACTGTGGATGAGGCAGCTAAAGAAATCGGAATTTCTCAGAGTTATTTATCAAGAATAGAAAACAATACTCAAGTGCCTTCGTTAAAGGTTATAGAGAAAATCGCTGATTACTTTAATGTTCATAAATCATATTTATTTTTTGATGAAGAAAGCTTGGATAGCTTTACAGACCCGGAGAAAAAGTTGCTCGCACAGCAAAGTATTACAGTAGACGATTTAAAAAAACTCAATATAGTGCACGAGAACGGTAGCAAGATAACAGAAGAAGAATTGCAAATTGTGATTCAACACTTGAAAGAATTAAGGAAATTAAAGGAAAGCTATATGAGCGATAAGGACTAAACCGCCTCTTTTCGGTCATTTAATTTTTCCTTATCTTTGTTAATCTCTTTTCTTAAATTTTCAATAAGATTTTCAAAAGTGATTTTCATGTTGTATCCCCCAATTTATATAGAACATATGTTCTATTATATTTTAAATTGTAATCAAAACAAATACTTTTAGAAGAATTTCCTGTTTTCGTTTTTTTTGAAAACAGGAAATTTCCCCAAAAAGCACGAAAGACGTTGCCATTTCTGGCAGCGTCTTTTTTGTTTATTTAATATGCTTTTCGGGGTGTTGATGAAAGATTATGCTCCGACTCTAATCTCAGCTGTTTGGAAATTACCTTGTGCATTTGAATGATCCAATGCACCATTTACATAAGCCAAGGTCAATATACCGAACGCCAAGGTTAGGACTAAAGACATTTTTTTCATCTGCAACACCTCCCGCTACTAAATATTAAAATTAAATCCTAATTTTATCAAGTATATTTTTGGAAGGTTTGCTCTAAATTGATCACGTTGCTGAGAAAAATGATAGAGTGACAGAAGCAACTTTTCTGCGGACTCTTCCATTATCCCATCGAAGAGCAGAGCATATTTTTTATAATAATCGTGCTCATAAAAAGAGCTTAGCGAAGTCTGTTTGGCCAATGCCTTTGCAAAATCAGTCACCTGAAATTCCTCAGAAATTTCTTTGTTCCAAAAGCGCTGTAAAATTGCTATCTCTTCTTTATTCTGAATTAATTCATCTTCTCGATCTGGAAAGTTTTCTAGTAGTTTTATACACTTTATGTAGTGCTCATATGATAACGAATATGACTCGTTCATATAGGACAACGCCAGTATATATAATGCTGTCATGTTAAGGTTTACGCTCAGATTTTTTTCCAACAAAGAATAAGCCGATTCTCTGGCTTTATAGATGTTATTGTCTTGCTTTAAGTATATATTCACCGAAACCTCTTCCAAACGTGCAGCGTAGGCTAATTTTAAAAATGGATCTGATATATCTTTAATTAACCTTTTAATGTTTTCAATTTGATAAAGGGTTAGCTCATATCTCCCATTATAAAAACTAGCATACATTTCTAATATCTGTAGTAATGTTTTCGTCTCATGACAACTTGGTCTGAATCGTTTTAGGCCTTCTATATACTCGTAATTTCCATCTGAGAGTCTAAATCTAAGGATGAATGTATAAATATCTGACCATATATTGGACTTTCCATCACGTTTAATCTGTTCATCAATCAAAGTTTCCACGACTGTAAATAGTCGTTTGGCATAACAATATTCTAGTGCCGCAGGGTAATTCTTCTTCTTTACTCCATTTAGACAATATCTTCTCAATAACTCAGTCTCATTGTTGCTATCCAAATATTGGACTATATCTCTTACCATCCAGAAATTTATTTCTTTCCCATTAAGAAATTTGCTTAGGTATCCTTCGCTAATTCCTATATTCGCTGCGACGGTATTCTGTCTTTCTCCCGATGATTTTATGAGTTCTTTTAGATGCACTCTTATGTCTCTTGTTGCTACCTCGTTCACTATAATCACCTTTTCAACTCAAATTTAACATAAGTGCAAAAAGAATATTGTCGAACCATGACGAAAATATTTAGAATTTTGCAATATTTTTGAAGAGAAATATTTCTATACTTAATTATACCATATTTGTAATAAAAAGTATTGAATTTTCCGTCTATTTTCGCATGAAATATGTAAACTTTTCTTTTCAAGTTTTAAATCCAGTGCTATCTTAATAGTATTATTTCACTATGCAATAGTTATTCTTTAGAAAGGTTGAATGATATGCCTGTATATAAGGACGAGAAACAAAACTCTTATTACTTTATTTGTCGTGTACCCCAAAATGATGGAAAGGTAAAACAAGTAAAGCGCCGAGGGTTTAAAACCAAAAAGGCAGCAAAAGAGGCAGAAGCAGAAATGCTCCTATTTAAGGATTCCGGATCACGGATCACGTTCAAAGAAGCTGCAGAAAGTTATTATGTTTGGTATAAGGCCCGACGAAAAACGTCATCGGTAAATGTCATTAAGAATATTCTTTTCAATCACTTGATCAAGGAATTCGGTAACATGAAAGTGGAATCCATAACACCTAAAAATGTTATGATGTATCAAAATAAAATCATTGATCAATACGCTCCTGACTTTTTGAAGAAAATTCATTCTACCCTCTCCGCTGTTTTCAATTTCTCAACAAGGTTTCATAACACGAAAAATAACCCGGCAAAAATCGCCGGCAATTTTGAGGTAGAAGTGAATAAGCGTTTGAATTACTGGGAGTTCGATGAATTTAAGAGGTTCATTTCGGTGGTAGATGATCCGATGTATAGAGCATTTTTTTCAACTCTATATTTTAGTGGAGCTCGTAAGGGTGAATTGCTAGCATTAACCTGGGCGGACGTTGATTTTGAGAACAATCATATTGACATAAATAAGACAGAATACAATCGAGAAATAACCAAACCCAAAACAAAGTCATCAATCCGGGTTATCCTCATGCCAAAACAAGTCATGGACCAATTAAAAGACATAAAAAAAAGCGCTGAAAACATAGCGCCAGTTAAATCAGATTATAGGGTTTTTGGTTCTTTTTACGATAGCATAGCGACCAGCACAATTGACAGACGCTACGAAAAATATCTTAAAAAATCAGGAGTTAAAAAAATAGTGCTCCATGAATTCAGACATTCACATGCATCATACTTGATCAATAAAAGATGCAATCCTTTGGTCATCGCTCAAAGGCTGGGGCATAAGAATGTTGCCGAAACATTGAACACGTATAGTCACCTTTATCCGTCTGCACAACATGAGGTTATTGGCTTTATGGAAAACGAAAAATTTTAAAAGTGTTACCAAAATGTTACCGCAGTGCCCTCAAAAGCTTTAAAAGCCTTGATAGCACTGCGGTTTCAAAGTATGTATGGAGACGGTGGGAGTCGAACCCACGTCCAGAAACATCGATTACTTAAGCGTCTACGAGCGTAGCCTGCATATTTATGGTTTCACTCATCTTCTTGCCTGCGGGCGGGCCTTCCGAGAGCTAGTCTGTTCATCTCTTCTTACGTTCTCAGACGGGAACGCAAGCGTAGCCTACTTAGATGTGCTCTTCACAGACACATAGGCAATGTCAGGAAGAGCTCGCTGCGCTTATTAGGCAGCTAATGCTACGTTTTGGTTAAAACTGTTAGTTTTGCCAGTTATATTTAAGTGCGTGTTTACGAGATCGCCTCTCGGCTCGCAGCTCAAGCTCGATCCATCCCTGTCGAATCCGTAACGTCCCCTTGGTATAAGGGAAATACGGGAGAAAATATCAAGCTCTCACTCAAACTGGCTATAGTCTTATTATAACATGATCACGGCTCTTTTCAATTGTCAAATCCTTCAAATGAATGTCGACGTGATCTGATCGTGAACACAGTATAGCACAGGCCTGATTTTCGAATCAAGCACTATGCCTTTAGAAGCCTTTTTGGCTGTCTCTGAATGCTCTTTCGATTTCCCGCTTCGCGTCCTTGCGCTTCAGGTCTTCCCGTTTGTCATAGTTCTTCTTCCCTTTTCCAAGGCCGAGAAGCACTTTGGCAAAGCCATTTTTCAAATATAGCTTCAGCGGAACGAGAGAATAACCTTTTTCCTTTGTTAACCCGATCAGCTTGTTAATCTCCTTACGGTGCATTAACAGCTTTCTCGTACGGAGCGGATCGTGGTTATAGCGGTTTCCCTGCTCATATGGGCTGACGTGCATATTGTGGAGAAACACTTCTCCCTGTTCGATTTTGGCGAAGGAATCCTTAAGGTTTACGCGACCGGCGCGAATCGATTTGATTTCGGTTCCTTGCAGAACGATGCCGGTTTCATAGGTTTCTTCTATAAAATAATCGTGGTTGGCTTTCTTATTTTGAGATAATACTTTTCCTGACCCTTTTGGCATGCCAGAACCTCCTCTCTCTAAGGAAAAACTGTCCACCTTTTGCGATACGCTCTATTTTACCAAATGTCACGTACCGCTACAATGAAAAGCTGTTTCCGAAAGAAAGCAAATAGAGCGCTGCGGCCCTATTTGCTGGTTGAGCTGTTATTTCTTCTTTTTCCGTTTCTGTTTCGGCGCATTTTGGAAGCCGCGTTTTTTCTTTTTCTTCTTCGGCTTAGTGAACCATTCTCCTTTTTCCTCAGACGGCGCTGGAGAAACAGGTGTATTGGTGCTTTGAACGCGTTTTCTGGCAGGTTTTCCGCGTTTTCTGCTCCGGCTGCTGTCCAATTCTCTCGGACGGCGTGGAGAGCCCTTCATGCCGACGATTTCAAAGTCGATATTGCGCTCATCTTTATTGACATCGACAACCTTGACTGTGATTTCATCCCCGATGCGGAAGACGTTGCCTGTCCGCTCGCCAATCATTGCGAAATGCTGTTCGTCAAAGCGGTAGTAGTCATCTGTCATAAAACTGACATGGACGAGTCCTTCAATTGTATTCGGCAGCTCGACGAACATTCCGAAGTTTGTCACAGAGCTGATCATGCCGTCAAACTCTTCACCGATTTTATCAAGCATGTATTCCGCTTTTTTCAGATCATCCGTCTCACGCTCGGCATCAACTGCACGGCGCTCCATAGATGATGTATGTTCGGCGATATCCGGCAGGCGTTCAGCCCACTTTTCCTGAGTCGCTTCATCGACTTTGCCGTTGATCAAATACGTTCGGATCAGACGGTGAACGATTAAGTCCGGATAACGGCGGATCGGCGATGTGAAATGCGTATAGAATTCCGTTGACAGACCGAAGTGCCCCAAGCTTTGCGGGTCGTATTTCGCCTGTTTCATCGAACGGAGCATAACAGTAGATATAACCGTTTCCTCTGGTCTGTCACGCACAGCGTCCAGAATGCTTTGCAGGGCGCGCGGATGAATATTTCCCGCCGTTCCTTTCACCACATAGCCAAATGTCGTCACAAACTCTAAAAACTTTTGCAGCTTTTCAGCATTCGGCTCTTCGTGAATCCGGTATATAAACGGGACGTTCATCCAATGGAAATGCTCCGCTACTGTTTCATTTGCCACAAGCATAAATTCTTCAATGAGCTTCTCGGCGACAGAGCGTTCTCTGATCACAACGTCTTTAACCGCTCCTTCGTCATCGACAAGCACCTTTGCTTCTTTGAAATCAAAGTCAACGGCGCCGCGGTCCATCCGCTTATCGCGAAGAATTTGAGCCAGGCGCTCCATGTCTTTGAACATCGGAACAAGAGGCTCGTATTTTTGTTTCAGCTCTTCATCATCGTCAACAAGAATTTTATTCACATCTGAATATGTCATTCTTTCCGTTGTTTTGATGACACTTTGGAAGATCTCGTGCTCTGTCACCTGTCCCTGACTGTTAATGGTCATTTCACAAGAAAGCGTCAGGCGGTCAACCTTTGGATTTAAGGAGCAGATGCCGTTTGACAATCTGTGCGGAATCATCGGGATGACACGGTCAACCAAATACACACTCGTCCCTCTTTCAAGCGCTTCTTTGTCAATCGGTGAGTTTTCGGTTACATAATGGCTGACATCAGCAATATGAACGCCAAGCTTGAAGCTTCCATCGTCCAGCTTCGTCACGGTAACTGCATCATCCAAATCCTTCGCGTCCGCCCCATCAATGGTGACAATCACCTGGTCACGGAGATCACGGCGGTCTTTCAGATCTTTTTCATCAATTGTGTCAGGCGTACTAGATGCCTGTTCCATCGCGTCAGCTGGAAATTCTCCCGGCAGGCCGTGCTTATGAATGACCGATAAAATATCAATGCCCGGATCATTTTTGTGGCCGAGAATGGTTTCAATCTCGCCCTCAGCGTTCATGCGGCCTTCAGGATAGCTCGTCAGCTTGACAACAACCTTATGCCCTTCCGCAGCTCCATTTTTCCCGTTTTTCGGAATGAAGATGTCACTCGTGATTTTTTTGTCGTCCGGAATGACAAAGCCGAAGTTTCTCGTTTCTGTATACGTGCCGACAACCCGCTGAATCGCTCTTTCTAAAATCCGTATGACGGTTCCTTCCTGTCTGGAGCCGCTTGACTGTGAATTCAGGCGAACCATGACGATATCGCCGTTCATTGCTGTATTCAGCTCATTAGGCGGAATAAACACATCGCTTAACGACGTATCCTCAGGCAGCAAAAAGGCGAATCCTTTCGCATGCGCTGAAATCTTTCCTTTTATTAAATTCATCTTCTCCGGAATGCCGTAGCGGTCACTTCTCGTCCGTACGATAAGCCCTTTTTCTTCCAAGGCGACTAACGCTTTGACGAGCTCTTTAAACTCCTCGGCTTCCGTAATTTTTAACATCTCCTCTAGTTCCTGAACAGTCAAAGGCTTATATGCCTCTTCCTTCATAAACGAGAGAAGCTTTTCCATAAATGCTTCTTTTTCCATTATCCGACCTCCTGTTGATTACCAATCGAGCTTCTCTAAAAATTCATACACATCCTGATGGACGAGGTCACGTTCTTTGTCGAGTGTAATGACATGGCCTGATTCCTCGTACCATTTCAGCTGTTTATCATCAGTTTCCACTTCGTTGTAAATAATATTGGCGCTTTCGGTATTAATCATGTGGTCATGACGGGCCTGCACCACAAATGTCGGTGAATAAATCATATCGACATTGTTCCGCACATCAGCAATTAAGTCTTGCAGCGCCTTGAGGGTATTCATCGGCGTTTTTTCAAATTCTTTCATTTCCTCTTCAATTTGCTCAGGGCTTTTCCCCTCAAACTTTTTATAATTGCGAGCGTATGAAAGAACGCCTTGATACATGACCTCTTCACTCTTAATATGCATCGGTGCGCACATTGGGACAATTCCCTTTATGGGTACAGTGTAACCCAATTTCAGCGAAAAAACCCCGCCAAGCGACAGTCCGCAGGCAGCAATGCTCTCATAGCCTTCAGATTTTAAGTATTCATAGCCATCCATTACGTTTTTCCACCAGTCTTCAGGCCCCGTATGTACAAGTTCTTCAGGCGGGACGCCATGTCCTTCATACTGAGGCGCGTGGCACGTATAGCCCCGTTCATTCAAATATCGTCCCAGCATCCTTACATCCGCTGTATTTCCTGTAAAGCCATGCAGCAAAAGCACCGCTTTGTCCCCGCCTTTAAATGTAAATGGTTTTGGTGTCACAACTTTCATGCTCATGTCTCCCTTTCTATCTGCACGATCATTATAGTTTTCCACAGTTTAATCAGAAAAAAACGTTTTGAATATCAGCCAGAAACGTGAAAAAGGCCTGACTTCACATCAGACCTTATACAAACATTGCCCTATAGGATATAAGCAAGCGCAATCGTTAACACGAAAAACAAGACTGCCAGCACTACCGTAATGCGGTGCAAAATTAAATCAAGACCTCTTGCTTTTTGTTTCCCGAAGAGCTGCTCCGCTCCGCCTGAAATCGCACCAGATAAACCGGCGCTTTTACTGGATTGAAGCAAAACGACAATAATAAGTGCAATGCTGACGATAACCAATAAGGTAATCAAAACTGCGTGCATCCCTTACACCTCCAGACTCACTGGCTACATTACTTCTATTTTACATGAAAAGGGTTGGCATGTCACGCTGTATCAGACGCCAAAAGGCCGGATAAGACGTTTTGTTTTGGTTACCCTATTCATATGAAAATGTCAAAGGAGAAAAGCGATGCCGCTTATCAGCATAGTCAGCAGGAAACATCTTTTTTATGAAGAATATGGACAGGGAATCCCTATCATTTTTATCCACCCGCCCGGCATGGGACGCAAGGTTTTTTATTATCAACGCCTTCTTTCAGAGCATTTCAGGGTGATTTTTCCCGATTTAAGCGGGCACGGTGACAGTGAACACACGGGTGAACCCGCTTCTATTTCCTATTATGCGAACGAGATCGTACAATTAATGGACGCTTTATCCATTGATAAAGCTGTGTTATTCGGGTATTCTGCCGGGGGCTTAATCGCGCAGCACATCGGCTTCACCCGCCCGGACAAAGTCTCACACCTGATTCTGTCCGGCGCCTACCCCGCTGTTCATAATGTAATTGGCCAGAAGCTTCACAAACTGGGAATGTATCTGCTTGAAAAAAACCCCGGTTTGCTCATGAGAATCCTCGCTGGGAGCCACACAAAAGACAGACGGCTTCGCAGCATATTAGCAGGCCATATGAAAAAAGCAGACCAGACCCATTGGCATCAGTATTATCAGGATTCGCTAGGCTACAACTGCATTGAACAGCTGCCCCGGCTAAACATGCCAATGCTTTTTATGTATGGCGGCCTGCGGGACTGGACCTTTACAAACGCGGGCTATTACCGAAGGGCGTGCAGCCATGCCGAATTTTTCAGATTGGAATATCAGGGACATCAATTGCCGACAAAACAATGGAAAACGTGCAATGAACTGGTGACAGGGTTTGTGCTGACACATCATTCAAGATAGAAAACGCTTGGATCTTCTTGCGTTTTTTCTCTTTTATTGACTTTTGTCAATAAAATCATAGTAAAAAAGATCCTCAAATTTCAAATTAAAGTAGTGAAGCATTTTACCAATCACAAGCTGCCCCGGCCTCCTTTCACCATTCAGCACGCGGCTCAGTGTGGCGGGTGAGACTCCGATTTCCAGCGCAAGCTGATTAAGGGAATAATCGTTATTAACCATATACTGCAAGACATAATCACGTCTAATCTGTATCTTTTCTACTGGCACTTTCCTCACCTTCCATTCCTGAAAAAACTTTTTTCTATAGTTTTACATTACGGCTTATGTTAACTTTTGTCAATACATTTCCAGTCTACCTATTCCCTTTAGTCAATAAACATACTAAAATATGAGTAACAGTGAGGGACGGGGTGAGACATATGGAAAGCTTTGGCGAACAATTGCGGGCATTGCGCGAGGAGAGAAAGTTAACGGTCAACCAGCTGGCGACTTATTCAGGCGTAAGCGCGGCCGGCATCTCCAGAATCGAAAACGGAAAACGGGGTGTTCCCAAACCCGCCACCATCAAAAAACTGGCGGAGGCCTTAAAAATTCCTTATGAGGGGCTTATGTACAAGGCTGGTTATATCGAAGAAGTGCATGAAGCCAAGGCCCCTTATGAAACAAAATGCAAGCTGCTCGAAAAAGCGGAGGCCTATGACCTGAAAAACCTTGCGCTTCTTGAGAACGAAAAATGGCAATATCTCAATAAAGAAGATTTGCTCATGCTCGATCATTATTTTTCGTTTATTTCAGACGAAGCCAAAAAACGGTCTGCTGATGACTGACTATTGATAGAAATGAGAGGCGATAGACCATGTCACCGTTCGGACAGCAATTACGGGAGCTGCGCCGCGCCCGCAAACTGACAGTGAATCAGCTTGCGGTGTACTCAGGCATCAGCTCGGCCACCATTTCAAAAATTGAAAACGGCAAACGCGGGACGCCAAAACCCGCCACGATCAAAAAACTGGCGTCCGTCCTGAAGGTGCCGTACGAAGACCTAATGGCCGCCGCAGGCCATATTCAGGCCTTTCCTAAAGAAATCCGCGAAGCATCTGAAAGCTATCAGTCCGTTTATGACATTTACCAGACGGCTGTCACGCGCGGAGCGGAGCACCTCCCGATTTTCAATAGCCGAAAATGGGAACATCTTTCAAAGCAGGATATTGAAAATCTCAGCAAATACTTCGATTTTTTATCTTCGGAAGCAAAAAAACGCGCTTCTTCCTCATAATCCCTTGTTCCTCTTTCTGCATTTCATCAATCACGCTTGCATACCTTCCCTCGTTATTTGCGTTATAATAGTGACAGACGAGGTGAAAAGTATGAACCAATCAGAAATGTGTCCTAGATTTGAAAAAGCAGTCGACATCTTAAGTAAACGCTGGGTCGCTTTAATCGTATTTCAGCTCTTAAACGGGTCGCAGCGATTTAGCGAAATTGAAGCAGCACTTCCAAATCTAAGCGGCAGAGTTCTGTCAGAACGGCTGAAAGAACTTGAGCTTGAAGGAGTAGTAAAGCGGGATGTCATCCCTGAAACTCCGGTTCGCATCGAATATTCATTGACCGATAAAGGAAAGGCGCTAGCCCCCATTTTAGGCGAGATTTCTAAATGGGCGACTGAATGGATTGACCCTTCCTTTCTTGACTAATTGCTAAAACGGTTCTGATCTCAAAGACGAGAAAAAGAACCGTTTTTTATTTTTTTATTTTCCAGGTGAAAAAAAGATATCTCAGCCGATATATAGTACATCCACACATTACGATTTTAAAGGAGACCACTATATGCGACTGACGATTTCCCGCAAATTCAGCCTGGTATTTTTGACACTGATCCTGATCAATTTACTTGTAGGCGGAATAGGCGTTCTTAATATGCAGCATATCATTCAAAAAACAGATGAAATCAACACGAAATGGATTGACGGCATCAAAGGAATCACTTCAATTAATTATGTAACTGAGCACCTGTCTTCTAAAGAAAAGGATTTTCTGATTTATACAGACAAAAGTAAAATGGATACACTTGATCAAGAAATGAATCAAATCATGGAAGACATTAACCAAAAGCTTGATAGCTATAAAAAAACGATCTCCACTGATAAAGAGCAGAAACTGTTCGAGCAGCTTCAAACTGAAGTGAACACCTATATCGATATTCATGCGCAAATAATCGAGAGCGGCCGCACTAATGACATGGACAAAGCAAGAGGTTTATTGGTCCAAACTGAGACCAGTTTTGAGGATATGAAAAAAACAATCACTCAGCTTGTTGACTACAATAAAGAAGGCAGCAACACAGCAGTAAAAGAAACGAAGGCCGTCTATCAAAAAGGGCTCATTTATACTGCTCTGCTTGTGGCAGCTTCGATCATCGTCAGCATTTTCATCTGGCTTTATATCGCGCGAAACATTGTAAAGCCTATCATTCGCATGAAGGAGTCTGCCAATCATATTGCCGAGGGAGATTTGTCGAACGACATGGAGCCGCTCAACTCAAAAGACGAGCTGGGCGACCTGAATGAAGCCCTGCAAAAAATGGTAGGGAATCTGAGAGATATTGTCGGATATTCTAAAGACATCTCAAGCCGGGTTCTTTCTTCTTCACAGGTGCTTGCTACCGCAACGAATGAAACAAGATCCGGCAGCAAACATATTACTGAAACGATGAACGAAATGGCTGAGGGCTCTGAACAGCAGGCCCAAGACGCTGTAACGATTGCCGAATCGATGAATGAGTTTACCGAAAGCATTGATAAAGCCTATAATCACGGCATTACAATCAGCGATACGTCTCAAAACGTTCTCGAACTCGCGGTAAGCGGAAACGAAAATATGGATACGTCTTTACAGCAAATGAAAACCATCCACCATATCGTTCAAGAAGCCGTGCATAAAGTGAGATCACTTGAACAGCATTCTCAGGATATCAACAAGCTCGTTCAGGTCATCAACGGGATTGCCGAGCAAACGAATTTGCTGTCCCTTAACGCCGCGATTGAAGCTGCCCGCGCAGGAGAAAGCGGCAAAGGTTTCGCCGTTGTGGCTGATGAAGTTAGAAAGCTGGCTGACGGCGTTTCTGATTCCGTGCAGGACATTACCCGGATTGTAAATGGGACACAGCAGGAAATCCACTCCGTTATTAAGTACTTGGAAAGCAGCTTTACAGAAGTCGAAAAAGGAACGGAAAACCTGACAGACACCGGACAGGCTATGCAGCATATCAAACAATCTGTCACTCATGTTGCAGACAGCATTAAGGAAGTTACGGATGGCCTGAAGCAGTTAACAAACCAATCGATTACCATCAATCAATCGATTGAAAATATCGCTTCTGTATCCGAAGAGTCGGCCGCCGGCATTGAAGAAACATTTTCAATTACCGAGCAATCCGCCCATTCGATGGATCAAGTGCTTCAAAATGCTGAGGAGTTGGAGCGGCTGGCGAAGGAGCTTAATGCAAAGATGGATCAATTTACAATTTAAATAGAAAAAAGAGGCTGGACTCCAGCCTCTTTTTTTATTCTATGCAGCTGATTGAACATGTTTGGCTCTTGTTCTTTTTTTCTTCACCGGACTTAATGCCCGCTCCAGCCAGGCCATGAGCAAATCGGCTGCCACCGCCATCACCGCAGTCGGTATCGCCCCGGCTAGAATAATCGCAGTTCCGTTTGTCGCGTTTGATCCGCGGACGATCATGTCCCCAAGGCCTCCGGCGCCGACAAATGTGCCGATTGCTGTAATCCCAATGGCAATGACGAGAGCCGTGCGAAGGCCCGCCATGATGACAGAAAGCGCGAGCGGGAGCTCAACCATTCTGAGCACTTGGAATTTCGTCATGCCCATTGCTTTTCCCGATTCTAGGTAGGCATGCTCAATGCTGACAATCCCTGTGTACGTGTTTCGAATAATCGGCAGCAGGGAATACAGAAATAATGATACAATCACGGTATTTGCGCCGAGCCCCATAACAAGCATCAAGACGGCCAGCATGGCGAGCGCGGGGATTGTTTGAATAACGTTTGTTACGGCGAACACCCAGGCTGACAAACGGCGAAAATGCGCGATGAGGATTCCGGCCGGGACCCCGACGGCAGCGGCAAACAAAACGCCGTAAGCCGACATAAGAAAGTGGCGGCCGAATTCATCCATGACATAACTGCCATTCTGCGCGTAATACGTCATTAACTGTTCAAGCACGTTCATTGACCTCACCCCCCTTTCACGATTCAAAGTAGTGATGCTTTTCTAAATATTCCTTGGCAACGACAGACGGTTCCTTTAGATTGCCGTCGACTTCAAAGTTAAGCGCCTGCATCGTGGCTGTGTCGATTTTTCCGATCATTTTCTTGATGATGCCTTCAAGCTCAGGATGTTCTTTGAGCACCTTTTCCGGAACAACCGGAGAGCAGTCGTACGGCGGGAAAAATTGTTTATCGTCCTTCAGCATTTTGAGACCATAGGACTTGATTCTTCCATCGGTTGAATACGCAAGCACAATGTCCATTTTTCCGCTTTTCACCGCATCGTACACAAGGCCGATCTGCATTGGATACGTGCCGCCGAATGTCATGCCGTAGGTTTTCGTAAAATCCTGATAGCCGTTTCCTTTGAGCTTCATCCAATAGTTATCGACGCCAAGTTTTAATTGCGGCGCCCGTTTTTTTACGTCTGATACAGTTTCTAAATGATATTGATCTGCCAGCTTTTTGCTGACCGTAAAGACGTACGTATTATCAAACCCGTAGGAGTCATACCATTTTAAATCGTATCTTTTTTTAAACTCCCGCTGAGTAAGCGCCAGCGCTTTGTCCGGGTCTTTTTCCGGTTGCATTCTCAACGTTCCTGTCAGCGCGTCTCCCGTATATCTTGTGGCTGCAATGTCGATTTCCCCGTTCATTAAAGCCTGCTGCTGCACCGCGTTGGAACCAAGATTTTTAATTGTTGTTGTTTTGAGATCAGTATGGTGTTCGATCAACTGGCCAAGCATGCTGGCGATGATTTCTGATTCGCTCATGCTTTGCGCGCCGATTTTAATGGTCTGGTCTGGAGCGGCACTGAGACCAGGAAGCGAACAGCCGCTCAACGTCAATGTTGCCGCAAGTGCTAAACCGATCATTAATGTAAGATATTTTCTTTTCATAAGCCGCCTCCTTATGACACTTCCTTCAACCTCTGCATGCCGGCAGGTGTCAGTTTTCGTTCAGCCACTGCCAGCACATAATCAATCACAACCGCCAATATTGTGACGGGAACCGCGCCCCCGATGATATATTCCGGCTGATATAAATTTAGTCCGATAAAAATGTAATCACCCAATCCGCCGCCTCCGATAAAAGAAGCAAGCGTGGCCCAGCCGATTAAGTAAATCGTCGATGTTCTGATTCCCGCCATGATCACTGGCGCGGCAAGCGGCAGCTCCACCAAGCGGACTTGTTCAGCCGGTGTCATTCCGATGCCTTTGCCAGACTCGAGAAGATTTTTGTTGACGCCGCGAATGCCGGTATACGTGTTGCGAAGTATCGGCAATACAGAATAGAAAAACAAAGCCACAATGGCTGGAACCTTCCCTACACCAAGGAGCGGGATAAAAAAGGCAAGGATAGCCAGACTCGGCAGCGTCTGAATGATATTCACAATGCCGATAATGATGCCGGCTCCTTTTTTCATTCTGGTCAGCACAATGCCGAGGGGGACGGCAACCAGCACGCCTAAGATAACAGCAATGAGCGATATCGTAATATGCTCGTATGTTTTATAAAAAAGCTCGCCTCCGTTGGTTTGCAAAAATTGAACAATATGATGCATGACTTATCCCCTCCCTATGACAATACCGCGAGCTGCTTTTCTTCTCCCCAGAGGGAGTCATACACGATATCGACCAAACTTGCTCTCGTCACAATTCCGATTAAGCGCCGGTCTTCATCCACAACAGGGACATATTTGACACCCCGTTTTAAAATTTTGCGGACCGTGTCGCGCAGCAATGTGCCTCCCAATACTGTGTATAGATCTTCATGTAAAACCTCTCCTACGAGATTGGCCTTTTTCCGGCATTGATCAATGATTTCAACATCGACATAACCTTGCAGAACGTGGTCGTCATCGACGACAAGCAATGAATCAACCCGTTCCTGCCTCATCAGCTGAATGGCCTCAGAAAGCGTTTTATCCGCGGTGATCATTACAGGCTGAGTATTCATAATCTGGTCAACCCGTTCAACATCCGGGCTGGATGACTGAATCAGCCGCTCCTTGCCGATAAATTCCTCAACAAATTCGTCTGCCGGATTTCTCAAAATGTCATCGGGCGTTCCAATTTGAACGATTTCTCCCGCTTTTAAAATCACAATCCGGTCTGCCA
This sequence comes from Bacillus stercoris, assembly GCF_029772985.1. Lineage (NCBI taxonomy): Bacteria > Bacillati > Bacillota > Bacilli > Caryophanales > Bacillaceae > Bacillus > Bacillus stercoris. Next base: position 895,322 of record NZ_CP121861.1, on the reverse strand, counting down.
GCTTAATCGCTTCATCCATATCGTGGGTAACAAATACGATGGTTTTATGTAAGGTTTTTTGCAGTTTTTTAAATTCTTCCTGAAGGGAATCCCTCGTAATCGGGTCGAGTGCCCCGAACGGTTCATCCATTAAGATAAGCGGCGGCTCCGCGGCAAGTGCCCGTAATACACCAATTCGCTGCTGCTGCCCCCCGCTTAATTCATGAGGGTAACGGTCTAAATATTCTGGCCCCATATCGACCAATTTTAAAAGCTCACGCGCCCGCTCTTTCCGCTGCTGCTCCGGCCATTTCAGCAGTTTTGGGACGAGTGAGATATTCTGCTGAATGGTCATATGGGGAAACAGGCCGATTTGCTGAATCACATAGCCAATTTTGCGCCTGAGCTCTACAGGATCCTGTTCCATAATGTTTTCGCCGTCAATGAAAATCTTCCCGGCGGAAGGCTCAATTAATCGGTTAATCATTTTCATCGTTGTCGTTTTTCCGCAGCCGCTCGGCCCGATAAAACAGATAAATTCGCCTTTTGCAATCTTAAGATTCACGTTGTTCACGGCTTTTTTGCCGCCCTTATATGTTTTCGAGACATTTTCTAATGTCAGCAAACATCGCACCTCCAAAATTAAATTTATTCAATTTGTTCAGTTTAAATTTAATTTTTCAGACAATTGAATGCTTCCCATTATAGATTAAAGTTTATAAAATAAAAAGTTTACAATTTGTTCATATTATTTATAAAGTATGTGTAAACGCTGATTTACCCGCATTGACATGTGTTGATCTCCTTATTGCTCCAATTTCCTGCCAAATTCTCTTTTGACAGCATTTTCGCCGTATCAAAAATGTGGTATATTGACATCGGAATTGTTAGCTGAAAGGATGAAACCGTTGGAGAAAGATCCGTTAACGATCATTGAACAAGCCGAGGACCATTTTATAGAAAGAATTGCGGAAAACATGCATGCATTTGGAATGCCCTCTACCGTCGGACGTGTGCTGGGCATTATTTATATGAATCGAAAACCGATGACGCTTACCGAATTATCTGAGGCCACCGGCATGAGCAAAACACGCATGAGCCAGGTAGTGCGGGAAATGCTTGATGCCAATATTGCCGAGAAGGTGTTCGAAAAGGGCGTCCGAAAAGATTTATATGAGGTTGAACAGGATTACTATCAAACGTTTATCACGCTGTTTTCAGCCACTTGGAGCAAAGTCGTCAGCAAAAACAAAATGATGCATAAAAAACTCAATCGGGAGCTGCTTAGCGTGTTGGATGAAGAGCTTACTCCTGAAGCGGAAGAAAAAGTGAATGAACTGCTGAAGGAATTAAAGGAATGGCTCGATTATTATAATTGGCTCAGCCGTTTGATTGAGTTTTTTGAGAGCGAAGACATTTTTAAATATGTGCCGAAGCCGTAAAAAGTTCCCAAATTCAATTCTGGGAACTTTTTCAAGTCCAACCCAAATGGTTGAATATCAAACTTCAAGAAAACAAACAAAATAATGCATAATTTACATTAATTTATTCATTATCCATTTTTTGTTGATTATTCTGACTAGCTATTATATAATCTTTTTGAAATGATTATATTAGCTTAGAGGAGGTAATCTATATCAAAAAAAAAGGAATTATAACTGTAATGACTATATGTTTCCTATTATTTTCTTCTTATTACTTTAGTAATATTTCACCTCAGAATCCACTGTTCAAAAAAAATTTTTTGCAACAATTGTCTCCCCAAGGCTTTGGCTTTTATAGTAAAAGCCCTACAGAAGAAAACATTTCATTTCACACAAAAGAAAATTTAAAGTTACCTAATGCACTTCCCAATAATTTTTTTGGGATAAAAAGAGAAGGAAGAGTTCAGGCAATAGAATTAGGCAAAATTGTAGAGAATATCGATCCAAAGAATTGGAAAACTTGTGAAAACAACAACTCCTGCACAAATTTAGAGAAACAAATAAAACCTATTAAGGTTATAAAAAATGAAGATTATATACATCTTAGCAAAGGAGAATACCTAATATATCGCCAAAAACCACTCTCATGGTATTGGATAGACTTTAAGCAAACTACCTCTTTTGAAAGAAAGGTGCTAAAAATAAAAATAGTATGAAGATATTAAATAGTTTAGAAGGTTATATTGACACCTATAATCCATGGAAAAATACATATGCACTTTTTAGAAGTTTACTTGGTTTCTCAACATTACTAGTACTATTATTCAATAGTACTGATATTTTATTTAGTTATAGTGCAAATAATGTCACATGTGAAAATGTCTATATCCCTACCGCTTTTTGTTTTGCTAAAGAATATAGTATCAATTTTGAGATTATAAGATACTTAATGATTTTTATATTAACCTTAGTGGTTATAGGGTGGAGACCTAGGTTTACCGGTTTATTTCACTGGTATATTTGCTATAGTATTCAAACTTCAGCATTAACTATCGATGGTGGAGAGCAAATTGCAACTGTTCTTTCTTTTCTTATATTACCTGTTACATTATTAGATTCAAGGCGAAATCATTGGAATATAAAGAAAAACAATAATGAATCTTTCACAAAGAAGACAGTATTGTTTTATATAATGACAATAATTAAAATTCAAGTTTTTATCATTTATTTAAACGCAGCTTTAGAGCGATTGAAAAATAAAGAGTGGGCAGAAGGAACAGCAATTTACTATTTCTTTTCTGATCCGGTGTTTGGATTACCTGAATATCAACTTAACTTATTGAATCCACTACTTGAAAGCAATTTTATTGTTGTCATCACTTGGTTAGTAACTATTTTTGAGTTGTTCTTAGCAGCAAGTATAATTTCACATATCAGAATAAAGAGAATTGCCCTTGTTTTGGGAATATTATTTCATGTTGGGATCATATTCAGCATTGGTATTGTAAGTTTTGGCTTGATCATGATATCAGCATTAATTATATATCTGCATCCTGTACAACAAAATATCACTATGAATTGGTGTTCTCCTTTATTTAAATATATATATGTAAAAGGAAAGAGAAATTTCAAAAGAATAGGAGGTGAATCAGTCAAGTTTCTTACAAAATTGTTTCATAGCTAACATTTAGATAATGGAGAAATAACTTAATGGAGGTATAATAATTTGAAAAGTAAATTACTTAGGCTATTGATTGTTTCCATGGTGACGATGTTGGTTTTTTCATTGGTAGGACTCTCTAAGGAGTCAAGTACATCTGCTAAAGAAAACCATACATTTTCTGGAGAAGATTACTTTAGAGGACTTTTATTTGGACAAGGGGAAGTTGGTAAATTAATTTCAAACGATTTGGACCCTAAACTCGTAAAAGAGGCAAATAGTACAGAAGGTAAAAAGTTAGTAAATGATGTAGTCAAATTTATAAAAAAAGATCAACCACAATATATGGATGAATTGAAACAATCGATTGACAGCAAAGACCCTAAAAAACTCATTGAAAATATGACCAAAGCAGACCAACTTATCCAAAAATATGCTAAGAAAAATGAAAACGTAAAATACTCTTCTGATAAAGTTACTCCATCTTGTGGGCTTTATGCCGTCTGTGTAGCAGCTGGATATTTATATGTTGTGGGCGTTAACGCAGTTGCATTACAAACGGCTGCCGCGGTAACAACTGCAGTGTGGAAATACGTTGCCAAATATTCCTCTTCAGCTTCTAATAATTCTGATTTAGAAGCGGCTGCTGCAAAAACCCTAAAATTGATTCATCAATAATCCATTATAATTGAGTGTCTTGCGGATTGCTCCGCAAGACACTTTTTCAACTTGAACCGTTTAATTTTTTGTAATAAAGATATGAAGCTAGTGTTGAAATAACTAATGCTAGAAGAACTAGCACAATCATAATAAGAATTATAAATTCTCCTGTAAAAAATGAAAGAACAGCTATTATAAAACCACACACTACAAGTACTTTAGAGGCAAAGCGATTTCCCAGTTTCCAAACAGTCTCATCTTTTAATGTCCAAGGTGTCCTCAATCCAATAAGATGGTTTTGGTCTGCTAGCTGCATAGAATTTCCACCAATAATTAAAAAGATACCAACACCAAGCCCTATTATTAAATCAATATTCACTTCGTATCCTAAACTTATCAATAGAGTTGAGAGTTGTAAAATATATAAAAGGATTAACATATTATTAGAAGCTAGGAAAAGCAATGCTTTATTTTTTTGTGTAGACTTAATAGTTAACATATAAAAAGTAAGATAATAAATAAGCATAACAACAGGTATAATAAATATTGTTAAAGGTTTAGATACAATTGCAGTCGGTTTATTTCCTGACCATTGTATCGGTATTTCTTCTGGAAGGTATTGATATAATATAATTGAAGTCAAGAAACTCAAACATACAATAATTATGGAAATTATATTTTTCTTCATAAATCGTTATCCCCTTTATTTATAAAGTTAAGCATCCAATTTATTGAGTCTTGAAGTACTGTTGTATTTAGAGTGTAATAAATAAATTGTCCTTTGCGGTGGTCACTTATGACTTCCGCTTGCTTTAAAATATTCAAGTGGTGCGAAATACTCGGTTTGCTGATATTAAAATGCTCAGCAATATCTCCCGCAGTCATATCCCCTCCTTTTAACAAATCCAAAATTTTTCTCCTTGTTGGATCTGATATAGCTTTGAAAACATTATTCATAGCGTTTTCTCCTTTACAAAAAAACATTTAGACATTTAGATATTTGTATAAATGTATTATTTTCATTATAACTTGAAATTTTTTTAAAAACAACCCTCCAATTGGTTATAATATATGTTTTTGTATTTTATTCAAATAATTGGATGATCTCAACACTGGAAAATATGTTTAACAGGTACTAACACATGTTGTTTATTTAAAAAAACCACCTCCGTTGTATTTAAATAGAGGTGGTTTTTCTATCAGCTATAATAAAATTTCCTTTTTTCTTTTTAATCGGGCTTAACGCTCGTTCAAGCCCGCCCATGACCAAATCGGCAATCACCGCCATCAAAGCTGTGGGGATTGCTCCAGCTAATATAATCGCGGTTCCGTTTGTGGCATTTGATCCCCTGACGATGATGTCTCCGAGACCTCCTGCTCCGACAAATGTCCCGATGGCCGTAATGCCGATGGCAATGACAAGCGCAGTGCGCAGGCCGGCCATTATGACCGATAGCGCAAGCGGAAGCTCGACCATCCGCAGCACTTGAAATTTTGTCATCCCCATTGCTTTTCCGGATTCAAGATAAGCATGTTCAATGCTGATAATCCCTGTATACGTATTTCTGATAATCGGCAGAAGAGAATACAGAAATAATGACAATATCACCGTATTAGCGCCAAGCCCCATGACAAGCATCAGCACGGCGAGCATGGCGAGAGCCGGGATCGTCTGAATGACGTTCGTGACCGCAAAAACCCACCCGCTTAATCTTCTGTATCTAGCTATCAGGATGCCGAGCGGAATTCCAACAATGGCAGCAAATAAAACGCCGTACACCGACATCAGAAAATGGCGGTAAAACTCCTGCAGCACGTAACCGCCGTTTTGCGAATAGTAAGTGCCAAGCTGCTGTAGTACTTCCATATGATCCGCCTCTTTTCTTAGTCAAAATAATGATGTTTCTCTAAAAATTCCTTTGCTACGACAGACGGCTCCTTCAGCTTGCCATCCACCTCATAGTTCAGCTCCTGCATCGTTTCCGTATCGATTTGCCCAATCAGCTTATTAATCACACCCTCAAGCTCGGGATGCGCCTTAAGCACCTTTTCCGGAATCACTGGTGAACAGTCATACGGCGGGAAGAAACGCTTATCATCTTTTAAGATTTTCAAGTCATAGGCTTTAATCCGTCCATCCGTTGAATAAGCCAGAACGGCGTCCATTTTCCCGTTTTTGACTGCGTCATAGACTAGCCCGATCTGCATTGGATACGTTGTGCCAAACTCAAAGCCATATGTGCTGACAAAGCCTTTATACCCGTCGCCTTTTCGTTTCAGCCAAGCATTGTCGACGCCTAATTTATATTGGGAGGCATTTTTCTTCAGGTCAGACACGTTGTTAATATGCTCCTTTTCCGCAAACTTTTTTGTTACGGTGAAGGCATATGTGTTATCAAAGCCGTAGGAATCAAACCATTTATAAGAAAAGCGCTTTTGAAACTCGTTCTGCACAATGTTTAGCGCTTTTTTCGGATCTTTCTCCGCTTCCTTGCCCAGGGTGCTTGTTAAATCAGTTCCGGAATAGCGCGTGGCAGAAATATCAATGTCACCGCCCAGCATCGCTTGGTGCTGCACATAGTTTGACCCGAGGTTTTTCACTAAAGCGGTATTCAAATCTGTATCATGTTCAATAAGCTGCGCGATCATATTCGCTACAATTTCTGATTCTGTCATGCTTTGCGCCCCGATTTTAATCGTGTCGTCTGAAGCGCCGCCGAGTCCCGGCAGAGAACAGCCGCTTAGCAGTGTGACAAAGCCGAGAGCGCACGCACTAAGCCATTTGATTTTTTTCGTTTTCAACAGTGCCAACTCCTTACGAAACTTCCTTCATCCCTTGCAAGCCTTTCGGCGTCACCTTTCGTTCTGTCACAGCCAGCACATAATCAATGATAATGGCCAGAATTGTGACAGGCACGGCACCGCCAATGATATATTCAGGCTGATACAGGTTCAGGCCGATAAAAATATAGTCCCCGAGGCCGCCTCCCCCGATAAACGACGCAAGTGTCGCCCAGCCGATTAGGTAGATCGTTGATGTGCGGATCCCTGCCATGATGATGGGAATCGCCAGCGGGATTTCGACGAGCCGAATCTGCTCCCAGCCGGTCATGCCAATCCCTTTTCCCGATTCCAGCAGGTTTTTATTTACACCTTTAATGCCGGTATACGTATTGCGCAGGATCGGCAGCACCGAATAGAAAAATAAAGCGACAATCGCCGGCACCTTTCCTACGCCGAGAAGCGGAATAAAAAAGGCTAAAATCGCAAGACTCGGCAGGGTTTGCACAATGTTTACGAAACCGATAACCGCACCTGCGCCTTTTTTCATTCTGGTAAGAGCAACACCGAGCGGCACTGCAACGATAATGCCCAATACAACGGCTATGAGTGAAATATATAAATGCTCTCCTGTTTTATACAGCAGCTCTCCGCCGTTCGTTTGCAAAAAAGTCATCATTTGATTCATCTTAAAAGAGCTCCTCCCCTGGTCAGATCGTCATGAGCTGGTTTTCCTCGTCGCCCCATATGGAATCGTATACGATATCAACGAGGCTCGCTCTTGTCACAATCCCTGCTAAATGGTTTTGTTCATCGACGACCGGAACATACTTGATCCCCTGCTTCAAAATTTTTCGGACTGTATCGCGAAGTAGCGCCCCTTTTTGAACGGTATATATATCTGAGCGGTATACATCGCCAATGATGCTCGCTTTTTTGCGGTTTTGATCAATCATTTCCACATCAACATAGCCCTTCAGCACGTTTTGCCGGTCCACAACAAGCAGCGAGTCAACACGTTTTTCTCTCATCAGCTGAATCGCCTGAGAAAGCGTTTTGTCCGCAGATACCGTCACCGGCGTTCTGTTCATCATTTGCTCTACCCGCTCGATATCCGGTCTTGACTGAATCAGGCGTTCTTTCCCGATAAATTCTTCAACAAATTCATTTGCCGGGTTCCGGAGAATCTCATCAGGTGTGCCGACTTGAACGATTTCTCCCGCTTTTAAAATCACAATCCTGTCAGCAAGCTTAATCGCTTCGTCCATATCGTGGGTGACAAACACAATCGTTTTGTTTAGTGTTCTCTGTAGTTTTTTGAATTCTTCCTGAAGGGAATCACGCGTAATCGGATCAAGCGCTCCGAACGGTTCATCCATTAAAATGAGAGGGGGTTCTGCGGCCAGCGCGCGCAACACGCCGATTCTTTGCTGCTGCCCGCCGCTGAGCTCATGGGGATAACGGTCTAAATACTCCGGACCCATATCCACAAGCTTTAACAGCTCTCGCGCCCGTTCTTTCCGTTTTTCCTCAGGCCATTTCAGCAGCTTTGGTACGAGTGAGATGTTCTGCTGGATGGTCATATGGGGGAACAAACCAATCTGCTGAATCACATAGCCGATTTTTCTCCTCAGCTCAACAGGATCCTGTTCCATAATATTTTCTCCGTCGATAAAGATCCTTCCAGACGATGGTTCTATCAGCCTGTTGATCATCTTCATCGTTGTCGTTTTTCCGCAGCCGCTCGGGCCGATAAAACAGATAAACTCACCTTTGGCAATATCTAAATCAATGCTGTTCACAGCTTTTTTGCCGCCTTTATATACTTTTGACACTTGTTCCAATTTCAGCAATCCGTGCACCTCCGCAGGTTTCCATTAAATTTTCTGAAAAGTATAATCCTTATTATAATTTGAACTTTGTAAAATAAAAAGTTTACAATGTGTTGAAATTATATGTTATTTATAGATTATTTATTGTTATGACCGAGACGGAAAGGGTGTTCTTACAATTACGCCGGATACCTCCCACTTCCTCTGCATTCAGCTATTTTCAACATCAGGAAGAAATATGATATATTGACACCATCAATTGCCATTTGAAGGGATGATCAGCTGTGAAAAAAACCGCTCTCGACATCATTGAACATGCTGAAGAGCATCTCATTGAGAAGATTGCCGAAAATATGCATACGTTTGGAATGCCTTCAACTGTCGGACGTGTGCTTGGAATTATTTATATGAATCGAAAACCGATGACCTTAAGCGAGCTCTCTGAGGCTACGGGCATGAGCAAAACACGGATGAGCCAGGTTGTCCGTGAAATGATCGATGCCAATATCGCCGAAAAGGTGTTTGAAAAAGGCGTACGAAAAGACCTTTATGACGTCGAGCAGGATTATTATCAAACCTTCATTTCTTTATTCGTGGCCAATTGGACAAAGGTCGTGAGCAAAAACAAAGTGCTTTATAAAAAATTAAACCGGGAGCTGACTGATCTTTTACAAAGGGACGGGCTCACCCCGGAAGCGGAAGAGAAGGTTAATCAGCTGCTGAATGAATTAAAAGAATGGCTTCATTACTATGACTGGCTGAGCAGGTTGATTGAATTTTTTGAGAGTGAGGAAATCTTTCAATATGTGCCGAAAACAAAAGAAAGCAGCTCTCTAAAATAAGGGAGCTGCTTTTTTGCATCATGAAGTTAAGACCGGAAACATGCCTTTCAGCCCGGCACCAATCATCCCGACCGCAACCACGGCTAAGATTAATCCCATCAGTCTGGTAATCACATTCATCTCGGTTTTTCCGAGTTTGCTGCTAATGAAAGCAGAATAGTGGAAAAAGAGAAAGGTCAGGGCAATCACTGCAGCTATGCCAATCATGACAGCGACATAATGACCGATGCCGCTATGACCGGCGGAAAGGCTCATCACTGTTGCAATCGTTCCGGGCCCCGCAATGATCGGAATGGATAAAGGCGTGACTGATATATCGGCTTTTTCCTTGCTTTCCTTATGTTCATCATGATGAAGAGACTGCACGTGTGATTCTTTCGCATTCAATAGATTATAGGCAATGCCGAAAATGAATATGCCGCCCGCCACTCGGAGCGCGTGAATGTTGATATCAAACAGTTTAAAGATAAGATGGCCGAAAACCAAAAAAGCCGCGAGAATAAAAAAGGATAAAATAGCTGCCTTCCGGGCAATCGCTTTTCTTTCCGCTGATGTATAGCCTTCTGTCAGCGTCAGAAATATCGGTACGTTTCCGATCGGATTTGATACTGCGAATAAAGAAATGAAGACGTGAACGATGAATGCGAACATCATATACCTCCTTGTTGGTAGTGTCTGCACAGGAAATAGAATTATTCTCCCCCCTTTTACCCGGAGGTGATTTCCCGGTAAACCTTTATAGCCTGTTAGAAACGCTACCCTTATTCGCAATATAAAATCTCTGACGTTTTTCTTGAAACTGTCGGAAAAGTCGATTTGGATGTTGAAATTAAGTTTAAGCTGGGCGGTGAACAATTCGACATTGATGTCCACAGCGACGATTCTTCACCATACCCGCCCTGAGCACGTCAATATTGAAACGCAATATAAAGAACTGACCAAATTCGGATTCACTTGGCTGACATCCGTTCGCTCGCAGTATCATATCAAGGATTTTGGAGATGTATTTGAGCAATATATGAATAACTAGCATAAAAAAAGACACAGCTGCTATAAGGCTCGTGTCTTTTTTTGTATGAATATTGATTACTTTACAACTTTTTTCTTTTATAATAAAACTATTAGTCTATTTTCCCTATATTACAGGTAAAGGAGTTATTTTATGTATTGTCCTCAATGCGGCCATCAAACTGATGGCGGAAAGTTTTGTGAGAAATGCGGTTCGCCGCTCCCTGGTCAATCAGGCCAACAGCAGACATCTCAGACTGGAGCCGCTGCAAAACAAGCAGCAAAACAGTTCGGTTCATTTGTCCTGGCCGTCCTGAAACGCCCTTATCAGGAATGCAAAGCAACAGGCGGAGAGCAGTTGATCAGCGCGGTGATCACGCTGGTTCTTTTTAGTTTGCTGACCCCTTTGATGTTTTATATTCTTTTTTCAGACGGTCCCGGAAGCGTAAGCTTTACAGCAATCTTCTTAGAGCCAACCATTTATTTTATTTTATTTCTATTTGGCCTGCATGCATGCATTTTTTCCGCCCTGAAAATCGCGGGGAACCAAGTGTCTTTTAAAGATTCATTCTCAAGATTCGGAGCGTTTCTCATTCCGTTTACGGCTATTTTGATTCTTGCCCTTTTCTTCTTTTTATTACATACAGACATTTGCTTTACTATATTAGCCGTTGGTTTAATCGGTGCATTCTTCGCCATTCCTCCTGCGATGTTGAGCAGTTACCAGCATTCATATAAAGGGAAGGTTGACGTCATTTACTCAACGATTGTGATTTATCTGATCATCTGCGTCACATTTCAGCTTATTATCGAACACTATGTCAAAGAGATTTTCCGTTATATGCTCTTTTAAAAAGAACCCCATCACCTGCTGGCGATGGGGTTCTTTTATTGAATAGACGTTAAGTATATTCTTCCGTTCTTTACTACGCCGGTATAAGTCCAGTTATATGTTCTGAGCTTTGGACTGCCGCCTGATTTTGTGATTTCGAATTCTTCGTATGTTTTAATTGTGATATTCGAGCCGCTTTGACTAAAGCTTTTGACCTCTACATCAATAAATACTTCAGTCGTCCCCTCGCTATACAATTTCTTAACTAGTTTCTGCTGATCAGCATATAATGTGCTTCCTTTTTCCAAATTACCTTCCATCACTGCAAATTCATTTAAACTCACAGCACTTGATTGATTTGTCAGATAATCAACCATAAATGATGTCACTTGCTCTTTTGTAAGTGTGTCGGGATTAACTTTGGACTCATTTGATGACGCCCAAGCGGAGGTGTATATTTTAGGATTTTCATTTTTAAGAGTTTTTATATGGTCTCCTATGGAATCAGAAGTGGTCTCCGCACTCTCAAGCTTCCATTCTTGTTGTTTTTTATCATAAGACAAATAATAACGATAAGCTGTATGTTCTTGTTTCATCTCAGGTTCTGTATAATCATCAAAATAAGCTGATTCGTGAAGTTCATTTCCGTTCACTGAAACAATCCATTGTCCCTTGTCACTTTGTGAAATAGCAAATGAATCAAGATCGTAATCTGTTTCTATATATTTATCCTTATAATACATATGATTGCTCTTCATCTCTGAAATTTGTTTTTTCGTTTGAGCTTTAACATCGGATACAGCTTTTGTCATCTGTTCGGTTTTCCCATTGGAAAAGGCAGCCGTGTATTGCTCAGTCGCCTTATTAATGGTTTCTATGATGTTTTCTTTTGTTTCTTTATCGGGAACTAATCTCATCTTCATGTCGCTACCTGTAATTGGCATTGCATCAGTCATTTGCTTTCCCCATGGAAAGTCAGTTTTCACAGTCGCCGACATACTGCCATCAGTCAAAAGAGGGCCATATGTAAAAGTTTTGAATGGATCTTTATGAATCGACTTGCCGTTAATCAGTAAATCTCCCTTCCCGCTCTTGATGTCATCCTCTAAGCTGAATGTCACATCGTCTGCTTCCAATGAGAGATCTACACGAAAGCTGTTATCGCCAACTGCCTGAATGTCTTCTTTTTTCACAAGATCGACGACATCGTTTTTCAGTTTGGCTGAGACTGTATATTCACCGGGAATGTACGGACCAAGGGTTTGTGCTTGATCGGCTTTCTTTACAGATCCGGCTTCCTCTTTATTGACATATAAATCGGTATTTTTATAATTGCTGGCCACTTCAAAATAAACAGGTGCTATCATTAAGTCGTAATGATCGAATACCAGCAGGCTTTTCCCGTCTTTTTCCGCATATACAATGTCCTTCTGGGCTGCTTCATCACGCAGCGATGCAAAAAGTTCATCCTTTTTGTCTGGATGGTCCTTCAAATATGTAAGAAACGGTTTTACATTGTTTTTAGTGAGCTTCAGCTTGTCATTTACCGGTGTGAGAAGAGACGCGATTTGATCCTTGTCCTCATCATTTACGGCCTGCTCAAACTTGGCAATTAACCTATCCTTTGAAGTAAAGTACGCTCCGGTTTTATATGCGGCAAATAATATAACGCACGCTGCGGCAATGCTGCTCCATAAAATGATGGTTTTCTTAGGGATCGGTTTTCGCGGAGCCTGCCTCGTTTCGGCAGTGCTTGCTGTTTCTGGATCGGCCTGTTTACTGCTCCCTCCGATCGGGGTGCCGCATTCTTTACAAAACTTGGCCCCTTCATTATTCTTAGTACCGCAATTCTTGCAAAAAAACATGACTTTCCTCCTATTCTACTGAATTGATAACATTTACTACTTTTCATATTTTATAATAAAACAGAATGAAATTGGGAACGAATGAAAAAATTAAATGTCTATCAGACTAAAAAAGGTGGTAAGAATATGCAAAAACTCAGGATCGAATTAAGAGAAGATACAAATGACGAATTATATGATCTATTGCTGCTCGCCGATCCGTCCAAAGACATTGTAGATGAATACCTTGAGAGGGGAGAATGTTACACGGCTTGGGCCGGTGATGAGCTTGCAGGTGTTTATGTGTTGCTAAAAACAAGGCCGCAAACGGTTGAAATTATAAATATTGCCGTAAAAGAATCTCTTCAGAAGAAGGGCTTTGGCAAACAGCTTGTACTTGACGCCATCGAAAAGGCGAAGGAGCTGGGGGCGGACACAATTGAAATCGGGACGGGGAATTCAAGCATTCATCAGCTTTCTCTCTATCAAAAATGCGGATTCCGCCTTCAGTCAATCGACCATGATTTCTTTATCAGACACTATGATGAAGAGATTTTTGAAAACGGGATTCAATGCCGCGATATGGTGAGGCTTTATTTGGATCTTTCATAAAAGAGCTGATGGCTTTTTTCCCGGTACCCCGCTGCATTCCATGTCTCACTGATATGATAAAAAAAGCCAGCATGAGAGTCAGACCGAAAGACAGATATAATCAGCATCTATAAACACTAGAAGGCCTGTGTAAACAGCTGCTGAAAGAGGTTCTACAATCAGAAAAAATAAGTGAGAAAATTCTTCCAAAGTATTCAGTCGGGACGTCTTTAAAAAACTCAAAACTGTTTGTACATCAATATAGGAAATAGACAGGAGGAGAATAAAAGCTGAAGCTAGGAAAGTTTGCATAAAAAAACCGCCGAGACTTAACTCGGCGGTCTTTTTATTACTTGTTTAAGTTGTAGAAAGAGTTGATACCGTGATATTGAGCAGTTTCAGCCAACTGATCTTCGATGCGAAGAAGCTGGTTGTATTTCGCAACACGGTCCGTACGAGACGGAGCACCTGTTTTGATTTGTCCTGCGTTTGTTGCCACAGCGATGTCAGCGATTGTGCTGTCTTCAGTTTCACCAGAACGGTGAGAGATAACAGCAGTGTAGCCTGCGCGTTTCGCCATTTCGATCGCATCGAATGTTTCAGTCAATGTACCGATTTGGTTTACTTTAATCAGGATAGAGTTGCCTACGCCGTTTTTAATACCTTCAGCAAGTTTTTTCGTGTTTGTAACGAAGAGGTCGTCACCAACAAGCTGAACTTTTTTGCCAAGACGCTCAGTAAGAAGCTTGTGGCCTTCCCAGTCGTTTTCGTCAAGTCCGTCTTCGATAGAGATGATTGGGTATTTAGAAACCATTTCTTCGTACCAGTCAACCATTTCAGCAGATGTTTTCACAACGCCTTCGCCAGACAGATGGTATTTGCCGTCTTCTTTGTTGTAGAACTCAGAAGATGCAGCATCCATAGCAAGTTTCACTTCTTCGCCAGGTTTGAAGCCGGCTTTTTCGATTGCTTCAACGATTGTTTGAAGCGCTTCTTCGTTAGAACCAAGGTTTGGAGCGAATCCGCCTTCATCACCTACAGCTGTGTTCATTCCTTTAGCAGAAAGAACTGATTTCAGGCTGTGGAAGATTTGAGCGCCCATGCGAAGTGCTTCACGGAAGTTAGGAGCACCTACAGGCATGATCATGAATTCTTGAATATCCACGTTATTATCAGCATGCTCTCCGCCGTTTACGATGTTCATCATCGGTACAGGAAGAGTTTTTGAGTTGAATCCTCCAAGGTATTGGTAAAGAGGAATCTGTAAGAAATCAGCAGCAGCACGCGCACAAGCCATAGATACGCCAAGGATTGCGTTCGCACCAAGTTTGCCTTTGTTTTCAGTGCCGTCAAGCTCGATTAAAAGCTGATCGATTGCGTTTTGTTCAGTTACATCAAAGCCAAGAAGCTCTGGTGCAATGATTTCGTTTACGTTGTTAACAGCTGTTAACACGCCTTTTCCAAGGTAACGGTCTTTGTCGCCGTCACGAAGCTCAACCGCTTCGTATTCACCTGTAGAAGCTCCGCTTGGCACTAACGCGCGGCCGAAAGCTCCTGTTTCTGTATATACTTCAACTTCAACTGTTGGGTTGCCGCGGGAGTCTAATACTTCGCGTGCATAAACATCAACAATGTATGGCATGAGTTTTGTCTCTCCTTTTGATTTTCAAATTATTTTTGAATTAAAGATGTTCCTGTCATTTCTTTCGGTTTTTCAACACCGAGAAGGTCTAATAACGTTGGTGCAAGGTCTCCTAGGATTCCGCCTTCACGCAGCGTAACGCCTTCTTTCGTTACAATCACAGGGACTGGGTTTGTTGTATGCGCAGTGTGCGGTTCGCCTGATTCTGTAATCAGAATGTCAGCATTACCGTGATCAGCGGTAATGATGGCGTGTCCGCCTTTAGCGAGAATCGCGTCAACGACTTCGCCTAAGCATTCGTCCACTGCTTCAATTGCTTTAATTGTTGGTTCAACCATTCCGGAGTGGCCGACCATATCAGGGTTTGCGAAGTTCAGAATGATCGCGTCATGCTTGTCAGCTTCAATTTCTTTGACAAGCGCGTCTTTCACTTCATACGCACTCATTTCAGGCTTCAAGTCATACGTTGCAACTTTAGGCGAGTTGATGAGAATACGCTCTTCACCCGGGAATTCAGCTTCACGGCCGCCGCTCATAAAGAACGTGACGTGCGGATACTTTTCAGTCTCTGCAATTCGAAGCTGTTTTAATCCGTGCTGAGATAATACTTCTCCGACTGTGTTATCAAGATTTATCGGTTTAAACGCTACATAGCCGTCAACTGTTTCACTAAAGTGAGTCAGGCAGACGAAATACAGGTTCTTTGGATAATTCTCGCCGCGGTCGAAATCGCGGAAGTCTTTGTTTGTGAACGTGTTGGAAATCTGGATGGCGCGGTCCGGTCTGAAATTATAGAAAATCACAGAATCGCCGTCTTGGATTTTCGCAACAGGCTCACCGTTTTCTTTTGTGATGACAGATGGAATCACGAATTCATCGTAGATACCATTTGCATATGAATCATCAACAACATCCAGGGCGCTGCGGTAAGATGGGCCTTCGCCGTACGCCATTGCGCGGTACGCTTTTTCTACACGGTCCCAGCGTTTGTCGCGGTCCATAGAGTAGTAACGTCCGGAAATGCTGGCGATTTCACCCACACCGATTTCCTTGATTTGATCGTTCAATTGGTTGATGTACGTTTTCGCTGTCTGCGGACCTACATCACGGCCGTCAAGGAAGCCATGGATATAAACCTTTGTCAGCCCTTCTTTTTTCGCAAGCTTTAACAGTGCGAATAAATGGTTGATATGGCTGTGCACGCCTCCGTCAGATAAAAGACCGAACAGGTGCAAGGCTTTGTTGTTTTCTTTCGCGTTGCTGATCGCGTCAAGGAATGTTTGATTGCGTTCGAACTCTCCTTCACGAATGGCAACATTTACGCGTGTTAAGCTTTGGTACACAATACGTCCCGCACCGATATTTAAGTGACCTACTTCGGAGTTCCCCATTTGCCCTTCAGGAAGACCTACAGCCTCGCCTGAAGCAGTCAATGTTTGATGAGGATACTGGTTCCAATAGCGGTCAAAATTCGGTTTTTTCGCTAAAGCGACTGCGTTTCCTACTGTTTCGTTACGTAATCCGAACCCATCAAGAATGATGAGTGCAGCTGGTTTTTTACTCATATTGACCTTCCTCCAATAATTGAACGAATGACTGTGGCTCAAGGCTCGCGCCGCCGACCAAAGCACCGTCAATATCGGACTCTGCCATATATTCTTTAATGTTTGCAGGCTTTACGCTTCCGCCATATTGGATGCGAAGCTTGTCTGCAGTTTCTTGGCTGAAGCTTTCAGCGACGGTTTTACGGATATGCGCACACACGTCGTTCGCATCTTTCGCTGTAGAAGATTTGCCTGTTCCGATTGCCCAGATTGGCTCATACGCAATAACAGAAACAGCAACTTGTTCTTCAGAAAGACCAGCAAGGCCTTTTTTCACTTGGTCAGCAACTAGATCATTTGTTTTGCCGGCTTCGCGCTCTTCAAGCGTTTCACCCACACAGATGATCGGCACAATGCCGTGTTTGAAAGCAGCATGTGCTTTTTTGTTAACTGTTTCATCAGTTTCAGCGAACATTTCACGGCGCTCAGAGTGTCCGATGACGCAGTAGTCAACGCCAAGGTCTTTCAGAGCAACCGGGCTGATTTCGCCTGTGAACGCGCCGCTTTCTTCGAAGTGCATGTTTTGAGCGCCGACTTTAAGGTCAGTGCCTTTAACAGCTGAAGTAAGCTTTTCTAGGAAAAGTGCTGGCGCGCAAACAACAGCTTCCGCTTTGTCTGCTGCTGGAATGGAAGATTTCACTTCTTCAACGAAGCTGACAGCTTCGCCGAGTGTTTTGTTCATTTTCCAGTTACCGGCGATAATTGGTTTTCTCATCTGTTCCACTTCCTTATAGCAGTTTTGAGATTATTTATCGTTAAGTGCAGCTACCCCTGGAAGCTCTTTGCCTTCCATAAACTCAAGGGATGCGCCGCCGCCTGTTGAAATGTGGCTCATCTTGTCAGCAAGGCCGAATTTTTCAACCGCTGCCGCAGAATCTCCTCCGCCGATGACAGAGTATGTATCTTTCGCCTCTGCCAATGCTTCCGCAACCGCTTTTGTTCCTTGAGCGAACAAGTCGATTTCGAATACGCCCATCGGTCCGTTCCACACGACAAGCTTGCTGTTTTTGATGACGTCAGCATATGTTTCGCGTGTTTTCGTACCAATGTCGATTGCTTCTAAATCACTAGGGATTTCAGAGATCGGCACCATTTTTACGTTTGCATCGTTAGAGAAATCATCTGCAACGAGTACATCTTCAGGCATATAGAAGTTAACGCCTTTTTCTTTCGCGCGGTCCATAAATGATTTCGCAAGCTCGATTTTATCCTCTTCAAGAAGAGATTTACCGACTTCATAGCCAAGCGCTTTTACGAATGTATAAGCAAGACCTCCGCCGATGATCAGGTTGTCTACTTTATCAAGAAGACTTTCGATTACACCGATTTTGTCTTTTACTTTCGCTCCGCCGATGATCGCCGTGAATGGGCGGTCAGGGTTAGAAACCGCTTTTCCGAGTACATCAAGCTCTTTTTCCATTAAGAAACCTGCGACTGCTGGCAGATGCTTGGCAATTCCAGCTGTAGATGCGTGAGCGCGGTGGGCAGCACCGAATGCGTCATTTACATATACATCTGCAAGCTCAGCAAATGCTTTTGCAAGCTCAGGATCATTTTTCTCTTCACCAGGGTAGAAACGTACGTTTTCCAATACAAGAACGTCTCCGTCCTTCATCTCGGAAATTTGTGCTTTTACAGCATCGCCGTAAGCTTCATCCGCTTTTTTCACTTCTTTGCCAAGCAGTTCGCCGAGACGTGCAGCGACAGGAGTTAAACGAAGCTCCTCAACTACTTCGCCTTTCGGGCGGCCTAAGTGGCTCGCAAGAAGGACTTTTGCGCCTTGTTCTGCAAGGTGTTTGATTGTTGGAAGCGCAGCACGGATACGTGTATCGTCTGTTACTTCCCCGTCTTTCATTGGAACGTTAAAGTCAACGCGGCAGAATACAACTTTGCCTTTTACGTCGATGTCTTTGAGAGTTTTCTTATTCATGCCTAGGAGATCCTCCTTCAAAATGGTTTGCATACAGCACGAAAAACGTGAAACCGTCTGGTCAAGCGATAACGCCGCTAGGGCAGTTCGCAGTCTTTTTTCGGCACAGGGCAGTTCGTCTAAAAGCCAGGGCAGCGGCCTTAGGCGAAAGCGCCGGCAAAGCTGCTAAAAACGCGGTCGTTTCTCTTTCACAGAGCGTTTTCTGAAAGCCGGTCTTCATGGAAAAAGGGAAAGGGAGTCCGTCCCCTTCCCTTGTCCGCTTTCATTATAGCGCTTCTATTCAAAAGAACCAAGTCAGGTCCTTTTTCAGCTATAAATTAAAGACCTTTTTTTGCGATGTAAGCTGCAAGGTCAACAACGCGGTTAGAGTAGCCGCTTTCGTTATCGTACCAAGAGATTACTTTTACCATGCTGCCTTCCATAACCATTGTAGAAAGAGCATCGATTGTAGAAGAGTTTTTGTTTCCGTTGTAGTCGCCAGAAACTAATGGCTCTTCGCTGTAGCCAAGGATTCCTTTAAGGTCGCCTTCAGCTGCTTCTTTAAGAGCTGCATTTACTTCCTCAGCTGTTACTTCTTGGTTCAGTTCAGCAACCAAGTCAACTAGAGAAACGTTTGGAGTTGGAACACGCATTGCTCCACCGTTCAGTTTGCCTTTTAGTTCAGGAAGAACTAGAGAAACTGCTTTAGCAGCACCAGTTGATGTTGGGATGATGTTTTCAGCTGCTGCACGCGCACGACGGTAGTCTTTGTGCGGAAGATCAAGGATTTGCTGATCGTTTGTGTAAGAGTGAACAGTTGTCATCATACCGCGTTTGATGCCGAATTTATCGTTAAGTACTTTTGCAAACGGCGCAAGGCAGTTTGTTGTGCAAGATGCGTTAGAGATAACATCGTGGTTAGCCGCATCGTATTTATCTTCGTTAACACCCATAACGATTGTGATATCTTCTTCGTTAGCAGGAGCAGAGATGATTACTTTTTTCGCGCCAGCTTCTAAGTGTTTCGCAGCGTCTGCGCGTTTTGTGAAGAAACCAGTAGATTCAACTACGATTTCAACGCCTTGTTTGCCCCAGCTAAGTTTAGCAGGATCGCGTTCTGCAGAAACTTCAATTGTTTTGCCGTTAACAACAAGGTTGTTACCGTCAACTGAAACTTCAGCGTCTAATTTTCCGTGTACAGAATCATATTGTAAAAGGTGAGCCAGCATGTTAGCATCTGTTAAATCGTTAACCGCTACTACCTCAACTTCAGGATTGTTTAATGCTGCGCGGAATACGTTACGTCCAATACGACCAAAACCGTTAATACCGACTTTTACTGCCATGATTGTTTCCTCCTTTAAATAAGTGAGAGATATTTATATTGAGGGATTATTCATCCCTTAATAACTTCTTTGCGGCTCCTTCGTCTGTGACGAGAACCGTGTTGCGCGGCTTTTTAAAGTAAGCCTCGATCGCCTCGGCTTTTGATGATCCGCCCGCTACCGCAATAATATCGGGAATGGCGTCTATGTCATCCAGCTGCATTCCGACAGAATGCACTTTGTGGACCACTTCGCCGTCCGCATTAAAATAGTAGCCAAACGCTTCTGTCACCGCGTCGTTATCATCTATTTTCTTTAAGTCTTCTAAAGGCGTGTTTCTGCGCTGAGCCATAGTTTTAGCTTCGCCGATTCCGTGAACCAGCATACTCGCCGATTTAATGGTGTTCAGCACCTCTTTGACAGAAGGCTCTTCAATAATAGATGAATAGGCGCCTTGTGACAGCTGTCCCGGAACAAACAAAAGCCGGTAAGTGCCTGAAGCCTTCTCCGCCATATGCGCGCATATGGTGTTCGCCTGGTTTTTCACGTCTTCGCCTAAACCGCCTCTTGCAGGCACAAACAAAAGCTCGCGGTTTTTAGAATCCGGCGTCATCATTTCGGCGACAGCTTCAATTGTCGTACCGCCAGTTACAGCGACGATATTTTTGCCTGAAAATCTTTTTTTCATACATGCGACAGCCGCTCTACCCATTTCTTTTTTGACCCATGGAGAGTGATCGCTGTCTCCGGATACGATAATGACATCCTTTAGATTTAAACGTTCTTTTAATGTCTTTTCCAAAAGCGTCAAACCTAAAACATCTTTCATCGTATCTTCCAGAACAGAAAGCAGTTCATAGCCCTCTTCTGTCAATGTCATGCCGTTTGTCTTAATATCGACCAGGTTCTGTTCCTTTAAAAACTGAACCTCGCCCCTCAGCACACGCTCGCTGATTTCGAGACTGGCAGACAGGCTTCTTCGCCCGATGGGTTCTGTCAGCCTGATATACTGCAAGATTTCAAACCTCTTTTGCATAACGAGCAGAAGATCAGGCAATAATTTTTTTTGAGCTTGTATTAACTGGTTCATGACTCAAACGTTCCTTCCTTTTTTGCTGGACATTATATGTCCCACTATGACAAAAAACGTCCCATCATAGCCAAAAAAAATCATTTCTGCTTTCTTTAATTATTTTAACAGGGTGGAATTGTTTATTCAACTGTTAAGAGCCAATTCATCGACAATATTCGCAGAGTTTTCATGCCGCGGCGTTTTAACTAGCACTATTTTTTCCTATATATCTTTATCTTATACAGAAATCGCCAAATGGTGCATCCCAATATAAACAGCCCTTCTCATAGAAAGGGCTGTTCTTTTAAAGCGTTTTCATTTTATCCAGAGCTTTTCAATTTCTTCAAGCGATTTGTTCTTCGTTTCCGGGCAGATTGTTACGACAAACAGGAAGCAAAGGATGTTAATCACCGCGAAGATCCAGAATGTATAGGCGAGCCCGAACGAATCAATCATCATTGGCACAAACTGTCCGATCGCCCAGTTTGCTCCCCATAAAAAGATGGTCGCAATGCCCGCGGCCCGCGCACGCAGATGGTTCGGGAAGATTTCAGAAATCATAATCCATGTGATCGGTCCAACCGAAACACAGAAAGCAGCGACAAAACCTAATATAAGGATGATCATCATGATCCCGCTTGTTAACTCAAAATAAAACGACGTCCCGATTAAAATCATAAAAATAGCCATAAAAGCAGAACCGATGGACATCAGTTTTTTCCGTCCGACTTTATCAATCAGCAACACCGCAATAACGGTAAAGATGACTTCTACAACTCCAACGATACAAGTCGTCACGAATCCGGCGTTTTGCCCGAATCCCATCATTTTAAAGATTTCCGGCCCGTAGTAAGTAATGGCGTTCATGCCGATGACTTGGTTAAACAGCGCCAGCAGGATTCCAATGACAAGCGCCTTTCTGAGACCCGGCTTAAACAGCTGGGAGAGTGACCCCATTTGTTCTATTTTTAAAGAGTTCTCAATGTTCTTTAATTCTTCTTTTGCAACAGTTTCTCCATTAATACGTGTCAGAATCTTTAAAGCTTCGTTTGTTTTGCCCGCTTTCGCCAGCCATCTCGGACTTTCCGGGACGACGAGCAGGACAAGGAAGAAGATGACGGACGGCACCATTCCATAAGCAAGCATCCATCTCCAGCCGGTGTGCACGCCCCATTCGTATGTTCCGGACCGCTGCACAGCCAGATTAATAAAGTATGTTGCGGAAATACCCAGGATCGTAAAGAGCTGATATAAGGATGATAAACTTCCGCGTATGGCGGGCGGCGCCGCTTCTGTAATGTACGTAACAGAGAGCGATGAGCCCATCCCGATTCCCAGGCCCCCGATAATCCTTGCAATGATCAAAGTGGACACGTCTTGAGAAAGTGCTGAAACGATTGCTGATATCGCAAATAACAAAGCGGCTGTCATTAAAATTTTTCTCCGGCCGAATCTGTCACTTAAAAATCCGGATATCCCGACGCCCACAACTCCTCCAATCATAATGCTTGAAATGACAAGTCCCTCCATAAACGGACTCAGGCTGTATAAATCTTTCAGAAAACCAATGGCGCCAGAAATCACTGCCGTGTCATAGCCATACAATAAGCCGCCAAGCCCCGCCGCGCATGAGATCAAAATGACAAATCCCATTGAATGGCTTCTTGTTACAGGAACATTTGGTTCTAATTGAGTTGGAGTATTCTTCATTTCCCTGCCCTCCCGAAATGTTGAGTAAAGCGTTTTCATTTAAACCTTCAATTGTACGTACTTATATTAAAATTTAACGAAAATTACATTTAATTAGTACGTACAAATATAGAATAATCTTGTTTGTATTTTCTGTCAATGTTTTCTTACAAAGAACGCTGTGATATACTAAAATTTGTCCGTATACATTTTGGAGGAATGGATATGTTACCAAAATACGCGCAAGTAAAAGAAGAAATTAGTTCATGGATTAATCAAGGCAAAATACTGCCCGATCAAAAAATCCCTACCGAAAACGAATTAATGCAGCAATTCGGCGTCAGCCGGCATACCATTCGCAAAGCGATCGGAGACCTCGTATCACAAGGTCTGCTGTACAGCGTGCAAGGCGGAGGCACCTTCGTCGCTTCACGCTCTGCGAAGTCAGCGCTGCATTCCAATAAAACGATCGGTGTTTTGACAACCTACATATCAGACTATATTTTCCCGAGCATTATCAGAGGAATCGAGTCCTATTTAAGCGAGCAGGGATATTCTATGCTTTTGACAAGCACAAACAACAACCCGGACAATGAAAGAAGAGGCTTGGAAAACCTGCTGTCCCAGCATATTGACGGACTCATCGTAGAACCGACAAAAAGCGCTCTGCAAACTCCAAACATCGGCTACTATCTGAACTTGGAGAAAAACGGCATTCCCTTTGCGATGATTAACGCGTCATATGCCGAGCTTGCCGCACCGAGTTTTACCTTGGATGATGTGAAAGGCGGCATGATGGCGGCGGAGCATTTGCTTTCTCTCGGCCACACGCACATGATGGGTATTTTCAAAGCTGATGACACACAAGGCGTGAAACGGATGAACGGATTTATACAGGCGCACCGGGAGCGTGATTTGTTCCCCTCTCCAGATATGATTGTGACATTTACAACGGAAGAAAAAGAATCAAAACTTCTGGAGAAAGTGAAGGCCACACTGGAGAAAAACAGTAAGCATATGCCGACAGCCATTCTTTGTTATAACGATGAAATTGCGCTGAAGGTGATTGATATGCTGCGGGAGATGGATCTAAAAGTGCCGGAGGATATGTCTATCGTCGGGTATGATGATTCACATTTCGCCCAAATCTCCGAAGTGAAACTAACCTCTGTCAAGCACCCGAAATCCGTGCTCGGTAAAGCGGCGGCGAAATATGTGATTGACTCCCTTGAGCATAAAAAGCCAAAGCAAGAGGATGTTATATTTGAGCCTGAGTTGATCATTCGCCAGTCCGCACGAAAACTGAATGAATAAAAAAAGCAATGTATGGGTCTCCCCGCTACATTGCTTTTTTTATAGCTGTTATCTATTTTTCCAAACATCAGCGATGATTTCAAACGAACGCATTCTGTCTGCGTGTTCATAGGTTTCTGAGTTAACCATAATTTCGTCAGCCTGTGTCGTTTTGACGAAGTCTTCAAGCTTCGCCTTCACTTCTTCCGGCCCTCCGACAATCGTGGAGCTTAACTGCTCATTGACCATCGCTTTTTCATACGGGCTCCAGATTTGGTCCATATCCTCAACAGGCGGCTTCAGCTGGTTCGGCGTACCGCGGACAAGATCAAGAAATCTTTGATAATGCGACGTCGCAAGGTGCTGCGCTTTCTCGTTTGTATCTGCCGCGATAATGGTGACGCCGACCATCGCATACGATTCGTCGAGTACGTCAGACGGCGTGAAGGAATTGCGGTACAGCTCTAAGGCAGGAACCGTATTCGCCGGCGAGAAATGAGCGGCGAAGGCAAACGGAAGACCTAGTTCACCTGCAAGGCGGGCGCTGAAGCCGCTTGAGCCCAGCAGCCAAATCGGCACATCTATGCCCTCTCCGGGAATGGCGCGGACTTGATTGCGCACATTTCCTTTCGGTTTAAAGTAATTGCGAAGTTCCTCTAGTTGTTCTGGGAAATCCTCTCCGCTGTTGATGTTTCTGCGGAGCGCTCTTGCTGTCAATTGGTCCGTTCCCGGCGCACGTCCGAGCCCCAGGTCAATCCGCCCGGGATACAATGTTTCGAGTGTGCCGAATTGTTCAGCAATGATTAATGAAGAGTGGTTCGGGAGCATAATGCCGCCGGAACCGACGCGGATTTTCTTAGTGCCTCCGGCAATATGGCCAATCAAAACTGCGGTGGCAGAGCTTGCCACACCTTCTATATTATGATGCTCAGCAAGCCAGTAACGGTGATAGCCCCATTCCTCCGCACGGCGCGCCAAGTCCATGCTGTTTCGGAATGATTCCGCGATCGTTCCTCCCTGAACAACCGGAGATAAATTCAAGACAGAAAGCAAGGTATCTTTGCGTTGGTAGTTAGACATATTGTTCTCCTTTGCAAATGTGTTATCAGGAAACAGCCCAAAGCTGTCAGGTCATGATCGAATGTACTTCTATCACACCATAACACAACTGCATTCTGGAATAAAAGAATTTGATTCGATGAAATTCGAACAATATAAAACGTACGGTTTGGGACGTTATTCTGCTCCAAACAGCTCCTTAGCCATCTCAATAAAGAGCTTAGCCGCCAGAGAAGCCTCCTTCAGCGACGGAACAGCAAGCTGAACATCTCGGTATACCTGCGGGTCCAACTCTCTGGTCACCACATGCTCCGGCAGCGGCATGTGCGACATGGACATTTCTGATAAAATCGCGAGACCCAGTCCTTCTTTGACCATACTGATCGAGGTGTTCATGTTATAGACTGTGAAAGCGGCGTTCAGCGTAGCGCCCGCTTGCCTGAACATATCGTGAAAAGGTGATTCATAGCCGCCGTCGCAGACGATCATCGGTTCATCATCGAGATCTTTCAGCGTAATGGCTGAACGGCTGCAAAGCGGGTGATCATCCCTGAGCACGACTGCCATTTTGTCTTTTTTCAAATGAATGTACTCCATCTCCTCTGTTGGATACAGAAGAATGCCGACATCTATCATCCGCGTGTGAAGCCACTCCTTGACTTCATTTACAGTTCCCTCGTGCAGCACAAGCTCCAGTTTCGGATATTTTTGTTTAAATTCACTGATCAGCTTCGGCATAAAATAAGCCGAGGCAGTTGAGAATGTGCCAATATGGATTGTACCCAGTTCAAGCCCTTTTTCCGCGGCTGCGACCTGCTCAACTTTTTCAATGCCTTTTAAGACTTCCCTGATGTGTACTAAGATCTGTTTTCCCGTATCAGTCAGCATCAGGCCATTGCGGCGGTCACGAATAATCAGCTTTACATCAAGCTCAGCTTCGATTGCAGAAATCGCATGGCTGACAGCCGGCTGTGTCATGTTCAGCGCCTGACCCGCTTTTGTAAAGCTTCCCGTTTCAGCTATTTTGACGAAAACCTTTAATTGTGTAATAGTCATAACAATTTACTTATGCTCCTCATAAAAAAGATTCATTTTATTTATCTTATGTTCTACCGTATCATATGATGGAAAAGTTCTACAAGGAGTGAATGAACAATGAAGCAGCTCTCAAAAACGCGGACAGCTCTCCTGCTCGCATTTCTCGTCATCATGTGGGGCGTCAATTGGCCGCTGTCCAAAGCCGCGCTCGCCTATTCGCCGCCCTTATTATTCGCGGGCATCCGAACGCTGATCGGCGGGCTTTTATTAGTCATTGTCGCACTGCCGCGTTTTCATAAATTACGTTTAAAAGAAACGTGGCCGATTTATCTTGTTTCTGCACTTTTAAATATTACGTTATTCTACGGCCTGCAAACGATCGGGCTGAATTATCTTCCGGCCGGCCTGTTTTCTGCAATCGTCTTCTTTCAGCCTGTTCTGATGGGGGTATTTTCTTGGCTGTGGCTCGGCGAATCTATGTTTGTATTGAAAGTGATCGGGCTCATCCTCGGTTTTGCGGGAGTAGCCGTCATTAGTGCCGCGGGCTTTGACGGGCATATTTCTGTCATTGGGGTTCTGCTGGCGCTTGGCTCCGCAATCAGCTGGGCGCTCGGAACAGTATATATGAAAAAAACAGGCAGCCGCGTCGATTCCATCTGGATGGTCGCCTTGCAGCTGACGATCGGCAGCGTGTTTCTGCTTATATCCGGTCTTTGGACAGAAAGCTTTTCCGCGATCCAATGGACAGCTCCGTTTATCACGAGCCTGCTGTTCATCTCTGTATTCGTTATCGCACTCGGTTGGCTTATCTTTTTTACACTTGTCGGTTCAGGAGAAGCAAGCAAGGTCGCATCTTATACGTTTTTGATTCCGCTCATATCGATCGTAGCCAGCTCCATTTTCCTGCATGAACCGCTCACCCTTAGCCTCTTGGCAGGGCTGCTGCTGATTGTCACAAGCATCTGTCTCGTGAATACAAACTCAAAAGCGCAGAAAGCAGCGGCGATTGGCATAAATGAGAAAGCTGCACAATAATAAAAACCCTCTTGCCGGATGCGGCGAGAGGGTTTCTTATTTACTGATGCTTGCGCCCTTTGACCAAATATGCAACGGTAATCAAAAGGTAGATCGCCGCAGTAATGCCGGTAATGACAATTGACGTTGTCATTACGACCCCGATCAGAATGGCGAGTAATGCCACAATCGCAAACCATGTCGTGTACGGGAACCATTTTACATAATAAGCCGGTTTTTCCGTTTGCTGTTTTCTCGATTTCAAATGAGCGAATCCGATGATCAGCCAAATGAATAAAACGGTATATCCCAATGATCCCATTAAATAATTAAATGTTTGGCTTCCCGCGAACAGAGAAATCAACACTCCAATATAGAGAGAAGAAGTGCACATCAGAATTGCAAACATCGGTACGTTTTTTGATGAAAGCTTCGAGAAGACCTTCGGAAGCCTTCCGTCACTTGCCTGTGTATACAAAATGCGTGATGATCCGTATAAACCTGAATTCATAGAAGAAATGATCGCCAGCAGGATAACTGCGTTCATGATATGATCAGCGCCCGGAATGCCTACCATTTTAAAGACCATCACGAAAGGACTTTCCGGAACGGAATTGACTTGGTTCCACGGAATCAGGCTGACGATGATGAAAAACGGCAGCAGGTAAAACGCGACAATCCGTGTCAGTGTGCTGCGGACAGCTTTCGGGACAACCTTTTCTGGATTTTTTGTTTCAGCAAGTGTCACTCCGATAATTTCTGTACCGCCGTAAGAGTAGATGACGACAAGCATCGCCGTAATCAGCCCTGTGCCGCCGTGCGGGAAAAATCCGCCGTGCTCTGTCAGGTTTGAAAATCCGGCAGCTGTATGATCACCGAATGATACGAATAAAAGCAATAACCCTAAAATAATAAAGACAATAATAACGGTAATCTTGATCATGGCCAGCCAATATTCAGTTTCGGCGAAGATTTTAACAGAAAGCAAGTTTACGATCGTGACGATAAGAGAAATCCCCAATGCCAGCACCCAAATCGGGCAGCCCGGGAGCCAGTATTGAATAAAGATCGCAGCTACAACAGCTTCAGCCGCAATGTTGAGCACCCACATTTTCCAGTATATCCAGTCCAAGAAATAAGCGGCGTAATTCCCTAACACCTGCTGGACAAGGTCCCTGAAGGTTCTGGCGTTGCGGTTTCGAACAGCCATTTCCGCGAGCCCCTGCATAATAAACAGCAAAATAATTCCGCCGAGCAGGTATGCGATAATGACAGATGGCCCTGCCACATCGATCGCTGAGCTGCTCCCCTTAAATAAACCTGCGCCGATTGCTCCGCCCAGCGCCATCATCATAATATGGCGGGACGTCATCGTGCGTTTTAACGTTTGATTGTCGTTTTTCATCCTCTGCTACCTCTCCTTCTCGTTTTCAAAAACAAAAAAGCCCGCCGCCCCTTATCTAATCTAATAGATAAAGAGACGACGAGCCTTCGGCTGACCGCGGTACCACTCTTGTTGATTCTTCATGAAGAATCCTGCTTTTGACCTGTAACGAAGGTTAGCCGTTAAAACATAGGGAATATTCAATCTATTCCGTTCTGTCTTACCACTCCCGGGCGAGTTCAAAGAAGAATCAGGCTGCGTCGCACCACCCCGCAGCTCTCTGTTCTGATTACTTTCTTTTACTGCTCCCAATCTATGCGTTTTAGTTTTCTGAAAAACTCAAATTTTATGATCTGAATATATTAACATAATATACGTGCTTCTCTTTTCCCTGTCAATAACTTCAGAGAAAAAAGAAACTGTTATTTTGTCCCTTTTTGAATGGCTTTCCAAAAGGATTCTGACTCGTTTCCTAATGCGTAGACTGAAACACCTGCTATTTTATATTGCTTTGCCAAATGGCTTTTCGTTTGAACGGTTTTTTCGTTTTCATACCACACGACATGTTTATGCTTCTTTTTGTCAACATAAGAAAACGTCATCGAACCTGTTTTTTTGTTGAATGCCGGCTTTGCTTTTTGCTTTTGGATGAGGGATTTGAGTTCATTCCATCTCCTCACAGAGCTTCCGCTTCCGTCTTTTACATCCCAGTCATAGCCGTACGCGGGGATGCCCATGATGACTTTATTGGCTTTGATCTTTTTGACTGAAAACTGCAGAGAGCTTTTGATCCAGTTTGTGCTTGCCACTGATCCTGGCTCCCCCCAAATGCCGTGTTCGTCGTAGGTCATGACTTGTACGAAGTCGGCATATTTGCCGATTTTCGCATAATCATACGGCCAGCTCCAGTCATCATTTTTATCATCAGCGCTTTTGGCCGGAACGGATACCATTGTTTGAATATGTTTCTTTTTCAAAGCCTGTGAGACATCTTGAATAAAACGCGAGTATTTAGATCGGTCTTCTGGATTCACTGCTTCAAAATCGATATTGATACCGTAGTATGAGTGCTTTTTCGCCAAAGATATGAGCTGATCAGTGAACCGTTTTTTCGCTGTTTTATTACTCATGACCCGACTTGCCAAATCTCCGTCAAAGTCATAAATGGCATCATTATAGTTTGAAATGACAGCCCATGTCTTGATTTTTTTCTTTTTCGCATATGTCAGCTGCTTGCTTGGGGCATCGCCAATGATTTGTCCGTTTTTTTCAAACGCAAATGTATCGGTTGCGATGGCATTCATGTATGTATGATGTTTCGCAAGAGAATTGTATGAAGCCGTATCCCCAGTCGTGTAGCCTAATGTCATGCCGGCTGCCTTCGCTTCTCCTTTTGTATACATAAACAGAACAATCGCAATCGCCAGTGAAACCGCTATAATCAGCCATTTTTTCATCGCATTTCCTCCTGTATCAAGTCATACTCTTCTCATCGGCCAAAAAATTGGAAGTTGAAGTTTTTTTTCAAGCAAAAAGCCCGGCATATGCCTGCCGGGCTTTCTGAGTTTAGCGGTCAGAGACGAGAATATAGGCTGCCTTTACTGGTCCGTGCACTCCTACAACTAAATCCATTTCAATATCGGCTGAGTTGCTCGGTCCGGTAATGTAGTTGATACATGAAGGAACAGTGACACCGTCTGCAATGTTTTGGCGGATGATATCACTGGCTTGTGTCATTCTTGGCACAATGCTTGATTTCGGCACGATCGCAATATAAGTCGTAGGCAGAAGACTGACAGATCGGCCGATGTCTTTTGAGGAGAAGAGGACAACCGTCCCCGACTCAGCCAATGTAATTTCGCTGAATGTAATCCCTACATTGGCTTGCTCCGCTTTTTTGATATTTTCCTCGCCTTTGTCAGCATCCCACTCCCAGACTGGCGTTCCCTCACTCGGCCAGTCCTTGGTGAGCAGGCTTTTCAGTCCGTATGCTTCAAAGCGGGGGTCCTTCGGAATGATGACAGGGCCTCCGGAGAAGCGGCTGACTTGCTCGCGCAGGGCATCGTAAAGGCCGGTTGAATCCGTTTCAATCAGCTCTGTATGGATTTTGACACAATGGTTTTTGAGCACTGTGACTAAGTCATCCGCTGAATATCCTTCAAGTGTTTTATATTGCGGCTGATGCGCCCACTCAGGAACTGCCACGCCCCCTGTTCTTCTTTCACGGCCCAGGCTGGATGCGATTCGGTTTAAAAAGCTCTCTTGATTCTGAATGGTTCCCTTCGTCATCACTGCTCCTCCTTCGTGCGTTCACTTGTTTCTCTGTCCGCAAACCAGTCTCTGAATCTCGATTTATGCGGTGCCGGGAAGTCGCGGATCTGTGTCCAGCTTTTGAGCGGGCCGGGTCCCTTCGAAATTTTTTCGTCCTCTGTAAAAGGTGTCATGGCGGCCGGCGCCCATTTTGAGCCCATTTTGTATAGTGACAAGGAGGATGCGCCAAGTCCGAACGCTTTCATCGCAAGCTTTTCACTGATCGGCGCTCTGCCTTCTTTTTCGACGATGTTTTGGCGATGCTTGAGAAGGAGCTCGTGCAGCGGAATTTTGACCGGGCAGGCTTCTGTACAAGCAGCGCACAGTGAAGAAGCGTACGGCAGCTCCTTATAATCGTCATAACCGCCGAGCAATGGCGATAAAACCGCTCCGATCGGCCCCGAGTAGATTGAGCCGTATGAATGTCCGCCGACATGGCGGTACACAGGGCAGACATTGATACAGGCGGCACAGCGGATACATTGCAGCACAGACTGGAATTCCGTTCCTAGGATGTTGGATCGTCCATTGTCAACGATGACAAGATGGAATTCTTCTGGACCATCCACTTCACCTTCCAGCTTCGGACCCGTTAATGCTGTAATATAGCTTGTCAGCCGCTGTCCGACAGCACTTCTTGTCAGCATGCTGACAAGCACTTCAAATTCAGAAAATGACGGGACAATCCGTTCCATTCCCATGACGGTAATTTGTGTTTTCGGCAAGGTGCTCACAAGCCGTCCATTTCCTTCATTGGTCACAAGGCTGACGGAACCCGTGTCCGCAATGGCGAAGTTACAGCCGGTAATGCCGATATCCGCTTCCAGAAACTTTTTCCGGAGAATGGCACGCGCATGCATGACAAGCTCTTCCGGTTTTTCTGTATGTTGATAGTCCAGCCTTTCTTTAAACACATCGCGTATCTGCTCTTTATTTTTATGAAGGGCGGGCGCGACGATATGTGACGGCGGATCGTGATCATCAATCTGCAAAATATACTCGCCGAGGTCGGTTTCGACGACTTCACAGCCTTCCTTCTCCAGCACCTCATTCAGATTGATTTCCTCTGTAACCATTGATTTTGATTTTACGATTTTCTTCCCGTTCTTCTTTTGAATGACGTCGCGAATATAAGAAGACGCCTCTTCCGCTGTTTCCGCGAAATAGACATGTCCGCCTCTTTTCGCTACATTTTCGGCAAGCTGTCCGAGATAGAAATCAAGGTTTTCAAGGACATGCTGCCTGATTTCCTCTGATAAAGAGCGCCACTCCTCCCAGTTTCCCAGTTCTTCTGCTGCCTCTAGGCGCCGCGTCCGCAGACGCTCCTGTGCACCTGAAACAGCGCCTCTCATAAATTCATTATCAATCCCCTGTGATACCCGCTCTTTAAAAGCGTCAGTACCGATTTTCATCGCCATGATCCTTTCCCCCTCTGAATCCAGTTTTATCTGCTGTTGAGCACTTCGGCGATGTGCATCACTTTGACATTCTTATCTTTTCGGTCAAGCCGTCCCCCGATATTCATCAAACAGCCGCAGTCAGCGCCGATCAGCACCTCTGCTCCCGTTTCCTCCACACATTCGACTTTTTCATCGACCATCTGCTCTGAAATCTGCGCCATTTTGACGGAGAACGTTCCTCCGAATCCGCAGCAGTTATGTTTGCCTGGAAGCTCTGTAAACTGCAGTCCCTTTACATGGCTCAACAGCTTCATCGGCTCCTCCCGAACCCCG
Organism: Bacillus stercoris; assembly: GCF_029772985.1. Taxonomy (NCBI): domain Bacteria; kingdom Bacillati; phylum Bacillota; class Bacilli; order Caryophanales; family Bacillaceae; genus Bacillus; species Bacillus stercoris. Next base: position 862,797 of record NZ_CP121861.1, on the reverse strand, counting down.
AGCAGCCTTGTCATATGGCACGACGTATGTAAGGTCGCTTTTGTATGAAGGGTCGCGCCGACATCCTCTACCCCAAGGACGTTCACGATAAAATCTGTCAGTTCATACGTTTTATCCGCCAGCTTTTGCGCTTTATCGGCCCATTTCGGATCATCCGCAAACAAGTGCGGGTATTCCCGGAACATCGTTGTGCAGGAACCGGAAGGACTGACAACATATTCGGAATCCTGAAACGTTTCGATCATCCGTTTCATTGCTTTTTTGGCGTCATGTACATAGCCGCTGTTGTAAGCCGGCTGCCCGCAGCAAATCTGCCCTTCCGGAAAATCAACCTCGCACCCAAGCCGCTCCAGCAGCTCAACCGTTGCTTTTCCGACATTTGTTTGAAACATATCAACAAGACAAGTGACAAAAAGTGAGACTTTCATGATGAACCCCTCTCTCATCCCCAATATATGATCAGGTCATCTGATGACCTGAGTTAAAATAACTATATGAATATCGTACACTATTCTGATAATAGAAGGGAAGGGTTTTCTGGGGATATTTTCATTAGCGGGCATATCAAAAACACTCCTGATCTCCCAGGAGTGCAGTAAATGGTGAAAAGTATACGGTTAAATCCAGCCCTTTTCCTCAGCAATGCTGGCGGCTTCTGTCCGATTTTTCGCATGAAGCTTTTGGATGATTTCTGAGATATAGTTTCGGACTGTGCCTTGAGATAGATAGAGCTCCAGCGTAATGTCTTTTGTTGTCTTGCCTAAAGCCGCAAGCCTCAGAATTTCTTGCTCTCTAGCGGTTAGCGGATTTTCGTCTCGCATCATATTAAACGTAAGCTCGGGGCTGAAGACACGTTTTCCCTCTACACATTTTCGAATGGCATCGGCCAGATCGTCAATTTCTCCGTCTTTCAGCAGATAGCCATGCGCACCGGCTTTTACCGCACGTTCAAAATATCCGGGGCGGGCAAAAGTAGTTAAAATTATGACCTTGCTGACGCAGCCTTTTTTCATTAATTCCTCTGCCACATCCAGTCCGCTTCGAACCGGCATTTCAATGTCCATGATGCATACATCCGGCTCCAGCTTCAAAATAGCATGTAGCGCCTCTTCCCCGTTTAATGCTTGTCCGATGACTGTCATATCCTCTTCTAAATCAAGCAAAGATCCCAAAGCGCCTAAAAGCATTCGCTGGTCCTCAGCAATAAACAGACGAATCATTCTTTTCGTCCTCCAATCATTCTGCTTTTTTAATCAGCGGAATCGTCAGAGTCACAACCGTTCCGTTATGATCTGAAACTGTTAATCCCCCTTCAATGAGCATGAGCCGTTCTTCCATTCCCCGCAGGCCATTCCCAAAGGTTTTCTCCTTCGCTGCTCCCTTTCCGTCATCCCGTATCACGATCCTCATTTTGCCAGCAAACTGAGAAATGGTGATGGCGCAGTGAGTTGCTTTGCTGTGCTTGATGATGTTAGTCACTGCTTCCCGCATACACATACTGATAATATTTTGAGTGACGGGAGATATCGCTGAAAAGTCGTCGGCTCCTTCGTATTGAAAGGTAATGTTCCCCGCCCTTAAAATGTGCTGAATGTTTACGAGCTCCTCTGTTATCGTGACCGTCCTCATATCAGAAACCAGCTCTCGGACTTGCTTGAGTGCGGCTCGCGAGCTGGTTTCCATTTCTTTTGCCTCATGCTTGGTCCGTTCTGGATCAGATGCAGCCAACCGCTGAATGAGCTGGCTTTTTAATGTAAGCAGCGACAAGGTATGGCCAAGAGTATCGTGAAGATCACGGGCGATTCGAACACGCTCCTCTCTTTTAGAGAGTTCTTTTATCTGTTCGTTGGCTTGTGCCAGCTTAGCTTCAAGCTCAATTCTCCGAAACATAGAACGAATGCCGAATGGAGAAATGAGCATGATGACGAGAAACGGGAGAACAGAAAAAAGCTCCCGGAGCGTGACTGAATTCACGATAAATTGGTATAGGCATGGAAAAAGCAGGATAAAGATTAAAGCGCAGAACGCACGGTTAAAATTCGTTTTCTCTTTGTAATAACCAACAAAGTTTGCCGGGAAAAAACCTAAGTATATATAGGTGATATTGTAAAACACACTATATATCAAAATAACCGCCATTTGCATGATAAGCCAATACGTAAACGAAGCTCTGCCCACGCAGCAGAATAACTGGCGATATGCCGCGATAAATAGAAGCAGGATGCCATATCCAATGACCTGTTTGATGCCTGATTCTTTCAATAAAGAGAGGAACGGCATAATGGTGTACACCAGAAAGATATAAGGGAAAAACCCGAATTGCTTCGGGAAAATTGATATTGCCTTTTTCATGTATTACACCGCTTCTTGTTTTCTTCTAATATATTTAGATAGTAGCATGAAGAACATCATATAAGCGATTAATATCAGGATATTTTTCCAATCCGGACTCCCGCCCCGCACTAGTTCCCACGCGCCGCTCCCGAAATGATAAGACGGAAGCCACTGGCCAATGTTCTGCATCATGTCAGGCATGACCTCAAACGGCATCCACATCCCCCCGCCTAAAGCCAGCAGCATATAAAGCACATTACTGATTCCGGCCGCTGTTTCTACTTTTCTCATGAGGCCGATTAGTGTGCCTAATGCTAAAAAAGGCAATGCGCCAAACAAAATCCACAGTCCGCTCATCATCCATTCAAACGGTGACAAGGCAATGTCATTGATCATTGCGCCGAACAGAAAAATGACGGTAATCGATAAAACGTGAATGACACTTTGTCCGATCATCTGAGCTAATAAATAGATATGATCTGGAAGAGGTGTAAGGCGGATAAAGGCAGTCCAGCCTTGTGACCGTTCTTGAACCATACGGATGCCCAGTGTCATGATAGAGGAACCCATCACGCTGAAGACTGTCATTGACATTAAGTAATGGGCGTCCCATGCACGTTGGTCGGGAACGTTGGTATTCACTACATTGGTAAAGAGATAATAAAAGACTATTGGCATGATCAGCGACCAAAGCACAAAATACTTGTTCCTAAGCACCCTTTTCATTTCAGCTATGCTTTGCTTCTGCAGCATGTTCACTCACATCGCCTCCCTGTTTCCGTCAGCCAGCCGGCGAAATGCCTCATCGAGCGTCCCGTGTTCAATTCGAATATCCCGTGCTGGGATGTTTTCTTGAAAGATCAACGCCAACACTTTGTCTGTATTTGATGTTTGGATGATGATTCTTTGATGCCTGCGGAACACTCGCTCTACTTCCGGGTGCCGAGACAGCTTTTCCAACGATTCATCTGAATGGAGCGCAAAGGAAACAGACTGTTTTTGAATTCTTGAGCGGATTTGCATCGGTGAGTCATCTGCCACAAGCCGTCCATCAGCAAAAAATAAGATTCGCTGTGCGGCATCGTCTGCTTCCTGTAAATAATGCGTTGAAAAAATAATCGTTTTTCCTTGGTCCGACAGTCCGTGAATGGTCTGCCAGAATCGATGTCTTGATGAAGTGTCCATGCCGACTGTCGGTTCATCAAATATAAGCAGCTCCGGATTCCCGGCAAGAGCCAAAGCAAAGCTTAAACGGCGTTTTTGTCCTCCGGATAATTTTTCTGCTTTTGTTTTCAAATCTTCTTTTGTGAGTGCTGTTAACGAAACGAGTTCGTTCAAGGACAATGGATTCGGATAATAGCTTCGAAAGAGTTCGAGAATTTCATTCACCTTGAGGCCCGGCATGACACTTACTTCCTGAAGCATCACGCCTATTTGTTCGCGAACCTGTTGATCATCGGGAACCCGGTTAAATAGTTTGATTTCTCCCTCGCTTGGTTTCAGCAATCCTAATATCATAGAGATGACAGTCGTCTTCCCTGCCCCATTCGGTCCGAGAATGGCTGCGATTTCTCCTTTTTTCATGCTGAAGCTGATGTTGTTTACAGCTGTTTTATGCTGGAACTGTTTTGTCACATTGCTTACTGATACTGCCTCATTCATCACTTGAGCACCTCCTGATGGCTTACATTGATTGTAAAATGGCTGAGCAGCTGTTGTTAGTATGGGGTGTCATGATGATAGAGTGACAAATGTCATATTCTTTCTCACCGTTAGTGTCTAGGCAATCCATCCTCTGCATCTTCCAATTCAATCACCTTTTCTATGCCGCATGTCCCCTTTCTTTTAAACTGCTATGACTTTCATAGAAAGTACACTCTTCAAACCGTCCGAGTGTTATGATAGACACATTGAACTTTATATTACTTTCCGGCTGAAAGGAGCCAATCATGAACGAAGCGATTTTGTCTAGAAATCATGTGATGGTGAAAGGCAGCGGCAAAGCATCTATCATGTTCGCACCCGGTTTTGGATGCGATCAAAGCGTGTGGAATGCCGTGGCACCGGCCTTTGAAGAAGAGCACCGGGTCATTTTATTTGATTACGTCGGTTCGGGACATTCAGATTTGCGCGCATATGACCTGAATCGCTACCAGACACTTGACGGCTATGCCCAAGATGTCCTTGATGTTTGTGACGCTTTAGATCTGGAGGAAACCGTGTTTGTGGGGCACTCCGTCGGAGCCGTGATTGGGATGCTTGCATCCATCCGCCGCCCGGAGCTTTTTTCCCAACTGGTGATGGTAGGGCCTTCTCCTTGCTATTTGAATGATCCTCCTGAGTATTACGGAGGATTTGAAGAGGAGCAGCTCCTTGGTTTGCTGGAGATGATGGAGAAAAACTATATCGGCTGGGCAACTGTATTTGCGGCAACCGTTCTGAATCAGCCAGATCGGCCTGAAATTAAGGAAGAGCTTGAAAGCCGTTTTTGTTCTACTGATCCTGTCATTGCCCGCCAATTCGCGAAAGCGGCGTTTTTTTCTGATCACCGGGAGGATCTTTCGAAGGTAACGGTTCCCTCTCTTATTCTCCAGTGTGCAGATGATATCATCGCACCTGCAACAGTAGGTAAGTATATGCATCAGCATCTGCCTTATAGCAGTCTGAAACAAATGGAGGCTCGCGGTCATTGCCCTCATATGAGCCATCCAGATGAGACGATACAGCTGATCGGCGATTATTTAAAAGCACACGTGTGATAGCGGAACGAAAGGGATAGAGGTGACCCTCTTAATGGACAAACAATTGAATGATGCACCATGCGGTTTCCTCACTTTGTCAGAAGAGGGGTCGATCTTAGCTGCCAACCGTACCCTTATCAAGATTCTGGGTTATGGGGCGGAGCAGGTTATCGGCCAGCATATGAATACGATGTTGACCGTTCCCGCACAGCTTTTCTGCCAGCTTTATTTTTTTCCGCTTTTGAAATTGGAGCATCACATCGAAGAATTATACATTTCCCTGAAAGCAAGAGATGGAGAAGAAGTCCCCGTCCTTATCAATGCTATTGCGAGACACAGTAGCGGGGCTTCTGTCTTCGATTGTGTTCTCATTCCAATGCGGAAGCGAAATGAATATGAAAATGAGCTGCTGATAGCCAGAAACGCGGCTCAAGAAGCTTTGCTTGCTAAACAGAAAGCCAATGCGGAGTTAGAAATTGCCTTGGAAACGCTGAAGGCAAAACAAGAAGAGCTTCTTGAGATCAACAAACAAAATCAACAATTTAAATTAAACACCAAAAGAGAGCTTGAACTCGCCAGAAAGATCCAGAAAAACTCGTTGACTGAACCGATTGTAAACGATCAGGTTCAGATTGGATCTTATTACAATGCATCGAGTGAATTGTCAGGTGATCTTTACGGATTTTATCAAATCGATGAACACCGTTACGGCATTATTATCCTTGATGTGATGGGGCACGGGATTTCATCGGCATTGATTACGATGTCACTTCATCCTTTGTTTCAGCGCCAGATCACGCAAGGTCTCAGTCCCGTTAACGTCATGAAAGAATTAGACCGGCACCTTCACAGCTTGTTTCAAAATGATGAGGAAGCAAGACATTATTGCACTGCTATTTATCTTGAGATTGATATAGCAAGGCAAAGCATTGATTATGTCAACGCAGGACATCCGCCGGCACTATGGCAGGACGACAGCGGAACTCAACAACTGCTTCACGCGACCTCGCCTCCGATCGGGATGTTTGAAGACTTAGTGTTTCAGTCAAGCAGCCTTTCATATACAGATGGCGGAAGACTGCTTCTATACACAGATGGCGTGATGGATCCTACGGCTTCATGCTATTTATTTGATTTACTAAAAGAGCATCCTGATTCGCCGATCACTGACCTGAAGGAGAAAATCCTTACATCACTCCAGCATCAAAAGGAAGCTCATCATAAGAATGATGATGAATGTTTTATATTAGTTGATGTAAAATAAAATGATCCATGAGACATAACAATGATTTGTTACATCTCATGGATTTTTTTGTTTCAGCGTTTCTTTGGAATATGGCCTGATTCCGCATATTGAAACACCTGCAAGGAAGGCAGCGGATGACCATTAAAATCAAACAAAGCTTGATTATCTACAGCACTTCCCCCATACCACTTCCCGGCATCTTCAGGGTCATATTCAGCAGCATAGCTGGAGGCCCACCCTGACCCGTATGTTTCCCATAACACTTTGTTTTTCTCTATCTGCGTCTTCGGCCCGACTGGAATCCACGCCGGCTCCCAATAGAAAACGCCAAGTCCTGCTTTGCCCGTATTCGCCACTGCCTCCATTACATCTCTTACTGCAGTTGCCTGGCCTTGAACAGAAATGGGATATGGCAGCGTCTGTCCGCTTTTTGGCGCTGTATTTCCATGCCCATCGCCATCCTCAGCGGTATAGGTGTACGACGTCTCCGCCACCATGACTTTTTTGCCGTACGTATCGGCAACAGCCTTCAGCACGGAGGTCAAATTTTGTAATGTGCCATGCCAGAAAGGATAATAGGAGCTCGCGAACACATCATAATCTACTTTGTTTTTGCTGAGTGTTTCTGCAATAAATGAATACCTTCCAGCCGTTTCAGGATTGGTAAAATGCAGGGCGACCAAAATGCCTGAATTTGTCTCCCTGACCGCTCGGCTTCCTTCTTGAAATAATTGGAACATCTTCGTCCAATCGGTTTCGCCGGCAAATCCTCCTGTTGTTTCATTTCCGACCTGAACCATGCCGATGTCAACGCCTTCCTTGATCATCTTTTGCAGGCTTTGTTTCGTATACTCATAGAGCTTGGCTTTTTTTGCTTCAAAGCTGAGATTCGCCCAAGCTTTTGGCACCTTTTGTTTCGCGGGATCTGCCCAAAAATCAGAATAATGAAAGTCGGCAAGCACCTTCATTCCGTTCGCTGTCGCTCTTTTTCCGATTTCGATGGCTTTTTGAATATCATTGTTTCCCCCGCCATACCCGTTGCCATTTGAATCATACGGGTTATTCCAAATGCGGACGCGAACATAGTTGACCCCAGCCTGTTTTAAAGTTGTAAAGATGTCCTGGCGTTTTCCGCTTGTATTGTAAAAGGTGACACCGCTGTTTTCCAAAGCAATAACGCTGGACACATCTGCCCCTTTAATAAAGTCTTTGTTCATTCCCTCTACTTTTTTAACAAAAAGATCCTCTGCCCGAAGCTCTGGCATATGCTTCTCCTTCTCAACGGCAGCGGCAGATCCCGGTGAACTGAATGCACTCCACACGATGGCAGCCGCTAAGCACATTTTCACTCCATTCCTCATGATTCCACCCCTCACGATTTAGTAAGCGTTTTCTAAAATGCAGAAAAAAGAATCCGCCCATATCGAGCGGAGCATCAGCCTAATGTGTGTTTACGACGATTCTTACTTCATACTTTTCCATCGTCAGGTCGCCTGACAATATCTCTCCTGTCATCATGTCCTTCACACTCTGATCAAACGTGACCAGCTGTTTTTCTTCCGTAAAATTCATGACAAAAATATAATCATTGCCCTGATCCTGCCTCGCTTGTACGGAGACGCCTTTTCCGTGCCGAACCGGAAAAACAGGTGAGAGAGACAGGTCTGTGATCAGACCCTCATAGAAATCACGGTGAAATTGATCCTCCAAACGCGCGCCGATAAAATACGCCTTGCCCTGCTGATATTGATGGCTTGTGACAGCTGGCGTACGGGCGTAAAAATCCTCTTGATACACCGCTTCTGTTGAAGCAGTTTTTACATCAATCACGGTTGCATAATCCTTCATTTCGTATGTTTTGCCGCGGTATGTGACAGCATTTCGATCCTTCGGATACAGCGTGTCAGTCTCAAGAGGCTCAATTCCGAAAATTTCTTGAAGATCCGGATGCCATCCGCCTGTGTACGTTAAATCATGCTCATTCACAATTCCGCTAATATACGTCATGACTAAGATGCCGTCATCAGCTGTAAACGCTTTTAAACGGGAAATGGTGTCCTCGCTGATTAAATAAAGCATCGGGACGATGAGCAGTTTATATGGTGAAAAGTCTTGTTCTTTCGTGATGACATCGACAGGGATATCGTGTTCCCAGAATGTGCGGTAATGCTGCTGAAGCGTTTGCGGATAACGTTTTGTCGCCTTCGCAAACCCCTGAGCATCCTCGAGCGCCCAATGATTTTCCCAGTCATATAAAATAGCGGTTTGTGCCGGCCTCTTCGTTCCGACAACCTCGGACAGCCGTTCCAATGTCTCGCCGACCTTGGCCACTTCTTGAAAGACGCGGTTCTTCGGGCTGTTGTCATGATCCACAACCGCCCCATGCAATTTTTCTGATGACCCGCGTGATTTGCGGTATTGGAAATAGAGAACGCTGTCCGAGCCGTGGGCTATCATTTGCATAGATGACAGCAGATTCATGCCCGGGCGCTTCGCCTTATTGACGTTATGCCAATTGACCGCGCTTGGCGTACACTCCATTAATAAGAAAGGCTGCTGCTTCAAGCTTCGGTACAGGTCATTGATAAAGCCGACCTTCATCGCCAAATCAGCTGTGCTTTCCCAGTCATTGTGCCAGACAGGATAAGCGTCCCAGCTGATGGCATCGACATGTTTCGCAAATTTGCTGTAGTCGAGGCCCTGATATGGAATTAAATCCGGTGTGTCAGCCATAAAGTTCGTTGTGATAGGGACATCAGGCGTCAGTTCTTTCAGCGGAATGATTTCATTTTCATAAAACGAAATCGTTTGATCGGTGACGAACCGGCGCCAGTCTAAGTTCAAGCCGTGCAAGCCGTTTTCACCGATCGGCGAAGGGCTTTCAATCTGTGACCAGTCATTGAATGTATGGCTCCAAAAAGGAGTCCACCACGCACGGTTCAATGTTTTGAGGCTGTTGTCGTATTTCGATTTCAGCCACTCCCTGAAAGCATGCTGGCATAGATCACAGTGGCAATCTCCCCCGTATTCGTTTGAAATATGCCACATTAACAGCGCCGGGTGATTGCCGTATCGTTCTGCTAATAGGCGGTTGATGTGCCGTGTTTTTTCTCGATAGACTTTAGATGTGAGACAGTGGTTGTGCCTTCCGCCGTGCAGCTGTTTGACGCGGGAGGCATTGACGCGCAAAACTTCCGGATAGGCTTGCGACAGCCAGGCCGGACGGGCTCCGCTCGGCGTTGCTAATATGACCCGGCCGCCTATACTGTGAATCCGCTCAAAAATATCATCCAGCCAGGCAAATTGATATACGCCCTCTTCCGGCTCAAGTGCGCTCCATGCAAAAATGCCGACAGAAAACGTATTCGTATGAGAAAGCTTCATCAGTTTGATATCGTCAGCTAAAATATCGGGCCGATCCAGCCACTGATCGGGGTTGTAGTCTCCCCCATGAAGCATAAAATTCGCTTCGGTTACGTGCGTTTTTTCAAGCTTTGACATCACATTCTCCTCCTTATTCTCTTAGCCCTTCGTTCCGCCTGCGGTTAATCCGGACACAAAATTCTTTTGCAGTATGATAAAGATGACGGCAACCGGAATGCTGATAAGCAAGGCTCCGGCCGCAAATGTCGTATAGCTGGCCCCCATAACATCATTCACTAAATTGAATAGGCCGACGGGCAATGTATATGATTCAGGCGTTCTCAATATCGTTGAGGACAGCACAAAATCTCCGAGCGGTCCTGTAAAGCTGTTCATGGCCACCACTGCCGCCATCGGTTTTGATAATGGCAGAATGATTTGGAAGAAGATTCGGGTGCTGCTGGCCCCGTCAATCTTGGCGCTTTCGTCTAAATCCATCGGAATCGAATCCACGTACCCTTTCATCAAATACGTATTCATCGGGATCAGGCCGCCGATATAAAGCAAGATTAACAGCCAGTGGCTATTGATCATGCCCAAGATTTGCGCCAATACAAACAAAGCGATTAAAGCCGAAAACTGAGGAATCATTTGCAGCAATAAAAAGAGGGTTAAAGCGTATTTCCTCCCTTTGAACCGAAAGCGCGAAAACGCATAGGCCGTAAACGTCACACAGAGCAAAGACCCTGCCATTGTAAACAGGCTGATCTTCATTGAGTTGACATACCACTGCACATATTGAAGGCTTTCCTTGCCCGCAAATAATTCTTTGTAATGGTCGAATGTCGGATGCTTCGGAATGATGGATGTACTGATTAAGCTGTTGCCGGGATTAAAGCTTGCACCTGCCGTCCAAAGGAGAGGATAAATAATGATGACCGCCATACAGGCTAACAACAAGTAAGAGAAAAGGAGACGGAAATATTTTCTGACCTTCATATCTGCCAGCATGCCTCATGCCTCCTCTTTAAAAGACTTTGTCTGTCTGAACTGCCACAATGCGATGGAGATGACAAACACAGATAATAAAATCGTTAAAGCCGCAGCAAGTGAATATTGACTGGACTGCATTGTCAACTTATAAATCCATGAAACGAGGATATCTGTCCCGCCGGCTGTTGATCCGGTTACAGCCGGACCTCCGCCATTAAATAGATAGATAATATTAAAGTTATTAAAATTAAACGTAAACTGAGTAATGATAATCGGAGCCATGGCGATGAACACCATTGGAAGCGTAATGTATCTCAGCTTTGAAAAGACAGAAGCGCCATCAATCGTAGCTGCTTCATACAGATCGTCCGGGATGGATTGCAATACGCCTGTTGAGACGAGAAAGATGTACGGAAATCCGAGCCAGCCCTGCATGAGAATCAACGCAAGCCTCGACCAATTGGCATCTGTCATCCACGGAAGCGGATCTATCCCGAAGAAAGCCAAGATGTCGTGATTCATCGCACCAAAGCTATCATTAAACAGCCCCGCAAAAATTAAAATCGTCACAAAACCGGGAACGGCCCATGGCAAAATCAGTATCGTCCGGAAAAAGCGTTTAAACCGAAGGTCTTTCTGGTTGACAATGATCGCGAGAAAAATCCCCAAGCTGACTTGCAGTGTGGATGCAGCAAGTGTCCAAACCACCGTCCAAGCCAGTACATCAAAAAAGGTCGACCTCCAAATATCAACTGTGAAAATATTTGCGAATGTTTGAAAACCGACCCAATCAATTAATTTTGCAGGAGGAGAATGATACAAATCATAGTTTGTGAACGCTAATGCAAAGCTGAATAAAATAGGGAAGATCACGGCGAAAATTAGAATAAACAAAGATGGGCCGCTGACGACATAAGGATAGCCCTCAGAAATGATATGCCGGTATTGTTCTTTTAAGGAACTTAATGGCTTGTTTTCGTCACGCTGCTTTCCGCTTTGAAACGCATCGCGAAGATTCACATAATACACCGCAAGGCCAAAGCAGGTCACGATGACAGCGATAATTCCTTCCGCCAGCAAGAAAACGGAATTATCCCGCGGCACTTCTGTTCCCAGTGTAAAGATTCCCCAAAATCCCATATTGAGCAGATCTCCAAAGACCGCAAAAAACGATGCGCCTAAGAAAAGAAAGACAAAGCCTTTTATCCATTGCTTGTTATAAAATTGCCCGAGCCCCGGGATGATAGACAGCAACAAAGCGATTTGACGATGCTGCACCGTTTTCACCTCTCTTACAATACAAATCTAGCTTTCTCTTTATGTTCCGCTGTGCTTTGCCTTAATTTGTCCTTTGGCCGTTTCAGCTGCTTGATCCAATGCTTGTTTCGGACCCGCCTTCCCTGTTGCAACTGTCTGTAATGCAGAATCAGCCGGCGTCCATATTTCATTCATTTCCGGAATATTTGGTGTTGGCTCTGAGAAACGGGATTGTTCAGTAACAGCCCGTGCCGCCTCACTTTTCATAATAGCCGGGTCATTGGCTAGAGATTTTACAGCAGGAACTTCTTTCGTCTCTTCATATCGTGTTTTAGAATTCCTTTCATTTGCCAGGAATACGGCTAATTCTTGCGCCAGCTCCGTATTCTTTGAAAATGCGCTGACGTTGTAGCTTTTAACGCCGATAAAGGAACTCATGTTTTTCCCATTTTCCAGCTTCGGCAGTTTCGTAATGCCATAATTGATTCCTGCTTTCGAGAAGGCTTCTACATTCCATGGGCCAGAAATAATCGCGGCGGCTTTTCCTTCTGTGAACAGCGATTCCAACACGTTAATCCCTTGTTCTCCAATAATGCCTGCCGGGAATAAGCCCTCTTTGTAAAACTTCTGCATCAGCGCCGCACCTTTGACAGCGCCTTCATTATTGATTCCAATGTCTGACGGGTTATAGTTGCCGTCTTTGTCCTTTCCAAAAATGTATCCGCCGTATCCGCTCATTACACTTTCCGCATAATAAATTTGATCGAATAAGGCTAAAAAGCCAAATTTGCTGCCATCAGCAGTCTTTTTGGAATAGTCGTACCACTCTTCCAGCGTTTTGGGCAATTCCTTTTCTGAGATGAGATCTTTGTTGTAAAACAGCACAGTCGTTTCAACTGCTTTTGGCAGTCCATAAAGCTTTTGATCGACCATTTGAGACTGAATGGAAGCGTCAGTATAAAGTGATTGAACGTCTTTTTTGACATGTAATTCCTTGAGTAATCCTTCCGTGACAGCCGTTCCGATTTGGTCACCTGGCATTGTTAACACGTCAGGGCCTGTGCCGGCCGGTCCGTCCATTCGCAAATCTTCAATCTGCTTGGCATACGGTTTTTCAACGACTTTGACCTTCACATCGTGCTCTTTTTCAAATGCAGCCACGGCGTCTTTAATGCCGTTGCTCTTTTCTTTATCCTCCCATACAACAAGCTCTGACCCTTTTGAACTCGATTTGGCGCTGCTGCTTTCCTTTGGGCCGCAAGCCGCCAAGGATAAACTGACAGCTGCACAGAGCATGAATACGGAACACTTTTTTGCCATTTTCATTGATTGTCACCCTTTCGGTATGAATGAAAGCGCTTTAAAAATAATATAGCACGCTTGAGAAAATGTGTAAACAAACTATTTACTACTTTAGGTAAATTATTTTACCTAATTAAAAAAACGGCTTAGTATCCCAAGCCGTTTTTAATTCATACTCTTTCTGACGATTAATTCCGCGCCCACATATAAAGTTTTTACCGTCTTTCTCTTGTCCTGCACTTGTTCAAGCAGCAATTGAACAGCGTTTTTACATAATTCATGTATATCAATATGAAACGTCGTCAGAGGAGGTGAGACATACTTCGCGAAGCTGATGTTGTTGATACTCACAATACTGACCCTGTTCGGTATGGCAATTCCTTTTTCGTTCAGGGCTTGCAGACAGCCCACTGCAATCGGGTCCGCTGCGATCATAAAAGCAGTCGGAAGCTGGTCGCCTAATGTCTCGATCGCCGCTGACATCAGGCGGTAGCCGTTTTCTACAGAGAATCCGCGATGACAGAAAATATACCGCTCGTCCAGCATGCCTTTTTCCCTCATATAGGATCTGAAGGTTTCTTCACGGATGTCCATTTCATCCTGGTTGGTGTTCGGATTTTTGTATGTGCCGCCGATAAAACCGATGCTTTTATGCCCCTTCTCAGCCAGGATGTTTACCGTCTTCCTTGTCATTTGTGCTAAGTCAGGCCTTACCGAGTCAAAATGATCGGGATCAGGAGTTGAATCGATAAAGACGCCGTTTTCAGTGAGATTTCTAAGGAAAGCCAGCTCTTCATCTGAAAATGTGCCGACGGCAATAAACCCTTCCGTATGTTCAGGAATGCACTCGATTCCATCTGATATTTTATAAGTGGTTATATCGATATTGAATGCTTTCGCCAGTTTCTCTATTTCCAATCTCATCGTTTTAAAATAGACATCTTCCAATTCTTCTTTATCTGTCAGCCAATATAAAAACGCAATATGTTTCACCAGCGGCCTTACTGTTTTTTTGCGGTAATTGAGTTTCTCCGCCGCTTCATAGATTTTCTCCCGTGTCTCATCAGGAACAGAAAGGCTTTCATCGTTATTTAAAACGCGGGAAACGGTTGAGATTGAAAATCCCGCTTCCTGCGCGATATCTTTAATTGTCGCCATTGCATCTGCCTCCATAATGCAGCTCGCATTCATTTTAGTAAAATATTTTACTTTCTTTTTCAAAAATGTCAAGCGTACAAAGCCCCTGGCTGCCTCATGTAAAAAGACTGAACCATTTGCGGCTCAGTCTCAGTTGTTCGTATCATCCGGAACCAGCAGAATTGCCCGGGAAATGAGTTGGTTATTGCACATTTTCCTCGAAATATCCCGAAAGCACATCTTCCACATTCGTCAAGTGCGCCAGCATGGCGGCTTCCGCCTGTGCACCGTTCCCGGCAGCCACGGCATTGTAAATCCGTTCGTGCTCCTCATACAGCCGCTGAACTGAGGTCTTCTTGGAAAACAGCCAGATTTTCCGCGTTTCTCTCATTGTTTCCAGCAGCAATGATGATACGTGATTCATCAAGTGTTTAAGAAGTTCATTTTGAGAAGCGTTCGCAAGCGCCAGATGAAATGCAAAATCTGCTTTCTCTCCCAACTCCCCGTCTGCTTCAATGCTCCCCATTTCCTTTAGTGCATCATGAATTCTTTCGAGATCTGCTTCTGTCCTTTTTTCAGCAGCTAATGACGCCACGCCGAGTTCAAGCAGTTTTCTGACCTCGAGCAGCTGCTTGACGTCCTCTTTTTTCATGAGAAGGGCGGCTGAGAGCGGCTGAGAAATTTGATTGAGCTCAAATTCCTTCAGGTACGTGCCTTCCCCCTGTTTCATTTCGACAAGCCCCATCGCTTTTAGCGCAGAAAGTGCTTCTCGAACCGCTGAACGGCTGACTTGAAAGCTCTCAGCAAGCGCCTGAACAGAGTCCAGTTTATCTCCAGGCTTCAATTCGCCGTTTTTGATCATATCTAATAGTGCATCCGCTACTTCTTCATATATTTTTTTTGTTTTAATCTGTTTGTATTTCAATGCAATTCACCCCGTAACTTGTAGGTCTGGCTGTTTACGATCTATTATACTCTGTTTTATGGGCCGCCAAAAGATTTTGACTATTTTGTCAAAAAGTCTTGTACTTTGATTTTTTTCAAAATATAATGCTAGGTAACTGGTCTTATTACCCAGTCATCAGATGATCATATCATCTATAGAAACCGCTTACATACAACGCCAGTTTATGTTTCAAGGAGGGGTTTGGGATGCAATGGACACAGGCATATACGCCTATAGGGGGAAATTTGCTTTTATCAGCGCTTGCCGCACTTGTACCGATTATTTTCTTTTTTTGGGCACTCGCGATTAAACGGATGAAGGGGTATACAGCGGGCTTGGCCACATTGGGGATCGCCCTTGTCATTGCTGTATTGGTTTATCGGATGCCTGCGGAAAAAGCGCTGATGTCGGCGACACAAGGAGCCGTTTACGGAATATTGCCGATTGGCTGGATCATTGTGACATCTGTTTTTTTGTATAAAATCACTGTGAAAACGGGGCAGTTTGATATCATCCGCAGTTCGGTTCTCTCGATTACTGATGACCGGCGGCTTCAAGCCCTCTTGATCGCTTTTTCATTCGGGGCTTTTTTAGAAGGGGCAGCAGGCTTCGGAGCGCCTGTCGCCATTTCTGCCGCGCTTTTGGTCGGTCTCGGCTTTAATCCTCTTTATGCGGCGGGGATCTGTTTGATCGCCAATACGGCGCCTGTCGCCTTTGGCGCAATTGGAATTCCAATTACAGCCGTAGAAGGGCCGACAGGGATTCCGGCGATGGAGATTTCACAAATGGTCGGGCGGCAGCTGCCGTTTTTATCCGTATTTATTCCTCTTTATTTAATCATCATTATGAGCGGGTTCAGGAAAGCCTTGGAGGTCTGGCCGGCAATTCTCGTATCCGGTGTTTCCTTTGCTGTTGTTCAATATCTCAGTTCCAATTTTTTAGGGCCTGAGCTGCCTGATGTTTTGTCAGCGCTTGTTTCAATGGCTGCGCTTGCTGTGTTTTTGAAATGGTGGAAGCCGAAAACAACATTCCGGTTTGCCGGTGAACAGGAATCGGCCGCCGCGATTGAAACGGCGCGAACGAATCCGACAGCGCCTGCGTACAGCGGCGGACAGATTTTCAAGGCTTGGTCGCCATTTCTACTGCTGACGGTGATGATTTCCGTATGGGGCATTCCATCTGTCAAATCCGCGCTGACCGGGCATTATGAAGGCTCTGCTGTGTTCTTGACATGGCTGAATGCTGTTGGGGAAAAACTGACTTTTGCCCCTGGTGTGCCTTTTTTGAACAATCAGATTGCCAATGCTGACGGTACGCCGATTGAAGCGGTTTACAAGCTTGACGTGCTCGGTTCGGCCGGCACCGCCATCTTGATTGC
The DNA here is from genome assembly GCF_029772985.1 of Bacillus stercoris. Lineage (NCBI taxonomy): Bacteria > Bacillati > Bacillota > Bacilli > Caryophanales > Bacillaceae > Bacillus > Bacillus stercoris. The sequence goes on along the minus strand of NZ_CP121861.1, from coordinate 846,100 downwards.
CGCTGTGCTGTCAAAATTCATCACGGCGATTTCGTGGAAAGACTGGGGAGCCGTTTTTAAAGAAACGATCCAAGAGTTGAAGCTTCCGATTTTGACCATCGCATCTGTGGTTGGTTTTGCCTATGTCACAAACTCCTCAGGAATGAGCACGACACTCGGGATGACACTCGCGCTGACGGGTTCGATGTTTACCTTCTTTTCACCTGTTCTCGGCTGGCTCGGCGTCTTTATTACCGGCTCGGATACTTCTGCCAACCTGCTGTTCGGCAACCTGCAGAAAGTCACCGCGTTATCGGTCGGTATGGACCCTGTTCTGTCTGTCGCCGCCAACTCTTCAGGCGGTGTCACAGGAAAAATGATTTCGCCGCAATCGATTGCGGTGGCATGCGCCGCGGTAGGACTCGCCGGAAAGGAGTCAGATCTTTTCCGCTTTACCATTAAACACAGTCTGTTTTTGCTGCTGCTCGTTTGTATCATCACCTTTTTGCAGCATCATGTGTTCAGCTGGATGATTCCTTAAAAAAACCTCCCAACACGGGAGGTTTTTATTTATACCGTTTTCTCGCTGCCGAAGACGGAATATTCATCTGATCGCGGTATTTTGCCACGGTGCGTCTCGAGATTTGGATGCCGTGCTGTTCATATAGCAATTCGGCAAGCTTTTGATCTGAGAGCGGTTTTGTTTTGTCCTCTTGATTGATCAGGTCTTCAAGATGCATTTTGACTGCATAATTCGACGCATCTCCATCTCCTGAAGCCTCGGCTTTTGCTGAGAAAAAGAGTTTCATCTCAAACAGCCCGTAAGGCGTTTGGATCGTTTTTCCTTTAATGGCCCGGCTCACAGTTGATTCATGAAGGCTTAAGCAGTCTGCTATCTCCCTGAGAGTCAGCGGTTTCATTGCGCTTCGCCCTTTCAGAAAGAAATCCTTTTGGCGTGTGATCAGCTCATTGATTATCCTCGTGATTGTCTGTTTTCGCTGCCGCAGCGCGCGGCTCAGCCAGCGCCATTCCTGATATTTGGCGGATAAATAAGAGACAGTGTCCTGACAGGAGCCGGATGATAAAAGCGTACTGTACTGCGGATGCAGATCGATCTCGGGAAACGAGCGGGTATTCAGCTCCGCTGCAATGTGCCCGTTTTTTACAGTGATAAAAATGTCAGGCTCGATATACACATCTTGCTCTGGTCGGGCAAACAGAAGACCCGGTCTTGGATGAAGAGCCGCTATATCATCTGAGATATCCTGAATGGTATCAAGCGGAATTCCAGTCTCCACTGAAAGCGCTTTCCACTTTTTTTGCGCAAAAGCATCAAAATGAGCAGAAACAAGCATTTCCGCGTGTTCATTTCTGTTCGGCAGCCGCTGTAATTGAAGAAGGATGCATTCCTGCAAAGATCTCGCGCCGATTCCAGCCGGCTCTAGTGACTGGAGTTTTGCCAAAACAGCCTCTGTTTCCTTGGCCGATACAGATAAGCGCTGTGCCGCCTCCTCAACATCTTCTTCCAAGTATCCGTTTGCATCAAGCGAATAAATCAGATAATTAAAAATCTTTTTTTCAGTGTTTGACAGATTCATATCGAGTGACTGCTGTTTTAACGCATCCTGCAATGTTTTTTGCGGATCACTTAATTGAAGGCCCGCTTCCTGTGCATTCATCCTGTTTTTATTTGTTTTATGGTAAGATAGTGGCGGTGTGTCTGTTTCCTTTCGTTCAATAAGAGGGTTTTCCAGTGAGAGCTCATCAATGTACTCGGCAAGCTCTGCCGAATGATAGCCAAGCAGCGTGATGGCCTGCCTGAGCTCCTGTGTCAGTTGAGGCTTTAATACTTGTACTTGCTGAAGTTTCATATCCATCTTGCTCACTCCCCTTTCTTCATTGTACATGATTGAGATCACACCGTATACATTTATGAAAAAGGAGCTGCCAAAGAAATGTCTGAACTTTTTTCCGTCCCTTATTTTATTGAGAATTTAAAACAGCATATTGAAATGAATCAGTCTGAGGATAAAATCCACGCGATGAACAGCTACTATCGTTCCGTCGTCTCAACGCTCGTGCAAGACCAGCTGACGAAAAACGCTGTCGTCTTAAAGCGGATTCAGCATTTAGATGAAGCATACAACAAAGTCAAACGTGGAGAATCAAAATAAACCTTCCGCTCACACGTGAGCAGGAAGGTTTTCCTTCTTTGAGGCGTCCTGGATGAGCCGGGTGCTTGGCACTCCTTCCATCCAGGTATGAAAGTAATTGGCGTTTTTCCCATAGGAATTATCAATGACCGTGTTTTCTTTTTGAAGAAGAGAAGACAAGATGTGGCCGTGCAGCCTTGATGTTTCCACCGATTCGTAACGGCTGAAAAACCGAATGGCTTTTTTGACGATATAATCCGAGTATTTTCCCCATATATACGCAATAGGCAAAGGGTTGCCCGCTTTTTTGTTCAGGACGTTGAGCGTTTGCAGAAAAGCGATCGTCCGGCGGTCTGAAGCTGACAGGACCGTGCGCCAGTCGTAGCTCTCCGCTTGTGCGTGTTCCTGAAGCTCCTGGTTTGCTTCATGATCTGTTCGGATAAATCTCAGCTTTTGATTAGACGGCTGCTGCGTGGGAATGACGGGAAACAGCTGATGAGCCATATCAGGCAGAAGCTGAATGTGATTTCTTGAAAAATAAGCCTGTGCCGTAGCATAGGAGGCTTTTTCCCTTGTCATGATGTGGAGATTCGCATGCTTAGAAAATACCTCCGCCGTCCGCTTGAGGTTGTCTTTGTTTTGAAAATAAATCGATTGCGGCAGGATCACAATTTTGTGGTTCGGATAGGTTTGGATGATTTTCTCTCTAAAGCCTTGATAATACGGATACAAATCCCCGAAGTTTCCGCCTCCCTGGCAGACGATGATAAGATTAGGGTCCAGCTTTCGTCCGACTGGAAAATTGTCAGGATTCCAGCGTTTTCTGACCCGAATCCCGTGTTCTTGAAAGAAGGCTTCTGTTCCTTTCATAATAAATAAATCCCCTACATTCCCATATAGAGGATAGTCCGCATATACGATCTCAGATTGTTTCGGAATGACGTCGAGCAGCCCGGACAGTTTCTGTTTCAGGCTGATCATCGAATGCTTGCTGTCCATTTCTTCACCTCGGCAGTTTGGAATAAGTGCAGTAGCACGTCAATGACCCGATCTTGCTCATCTTCTGTCATATTTGACCCGGATGGGAGACAGACCCCTTGCTTGAAAAGCTCTTCGCATACGCTTCCTGTATCTTCATGAGAATAAAACAAAGCAGGATCGAACAGCGGCTGGGTATGGAGCGGCTTCCACAGCGGACGGGCTTCAATGTTTTCTTCAGCAAGACGGTGAACTACGTCATAGGGGCTGAGCCCGTTATCAAGTGTGAGCGTGGTGAGCCAGCGATTGGATACGCCTGCTGCGTACTCCGGCATAAAGTGGACGCCGTCTATGTGACCGAGTGCATTTTTATATCTCGTAAAAATGGTCCTTCTTTTCTCTACGCGCTCATCCAGCACATCGAGCTGGGCAATGCCGACACCGGCTAAAATATTGCTCAGCCTGTAATTATGCCCCATTTCACTGTGCTGATAATGAACAGCCGAATCACGGGCCTGCGACGCGAGAAATCTTGCTTTTTCAATTGCGGCTTCATCATTTGAAACAAGCATCCCTCCGCCTGATGTGGTGATGATTTTGTTCCCGTTAAATGAATAAATGCCGAAGCGCCCGAATGTCCCGCTATGCTTCCCTTTGTAGACTGTTCCGAGAGATTCGGCTGCGTCCTCAATGACAGGAACTCCGTATGCATCACACAGGCTTACGATGTCATCCATTTTCGCGCTCTGTCCATATAGATTGACAGCAATCACCGCTTTTGGCAGAGTGCCGTTTCTTTTCGCTTCCTGCAATGCTCTTTCAAGGGCTTTCGGCGACATATTCCATGTGTCAGGCTCAGAATCAATAAAGACGGGCACCGCTTTTTCATATAAAATCGGATTGGAGGTTGCTACAAATGTGAAGGACTGGCAAAACACGCTGTCTCCTTCTTTTACCTCAAGCAAACGCAGCGCCAGATGAATCGCAGCCGTTCCAGAGCTGACCGCAGCTGCTGCTTTTACACCGACGCGTTCTGCCAGCTGTTCTTCAAATAAATTCACGAGCGGCCCAAGCGGCGCGATCCAGTTTGAGCGAAAGGCTTCCGAAATATAGTGCTGCTCCCTGCCGCTCATGTGAGGGGGAGATAAGTAGATTTTTTTATGCATAGAATCATCCTTTGTTTGATGTTTGAATGGCAGAAATGATGCGTGCCGGTGCCCCGGCCGCCGTTACCCTGTCCGGTATGGAACGGATTACCGCAGAGCCGGCGCCGACAATGCTCCAAGCCCCGATTGTGATCTGCGGTATGACGGACGCACCGGTTCCAACGTGAGCGCCTTCCTGAACGGAAACCGCTCCTGACAGTGTGACACGCGGGGACAGATGAACGTAATCGCTGATTTGATTGTCGTGCTCTGCCACTGCGCCCGTATTGATGATGCAGTGGGCGCCGATGCGCGCATCCGCCTGAATGATTGCGCCCGCCATAATCACGGTCCCTTCCCCGATAGCAGCCGACTTGCTGACGATGGCTGACGGGTGAATCAATGTAATAAAATCATCTTTCTTCAGTCCCAGTCGTTCAGTCAGCTGTTTTCTGACACTGTTATTTCCAACAGCAATCAAAAACAGCACATCGGGAATGAGCCTGCGCAATTCACTAATGGCTTCCGGCGGGCCTGTGTACCATTCTTTTCCGCCTTCGAACGTTTTGAATTTATCATCCAGCACCGCGGCTAAACGCGTATCTGTGCGGGCGTTTATCAGCTCCCTGATCACCTTTCCGTGTCCGCCGTCACCCACAATGGCCACGTTCTTCATGAGGACACATCTCCGCTTCCGGTAAACCGTTCCGTGGTCACATGATTGGTTTGCTGAATCCCTTCTGAAACAAGAACCTTTCGCACCGTCAAACATAGAATTTTCAAATCGAGAAAAAATGATCGGTTGTCAACGTACCAAACATCTAATTCAAATTTCTTTTCCCAGGAAATCGCGTTTCTGCCATTGATTTGCGCCCAGCCTGTGATACCCGGCTTCACCTCGTGGCGCCGGGCCTGTTTTTCTGTATAAAGGGGCAGATAGTCCATCAAAAGCGGCCGCGGCCCGACAAGGCTGAGATCGCCCTTCAGAACATTCAGAAGCTGCGGAAGCTCATCAATGCTTAGCTTTCTGATCAGCCTGCCTGTTTTCGTCAGCCTAACTTCATCGGGCAGCAGATTTCCTTCACTGTCCCGTTCATCCGTCATTGTCCGGAACTTATACAGGGTGAACGGTTTGCCGTGCAGGCCCGGCCTTACTTGCTTAAAGAAGACAGGTGATCCTATTTTCAGCCTGACAACGGCGATGGTGAACAAAATGATCCCACTCGTACAGCACAACAAAAAAATGGCGGCCGTCAGATCAAAAAGTCGTTTCAGGATCAAAGATTCACAGCTCCTTTCGTTTTTCGAAACCGTTTTAGTATCAGCTGTCTTTCCTCTTTTGTACAAACGAGCATAAAAGCGAAAACAGCGTAGCAAAAGCTGACTGTCACTCCCGTCGCTATCAGTGACGTCCAGCCGTCAATCTTCACAACAAACTGCATGGCCTTACAAACCGTCCAGGCAAACACAGCGGCTGAAAGAGGCCCGATGATGCCTTTAAAGAACACGTGCTTTTTGCAGCCTGTAATGCGGGATACGTAAAGCGGCGTAAAGATGGCATTCTTTAAAATAAGGGAAATCGCCCCGGCCAATGTTATGCCGTACAGACCGAGATGAGCCGGCCCGCTCAGCGTGACGGCCAGCACCACATTCACTGCGCCTAACAGCAGGGTAACAATCGCCGGTGTTTTTTGTTGATTAAAAGCGGTCCAAATATAAAACAGCGGCATAAAGGCGAGGCTGATCACCAAGTATCCGGCATGAATAAATAAAAGCGGTGCTATCGACGAAAAGGACGGTCCGAGCCAGATTGTCAGAAAAGGCCCCGCCAACCCGCCCAATAAGGCAGCAGGAAGTGCAAGCAAAAGGCCATTCAGCCTCACTGCCTTATTGGCGTAATTCATCAATCCGTCCATATCGCCTTTTGAATAATATGAAGTCATGATAGGCGCAAACAGGGATGCGACCGTTCCTGCCAAGCTGCGCAAAAGCAGCGGAAACTGGATAATCGCCGCGTATTTCCCGGATGCGGACGCTCCAAGCATCAAATTGGCGGTTAACAGATCAATCTGCAAAAAAAGCAGGACGCCGATTTGATTGACGGAGCTCCATGCGCCCGCTTGAAACAGCTCCTTGCTTGTGCGGAATGAAAGATCCTTCATACGGAACGAAAACCATGGAATCAGCTTTTTGAAGAAATAGAAAGACAGCACAGACGCGATGACAGCACCAGCTAAAGCGGCAAGCTGGATCTGCCAGATTTTTGGCGCAAAGCATGCAAACAGGAGCAGCACAGACAGCACGCGTACAAGCATTTGCACCGCCTGAATGGAGCTGGTGATGTAAAGGCGGTTGGCATAAAATGGTGCAGCCCCGAAACCAGCCGTCAAAAACGTTAAGATAAACAGCAGACTGCCGATCAAAATCGACACACGCACATCAGCCAAAAGCGCTTGCGGCACATTCATAACGCGGTCAACAAAAAAAGCCGAGCCCGCAAGCGGCAGCAAGAGAAGCAATGAAATCAAAACAGAGGCCGCTAAATAATTGCTGATATACGCATTTGCTTTCTCACGCTCTCCCCTGTGGGCAGCAACAGAAAAGAAGCGAACGACAACCGAGCTGAGAGCCACGGTGATAATCGAAAAGTAATTAATCACATTTTGTGTCAAGTGAACAAAGCCGAACGCTTCCACACCGAGCGTTTTGACAATAAAAGGCGTCATCCAAACCGACAGGAAAACAGACAAGAGAAAAGCCGTAAGATTCGCGCTGAAGTTTATCGTGAATTTCATGCCTGCTTCGCACTGCCTTTCATCGTCCCCCGCTGCTCGAAAAACAGTTTGATGAGAAAAGTGAGCCGCCATTTACACAGTGCCAATATCAAACGCTCTCCTCTTAATAATTTCTCATGCTGAAACGGAGTATGTCTGACAGCCTGCCGCACCATGTCATAAGATAAAATCTGTCTGATCTTCTTTTTGATGTCTTTCGGCGAATTCGGAGAAGCACAGGCATTTGCCAAAAGCATCGGAAGCTGGTGCCTGCAAATGTACACATTCAAATCTTCTTGGCATGCGCCTGCTAAGCCATAGTGATTGTAGAATGCGATTTTAGCCTGATATTGTTTTTGAAGATGTTCATCCATCGCCGGCTTATAAGGAGTTTCTGTCAGGCTGTTCGGGTTTTCACGATAAATGTACAATCCTTCATCAAGCATTTTCACCCGCTCCGCTTCGCGAAAAGCGGACAAATTGAAGGGAGAGTCTTCAGCAAAACGGATGTCTTCCTCAAACATCAGATTCGCCCTATCAAAAAGCTCACGACGGTAAAGATAACGCCATACATACCAGATAAATCTCGTTTCGTGAGCATATTTAAGCCATTCAGTCATTTCTTTTTTTGTCAGCACGCGGTTTGCCTCAAGCTGCGGCGCCACATATGTCCGCCTGTCCGGTGACTGCTTGTAAAAACCGCATCCGGCGATGTCGAGCCGATTTTGCTCCGCTTCTTCAGCCAGTCTCTGGAACATGGCGGAAGATACATAATCGTCTCCGTCTACAAAGCCAATGTAAGTGCCCCGCGCGGCCTTTATTCCCGTATTTCGTGCTGAACTAAGCCCACCGTTTTTCTGATGAATGACCCGAATTCTCGCATCCCGTTTTGCATAGTCCTCTGCAATGTCTCCTGACCGATCCGGTGTTCCGTCATTCACGAGGATGATTTCAATATCAGAAAGCGTTTGGCCAAGCAAAGAATCAATGCACTCCCCTATAAATGGTTCAACATTATACATCGGGACAATAATGCTGACAAGCGGGGTCATTGCGCTTCACCGCTGATTTTGTCACGCAGACCTTTAAAATACACATCTCTCGGAAAGCCGGCACGGAGTGTTTCTTTTGTTAAAAGCTCATTGACTGCGGCTGTTACACGCTCCGGCTCCGGATGTTCAATCAGCTTCATGAATGGGATGTCTTTCAGCCATTGATAGCCTTCCATCACCTTATGGTCAAAGGAGCGAATAACAACACACGGCGTTCCTGTCAGCGCGCAAAAAATCATGCCATGAAGCCTGTCAGTGACGACGGCTTCTGCGCTTTGCAGCTTAGACCACAGCGCTTCAAGCTCTTGTTCCCGTGTATCGCGGCTGACCCGGCGCCCAATAGTTGTCGTAAAGGAATTGATCTCGCCGAATTCCTCATATAGCGCAGCTTTGAGCCAGTTTCTCTGCTCCTCCTGAAGCACGCTTTCCCGGTCCTCGCGCAAACACATATAAACCCCTTCGCGCTCTGCGGGGGCCTTGCTTCTGTCTAAATACAGCACCATGTCCGGCTGCTTCAGAATTGTTTTTTCTTGAAAATGCTGTTTCATAAATTGATACGTTGTTTCATCCCGTGCCATCAGCAACAGGTCCGGGTGCGAATTATAAATTTTCTGTGCCCGCTTCAGCTCTTTCCGCCCTTTTTTCGTGTCGGAAAAATGAGTCGTTGCCGGAAGCTGGACAACCCGATAGTCATGAAATGTTTTAATGATGAAGCGGCGAGTCCATTCCTCATAACGGTATAAATCCCCCATGTTTCCGCCGCCGATGATAAAGACCATATCCTCCGGGTGGCGCGAGCGGATCAGTTTTTTTGCTGATTTGTAAATGTCCTTCATATCGACCTCGATGATGTCAAAGTCCGGGTATTCTTGCTCAAGAAATGCCTTGCTGGCATAAGCAATTGCGTGATCTCCCAAATTGTCATGGGACGGCAGCAGGGTCAGTATGATTTTTTTCTGATGTGCTGCGGCCTTTACCGGCTGGTCTGCCGCTCCCAGCCAATATTGGGACGGGTATTTGACCTTAAGCAGCAGCCATTCTGCAAAATTAATTTTCAACGATTGTAACGACATGTCCTCACCCTCTGTTTCTCATTTTGTACTCGATCACCCGCTGATACACAGCCGATGCCATCGCGACGAACGGAATCATTCTGTATTTCGCCATCAGAAGCAGGCATGACCGTTTTGCGTCAAAAGGCGCTGTTCCCGTTTTTGAAAGACTTTCTTGAAACACCGGGTCCGCGCATATCATGCCAACATTTCTAAGCTTTTCAAACAGCCGGCGGCTGCCGCTCGTTTTCCATTCATTCAGCATACAGAGGCTGCTGTGAAGAATGATAAAGGTATCAAGCTCCTTGCGGTACTCCTCCAGTTTGTTGTTCTCCTGTAAAAACGCCGCATTCGCCTCATACAGCGCAAGCCCTGATTCAAACAGTTTTTTCTGATAGCGCTGCACAATGGAGGAAAGGTGAATTCGGTAATGATAGAGCGGCGCTTTTACATAGGATACCGAGCGGGCGAAAAAATGAGCCCTGAAGCTGAAAAACTGATCCTCGACATGCTCCAGCTCGCCTCGGAGCGGAAACGACAGCCGATGGGCTTCAATCATGCTTCTTCTGTACAGTTTGTTCCATGAAAACCCTCTGACCTTTCCTTCGAATAATGCCTTGATATAATGCTCCTTCGGCTGATCCTGATAGGTTTGGGCAATGTCTGAGTCCATGGTTTTGCCAGTATCCTCAAACTCCGCGGCGTAATTGCAAATGACCAGATCAGTTTCATCGCCTGCTGCGCGGAGCATCTGCTCGCAATAATCAGGCTCGATCCAATCGTCTGAATCGATAAACGCGATAAATTCGCCGCGTGCAGCTTCAATGCCTTTATTCCGAACCGCACCGAGCCCCTGGTTTTCCTGATGAATCACCTTAAACCTGTTGTCCATTTTGGCGTATTCTTCCGCGATATCCGGGCTGGCGTCAGCTGAACCGTCATTGACGATGATGATTTCAATATTGTCCACTGTCTGGTTCCGCAGTGATTCGAGACACGTTCTGATATATGTTTCTGTGTTATAAACAGCGACTAACAGACTAACCGCAGGTGTTTCCATAATGACCGGCTCCTCGTGCATAAATTACCGGGAAAAAATCGTTCTGTAAGGCAGAACCGATGAATCAACCTAAGATAAGCAAATAACTGTAAAGAAAATAACAAACAACGATAGCAATATAGATAAGAGCGTTCGATTTTTCATCAAATATCCTGACGAAATAAGGGACTAGGATCATTTGATACAGACCGAAATAAATATTGAATCTGGCAAAAATCACGTCCTTTGTGGCCAAAAGGCCGAACAAAAAACCTAGCAGGCACAAATTGACGACAATATCAATTTGCGGCCACAGACTCCGCAGTCGTTCTTTATAGCAAAATGCAAGGAACAGCGGCAGAACCAAAACAGCGATTTTGATCACATTCATTCCATTTGTGTTTGTCATAAGCCATTTTTCATAATGGCTGTATGAGCTGTTTTCAAGTACAACGACAAACACAGAAATAAATTTTTGATATAAAAAGGTCATGCCGAGAAATAAAGCGGATAGGCCGAATATCGCCGGAGACCAGGCTTTTCTTCTGACAATAAAGTACACTGGAATCATAATCAGCGCCGACGAATGAAAGAGCGAGCTGACCAGCACAATGAGAAAATATCGCTTCCAGTTCCCGCTGATGATATAACGGAGCGCCCAAAACAAAACAGCTGCCACCATGTATTGCCTGATGCCGTTAAAAGACGCGTAATAATGAAAGGTTCCCAAAAATAAAAAGACACTCAGCTCAAACGGCCTGCCATAATCGGCGAGTGTCTTCATAATAAAGCTATAGGTCACGGCCGCAACCGTAAAATACATGATTTGCGGATCTTCCGTGATAAAATTCATCAGCCAAAGGAGTGCGGTAAACCCCGGATCTGTCGCCGTTTTTGCTGTGCCGAAACCGAATATCTGCCACACATTTTGATAATCGCCCGCCAATTCGTACAGCAGTGTGTACGTCTGAAAATCCGTGCCAACTCGGTAGCGGAGGCCTGACACGAGCACAAGTGAAGCGAGCGGAATCCAGATCAAAAGCTTATTCGGCCGATACCCCGTGGCAAGCGAATCGTCACGGCCGCCGCACATTTTAGCGAACCAAGACCAAACAAATACAATCCCCATATTGACGGCATATACAATCATCGGTTATTGTCCTTTTCCGTGCGGATGTTGTATACATTCAGCAGCGCTCCTACATTTTGCTGTGCATCGTAGCCAAGTTGGGCGAGTGTTTCCTTGATGAGCTCGCGCTTCGGCCTGCCTGCGGCGGCCGCTCTTGCAATGGTTTCAGCCCAAATGCTGATCGGCTCAGAGAGACTTAATCTTGTGACAAGCCCGAGCCCGGCGTCGACTTTTTCTGTAATGCTGTCTGAAATGATGCATGGAAGCCCCGACGCCTGCGCTTCCACAAGCACAACCGGCAAGCCTTCGTACAGAGACGGCATGACAAATACATCGAATGTACGCATCAATTCATGAATGCGGTCTTCAGTGCCTAAAAAGAGAACCTCTGACAACAGATCCTGCCGCCGCGCCTCCTCTTCCATTTTCTCACGCAGCGGCCCGTCACCTGCGAGAACAAGCTGAAAGCGAACGCCTCTTTCTTTGAGATGTGCGGCAAGCTTCAGGAGAAACGCATGGTTTTTCACTTCATGAAACCGGGCCACATGGCCAATGATGAGCCGGTCAGCTGCAATACCGCGGGCTGTTTTTTCTTCATCAGCCGCCTGCCCATTTGGAGCGAACAGCTCAAGATCAATCCCGTTCGGAAGGAGGTGAACACGCTCCCGCTCCATGTTGGACTGTCCAAATAAAAACCTGCCCGCATCCTCTCCGCAGGCACACAGCGCTGTCGCATTCGCCAAGATGAGCCGCCTGAATACCATCAGCTGCAAGCGATCCTTCCAATTGAAGCCGGTCTTCCAAGACGTATTGTGGGAATGGCAGACCCTGACCGGCACTCCGGCGAGCCTTGCCGCAAGGGCGATAAAACCCGTTTGGAAATCTGTATGCGCATGAACGGCGCTGAACGGCCCGTTTGCTTTTATCGCGTTTCTCACATTCCTCACAAATGTAAGGGGATTGCTTTGCCCAATGCTCGGGACATAAAAAAGCCGCCCGCCTAAGGATAAAATCTCTTCATCGTAAGCGCACGGATCATTTCGATACGTTAAAAAATCAAATTGTACTTTGCTTCTGTCCATTTTCCGATATAAATTCATCACCATGGTTTCCGCGCCGCCCCTGTTCATGCCGCTGAGAACATGGAGCACGCGTTTTTGGCCGCTAGTCATGCTTGACAAGCCCTTCCTTTTGGTTCATTACTCTTTTTTTGTGGTAGCGATTCATCACGGCTGCGGGCATAAACGCGCGGATTAACGGTTTTGCGATATATATGTAATCAGATATAGGAAGCTTCAAGCGTCTGCACGCCTGATAGACAAGGATGGCATTGTCGATCGAATACGTAAATGACCGCCGTTTGAATGCATCGCTGTCTTCCCTCACTTTATACAAGGCTTCCTGAAGATTATAGCCCCTGAAGCCCTCTTCAAAAAAGCGAAGCCACAAATCGATATCCTCCATTCGTCTCGTCCTGCGCACCGACCGGTAGCCTTTCAGCGTGCGGTAGGCACTCGCTCTCATCATAATCGTGCCGTGGCAAAATGGGGTCCCTTTTGCCATGACGCCCGGCTCCGGAACAGAAGGCAGGATGCGGGTGCCTCTTACGCCAAATTCATCAAACACAAGCATGCCGGTGCCAACCACCTGATAGTGGCGGTGTTTTTCTAAAAACGCGACCTGCTTTTCCAGACGGCGCGGAAACGAAAGGTCATCTCCGTCTTGACGTGCGATATAATCGCCTGTCGCATGCGAAAGACAATGATTTAATGATGCGGCAAGCCGCTTGTTTGTTTTGTTTCGAATCAGTTTGATGCGGTCGCTATAATGAGCGGCATACTGCTTCGCGATGCGGAGCGTGCCGTCTGTTGACGCATCATCGCACAAAATCAGCTCCCAATTTTTATAGGATTGGCTGAGTATGGATTCTATGCTTTCTGCCAACGTGCGCTCGCAATTATAAATGCCCATAATGACAGAAACTTTCGGTCCTGAGTTCATACGCTTTTCTCCTTTGTATCCATATCCATGTACGCGGAATAAATATCTGCCATTTCTTCCACCGTTCGCGCCTCTGAAAAGCGCAAGGCTGTTTTTCGGCCTTCCTGTCCCAGCTTTCGGCAGAGTTCCGGCTTATGGTAAAGCTGTTCAATCCGGCGGGCAAAAGCAGCACTGTCACCGATTTTGACCAGAAAACCGTTTTCTCCGTCGCGGATGATTTCCCGATGCCCGCGGTTATCTGTGGCGATCGCCGGTTTTTCCGCCGCCATTCCCTCAAGCACATTCATGCCGAGGCCCTCTCTCATGCTGGATGCCACAGATACATCCGCAAGCTGAATCAGCTCATGTATGTCGCGGCAAAAGCCATAAAAACGGACATTGGCGGAAGCGCCAAGCTTTTCAGCTAACGTTCGATACGTTTGTTCCATTGCCCCTTCCCCGGCAAACACAAGGCGGAGCGAAGGAATGTTTTCTTTCAGCAAGGCTGCGGCTTCAATTAACAGCTTCTGATTTTTGTTCACATTAAGCTCAGCCGGATAAACCAATATAAAATCATCTTCACGGAATCCGTGTTTTTCTCTGAGTCTTTGCTGCTCTTTCGGGCTAACAGGCCGGAAACGCTCAGTATTGACGCCAATGCCGTGAATTTTCTGCGTCCTTCCGCCCGGCCTTTGAAGTCCTTTCGCCCGTGTGTAATCCTCTTCATTGATCGTGATCAGGCAGTCCGTATATGCTGAAAGCCACTTTTCGACCGGATAGTATAGAAGCCAATTTTTCATCGGTGCCCCTTTGCAGAAGTGAAAGCCGTGCGCTGTGTACAGCACCTTTGTTCCGCACCGCCGCGCCTGCCGCGCCGCCAGCCTGGCGAGAACGCCGCCTACCGGTGTATGGCAATGAACCATGTCGTATTCATGGGTGTCGATCACTTTCTTCAGCTGCCTATAAACGGACAGATTCTGAGGGTGAAATGGTGACCTGCGAATCGGGATGGAGAATTTCTCATCCACATACGGCAGCTTGGTTTGTCCGCTCGCGGCGACATGAACCTCCCAGCCCATTCGCTTGAACCATTTAAAATAAGGGAGGTGAAAGGCCTTAAAATGATAATCAACAGTCGCGCAAAACAATATCTTTTTCGTCATTTTCACTCCCCCTAATGAACACTGGCAGCCGTCATGTTGTCTGATGTATTGATTGCCGCAAACAGCCTCGCTCTCAGGTCGGCTTCCGACAGTTCAGTGAAATCCTCGATAAAGCGCATCAGCACCGGCCAATCGCCGTCTACCGCTTTACCGATATGAATTTTTGGAAAGACTTGTTCAGCGTGGACTTCATTTTTGTTCAGCAATTCTTCATACATTTTTTCGCCCGGACGAATGCCTGTGAATTCGATTGGAACCTGCTCAGTCGTGTAGCCGGACAAATGAATGAGGTTTTTGGCAAGATCCACAATCTTTACAGGCTCTCCCATATCGAGAACGAAAATCTGACGCCCTTTCGCCAGTGCCCCAGCCTGAATCACAAGCCTTGATGCCTCGGGAATCGTCATGAAATAGCGGGTCATTGCCGGATGTGTTACTGTCACAGGGCCGCCTTTTTCAATTTGTTTTTTGAAAATCGGAATGACGCTGCCGCGGCTCCCGAGTACATTGCCGAAACGGACAGCGACAAATTTGGTACTGCTGACTTTTCCAAGATTCATAATAATCATTTCCGCGAACCGTTTTGTCGCCCCCATTACATTGGCTGGGTTCACCGCTTTGTCTGATGAAATCAGCACGAATGTCTCAGTTCCCGACATATCGGCTGCTTCCGCGACATTTTTTGTTCCGATGATATTGTTTTTGACCGCCTCTTCAGGATTGTGTTCCATTAAAGGGACATGCTTATGGGCAGCTGCATGGTAGACAACATGCGGCTCGTACTTTTTCATTAAGGTAAACATTTTATCGCGGTCCTGCACATCAGCGATTTCCGTATGGAGCACAATGTGTTTGCCGAATCGTCCATTCAGCTCTGTATAAATCGAATGAATGCTGTTTTCCCCATGGCCGAGCAGAATGATTTCCTTAGGCAAAAACGCGCTGATCTGCCGGCAGATTTCCGAGCCGATTGATCCGCCCGCTCCTGTGACGAGAACTGTTTTTCCTTTGATGCGGTTCGAAATTTCGCTAGTGTCGAGGGTCACTGGCTTTCTGCCGAGCAGATCCTCAGCTTTTACATCTCTGATTTGTCCGGCAGTTCGTGTGCCGAGCAGCATTTCATCAAAATGAGGCATAATTTTAATGCTTACTCCGGTTCGCACACATTCTTTATATAACACCTGAAGCTCATGGGTGCGGAGTGAAGGAATGGCAATAATAATATAGTTAATTTTGAGCTTTTGCACCGCAGGCATGATACTTTCTTTTCCGCCGATTACGGGCAGCCCCATGATTTCTAATTTATGTTTCGTTTGGTCGTCATCAATAAAAGCGACAGGTATGATATCAGGTTCATCTTTGGAAAGCAGCTGCCTGACCATCAGAGTCCCGCCTGAGCCCGCCCCGATAATCAGCGCGCGGGATGAGGCGCAGCGTTTTTTTCTAATGCTTTCGTTTAATACTCTGGATAAAATACGCGTCCCTCCAATGGACAAAAGCTGAAGCACCCAGCACGCGGTTAACAGACGAAAGAACATCGTATGATACACAGCATACTGAATGACGCCGGTCACAGCGGCGGAAAGCGTAATGCCTTTAAGCAGGACAAGCAGCTCGCCGAGCCCGGTGTATGTCCACACCTGTTTATACTGATTGAACAGGAAAGCACACACATGATAGCTGAGGAGCAAGCTGACAGCGGTAAGCAGTAATGCTCCGGAGTCATAAAATTGATAGGAATCTTTTAAAAATTGATATCCTGCAATAACTGAATTTAAAACGAGGTAAGTATCCAGCGCAATAATCATTGATAGTCTTCTCCGGTAACTCAACCTATTCCCCCCTAATTCTTTTATCGGTTTAGCTGCGGCGGTTTTCGTCTCTCCAAAACATCGGCAACAGCTAAACCGACAACACGTCCTATGTATATATCAGATAAGTGGGCATTTAACCCATCCTCACGCCCCGCCAGCGACGACCAGCATCTAAGGCAGCAACTTCAGCTGCCCACAGCAGAGCCGAGTGCCTCCATTGATACAGGTCAGGAGACATCACCTTTCCAAAAACTAGTAGGAATAGTGTTCCGATTTTTTCATTTTCTTTTTGTTTAAAAGAGCGCCTAACAGCTTCGCATTGGATTGTTCCAGTGCATCTTTTGCTTTCAGGACGGTATCGGTTTTTGTTTTTCCGCTTAAAACGACAAGCACGCTGCCGTCTGTTTGATTTGCTAGAATCTGAGCATCGGCAACAGCCAAAAGCGGAGGGGAATCAAAGATGACGAGGCTGAATTGTTCATAGATGTCAGATATTAAATCTCCCATTGCTTTTGAAGACAGCAGTTCTGCCGGATTTGGCGGGGTCGGGCCGCTTGTCAGTATGTATAAGTTATCGATCGGCGTCTTTTGCACCGTCTCACTGAGTGAAGCATTACCGACCAGCACATTTGTCAGCCCGGTTACATTCTCAACCTGAAACGTCTGATTGATGGTCGGCTTTCTTAAATCGGCATCCACTAGCAGTACTTTCTTTTCCTGCTGCTGCGCAAAGACAGCCGCAAGATTCGCTGCACTGAACGATTTACCTTCACCAGGCACAGAGGAGGTGACGAGGATGGATCGCAAGTTGGTCTGGACAGATGAGAACTCAATGTTTGTCCGGATGGTGCGATATTGTTCCGCAACAACTGATTTATTGTGTAAAACAGATATTTGAGCCAAACCTCGCCTTGCTTTCTTTTTTCTAAAGATCACTCGCTTCACTCCCCGAAATGTTTTATCCCGCGATTCCGCCCTTTTTGAACATCAGGAACGGAGCCTAGGCATGGCAATCCGGTTCTCTCGCTGAGCTGCCGTGCGCTTTTGCACGTATCATCGAGAAAATGCAGAAAAAATGCCAGTGTAATGCCGCCCATGACAGCAGCGCCAAAAGCCATGACCATATTTCGCAGCCGGGCCGGCTTGATCATCGGGCTTTCCGAAGCCTTCGCCTCTGATAATATATGTACGCCTTGTACATTCATTCTTTCATCTACTGCTCTTTCAAACTTGTTCACTAATGTGTTCGCAATCTCAGCCGCTTTCGCCGGATCGTGATCCTGGACGGCAACGGTGATAATTTCTGATTCATTTTCACTGCTGGTGATTACTTTTCCTTTCAGCGAGGAAGCCGATTCAGATAGGTGCAATTCCGCCTTGACCTCTTCCATCAAGGCAGTGCTTTTCATAATCGATTGGAACGTGCTGCTATACTGAAGATTTCGCTGGATGTCACTGAGATTCGAGTTTTCTTCACCGTCTGATTCATGAATCAGCACCTGTGTCGACGCCTGATAGGTCGGTGAAATAACCTTAAATTGCACAAAACCCGTAATCAGGGTAACGCCGATTGTGATGAGCAGAATCAGCACGAATCTGTGTCTGACAATCGCATATAATTCTTTAAAACTCATATTCTCATTCATGTATTCATAGCCTTCAGCCTTCCCGCGGCTGGCTTCCCGCGCCCCTTTCTGTTAATGATTGGATTATAAAAGAAAATAGTATTATTTAAAAATTGCAAAATAAGCCAATAAGTTCTCTTTAGAGAACAAAATCATGATTTTCCTCTAATTTACTGCACTTCCCTTATTATTTTAAATTTTATAAAGAACGAATTATTCCTTATAATGAACAAAATAACGACAGGAATAGAGGAGAATTTCACATTATGATTGGAAGAATTATCCGTTTGTACCGAAAAAGAAAAGGCTATTCTATTAATCAGCTGGCGATTGAGTCAGGCGTTTCCAAATCGTATTTAAGCAAGATTGAAAGAGGGGTTCACACGAATCCGTCCGTTCAATTTTTAAAAAAAGTTTCGGCGACACTTGATGTGGAATTAACAGAATTATTTGACGCAGAAACAATGATGTATGAAAAAATCAGCGGCGATGAAGAGGAGTGGCGCGTACATTTAGTGCAAGCCGTACAAGCCGGAATGGAAAAGGAAGAATTGTTCACTTTTACGAACAGACTCAAGAAAGAACAGCCTGAAACGGCTTCTTACCGCAACCGTAAACTGACGGAATCCAATATAGAAGAATGGAAAGCGCTGATGGCGGAAGCAAGAGAAATCGGCTTGACTGTCCATGAAGTCAAATCCTTTTTAAAAACGATGGGAAGATGATGATCGGCTAGAGGGCTAACGTTCGCATCTTCAGGGTAAATCTGTTTATAATGGGGGAAAAAGGGAGAGGACACAATGACTCATCAAACAGTAACGACTCAATACGGCAAAGTAAAAGGCACAACGGAAAACGGCGTACATATATGGAAAGGCATCCCCTTTGCCAAGCCGCCTGTCGGACAATTGCGTTTTAAAGCACCTGAGCCGCCTGAAGTGTGGGAAGATGTACTTGATGCTACAGCCTATGGCCCTGTTTGCCCGCAGCCGACTGATTTACTTTCACTATCGTATGCTGAACTGCCGCGCCAGTCCGAGGATTGCTTGTATCTCAATGTATTTGCGCCTGACACTCCAAGTCAAAACCTGCCTGTCATGGTGTGGATTCACGGCGGCGCTTTTTATCTTGGAGCGGGCAGTGATCCATTGTATGACGGATCAAAACTTGCGGCGCAGGGAGAAGTCATTGTCGTTACACTGAACTATCGGCTGGGGCCGTTTGGCTTTTTGCACTTGTCTTCATTTGATGAGGCGTATTCCGATAACCTTGGGCTTTTAGACCAAGCCGCCGCACTGAAATGGGTGCGGGAGAATATCTCAGCGTTTGGCGGTGATCCCGATAACGTAACAGTATTTGGAGAATCCGCCGGCGGCATGAGCATTGCCGCGCTGCTCGCAATGCCAGCGGCAAAAGGCCTGTTCCAGAAAGCAATCATGGAAAGCGGCGCTTCTCGAACGATGACGAAAGAACAAGCGGCGAGCACCGCGGCAGCCTTGTTACAGGTCCTTGGGATTAACGAGAGCCAACTGGAGAAATTGCATACGGTTTCTGCAGAAGATTTGCTAAAAGCGGCTGATCAGCTTCGGATCACAGAAAAAGAAAATATCTTTCATCTGTTTTTCCAGCCCGCCCTTGATCCGAAAACGCTGCCTGCTGAACCAGAAAAAGCAATAGCAGAAGGGGCTGCTGCCGGCATTCCGCTATTAATCGGAACAACCCGTGATGAAGGATATTTATTTTTCACCCCTGATTCAGACGTTCATTCTCAGGAAACGCTTGATGCTGCACTCGAGTATTTATTAGGGCAGCCGCTGGCCAAGAAAGCCGCCGATCTGTATCCGCGTTCTCTGGAAAGCCAGATTCACATGATGACTGATTTGTTATTTTGGCGCCCGGCCGTTGCCTATGCATCCGCACAGTCCCACTACGCCCCGGTTTGGATGTACAGGTTCGATTGGCACCCGGAGAAGCCGCCGTACAATAAAGCGTTTCACGCATTAGAGCTTCCTTTTGTCTTTGGAAATCTGGATGGGTTGAAGCGGATGGCAAACGCGGAGGTTACGGATGAGGTGAAACAGCTTTCTCACACGATACAATCAGCATGGATCACGTTCGCCAAAACAGGAAACCCAAGCACCGAAGCTGTGAATTGGCCGGCGTATCACGAAGAAACGAGAGAGACGCTGATTTTTGATTCGGAGATTGTGATCGAAAACGATCCGGATTCTGAAAAAAGGCAGAAATTATTCCCTTCAAAAGGAGAATAAACTGGGGAAATATGATACATTGGCGCTGTCATTGTTGTGGCGGCTTGTATCATCATTTTGTCGACCGTGGTACAGCCTATGCGCTGGGCTGGAATCAGATTGTTTTTGCAGCAAAAAGAAAACCCGGAAAAGAGAAGTAAATCTCTTTTCCGGGTTTTGATGTTTCTTATAATTTTCCCGCACGAATATCGTCTGTCATTCCTTCATAAGGAGCCTTCGAAATCACTTTTTCATTGTCGACTCCCTCATTTTTCAGAAATGTAATTTCCGCAAATTCAGGTACAACGTATTTTGGATACGTTTCATATTTTTCGCGTGATTCTTTCATCAAGTCAATGTGGTCATTTTGGTAGCACACTGTAATTTCAGGATGTTCATGCACCCATTTCGGGAAGAAAATAATGCCGTGCATGCGTTTTTCATTTGGCATAAAGTTTAATGAAACATCCGTGCCAGTCGGCTCTGTCCAAGACACTTTATATACGCCTTCTGTCAGTTTGACAATATTCACTTCCTGATCCCGAACCCAGCGTCCGGCAACCATTCCGCTATGAATTCTATAATCAATTGTATGGTCGTTTTTAATATAAATCTCGTATTCCCATCCGTTTTCATACGTATAAATCATGTGGCTTCCGATAAAGTTTTCCATCTTTCACACTCTCCTTAGTCTTTTACTGTACTTCATAAATGTCTAGTCGAACGTAATCAGAGGTTCTTTCTGCGGAACCGATAAACAAGCGGTCATGCAGCCATTGATAGGCTTCACTGCCTGTTTCAAACGTCGGTACCGTACGAAAATAAACATGCTCCGGATCAATGATTTCCCCGGCTGCCGCTTGTTTTCGAAACGGCTCGCTGACTTGCCGTATTCCATTGGTTTTCAATGTAAATCAGTTCATGATCTGCTGTTTCGATTACATACCTGGCAGATAAATCGGTTCTGCCGTCAGCACGAATCATTTGCGAATCGGCACCGCCCGGCAAAATACGTCCCTTTACTTCCCCGGTTATTGTTCCCGAACGAATCGGAATAAATCGTCTCAGTCCCAGGCCTGTCTCACCAATTGTGATAGGCGGATCAACCTTGATTTCTAAAGAGGCGAATGGTTTTAAAACCGGCTTCTTCAAGGGCACCACCTCACCTTCAGAAAAAATCATGTAACTATTTACATGTTCAATTTAACACCATTGCAGTTAACTGTCAAACAATAGGAACATAAAAAACAAGGACTGTTTGAAGACAGTCCTTGTCTTAAGCTAGCTTTGATACGCAAGATATGTGCTGACAGTGCTTTTTGCAAGACAGGCAGAGGAATCTATCATCGGAATCTCACTTTGAAAATGATCTAACACCGCATTTAAATCCGTGCAGGCTGAAATGATGATGTCTGCATGCTGACTGATTTCTTCATATAGCGTCTGCCACAATGCTTGTGTATGCATATGATTTGGCTGTTTGATTGCGGCAATAAGCCGGTTCACAGCGTGCTGCCAAAGGTCCTTGTGAACAACTTCTTGTCCATTTGCCTTCAGCCCATTTTGGTAGATGGCGGATTGGATGGTTGGCTCTGTTCCTAACACCACCGCTTTTTTTGCAGGATGCGGAATCGCTTTTATCGTTTCCTCAACGATATTTAACAAAGGAACCGACAATGACTGCTGAATCTCTTCATAGTAGACATGCGCCGTATTACAAGGCAGCGCAATGAAATCAACGCCTGTTTTCTCAAGCTTTACCGCTCCGTCGATAATCGCTTTTTTCATCTCATCATGGTCAATCGGACGATCTGCATAGAAGGGCGTCGGGCATGAATAGATCATCATGTGCGGATAGTCAATATCGTTTGAAGCCCCATACAGCTTCTGACAGTAATCAATCACCTTATCGATAAACGGCGAGGTCGATTTCGGACCCATTCCGGCTAATATTCCGATCATCTAGTTCATTCCTTTCTCATTCGTGCGGACCGCTTCTTCCTCTGAGCCATCCTCATAGAGGATAAAGCTTTTCGCAGCATCCTCGCCTAACATAAACTCGACTTCAACAGACAATGCTCGCAGAAAAAAACGCGTTTCCGAGGAAGGGAATAACTCCAGTCTCAGCTGCCCGGTGATCTCCAAATAAAGCCGTTCATTCTCGGCTGTCACCTGTGCAGCCGTCCCATCCTGAAGCAAGTAGCTGCCAACATAGCGGCTGTATATCGCCGTATCAATTGCTTTTTTCTTTTTATCAGCAGGACGTTCCGGGACCTCATATGGCTGGCCAAATAGAATATGTTCCGCCGCCTTCAGAATCGCTTGTTCATATTCAGTATCCTCTTCCTTATTACTCAAATAGATCAGCGTTTTACGATGATCGATATATCGGATCATCATCGTTGAATAGCCGGGCCATCCTCCGCTATGGCTGACAACCCGCCCTTTTTCAGGACTGTTTTGCAGTACCCAGCCAAAGCCATAATCAATTGTTTCTCCGTTGTTGAGGCGTACTGGAGAAAACGCGGATTCCTTAGAAGCCTTGCTGATGAAATCGTTCTGATATAAAGCCTGATCAAAACGAAATAAATCGCTTGTGACAGAGTTCACCGTCCCATCCCCTTGTATGCCATCAAGGTACACAACATAGTTCGTTTCCTCCAAATCGTCTGGAAGGACGTATGTTTCGGAGTGTACATCATACACATATCCATATGAATAATGATCAATTCGCTCAGGCAAAAGCCTCCTGTTATACACTCTTGTTTCATTCATGCCGATCGGTGAAAAAATACTTGTTTTCATAAAATCCGCATAACTCATGCCAGATGCTTTTTCAAGGATAACCGCCAGCAGAACATACCCTGTATTGCTGTACAGCCAGCCTTCATTCGGCTCAAAATAACCGGGCAGCCCCTCATTCATCAGCATATCGACAATATCCTGATTCACCGCAATCTTGTTTTGATCCCAATTGGCAAAAAACCAACCCATATAATCAGGAAGCCCTGACGTATGGTTCAATAAATGCCGAATCGTTACACCCTGATACGGAAAACCAGGCAGCCAGCGACCCACTTGGTCTTCATAGCTAAGAATCCCCTTCTCCTCCAGCAAGATGATTCCCAAAGCTGTAAAAGGCTTCGACAGAGACGCTAACTCAAACAAAGAGTTGGTTTGCAACGGGCGTTTTTCAGTCATTTCCGCATAGCCAAAAGAGTGATGATATAAAATATCACCCTCTTCCGCAGCCAGAACCGTCCCGTTAAACTGATGTTTTTCGCCTAATGTCTCAAATAACGTCTGAAGATGCTTTCTTTTATTCTGCTTCATTCCTCCACCTCCCATAGCTTTGTACGTTACCAGGCTATGAACGTTTCAAATATTTTGAAATATCCCTCAGTTAGATCCTTTTTAACCGATCACATATAAGCGCCGTTCACTTTTTTAATGGAATGAGATCGTATGCTATTTTCTGAATTATTATTAAAAAGACAACTTTATGCCTATGCGACAGAGGCAATAAAAAATGCAGAGAACGAAAAGAAATTGATAGATATTTTAGTTCCTTAGACCTGTAATCTTTACATCCGTTTATGTTTTTCTATCAAACAAAAGAGGAAAATAGACCAGTTGCAATCCAAACGAGAGTCTAATAGAATGAGGTCGAAAAGTAAATCACGCAGGTTTGTTACTGATAAAGCAGGCAAGACCTAAAATGTGTAAAGGGCAAAGTGTATACTTTGGCGTCACCCCTTACATATTTTAGGTCTTTTTTATTGTGCGTAACTGACTTGCCAACTTCAAACAGGAGGGCTGGAAGAAGCAGACCGCTAACACAGTACATACAAAAAGGAGACATGAACGATGAACATCAAAAAGTTTGCAAAACAAGCAACAGTACTAACCTTTACAACTGCACTGCTGGCAGGAGGCGCAACTCAAGCGTTTGCGAAAGAAACAACTCAAAAACCATATAAAGAAACTTACGGCATTTCCCATATTACACGCCATGATATGCTCCAAATCCCTGAACAGCAAAAAAATGAAAAATATCAAGTGCCTGAATTCGATTCGTCCACAATTAAAAACATCTCTTCTGCAAAAGGCCTTGACGTTTGGGACAGCTGGCCATTACAAAACGCTGACGGCACAGTCGCAAACTATCACGGCTACCACATCGTCTTTGCATTAGCCGGAGATCCTAAAAATGCGGATGACACATCTATCTACATGTTCTATCAGAAAGTCGGCGAAACTTCTATTGACAGCTGGAAAAACGCTGGCCGCGTCTTCAAAGACAGCGACAAATTCGATGCAAATGATTCAATCCTGAAAGAACAAACACAAGAATGGTCTGGCTCAGCGACATTCACATCTGACGGTCACATCCGTTTGTTCTACACTGACTTTTCCGGTACACATTACGGCAAACAAACACTGACAACTGCACAAGTTAACGTATCAACATCAGACAACTCTTTGAACATCAACGGTGTAGAGGATCATAAATCAATCTTTGACGGCGACGGCAAAACGTATCAAAATGTACAGCAGTTCATCGATGAAGGCAACTACAGCTCAGGCGATAACCATACGCTGAGAGATCCTCACTACGTAGAAGATAAAGGCCACAAATACTTAGTATTTGAAGCAAACACTGGAACTGAAGATGGCTACCAAGGCGAAGAATCTTTATTTAACAAAGCATACTATGGCAAAAGCACATCGTTCTTCCGTCAAGAAAGTCAAAAACTTCTGCAAAGTGATAAAAAGCGCACTGCTGAATTAGCTAACGGCGCACTCGGCATGATTGAGCTAAACAATGACTACACACTGAAAAAAGTGATGAAACCGCTAATTGCATCTAACACAGTAACAGACGAAATTGAACGTGCGAACGTATTTAAAATGAACGGCAAATGGTATCTGTTCACTGACTCCCGCGGGTCAAAAATGACGATTGACGGCATCACGTCTAACGATATTTACATGCTTGGCTATGTTTCTAATTCTTTAACTGGCCCATACAAGCCGCTGAACAAAACTGGCCTTGTGTTAAAAATGGATCTTGATCCTAACGATGTAACCTTTACTTACTCACACTTCGCTGTACCTCAAGCGAAAGGAAACAATGTCGTGATTACAAGCTACATGACAAACAGAGGATTCTACGCAGACAAACAATCAACGTTTGCGCCAAGCTTCCTGCTGAACATCAAAGGCAAGAAAACATCTGTTGTGAAAAACAGCATCCTTGAACAAGGACAATTAACAGTTAACTAATAAAAACGCAAAAGAAAATGCCGATATCCTATTGGCATTTTCTTTTATTTCTTATCAACATCATAAAGGTGAATCCCATATGAACTATAAAAAAACAGGCAAATGGCTAACCGTATTCCTGAGCTTTTTAGGAATATTGCTGTTTATCGACTTATTTCCAAAAGAAGGACATGACCAAAAAACAAAATCAACACAGAAGCCGGACTACCGGGCGGCATATCATTTTACGACGCCGGATAAATGGAAAAATGACCCTCAAAAACCGATCTATTTTGATGGCAAGTATCATTATTTCTATCTATATAACCGGGATTACCCAAAAGGCAACGGCACAGAATGGCGCCATGCCGTCTCAGAGGATTTGGTGCACTGGACCGATGAAGGCGTGGCGATTCCGAAATATACAAACCCGGACGGTGATATTTGGACCGGTTCCGTCGTGGTGGATAAAGAGAACACAGCCGGCTTCGGGAAAAATGCGCTTGTCGCGATTGTGACACAGCCCTCAGCCAAAGATAAAAAACAAGAGCAATATTTGTGGTACAGCACAGACAAAGGAAAATCATTCAAATTCTACAGTGGCAACCCCGTTATGCCTAATCCGGGCACAGACGATTTTAGAGATCCGAAAGTGATATGGGATGACCAGGATAACAAATGGGTCATGGTCATGGCTGAAGGAGCAAAAATCGGCTTTTATGAATCCGATAATCTTAAGGACTGGCATTACACAAGCGGATTCTTCCCAGAGCAGGCGGGAATGGTCGAATGTCCTGACCTCTACATGATGCGGGCAAGCGACGGAACGAATAAATGGGTTCTCGGTGCGAGCGCGAACGGTAAACCGTGGGGCAAACCAAATACGTACGCCTACTGGACCGGAAGCTTCGACGGAAAAGAATTCACAGCGGATCAGACTGAAGCCCAATGGCTTGACTATGGTTTTGACTGGTACGGCGGTGTGACGTTCGAGGACAGCAAAAGCACAGATCCATCAGAAAAGCGGTATGCGCTTGCCTGGATGAACAATTGGGATTATGCCAACAACACCCCGACAATGAAGAACGGCTTTAACGGCACAGATTCTGTCATACGCGAACTCCGGCTGCAAGAGCAGTACGGAACATACAGCCTCGTCTCACAGCCGATTGAAGCTTTGGAGCAGCTGACTGTTTCAACTGACAAAATAGAGGATCAGGATGTGAACGGATCAAAAACACTGTCGATAACAGGTGATACGTACCAGCTTGATACGGATCTTTCTTGGTCAGAGCTAAAGAATGCAGGCGTCAGGCTCAGAGAATCAGAAGACCAAAAACGCCATATTGATGTCGGCATTTTCGCTGAAGGCGGCTATGCATATGTCAATAGAGCAGCCACAAATCAGCCTGACAAAAGCAATACCTATGTCGAAAGCAAAGCTCCTTATGATGGAAGCAAACGTAAGGTGCATTTGAAAATACTTGTTGATAAAACAACGATAGAAGTATTTGTTGGCGACGGGAAAACCGTTTTTTCAAATGAAGTCTTCCCAAAGCCTGAAGATAAAGGCATTACCCTTTTTTCTGATGGCGGCACAGCCTCCTTCAAAAATATAACAGTGAAACACTTTGATTCGATTCATAAATAAAAACAGGTGCAGCGCAGGCTGCGCCTGTTTTTTTATTAAGGGCGGTATTCTCTGTTACATATTGGGCATTGTAAGGAATATAAGGCTGGTTTCGAAGGAGGAAGCGAATGTCTAAACAAGGAAATTTTCAGAAATCAATGTCTCTGTTTGATCTGATTTTAATTGGGATGGGAGCCATCTTTGGATCAGCGTGGCTGTTCGCTGTCAGTAATGTCGCTTCAAAAGCTGGGCCCTCCGGCGCTTTTTCCTGGATCCTCGGAGGAGCCATTATTTTGTTAATCGGGCTCGTATATGCAGAGCTCGGAGCTGCTCTGCCCCGTACCGGAGGCATCATTCGATACCCCGTTTATTCACATGGCCACCTTGTCGGCTATTTAATTTCGTTTGTCACGATTGTCGCTTACACAAGCTTGATTTCCATTGAAGTGACCGCTGTGCGCCAGTATGTGGCTTATTGGTTTCCCGGTCTAACCATTAAAGGATCTGATTCACCGACCATTTCCGGCTGGATCTTGCAGTTTGCCTTATTATGCTTGTTTTTCCTGCTGAACTATTGGAGCGTCAAAACCTTCGCTAAGGCGAATTTCATCATATCGATTTTTAAATACATTGTGCCGATTACCATCATTATCGTGCTGATCTTTCATTTCCAGCCGGAGAACTTATCCGTTGAAGGATTTGCACCGTTTGGATTTACAGGTATTCAGGCCGCCATTTCGACAGGCGGCGTGATGTTTGCGTATCTCGGCCTTCATCCAATTGTATCTGTAGCAGGTGAAGTGCAAAATCCAAAGCGTAATATCCCGATCGCTTTAATCATTTGCATCATCGTTTCAACCATCATTTACACTGTTTTGCAGGTCACCTTTATTGGTGCAATTCCGACAGAAACGCTGAAACATGGCTGGCCGGCAATAGGCCGGGAGTTCTCATTGCCGTTTAAGGATATTGCGGTCATGCTCGGGTTAGGCTGGCTTGCAACGCTTGTCATTTTAGACGCCATTCTGTCTCCCGGGGGAAACGGAAATATTTTTATGAATACGACATCTCGGCTCGTTTACGCCTGGGCGCGCAACGGGACATTATTTGGCATATTCTCAAAGGTCAATAAAGAAACGGGGACACCCCGCGCTTCACTTTGGCTTTCGTTTGCCCTGTCCATTTTCTGGACACTTCCCTTTCCTTCGTGGAACGCGCTCGTCAATGTCTGTTCAGTCGCGCTCATTCTTTCATATGCGATTGCACCTATTTCTTCTGCTGCGCTGAGGGTTAACGCGAAGGACTTAGACAGGCCGTTTTATTTAAAAGGAATGAGCATTATCGGTCCGCTTTCCTTTATATTTACAGCGTTTATCGTGTACTGGTCAGGATGGAGAACAGTCTCCTGGCTGCTCGGTTCACAGCTCGTGATGTTTTTGATCTATCTCTGTTTCAGCAAATATACGCCTAAAGAAGATGTCAGCCTCGCTCAGCAGCTGAAATCAGCCTGGTGGCTTATCGGGTTTTATATTATGATGCTGATTTTTTCCTACATCGGTTCTTTCGGACATGGCTTAGGGATCATCAGCAATCCCGTCGACCTCATTTTAGTCGCGATCGGCTCACTTGCGATTTATTACTGGGCCAAGTATACCGGGCTCCCAAAAGCCGCCATTGATTATGATAAATAAAGAAGCAAGAGGTTTTCTTGCTTCTTTATTCTTTACAAACACATATACACGCGATAAAATGAATGAGAGTCAGTCATTTCTAGGAGGTGTTCCTTATGCCAAAACAAACATCAGGCAAATATGAAAAAATTCTGCAGGCAGCCATAGAAGTCATTTCTGAAAAAGGCCTGGATAAGGCTTCTATTTCTGATATTGTCAAAAAGGCTGGCACTGCACAAGGAACATTCTATTTGTATTTCTCATCTAAAAATGCCCTCATACCGGCTATTGCAGAAAATCTTCTCACCCATACACTTGATCAAATCAAAGGCAGGCTACATGGGGACGAGGATTTTTGGACCGTTTTAGATATATTAATTGATGAGACGTTTCTCATTACAGAACGCCATAAGGATATTATTGTCCTCTGTTATTCCGGTCTTGCGATCGACCACTCCATGGAAAAATGGGAAACGATCTATCAGCCTTATTATTCCTGGCTTGAAAAAATCATCAATAAGGCCATTGCAAACCATGAGATAACGGAAGGAATCAATTCAAAATGGACGGCCAGAACGATTATCAACTTGGTCGAGAACACTGCGGAACGATTCTACATCGGATTTGAACAAGATGAAAATGTGGAAGTGTATAAAAAAGAAATCTTTACTTTCTTAAAACGAAGTTTAGGTACTGCTTAAAAAATGACTGGGTAACACCGCTCATTTTTTAACGCCCTGAAAATGACTGACGTTCATTCATAAATTAGAGAGGTGTTTCATTTGTACTGGGTTCTTGTTTTGATTGCAGGACTTTTAGAAGTTGTTTGGGCCTCTTCCCTCAAACATGCCGATTCGCTTTTGGATTGGGTCATCATTTTTATCTTGATCGCGATCAGCTTTCTCCTGTTGATCCGCTCTTATCGAAAAATCCCGATGGCCGCCGCGTACACTGTGTTTGTCGGAATCGGAACCGTCGGAACATATATGACCGGAATTGTTCTGGGCGAATCCTTCTCAGCAGCCCAGATGTTCTTTTTAGCTTTGTTGCTGGCTGGCATTTTAGGAATGAAATTATTTACGAAAGAAAACAAATCTCAGCCGGGAGGTGAACAATAATGGCATGGTTTTTATTAGTGATTGCCGGCATAGAAGAAATTATAGCTGCCGTTGCCATGAAATATATTGATGGGACAAGAAAAAAATGGCCGATCATTGTGATGACGCTTGGATTCGGCTTATCCTTTTACTGCCTGTCCCAAGCGATGATCGTCCTGCCTGCCGGAGTCGCTTATGCCGTCTGGACCGGCATTGGCAGCATTGGCGTTTCGGCGGTCGGGCTCATTTGGTTTAAGGAGCGGTTTCAGCTCTCACAGGTGATTTCTCTTTGCCTTATCCTAGCCGGCGTCATCGGCTTGCGTCTTACGTCTTCTTCATAAAATAAAGGCATATACAGCTGTATATGCCTTTGCCATTAAGCGTCGTGATGTTTTTGAAGATGAAGCGGCGGCGGGATGAGCCAGCCTTTGTTTTTTAGCAGCCTTAAGTATTTTGCGCCGGTTGCCGCTTTTGATATATGAAATTGCCCAAACATCATGGCAATATCCTCACGAATCGATTGCCCCATCATTTTGCTGCATGTCACAAGACCTGCAGCATTTTCCGCTGCCGCGGAGGCCGCCACATCCGGATCGAGAAACCGTGCACCAGGCGGAATATCGTTAAGATCTGCTGTCGGCGGTTCAGGAGAAGCCGGCGGCAGCGCCACCCCGTTTTCTTTCAGGATCGTGCTGACCTGTTTGATTTCATCTTGGCATTTCTCAATAGACTCACGTAGCAGCTTCTTCAGGTCGTCATCACCGACATGATGCAATAGC
This sequence comes from Bacillus stercoris, assembly GCF_029772985.1. Taxonomy (NCBI): domain Bacteria; kingdom Bacillati; phylum Bacillota; class Bacilli; order Caryophanales; family Bacillaceae; genus Bacillus; species Bacillus stercoris. Next base: position 815,527 of record NZ_CP121861.1, on the reverse strand, counting down.
ATCTGGTAATTGCCGACCATTTTATTGCCCGCCATCACATAACTCCACAAGCCGAATATCTCACCATAATGCATCGGTTCATCCTGCGGGTTTCCGCTTAAAATACCCATGTTCATCCTCCTCGGAAATTCAATATCGCACATCTCATAAACTGCCCGAGAGGAGGAAAATTTATGTTGCAGCAAGAAAGATTTTTAAACAAACAAAAAAGACAAGAGCGGTAAAATGGCAAACCCTTGTCTTTCCTGTTGTTCTATTGGACGCGCTCGGAGGGATTCGAACCCCCGACAGACGTGGTACCGGAAACCACCGCTCTATCCAACTGAGCTACGAGCGCATATGGACTGCGTTATGAGAACGTCAGCACAACTAATTATACGATAATTCCATTCAAATAACAACCCTCTATTTCGAGAGGCCGCTTTTTAAATAGACACAGCATCTTAATTGGAAATCTGACATACGATGGTTTGAACCCCTGTATTTTTGGGGAAAATGGGAAAAAGAGACGACTTTGCATATCAGGCCAGCTTTTTGTTTGACCTTTATTGACCAAAAATGTATCATGTAACTACATACTTACCTAAAAGGTGAAGGAGGAGCATTATGAATTTAATACCTACAGTCATTGAACAAACGAACCGCGGGGAAAGAGCGTATGACATTTATTCTCGTTTATTAAAGGATCGTATCATCATGCTTGGATCTGCGATTGATGACAACGTTGCGAACTCCATCGTGTCACAGCTTTTATTCTTAGCAGCAGAAGACCCTGAAAAAGAAATTTCTCTTTACATCAACAGCCCGGGCGGCTCTATTACAGCCGGTATGGCGATCTATGATACCATGCAGTTTATTAAACCGAAAGTATCTACAATTTGTATCGGTATGGCTGCGTCAATGGGCGCGTTCCTGCTTGCAGCCGGTGAAAAAGGCAAACGCTATGCGCTTCCAAACAGTGAAGTCATGATTCACCAGCCTCTTGGCGGTGCGCAAGGTCAGGCGACAGAAATTGAAATTGCCGCGAAACGCATTCTCTTGCTTCGCGACAAATTAAACAAAGTCCTTGCTGAACGTACTGGCCAGCCGCTTGAAGTGATCGAACGCGACACAGACCGTGATAACTTCAAGTCTGCTGAAGAAGCGCTTGAATACGGCCTGATTGACAAAATTTTGACTCACACAGAAGACAAATAGTCACAACAAAACCTGCAAGAGCTGCGTCTCTTGCAGGTTTTTTATTTAAACACTTTTGATTCTATACTGCTCCCATTCCCCGTGTAACAGCTCAAGTGTCAGATCACTCGTCTGCCTCACAACCAGATCAGCACCAATCATCGACTGTTCTTGACCGACTCCAACCGCAAACATCCCTGCGGATTTGATTGCGGAAATGCCTGCTTCTGCGTCTTCTATTGCCGCGCAATCAGCCGGGGAAACATCGAGCAGCGCTGCAGCTGTTAAAAAGATTTCAGGATCGGGCTTCCCCTTCGCAAGAGCTGCCGGGTCAACAATGGCATGAAAATCATCACTAATCGCCAAACGTTTTAAGATCGCGCGGGCATTGCGGCTAGAGGATGCTAACCCGATTTTTATATTTTCGTTTTTTAATTGACATAGAAGCCTGCCGATTCCCGGCAAAAGATCTTCCGGCGTCAATTTGCTGATCAATGTTTGATAATATTGATTCTTTTGATGCATGAGTTCTTGTTTCTCAGCATGTGTATACTTTTTTTCCACTCCGCCAAAAATAAGTATCCTTTCTAGTGACGCTTCTCGGCTGATTCCTTTTAGCCTTTCATTCATGTCTCTGTCAAAGGGGATATTGATTTGTTCTGCAATGTGCTTCCACGCAAGAAAATGATATTCAGCTGTATCGGTTATCACTCCGTCTAAGTCAAAAATGACCGCTTTCATATGCTAATGCCCATCACAGCTTCATAAGGTTTGAGGCTAATACTTTTCAAGTCAGCCGGCTCCTGCGGATAGTTCGAAATCAGCACTTTCCAACGCTCATGAATCAGTTCCGGAGGCGCTTCGAACAGCGCCTTTTCTTCCGACAAATTCACAACGACGAGAAGCTTTTCCCCTTGATATTCTCGGAGGTACGAAAAAACTTGCGGATCATTTTCCTGCAGCAACTGATAATCGCCATATATGATGATCTTATATTGCTTTCGTAATTGAATGAGCTTCTGATAGTAATAGAAAATGGAATCTTGATCTTCCAAGGACTCTTTCACATTGATAGCTTGATAGCGGGAATTTACCGGTATCCACGGGTCTCCGGCTGTGAATCCCGCATGTTTTCCGGCATCCCACTGCATCGGTGTTCTCGCATGGTCCCGTCCTTTTGTCATCACGGCTTTGAGAAACTCTTTTTCTGACATCGTTTTGTTTTCAACGACTAGCTCACGATAAGCATTTTTGATTTCAAGATCGTCATACATCTCCAGCGGCATATCGCTGTTAACCATACCGATTTCTTCTCCCTGGTAAATAAACGGCGTTCCTTTCATGCCGTGCAGAACCGTTGCAAATGCCTTCGCACATTCCTTACGCAGCTTCCCGTCATTGCCCCAGCGGGAAATAACCCTCGGCTGGTCATGGTTTTCAAAATACAGGGTATTCCAGCCGACATTCATTAACCCAGTCTGCCACCTTGTCATCGTCTTTTTTAAAGCAACCAAATCGAACGGTTTGATCTGCCATTTTCCATTTGGCGAGTTTTGTTCTGTATCAATATCCATATGTTCAAATGTAAAGATCATATTCAGCTCTTGCCTGCCTGCGTCTGTGTACTTTTTCGCCTCTTCAATATCAGAGCCGTTTGCCTCTCCAACCGTCATGCAGTCGTAATGAGAAAGCACTTCCCTGTTCATCTCTTGAATAAACTCATGAAGTCGGGGGCCGTTAGAGTGATAACGGCCGACGATATAGCTGCGGGTGTGATCCGTTTCGTAGTCCGGAAAATCGGTGTGTTTGGAAATGGAGCCGATCACATCCATTCGCCAGCCGTCAACGCCTTTATCCATCCAGAATCTCATTACATCATAAACTTCCCGGCGAACGGCGTCATTTTCCCAATTTAAATCAGGCTGTTTTTTCGAAAAGTAGTGCAAATAATACTGTCCTGTCCTTTCATCGTATGTCCACGCCGAGCCTGAAAAGATCGATCCCCAATTATTCGGCTCTGAGCCGTCCGGTTTAGGGTCTTTCCAAAAATAATAATCCCGGTAAGGATTGTCCTTCGATTTACGGCTTTCAGCAAACCAGGCATGTTCATCCGACGTGTGGTTCACAACCAAATCCATGACGATTTTCATTCCGCGTTTATGGACTTCATCTATCAGCTGAAACATATCTTCATTTGTCCCAAACTTTTCGTACATGTTTTTGTAGTCACTGATATCGTAGCCGTTGTCATCCTGCGGGGAATCAAACACCGGAGAGAGCCAGATGACATCCGCCCCGAGATTTTTGATGTAATCCAGCTTTTGAATCACACCTTGCAAATCTCCGAATCCATCTCCATTGGCATCATAAAAACTGCGCGGGTAAATTTGATAAACGACAGCTTCTTTCCACCATTCACTCATTAGGGATTCTCCTTTCACATCGTCCCTTTAGGACAACCGGTTCCTCATAAACTTTCATATGCAGCGGCTCGCCTTTTACAAGCTCAAACACGGCGCTCCTTTCGTCAACCGTCACATTGAGTAATCGGTTTCTATAATTGATGTTGAATGAATAGCCGTCCCATTCCTTCGGCAAAAACGGATGAAATGACAGCGTCTCATTCGCGGTGCGCATGCCCGCAAAACCGTGAACAATTGCCAGCCAGCTTCCCGTCATTGAAGTAATATGCAAGCCTTCTTCCGTATCATGATTGTAATTATCAAGATCAAGCCTTGCTGTGCGCTTATATAATTCGAGCGCTTTTTGTTCCAGCTTGAGTTCGGCTGCGAGAATCGCATGGACAGATGGCGATAGGCTTGATTCATGAACAGTCATCGGTTCATAAAATTCAAAGTGTCGCCGTTTTTCTTCCATTGTAAAACGGTCATTAAAAAAATACATGCCTTGGAGAACATCTGCCTGCTTAATAAAATTGGAGCGGAGAATTTTGTCCCATGACCAATTCTGATAAAGAGGCCGATCAGCTGGATCTAATTCATCAACTGTTTGCAGGTCTTTGTCCAAGAATGTGTCATGCTGAACGAAAATCTGCAGTTCTTCACTATACGGATAGTACATGTGCTGGATGATTTCTCTCCAGACGCTCAATTCTTCTTCCTGTATATCAAGAAGGCGGCGTTTCTCCGCTGAGATACTTTCGAGATTTTCTAATGTATACTCCAACGTCCAAGCCGCAATGACATTTGTATACCAATTGTTGTTGACGTTGTTTTCATATTCATTCGGCCCTGTGACGCCATGGATCATATACTTGTTTTTTCGTTTCGAGAAGTGAACGCGATCGGCCCAAAATCTGCTGACTGCCACAAGAACGTCTATCCCATATTCCTCCATATAGCCGCGGTCGCCTGTATAATTGATATAATTGTAGATTGCATAGCAGATCGCGCCATTGCGGTGAATTTCTTCAAAGGTGATCTCCCATTCGTTGTGGCATTCATCCCCTGTGAACGTCACCATCGGATAAAGGGCCCCCTTCATCCCCAATTTTGCGGCGTTTCGTATAGCAGGCTCCAACTGATGATAGCGGTACAAAAGCAGGTTCTTCGTCACCTCTGGCTCGGCTGTCGCCAAATACATCGGAACAGCGTAAGCCTCTGTATCCCAATATGCGGCACCTCCATATTTCTCGCCAGTAAATCCTTTTGGCCCGATATTCAAACGGGCATCGCCCCCGTAGTATGTCGAGAATAACTGAAAGATATTGTAGCGGATTCCTTGCTGAAGCTCCTCATCCCCTTTAATCTCAATGTCCGCTTTTGACCATCTTTCCTTCCATTGATCAGTGTGCCTCCGTTTTGCTTCTTCGTAACCGTTCTCAACAGCATTCGCCAAAAGCTCCTTAGCTTTCGTTAACAATTCTTCTTCCCGAAAATCACGAGAAGTCGTGACGATAATAAACTTTTTCAAAGATGCCTTCGTTTGGTAACTGTAGCGATTCTCAACATACATCCCGGCTGTTTGAGAGCTTTCACTGACAAAGCCATCTGTCACGTTTGCCATTGCGGCTAAAACAGTAAAACGCGGTGTTCTAAATGGATTTTCGATCGTTTTTGCCGCTAAATAGCCGCTGTGGGAATCAGCCCCTTTCACTTCTTCCTGCCAAAACTGTTCTTGGTAGTTAGAATCTTCATTTGCCACATTTCCATCCAGGTATGGAACAAGCGTAATGACAGCATCTCCCGTCAAACACTCCGCTTCATAATGAATCGCGCAAAGTTCTTTTACAGCAAGGCTAAGAAATCGCTCCGAGCTGATTCTGACGGTTTTATCCTGAATGCGGACAACAGCGCTTCGCCGCAGAATCCCCTCTTTCATATTGAGTTCCACCTCAAATGATTCGATTTGATTTTGATAGAGATCAATTTTTTCACCGTCAACATATAAGCCTATGCCCATAAAGTTCATCGCATTGATTACTTTACCGAAATATTCCGGATACCCGTTTTTCCACCAGCCTACTCGCGTTTTGTCAGGGAACCACACGCCTGCAATATATGTGCCTTGGTGACTGTCGCCTGAATAGCCTTCTTCAAAATTCCCTCTGACCCCCATATAGCCGTTGGCAAGAGACGTCAGGCTTTCCAGCAGCCGCATGTGCTCCTTTTGAAATGTATTTGTTTTGATTTTCCATTCATCAATCTCAAATAACCGCTGATTTATCATCATTTCCTCCCGAATGTAAGTTTCCATTATCACGGCGGGTTTTTGTCAAATATCTAAATGCCAAAGTGATCATCAAAGTGACGCCGCACGAATGGATCATCAATATAGTAATTAAGTCAAAATGAACCAGACCGATAGCAGCTGCCGCAAATGCCGGCAGTGCTGAAGCGCAAATCGCTATAGATGCCGCTTCCTTGAATGACGCAATAGAGACCATGTTTGATCTTTTTGTGATCCAAAGGCCTCCGGCAAGAACAACCGTTACAAACAGCTGGATCATCAAAATCACCGCATATGCCAGGAGCATAATCATCGGCTTATACTGCGCCAACCACAATGTATCGATCAAAACCTCTACATCATGGGCGTTTGGATTCTCGAGCTTAACGTCCATTTTTGCATAGCCAACAGAAAACCCTGCTCCGTTTTGATCGGTCATTACCAGTCGATCAGGCTGAAATACGATGGCGTTGTCAAATCCCTTCACTTTCAATCGCCCATTTTCACCGTTTGTCTCATATTCATGCTTCATATCGACCGCCATCACATTCTGCCCATCTTCAATCCTCTCAGAGCTCTTCACGCCTGTTAGTTTTCCGTTTCTGATTTGAACACCTTGTAATTGATCAGCAAATGTATCATTCACCTTTTGAATCGCTGACGGCACGAAAGATGCAACGCTGAAACGATCCATTTTCAGAAACGAAACTGTCAACGGTGCCATCAAGGAGGCCGTTACAAACATAAAGAGAAAAGAGAGCTGCAGCCAGCTGAAGGTATTCCCGCAGCGGCAAACACCTGATGGAGATGCAACTGCCTTCAGGCAGCGGATGATAAAGCTTTTATTCTCCAGATTCTTCATTGAATTACCCCTTTGTTCCGCCGGCTGTCAAACCAGACACAAAGTTCTTTTGGAGAAAAAAGAATAGAACGCATATCGGCAGTGCGGCAAGGATGGCACCAGCCGCAAATAGAGCAACTTTTTGCTGCTGCGGATTTGAAATAAAGGACTGCAGCCCTACAGCAATGGTCAGCCTTTCCGGTGAGCGAAGCAAAAACTTTGCCAGCAAATAATCGCCAAACGGTGCCATAAACGCCCAAAGCGCTTGCACCGCGAGCATTGGCTTAACAAGCGGCAGAACGATTGAAGCGAAAATCCTCATATGGCCCGCTCCGTCAATTCGCGCGGCTTCATCAATTTCTCTCGGCACAGTATCAAAATAACCTTTCATCAGCCACGTGTTCATCGGAATTCCCCCGCCGATATAGATGGCTGTCAAAAACCAGTATTGATCGAGTGCGCCTATCAGCATCGCCAAGACATAAAAAGCAGTCAGCGCTGCCATCGTTGGCACCATTTGAATGATTAAAAAGAATATCAGGCTCTTTTTTCTGCCTGCAAACCGATAGCGGCTGTACGAGTACCCGGCAAGCGTCACGATTGTAACCTGTAAAACCATAACCGATAGCGCGATGACGAGTGTATTGCTGTACCAATTGAGATAAAGCGTTTCGTCAAATAGCCGCTTAAAATGATCCAATGTCCAAGCCCCTGAAAAATCGAGCTGAAAAGCCGCCGAATTCCCCACACGGAAGGCTGATGAAGCCGTAATCAGCAACGGATATATAATGACAATACTTAAAAGCGTCAAAAAGAAATACGTACAGATTCTATTAAGTAATCTGGCAGTTCTCGCGTTCACCTACATAACCTCCTCATTGCCAAAAGCATTCGATTTTTTGAAAGCAATCAGTGAAATTCCAATGACAATGAAAGAAATTAACAGTGTCACAGCCGCCGCAACAGAATATTGGGGTGATGTGCCTGTTGTCAGTTTATAAATCCACGAAATTAAGATATCGGTCGATCCGGCCCCGGCTCCCGCACTGCCTGGCCCTCCCTCATTAAATAAGTAGATGATCGAGAAATTATTGAAATTAAACGTATACTGAGTAATCATCACGGGTGCTGTCGCAAATAAAATCATCGGAAATGTAATATGCCGAAAACGCTGAATAAAAGTGGCCCCGTCAATCTTTGCCGCTTCATATAATTCACCTGGAATCGCCTGAAGCACTCCCGTTACCATGACATAAATATATGGAAAGCCGAGCCACGTCTGAATCATAATGAGGGCTGTCTTTGTCCAGAAAGGATCGGTCTTCCACGCGATCGCAGGCAGCTCAACAAACGGCAGATGATTGAATAGTGGAATCACCTGTGCATTCACCGCTCCTATGCTGTCGTTAAACATGTTGGAAAAACTCATGATTGTAATAAACGCCGGAACAGCCCATGGAAATAAGAAAATCATTCGAAATATCCGCTTGCCTTTGATAAAATCCTGATTGACGAAAAGGGCGGTCACAATACCTAAAATGATTTGCAGCGTTGTTGCGCAAATGGTCCAGATGACCGTCCAGCTGAGTACATTTACAAATGTTTCACGATAGGAGCCGAGGAAAAAAATATTCAAGAAATTCTTGAATCCGACCCAGTCAATCAGATGATTAGGCGGTATATGATAAAAATCATAGTTTGTACACGCAACAAACAGAGTCACCAAAACCGGAAAGATAATCACAAATACCATCATGATATATGCCGGCAGAGTAAAGAGATATGGAAACCCTTTATCACCGGCATAACTGAGCATATCCTTGGCCGATGTATTGATCTCCAAACCCGCCGCTTTCATTGCGGCGGTCTTACGCGAATCATGAATATTAAAGATATAGAACATGAGGAAAATCACCGTCACGATCAATTGCAGCGTGCCTTCAATCAGCATAAACAGCGAGTGGTCTTCACCGGCAACACTTCCCAATGTCATCAATCCGGTTAGCGCCTGAATACCGAAAACGCATAATTCAAAAGCAAACAAGCCTGTGATGGCAAGAAATAAGAGCCCCTTTGACAACTGCTGATTCGCAATCTGCCCAAGGCCTGGGATGATCGATAAAAGCCCTGCCTTTCGTTTCTGCTTTGCAAGTGTGTGATGTTTATTCATTTTTCCGCCCTCTATTCTTCCGGACGCTATCCCGCCGTTTTATTTCACATACTTTTCTTTAATATTTTCCTTTATGGTGTTTACAGCATCATCCGCTGCTGTTTGTGTGGATTTTTTTCCTGAAGCTGCATCAAAAATCAAGCTTTCCGCTCCTGTCCATACCTCAGCCATTTCTGGAATATTTGGAGTAGGCGTTGCTGTTTCATATTGTTTAATCACAGCTGACGTCAGTTCATTCTTTTGCTCATCGGCTTTCTTCCTTGCAGCAGTGTTGGCTGGAACTTCGTTTGTATCCTCATAAAAAGCGTAAGCATTGGCATCATTTGCAGCATACTCAATCCATTTTTCAGCCAGCTTGGGTTCTTTTGTATATTTCGAGGCAACCCAGCCCTTCCCGCCGGCAAAAGGGGCGTATTCTTCTCCATTTGGCAATGTCGGAATGGGAGCTGCTCCGTAGTTCAATTTAGCTTCTTTATAGTTGGCAGCTGACCACGGTCCGCCTATGATCGCAGCCGCTTTGCCTTCTAAAAACATCTGCTGAATAAAGTCGTCTGCGCTTGAATTGTCTTGCATTCCTTTCGGCCAATAGGTTTTAAACCATTTCTCTGCATATTTCGCCGCTTCCACAGCCCCTTTGTTGTTCAGGCCGATGTCCCCGGAATCTGTGCCGTTTTTCCCAAATACATATCCGCCGTATCCAGCCAATAAGCCGTACGACATATAAAAGTCAGTCCATTTCGCTAAAAATCCGGTTGATTTTCCTTTTTCCGAAGCAAACGCGAATCGAGGATCCTTCATTAACTTTTCAAGGTCTTTAAATGTTTTTGGTGCTGTTTTTAAAAGATCTTTATTGTAATACAAAATAAGTGTCTCAATGACTAGCGGCATTCCGTACACTTTGCCGTCAACTGTCACCTGCTGCATTTCTTTCTCTCCAAAGCTCTTTGTATGAGAGGGCTTAATGTCGAGCAAATGCCCCTGCTGTCCCAAACCGCCGATCCGGTCATATGCAGCAAGCATAACATCAGGCGCGTTACCCGCCGGGCCATCAAGAGGAAGCGCTTCCAACTGTTCGAACATTTGCTTTTCAACAATTTTTACTGTGACATCATTCTCTTTTTCAAACTTTGCTTTGATGCTTTCAATGTATTCTTTATACGTTTCCTCGACAGACACAGTCAGCACCTTTTTGCCATCAGCGCTTGCTGGATTTTTTGAACTTGAGCAGGCGGCAAGGCTGATTGCCAGAAATGATGCCGCCAATATGGCGAACCCCTTTTTAAAAAGAACCATCTCTTTTCCCCCTTCTATTTATGAAACTATAACAATTGTATTGTCCTGCAGAAAGCGGTTACAACAACTTTCGATTTGTTACCGATAACAGAATGTTATACTGGGGCGGCAGCACTCAAAATCAAAAATTCCCCCGGCTGAACGGCAATGACATCGTGATGATGAAGCGGCTGCTCTGTCCATGCATCGCAGATTTTCTTATTCCTTTCAATATTCAATTCTCGTAAACTGACGTGTTGAACCGCATTCCCCTGATTAAAGAAATAAATCAGTATTTTTTCATCGAGAGTCCGCGAAAAGCTGATAAAATCATTTTTGTCATCCAGCAGATTCCACTCAAGATGTCCTTCAGTCAACAAAGTGTTTTCCTGCTTGCGTAAAGCAATTAACCGTTTCATAAATCGCAGCATGTCCTGGTTTTGCTTTTCCGTTTCCCAAACCATACATTTCCGGCATAATGGATCATTTTCGCCGTCCAGCCCGATTTCCGTTCCGTAATAGATGCATGGTGAGCCTGTCTGGGCAAACATAAAGGCCAGCAACGCGCGTGCTTTCTTCTCATCATTGCGGCATCTGGTCAAAAGGCGCTTTGTATCATGGCTATCCAGTAAATTAAACATCACCTCATTGGCCTGCTTCATCCCATTCATCAAATGTGCATTGACACGGTGGGCCATACGTGAGGCTGGGATCGTCTGGTCAGCAAAGTATTCATTCATAGGTTCTGTAAAAGGGTAGTTCATCACCGCATGAAATTCATCCCCTCTAAGCCAGGGTTCAGCAGAATGCCAGATCTCACCTAAAATATAAACATCAGGCTTTTCTGCTGATACAGCCTTCCTGAATGTCTTCCAAAACACGTGATCCACTTCATTTGCGACATCCAAACGCCAGCCGTCAATGTCAAATTCCCGAATCCAGTACAAAGCAATATCAAGCAAATATTTCTGCACCTCGGGATTCGCCGTGTTTAGCTTCGGCATATCAGCTGTAAAAGCAAACCTGTCATAATTGTCTTCTGTGACAGGAAAAGAGTGAATATGGAACCAGTCTTTATAGCGGGATTGAGCTCCGTTTTTGAGGACATCCTGCCATTGCGGAGATGCGCTTCCTATATGGTTAAAAACCGCATCTAGCATAATTCTCATCCCCCGCTGATGAAGCTGGCTGACCAATGTACGAAAAAGCTCGGGATCCCCAAAATGAGTATCAATAGAAAAGTAATCCAGCGTGTCGTATTTATGATTAGAAGGCGCGGAAAAGATCGGCGTCAGATAAATGCCGTTCACCCCTAAATCCTCTAAATAATCAAGCTTGTCAACAATCCCTTGCAAATCTCCTCCAAAAAAATCATTGACGCCCGGGTCCTTGCTCCCCCACGGCAATGCATTCTTCGGTGACAAGTCTTCTCGTCCATTTGCAAAACGCTCCGGAAAAATTTGATACCAAACCGTTGACTTAACCCATTCAGGCGCTTGAAATGTATCAGCCTCATGAACAAATGGAAATTTAAAATAATAATGAATCGTCTCCAATGTTTTTTCGTTATAAGGGCATACACCCGAGCTTCCGAAAAAGATGTCTTCATGATCGTCTGTTACAACAAACGCATATTGTAAACGCCTAAATGGCGGCACCACTTCAGCAAACCAATAGTCATGCACGTCTGTTGCGGCAATTTTCTTCATCGGCTGCTCGTTTGCAGACCAGCTGCCGTCGTTGTACTCATAGGGATCACCCCAAATGACGCGAATGTGATCTGCATCATCTTTTTTCGTCCGAATCTTGATATGCACTGTCCGCCCATCATAAGAATAAGCATCAGTACTGAATGGCTGATGGTGAATCGCTGCATATTCCATCATGTTTCCCCCTTTGATTTCCGTGTTATTGAAGCCGGCTCATAGTTTGAAAGTATCATGATGGAATAGCAGGAACAATCCTTTTCCCCCTGTTACCGATAACAGAATAAGGCGCTTACAGCGTTGATTCTCGTACAATTAACTCTGGTTCAAAAAATAGGCTTCCTTGAGCAGCACCGTCTTCATTCATTTTTTTCAGCAACATTTTCGCACAGGCTTCTCCCATTTCAACAACAGGCTGTCTGACCGTAGTCAACCGCGGTGAGGAGATGCGATCAAGAAACACACCATCATTCCCGGTAACCGCCACATCTTCTGGAATTCGCTTTCCAAGCGATTGTGCCGCACGAATGACGCCGAGTGCGATTCGATCAGATGCGCAGACAAATGCCGCCTGATTGTCCATGGATCTCAGCAGTTCTCTTGCAAGGCCTTCACTTTTCTTAGAACTGTTGTCAACCCGAAACATATTCGTCTTTTTAAAGCTTTCATTCATCGCCCGTATATACCCCTGTTCTCTTGCACGTTCGAAAGGCTCATCTAAATCAATGCCAAAAAAGACCACTTCCCGCTCACCCAGCCCCATCACATGTCGGGTTGCCATAAAAGTGCCTTTCTCGTTATTCACATCGATAAAGTCATAGCCCATTTCATTTTGCCCGAATACGACGAGCGGCTTCTCAAACGCTTTTATTACACCTTCAAAATCAGTCCTTCTCAAGCCGGTGGCAATAATGCCGTCACATTGGCCAATATTGAGAGAATTTCTTGTCACAAGCTGGAGAGCATAGTGATTGCGATCCAGCTCCCTGCTGATTCCGGTCAGCAGGTTCATGTAATATGGTTCTGTCGTATCCATTTCCTCAAGAATCAATAGTTTCACAACCTGTGTTCTGTTTTGCACGAGCGCTCTTGCCGCATAATTAGGGATGTAATTCAGCTCTTTCATCGCAGAATGAACGAGCTTTTTCAATTCATCTGTCACCGTCTCAGGGTGATTGATCACTCGTGAAACTGTCATTTTTGAAACATTGGCTTTTTTCGCTACATCTGACAACGTTGCCATTTTCATCCCCTCCTTATCTGTGCTTATTATCCAAACTAGTGAAAAAGTCCTCTTTCACTGCTAAATATACCATGCAGGCAAAAGAGAAATAAAAAAGAGATTTCCTTCTGGAAACCTCACATTGTTAAAAAACTCGGTTTTTAATACATTCTCTGCCCGGCAATTAGACCAAATACGTCCTTCACAATAAAGGATCTTTTTAAATTTCCGTCCACTTTTTCTCTAAAATCGGATAAGAATAATTCTGCATTTGCTCAATTAACTCATCCGGCCGTGACGAGCTGTGAATCAGTTTTAGGTGCGATTCGTTAGAAAACCCTTCTTGTATACTGTATTTCACCATTTTCATCATCGGTTCAAAATATCCGTTTACATTGTACAGTCCGATTGGTTTTTGGTGGATGCCGATCTGTGCCCAGCAAAGCACTTCAAATAATTCTTCATATGTACCGAACCCTCCCGGCATCGAGATAAAGCCGTCCGCCAGCTCGCTCATTTTAGCCTTTCGTTCATGCATCCCGTTTACTTCAATCAGCTCAGTCAGGTTTTGATGAACAACCTCCCCGCTGAACAAACCGCTCGGCATGACCCCGATTGCAGTTCCGCCGTTTTCCATAATCGCGTCAGCAATCGTGCCCATCAAGCCTACGCGGGAGCCCCCATAGACAAGCCCGATTCCCTGCTCAGCCATGTACGTGCCAAGCTCTGCCGCTTTTCTTTTATACGCTTCATTTCCCCCTGGGTTTGACCCTGCAAATACACAAATGGTTTTCATCTTGTCATCTCCGCATCTATATATCGTGTTAAATATCCCGAAAGACACTATATATTGTCCCATCTTCATGTGATAATATCAATATGAAATACATAAAGAATGCAGGAGTGATGATGTTGCAGCTGGCTGATGCAGAAAAATGGATGAAAGAGTTTTACGAAAAAAGAGGCTGGACAGAATACGGGCCGTTTATTCGGGTCGGCTTTTTAATGGAGGAAGCCGGAGAACTGGCCCGGGCTGTGAGGGCGTATGAAATTGGCAGAGACCGGCCGGATGAGAAAGAATCGTCACGCGCCGAGAAAAAACAAGAATTGATCGAAGAAATGGGAGATGTCATCGGAAATATCGCCATTCTTGCTGATATGTATGGTGTCTCTTTAGAAGACGTCATGAAGGCCCACCAAGAAAAACTGACAAAACGATTTGAGCATGCATAAAAAAAGCGGCCGCAATGGCCGCTTTTTTTAACCTGTGATTTCATCATGGTGATCAAAGAAATGCTGTTTTCCTATTTTGTGAAAAAGGCCTGTTTTATGCAGCAGCTCCTTCGGCTGCGATTGTAATCCTACAATCATCAGCTTTCCATTGTGGCGCTTAATTCGATTCATAATGTTCCCTAGCACCGCTTCAGCTGACGTATCCATATAGTGCACCTTATTCATGAGCAGGATGAGGGTTTTCGGTTTTTTCTGTACATGCTCCAGCAATGACGATTCAAGGGAATCAATTGATCCGAAAAACAGCGGCCCTTCTATTGCATACATGCTGACAGATGGATCTTCTCTCTTCGCCAGAACAGGATGCGATTCCTGATTGTGGATGCGGGTCGCTTCGCTCATTCTTCTGATAAAGAACACGAATGCAAGCAGCAATCCGGTTGCCACACCGATGATTAAGTCAAACAGAACCGTGAGGGCGAAGGTCGCCGCCAAAATAAAGGAATCAGCGTTTTTCAGTCTCAGCATATTTGCGACTTCCTTGCGCTCACTCATATTCCACGCGACTACCATGAGAATTGGTGCCATACTGGCAAGCGGCACATGGGAGGCATAAGGCGCGAATACAAGCAGGACAAGGAGAACGACTACACCGTGAACGACGCCGGAAACAGGGGAAACCGCTCCGTTTTTTATATTGGTCGCCGTTCTTGCAATCGCTCCTGTAGCCGGGATTCCGCCAAACAAGGGCGCTGCCATATTCGCAATCCCCTGGCCGACAAGCTCTTTGTTGCTGTCATGCTTTGAGCCCTTCATGTTATCAGCGACCATTGCCGACAAAATCGACTCAAGTCCTCCAAGAAGCGCGATGACAAGCGCTGCCGGAAACATCATGACCATTTTATCCAGAGTAAGCTCAGGAAACTGAAATTCAGGCAAATGGCGGGGGATTTCTCCATAAGTTGACCCGATTGTTGCCATGCGGTCAGGGAAAAAGACAACCGCGACCACTGTGGAAATAAGAAGCGCCAACAAAGCGCCCGGCACTTTAGGCATCACCTTGGCGGATACAAGCAAAATGACGAGCCCGATCACAGCTGTCAAAATGGCATACACGTTAAAGGTGCCGAGCTGCTGCACAATTTCAAACATGTTGTGATGAAAGTTCTCATGTTTTTCAACATTTCTCAATCCGAGAAAATTAGCGATTTGTTCCGTAAAGATCAGCACGGCAATTCCGGCTGTAAAACCGACGATAACGGGTTTCGGCACGAATTTCATTATTTTTCCGAGCTTAAACAGCCCGAACAGCACCAGCATCACTCCTGCCATAAACCCCGCAATCAGCAGATTTTCCAAGCCATACTGCATGATAATGCCGAATAAAATTGGGACAAAGGCGCCCGTCGGACCGCCAATTTGATATTTGGATCCTCCAAACAAAGAAATACAAATCCCAGCTATAACAACAGTGTACAGCCCATATTCAGGCTCGACTCCCGAGGCAATGGCAAACGCCATCCCTAATGGAATTGCCACGACACCTACTACGATACCTGCAATTAAATCTTTCTGAAATTTCTGCAAATTGTATCCCTTGAATCTCCCTGAGAATCGCATATTTTGCTATAACCTCCCTTATAAATGTGTGTTTATGAGCTCAGTTTCATAACCGTTAATGACCACATCTAGTTTTCCTGTTTCAGGATGAATGACAAGCCCGTGTACCGGCACCTTTTTCGGTAGCAACGGATGGTTCTTGATCAGATTCACACTGTGGGAAACGCTTTCTTCCACGCTGTGAAAACCGGTCAGCCACGTTTTCAAATCAAGTCCGGCGCTCGTCAGCAAATTCAGGCAGCTATCCTCTACTCCGCGTTCCTTTGCTTTCTCAAGAATTGAGGAAGCATTCAGTCCTGACATTCCGCATTCATGATGGCCGACAATGCACACCTCTTCAGCCTGCAATTCATAAATCGCGACCAGTATGCTTCGCATCACGCTTCCAAATGGGTGAGAAACGATGGCTCCCGCGTTTTTTACAATTTTAGCATCACCGTTTTTAAGCCCCATTGCTTGCGGAAGAAGTTCTGTAAGCCTTGTATCCATACAGGTGACAATGACGAGCTTTTTTGAAGGAAACTTAGTCGTTTTGTACGGTTCATACTTCTTCTCTCTGACAAACCGCTGATTGTGTTCCAAAATTGATGTTAAAGAAACCATTTGATTCATCTCCCATCCATATAATTTTGCAAGCCTTCTTCCCCAGCTTACAGTAAGGAATTATAGCATAGGAATACACCGCGAAAAGGCTTTCAAAAAAAGACACTATAATTGGACTGTAGAATCAAAACATAAACATTTATATCTTTCAAAGATAATAAAATTTATATTTATTGAATCCTATAATCTGGCTCCAACTCGATATTGATGATTTGTCTGACAAAAAATATAGGTGAATTCTGATAATTAAAAAACTTTTTTAAGCGGATTTAGCTGTCCGATCTCCATTTTAAGTTCAAAAGAACCAGAAATTAAAATGGACACAGCCATATTTTTAACATCTATTTATTTCCGATATAATAAAATGGACAACAGCAATAAAGGGGGAGCCTTGTTGAAACCATTTGTATTTATCACAAAACCGATTCCTGAAGAGATTGAAGCATTCATCGGTGAACATTGCCGTTATGAAGTATGGCAGGAGGATACGCTTCCGAGTGATGTGCTATTTGAGAAATTAAAAGATGCGGAAGGGCTTTTAACGTCAGGAACGTCCGGACCGTCAATCAATCGTGAATTGCTGGAACACGCGCCAAAGCTCAAAGTGGTCAGCAACCAATCAGTAGGCTACGATAACTTCGATATAGAAGCAATGAAAGAAAGAGGCGTCGTCGGCACTCATACACCTTATACACTGGATGACACAGTAGCAGATCTGGCCTTTTCTTTGATTCTGTCTTCTGCCAGACGTGTTGCCGAACTGGACCGTTTTGTCAGAGCGGGAAAATGGGGAACCGTTGAAGAGGAAGCGCTTTTCGGCATTGACGTTCATCATCAAACGTTAGGCATTATCGGCATGGGTAGAATTGGCGAACAAGCAGCGAGACGCGCCAAATTTGGTTTTGATATGGAAGTGCTTTATCATAACCGCCATCGCAAACAAGAAACGGAAGACAGCATCGGCGTTAAGTACGCTGAGCTTGATACATTGCTGGAGCAATCTGATTTTATTCTGCTCATTACGCCGCTAACAGATGAAACGTACCATATGATAGGCGAACGTGAATTTAAGATGATGAAGGATTCAGCAATTTTCGTCAATATTTCCCGGGGAAAGACAGTTGATGAAAAAGCGCTGATTCGCGCCCTTCAGGAAGGCTGGATCAGAGGAGCCGGCTTAGACGTATACGAAAAAGAGCCTGTTACCCAAGATAACCCGCTCTTACAGTTGGATAATGTCACGTTGCTTCCTCACATTGGTTCAGCAACAGCTAAAGTGCGCTTCAACATGTGCAAACAGGCTGCCGAAAATATGATCGCAGCCATTCAAGGACAAACACCGAAAAATCTCACAAGAGAATTTCAATAAATCAAAAATCCGGTCTGATACAGACCGGATTTTATATTACATACGCTGAAGAACAGCACGCTTATAAATATGGCGGGTAACGATATAATAAACAGCCTGGAACACAAAATAAATGAAGATGACAATTACTGCCTCAAAAAATAAGTTGGAATTCAGCATATTGCTTAACGCAGCATACGCAAAGCCGGCGTGAATTGTGCCCGCAATAAATGGGATGAAGAACAAAAATCCAATTTGTTTTCCAAGGATCGAGTGAATCTCTCTGTCCGTAATTCCCATTCTCTTTAATGCTAAAACTTGCACTCTTGTATCTTCTATTTCTGTAAACATCCGCAAATACAGCATGCTTCCTTGCACGATAAAAAACAGCACGCTGACAAACAGACCAATAAACAGCATTAATGCAACTCCCTGCTTCACGATTTGATAGCTTGGAGCACGCGTTTGAAAATCAGATGTATGTTCTTTCGGCACCATGTTTTCAAGCTTTTCAGAGACATCCACCGTCTCCTGCCAATTCTCAAGCTCATAACCTACCACTCTCATCTGTTCCTTCAGCGGCACATTCTGTGACAGACTGTCAAAGCTCTTTTCGCTGACGACCAATAAACGGCTGACTCCATCGACTGACATCAATATCCCTTTGTTTTGCTGCTTTTTCATTGTGTAGGAAAGTGTTTTTCCTGACTTCATATGAAATGCCGCTGTTTCCCCTTCTCCAAATGTGTCTTTCACCATCATTTGAAAAGGAACATTAATAAATGCTTCATTTTCTTGTAAATGAATAACTGGAAGCCCTTTTTCCTTTGCGACTAGATTATAGATATTTGCTGGAATCAGCAAGGCTTCCGTTTCTGTTTTCTTGTTTCCATACGGCAAATCTGATTGGAAAGTGACCGGAATCCCTGTTGTATCCACCTTATATTTGATAACAGCATGAGCTTTTTTCAATGTATGCTCAGCCGTCTCAGGCTTCATGACCTGAAATCGCGACGCGTCTTTTTCCACCCAGGAAACAGACTGAGGAATGCTTTGCTCCTCCTGCGTTTGTAAATCGGAATAAAACATATAGATGACACCTGTAGCTGTGAGTATGACCGCCGTAATGACAGAGGTTAAAAACAGCATGCGTGCATGATCCTTCAGCCTGAATATCATGTTGGAACGCACAATGATATTCGTGCCTTTATAGAAGCTGTTTTTCTTTCTGTACAGCATGCGGAAGAACGCCACACTGCTTTGGGTAAAAAAGAAATACGTCCCGATTAATACTAAAATCAAAATTGGAAAGACACGAAACATCATATCGATCGCATTGGCTGTTGCAGATAAGTAATAACCGCTGCCAAGACAAAGCAAAGACAGCACAGTGAGCCATTTCGAATAGACCGGCAGGCTTTTCGGCTTTTGGGCCGATTTAATCAGTTCAATGATTTCCAGCTTCCGAATCCGCCCCAGTGATAAAATGAGCAGCGTCTGAAACAGGATGAGAAAGCCGACAGCTGTCATCACAAACGCTTTCGGTACAATGGCAAACGAAATCGGCACCTTCACGCTGAGCATCCATGTCATGATCATAAAAAACAGTTTTGAAAATAAAAGACCTGCTCCAATGCCGGCCGCAATCGCTGCAAGAGCAATGAGTGATTGCTCATAATAAATCATCTTGCGAAGCTGCTGCTTTGATGTCCCAAACAGCGTCAGCAGGCCAAACTCTTTCTTTCTTGCCTGCAAAAAAGCCGAATTGGAATATGTGATGAAAAATATACAAAACACAATGATGACGACAAGAGCTGCACTCAAGCATGTTTTGACAAGGCTTCCGCCATATATATTGTCTTCATTGACATCAGGATGAAAAATAAAAGATGTGAAGACAAAAAACACTGAAACGGCAAACACACAGCTTAAAAAGTAGGCGACATATCGTTGCAGATTCCCAAGAATGTTTTTACGGGCGATGGTTCTCAAATTCATGAAAATCGCCTCCCAACACACTCAAGGTATCCAATATACTTTGATAAAACACCTGCCTGTTTGTTCCTCTGTGAATCTCTGAAAAAAAACGTCCGTCTTTAATAAACACAATCCGTTTACAGAAGCTTGCCGCTGTGGCATCATGCGTAACCAATAAAATCGTCGCTTCCTTTTCTTCATTCAGCTGAGCCAGCGTGTTCATCACTTGCTTTGCCGATTTTGAGTCGAGGTTTCCTGTCGGTTCATCTGCAAGAATGAGGGCCGGATTGTGAATAATCGCTCTGGCACAAGCTGCCCGCTGCTGCTGCCCGCCCGACACCTCGTATGTCCGGTGGTCAAGAATATGCTTGATTTGCAGCGTATCCGCCAGTTCATCCAAACGGGCTTCCATTTCTTTCAGCTTTACCTTATCCAATGCGAGCGGCAAGAGAATATTTTCACGTATCGTCAGCGTATCGAGTAGATTAAAGTCCTGAAAGACAAAGCCTAGTTCTCTTCTGCGAAACATAGCTAAGTCCTGATCCTTTAATGTTTTCGGCTGAATGCCGTTGATCATCATCTCGCCCTGCGTCGGCTTATCAATGGTAGCCAGCAAATTCAGGAGCGTGGTTTTTCCGCTTCCAGACGGCCCCATAATCCCGACAAATTCTCCTTTTGCCACACTGAGATCAAAGCCGCTGAGCGCTTGATATGAGATTGTCCCTTTATTTGAATAGTACGTTTTCGATAGGTTCGTTGTTTGCAACACGTTCATGTTCTGCTCCTCCTTTTTCTTTATTATAAAAAGGAAGTCAGCATCCTCCCATCGAACTTTCTTGCAATTCCGCTCCCCAACCTTACAATGCTGTCACATTCACGAGGGTGTCACTTGAAAACACGATGGTCATCACAGTGCCAGCCCCTTCTTTTGATTCCGCATACAGCTTATGGCCGAGACGGCTGCACACCTGTTTTGCTAAATAAAGGCCCATTCCAGTTGCCTCTTTCATGGTTCGTCCGTTTTCTCCGGTAAAAAACGCGTCAAAAATCCGCGGCAGATCCTGCGGCGGTATGCCGATTCCTTCGTCGGCAACCGACAATCGTGTCTCATGTCCCTGTGTTTCAATCTGGATTGTAATAGGGTCTCCAACACCTTGCTTTGAATATTTTAAAGCGTTGAAAAGGATTTGCTCGACAACAAAGGAAAGCCACTTTTGATCACTGGAAATCTGAACGGCATTTGGCGGCACATGTAATGTTGGAAAAAGGCGCCGTTTAATAAACTGACGTTTTTCCTGATTGATCAGTGAACGAACCATTTCGGCCAAATCAAAGGTTTGCGGCTTTACATCAAAGGCGAATTCCTCCAGCCTGGCCGTTTGCAGCATCATATCAAGACCGTGGCGAAATCTCTCATTCTCATCCTCCAGCTCCTCTAAAAACGTCGGAAAAGAGGGTGCGGTTCCGCTTTTTCCTTCCTGAATCATTAAGGAAATGACGGATACCGGTGTTTTCATATGGTGGACCCATTGATTGGTGAAGGTATAATGCTGCTTTTGCTGATTGATATATTGTGAGAGCCTGCTTTCGTATTGCTGCCCGAGCGCGTTGATCATTTTCGTCCAAAGCGCTTGCTCTCCTGTTCTTGGCTTTCGGGCTTTCAAAGACTGTCCGATGTCATTTGCAGCAGACGCTTGCTCTGCAAGCTTTTTGACATAGGTGAGAAAGGAATATTGCCGAACGTAATCAGCTGCAAAACCGGCAGCTAAAAGAACACCAGGCAAAATCCATATATACACCATATTTTCTTTAGATGGTTCTGCGCCGCTCTCTATGATGCTTAAATACGCAATCAGCATGCTGGCCCCTATCCCTAATAATGAAAATAGTATAATGGCGAAACGGTCGATGAGATACGTCTTTAACACTCCGCTTCATCCTTCCGATTGACTTGAAATTGATAGCCCTGTCCTCTGATTGTTGAAATACAATCTTTCAGTCCGGCATTCTCCAGTTTTCTCCGCAGCCGGTTGACATTGACCGTTAACGTGTTGTCATCGACAAAATCAACGTCATCCCATAACGCCTCCAATAGCACATCACGGGAGACAATTTTTTTATGCTCCCTCACAAAAATCGAGAGAAGCTGGAATTCTTTTTTGGAAAACAAAATCCGGACACTGTTCCACTCCGCTTCATTCTGATCAGGATAAATCGTCAGCCCGCCAAGTTCCACTATTCTTGATTCCTGCGGCAAAGAGGGCGAATATTCACCATATGTGCGGCGCAGGACGCTTTTGATTTTGGCCATCACTACCTCTAGATGGAACGGCTTTGTGATATAATCATCGCCGCCATTTTCAATCGCCATTACCTGATTCAGCTCATCGGTCCGTGCTGATATAAAGATAATCGGCGCATTAGAAATCGTACGTATTTGCCTGCACCAATAAAACCCGTCAAAAAAAGGCAGGTTGATGTCAAGCAGGACAAGATCAGGCTTCATTTCTGCAAATTCCAATTTTATATCATTCAGCTGTTCAGCAATTTTTACTTCATATCCGTATTTTTGAAGATGACCGCCCAGCAAAGAAGCAATCCGCTCATCATCTTCCACAAGCAAAATCTGATACACGTTGATCCCCCTTATATGTACATCACGATGATTTTTCTAGAAGATTCCAAAATTATTATAGCATAAGGGAAACCAAGCGATTGTCTATAGAAAGCAGTCAAAATAGGTAAAGTTGTAAAAGCCAATAAAGTGATATTTTAACCGAAATATATAATATAGTTGAGAGTTTTTAGTAAGTTCTCTTTTTCAATTAATAAAAAATTCATATGATTTTTTTATTGCCTTTGGTTAAGTTATGTGCTTTTTATAATAAAAAAGCTTGTGACTAAATCCAAACAAATGGATATAATCAACAAGCGAAAAAGTCTATAAAATATTCTAACAAAACCAAAATAAAAACTATTTTCCTGTAGTACCGTTAGTAGCTACTAACTTACCATTCACGATCCTTACTAGACTACCTTGTTTAACCATACTTCTTAAGACACTGCTATATTTTACGCTACTATATGTATAATAGTTTTCAGTAGCAAGAAATCTCCCAGTTTCATTGTTCATAAGATCCATCTGTTTATCTAAACCTGAAGACTTTGATTCATGTGCCGTTGCCCATACTTTTGCTCTATTATACCCATGGCTTGGTCCTCCGCCAAACGATTGTACTAGACGTGCATTCCAATAACTATGGCGAAATGCATCTCCATTTCCTTTCCCAAGTTGTTCTTTACCATAATATTTTTCCGCTTCCGCTTTAGCTTCTTGTGCAGCATTACCATACTTCACAAATTCAAGCGGATTACTTTTTGCTAAACGAATCTCTGCATCAGTTAAAGCTCCAAAACCGGGAATACTGTAATCCATAGCTGAAAAAGAAGTTGATTTATTTTGAATTGCTTGCTGAATTGCTTTAGCAGCAATTTGATTAAGTTCTTCTTCTGTATAATTCTTGTTAGCAATCTTTTTTTCTAGTTGATCATTTACTTTACTTAACATATTGAAGTCCGTATTTCTGAGTTCCTGTTCAGTTAAATATAATTTATTCTTTTTTGTGTGTTCGGTCTTTGAATATTGTAGTTTATCTGGTGAATATTCTTTGGCTAAAGCCGTTGATGAAGTAAAAATTGTTGCTGAAATTACTACACTTGATAACAGAATTATACTCTTTTTCACAAATTAAACCTCCAAATAATGTAATAACATGTAAAATTTTATCATATCAAAAGTGTATTATCAACAATTATTTTCACAAAAGGTATTTTTTGATATAGTTGAAATAAACTGTGAGAGGGTGATTAATTTGAAAAAAATGTTAATGTTAATTTCTGTCCTCTGTATAATTTCTGGTTGTGAAAAAAATTACACAGGTAAATTCACTGAATGGGGAGATACAGTAACAGAAAATAACAAAAAATGCTTTAAAGAAAATCAAATTCCTTATAAGATTGACAACGGTAAAATATATATTCCCGAGGATGCTTTTGATATGGCTATTAATACTTGTTCCTGATAGGTCACAACTATCTTCTTTGTTCACAAAAAAAGCTTGCAGATAACCTGCAAGCTTTTTTACGTTACAAAAAATGAGTATTTAATTTCTCTTCAAATTCTGAAGGGCCGATATCCCTTTTTTGAATGTCACCGCCGTTTTCATGAATCGTGAAATGGCGGTCTGACATGACCATCCTTCCGCTCGGTGTCAGCTTTGAGGCAAGCGGTGATTTGTTAAAAGGAGATTTTTCATGAGAGTGAATCATGTCCTTCATGTTATCTAAATCACAGAGATCGCTCTCTTCAAGGGTAAAGGCGTACCCAATTTGCCAGCCTTCTCCTTTGTCCATCAGCAGCACATGGCTGCCCATTTCTGTCTCTTCTTTTTTGATTCGGAATGACCCGACTGGTGACTGTACCGTTTCTCCGGAAATCGGTATCGGCTGAAGCGCCAGGTTGATGCCGAAACCAATATCAGCGAGGTAATCGCCGTTTTCCGCAGACAGCAATACAGCAGCATGCGTCCCTTCTAGCGCCCATCCCTCTTGATTGCCTGCATAAACCGTTCCTCGAATGAGCTTCACATGAAACCCGGCCTCACGCAAGACAAAATAAAGGAAACCATTTAAATCGTAGCATAGGCCGCCGTGCTGTTCTTTGACCAGACGGCGCCATAGATCTTCTTTTGTTACCCTATAATTCTCTTTTGCAAGTACGGCGCGGTTTTCAAATGGAAAACGGTATGCCATTGCTTTGAGAAAAAGGGGAAGATCGCCGAAGCTGACATGGTCTTTCTCCCAGCCGATTTTCTGAAAGCAGTCTTTTAGAAAGTCACTCATTTTTATCACCTAAACTTCTTCTTGAACGTAAGCAGCCAGCTTCTCCAGCGCCTCTTGTTCATCTTCTCCCTGGGCAATCAAGGTAACCTCAGTGCCTGTGCTTACCGCCAGGCTCATCAGCCCCATGATGCTTTTGGCGTTTACTTTTTTCCCATCCTTCTCAAGAAACACATCTGACGTAAACCGGTTTGCTTCTTGTACAAACAAAGCAGCAGGACGTGCTTGCAGTCCTGTCTTTAATCGAACTTCCACTTTCTGTTGAACCATAAGATCTCCCCTTTTCTTTACGGTTATTTTAAAGTGACGGTTTGCCCTGTCCGCAGCTGTTCTGCGATTTCGTCAAGTTTTCTCAGCCTGTGATTGATCCCTGATTTGCTGATTTTCCCGCTTGCTACCATTTCCCCCAGCTCTTTCAGCGTCACTTCCTGATAATCAATCCGCAGCTGCGCGATTTCCCGAAGTTTTTCAGGAAGCGCCTCCAGGCCGATTCTTTCATCGATGTATTTAATATTTTCCACCTGTCTCAGCGAAGCGCCGATCGTTTTGTTTAAGTTGGCTGTTTCACAATTGACGAGGCGGTTGACCGAATTTCTCATGTCCCGGACGATTCTGACATCCTCAAATCGCAGAAGCGAGTTGTGAGCGCCGATTACGTTCAGAAACTCTGTAATCTTTTCAGCCTCTTTTAAATAGGTGATGTAGCCTTTTTTCCGTTCAAGCGTTTTGCTGTTTAACTGAAACTCATTTAACAGGTCACATAATGAATCGTTATGCTCCTTATAAAGAGAGAAGATTTCTAAATGATATGAGGAGGTTTCCGGGTTATTGACCGAACCTCCTGCCAAAAATGCTCCTCTCATATAAGAACGCTTGCAGCATCTCTTTTTGACCAGCTCTTTCGAAATACTTCGTTCAAACACAAAATTCTCCCCGAGTATTTTTAAATCCTCTAAGATCGCTTTTGCATTTTCTGAAAAACGCACAATATAGACGTTGTTCTTTTTCAGCCGCATTTTCTTTCTGACCAGCAGCTCGACCGACACGTCATATTGTTTTTTCAGCAATGTATAGATGCGGCGGGCAATCGCCGCGTTTTCGGTTTGAACATCGAGTACGAGATGGCGGTTTGTAAATGATAAAGCTCCATTCATCCGGATGAGTGCAGACAGCTCGGCGTTAATGCAGCAGTCTTTCACTTCCAGATTGGTTAATTCTTTTTTTGTTTCTGATGCAAATGACATATAGCCACCTCATTTCAAGGCTTCATTCTTTCAGTAAATCAACAAGAAGAGAGGCCACTTTATGTGTATCGTGACGAATTACGTCATTTTTATACGTTACGATTTGGTCTCTGATGACTTCAAGCCCCATCGCTTTCAGCTCATCGATATCAAAATCAACAGGACGTGCGGATTCCATTTCGTACTTACGCTTTATTTCGTCGGGAATGTCTTCACTGTTCACTAATATCGTATCAATAAAACCGCAGCCCATATGCTGATTTAGCGCTTTCACATGATCAGCAGCGGTGTAATGGAGCGTTTCACCGGGCTGAGTCATGACGTTGCAAATGTATACTTTTTTCGCCGGCGCCTTTATCACTTCTTCCCCGATTTTTGGGACGAGCAAATTGGGAAGAATGCTTGTATAGAGGCTTCCCGGGCCAATAATAATCAAATCCGCTTCCCTGATCACGTCTATCGTTTCCGGCAGCGGGTCAATCTGTTCAGGCGTGAGAAAAACACGCTTAATGCGCTGTCCGTATTCTGGAATCGTTGACTCGCCTGAGACCACGCGGCCGTCTTCCATCTCAGCATGCAAAACAACACTGGTATTTGCAGCCGGCAAAACCTTCCCTCTTACATTCAGCACCTTGCTCATTTCTGTGACAGCGTGAAAAAAATCACCGGTTATATTTGTCATCGCTGCCAAAATCAAATTCCCGAGAGAATGGCCTGTTAAGTCATTCCCTTTATTGAAGCGGTGCTGAAAAAGATCTTCAACAAGCGGCTCCACATCGGATAAAGCGGCAAGCACATTTCTGATGTCTCCGGGAGGCGGAATTTTCAGTTCATTCCGCAGACGGCCAGAGCTTCCCCCATCATCGGCAACTGTTACAATGGCCGTGATGTCAACGGGTTTATGTTTTAGGCCCCGAAGCAATACAGAAAGTCCCGT
The DNA here is from genome assembly GCF_029772985.1 of Bacillus stercoris. Lineage (NCBI taxonomy): Bacteria > Bacillati > Bacillota > Bacilli > Caryophanales > Bacillaceae > Bacillus > Bacillus stercoris. The sequence continues at coordinate 788,590 of NZ_CP121861.1, read as the reverse complement.
ACCGCCGCCAAAGATTGCGATTTTCGGTTTTTGTCCCATCTTATTTCCGGCTTCTCTTTTCAATGTCCCGGTGAGTAACATGAGTATAGTAATCCTTTTTGAAATAATCAGCTAGATTCTCGGCAAGTGTCACAGAGCGGTGCTGGCCCCCTGTGCAGCCGATCGCAATGACGACCTGGCTTTTTCCTTCTCTTTTGTAAGATGGAAGCATAAAGCTCAGCAGATCAATTAATTTCTCATTGAACTTTTGCGTTTCATTCCACTTCATGACGTAAGAGGAAACCTCTTCATCCTTGCCAGTCAGCGGCCGCATGCTTTCGATATAGTACGGATTCGGCAAAAATCTGACATCAAAGACGAGATCTGCGTCAATCGGGATACCGTATTTAAAACCAAATGACATCACATTTACGGTAAATGTCTCTCCTTGGTTTGAGGCAAAGTGCTTTACAATTTTTTCGCGTAAATCACGCGGCTTCATGTCAGATGTATCGTAAATGATTTGAGAACGGCCTTTTAATTCCTCAAGCAGCTCTCGTTCCAGCGCAATGCCTTCAAGCGGCAGGCCAGTCGCTGCCAGCGGATGCGAGCGTCTCGTTTCTTTATATCTCGTGACGAGAATGGAATCCTTCGCGTCCAGGAATAAAATTCGCGGTGTGATCCACGGATTCTCGGCCATTTCATCCAGCGCTTCAATCAGCCTGTCAAAAAATTCGCGGCCGCGCAGATCCATCACGAGCGCAACTTTGCTCATTTTCGAATTTGATTCCTTCATCAGCTCTAAAAACTTCGGAAGCAATGAAGGCGGAAGATTATCGACGCAGAAATAGCCGAGATCTTCAAAGCTTTGAATGGCGACAGTTTTCCCCGCTCCCGACATTCCGGTTATAATGACAAGCTGAATATCATGTGATTCACTAACACTCATCTTTCTCCCCCCTGACTTGTCTTTCTATTTGATATGCTGCGGGTCTAAACGATAACTGAGCAGCTCAAAGTCCGGTGTATACGTAAATGTGCCGTGCAGCAGCCCTTGTCCCTTCATCATAAAATCAAGGATATGGCCGTCTCCAGGGGCCATAGGCAGGCTCTGAATGTCATTGACATCATGCCACTGCAGCTTGCCTTCCTCGGATTCTGATACATTTTGTCCTGTATAAGAATCAGCGACAAACGTAAACATCATCCACTCGGAGACAATGTGGTCACCGTCTTTAATAATAAAGGTAAAAACGCCTTTTAATTGAGGATTTATGATATAGATACCAGTCTCTTCTCTGTACTCTCTGATGACGGAGTCTCTGACTGATTCTCCGCTCTCCATCTTGCCGCCCGGCGCGACCCACCAGCCGCGTCTCGGCTTTTGCAGCAGAAGAACTTTGTCATCCGTCTGAAGCACACAATTTGTCACTCTTTGCAAGTACGTCACCTAACCTTCGTCCTGTCATCGTCTCTTTATTATACCGCTTCAAGATGCCTCCCACAATGAAGAGACATTGACAATCTTTTCTTCTATTTTACAGCATATTCTTTCGTTAATTCAGATGATTTTGCTGTAATCGGCATTCATCTTTTATTTTTGGACAAAAAAAGGACACGGATAACTGGAGAATCCGTGCCAAAAAAGTGTATTCATTATAAAAAGGGGGTCAATTACTTTATTAATCATAACCGAAAAGCATTACACATGTGTTACAGCGGAATTAAAACCCAGTAACGTAATGTGAAACTCGTATGACAGCCCTTTTTATTTTAAGGTTTTCAGCGTTTCTTGAAGCTCTTCGACATAATGCTGAACGCTTTGTGCCGCAATGCTTCCGTCTCCTGTAGCCGTTACGATTTGGCGCAGTGATTTTTCGCGAATGTCTCCGGCAGCGAAAATCCCTTCAACCTTAGTTTCCATGCGGTCGTTTGTTTCGATGTAGCCTTCTTCATTCGTAATGCCCAGGTTTTCAAACGGTTTAGATAGAGGAAGCATCCCGATGTAAATGAATACGCCATCTGTTTTGAATTCACTTTCTTCACCGGTTACCGTATCGACAAGCGTTACGTTACCGACTTTGCCGTTTTCCTCATGAATTTCTTTCACGGTTTTGTTCCATAGGAAGTCAACTTTTTCATTATCAAATGCTCTCGCTTGAAGAATGCTTTGCGCACGGAGTTTATCACGTCTATGAACGATCGTTACTTTGGAAGCGAAACGTGTCAGGTACACACCTTCTTCAACCGCAGAATCTCCGCCGCCGACAACAACAAGCTCTTTGCCTTTAAAGAAAGCCCCGTCACATACCGCACAATAAGATACACCGCGTCCGCCTAATTCCTTCTCGCCAGGCACACCGATTTTTTTATACTCCGCACCTGCAGCAATAATGACAGCACGCGCTTTATATTCTTTTGAACCAGCTTTAATTACTTTGTACTCTTTGCCGTCAACGACTTCTTTAATATCGCCATAAGCGTATTCGGCGCCGAATTTTTTCGCGTGTTCAAACATTTTGTTAGAAAGCTCAGGCCCAAGGATACTTTCGAATCCAGGATAGTTTTCTACATCTTCCGTATTGGCCATTTGTCCGCCGGGAATTCCTCTTTCAATCATTAATGTCGATAAATTTGCTCTCGATGTGTATACAGCGGCCGTCATCCCAGCAGGGCCCGCGCCGATTATAATCACGTCATAAATTTTTTCTTCTGACACACTATTCACTCCTTAAACCATCTTTTCAAGTTTGGGCTCTTTCTTATAAGATAAGAATCCCCATCAAACGTATTCCTTACCCATATCCTATAAAATCTCATGGTGATACGCTATTTTTTTGCTCATTTTTTTTGAAACGCGATTAAATGTATTTCAAAAGGGTATGTATATATTAAAGAAAGAGCCTTCTGTCCATAGAAGGCCCTTGTCTTATTTATTATTGAACAACACGTCTTACATTACCATTGAAGTATTTTTTCCAGTAAGGGTTATTCATAGAATCAATTGAAACACCATGTGAAGAATTGTCATTAAGGAACGTTCCGTTTCCTAAATAAATCCCAACGTGACCGTTTACTTTGTATGTGTCAAAGAAAACTAAGTCTCCGCGCTTCATTTCTGACGGGCTGACAGCTCTTCCTTTATTAATTAAAGTGTCAGTGCTCGTTCCGCTAACAGGTCCAAGGTTAACACCTGCAGAAGCGTATGCCCAGCGTACGAATGATGAGCAGTCAAAAATACGATTGTTGATATCAGACTGAGTGCGCCCGCCGCCAAACTTGTATGGAGATTGTCCTACAATGCTTGAACCAACGCTGATCGCGCCTTCAATTCCGCCGGAGTTGCTGATAACAGTGCCGCCTGAATTACTGTTTGAGCCGCTGCTCTTCTTAGAAGATGAGCCGTTAGACGAACTGTTTGATGAACCGTTAGAAGAATTGTCTGAAGAATCATCAGATGAGCTTGCTTTTGCTGATTCAGTTGTAGCCGTTTGGCTGTCATCTGTTTGTGTTTCATCAGATGCTTTTTGTGCTTCTTCCTGCTTTTTGATCAAAGCAGCAGCTGCTTCTTGTTCTTTTTTGATGCGAGCTTGTTCAGCTTCAGTATTTGCTTTTTGATTTGCAAGTTCAGACGCCTCTGATTTTAATTCAGAAATCGCTTTAGCCGTTTTCTTTTGGCTTGCTTTTGCTTCGTCGAAAAGCTTGTCTTTTTCATTAAGCTGTTTATCAAGGTCTTTTTGCATTGTTTCTAATTTAGCCAATGCAGCTTGAACTTCTTTCAGCTTGTCATTCAAATCCGCTTCAGAATCTTCGAGCTTCGCTTTATCCTGCTCTTGCTGTTTGATTAAATCTTTGTCTGCGTCCACAATAGATGAAACCGCAGTCGCACGAGAGATAAAGTCACCAAAGCTTGTTGATCCTAAAAGAACATCTATGTATCCTTGAGATCCGCCGCTTTCCTGTAAAGAACGAACGCGTTTTTTCAGGATTTCATTGCGTTTTTCGATGCGTGCTTCTGTTTCTTTAATCTCTTTTTTCAGTTTTTTGATTTCTTCTTTTGTTTTATCGTTTTCTTCTTTTTTATCTTCGATCTTGTTGCTTGTATCAAGCGCCTTAGCGTTAATGTCTTGCAGTTCTTTTTCAATCTTTGATTGATTTTCCTGAAGCTCAGTTAATTCTTTTTCCTTCGCTTCAATGCTGGAAGCAACCTCAGATTGCTTGCTTTCGATTTTTTGTTTCTTTTCATCTAATGTTTCCGCCGATGCAGTTTTACTTGTAAATGGGATCAAAAAACTGCTTGTCCCGATGACGGAAGCCAAACCAAGTGTAATTAAACTCTTTCTCACTTTTTATATCCTCCCTTTTACTGTGAACCTGTCCTCATTTGGAATCGTATTTTGAACATCAAGTTTCGTTCCTCATACTCTACGAGGAATGATGGTTGTTTATGGTTAATTATTCTGTGCATCTCTTATTCTGGTTGTATAGCGTTTATTTCACATCATATGTAAAAAACACTAATTCCTTATGTACGAGAATCATTATACCATCAAGTTTCGACAAATTAGCGATAAATTTTATTACATTTATGTTTCAAACAGATGTCAAGCCACACATCATTTGTCATTTTTCTTAAGCGTGTAAAAAAACTGTCGATATTATTTTCTTAATATAATCTATCAAACAAAAAAAGAGTCGATTAAACAAATCGACTCTTCAAAATATACTATTCTAGAATATCATCAATATATTTCATATATTTCGTCAACGTTGCCGGAGAGATGCCAAATCGGGCTGCTGTGTCTTTTTTCGTGTCTTGCTTGCCGTGGGCTTCTTTCCAAATATAACAGATCGCTGCCGCCCAGCCTTTCTTATTCTTCAAAGGAGCGGCTGCGCGGATTTGCTGGATGACATGGAAAACCCAACAGCTCATGACTTCTGTTGTCATCTCTTCTTTTTCAGCTTGCTCTAATAATTTGACCGTTTGATAGGCGAACAGAGCATCCTCTGAAACGTCAGCTGCCACAGAGTCTCCATTCAAAAGCAGCTTTACAAAGTGATTTTCAAAAGGAGCGGTAATTCTCTTTGAGCGTATTACCGCTTCAAGATGCTCCGTTTCTCCCTTTGTACTGCTGATATAATAGGCTGCGAGACGCTGTTCTACAGATGAAGGAAGTGCTTCCCTTCGCTCAACCCAAGGCGCAGGGCGGTCTTCTCCGGGGTATTGCGACTCGACTTTTCTCCAGATCGTCTCGGCAAAGTCGGTATGCCCCGTAAAATAAGCGGAGCACGAGAGCCAGTAAAAGAATGTGTCGTCACCTTCAAAGCCGGTTTTATATAATGATTTGAGCCATTTATACCCAAGCTCGTAACGGCCGACAAGCGCCAAGGTAGCACCCAGTTTATAACGCTGTTCCAACAGCATTGGATAGACATTAGAAAGCTGCTCACTCAATTCCGCCACTTTTTCATCTTCTCTTTCATAATAGTAGAAAACGAGAAGATTGCATAAGGCGTGAAGATTTCCTTCATTATGAGAAAGCACTTCATACGCGGTTTGCTTCGCTTTTACAACGTTTCCGGAATAGAAATAGGCAAGCGCCAGATTGTTGTATGCTGACCAAAGCTCCGGATATTCAGCTGTGATTTCCTCAAGCGCCGCAACCGCTTCAGCAAGCTGGCCGCTTTCCAGCAATGATTTTGCCCGATCCTGTTTCATCAGCAGTTCATCCTGATCATACAACGAATCCTCAATGCCATCGTCTCCTAAATCGAGCAAATCAAGCAGACTATCGTTTTCTTCCGCGAATTCACCGTCCGGGTCCGCATCAGAATAAGCGGCCGCTTCTTTATAAGCTTCTTGAAAGAGCCCCAGGTGGGCAAAGTTGTTCGCTTTAAAGTAATGGCACTCCGGCATTTCGGCCTCCAGATTAGCCATGATATAGTCAAGAAGATCGTTCGACTCTTGATACTGGCCCATTTCCGAGTAAATGACCGCAAGCTGTGAAAGCATCTCCGAATCCTCCGGCTCCAAATGAACCGCGCGCTGAATCAGTTTGCTTGCCCGTTTCAGATTGCGCTCTTTATACGCTTTCAAACCTTTATGAAAAAAATATTGTCCATCTTGAAGCAGCTGGACAATTTGTGCGTGATTTTTATGTTCAGAAGTGTGTTTTCCCACAACTACCCTCCGTTTTATACAATATTACCGTCAGTAGTATACCATAAATCGTAAGCCCCTCAATAGTTCAAAAGGAAGGATTGGGAAATTCCCTCCTCTTTTTTATTGGCTGATTCGACCAAAATTTACCCGGCTTTGTTTTCTAAATCCGCGTTCATTTTCAGCTGCTGTTCAGCAAAATCCCGATAAAGATCATGGGAAGCCATTAATTCATGGTGTGTTCCACGACCGGTAATTTCCCCTTTTTCAACAAACAAAAGCTGGTCCGCGTCTACAACGGTAGATAGGCGGTGAGCGATAACAATTGTTGTGCGGCCCTCCATCAGCACCTCAAGCGCCTGCTGAACTGACTTTTCAGATTGGCTGTCAAGGCTTGAAGTGGCTTCATCAAGCATAAGAATGCTTGGGTTACGGAGAAGCGCTCTCGCAATCGCGATTCTTTGTCTTTGTCCGCCTGACAGCATGACGCCGCGTTCGCCCACTTCTGTATCAAGCTGATCCGGCAGCTCCTTTATGAAATTGAGCGCATAGGCCATCTCCGCGGCTTTTTCGATCTCAGCATCTGTTACATCTCGTTCTAACCCGTAGCAAATATTTTCTCTGATTGTCCCCGACATTAACGGGCTTTCCTGTGATACATATCCGATATGCTCCCGCCACGATTCAAGCGAATAAGTGTCAATCGGCTCGTCCCCCAGCCGAATAGCCCCTGCAGTCGGAGAGTAAAAGCGTTCAAGCAGCTTAAACAGCGTCGTTTTTCCCCCGCCGCTCGGACCGACGATCGCTGTCACTTTCCCTGCTTCAATGACGGCGCTGATCTCTTTTAAGATCAGCTGATCGGGCTTATATCCAAAAGACACGCGATCAAGCTGGATAGGCAGATGCGCATTTTCGATTTGTTTTCCCGTCACTGTATCTTCCTCTTCCTCTGCCAAGATCTCAATCATTCGTTCTGTTGCACCGATTGATTTTTGCAGCTGTGTAAAGAATGTTGTAATTTGGCCCATCGGCATAATAATTTGGAACAAATATAAAATAAAAGCCACGAGCGCTCCGGCCGTGAGCTCGCCTGAAGATACCTGCATGCCGCCATATCCGATGACTGCGACAAGGGCTGCCATTAACACGAGTGAGATAAGCGGGCCGACAAGTGATTGAACCTTAGCTTCACGAACGCCAAGCTTAAATAATGACGAAATCCCCGTTTTCCCGCGCCCATATTCGACATCCTCCGCATTTGAAGCTTTAACAAGTCTGATTTCCGGGAGAATTTGATTCAGCAGGCCTGTAAAACGGGCCGTTTCATCTTGCGTTTCCCGTGAAATGGAGAACATTTTCCTTCCAATCGGCACCAAAATAAGAGCGGCCAGCGGAACGACCACTAACACAAGCAGTGTCAGCTTCCAGTTCATAATAAACAAGATTGTCAATGATCCAATGACAGAAATGATGCCTGTAATAAATCCGCTGATATGGGTTGTAATCAATTCTTTGACCACCATCGTATCGTTCGTTACACGGCTGACTGTTTCTCCGGAAGCATTTGTATCGAAATAAGAGACAGGAAGCTTAATTAATTTCTTCCATAATAAATCCCGCAGCCCGGAAATGATTTTTTGTCCATTATAGTTAAGCGCATAGGTGGCATAAGCGCTTAAACCCGCCTGAACGAAAAACACCAGCGCGATCAAACCGATTTGCGTGCCTGACAGATTTGACATAGAAAAACCATCGACAAGCTGCTTCGTTAATAATGGAATGAGCAGGCTGACCAGCGTGGTTACAACACTGAGGGCAAGCGCAAAGGCGAGCTTTCCATAAGAAGGGTTGGTCCGTCTTACTAAGGCAAAAAAGGGTTTCAATTTACTTTTAGATTTTTGTTTCTGGGTTGGCATATATTTTCCTCCTGTTTCAGCGTTCAGAAAGGTGAAAAGTCATAGCAAAAGGATGATTTTTACTCTTTCTCAATCATATCAATGGCGAGAGACTTTTTCAGTATATTTTTGCCGTGATGAAAATAAAAGATCTCCCACTCATTGTTTGAATAGGAGATTTTTTATGTTAGACATCTTTCACTGGCTTCTTTTTTCTGTAAGTCAATGTTACATCCTGCTGCCGCAGGTCTTCAATTATCATTTTGTACCGATCCACTTTTGCGGTATGTTCTTCTTTTATCATCTGAAGGGCAGCTTTTCGTTTTTCGCTTTTCGACTCAAGTTCTTCTTTTATTTTTTTTACAATCAACCCTTTTTGCCCCTTGATTTCCTCTTTTAATGAAGCCTCAAATTTCTTTGTCAGGCTGAGAAAGTCGTTGATCGGTTGATTGAGGGCGCCCGCTTTCCCCTTCATTTCATCTTTGGTCAGAAACATATAGGTGGTTGATACAATTTCTGTTTCACTTTCTGAAAATAAGGAAGTCACTCTTCAAATTCCTCCTAAGGCTGAAAATCAAATAACTGAGAAATCATTTCTTCTTTTTCAAACAGCTTTTCAATACTCTCGCGGATATTTTTGATAAAATCTCTTTTTTCTGTTGTCTGTTTTTTTAATTCAGCAACAATTCCATCATTAGCAGGAAGCGCTCCTGTGTGGAATGATTCATGAACTGAGATTTTTTCCAATTTATCGAATGTGTGGCTGAAACCAGCTGCAAGCCGGAATTGAAGGTCGAAGGCATAATGCGAAGGGTTTTCTTCCATATGATGAATCGCCGTGGTGATCGCCTGTTTTTTGTCTATGAAGTCTTCATCTATTTCCTGACTGTAAACCTTCTGGTACTGAGAAATCGCATCTTCCATATCTTCAACGATTTTCATACCGTTTTGATAGATTCTGACAGCGGATGAGAGATTGACTTGAATTGTTTCTCCCGAGCCGCTCTTGCCTGTAAAATAAATATCTGAGCCTTTATAGCTGAAGCCTTTTTCCTTCGACAAGGCGTTGAGCATTTGAACGATGCTGTGGCCGTCGACGATGAGTTTTAGTGCGTCTTTTGTTTCTGTGTTGAGTGTTTCAAATGCATCTTTTAATTCATTAACACTACCTATTAACTCACAGACATAATAAACAATTGCAACTACATTATTAGTAGAAAGCGCGTATTTTAACTGTTTATATTGAATTTCTATATCGCCTATCTTATTATTAACTATTTTTAACTGTTTTTTGATACTCTTCTTTTGCGTATCATTAATGTACCCATTCTCTTCAAGCTGATCCACAACTGTTCCGCTATTATTCAAGATAGTATGAAAGAATTTGATAAAGGCCGGCATTTTTTCCCCGATATTTTTAACCATTACCTGTATGTCACCAAACCGGTCTTTCACTATTTTCCCTTTCGCCATATTTCCATCAGCACTAATAATACTGCCGACAAGCTCTGCATCTATCCCAGTCGAAGCCATGACAAATCCGTTTAACCCACCTTTTTTATATTCTTCCGAATACTTCCGTAAAAAAGTTTGGATAGAGCGGACTTCCTCATCAGGAATCTTATCTATAATGCTTCTGATTCCTTTGACATCTGTATTTGTATCTTTCATCTTTACATTGCCAAATGTAATAAAATCAGCCTTTCCGCTGACGCCATAAAGCGGGTCATCTTTGGAAATACGCTGGGTGATGTTTGCTGTGACGCCTTTGTCATTGTAATATTGGGTGATTGTTTTTTTTAGCTGTTCTCGCGGAAGCTCTTTAAGCTCTTGACGACTAAGATCATATTTATTTAATAAAAAATCCACCAAATTTCTATCAGCTAATAAAAGTTGGTCGATACTTATTTGTGCCCCATTCACTCCATATACTTCATCAAATTCCCCATCAATTAATTGAGCTAATACTTGGTTATTATTAGCAAGAGAATGTCCTAGCGCAAATGTTCTTAATTCCTCAGAGTTACCTGCTTTTTTCTTTGAATTCTTTACAAATTCTCTCGTAGCTCTGTATTGGTTATCATCAATACCTAAAAACAAACCAAAGAAGTTATAAGACCAATCTGCGTTATCAGCACTCCCCTCAGAAATAATATGAAGCTGCTCTATATCATTTTTCTTTTCCTTTATATAAATCGCTGTACCATCATAACCAGAATCTTTAATCCGTTTATCTATGTTCTTATTTTCTTGAATAAGTTCGTGTGAAGTATATATCTCTATTTCTTTAGGAAGCTCAGAGTTAGTTTCTTCTTTATAGATCCTCCGTATTTCAGTTTCAAACTCTTCTTTGGCTTTTTTTACTTTTTCCGGATTGTTCGATGCAAACTTTTCTTTATAGGCATACTCTAAGTTAATTAAACGGAGCTTTACATTTTCATTTGCGAAAACATTCTTATTTTCCATCTCTAACCTCCTTGTTATTTCTTAAAAAGGTTATAGAATTAATTAGTTTATCAGTTTTTTCTTTTGCTCGAGCTTCATCCAAAGTACAAGGTTTATCATCTTTTTTACAGCGGACTATAAAAGAATATACTATCCCCAAATAATCTTCTTCATTGGATTTTATATATCCAAAATAACGATAGGAAAAATTATATTTACGATCACTGTTTTTAAAATTGCTTTTTTTTGTTGCTGCGTAAACTACTTTTCCGTCAGTTTGTTGCTTCTTAAAATTTCCTTTGTAACCATTCTCATTACTAATTTGGTCCAGCATTGTCTCTGGATCATTAATAAAAGAAGATTTGTTATAGTAGCTTATTTGCGCATCTAAGAGAATATTTGATTTTTCATTATAGCTTTGAAACCCAATCGATTCACTATTTTCTCCATTTGACGCAGAATAATCAGGGAGATACTCCCCATCCTCCGGAAACAACATCCTAAACCCTTTCAGCTTAGATTCAAGCAAATAATACCCCGGCTCTTCTTCTTTCGTTGACACCATGTACTCTCTCGTTTTTTCATCTTGAAACGCCGGAACTTGTGGCAGGTCTTTTGAATCCATGTCTTTTGGTTTTACGGCTTCTGTTTTATTGTCATTTGTGGTGTTTTTATCATTGTCATGCATACTGCATCCTCCTGTCAGGGCAAGTAATAAGCTGAAGCAAATACATATGATCTTTTTCATTACGAACCTCCACGGGTTTTGTGAGAATAGAATTCTATTTCAAACCAAAAATAATTCTATTGACCTGGTTAATAAGTGATTATTTTATCCTTTTCTATGTTACATCATGGAGGAATTTGGATAAATAGGAAATCCGACTTGGTTTTGATCTCCTTTCACTAACAAATCTAGCAAAACACCTCATACACATCCAAATACCCGTTACTTTTTTCACAAAACGAAAAGAGGCGTTTATCATACGGTTCTTCCCTTAGTTTTCAGAGTGGCTTCTATATAATTTTGCTCTAGGTTATCTTAAAGTCTTCAATATATTCCTATTCTCCACTCTCTATATCTCCTTTTTTAACTATTAAAAAGGTAATAGAGTCTATTATTTTTTCAACTTTTTTTCTCGCTTCATCTTTCTTTAATGAACAAGCCTCTTCATCACTATAGCAGGCAAATCGAAACGAATACTCTATCCCCAGATAATCCTCTTTTGTTGATTTAACATAACCAAAAAATCTATAAGAAAAGTACTTCTTTTCCTCTGCATCATCAAAAACACTTTTCTTTTGCGCAGAATATACAATTTTATCGGATTGTTTCCTTTTTTCATATTTTCCTATATAGCTGTTTCTTCCACTTACTATGTCAATCATTATATCCTTGTCATTTGCAAAACTTTTGTCTTGATGATAATCCAGTTGAACATCATATTGAATGTTAGTTTTTTTATTAAAACTATCAAATACTATTGTTTCTTCATTTTCTCCTGTACTAGAAAGATCAGGTGCGTACTGTCCATCCTCCGGAAACAACATCCTAAACCCTTTCAGCTTAGACTCAAGCAAATAATACCCTGGCTCCTCTTCTTTCGTTGACACCATATACTCTCTCGTCTTCTCGTCCTGAAATGCCGGAACTTGCGGCAGGTCTTTTGGATCCATGCCCTTTGGTTTTACGGCTTCTGCGTTATTGTCTTTTGTGTTGTTTTTTTCTTTGTTGTTCATACTGCATCCGCCTGTCAGAGTAAGTAATAAGCAGAAGCAAAGCAAGATGATTTTTTTCATGACGAACCTCCACGGGTTTAACTGATAGATTGTTACAACATGATTATTTAGTTCTAGCCGTATTACAATATAGAATCATACTGAAAAAAGACCGCCGCATTCTATCGGCAGTCTTGACCAGACATGATTGTTACTCTTTTTTCGAATAAAATACTCTTGATATAAACAGGCCAATGACCCCTAACAAGATGAATAAGACCGCTCTCCAAACAATATCAATCGAAGCAGAATCTATTAAAATTATTTTGGCAAGTGTAATGAATAAAAAGATCAGCCCAATTCGGTTCCATGTCTGTTCTTTGGTTGCGTAATAAACAGCATACATCACAATGACAAATATAAACCAAGACAGGGATACTCCGACGTTTACCGATACGCCGTCAATCCTATCCGACATCCATATGGATAATTTGCTGAAGAATACAAGCAGCAGCAATGAAACAGCGGACGAAATAACGATTGTGATTTGTTTATAATGTATTTTCTTCGAATACAGATAGCCGCCAAATAGTGAGCAGATCAGCAGCAGCCAAGAGACAATGCTGAGAACGTGTAATGAACGTGCCGGGTATTGTATGAGGCCGCAGGCTGCCTGTAATAATACAATCACTCCGGCAATGCCGATCAACCAGCTTTTTTTGCGGTATGACACGTAACACATGATGATTCCTTGTAAGGTGAATATGATGTACAGCAAGCTCACATTTTCAGCTAATGCATCCGCTGCCAATACATTAAAATAAATCATAGAAATGAGAAAAAACGTATGTTTGATTTCGGCAAATTCTTTACTTTTCCATAAGCTTAACAACAGGTAAAACACAAATGCAGCAGTATAAAAAGCGTATAAGGCTGTATCGTTTTTCATGTACAGGACAACCCCTGTAATAAAAACGACAAAAGCTCCGATTGTAACAGCTGTGAGATAGACAGCTTTTTTAAATTGGCTGTTCGATCGTAAGGCTGATAGGATCGTAATCGCCTGCTGTAGGATAAATACAGCAAGTGTCCAACCCGTCACCTGCGCATCTGTAAATGATAAGAAAGCAAAAATCGCTAATATGAAAGCATAGTTTGCTATATTCCATGCTACGCTGTACTTTTGTTTAACTGTCTCATATATTAAGCCTGCGAAAACCAATGACTCATATACATAAAAGATGTATTCATTTCCTTGTTTCCCGCCAAATAAAAAAGGATACAAGTAAACACCTGCGACGATAATCGCAATCAGTGTTTGTGATCGGTATTTTCTTGATATGTACACACCGCCCGCAACGCCTGCAGCAAGAAGGATCATCGTAAGCGGCGTCGGTATAATCTGGTACAGCATGTTACCCGCAAACAAAGAAATAATATAGACAATATTACTGCCCGCCAATAATGAACTGCCCAATACACTGGCATTTTTCTTATGTGACCTGCTACCGAGAACATATAGCACAATAGAGACAATAAGTCCTGCCCCTACCCTCATATATGCGTTGATCCAGCCTTTTTCTGCAGCTGCCACAAATGCCCAAATCATACCAAGAAGAAAAACAAAAATAAAGATCTTCGGAAGCCAATTTCCCGCCATGTTTTCTAAAGTGCGGTTCTCTTTTCGCGGAGCCGGTGTCTTTTGTGGAACTTCGGTTTCCTTGTTGATTTTTGGGTGCTCTTCCGTTTTGACTACTGTTTGTTCTTTCTTGCCAGCAGCGAGATATGCGATCTCCCTTTTGACACTTTCCAGTTCTAGTTCCAAACGTCCAACTTTTTTGTTCAGTTCATCAATTTTTTCGTTCACCATTCTCTCCTCATTTTCGAATAATTAGCAGCCGCTTTTTCATACTATGTCTTTTCCTCACTATCCTGACCGGTTTGTATAAAATAATCCTAAAGACCTGATATCCATTTGGGATTTTCATTCTTAGTCATGTTACATCATGGGAAATTTTTGTTAAATAGGAAATTCGATTGGTTTTTTCATTTCTTCTATTAGGACAAGACAAATGGTTCTGCAGAAACAAATACATAAAAAAGGAGCTGACATATGAGCAGCTCCAATCCTTTTATTTCTCAGAATGGCGTTTTTTCAATACATCAAGCACATCATCCAGCGGCAAGGCTTGTTCTCTGAGCAGGACAAGCAGGTGATACAGCAGGTCTGCCGCTTCCCATTTGAGTTCCTCGTGGTCCCGATTTTTCGCGGCGATGATGACTTCGGATGCTTCTTCTCCGACTTTTTTCAAAATCTTATCGACGCCTTCACGGAAGAGGTACGTGGTGTAAGCTCCTTCAGGCATTTCCGCTTGGCGTTCCGCAATCACCCGCTCCAGTTCGTTCATGATGCCGAATCGGCCCGCGGCCTGTTCTTCTGTTTGTTCCTTTGTAAAACAGCTGTAGCTGCCAGTGTGGCATGCCGGGCCTGACGGTTCTACGAGTACGATCAGCGCGTCTTGATCGCAGTCATACCGGATACCTTTGACGGCTTGCGTGTTCCCTGAGGTTTCTCCTTTATGCCATAGCGCTTGGCGGGAGCGGCTGTAAAACCATGTTTCCTTCGTTTCCAGCGTTTTTTCGTACGATTCCTTATTCATATAGGCAAGTGTCAGCACTTCTTTGCTTGCCGCATCCTGCACGATGGCAGGAATTAATCCGTCCTCGTTAAAACGCAGTTCATCTGCCTGTTTCATCTCACATTCACCCCGTACTCTTTCAAGTATGATTTCACTTCTTTAATTGATGTTTCTTTATAATGAAAAATTGAGGCGGCCAGCGCAGCGTCGGCTTCCCCTTTTGTAAAAGCCTCAAGCATATGCTGCGCGCTTCCCGCGCCTCCCGAAGCGATAACAGGGACGGGGACAGCTTCAGAAACAAGCTTTGTCAGCCTGTGGTCAAACCCTTTTTTCTCACCGTCAGAGTCCATGCTTGTCAGCAATATTTCTCCTGCCCCGCGTTTGACGCCTTCTTTTGCCCACTCGGTGACATCCCAATCTGTTTTCTTTCTGCCGCCGTGCGTGTAGACCTTATATGTGTCAGATTCTTTGTCATACTTGGCATCAATGGCAAGAACGATGCATTGGGAACCAAAAAATTCGGCTCCTTCTGTAATCAGCTCAGGGCGGAGAACAGCTGCCGTGTTCACCGACACTTTGTCTGCTCCGGCACGCAGAATCGTTTTCATATCACTGAGCTGATTGATGCCGCCGCCGACTGTAAACGGAATCGCAAGCTTCGCGGCAACCTGCTCCACGACGTCTACCATCGTTTTTCGTCCTTCATGCGAGGCGGAGATATCAAGAAAGACCAGTTCATCCGCACCTTCCCGGTCGTACACTTCGGCAAGTTCAACCGGATCACCGGCATCCTTCAATTCGAGAAATTGAATTCCTTTGACAACGCGTCCTTCTTTGACATCAAGACATGGAATAATCCGTTTTGTGATCATTTGCGCTCCACCCTTTCAAGCGCCTCACTCAGCGTAAACTGATTGGTGTACAGCGCTTTTCCGATGATCGCTCCAGAGACGCCATCCGCCTGATAGCGGGCGAGGGCTTCGAGATCCGCGACAGAGCTGACTCCGCCGGACGCGATCACCGATTTCCCCGTTTCCTTAGCAAGCTCGACCGTGCTTTGAACATTTGGGCCTGACAGCATTCCGTCTGTTGCGATGTCAGTAAAAATAAAGACTTCCGCACCTTCATTGGCCAGCTCTTTGCCCAGTTCAGCTGCCTTAAGGGTTGATGTTTCCAGCCATCCCTCTGTTGAAACAAAACCGTTTCTCGCATCCAGTCCGATGGCAATCTTCTCACCATATTGTTTCAGCATTTTTTTGACAAACGGAGGATTAGAAACTGCTGAACTTCCCAGGATCACCCGATCGACTCCTGCTGATAAATATTCATAGACGTCATTTTCAGAACGGATCCCGCCGCCGATTTCAACTTTCAGATTCAGCTTTTGCGCAATCTCAATCACATGGCGGTCATTCACTCTTTTCCCTTCTTTGGCTCCGTCGAGATCAACGAGATGGATCCATTCGGCACCCTCTCTCGCAAATAACTCAGCCATGTCGTACGGTGAATCGCCATATATTGTTTCCTTATTATAATCACCTTGAACAAGGCGGACACATTTGCCGTTTCTCATATCAATTGCCGGATATAATGTAAAAGCACTCATTTTTTCACCTTCTGTTCTGCTGCCATTTTCGTGAATTGGGTTAAGATGGACATTCCGACCGTGCTGCTTTTTTCCGGGTGAAATTGGGCGCCGAAGACATTCCCTTTTCCGACTAATGCAGGCACTCGCACACCATAATCGGCGCTTGCCAGAAGCGCATCCCCCTCCATCCCGTCAATATAATAAGAATGAACGAAGTAAGCGTAGCCTTGTTCTGTTTCAGACAGCAGCGGAGATTCGTTATGAAAGGAAAGGCGATTCCAGCCCATATGCGGAACCTTCAGCTTGTTTCCTTTTTCATCTTCTGCTTTCAGCCTGACTGCTTTTCCTTTTAGCAGCCCGAGCCCTGAAGCGGTGCCGTTTTCTTCGCTTTCTTCAAATAAAAGCTGCATGCCAAGGCAGATCCCGAGAAGCAGCCTTCCCTCTGAGACCATATCGTGAATCAATTGATCGAGCTTCGTGTGGCGCAAATTGTCCATCGCGTCTCCAAATGAACCGACTCCCGGCAAAATGAAGGCATCGGCTTCTTTCAGTGCCTCGGGCTTTTCAGAAACAAAGTACGGTACGCCGACACGCTCAAGCGCCTTTGAGACACTGTATAAATTGCCCATTCCGTAATCTATCACGCCGATCATTTACAGCATCCCTTTCGTTGACGGTATTCCTTTAACACGCGGATCGATCGTTGTCGCTTCATCAAGCGCGCGCCCCAGCGCTTTAAAAACAGCTTCAATCATGTGGTGGGTGTTTGTGCCGTAATGAACGATGACGTGCAGGTTCATCCGGGCTTCGAGCGCCAGCTTCCACAAAAATTCATGTACAAGCTCCGTATCGAAAGTTCCGACTTTCGCCGCCGGGAAGTCAGCGCGCATTTCCAAGTGCGGCCGGTTGCTTAAATCAATCACAACTTGAGCAATTGCCTCATCCATCGGCACAAACGCCGAGCCATAGCGTTTGATTCCTTTTTTATCACCCAACGCTTCAAGCAGCGCCTGTCCTAAGCAGATGCCGATATCTTCAGTCGTGTGGTGATCATCTATATCAACATCGCCTTTTGCGTTTATGGAAAGATCGAATTGTCCGTGTTTTGTGAATAAATCCAGCATGTGTGTCATAAACGGCACGTCTGTTTTGATATCCGCCTGTCCATCGCCGTCTATTGCGAATGCCAGCTCAATATCTGTTTCGTTTGTTTTTCTGGCGCGTTCCGCTTTTCTCATTTAGAATTCCTCCGTTCTCTCGCTTCAATTGATCTGGCATGGGCTTCTAACCCTTCCAGTCTGGCAAAAGCCGCGATGCTTTCGGCATGTTCTTCAAAAGCTGATTGGCTGTAAGAAATAATGCTCGATTTCTTTTGAAAATCCGTTACGTTTAAAGGACTTGAAAATCTGGCTGTTCCGTTTGTCGGGAGCACATGGTTTGGCCCGGCGAAATAATCACCGACAGGCTCAGGGCTGTATCTGCCTAAGAAAATCGCACCCGCATGTTTGATGCTGCCAAGCAAAGCTTCCGGAGACTGTGTGAGGATTTCTAAATGCTCTGGCGCGAGCGTATTGACGGTATCAATCGCTTCATCCATTGTGTCTGCCACATAGATACAACCGTAATCACTCACCGAAGCTTCCGCTATTTCTCGTCGCGGCAAGGTTTTCAGCTGCTCATTCACCTCGGCTGAAACCGCCTCGGCCAGTGCCATGGAATCTGTGACAAACACACATGAGCTGAGCTTATCGTGTTCCGCCTGCGAAAGCAGGTCGGCCGCAATTTCATGCGGTATCGCTGTTTCATCAGCCAGCACGACGATTTCACTAGGTCCGGCAATCATATCGATATCGACATCACCGAACACCTCCCGTTTGGCAAGCGCGACATAAATGTTGCCGGGACCCGTGATTTTATCCACTGGCTCAATGGTTTCTGTTCCGTATGCTAACGCCGCGATTGCCTGAGCCCCGCCCATTTTGTAAATGTCTTTTATGCCAAGCTCAGCAGCAGCAACCAAAACCCCCGGAGACAGCCGACCGTCTTTTCCCGGAGGCGTGACGAGAACGATTCTTTCAACGCCTGCTACAAGCGCCGGAATCACATTCATCAAAACAGATGAAGGGTATGCGGCCGTTCCCCCTGGCACATATACACCGGCGGAATCAAGCGCCGTCACCTTCTGTCCCAGCATTGTGCCGTCCTTTCTGTGATAAAACCAGGAGGATTGCAGCTGTCTTTCGTGATATTCCCTAATATTTTCGATTGCCTGCCTAATCACTTGAAGAAGATGTGAATCCAGCGAGGTGTATGCCTCCTCAACTTCCTCTTTTGTGACGAGCGGGCTGTTTATGTCGATCCCGTCAAATTTCGCTGTATAGCTGCGGACCGCCTGATCACCATTTGCCTTTACATCTTCAATAATGGACCGGACCGTCTTTCTTTGCTCTTCCGTTCCTGCATCGATGGAACGCTTGAGAGAAAGCCGCTCTGCTCCGCTGATGGTTTTGATCTTCATTTTGCCGTTTCTCCTTCCACAACAAGAGATAGGCGGGATGCCATTTCGTCAATCACATCGTCTTTCATTCGATAGCTTACCGGGTTGACAATAAAGCGGGAGGTAATGTCACAAATGTGCTCCATTTCTACAAGCCCATTTTCTTTCAGCGTCTGTCCTGTGGAAACAATGTCCACTATCCGATCTGCAAGTCCAATGAGGGGGGCCAGCTCAATTGACCCGTTGAGCTTAATGATCTCGACTTGTTCTCCCTGCTCTCTGAAATAACTGGAGGCCACATTCGGATACTTTGTCGCGATTCGTGGCGCTACGCCGCTCGAGTCTGTATTCGGAAGTCCGGCGACTGCCAAGTGGCATTTGCTGATGTTCAAATCCAGGACCTCATACACATCGCGCTCTTCCTCCAGCATGACATCCTTGCCCGCAATTCCGACGTCTGCCACGCCATGCTCCACATACGTGGTTACGTCCATCGGCTTCGCTAATATGAAACGGAGATTTTCCTCCGGCACATCGATGATCAGTTTTCTCGAATCTTCAAACTCCTCAGGGAGCTTATAGCCCGCCTGCCTCAGCAGCCCTGCCGCTTCTTCAAATATCCGGCCCTTTGGCATCGCCATTGTGAGTAACTTACCCATTTTGCTCTTCCTTTCTGGCACCGATAAAATAAGTGACGTTTGCAAAAGATTTTGTCATCTGGTCGATATTTTCTATTCCCGATAAATCTTGAAGAACCACTTTGTTCCCTTTCATCCGTTCTTCATTCGCATAAGCGATGGCTTGCGCCCGCTGCTCTTTGCTGAAAATAACAGCATCTATATCACAAGGTTCGTCTTTCATATGAAGGGCTTCAATCAGCCGGTCGATCCGAAGCCCAAAACCTGTTGCCGGAGCAGGTGAATCAAAATGACCCAACAGCTTGTTATAACGGCCGCCGCTTCCAATGACAAAACCGACATTCTCAGCGTACACTTCAAATAAAATCCCTGTGTAATAGCTCATGTGGCTGACCATATTCAGATCCAGGCGGACATTTTCCGTACATCCGTAATCCTCAAGAATATCCCACAGCGCCTTCAGTTCATCAACCACGCTTTTTCCTTGTGCAGAATCGACGATTTCCTCAGCACGTCCGCATACTTCTATGCCGCCCCGCAATTCGAGGAGCTCAAGCAGCCTGCTTTTATCAATGGAGGAAAGCGGGAGAGATTTGACATGCTCTCTGTAGCCGACGTAGTTCTTTTCATATAAGAACCTCCGCAGCACATCAGCCCGTTCAACGTTTCCGAGCACCTCAACAAACAAAGCATCCGCAATACCGGCATGGCCGATGGCAATTTTAAAGGATGCCAGCCCAGCGTTTTTTAATGCACCGACGACTAAAGCAATAACCTCCGCATCCGCGCTCGTCGTGCCGTCACCGATTAACTCCACTCCAACCTGCTCGAACTCTGCAGGACGTCCGCCTTCACGCTCCTGAGCCCTGAATACATTTGCCGCATAGCCGACTCTGAGCGGATGATCGTGTTTCAAAAGCTTTGATGCTGCCACCCTTGCAATCGGCCCCGTCATATCCGGTCGAAGCACCAATGTCTTGCCGTCCTGATCAAGAAGCTTAAACAGCTGCTGCTCTTCTATTGCTGACTGGACGCCAACGGTATCGTAAAACTCCAGTGTCGGCGTTTCCATAAATTGATATCCCCATTTATCAATCAAATCGGTTAACGATCGTCTCACCTTTTTTTTCGTTTCGTATAAACCGGGCAGTGTATCTCTCATGCCGTGCGGTTTTTCAAACATAAACATCAACCCGCGCACCTCCGTTGTCATCTTATGAAGGAAAATTCCGAATCCTTTAGTTCGCTAATATGATAATATGTTAGCAGATGAAAGAATGAAAATCAATGCTTAACTTCAGCCAGAATTTTTTTAGTCCAAATATCCTTCTCCTCATTATGAAAAAATCATGAACAATGTATTAAAGGTACGTAATATCTCAAATTCTTTATGTTTGGCATGCTATAATACAAATCAAATAGAGAACAAGGAGATAAAGATGAAAACACTGCGAACTCTATGTGTCCTGATGATTCTTTCAGGCGTTATTTTTTTCGGACTTAAAATAGATGCAAAAGATATAGATATTCCTTTTTTGAACAGTCTTAAAAAAGCGGTTTCTGACAGCGATACAGATACAGGTGCGAATAGCAAAAAGGAGCTGAAGGGAAGCGCAAAGCCGCTTGATGTCATCCTTTACAATCAAATGGACGCGCCCCGGCTCTATAACGGCTGTGAAGTAACAAGCCTTGCGATGGTGCTGAATTACGCGGGATACGACGTGACAAAAAACACCCTGGCAAACCAGATTGCCACAGTGCCTTTGACATACAGCAGCGGATTAAAAGGTAATCCGAATGACGGATTTGTCGGGGATATGGCAAATGGCCCTGGTCTCGGTGTCTACCATCGACCGATCTATCAGCTGGCGAAAACCTATGCCGGAGACAAAGTATCAGATCTGACTGGAAAAAGTATTTCCGCTGTTTATCAGCAGCTTGAAAAAGGCAATCCAGTTTGGGTCATTACGACCGCCAGCTTTGCGCCAGTTGACAACATGCAGACATGGAAAACCCCAAGCGGAACGATAGAGATTACGTACAGCGAACACAGCGTCGCCGTTACGGGATATGATGAGAAATATGTGTATCTCAATGACCCGTATGGCTATAAAAACAGAAAAACCGATAGGACGAGCTTTGAAAAAGCGTGGAAACAAATGGGCAGCCAAGCTGTCGTTATTCAAAAGTAAACATTTGAAATCCCCACTTTGCTCTATCCTGAGCAAACACGACGATATTCATGCTTTTTGTTTCAATCGGTAAGATTGATTCATTTTCCATTTACTTTCCAAAATTATCTTTACTTTCAGGCTGTCTGTTTTTATGATTAAAACAGATTCAGCCTTGCCCCGATCTATGTGAGAGAAGCCGGAGCAAGTCGCTGACGCTTCTCTTGCAAAAAACGAAGATATCCGGGGAGGATTTTATTATTGAAAAAAATCGTGTCTATCCTATGTATGCTCGGTTTGGTTATGGGTCTCAGCCAGTTTCAGCCATCAACTGCTTTCGCAGCTGACAAAGTGGTTCACGAAACAATGATCGTACCAAAAAATACAACATATGACGGGAAAGGACAGCGGTTTGTGGCAGGGAAAGAACTAGGTGACGGAAGCCAGTCCGAAAACCAAAAACCTGTTTTTCGTGTGGAGGATGGAGCAACTCTGAAAAATGTGGTGCTCGGCGCACCTGCTGCTGATGGCGTGCACACTTATGGAAACGTTAACATTCAGAATGTGAAGTGGGAAGATGTTGGTGAGGATGCGTTAACCGTGAAGAAGGAAGGTAAAGTGACCATCGACGGCGGCTCTGCTCAAAAAGCGTCAGATAAGATTTTCCAAATCAATAAAGCCAGTACATTCACAGTGAAAAATTTCACGGCAGACAATGGCGGGAAGTTCATTAGACAGCTTGGCGGTTCAACCTTCCACGTTGATGTGATCATTGATAAGTGCACCATCACAAACATGAAGGAAGCGATATTCCGGACGGACAGCAAAACAAGCACGGTCAGAATGACAAACACACGCTACTCTCATGTCGGTCAAAAATGGATTGGCGTTCAGCATATTTACGAAAACAACAATACTCAATTTTAACAAAAAAGTCCGCTGATGTTTATTCAGCGGACTTTTTCAATCTTTCTTGCATTTCTTCCTTCGTATAGATGACCCTCATCGGATTCCCGCCGACAAATGCCCCGTCAGGCACATCCTTATGGACAAGCGTTCCGGCGGACACAACTGCGCCATCCCCTATTTCCACTCCGGGCAGAATAGTCGTGTTGGCTCCAATCATTACTTCGTCTCCGATCAGAACTTTGCCGATCCGGTATTCCTGAATCAAATACTCATGGGCCAAAATGGTCGTATTGTACCCGATGATTGTATTCGTTCCGACTGAGATCTTTTCCGGAAACATGATATCTGGCATCACCATGAGGGCAAAGGATGTCTGTTTTCCAACCTTCATCCGCAGAAATGTACGGTACAGCCAGTTTTTCATCCCTATAAACGGTGTATATCTCGCAATTTGTATGACAATGAAGTTTTTAACGACCTTTAAAAAAGGGACCGTTTGATAGACATGCCACAGTGAGTTAGCTCCTGAGACCGGATGGCGATCTGTTTTTCTCACAGATTACTTCACTCCAACAATTTGTAATAGATCACTCATTTTCTCAAGCATAAAATCAGGCTCATGCTTCGCCAGCGTTTCCGGCCCTTTAATCGTCCATGCGACTCCTGCGGTTTTTGTTCCGGCGTTTTTCCCTGCCAGCACATCATGGTAATTATCACCGACCATAATGGCTTCCTCGGGCTTGCTTCCTAGCTGTTTCAGCGCTAACAGCACAGGCTCGGGATCAGGCTTCGCATTTCTCACATCATCAAGGGTAACAACCGTTTCAAAGAATTCGCTGATTCCCGTGAGCTTGAGGCCCATATTGACAGTATCTCTTAATTTTGTTGTCACAATCCCTAATTGAAAGCCGGATTTTTTTAATGCATCCAGGGTCTCATATACCGTTTCATATTCAGTGACGAGTGAATCATGCATGTCATGATTGTATGCTCTGTACATAGCGATCATATCATCGCATTTATCAGGGTCCATCGAGGAGAACGTTTCAAAAAGAGACGGCCCGATAAACGCAAGGACATCTTCTCGTTTATACTTGCTCGGATAATAATGCTCCAGTGTATGCAAAAAGGACGCGATAATTAATTCATTCGTATTAATAAGCGTTCCGTCTAAATCAAACAGAATCGTCGTTACTTGTTTGTCACTCATATTGCTTCCTTTCCAACCGCTGAGGGTTTCCACTTTTTCCATGTATGCGCAATAGCCATTGTCAGCAGAACTGCTGTGGTGACACGAATCAAAAGAAGAGGCCAGACCGGTATGCCGAGCGGAATAAAGACAAGTGTATCTTCCACGACCGCATGGCAGGCAACGAGAAATATAAATGCCAAAGTCATGTCCCGCTTGCTCACGCCATCATCCTCGACAGCTTTGATCATGACACCCGCTCCGTAGGCCAGACCAATCGTCAGTCCCGCCACCATCGTCATAGACGTATTTTTATTCATGCCAAGCAGCTGCGTAAACGGCGACAGCCACCTGGAAAACCGATGCAGCCAGCCTAAATCTCTTAAAAACTGGATGATGATCATCAGCGGGATTACTATTGCCGCCAGCTGCAAAACACCAAGCCCGGCTTTCGTTAAGGCTTCTGCCAGCATTGCCAGCCAACTGTCCGGCGCAACGCTCTTCGCAGCGATAAAACCGTACTGTGCCGTTTCCTGTCCGCCATGCCAAATGAGGTTGATGACGATGGCTGACACAGCGGCCAAACCGATGCGCACCGCCAATATAACGCCAATTCTGATGCCAACCTTTGCGGCAACTGTCGATTCGATAATCAAGTTATGACAGAATGAAAGCATAACAGCTAAAATAAAGACTTCTTTTACAGACAAATCCAACGTCAAAATCCCGGCAATTCCCGCATACAGATTCAGCATATTTCCCAGCACAAGCGGAATGGCCGCTTCACCGGAAAGCCCGAAGAGACCCATTACCGGTGTGATCAGCCGTACAAGCCAATCCATGACAGGCGTATGCTGAAGCAAAGTGACCAATAGTGTTACCGGGAAAATGACTTTACCGAGTGTCCATGTTGTTTGAAGACCTGCCGCAAGACCGGCCAGAAAGATCTTCTTCATCCCCCATCCCCCTTTGTTGACGTCTACTCCGCGTACCGCTCCTTCGAGTATCCCTTGACGCGTCTGAAGATGATGGCTGCCACAGCCAAAACAATCAATACGATTGAAATCACCTGAGCAATGCGAAGTGATTCTGTCAGCATTAAGCTGTCAGTCCGCATTCCTTCAATAAAGTATCTTCCGATTGAATACCAAATGATATAGATCAAGAACATCTCGCCTCTTCGCAAATTCGCTCTGCGCAGAAGCAGTAAAACAATAACGCCGACAAAGCTCCATAGTGATTCATATAAAAAGGTAGGGTGATAATATTGCCCATTGATGTACATTTGATTGATGATAAATTCAGGCAGGTGCAGGCTTTCTAAAAATGCTCTGCTGACAGCCTCGCCATGCGCTTCCTGATTCATGAAGTTCCCCCAGCGGCCGATCGCTTGGCCGAGCAAAATGCTTGGCGCGGCAATATCCGCAAGCTTCCAGAACGAAAGGTTTTTCACTCTTGAAAACACATAACCAGTTAAAATGGCGCCAATTAGCCCGCCGTGAATGGCAATGCCGCCCTTCCAGATCTTAATGATTTCTCCCGGATGTGCCGCATAATAATCCCATTCAAAGGCAACGTAATAAATTCGTGCACAAATAATTGCAATCGGAATGGCAAACAAGACAAGATCAATAAACGTATCTTTCTGCAGCCCCCGTTTCTCACTTTCCCTCATCGCAATCCACAGCCCCAGCAAAGCGCCGAGACCGATAATGATTCCGTACCAATGGACGGCTAACGGCCCCAGCTGAAAAGCTATCGGATTGAGTGGTTCTATCGCTTCATTCATTTAACGCCAACTCCTATTCCTCTTGTTCACCGTCTTCAATGACGTCCGCCAGCTTGTTCGTAAATTGCTCAGCGGCATTCAGCCCCATCCGCTTCAATCTAAAGTTCATTGCTGCCACTTCGATGATGACTGCCAGATTTCGGCCAGGACGGACGGGAATCGTCAGTTTTGTGATTTCTGTATCAATGATTTTCATGGTTTCTTCCTCAAGCCCGAGACGGTCGTATTGCTTGCCCTGCTCCCAAAGTTCAAGATTCATGACAATCGTGATTCGTTTATTGCTTCTGACCGCGCCGGCGCCAAACAGCGTCATCACGTTGATAATGCCAAGCCCCCTGATTTCAAGGAGATGCTCAATTAATTCCGGAGCGTTTCCGACAAGGGTGTCCTGATCCTCCTGCCGAATTTCAACGCAATCATCGGCAACAAGGCGATGCCCTCTTTTCACAAGCTCCAGCGCTGTTTCACTTTTCCCGACGCCGCTTTTTCCTGTAATCAGCACGCCGACACCATATATATCGACAAGAACGCCATGAATCGCCGTGGTAGGGGCCAGCCGGCTCTCAAGAAAGTTGGTTAAACGGCTGGACAGTCTTGTCGTTTTCAGCGGCGATCTGAGGACTGGCACCCCATTTTTCTCAGAAGCGTCAATCAGCTCCTGCGGGATCGGCATATCTCTAGAAAGAATAATAGCTGGTGTTACATCAGTGCACAGAGAATCCATTCGCTGCTTTTTATCCTCTTCCGGAAGCTGTTCAAAGAAAGAAAGCTCTGTTTTTCCGAGAAGCTGCACGCGCTCTCTCGGGTAATATGTAAAATATCCGGCAATTTCAATACCTGGTCTTGATAGGTCACTCATTGTAATCGGGCGGTTAACTCCTTCTTCTCCGCTGATTAATTCCAAATTGAACTGTTCCATTACGTCTTTTGTGCGAACCTTTGCCACGATATGTTCCTCCTGTTCCGGGCTGCCCCGAGCTTGCTCACAATACTTTCATTTTATCACTTTCAGGCTTGAACCTAAAACAGATTTTATAAAAGGCGGGAAAACACCTCAGCTGGTCTAGATCACTAGTCTGAAAAAGAGTAAAATAAAGGTATTCAAATTCCAGAAAGGCGGATCATCTATGGCAGAGAGTCTTCTTATCAAAGACATTGCGATCGTGACAGAAAATGAAGTAATCAAAAACGGCTATGTCGGAATCAATGACGGAAAAATCAGCACAGTCTCAACAGAACGGCCCAAGGAGTCATATTCAAAAGAGATTCAAGCACCTGCGGATTCCGTTTTGCTTCCCGGCATGATAGACATTCATATCCACGGGGGCTATGGAGCGGATATGATGGACGCAAGCTTTTCCGCCCTTGACATCATGTCGTCAAGACTGCCCGAAGAAGGCACGACGAGCTTTTTAGCCACAACGATTACCCAAGAGCATGGGAACATTTCTCAAGCGTTGGTGAATGCAAGAGAGTGGAAAGCGGCTGAAGAGTCCTCCTTATTAGGTGCAGAACTGCTCGGCATTCATTTAGAGGGTCCCTTTGTTTCACCTAAAAGAGCCGGAGCCCAGCCAAAAGAGTGGATCAGGCCTACTGATGTTGCGCTGTTCAAAAAGTGGCAGCAGGAGGCGGGCGGACTGATCAAAATTGTTACACTTGCGCCGGAGGAGGATCAGCATTTCGAACTGATCCGCCATTTGAAAGACGAATCGATTATTGCGTCCATGGGGCACACAGATGCCGATTCCGCATTGCTGTCGGAGGCCGCCAAAGCAGGCGCGACCCATATGACCCATCTGTACAACGCGATGAGCCCGTTTCATCACCGAGAACCCGGAGTAATTGGAACGGCACTGGCTCATGATGGATTTGTGACAGAGCTTATCGCCGATGGCATCCACTCCCATCCTTTATCGGCAAAGCTTGCTTTTCTGGCAAAAGGCAGCAGCAAGCTCATTTTAATTACTGATTCCATGAGGGCAAAAGGACTGAAGGACGGCGTATATGAATTCGGCGGCCAAAGTGTGACGGTAAGAGGACGAACAGCTCTTCTTTCAGACGGAACCCTTGCCGGTTCGATCCTCAAAATGAACGATGGCGCACGGCATATGCGTGAGTTTACAAATTGCTCTTGGACGGATATAGCTAATATAACTTCTGCAAACGCGGCCAAACAGCTGGGCATCTTTGACCGAAAAGGCAGTGTGGCAGTGGGAAAAGATGCAGATCTGGTGATTGTCAGCAGTGATTGTGAGGTGATTCTCACCATTTGCCGCGGAAACATTGCATTTATATCCAAGGAGGCTGACCAGATATGAAAGTAATGGAATGTCAAACGTATGAAGAGCTAAGCCAAAAAGCAGCCAGAATAACAGCAGCTACAATCAAAGATAAGCCTGATGCCGTTCTCGGTTTAGCGACAGGCGGCACGCCGGAAGGCACATATCGCGAGCTGATCCGCCTGCACCAAACTGAGAATCTCTCATTTCAAAACGTCACTACAGTTAATTTGGATGAGTACGCCGGACTTTCAAACAACGATCCGAACAGCTATCACTTCTATATGAACGACCGTTTTTTTCAGCATATCGACAGCAAGCCTAGCCGGCACTTTATTCCGAATGGAAATGCAGACGATTTGGAAGCCGAATGCAAACGGTATGAACAGCTAGTCGAATCCCTCGGCGGCACTGACATACAGCTTCTCGGCATCGGGCGCAACGGACACATCGGCTTTAATGAACCGGGAACGTCCTTCAAGTCGCGAACTCATGTTGTGACATTAAATGAGCAAACCCGCCAAGCGAATGCCAGATATTTTTCTTCCATAGACAGCGTGCCGAAAAAAGCACTGACAATGGGAATTCAAACAATACTCTCAAGCAAGCGCATTCTGCTGATCATTTCTGGAAAAAGCAAAGCGGAAGCTGTAAGTAAGCTGTTAGAAGGAAACATAAGCGAAGAGTTTCCCGCATCTGCTTTGCACCTGCATTCCGATGTTACGGTTTTGATTGATCGTGAAGCCGCGTCATTAAGACCTTGAAAGGAACGCTGACTTATGCATATCAATAAACAATCGCCTATTCCGATTTATTATCAGATTATGGAGCAACTAAAAAACCAAATTAAGAGCGGAGAGCTGCAGCCGGACATGCCTCTTCCTTCTGAGCGCGAATATGCCGAACAATTCGGGATCAGCCGGATGACGGTTCGCCAGGCGCTTTCTAATTTAGTTAATGAAGGCTTGCTCTATCGCCTGAAAGGGCGGGGCACCTTTGTCAGCAAGCCAAAAATGGAACAAGCCCTCCAAGGACTGACAAGCTTTACCGAGGATATGAAAAGCCGCGGAATGACACCGGGCAGCAAGCTCATTGATTATCAGCTTATTGATTCAACTGAGGAGCTCGCGGCTATATTAGGCTGCGGGCACCCCTCCTCTATCCATAAAATCACTCGGGTGCGGCTGGCAAATGATATTCCGATGGCGATTGAGTCCTCACATATTCCGTTTGAGCTTGCGGGTGAATTAAATGAATCTCATTTTCGATCGTCGATTTACGAGCATATTGAAAGGTACAACAACATACCGATTGCCCGTGCCAAACAGGAGCTTGAACCAAGCGCTGCCACCTCGGAAGAAGCACACATTCTTGGTATCCAAAAGGGAGCGCCTGTCCTATTAATTAAACGAACAACATATCTGCAGAACGGAACTGCTTTTGAGCATGCAAAATCCGTATATAGAGGCGACCGTTATACATTTGTCCACTATATGGATCGTCTTTCATAAAAAAAGCCTCCAACCCTTTTTAAGGATTGGAGACATGGCGAAAATCAAACTGGTCTGGTGCCGGACGATATGTCTCTTTTTTCGTCTTGAACTTCCAGATCGGTGATTTCGTTTTGCCGTTAAAACTGTCTTCCACTATAATGTACCAATAATAAACAGACTGCGGTTCAAGATGATCCCAGCGGAATTCAGCTGTATCCCCGCTCTTCACTTGCTCTCGTTTTCCGAGCTCTTCATTGGTATATACGTTACATTCAAAATAATCGGTTTCCACCTTTTTGATTCGTGGCTTCAAATCAAGCGAAAGGGAAAATTCATCCTTGTTGCCATAGGTATCCGTATCATAGTAATTCTTATCCTTTACATACGGAGAGTACGTCGATACGTGCACCATGTCATTGGCCTGGTCAAATTGAAGCAAACGCAAATACCCTTGCCCGCCTTCTGGCCCGCCCTGATAATCGGCCAGCATTTGATGCACGAGACGATCCGGTTTCCCATCACCATCATCATCAAGCTCATCTGTTTTTCTCATCGCACTATGATAATGCCCGCTCAACACCATCACAACATTAGGGTTCGGCTTTACGATTTCTTTGAATATTTTCTCTCCGATTGGGCTTCTGTTTCCGCTGACCAGCAAATACTCATGAAAAGCTAAAATAGCCATCCGGTCAGGGTGCTTCTTCAGTATCTGATTCATCCACGCGATGTCTTCATCCGTAATGCCCCATCCCATGTAAAGCATGATATAATCGTTGCCGTTGCTCGAAATCAGGTCATAATGTCCGCGGTTGTTTTTATAGGAACCGCCGTAATGCAATTTTTTATCAAAACGATCGCTGCCAAAATATTTGCCAAACGCCCTGTAGGAACCATCCTTATGTCCGACATCGTGATTACCGGCCAGCACGCCGTATGGAATTCCGCTCTTATCCAGAACGGACATTGACCGATCAGCGTTTTTCCACTGTCTGATATCGGCAGAATCATCTACAATATCACCCGTGTGGAACACATATTTGATATTGAGCTGCTTTTGATTATCTTTTATCCATTCGGTCTGTTTATCAAAAATATGCGGATAGCTTTCGGCGTAATACTGTGTATCAGACATCCAGACAAATGTGTACATATCCTTCGCAGGAGGAATTTCATCCTGTACAATCACATTCATTTTCGACTCCCGTACAAAATCGGCGGCAATCACAGACGCTTTCAGCGTAAACGGTTTGTCATCCTTCGCGACGAAGCTGTCAACAGGCTGCCATTCGTTTGTCCGATAATTCCAAGCATACATCGTCACCTTTCTCCCCGGCAAAGAACTGCCCTTCCAAACCGCTTCTGCCAGATCATTCTCATCAATTGATGGATCAACCGTCACTTCAAAGCGATGATAAGGGAAAAGCTCTTTGTTTTCTGTCGATACTGTTTTTCCATCAGTAGCTGATACCCGCTCCAATTCTTTATTCGTAAATGGGGTCTCCCTTTCCGGCACAAAGCTTTTCGGCGGTTCAGTCAGTGACGCGTGCTTAAATATTTTCACATGATTGCGCGCTGTATATTGAAATCCCCTATAAAAACCAACATCCATGGCATCATTCGTCGGATCCTTCACCCGCACAGAAAGCTTGGCCTTATGCGTGTCGGCTTCGCTGTCTATAACCTCCGGCTGGTCCGGATGCTCTCGTTCGGTTTTAAATATCCTCTCAATCACTGTTTTATTGCCCGCGAGATCCGTTGCTGTCACTTTTAGAGAATGTTTTCCCGGCAAAAGATCAGAAGAGGACGTATGATATGGGAGTGTAATGCTTTCTCCATCTAAAGACGCTTCCGCTTCCTCAATTTTGCTCCATTTATCATACATATCCGCCTGCAGGATAAGATTTCCTTTATACGTTTGCCCCTCGGTGATATTCGGCTCAATGTGAGGTCCTGAATTATCTACCCGTACAACCAGGCTGACATTTTCCTTGCCGTCGCTTGCTTGAATATGGTGAGCGCCTTCAGAAAGCTTTGATGTGTCCCACTCCAGCAGCTGTGATGTAAATAGTCCGTCAGGCAGATTGAACTGAAATTGCCAGCTTTTATTCGAGCGCTGATTATCGCCAATCAAGAGTTCCTTCTCAGGAGACACCCTCTGATCCCTGATCACCGTTCCATCCGATAACACCAATCGGGCGTTTTTGACTAAGAAGTCATCACGGTTTTCAGCCGTATCAAACGGAGACACCTTCGAACCCGATCGTATTGTAATACGCTGCAGCTGCTTCCCTTTCCGAAGCAGTGTCTCTGGCAATGGAACAGAATAGGTGCGGTATTTATTTGTTGTATCATCGAACACCTTCAGCACTTTTCCTTCCATCGTTACCGCGTTTTTAAAATAAAGGTTCGTTTTCCTCGTATCGAATGCAAAATATACTTCTTTTTCCATCGCGGGCTCTGTCACTTGTTTTTTCCCGTCAATCCATAGCTTAATGCGGTCAGCTCGCCCTTCTGTCGTGGCTTTGAGAAATTGAGTTCCCGACAGCGTGTCTCTGTTTTCAATATTCATCCGCAGACCGTGCGACTTGCTTGTTTGTTTAATATCAATCATTTTGTCCGGCGTTCTCGCTTCATTGATCCCGTCCCCGGCCGCCACATAATACTCTAGCTGATCCTTCCCGATCAATTCAGGCGAATACACAATATAATGGTAGAGATTATCGTTGCGGTCTTTTTCAGCAAGAATTCGCTTGAACGGTTTGTTCTCATCCGTCCGGTAGTAAAAAGCTGCTGTTTTCACCAGACTGCGATCCCTTATGTCAGCCCGCAGCTCAATGCTTTCAGCAGGGCGGACAGGCTTGCGGTCAGTCAAATCCTCAATAACCGGCTTTTCTTTATCCAGCTTGATTTTCCGTTTCTGCTCGGGTACCTGTGCCTGTAATACGGTTCCGGGAGACGGATTTTTTTCCCCGATTGAAATGTTCAAAAGTTCTGCAGTTCCGTTTAGCGGATACTTGTAAAGCACAGATGACAGCCGGCGCAGCGCATGTTTCCGATAATGCGCTGCCGAAATATCCTTTCCTGTATTCGTTGATATTACAACCGCCCGCGGCCTCGTATTAGCCATACCCTCTGTCTCGTCTATCACCGCAAGATTTTTTCCTTCTATTAATTGTGTCTGATAATACCGATTGAAATCCTCCGGCGTCAATTCTGGATGCCCGGCAGGCTTCAGCCAGATGACAAACGTTTCGCCGGATGGTATCAAGATTTTTTCATCAGGTCTCCAAATCAAATCGGAGTCTGGTCCTTCTTTTGGGTAGCGGTAACGGATATGGTAGTCTTTAAAATCAATCGTTCTGTCAGTCGTATTATAAATCTCAATAAATTCATAACCGTCTGCGCGTCCTATGTTCTTCGTATCAACCGCCAGCTCTGTGATCAAAAGCTCTGGAATATGCGCAAGGTCAGCCTGGTATCCTTCAAGCTTCAGTTTCTGCGTCTCCGACTCCACCCGCTGCTTCCCATTCGACATCACAATGTAATACTCAAGCTCGCTGTTCCAAATCAAACGTTTCGGAATTTGTGCCAAAAACTTGCGGACCGCCCCGGGTGTCGGATCCATCGGCACCATTTTGTAGCCCAGCTCATTACTTTGTTTGTAAAAAAGAAAGGCGGAAAATGCTTGATACGAATTGTCACGAACTTGAGCCTCAATCATTAGGTTGCTTCTCATTTCAGCTTTCACATCAATTTGAGGAGGATTTTCAAGCAAAGGTATGTAATGAGGCGTTTGAAATAGTTCCTGCTGTATAACAGGAAAGGCTTTCGATTCATGATGGCCGCCAGATAAAACGGATAGAAAAGACAATAGTACAGAAGCGATAACTGTGTATTTCCTCACCAAAACACCTCCCTTTTCATGTATTTTGCGTCTGAACAGGGAAGCTTATGAGTTCATTTTTAAACAATGTCCAATCTGACAAAGCAACAAAAAGCGATTACTTCACAATTTTTTAAGAAGGCTGCAGAACATGTAAAAAAGCTACCTTTGCGGCAGCTTTTTTTTATTTTTTTCTAAGTGGCTCTAAAATGCCTTTTTGAATCAGCAAATGAAACACCGACAGGATAACGGATGCCCATATCGCTGTGCCGAAGCCGTCGATTTGAAAACTGTCACCCATGATGGACGCGGTCATCATCAGCGTGATGGCGTTAATCACAAACAAGAAGAGCCCAAGCGTCACCATGGTGACCGGCAGTGTAAAAATAACTAAAAGCGGTTTAATCAGCACGTTTAAGATCGATAAAATGAGGCTGGCGATAATCGCTGCCCCAATGCTGCTGATATGGATGGAGTCAATATATCCATCAATGACGATTAATAACAATGCATTGACTAAAATGCTGACTGCCCATTTTACCATGTCATTTCATATCCCTTTCTGACGGGACGATAAAAATCCAAATGATATAAATGAGCAAAACCGGTAAGACACTTGTCATAATTGCTAAGATGACAGTTATGACTCTGAGGAGTGATGCATCCCAATTGAAATATTCCGCGAGACCTCCAATGACACCAGCGATTTTCTTGTTTATTTCTGAGCGATAAAGCTTATTCATTCGATCACCTCTGTGAG
Organism: Bacillus stercoris; assembly: GCF_029772985.1. NCBI lineage: Bacteria > Bacillati > Bacillota > Bacilli > Caryophanales > Bacillaceae > Bacillus > Bacillus stercoris. The sequence goes on along the minus strand of NZ_CP121861.1, from coordinate 754,554 downwards.
TACTTTAGTTTGATGGCGCCTGTTAATGATTCTGAGAAGACGGTGATGTTTTGATCATGTGCCTGATTTGAAGTGAACATCATTTCTTTTTGAATGGTTTCATTTTTTTCCTTCAGCATCTCAACATCCATTAATTCATGGGACAGCGAACCAAGATTGCTTTTCAGCTCTGCCTTCACTGCGAGATCGTCCGGAATCGCAAGCTCCACACTCCCAGTCGTTGTTTTTGCATAAATGGAGCGGCAGTCTGATTCTGTTACGTTAATCGCAATATTTCCGTTAAAGCTTTGAACGTCAATGGATTCGCTTTCCCCTCGGAGATCGATCAATCCGTTAATGGTTTCCGCTTCTATCGTTCCGCAGCTGTGGCTGGCGAGCTTAATTTGCCCGTTGGCCGTTTCAGCAATGGCTTTTTCAGCTGTTAAATGCGAGAACGACAGCACGCCGTTTGTCGTTTTCGCTGAGAACTCTTTTACATGTAAATGTTCCCCTCTGATCGGTCCATTAAACAGCTTCACCCGAATCTTATCATACTCCTTTTGAGGAATATACAAAGTGACATTCGTTTTCATCGTCTTTTTCTCAGTACGGATAAAAAACTTATTTCCTTTGATTTCGCATTCAATATGCTGAAGAAATGCATGTCTCGCCGCATCCTGGCTGTCAGCGCGATATACCTTTGCCTGGCATTCCGCTCTGATATCCTCATCTTCCCAAGGGACAATATTCACGCTGCCATTGGCAATTTGCAGCTCAACACTGGAAAAGTCAGTATCTTTAAATTGAAAAATGTGCTGAACATCATATGCATGGCCGAAGTTTAAATCAAGGTCAACTTCCTTGACCTTTTTCACAGCAGAATCAATCCAGTCAAATAGCTTGGCTCCTAAAGACGGCTTGCCGCTCTCTTTTTTTGCCGTTGTAAATGGCTCTTCCTCGTCATGAACGTGAACTGAGAGCGCTGTGATTTTCTCTTCTTTTTCCTTATAGTCGCTGTCAAGCTTTTCAATCAGTGTCAAAGCCTCTTGTGCGGTAAGCTTCCCTTCCTCAACAAGCTTAAGGATTCGTTCCTTTTCTTGCTTCATTACGATCTCCTCCCCATTGTCTACTTATGCTTCACGCAGGACCTTAATGCCCTGAATCACATTCCAAATGATAATGCCAATGACAACCAAGAAATAAATGGACGCTCCCCCAATGATTACAAATACGGGAAGAAGGCTGTCTCCATCAGTCGCAATAGCTCCGCCAAGTAAAGCAATAAAAAGGAACAGCCAGCCGACAAACGGAACAATGTGAGAAATAAGAGAACGTATCGCATGGCGTTTTGTTTCTTTCTCATTTACTACAAAATAAGCGACAATCGGCACAATGATTGGCGCAATGAACACACTGAAGTAACAAAGTGATGCAATAATAGCTTGATTTCGGTTCAATTTATTCCACACTCCTATTGTGAATTGCCCATGACAAAAGATCAGGGACGTTTTACTTATTTATACGTTTAAAATCTCTTCAGGTTTCAAATTCATTCTTTAGACATGCTCCGATTTACGGAAATTGGATTTTAAAAAGTTTTAGAAGTAGAATCTTCCGGCTATACCGATTACAATATGTAAAAAGCTTACGGCAACCAAGGAGGCTGGACAAGCAATGGAGAAAGATCCCAGTGACTATACAGTAACACAAGAATCCGTGTTAAAGCTGATTCATGAACAAAAAAGAATGAATCGTGAAATGATCGCCGAGCTTGAACAGATTCACGGACCCTTCCCGATCTCTCACGATATCCAATATATAAAAGTGCTCCTCGATAGCAGCAGCACGCATATTGTTCAAGATTTAATGAGTGTAAGTAAGCAGCTGTATAAGAAGACTTTATAATTGCGGAAAACATTTCATCATTATAACTGAAACAAAGCTAAAGGTTAGATGACAATATCTTGCCTTTTTTGTTTTGAAAAAACAAGTGATTCCCTAGCTGTCACACCATGATTGTAACAAAAAAAGCCTGCCGGCACATCCAGTTAATGGACTCTGTCGGCAAGCTGTGACTATCAGAAAGAGATAGCTTTTCAGAAATTAACGTAACAATTGAAGTACGTTTTGCGGCTGTTGGTTTGCTTGAGCAAGCATCGCCTGAGAAGCTTGAGAAAGAATGTTGTTCTTTGTGAACTCGCTCATTTCTTTCGCCATGTCAACGTCACGGATACGAGACTCAGCAGCTGTCAGGTTTTCAGAAGAAGCACCAAGGTTGTTGATTGTGTGCTCTAGACGGTTTTGTACCGCACCAAGTTTTGCGCGTTGAGCAGATACTTGATTCGTTGCTGCGTCGATAGCTCCAAGTTGATCGTCAAATGAATTAGTTGTGAAATCTGTTACTTTAATATCTTTGATTTTGATAGCGTCTGAACCTAAGTCAGCAGCTTTCATGCTCTCAATGTTTACACTTAACTGCTGTCCGCCATTCGCTCCAATTTGGAATGTAAGCTGTTTACCGCTTGCTTCTGAAAAAGAACCGTCTAACAGGTTTTTACCGTTAAATTGCGTACGGTCCGCAATACCTTTACTTCCGTCTTGCCCACCGATCTCTTCAATTAAAGAGTCCATTTCGTCTTGGATCGCTTGAAGGTCAGTATCATCTTGCGTACCAGTGTTACCAGCTTGAACAGTAAGTTCACGCATACGTTGAAGGATTGCATGAGTTTCAGTCAATGCACCCTCAGCTGTTTGGATAAGAGAGATTCCGTCTTGAGAGTTTTTAGAAGCCATTTCAAGACCTCTGATTTGTCCTCTCATTTTTTCAGAGATCGCAAGACCCGCTGCGTCATCTCCCGCACGGTTGATACGAAGACCTGAAGACAGTTTCTCCATGTTCTTTTGGCTCGCACCGTTGTTTGAAGACAAACGGTTCAGTGTGTTAAGTGCTGCGATATTGTGGTTAATTCTCATGTGTAAATTACCTCCATGTGTATTTATTTTGAAATCAAAGACTTCCTTTTCTTTGATTTCTGGCGTATGAGATTCCAATAAAGCTTCTAACCTATGTAGATTCAGTTATTGATTAAGGATTCCTTTAAACCCCTTAATAGGGTTTGTCTGCTTGATTTGGAAACCATCATCCGCCTTTCAATTCATATATCGACAGCAATTTGTAAATGTTTAGGCGTTTTCCCAAAGAAATTTTACCCAAAGATGATTCTATACTATTATGCCGTAAAGAAAAAGCTTGCCTGCTAAGCCCATGGATGGACTTGCTGACAAGCTGTTCTCTCTTAATAAAGTTTTTTAAGATGTAGCCGTTTCTTTCGCTTCCAAGAGCGATTTCATGCGTTTTTTGTCACGCTCCATAACAGGCTTCAAATAACGGCCTGTATACGATTCTTCCACTTCAGTGATTTCCTCAGGCGTGCCTGACGCGACAATGGTTCCGCCTCCGGCTCCGCCTTCCGGGCCCAGATCCACAATGTAATCGGCCGTTTTAATGATATCAAGGTTGTGCTCAATAACCAGTACAGTGTCCCCGTTGTCTACCAACCGTTGCAGCACGACAAGAAGTCTGGCGATATCGTCGACATGCAAACCTGTCGTCGGCTCATCTAAAATGTAGAGCGTGCGTCCGGTCGAGCGTTTGTGCAGCTCTGATGCGAGCTTCACGCGCTGCGCTTCTCCGCCCGACAAGGTCGTCGCCGGCTGGCCGAGCGTAATATAACCTAAACCAACATCATAAAGGGTTTGAAGCTTGCGTTTGATTTTCGGGATATTTTCAAAGAAAGAAAGAGCATCTTCAACCGTCATATCAAGCACATCAGAGATGCTTTTTCCTTTGTACGTCACTTCAAGCGTTTCCCGATTATAGCGTTTGCCGTGGCATACCTCGCATGGAACGTATACGTCAGGAAGGAAGTGCATTTCAATTTTAATAATCCCGTCTCCGCGGCAGGCTTCACATCGCCCGCCCTTCACGTTAAAGCTGAAACGGCCTTTTTTATAGCCGCGGACCTTCGCTTCATTTGTCTGCGCAAATACATCGCGAATGTCATCAAACACACCGGTGTATGTCGCAGGGTTGGATCTCGGCGTTCTACCGATTGGCGCCTGGTCAATGTCGATGACTTTGTCTAAATGGTCCAAACCTTTTATCTCTTTATGGCTGCCGGGCTTCGCTTTCGCTTTATGAAGCTTTTGCGCCAGCGCCTTATGCAAAATTTCATTAACGAGTGTACTCTTTCCTGAACCGGAAACACCTGTAACTGCTGTAAACGTCCCCAGCGGGAACTTGGCATTCACTTTTTTCAGGTTGTTTTCTGAAGCGCCTTTCATTTCAATGTAACGTCCATCCGGCTTTCTTCTTTCAGGAGGCAATGGGATAAACTTTTTCCCTGATAAATAGCTGCCAGTTAATGAGTTTGGATCTTCCATCACTTCTTCCGGCGTACCTGCAGATGTCACCTGTCCGCCGTGAATGCCGGCACCCGGTCCAATATCTATTAAATAATCCGCTGCCATCATCGTGTCCTCATCATGTTCGACAACAATCAGTGTGTTCCCGAGGTCTCTCATATTTTTCAGTGCGCTGATCAAGCGGTCGTTATCACGCTGATGCAGACCGATAGACGGTTCATCTAAAATATAAAGCACACCGGATAAGCGCGAGCCAATTTGAGTCGCCAGCCTGATGCGCTGTGCCTCTCCACCGGACAGCGTTCCCGCTGCCCTGCTCAATGTCAGGTAATCGAGGCCGACTTTATCCAGAAAGCTTAAGCGCTCCACAATTTCGCGCAAAATCAAATTAGCGATCTGCATATCCTTCTCAGAAAGGGTAAGGCCTTTGAAAAAGGCGAGTGCATCGGCTACAGACTGCTCGGTAATTTTTCCGATGTGGCGTCCGTCAACCAATACGGCAAGCGCCTCTTTCTTTAACCGATAGCCTTTGCACGTCGGACAAGACTTCTGAGACATATACTGCTCCATTTGTTCACGGATAAAATCAGAGCTTGTCTCCTTATAGCGTCTTTCAATGTTGCGCAATACGCCTTCAAATTGAATTTCACCTTCACGTATTTGACCAAAATCATTTTCATATCGGAAATAAATCAGGTCGTCTCCGCTGCCGTACAGCACTTTATCCAATTGATGCTTCGGCAGATCTTTGACCGGCACATCCATATCAATCCCGTAGTGGGTGCAGACTGCCTCAAGCAGCTGAGGATAATATTGTGAACTGATCGGTGTCCAAGGGGCGACCGCATTCTCCTTCAATGACAAATCTTGATTGGGGATGACAAGGTCGGCATCCACTTCAAGCTTCATTCCGAGACCGTCACACGTCGGACACGCCCCGAACGGACTGTTAAACGAAAACAGGCGCGGCTCAAGCTCACCAATTGAAAATCCGCAGTGCGGACAGGCATGATGCTCGCTGAACATCAGCTCTTCCTCACCGATGACATCAATCATAACCCGTCCTTCACCTAAACGGAGCGCCGTTTCCAATGAATCTGACAGCCGGGCTGCCACGCCTTCTTTCACCACAATCCGGTCAATGACAACCTCAATGGAATGCTTCTTATTCTTTTCTAATTCGATATCGTCGGAAAGCTCAGCCATCTCGCCGTCAATTCTGACTCTGACATAGCCTTGTTTTCTAATCTGTTCAAGCACCTTGACATGAGCGCCTTTTCGGCCCGAGACAATCGGCGCCAGCACCTGAAGCTTCGTCCGTTCCGGGTATTCCAGAATTCTGTCCACCATTTGCTCGATGGTCTGGGATGTAATCTCAATTCCGTGCTCCGGGCAATGAGGCTTCCCTACTCTCGCATATAAAAGACGCAGATAATCATAAATCTCCGTTACCGTACCGACAGTAGACCTCGGATTGCGGCTCGTTGTTTTCTGATCGATGCTGATGGCGGGAGACAGGCCTTCAATTGCATCAACATCAGGCTTATCCATTTGCCCTAAAAACTGGCGGGCATAAGCAGACAGCGATTCGACATACCGTCTCTGTCCTTCAGCATATATCGTGTCAAAGGCAAGGGAGGATTTACCTGATCCGGACAAACCCGTGACAACGACAAGCTGATCTCTCGGAATCGTTACATCTATATTTTTCAGGTTATGCGCCCTGGCTCCCTTCACCTCTATCCGATCCATAGCCATTTGTTCATCATCCTTCCGCTTTTAGCTCTAAAAGTAAATCGCGAAGCTCCGCGGCTCTTTCAAAGTCAAGCGCCTTGGCGGCTTCCTTCATTTCATGCTCCATCTGTTCAACGACTTTCTGGCGTTCTTTCTTCGTCATTTTCGACAGCTTCGGCGCGGCTTTTGCTTTGTATTCCGCTTTATCCTCAGCTGCTACTGTGGCACGAATGACATCGCGAATTTCTTTATTTATCGTTTTCGGCGTAATGCCGTGCTCTGCGTTAAACCGCTCCTGCTGCTCGCGGCGTCGTTTTGTTTCGTTAATCGCAATTTCCATAGACTTCGTTATTTTATCGGCGTACATAATGACGCGGCCTTCCGCATTTCTCGCTGCCCGCCCGATGGTCTGGATCAGCGAACGCTCCGAACGAAGGAAGCCTTCCTTATCCGCATCCAAAATCGCAACTAAGGATACTTCGGGAATGTCCAGGCCTTCCCTCAGCAGGTTGATGCCGACAAGCACATCGTACTTGCCAAGGCGCAGGTCACGAATAATTTCAATCCGTTCAAGCGTCTTAATCTCAGAATGCAGATAGTTTACTTTAATGCCGATTTCCTTTAAATAATCGGTCAGATCCTCTGACATCTTCTTTGTCAAAGTTGTCACAAGCACCCGTTCATTCCGCTCGATTCTTGCTTGAATTTCGCCGATCAAGTCGTCAATCTGGCCTTCGATTGGACGAACGTCGATAAGCGGGTCAAGAAGCCCCGTCGGACGAATGATCTGTTCGACCATTTCATCTGTGTGTTCAATCTCGTACGGCCCTGGTGTTGCTGATACATACACGATATTATGCATATGCTTTTCAAATTCCTCAAAACGAAGCGGACGGTTATCAAGCGCTGATGGAAGCCGGAAGCCGTGATCCACGAGCACCTGTTTCCGCGCCTGGTCTCCGTTAAACATGCCGCGCACCTGAGGAATGGTCACATGCGACTCATCCACTACGATCATAAAATCGTCTGGGAAATAATCAAGCAGCGTATACGGCGTTGAACCTGGAGGCCGCAGCGTCAAATGTCTTGAATAGTTCTCGATACCCGAGCAGAAACCCATTTCACGCATCATTTCAAGATCATATCTTGTCCGCTGCTCTAAACGCTGCGCTTCAAGCAGCTTGCCGTTTTCGTGCATAACTTTCAGCTGTTCCTCAAGCTCTTTCTCGATATTTTGAATCGCTTTCTCCATTTTCTCGGCCCGCGTTACGAAGTGGGACGCCGGGAAAATCGCAACATGATCACGATCGCCGAGAATTTCTCCTGTCAGCGCATCCACTTCCCGAATCCGTTCAATTTCGTCACCGAAAAATTCAACTCTGATACAATGCTCATCACGGGATGCCGGGAAGATTTCCACTACATCCCCGCGCACACGAAATGTACCGCGCTGAAAGTCGATATCGTTGCGGGCATATTGAATGTCTACAAGTTTTCTGAGCAGCTCGTTGCGCTCAATTTCCATTTCACTCCGCAATGACACGACCATTTCCCGGTATTCCTCAGGCGAACCGAGGCCGTATATACAAGACACACTCGCAATAATAATGACATCTCTACGCTCAAACAGAGACGATGTGGCGGAGTGTCTCAGTTTATCAATTTCATCATTAATACTAGCGTCTTTCTCTATAAATGTATCCGTTTGAGGCACATACGCCTCCGGCTGATAATAATCATAGTAGCTGACAAAGTACTCGACAGCATTGTTCGGAAAAAATTCCTTGAACTCACTGTAAAGCTGTCCAGCAAGAGTTTTGTTATGGGCAATCACGAGAGTCGGCTTATTGACTTCTTTAATCAAATTGGACACCGTAAATGTTTTCCCAGTTCCTGTCGCACCCAGCAGAGTCTGATGCTTCTTGCCTTCCTGAATTCCTTTTACAAGCTTTTCAATGGCTTTCGGCTGATCTCCCTGGGGCTGATATTTCGAGACTAACTCAAAGCGATCTTTCACAAAAATAAGCCTCCGTTTCTTTAACGAAATCTTCCTATAGATATAGTAACACAATGGAAAGCAAAATCACTAAAAATACGAACTAAAGTTCGGTGGTTTTTTATTTCCAGCTGTTTTTGTGTATAAAAAACCTGCTTTTTAAACGTAAAAGCAGGTATTCGGTCTTTATATTCATTATGTCCGATTATTCTTCTTTTTTCTCTGCAGCTTTTTTGGCCATATACAGTCCGCCAGCCACAAGAGATACAACATCCAATCCTACAATAAAATACGTTTCTGTATAGCCTTTTAAATAAGAGGCAAACAGCAATGCAGCTGTTAGAGCGATCGCCACATAATGATTAAACGTGACTCTAGTAAATAGAACGACAAGCATAAAAGGGAAAAACAATGCAAAAACGGCTTTTGTAATCAACAAAAACCCTCCTCAGGGATTCTTCATCTGATCTGATTATAGTAAAAAATGAAGAATCGGACAATCATGCATTCGCTCCCTCTCCTACACCATACCCCTTTTCATCCAAAATCAATCACCATATTTGCATTTTTGGTGCTGGACATTGTTCTGCTGTCCCACACAGCGGCACTTTTTCTATTACATCATCAAGTCCGCCGCCAGATTCCTAGAATAAAAGAAAATAGGTATACAGCACCAGTTCATCCGTATATTTCATGATAATATAACTAACTTAACTATTCATTTTATTTAGGACTTTCTGCGTTTGACAGCATTTTCCTGAAAACCTACAATGGAATGATAGTGTTTACTATCATTTTTAAACACAGGCTCCGCCATAAAAAGACTAGAGAGAAAAATAAAATGAAGGAGAGAGGGGTTTCAACTATGTATTCTGTTTTATTTCGCCAGGCAGAAGAGTCCAGCCAGCTGGCTGGAGCAAAAGGAATGAATTTGATTAAATTGACCAAACACGGTCTTCCTGTTCCGGACGGGTTTATTATTCAAACGAACGCGCTCGCACGTTTTATGGAGGACAACCAGCTTCAAGAGACTAGCAAGAGCGTCGAAAGCGAGATCATTTCCGGGACATTTTCGGAAGAGCTGAAAAATGAGCTGACTAGTTCTTTTTATCAGCTTAGAGAATCATATCGATCCGTAGCCGTGCGTTCTTCATCTGCTTCGGAAGATTTAGAAGGCGCCTCATTCGCGGGTCAGTATGAAACCTACTTAAATATCAAAACAGAGGAAGAGTTTCTGGCTAAAGTGAAAGAGTGCTGGGCCTCATTTTTTTCAGGGCGGGTCAGCAGCTATAAGAAAAAAATGAACAATCAAATTACAGAGCCGTTAATGGGAGTGGTCGTTCAGGGGCTGATCGATTCAGAAGTGTCAGGTGTTATTTTCAGCCGCAACCCTGTTACCCATGATGATAGAGAGCTTTTAATCAGCGCCAGCTACGGGCTGGGTGAAGCTGTCGTTTCAGGAAGTGTTACCCCAGACACGTTCATTGTTCATAAATCTTCGTTTGAGATTCAGAAAGAAATAGGGGCAAAAGAAATCTACATGGAGTCTGCGGCAGAAGGAATTGCTGAAAAGGAAACGAGTGAAGACATGCGCAGCCGTTTTTGCCTTACAGATGAACAAGTGATTGATTTGGCTGAAATCACAAAAAAAACTGAAGACCTGTACGGGTATCCTGTTGATATAGAATTTGGAATTGCTGATCATCAAATATACCTTCTGCAAGCTCGCCCGATTACAACCATTGAACAGGACAAAAAAGCGGCAGAAGAAAAACGCAGCTTCATGATTACCGATGCTGATATGAATGACTTCTGGCTTAACATGGAGTCTAATATTGAAGGTCCGGTGAGTCCGTTATTTTCATCCTTCATCGTGCCGGCATTGGAATATGGCTTAAAGAAGAGCATGCAAAAGTTCCCGATTGGTGTTGTTGTTGATGAAGTAAAACTTTATCGCGGACATATTTATTCCAAAAACCAAGGAGGACAACAGCCTCCTTCTGAAGACTGTGGCAAAGAGCTTTTCCCAATTTTATCGGAGCGTATGTATGACATCATCAATCACACCTATCTTCCTTTTTACCGGACACTGGACCAGCTCGCACAAACTGAGCATACTGCAGAAAGCGCACTGGATGCTTTTCGACACCTAAAGGCATTTTATCTCACGGCTTATGAAGAGCACTTCAACATCGTTTTCCCGCAAATCCTTTTAACAAACAAACTGCAAGCGATGTATCAGGACATTCAAGGAGAGTCCGAAAACGCTCATTTTTACGAGATGCTGACAGGAAAAATGAACAAATCACTGGAAACTGACCGTTGCCTATGGCTTTTTTCCGTTGAAGTTCAGGAGAACCCGCACCTTCTGGCCATTTTTGAAAACAACAAGCCTGAACAGCTCCAAGAGAAATTGGAACAAACAGATGAGGGAAGACGCTTCCTGAAGAATATCCATGAATTCTTGCAAGAATACGGATGGAGATCTGTAAAAAGTCATGATCTGATTGAACAAATCTGGGCGGAAAATCCGTATTTTGCTCTGGCCAATATTCAAAATTATGTCCGTAATGGCTATCATTTTGACAATGAATTTCAGAAAACGAAAGAAAAACGAGAGAAATTATACAATGAATTCTTGAAAAACATAGAAGATCCCGATTTACGCACAGAATTTGACCGCTTTTATCAATGGACGCTGAACGCTGCAAATATAAAAGATGATCACCACTTTTATATTGACGCCATGCTGGATGCCAAGGCGAGAATCTTTCTGCTGAAGGTAGGTGAATTGCTGGCGGAAAACGGTGTTATTCAAGATCGTGAGGATCTTTGGTTCTTATATGACGACGAAGTGGAACACGCGCTTCTTCACCCTGTATCCCTGCAAGAAAAGGCTGAAAAACGCAGGAAGACCTTTCATGAGTATGAGCTGGCCCAAGCCCCTGCCTATCTCGGCACTCCGACAAAAGAACAGCTCAAAGCAGCTGAAGAAATCGTCGGCGCTGTGATAGAGGATGAAAAAAACACAGAGAATCATATTTTTGGCATTGCGGCATCAAGCGGCATTGCGACAGGTCCGGTGAAGATCATTCGGGACGCCAATGAATTTTCTCAATTCGCGCCTGGGGACATACTTGTTTGCAAGATGACCACACCGCTGTGGACCAGCCTGTTTCAAGATGCCAAAGCGGTTATTACAGACACGGGCGGCATTTTGTCTCACGCTGCGATTATCGCCCGTGAATACGGCATTCCAGCCGTTCTCGGCACACGCACGGCAACAGAAAGACTGCGAGACGGAGACATCATCACGGTTGACGGAAGCAGCGGCAAAATCACAGTTGTCAGCCGGTCCTGATGCGTCCCCTCTTTCTTATACAAGCGGGGCAGGTGTATACTTGTCCTGCCAGTATATTCGTGAGGTGAAACGTATTGAGACCGACAAACAAGAGAATCCTTGACGCTGCCATGCAGCTGCTCGTCCAAAAAGGATATCGCGCAACGACTACAAAAGAAATCGCAGAAAAAGCAAATGTAAGTGAAGCGACGATTTTCAGGAACTTTAAAAACAAACAAGGACTAGTTGAGGCTTTGCTTTCTCAGCATTCTACAAACAGAAGCAGCATTTTGGAACAAACCGAAGGGGATTTGTACAAAGACCTGCTTCATATCGGAACCTGTCTCTTGGAGGAGCTCGAACATAGAAAAGATATCATTAAAATCAGCTTTCGTGAACCGGCCATGTTTCAGGATGTCATTAACCACGTCACTGAATATCCCCAATCTATGAAACAGCTATTGGTTGATTATCTCAAAACGATGGGTGAAAAAGGGGTTATTCAGACAGGAAATGAAGCGGAGCATGCCGACGTGTTCATGTCGATTATCTTCGGTTATTTCATTCACCGTCTCCATTTAGGAAATCGGGTCATATCAATGCCCCAGGAAAAAATGCTGGAGCACAGCACAGCTTTATTTGTCAAAGGAATTTCTGCTGATTAACTCCTTGGCATAATAAAAAGGAGGATCCCAATGAGCTCAAGAAAAGAATGGGCGCTGATCGTCTCGCTATTATTGGGGGCCATTCTGGTTCCCATTAACTCAACGATGATCGCGGTCGCGCTCTCATCTATTTCCCATACGTATAACGAATCCCTCGCAAGCATCACTTGGGTGGTTACCGTTTATTTAATCGTGATGGCAGTCACACAGCCGATTGCAGGAAAGCTCGGTGACATGTACGGCAATAAAACAATGTACTTATGGGGAGTCGGCCTATTTCTATTCGCATCCCTAGGCTGCGCTCTCTCACCAAGTCTGCTCCTGTTAATTGTCTTTCGGGCATTGCAGGCAGTCGGAGGGGCATTGCTTACGCCAAACAGCATTGCCATTATCCGGCATGTGGTTTCTGAAAAACGCCTGCCGAAAGTGTTTGGATTTTTCGGACTGGGCGCGGGACTTGGTGCAGCACTCGGGCCTTTTATCGGCTCTATACTGATTGACAGCTTCAGCTGGCATTCGATTTTTTGGGTCAACATTCCGTTCCTCGCCATTGCTTTATTTACGGCATTAACGATGTTTCCTCAATATAAAGAAAATAAATCTGACGCGCCGCTGGATATCATCGGCTCTCTCTTGCTTGCAGGCAGCATCGTTTCCATTATCCTGCTGACGAAAAATGAGGTTTCGTGGGGTTATGCGTTATACAGTGTATTAATACTTCTTTTTGTTCCGCTTTTTTTCAGAAGAGAAAAACGTACACAGCATCCAATCATTGACTTTGCACTGTTTAAAAGCTCAACCTTTACAAATGCCAATCTATCAGTCTTGTTAAGCAATTTAATGATGTATGCCGTCTTATTGATCATGCCGTTGTTCATGACGAACCAATTTGGGCTTACTACGTCTAACAGCGGGATGGCGCTTTCTGTATTTTCGATCTTCATGTCAGCCAGCAACTGGGTGGGCGCACAGTTCCATCATAAGTGGGGAGCAAAAAAAATCATTTTTCTTTCATTTGCTATGATGGCTGGAGCGAATCTATTATTTTTGCTGTTAAGCAGCTCGCATTCCGTCTTGTTTCTCATGCTGTCTCTTATCCTTGGCGGACTTGCTTCCGGAGTCGGTCTGACCAGCATGCAGGTGTCATCCCTTGCCACAGTAGATCCTAGTATGTCAGGAGTGGCATCGGGCATTTTCTCGACCTTCCGTTATTTCGGAAGCATCATTTCATCAGCCTTAATCGGCCTGATTTCGGGATATCATACCCTATTTATGATTCTCTTTGCTGTATCCATTATCGGCGTTTTTGTTTCATTGGGCATCAAATCTGATGAAACGGCACGGATTGAAAAAAACTCAGCGTAATACAAAACAGCCCGGCCCCGCATCTTCCTGCGGTGCCGGGCTGCCTTTTATGATCCCGAAGCGGCTGCTTCGTCTTCACGTTCATCCTTTACGAAGAGGATGCCCAATTCATGATGTTCTCCTTCATAAGAAGCTCGCTGGTCAAAACGAATTTCTCCATTCAAACCGATAATTTCAAGCTTCACATATGCACGGTTATGCTGGAGCGCCTCATAGAAATCGGAAACGTTCTTAACCGGTATCCCATTAACTTTTGTAATGATTTCTCCGATTTTCAATTCCAGGTCCTCAGCCGGCGTATTGGGGATAATCCCAAGCACCATCAAGCCCTGATCCCGTTTCGAGAAATAAAACGGAGCCGCGTTATCATTCACCCTTTGTTTTATAGACAGAAAAATGCGTCCTAACAAAGCTGTACAGACGGCTGCACCCGCAAGCGGCGTCCAAAGCAAGCTCGCTGCACCAAGAACTGTGACGGCAAGGCCGAGAATACAAACGCGTTTCGCTGTGATCCTTATACTCGTTTCAGGAAGCGATCCCTGTACCCTTTGTCCGAATCCGACAAAGTAAGGAATCCATAGAAAATGGAATGAGCCGCCGGGAACAGTAAACACGGGCCACCAGCTAAGATGCGATTCTAAACCATTACCGGGCACGAGAAGGAACAGCGGCAAAAGCCAAACCCGGTTTGCCAGCTGCTGTCCGATCGGCAAACCGCGGCTGCTTACGACAAGCGCCGGTGATGTTCTCACATGCGCAGAACGATAAGCAACCGCTCCTTCAGTGATAATCAGCAAACCTAGAAACACAGCCACAGCCGGCCAAACAACTGCAAATCCTTGCGGAAATCTCTCCAGAAAGGGCTCAGCCTGATAGACTTGCAGTCCAAAACCTATCAGCATACTCACACTGACGATATATGCAGCAGACATCCAGTTTGCGCGAAGAGTGAACGCTGCCGCTGCAGTGATAACGGCAATAATCGCAAGTAAACCGAGAGGAATCGATATTCCGAGTCCACCTAAAACAACTGACAAAAGAAAACCTGGAATCAGTCCCTTTGTATATGTAAATTTCAGATCATCATAAATATCTGCTATTCTTGTATGAAAGGTTTTGCGTTCCCTTTTGATTCTTACATAGCCGAAAGCCAGAGTTATGATGATAAAAAACCAGAAAAGCGGGTGTAAGAAGAACAGGCCCGCGCTTTTTAACAGTTCAATTCCCCATTGAACAGACACTATCTCTCACCGCCTCAAGCCAAACATGTTACTCATATTCTATCAAATATTAAATGGCTTGGATATCCTCAGGAGAGTTTATCTCTCTTGCGTCATCCACAGCGTGACATTCGATAGTGAAAAATCCTTTAAATAGTGGTTTACGTCCACATCCAATAACCCGCTGATTAGATGCATCGACCTTTTTATATCTGTCAGATTAATTCCTAATCGCTTATGGTTTTTCATTAAGTAGTTAAAATAATGTTTGGCACATTCCTCATTAATGTCATTTACTGATTCGACATTGGTGTAATTGACCAAATATCTGCTGAACAGCATAAGAAGACTTAGTGCTTTTGTAGCTGAAAATGTTACGTCTTGTGTTCTGTCTTTTAATTGTTCCACTAATTCATAATATTTTTTCTCACGCACAATACTTGCCCTCTTCAATTGTGAACCCCCATTTTCTTTATCCAGATAAGCACGGGCCAGTATACGCAGCAGTACTGGAGTGCTAACAAGCATTCTCGCTAACGTTACTCTTTAAATACCTGTCGTTCAGCTGCCATAAACCTGATTACTGTTCTTTTTAGAACCTTCTTATATTGTATGAAGTAAACAAAGACTAGGCAACTTGCAAAAGTTTCATTTTAAATGCATATTAACTCGTTAGAAAGTCTCTCTCATATATTGATATCGGGTAATAACAGTCCTTTATAAATGTTTATTTGTGAAAATTTTTTTAATTTCTTGTCAAAAACTCATTTTTTATGTGACTTATGATCCATAATCTCTTTAAGCATAAAGAAACAGGAGATGGAATACCATCTCCTTTAATTGACAAATAATGATTTCAATGCTGTTTGAAGCTGCAAATCATTTTTTTCATCTGATTTTTTCTTTTCTATCTGCTGATTCAGTGCCTCTGCAGTGCGTGTGTCGATTACACCCGTTTTATTCAGCTTGTTTTGATCCTGAAAGGCCATAACCGCTTTTTTCATGTCTTTGCTGAAATAGCCATCCTCACGTCCCGGATCAAAGCTGAGACCTTTTAACAATACCTGCGCATGCTTGACATCTTCATTGTTCATGTCCACTTTAAGCGGCTCTTTCAGCTGCAACGGCCCTGCGGAAAAATAATCGGGCTGCTTAATCGCAATGGTCGGCTCAATTCCTTTCTTATGAATCCAGTTTCCATTTGGCGTCAGCCACTTGTAGAGCGTTAATTTGATGTTGCTGCCGTCCCCCATTGGCACAGCCTGTTGAACCGTTCCCTTGCCAAAAGACGTATCGCCTACAACATCATAATGGCCAGCCTCCTTTAATGCGCCGGCAAGAATTTCTGATGCGGAGGCACTTCCTTTATCCGTAATCACGTTGACAGGGTACGCTTTTTTATGGGCCAATGTTGAGAAATAACGTTTTTTATCTCCATTGCGTTCAGCAATCTGTATATACGGCTGATCCTTTGTAACGAAATGCTTAAGTATTTCTTCCACACTTTGAAGATATCCGCCCGGATTGCCGCGTACATCAATGACTAGTCCTTCTATTTCTTTTTTCTCAAGCTCTCTCAATGCTTTTGCAAAATCCTCTGCGGTATGCTCAGAAAAAGTAGAGATGGCGATATATCCGACAGAATGCCCCTGCACTTTTTTCTCTGATGCAAAAACAGTTTCAAGCGGAATCTCAGCTCTTTTGATCCGGAATGACAGCTGTTTCTTCGTTCCGGGCCGCTGAATCTTCATTGAAACACTGGACCCTTTCTTTCCTCTTATTTTTAACACAGCGTGGTTTAAATC
This sequence comes from Bacillus stercoris, assembly GCF_029772985.1. Lineage (NCBI taxonomy): Bacteria > Bacillati > Bacillota > Bacilli > Caryophanales > Bacillaceae > Bacillus > Bacillus stercoris. Next base: position 738,025 of record NZ_CP121861.1, on the reverse strand, counting down.
CTTGCCGGCCATCGATTCTCCATTGATGCTGATAATTTCATCATTAGGCTTCAACCCGGCTTTTTCCGCTGGCGATTTCTTGAATGGGGAAACAATAATAATTTTGCCGTCTTCCATGCCAACCTCAGCCCCGATGCCTTCAAATGAGGAATCAAGAGAATCAGAAAATTGCTTAGCTGTCTGCTTGTCCATATAAACAGAATAAGGATCATTTAGCGTAGACAGCATTCCCTGGATGGCTCCCTCGAGCAGCTTTTCTCTATCAACTTTTTCTACGTACTCATTCGAAATTAACTCATACGCTTTTTCGATTTTGTCCATAGCTTTATCCCGTTCAGAGTCAGCTTGTGCCGTCGCGGGAACTGCTGCAGTCTGGGGCTTATCCATCTCAAGCAGGTTGATTCCCGCATATACACCGGCGCCTCCGAACAGCATGCTCCCTGCTGCTATCACAGCCATTATTTTTTGATTCATCCTTTACTCCTCCTGTATGCCAGACTGTCTTTATCAAAACCTAGAGATAGTATATGTAAAGGATGGAGATTTCATGTAATCATAGAAGAAAAAGAAGGCAAATGAAAAGCCGCCCCGAAAGCGGGACGGCTTTTTCACTTTATACTCGCAGAAACTTGCGGATGGAAGTCAGACTTCCCCATACTCCAATTACTGCACCGATTGCAATCAGCACTAACGAAACTTGGAATACAAATGGATTATAAGGAAGAAGAGAGACAAATGATCCTTGAACCTTTGGAACGACCCATCCGATGACGTATTGGTACGTGCTCAGCACCAATGCAATCGGGATCACAGAACCGAATACGCCTAGCAGCAATCCTTCAAGGAAAAACGGCCAGCGGATAAACCAGTTTGTCGCGCCGACAAGCTTCATGATTTCAATTTCTTTTCTTCTTGCGAAAATTGTAATTTTAATGGTGTTGGAAATTAAGAACATCGCCGTAAATACCAGGCCGATAATTAACGCGATTCCGATGTTGCGGGAAACGCCGACTACTTTAAACAAACGGCTGACCTCTTCTTTCCCGTAAGTGACTTTATAGACATGATCCATTTTTTCGATCTTTTTCGCCACGTTCGGCGTATCATGCGGATCTGTCGTTTTGACGACAAACGCATCATTAAGCGGGTTTTCCTGATCCTTCATCGTCAGGGATTTTCCGCTGTCGCCAAAGCTGTCAACCAGCTGGTCAAGCTCTTTTTCTTTAGATGAAAACGTGACACTCTGAATGCCCTTCAGTTCCTTAATATCGTTCTGAAGCTTGTCCTGCGCCTTCTGATCTGCAGTCAGATCAACCAACACTTTAATTTCGACTTGTTTCTCAGCATTCGTAGCCATGTTATTCAAATTCAGCATAATCACTAAAAACACGCCGACCAAAATCAGCGTAACGGTTACAGCACTAATGGATGCGAATGTCATCCATGTGTTTCTCCCGAGAGATTTAAAACTCTCACGCAAGTGGCGCCCGAGAATTTTAATCATATGAACCATACTCCCCTCTTGACTCATCACGCACAATGATACCATCTTCGATTGCAATGACACGTTTCTTCATGGTGTTTACGATTTCTTTATTATGTGTCGCCATCACGACTGTTGTCCCGCGGTTATTAATTTCCTCCAGCGTCTTCATGACTTCCCAAGACGTATCCGGATCAAGGTTTCCTGTCGGTTCATCAGCAATCACAACATCAGGGTTGTTCACAATTGATCTGGCAATAGATACACGCTGCTGCTCCCCGCCTGAAAGCTGGTCAGGAAATTGTCTCGCTTTATGCTTCAGCTGCACGAGATCAAGCACTTCAAGCACCCGTTTTTTAATGACAGACGGCTGTTCTCCAATCACTTCAAGGGCAAATGCCACATTTTCAAAAACAGTAAGTTTCGGCAAAAGCTTGAAATCCTGAAAGACAACGCCGATTTTACGGCGCACGAAAGGAATCTCTTTTTCTTTAATTGCCGCGAGATCTTTATGATTGATTAAAATTTGTCCTTTTGTCGGTTTTTCTTCTCTGTAAATCATTTTAATAAAAGTAGATTTACCCGCTCCGCTCGGACCGACAACATACACAAACTCGCCGGGATGAATGGCAACAGAAACCCCATTGAGCGCTTTTACGCCGTTCGGATAGGCTTTATATACTTCCTTCATTTCTATCATGAAATCACCTAATCTTTTATATCATTTTATCTATCACACGGTCATACTCTTCGAATGCATTCGACAATTTATGACCCATTCATTTGTAAAAAGATGAAAAATCTGAAAGTTTCCTTTTTCAATACACTTCATTATACGTCAAATTTAGACATAATACTATTACAGTTTCTTTTCATTCATATTGTTATGGTATAAAAAAATCCTTGCCAGCACTCGGCAAGGATTTTCTCATCTTACTTTTTTTCTGACAGCCATTTGGCAATAACAGCGGCTTCGTTATCATTTACAAGCCCCTTTGGCATATTGCCGCGGCCGTTTTTAATAATGCTTTCAATTTTGTGTTCGTCATATTTGCCTCCGACCTCTTGGAGATTAGGTCCTGACACACCTTCTAAATCCTTGCCGTGGCAACCAACGCAGCTTTGCTGATATAACTCTTCCCCTTCAGATGCAGTGGCTTCCGTCTTGCTGCCGTTGTCTGTCTTCTCTTCTTTTGCATCGTTTGAACCACAGGCAGCCAACAGAACAGAAAGCGCAAATCCAAGCATTAGTATCGATAACTTTGATTTCATGTTGAGAAGCACAACTCCTTTACGATCTCTTCCATATTATAACCTCGTTTAAGCGCGTTTGAAACCCTCGCCCAGCACCTCGCTCGCGTCTGCTACAATCACAAAAGCAGACTCATCAATCTGTTTGACGATTTGTTTCAATTTGGTGAATTCAGTTTGCCCCACCACGCACATTAAAATCGGACGGTCATCGTCGGTATATCCGCCAACTGCTGAAATTTTCGTCACGCCTCTGTCAATCTTCTGTAAGACAGCCTCCTTGACCGCCTGCTCCTGCTTTGTAATAATGAGCGCCATTTTGGAACGATTAAAGCCGACTTGCACAACATCAATGGTTTTGCTGGACACATAGACGCCAAGCATGGCATATAAGCCTTGCTCAATATTAAATACGATCATAGCGGTAATAACGATCATTCCGTCAATGATAGCAAGACACTTCCCCAATGACAGGCCGGAGTACTTATGAATGATCTGTGCAGCCAAGGCTGTTCCTCCTGTCGAACCTTTCCCTAAGTACACAATGCCAATTCCGACACCTATCCCGACACCGCCAAAAATTGCCGCTAAGAGTTCATGGTGAGTGGCTGGCTGAATATCCCTTGTCAAAAACACTACTAGCGGCAAAAAAACAGAACCTGCAAGCGTCTTTAGCCCAAATTTCCCGCCGAGCAAAATGACACCCGCAATAAATAAAGGAATATTAATAATCCACTGTACATACGCTGCTTCAAAACCGTATGATTGTAAAATCGTACTGATCCCGCTGACCCCACCGGCGGCGATCTTGTTCGGAAGCAAAAATACATTAAAGGACACGGCTGTAATCGCTGCTCCTATCAGTATGTATACATAATCCCGCAAAATCCATAATGTTTTATTCCGTACGTCCATCAAAATATCCTCCGTTTCTTCCAATGCTCTCCGATAGCATTTTAATCCTTCCCTGATTAGATGTAAATAACACCCAAATGCAGTGGTAATATGCTAAAGCAGCAGTGAAATCAAGGATATGAGGAATAAAAAACACACCCGGATGCATCAGGTGTGTTTTTCAGCTTAGGAAAGCTTAGAACGCAGATAGGCATCAATAAATGTATCAATGTCACCATCCATTACAGCTTGAACGTTCCCCATTTCTGTATTAGTCCGATGGTCTTTTACCATGGAATACGGGTGGAATACATAAGAACGGATTTGGCTTCCCCAGCCGATTTCTTTTTGTTCACCGCGAATTTCATCCAGTTCTGCCTGCTGCTCTTCAATTCTGCGCTGATACAGCTTGGCCTTCAGCATTTTCATGGCTCTTTCACGGTTTTTGATTTGTGAGCGCTCCGTTTGGCACGTCACAACCACATTCGTTGGCAAGTGAGTAATCCGAACGGCTGAATCTGTCGTATTGACGTGCTGTCCGCCCGCTCCGCTGGCACGGTACGTATCAACTTTAATATCCTCCGTACGGATATCAATATCGATCTCATCGTTAAATTCAGGCATGACTTCACAGGACACGAAAGACGTATGGCGGCGGCCTGATGAATCAAACGGCGAAATCCGCACGAGACGATGGACACCTTTTTCCGCTTTGAGATATCCGTAAGCGTTGTGTCCTTTGATTAGCAATGTCACTGACTTAATTCCCGCCTCGTCACCTGGAAGGTAATCGAGCGTTTCCACTTTAAAGCCGCGGCGCTCTCCCCATCTTGTATACATTCTAAGAAGCATAGAGCCCCAGTCCTGTGACTCTGTACCGCCAGCACCTGGGTGCAATTCTAAAATCGCATTATTTTTATCATACGGCTCGCTGAGAAGAAGCTGAAGCTCAAACTCATTGAACTCTTTTGTTAATGATTTTAGTTCTTTTTCAAGCTCAAGCTGGAGATCTGAGTCCGGCTCTTCTTTCAAAAGATCATGAGTCATTTGTAATTCTTCGTGGGATTCATTCAATTTTTTATACGAATTGACATAATCCTTTAAACCATTTGCTTCATTTATAACCGTTTGAGCTTTTTGCTGATCATTCCAGAATTCTGGGTCAGCCATTTGTTCATCTAGCTCAGCAATGCGGGCCTCCTTTGATTCGAGGTCAAAGAGACCCCCTAAAGTCCGCTAAACGAGAAGCCATATTTTCGAGCTCTGCTCTGATTTCTGATAATTCCATTTCATTCACCTCATTAAAAGATCCGCAGGCGCCTGCAGGCGCCGCGGTCAATAAACGTGCCGGAGCGAACTATTCAGTACGGCCGCAGCAATTTTTGTATTTTTTCCCGCTTCCGCAGTGGCATGGGGCATTTCGGCCGATATCAACCACTTTTCGAACCGGTGCTTTCTTTGCTTTTTTGTTATCGTCGCCTTCTTGCGGCTGATGGGCTGTGGTTTGGCCTTGTACAACCTCTTCACGCTCCAGATTGTTTTCAATCTCAGCTTTCATCACAAATTTTGCGACTTCATCCTCAATTGATTCAATCATATGCTCAAACATCGCAAAGCCTTCCATTTGATACTCACGCAGCGGATTTGTCTGCGCATAAGCACGAAGGTGAATTCCTTGGCGAAGCTGATCCATCGCATCGATATGATCCATCCATTTAGAATCAACGGCACGAAGAACGATAACTTTTTCGAATTCACGCATTTGCTCTGTGCCGAATTGCTCTTCCTTCGCATTATATTTCGTGATGATGCGATCCATAATGAGTTCAAGCATTTCATCCGGCTCTTTGCCGAAGATGTCGCTCTTCTCAAGTGCGCCTTCATCAAGATAAGTCGTGTTGATGAGCTCAACTAGACCATCAAGCTTCCACTCCTCAGGAAGCTCTTCTCTTGGCGTGTAGGCTGCAATTGCGCGTTCGAGAGAAGACTTAATCATATTTTCAACGATTTCACGCAGGTTTTCAGAGTCAATGACTTCAAAGCGCTGCTTATAAATGACCTCACGCTGCTGGCGCAGAACATCATCATATTGCAGAAGCTGCTTACGCGAATCGAAGTTATTGCCTTCAACTCGTTTTTGAGACGATTCAACCGCGCGAGATACCATTTTGCTTTGAATTGGAGTAGAGTCGTCCATTCCGAAGCGGTCGAGCATTGCCATCGTCCGCTCAGCTCCGAATCTGCGCATCAATTCGTCTTCCATAGAAAGATAAAATTGAGTGATCCCCGGGTCTCCCTGACGTCCGGAACGTCCTCGAAGCTGATTGTCAATCCGGCGTGATTCATGTCGTTCTGTTCCGACAACAGCGAGTCCGCCAAGCTCTTTTACACCTTCGCCAAGCTTAATGTCCGTTCCTCGCCCCGCCATGTTAGTCGCGATCGTAACTGCGCCTTTTTGGCCGGCCTCTTCAATGATCTGCGCTTCACGTTCATGGTTTTTGGCATTTAACACTTGATGCGGGATTCCTTTGTTCTTAAGCAGCTTAGAAATCAACTCAGATGTTTCAACGGCAACCGTACCGACAAGAACTGGCTGTCCCGTCATGTAACGCTGTGCGACATCCTCCGCAACCGCCTTAAACTTTCCTTCCATCGTGCGGTAAATTAAATCCGGGCGGTCATCACGGACAACAGGCCTGTTGGTAGGGATCGTGACAACCTGCATGTTGTAGATATTGCGGAATTCTTCTTCCTCTGTCTTTGCCGTACCGGTCATACCGGCAAGTTTTTCGTACATCCGGAAGTAGTTTTGGAACGTTATTGTCGCCAAGGTCATGCTTTCGTTTTGGATTTCAAGCCCTTCCTTCGCCTCAATTGCTTGGTGAAGCCCCTCACTGTAGCGGCGGCCTTTCATCAGACGTCCCGTAAAGGAATCAACAATAACAACCTGTCCGTCTTCCACTACATAGTCAACGTCCTTTTGCATCGCAACGTGAGCTTTTAGGGCCTGGTTGATATGGTGGTTGAGCGCGACATGCTTCACATCAAAGAGGTTATCGATGCCGAACGCTTTTTCCGCCTTCGTCATTCCTTCTTCAGTAAGCTGTACAGCTTTTGTTTTGATATCGTACGTGTAATCCTTCTCCGCTTTTAACGTACGGACAAAAGCATTTGCCTGTACGTACAGCTTAGTGGATTTTGCAGCTTGTCCAGAAATGATAAGCGGTGTTCTCGCTTCATCAATTAAAATAGAGTCAACTTCATCTATTACCGCAAAATGAAGCGGGCGCTGAACCATCTGCTCTTTATAAAGAACCATATTGTCACGCAAATAGTCGAAGCCAAGCTCGTTGTTTGTGGAATAAGTGATGTCAGCGGCATAAGCTTCCCGTTTTTCGTCTTTTGACATTGAGTTTAAATTCAAACCGACAGTCAAACCGAGAAACTCGAAAATTTTACCCATCTGCTCAGCATCACGGCTTGCCAGGTATTCGTTGACAGTCACGATGTGTACACCTTTACCTGTTAGCGCATTTAAATAAACAGGCAGAGTTGACGTTAACGTTTTCCCTTCCCCTGTTTTCATTTCCGCGATATTTCCGTCATGAAGCGCAACGCCCCCCATGAGCTGGACTTTGAACGGGAACATGCCTGTTACGCGGCGCGAAGCTTCCCGAACAACAGCGAATGCTTCAACAAGAAGATCATCCGTTGTCGCCCCTTTTTCAAGGCGTTCTTTAAATTCAATCGTTTTATGTTTCAACGCGTCGTCAGAGAGATTTTCATAGTCTCCGCGAATCGCATCAATATCGTTAGCAATTTTTTCGTATCTATTCAGCGTACGTTTTGTTGGATCAAACATTTTATTTAAAATTCCAAGCATTTATAACGCTCCTCTATCATCACATGCCTATTTTAGAGGCATGTATAAATAATTTACTAGTCCATGTATACCTCTCATTATCATATCATACCTTTTGTTATTTCCAAAGAATTTGCAAATAAGAAAAACAAAAACCTTCCGCGGACATCACGGAAGGCTTCTCTTCATTATTCAGTCGGTTCAATTAAGCCATATTTCCCGTCATTTCTGCGGTACACGACATTTGTAAGGTTTGTTTCCGCATTTGTGAAAACAAAGAAATTATGGCCGAGCATATTCATTTGCAAGATCGCTTCTTCACTATCCATCGGCTTTAAATTAAAGCGTTTCTGACGGACGATGTCCAAGCTCTCCTCCTCTTCTATATCATCCTGAACCGCAATATCTGTATCAGAGCTAAGGCCGTTTGCCAATAAATATTTCGGAGAGCCCTGCTCACGGAATTTACGGTTTACTTTCGTTTTATGCTTACGGATTTGACGTTCCAGTTTGTTTGTTGCGAGATCAATTGCGTTGTACATATCCTCGTTATGCACCTCGGATCGAAGCGCCAGATCTGTCATCGGAATCGTAACCTCAACCTTAGACTCCTTGTCATTGTAAAACTTCAAGTTGACGTTCACATCGGCATTCACGCTATGGTCAAAATAACGCTCCAGCTTGCCGATTTTCTTTTCGACATGATCCTTTAACGCAGGTGTCACTTCAATATTTTCTCCTCTGATGTGATAGTTCATCAAAGAACGCCTCCCTTTTATTAAGGATATGTATCTATTTCTCTTTTACCCTTTACAATTCCTGCTGAAACATAAATCTTTTGTGAAAATTCAGTGAACTTTGTCGAATATTGTTATTTACTGCTATTGGCGGTTCAGAGGTATATGTATATGCTGATTCAACAAAACAAATACCTCCCACACGCCTAATTGATTAAAAAGGGTTCCATACATTGATGAATAGACAGCATCCATTTTCTATAATGAATCAGAAAATGTTCCTTTAAAAACTCACAGAACTCATGAGAGGGAAAAGAGAAAGAGACCAATTGATCAAACTCCGCAAAAATTTGGTCAAAAGCTTTCACACAAATTTCAGCACACCGCGTATCCATAATAAAGAGAAGTGTTGAATGTGTTGAATCCAAATAAAAAAAGGCTTGGATCAGATCTTGATAGATCCGATCCCCTTCTGTTTTTGATAAATTCTCTTCAGCCTCTATCAAATAACATAACCCTTCTTCAATGGTAAAAAGAAGATGATAATAAGCTGATAAAAGCGTATAATCTTCAATGCTCTTCAAGGCACTCACCTATTTACGCTTGTCATAATATGTGCCGTCAATCGTAATATTGTTATAAGGATTTAAATACGTCGTATGCATCACACGTTTTCTTTTCATCTGCTGAAGTTCTGTTGCGATTGACTGCTTCAGTCTTTCCATTTCCTTCACAATCAGCTGATCCCATGTCAAGATGAGTTTCATCTGCTTTCGCTCTTCTTCTGAAAGCGGCAGAGATATCTCCTGAATCAGTTCAGACCGTGTAGCCACAAAGTCTTCAATTTGCTTTAAAAGTTCATCGCTTTCCGAGGTATCTTGTATGTGTGACAGCATACTCTTCGTCTCAGTGTATAGTTGATCTATGTTATTCATGCGATCCCGCCTGATCCGTGCCGGTCCTTCCGTTCACTTTGAATGGCTTGTTTCCAAGCATCGCGAAAATCTGTTACATAACCTTCAACCTCAGCCAGCATGCCCGTATCATTTTTGATGTTTGCCTGTACCAATCTTCGATACATATAATCGTACATCGCACCCATAGAAGCGGAAAGCTCTATGTTACGGTTAAGTGTAAAATTTAATTCCTGAATGATTTTTTGCGCTTTAATCAGATTTTCATTTTTACGTTCCATATCATCATTCTCAATGGCCTGAGAGGCAAGTCTTATAAATTTCAAACAGCCATTATACAGCATAAGCGTCAGTTCACCGGGTGTAGCCGTATTCACTGAATTTTGCTGATAGGCTGTATAAGGATTTTGGATCGCCATGTGTCATCCTCCAAATTACATTTATTGTGCAAGAAGCTGTGATAAATAGGACGCTTGTTCGTTCATTTTTTGAATCGCAGAATCCATTGCACTGAATTTTGTATAATAGCGGTTTTCTATCGTGGTCAACCGGTCCTGCATTTTGGTGATATCAGTGCTGATCGTGTTTAAATTTTTACCGATTGAGTAGTCATTGGTTCCCATTGTCGAGTTGCCGGCTTTTGCTTCAATGCTTTTCACCGTACTTTTCAGTGTGTCACCAATGCGTTTCATAATTCCTTTATCACTATAGGCACTGCTGTTCGTTCCGCTTGTAAATAAGGCGGCAACACTTTGCGGATCTTCTTGTATTTTGGCTTTCAGTTTGTCTTCATTAATCTCTAAATGGCCCCGCATTTGGTAAGCACCTGAGGTTGTGATACCAAATTCAGTTAATTGATAGGATTTTCCATCCGCATTCACTTTAGAATAAAAATCTGTCCGCATTTGGTTCGTACCTGTGCTGATGCTGCTATCATTTCTCAGCAAACCGCTTTTTGCCTTCTCTTCCCAGAGTTCTACCTCTTTATCGGACATGGCTTCTTTTTGTTCACTCGTCAGCGGCGTATAGTCTCTGTATTTTTCTTCTTGTAGCTTTTCGTTCAGGCTGTCAACCAATTCATTGTATTTATCTACAAACTCTTTAATTTGGTTGTAAATCCCGTCAACATCAGTAGATACAGATGTGGTAACAGGGCCTGTGGCTGCAGTTGTATTTTTGATCGAATAAGTAACGCCATTCACTGTGAAGTTGTTTGACAGCTTCTCCATTTCAAAGCCGTTGATGGTGACTTTTGCATTCGTTCCTTCTTTGTAAGCAGTAATCTTATTATCAGCGTCCAAAGAAAAACCTAGCTGGCCAGACATAAAATCTGCTGTAGAAGAGTCTGCTGCCTGTATGCTGCCTCCTGCACCTGTTGCTTTAGAAGAAAACGCAATCGTTTCTACGTACTCTGTACCATTCCAAATTTTATCTTTAAAAGCTGATACTCCCAGATCTGAGCTGTTAAGTTTAGAAATCACATTATCAATCGTATCGGCGCTCGTCACACTAATGTTCACTGTTTTTGCCGTTGTCTCACCAGGCGCAACAACGTTAAATGCCAAATTGTAATCGCCTTGTGTGTATCCTGTATAATTGTTTGCCTTATACGTCGCTGAAGTTGCTAAGCTCGCCACTTCAACAGTAGAAGAAGAGTTTGGTGCACTTGCGCTTCCTGTAGCAGTTAACACAGACTCATTAGAGCTTGTCACAGTTTTGCTCTGATACGTGCTAGGATATGTCAACGTATTTTTAGACATATAATCTTGCAATTCTTTTATTTTTGTATTGACTTCACGATAGCTGTCACGCTGCCATTCAAGAGTCTGCTTTTTTTGCTTCAGCTTATCAAGTGGCGCTCTTTCTGTCTGCATCAGCTTTGATACAATATCATCTATATCCATTCCTGACGCCAGACCTGTTATTCTTGTGACCATCTCAAACCACTCCTATTCTACTTTTTTTCATCTACAAATAACCCAAGAAATTCAGTCATAGCCGCATAAAAATCTAGCCACCGCTTTGGCGGAATTTCGCGGATCACTTCATTTGTAGAGTCCTCTATTACCTTTACATAGTATTCATTTAACTTGTCATGAAGCTCGAACTTCAGATGAACTTGCGAAGGTTCCAAAAGCTTGTTCATTTCCTCCACCATTTCAGCAAGATTGGTATATGAAACTTGATGAACAGGAACCTCGTTATCATTATCTTTCTGATTATGTATTTGAGTATCATAACGATCCCAAACAGGTTGTAACGTAGTGAGCCTTTCAATGTTCAATTGATCATCCCCTATGCCCCAATCTATCGTTTATATCGACTAAATGGAGATAAGATTACACATATTTTTGGAAAAAAATCTTCTGTTTTAGATTTCTTGTTTGGAAATACATTTATAAAAAGTTAGTGGAGAATCCGGTTATTATATCATGAGTTAGAGAAAGCAAGGAGAATGATTCGGAGTTAGAAATATAATAAAAGACCTTGGCAACGCCAAGGTCTTTTTTAAAATTAACGTAACAATTGAAGTACGTTTTGCGGCTGTTGGTTTGCTTGAGCAAGCATCGCTTGAGAAGCTTGAGAAAGAATGTTGTTCTTTGTGAACTCGCTCATCTCTTTAGCCATGTCAACGTCACGGATACGAGACTCAGCAGCTGTCAGGTTTTCACCAGAAGCGCTTAAGTTGTTGATTGTGTGCTCTAGACGGTTTTGCACCGCACCAAGTTTTGCACGTTGAGTAGATACATTATTGATTGCAGTATCAATAGTAGCTAAAGCATTATCAAACGTTGTTCCGTCTGCAGCAGCAGCAAAAGTAGTTACATCAAGAGTGTTCACTCCAAGTGCTGATGCACTCATGTTGCCAATGTTAACAGTAAGCTGTTGACCGCCATTAGCTCCAATTTGGAAATTAAGGTCTGCAGTTCCAGCTGCAAATGAACCGTCTAAAAGGTTTTTACCGTTGAATTGTGTTCTGTCAGAAATACCTTTACTTCCAGCTTCTCCACCAATCTCTTGTTTTAAAGAGTTGATTTCGTCTTGAATCGCTGCTAAATCAGTAGTATCTTGAGTTCCTGTGTTACCAGCTTGAACAGTAAGTTCACGCATACGTTGAAGGATTGCATGAGTTTCAGTCAATGCACCCTCAGCTGTTTGGATAAGAGAGATTCCGTCTTGAGAGTTTTTAGAAGCCATATCAAGACCTCTGATTTGTCCTCTCATTTTTTCAGAGATCGCAAGACCAGCTGCGTCATCTCCCGCACGGTTGATACGAAGACCTGAAGAAAGTTTCTCCATGTTCTTTTGTGATGCACTGTTGTTTGAAGACAAACGGTTCAGTGTGTTAAGTGCTGCGATATTGTGGTTAATTCTCATTTTTATTTCCTCCCTGAATATGTTGTTAAGGCACGTCCTTGTGCCTCAATTTTGTAATCGGCGGAGCCATTTGTGCCCTCTCCCGGCTACATCATTAATATCGGATTGTCTCTGATTTTGTTAATACAAAAATAAAAAAATCCTCACTTTTTTTGTGAGGATAATGCGGAGATCACATCGCTGGATAACGACGCCGCACGGTTATTTTCTTCCTGAATGGTTAAATAAATCTCTTTCCGATGAATATCAATATGCTTTGGGGCTTCAATTCCAAGCTTCACTTGATCCCCCTCAACCGCAATCACTTTCACTTCAATATCAGTGCCTATTTGAATCGCTTCGTTTATTTTCCGCGATAAAACTAGCATGATTCTCCTCCAATCGGATGCTTTGTCGTATATAAGGAGTCGTGTAAAACGACTTGCTTAGCCATCATGTTCTTGCGATTCACAATAATTGGAGCCAATAAATTCGCAGTAGACTTTTCGAATGGCTCTGCCATAGTCAGTATTGTCATGACTTCTATATCTTCAATATTTTCAATATCCAAAAGTTCAGCAGTTGATTCATCAAGGTCAAATTCATAATTCTTAAAGAAGATAAACGGACTTACGACGATAAACGCAAGATTTTCTGAAGTGACGGACTGCAGTGCCACGAATGGAGAGTCTTCTGAAAGCGGAAGAATGACGAACTGTTTTTCTTCTAAAAAACCTGGAATTCCGTTTTCAAAAAGAATGATTTGTTCTTCTTTTACGTTCATTTGGCCATGGTACTTCGTATGAATGATCATTGTTCACGATCCTTTTCTTTTTTTTACTTTTCGGGTGATTCTTTCGGGTATTCTACATCTATATTTAAATCAGGGTATTGGAGCATGTCAACCTTAACATTTCCTGGCGTATATTCAACAATAGGCTTATGCGGCTCAGCCTGAATAACAGGCTTTCGCGGCGTAATCTGAACATCAAGCTGTGACGAAGTATATTGTATTTTCACTCTCGAAAGAGAAGGAGCATAATGTTCGCCTAATTGAATTTGGTGCACCTCAGAGTTCCTCCTTGCTTGTGAAGCGATTGGGTTCCCCTTATTTTCAATTCTCATAAGCTCGTCTCCCTCTTCGGCAGTACGGGCTATCCCCTCCATTACATCCTCATGTCCTTGTTGGGCGGCTTCTTCAATTCTCTTGAAAACATGCTTTCTGTCTAATTCTTCCCATGCTTGTGTCTGGTCAATCGTGAGTTTTCCAGGTGTCACCGATATTTCCATTTCCGCACTCGGCTGTTCGATCTCAAGATCGGCTTGCGGCTGCTCCATTTTTAAGCTGGCGGGCGTCGTTGTTAAACCTATTTTCCCTTGAACACTATGCATAATCAATCTGGGAATCTGCATCACTCTACCTCCTGAACTATAAAAAAAGCGAACTCCTAAGAGCCGCTTACTTTAAAAAGTCAATCAATGTAGGCTGAACAATTTGCGCATTAACAGCCAGAGTTGCCCTGTGCACACTTTGCTGCGCAATAAATTCAGTTATTACTTCTTCCAGTTCTACATCTTCATTGTCTGACAACACTTTGGTAGCTGTTTCTTCTTGAGCTGAAAGTCTTGTATTAACCAGTTCAAGACGATTATATCTCGCTCCAAGATCAGAACGTTCAGCGCTCATGCCGTCAGAAAAATGATCAATATCATCTAAAACACTGTCCATGCCATCTAGCGAGCCAGAACTTAGTGCTTTCTCAAAAGAATCAAGCATTTCAAATACATTCTGTCCGCTTTCAGAAGTGCCTCCAAAAGCTGACTTTGGATCTGAATTCACTTTCAATGACATATTATTTGATATATTGACTACGACATCAGCTGTATCAGAAATTGTATAAGTTCCGTCTCCGTTATCTGTAACCGGAGGCTTATCTGAATTTGTCCCGTTAAAGATATATCTGCCGTTCACTTGTGTATTCGCAATATTTAATAGCTGTTCCTTTAGCTGCTTCACTTCTACGCCAATCGCTTGCCGCTCCGCCTCGCCGTTTGTATCATTTTGAGCTTCAACCGCTAATTCTCTGACCTTCGATAGGATGTCAATTCCTTCTGTAATGTTTGTTTCAGTGTTTTCGAGCCAGGTAAAGGCTTGAGAAGCATTGCTTTTGTACTGCTGCACTTGAGACAATTGCGTATTATACTTTAAGCTTTTCATTGCTACTACAGGATCGTCGGAAGCCTTTGAGATTTTTTTCCCTGAAGAAATCTGTGACTGGAGTTTATCCAGTTTTGAATAGCTCGAACCGATATATCTCAGTGAGTTTTGCTGTATCATGCCTTGTGTTACTCTCATATGACTTTACCTACCTTCCCCCAACACCCATGCCGTTGATCACTTTATCAAGCAATTCGTCTTGTAAAGTCACCATTCTTGCAGCTGCATTGTATGCGTGTTGGAATTGAATCATATTGGTCATTTCTTCGTCTAAAGAAACTGCGCTCATTTGCTGACGGTTTATGTCTGCATCATTCAGCTGTGTTTCTGTATTAGACGCCAGCCGATTAGCCTCTTGAGCTTCGATCCCTAGCTCGCCAATCAGACCCGCATAATAATCTAACACACTAGTTTCTTTGCCGTTAATGGTTATTTTGCCGGTTAAAACATTTGCTAATTTTGTAGCATTGGCGTTATCGTTTGCTGAACCAGTCAGTGAGAAAGCAATGTTTGCGCCTTTTGAATCTATTATACTGTCAGACACTTTAATCTTGCCCGCCGCTCCCTTTGCAGGTTCAGTTTCACCGCCGGTAAAATCAAAAAAGTCTCCGCCTTGTTCACCGCTCTTGGTCAAACCATTTCTGTGTACTTCATTGAAAGCTTTGACAAATTCAAGCGCCATATTGTCAAGATCAGAAAGCATTTCCGGGTATACGCCCTTTTCTTGACCGTCTGCTGTTATATACCCGTAAGACTCTATAAATCCTAAAAGAGATCCCTTGCTGCTGAAGGACTCCGCCTGCACAGCTTTATCTCCGATTGAAATACTTGATACTAAACCAGTTTCATTATCATAGTTGGCTGTAAGTTCTGAAACCTCGTAATTTTTACCGTCCAAAACAGTTCCAAGCGACTGTTTATTTTTATCAAGGATTTCAATTGATACAGTTCCCTCAGCAGACGAAAGTGCATTCCCGCCTGATTTGTTATAGCTGACTTTGATATCAACCATTGAGGATAATTTATCGATCAGCAAATCTCGCTGATCATATAAACCATTCGGAAGAAGCCCGACCGGTTCTACTTGTGCAATTTGCTTATTTAAACTGTTTAATTGAGAAAGCAGAGAATTGACATCCAACACAGTTGTATTTAACTCCGCTTTTAAATTCGATTGAACATTGGTAAGTGATTCAGAAATATAATTAAACGTTTCAGCTACAGCTTGTCCTTTTCGAGCAACAACAGAACGTGCACTTTCTTCATTTGTATTATTCGATAATTCCTGCAGGGAATTCCAAAACGAATTCAGCACACTGTTCAAGCCGCTGTCATCCGTCTCATTTAAAACGCCTTCCATTTGCGACAGCGCTTTAGCTTTCGTGTCATAGTATCCGGCACTGTTGTTTTGAAGACGGTATTGATAATCAAGAAAGATATCTCTTATTCTCTCAACTGACTTTCCTTGAACACCTGTACCCATTTGTCCAGCTGTTTTTTCTGCATTTTTGGATACCGCAGGGAAATAGTCAGTTGCCTCCAATGAGACCCGCTGTCTTGTATAACCATCAGTATTGGCATTTGCCACGTTATTTGCAGTCGTGCTTAACGCTGCCTGCTGAGCGCTTAACGCCCGCCTTGCAGTTTCAAGCCCCATAAAGGTAGATGTCATTTTCTGAATTCCTTTCTGCTAAGCTTTTGAATCAAAAAGTTTCATTCGGCTGCTCTTCGGCAGCTCAGCTTTAATTGATTTGCTGTAATTGAAGTTATTTTCCTTAGGAACCAGCATATCGTACGAAATAGAGATGAATTGCAGCGCGTCTCTCGTCAGCTGCCTATTCATCTCATTTACTTTTTTCAGACGTCCGAGAACTGTAGAAAGAGATTCGTATAGTTGTTCCAGCTCTTCCCTTTCGCTGCCTGAGGTTTTGGCGATACATGCGGTAATGGTGTTATTTTCGCTGTATCCGAGAAAGGCGGAGGTTGCTTTGATCCGGTCATCTTCTGTCTGCGTGATCGCTTGAATATATTTTTGCTCTTTTGTCAAAAGGTTTGAAAGCTCCTTTGTTTTGCCGGCTTTGAGCGCTTCCGTCTTTTCTTCAGACAGCGTGAGCAGGTGCTCATGCAGAACGCAAAGTCGCTTCAATTGTTCAATAATGGCCTTTGCTGACATGGGCTTTCTCCTTTTTATTGCTTTTTATAAAAATTAATCATATTTTTCGCTATGTGATTTGCGTCTACTTTGTATGACCCGTTTTCGATTTGCGCTTTAAGCTGCGCAATTTTTTCCTGTCGTGAACCAGCGACTGCGTCGGATGCATTTTGCATTTCTTTAGCCTGTGACGAAATTTCAATTTTATCTTGAGGCTGTGCAGCAGTTTTTTGCACCGCTTGCTTTTCATAATTTTTTTGATATGGATTAACGGATTGTGTTCCAAATTGATTGATTTTCATAGGATTCCTCTCGCTTTCCGTTGCAGTCTTTAAACAATCTTAACCCTTTTATCGACTGCGTTTTCAGTTAGTTTAGGGAATCAGCTGTTTTTGGTATTATAGGCATAGTATGTGTCTTTTTTACTATTTTCTTTCTCGATTTTCAGAGCGTCCTTGTGGTTCAAATGATCCATTTGAGCCTTGATATCGGACTGGCAAGCCTTGCAGAACTTGCCTTCTCGAATCGATGTTCCGCACCTTTCACAAGGGTATGCCAAATTAGGAAGATGAGTGATCTGAATTCGCTTCTGCCTGATGAATTTCAATATCAGCTCTTCTTCCACACCTGTTTCCTCAGTTATCCGGTTCAAAGTTGATTGCCGATTTTCCTGCTTTCTTAAAAATTTATAAACAGTCTCAAATGATTTTTCTTCTTCCTTAATACACGCCTGACATAAGGTTTGCAGCTTTGTCTTTAAAAATAAAGTATTACATTTCGGACAATTCGCCAGTTCTCCCATCTTTTTTTCTCCTTATTCGATAATATGCCTGTGTCAATTTCTAGTGATTATATCGGCATAAAAACAGAATCATTTAGCTTCTGATTAAGGTAAAAGATGCCACTGAAGCGGCTTTTCCTTTTTCTAATAAGCAGCGCGCTGCAAAATGCAAAGTGGCGCCTGTTGTATAAAGATCGTCTATTAAAATGATATTCATACCTTCTGCTGAATTGTTTTTTGTATCAAAAATACGCGCTGAAAGCAGGCGTTCTGTTTTCTTTTTCTTAGACTGTTTCTCATTATTCAGGCGGATGAGGGGATGGTGGATGGGCCTGCCTAAACATTCTGCCAGGAGCTGCGCCTGATTAAATCCGCGCTCCTCTTCCCGTACCTTGCTTAGCGGAATAGGAACAAGAACAAAATGCTTATCGGGGTATACCTTTGAAAAGGTTGAAGAAAAATCGCTTTTAAAAGCATTTATGATTTCTGCATCTCCTCTAAATTTAAAACGGGAGAGTGTTTCTTTCATCATATCATTATATGTGTAAACTGAACGATTTTGGCGGAGCAGCAAGCTGTGACTGATCCTTAATTTCCACGCCTCACAATCCCTGCATACCGCATAAACGGATTGAGGTCTGCCGCATATGGTGCAGATATGCCCTGTAATTTTTTTTAACTTGCTTCTGCAGGAATGACAGACCTTTTCGTCAGGCTTTAATAAAAAAAGTGCTCTCCATGTAACAGCTTGAGAAAATTGCGAATCGCATAGCAGACAGATCAGTTTATGAATGCCTCCTCCTGCTTTGTTTGGCATAAATCGCTTGGACTCTCTGATACCACAGCTGCAGATTCAGCCAAAATGACAAGCATAGCCGTATTTTTTTGTTTATCTACCATCTCTGCTTTCGTATATGCGATCTTTTTAAGATCAGTAACGTAGGATGGTCTCACTTTGTTTAAAGAAAGTGCCAGTACATCGTTTTGGCATACTTGGCACGTGCAGGCCATGTGAAGCTGGTCCATATAACGGTCGAGCAGTTCTTTCATTACGATTTCTTTTGAATTGACAAGCATTTTTACAGCTCCTCATCATCGGTTATATGAGTATACTGTACCACGTTTTCAAATAATGGCTAGTCTGTTCATTCATTTTTTGCTGCCAAGCCGTTCATTTCTTTTATATGCTTTTTTGCATCGAGCATACTCTTTGTTTTGCCGTAGTGAAAGAAAATGACATCGCCGTCTGCATGCTCTTTATGCCGGCCGGTTCTTCCTGCGATTTGAATAAGTGCGCTTTCCGTAAAGATAGAAGATTCCGCTCCCAGTACACCTGTTTGCACCTTGGGAACCGTAACGCCTCTTTCCAGTATTGTTGTTGTGATTAATAGATCGAGCTGACCATCTCTGAATCGCTGCACTTTCTCCTTTCTATGCTTGTCTTCCGCATGCACAGTCGCGGTTCGGCAATTAACATCTTTAAAGCTCGCAGCAGCCTTTTCTAGAATAGAAACGGAGGGAACGAATAAAAAAACAGGCCTGCCTTCTTTCACATGAAACTCTATCCATCTTTTCACCGCTGTCGGAATTTTATTTCGGTTTAATTTCTTCTTCCAGTTTCCACACCATACAAAGCGCGGTTCGGGTAAAGGTTGCCGGTGGTGTCTTGCGGGGATGCGAACTGAATGTAACCGTCCGTTCCGCGCTTTTCTTTTTAATTCTTTAGGAGGTGTTGCACTTAAATAAACGAGGGTGCTGTTTTTCTTTCTTGCTTTTTGAACAGCGAATTGAAGGGTTTGATCAGCAGAATACGGAAAAGCGTCAACCTCATCAACGATCATAACATCGAATGCATCTTTATATCGCAAAAGCTGATGCGTGGTGGAAATCATGAGCGGAGATAGCCGCCCTTTGTCATCGCTTCCTCCGTAAAGCGCTGAAATGTCAGCACCCTGAAAGGCAGCCTTGAGTCTTGGAGCAAGCTCTAATACAACATCGGTGCGAGGAGTTGCAATACATACACGCAGTCCTTGATTTAACGCTGATTCTATACCAGGAAATAGCATTTCTGTTTTACCAGCGCCGCAAACCGCCCAGATGAGGAGCTCTTCTCTTTTTGATATTGCTTCAATTAAAATATTGGCGGCTTTTTGCTGTCCGCTTGAAAGCTTACCGCCCCATGTCAGCTTAACAGACTTCCAGTTTTGTTCATCTCCCTCTTTCCATGAATATAAAGGAACCTCCTCACTCACTCTGCCCATCATGATACAGGAACGGCAATATAGCTGATCTTTTCCAAATGAGTGATAAAAAGAAAAATACCGCTTATCAGTTTGGCCGCACCTATTACATCTATAGCCCTGTTTATTTATTGATATAGAATTTTCAGTGGTGATATAGCCATTCTTGATATGCCATTCAATCATTTCATCGGAAAATGGGAGTTCAGTCCTGAGCAAATGACGGCTTTGAAGCGTCTGCTGCAATTCTCTAGAAAAGGAAATGTTCTTTTCAGTTGGCACCTTCACATAGCACCGCCTCCTTTCGAGACAGTATGCCTGAATGAATAGTTTCTGTCGAACAATCAAAATAGAAATATAAAAAAATCTCCGTTGCTAAAACGGAGATTTGGCCTTATTTAAAACACCAGCAAATTCCTAGCGCACCTTCACCCAAATGAGTGCCGATTACCGCGCCAA
This sequence comes from Bacillus stercoris, assembly GCF_029772985.1. Classification (NCBI taxonomy): domain Bacteria; kingdom Bacillati; phylum Bacillota; class Bacilli; order Caryophanales; family Bacillaceae; genus Bacillus; species Bacillus stercoris. Next base: position 717,677 of record NZ_CP121861.1, on the reverse strand, counting down.
AATAGCTGTTATAAAATTCAACATGGGGATATCTTGCAGAAAGCTCTTCAATGATTTTCGCTGCTTCTTCCTCGCGATTAGCGTGGATAACGGCAGCACGCATAGGCAATCCTTTGCTTGCATCTTCATCTAAAAGCTCATAAATTCGCGAAATTGCTTTTTTACGTGTGCGAATCTTCTCAAAAGGCACAATTACCTTATTGTCAAAATGAAGGATAGGCTTTACCTTTAGAAGACTTCCAATGAAGGCTTGGGCGCTGCTTAATCGCCCGCCGCGCTGAAGATGAGCTAAGTCGTCTACCATAAAATATGCTCGAACTGTTTTTTTCATTTCTTCCAGTTCTTTTATAATATCTTCCGGCGATGATGCTCCGTTTTTAATTAATTCAGCGGCTTTAAGAGCATAAAAGCCTTGGGCTAAACAGCTTATCTCTGAATCAAATGGATACACATCAATATTGTCGACCATTGAATCAGCCGTTGCCGCACTGCTGAATGTTCCGCTGATCCCGCTGGAAAGATGGATACTGATGACCGCATCATAAGATTTGCCAAGCTCTTCATACAACGCAATCAGCTCGCCGATTGGCGGCTGAGAAGTCGTCGGGAGCTCATTATGTTTTTTTACTTCTTCGTAAAAGCTTTTCCAGTCCAACTCAATTTCTTCACGGTAAGCCTCCTCCCCAAAAACAACCTGGAGAGGGATCATATGTATCTGATGTTGTTCACGCATTTCTTTCGGAATATATGCCGTGCTGTCTGTTACGACTGCAATATTCATAGCTTCGATACCTGCCTTATTGCTTTATAACTCTATTGTAAGGGAAACGGCAGCCTAAAAAAAGACCTGCCTAGAAAAAGGCAAGTCTCCTAATATACTATCTCATTTCTACCCAGCCATTTTTAATGGCGACCACAACGGCTTGCGTCCGGTCGTTCACATTCATTTTTTGTAAAATATTGCTCACATGGTTTTTAACGGTTTTCTCACTGATAAACAATGATTCACCAATTCCGCGGTTGCTTTTTCCGTCTGCAAGCATCTGCAGCACTTCACATTCCCGCCTAGTTAGAATATGTAATGGTCTGCGGATTTCAGGGTAAACCTCGTGTTGAGGATGTGCAGAAACTCCGCTTGTTGCAAGACGGCGGAATTCGTTAACGAGGTTATGCGTAACCTTCGGATGAAGGTAAGAGCCGCCCTCGGCAACTACTTTAACCGCTTCAATTAATGTATCAGCATCCATCTCTTTCAGCAGATAACCTCTAGCACCTGTTTTCAGGGCATGTGTTACATAATTTTCGTCATCGTGAATTGATAGAATAATTACTTTAGATTCAGGATACAGCTCAACAAGCTGTTTTGTAGCTTCCACACCATTTACGTTTGGCATATTGATATCCATGATCACAACATCAGGATGATAGTGCTCAACAATACGAGCCGCTTCGTCTCCGTCATCACCTTCGGCTACCACTTCAAAGGTAGGTTCAAAATCCAATATCCGTTTAACACCTTCACGAAATAACTGATGGTCGTCGATAATAACAATGTTTACTTTAGTCACAAGCCACGCCTCCTTGTATTATTGTTCTATATACTCTAGCATTCGGTCAATATGCCTTTTGGCTCTATTTTACAAATCATAGTCAAAGAGATAACGGAACCTTAATCATAATAAATGTCCCAAGACCTATTTTCGAATCTATTGTCATCGTTCCTTCCAATAAATCTACTCTTTCTTTCATGCCCAGCAAGCCGAATGATTTGTTTTTCTTCTCTTTCGCTTCCTTCAGGTCGAACCCTTTACCGTTATCTTTTATCATTAAAATCACAAAATCATTTGTGATTTCAACTTTGACTGTAATTTCTTCAGATTCAGAATGCTTTAGCGCATTAGACACAGCTTCCTGTGCGAGCCTGAAGAGCGCAACTTCAAACTGAGGCGCTAGCCTCTGATCCTCTGTTTCTCCAATACACTGAAAATGTATTTTGACCTTCCCGTTATATTCTTCGGTTGTATATAGATATTTTCTTAAAGTTGGAATCAGGCCTAGGTCATCAAGGGCCATCGGTCTTAAATCATATATAATCCTTCTCACTTCGTAAAGGGCATTCCGAACATTTTGACGGAGATTTTTAATTTCTTGGAATCCGTCCTCTGCACCCCGGTCACGGAAAATCCGCTCGATTAATTCCGATCTCATCATAACATTCGCCAGCATTTGAGCGGGTCCGTCATGGATTTCTCTTGAAACTCTTTTTCGCTCTTCTTCCTGCGCCTCAATAATTCTTAAGCCGAAATCCTGTTTTGCCTGAGCATCTGCAAGAAGCAGTCCGACTTCGCGCAGATCCTGGTTCAAGTAATTAAGCACAACTGTAATTTGGCTTACTAATGATTCTGACCGCTCGATGATTTCCTGAAGCCCTAGCAATCTGCGCTCCAAATCATCCCGCCGTTCGCGCAATTGCTTCTCACGCTGCTGGATCATCGTCAATTCTACCTGCAGCTTATGGGCTTTTTCATAAGCATTGCGGATTTCCTCTTCACTGAATCTATGAAAATTACGGCTGACCTCGGATAAACGGTTTCTCGCATGGCGGGTTTGCACTTCAAGTTTATCTCCAAGCTCGATCACTTCATACACCTGCTGCTTAATTTGTTTCAGTTCTTCAACCAGCTGTTCATACTGCTGGCGTGACTGCTCCCCGATTTGAAAAACCTCGTCCTTGCTCCCGTCAACGGTTTTCAGCATCTTCATCAAAATAGAATCCAACACTTTGGAATCCATCTTTGTTTTATTCATAATTTCCCTCCGTCACGGCGTTGTCATATATTTTTATTATAAATGTAATTGATCTGCAAATTATGTCGAATTATAATGAAAGAATGCGTATATTCTAGAAAAAAACATTTTTATATACTATCTACTCTTTATGATACCAAAATACGCACAAAAATTCTAAAGACTGTACGAATTTGTATAGGCAGTCTTTTATGCTTAGCAGGAGGGTCAGCTAGCATGCTGCACAGCTATTTTACTGTGAAAGAAGCAGGAGAACACGAGATTGTTATAGAAAAATCGCGTTTTATCTGTCATTTAAGCCGTGTTTCTACCGAACAAGAGGCACAGGAATTTATACAGAAAATAAAGAAACAGCACTGGAATGCGACTCATAATTGCTCAGCTTACGTTATCGGCGAGAATGATCATATCCAAAAAGCCAATGATGACGGAGAACCAAGCGGTACAGCGGGAGTGCCGATGCTTGAGGTATTAAAAAAACGCGGACTTAAGGATACTTGCGCCGTCGTTACACGATACTTCGGAGGTATTAAGCTTGGGGCTGGCGGATTAATTCGCGCTTATGGGAAATCAGTGTCTGAAGGATTAAATCATATAGGTGTGGTAGAACGGAAGCTTATGCGTATCATGCATACTTCCGCAGATTACACATGGCTTGGCAAGATTGAAAATGAATTAAGGGAGTCACAATTTCTGTTAAAGGAAATCCATTATTCAGAAAATGTTGAATTCGAAACATACGTGGAAGAAAAGGAAACAAATGCTTTTTCTGAATGGATGACAGAACTGACAAATGGAAAGAGTGATATTAAAGAGGGAGAGTTGACGTATCTTGAAAAAGCCGTCAATCACATAAAGGAGACTGAATAATGGCTGAACGCGTTAGAGTGCGGGTGCGAAAAAAGAAAAAGAGCAAACGCAGGAAAATTATAAAAAGAATAATGTTATTGTTCGTCCTCGCCTTATTAGTAGTTGTAGGGCTTGGCGGATATAAACTTTATAAAACCATTAACGCTGCCGATGATTCGTACGATGCCCTATCTCGCGGGAATAAATCAAATCTTCGCAGCGAAGTTGTAGACATGAAGAAAAAACCGTTTTCTATTTTATTTATGGGAATAGAGGATTACGCGACTAAAGGACAAAAAGGGAGATCAGACTCTCTTATTGTAGTTACCCTGGATCCTAAAAATAAAACCATGAAAATGCTGAGTATTCCGCGTGATACACGTGTGCAATTAGCCGGTGACACAACCGGAAGCAAGACAAAGATCAATGCCGCTTACAGCAAAGGCGGTAAAGATGAGACAGTTGAAACTGTTGAAAACTTCTTGCAAATCCCGATCGATAAATATGTCACAGTTGATTTTGACGGATTTAAAGATGTGATAAATGAAGTCGGCGGTATTGATGTAGACGTGCCTTTCGATTTCGATGAAAAAAGTGACGTAAACGAAAGCAAACGGATTTACTTCAAAAAAGGCGAGATGCATTTAAACGGCGAACAAGCCTTGGCGTATGCCCGAATGAGAAAACAGGATAAACGCGGAGACTTTGGCCGTAATGACAGACAGAAACAAATCTTAAACGCGCTGATTGACCAAATGTCAAGTGCAAGCAACATTGCTAAAATTGATAAAATCGCAGAGAAAGCCAGCGAAAACGTTGAAACCAATATTCGTATTACTGAAGGTTTAGCGCTTCAGCAGATTTACAGCGGCTTTACCAGCAAAAAAATCGACACGTTGAGCATTACAGGGTCTGATTTGTATTTAGGTCCTAACAACACGTATTACTTTGAACCTGATGCTACAAATCTCGAGAAAGTCAGAAAAACGCTTCAAGAGCATTTAGATTATACTCCAGATACAAGCAGCACTGGCACTTCCGGTACCGGAAGTTCAACAGATGGGACTGACAGTTCAAGCGGTTCTGACAGCACTGGCACAACAACTGACGGCACGACGAGCGGAAGCAGCTATTCGAATGACAGCAGCACAAGCTCAAACGGTACACCGAATTCAACAACTGGTTCATCCTATTAAAAAATGCCCGGTCCTTTAGAGGATCGGGCATTTTTGCGCAGAAAAAACTCCGGCACATAAGCCGGAGTTTTTAATTCCTTTTCACCAGCCGTTTATAAAATTTCGTAAACGGTTTGAATTTTTCATTCACGAGTCCTGTCACTTCTGCTATGATTTGCATAAAAATGATTAAAATGAAGATAATAAACAAAGAGAGCCAAATTGTGGCAGTTTTAAGCACAATCGCACTGATACTGAAAATAAATCCAATCATATAAATAACTAAGACCGACATCCGATGTGAAAGGCCAAAGGCCATCAGTCTATGATGGATATGTGACTTATCAGGCGCTGAAATCGGCTGTTTGTTTAAGATTCTCCTGATAATAGCAAATGTTGTATCAAAAATCGGTACGCCTAATATAATAATCGGGATAACGATACTGAACAATGTGACACTTTTATACAAGCCTAATAATGAAAGAATCGAAATACTATACCCTAAAAAAAGTGAGCCCGTATCTCCCATAAAGATTTTTGCCGGATGAAAGTTGTAAAACAAAAATCCAAGCGTGCTGGCAATAACAACTAATGAGAGTGACAGAATGAGCACTTTTCCGCCGGATAGCGCCATGACGGCGATTGTTGACAGGCCAATAACAGAAAGACCGGCAGCAAGGCCATCCAATCCGTCAATCAGGTTAATTGCGTTCGTGATGCCGACAATCCATAATACGGTCAGCGGATAAGCCATCCATCCTAATTCAAATCGTTCTGTTAAAAAAGGTACTGAGAAAAAGTCCATTTTTAAGCCAGTGCTTACAATCATAATGGCTACACCTAATTGAATCAAAAACTTCACTTTTGCACTTAATTGATATTTATCATCAAGAATACCTAACACAATTATGATGAATGCTCCGGCTGTAATAGCCGTCATCCTTGTTTCAGTGTATATACCGGATGCAAGCACGCCTGCAACCACCCCGATAAATATGGCCAGCCCGCCCATCCGGGGCATGATTTTGTCATGTACTTTTCGATTGCTGGGCTGGTCAACTGCACCTATTTTAATCGCAATCCTTTTTACGATTGGGGTTATGATTAAAACTGTCAGCAGCGAGACAATAAACGCAACAACAATGCGAATCATGCGTTCGTCAAGCATAAAGAAGTCTCCTTTGGAATTAAATAAAGTCTTTATTTATATAGAGAACCGTTCCTTCCATTATACCTTCTCCTTAGTTATTATAACAAGCTTCATCAAAAAGAAACACGTATAATCAAAAAACGCGCATCCCAATTTATAGGACTACGCATGTTTTTGAATCCCTGTATATTTCATAATTTGTCTAAATAAGCAATCCCAATCTTGGGTGCGGGCGATGTTTCGGCGCATTTCTTTATAGGTCTCGTCTCCGTTTTGTCCGAGAACTTTTTCACAAGCGGCTATAAAATCAATCGGATGATCGCCCTCTACATATTCGTATACATAAGGCTTTTGCATTTTTGAGGTTGACGGAAGATTAGTGCCTACAACAGGTTTTCCTGCTGCTAAAAATTCAAATAGTTTCAGCGGAAACACAGCTTGGTTATACGGTGATTGTTTATATGGCATGATGCCAATGTCGATAAGCTCCATAAAATGAGGCACTTCTTTTGGATCTGCCGGACCGGTCCATATAACATTGGGAAGTCTCAGCAGCTCTTGAAACGAAACGTCACCATTGGTGGCATCCGGGCCAACCCATAAAAATGTCCAATCAGGCTTTTGCAGAGCGGCGGCTTCAATCATTTTAAAATCGAGCTTCGGTTTAATCCCGCCAATAAAGCCTAACACCGTTCCTTCTCTCCCCTGCAGTATACTGCGATCGGGAGCCTGTTTATGTGCAGAAAACAGTTCAAACTCCACACCGTTTTCCACAGTATGAACCTTTTCTCGCCCCACAGTCAGTTTTTTGCCTACTTCTTTATGAAGATAATCAGATGAACAAGTAATTGAATCTGCTCGTTGTATAATTCTCAGCTCTGCCGATTTTATGACTTTTCGCCGGAATTCAGACAGCAGATTTGAACGCCCGCTGATCGGCGCAGCCCATAGGTCACTGCAATCATAAATGACCTGATCCCAAGAAAACAGCGAAGACAGCAGCGGGAATCCCGGAAACGTGTACCATAAACAGCAGCGTTCACCGTTTGAAGAAGCAGATGCAAGCTCATCGAGTAAAGGCGAGAGCTTATGTCTGTAAAAAACATCTGTATATCGACCAAAACGAAACATTTTTTTCTGCAGCAGGTCTTTGACAGCGAATTGCCTGATGCCAGAATGGACTTCTTGAAATTCTTTCCCCTGGGCACTCGGAGCCGGACATACCCAAATGACTTCTTTCGTTTCCTCTTGAGCAGCTAAAAATTCTGCCAGCCGGTGCCTTCTGTATCTTAATTGGTCTTTTCCCCATTCAGCAGTGGCAACGATGACATGAATGATTGCTTCTTTTGTTTCCACCTTCATCACCTTTTCTCTCTGTTTGCGGCTATAATCTTTTTTTCACCGCGTTTTTGGCATATTGAACAAAACACCATGTCGCTTTCATGAAGTGAAGCCGTTCGATTTCCCTGTAGACAAACCACGTTTTTTTCGCAGCCTTCCATTTGTTGCTGGAAATTGAGTTGTTGACAAGCCGATATTCAGCAAGGCATTCATTCATTCCATAGGCAGTAAATCCTTTTTTTAAAAGAGACAGCCATGTGGCTAAGTCCTGTCTCGTTCTGATATTCGGCATTTGGATCTGTCCCGTTTGCTCTCTGTCAATCATCACCGTCAAGCAGCCGATAATTGTATTTTTCAGAGCATCATCGTACGTCAGCTTTTCAGGCGCATGAATGAATTTATCGAGCGGGGTTCCGTCCTGCTCCATTAAGCTGTAGCCCGTGAAAGAAAACGCACAGGAGCGCTCCATCATAAACGCGATCTGCTTTTCCAGTTTGTCTTTTTTCCATTTGTCATCACTGTCCAAAAATGCTACGTAACGCCCTTGAGCGCGTTCCAACGCTTTGTTGCGAGCAACCGCAGCTCCGCAGTTCTCCTCCAGATACACCACTTGAATTCTTTCGTCTATTTTTTCATACTGCTGTAAAATGTCGCGGGTCCCATCCGTTGAGCAATCATCCACGATAATCATTTCCCAATGAGGATGGCTCTGATCTAATACCGAATGAACCGTGTCTTCAATATAGTCACGCGCATTATAGGAAGGTGTAATGACAGATACGAGAGGTTTCCAATTGGTCATGATCACATCTCCATCGTATGATTTTAAAAGGATTCTCTGAAAAATTCAGGAATGACAACGAACATAAAGGCAATCGTAAGGCCAATCATAACGCCGAGAACTGCTTTCTTTTTCGGAGACATTCCGCCGCCTGCTGTCTCACTCACGGTTTCAGAATCTGTAACACTGGCCGCTTTTAGATTAAGCTGAGTATTTTTAAGTTCATACAAAAATCTCTCTTTATCCACTTTGGAATCCTCGCTCACCTTCTCACCTTCAAGCGCATCGATGCTGCTGCGGATGACGGCTTCTCTTTCTGCATACAGCTTTTGATCGTTTTTGAGAAAGGTGGAGGAAATGGCGTTTAGGACAGATTCCGTTCGATCCTTATCCTCGTCGCTATAGCTTAAAGTCAGTAACGATTTAGATTCTGTTTTGATGGTAAGCTTCTCTTTGATTTTTGCTATATCTTCATCCTTTTCATCAGGAAGCGCCTCCTTCAAAAAAGAATCGCTCTTTAGCAGAAGCGGAATCTCCTCCGTGCTGTTATAAATCGGATGATCATAGCTCCCCACAGCCAAAGTGTCCTCAGCTGTATAGCTCTTTTGACCAGCGATTTGTGACGGCAGGATATACCCCGCCGCACCTAATATAATTGGCACCGCTATGATCCAAATGATATTTTTTTTTATGCGACGGGCTATTCTTATCAATATATCGTTCATATAAGTCTCCCTGCTTTTTGTAGTCTGTTTATCTGTACATCGGCTCAGGCATTTGTCTGGACCGCCTTAACACATTCACAGCGGCGATGACTAGCGCCATAAACACCCAATGGAAAAATAAATTTGAAACAGAGCTTGGGCTGATACTTGATACCAGGAAACTGACCATAGCGGTAATAAGCCCTTCTGTGATCAGTTTTGACTGATTTTCTAATTTTCTTTCATAAAACTTGTAAAGCACCCATATGAGGTAGGCATAAATGGACAGATATCCCAGCATGATGAACAAGCCAAAATTAGCAAGAATTTCAACGAGCCAGTTATGCACCTCTGCCACATTGTCCGTATCATATAAAGCATAATGCTCAAGATAATAGGATACATTTCCTGCCCCGACTCCGAATCCGTATGAATCCAGGAAGAAATGCCAAGCGTTTTTCAGCAGATTGGCCCGGGCCACATTTGATGGAAGCCTGTCATGAAATGAATGCAGCGTCTGCGGGGCCAGAAACAGCTCCCAAAACTTCGAATACATTTTGCTGGCGAAAAGAACTGCGAAAAGAGCAATTCCCGCCACCGACAGCCAGATGGCCATTTTCTTTAAAATAGGCGGCAAAACAATGAAAATGTAAACTGCAACACCTGCAAAAATCCCCAGAAGACTGGCTCTTGAACCAGTAGCAAAAATTAAATACAACGCACAGAGCGAGAGCACAAGGCCAATCGCCTTGATGTATCCATTCTTACTGTTTTTCATCATTGTGATGTAAAAAAAGAAGCTGATCGATAAAAAGGTCGCAAAGTCATTTTGATTAAAAAAGACTGATGTCGGATAATGCTGCTTATACTCCGGTCCGCTGTACAATGTGGAACTCGCAAGATGATGGTGGGTGATATGATTGTAAAAACCAATGATCATCAGAAATACTGTCATCACCAGCCAAATGGCATAAACAATCATCAGCCGCTCGATTTTTTGCACGTACATGACAATGAGATAAATGAAGAAAATTCCCATTGCCAATAAGGCCAAATATTTGAGGCCAGCTGTTACCGACTTGGCCCATAGCAGAGAAACAAGGCCGTATATAAACCAAAAGGCGAAAAAGAGCAATATCCCTTTCACCTGCAGCCCATTCCATCTTTCGATATGGGTACGATTCCGAACCATGCCAATAATGTGAAGGCACCCGGCGGCAATGAGTAGAAGCCTGTAAAGGAACAAACTGAAAAATCCAAGATGAATGGCGAAAAATGCATTATTTAAAAAAGTGCAGGCGATCAAAATATAGATTACAGCCATAAAGAGCCGTTCTTTTGTTGTAAATGCGGTTGCAAGCGCCAGCGCGAACAGACCAATTGCCAACACCGCAAGCACAGCGGCCATCTGCACGAAACCTATATCTTTATGGATGGCTCCCACTAATAGAACGACTCCTAATATAGCAGCGGCCAGTAACGCTAGCGTATGGACCGCTGATCGTTTGATACTCACATGTTTAACCCCTTTCCTGATGTTTCAGGAGCCGGCGGCCGAGCCTAGCAGCCGGCAGCTTCAGCCAAGTAATACTTTTTCTTTTTATAAATTGACGCTCCCAAAGTCTTTAGCCAATTCCTCAAGCGGCAAACCCGGAAAATACTTGTCAGAGGGTTCCGTTCCTCGAACAGCGGGACGGCCGATAGAGTGGTAAATGTATCCGGCTGCCTGCATCTCTTCAAGTGAAAATAAATTTCTGCCGTCGATGATGATGGGCTGTTTTAAGAGGGTTTTCACTTTCACAAGCTCCATTTCTTTTACTTCCGGCCAGTCTGTTAAGATGAGGCATGCATCTGTGTGCTCAATCGCAGCATACACATCTGTGTAATACTCGACCTGTTCGCCAAGGATTGCTGAAGCTTCAGGAATGGCAATCGGATCGTATGCTTTTACATGGGCGCCCAGCTGCTGCAGCATCGGGATAATATCAAGCGCTGGAGCAGATCTCACATCGTTCGTATTCGGTTTGAAGGCCAATCCAAGGACTGAAATGGTTCTTCCCTTGATGCTTCCCATAACAGTCAAAAGTTTATCTACAATATGAACACGCTGCTTTTCGTTCGTTTCAATGACAGCTTCAATGAGCTTGAATGGATAGCCGGCCGATTTTGCGATTTGCAGCAGTGCAGTTGTATCCTTAGGGAAGCATGAACCGCCAAACCCAATACCAGCTTTAAGGAACTTTCTGCCGATCCGGCTGTCAAGCCCAACGCCATCAGCAACCTTTGAAACGTCTGCGCCGACTCGCTCACAGATGTTTGCAATATCATTGATAAAGGAAATCTTTGTTGCCAGAAATGCATTCGCAGCGTATTTAATCATTTCTGCACTTTCTAGATTTGTTTTAATGACAGGAGCATGGAATGGCTGATGCAGATCCTCAATGATGGCAGCGGCTTTATGACTTGTTGAACCAATCACGGCACGCTCCATATTCATCGTGTCATGAATTGCTGAGCCCTCCCGAAGAAATTCAGGGTTAGATACAACATCAAAAGAGTATCTTCCCCTTGAGGCTTTTTGAACGATAGATTGCACCAGTTTCCCTGTTCCGACCGGGACTGTGCTTTTATTTACGATCACTTTGTAGCCGTTAAGATGCTCACCGATTGTTTTCGCCGCCGCTTTTACGTACGTTAAATCAGCTTCACCTGTTTTTGACATAGGCGTTCCGACTGCAATATATATAATATCTGAGGCTCGAATGGCGGACGGGATATCGTTCGTAAAGGTCAGGCGCTGACCCAGCACATTTTTTTCAACTAAGTCTGCAAGCCCTGGTTCATAGATTGGGATTACTCCATTTTTCAGACTTCTGATTTTTGATTCGTCGATATCACAGCAAACAACTTTATTGCCGATTTCCGCAAAGCAAGTGCCTGACACGAGTCCCACATAACCTGTTCCAATCACAGCTATTTTTTTCACAGCGCTCATCCCTCTCCTGTAAAATGATCTTCCTATTTATATTGGTCGCAGTTTCTGACGATTAAACGGACGTTTTCATGACCGTCTGATACTGATGATGCAAGGCCTTGGCATTTTTTCCTGCGTCAAATTGAGCCTGCACAGTTTCATACAAATCATCTGCCACTTCCGGCTTCCATACTTGCTCATGTTCGTACCGAGTGATCGCTTCCGCCAAGGCTTGAGCAGATTTTGGCTTAATCAGCAGATGCTGGTGCTTTCCGAATAAAGATGCCACTCCGCCAACATCTGTACAGATGACAGGAATCCTTAACGCCAGCGCCTCAATTACAACAGTCGGCATTCCCTCACTGTAAGAAGGAAGCACGAATAGGTCTGCCGCAAGCAAATAGTCTCTTACCTGATGATTTGGGACTTGGCCTGTGACGATATGCCCCTTCTGCGTCAGCATCGATTTTGCGGGACCATCCCCAACAAAGACTGCCTGAGGAGGGTCCTGCAGGGATTCGATGGCTTCGGACAGTTCAAAAATGCCTTTCTCCCTGACCAGCCGGCCGACATAGACAGCCAGACGCTGATCGAGTGGCAGCCCGAGTTTTTTTCTGAGTTCTTCTTTCGTCTGCTCATTTTCCTGAAAGCGGCTGAGCTGTATGCCGATCGGCAAAACCGAGCTGTCAAAGCCCGAAAGCTTTTTGGCTTCTTCCTGAAGCTTGTGGCTGACCGCTAAAACGGCTGACGCTGAACCTACGGCACGCTTGAAGGCTTTAAACGCTCCTTTGCTGTAATGCGGATAGACATTCACATCACTGCCATGCAAGGTCAGGACATAAGGAATTCGCATTGACTCTGACACGACTGCCGCAGCCCCGCCCGATGGCATGGCAAAATGCGCATGGATCAGATCCGGATTTAGGTCGCGTTGTTTCATGGTTTTTATAACCGCTGATGCAATTCTCCGGTGAGGCTGCGCCCACTTCAGCTGGCCGGGAACTGCCCGGTAGAAAGGCCGGTAAACCGGTATCCCCTTCCTAATCTCATACTCCGGTCTGGCATCCTTTTTACGATATGTCTTTTTCAGCATACGGACAGGTGCTGAATGAAAAGGCCTTGGGCATATCACAGTGATATCAAGCCCGAGTTTCTGCAGCTCTTGCACCTGTGTCTCATGGAACACACCTTCACCAGGTTTCAGACTGCTCGGATATACGCTTGTGATCCACAAAATCTTCATGACAAACGTCCTTTTCTTAGTAGTTTGCTTTTCGTTTGAGGGTACGCTTTTACCAAAAGAAAGAGATAGCACAGCGCCCCGGCCGCAACTGAAATGGCCAGCCGCATTTCTGCCTGCATACTGAAGTGTTCCGTACTCAGGCTTACACCAAACGCGATGATGCCCATCGCCGCAGTAATCAGAAACGGCTTCATAATCGACTGGAAATAAGCTGAAAGGTTAAGCTTGATGACATATGCCAAAAGCCAGCGCCCGATCAGGAAATTAACAACGCTGATAATGGCATACACCCATGCGACTGTCAGCAGGCTTCCCGTCTGTACAGCTGCAAACAGTGATAAGCCGTACAGCAGCAGCACGCCGGAATCCCAATAAAACGCTAAGTCAGCTCTTCCTTTAGCCAGCAGCACAGATCCATTTGGATTCATAAGCACTCTTAGTATTCCGACAATCGCCAGAACATTTAGGATCGGAACAGCAGCAAGCCACTTTTCTCCGAAAACCGCTGTGATAAAGTCATCTGACACCGATACGAGCCCGATTAACAGCGGAAACGAAACAAGCGCCAGCATTTTTGTCATATTCAGAAAGCCTTCTCTGATCACGCTGTTTTCATATTTGTTTTTTGCGAAAACAGGGAATGCCACCCGTGTGACAATCGGATTGATCTTCAAAACCGGAATGGTGACTATCTGATAGGCGAGGTTATAAATCCCCAATGCTTCAGCACCAATAAACCGGCCGATCAAAATCATATCGATATTTGCTCCCAGCCTGTTCACAAGACGGGATGAAAGCTGAAAGGCTCCAAAAGAAAAGAACTCCTTCATGCCTCTCAAATCAAAAACAAAAGCAGGATGCCACTTTTTCCGGTATACGGCCCAATATAAAATCCCTTTACTGGACTGGAGCAGGACCTGAGAAATGACGTAAGCCAAAATCGCATCCATCATAAAAACCGCAATCGCTAAATATCCGAATGACAATACATTTGAAAAAATCTCTATTTTGCTTAACGTATTAAAATGCAGCTGCTTTTGCAGCATATACTGGTACTGCTGTCCAATCGGCGCGATCAAAAACATAATCGCCAGAATCCGAACTAGAAACACCAGCTCTTCTCTTTGATAAAATCCCGCAATGACAGGACTGCTCACATATAAAAGAACAAACAGCAAAACGCCCGTCATAATGTTAAGCCAATACAATGTGGACAGCTGACGCTCCGTCGCGTCGTCTCTCTGAATTAACGCTGCGCCAAAACCCATATCAAGCACAATCTGGGCGAAAACTGTAACCGTTGTGATCATGCCGACGAGCCCAAATTCTGTTAAGGTCATCATATTTCCAAGCAAGGCAAACTGAACAATTTGTATGATTGTAATACACATAGTTGAAATACTTGTCCACTTTGCGCCGCTCATAATTTGTTTTGTAATACTTGGCATCATATTCCCTACTTCTTTTTAAGCTCAGATTGATGGTGAATACCGGCATTCCATTTTATCTTGCACCATCACCTGTCCAGACTACTTTACAAGTTTTTAACATAATTTTTAATTCTAAAGTGAAAGTCAGGTTGCGAATGTAATATAAATCAAATATCAGCTTTTCCTTCGGCGTCATATCGTAACCGCCGTTCACCTGAGCCCAGCCGCTCAATCCCGGTTTAACAGCCAGACGCTGCGTAAAGCCCGGAATCTCATTCTGGAATTTTTCCGTAAAAACGGGACGTTCCGGACGAGGGCCAATCATACTCATATCGCCTTTCAGCACATTAAACAGCTGAGGAAGCTCGTCAATTCTCGTTCTTCTGATAAAAGCTCCGATCCTTGTCACCCGCGGATCTTGCTTCTGTGCCCAAACCGCACCAGACTTCTCGGCATCTATTTTCATGGAACGAAGCTTATAAAGCTTAAATGGTTTCCCGCCTTTCCCTACGCGTTCCTGCGTATAAATGGCAGGCCCCGGCGTCTCCAAACAAATCAATATTGAAAATACCGCAATCATTGGCAGCGCAATCGCCAACCCAATGAGCGCAAACCAAATATCCATTACGCGCTTTATTGCCAAATAACGAGCCGTCTTTTCAGATAATGTAAAAGAATGTATTTGCTGAACTGAGAATTCACGACTCACATTCATGCTTTTCTCTGCACTCACTGACACACACCTCACGATTTGTTTGGGATGTTATGATGACCTATGCCAGTCAGTTTAGCAGACGGATGTTAATTGGATGTAAATGGTATGTTAAGAAGTGTGAATTACGTGTTTTTTCTGATAAATGTTGTTAATACTCTTTTACTATTTTATATACAAGTCCTATTTGTTTTAATCATTTCATATAAAAAAGAGACAAATCTGTGATTAGATTTGTCTCTTTCGATTATCTGTAATAAGATACTGTGCCGTCATGAATAGCTTGTGCAGCTTTATCTTTATAAACCGCTTGCTTCAATTTACTCGCATCGGATGCATTAGTGATAAAGGCAGTTTCAACTAAAACACTCGGCATTTTAGAATATTTAATAACGTAGAAAGCAGCTGTTTTTACTCCCCGGTCTCTCGTTCCAAGATTAGTGGCTAACTTGGGTTGAATTTGTTCAGCTAGCCTCCTGCTATTTGTTGCTTGATATGTTGCATCGTAGTACGTCTCACTTCCATCTGGTGATGAGCTGTCATTAGCATTAGCATGTATACTGATAAATAAATCTGCTTGTGCTGAAGCTGCTTTATTTACTCTCTCCTGTAAAGAATAAAACGTATCATTAGATCTCGACATGACTGGGAGAGCACCTGAAGCATCTAGCTTTGTATTGACTCTTTTCGCTATATCAAGGTTGACTTCTTTTTCGAGGAGTCCATTGCCGATTGCTCCTGAATCTTGATCACCGTGACCCGGGTCAATAAAGATTGTTTCACCAACTACCGGATTTTTTAGCTGATTAGCAACCTTGGTGCTTACAGCAGGAGTGTTTCCGATAATCGTGAAGTTTGACATGTTTTTACTTCCAATGATTTTACGGGCTCCTGTAGATAAATTTTCACCATTTGTAAGGATAAGAGATTGCTTCTTCTTAGCTGCCAGTGTAGCTCCTGCAATAGAGTCAGGATAGCTGAATCCATTGCTTACATATACGGTGCTTGTTGATAAATTAAGTTTTTGTACGATATTTGCAGCAAGCTCATATCTGTTTGAACCGCTAATTCTTGTAGGAGAAGGTAACTTGTTGTATACCGTATTGCTGATACTTCCAGTTCCTCCAACAACAACCGTACTTGAAATTCCCTTATCTTTTATCACAGACGTTGTCGCACTATTTATAGATGTTTTATTTGTAAAAAGAATTGGATACCCGTTTTTCGCTGCATAAGGAATGACGGCCGGAGCGTCTGCATATAAGAAGCCATTCAAAATAACAGCTTTTGAAGTCGCACCCATCGCTTTTGCCACCCGTGCAGCCGTATCATAACGGTTGCTTCCTGCAATTCGTTTAATACTTATCCCCAAACTTTTAATCTGGTTAGCAGTGTTGGAAGAAACAGCAGGTGTTCCACCTACAATAATTACATTTTTAGTCTTCATCTCTTTCAATCTTGTTTTCGTTTCATACGAAAGCTTATCAGAGTTAGTGTAAAGCAGTGGCGCATTCTTCTGATAAGCAAGAGGAGCTGCTGAAATTGCATCCGCATAAGAACTCCCACCGACAATTACAGCTGTACTTGCAGTTGAATACATTTGCTTTGATATTTGAACAGCAGTGCCGTATCTATTGCTTCCCCCGACTCTTTTCACCGAGTTATCAGCCAAAGCTGTTGGTACAAAAAGTATGAGTCCCAAAAAACACATTGTTAGGACTTTTATATAAGAACGCAATTGATTTCCTCCTTAAAAGGCGTTTATCCTAAAATAATTAATAAGTTGTCAGAGTTGTACCTGGATAGTAAAATTTCAAAATTGAACTATATGAATCTCCAGCTTCTGCTCTTGCTTTTGCTCCATATTGACTCATTCCGATCCCGTGACCATATCCTTTACCGCTAATTGTGTACTTTGAAGTATCTTTTTTTACAGTCACATAAGTACTTTTAAATACAGTCGCTCCAATCATTGTTCTTAACTCACTCGTTGGTACACTTATGGTTGTAATTTTGCTCAAGTTATAAGAGCCAGTACTGCTTTTAACAAAATACTTCACTTTCATTGATGCTGTTTTAGCGCGCTGCCCCTGCGTCATACCGCTAAAGCTCAAATCTTCAATACTTGCAATTTTGACAGAATCAGCGCTTGTTTCTTTATTTTTCAAGATCCAGTTCTTAACTCCAGAAAGTCTTGCAGAATCAGTTTCAGTTGCTGAAGACCACCAAGAAGAAGGCTTCGTTAAGTCCAGAGAATTCGTATCTAGCTGTTGTTTTGCTAAGGTAAGCGTCCAGCCAATTTGAGGATCCTTTGTATCTTTTTTTGCAATCAAGTAAGGTACGCTTGACGACCATACTTCATTACTAGCTTCTGTGTAACCTCCATTACTGGAAGAATAAGCTGCAGTTATAAGTGATCCATTATATTTCAGAACTTTCCCTTTCGTTTGCTCAACCGCTTTATTGGTATTTGAATTCCAACTGTATCCTCCATAAACTTGAAAAGCGGTTGTATCAGGTACAGTAGCTCCTGTTTTTGTTATTGAGTACGTTCTTGCAGCAACAGTTTGTGCTTTAAGAGCCTCAAGTGACCAGCTAGCAGGCATTTCATTCGGAATCACTCCTTTTAAGTAATCCTCAAATGGAATATTTTCATTTACCGGTCGGATATATTTAGTAGATTCAATTGAGAAATTAACCGTGCCAAGATACTGCTTTCCATCAAGACTAATCCTGTTTGAAGTAGAATAGTTTTCTGGTTTAATTCTTAGAGAGTTTCCGTAAGTTTTGATGTTTGCAAGATTTAATTTTCCGCTGCTGATTTTTAAATTATAGGTGTTACCGTTAGCTAAATAAAATTCATCAGCAAGTGAATTCTCAACTTCAGCAGAAATTGAACTGGTACTTCCAATAAAGTCGTATGCATATGTGGCTTTATCTTTCGTTATACTTTTAGCCGCAGCCGGAACGCTATCTTGTTTAATATATAAAATTTGGCTGTTTTTCTTCGAGGCAAGCGTTGCGCCTACCAATACGTCTGCATATTTTGTCCCGTTCGTCATTACGACTTTATCAGCCTTCAACTTTAGTTGTTTAATTATATTTGCCGTGAGTTCATATCTGGTCGATCCAGGAATCCTTTGCACAGTTGAAGTTTTTTTAATTTGGTTTTCTACACTATCACTGACGCTAAATGAACTGCCTATAATGATGACTTGTTTTGGCAAATCATAATCCGGAAGCTTGTCTTTATCTGTAAGCAAAATAGGATATCCGTGTGCTGCTGCATATGGAGCAATGGCTAAAGCGTCTTGAAAAACTCTTCCGGTTACAACGATCGCTTTATCATAGCTGCCCATTTGTTTTGCAATGTTTTCTGATAATACATATCTATTTTTTCCGCTTATTCTTTTTACAGCGCCATATGATTTCAGCTTGTTTTCTACATCTTTTGAAATGCTTCGCGCTCCCCCAATGATTAAAATATTATCAGGGTTATACTTAGCAATTTGTCTTTCAGTAGTCTTTGTTAACGTATCAGGCTGAGTAAATAAAACTGGCGCATCCAGCTTTTTTGCCAACGGAATAACAGGCAATGCATCAATAAAAATATCTCGGTTTACCAATATCACTGTATTAGGATTTTTCCACTGACTGCTGGATGCAAGAGTTGCAGTTTCATAGCGTGAAGCGCCTGCAAAGCGATTTGTAACGGCAACATTATCTCCAGTTACTTTATAAAATCCTGTAGGCGATAGACTGATGCTTGATTTATTTCCAATATAATTTGACAACTTAACTGAGATGTTTGAGTCTGCTGCAAAAGTAATTGATGGAATCAATAATAAGATTGCAGCAAGTGAACACACTATCAATTGTTTGCAAGATTTCAAAATTTCAGGTTCCTCCCTATATCTTAGTTGGCACGTTCAATATCTTTTAACAGAAGCTGACCCTCATTACTTTTTTCATATGTAATCGTGACCTTATCTCCATTGTTAAACTTATCAAGATCACTTGTCGATTCTTCAGTGATATCAAGACTAACCGCTTCATTATCTACTGTTACTTCTATTGTATGAGTATCAGCTAACCCTACATAAGTACCTTCTTTTGTTTCAATGTTACTGTCTGGCGATACATCTTCACCCTGACTCTTTTGACTATTAACCCCACAACCCGAGAGAAGCAATATAAAGAACAGTAAAGCAATAAATTTTTTCATTTTTTTCACCTCATTATATTTTATCGTCAACCTATTTTATATTTTAAAGAAAAAATTAAGAAACAGTGAAACTTTTTTTTATAAAAAACGACTATTTTAGGATTTCATTCTTGTATTAAATAGAGTTGTATTTATTGGAAATTTAACTCATAATGAAAATAATTTAACAGACGAGGTGCAAAGGATGAGAAACGAACGCAGAAAGAAGAAAAAAACTTTATTACTGACAATTTTAACGATTATCGGACTTCTTGTACTCGGAACTGGCGGCTATGCATACTACTTATGGCATAAAGCAGCATCAACCGTGGCAAGTATTCATGAAAGCATTGATAAATCGAAAAGGAGGGATAAAGAGGTCAGTATCAATAAAAAGGATCCTTTTTCCGTCTTAATCATGGGTGTGGATGAACGCGACGGCGATAAAGGCCGTGCCGATACGCTCATTTATATGACCGTTAACCCAAAAACGAATACAACCGATATGGTCAGCATTCCTCGTGACACGTATACAAAAATTATCGGAAAAGGCACAATGGATAAAATCAACCATTCATACGCTTTCGGCGGCACGCAGATGACGGTTGACACGGTTGAGAACTTCCTCGATGTTCCAGTTGATTATTTTGTAAAAGTGAACATGGAAAGCTTTAGAGACGTTGTTGATACACTTGGCGGCGTCACAGTAAACAGCACATTCGCGTTCAGCTATGACGGTTATTCGTTCGGCAAAGGAGAAATCACGCTGAACGGAAAAGAAGCGCTCGCTTATACCCGGATGAGAAAAGAGGATCCGAGAGGCGATTTCGGACGCCAGGACCGACAGCGACAAGTCATAGAAGGAATCATTAATAAAGGCGCAAATATTTCATCCATCACGAAATTCGGAGATATGTTTAAAGTCGTTGAAAATAATGTGAAAACGAACTTGACCTTCGATGACATGTGGGATATCCAATCCGATTACAAAGGCGCGCGTAAAAAGATTAAACAGCACGAACTGAAAGGCACAGGCACGAAAATCAATGGAATTTACTACTACCAAGCTGATGAAAGCGCCCTTTCCGATATCACAAAAGAGCTGAAGGAAAGCCTCGAAAAGTAAAACAAAAAAGAAGCTTTGCACAATGTGCAAAGCTTCTTTTTTATTTGCCTGTAAATGAATCCGGATGCTCTTTCCTATACCCGTAATGAAACAGTAATTCTTCCACAATCCGGCGGGAAGCCTCTCCATCTCCATACGGATTAGAAGCGTGGGACATTTTCTTGTACTCACCATGATCAGTTAACAGCTGTTTTGTCAGCTGATAAATGTTTTCCTCATCCGTCCCTGCAAGTTTCAATGTTCCCGCCTCCACTCCTTCAGGCCGTTCCGTCGTATCACGCAGAACAAGCACCGGCTTTCCGAGAGACGGCGCTTCCTCCTGCACACCGCCCGAATCTGTCAGAATAAAATGCGATTTTGCCGCAAAGTTATGGAAATCAATCACTTCTAACGGTTCAATCAGATGCACTCTGTCCGAATCGCCAAAATGCTTCTGCGCCGCTTCCCGGACAACAGGATTCAGGTGCACAGGGTAAACGACCTGTACATCGTTAAACTCCTCAACAATTCTGCGGATGGCCTTGAACATGTTTTCCATTGGCTCACCCAAGTTTTCTCGGCGGTGCGCGGTCAGCAGAATCATCTTATCATCGCCCACCTGATCGAGGACAGGATGTGCATAGCCGTCCCTAACCGTTGTGCGAAGGGCGTCAATCGCTGTGTTTCCCGTTACAAAAATAGAATCAGCTTTTTTATTTTCTTTTAATAAATTGTCTTTCGCCTGGCCTGTCGGGGCAAAATGCAAATCAGCAATCGCTCCTGTCATCTGGCGATTGAGCTCTTCCGGAAATGGGGAATACTTATTCCCTGTACGGAGCCCTGCCTCCACATGGCCGACAGCAATTTGATGATAAAAAGCGGCTAGGCTTCCGGCAAACGTCGTCGTCGTATCACCATGGACAAGCACAATATCGGGTTTGATATCTTTAAACAGCTCATCCAATTTCACAAGTGCGTTGGACGTAATCTCTGCCAGTGTCTGCCGCTCCTTCATAATGTTCAAATCGAAGTCAGGCTTGATGTGAAACGCATCTAACACCTGATCTAGCATTTGCCTGTGCTGTGCAGTGACCGTTACGTAGGAATCTATTTCAGGATATTTTTTCAATTCAAGCACTAGAGGTGCCATCTTGATCGCTTCAGGCCTGGTCCCGAAAACGGTCATCACTTTTAGTTTTTTCATATTTGTCACCTGATTTTCTGCTATAGTAAATAAATTCATACTACATATTCTACATGAAAATGTAGTATTTTAAATCATTTCATCCTTGATTCAAATAAAATGATATGAGTTTTTAATATTAAGGATAAAGCTTGTTTAAAAATGGTTTATCCTATATCATAAAAATGTGTAAAAACATAATGAAAAGGGTAAATAGAGAATAGTTTAACCATAAATTTTTTCGATCATAAGGAAGGTGCCTTTTAAATGAAAAAAGTACGTAAAGCCATAATTCCAGCAGCAGGCTTAGGAACACGTTTTCTCCCGGCTACGAAAGCAATGCCGAAAGAAATGCTTCCTATCGTTGACAAACCTACCATTCAATACATAATTGAAGAAGCTGTTGAAGCCGGTATTGAAGATATTATTATCGTAACAGGAAAAAGCAAGCGTGCAATCGAGGATCATTTTGATTACTCCCCTGAGCTCGAAAGAAACCTGGAAGAAAAAGGAAAAACCGAACTGCTTGAAAAAGTGAAAAAGGCTTCTAATCTAGCTGACATTCACTATATCCGCCAAAAGGAGCCTAAAGGACTCGGACACGCTGTCTGGTGCGCGCGCAACTTTATCGGCGATGAGCCGTTTGCGGTTCTGCTTGGAGACGATATTGTTCAGGCAGAAACACCAGGATTGCGCCAATTAATGGATGAATATGAAAAAACACTTTCTTCTATTATCGGTGTTCAGCAGGTGCCTGAAGAAGAAACACACCGTTACGGCATTATCGACCCGCTGACAAGTGAAGGCCGCCGTTATCAGGTGAAAAACTTCGTTGAGAAGCCGCCTAAAGGCACAGCACCTTCTAATCTTGCCATCTTAGGCCGTTACGTTTTCACGCCTGAGATCTTCATGTATTTAGAAGAGCAGCAGGTTGGCGCCGGCGGAGAAATTCAGCTCACAGACGCTATTCAGAAGCTGAATGAAATCCAAAGAGTATTTGCGTACGATTTTGAAGGCAAGCGTTATGATGTTGGTGAAAAGCTCGGCTTTATCACAACCACTCTTGAATTTGCGATGCAGGATAAAGAGCTTCGTGATCAGCTCGTTCCATTTATGGAAGGTTTACTAAACAAAGAAGAAATCTAAACAAAAAGGCTATTGGACATTCATCCAATAGCCTTTTTTTATTTCGACATCAAGGTCAGCGTATGCTCTTCATTATCAACTGCGAAGACCTGATCAACGGCCTGCCACAAAAATTAATAATCCCAGCAAACACACTGATTGTAGAGTTAAACAAACTAAATGAAAACATAAATACAATCATGCAGATTAAATAGTAAATATATTGTATTCAATGCAAGCTAAGTAAACACCACTTGCTAAATGAACAATGACTAAACAACCATCATTACAAAATAATTAAATAAATTTGAAGCAATTACAACAGAAGGCAGTGAACTGATCGGAAAGTTCATTTTGGCTACCATATTAATCCCTTTAACTACACTGTTGGATTCATCAAGAATTGTCGGGCTAATAGAAAACCACGGAATCAAACCAGCCAGCATTCAAACGATAAAAGGCACTTCTCCGATACCTGTTATGACCAGCTTACTGTTGCGCATCCCAAATACAAACCAGTACGCCATCATTAGAATAAGGGGATTTAAAACCTGCCATAATACACCAAAATAATTGATTTTTTGGATCTTTCGGTTAAAGAAATTTGAAAGCATCGATGAATATTGTAACAGATAATAGAGTTTTTTTTACATCAGCAGGTTCAAGGTCGGTGAAAAAAACTTACATTTAATTTTCATCCAATTATAGCTATAGTAAATAAAAAAAGTATTTCGAGATATTTGTCTCGAAATACTAATTACAGCATTATTGGGCCTCAATTTGAGAATAAACCTTTTTTAAGGGAGTTTTGTTTTTTTTAAAATCTTGCTCATTCAAAAGATTTTCCCACTTTGATCCTACAACTTCAAATGAGTATCTTTTTACATTTTCCTTTGCATTCCTGCCCATTGTTTTCCTCAAACCATCTTCTTTTATTATGGTGGCTAAAGATTCTGCTAGCTTATCCACATCATTTCTTTCGACTAATACCCCATCTTCACCATCTTTAATAATTTCAGCAGGACCAATACAAGAATAACTAACACAAGGAACCCCTACGGACATAGCTTCAATGATAACCATTCCAAATGATTCATTTCTTGAGCTCAATGCATATATCGAAGAATTGGCCATCTCCTTAATAATATTATCTGTTTTTGGCATTAAGTAAACATTATTATACAACTTCTTATCGAATATCATCTGACGTAATGAATCTTTCTCAACACCATCACCAAAAATCTTCAATTTCCAATCTGGATATTGTTGAGCCACTTTTTCAAATGCTTCAATCAATAGGTCAAACCCTTTTTCATGAACAAATCTCCCAGCAGCAATTACTGTTCTTTCTTCTAGATTTGAGCTCTCCTTTGGCATGTGTGTTGCATTCTCTATTTTATATAAATCTGTAGAATGGTTATTTAGAAGCTTCTGATAATCATTAATTTCTGCATCAGTTAAGCATGTCAGAGCATCCAGCTTTTTATAATACTTTCTGATTTTCGTTTGAATTGACTTTTCATATCCGCCAAAATACTTATGCTCTTGCCCAATTTTAACGACATTACTATTAACAAATTTAGCAGATAAGAAATTAAAAGATGGAATGGTCGTTATGAGTACACCCTGATTAATTTCTGAAAGTTTTTTAAAAATTTTTAGGTCTACAAATAAATTAAACATATGATATAGATCTTCATTTTTATCAATAAACACACTTGGTATCTTCATTAAAATTCTTTTAATGATTTTCTTGTATAAAGGTGTGTTTTTACCAAAGAGCTTTCCTCTTCTTGCATCAAATATAGGTTTCAATTTAACCCTCTTGTCTATCTCAAACATAGGTTTACCCCTTGTTCTTCTAACACTTATAATCTCAACATCATAGTTTTGAGCCGCCAAATAATTAGCTGTGTTAGCAACGGTTCTCACTGTTCCACCCATGCCATAGATATTGTAAACCAAAAATGTGACCTTCACTAAATTTTCCTCCTTTCTATTTAAGCATTTTTATTTGGTTATATATACGTTCTGAATTTTGTTTATCCTGATAGTTATAAAACTTCTTTGATTTCACTTTGTATTTTTTCTCATACTTAAAATCATTTTCAATTTGCTTTTGAACGATTTCCAATAAGCTTTCATCTGTATAAGCTGTTTGACCGAATAAATCTGTACTCAAATTGACATAAGACCCTCTGTAATGTAAATAGTCTGGTAAATCAAATTGATAAAAGACTACAGGCTTTTCCAGATAATTAAAGTCAAAAGCCACGCTTGAGTAATCTGTTATCATTAAAGAACTTTCACTGACGAGATTTTTAACACTCTCTTCTCCGACTTTTACTAATTTTATGTTTTTATGCAGATCTTTAAAATAGTCACTATATTTTTTTTGCAGTTCTATATGCATGAAAAACTTCAATATAATATTATTGTCTTCTAAAAGTTTGTGTAGTTTCTTATTATTTAAAAATCCACTGTAGTGAAGATAGAATTTCGAACTTGCAAAGTCATCAATCCACTCTCTCCAAGTCGGAATAAGGAGTATTTGTTTTGAATTCATCTTTTTACTATTATCAATCAACGTATCAAATCTCGATAACCCTGTAACCATCACTTGGTCTTTTTTAAAATTCATTTCCTTAACTAAAATTTGCTTTTCATGATCAGATGAAACGACAAACTTTTTAATTTTACTGTTATATGACTTTCTATTAAAGCTCAATTTTTTCATTGCAATAATGCCATGCTGCAAATAGATTATTTCTTTTGGATTTTCACTCATTTTATTATGAATGACACTAGGAATAACATCCCTAATACCATGGCTTACAATTAAATACTTACTTAAATGATAAAATACGAGATGTTTAAAACTATCATAAGTTATAATGTTTTTCGGATATTTCGAAATGTTAACAGAATTTTTATTATCTTTTTTGCTTACATAGTAGTATTTTTCTTTACTTTTATTTCGAACACAGTATTCAAAAAATGCAAATCCATTATCCTGTGCCACTTCTCCTAAATTCTCTCCAACAAACCATACTGGTTTATTAACAAAAGGCTTTAAAACTTTTGCAACAAGCCCTGCAAATATAAACCTTATTTTTTCCGATTTCTTTTCAATAGCCTTTATGTCTCTCATTTCTAACTTTAAAAGAGAGTTTCTTTTATCAACAAAAGCAGATAAAAAGACGGACCTATTCATTTTAATTGCACCAGATTTAAATGTTGACTTATTATTTATTAGTTTCAAATCTTTTATTTTTATTGATGACTCAACATACTTATTATTAATTAATAAACATAAACCGACATCGTATTGCATTTGTTTTTCCAAACCATAACTTTCAGCTTCGCTTACCTTTAATAAAAACACAAATTCTTTATGGTCTTGCTGCTCCTGTACTAGTGCAGGTTCTAGCAGGATCAAGCGGCTATTCTTGTCTTTTAACTTCAGATAAATTTTATCGTATATCAAATTACTTTTTTCAATAGCTAAATGAATTTCTATTTCTTTTTTTTGGCTGATTATATCTGTGCATTCGGCACTAATATAAGAAGAAAAAACAAAAGATAATTCATTTAACTTATTAAACTTAGGCTGTATTGAAAACGGCTTAATATTATTAATTATAAACTCCGGATAAACATGAGATTGTGATTTATCTAAAATATCATCCAAGTTCGACTTCAGTTTTACAACATATTCTTGATCCTTTATAAGAATTGAAATATAAAAATCAAATATAAAATGATTCATTGCATCTATATCTGCTTTTTTTATTTTAAGCCTGCTCTCAAATCGCCAAAAAGAAGAAATTTTTTCAAGGTTATTATTAAAATAAATTTTCTGCTCATTGTTAGCTAAAAAAATGTTTTTAATTTCAAATTCCTTATCTAAAATCTCTATAGAACCTTTAATTATTAAATTATCACCATCATGATGTATATAAGATATATCTCCCAATATTGCTGAATCTTTTATTAAAACTGCTAAATTGTTATCTAGAGTAGCATACATACGTGCTCTTTTTATGCTTCCCTTAGAATTGTAAATGGTTTTAGGCAGACTAATAAATTTACCTGCAGATTTATCATTTGCTGAATCAAATGATAATCTTTGACTAACTGTTAATCCATTTGTATCAAACTCTAGGTAAACATCCCATATTCCATCAGTTTCAAAAAAGCTTTGTATCAAAAAAGGCACACTTATCTGTAAAAAGCCGTTATCATGATCTTTTTCCTGCAAACGAACTATGTGCTTATCCTCGGTTTTTCTATTGATAAAAACTAATTTTTTTATAAAAATCTGTTTTTCCTCATTTGGAATAACCTCGCATTTTAAATAAAGATTATTATCATCAATGCTTAAATGATGAATTTTAGTTTGAATTAACAGCTCATTAAATTTTGAAATGTTTATTAGCAAATCTTTATTTTGATTTTGGGAAACGTTATGAACAAAGAGTTCACCATTTTCAGTAAATATCTCTTTTGTTTGTAAAGCAGTATTAATATCAGTTTTCATTTTAACCGTAAACTGCTCTTCACCTACCTTAACTTTGGTATAAAAATACCAGTTACCTTGATATAAAGGATAATCCTTCATTGTTAAGGATATTTCAAAAGTTGAGTTTTCTGAAAGCGCAAAAGATTTCTTCTCTATTATTAATTGTTCCTTTGTTACTTCGTTTTCTAAGTAACAATTTATGAATTTGAACGAGTTATTTAAAAAGAAAAATGAATGTGATCCAAAAAAGGTCGTACGATTTGCTGACATTTGAACATTTTCAATTACAAAAGCCAATTCGGAAAGGCTTGTTTTATTTATGATTAAATTATCATTCTCTTGACGAACTAACTCTAGTACAGATCCGTCAATAACCAGTTTAAATGCATCATTTAAATGGTTTAAAATATCTATAAAAACTTCATCACTATCTAAAATAAGCTTCAGTTTAAAAACTGTTTGATCCGAACAAGACTTAAGCTCATTTAATGGGATGACAACTTTCATAATACCTTCATCTCTAAGTAAAGAGATATTCGATAAGATATCTATGTGGCCATTAAAAGTTGCAAGAACAACGTTCTCTATCCTACTGAAAAAGTGATCATAAAAATCCTTTTTTTTACACATCAGATCAAATATGATATTTTCGTTTTCAACTTTCATGTTTATTAAATATATACCGTAGTCCATTAAGCCTCGCCTTTCTCTGCTTGCTTTTAAATGAATTATCTTTTATCCAAAAAGCCTTTTACAACTCTTTTTGTTGACTCGCCTACTTCTAAATAACAAAACTCACTATGGAATTTCTGATACTATCGTTAGTACTGTAATCAACTCTTTCGACATCATAAATAGATTTAATTACACATCATCTGTGGTCATCACTAACGGTCCAGTGGCCTCACTTTCAAAATCATAATAAAACCCTCTTACTTATCTCTCTATGTATTAATATCGGGAACAATAATGGGTTTCTTAAGTGACCCAAAATCAAAGAATACAGAAGAGTAATCAGTAATTAAGATATCTGAAATAAAATATAGTTCACGAATATCCTTATACATAGACAGGTCATATGCAAAGTCTTCTAAGCCCTCTAAATCGATAACATCAGCTACTAAATAATGCATTCGAAGTATAACAACATATTCATCGCCTAGATGTTCTTTTAATTTTTTAAAATTCAAATGAATATTGAACTTATAAGCGCCTTTTTTATGATATAGGTTATCACACCATGTAGGTGCGTATAAATAACTTTTTTGCTTATATCTATACCAAGCTTCTGCTTTATATTATTTTTCTCATTATGTGTTTTTGGCGAAAATAAATAATCATTACTCGGATAACCAGCCTTAAAATTTGTTTTTTAAATTTAAACGCTCGTTTAAAAATTTCAGTCGAGTAAGCATTAGCTAGTTTTTTTAACGGAGTGCCGCCACGTTTGCACATACAATGTGTTTTGGGGTTTTGGAATCCATAAAAGGCGGCCGACTGTTTGTAATCAAATATTTAGCTGTAGCCATGTAAACCTTTATATATATGCAGCATCAACGCCGTTTAATGTCGACAGATATCGTTTATCAATGCTTCATATCGGTCCTTATTTTCCTGCAGAGACTCGTAAATTGCTCGGGAATTGCAGCTAAACTGTTTTCCAGCTGGGCTTTGAAATAAAATTAATTTGTTGTTTCTCGGCAGAAGGGCAAAAATCTTAAAAAGAACTGAATAAGCCCTGACTAACAAACTTCTGCATTTATTTAAAATAAAAGATTTCATCATGAACACCTTAAAGAGTGAAAGATTTATATGTGCGCAAGCAAGAAAAAAAGAAGCAACTGAATTTACTTCAAGCCTCTTTTAGTTAGTGCTTCTATAAGCTAGCCATGTCTTTTTTGATTTGGGTAGTTGAAATGCCTTCTGTTCTTGGAAGATAAATGACCTCACAATATTCCTTTAAGAAGTCAAATTTCCCTTCCCAGTCATCGCCGATGACAAATGTATCTATATCGTACTTTTGAATATCTGAGATTTTTTGTTCCCAGTTTTTTTCGGGAATGACTTCATTAACAAAACCGATGTTTCTAAAATGAATGTTCGATATTCATAAGAATGATGCGATTTTTTTGTTTTTGAAGATTAAATTCATCTGTAGACAATCCTACAATTAAGTAATCACCCAGATTTTGTTTCTCTTTCCAGCAGCTTCATATGTCCGTAGTGAAATAAATCAAATGTTCCGTACGTTATCACTTTCTTCATGAGATAACATCACCTTCCAACTGAGAGTACCAGAAAAAAAACAAAAACTTTAACAGGTTGTTTATCATTTCGACATATTTTTTATGTACCATTAATAATGAACAATAATAGCATAAGTTCCTATAAAAGTTAAGACTCTTTAAAAATGTTAATCACCAGCATTTTTGGTATCACCGTTGTATTGTTGTATATTTTTTGCATGTTCAATATCTTATCTATACCCTTTATAACAAGTTTTCTTTTTCGGGAAAATCTATACTTTTGTCACGTTTTTAAGTGAAACGTTTTCTTTCTGCAACACCATTTATTTTGTACGCCCTTCTCATATTAATACATCGTCAAAACATGAAGGAATTGTAATGCGAATGTTAAAAGTTCCAAAAAGATTTTTGCGGTAAGATAGAGTAAAATGTTTTCAAGCTAAGAGACTTTAATCAAACTATACGAATGACACTTGTTTTTATAGACATATAGATGAAAGAGAAAGTGAAAAAAGCTTCTAACCTGGCTGACATTCACTATATCCGCCAAAAAGAACCTAAAGGTCTCGGACACGCTGTCTGGTGCGCGCGTAACTTTATCGGCGATGAGCCGTTCGCGGTTCTGCTTGGAGACGATATTGTTCAAGCAGAAACACCAGGGTTGCGCCAATTAATGGATGAATATGAAAAAACACTTTCTTCTATTATCGGTGTTCAGCAGGTGCCTGAAGAAGAAACACACCGCTACGGCATTATCGACCCGCTGACAAGTGAAGGCCGCCGTTATCAGGTGAAAAACTTCGTTGAGAAGCCGCCTAAAGGCACAGCACCCTCTAATCTTGCCATCTTAGGCCGCTACGTATTCACGCCTGAGATTTTCATGTACTTAGAGGAGCAGCAGGTTGGCGCCGGCGGTGAAATTCAGCTCACAGACGCCATTCAAAAACTGAATGAAATTCAAAGAGTATTTGCGTACGATTTTGAAGGCAAGCGTTATGATGTTGGTGAAAAGCTCGGCTTTATCACAACAACTCTAGAATTTGCGATGCAGGATAAAGAACTTCGCGAGCAGCTCGTTCCATTTATGGAAGGTTTACTAAACAAAGAAGAAATCTAAACAAAAAGGCTATTGGACATTCATCCAATAGCCTTTTTTTATTTCGGCATCAGTGTCAGTGTATGCTCTTCATTATCAACTGCAAAAACCTGATCAGCTGTGTTCACAAGAAAACGATTCTTGCTGCTGTCATACAATACATCGCTATCACTTAAGGATAGTGACGACGGGTTGATAGGAGAAATGTTATGAAAAATAAGCTCTGTTGCTTTATCATTCTCCAGCACATAGCTGATTTTTTCATAATCAAAATCTAACGTTTTTCTGCCGTCAGCCGTATCCCCTTCAGTATATCCATTCAATTTGGATTGAATGCTGGTTCTGCTGTCTCCCAGGAATTTCAGAAAGTATTCATAGGAAGATGCTGCGTTTTGCGAGACATAAGACGTAAATGCAGCGGCATGCAATTTAGCATGTTTCATATTAGTTGCAACGGCGCTCTTTTTCACAAAATAAGACTGTCCGTTAAACTTTATTTTCGCTGCTTGTTTGCCTTTTGCAGCTACCGTCACCTCTGTACCGAATGGCAGTGTAACGTCAGCCTTCTGTTTTAAACCTTGATCCTTATAAGCAGGGGCTTTTTCATTTGCTATAAACCCTTGCTTATTGACTGCGGTTAAGCGTTCTTCTGATTTGCCCTTTGCATTGCCATGCTGATTCTTCACTTCATTTTGCGGGATAGCGCCAAACGAAGCAATTGTACGAAGCGGGGCATTAAAAAACATCGTTCCCGCCATGAATACAGTCAGGATAGACAAAATAGCAATTTGAACCGCATTAGCCAATGATTTTGGCTTTTTCTTCTTTTGGCGGAAACGGGCAAACGCTTCAGGATCTTCTTTCTTCCGCTCTTCCGTTTGCTCTTTTTTATATGTCTCTTTTTCTTTTTTCGAGAGCTTATTAAACCAGTCAATAAACGCTTTATACTCTTTCACAACCGTTTTTGTTTCATCAAACATACGAAGCTCGCCGTAGTGCATCCAAGCGACGCGGTCACACATCTTTTCAATCTGACCGATCGAGTGGCTGACAAAGAATATGGTTTTTCCTTGCTTTTTAAACTCATTTATTCTGTCTACGCACTTCTGATAAAACGTTTGGTCCCCTACGGAGAGCGCTTCGTCAATAATTAAGATGTCAGGGTCAATATGCACGGAAATCGCGAAACCGAGACGCGACTTCATCCCGCTGGAATAGTTTTTAACCGGCTGATTAATAAAATCGCCAATCTCAGCAAATTCAACGATGCTGTCATACATATCATCAATTTCTTTATTGGTTAACCCCATCATCAAACACTTGAGCCGGACATTGTCCCGGCCTGTTAATTGGTTATTTAAACCGGCAGCAATCGCAATCAGCGACGGCTGGCCGTTCATTTCAATTTCACCGCTGGTCGGCGGAATAATTTTAGCCAGCAGGTTAGACATGGTCGATTTCCCTGATCCATTTATCCCTACAAAACCGATTGTCTCTCCCTCATACACGTCAAAGGAGACATTCCGCACAGCAAAAAAACCATTATCCTTAGCCGGAAAAAACAACCCTTTAATCTTGTCCGATTGTTTTTTATACAAATGATATTGCTTTGAAACATTTCGAAACGAAACTTTTAGTTTCATCGTACAATCTCCTTACGTATTAAAGAAAGTCAACAAACTTGTCTCTGAATTTCATATGCAGGATAGAACCCACTAACAATAAAAGGAATGTGACCAACCAAAAGTACAGCGTGTACTTCATGTCATGGAAAAACCACGCCCCGTCTAAGAAGCTGTTCCGGAATCCTTCAATAATATAGAATAGTGGATTCAACTTCAGAACAGGCACTAATTCGGGGTGGCTATGGCCGAGTTTCGCATTAACATCCCAAAAAATTGGCAACAAGAAAAACAAAAGTCTTGTTACGGCCTGCAGCAAAAATTGATAATCCCTAATCAGCACACTGATCGTTGAGTTAAACAAACTAAAAGAAAACATAAAAGCAATCATACAGATGAAGTAATAAATATATTGTAACCAATGCACACTCGGGAAAACACCATTAACTAGTAGTACAATGATATAAATTCCCATCATAATCATATAACTAAATAAGTTAGACGCAATGGCCACGGATGGTAGAGAACTAATCGGAAAGTTCATTTTAGCCACCATATTAATGCGCTTAAATACACTGTTTGAGCCATCAAGTATAGTTGGACTGATGAAAAACCATGGGATTAATCCCGCCAGCATCCAAATAATAAAAGGCACTTCGCCCGCTCCGGTTGCCACAGGACCGCCCTTTCTAATCCCCATACCAAAAACGAACCAGTACGCCAGCATTTGGATAAGCGGATTTAAGAACTGCCATAAGACACCTAAATAATTCATTTGATATTTAGACTTGGTTTCATAAGCCGCCAATCTTAAAATTAAAGGAAATGACGTTATTTGCTCTCTGAGTATTCGCAACAAATCATTCATTTTTTATCTTCCTTAGACTTAATTGTTTTTGGGAATCTTTCGTTTGAAAATTTGAAAGCACCGCTGACTATTGTAACAGATCCTGCATTTTTTTTCACTTCTCAACAAGTATCTAAAAAGCTGCCGAAATATCGACAGCTATACATTTTACAAAATAACGCAAATTATTCAGCTTTAAATACAGTATTAACTACCTTTTCTGATGAACGTCCTGACTCTAAATAGCAGAATTTCTCATAAAAGGGACCAAAAGAAACCGGGAGCTTATAATTAGGCGATGAGATTTGCTTAATAGCCTCAATCGTTTCTTCAGTAGTTTTTACCAATGGACCAGGAGCTTCTTTTTCAAAATCAAAGTAGAAACCTCGCAACTTATCCCGGTAGGTTTCGATATCAGGGACAAAGAAAAGCATTGGCCGTTTTAAATTTGCAAAATCAAAGAATACAGAAGAATAATCAGTAATCAGCAAATCAGAAACCATATACAATTCTCGAATATCCTCATAAGCAGAAAAATCATATGCAAATCCTTCAAAAGGACCTAAATCAAAATTCTCAGCTACCAGATAATGCATTCTTAAGATTACGATATATTCATTTCCAAGCTCTTGTCTAAGTTGATGCAAATCTAAATCCAGATCGAACTTATAACGCCCTTTTGCATAGAACTGATCATCTCTCCATGTAGGAGCATATAAAATGACCTTTTTATCACGAGGTATATTTAATCTACTCTTTATCAATGATATTGTTTCTTCATTATTATCATTATGAAGAAAATCATTTCTAGGGTATCCAGATTCAATCATTGTTTTGTTAAACTGGAATGCCCGTGTAAAGATCTCAGTTGAATAACCATTTGGCGAAATCAAATAATCCCAATTAGAAGCTTCCTTGATAAAATTCCTTTTATATTTTTTGGTGTTTGTACCAGGCATATGGACTTCTTCCATATCCATTGCCAATCTTTTTAAAGGTGTGCCATGCCATGTTTGTAAATATGTTGTATGACTAGGTTTCGGAATCCATAATGGAAGCCTGCTGTTAACAACCCAATACTCAGCTCTTGCCATAGCGAAGAGCCATTTTAATGAGAGGCGATTAATATAAGGAATTCCCTTTTCGTCAAATGGCGCTGAATATTGTTTGTTTACACTCCAATACATTTTATATTCAGGGTGGTTTTCCCGCATATATTCGTAAATCGCTCTCGGGTTACAACTGTATTGTTTCCCATTAAAACTTTCAAAAATAACTGTTTTCCTTTTAACTGGCATTCTGCTAGCCATCACGAATAGTGATTTGTATGTTTTAGTGATAATCTTGTTTCTCAATTTCGTGATTTTTTTTATTTTTGATACTAATCTCTTCTTCTTTCCTTTAACAAAGTATTTAATCCTTGTCTTAAGGCTGTAGTCGTTTACTCTGATACCTAGAGTCTGCTTTTTCTTTTTCTTAAAGACCTCGTAACGAACTGGTGCGTTGTTTGTTTTTATAACACTTACTAGTCCTTTTAATTTGTTTTTTCGATTTCCTAGAACAAGAGCAGTGCTGTTAAACTGAATATCCGTTCCTTCTTCGTCAATGCAAATATATTCCATAAAAAGACGATAAACATAACGTTTTTCATTTGAGAAAGGAATTTCTTTTAAAGGCACTTTCACTTCAAAATCATACAGTTCCGGGACAAAACCGTCTGCTCTCATGCTTTCAAGCCCATGTGTTTTTCTTTCTAGCTTGATTGGAAACTTTTCCTCAATCGGTGTTTCTCCACCCTTTTTTAAAATAAGGTTCAAGTTTTTTATCCGGTATTGATTTTCAGAACTCAGGTAGCCCGCATAACCTGTTATGCTTATTTCTTTAGAGCTAATCTCGATTTGATCAAATCTGATGATTTTGGCCTCTCTTTTCACCTTAATAGAAAAGTTGCCTTTATCAGTTGTATAAGGTAAAATCAAAAGTTCTGTGGTTTGATCGACATGAAAGGCGCGCTCAATTGATTTTACTTCAGTAGTAAGACGCTTCAAGAGTGGTTCCTGCTCCGCATCTTCATGTTTTTGTCGAAATTCAACATAAAAATCATATGTTTGTCCCATTTCAACAGGCATAGGCAATACATGAGCATTTACCTCAGCTTTATACTCTAATGAGCCAGTGTTTTGAAGTGGAAATTCAGATTCTGTTCCTGAACGTCTCTCTTTCAGCTTTAAAAATAACTGGTGATCTTCTAAAAACTGGTGTTCTGAATCAATTGAGATCAACAATTCAAGATTTCCTAAATTGTTTTTCAAGCTTTTCAAAATACATTTAATCACAGTGTTTTCAATCATTACTTTTTTCTGCTCCTCTGTATAAAAGCTCTTTCCTTTTTGCTTCCTTTTATTAGTATCAACTACTAAGGACATACCCAAAATATTAACTCTCTTTTATTTCTGTGACCCTCCAAGAGAAATTGCCTTTTACTGTTGTATAGGACTCTACTCTATAGCCATTCGTGTCTATACTGTTTCCTGACAACTCAGTTTCTTCACTCGAAAGTCTTCGCATTGTTTTAATATGGTTATTTGCATTGAAAAGAATATAAAAATCAATGACTTTGGTTTTATTAGCCGCTATCTTTTCGATATCCACATCTTTTTCCAGATCAATTGCAAACAGTTGATCATTTTGTAAGTTTGTTGAAATAATTTCGGCCTTATTCTTTCTGTCCAAGCCCACTAAACTTATTTTTTTAATATCATCATGATCAAAGTTCTCAATGTCAATTTCTATTTTAGTTTTATCAAAATCCTCAGTATAGGAACTAATAGAAGGATCTTTTTTTCCAACCTTTTTAGAGAACTTCTCTCTCTCTACACGCACTTCAATCATCTGATTAAGAGCGAAAGCCCAATTTTCAATATAGTTGGGTCTTGAATATTTTTCAGCCATATTAAAGGCTTGTTCTGAAAATTTCTGATGAGTACTTTCGTCTTTCATCAAAGAAATAATAGCTTGACCCAATTTCTCTATATTATACTGTTCAATGACATACCCATTTACTCCGTCAGTCACTAAACTCCTTGCTCCATAATCATAATCGTATGTTACAACTGGACACCCATTGCTCAGTGCCTCCATATTGGATAGACCGAATCCTTCAAAGTGAGAGGTTGAAATGGTTAGCCAAGCTTTTTGAAACTCTGCGTCAGGGTTATCTGTATAGCCTTTCAAAAAGACATTATTCTGCAGTTTAGTATCTTCAATCTCTTTTTTTACTTTTTCGAAATCTTCACCCGATCCAAATATATCTAGTTTTGCTTCAGGAATTTCTTTCACGACTAGACTAAATGCTTTTACTGCATGTACCAGATTCTTCATAGATGCAAGTCTTGAAATAATTACAGCTTTGTATTTTTCACTCGGCACATTCAATACAGCGGGATCAAGGGGCTTATCAATTGTATGCGGAGTAAAGAAAAACGTCTCTTGTTCCCCTGAGATCAATTTAAAATCTTCTAGCTGTTCCTCAGTTATAAAAAAGATAGCGTCTAAATTATACATCTGGCTAAATACTTCTTTATAGCGGCCTTTAATTTGATATTTATTGTTGCCGTAATGCTTGTTATGAATAATTGCTCCATAATAGGAAGAAGGTGATTTTTTCACTTTAAACACATGTTTGTCTTGCGGTCTGCTGTCCACTAAAAACAACTTAGGTTTATCATTTTCTTTTTGCAGATATTCTATCCAATATTGACGCAGTTCCGATTCATCTTTTACTTTTATCTCACCTTCAAGGGAGTACCATATAATATGAGATAATTGAACATCTTTTTCTTCATTGTTCCATACATAGAGTTTGTCTAAATATACTTGATTTTTGTCATTAATATATTCCTGCAGATACATCTTGTTTAGCTGCACATCATAATGAGTAACGAGAACTAAGTTTCCGTTCTTGGTATATTCCTCTCTCTTTATAAGCTGGTTTTTATCGTTCCAATAGTCGACATAACGGATAGTCTCTCCATCTCCATAATAGGATGCAGAAATTTCATTACTATTCTTACCAAGTAATCTTGACATGGCTTTCGCAAACTTCCCCATGCCTACTTGCTTTTTCACCTGGTCAAGGCCTATCCTTTCGTCATATGATCTTTTCTCATTTGTTCTTTCACTTAAAAAATCATCAAACAGATTAATAACTTTTGTGAATTTTTTATCAATCTTACCGTTGCTGTACAATTCATCAATCTTTGAAGACAACTCTAAATCAAAACGAAACGTTAAGAAAAAGGTGTTTTGGTTACACTCTTCTCCGAATAATTTAGAACGCAATAATAATGATTTCGTCAGACCGCCATAATTACTTGGCAGTCCGCCAGAGATAAAATAATAATCCATGTCAGGAATTTTTTTTATATTAGATTCACTCACCGCATGTAATGACAATTTATTACTCCCTTTCGGCATCTAGAATAAATGATCATTGAAATTTATATCTACCCGGACACTTTAGCCACAAAAACCAATGCAAGCATCAAAAAGTACTTCTTATTTCAATAAGAAGTACTTTAATTAGATATTGAACCAATGATATCAGGATCCTAAATTATAAACCAGCAATTTCCTCTTTGATCTTTGTTGTAGAGATGCCTTCAGTTCTTGGGAGGTAAACAACCTCACACTGATCCTTGAGAAAGTCAAATTTACCTTCCCAGTCATCCCCCATAACAAAAACATCAATATTATGATCAATAATATCTTGCTTTTTTTGTTCCCAGTTTTTCTCAGGGATTACTTCATCCACATATCGAATGGTTTCTAAAATTAATTTACGGTGCTCATAGCTGTGATAAGCTTTTTTTTGCTTTTGTAAATTGAATTCATCCGTTGAAATAGCAACAACTAAATAATCACCAAGCTGCTTTGCACGCTCAAGCAATTTAATGTGACCCCAATGCAATAAATCAAAAGTTCCATATGTGATAACTTTTTTCATTTAAAGAAACTCTCCTTCCTAATGTTAAACACTATTAAAAACACTACTGACGTTAGCGATTAAATTCTAAAAAACCTGTTTGTGTTCCTTATATCGACATATTTCTCGTATGTCTTCACTGATCATTAATTATAGCATACCGCCTAAAAAAGGTTAAGTACTCACAAGGAGAAAAACATTCCAAAATATGTAATTACATTCAGACCCCATTAGCACCAAGGACTGTTGTTCATTCGTTCATTCAATTGTAAAATTGGAAACATATTTAAATTTAATGTAAAGATAATGTTAATCCTTTGTTGAAGATTTGTGTTAAAATATAAGATAGCTTGATTTTGCTTTCAGAAACTCTCGGTTTTTAACTATATAAATAGAATCTTAAAGGAAGGAGGAGCCAGACATGCAAACAGAGACTATTCACAATATTCCTTATGTTAACAGTAACTTAACATCATTTATCAATTACTTAGAGAAACATTATATTGATCAAAAGATCGGTGCTGTCATTTCCACAGTCAACCCTGAAATTGCATTTGCAGCTATTAAAGATCGGGACTACTTTGATGTACTATCTTCTTCAAACTTCATCTTGCCTGATGGGATCGGTGTAGTCATGATGTCACGTTTGACTAACAACAGGCTTCAGTCCCGAATTGCAGGTTACGATGTTTTTAAAGAGCTTCTTGGCATTGCTGACAAAAAGAAAAAACGTATATTTCTGTACGGTGCGAAGAAAGATGTTATCAAAGGTGTTGTATCCAAAATTTCTTCCGAATACCCTGACATTAAAATCGCAGGTTATTCAGACGGTTATGTTCAAGATCGCACCCTAGTGGCAAAGCAAATCGCCAAAGCAAATCCTGACATGGTATTCGTAGCTTTAGGGTATCCTCATCAAGAGAAATTCATTCATAACTACAGACATTTGTTCCCTAAAGCCGTATCTATCGGTCTTGGAGGAAGCTTTGATGTATTTAGCGGTAATGTCAAACGCGCTCCTTCCTGGATGATACGTTTAAATTTAGAATGGTTCTACCGTTTAATCTTGAATCCATGGCGATGGAAAAGAATGCTAAGCATCCCTAAGTATGCTTTAACAGTTTTAAAAGAAGAAAAAAACAAAAAAACTTTCTATCCAAAGCCTGAAAAAGATCATACAAAACAGATATAAAACGAAAACTTTTTTATAAATGGATTGATAAAAATGAAAATAAGATCATTACTGGCGAATTGCTACTTGTATTTTTTATCGGCAATCGCCTTTTTTCTGCAATGGGTGAAACCCGAAGGCAAAGTGACCCTCCTGATCTCATTCCAAGCAAACGCAAAAGCGATTCTGGAGGAATATGAACAAGGGCAATACTCATATAAACTTAACATCCTGTATACCCAACAGGCCTCGTCTATTGCCGAGAGCTTCCCTAATGTAGATGCGTATTTATTACAAGAAAAAAACCCTTTCCATCTCATTAAAGCTGTATACCTAATGTTTAACAGTAAAGTAGTTATAACAGATAATTACTTTCTATTAACAAGTGTGTTAAATAAGCGGAAGCAAACAAAATGCATTCAGGTATGGCACGCAAATGGCTCACTCAAAAAATTTGGTTTGGAAGACATTACAAATCTGCAACGGACAAAAGC
Organism: Bacillus stercoris; assembly: GCF_029772985.1. Lineage (NCBI taxonomy): Bacteria > Bacillati > Bacillota > Bacilli > Caryophanales > Bacillaceae > Bacillus > Bacillus stercoris. The sequence goes on along the minus strand of NZ_CP121861.1, from coordinate 677,911 downwards.
TGATATTAAAAGATTCAAAAAAGTATATAATTCGTATGATTATTTAACTGTTGGATCTGAAGAAATGGCAGATATCTTTAAGAAATCTTTCGGTGTAAAAGATCATCAAATTTTAAAAATAGGTATGCCTTTAACAGATCCTTATTACAAAAAAAACAAGAAGAATAATTCGGCTACTCTAAACAAACAAAGAAAGAAGATAATCCTATATGCACCGACGTTTAGGGACTATGATATGCAATCAATTCAATTGCCCTTTACAGAAAAACAATTAATTCATCAGCTAAAAGAAGAATATGTTTTATTTGTTAAGTTGCATCCCGCCATTCAAAACAATATAACTATTAAATATTCTAGTGATTATATTAAAGATGTTTCTAATTATGCCTTGTTTGATCTGCTCGTGGCTGCAGACATATTAATTACTGACTATTCTTCCATTCCATTTGAATTTTCGATTTTAAATAAACCCATTCTTTTTTATACTTATGATTTAAAACTTTATCAAGAGAAGCGGGGATTGGTTGATCATTATCTTTCCATAATACCTGGAAAGGCCTGCTGTGACAGGGAAACATTAATAAATGAAATACAAACACCATTTAATTATTCCAAAATAAAAAATTTTTCCGATAGATGGAATAAGTATTCTAAAGGAAACTCAAGTGGAAACTTATTGCTGTTCGTCGAAAATTTAATGAGCTAAATCCTGACACTTGTTCAATACAGAACGAGTGTTCTTTTTTCTCTTGACTGGCGAACGTATGTTTGGTTTAATGTATTTAGTTGCTTATGGCAGCAAATAATTATAGAGGTGGTAAATTCATGAGAAAAAAAGAACTGTTTGATTTCACCAACATCACACCAAAATTATTTACTGAACTTCGTGTAGCAGACAAAACCGTACTTCAATCATTCAATTTTGATGAGAAAAACCACCAAATTTATACAACCCAAGTCGCAAGCGGATTAGGAAAAGACAATACCCAAAGCTATCGCATAACTCGTCTATCTCTTGAAGGATTACAATTAGACAGCATGCTATTGAAACATGGAGGTCATGGTACAAATATAGGAATTGAAAACCGTAATGACACCATTTATATTTGGTCACTATACGATAAACCAAACGAAACAGATAAAAGTGAATTAGTTTGTTTTCCATATAAAGCAGGCGCGACTTTAGATGAAAATTCTAAAGAACTTCAGCGATTCTCGAATATGCCTTTCGATCATAGGGTTACACCTGCTCTTGATATGAAGAATAGACAGTTGGCAATTAGACAATACGATACAAAAAATAATAAGAATAAACAGTGGGTGACAATCTTTAATCTGGACGATGCAATAGCAAATAAAAACAATCCTCTTTATACTATTAACATTCCTGACGAACTTCATTATTTACAAGGTTTCTTTTTAGATGACGGTTATTTATATTGGTATACAGGAGATACAAACAGCAAAAGCTATCCGAATCTCATAACTGTATTTGATTCCGATAATAAAATAGTGCTGCAAAAAGAAATTACTGTTGGCAAAGACTTGTCCACTAGATATGAGAATAACTTCCGTGAACCGGAAGGGATCTGTATGTACACCAATCCTGAAACCGGGGCAAAATCATTAATGGTAGGAATTACAAGTGGAAAAGAAGGAAATCGTATAAGCAGAATTTATGCGTATCATTCTTATGAAAACTTTATGAATCATGTGCCTATGCTTCGGTCCCCTTTATTAAAAACGGTGGGGCATCAAGATACACCTCCTGAAAGATTTCAACCATTTATTCAAACCTTCATTTTAGAATATAATGCTCAAAACAAAAAATGGATGGTTCCGACTTCAGGTTATTTACCATCTTACACATCAAATTTAGTCCGAAATATTACTATCAATGCAGATGGAAACTTGCAAGTCACATTAAATGAACGCTATATTAGTTTACTGCATCAATCGATAGAAGGAGATTTCCGATTAAAACAAAAGGATATCCGAATGGGGTCCTGGTATTTTGCCGGCGGAGAAAAATCAAATGTACTTGAAATAGGTTTTATGAAAGGGAGTACAAAAATTAGACCTGATGATGCAGTCATCTCAAATGCTTCAAGAATGAGTACTTTTATGATTGTTGCGGACAAGATTGAGGTGTGATGAACAAATAGGCTGTAGCTATTAAATAGCTACAGCCTGTTTGCAACTTTCTTAGTTTTTATTGATATTCCGGAACATCAAAGTAAAGTGTGTAACCGTCCAGCAATGAGTACAGGCTGTACATGCGGTTTACTTGTTTGTACGCCCAGCCGATGTCTGTTGCGTATTGGTGTGTCGCTGTAGCTGACCATCTCATTTTGTACAGTGTGTCCTGATTGTATGCTGTGTTGTGAATATACGATGAGCCTATGAATTTGGCTCCGCCGATAATGGCCGCTTCTGGTGTGAACCAGCCTTGCTCGTACGCGTATTTAGCGCCGTAGTAATTCGGGTTGCTGTCGTAGGCGCCAATTCCGTACATGTTATATACGGTTTTTCCGTTATAGGTTAAGCCATTGGCTAAATCAGATGTTCCATTGCCTGTTTCAAGGAGAGCGTGCGAGATTAAGTACAGCTCGTTGATGCCGTATTTATTGGCGGCATCGATAAATGCTTTTGCTTTCCCTGTCAGGATGCCTTTACCCGCAAGCACTTTCTGATTGACTTCAGTAGCGTTTAGTCCGGCCGTCTGTGACAGCTTGAGAAATTGGAAGTAGTACTTGCTGTCTCTAGAAAAGTTATTCGGGTCCACGTATTGAACCACTTCATCACTGCTTGCGTTTCGCCAGCCTAAATTAATTTTGGCCCAGCCGTTTGCCTGGCCGATGATTTTTACCTTATCGCCTTTTTTAAATTGCCCGATCACGTTCGTCGGGCTGACTCCCGGCGTTGACCGGATATTTAGTGCATCAGCCGTAACGGTTGATGTTGCTGTATTAATGTACGTGAGCGATACGTAAGCCGCCCCGTCTGTTTGCGGACTTACTGTCATTTGTTTTTGGACCATATCACGAAGCGAGAGATTGTAATTTGTTTTCATGATTTGCGGGCCGTTTTTGACTTTCACGATAGATGATGCCCATCCGTATAATTGTTTTAGCTTCGATGATGCCGCAGCAGCTGTATCATTGCCTGTGAACTGTTCGTTTACGCTGATTTTATAAAGCGTATTGCTTTTCGTTGTGTAGCTCGGAGTTAAACTTTGCGATTTAAGATAGGTTAACCCATTGTTCAATGCAGTTTTGCTGCTGAGCTGGGCTGTCACGATTTTGTATTGTGTATATCCCGTTTCACTTGTTTTTGCCGTAGTGCCGGCGATATTGTTTTGTTTAAAAAATGCTAAAACGCGGTCAATGTCTTCTTGGCTGATGATGGCTTCAGTTGTGATTCGATAGCTGCTTGCTGCCGACTGGCCGGTTTTCTGGCTTGCTGCTGATATATGATTCGACTTGAAAAACGTGAGTGCCTGATTGACTTTCGTTTGATCAAGCAGAGATTCAGTTGTGATCTTGAATGTGTCAGCTATTTGTTTTTTGACTGATTTCGCAGAAGCACTCAGCTGATTTTTCTTTAATAAGTTCAATCCCTTTGTGACTTTTGATTGGTCTGATGTTTCTTCTGAGATGAGCTGATATTGATTTTCTGCTGTAGTTCCAGCTGTTGTTTTTGTGGCTTTTACTTTTTTCTGAGCAAAGAAGGCTGCTGCTTTGTTTGCTTGCTGCTCGCCTAACATCTTTGCTGTCGTGATTTGGTAAGCCGCAGACGTTGTTGTTTTTTTGACGCTGGATGACGTATAATGCCATTTTTTCTTTTTAAAGAAAGTATTTACTTTTTGGAGCTGCTGTTTTGTTATCCCCTTCATATTCACGGTATATGATGTGCTTTTTCCAACCTGTTGGTAACTGCCGGATACGCCGGTGTTTTTCTTGATCTGGCTGATGGCGTCCTTTACTGTATTCAGGCCTTTGAAATAAGCTGATTGGACATTGTATGACTCAACGGTTGTTTTTTGATTGATTGACTTGTAGCTGCCTGTGATGCCAGTGCTCTGTTTCAGCTGCTGCAATAGAGTTTTGGCATTCGCTTCACCTGAAATGGCGGCAGTTGTAAACGTATAATAGGCTTGTCCTTTCACCGTTTCCTTTAATGATGCCTGCAGCCCCGATTCCTTTTGAAAGGCGTTTTTGATCTGCGCTGCTCTGCTGTCTCCGACGATTGTGCCTGACTGGATGGTTGTGACAGACACCGAGTGTATGATGGGCTGATACGAGCTTTTAATCCCCGTTTGCTTAGCCAGGCTCTGGATAAGCGCCTTGACTTTTGTCTCATCAGCAATGTCCGATGTCATGACATTCATATAGGGCTGAGGTGCTCCGTACGCTTTTACAGCGCCAGCTACTCCCGTCTCCTGCTTCAGCTTTGCCAGGATTGTGTTGGCCTGTTTTTCTCCGGAAATGGCACCTGACGAGATGGTGACATATGGCTGTTTGCTTCCGACAGGACTTGACGTTCCGGTAATCGATGTCTGTTTGGTGAGTCCGCTCAGTATTGCTTTCGCTTCTGAGTCGCTATGAATGCCTGAGGCGGAAATTTGGTAGGTCGTTGTTGTGCCTGAAGCCTGATAGGATGCATCCCAGCCAGTATCTTTTTCCAGTTTGGCGACAGCTTGTGAGGCTTGGCTTTCTGTACTGAACGTATTCGACGGCTCTACCTTATATATGGAGTAGTCGGTATACGCGGCGGCCTGGGCGGAACCAGACATGGCAAAAAAGGCAAGGGACGCGGCGGATAGAAGCATAGGTGCGATTAATCTCTTTTTCATTCCTTCTCCTCTTTCTTCTTCTATGAGTATATAAAACTAGTTTATTTATCGGCACGCGCATGCTTCATTTATAGGTGAATCACTTCCATTTTCTAATAAAAAAAACTTAATCTCGAAGTGAGATTAAGTTTAAATATGAGATACGATAAGTGTACAAGTTCCTTTCATCGTAAAATCGGGCATTTGAGCCGGCAAAATAAAGTGATCGCCTTTTTTGAGCGGACAAGTTTCGCCCTCATACATCAGCAAACCGCTTCCTTCTGTCACGCTGCAAATCAGAAAGGATTCATCCTGAGCCATTTCAGCTTCGCCATTGATGTCCCATTTATATACCGAAAAATATTCCCCTTGAACAAACGTTTTAATGGTTATTCCTTTTCTTGATTCGGTCGATTCATCTATATACCCATCCACATGGGGAACTGTGGCGGCATTGACCGCTTTGGCAAAATGAAGCTCTCTCGGATTCCCGTTGCTATCAAGACGGTCATAATCGTACACCCGGTATGTGGCATCTGAATTTTGCTGAGTCTCTAAAACTAGTGCTCCCTTGCACAATGCGTGCAGCGTTCCGCTTGGCACATAATAGAAATCACCCGGTTTAATTTTGATCCTTCGCAGCAGGCCCTCCCAGTCACCGCTGTTGATCATTGTGACAAGTTCGGTTTTTGAACGGGCCGTATGACCGTAAATGATTTCCGCGTTTTCCTTACAGTCGATAATGTACCAGCATTCCGTCTTGCCGAGTTCTCCCTCTTCGTATTCTCCGGCATAGTAATCATCAGGGTGAACTTTAATTGACGTATCTTCCTTCACATCCAGCAGCTTTGTCAGAAGCGGAAACCGGTCCCCCTCTACGCCGCCGAATAGTTCACGGTGCTCTTCCCAAAGCTCGATCAATGTCTTTCCTTTATACGGGCCATTCGCAACAGTACTCGGTCCTTTTGGATGAGCGGAAATGGCCCAGCATTCCCCCGTTGATTCTGAAGGAATACCGTATCCAAATCTATCTCGTAAAGCGGTTCCGCCCCAGATTTTTTCTTTACACACAGGCGTTAGAAAAATTGGTGATTGCGTCATGATCCGTACCCCTCCCCTGTAAATAACTGATCATCATTTTCCCGGTGCGCCCCTCTTACAAACGCCCGTATAAGCTGCTTTTTTCAGATGACAACATATGTACAAAGCATCATCTTTTCAAGACCCCTTCAAAGAAAACGCTTCCTTTCTATTATATCACGTTGAAAAGAAGCTTTGTTTCAGCCTTTTCCTCGAGAAGAATAATTCTCCTTTTTTGATACAAATTAATAAAAACCGTCAATCTGTTTATGAAGGAGAGAAACTATGCAAATCGACTCTGATCTCCAGAACAATTTAGACACACTGAAAAAAACATTGGGACAAAACGACGATATGATGTTTTATACATTTGCTTTCGGAGATAGCAGACGGAAGGCGTGTTTACTGTATATTGACGGTCTGACAGAGAATAAAATGCTGGCGCAATATGTCATTTCTCCTTTACAAAAAGAGGCTTTAGCCCATAAGGAATGCTCGATTGAAGACTTATCTGCCTTTTTTTTCGGCTTTCATCATAGCGTTGTTTCAACAATGAAAGAAATAGAGCAGCTCGTTTTTACAGGGCAAGCCATTTTGCTAGCTGATGGCTATCGCGGAGGATTAGCTTTTGACACAAAGTCAGTTAAAACACGCAGTCTTGAAGAACCCTCCTCCGAAGTTGTGGAACGCGGTCCTAAAGTAGGGTTTATTGAAAACCTGCGGACAAACACGGCGCTTTTGCGGGAAAGGACGAGTGACCCTAACCTTATCATCAAGGAAATGACTCTCGGAAAAAGGACGAAAAAGAAAGTCGCTGTCGCTTATATTCAGGATATCGCCCCAGATTATGTCGTCAAGGAAGTGTTTAAAAGGCTGAAATCAGTCAATATAGATGATTTGCCAGAATCGGGGACGCTTGAACAGCTGATTGAAGATGAACCATTTTCAATTTTCCCTACGATTTTAAGCACAGAACGGCCAGATCGTGTAGAGGCTGCACTGTTAGAAGGACGAGTGTCCATATTAGTGGATGGTACGCCGTTTGCTTTGATTGTGCCGGCTACGGTTGACGAATTTATTCATTCTCCCGATGATTACAGTCAGCGCTGGCTTCCAATGTCAGTTGTACGCCTTCTTCGTTATTCCAGCGTTCTGATCACCATTTATTTGCCGGGTCTGTATATTTCTCTCGTTTCTTTTCACACCGGGCTATTGCCGACTAGAATGGCCATTTCCATTGCAGGCAGCAGGCTTAACGTACCGTTCCCGCCTTTTGTAGAGGCCTTTATCATGATCTTTACGATCGAATTGATTCGAGAAGCCGGATTAAGGCTTCCTAAACCGATTGGACAGACGATTGGCCTTATCGGCGGCGTTGTCATTGGGCAGGCAGCTGTTCAGGCGCAAATCGTCAGTGCCCTTATGGTCATTGTCGTTTCTGTCACTGCACTGGCATCCTTTACTGTTCCTTCATACGCTTATAACTTTCCGCTGCGGCTGATACGCATAGCTGCAATGATCAGCGCAGCAGTACTTGGCATGTATGGCGTCATTATGGTCTTTCTGTTTGTAATCGGTCACTTAATGCGCCTGAAAAGCTTTGGCGAGGATTACATTATCCCGATCATGGCGCAGCCTGGACAGGATTTGAAAGACACGGTCATCCGTATTCCCACGATGTTTTTAAAAAGAAGACCGACACGAAACGATCCCGAAGATAACATCAGACAAAGGTGATGGCTATGAGGAAATCAGAGCATAAACTGACATTTATGCAGACGCTCATTATGATCAGCAGCACATTGATCGGTGCCGGGGTGCTGACCCTTCCCCGCTCAGCCGCCGAAACCGACAGTCCGAGCGGATGGCTAATGATACTGATCCAGGGCGTTATTTTTATTATCATCGTTCTGCTTTTTTTGCCTTTTCTTCAAAAAAACAGCGAAAAAACCCTTTTTAAGCTCAACAGCATTGTAGCTGGAAAATTCATCGGCTTTTTATTGAATTTATATATCTGTCTATATTTCATTGGGATTGTTTGCTTTCAAGCTCGGATTTTGGGAGAGGTTGTCGGATTCTTTTTGTTGAAAAATACGCCAATGGCAGTGGTGGTGTTTCTATTTCTTGCAGTTGCCATCTATCATGTGGGCGGAGGCGTTTATTCCATTGGAAAGGTATACGCTTATATTTTTCCCATTACCCTTATTATTTTTATGATGCTTCTAATGTTCAGCTTTCGCTTGTTCCAGCTTGATTTTATCCGGCCGGTTTTTGAAGGAGGCTATCAAAGCTTTTTCTCTTTATTCCCAAAAACACTATTATATTTCTCAGGATTTGAAATCATTTTTTACCTGGTCCCTTTTATGAGAGATCCGAAGCAAGTGAAAAAGGCTGTTGCTCTGGGCATCGCGATTTCCACAGTGTTCTACAGCATTACTTTGCTCATTGTGATTGGCTGTATGACTGTGGCTGAGGCAAAAACGGTGACATGGCCGACCATTTCCCTTATTCACGCATTAGAGGTTCCGGGGATTTTTATTGAACGATTTGATTTGTTCTTACAGCTGACTTGGACAGCCCAGCAATTTGCCTGTATGCTCGGATCCTTCAAAGGCGCCCATATCGGGTTAACGGAAATCTTTCATCTGAAAAATAAAAACAATGCATGGCTGCTGACTGCAATGCTGGCTGCGACGTTTTTCATAACGATGTATCCCAAGGACTTGAATGACGTGTTTTATTACGGGACACTTCTTGGATATGCTTTCTTAATTGTGATTACAATTCCATTCTTCGTCTGGTTTTTAAGCTGGATACAGAAAAAATTAGGGAGGGGGCAGCTGCAATGAAAACAGCAACAAAATTCTCCGTCATGTTTTTTATGCTGCTGGCCCTCTGCGGGTGCTGGGATGTCAAAAATATCGAGAAACTATCCTTTGCCAGAGGGCTGGCAATCGATGAGACAGATGATCACCAGTACAAACTGACGTATCAAAACCTGCTTCCCCAAAGTGAAGACAGCCAATCATCCGGAAAACCCGAATTCGTTAATGTGACGTCCCACGGGAAGACGATCCTGGAAGCAGTCAGTGATGTAGCCATCAAGGACCCTCCTGTTTACAGCGATCATTTAAAAGTGATTCTTCTGGGAGAAAAACTGATGAGGAATCAAAATGTTGACCAAGTCTTCAACCACTTTATCCGGGATGATGAGCTGCGGCGAAGCAGCTATTTGATGGCAGCCAGAGGGAAGGCGGCTGATATCTTTACAAAAGGAAACCCCGATCAGCAGCAGCCAATGCCTTCAGAAAAACTGATTGATTTGACAACTCACAGCGGATATAACGGTAAGATTATGATACCGCTGCGCATCGGCAGAGCATCTATATACTCTCAGAACGGGTACAGTTATCTTATTCAAGCCGTGAAAAACGAAAAGGGAAAAGCCAAGTATGACGGAGCAGGCATTATCAAAAGAGGCAGCAATAAACTCGTTGGATTTCTTTCAGCTGATGAAACCCAGACACTGACATGGGTCATGGGGACGATCCAAGGCGGTGTCATGCCGACGACAGATAAAGGGCATCCGATTACGTTTGAAATCAAAAAGTCGAAAACCAAAATTAAGCCGGTCATTGAAAACGGTAAGCCTATCTTTCATATTTCTGTTAAAACGAAGGGCATTCTGACAGAAGACCAAAACCCGAATGAAAACTCCTTCAGAAAAAGATATTTGCACAGGCTGGAAAACATTTTTGAGAAAAAGCTTGAACGAGATGTAAAACAGGTGATGGATAAACTGCAGCACGAGTATAAAACCGATCCAGTCTTTTTCTCAAACCACATAAGGATTCAATACCCTGACTACTGGAATAAAGTAAAAGGGCATTGGGATGAAATATTTACTGAGGCTGATTTTAGGTACAATATTTCTTTTAAAATCATTAATTTTGGCTCGGTAGGAAAGTGAGCAATCAAAAAGGTGCGCATGGATTGCGCACCTTTTTTTATGTTCCGACCGTTTGCTGTTTTCCGGCCTGTCCTCCTTGTCCGTTTTTGTCCCGTAAATCCTGCTCAATTTCTTCAAGGCTTTTTCCCTTTGTCTCTGTCACTTTAAATCGGACAAATAAGAAGGCCATGATACCGATTGCGGCATAAATCAGGAATAAATAACTGATTCCGATCGCTTCCATTAACATTGGATAGGTTAGTGAAACAATGAGTGTCCCAACGTGCAGCATTAAGGTCGAAACACCCGTCCCGATTCCTCTGACGTGAAGCGGGAACAATTCAGGAAGCATCACCCAGACAACCGGCCCCCAGCTGACCGCAAAGACAACGATAAACACACCTAAACAAATGACGGTCGTCCATGAGGCAGCCGGAGTGTCACCGAAAAAGAGATTTACTAAAGCGAGAACGATCAAGCTGATCACCATCCCCGCATTCCCGAATAGCAATAACGGCTTTCTTCCGATCTTGTCTATGACTTTAATCGCTACTAATGTCATGAGAACATTGACTGTGCCGATTCCGACCGTTCCTAAAATTGAAGCGGAGTTTCCGAATCCGACGTTTGTAAAGGTTTTTGGCGCATAGTAGATGATCGTATTCGTTCCGATAAATTGCTGCAAAAATGCCAATCCCAAACCGGCAATCAGGGCTGGGCGCACCCATGGATCGAACAGCTCCTTCAGGCCGCCTTCATCCTGCTTTTCCGCTTCTTTTATATCATGTATTTCCTGATCAATATCTGTTGTGCCACGCAACTTTTCAAGAATTTTCTTCGCTTTGTTTTCTTCGCCATTCGTGAACAGCCACCGCGGGCTCTCCGGCATAAACAAAATGCCAATGAGCAGGAGCAGTGACGGTACAGCAGCCAATCCAAGCATCCAGCGCCACGCTTCAGCATCGGCAAATATGTAATTGACAATATAAGAAAGAAGGATGCCGACCGTAATCATCAGCTGATTCAGTGATGACAGCGCCCCGCGCTTATGCTTTGGCGCCAGTTCAGATAAATAAAGCGGCACGATTGTTGTCGATGTTCCGACTGCAAGTCCCAAAATGATGCGAAACAGCACCATGACTCCTGTATTTGGGGCCAGTGCCACACCAAGACCGCCTATACAAAACAACAGCGCGGCCGCCATAATTGCTTTTTTTCTTCCGAAACGGTCAGTCAGCTTGCCGGCCGCTCCCGAGCCTAGTATCGCCCCAACCAGTAAGGAGCTGACAACAAGACCTTCTGTAAACGCATTCAATCCTAATTCCTTTTTCATAAATAAAATAGCTCCGGAAATCACTCCGGTATCATAGCCATATAACGCGCCTCCAAGAGCTCCGAAAAAATAAAGCCATATATTTGACTGCTTTTTCATAAAAATGACTCCCTTTCTCCATCAGCTGCAATGACATTGTCTGTGGGATTTTTTTAGAAATCTTTTAGCCTCTTTTTCTGGTCATTAAACCTTTTAATTTTGTAGATCATGAGTTTTCCAATCATTTACTTGTATTTTTTTCAATGTCACCGAAACATTTTACCTGTTGCAGCGTCCAATATAAGGTGATTCAGCAGATCATCGTTATCAATTTTCAAAAACAAGAAATTATAAATATAGGAAGATTTATCGAAAAATGTCTTTCGAGGAGTTGCCCCATGGCAAAATGAATGGTACGCTTCAAATATTAAAGAAACGTGAGGTATTGATATATGGAAGAACGATCACAGCGCAGAAAGAAAAAGAGAAAACTGAGAAAATGGGTGAAAGTCGTTGTCGGTTTAATGGCTTTCTTAGTCATTGCGGCAGGATCTGTCGGCGCCTATGCTTTTGTAAAGCTGAACAATGCTTCTAAAGAAGCGCACGTCAGCCTAGCACGCGGAGAACAATCAGTAAAACGGATTAAAGAATTTGATCCTGGAAAGGATTCTTTTTCTGTATTGCTCTTAGGGATTGATGCTAGAGAGAAAAACGGCGAGACCGTCGATCAGGCAAGAAGTGACGCGAATGTGCTGGTTACATTTAATCGGAAAGAAAAAACAGCTAAAATGCTGAGCATCCCGCGTGACGCCTATGTGAACATCCCAGGCCACGGGTATGATAAATTCACACATGCTCACGCCTACGGCGGCGTTGATCTGACTGTGAAAACAGTTGAAGAAATGCTGGATATTCCCGTGGATTATGTCGTAGAAAGCAATTTCACGGCTTTTGAAGACGTCGTAAACGAGTTAAATGGCGTCAAAGTAACAGTAAAAAGCGATAAGGTCATTCAGCAAATCAAAAAAGATACAAAAGGTAAAGTCGTTCTTCAAAAAGGAACACATACGCTTGATGGGGAAGAAGCGCTCGCTTACGTAAGAACACGTAAAGCGGACAGTGACCTTTTACGCGGGCAAAGACAAATGGAAGTGCTGAGCGCTATTATAGATAAATCAAAATCATTGAGCTCAATTCCGGCTTATGATGATATTGTGGATACGATGGGGCAAAATTTAAAAATGAACTTATCTCTTAAAGATGCCATCGGCCTGTTCCCGTTCATCACTTCATTGAAATCAGTTGAGTCTATTCAACTGACGGGTTATGATTACGAACCTGCCGGCGTTTATTATTTCAAATTGGATCAGCAAAAGCTGCAGGAAGTGAAAAAAGAACTGCAAAATGATTTAGGTGTATAATGAACGGGATGGCGATTACGCCATCCCGTTTTACATATTTCCTTGTTGAAAATTTTCAAAGTAACGTTTAGCCTTGGTTTATATGGATTATGTTTCGCAGACAAGCTGAACATACTACACGAAGCAGCTTCATTTTTAAGGAGGTTCCCCCTACATATGAAATGTATTGCGATTGATTTAGACGGAACATTGTTAAATAAAGAAAGCGTCATTTCTGCGGAAAACAGAGCGGCGATCAAGCGGGCCGTTGATGCCGGCATCCTCGTCACCATTTGCACGGGAAGAGCAACATTTGATGTAAAAGCGCTGCTGGATGACTTGGACATCCCTATCATTGCGGCTAATGGCGGCACGATCCACGACACGGGTTACCGTTTGATCAGCCGGACATTAATGGATCAGGAAGCCGGCAAAGCGATTGCTGATTACTTACTGTCAAAAAACATTTACTTTGAGGTATATACAGATGACCATCTGCTTTCTCCTTTTGACGGCGAAGCTAAGCTGCACGCGGAGCTAGACATTCTAAAGAGCGCAAATCCAAACGAGCAGACAGATGAATTGTGGCAAGGAGCCATGACTCAATTCAAGCAGTTTGGCATTAAACCAATCCCTCATATCGAATCTGTTTTTGAGGGCGGTGAAAACATTTATAAGCTTCTTTGCTTCTCCTTTGATATGGACAAGCTGAAACAAGCGAAGGAAGAGCTGAAGCATCATAAAAAACTGGCGCAAACCTCTTCCGGAAAACATATTATTGAAATCCTGCCGGCCTCTTCAGGAAAAGGACGCGCGTTAACAAAGCTGGCTGACATATACGGAATTGAAACACAGGATATCTATGCGATCGGCGACAGTCCGAACGATTTGTCCATGTTTGAAGTCGCCGGACACCGTATCGCCATGGAAAATGCGATTGATGAATTAAAAGAAAAAAGCACCTTTGTCACAAAAAGCAATGACGAAAATGGTGTGGCCTACTTTATAGATCAGCTTCTTTCAGGGCAATATGCATAAAGAAAAGACTCCAGAGATTCTGGAGTCTTTAAATTGTTGACAAAATCCTAAAACGACTTTAGTTTTAGGATTTTGTCATCTTTTCAGCGTGATTGTAGGAAAGGCGAGCATTGGAGCGGAGCGAATATTCTAATTCGTGAGCACCGACGCGCAGGCTTGACAAAGAATGCGAGGGTTTGTCAACACGCTGAAGACTCCAGAGATTGGAGTCTTTTTCTTTTATTGCACTCGTATACTTCCTGCGTATTTATCCTTCCAATACGTGCTCGTATTCATATTGGTGATGGTCACGCCGTTTGATAATGTGACATGAACAACTTGTCCGTTTCCGATATAGATGGAGGGATTTAAGCTTGTTGATTGAAAGAACACAATGTCTCCCGGCTTCAGGTCCGCCTTCTCAATCTTAGTGCCGGCTGTGTACTGGCTTGTTGCGTATCGAGGCAGGGAAATACCGGCTGCTTTCTGGTATACATACTGGACAAATCCAGCTGTATCAAATCCTGTCTCTGGAGACACTCCGCCCTGTTTGTAAGGCACTTCACCGACATAAAGCGTAGCTTCGGACACAATCGGATTTTCTTTCGGGATTGTCAGGTTGTCAAATCGGCGAATGCCCGTCATTTTCGATTTCCAGTAATCCTCTGATAAATAGGAAATGGTTACTTTTTCTGATCGGCTTGCCTGGATAAACCTGCCCGCGCCGGCATAAATGCCTGCATGCGAAATTCCTGTTTTATACGTATTGCTGAAATAGACGACATCACCTGGCTTTATATTCTGAGGGGCTACCTTCTCGCCCACTGCCCACTGCTGTTCGGCTGATCGCGGCAGATAAATGCCGAGTGCCTGTTGAAACACATATTGCACAAGCCCCGAGCAATCAAAGCCCTCTGACGGTGTGCTGCCGCCAAACACATATGGAATGCCGATATATTTTTCAGCCTCCTGAACGACAGGAACATCAGCCGTTGCCGGATCGGCAGCAATTCGTCTCGCCCCGATATAAGACCCGCTCCAATAGCTGCTTTTTTTATAATTGGTGATGATAACCCCTTTTGACTGTGTACTGTGAATCATTTGGCCGTCTCCGATATAGAGAGCGTTGTGTGTCGGAACAGTGCCGCTGCTCCCCTCTTTCTTGAAAAACAAAATATCACCCGGCTTCAGGTCTTCCGGTTTTACAGCTGTTCCGATTTTATACTGGTCGTTTACAGATCTCGGCAGATGAATATCAGCCTTACTGAAAACATATTGTATCAATCCTGAAGGGTCGAAGCCCTCCTTCGGCGATTCACCGCCGTATTTATACTGATAACCAAGCAGGCTTTTTGCTTCGCTGATGATCAATTCAGATGATGTATCAGCCTCCGCAATCTCCGCTTTTGTCATAATGGGAACCAAAAAACAAATGATAACCGCCACAAGCAAAAACTTCTTCCAGTTTGCTAGTGAGTTCACTTTTCGTATCTCCTCCTCTTTTTGCAGTTTTAACATCGGTATTTTTTTGAATATGTTAAGCAACATTTTGAAATTTTTACAGAATGAATATGCTGGGTAAATAAAAAGAGAGTGTCTCATCAGACACTCTCTTTTTTGAATTATTTATTGGTGCTTGCCGTTTCTTCCTGCTGTTGGATTTTATGCATCTCCGTATCAATCTTCTGTTTTTCCTGATCTGTCAGCTGATCATTGAATTTAAAAGCTGACATAAACATGAACACGATGGCTACGGCAACAAACGGCCAGATGGCTTTGACAAATTTCATCTTTATCACTCCGATTATTTAGATTTTAGTTTGTCACTATGATCAATATCAAACGTCAGTTTTCCGTCTTCTACTTTCCAAGCGAAATTAGAGTCTTTCGTCAGTTCGCGAATAATTGTTTTCTGTTTAAGGCTGTCTTTTTTCACTGGTGCAGGTGTTGCTTCATGGATATCAATCGGTGTCACTTCAAAGCGGCCTGTTCCATTTTTCTTCAGGTGATACTGAACCAGTGCACTGTCTCTCGTTCTCGTCCAGCCCTGGTCAAAGACAAAATTTCCGAGGCTGTAGAAAATGACGGTTCCGTTATATACTTCAATCGGTTCTAAGACGTGCGGGTGATGGCCGACGATGATGTCAGCTCCCGCATCAGACATGGCTCTTGCAAGCTGGCGCTGGCGGTCGTTTGGATCATTGTCATACTCTTGGCCCCAGTGTGACTGCACGACGACGATGTCCGCATATTTTTTCGCTTCTGAAATCATAGGAATGAAGATTTCAGGATCTGCGGGCAGCACGCCAGGTGTATTCTTTTTAGCTGCGAAGCCTTTCCCGGACACATCGGTAAAGCCAAGCGTCGCAATTGTTACCCTATTGACTTTCTGGTACGAAATTTTCTTTTTCGCATCACTTAAGCTGTACCCCGCTCCAACGATATCAAGGTTTTGCTTCGCAAATTCTCCAAGTGTATCTTTCATGCCCTGAACGCCGTAATCCATGGCGTGGTTGTTTGCGCTGTTGAGAACCGTGAAATTCATATCCTTCAATACTTTCACCGATTCCTTATTCGTCTGCAGATGAATCTCTTTATCTGCTTGTTTATAATTCTTTTGATAGGTTACCGGGTTTTCAAAGTTTCCTGCTACATAATCCGAGGATTTAAAGATCGGTTCAACATATTGAAAAATACTGTCTGCCCCTTTTTGCTCCGTTACTTTTTCAACATAGCGGCCCATCATAATATCGCCGACAAATGAGGCGGAGAGTACATCGTCAGAATACGTTTTGACCTTCGGTGTTTCTGCTTGTCCCGCCCACATGAAAGCGAACATGAGGACAAAAACGATCGGAATGGCAATAAATACGTGCTTATTGGTTTTCTTTTTTTGCTGTTTTGTCAGCTTTAGCAGCTTTTCATGAAAGCTCAGTTCTTTTTTCATCGTTTGACACACCTTACATTAAATTAAGTAGTAAACAAACATGATAGCAAAGGTCGCTCCGCTCAATAGAAGCGTGCTTCCGAACGTAATCGTTAAACCTTGTTTCTGAATGGTATTGGCAATTAAACCTGGCACGATGATGCCGATTCCTCGAAATTCTGCGATTTCAAATGGTACAATCGGGTATAGAAAATCAAATGCGATTTTCAGTACGATCCCTGTTATCAGCATGGCAGCGAATTTTCTGCGTCCGTACAAAATCATAAATTTGGATAAACCGTATTTCACAATGACATACGTGAGCAAGCTCACTAGCAAAACAAGTAAAATAAAGACCGGCTGATTAAACACAAGTCCTAAATATCCCGGTACAACCAGTCCTGCCGGCACGATCCCTGTTTTTTCCGCGAAAATTAAACTAAGTAGTACACCTAAAATAAGTGCGATGTATAAATCTGATCCGAACATGTCTGCATTTCCCCCTAGCTTACGAGCTGCTTAACCTTGTATTCGTGGATTTTTTCAATTAAAGGCTCTGCGGCACCATGAATATTGCCGACGCCATATATGACACGATTGTGCATTCTTTTCTTTAACAATTCCATAATTTCATCTGTTGACTTATACTCTAGATCATGCAGTTTGTCTGCAGGAATTTTGCCTTCTTCATAGGCTTTTACGATCGGTTCTGTTGTTTCACCGATTAAGATCAGTTCACTTGCTTCAATATAAGGCAATACGTCATTTGCGAATTGCTGTGTCCGATCGACACGGTCTGCGCGGCAGTTCATGATGATGATCGGATCATCGGTCGGGTAACCGATTTCTTTTACACGTTTCCATATATTCAAAGTAGAAGAAGCGTCGTTTGCGGCAAACCCATTAACAAAGTGCCCAGGCTCGCTCGGACTGATCAACGGAAGAATTCTCATTGCTCCCGGATCTGGCGGCGCATTCAGCATTCCCTTAAATGCTGTTTCTTCATCAATTCCGAGTGCTTGAGCCACGCCCAAGGCCAGAGAAGCGTTATCAGGGAATACCATGTATTCAAATTTACGTAAATATTCATCTGTAATTTTTGAGTTATCAGCAATGATGACTTTTGTGTTTCGTTCTTTTGCTTTTTGTTTAAAGAACTCGGTATATTCACTATCTGTAATGACAAGATGGCCATTATAAGGAATAGTAGCGGTAAACGCTTCCGCAATTTCATCCAGCGTCGGCCCCATGACATCCATATGATCCTCTAAAACGTTAACAATGACGCCGATATTGGCCTGCAGAAGTTCTTCCTGAAAGATGATTTGATAATCCGGGTTAACAGCCATGCACTCACTGACAATCGCGTTAGCCCCTCTTTCTACAGTTTCTCTCATGACTTCTTTTTGCTCTCCGATATTCGGCCCCTGTGGTTTCCGTTTAATCGGCTTTTCTTCCGGTGTGTCCCAGTAAATCATTCTTGCATCTGTACCTGTTGTTTTTCCAACAGTCTTGTAACCGGCTTCTATTAATATTCCGGTTGTCAGCCTTGTCACAGTCGATTTTCCTCGGATGCCGTTAATATTCACCCGAACAGGGAGGGCATCAATGTTTTTCTGATGTCGTCGTTTTTCTAATATTCCGATGACCAGTATGACAGCACAGGCTATAATGAGTAACCACATTGCTTTTCGACATCTCCTTCTATATTGTTGTAAATTCATTCATCAGTATATAGAATCACTATGAATTCTCAATCGGCATTATGTAACATAATCTCCCCTCATCGACTATGCCAAAATTCTCTTTTGAAAGAGATTTTATACCTACAAACTGTTTTCTATTTTTGGTAAACAGCAGGACTTACACCTTATCTCTTTTTTAAAAAATCAAAAGGAATGCGCTTTCATTTTGCTTCTGATATCCTTCTGTACGTATAGTCACACCCTGCTGTTTAAATTTAATATGCATTTCAAATCAATCTTTTTTTCAGCCTGTATTATCAAACTTCTCCCGCTCTCATGCATGTTTCCGGTTCTTATGAACACAAAATAGTTTGATCCTGTTTCTTAAGGATAAGGTCATAATGTCATCCTTTCTGCATGGAATAAGCAATATGAGGCCCATTCCAAAATGACTAAGGAGTTCCAAGATGAAAACGCTAAATTTACGAGTCCGAATTCTCTAACATAATTAAACATTTTCTGGGCTGATAGTCTTTCCTGTTTCTTTTCATTTACAGGTCTAAACGCATGACATTGAAACAATTTTAATAAAACTTAATATTTGTTCAAGAAATCTTCATCCATATTTGTGAAGACTTTGTCAAAAAAAGAGTGAAAACCTTAAATTTTTCAATTATATATACAATTTACAAATAGATTTCTTTTGATATTTTTATTGCCAACTTCGGATCACCCATGATAATCTATCTATGTAAACGGTTACATAAACGAGGAGGAGCTGTTTTGGCTACAATTAAAGATGTCGCCGGAGCGGC
Organism: Bacillus stercoris; assembly: GCF_029772985.1. Taxonomy (NCBI): domain Bacteria; kingdom Bacillati; phylum Bacillota; class Bacilli; order Caryophanales; family Bacillaceae; genus Bacillus; species Bacillus stercoris. Next base: position 658,893 of record NZ_CP121861.1, on the reverse strand, counting down.
GGGCGTTTCAGTTGCGACGGTTTCCCGCGTCCTGAATGGTAACGGCTATGTACACGAAGAAACGCGAACCCGTGTCATAGCGGCGATGGAGGAGCTGAACTATTACCCGAATGAAGTCGCCAGATCTCTATATAAAAGAGAATCCCGGCTGATCGGACTTTTGCTCCCGGATATCACAAACCCTTTCTTCCCCCAGCTTGCCCGCGGTGCGGAGGATGAATTGAACCAGGAGGGCTATCGCCTTATTTTCGGCAACAGTGACGAGGAATTGAAAAAGGAACTTGAGTACCTTCAAACATTTAAGCAAAACCATGTTGCAGGCATTATTGCCGCAACGAATTACCCGGATCTTGAGGAATACAGCGGCATGAATTATCCGGTCGTTTTTCTGGACAGAACACTTGAAGGGGCCCCTTCTGTATCCAGTGATGGCTATACAGGAGGAAAGTTAGCCGCCGAAGCTATTATTCACGGAAAAAGCCGGCGCATTACGCTCTTGAGAGGCCCCGCTCACCTGCCGACCGCTCAAGACCGCTTTAACGGCACTTTGGAAATTTTACAGCAGGCTGAAGTTGATTTTCAGGTGATTGAAACTGCTTCATTTTCTATTAAAGATGCACAATCAATGGCGAAGAAGCTGTTTGCCGCTTATCCAGCGACAGACGGTGTGATCGCGAGTAACGATATTCAAGCCGCTGCAGTTTTACATGAAGCATTGCGGCGCGGAAAAAACGTGCCGGAGGACATTCAAATTATCGGCTATGATGACATTCCGCAAAGCGAGCTGCTGTTCCCGCCACTGTCTACAATTAAACAGCCATCATATGATATGGGAAAAGAAGCAGCCAGACTGCTTTTGCGTATCATCAAAAAACAGCCGCTGGCAGAAACGGCAATTCAAATGCCTGTCACCTATATAGGAAGAAAGACGACAAGAAAGGAAGATGAGGATGCGTAATATTTGTGTGATTGGAAGTTCTTCTATGGATTTAGTGGTCACCTCGGACAAACGCCCGAAAGCCGGTGAAACGGTTCTTGGCACGTCGTTTCAAACTGTGCCGGGCGGCAAAGGAGCAAATCAGGCGGTTGCCGCAGCAAGACTTGGGGCTCAAGTATTTATGGTCGGGAAGGTTGGAGACGATCATTATGGAACAGCTATTTTGAATAACCTAAAAGCAAACGGTGTTCGCATTGACTATATGGAACCGGTTACACACAAAGAAAGCGGAACCGCCCACATTGTGCTTGCTGAAGGTGATAACAGCATTGTCGTTGTCAAAGGCGCGAACGATGACATCACTCCAGCGTATGCGATACATGCGCTTGAACAGATTGAAAAGCTCCATATGGTCCTGATTCAGCAGGAAATTCCAGAGGAAACGGTTGATGAGGTGTGCAAATACTGCCATTCCCACGATATCCCGATCATGCTAAACCCGGCACCGGCCCGCCCGTTGAAGCAGGAAACAATTGATCACGCCACCTATCTCACGCCGAATGAACACGAGGCTTCGCTCTTATTCCCTGAGCTTACCATTTCTGAAGCTCTGGCGCTTTATCCGGCAAAGCTCTTTATTACGGAAGGAAAACAAGGCGTCCGCTATTCAGCTGGCAGCAAAGAGGTGCTCATCCCGTCCTTCCCTGTTGAGCCCGTTGATACAACCGGAGCCGGTGATACGTTTAACGCAGCGTTTGCCGTGGCTCTGGCTGAAGGAAAAGACATTGAAGCTGCATTGCGGTTTGCCAATCGAGCGGCTTCCCTTTCTGTCTGTTCCTTCGGTGCCCAAGGCGGAATGCCGACGAGAAATGAAGTAGAGGAGCTGCTGTCATGAAAAAACACGGTATACTGAACAGCCATCTTGCCAAGCTTTTAGCTGACCTTGGCCACACTGATAAAATTGTCATCGCGGATGCCGGACTCCCGGTTCCTGACGGCGTTTTAAAAATTGATCTTTCATTGAAGCCGGGTCTTCCGGCTTTCCAAGAGACAGCGGCAGTGCTCGCTGACGAGATGGTCGTCGAAAAAGTCATTGCTGCAGCTGAAATAAAAGCATCTAATCAGGAGAATGCGAGATTTCTAGAAAATCTTTTCTCTAAACAAAAGATTGAATACCTTTCTCACGAGGAGTTTAAGCTGCTGACAAAAGAAGCAAAAGCCATCATTAGAACGGGTGAATTCACACCATATGCCAACTGCATCCTGCAGGCGGGTGTGCTTTTCTAGAAAGGAGGAGAAAACATGCAGATTGAAATGAAAGACATTCATAAAGCATTTGGAAAAAACCAGGTGCTATCAGGCGTTTCCTTTCAGCTCTTATCTGGCGAGGTTCACGCGTTAATGGGAGAAAACGGCGCCGGCAAGTCCACGCTTATGAACATTCTGACAGGCCTGCACAAATCGGATCAAGGCCAAATCAGCATAAATGGAAACGAAACGTATTTTTCCAATCCAAAAGAAGCGGAACAGCATGGGATAGCCTTTATCCATCAGGAATTGAATATCTGGCCGGAAATGACTGTTCTGGAGAATCTATTTATCGGTAAGGAGATATCCTCCAAGCTGGGCGTTTTACAAACAAGAAAAATGAAAGCGCTAGCAAAAAAGCAATTTGACAAACTCTCTGTCTCTCTTTCTCTCGATCAAGAAGCTGGTGAATGTTCTGTTGGACAGCAGCAAATGATTGAAATCGCAAAAGCGCTTATGACAAATGCCGAAGTGATCATTATGGATGAGCCGACCGCTGCTTTGACCGAACGAGAAATCAGCAAGCTCTTTGAGGTCATTACAGCATTAAAAAAGAACGGCGTCTCCATTGTCTATATTTCTCATCGCATGGAAGAAATTTTTGCGATTTGCGACAGAATTACCATCATGCGTGACGGAAAAACGGTGGATACAACAAACATCTCAGAAACTGATTTTGATGACGTCGTCAAAAAAATGGTCGGACGGGAGCTGACTGAACGATATCCAAAACGCGCTCCTTCTCTCGGTGACAAAGTATTTGAGGTGAAAAATGCCTCTATAAAAGGGAGGTTTGAAGATGTCAGCTTTTATGTTCGTTCCGGTGAGATCGTCGGTGTATCAGGATTAATGGGAGCCGGCCGGACAGAAATGATGAGAGCGCTGTTCGGCGTTGACAGGCTGGACACGGGCGAGATATGGATCGCAGGGAAAAAAACGGCTATTAAGAACCCGCAGGAAGCCGTGAAAAAAGGTCTCGGCTTTATTACAGAGAATCGCAAGGATGAAGGGCTCCTGCTCGACACCTCGATCCGCGAAAATATTGCCCTGCCCAATCTGTCCAGCTTTTCACCAAAGGGTCTCATTGATCACAAGCGGGAGGCTGAATTTGTCGATCTGTTAATCAAACGCCTGACTATCAAAACAGCATCACGGGAAACGCACGCACGCCATTTGTCAGGTGGAAACCAGCAAAAAGTGGTGATAGCCAAGTGGATCGGCATCGGACCGAAAGTGCTTATCTTGGATGAGCCAACCAGAGGTGTGGATGTTGGAGCCAAACGAGAGATTTATACGCTGATGAATGAGCTGACCGAACGCGGCGTCGCTATCATCATGGTGTCATCAGAGCTGCCGGAAATTCTCGGAATGAGCGATCGGATTATCGTGATCCATGAAGGCAGAATCAGCGGAGAAATCGATGCGCGAGAAGCAACACAAGAACGAATTATGACACTTGCCACGGGAGGGCGGTAATATGAAAACGGAACAACTGCAAACAGAACACAAACGGATTCACTTCGACGGAGTCATGCAAAAACTCGGCCCGTTTCTTGGTTTATTTATTCTCGTAATCATTGTATCTATTTTAAATCCCAGCTTTCTTGAACCGCTGAATATTTTAAACCTGCTTCGCCAGGTCGCCATTAACGGATTAATCGCGTTCGGCATGACGTTTGTGATTTTGACAGGCGGCATTGATCTTTCTGTCGGCGCTATTCTTGCCCTGTCCAGCGCTTTAGTTGCGGGAATGATTGTATCCGGTGTTGATCCGGTTCTCGCGATCATCCTTGGCTGTATCATTGGTGCCTTACTCGGCATGATCAACGGATTATTGATCACAAAAGGAAAAATGGCGCCCTTTATCGCCACACTTGCGACTATGACTGTGTTTCGCGGACTGACGCTTGTGTATACTGACGGAAATCCAATTACCGGACTTGGCACAAACTACGCTTTTCAGATGTTCGGACGCGGTTACTTTTTAGGCATTCCTGTACCGGCAATTACGATGGTTCTTGCCTTTGTCATCCTTTGGGTGCTTCTTCATAAAACACCATTTGGACGCCGAACATACGCTATCGGCGGCAACGAAAAAGCCGCGCTCATTTCAGGCATCAAAGTGACACGCGTGAAAGTGATGATCTATTCTTTAGCTGGACTTTTATCCGCTCTTGCAGGTGCCATATTGACTTCCCGCCTGCATTCAGCCCAGCCGACTGCCGGGGAATCGTACGAACTGGATGCTATCGCGGCAGTCGTCTTAGGCGGGACAAGTCTTTCCGGCGGCCGCGGACGCATTGTCGGCACGTTAATCGGGGTGCTGATCATCGGCACACTTAATAACGGTCTTAATCTGCTGGGCGTCTCATCATTTTATCAGCTGGTTGTCAAAGGGATTGTCATCTTAATTGCGGTATTGTTAGACCGCAAGAAGTCAGCATAGGAGGGTTTTCACATGAAAAAGGCTGTATCCGTCATTTTAACGTTATCATTATTTTTGTTAACCGCCTGTTCGCTTGAGCCTCCCCAATGGGCAAAGCCGTCAAACTCGGGGAACAAAAAGGAATTCACCATCGGCTTGTCCGTCTCCACGCTTAATAATCCTTTTTTTGTCTCATTAAAAAAGGGCATCGAAAAAGAAGCTGAAAAACGGGGAATGAAAGTGATCATTGTGGATGCACAAAATGATTCATCGAAACAGACAAGTGACGTGGAAGATTTAATTCAGCAAGGCGTTGATGCATTATTAATCAACCCGACTGATTCTTCGGCGATCTCAACGGCAGTAGAATCTGCAAACGCAGTCGGTGTGCCCGTCGTCACAATCGATCGATCCGCCGAACAAGGAAAAGTTGAAACTCTCGTTGCTTCTGATAATATAAAAGGCGGTGAAATGGCCGCGGCATTTATTGCCGACAAACTTGGAAAAGGAGCAAAGGTAGCAGAGCTTGAAGGCGTGCCTGGCGCCTCTGCCACACGGGAACGCGGCTCCGGCTTCCATCACATCGCAGACAAAAAGCTCAATGTCGTCACAAAACAATCAGCTGACTTTGACCGGACCAAGGGCCTGACAGTCATGGAAAATCTGTTGCAGGGGCATCCTGATATCCAAGCTGTTTTTGCTCACAATGATGAAATGGCACTCGGTGCCCTCGAGGCAATTAACAGTTCGGGGAAAGACATATTGGTGATCGGTTTTGACGGCAATAAAGATGCGCTCGCTTCCATTAAAGACGGAAAGCTATCAGCCACCGTCGCTCAGCAGCCTGAATTAATCGGTAAACTGGCTACAGAAGCAGCAGATGACATTTTGCACGGAAAAAAAGTGAAAAAATCAATATCCGCGCCTCTCAAACTAGAAACACAAAAATAATAGTCAAGGATCAGATTTTTATCTGATCCTTTTTCATGTTTAGAAACCTGCGATAACGTGAATAGGGATATAGAGTGAATTATTTCTCTTACGTGAGGAGAGGAACGACATGAACAAACCAATAAAAATATTTTCAACTTTAGCACTTGCGGCTGGAATGACTGCGGCTACTGCAGGCGGCGCTAACACGATCCATGCTCAACAGCCAGAAACAACTGTAAGCATTGACGATTTATACAGTTATCCGATTGATTCTTATTTGGTGTCAGCAGAGGCTCTAAATGTCAGAACGAAGGCTTCCGCATCAAGCCAGAAAGCCGATACACTGCACTTAGGCGATAGCTTAAAGCTGATTTCCTTCTCCAGTGCCGACTGGGCAAAGGTTCATTATAAAAACGGAAAAACAGGCTTTGTCTCCACTCATTACATTGTAAAAGCAGCAACAACAGTAAAAACCAAAACAAAAACGAAAGTATACACATCCGCTGACGGAAAGAGCATCAAGACTCTCCCAGCAAACACAAGCGTTTCTTTTTTAGGCTGGAGTAAAACGAATAAAGGCGGTTTTGATTTTGATTGGGTATTCGTTGATTACGGCGGTGCGACAGGTTATATGAAAACACAGGATTTACGCATGACAAAATAACTGAGAGGGATTCCGTATTTGTGCGGAATCCCTTTTATTATGAATGGATTTGTCACATTCCCAAGATATTTCTCAGGAAATATTGTCGTATGCTGTGTCAAAACCTTACATGATCATCGACATTTTTGTTCACGCTAAAAAGCGGAGGTGTAAATATGGATCAATTTGAAGCAGCATACGAATCGTATAAAGCCCGGCAAACAACTGCCGATCAGGAAAATGTCCCATCTGGAAAAGAAGAAATTATTGCGGTTAGAAGAAATGAGGAAGACAATATTATCGCAGTGAAAACCAATACAGGAAGAGAGCTCGATTACCCTACAGCGCTGTCAGAAGCAAAAACAGGAAAGCTCGCTCATGTTGATGTCTTTCATAAATACGGGCGTGACATTTTGCGAAGTGAACCGGACGGCACGAAGGAAAATAACCTGTCTGAACTGCCGGATTTTTAATCACAAACAGCCCTGCCGTATGTCGGGCAGGGCTTTCTTTTAAACAAAAGGCTGCTGGATGTATTCGGCTAATCGTTTTGCATTGAGAGAAATATCCTCTGCAGTTGCATAATTCACGCCATAGAACACATATGGAGGCAGATACTTCATACCGATCAGATTACTCGTGGCCTGAAATGGTTTCAATAGCTCACTGATCGAGTAATGATTGGCTCCGCCGGCTTGATATTTTTCCGCTTCGCTTCCTGTTGACACAGCCAGCATCAGCTCCTTGCCATGCAAGGCATTTCCTTCTGAACCAAAAGCCCAGCCGTAAGTCAGCACAAGATCCTGCCATTTTTTCAAGAGCGGCGGAGAGCTGTACCAATATAGCGGGAATTGAAAGACAATCCGATCGTATTCCTCGCACAGCTGCTGTTCCTTCGCAACATCTATCGCTTCATCCGGGTATTCCTTATAAAGATCCCGTACTGTGATATTGTCATGTTTGCTCAATTCCTCAGCCCACGCCTTATTAACAACTGATGTCTCCATATGAGGATGAACTGCCAAAACCAATATTTTCATCAGACCACACCCTTACTGTTTTGATGTTATTTTATCTAAAATCAGGAAAAGAGCCAAATAAAAAGAAAGCCCTGCAAAAAGGGGCTTTCTTTTTTTCTATTATTCAGGGCTTCCTTCAGTTGTTTCGATATCTTTCGCAAAATCAGGGTTATCCAGATTCGCATTAAAGAAATCCGCTGTGTTCGGAAGTCTGAGATTCATGTTCATTTTTTGAGAAATCGTAACCGTGCAATCCTCTAGCACATAGTCAAAAACGTGTCCGCCTGAATTGCGTCCTTCGTCAATGAAGTGCAGGTGATAGCCAGAAACGGCGATTCCGTTTGCATAAGCTGGTGTCAAGAAACCTACGATCGTTCCTCTCACGTTGTCGAAGTTGAAAATCGGCTGTGTTTTGACCGCTTCAACCATTGGCACGTAAGGTTTTTCTTGCAATTCTACCGTCCTTGTCTGCACCTTTTTAAACAGTCCGTCAATACGGATTGCGTAAAATAAGTTTTTGCTTGGCAGAATGCTGTTGATCTCTTTTTCAAACTCTTCACGTGTCATTTTCGCATCAATTTTGTGCGTCATGTCCGGTGTAAAGAACGTAAATGAACAGAACGGTGAACGGTCCCCTTTTTGGACCGGTGTCGCGGTTCCGTCTGAGCGCAAACGGTAAAATTCCCCGTCAAACCCAATCAGCTCTCCGTCAAGCTTGTTAAAGGTTCCGATACCGAAGTCCCCATATTTCGGAATCTCTGACAGTTCAAAATCCCCGTCATATACTCCGTCTAATAGAGAAGTCATTGTTGATACTTGATAAATCTGGCTCACAGGCTGATCTTTTTGGCCGCGGTGGAGCACTTGAATGTTGCTTTCGCGTTTCATATTTCCCTTCACTCCTTTTAATTAGTGCTGTTCATAAAACAGTGTCGTGATGCGCAGAGTGCTAGAGAGCTTTCGTTTTCATGAGTTCCCCGAATTCTTTCGGAAGCTTGTCACTTGCTAAATTAATGTTATCACTATAGTCAACCGGGACATCAATGATAACAGGACCTTCAGCGTTCATGCCTTGACGCAGAACATCTGCCAGCTGGTCTGGTGATTCTACGCGCAAGCCAGTTGCTCCGAAGCTTTCCGCATATTTCACGATATCGATATTTCCGAAATCGACCGCAGATGTACGGTTATATTTTTTCAATTGCTGGAATGCAACCATGTCATATGTGCTGTCGTTCCATACAATGTGTACAATTGGTGCTTTTAGTCGAACTGCTGTCTCTAACTCCATTGCTGAGAATAAGAAACCGCCGTCACCAGAGACAGAAACCACTTTTTCTCCCGGTTTCACCAATGAAGCGCCGATTGCCCAAGGAAGCGCAACGCCGAGTGTTTGCATACCGTTACTGATCATTAATGTTAACGGCTCGTAGCTTCGGAAATAACGTGACATCCAAATCGCGTGTGAACCGATGTCACAGGTCACTGTAACATGATCATCGACTGCATTACGCAATTCTTTAACGATTTCAAGAGGATGCACTCTGTCTGATTTCCAATCTGCAGGCACCTGCTCACCCTCATGCATATATTGTTTTAAATCAGAAAGGATTTTCTGCTCACGTTCTGCAAAGTCCACTTTTACAGCATCGTGTTCGATATGATTGATCGTGGACGGAATGTCACCAATCAATTCAAGTTCCGGCTGGTAAGCATGGTCAATGTCAGCAATAATCTCGTCTAAATGGATGAGTGTCCGGTCTCCATTGACATTCCAGAATTTCGGATCATATTCAATTGGGTCATAGCCGATAGTCAGAACGACATCCGCCTGCTCAAGCAGCAAATCGCCAGGCTGGTTGCGGAATAAACCGATCCGGCCGAAGTACTGATCCTCTAAATCTCTTGAAAGGGTACCGGCAGCCTGATATGTTTCAACAAATGGAAGCTGAACCTTTTTCAAAAGCTTGCGAACCGCTTTAATCGCTTCCGGTCTTCCGCCTTTCATGCCGACTAAAACGACAGGAAGTTTTGCTGTTTGGATTTTTGCGATGGCCGCACTGATTGCATCATCTGCTGCAGGACCGAGTTTTGGCGCTGCAACAGCACGCACGTTTTTCGTATTTGTGACTTCATTCACAACATCTTGCGGAAAGCTCACAAAAGCGGCCCCAGCCTGCCCTGCTGACGCTATCCTAAATGCATTTGTAACAGCTTCCGGTATATTTTTTACATCTTGAACCTCTACACTGTATTTTGTAATCGGCTGAAATAGCGCCGCATTATCTAAAGATTGATGTGTCCGTTTTAAACGATCTGAACGGATCACGTTTCCAGCAAGCGCAACGACAGGGTCTCCTTCAGTGTTCGCTGTCAGCAAACCTGTTGCCAAGTTAGATGCACCTGGCCCTGATGTGACTAACACGACTCCCGGTTTTCCAGTTAAACGGCCGACTGCTTGCGCCATAAATGCTGCATTTTGTTCGTGCCGGGCAACGATAATTTCAGGTCCTCTATCTTGTAAAGCATCGAATACCGCATCAATTTTTGCACCCGGAATGCCAAATACATGTGTGACACCTTGCTCCACTAAGCAATCAACAACAAGCTCCGCCCCTCTGTTTTTCACAAGGGATTTTTGTTCTTTTGTTGCTTTTGTCAACACCCTCACTCCTTATTATGCATTTTAACGTAAAATTTTAAATGACTTGTGATACGTTTCACTATACACTCTTTGGAAATTGACCTCCAATATCGATTCGCCTTATGATTAATATGTAATACGAATTATTAACCTATGGAAAGGAATGCATATTGAATGGAGCTTCGCCATCTTCAATACTTTATCGCGGTAGCCGAAGAGCTTCATTTCGGAAAGGCTGCCCGACGGCTGAACATGACGCAGCCTCCTCTCAGCCAGCAGATCAAACAGCTGGAGGAAGAAGTCGGGGTTACGCTTCTGAAAAGGACAAAGCGATTTGTCGAGCTTACCGCAGCAGGAGAAATCTTTTTAAATCATTGCCGCATGGCATTGATGCAAATCGGACAAGGAATTGAACTGGCACAGCGAACGGCACGAGGCGAGCACGGCCATCTCGTAATCGGTTTTGTCGGATCAGCTACATATGAATTTCTGCCGCCGATTGTCCGGGAATATCGCAAAAAATTCCCATCTGTAAAAATAGAGTTACGTGAAATATCCTCGTCTAGGCAGCAGGAGGAGCTACTAAAGGGCAACATTGATATTGGTATACTTCATCCTCCCTTACAGCATACAGCTTTGCATATCGAAACCGCCCAAAGCAGCCCTTGTGTTTTAGCTTTGCCTAAGCAACACCCATTGACTTCTAAGGAATCAATTACGATTGAGGATTTAAGAGATGAACCAATTATTACTGTAGCTAAAGAAGCATGGCCTACTCTATACATGGATTTTATTCAGTTCTGTGAGCAAGCGGGCTTCAAACCCAACATCGTCCAGGAAGCTACAGAATATCAAATGGTGATTGGTTTAGTCAGTGCTGGAATTGGTATTACATTTGTTCCTTCCTCAGCCAAAAAATTATTTAATCTGGATGTTACTTATCGAAATATGGACCAAATACAGCTTAATGCAGAATGGGTTATCGCTTATCGCAAAGACAATCATAATCCGCTTTTAAAGCACTTTATTCATATTTCAAATTGTCAACAGACAAGAACTAAAGAGAGTGATGCAGGTACATGAACGATACATACTTGCAATCTCTTTTTTCTTTTGGGATTCTTATGGAATTTTTATTAATTTAATATAATCGCTTAGTACAACTTCATATCAGTATACGTATACATACAGTACAAATAGTTGGCAAGGACATTAGTAAGCGCATGACAATCGTCTGATTTTAATAATGAAAGATAGAGAGGTGAAGTAAATTATTGAGTTCACCAGCATATTAACATTGCTCGCTTTTTTTGCAACACTGATTTTTATTTACTGGAGGCCAAAAGGACTAAATGAAGCTATCCCCGCAACATTAGGCGCTTTAATGGTTTTATTGTGCGGAAGTGTGTCATTGGCAGACTTAGGGGAAATAGGAACAAAAGTCACGGGTGCATCGGTTACAATCCTTGCCACTATGATTATGGCCATTGCACTGGAAAGCTTTGGTTTCTTTTATTGGGTGGCTGCAAAACTGCTCCAACAATCCAGAGGTTCTGGCATCAAGCTTTTTTGGCTAACCAATTTGCTCTGCTTTCTCATGACCATTTTCCTAAATAATGATGGGAGCGTTTTGATTACAACCCCAATCCTTTTGCTTGTACTAAAATATTTAGGTTTAAAAAAACATCAAAAAACCCCATATTTATTAAGCGGTGTTTTAGTAGCCACAGCCTCTAGCGCACCGATTGGCGTAAGTAATATTGTGAATTTAATTTCTCTCAAAATCATTGGAATGGATCTTTATCTTCATACCGCCATGATGTTTGTCCCTAGTATGATGGGACTCATTTTTATGACTTGTCTACTGTTTATGTTCTTTTATAAACGTCTTCCCAAAAGCCTGCCAGATATACCGGGCCATTTTCAGTCTCTGCAGCATAGAAGGTACCATCCTCTTCATTCGCCGTCAGCTCCTTTACGAGAACGAAATCAAACAAAAATCATGCTGTTTGTGCTTGCATTTGTTTTTCTCGTCAGATTGAGTCTATTTGCAGCATCATATACCGGTATTTCTGTTCCTCTTGTCGCTGTCATCGGGTCCTTTATTCTTTTGGGCTGGAGATGGATTTATTTCAAAACCTCCCCAAAAGACTTGTTATACAAATCTCCTTGGCACATTTTTATATTCGCTTTTACTATGTATGTCTTAATTTATGGTCTGCATAATATCGGATTCACTGAGTTACTTGTGAGCTATTTTGAACCAGTGGTTTCTGGAAGCCTCGCCCATGCAACTTTCGCATCGGGAATCTCTACTTCAGTCTTTTCTAATCTATTTAACAACCATCCAGCTTTAATGATCAGTACTTTTACCTTAACTGAAATGCCACTGAATCCTTCAACAACAAAAATCATCTACTTGGCAAATATTATCGGCAGTGATATCGGTTCATTATTATTGCCTATAGGAACCTTAGCAACGCTTATTTGGATGCATATACTAAAACAGCATGATGAAAGTATTTCATGGGGCGAATATATCAAAACGACCATTATCATCATTCCGCTGACTGTTCTTTTTACGTTGGCATGTTTATATGTTTGGATCAGTTGGTTATTTCTTTAGCCAGTATGGAATGAAAAACTGCCTTCCGCTATTCAAGAGGGCAGTTCTTATACACTAGGGAAGATGCATTGTCTTTAGATGATTCAACTTCCAAATGACCGGCTCTCCACTTGCGTTAATCAGCTCAATTATATTATTGGAAACATCTTTTAATAGTCCGACTTTTTCTGGCACCTCTCCCATATCGAATATGACCAATTCACCAATATATTTTTTGATCTGCTCCTCAAAATTACGGACAAGAGGAACATTGGAAGGCACGACAGGCAATTGTGAGTTATCAAGAGTATACGGTGTTTGTTCAGTTGAATAAGGGGTAAACCACTTTAAATGATGCATAGATATAAAAAGGATTTTAAATACGGGTGAGAAAAATACAATATAATCGTTTAAAACGTTTGTAACATACCCATGTATCGATCGACCCCCAGTTACATAAACTTCAATAAACTGGCTTTTGACCTTGTTTAATGTATTTCTATATGAAAAAGCTTGAGTTTCTGCCTCCGTCATTGGATCTTCCGGATTGATCAAAATTGATTTCTTATTGCTGGTCATAATTTTCGCCTTGTTCATTTGATGAAGATGCAACAATGGAATATAAAGATAATTGCAGCCATCAAATATAACAAAAATATCCTGTCCGACATCTATGAGGGTGCCAACAAACCTTGTATCTCCTGAAATGACAACCTCAACATCTGTGTCAAGTAATTGATTCAAACCTTTCACTATTCTCCTCCTTTAACTGAAAAAGGGCATCACTCAATCTGATGCTCCTCGTTATCAATTAAAATTTACGTTTCCAGTGATAGTCTATCGTTCTGACAATCGTTTCATGGCTATAATCTTCTTTTTGTCTTCCTGAACTTTTGAAGGAACTTGAATAATCTGATGATCTTGGTGATCGTTTAGATGATTTTGATGAACTTTTTGAACGTGACGAACGACCAGATTTGGATGATTGATAATCTGAAGATTTTAGTGATCGTTTGGATGATTTAGACGAACTTTTTGAACGAGACGTGCGACCAGATTTGGATGATTGATAATCCGAAGATTTTAGTGATCGTTTAGATGATTTTGACGAACTTTTTGAACGTGACGAACGACCAGATTTGGATGATTGATAATCTGAAGATTTTAGTGATCGTTTAGATGATTTTGATGAAATGAACGAACTGCTGTCTTTATCATGATTGTCTTCTTGGTTTTGCTCATTCTTTTGATCCTCTTTTTTGTGCGACCCTTTTGGACCTAAGCTGATGCTTTTTATGTGAAAAGGATAGATGCGAAGCACCTCTTGATTTTTCACTAAAGTATAATGGCCGTCAGCATTATCTACAAGGATACCCTCAATTGCTTCCGGACCTCCACGATTAATGGAAACCCATTTATGAGTTAGGCTTTTAAAAACCTCGCTTAATTCATCAGCTTCCAGGACACCCGCTGGCGTCTGTTCTTCTGTTTTCAAATCGGACTCATGTTTACTTATGCTTTTGATGTGATGGATAGCAAAATACACTACCCCATCCTCATTTGTGTGTAACGCAGCGTAATCATCTCCCAGCCAGACTAATCTTCCTTTTTTAGATTCCGGACCCCCTTGATTAAATTGAACTGATTGGTTCATTAATTGTCCGATTAAGCTATGAAAATCATCAGCATCGGGCATTTCCTCAGTTTCAATTGTTGTAGTGCTATTATTGGTATCCTCAGTAATGCTTTTCACATGATCCAACTGATAATAAATTATTTTTTTTTCAGCTTGTAAAGCAATATAATCTGATTTTACAGCTGCTAATTTTCCTTTTTTAGATTCCGGACCTCCACGATATACAGTAACAATTTTATCTTTCATTGAGTGCAAAAAGTTATAATAAGATATTTCATTATTTGAATGATATTTCATTCTCCTCTTGCTCATTCAAATTCCTCCTAGTCACTTATACATAGATGATAAACATACTGCATATATACGTGTCACATTTATTTGTTGAACTAATTCAATAGCCTAATTGTCGCTTTTTCAGCGAATACCCATTTTCACACATTTATAAAATACTTAAATGATTATTGAGGTATTGTGAACGGTTTATAATATACTCGCAGATCACATCCGGCTCACGATCAAAACGCTCAATATCATTCTTTTTATACGGGTCCATCAGAACAAACGGCCTAATCCATTCATACATCGCCATGATTTTCGGTTTCATATATTCTATTGTAAAAAGAGATTGGAGCGTTTTTTCTAACAGGCGCTTGTAAGACCTGCGAAAATCGGGTTCATCCAATATCCGGGCGGTTAGTGTATTAAACCCTTGAATCCTTACATAATCGGCAGCCATCCGCTCTCCATGGATATCCCTGCCCCAGGTCGCGTCATAATCCCAAGGAATCACCTCAAATAATCCGGTTTCCCCGCTTCTGTATAATGCGTAGTTGTGGACAAACCCATCATAGTTTGAGGTGAATACAATACCGGCAAGCCATCGCAAATACTTATCGACATCCACATGCTTTGTCACTTCTGATTTAAACTGAGCTTTAGGGACAGTATTAATTTTAAAAATCATATCCTGTAAATAAAAATCATCCTCCTCAGTCCCTGTCTTCTTTTCATATCCAAGCTCCAGCGAGGTCTTCGTTTCTCTTTCC
The DNA here is from genome assembly GCF_029772985.1 of Bacillus stercoris. Lineage (NCBI taxonomy): Bacteria > Bacillati > Bacillota > Bacilli > Caryophanales > Bacillaceae > Bacillus > Bacillus stercoris. Next base: position 643,697 of record NZ_CP121861.1, on the reverse strand, counting down.
AAATCGCTCATCAGAGAAAAGTTAGCATCATCATCCACCGCGTAAAAAATCGCACCGTCCGCCAGCTTCCTTTTTGCTAAGTAATATTCATCAACGGATTCTAGTTCAAGATAAACCCCTTCATTCTTCCCATTCAGCTTTACAAACACAAACTCTGCCTTTGGAGACAGCGTCCCTAGCTCTGAGAAAAAATCCAAAGACAATTTGTTTCTCATCAAAGAAGGGTCTTTATACTCCGCATTTAAGTGAATCTCTCGTGCGCCGCGGAATAACTTAGGCTGATAAAAGGAAATATGGTATGACTTCTTTTTGAAGTCTCTGATATGTGATCCCCGATACGCAATATCAATATCCAGCCTTTTTTGGTTTACCTTCATCACAGCCGGCACCGGATCATCGTCCCATATATCCTTTTTTAATTCACGCAAATCTTTTGGATGAACAAACAGCTGATAAAGCGGTAAATTGGATTGATTCTTCATCCATAATCCCCCTTACAAATTTTAGGCTTTTATTTTTATGCGATCTCAGCGGAACACTTATACACTTTTTAAAACCGCGCGTACTATGAGGGTAGTAAGGAGCTTCATCCTTAACATATTTTTAAAAAGGAGGATTTCAAATTGGGCCACTATTCCCATTCTGACATCAAAGAAGCGGTGAAATCCGCTAAAAAAGAAGGTTTAAAGGATTATTTATACCAAGAGCCTCATGGAAAAAAACGCAGTCATAAAAAGTCGCACAAAAAATCTCGCAGCCATAAAAAATCATACTGCTCTCACAAAAAATCTCGCAGCCATAAAAAATCATACTGCTCTCACAAGAAGTCTCGCAGCCATAAAAAATCATACTGCTCTCACAAGAAGTCTCGCAGCCACAAAAAATCATATTGCTCTCACAAGAAATCTCGCAGCCACAAAAAATATTACTGTTCTCACAAAAAGTCTCGCAGCTACAAAAAATCTTACCGTTCTCACAAAAAATCTCGCAGCCACAAAAAATCTTACCGTTCTTACAAAAAATCTCGCAGCTATAAAAAATCTTGCCGTTCCTACAAAAAATCCCGAAGCTATAAGAAGTCATGCCGCACATACAAAAAATCTTACCGTTCCCATAAGAAACACTGCAAAAAGCACGATGATTATGACAGCAAAAAAGAATACTGGAAAGACGGCAATTGCTGGGTAGTCAAAAAGAAATACAAATAATTTAAGTTTCCATGTTTCAATAGGCTGCCGGCGAAGGTACGGAAGCCTATTTTTTCATTTCCCCTGTATTAGATATATGTCATGACATAACATATGCAACCCGCATCATTTGGTTTCCTCGAAACCATTTCGTTATAATCAAGATATCCTAACGATAAAGGCGGTTGTTGCCATGTACATATTTCAAGCTGACCAGCTTAGTGCCAAAGACACATACAAGCTATTGTCAGGTACCGTTATTCCCCGCCCCATTGCATTTGTGACAACACTTTCTTCAGGAGGAGCGGTAAATGCCGCGCCTTTCAGCTTTTATAACGTCGTCAGCTCAGATCCTCCGCTCCTCAGTATTTCTGTGAACAGGGCGGGAGGACGCCAAAAAGATACAGCGCGAAACGCAGTGGAAAACGGAGAATTTGTCGTTCATATCAGTGATGAATCCATCATTGAAGATATCAATGAAACGGCTGCAAACTTAGGGCCGGATGAAAGCGAGCTTACGCGCACCTCGCTTCACCCTGTTGAAAGCAACGCTGTTTCGGTTCCCGGCATTCAGGAAGCCCGAGTTCGCTTTGAGTGCACATTAGAGCGGCATATTACCTTTGACAATGATCAAGGGGTCACTACAGCAGATCTGCTCATCGGAAGAGTCGTCTGCTTCCACCTAGACGAAAAGGTGTATGATGCAGAAAAGGGATATATTTTAACAGATGAATTAAAGCCAGCCTCACGATTGGCGGGAAACCACTATGCCAAGCTCGGGGAAGAATTCACACTGATTCGTCCCAGCTGAACAGAAGGACTATTTAAATAGAAGGAACTAGTCAAAAAGACCTTGTGATTACATAATGTTACCTATAAAAAAGAACACCCGGGGAAAGTTTCGGGTGTTCTTTTATGAAACAATTTTCTTTTTTCTTTGTATAAAAGATAAATAGGGGGGATTAGAATGGAAGGCACTCATTTTTTGATTGTGATACTGGTCATGTTATTTACCAATATTGCTTTTTATACCTATGCCCGAAAAAAACTTGGAATCCCTAAACCACCTCGGTGGTATAAACCTGTAAATAGCACACAAGGATTGCTGGACATCATCTTGCTCATTTTATTAGGTTTTTCTTTGTTTCACTTTCCTCCCGAAAAGATGCTTATTTTATTTCTGCTCTTGTCGAATTGTTTGCGTACATTTATGGAATGGAAATATAGGCAGGAAGAAAAACAATATGTACACTATTTATTTGGTGCCGCGACACTTCTAGTTATTCTTATTTATATTTGTGTTTTCTTCTAATCTCAAACCCCCACAGCCGCTCCGTCTCCCCGGGGATCAGCTCCTCCTTGGAGAAATCCTTCTTCATCAACTTTAATTGCTGCTGCATGCCCCATCAGCGGATCATAGTCACCGACAACCTCCACGAGATGTCCGCTGTCTTTCAGTTTTTGGATTGTTTTCTCTGTGAATCTGCCCTCGACTCTGAGGCCTTCGTATTCCTCTCCCCACGTTCTGCCCCATACCCAGCGCGGTTCGCTGATTGCCTGCTGTGGATCCATTCCGTAATCCAGCATTCGGGTAATGATGGCCGTCTGGGTCTGCGGCTGGCCTTCGCCGCCTTGTGTGCCGTACAGGATTTTCGGCTTTCCGCCTTTACAGACCATAGCCGGCATCAGCGTATGGAAGGTGCGCTTTCTCGGTTCAAGCGTGTTGACATGATTTTTATCCAATGAGAAAAATGACCCGCGATTTTGCAGCAAAATGCCTGTATCACCGGCAGTGACTGCAGAGCCAAATTCAAAGTACAGGCTTTGAATGAATGACACTGCGTTGCCATCCGCATCGATTACGGCCGCATATGCCGTATCGCTTCCCACCGGCTTGCTTTCAGCCGGTACTGCGAGATAGCCGATTTCTTCTGCCAATCGTTTTGCATAACGTTTGTCCAAAAGCCTTTCAAGCGGGATGTCTGCAAACGCCGGATCAGTCAGGACGGCATTCCGATCTAGAAAACTCTTTTTCAATGCCTCCACAAGCACGTGATAATACGTAAAAGATCCATTTTCGATTTTGGTGAAATCATAGTTTTCCAAAATGTTTAGTGTTAATAAACCGGTAAATCCCTGAGAATTCGGCGGCGCCTGATACACACTGTATCCTCGATAATCACTTGAGACAGGCTCCGTCCACTCGCCCCGGTGCGCTTTAAAATCATCGAGTGTCATGTAACTGCCGTTATTTTGTAAATACGAGACAATCCGCTGAGCGATATCTCCTTCATAAAATGCGTTTCTTCCTTTTTTGGCAATCATGTTCAAGCTCTCTGCAAGCTCTTTTTGCACAAACCGCTCTCCCGGAATAGGTGCTTTTCCTCTTCTTGTAAAAATGTCGGCTGTGTATGGCGTGGAGACGAGCAGTTCAAGATTCGTTTCTGTGTGACGGCACTGATCGGCTGATACAGGAAACCCATTTTGTGCATAATCGTATGCAGGCTCCAACACATCCTCAAGAGACATGCGACCGTACTCCTTCAGTACCGCATCCCAGCTATCAACCATCCCGGGCACGGTAATGGCACTGTCAATTCCCCGAAGCGGAATCACGCTTTTTCCCTTATATACATCTCTCGTTACGTTTTTTCCTGAACGTCCGGTGCCATTGTAGACTTTTACTGATTTTGTTTTCTGATGAAAGGTCAGCCAAAAGGCATCCCCGCCAAGTCCGGTCATATGCGGATACACAACCGCCAGGCAAGCACTCACCGCAACGGCGGCGTCAAATGCGTTACCTCCTTTGTCCAGTATGCGGTTTCCGGCCTGAGAAGCAAGATAATGCGGACTAACCACCATTTGCTTTGTACCGATGACAGATTTGTTCATCACAAGTCCCCTTTTTAAGAGATTTTCTTCAGTATAGGGAGCCTGATTTTTCACATCTACTGATCCGGCAGAAAAACTGACGAACTTTCTTCTTTTCGAAAACAATAAGATATTTATTCATTCATTTCGAAAACAAATAAAAATTTTTTCGTTCGAAACGTAACTTTTTATGATAAAATGATGGCTAAAAGGCTACGAAAGCAGGTGGAGCAATTGAGTCATGAATATCAAATCCCCAACCTTGTACTTGATGAGACTGATAAACAAATTCTCACGATTTTGCATGAAGAAGGCAGAATTTCTTATACGGATCTTGGCAAAAGAGTCGATTTGTCCCGAGTCGCCGTCCAGGCTCGTATCAACCAATTAATTGAAGCCGGCGTTATTGAAAAATTCACCGCGGTCATCAATCCCTCTAAAATCGGCATCCATGTATCCGTGTTTTTCAATGTCGAGGTAGAACCGCAATTTTTAGAAGAGGTCGCTCTTAAGCTTGAGGAAGAGCCTGCGGTCACCAGTCTTTATCACATGACAGGTCCGAGCAAGCTGCATATGCATGGGATCTTTGCCAACGATCAAGAAATGGAAGAGTTTTTAACAAAACGGCTGTATCCATTGCGAGGCGTCGTCAGTGTTGATTGCCAGATGCTGATCAAACGATACAAAAGCCGTATGGGAATGAAGCTGTAAAGGAGAGAAACAAAATGAAAAACCATACTTATCGGGATATGACGGCTGCGATGGTGCGCACCGGCATATTAGGATTCGGCGGCGGACCTTCCGTGATTCCGCTGATCCGCCATGAAGCGGTCAATAAATATAAATGGATTGATGATGATGAATTCGGAGAAATATTAGCAATCGCTAATGCGCTTCCCGGGCCGATTGCCACAAAAATGGCTGCGTATCTGGGCTTCAAGCTTAAAGGCACATTAGGTGCCATTGTGGCGACACTCGCCCACATTCTGCCTACATGTCTTGCGATGGTGGGCTTGTTTGCGGCAGTAAATGTGTTAAGCCATTCAGCAGTTGTTGCCGGCATGATAGGCGCCGTCACGCCGGTGATTGCAGTAATGCTCGGTATTATGGCGTACGAGTTTGGACAAAAAGCGCTTAAAGGTTTCGGCTGGGTCACCGGCATCCTGTTTTTTATCATCGCTTTTATCGGCCTGCAAACGTTTCAGATTAATCCCGGCCTTGTCATTATCATTTTCCTAGCGTACGGGGCGTTTCATTTTAAACTGAAAGACAAAGTCACAAATAAACATGATAAAGGAATGTCGGCCTCATGATATCGATCTATTTATTTATGGCGTTTTTTATCGCAAACCTACTGGGATATGGCGGCGGACCTGCATCTATCCCGCTAATGTTTGAAGAAGTCGTAAACAGATACAGCTGGCTTTCAAACGATCAATTCTCAAATATGCTCGCACTTGCGAACGCATTGCCGGGCCCCATTGCCACCAAAATCGCCGCGTATGTCGGCTACAGCGCAGGCGGTTGGCCCGGCTTCCTAATTGCCCTGATTGCAACCGTCGTACCGTCGGCGCTCGCATTGATCGTCCTGCTGCGCATCATCCAGCGCTTCCGCCAATCCCCTGTTATCAAAGGCATGACACTGTCCGTTCAGCCTGTCATTGCGGTCATGATGCTCATTCTTACCTGGCAAATCGGCGCAGACGGCATCAAAGCGATCGGCTGGGTCCAATCGATCGTGATTGCGGGAATTTCGCTCCTTGCCATGACAAAATTCAAAATGCACCCGGCATTTTTGATTATTGCGGCGTTTTTATATGGAGGCCTTGTGATCCCTCATTTATAGAAAAAAGCACCTGGACAGGTGCTTTTTTATTTTGGCCCAGAAATGCCGTTTGATATGACAGCTGTTTCTTCTCCTGCGTCACTCTTGATGATGTGCTTGACTTGCAGCGTGGTTCCTGCCATTCTCACAGATTTCTTCAACTGGGGTGAATTGGTTTCAACATGTATCCAAACAGGAGGCTTGACCTTCCAAAATAAAAAGAATGCAAGAATCAGCATGCCAGCAATGACCGACAGCAAAAACTTCATATCGCATCGCTTCTTTTCAGTAAGCGGCTCGCAGCGGACAGCGCCTGATGATCACGAAGAATATCGCCTGGACGATTGCCTTCTCCCAGCACATAACCTTTAAAGGGCATTCCCATAAAATGAAAAATATGTTCGAATTGCTGAATCAGCGGCAGCCCTTTTATTTTTGGATTGTCTCCGCCCACTGCTGTCACATATGCCTGTTTCGCTGACATTTGCTGTTTAAAATCAGGAAATCTCGGATCTCTCAACGTCTGTGACCAGCGATCAATAAACAGCTTTAATGTCCCTGACATGCCAAACCAATAAATTGGGGTGGCGAATACAAGAATATCGCACGGCAATATCCGCTCAATGATAGAATCGTAGTCATCTTGAACAGGTCGAAAGCCGTCTTGGTCGTGGCGCAGATCTTCAATTGGCTGGATTCGATATTTCCGCAAATGAATGTGCTCTGCATCAAATCCTTGAACAGCCTTCTCCGCAAGAATATCCGTATTTCCGCCAGACCGAGTTCCGCTGTTAATAACCGCAATTTTCATGATGCATCTGCTCCTTTGTTTACGAATGATTTTCTTCATTTTATAATGGATTCATCAATCAATACAGATGATTATTTCGATTAATCCAATCGCTAAAACCGATTTAGAAAGGAAGAGAACAAGTGGAATTGAAGCAGCTGATCACCTTTATTACGGCGGCAGAACATGTAAACTTCACCCTAACCGCCAAAATGCTTAATTATGCACAATCAAGCGTTACCTCTCAGATCAAATCACTTGAAGAAGAAATCGGGACGCCTTTATTTGAACGGCTCGGCAAGCGGCTTATCTTGACAGAAGCAGGAAAAACGTTCAAATCTTATGCACAGAAGATTATTGCGTTAACAGAAGAAGCGAAAATGGCCGCAAATCAAGTAAAAGAAACAACCGGAACCTTAAAAATCGGGGCGACGGAAAGCCAGTGCACATACCGCCTGCCGCCTATCATAAAAGAATTTAAACAGGCATTTCCCCAAGTAAAGCTCATATTCAAACCATATATCTCCAATGAACAAGCGAAAGAACAGCTTTTACAGGGCCAGCTTGATATCACCTTCATTTTGGATGTAAACCGGACGGAAGACGCACTGCACGTTGAATCTTTGATTCAGGATGAGATCAAAATGGTGGCTGCTAATGACCATCCTTTTCCTGCGGATTTACCAGTAACATTGAAGGATCTTCAAAACGAAACTCTTCTGCTGACAGAGGACGGCTGCTCGTACCGCACGCTCTTTGAGAACAATTTGCATGACTCCGGTGTCTATCCTAACAAATTGGAATTCGTCAGCATAGAAGCCATCAAACAATGCGTAATGGCCGGACTTGGGATTGGAATCTTGCCTGAAATGACAGTAAAAGATGATATTGCAGCAGGCCGAATGAAAGAACTCAATCGGCAGAGCGATTGCCCCGTTTTCACTCAATTAGCATGGCATAAGGACAAGTGGATGTCTGCGCCATTAAAGGCTTTTATCAATTTGACGCGGAAAACATTCAAATAAAATCTTTCCATAAGGACAAGGTTTTTGAGATCAGGAAAGCACACAGCATACAAAAAAACACTTGATGGCTTAGAGCCCCAAGTGTTACCCATGATTTTTCTGATAAAACGTTCGCAAGACATGTGTTTCAAGGTCAGCCAGGCGGACAGGGATCGGCAGTCTGCTTTCTTGATTGATTAAGCTCATCGTGATCTGATAGCTGCTTTCTAAATCAATATAATTACCGCAAGACAAGAAAATAGGCTTCACGTCCCTCCGCGTCCGCAGCGCCAGGCCATATACCTCGCCGTCAATGAGAATATCGGTGTATGCGCCGACTTCATTTTCAGGCATCACGAAATCACAGCCTTTGATTTTGAGATAGGTTTTCGCAATCCCAATCGTCGGCTTACCCAGAAAAAAAGCCGCATGGGTGGCAACGCCCATATGATTGTAATGCAGATATCCGTTGCCATCAAACAAGAAGACATCCGGCTCCGTCTCCAGCTTTTTCGCCGCTTCAATGATCAAAGGCAGCTCGCGAAATGCAAGAAAACCCGAAACGTACGGTACGCTGATTTTCCCCATGCTATGCACTTTTTCAATGACTTCTTTTGTATCAGCGTCAACCACGATAATACTGCACACCCCGTATGGTTCTCCATTCTGCTCCCAATAGGCGAGATCGACGCCTGCGCAGGTGTTGATGGAGTCTGGATGGATCGTGTGAGATAGGTTGATACGATTTCTAAGGGATTGTTGTATTTGAACAAAATCCGATTCATCTTTTAGATGAAAATCGTGAATTTGATGTATTTCCATTTTACTTGTTTCCCTCTCTTCGCGCTCAATTGTCCTGCATGTCGATTTTAGCAATGACTCCAAATTATTTCATTGAAAAATGCAGATAGTATAATCTGCTTTTTTCAATGATATTCATTTTTCATTTCTTTCATAAAAATATAATCCAATTGTTTAATTAATTCTTTAAGTTCAGTACACATAATATCCTCTAAAGGATTTTCCCAATCTTCGTTTTTTATTAGTTCAATCCCATAGCTTCCGGCTTGATCACCTTCTGGGTACCACCCTACGTCAAGCAGCAATTTTTTTGTCTTATGAGAAATCTGTAGGAGATCTTGATTAAAGTCAAATAACCAAGCATCGTCATTTGCCTTTAGAGTCTTAGGATCAGTATCTTTTAAAGTAATATAATCAACGGTCCAACCAGCCGGTATCTTTAGCCTTAAGAAATTGGGAATCTGTTGGGTTAGCGGCTGCAAATTTTCTAAAACCCCGCTTCCCACATTCCAGATTTGATATTCTAACTCAACTAATAATTGTTCTCATCTCATTAAAAGACTCATCTTCATAAATCTTATCTGTATGTAAGCCAGCTACTTTGATATAGTATTGATTATTTTCATAACTTACCTAATAAAGGCCTTACGTTTTTCATTTTGCAGTATTAGTAATTCACATTTTTCTTGCATTCTTTTTTCTGAACATAAATTGTTCAGTACTACAGACCAGCCATTACAGATTTTTAATGGCTGCAATTGAGAAATATGGTCTCTTTTCATCCCGCTTCTCCTTGCACTCTACATTGTTATACTTTCTATAAAAAAACTTGCCGATGACAACACGGCAAGTTTTTAACTATAGCAATTCTAATACATCAGTAAACAAGGCATCTCCTAATGTTAATCTCCTGTTGAAAGGCTGTATATGCGGCAATTCACTCCACTCATACACAGTATCGTAGTAATCATACAAATAACTGAGTTCAATAAACCCTTTCTCTTGCATTATTTTATTAATATAGTTCGTTCCCTGAATGAATTCTAAAGATTCAGCGGTTCCTACAATGTCATAAGCGCCATCGATTAAATCGTGTCTTAGGGAATAACTATAATCTAATACATAAACAGGAACCAATTTAGATACTTTCATATTGATTTGCTGTTCTAAATGAAAACCATTTTCCCCAGAAAGACCTTGCAAATGGATATCAATTTCTCCTGAAGGATTGTTTAAATCTCTAACTTCAATTTTTTTCAAACCTTTTATTTGATTAAATTCATCAGGTACTTTTATTTTCTCTGCGCATTTGCTCTTGTACCATTCGTCTAATTCCCTATTTACAAATAGACGATGAAGCAACTCACCGATTTCAGGGTATTCATTAATAAATCTGATTCCATGTTCCATATTTTTTAACCATCCCATCTTCTTGAAGGCTCGCCTTTTTTCGTCTGCTTACCAGTTACAGGATCAAACTCTCCTAAATGCTCTGTTCTTCTGCGGTTCCACTTTTCTAATTTGCCATGCTGGGAATCCCATTGCCAATTAAATCCATCTCTATCTGTCCAAGATTTTCTTTTTAATCTTTCTTTTATTTGTATCATACCTCTATCTTCCATCCAGTTAGTTGGTTCCTTTAAACGATATCCATTTGAATTGTCTCCAACTATCTTCTCTCTATCAGCTATCGCAGCATTGTATTCTTCAGTCCGTTTCTTTTTACTGTAGTTAGTACCATTATGAGCAACGTAATCATTTTGAGTCATCCCCTCAGGTTTTTCCAACCATTGGGGTTTTTTAGACTGGCTACTCGCCATCTTCACAATCCCAAGATCCTTAACAGCCGGCTTTTCCACATTGACACGGACTGTCGGGATTCCGAATGTGAAGCCGTCAGGAGTTACTGGGCGTTCTGCGTATACACGGACGTTTGTTGGGACTTTAAATTGTTTTACTTTTTCTAGGGTTTTGTTAGCTTTTTGAACTTTTGAATGGGTTGCAAGCGGGATGCCTTTATCAATGTGTTTCGCCAATGCACCAGCACCAACCAAACTCAATGCCGCTTCGAGCGCCCCCTGTTTCCGCTTCTCCTCAGACACTTTGTTTCCGAACATATCCCGGCCTGTGACGGCTTCTGAGAATCCGTTTGACGCTACAAGGCCGTATGCACCCATTTCTGTCATTTTGAGAATGTCTAAGGATTTGCCTGTTTTGTAGGCGTCTAAAGCGTGTTCAGCAGCGATAGCTGCTTTTCCGGTTTTGTAGATGGCTTTTCCGCCTTTGAAGGCGCGGCCTGCCCAGCCGACGACTGGTATAAATCCGGCTGCGGCCATAGCTCCTGCTGTCACACGTTCTGCGGTGGAGAGTTTTTCTCCGGTAACCGGATCAACGCCTTCGGTTGCTCTTTTATAATCATAATAGCCAGTGACTTCTCCAGTAAAGTTGCAAACTCCATCCCATGTTTTTTCGTACCATGGTTTGTTTGCTTCTTCCTCGGCTTTTTCCTGGAGACGTCTTGCTTCTGCTTGCTGGGCTTTTGCATCGATATAGGTGGTTCCTTGATTTTCTACTTCAATGACGCTTTTGTAGACTTCATTGCTGTGGAAGGCTTTTTTGTCATAGTACATAGGGGATGCGCTCTTCCCATTGCTGGTGGCCTGCATGAGAACAGAATATTTGGTGAGCACTGCGTTGTCCAGAGATTCTAAATTTTGATATTCAGTGGTCAGGGATTCATCAAGCTTATCGACAGCTGTGATCGTGTCACGTCTGATTTTTTGGGCATCGCCCATTTTATCTGCATAGTCGTCAAGCGTATACATATCGAGATCAATAATATCGCTGATGCCTGACAAAATAGAATCGATTTCTTCTTTATGAGCGGAGACAATCTCTGAGGCTTTCAGGTCTCCATTGGGCAGCTCATGATCCAAAAATGAAGTTTCCACATATGAATCATTCAGTTCTTGATCTTTAATATCGCCTGAAATGCCATTTAAAAACGCAATTTGAGCAGAGACAAGCGTCAGCCAGCTTTCGACGATTTCCGCCTGTCCCTGAAAGAAATCTTTAATATTGTCCGCGCCTTTTCCTTTAAAATTATCGCCTAAATCTGCAACTCCCTGAAACGCTTTTTTCAGCGTGTTCAGCTGCTCTTCAAGCGTCTCATATTGCTTTTTTCTGCTCTTCGCTTCTTCGATTAAAGATTTTGATTCAAATACTTTACTCATCGCACTGCCCTTTCTGTTCTATTTTACCGCTATCGCCTCGTCCTGCTCTTTGAGTGAATCTACGTTATCCTTTGTATCCTCAATATTTTTCTGTACCGCTTTTTTGTAATCTCCGAGCATGGTTTTGATGTTCTCCTCACGCTCATGATATTTTTTCGTATAATCGAGTTTGTTTTTTCCATTGGATCCCGCGGCGCCGATTGATACGTCAGCAAGCGCATCTTTGACAGAATCTAATGTTTTGATTACAGTATCGTATTTCAATTTAATTTCTGACATAAAAAAGATCACCACAATTTAATAGATTTAATTTGATTAACAGCATCCTCCAAGAATTCTTCACCCTTAGCAAGAGTATGACCAGCAAAATTCGCTAGCTTTAATTCTTTGTCATAGAGAAATTTCTTAGATTCCAAATGAATAATCTCCATCTGAATCGAAGCCATATACTCGTTATATTTATCATTCACAATCTTGGATGCTTCCGATTTCGCCTCTTCTCTTCCCTTGTCGAAATCATCCGCTTTTGTTCCCGTCCAGTGCTTGCCCAATTCTGGTTTGACAATTTCTTTGATTTCAGTGATTGCCTCTTCTTGCAGTGTGTCTATGTCCTTTTTTGCTTTTTTCAGCTTTTCGATCTTGTCTTCCACGTCGGAAATTTTTCCGTTAAGCGAACTTTTGATATCCGCCAGCATACTTTCATAACCCATCTGAATCACCTCTTAATACTCAAAAAGTCGTATGGAGGGGCTGATGAAGATAGACTTTTCCATACTTTATTTCCATATATTATATTTTAAAATAGCCAGAAGGCGGCTTAAATAGGGTAAACGGCTTAATTTAGGCTTATAACACTCTTAAAACATAGGTATATGCTCTTGTTTTTGTTCGTTATACAGCTAATAAAAGCGTTTTACAAAATGGAAATACCTAAAGTCATAGTAATAAAGGCACTTGAAAGAGGCAGATGTTGTTGATCTGCCTCTGTTCATGTTTATGTTCTTCATCGGTTCGGCCACGTCTGATTTTGTCATTTGGCTTATATTATTTCCGCTTCTGATCAGGTATGACCCTTTGGATCAAAAGCTTGTATTAGCTGCAGTCCCAGTTGTACAGAACGTTTGAAAAGTCTTTTTTTCTTAAATCGTCAGGTGTGATGAAAAAATTGGCGATGCCGACGTCTCCCCACATTGAATCGATATCATCGTCTGAATCAATTTGCAAAAGCATGATGGTGTGTTCTTTATATGCGTATTCCCGCGGATCATGCTGGGTAAAAGAAGCGTAGCCGCCAATTTTATGGCCAAATCCGTTTTCAGCCAGTTCATTATAAACGTCTTCTTCATCCTCGCCGAACTGGCCAAAGAACTCCATTGTTTCCATGCCCGTATACTGCTCAAATTGAAAATCTGTCGGCAGGACCCATTCCGAAGATTTCACAGGCTCAACTGCTGCTTCTGATAAAATCGGAAAATCACATTCGCCTGTGCCAATAAATGAAAAATCAGAAACAAGCTCGTCTTCGTTTTCTATGATATTTTCAAAATAGATTACTCTGAAATCCTTTTGTTCACATCGATCGTCAAAATTCAATCCATAGACATCATCATGAACAGAAATGTAGAACTGCAGGATACCCGAAGAAGGATAGCCGTCAAGCTGGGGAATGTGCGAGAAATTAATCTGCGCCAGAAGCTTCATCGGCTGTCCATTTTCATCAGTCGGGTATGTTTCATGCTTGGGGAAATAGGGATCACCGGCAATTTTACTGTCATATCGTCCTGTTTTCCCTTTTCGGACATTCAATTTTACGTATTCTTTCGCTGATTTCTCCAGCAATTCGCGGTACGGTCTCATTTTTTCAGGCAGATGATTCATCAGATGACTCTCCTTTTCCGGCCTCTCCAATAATTTTTGAAAGATTTTATTTTCTGGTTTTCTTCGTTTCTTCTAATGTTTTATCAAACGATTGTGTAAAGAAGCCCTAATTCTGCATACTTTTCCAAACAATAGTTAAATAGTAGCAAATGTATTCAGCACCCCGCAATAGACGAAAAAAAGACTGGTGCGCAACCAGCCTTTCTTTTTCAATTATTGAATTAAACCTGACGGCACAACCGCCTTTCGTCCGACAGAATAATACTCCACTCCTGCAGCCAAAGCTTCATCCAATGTGTAGCAGTTTCTGCCGTCAAATATGAGCGGCGTTTCCATCAAATCCTGATAAGCCTCTAACGGGAATTGTTTAATGTCAGCCCAGTCGGTTAAAATCATGACGGCGTCGGACCCTTTGACAGCTTCCTCGATCGTCTCTTTATATTCAACAGCTTGCGGGAGAACATGCTTTGCATGGCTAACTGCAATGGGATCGTAGGCTCTAATACGGGCGTCGAGCGCAGCGAGACGGTCTGCAATGACAATTGACGGCGCTTCCCTCATATCGTCCGTATTCGGTTTAAATGACAGGCCTAAAAGGGCAATCGTTTTTCCCGTCACCCCGCCAAGCCTGTTCAGCGCTTTATCAACCAGCATCGCCTGCTGATTGTTGTTGACTTTGATAACCGATTTCAGCAGTTCAAAATCATGCTCGACATTGCCGGCAATTTGCACGAGGGCGTTTGTGTCCTTTGGAAAACAAGAACCGCCGTAGCCAATGCCCGCTTTTAAAAACTGGCTCCCGATCCGCTTATCCTGTCCCATCCCGTAGGCGACCGCTTCGATATCGGCGCCGACCTTTTCACATATATTCGAAATTTCGTTTATAAAACTGATCTTAGTGGCCAGAAAAGCATTTGAGGCATATTTGATCATCTCGGCGCTTCTGATATCCGTTTTGTAAATCGGGATTTGAAACGGACGGAAGAGCTCCTCAAGCGTATCGGCTGTTTTCTTATCGGCTGTTCCGATCACGATCCTGTCTCCATGAAACGTGTCAAAGATCGCCGACCCCTCACGCAAAAATTCCGGATTGGATGCGACCGATATACTGATAGGCTCAGCTAGATGTTCAGTGATCAGTCCATTAATCAAATCGTTTGTCCCGACGGGCACTGTGCTTTTCGTTACCACAATGGCATCTCGTTTGACATGCTGTGCGATGCGTTTGGCCGCATCTGTAATTTGCTCCAGATTGGCGTGTCCATCGCTTTTCTGCGGAGTGCCGACCGCTATAAAAATGATGTCTGCCTGTGCCAAGCCTTTCTCATAGCTTGTTTCAAAGTTCAGCCGTCCATCAGCCGTATTTTTTCTCATCAGCTCTTCAAGACCAGGTTCAAATATGGGGGAAATGCCCTTTCTCATTTCATCAATCTTGTGAGCGTCAATATCAATGCAGGTTACATGATGTCCAATCTCAGAAAGAGAAACACCTGTCACAAGACCGACATAGCCTGTTCCGATGACTGTAATATTCATTGTTTCCCTCCAACAGTTAAATTGCTGCTTTGCAGCTTTCGTAATATCGTATGAGAACATCCTATCATGAATGCGAATGATCTCCCGCATAGCCTGTCGGGTACAGCCTGTACAGATTTCTGAAATGTGATTCAATCATACAATACACTATTATATCGCTCTCAAAAAGAAAGTGGTGAAATGAGAATCGGCTGTTAAAAGAGACCAAACAATTTTCTTCTTTTGACCGGCTGCGGAGGCTGTCTGAAGATGGTCTGATTCCGCAGGAGAAGCTCAGCATTTTCCGTCAGCATGTAAGGAAGGTCCGGACCGAATTCTTTCTGTAAAACATAAAGGGCCTCTTGAGTGTGAAAATTTCTCGTTTTCACATTATGGGCATCTGAGGCTACGAAATGGATCAAATTGGCTTCAGCCAGCCGGAGAGAAAATGCTTTCAGCTGCTTGCCGAAGGTCCCCGCAAGACTCCCTGAAGTAACCTGAGATGCTGCTCCTTTTTCCACAAGATGATACAGCAAGGAGGGGTTTTCGCGAATTTCCCTGTTGCGTTCAGGATGGGCGATAACCGGAATATATCCTTTCAGCTGCAAATCATAAAAAAGCTGCTCCGCATATCGGGGAACGTGATCAAACGGAAACTCAATCAAGATGTATTTTGTGTCATTCAGCGAAAGAAGCTGCCGTTTCGCAAGGTCTTGTTCCACATCGCCGTAGATTCTGATTTCCTGCCCCGGAAGCACATGTAAAGGGATGTTTTCTTTGATTAAACGTTTGTTTAACTGGTCTGCTGCTTCTTTGACTGCGGCTGGCTCGTTTTCATACACACCGTTTTTATGATGAGGTGTCGCAATGATCGTCCGGATCCCCTGACGAACAGCGGCCTTTGCCATTTCTATGCTGTCAGCTGAATCACCTGCCCCGTCATCCATTGCCGAAAGAATGTGACAGTGAATATCGATCATGTCCTAGCCCCCTTTTTCACAAAAATAAATAACGGGCACGATGCACGTTATTTATTTTGCATGAAATTGTCTTTGTTTCCGTAATAACCGTATTCAGAGTGCTTTGAAAGCTTTTTGCCGTTCATAATCGCTCCAAGGAGCTTGCTATTGCACGATTCAAGTGCTTCTTTCGCTTTTGCGGCTTGTTCTTTTTCTGTTTTCCCGCTTGAAATAACCAAAACAGAACCGTCTGCCACGTTGCCTAAAATCTGTGCATCTGCTAAGGCAAGAATAGGCGGCGTATCAAAAATCACCATATCATATGCCACTCTCGCTTCGTCAGCAAGCTCCTTCATCCACTTCGAGGAGAGAAGCTCGGCCGGGTTTGGCGGGATCGGGCCGCTCGTCAGCACGTCAAGATGTTTTTCATTTGAGGCTTGCACAGCTTGCTCCATTGAACTTTTCTTTAATAAAACAGATGTTAAGCCAACCGTGTTTTCAAGAAAAAAGGCCGTATGTACTGTAGGCTTCCGCAAATCAGCATCAATCAGGAGCACTTTTTTTCCCTGTTGGGCAAATACGACAGCCAAATTGGCGGCCGTTGTTGATTTCCCTTCCCCCGGACAAGCCGATGTGATCATGACTGATTTCATTTGCCGGTCCACTGAAGCAAATTCGATATTCGTGCGAATCGTCCGATATTGTTCAGAGTTCAAGGATTTCGGTTCTGTCATTGCAATGACATTCCTGCGCATCCAAGAGCCTCTGCTTTTTCTAAGCGCCAAAATGTCCACTCCCCGCTTTTTCAGATTGGAAACCCTGTATGGCCTTTGCTGTTTTCTGCTCATTCGCAATGGTGGAAACCGTCCCTAAAACAGGTATGTCCAGCAGGGATTCGAGCTGCTCTTCCGATTTGATCGTATTATCCAAATGCTCAAGCAGGAAGGCCAGTCCGATGCTTCCCGCCAATCCGGCCGCAAACGCGATGGCAATGTTTAAAAGCGGCTTTGGCGATACAGGCGACGGATGTTCTGATACCTCGGCTTTTGACAAAATGCTGACATTATCAACATTCATAATGGATGTGATTTTGTCTTGAAAGACAGACGCGATGGTATTGGCAATATGAGCCGCTGTTTCCGCGTTTTCATCCCTGACCGATATGTTGACCACTTGAGAGTCCTGTTCGCTGGATACGGTAATTTTGTCATTCAGTTCTTGGGATGTCATCGACAGGCCCATTTCTTTAATGACTTCATCTAAGATGGCAGGGCTCTTAATGATGACATTGTACGTATTGATTAACTGAAGATTGGTTTGAACATCGTTAAATTGGACTTCTTTTCGGTCGTTTTTCGATTGATTGACCAGAATCTGAGTTGAATTTTCATAGATGGGTGTAAGTGCGAAGAAACTAATGAGTCCGCCTGCAGCAGTGGCAGCTGCGGTTACAATCATAATCAAAAGTATGCGTTTTGTTAACGTTGATAATATCTCTTTTAAGCTAGTAGATTCTCCCATGATACCTCCAAATCTCTTATAACATCCTTTTCCATCTACGATTATACAACGTTGAAACCGCATTTCTAAAGCTTTTCACGTGACATAATTCGACATTATTTTACAAAACGTTATGTTCCTTCATTTTATGTAAGCGCTTCACCAACTGTCTTGACACTGCTGCCTCTTTTTCTCTTATTCAGACAGTCACGTCATCTCGCATAAAAAAATCCCGCAAAAGGCGTGCGGGATTTTTATGTTGCATATCCATTTTTAATATGAGAAATCAAATTTTCAAGCATTTCCTTCGTCGTCATTTCAGATGACTGCTCACCAATTTCATGTGCATGCATCAAAATTTTCAGAAATTCTTCTTGATTCAATTTCTTTTCACTCATCTTTTTTTTCCTTTCAGCTTCCATAAGTTGAAAACACGATTATTATATGATCGGTTATCAATTTGCAATCTCTAATACATCATTCGACACATCCCATTTTTTATGTCCTTTTTTAGGAAAAACTTTTTAAGGCCGATGTGTTGCGATATAATAGAGAAATTGGATCTTTTTATTACGTGACTCGGTTAGGAGCGATAATCATGCTTCAGAATATGATTTCCAAAGACGATGTGCTGGCATCTGCTGAACAGTTAAAGGAACTTCTTCCTTACAATGAGGAAAATGTTCAGCTGATCAAAAAAGCCCTTATTTTATATCGGCAGGATTCAGTCTATCGTTTACAAGCAGTGAGTCCGACGGAAATTACGGCTTACGTGCAGGATGTTGTGCCTGTGCGGGTCACATTGAACTTGTTTGTCATAGTCAAAAGCGGCTGTTCATGTCCGTCCGGAAGAATCTGCCGCCATATGCTGGCTGTGTTTTTATATGTATATGCAATGTTCGAGCGAGTGGGTACTTTTACAGAGTATTGGCTGGAGAGGGAAAAGCTTGAGGAAAGCAAGGAGCTCGTCCGCCGCCAGTTTCAGGAAAAGGTGCTGCCGAATGAAGAATCGCTTTCAAGCTGGCTCACTTTTTTTGATTCAGAGTTTTCTCTCTGGCAGGCACGCACGCCAGAAGGCAGCCAAAACATGCAGGGCCTCTATTACGGCTACCTGTCCGCATTAAAAAAACATGCGCCGAACAAACCGGAGCTGAAAAGCCTGTATCAGATTCATTCTGCGATTGCGGTTTGGCTTCGCATGTTCACATTGATCGAAGCAGGCAAGCTGAACCCCGAACAAGATTTTTATTCCCTCAATCCGTACGTTGAACAGCTGATGGATACAATCTACAGCTCTATTGATAAATTAAAAACGTACGCACTGTCTTTTGCGCTCGATCCATTTTTGGATAAAACACCGGATGTTATCCGGCATTTGCTGTTGAAAGAAGAAATTTTCCAATATGAACGCATCCGTGTCTTTGGTGAAATTTGGAGTGCGCTGCTTTCGCGTCCAAAATGGGTGACACGCGAACAGGAGATATTGAAAAAAGAAGCAGGACGGCGTTTTTCTCCTGAATTGCAATTCGGGCGCCTGCATTTGGAGTTCCTGCAAAAGAATGATGACGTTATTTTTGCGGAAGTTGATCAATTCCCGCCGGAAGCGCTCCCTTATACGTTCCAATGGCTGAGTGAAATGACTGCCAAGAAGGACTGGAAACGGCTTAAAACATGGTACCAGCAAATTGAACCGATTGCGATGGGTTATACGAAGCTGGATAAGCCGTTTAAAGAGATTCGCGATGTGATCGGCGAGCTGTTCCTTCTGCTGAATGCCTATGTGAAGCAAACCAATGATCAAGCGCTGTTTGAACGCTATGCCGCGGGCTGTCTGCCGTATACGTTCACAGAATACAGCCATCATTTATATGAAAAAAAACGCTATGCCGAGTGGATTGAAATTCACAGCCTTGTCGGCTTTTCCATCAATGAAATGGATAAAATCATGCTGAAGGAAATTGGAGCGAGCGACCCAGAGGCGCTTATACCCGCTTACCATAGAGAAGTGTCCTTTTTTATCGATCAGAAGAACCGCAGCTCGTACAAGGAAGCCGCACGGTATTTGAAAAAACTGCGCACCCTGTACAGAAAAGCGAAGAGGCTGAAGGTGTGGGAGCGGTATATTCAGCAGCTGAGCTCACATTACAAGCGCCTGCGCGCGCTTCAAGAAGAACTGCAGAAAGGAAAGTTGATTGATGGCGAGTCTTAAAGAAATTCTCATCCACGTCGAACAAATGGAAGATGGATCATTTACGCTCTCGGCCTTTGATGAGAATGAGCAGCCTCTTCCCTACAGCCATATGAAAAAGCATTTGTTCCAGTGGCATGAATCCTCATTTTACGGAACCTTTCTTGAGGATGTCAGCTTCATCGGGACGACTGCTGTTCTGCTATCTCCATGGATGACTGTAGAGCTTCTCGGCAAAAACTCGTTCAACTCATTCAGCTCCGTGCAGCTTACAAAAGAAACGGAGCCGCTGATCGAGGCGGCATCGACCATCTATGAATTTATCGCAGACGGCGATTTTATGCCTGACTATGAAGCATGGACAAACGGTGTTTTTCGCTGGAAGGACCGCGACGATATATTGGAAGGCTTTACCGCGGAATGGTTTTCCGCTGCCGTTCAGGATTACATCCAATATGACGATGACCTGCGGGAAAAATGGGAACACATCAAGGAGAAATCGCCTGCGGTTACGACATTCCGCGGCCATTTTCTTGATGAAGAGGATTTTTTGGAGGGGATTGGCTGGATTGACGATCAATCTCCATTTACAGTCGGCTTGCGCTTAAATGAACCGGACTTTGACGGGGACGATTGGAAAATCGAAGTGTTTTTACGTGATAAAAAGAGCGGCGCTGTAGAATTTTTTGATGGGCTGAAGAGCCTCAAAAAATCGTGGCAGGCGTACAGCGATAAAATTGCGCGTGAGCAGGACCGCTTTCACAGAACGGTTCCGTGGCTGTCATTTGATTCCGGGACGACCCTGATCTCTGAGGAAGAAGCCTGGATCTTCCTATCAGAAGCAAGTGAGACGCTTGTCGATATGGGCGTTGAAATTCTGCTCCCATCCTGGTGGCAGATCGTCAGAGACAGCAACATGATGCTGAAGGCAAAAGTGTCGTCGGCCCCGCGCGGCGAGTCATTTGTCGGCATGAATGCGCTGCTTGATTTCAATTGGCGGTTTGCGACAAATGGAATTGAGCTGACTGAGGCTGAATTTAATGAGCTTGTCGCCAGCAACAGGCGCCTCGTTAATATACGCGGGCAATGGGTAAAAATCGATCCACAGTTTATCAAACAAATGAAACGCCTGATGGAAAAAGCGGAATCGGAAGGACTCCACATGTCCGATATTCTGGCGCGCGAACTAATGGATCAGGGGGAAGGCGGGCTTGAGGATTCAGATCTGATTGATACATCCGCTTTTGCCGGTATTCAATTTGATCTGTCCAAACAGCTCAGGTCACTGATTCGAAAGCTCACTGCCGCAGAAAACCTGCCGGAGCACGAAGTCAGCCCTTCTTTCCAAGGGACACTCCGCCCTTATCAGAAATATGGCATGAACTGGCTGCTATTTCTGCGGGAAAGCGGTTTTGGCGCCTGTCTGGCTGACGATATGGGGCTTGGGAAAACGATTCAAATGATCGCCTATTTCCTGCACGTGAAGGAAAGCGGCCGGCAAAAAACGCCTCATTTGATTATCGCGCCGACATCCGTACTCGGCAACTGGCAGCGGGAGCTTCAAACCTTTGCACCTGATCTCTCTGTCGCGCTCCATTATGGGCCGCGCCGTATAAAGGGTGATGATTTCGCCGCTCATTACGAAAACGCAGACGTGGTGCTCACTTCATACGGGCTGTCACATGCTGATTCGGAAGAGCTTTCTTCTGTGACTTGGAACACGATTTGCCTTGATGAAGCGCAAAATATTAAAAACGCGCATACAAAGCAATCACGCGCAATCAGAAAGCTGAAGGGGCTTCATCATATTGCGCTGAGCGGCACGCCGATGGAAAACCGTCTGACTGAGCTGTGGTCCATTTTTGACTTCATGAATAAAGGCTACCTCGGCAGTTTGACAGGCTTCCACAAACGCTATGTGCTGCCGATTGAAAAAGACCGGGACGAAAAGAGAATCGGACAGCTTCAGCAGTTAATCCGGCCATTCCTTCTGCGGCGGACAAAACGGGATGAAGAGGTCGCGCTTAACCTTCCTGAGAAGCTGGAAGAAAAAGAATTTATCCCGCTGTCAGCCGAACAGGCATCACTTTATGAGCAGCTTGTCAAAGACACTTTTGACCATATGACATCACTGACCGGCATGCAGCGAAAAGCGCTGATCCTCAGCATGCTCGGACGGCTTAAGCAAATATGCGATCATCCCGCGCTCTATTTAAAGGAAGAGCAAACCGAGCTGCTGGCTGGCAGATCAGTCAAGCTCGAAAAATTGCTGGAACTGATGACAGCGATCCGCGCCCAAAACGAAAGCTGCCTGATTTTCACGCAATACATTCAGATGGGGAACATGATGAAGCGGCTGCTTGAAAAAACGTTCGGGGAACCTGTGCAATTTTTAAACGGGAGTCTCTCCAAGCAGGAGCGGGATACACTCGTTGAGAAATTCCAGAGGAAAGAATATCCGACACTGATTCTTTCACTCAAAGCTGGAGGTACGGGACTTAATTTGACCGCCGCCAATCATGTCATCCATTATGACAGATGGTGGAACCCAGCGGTTGAAAATCAAGCGACTGACCGTGCATACCGCATAGGCCAAGAGCGCTTTGTCCACGTTCATAAAATGATTACGACTGGAACAATCGAAGAAAAAATTGATGCCATGCTCGAATCGAAGCAAACCTTGAACGATCAAATTATCCAAAGTGAACACTGGATTACCGAGCTTTCCACACAGGAGCTCGAAGAACTGTTTACATTAAGCGCAACAGCGCAATGATCATGACTAAAAAAGCTGGCTCTATAGAGCCAGCTTTTTTCCGTTCATAGCCGTCACGCCGAATTTCCAAGAATCCGTTACGCCGGTTATCAACAGGATACACTTTTGGTGCAGCACCTATACCTACAGCAAATGCTTAATCATATGTGCAACACCATGTTCGTCATTGGTCAAGGTGACAGCGTCGGCTATCGCTTTAATATCTTTCCGGGCATTGCCCATCGCTACCCCTTTTCCCGCAGCCTCAAGCATCGATTTGTCATTTAAACTGTCACCTACAGCCGCGGTTTCCTCGAGCGGAATGCTCAGCCGTTCCGCAAGCCTCTTCAGCGCCTGCCCCTTGGAAGCTTTGCGGGAAGAAAGCTCAAAGTTGTGCTCAGCCGAACTGACAAGCGTCAAATCTTCAGCGTGCTCATATCTTTTCCAGCCTGCCTCAAGCTTTTCTTTAAAGAAAGAAAAGCCGAGAATATTATAAAAATCGATTGGCTGATCCGCTTCAAACAGCTCTTGAAAGGAATTAATGTAAGCAAAGCCCGATTGGCTGTATTGCACCTCGGCCGCCTGCATAAGGACAGAAAGATCTGCTTCCGGATTTGCGCTTCTGAATCGGTCCAGTTCAACGTCTAGAAGTTCTCTGCCGTTTTGCGGTGTATAAATGGCTGAACCTGAGAATACCTCGTAATAATAGTTTTCTGATTCAAGCCATGAGAGAATGTCATACGCCCTTTGCTTATCAATGGTTTCGTGATGATAAAGCCTGCCGTCGGGATCGTGAATGACGGCGCCGTTTGCGCTGATGACCCACGTTTTGATCCCCAGCGGTTCAAAAATTGACCTGACATCAAAATGAGCGCGCCCAGTTGACACCACCACTTCAATGCCGTCCCGCTGCGCCTGCCGCAGTGCGTTTTCATTTTCCAAGCTCACCTGATGCTTGCTGTTGAGTAAGGTTCCATCTAAGTCAATCGCAATTAATTTCATGTTTGTCAGCCCTTTCCTTCATCCTGCTCTGTCACGAGAAGCTCCACGCCGTTGCGGTCAAGCAAGTCACAAAATGCCTGATTCGGCAGCCTGTCTGTGATCAAGAGATCGATTTCATTCAGCTCTGCATACTGATAAAAACTGGTGCTGCCCAGCTTCGAATGGTCTGCAAGCGCGATTACCTGCTTTGCCTGCTGAATCATTTTCCGCTTCACCATGCCATCTTCTTCATGCGCAATGGTAATGCCATGTTCGGAAATACCGACCACACCGATCACCGCTTTATCGACGTGGTAGCTTGAGAGCTTTTCAATCACAGAGGCGCCGTACAGAAAGCGGTGCTCCTTTTCCAGCTTGCCTCCCAGCAGATAAATTTCAATTCCTTCTTTATCGGACAGCACATCCGCAAGATTAATTGAGTTGGTGATTACGGTACAATCAACCGCTTGCAAATGCTTTGCACAGGCCTGAACGGTTGTCGAAGCATCTAAAATCACCCGGTCACCATCATGAATAAGCGATGCTGCAAGCCTGCCGATCTTGTTTTTTTCCTCTGATACTGTTTTCAAGCGGCCGGAATAGCTTTGAATTTTCTGATGAACAGTCGGCAAAATGGCGCCGCCTCTAGTGCGGATGATGACATTCTGTTCCTCCAGCTTTACTAGATCGCGTCTCGCTGTATCCCTTGACACTTTCAAGAGCGTACAGATTTGCTCTGTTGTAATTCGGTTATGCTGTTTTAAAAAATCCAAAATCGCTACTAATCTTTCTTCTTGATACACGCCCTCATTCCTTTTCTTAGCAATCATCTTTAAGTAATTATAAGTTTTTTATTAATTTTATTCAACATTATTAAGTGTTTTTAAGCAAAAATGCATCATAGGAACCAATTTTTCCTAAGTAAACAAAAAGAAAGAACCAGTCTGGTCGACTGGTCATTTTTGAGGGGATGATGCGGAGATCCGAATGAGTGAATGGATAGAAAACGGGAGGAGCGGGGGTTGTCAATCAGCAGCTTTTTCCCGGGGTTTAGGGTCCATAAAACGAACAGTGTCAGCCAATACTTCTGTTACATACACGTTAACCCCTTCTGCGTTTTCATAGCTTCTTGTCTGAATCCGTCCGCTTACGCCGACAAGAGAACCTTTTTGGCAATACAACGCGGTGTTTTCAGCTGTCTTTCTCCAAAGTGTGCAATTGACGTAATCAGCTTCGATTTCACCTGAAGCATTTTTGAAGCTGCGGTTCACCGCGAGCGTAACGTGGGCGACTGCCGCACCGGCGGAAGTGTAGCGAAGCTCGGGATCTTTTGTAAGACGTCCGACAAGCATGACCTGATTGAACATGCGATTCCTCCTCTCCTTGCGGTTGTATGTATTGTAAATGATGCAACAAGAAAAGAAAAACGCTTAAAAATGGCTTTCAGCCTCTGTTTTTATCTTTCGTTTTCATTTTCCCTTCAGCTAAAAACATCTTTTGCTTTTTCCCTTTAAAGAAATATGTACTTTTTAAAAAACGGAAAAAGATTTGCTTCGTCAGCCAATTTTGCGTATTCATGCGCACATAGGAAGAACCATCCCACGCAAACCACTGAAAGCTCAACTTTTTTTCCGGCATTGACAGCTTGATTTTATACTGCTCCATGCCATCTTGTGTTTCGTATAAAAAACTTATCCTTCCTTTTTTGTTCAGATGGACCTCAAACACTTCCTTACGGCTTAACATATATGTTACTTCCTTTTGAATCAAATGGTTTTCAGAAGGAGCGCCGTCAATATAAATTTCCTTTAAACGAAATTGATTCATACCACATCTCTCCGTAATCCATAGTCAGTTACAGTATAATGAAAAAATAGAAATTATTAAATGTTTCACTCATACAAAATTCTTTAGCCCCAGCATTGCAGCATTTTTTCCTCGAAAACGTTTATGTTATAATGGAAGGCAAGAAATCTTTGGAAGTAATCGGGGTGAGAAGAAATGAAAACCTTTAAACTGGTTGACCTGAATGTGGAACGAGTGGACAAGGAAGAACAATCAATTGAACAGTTTCCTCTTATTGACGGACTGATTATCAATAAAGAAGACGGTGAAAATCACTGGCTGATTGAAGCGCTTGTACAGAAAGAACATCTTTCTTTTTTTGAACAGCTTCAAAACAGCCAATCTGAAGCCAAAGTATTTGTAACGATTACGAAAAAAAGCAATCGCCCCGCCCAGCTGACAGCAGCAGTGAAAAATATCGTCAAGCTGGAAGAAAGCATACAGGTTTTACTCTACGGACAAATGGTCACAAGAAAACAGCAGGGAACTGAGACCATACTCGAATCCCTTGTAAAAGAGGGCTATACAGGAACAAAACTTATTGAGGCATTTAAGCAAAAAATATAAAAAAGAAGCGAAAAAGCCGCCGTTCTAAAACGGCAGCTTTTTTTCACTCTTGCATAATTAATTGGTATGGCCAAAAGAATCAACCAATTCCCCTTTCACAACGAGGCGCCCTTCGGTTTTGACCGCCTTGTCACATGTGATTAACGTAATCTCCTTTTTGTTTGTCTCCTCAATTACATCTGCATCCATTTCCGATATGATGTCTTTAGATGTCACAGAATAGATATAATCCTTTTTAAAATCCGTGATAACAATTTGGGCACCTGTTTTTACGCTTTCCAGAGGTCCGAACAGAAGACTCTTTTGCTTCAAATGATGGCCCGCCAACGGATAATTCCCCTCGCCCATTTTTTGATCCGGGCGCATTGTTGCCGCTCCTATCAATAGATTTTCGTTGGTTGTTCCTTTTACGATCGGAAGCTCCAGATCGACGCTTTTAATCGTTATCCGTCCAATAACCGCTTTTTGATCGTGTTCAAAGCCGGCCTTTATGGCATCCATCAACTCAGGCGGTTCGATTGAATCAAATTCAAATTCCGCTTCTCTCTCATTATTTTTTTTCAGCTGCTCTACAGTTAAGGCCGACTCACTTTGGCTTTTGCTAAGATAGGCTATGATTCCTCCTTTGATATAAGGAGAAGAGATCAGCAGCAGTCCTAAAAGAATGAACACCGTAATGATCATTTTTTTGTACATGCAAAAAACCCTTTCTTATGCTTCCTTCTAAAAATGCGCCTTGTCAGTTTCACTTTTAAAAAAGCACCTGATCGGTTCTTCAATGATCAGGTGCCTTCCTATTTATCCTTTTCTTTGCTTCTTTCTTGAGGCAACAGCTAAGCCTCCGCCTGCCATAAGCAACAGGATGCCAATCATGGCCGTCAGCATGCTGTCTGTATCTCCGGTTTTCGGAAGGGTTTTGTCTGTGTTCGTCTGACCATTCGAGCTGCCATCTGTACCATTGGTTTTCGAATGATCTCCATCTTCTTTACCATTTCCGTCCGGTGTAGGTTTATCAGGATGATCATGTTTATCTGGCGTTGGTGTTTTCACTTTTTGATTAGAAACAACGATCTCAACAGCTTTTGACTGTCCTTTTTCAATTGTGAATTCAATCGGTGTTTCATCAAGTTTGTAACCTTCGGGAGCCTTTGTTTCAATCAACTGATAGCTTCCAGGCGCAAGGCCTTTTACAGTGAACTGTCCATCGTGATCCGTTTTCCAGAGTTCAGAAAGCTCTTTTCCATATCCGTCAGTTTTTACAGGCTTGCCGCTTTCATCCAATAACTTGAATTCAGCGCCTTCCAAAACGGTGATTTTATCATCTTGATCCACTTTTTTCACATTTACGTCACCTGGTGCCAATATGTTTTCCGCGGTGATTTCGACTGTTTTTGTGTCTGTGTTTGTGATCTTGAACGATATAGGAGTTTGGTTCAACTCATAATCTTTAGGCGCTTTTGTTTCCACAAACTGATATTCGCCAGCTTTAAGGCCGTGCACCGTGATTTGTCCTTTGTCATCGGTAACCAAACCGGACTTCAGCACTTTGCCATTGGCATCTGCCAAATTGAACTCCGCGCCTTGCAGAACTTTATTTTTATCATGCTGATCCACTTTGGTGAGAACGACAAGGTTCTTTGTATTAACCGCTGTCACTTTCACTTGCTCAGGTTTGCCGCCATATTCTGCTTTAATGGTGAATGACACTGGTTTTTCGGATAAAAGATATCCATCTGGCGCCTGTTTTTCAACAAATTGATAGCTTCCCGGCGCTAACCCGTCAACTTCAATTTTACCGCCTTCTTTTGAGACTAGATCGTCTCTCACAGTGTTCCCACCGCTGTCCGTGATTTTGAATACCGCACCTGCTAAGCCTTTTCCATCTTGGTCTTCCTTCGTCAGCTGAACCGATCCTTGATAGTTCACGACGATCCCGGCATCTGCGGATTTTGGCCTTCCTGCTGCTGATTCAGAAATGATAAACTCTTTTTTCTCCGTGTTCAGCACATAACCGTTTGGCGCTTTCGTTTCAACAAAGGCGTAGCGTCCCGGTGCAAGACCCGTAGCCTTCACTTTTCCGTCATTATCGGAAGTCAGCTCTTCTTGAACCGTATTTCCTTTTTCGTCGACAATGTTGAAAACTGCACCTTCAAGCTTCTCGCCTTCAGCATTTTCCTTCGTCAACTCAACGGAGCCTTTATGGTTAATGGCTACCCCGGCATCTGTAACTGCAGGCTTTCCTTCAAAGGAATCAGAGATCTCAAACTCAATTTTCTCTGTATTCAGCACATAGCCCGCTGGCGCTTTCGTTTCAACAAAAGCGTAGCGTCCCGGTGCAAGGCCTGAGGCTGCGACTTTCCCGTTTTTATCCGAGGTCAGTCCTTCTTGAACCGTATTGCCTTCCTTGTCGATAATTTTAAAGACGGCTCCTTCAAGCTTCTTGCCATCGGCATCTTCCTTCGTCAGCTCAACAGAGCCTTTATCGTTAACGACGATTCCGGCATCTGCGGCTTCAGGTTTTCCTGCTGCAGATTCTGAGATGGTAAATTCTTTTTTCTTTGTATTCAGCACATAACCCGCTGGCGCTTTTGTTTCCACAAAGGCATAGCGTCCCGGCGCAAGGCCCGAAGCCTCAATTTTTCCTTCCTTATCTGAAGTCAGCTTCTCTTGAACGACCTTCCCATCTTGATCGACAATGTTGAATACTGCGCCTTCAAGTTTCTGGCCTTCAGCATTTTCCTTCGTCAGTGAGACTTTTCCTTGATAGTTGGTCATTTTTCCTAAATTCACATCAGACACTTGATTCTTTTCATTCTTTGCGATTGAGAAGTGAATCGCTTTTGTATTTACGATAAAGCCTTCAGGAGCTTGTGTTTCTGTCAAGCGATAGTATCCCGCCGGCAAACCGTTCATTTCTACTTTTCCGTTTTTATCAGATTTGATATCTGTTCGTATGAGAGTATAGGTGCCGTCATTTGACTTTTTCTCCAGCTTGAAAACAGCACCTGCCAAAGGGTTGTTTTGTTCGTCTTGTTTGATAAGCGTCACCTTGTTCTGTTGATTTACGACTTTGTACAGCGCTCCTGTCTTGGAGGAGTTGCTGTCTATTTTCACAGAGACTCCTTTTGCATAAGCATCACTGATGGTATATCCGTCAGGCGCTTTTACTTCTTTTAATACATAGGAACCATAGCGAATATTTCCAAATGCAAGCTTCCCGCCGGCATCCGTCGTACCAGTGCGGAGGAGCTGTTTGGAGTCCTCAGACCATAACTGGAATTCTGCTCCTTCTAGAGCTTTATCGTCCTCTCCAGTCTTAAAAATCGTCAGGCTTCCTTTTTCTCCAGATCCGGAACCGTCACCGCTTGAAATGGCAACAAAGATCGAGCTGCTGTTTTCTTGTGTCTGCTCCTTCACATTTGTTCCTGAAATGGACACCTTATTTTTAACATGGCCGCTCGTGCCGGCTATGTTAATCAGAGACCGGTATTTGATCACATAGGCACGGTCAATTTGTTTATAGCCGCCTATAAATGTCAGGACAAATGATTGTTCACCTGTTGTATTGTCCGTTTTGATGTGTAACGTGTAATCCTTGTCTTTTTGAAGCTCGAGATCGCCCGCGGTCAGATTTCCGCTGCTGTCTTTGACCACTCCGTTTTCATCATATTTTGCTTGATATACTTTAAAAGAATCTGCATCTAAAATTTGATTTTCATCCGGCGTGTCTGTGACTTTTACATCATCCAGCGTTGATTGGCTGGAGTTGACATTGATGTTCCAATCGATGTAGT
Source organism: Bacillus stercoris (assembly GCF_029772985.1). Classification (NCBI taxonomy): domain Bacteria; kingdom Bacillati; phylum Bacillota; class Bacilli; order Caryophanales; family Bacillaceae; genus Bacillus; species Bacillus stercoris. The sequence goes on along the minus strand of NZ_CP121861.1, from coordinate 614,004 downwards.
TTCCATTTTGTTTGCCGCCTTTGAAAACCAGGCTTCCTCCGTTCGTAACTGAAACAGAGCCCGTCAACGTACGGTCTGCATAGCCGTTATTATAGTAGGTTGCCTTGTTTGTGTACTGATTCTGATCAATGACCTGTCCTTTGAGTGATGTCTTAAACTCAATCAGATATGGTACAGAATCGCCTGTTTTAAGATGTACCGTCAGAGTGCGTTCATTATTCGCAGAAGGCTCTTCGACATCATACTTGGAAGGATCAAGCGCGTCTCCTTCTGTGATCGAGCCGTTTTTATTGATCGTATAACTCTTAACGACAACGGAACCCGGCACAAATTGCTGAGGATCTGTTATGGCATCTTTGATATAAGGATTTTTCGTCGGCTCGCCGTTATAGTTGACGCCGATTTTCCACGTGATTTCCTTTGAAACCGCGTTGTATGAACCGTTTTTAAACCCATTATTTGAAGTCTGGTGATTCGGCGTAAAACCGCTTGATACTTTATTCGTGCGCTCATTGCCGTTTTGATCAGTCCATGTCGACTGAGCTGTATTCTTAACGATTTCGTTAGAATAATCGGCATTGAATGTTGTCGTATAAGTGATCTTAAATTGACTGTCTGTTTTTGCATAATCCCCGATCAATGCCAAAGTAAAGCCTTTATGATCCGTTTTTTTTGTTAACGTGTAGTCTTTGTCTTTCTGCAATGTTTTGTTGTTCGTTATGTCTTGAAGCTTGAACGATTCATCAAGCAGAACCATTCCGCCGCTTTCAAATTGATCATCCAAAGCCCAATTGTGCATCAAGTATTTATTTTTATTAACGGTAATCGTCCAATCAACCGTCTTCTTTTCATAATCTACGTTTGAATATCCTTTGATGAGATTCTGCTGAATGGCTATTCCGGAAGCTTCTTTTGAATCCCCTGTTCCGGTCACCACGCTATTGGTATATGTTGTAGATTTATCAATGATCACTCCGCTGTTGACCTTTGTTTGATATGTGATTTTGTAAGCGCTGGTAATGGTTTTATTAAATTTGATTTCAAATCCGGTTCCATTATCGATCAGCGTGTAGTCTTCGCCTTCCTTTAAAGGCGTTCCCGCTTGCTCGCTGCCATTCTGTCCGAAGGTAATAGGAACAACCTTCAAGGAATCTTTTACAAGATGCAAATCGCCAGTTCCAAAAGAATCTTTAATGCTGGCCTTGGATTGGTCGATCTGTTTCTCACCATAGTTGTATACAAGAGCCCAGCTGAATGTTTGAGATTCTCCATCATAGCCTGTTGATGATTTCGCGATCATTTTTCCATATTTGGCTGCAACAGTGGCTTCTGCAGAAATGGGCTCCAGTTGATCTCCGCTGAATGCTGCCTTGTTCGTCAACGTTATATTTCCGCCTTCACTCGGCTTCGCACTATTGTCAATGTCGGTTTCGTATATAAGGCGGTAGGCTGAATCAATTGTTCCGTCAAATGTGACATTTCCTTTTGAATCAACACTGTAGCCGGAAGAAACTTCATTTCCTCTTCTGACAGAACCATCAATGTTCACATTGAGTTCATACACTTTAACTGAACGGTAGATTACGCCATCTGGAAGGCTCTCCGTGAGTTTGGCATTTTTGACTTGATCCAACTTTTTATTGACATCTACCGTCCATGTTACTTTACCAGGGTTGATGCCTTTATCCAGCACACCTGATTTATCAATGGTTTTACTCACATTGGGTTTAAAATAAACTGTTGTTTCAGGCGTATCGGCATTCACAGGGAATGGAATCTTTTGTGTGGTCGAACCCGTAATTTTTTTCTCGTTGAACTGCGTATTGATAACCAAAGTACCTTTGACATGAGAACTTTCTTTTATCTCGCTGTTAAATGTCATCACCACATGTCCGTTCGTATCAATAGAAAATGTCCCGAAGGTGGTGTCTCCGGCGCTTAACGGCAGGTTCACAATGTCATTATGCATAATAAATTCTTTAGGCAAATCAAATTCATATTTATCGCCGGCATTGATTGTTTTTCCTAAATCGTCAGGAATGGCCCAATCAATTGAAATTTTCACCGGAGAATTCGTATTGGCGCGATTGCCCTTGTCATATGGCTCTCCGTTTGCATCCGTCAATGTCACGCCAGTTAAAATATTTTGCGTGATTTGTTTTTCTTCAGTTTGCAAGCTTTTGAAAGCTGATTGACTTGAGGATGACACTTTTTTTGAATCATCACTCTTAGAGGATTCGCCTCTCTTAGAATCCGCTGATGGCTGCTGTTCTTCCTCTTTTTGCTCCTTGCTGACTGAAGGTGCAGATTTGTCATCTGCCCCTTTCTGATCACCCGCAGTATCAGAAGAGTCGTTTTTTGGCTCTTCCTCGCCATCTGGTGTCTCCTCTTTCTTAACAGGGATGATCACCTGCTGGGTTTTGCCTCCCCCTAGCTGAAAAAGGGCTGCTGCTGTATGTTCATCGTCTTTTACATCTGCAGTAAACTTAGCTGGCAGTGTAATGGTCCCCTTGGCATCAAGAGAATCCGCGGATGCAGTTGTTAATTTTACCGTCATGGTGCTGCTGCCCGCCGGCACTTGATAGCTGCCGATGACCTGATCAGCAGATTTGATCTCACCTTCTGCACCTTTATCAAATGTAAAGCTTTTAGGTATCTCCACATTGATATCCTGTTCGCTATCTGCTTTTTTGTCTTTTTTCAATGACCATTCATATGTCAGTGTCACGTCGTCCCCCGGTGTTAGTGCCGGTTCGCTTCCTTTTGATCCGTCAACAATCCGGCCCTTGGCGTCCTTAACTGTTACCGAATCGAAGAATTGACTGTCACTTGGCGTTACACCTACAGCCTGCGCTGTAAGAGTATAGCTGGCGATCTGGCTGAAGAAGAAAAAGATGGCAAGGCTTATGATCATGACGATCCGCCCGCTTTTTTTCAGCCCTAAGGGAAAACTCCTCGTTCTCAACTTTTCATTCCTCCCTCTCCTATCTATTTTTCACTTGCCGATTGATCCGCGAGACCATAACATCATGTCTCATCCCCCACAATGAACTGCTAATACCGAATGTGCTCCAAAACTAAGATTTGCCATCCGAACCAAACTACATTGTATGAAATGGAACTATACAATTTCTGTACAACTCAAAAATCATGTATGATTGAAGTGAATTGGAGAGTTGAAGATTCAACCAGGAGACATATGGCGAGGGCCTTCCCTTTAGCTGACATGCACAAAAAAACCAGTGTGCATCGAAAGGCAATCGACACATACTGGTTTGGAGTTTTTTAATTAATTTGATCCTTCATTTGTTTGTAACGCTGATATTCTTTTATCGCCTCTTCTACCTTCCCGTTTTTGTTAAATAGCTGCAGCTTGTATTGCATGATTTTATGATCACAAGGCTCAATTTTCTCGGCTTGCAGGCAAACGTCCATCGCTTGATGATCGTTCATTTCCTGAATATGATAATCGATCAGTTCATAAGCCTTTCCAAGCCAAAGCTGGGAAAGACGCGTCTTTTCCGGTTCTGCCCAAAGATAGCCGTGCTCCATTAGATAATGATTTTGATAGGACATGAAAATATCCATGTGCAAATGTAATGTAGCTGCATTTAGCGGCGGCGCCCCTTTTAGTGATTTTTCCCATTCCACAACATCGATTTTTGCGCCTGAAAGCCGAAGAATATATCCAGTATCAGTCTTCTCGATTGTTTGGCTGAAAGGGATCTGGCTGAATAATTTTCGTATTTGATAAATGGTCGAGTAAAGCTGGGTGCTTGCTTTTGAAATATCATAATGAGGCCAAAAAAGATCGATCAGCATGTCTTTACTAACCACACGGCCATGATTGTGAAGTAAAAATAAGTATATTTCACGTGCTTTCGACGTTCTCCACTTGACTGGAATGTTTGTTTTGGCACCCTTTAAGATTTGATGAAACTGCAGGCTTCCAAAGCATTGGATCGAAAAATGCGCCTCGGTATTTTCTGCATTTTGTCTGAGCATATGATTTGTTTTGATTCGTTCAACAGTAGTCTCAAGCCGCTTGTATACGACAGGCTTCAGCAAATAATCAATGGCATTCAGCTCAAACGCTTTGATAGCAAACTCATTATAAGCCGTGATGAAAACGACTTGGATGTTTTCATTCATCGATTGAATGGCCTCAGCAAGCTCAATGCCATTTACCCCCGGCATTTCAATATCAAGAAACACCGCATCTACAGCAGGAGTCTCAGGATGCTCCAAGGCTTCAACCGGATCTTGATACGCCATAATAGATTGAAAGGCGTTTGTTCGTTCAAGCATTTTCTTAAAATGAAGCAATGCCAAGTGCTCATCATCAACAATTAACGCTTTCACAAAACATCCCACCCTATATGTAAAATCGAGATATCAGTAAATAACTTCTATTATATCATGACAAATAACCCCTTTATCTGGATTCTTTTTCTTTCTATTGTAGTTTTTGAAATTTTGCACTTACAATATTTATAAAAAAATAGGAATTTAGAATGATCTGATCCTATTTGAATAAAGGAGCCATGATATGAAAGAGAAATTCATCTTTACTTCGATTATTTTCGGTTACGCTGCATTCTTTATGGTTTTCATTGCCATTGACCATTCTTCCGGGTCAACGCTTCCTGAGGCAAGGCAAGGGGTCATGAACTTAGAGAATTGGGATTTTCAGAAGGATGGGAATGTACAGCTGAACGGAAAATGGGCATTGTATCCAAATCAGATTCTGTCACCAAAAGAGATCGCTACAGCAAAAGGAAAAGATCCTCTCTTCGTTGATGTTCCCAGCAATGTAAAGCTGTCCAAACAAGGTATGAATGTAGATTACGGAACATATAAGCTGACCATCAGATCAAAGCAAGACCATCAGGTATTCGGGATCAGCACGTCGTTTATTTACAGCGCCAATCGCATCTATTTTAATGGACAACGCATTGGCCAAAGCGGAAGCCCTTCAGATAATCCTGATTTCGCGGCACAAAACCGCCCATATACGAGCTTTTTTATGCTTCACAAGGGTGGCAATGAACTTGTCGTACAATTTTCGAACTTCGGAAAAACGCCGGGATGGGGAATCGCAAAGCCAATTACTTTTGGCACTCAGGACCAAATAGTGCGAGAAAACAAAATTTCCTTTCTTAATGATACGATCATGATTACAGCTTTTTTCATTACCGGATTATATTTTCTGGGCTTTTTCCTGCAAAGAAAAAAAGATAAACATTTGTTGTTTTTTTCTGTTATGTGTCTTCTGTTTTCGTTCATTATTCTGATGATCGGAAAAGAGCGGATTATATTTCTCCTTTATCCGTCAATTTCATTTTCATTGCTAAATTCATTGAGGGCCATCTCTACAGTGCTTGTCAGCATTGCGGTTTTTCTTTATCTCTATTTTGCTTACAGAGAGATTGTTTCAAAGCGTTTTATTCGCATAGCCACCGTTTTTTCCGGACTGGTCTTAGTCACAGATTTTTTAACCGTCGGTTTTATCGGCCATACCTCGTACATCTTACATTCTGTGCTAGCCGTCTCGACTCTGGTTTATATTACATATATTTTTACGATTGCTGCGATCCGCAAAATGGAAGGAAGCCTGTATCTGACCATCGCCTCTATATCAATGAGTGCTTTTGTCATTTTAACCACCATATCAGCTTATAGCGGCAAAACAGCCTTTTCCTTTAATTCGATTTATTCATTGCCAACAGTTATCGCTTTGCTGGCGATCGTTCTGCTAATGGCACAGCAATTCGCCGGGGCATTCCGTGAAAATGAAGTGCTATCGTGGAAATTGCTCAAAAGTGACCGTTTAAAAGATGAATTTATCGCCAAAACATCACATGAATTCAAAACACCGCTGAACAGCATCATTAATATATGCCAGACCCTGTTGGCCGGCAAAAGAAAAAGAACGATAGAAGAAGAGAAGGAAAATATGCAGCTCGTCATCCGCATGGGCTACAGGCTGTCCAATCTGGTAAATGACATCCTGGATTTAGAAAAAATAAAGCAGGGCATGCTTCAAATCCACCCGGTTCCTGTTGATATTTATACTTTAGTTTGTTCGGAAATGAATTTCTACAATCTTTTATCGAGACATAAAAACTTGAATATGGTGATTCATATCCCGGACGATCTTCCTTTAGTGCTCGCGGATGAAAACCGCTTCCGCCAAATCTTAACCAATTTAGTCGATAATGCAATCAAATATACAACAGAGGGCCAAATCACACTTTCTGCTTCAAGACTGAACGACAGCATGATCAAAGTGACAGTAATGGATACGGGAAGCGGCATTTCAGAAGCTGATCGCCAAACCATCTTTGAGTCTTTTCAGCAAGCCGAAGCGAATAAAGACGATGGTGCCGGTCTTGGCCTTAGCATTGTCAAACAGCTGGTTCAGCTCCAAAACGGAGACATTTGGGTCGAATCGAAAGAGGGAAAAGGTTCGGCATTCCATTTCACATTGCCAATCGCCCAAAATGAATCTGTATCTGAAACAAAGAAACGTCTTCCTGAATTGCATTCCAGGAAAGATCTGTCGGATATCTCATTTAGCACACCTTATTACTCTGAGCGTATTGACGCTCCAACCATTCTGATAGTCGATGATAACATTGACAGTTTGAAAATTTTGAGCGATATGCTTGAAGGTGTGCCCTACAATGTGATTGCTGCGAAGAATGGAAAGGAAGCATTAGAAATCATCTCTTGCACGAAGCTTGATTTGGTTATTTTGGACTTGATGATGCCGGATATGACTGGTTTTGAAGTCTGTATGAAAATTCGCGAACGATTCAGCATGGTCGATCTCCCGGTTCTGATGATTACAGCAGCCATTATCGGCCATGACAAATACAAGGCGTTTCATGCCGGAGCGAATGACATTTTGCAAAAACCTTATCATTACTCTGAATTTATGGCGCGTATTCAAAACCTGATCATGATGAAACATACAGCAAATCAAGCGACAAGAATGGAAATGGCATTTCTCCAATCGCAAATCAAGCCTCATTTTCTTTATAATGTCTTAAACACGATTATTTCTCTCACTCATTTGGATATTGAAAAGGCCCGGGAGGTAACAGAGGAATTTACCAACTATTTGAGAATGAGTTTTGACTTTCAAAATACATCTGCCATCAGTTCCTTCAGACATGAGCTTTCGATTATCAATTCCTACCTTTCTATAGAAAAAACGCGATTCGGCAATCGGCTTGAGGTTCTTTTCGATATAGATGAAGACATTGACTTTATCCTTCCGCCTTTAATGATTCAGCCCTTAGTGGAAAATGCCGTTCTTCACGGTGTCAGCAAGAAAAGAGGCGGAGGATGGATCAAACTGACAGCTAAAAAACAAAGCAAAAATGAGTATTACATCAAAGTAGAGGATAACGGTGCCGGGATGACTCCGGAAAAACAAAAAGATCTCTTATCTGCGGATTTTGATCGCAGCGTCGGATTAAAGAATATCAATCAGCGGCTGAAACATTTTTGCGGAAGCGAGTTGATGATCAGCAGCAATCCGGATGCAGGCACCTCAGTCTCAATGCTCATTCATCTCGCTGAAACAACGGAAAACCCCGCGGGACTGAAGGACATAGAACGCACCTAAACGAAAAAAGAGATAAAAAAAGACGCCGTTTCTAACGGCATCTTTTTTATTCCGGCGACTTCGTTTGCTGCTTCAGCAGGTCTCTGATTTCTTTCAGCAGCTCCTCCTGCGCATCCGCAGCTTCCTCCGCTGCCTCTTCTTCTGCTGCTTCTTTTTTGCGCCTTAACCCATTCAAAGTCCGAATGACGATAAAAATGGAAAAGGATATAATTAAGAAGTTCACAATCGTCTGTATAAAGCTGCCATACTTCACTACAGCGTCGCCAAACGTAAACGACAGGCCTGAGAAGTCAAGCCCTCCCAGCAGCAAACCGACCAAAGGCATAATGATATCATTTACTAGAGATGTGACAATCTTGCCGAAAGCGCCGCCTATCACAACACCAATCGCTAGGTCTACGATATTTCCCCGCATGGCAAAGGCTTTAAATTCATTCCACATACAATCACCTGCTTTTCTATTTTTGTAAAGAAAAAGACAAATGTGCCCCTGGCCATCTGCCTTTTTTCATTTATTCTCCGAGGGCAAAAGTCAGTTCAACTTCGCAAACGACTTCGCCATCAACTGTGGCAACGCCTTTTCCGCGCCCGATTGTGCCGCGGGCACGAATGATTTCAACCTCAAGGTGAAGCTGGTCACCAGGCTTGACTTGTTTTTTAAAGCGGCAATTATCAATGCCTGCAAAAAAAGCCAGTCTGCCGCGGTTTTCTTCTTTAATCAGCATCGCAACAGCTCCGACTTGAGCAAGCGCTTCTACGATTAATACGCCGGGCATAACCGGATACTGAGGAAAATGTCCGTTAAAGAACTCTTCATTTGCGGTTACATTTTTATAGCCTTTCGCCCGTTTGCCTTCTTCAACTTCCGTAATCCGATCCACAAGCAAAAACGGATAACGGTGAGGAATAATTTCTTTAATTTGCTGAGTATCAAGCATTGTCTTGACATCTCCTTCATCTGCATTAGTATGTATAGCAATCATCAAAGATCCAATCTGTACATTTGAAAAGTATATTATGAATTAATCTCTTTTTCAACTGCGCTAACTATGTAACCAACTGTCAATGAGAGCCGTCAAAAGTTATGATATGATAATTATAGATTTTACCAATAGCAAAGAGGTAGGAAAATGATTTCGAAGTTTATTGAAAAAAGAATGCTAAACATGTTAGACGAGTGGTATTCCGCAATGAGCAAACGCAAAATGAATCACGTTTGCACACTGAAAGAGAAAATTGACCAGCACCTTCCTAAGATCAAAAAGAACACAAAGCTTTGGATGCGTTATCAATTGTTTCAGGCCCGCCATCAGTTGCTTTTTGAAAACCAGAACGGACTCGATTCATTGTTCGATGACCTATATGGCCTGGAAGACAAAATGGATGATGAATTGAAGTATTATCTGTATTTTTTCTCTGGATTATATGAAATGGTAAAAACAGCTCCGAAACATGCAGTACATCATTTTAAAAAAGCTGAACAGTACCTGGCCGCCATTCAAAATACGTTTGAAGCCGCTGATTTATATTATCAAACCGCCGGCGCCTATTACTTGATGAAATCACCGCCGCTTTCCATCCAATACGTCAAAAAAGCATTACACATCTATTTGCACCAATTCGGCTATATCAAAAAGGTAATCACCTGTAAACTTTTGCTCGCCGTTAATTATATTGATCAAGAACGCTACGAAAAAGCTGAACAGCTTTTCAAAGACATCATTAGGAAAACCCAGCAATTACATGACGAAAACCTGCTATGCCACGCTTATTATAACCTTGGCTTTTTAAAAGCAACCGAAAAAAAAGACCAGGAAGCGCTTCTTTACTTTAAAAAGGTATTAAAGAATCAAGAATTTGAAACGAATTCTCCAGTCTCGTATCTGCATTGTGTGTACGAATCTGTCAGAGCGCTTTTTAAAACAGGAAAGGTCACAGAAGCGAAAGCCGTCCTGGAAAAAGGGAAAGAATTATCTGAAAAGGTAGACATTCAAACCATTTATTTAAAATTAAAAACGCTTGAAGCACTCTACACCTCAGTGGAAGATCCCTATGAGCAGCTGCTCGAATATGTGATTGAATTAGAAAAAATCGAGGCGTGGGTGGATTTAGAAGTCCTGCTAGAAGATATTACGGAATACTACAAAAAAAAGGACGATTTCGAAAAAGCCGCTTTTTTTATCATGCGCGGCTGATTGAAAACGCCCATTTTCTTATTATCTGACTGAATTGATTAAACCGAGCATTTGATCTCCCATTGTGATCGTTCTGCTGTTCAGCTGATATGAACGCTGGGACGTAATCAAATCTGTCATTTGTTCTGAAATATCGACATTGGACATCTCAAGTGAGCCCTGCTGCATGCCAATGTTTTGTCTATTTGCGCCATTCAGCTCTTCAAAAGCTGCCGCATTATCAATAGAGAAAAGGTTATTCCCTTCCGATTTCAGCTCTTGAGGGTTATTCACTTGGACAACCCCAAGGTTAAACCGCTGGACCGCATTTCCGTTAGAGGCGGTTAACGTGCCGTTCTTATTGATGGTGATATTCTTCATTGAACTGTCGATGTTCACTGTATTGCCGTTTTCATCAAGAACCGGATACCCATTTCCAGTAACGAACTGAAGCTGGTTGGCATTATTGGCTGAAGGCGTTAAATATAATGCTCCGTCTCTCGTATACTGGCGGTTTCCATTTACATTCACCTGAAGATATTGGTATGGTGACGTAAACGCGATATCAAGATCACGATCCGTCTTCTGAACGCTTCCTTGATCAGAGACAAGGCGTGAATTCATCATCGCTCCGACGCCAAGGCGCAAGCCGGGCGGCGTTTTTCGGGCTTTTGCCACTTCCTCGTTTTTTTCATCAACCTGATCGAATTGCTGTCTGACAAGCTCAGAAAAATTCGTATCTTTTGCCTTATAGCCGGTTGTGTTGCTGTTTGAAAGGTTGCTGCTGATGGTGTCAATCTGCTGCTGCAGCTGGTTTAAGGTTGTTGATGCCGTTAGCATTGACCTGAGCATGGTTCATGTCCCCCGTTTTTTCTTCCGTTATCTTAAATTTTTCCGATTTCATTCGCTGCTTTATCCATACTTTTATCGTAAGCCTGAATAACCTTCTGATTCGCCTCAAACGATCTGTACGCTTCAGTCATTTCTGTATAGGCGCTTGTCACATCCACGTTTGAAAGTTCTGAGATGCCTTGTTTTAATGAATAGGATACTTGATTATTTCCAGCTGCGCTTGGCAGATCATTGCCGTCCGCCGTGCTGTACAAATCGTTTCCGTCACGTTTCAGATTGCGGACATCTTCCGCCATTCTGACATCAATCTGGCCGGCTGTCCGTCCGTTTGTTGTCACAGTACCGTTTTCAGACACAGTGAAATTCTCATTATCAACAGTAATTGGCTGGCCATCCGTCGATAAAACAGGGCGTCCGTTGATCGTCAGCTGATTATTCTCATTTAGTGAAAATGTGCTGCTTTTTGAATAACGGATTCCATCCGCTGTTTGAACCGGATAAAAAAGAGCCGCGTTTTCATTGGTTTCCGCATTGATCGGAACTTGATTTTCGACCAATGCAATGTCTGTAGGCTGTTCTGTAGACTTCAGGCTCCCCTGTGTAAGGAGTGGCTTAAGCTCCTGCATGTACACTCCCGTATTCACGGAACCGATTTCCGTCCTCGATGTTCCGGCCGGAGATTTTGATTCAATTCTGCTGAGCAGCATCTCAGGGAACGCTCGCATCGAGCCTTGATCAGCTTTATATCCTGATGTATTTGCGTTTGCAATGTTATTTGAAAGCATTTCCGTTCTTCGCTGCTGGGCAATCATTGCGGATGTTGCTGTATATAATCCTTTTAACAAATTTTCCACCTCTAAAAATGGCATTTTTTCCAGTTGTCATATAGGAACGTTTGTTCTATAATAGAAATCAGTATTTTATCCTATTATCGTCATTTAATATCTTTTCGTGAAGGCTTTTCATAAAAAAACCTCATTCTTTTTCAGAATGAGGTTTGTGAAATCAGCTTAGTTTGCGTTTAGGAAGCTTGTCCATATTATCAAGCATGACACCTGTGCCGATGGCTACGCAATCCATAGGATTTTCAGCAACGAGGACCGGTACCCTCAGTTCTTCGGCAAGCAGCTGGTCAAGACCGTTTAAGAGCGCGCCTCCACCGGTAATAATCACGCCGCGGTCGATAATATCAGCAGAAAGTTCAGGCGGTGTTCTTTCAAGCACTTGTTTCGCAGCCTGAACAATAACAGCGACAGATTCACGAAGGGCTTCTTCAACTTCTTTACTGTTGACTGTAATTGTTCTTGGAAGACCGGAAACCATGTCCCGTCCGCGAATGGAAATTTCCTCGTGACGTGCGTCTGGGAAAACCGTTGCGACTTTAATCTTAATATCCTCCGCAGTACGTTCACCGATAAGCAGCTTGTACTCGCGTTTGATATAATTTAAGATTTCCATGTCAAACTTGTCCCCAGCCATTTTAATAGAAGAGGAGGTGACAATATCGCCCATTGAAATAACCGCGATATCCGTCGTACCGCCTCCGATGTCTACAACCATGTTACCGCTTGGCTGGAATATTTCCATACCCGCGCCGATAGCGGCAACTTTAGGTTCTTCTTCAAGGTATACATGTTTCCCGCCGCTTTTTTCTGCAGCTTCTTTGATTGCTTTTTGCTCAACAGATGTAATATTCGTCGGGCAGCAAATGAGCATGCGCGGCTTTGAAAACAGGCCTTTTACATTTAGCTTGTTAATAAAATGTTTCAGCATTGCTTCTGTTACTTCAAAGTCAGCAATAACTCCGTCTTTCAGCGGGCGAATCGCAACAATATTCCCAGGTGTACGTCCAACCATTCGTCTTGCCTCTTCGCCAACCGCCAGCACTTTGCCGCTGTTTTTATCAAGTGCAACTACGGAAGGTTCATTCAGAACAATTCCTTTACCTTTAACATGGATCAGTACATTTGCAGTACCGAGGTCAATACCAATATCCCTTGCAAACATCTATTTATATCCTCCTTGAAAATCTGTTTCACAGTAAATATCCACATTGTGCCCTAATTATATATATTATCATAAAATATAGAAAAAAAGTTGGAAGCACATTAAGTTCTTTACAAATTTTTGCGGATGTTTTATGAACGATTTCAAGAAGACAACGTCAGGCGATTACGATTGCTGAACAGGCTCTCCCTCGAGTATTTCATCTTTTTTATATTTGAGTTTTGTCGCTTCTCCTCCTCTTAAATGCCTGATGGATTTATGATAATCGAGTATTTCTTTCACTTCGTTTGCCAAGTCGGGGTTAATTTCAGGCAGACGCTCTGTTAAATCCTTGTGTACTGTACTTTTGGAAACACCAAATTCCTTCGCAATGACACGAACGGTTTTCTTTGTCTCCACGATGTACTTCCCTATCTTGATTGTTCGCTCTTTGATGTAATCGTGCACACCACTCGACCTCCCTAAAATGGATGTGAGAAGTGTGAAATGAGATCCGTATTCTGTAAAGAGTCATTCATTATGCCGCTTCTTTGTTGTATGGTTTTAAAAGTAAGTTTGTGAAATATGCCCACGATCCCTCACCTCAAACACTCTCTTTGTTAGGTTTGTAACAGTGTATTAGCATTCTTTTGGGAATATGCTAAAAACTCAATAAGGACAAGGGGTGAAACGAACTTTTTCAGCATCAGCAAACTATTTCGCGTCACTAAATTTTCATCTTTACATCTATTCACCGCTCCTGTAGAATGAAATAAGCAATTAGTTACTTAGGTAAGTTTTTTAGAAGGAGACAGACATGACCTACGTCAACAGACACCTCATTCATCAAATCAACCAAAGCGCCCGCCTGATTGCCAAGAAAGCCAATGAACAGCTGGAGCCATTCGGCCTTTATTCATCTCAATGGTCAGTTTTATATTGTTTGCGTACGATCGGACCAATGACTCAAAAAGAGATTTGGTCCTATTTAAATGTGGAAGCGCCGACTGTCACACGGACGATCAAACGCCTGGAGGAGAACGGCTGGGTCCAGAGACGGCAAGGTGAAGACAAACGGGAAAAACTTGTTGTCCTCACCAAAGAAGCCGAGAAAAAATACGAAGAAATCAATGTGAAAATGCTGAAATTCGAGGAAGAGCTGCTTGCAGATTTCCGGGATGAAGATAAAGAAGCCTTTTCTCATTTATTCCGCATGTTTTTACAACAATGATAATAAGGAAGTGACATACATTTGAAAAAAGCGGATGCGATATGGACCAAGGATTTTATTATGGTCCTGCTTGTCAATTTATTTGTGTTTGTGTTCTTTTATACATTTTTAACGGTATTGCCGATCTATACGCTGCAAGAGCTTGGCGGCACAGAATCACAAGGCGGGCTTTTAATCAGCCTGTTCCTTCTGTCTGCGATCATTACTCGGCCATTCTCCGGGGCCATTATTGAGCGTTTCGGGAAGAAAAGAATGGCGATTATATCGATGGCGTTATTCGCCCTATCATCTTTTCTGTATATGCCGATTCATAACTTTTCCCTGCTGCTCGGATTGCGGTTCTTCCAAGGGATTTGGTTCAGCATTTTAACGACTGTCACAGGTGCAATTGCCGCTGATATTATTCCAGCCAAACGGCGCGGTGAAGGGCTTGGATACTTTGCCATGTCTATGAACCTGGCTATGGCGATCGGGCCTTTCCTTGGCCTGAATTTGATGAGGGTGGTCAGCTTCCCTGTATTCTTTACAGCCTTTGCGCTGTTTATGGTTGCTGGCTTACTTGTTTCGTTCTTGATAAAAGTGCCGCAAAGTAAAGACAGCGGCACGACTGTATTCCGTTTTGCGTTCTCGGATATGTTTGAAAAAGGCGCACTCAAAATTGCGACGGTCGGTTTGTTTATTTCTTTCTGTTATTCAACTGTTACATCATATCTGTCTGTATTCGCCAAATCAGTTGATCTTTCGGATATCAGCGGATACTTCTTTGTTTGCTTTGCGGTGACAATGATGATTGCACGTCCGTTCACAGGGAAACTGTTCGACAAAGTCGGACCTGGCATTGTCATTTACCCATCAATCCTGATTTTCTCTGTGGGACTCTGCATGCTGTCCTTCACACACAGCGGCTTGATGCTTCTGCTTTCAGGAGCGGTTATCGGGCTTGGATACGGATCAATCGTTCCATGTATGCAAACATTGGCGATCCAGAAATCTCCAGCTCACCGCTCAGGTTTTGCAACGGCAACGTTCTTTACCTTCTTTGACAGCGGAATTGCTGTAGGGTCGTATGTATTCGGATTGTTTGTAGCATCTGCCGGCTTCTCTGCCATTTATTTATCAGCGGGGCTGTTCGTTTTAATTGCTCTGCTTCTCTACACGTGGAGCCAGAGAAAACCTGCTGAGGCTGAAGGAAAAGTGTCTATCGCAGAATAACTTGTCAGACTGCCGGGAAATCCCCGGCAGTCTTTTTTGCATCTAAAAAACGGCGTCCCGCTCGGTTGAACGAGAGAACGCCGCTTATAGCAACTATTCAATGACTTTCCGCGCAGGTGAATCAGGATCTAACGTAAAGTCATAGGAATCTTCATCACGATACATCGGATCGGCATAAATGGATTGCTGATCGTTATTTGTTGCTTTTCGATACGACGAAAATGAATCGTATTCATTCTTTTTCCACATCCATATGCCGTCTTGATCCGCTTCCTTATGGTACACGTTATGATTGACCGTATTGCCTTCATTTTCTGTAAAATCGTTTCCGATAAATAATCTTGAATCACTGGCCGTCAAAATATTCTTTTCGATTGTGTTGTTTTTCGTATCGTACTGCAGCAGCAGTTGTCCGCCATACAGCCCCTTTGTGTCATTCCGGTACATAATGTTGTGTGCAATCAGAGAATTGCTGGTTCCGCCCCGCTTTTTGTCATATCCTCCGATTGAAATACCGGTGTACGCATTGTTGTACACTTTGTTATCTGTGATCTGAATAGCATTTGCATACTTTCCTTTATGTTCAGATGTTGCTTCAATCCCAATATCGTTATCGTAAACTGTGTTGTTCTTAATCTCGATACCGTTTCCGCCATCGACATAAATCCCGCCCGCTGAGTAGTCGTCCCCATAGGCAGGATTGCCGTAAGTCGAGTTTTGATAAACCGTATTGTTTTCTACGACACCGTTTCGCACGTAATCGTTTTTATCCGCGGTTCCCTCATAACCGATAAGATCAATCCCAATGTTGTTATTGTTGCGGACCACATTGCCTGCAACAGTAAAGCCATCGATATTACCGTTCAGCACAACTGCTTCACTCGCTCCAAGCGTCAGTTTCTCAACTGTATTGTCCTCGATTCGGATGTCCTTCATGCTGCCAGTCCCATAAACTGCGATTCCGTGGGCATTTCCTTCATCCGCTGCTGTCTTAATACCCTGGATATGATTATCCTTGATGGCGATATGACTGCTGGACCCTGACACATAAATCCCCATAGCAGTTGCTTCCTCAGATGAAACAGAAAGATCTTGAATCGTTAAACCGCTGATGGCAATGTCATGTTTATCGTGAATGCGAATCAGCGGTGTTTCATATTCAGCGTTCGCAACGGATTCACCGGTAATCACGACGTTTTCATTTTCATAGTTTCGGAACGTGATAGGCTTTCCGTCCGTACCGCTGTGCTTCACATCAAGGATTTCATGATACGTGCCCTCTCGAATCATGACGGTTGTGCCGGGAGCAGCCTTCTCAGATGCGTGTGCCAATGTACGAAACGGTTTTTCTTTTGTTCCTTCATTTTGATCGCTGCCATTTGGCGAAACATATAGGCAGTCTTCATCTCTTTCCTCATTCGCTTTTGTCTCATCAAAAACGAAAGCGAAGATGCCCAACGCTAAAACACCTGCCAAAAGAATAAAATACCTTTTTCTCATTTTCGATTCCCATTTCGTTTTAGAATAGATTTCTAAAACCATTATAAATGCTCTATTTATGGAAAACCATTTCAAAAATATGAAAATATACCGTTTATATAGATCTTATTCAGCCTGGCGGACCTGTGCAGGTTCAACCGTTTCAATCGCCGACGATGCAGGCGGGTGAACACGCATCAGAACAATGTAGAAAAGAAAGGAGATCAGCACACCTACAAACCAAGAAATATCGTATAAGCTCTTCAATGCAGGAACATACATGCCAATCAGCGAAATCAGCGCTCCTAACATTGTGGCTGCGAACGCACGGTAATTGTAGCCCTTCCAATACACATACCGTCCTGTTTCGGAATACAAGTCATCTACCGAGAGCTCACGTTTGCGAATGATAAAATAATCGGCCATCATCACGCCTGCCACCGGTCCAAGCATGCCGCCTATTAAACCGAGAAACGCATACACGCTTGTCGCACTCTCCATCAGCTTCCACGGAACCGTAAATAAAGCGAGCAACGCTGTGATAAAGCTGCCGCGTTTGAAATTAATATATTTCGGCAGGGCATTCGCTATATCATAAGCGGGCGATACGATGTTCGCCGCGACATTTACAGAGATCGTGGCGATGCAGAGCGTGATGACGGACAAGACGATGACATAAGGGTTATCAAACCGCGCCAAAATATCGACAACATCCCAAATCGGTTCTCCGAACGCGACCTGCGAGCCGGAGGTCACCGTAATACTGGCGAAAGCAAACAGCGCAAATGTTCCCGGCAAACCGTAAAATTGCCCTTTGATTTGCTCCTTTTGTGTTTCAGCAAACCGTGTAAAATCAGGTATATTTAAAATTAATGTCGCCCAGATGCCGATGATGCCGGTCACTCCGGCAGCAAACGGCCAGAATGTTTCTGAAAACATATGAAACTTTCCTGGCTGAGAGTATATCGGCCCCAATCCTCCGGCAATATCGACGGCCCACCATACCATACCGCCAAATACCAGATACACTAAAGGCCCTGCCCATACCTCAAAACGTTTAATTGACTCCATGCCGTGATGCAATACGAGTAAATGAACGGCCCAAAAGAATACAAAAGAAAGCAAACCAGGCAAGTGAATGCCGAGAATGTTCCACTCGCCGCCAATTTCTCCCCAGCCCGGCCACATATTCAAAAGCAAAATGTTCAGTGCCGTGCTGCCCGCAAAGGTCTGGATGCCAAGCCACATGATGGCTGTAAACGCCCTCAGAAGCGCGGGGACATTTGCGCCATATATCCCGTAAGAAGCCCGGATGATCACCGGAAACGGCAGCCCGTATTTTGTCCCCGCATGGCCGTTTAAGGCAAGAGCGCAAAATAAGATAAGCGATGCCGTAATAATGATCGCCAGCACCTGCCAAGGCGAAAGGCCGATCGCAATTAATCCTCCCACCGTCGCGTATGTCGGTATATTATGTATACATCCCATCCAAATGGAGGCAAAGTTCATTGCTCTCCATGTCCGTTTTTCCTGCCCCAAAGGCACCAAGTCTTCATTGCTCAGCCTGTTGGACTGCTGCTGACTCTCTTTTAATTTCATAGCCGGCTCCCCTTTCGATATTGTCTGCTCTCCATCACATGTATCGTTTTCTGACATTCGATGTCACTTAATATAACTGAAGAATCAGACAATAACATTGGCTATGATGTACAATTTTCTTATTTGTATTTGAACAGCCTAAACAAGAAAAAGAGACAGACCCTCAGAGCCCGTCTCTTTCTCAAGATGCAGTTTTCATTAATGCAGCAAATCTCACAGCCATTAACAGGCTTGCTCCCCCCGTGATGATCATAATGATTCCCATCATATCAAAATGGGCTGCCGTGATTTCTTTACCAAAAAGAATGCCAAGAATCACCGAAGATAAAATCGATCCTAGGTAACGGCAGGTTTGAAACAGCCCGGAAGTCGTTCCTACCATGTTGGAAGGACTCGTTTTCAGCATTGCTGCCTGAAGCGCGACATTTCCCAGTCCGTAGCCTATACCCAAGAGCGATAGAATGAGGCCTTTCCCAATGGTCTCGACATTGATAAAAAAGATGGTTAAGAGCACAGCTCCAACCGTCATCAAAAGCGCTCCAACAAAGATTGGCTTGACGACACCTGATCGGTCGATCCATTTGCCCGTAACAGGTGACACAATGATGCTCATTCCAGACATAAACAGCATAAACAGGCCGCTCGTTTGAACAGAAAGATGCATTTCATCCTGAAAATAACTTGGCAGACCAAAAAATAAACAATAGAAGAAAACATTCAGCAAAATAAATTGAACATATACGGCTGACAGGTTTCGCTGTGTTTTAAACAGACGGACATCAATGAAGGGCTTATCCGTTTTCAGCTCGCGCCAGACAAACGCACAGAGCAGAAGCACGCCAAGCACACCTTCAACCGCATGCGGCGTTGTGCTGAACGACAGAAGGAAGGATAGAAGGAAAATGATTCCCCCGGCAAATAAAACAATTCCAAGAATGTCGAGCTGCCGAATAATCGTTTTGATTCCTGTCCCTTTTTTCTGATCCTTCGGGAACATATACAGGCCCAAAAAGAAGCTGAGGATAATAAACGGCAAATTAACGATAAAGATCGCCGGCCAGCCGCCCCACACAATTAAAAACCCGCCGACTGTCGGCCCCAGCGCCGTCATGGCGGACGCAAAGATAGAAAGTACAGCCAAGGCTGAAGCTTGGCGCTCATGAATATGATTCCGAATCAATCCGACACCTGACGGATAAATCGCACTGCTCCCCACCGATTGAAACAGCCGCATGACCAATAATGTCATAAATGTTGGCGCAAACGGTGCTCCGATGGCTGAAACCGCTACAAGAATAAGCCCGAATAAAAACAAGCGTTTCCGCCCAATTAAATCACCGAGCTTTCCCGTTACAGGCTGCGCTACGGCACTTGCCAGGTAAAACGAGGAAATCAGCCAAGAAACCGTTGTAAACGAGAGGTGAAACTCATGCTGGATGCTATGGAGCGCGAGAGAAATCATAGACGAGTTCAGCGGATTCAGCATTGTTCCCGAAGCCACCGCTGTTAAAAATACAGCCCGGCTTTTTTTCGATAACATCATTTCACTTGTTCCAGAAATTCTTCCGTTGTCCGCGATTTACCGATTCTCGGGAAAATAAAGCGCAGTGTAGCTTCATGCTCTTCATCGCTAAACGTGGACATGGCATCTGTAATAAAAATCTGCTGATAGCCAAGCTGAAAGGCCTCGCGCGCTGTACTTTCCACCCCAATGTTCGTTGCAATGCCGCACAATACAATCGTATCAATGCCTCGGCGTCTCAGCTGCAAGTCTAAATCTGTGCCAAAAAACGCACCCCACTGCCGTTTTGTCACCGTGTAATCTCCATCCTGCACACCGATTTCCGGAACAAATTCGGCCCAGTCCGCCGGCATCTCCCCTGAACCTGCCTGCGCAGGCTCATCCGTTTGCGGCTTCAGGGCGTCCACTCCATCGTGAAAGGCTACATTTACAAAGCTGATGAACCCGTTCTGTTTCCGAAATTCTTCTACAAGCTTTTTCGCGTTCGGGACAACCTGGCCGCTTTGATCAATCGGCACAATCCCCTTTTGTAAATCAATGATCACCAATGCTGTTTTTTGAAAATCAATGTTGAGTGTATTCATCATACGTCTCCTCCTGATGCTGTTAGTGTTTCTCACATTGCATATTTTACTCTTCACACTGCCTAAGTTCTTTTTTGATGCTTGTGAAATTCTCAGAAGGAGCGTTTTCTCATGATTTTTCTTTTATGTAATAGTAACAGGTTGTGCATACGAACAAACCGGCAAGCACTGTAATCATAAGGGGCGTCATCACTTCATCACCTGCCTGCCGTCTATCGGTTCCTGCTTGAAAATGCCTATGAATTTGCGGCGATCCATCCAAAGCAGGATGAGACACATAACCATTAATATCGTGCTAAGATCCTGCACGCCAATATCAAAACAATAGTTAATCAAGACGATGTTCACTATAATGGGCATAAAAATAACTGCCCCTAATGCAGCCGTTCGCGGAATCAGTAATAAAACAGCTGCTAAAATTTCACCAAAACCTATAAACAGTTCATAGACATGAGAATAACCGAAAAATGCCCACGCGATGGTAAACCCCTTCCCGGCAGCCGCCTCGATTTCAGGCGTCACCTCGCCAAACTGGCCAATCACCACTTTCGCCAAACCATACACGAAAAAATTAAAGGCTAAAAACAATCGGAACGTCGCGGGAATCGACTTGCGCACCGCTCTCCTCAACCTGCCGCCTTTATTCATCACCCATCCCCCTAAGTGTATTATTTGATGTAGTACAATTAATACAATATATAGTATTCTAATTAATGTCAATTCCCTTTTCCGTTCATATGAACATCTTCTTTTATAGATATAAAGTCTTATATCATAAAAAAATGCTGTTCTCCTTTCTTTCCATCCTTCGATAACATTCCCTGAAAAACCATGTTAGGAAATCTTACATGAAAATGTTTTATCATTCTTTTTTCTCTATAATGAAGAAATATAATAATTGCTTTTTATTCTGAAAGATACGGAGGAATGAGACATGCAAATGGGCGATACAGTTTTTATGTTCTTTTGCGCTTTACTCGTGTGGCTGATGACCCCGGGATTAGCGTTATTTTATGGAGGGATGGTAAAAAGCAAAAATGTGCTGAGCACTGCCATGCACAGTTTCTCTTCCATTGCCATCGTTTCCATCGTTTGGGTGCTGTTCGGATATACACTTGCCTTCGCACCAGGCAATTCCATCATCGGCGGACTGGAGTGGGCAGGCCTCAAAGGGGTCGGATTTGATCCGGGAGATTACAGCGATACCATTCCCCACTCGTTATTCATGATGTTCCAAATGACGTTCGCTGTCCTGACTACAGCGATTATTTCCGGGGCTTTCGCAGAGCGGATGCGATTCGGCGCTTTTCTTTTATTCTCGGTTTTATGGTCCTCCTTGGTTTACACACCCGTAGCGCATTGGGTATGGGGCGGCGGCTGGATCGGCCAGCTTGGGGCGCTCGATTTCGCTGGCGGCAATGTTGTTCATATTTCTTCCGGTGTGGCAGGACTTGTTCTTGCTATTGTGCTAGGCAAACGGAAAGACGGCACAGCGTCTTCTCCGCATAACCTTATTTACACCTTCTTAGGAGGAGCCTTGATTTGGTTCGGCTGGTTCGGCTTTAACGTCGGCAGCGCTTTGACCTTAGATGGCGTGGCCATGTATGCCTTCATCAACACAAATACTGCGGCAGCAGCCGGAATTGCCGGCTGGATCTTAGTCGAGTGGATCATTAATAAAAAACCGACAATGCTCGGAGCGGTATCTGGCGCGATTGCCGGGCTTGTCGCCATTACGCCGGCAGCCGGATTTGTCACACCGTTTTCTTCCATTATTATTGGCATCATCGGCGGGGCCGTATGTTTCTGGGGTGTATTCTCGCTGAAAAAGAAATTCGGATACGATGACGCGCTTGACGCCTTTGGCCTGCACGGGATCGGCGGGACATGGGGCGGAATCGCGACAGGATTATTCGCCACAACCTCTGTTAACTCAGCGGGAGCAAATGGGTTATTCTACGGTGACGCAAGCTTAATCTGGAAACAAATTCTCGCCATAGCCGCCACTTATGTTTTTGTATTTATTGTCACTTTCGTTATTATTAAATTTGTAAGCCTCTTCCTTCCCCTTCGTGCAACCGAAGAAGAAGAATCACTTGGGCTTGACTTAACGATGCACGGGGAAAAAGCATATCAAGATTCTATGTGAGGAGTGACGTTATGAGCGGTCAAATGTTCAAGGTAGAAATTGTAACGCGTCCGGCAAATTTTGAAAAGCTGAAGCAGGAACTCGGAAAAATCGGTGTCACCTCTCTCACCTTCTCCAATGTTCACGGCTGCGGCCTTCAAAAAGCACATACGGAGCTCTATCGAGGGGTAAAAATAGAAAGCAATGTATATGAGCGTCTAAAAATTGAAATCGTGGTCAGCAAGGTGCCTGTTGATCAAGTGACTGAGATCGCTAAAAGGGTGCTGAAAACAGGATCGCCGGGTGACGGTAAAATATTTGTCTATGAAATCAGCAATACGATCAACATCCGCACAGGCGAAGAAGGACCTGAAGCACTTTAATGGTTTAGAAGAGATCCGAAATTCCGGGTCTCTTTTTTTGCCCCCCATAAACACCGCGCCCTCTTCGAATTCTCTTCAAGCGTCATTCTTTCTGACAAACTCTTTTTTGATTTGAAACTTTTTATGAGTATAATGAGTCTATTATTAAAAATGTAAAAGGTGATTATTTGAACTACGAAATTTTTAAAGCCATCCATGGTCTATCTCATCACAATTCCGTTCTCGATTCTATTATGGTCTTCATCACGGAATATGCCATTGTCGCCTATGCCCTTATCCTATTGGCGATCTGGCTGTTCGGGAACACACAAAGCAGAAAAAATGTACTTTACGCAGGCCTCACAGGAATTGCAGGTCTTGTGATCAACTATTTGATTACACTTGTTTATTTCGAACCGCGCCCGTTCGTTGCGCATACTGTGCATACATTGATACCGCATGCTGCGGATGCTTCATTTCCAAGTGACCACACGACAGGTGCATTAGCGATTTCTATCGCGATGCTTTTCAGAAACCGTAAAATCGGCTGGCCGCTTGTCATTTTCGGGCTTTTGACAGGCTTTTCGAGAATTTGGGTGGGACATCACTATCCGGTAGATGTATTAGGCAGCCTCGTTGTCGCCATCATTATCGGGTTCCTATTCTTTAGATTTTCAGAACTGCTTCGCCCGTTCGTCGATTTGGTCGTGAGGATCTATGAAGCCATGATCAATAAACTGACGAAAAAACCAACCGATCAAAATTTCTAAAAAGACAAAAGCCGGCGTCTTTAACCAAGACAGCCGGCTTTAATATTTTTCATACATCTCTTGTTTTCTCCGCTTCGCCAACACATATAAACCATAAAACAATCCAATTCCCACAGCATCGATGAGCACATCCCGAATGCATCCATTCCTGCTGAAGAAGAGCTGAAGAACTTCTGTGAAAAAAGCAAACGCGAATGAGCCGGCTGCTGCTGATCTTATGCTGCCCCGCTGTTTCCACAGCAAATAAGTCAGCACAAAGAAGGAAAACGCGTGCCCGATTTTTTGAATACACGCTTCAGGTACAGTAAGCTCAGTAAAATCCATAACGAAAAATTGAGACAGGTCAGGGTGCGGCTGAAAATGAAAAGCCACCGTTTGCGATACGACCATACCGCTGAAGCTTTCCGTACAAACAGAAAGCAGGATAAAAAAGATCCAGCCTGCAAGCAATAGGCGGTTCATGACATAACCTCCTTTATAGTCTACGTGCCTATGTGTAACTACATAGACGATTAAATAAAGCAGAAAGTAACAAAAAAAACGTCCATCACACGGATAGACGTTTTCTAGATTAAGACTGTTCAGTGTCTTCTGTTGTGCTGCTTTCTTTAGAACCAGATTTGTCAGTTGAATCGTCCTTTTTCTCACCGGACTTTTCTTCTGTTCCTTTTTCAGTTGATCCATCCTTTTTTTCGGAAGATTGCTGAATGGATTCTTCTGTTTCTTGTGTGGCAGCTTTTTCTTCAGCAGCTGCTGCTTTTTCAATAGAAGAAACCGGCTTGTCCATAAAGTTTAACGGATTCATTGCGACTCCATCTTTACGGATTTCAAAGTGCACGTGGTTTCCGCTGTCTTCACTGTAAAGGTTCTTGCCAGATTTTCCGATCACTTGGTTTTGTTTTACTTTGTCACCTTGCTCAACACTTACTTCAGAAAGGGATTGATACACAGTCGACAAACCGTCGGCATGTTCAACTTCTACAACATATCCCAGCACTGGATCTTTTTCAGCTTTGACAACCGTACCGCTCAGAGAAGCAGAAACATCGAAATCTTTTCCGTCTTTCTCAGCTAAGTCAATTCCTTTGCTTAGGCTGTACGTGTTATTATAGGTAACGAGTGCTGCTTCTTTCTCTTCTTTTGCGGCATCGGTTTCATAGAACTTTTTCACAACAGAAACGTTTTCAGAATCAACAACCGGCATTGCGACATTTTCCATTGACTTTCCTACTTCAACTGCATCGTCGTTGTTGTCATATGCAGAGTTTCCGCCGTTATCAGCTAACTGATCCTTCACTTCATCATTTGATACTGATTGATACCAAAGGACAGCTGTTAAAATGACGGCCGCACTGACTAAGTAAATTGCAGGGAACACCCAGCGTTTACGAAAAAACTGCTGAAGTTTTTTGACTTGAGAAGTTTTCTTTTCTTCCTCTCTCATTGTTTCATCACCTCAGCAACATTCTGAACACTTTTCTGAAAATATATACACCTATCCAAAAAAACTTTTTTTAGATGTAGTTTGCGCAGACTAAAACGAAAATATGTCATTTTTTTGAGAGGAGTGCCTAATACGCATGAACATGACATTGCGTCTTGCTGAACATAAAGATCTGGAGGCTGTTGTTGCGATTTATAATTCAACGATCGCTTCTCGAATGGTAACAGCCGATACCGAACCGGTAACTCCTGAAGATCGGATGGAATGGTTTTTGGGACATACAGAGTCACGTCCGCTCTATGTTGCCGAGGACGAAAACGGAAACGTCGCTGCCTGGATCAGTTTTGAAACATTTTATGGAAGGCCGGCCTATAATAAAACAGCGGAGGTCAGCATATACATTGACGAAGCATGCCGCGGCAAAGGTGTTGGATCATTTTTGCTTCAGGAAGCGCTCCGCATTGCGCCGGATCTTGGCATCCGCTCACTTATGGCCTTCATTTTCGGACATAATAAACCAAGCCTGAAGCTGTTTGAAAAGCACGGGTTTGCAGAATGGGGACTATTCCCCGGCATCGCCGAAATGGACGGGAAAAGATACGATTTAAAAATTTTAGGGAGAGAGCTGTCATGATTAGTTTGGATAAAGATGAAAACGAAATGGAAAATCATAATGAAGAAAACAGCCCCGTTGAGCAGGAGACTGCGCCTGCGGAAAATGAGAGCCGCCAGCTGAGCGCCTCTGCTGTCAAGTCGCTATCCGCCATTGCCAAGTGGGGCAAAATTTCCGGCATCTTGTTCATTATTATGGGATCGCTTGTTACACTGTCTGCTTTAATGACAGTAATTGGCGCCATTCCGGGCGTACTGCTCATTATTTCAGGCGTATTTTTAATGCGCTCGGCAAAAGCAGCCGCTGAAGCCGAAGGAAATTTAGCCGGCAGCGCTGGCGAAAGCATGCTTGAAAATTACGCGACATTTATTAAAATGCAGCTGTTTTACGCAGCATCCAGTATCGTCACCTGCCTGATCGGAATTATTGTAGCCATTTTCGTGCTGGTGATAATCGGCATTGCTGCTTTTGAAAATACCCCTTCGTATGATGATCCGGATTCTTACTATTATGAGGACGATCCGGTGTTTGAATAATGATGAAACAGGACAGGGCATGAGTTCCAGATCAAACGGAACCATGCCTTTTTTATTTGTCGATTTCCGTAAAATTGTCAATCAAAGCAGGCTGGCGTAAACACCAAGTCTTGAAGCAAGCATACAATCAGACATCACTAGTAGAGGAAAATCACCCCAGACATAAATAACAAAAAAAAACTGTCCATGAGGTCTGGTATCTGCATACAAAAAAACACCCGGATTGTCTGGAAAATCCAACAATCCGGGTGCAGCTTTTATTCATACATTTTCTTGCGTCTGTCTTCCTCAGTCAAAAATTCAACAAAACTCCGCATCGCAAACGGTTCTTCCTTTATCTGTCGTGCGTAGGAGTTTTTCCGTTCTTCTGAAAGGATGTCGCTCTTTTTGATCCTGTTCAGCATATAGATGTGAACCGTTTTTTGGATTTGTTTGTGCTGATAGCCTGCCTCTTTAAAAAACGCCAGCCCGAGCGCCGCCAAAAGAGCGAATATGCCCGCACTGATCAGGGATCCCCTGTCAGCTGAAGCGTGAAATAGAAAAGCAGCTAAATTAAAGAGAGAGAATGCAGCAAGCGGAATAGCAAGAAAACGGTAAATGACGGTTTTTTTCATGAAAGGCTGTACAGCCTTTTGAATTTTTTGCATTTCTGTTTTGATGAACCCCGGCATTTGTTCGACTCTGTAAAAGTTCATGTTATCCTCCCCCTTTATTTGTTGTTGCAAGGCTTCACGAACGTTATCATATGTGTTTATTTTAACGCAGGTGCAAGCCGGTTTTAAAGAAATCTGCCCGTATTTTTCACGAAGAATCTGGATCGCCGCTCTTTATTCTTTTAAAATGTGAGTGTTATAATTTGTAATGGGAATCAGATCACTGTTATTCATGGAATACTAATGGCAATCTTCTTGATAAATATGAATGAGCGGGGTTACAAAGTGAGTATTTCTTCCATCCTTTTATCACTTTTTTTCATTTTAAATATTCTTTTGGCGATCATTGTCATCTTCAAAGAACGGCGCGATGCCAGCGCATCTTGGGCGTGGCTGCTTGTTCTTTTCTTTATTCCCGTTTTAGGCTTTATTTTATACCTATTATTCGGCCATAATCTTAGACGCAAGCATTTGTTTCAATGGGAAGACCGAAAAAAGATTGGAATCGAAAGACTGCTGAAACATCAGCTTGAAGATTTAGAAACCAAGCAATTCCAGTTCAACAACCGGGCAACCTTTGATAACAAAGATTTAATTTATATGCTGATCATGAATAATCATGCTGTGTTTACAGAGGATAATTCAGTTGACGTCATTACAGACGGACGGGATAAATTTCAGCGGCTGCTGAATGACATTTCAAAGGCTAAGGATCATATCCACTTACAGTATTATATTTATAAAGGTGATGAATTAGGCAAAAAATTGCGGGACGCTCTCATCCAAAAAGCGAAAGAAGGTGTTCAGGTCAGAGTGCTTTATGATGAACTCGGGTCCAGAACGCTGAGAAAAAAGTTTTTTAAAGAGCTTCGCGAGGCTGGCGGGCATGTGGAGGTCTTTTTTCCTTCAAAGCTCAGGCCGATTAACCTGCGGCTGAATTATCGGAACCATCGAAAGCTTGTGATCATAGACGGCATGACCGGGTATGTCGGAGGTTTTAATGTCGGAGATGAGTATCTGGGGCTTAATCCGAAATTCGGTTATTGGCGGGATACGCATATCAGGCTGCAAGGGACGGCCGTGCACGCCATCCAAACACGGTTCATCCTTGACTGGAACCAAGCTTCACATCACCATACGCTGACATATATTCCGAATCACTTTCCTGATTACGGCCCAAAAGGCAACGTCGGGATGCAGATTGTCACAAGCGGCCCTGATTCGGAATGGGAACAAATTAAAAATGGCTACATCAAAATGATATCGAACGCCAAGCGTTCCATTTTGATTCAAACGCCTTATTTTATCCCGGACGCAAGCCTGCTGGATGCTTTGAGGATCGCGTGCCTATCGGGTGTTGACGTCAATATTATGATCCCGAACAAGCCTGATCATGCCTTCGTATACTGGGCCACGCTTTCATACATCGGCGATCTGCTGAAAGCCGGAGCGACTGTCTATATTTATGATAACGGCTTTATTCACGCGAAAACAATCGTGGTGGATGACGAAATCGCTTCAGTCGGCACAGCGAACATTGATGTCCGAAGCTTCAGGCTGAATTTTGAGGTTAATGCATTTATTTACGATATCACCATTGCTAAAAAACTGGTTTCAACTTTTAAAGAAGATTTGCTAGTATCCAGAAAATTCACCTATGAAGAGTACCTGCAGCGCCCGTTGTGGATTCGTATAAAAGAATCCGTCTCGCGGCTGTTGTCGCCGATCTTATAAGATGCGCCAAAAAACCCGGCCTTTACGGCCGGGTTTTGTCTTGATGGTCACAGTAAATAATGATCGCCTCCCGCAAAAAAGCGGCAAGACCTTCTCCATATTGATCGATCGAATCAGTAAATCGCGCGTCAGTGATATACACTTCTCCAAGTCCCCTGAAAATGTCGAGTGTGCAATCGTAATGATATTGGCAAATATGATTGCGAAATGCCCCCACTGCGTCCTGAACCTCTGCATCATCGGGCCCATGTTTCATTCGTGCCGCAATTCGTCTGTAAATCGAATCGAATTCATCCATAATCGTGCGCCAATCATCTGCCGAGTAAGAAGACGTCCTTTTCTCTGTTTCTTCTGCGATTTCCTTTCCATACAGCTTTCTGACTTCATCAGCGTATGTCTGCTGGTGCTCTTCAATGTCTTTCATGCTTAATCCGGCAAATAAATCCCGTTTATTCATCGTTTCCCCTCCATCAACGGACAAAAGCGTCCTGTCTATTGTTTGAATCATTTCTTCCATTCTTTGTTTTTTCTTCATCAATATTTCCTTTTGCGACTGAAGCGCCGCTTTCCGGTCAAAATTCGGATGATCCAGCATCTCTTTAATTTCATCCAGACGAAACCCAATTTCCTTGAAAAATAAAATCTGCTGCAGTCGTTCCAGATCTGCGTCACTGTACAATCGATACCCAGCATCAGTAAGCGCTGAAGGAATCAGAAGCTCAATATGGTCATAGTGATGAAGCGTCCGAATGCTGACGCCCGATATTTCCGCCACTTGTTTGACTTGATATTTCATACATAACACCTCCTCTTTTTTATCGTAAACAATCACGCAGCGTTATGGTCAATCCCAAAAATGTTGTTTTCTATATACAAAACTTCTCACAAATAGTGTATAAAAGAAAAGTGAGTATTTTTTTGTAAAGGGGAGCTACTATACATGAATCCTGAAACAATGAACAAAACCCTCATCAGCATTTCAAAATGGGGAAAAGCTACAGGCATTTTATTTATTATTATGGGCGCAATTACCGCGCTTTCCGGCGCGTTCTTTTTTCTAATCGGTGCCGTGCCGGGCGTGCTTCAAATTATTTCCGGCATCTTTTTGATGAGGTCAGCTAGAGAAGCAGGCCAAATGGCTGAACACAATAGCGGACAGTCTGAAGACTTAATGCTGGAGAATTACGCGAAATTCGTAAAGATGCAAGGGATTTATTTGATCGTAAGCATTGCTGTATCCATTCTTGCGATCATCGCCTTCTTTATCTTTTTCATGCTTGGGATTGCTGACGGCATATTCAGCGATACGTACAGCACTTATTAATGAGAAAAACCCGGAGCTGGCTCCGGGTTTTTTATTATTCCGCTTCGCTTACCACTGTGAAGCGCTCATTTTTGTGTTCGGGATTTTCAAGCTCATCCAACACGGCAATGGCATAATCTGCATAGCTGATATAGCTGTCGCCTTTGGAATTTACGATGACATTGTCTTTCCCTTTTTGGTAAGAGCCAGTCCGTTTTCCTGCCGGATCAAAAAATGCCGCAGGACTGAGGAATGTCCAGGAAATAGAGTCTGTCTGCTGCAAGTCTTTCAGGTTCTCGCCTTGATTTGATGCAGTTGGCAAATATTCTTTCGGAAATTCCGGCGTATCCATTAAACGGGTTGTTTTGGCTTCATCAACAAACAGGCTTCCCGCTCCGCCAACAACAAGCAATCTTGTGTGCTTCGCGTCTTTTAAGATGCTGATGAGTGCTCTGCCTGCTTCTACATGAAGATGTTCCTGGCCAGGCGCTGCCCCAAAAGCATTTACGACCGCGTCAAAAGGCTTGATGTCTTCTGCAGTCAGTTCAAACACATCTTTCTCCAAAACCGCTACGTCCTGTTCCTGCACTTTTGAAGCATTTCGGACGATGGCAGTCACTTCATGGCCTCTTGTTTTCGCTTCTTTCAAAATCTCATTTCCTGCTTTTCCGCTTGCCCCGATAATTCCAATTTTCATTTTTCATTTCCTCCTTGTTTGTAACAATTTTAGTTACATGTTAGCGGTGAGAAGTCATCCCTTTTGTCTAAAAGAGATGATTCATAACATCTTTTAATGACTTGCTTGCCAGTTCATTTTCCATCGCTCTTTGGACACTTTCAAACGTTTCATCCAGGGCGTTCTGAATTTTTTTCCCTACCGGACATTTCGGGTTTGGATTTTCATGAACCGCAAAGAGTTCTTCTTGCTTTTGGACAGCCCGGTACACTTCTAAAAGAGAAATATCCGCCGGATCTTTTCTGAGGCTTGCACCAGGCACACCTGCGCGTGAGGTGAGAATATCAGCTTTTTTCAGCAGGCTGATCATTCTTCGGACCACTACCGGATTCGTGTTGACACTGTCAGCAATGATTTCTGAAGATGTTTTTTCATCCATCGAGATGAGGGATAAAATATGAATGGCAACAGCAAGACGGCTGTTAATCATGTTTTTTCACCACCGTTGTAACTATAATAGTTACATTTAGTTCGTTTGTCAACATCTAATATACACTAAATACACGTGTTTTGTGCACCGTTTTTAGTCAATATAACGGCCGGATGCACTCCGGCCGCGTCTTATCAGAATAAAAAATATCTTTGTCCAAGCGGAACATAATCGACAGGCTGGCAAGACAATTCCTCCCCATCAGCGAAGACCTGATAGGTTTTTGGATCAACCTCGATCTTCGGCAAAGCTGAGTTCAATTTCATATCCAGCTTGCTCAGCTTTCTGATATTTTTGACAGGAGAAATTCTTTTTTGCAACCCTAAGCTTTCCGCCACACCCCGCTCTATGCTTGCCTGAGACATGAATGTAATCGAAGTTGAGTTGTTGGCTTTTCCGTAAGACGCATACATTTGGCGCATGAAAACCGGTTCAGGAGTCGGGATGGAAGCGTTCGGATCTCCCATTTGCGCACGTGCAATCATGCCGCCCTTTAAGACCAGCTCCGGTTTTACACCAAAAAATACCGGGTCCCACAGAACGAGATCGGCAAGCTTCCCTTTTTCCACCGAGCCGACTTCATGGCTGAGCCCGTGCGTAATTGCCGGATTTATCGTGTATTTGGCAATGTACCGTTTTGCGCGCACATTGTCGTTTCCATTTTCGCCAGCAAGAGCGCCTCGCTGCTTTTTCATTTTATCGGCTACCTGCCACGTTCGAATGATCACTTCACCGACCCGTCCCATCGCTTGGGAATCCGATGATGTCATGCTGATCGCACCGATATCATGGAGAATATCCTCCGCGGCAATCGTCGCAGCTCTGATTCTGGAATGGCTGAACGCCACATCTTCAGGCACTTTCGCATCTAAATGGTGACAGACCATCATCATATCAAGATGCTCATCCATCGTATTAACGGTATAAGGAATGGTTGGCGTTGTAGATGACGGCAGAATGTTCGCGTAAGAGGCGAGCTTCATAATATCCGGGGCATGTCCGCCGCCTGCACCTTCAATGTGATAGGTATGAATGACCCGGTCCCCAATCGCGTCGAGCGTGTTTTCCAAAAATCCCGCTTCATTAATCGTATCTGTATGGATGGCAACTTGAATATCAGCCTCATCCACAACTTCCATACACGTTTTAATGGCGCTTGGCGTCGTGCCCCAGTCTTCATGAAGCTTAAGGCCGATGGCGCCGGCTTCCACCTGCTCGATCAGCGGCGCTTTATCGGATGCATTCCCTTTCCCTAAGAAGCCGACATTGATTGGAAATGCTTCGGCCGCTTCCAGCATTCTCGCCATATACCATGCGCCGGATGTACAAGTGGTCGCTTTGCTGCCTGTTGCGGGTCCTGTTCCGCCTCCCAAAAGGGTCGTCACACCTGAAGAAAGCGCAACTTCCATCTGCTGTGGACAAATAAAATGAATGTGTGTGTCCACTCCCCCGGCTGTTAAAATTTTGCCTTCACCGGAAATCACCTCTGTACCCGCTCCGATGACCATATGCGGATCGACACCATCCATGATATCAGGATTTCCGCTTTTTCCGACGCCGACAATCCGGCCATCCTTCACACCGACATCCGCTTTGACAATGCCTTTGTAATCCAATAGCACGACGTTGGTGATAACCAAATCCAAAGCGCCGTCCTTCCCTGTAATTCTGCCGTTTTGGCCCATGCCGTCGCGGATCGTTTTTCCGCCGCCAAAGATCATTTCTTCACCGTATACTGTGAAATCCTTTTCGACTTCGATCCATAAATCCGTGTCGCCCAATCTGATTTTATCGCCCGTTGTCGGGCCAAACAGCTCCGCATATTCCTTCCGTGACATTTTCATCGGATTACACCCTCCATCCAGCCGGCTTGTTTTAAGTTGGCCAATGTTTTTTCTTTGCCGCGTTCATCGATAAACGTGTCGGCCATTCCGTTCAGGCCTCTAATTGTCTTGCGTCCTCCGATTTCCACAAGTGTGACCGTTTTCTGCTCTCCAGGCTCAAAACGGACCGACGTGCCCGATGGAACATCAAGGCGCATGCCGATCGCCAGCTCACGGTCAAATAATAAAGACCCGTTTGCTTCCGCAAAATGAAAATGCGAGCCGACTTGAATGGAGCGTGATCCGGTGTTTTTTACCGTAATCTCCCGTGTCTCACG
The DNA here is from genome assembly GCF_029772985.1 of Bacillus stercoris. Taxonomy (NCBI): domain Bacteria; kingdom Bacillati; phylum Bacillota; class Bacilli; order Caryophanales; family Bacillaceae; genus Bacillus; species Bacillus stercoris. The sequence continues at coordinate 580,859 of NZ_CP121861.1, read as the reverse complement.
GCCTTCATTAATCGTTATCGTTCCCTCAGCAATTTGAAATGCCCCCGGCTTCATGACTTCACCTCCGCAGAAATTGGCTGATGTACCGTAACAAGCTTTACTCCATCCGGGAATGTGGCCTCCACCTGAATGCTGTCCAGCATCTCAGGCACACCCTCCATCACATCTTTTTCCATTAACACATGGCGGCCGGCTTCCATCAGCTCTGCTACTCCCTTCCCATCACGCGCGCCTTCCATAATAATGCAGGTGATATAAGCGGCAGCCTCAGGATAGTTCAGCAGAACGCCCCGCGCCTTTCGCTGTTTGGCTAATTCCCCCGCTGCAAAAATGAGCAATTTTTCTTGTTCAACCGGTGTCAGTTTCATCTGTAATCCTCCTTCTTTTGTCATATAAAGCGGATGCGGTTACTACGAATTTTTGGAGCATGCAGGCGGGACATCACCTCCCTTTCTTCAAGTACCGGGTCATACGGTAAGATGCCTTTCAAAGCGGCGTGCCGTTTCTTCATCGGCCTTTCCATGGTCGACAACCGTTCCCCTGTCGATCACATAAAGGTAGTCAGCACATGTTAACGCGTTTTCCAGACTGTGCTCGACTAAAACAACGGAAATGTCTTTTTTTCTGGAAATTTCTACGATAACTTGTCTGATTAGTTCGATAATTGATGGCTGAATTCCTTCCATTGGTTCATCAAGTAAAATAATTTTTGGATTTCCCATCAGCGCTCTGGCAATTGCAAGCTGCTGCTGCTGGCCTCCGCTTAAATCGCCGCCTTTGCGGTCAAGCATCTCCTTTAAAACAGGAAACCATTGAAAAATGTCTTCCTTGACCTGCCCCGTTCGCTCCTTCTTCGGAAGCGGCTCTTCCCCAAGCAGCAGGTTGTCACGAACAGTTAAGGAGGAAAAGATGTCTCTTCCCTGCGGAACGTACGCAATTCCCGTTCTTGCCCGTGTTTCCGCCTTTTCGTTTTGAACAAACGTTTGATTAAAACAAATATCCCCCTTTTTTGCCGGAAGCAGGCCTATGATTGTTTTCAGCAAGGTGGATTTGCCGACTCCGTTTCGGCCTAATACAGCGACAATCTGCCCCTCGCGAACCTCCATGCTGAGGCTGTGCAAAACCATCGATTGATCGTAACCGGACGTTACATTCCTGACGGCAATCATGACACACCGCTCCTTCCTAAATACACCTCTGCCACCTCTTCATTGCTTGTGATGTCATCCATCGACCCTTCACAAAGCACTTTGCCTTCATGCATGACCGTGACTTTTCTGGAAAACGAGCGCACAAAATCCATATCGTGCTCGACAATCAGAACAGTGCACGTTTTTGCAATTTCTTCAAGCAGGGCTCCGGTTTTTTCCCGCTCCTTTCCTGTCATGCCGGCAATCGGTTCATCCAGCAGCAAAAGCTTCGGCTCCATGGCGAGCTGCATGCCGATCTCAAGCCATTGCTTCTGTCCGTGTGACAGGCTGCCAGCTGTTAGATCCCATTTGTCATCTAACCCAATCAGCCGCAGGATGTCTATGATCCTGTCACTTTGCTCTTTTGTCATACGAGCTGTCAGCAGTGAAAGGATCGTTTTTTTCTGTTTCATGGCAAGTTCGAGGTTCTCAAACACAGTCAGCTGCATAAAAACACTCGGAGCCTGAAACTTTCTGGCGACCCCCAGTTTGGCGATCTGATATTCCCGCGCTTTTGTCAGTTCATTCGTTTCTTGAAATAGCACTTCGCCTGAATGCGGCTTCGTTTTTCCGCAAATGATGTCCAGCAAAGTCGTTTTTCCGGCGCCGTTCGGCCCAATTAAAAAATGGATATCACGTTCCTGCACGCTGATATCAACGCCCTGCAAGGCCCAAAATCCGTCAAACTCAACCTTCACGTCACGGCAGGTAAGTATCGGTTTCATAAGTAGCCGCTCCTTTCTTTTTCGAGGAAGAAAGCTGGGTTCTAATCTTCTCGAACAGCCCGATAATCCCTTTTGGCATATAGAGCACCACAATGATAAACAGCGCGCCGAGGAAGTACAGCCAAATGTCAGGGTAATATTCGCTTAAATAGCTTTTCATGCAGTTCGTTAACAGCGCGCCAAGCACCGCCCCGAAAATGGAGTGCCTGCCGCCGATTGCGACCCACAGCACCATTTCCACCGAAGGGATGATGCCCATCATTTCCGGCGAGATCATCCCATCCTGAAGCACAAACAGCATCCCGGCAATCCCCGCCATCGCAGCAGATACACAGTAAATAAACACTTTAAAAACGGTGGAGTGATATCCGAAAAAACGGACTCTGCTTTCTCCGTCGCGCACCGCCTGCAATAGCCGCCCAAAACGGCTTCTCGTCAGAAACAAAGCAAACATGACAGAAACACCGAGGAAAAAGACTGTCGTAAAATACAAAATCTGCTTTATTGCAGGATCGGCCAGAGCATATTGAAAAACGGTAAAGAAATTCGTGAGGCCATTCGTGCCGCCGGTGATGTCCTGGCTGCCGATGAACAGTGTGACAACAACAACCACAACAGCCTGAGAGATCAACGAAAAATAAACACCCTTTATGTTGTTGCGGAAGGTAAAGTAACCGAGTGAAAAGGCCAAAAAAACAGGAACAATAACGGCTGCAGCAATCGCAGCAAAAGGATGCCTGAACATTGCCCATATCCACGGCAGTTCACTGACGCCGGTCCACTCCATAAAATCAGGAATGCCTGACGGTGAGGCTTCTATTTTTAAGTACATGGCCATGCAGTAAGCGCCCAACCCGAAAAAGACGCCATGTCCCAAACTCAAAATGCCTGTATATCCCCAAATCAGGCAAATGCCGACCGCCACAATCGCGAAGCATAAAAACTTCGCCAACAGCCCTAATCGAAACTCCTGCAGAAAGAACGGAGCGGCGATAAAAAGGGCAAACATCACCAGATACGGACTGAATTGTGAAAACCGCTTCATCCGGTTCCCTCCTAATCAAGTAATCTCGTTCTGACACTCGCAAGACCTGAAGGCCGCCATTGCAGAAAGAGAATAATAAATGCAAACACGACTACCTTTGCAATCGTAGCGCTTGTGGAATACTCAACGAATGTGCTCAGCAAACCGATCGTCACCGCGCCGATAATAGTGCCTTTTAATTTGCCAATTCCGCCTAATATGACGATCATGAAGGCATCGACGAGGTATGAGGAACCGAGAGTAGGCCCGATCGAACCAAGCAATGTGAGTGAGCTCCCCGCGATACCGGCCAGTCCGCTTCCGAGCGCGAAAGCCAATGTATCTGTTTTTCTCACAGATACGCCGAGACACGATGCCATGCTCCGGTTCAGCGTAACTGCCTGCATCCGCCGCCCCGCAGAGGTTTTAAATAAATAGAAACCGAGCAGTGCCAGCGTAAAAAGAACGAGCGCCAAAATAAACAGCCTTTTATACGGAAAGGTAACCGAAAACAGCGTCACCCCTCCCGTCAGCCACTCAGGTGATTTGACGGCCACATTCGGCGCGCCAAAAATTGATCTTGCTGCCTGCTGCAGTATCAAGCTCACCCCCCACGTCGCCAAAAGGCTGTCGAGCGGACGGTCATATAATCGCCTGACAATCACTTTTTCAATGACAATCCCAATAAACGCCGCAACCGCAAACGCCATGATGATCGCGATTAAAAAATAGTAAGAAAACAGAGAAGCCGGCAAATAGCTTAAAAACAGCTGCTGAACGACATATGTCGTGTAGGCTCCTGCCATAATCAGCTCACCGTGCGCCATATTAATCATGTTCATCAAACCGAATGTAACGGCCAATCCAATCGCAATGAGAATTAAAATAGAACCGAGACTGATCCCGTTAAATAATTGAGTAACGACGACAGACATGCTCCGCCTCCTCCCCCGCAAACGGCTTTGATTTATTTAGATAACCCCTTTGCCCAGTCGTACGTTTTTAAATATGGATCAGGTTTTACCGGTTCACCTGAGTTCCATACTTCTTTAAACTGTCCATCCCCCGTGATTTGCCCGATTCTGACCGTTTTGTAGAGATGCTGTGTATCACCGTCAATTTTCACTGTGCCGCCCGGGGCCTTGAATGAAATCCCGTCAGCCGCTTTCTTCACCTTATCGACATCAAAGGACTTGGCTTTTTCAACTGCCGCTGCCCAGAGATAGACCGCATTATAGCCGGCTTCAATCGGATCGCTCGTCACCCGGCTATCGCCGTTCATTTTTTTATAGTTCTTCACGAATGTTTGATTTTCGCTCGTATTGGTTGTCTGGAAGTAATTCCACACCGCATAATGTCCTTTTAGCACATCAGGGCCGATCCCCCTAATTTCTTCCTCAGCGACACTTGCCGACATGACAGGCATATCATCAGCCGATATCCCCGCATCTTTCAGCTGTTTGAAAAACGCCACGTTGCTGTCGCCGTTTAATGTGTTAAAAATGACATCGGGCTGTTTTTCTTTGATTTTGCTGACGAGCGTACTGTAATTGGTGTGGCCTAGCGGCGTATACTCTTCACCGGCAATTTCTCCTCCGTCCGCTTTTACTTGTGCTTTAATGATTTTATTGGCTGTTTTCGGGAACACGTAATCTGATCCGATCATAAAGAACTTTTTACCTTTATTTTTCAGCAGATAATCCACAGCTGGCACAATTTGCTGATTCGTCGTTGCTCCGGTATAAAAAATATTAGGTGATGTCTCCATTCCCTCGTACTGCACCGGATAGAACAGCAGCCCATTGTTTTGCTCCACAACCGGAAGCATGGCTTTGCGGCTAGCAGATGTCCATCCGCCAAAAACAGCAGCCACTTTGTCTTGCTGAAGCAGCTTTCTCATTTTTTCCGCATATGTAGGCCAGTCTGAAGCGCCGTCTTCCACGACGGGTTCAAGCTTTTTGCCGAGAACTCCGCCTTTTTGGTTGATTTCTTGAATCGCGATTAACTCTGCATCATGGACGGACACTTCGCTGATCGCCATTGTCCCGCTTAGTGAGTGAAGAATCCCGACCTTCACTGAATCCCCGCTTGTGTCGATATCAACTGTTTTTTTCGCACTTCCGCTGGCTTCTGACACTTTCTTCGGCGCAGCACACCCTGCCATCAACACCATGATCAGACACAACAGAAAAACAGCCTGTATTCCAACCCCTTTGTTTTTCATTCAGAACCTCCCTTTGTCATGTGATGTTACAAAAGTTAACAACTCATGTCATTATTATATAGAAGAGATTCATCAATTCAAATAATATTTGAAAAATTTAGATATTTTGACCAAATCAGATGCTTTTTTTGTTATATTTATTCACATCAGAAAAAGTGAACAAAAAAAAGACAAGAAACATATCGTTTCCTGCCTCTTCCGTATGATTAATCTTTATCTGAGAATTTATCCTTCGCTTTCCCGATATCCTTTTGGATTTCGCCTTTCGCCTTATCTTTTTTGCCTTCAGCCTTCATATCCGTTCTGTCAGTCATATCTCCGGCTTTATCCTTCACTTCTCCTTTGGCTTTATTAAAGCCGCCTTTCATTTTGTCTTTTACACTATCGTTACCCATGTTGATTCTCTCCCCTCATTTATATGTGTACTTGTTACCTTCCCGATCTGAGAGGCACTAAACATTCGAATGTTATTTATCGATTTCGTAGCGCTCTCCGTGACGGAGCACTTTGTATATCGCCAGCCCGTCTGATGACTTTTTCTCTGAATACCGAACCGGCAGAAGGGCGAAAAACACGTAATACGTAGAAAAATAGACAAACTGATAGAAAAACACATTCGGCTTTAATACACTGTGGATAATCAGCAGATTGACTGCAAAAATCGTGATAAGGTTAAACAGGCAGCCTCCGGCATACACGAGTGCATTTGAGAATCGATTGTCAATCTTCAAATCCCCGTATCGGCAAAAAGAATCGATAAAATAAATCGTTCTGAACCGTATTGGCCCAATCTTAAGCAGTGTTTTTCCCATTCCAATATCCAATGAGCCTTTTCCGCCAAAAATAAAGGCCATAAAGCTGTGCCCCGAAACATGTATGATCTGTACAAGCGGCAGAACAATGAGGAAAGACCATAGAAACTTCACCATATCATTGAAACCAAACATCGAATTCCCCCTCAATCAATCATGTATATCTGCATCCCAAAACGGCTTTTGTACAAAAAACAGTGCTGTAGCGATTTTTCCTGTTCTCCCCGGAAATAAACGTTCCGATGCTCCCCTTTTTTTTGCATATAAAAAAACCATCTGCCGGCAGATGGTTTTGTCTCATACTTTATATAAACAATCGTTCCTTTGAATCATCTCTCTCATGCTGACCGCTTTTTCATAAAAATACACCGCTTCTTTATATTGCTCACGATGACTGAAATGGGAGGCAGCATCTAAAGCAAATTCTTCAATATATACGTACAGGCCTTTTTCTTCCATATAATCAAATACTTCTTGAATCATATCCAAATTGACAGATTCCACATATAAGGCCTGCAGAAATTTATATTTTGCCAGACTGAAGAAGTCGTTACGTTTTTTGGCGATGGCAATTCCCTTTTCATAGTAGTGCATCGCAGCCTCGGCATCTTGTTTTTTGAAAAGAACGCGGGTCAGGCTGAAGAGCGTTTTTGGAAGCTGTTCAAGCTGATAATCCTCGAAGACTGGAAGCGCTTTTTCAAAGTATTCGGCGGCTTGATCCAGCTCCCCCTTGTCATCATAGCAATTCCCGATATTATAAAGGGCTGATCCGATCAAACGGGGCTGTCCCTCCAATAAAGCAAGACGGTATGCGTCATCCAAATGCTCAAGCGCTTTTTCATAATTTCTGTAGTCTATGTAATTTCCTGATATGACGAAATGGCATTGAATTCTTCTGACTCTGTAAAAATCGTTAGCCTTATACGTCTCCAGCGCCTGTACGGCGTGGTTCATGGAAAAGTGCGTCTGCTTCATAATATAAAAGACTTCTGCCACCTTAAAATGAAATTCCGCTCTTTCAATTTCATCTTCTACAAACGCAAGCATCTTCTCAGCTTTCCGGTAAAAGGATATAGCGGAGATGTAATTGTTCTGTTCAAATTCGTACATTCCTCTAAACAAGTGAAAATAATACTCAGATAATCCGGAGATGCTGTCCTGATTGCTTTCCAGCCTTTTGATCAATTCACGATATTGAAGCTGAGATTCCTCGTGCAGGTCGGGCTTTACATAATCCAGCATAATTTGGTGCCTGTAGCTGATCAGCTGATAATACAAGAGAAGCAGCTGATCCTCTTCCATCTGTTCTATGTCTTGATCAATTTCTTCCTTCAGCTTTACGGCATCAGCCACTTGAAATGCTAAAATGTGCTTATACCACTTATTGATTTTCACTCCTACTTGAGATGACGGGATCTCGTACGCGGCCATGCCCTCCAACCCTTTCTATTTTCTAATTGGTTATATTTTATCATAATGTATGGCTTTGGAATTAAAATTTCTTACAATGAATCCTTCTTTATGCCTATCCTTATATATTTCGGTTTTTATACGAATTTTTTGCACTCAGATTTTGATAAAAAAAGCTTACCGGACAGCGCCGATAAGCTTTTGACTTCATATTAACCGCCAATATAAGACATTTCCACTTTCTTTTTGCCTGATGCTTTTGATAGCGTACGATCGACTGAATACTGATCGATCCGGTTTTTCCAGACTGTGCCGATCATTTCTGACAGTTCGTCATCACTTAATTCCTGCCGAACCGGAGCTCTGAGGTCAAATCCGCTTGAAGCGAATAAACAGGTGAACAGCTCACCCCTCGCAGAAAGACGGGCCCTGTTGCAAGATCCACAGAACGCATCAGATACAGATGAGATGACGCCGATTTCTCCGGAGCCGTCCAAGTAGCGGAATCTGGAAGCCACTTCGCCTGTATAATTAGGCGCTATCGGCTCAACCGGCATGTGTTCATTGATCAAATCTATGATTTCCGCCTTCGTCATAACGTCTTTCTTTTCCCATTGGTTGGTATTGCCTACGTCCATAAATTCAATGAATCTCAGGATATGGCCTTTTTCTTTAAAATAACGGGCCATTGGCAGTATATCTTTTTCATTGACGCCCTTTTGAACGACCATATTGATTTTAACACCGAGCCCCGCTTGCTTCGCCGCTTCAATACCTTCCAGCACCTTGCTGACAGAAACGCCGCGTCCGTTTATCTTTTTAAAACGCTCATCCTCTAAAGAATCAAGGCTGATCGTAACCCGTTTCAGCCCGGCTTCCTTGAGCCTCTCCGCATAAACAGGCAGCAGTGAACCGTTTGTCGTCATCGCAATATCACGGACACCCGGAATGCGGGCCAGTTTTTTGATTAGTTCCGGCATATCCTTTCTCATGAGGGGCTCTCCGCCGGTCAAGCGGATTTTTTCAACGCCAAATCTTGTGACAAAAAGTGTCGCAAGCCGTTCCAGCTCCTCAAATGAAAGCAGCTCCTCTTTCTTTAAAAAAGGATAGTCCGGACCGAATAATTCGGCGGGCATACAGTACGTGCATCGGAAGTTGCAGCGGTCTGTAACAGAAATGCGAAGGTCTCTCAGCGGTCTGTTTCTCTTATCCAACATCTGACGCGACTCTGTAATCATAGCTACAGCCCCTTCCTATCCCCCGATTCTCTCAGGGTGTGTATATACATTAAATGATTCGTTTCTGACAAATCCGATCGCTGTGATATTCAATTCTTCCGCCATTTGAATCGCAAGCTCCGTCGGGGCCGATTTGGAAATGACAATCGACACGCCGATTTTTGCCGCCTTTAACAGAACTTCTGATGAGATTCTGCCGCTGAACACAATCAGTTTGTCACGGACGGACATCCCATTTAGTAGACAATGCCCGTATAATTTATCAAGTGCGTTGTGCCGGCCGATATCTGTGCGCATCAACAGCAGTTTCTCTGTGTCGCATAGCGCCGCATTATGGACGCCTCCCGTCTCCTGAAACGTCCCGCTCATTTGCTGCATGTCTTTCATAAGCGCCAGACATGCATCAGGCGATATCTTGATTTGGCTGACAGCCGTCTTGGCTGTTTTGACATCCTGCTGAAAATAAAAATGACGGCCCTTCCCGCAGCATGAGCCGATCACCCGTTTCGTATAATCCTTTTGATCCAATGTCTCAGGATGAACGAGGTCGACATAAACAAAACCGAGACTTTCATCTATTGTAAACCTTTTAATCTCTTTTTGAAATCGTATTACACCCTCTGATGCGAGAAATCCGATGACAAGCTCTTTGATATGCTCAGGCGTGCAAACGAGCGTCACAAATTCACTGCCATTCAGTATCACTGTCAAAGGGTATTCCGTTACCATCCGGTCTTTTATTTTGCTTATTTCCCCTTGTTCATAGCGCCATACATCCCTGACCGCAGTTGCTTTATCGTTCAATGTCTCTTCCCCTCCGCAATGTTCCTGCCTTTATATTTTTTCACACTCCCCGGATTTTGTCGAATTCTGAGGCATAAAAAAGAGCCCTCTGTACAAAGGACTCTATGTTTGATTATGCTGATTCTTTCTCAGGACCGTAAACAGCACGATAGCTGCGATCAAGGTGAGAATGCTGACAAAAAAGAAGGCTGCCAGTTTTAGAAGAACACCAATCAATATGAATGCCACGGTGGCTATAAGAAAAATCATTCCTAATAATTTCATATGTCCAACCCCTTTTAAGGGTATCATTCCCGCCCCAACTGTTTTTAAACCAATAAAAAAAGGCGCCTGGGGGAGCGCCTGATCTTTAGGTTCCTTACTCAGTAAATTTTTGTGCTTCTTTTTCCCAAGCCTGTTCAAACTCATCCGCACTGTTCGCTGAAATGTATTCTCCGCCTCCAGCTACAGCCGCTTGTTTCATCTCTTCATTGCCTTTAACATCAAAGTTGAAGCCAATAATGTTTACGATCGTGTCCACATTCGATGCACGAAGCTTTTCGATTTCCGCCGCTGGGTCTCCGCCGCACGTTTCTTCACCGTCAGTGATTAAGTACACCACATTTTTTCCGTCAGCGTCAAAAGCTTCAAATTCTTTTCTTGTATCTGAAAGTGCTTTGGCAATCGGTGTCCAGCCAGTCGGCTTGATCTCACTCAATGAATTGTCAAACAGCGATCCTTCATATGGGTGAAGGCCGTAAATGGTTTCCGTCGTGCTGCATGAAAGAGCTTTGCCGGACAATTTATTGTTTCCAGCATGTCCGAAAACGCGAAGCATGAGATTTGTATCCTTCGGAAGCAGCTCGGCAAAAGACTTTACTGATTTTTTGGCAATGTCTATTTTGCGCTCTCCCCCTGTTTTTTGAATCATGCTTCCGCTTCCATCAAACAAAACAGCTACATTTGTGTCAGTCTGTTTCTCAGCGGCAAAAGACGGGGAGGCAAAGGAGACAGTCAGCAATCCAATGATGCCGGCAGCCAGCAGTTTTTTCATGTTTTTCTTCCTTTCTTTATCATATTTTCCAACTATAGCTGGATTCTTCTTTATGCTAGAATATGAAAATGCAAAAAGATATAGGGCAAGCTGCCTTTTGTGCTGCTTTCACTTTCTGTTCAAAATCACTTGAAATGCCGATGATATGTAGCCTTTTTCGCCCAAAAAGCATATACAGATTGTGACATGATTCATTCTTTTTTCGCCTTGATCATCACAGAAAAACGGAAATCTGCTACTATGCTACAGGCTGATACCTGATTACTTTTGAACATTATGTTACATACCAAAAAGAGGCTGACCGCTATCAGCCTCTTTTTTTCTTATTTAGATAACATCAATGATTGCTGAGTGAAGATTTTCTCAACATCTTTTTGTGTATAAGCAGGGAAGTATTCACCGCCGCCTACTTTCGCAATCGCGTTCAGCTGGCCTTTGTATCCCTCTTTATAATCAAAACCGATCACATTCACAGTGATATTGTCTTTTTGCAGTTCCTTTGCTGTTTTAATCGGATTTCCTCCGCACGTTTCCTCACCGTCTGTCAACAGATACACCACTTTTTCCCCTTTTGCGTCAAGCTGGTCAAAAGAAGATTTCGCCTCATTCAGCGCTTTGGCAATTGGCGTCCAGCCAGTCGGCCCAATTGTATTAAGAGAATTGAGGAAGCTTTGCTCGTTAAAGCTTTGGAAGCCGTATACGTTGCGAATGGCTTCACATGATTGAACTTTTCCGGAATTTTTATTGTTTCCTTCAGAGCCAAACACACTCATTTTCACCTGAGTTCCTTCTGGCAGTGAGCTTGCAAACTTTGAAATTTCTTTTTTGGCTGAATTAAATTTAGAGACACCGTCTATTCTTTTCGCCATACTTCCGCTGGCATCAAGCAAGACTGCCACGTTCGCAGGAGCTTTAGCCTCCGTTTCTTTCTTTTCAGCTGCAAAAGCAGGTGAAGTTAATCCAAATAACAATCCCGTCATCATGATCAGTGAAAATCTTTTCTTCATGTTCGTACCCCTTTACCAATTTGTTTCTGCGTGCAGATGTTCAACGCTGAACATAACCTATCGTAATCGACAAAAACCGAGAAATAAATAGGGCGGGCTTCCCCATTGCTGTTGTTTACTTTTGCATAGAAACCTATGTTTTTATTAGTGATTTCCACCTAACGCTCCTATGAAAAAAGAAGATTGTCCGCCTTTCGGCTTTCGTTATATGAGTCTGTCGAAGTCTGTCGACAAATGTGGATGACTTTACCACAATCTTAAAACCTGCAATCAGGAAAAAAGGACTGGTCCTTAAAGACTGCCAGAAGCTCCTCTAAACCGTTTCAACCGCTCTTAGATAAAAGACATTCAGGAATAGAAAAAGACGCTCAATGAGCGTCTTTTTTACTTTTTCGCCATATATTTATTCAAAAACGAATCGGCCTCAGAAATTTGTGTGCCCTGATAATAGTACTTCACGATGTCATCAACCGTTTTTCCTTCTTTCGCCATAAAATTCGCTCCGTATTGGCTCATCCCTACACCGTGGCCAAATCCTCTCGTCGTGACTGTAATTGTGTCTCCATTTCGCTTCCAATCAAAATCGGCGGAGTTGAGACCTAGCTTTTCACGTATGTCTCTTCCTTTCAGCGTCTTGCCGTTAATGACAGCTGTTGCGACCTGGTGGCCCGGTGTCTCTCCGGTAATCCTTCCTACTGCGCTAGACCCATCCAGCTTGACGCCAAGCTTTTGCTCAAACTCTGCCGCTGTAAAGGTTTTTGTTGACTTATATTTCGGAGACTTTTTATCCCATGGGCTTTTGACACTTTTTAAATATGGGATAGCACTTGTCCAATAAGCTTCTGCATTCTCTGTGTAGCCATTGCTTGTGGAGAAAAAGGAGGCTTCAATCGGCTGGTTGTTGTACGTTAGGATTTTGCCTTGCGTACTGGCAACCGCATCTGTGATTTTCTTCAGTTTTGCTTCATAGCTTGTGCCCCACTGCTTTTTTAGCTCCGCTTTGTTTTTATACACCTGGAACATCTGTGTATCATCCACCAGTGAACCTTTAGGGGCCTCAACCGCTGAATTTGACACCATCAGTCTGACAATAAATGTTCTGGCGGCGAGGGCCTGGGCTTTCAGCGCTTCAGGTTTAAAGGTTGCCGGCATTTCGGAGGCGACGACTCCAATCACATACTCTTCAAGCGGAATGTTTTCTACGGATTGATTTGCGGTTCGATAGACGGGAATAGAAACAGGTGATGTCTTCAATGTTTCTGCTCCTTTCGATGCTGGTTTCGTGCTGACTGCTGTCTTTTCTGATTCTACACTGGCCCCCGCTTCCTTATTATGCTGGAACGGTATAACCAAAAGGGTGGGAACCAAGAGAATCAATGCACATAGTACGGATAGTGTGATTGCGAATTGTTTCATATTCAGCTGCCTCCTGCTCGGGATTCGACTCTAGTCTAGTCTATGGGCAGGGACAAGCTAATATGACTCTCGTTTTGGACAGAAACTTTATTTGTCATTTACGTATTCTTTTTTGCTATTTTGCGCATAATGATGATAATACACAAAAAATAAAAAACCAGTATGCCAGAGTGACATACTGATTTTCAAGTAAGTTTATGCATTTAAGTCAGAAACGACTTCTTTATTCTCTTGCTCAGAAGCAGACTCATCATTTACACGTTCGATGTCTGCGCCCAGAGCGGCAAGCTTCTTATGGAAACCAACGTAACCGCGGTCTAAGTGCTTCAGTTCAGTAACACGTGTATGACCTTCAGCCACTAACCCCGCAAGAATCAGCGCTGCACCTGCACGCAAATCAGTCGCTGCAACTTCAGCTCCCTGAAGCTGTACAGGACCGTTAATGATGACAGAACGTCCTTCAATCTTGATATCACCATTCATACGGCGGAATTCTTCCGCATGCATAAAACGGTTTTCAAAAACAGTTTCTGTAATCATGCTTGTGCCGCTTGCACGAAGCAGAAGCGCCATCATTTGTGACTGCATATCAGTCGGGAAGCCTGGGTGAGGCATTGTTTTGATATCAATCGGTTTCAGTTCTTTCGGGCCGATGACACGCAGGCCTTCACCTTCATCCTTAATTGTTACACCCATCTCTTCCATTTTTGCGATTAAAGAGGTAAGGTGCTCAGGAACCGCTCCTTTTACTAATACGTTTCCTTCAGTGATTGCAGCAGCAACCATAAATGTGCCCGCTTCAATACGGTCAGGAATAATATGGTGTTTTACGCCGTGAAGCTTTTCGACTCCTTCAATTTTGATGGTGCCGGTGCCAGCTCCGCGGATTTTTCCGCCCATGCCGTTGATATAGTTTGCTAAATCAACGATTTCGGGTTCTTTTGCCACGTTTTCCAGCGTTGTTGTTCCTTCAGCTAAAGCAGCTGCCATAATCAGGTTCTCTGTAGCTCCTACACTTGGGAAGTCCAGATAAATTTTTGCGCCTTGCAGTCGGCCTTTTACTTCAGCTTCAATGAAGCCATTACCGACTTTGATTTCAGCGCCCATTGCTTCAAAACCTTTTAAATGCTGATCAATCGGTCTGGAACCAATTGCGCATCCACCCGGAAGCGCAACTCTTGCATGACCTGTACGCGCAAGAAGCGGCCCCATGACAAGCACAGACGCACGCATTTTACGAACATATTCAAAAGGTGCTTCAGTTTGCAAAGCGTATGAAGCATTCACAGTCACTTCATTATTCTCAAAATGCACATCTGCTCCTAAATGACGCAACACTTCGTTAATTGTATATACATCGGAGAGCGTAGGTACATCACAAATTACGCTTTTTTCTTCACTTGCTAATAAAGATGCAGCGATAACAGGTAAAACGGCATTTTTAGCGCCTTCAACTTTGACTGTGCCGTTTAACTTCTGACCGCCGCGGACGATGATTTTTTCCAAGGTATTCCCCTCCGCGTCCCTAAATTCTCTATATTAATATTCAGTCGTAACGATTGGTGTGCCAACCGTAACGGTATGTTTTCCGCCCATTCCTGCACTTCTAAGTGCAATTTGCAAATTCATCTTATGTTTCGAGGTCATAATGTACTCTTCCCACTCATCTGTAAACGCAGAAATAGAAACGAAATTTGGCTCAACTACATGTTCTACTGATCTTGCTTGAAATTCATTTAATAACTGATTTGCTTTTTTTTGCAAAACAATATTCATATTATCATCTAAATGACCATTTAGACAAGTAAAAATAACTACTTTTTCTTGGAATATCCCAAGTGTCTCCCGTTCAAACTGTTCATATGTATTATTCCAGCTATCCGGTGTCTCAAGACTCATTTGCTCATATAATAAATACGAAGTTGGGTTGTGTTTTTTGAGGGTTGTGACAAGCTGCAGTCTAAAAGAAGTGCGATTTTTTTTGTCAGTATATGTGCCAATTGCCTTTACGACTTTATCTTCCTGTGCAATCGTCCAATCATATTGACGATACTCTGATTTTAAACGTTGCACTTTTTGATCAAATTCTTTTTCGGTCAGTGACATGTTTTGTTTTGCATGCAATGTCCACTTATCTATTGACACATCTTGGCGTTCCATCCCCTCTGCTATTTGTGCCAACGGCGTTAATTCACTCGCATGAATGGTATGGAAAACAGCAATGACGAAGCTTAACATGACGGAAATCATAATGGCGTGGCTTACTTGTTTTTTCTTCATGTTTATCTCTCCCCCTTATCCCCAGTTTTACCGGAGGCAAGAGGCGCCATACGTAAAAATCTTCGTCAAAACTCGAGCTATAGCTTCAACCCCGCTTCCTCCAACCATTCCCATGATGACGATAGTCAAAACCTATTAAAATAGATAGGGAAGCTGCTGTGAATAATTGAGGTAATCTAAAAAGAAATTCGCAACCGCCGTTCCAATAGCGATTGTCAGCAAAATCATCAGGAGTCTTGCCTGCACGACTTTGCCTTTTTTGATTAACGGATCTATATTGACGGCTTGCAGCGCCCACCAAGTCACTGCTATAAAAATCAGGTGAACGACAATGCCGATTGCAGCCTGCTGTCCCAATACACTCATCTATTACACTCCTTTCTCTGCGCTCATACCCTTTCTTATTATATAAGAAGCGCAGATAAAGATGATACATTTTATACAGAACGGAATAATCAGCCAAATCTAGGGCTAACCCCCACTTAAAGTGTGATTCTTTTACATGATATACTTTATTGGAAAGGAGCTGGCAAATGTGAATCATTCTTTTTTTCAGCCTGAAAAGCAATATGGTGAGGACCTGCCAATTTTTGAACAGGAATGGGAAGCAATTGCATTCTATTATGATTATAGACAGTCACAGATTGAAGAACTGAATGAATTGTGTCAGTTTTTTAACATTTCTCTTACCTATACGAGAGAAAGCCTTGAAGAGCTGGAAAACCTCTATTTTCAAAGTATACAAGAGCTTTTGCTTGCTGATTGGAATCTTCCTATTGAAGAATTCGAGAAAATGATCAGTGTTTATCTTATAGATTGCGTGATTGCCCACCATGAAGATGCTGAATGGGTTGTAAAACCTTATCCGTATAAAGACGGCGCTTATACACTGGGCTTTAGAAGACATCGCAAATCGTGGAATACCATGAATACCTGTGATGGTTTATACTTGCGCCAAAAAGAGGATCGCCCGCTGCTGTCGCTGTTTGATTCTCTAGTGCGTTCATAAAAAAAATCCTTCTCATAAAGAGAAGGATTTTTTTCTTATTTCCCTGCTACATCCAATCTGTTCAAAGCCCGCTGTAACGCAAGCTCAGCCCGACGAATGTCAGTATCATCTGATTGAGAATTCAAACGCTCCTGCGCCCGCTGGCGTGCAGCTTCAGCGCGCTCTTTATCGATGCCTTCCGCTGTCTCGGCAGCCTGGGCTAGGATGGTGACCTGATCAGGACGGACTTCTACAAATCCGCCGCTGACGGCAACCATTTCAGTCTGTCCGTCTTTTTTCAGACGGACAGCGCCGATTTTAAGAGGAGCCACGGTTGGAATATGACCTGGCAAAATACCGAGATCGCCGCTTTCGGCTCTCACACTCACCATTTCGATATCCGCATCGTATACTGGGCCGTCGGGAGTAACGATATTGACTTTAACGGTCTTCATGCTTTTACCCTCCTAGGACCAGATTAAACTTCTACACCCATTTCTTTTGCTTTCTCAACAACTTCTTCGATACGGCCTACAAGACGGAACGCATCTTCTGGAAGATGGTCGTATTTACCGGCTAAGATTTCTTTGAAGCCTTGTACCGTCTCTTTTACAGGCACGTAAGAACCTTTTTGTCCAGTGAACTGTTCAGCCACGTGGAAGTTTTGAGAAAGGAAGAACTGGATACGGCGTGCGCGTTGAACGACAAGCTTGTCTTCATCACTTAATTCATCCATACCGAGAATCGCAATGATATCTTGAAGCTCTTTGTAACGCTGAAGCGTTGACTGTACTTCACGTGCAACAGCATAATGCTCTTCTCCAACAATTTCAGGAGCAAGGGCGCGTGATGTAGATGCCAACGGATCAACCGCAGGGTAAATACCCATTTCAGTTAATTTACGCTCAAGGTTTGTTGTCGCATCCAAGTGAGCGAACGTTGTCGCCGGCGCTGGGTCAGTGTAGTCATCGGCAGGCACGTAGATCGCCTGGATAGATGTAACTGATCCAACGTTCGTAGACGTGATACGCTCTTGGAGCTGACCCATTTCAGTTGCAAGCGTCGGCTGATAACCAACCGCTGAAGGCATACGGCCAAGAAGGGCTGAAACCTCAGAACCCGCTTGTGTGAAACGGAAAATGTTATCGATGAAGAACAGTACGTCCTGTCCTTGTACATCACGGAAGTGCTCAGCCATTGTAAGGCCTGTCAAAGCAACACGCATACGTGCGCCCGGCGGCTCGTTCATTTGTCCGAATACCATGGCTGTTTTGTTGATTACGCCAGAGTCACTCATTTCATAGAAAAGGTCGTTCCCTTCACGAGTACGCTCTCCTACGCCGGCGAATACAGAGATACCGCCATGCTCTTGCGCGATGTTGTTGATTAATTCCTGGATTAATACGGTTTTACCTACACCGGCACCGCCGAACAATCCGATTTTACCGCCCTTGATGTAAGGAGCAAGCAAGTCAACAACTTTAATACCTGTTTCAAGAATTTCAACTTCTGTTGAAAGCTGATCGAATGATGGCGCCTGTCTGTGAATCGGATCCTTTTTCGCATCCGCAGGAACCGGCTCATTCAAATCAATATTTTCTCCGAGAACGTTAAATACACGTCCGAGTGTTACATCACCAACCGGTACTGAGATTGGCGCTCCTGTATCTACAGCTTCCATACCGCGCTGAACACCATCCGTAGATGCCATTGCGATTGTACGTACTGTATCATCACCTAAATGAAGAGCGACCTCAAGCGTTAAATCAATACCTACTTCGTTTTCACTTGCAGCTGGCTGTGAAATTTTAATCGCATTATAAATTTCAGGCAAGTGACCGTCTTCAAAACGCACGTCGACGACCGGTCCTAATACCTGGCTAACGCGTCCTTTCTTCATCGCTATCCCTCCTGACAAAATCTTCCTATTCTAAAGCGGCTGCTCCGCCGACAATTTCCGTAATTTCTTGTGTGATGGCTGCTTGGCGAGCGCGGTTGTATGAAAGCGAAAGTGAATCGATAAGTTCCTTCGCGTTGTCCGTCGCATTTTTCATCGCCGTCATTCTTGCAGCGTGCTCACTTGCTTTACTGTCAAGAAGCGCACCGAAGATTAAGCTTTCTGCATATTGAGGAAGCAAAACCTCCAGAACCTCCTCTTCAGATGGTTCAAATTCATAAGACGCCGTTCTTTTTCCGCCGCTGCTGCCCAAATCAGATAACGGCAGAAGTTTTTTCTCCGTTACTTCTTGAGAAATGGCGCTGACAAAATGGTTATAAACAAGGTGCAGTTCATCAAACGCACCGTCTATAAACATTTGGATCGTTTGACGGGCAAGATCCTTAATTTCTGTAAACGTTACTTCATCTCCAAGCCCTGTTAACTCGGAAATGATCGGAATCTCACGCTTCCTAAAGAAATCACGGCCCACTCTTCCGATGGCAATCACCGCATACTCATCCTTAGACTGATGACGTTCCTGCATGGCCTGATAAGCACTTCGTAAAACCGAACTGTTAAAAGCGCCGGCAAGACCGCGGTCAGACGTAATGACAAGGTATGCCGTTTTTTTCACTTCTCTGCTGAGAAGCATCGGATGCTTCACGTTGCCGGAAACTCTCCCGACGTTTGACACAACCTCTTGGATTTTATCCATATATGGCACAAATGATTTTGCATTGTTTTCAGCACGATTCAGCTTAGCCGCAGATACCATCTGCATGGCTTTTGTAATCTGGCTCGTTTTTTTCGTTGACGTGATCCTTGACTTAATATCGCGTAATGAGGCCAAAGATTTCACCACCTTTTCTCTTCATCTGCGTAAAAAGAGAGAAAAAGAGAACCTTTTTCTCTCATCAGCATTCGAGTTAGTTGCTTGGTGCAAATGTACGTTTGAAGCCTTCGATTGCAGCTTTGAAGTCTTCATCAGCAGGAAGGTTTCCTGTTTTCGCAATTCCGTCAAGCAGGTCTCTATGGTTTTGGTCAAGGTACATGTAGTACTCTTCTTCAAAACGTCTGATATCCGCCACAGGAATATCATCAAGATATCCTTTTGTCAGCGCATAAAGAATGGCTACTTGGTTTTCAACCGGAAGCGGCTTGTTCAGATCCTGCTTCAGCACTTCAACTGTACGCGCACCGCGGTTCAGTTTTGCCTGAGTCGCTTGGTCGAGGTCAGAACCGAATTGAGCGAATGCTTCCAGCTCACGGTATGACGCAAGGTCAAGACGCAAAGTACCTGATACTTTTTTCATCGCTTTGATTTGCGCTGAGCCGCCGACACGGGATACAGACAATCCGGCGTTGATCGCTGGACGTACGCCTGAGAAGAACAAATCAGATTGCAGGAAGATCTGTCCGTCGGTGATGGAAATGACGTTCGTCGGAATATAAGCAGAGATATCTCCGGCTTGTGTTTCTACGAACGGCAGAGCTGTAATTGATCCTGCGCCTTTCGCGTCGCTAAGCTTTGCTGCACGCTCAAGCAGACGGGAATGAAGATAGAATACATCCCCAGGGAACGCTTCACGGCCTGGCGGACGGCGAAGAAGCAAGGACAGCTCACGGTAAGCAGCTGCTTGTTTAGAAAGATCATCATATACAACAAGAACATGCTTGCCGCTGTACATAAATTCTTCTGCCATTGTAACCCCAGCATACGGTGCCAGGTACAGAAGCGGTGCCGGCTGTGACGCAGACGCCGTTACAACAATTGTATAATCAAGCGCGCCGTGTTTACGCAATGTTTCTACTACGCCGCGGACTGTTGATTCTTTTTGACCGATCGCAACATATACGCAGATCATGTCTTGGTCTTTTTGGTTTAGGATCGCATCGATCGCAACAGAAGTTTTACCTGTTTGACGGTCGCCGATGATCAGCTCACGCTGGCCGCGTCCGATTGGAATCAGTGCATCGATCGCTTTGATACCGGTTTGAAGCGGTTCATGAACGGATTTACGGTCCATAACGTCTGGCGCAGGGCTTTCGATCGGACGAGTTTTGCTTGTCAGGATCGGGCCAAGTCCGTCTACCGGCTGGCCTAGCGGATTTACGATACGGCCGATTAACTCTTCACCAACAGGGACCTCCATGATGCGGCCTGTTCTTTTTACTTCGTCTCCCTCACGGATCTCACTGAAAGGTCCTAAGATGACGATACCTACGTTTGATTCTTCAAGGTTTTGAGCCATACCCAAAACACCGTTTGAAAATTCGACAAGTTCACCGGCCATACAGTTGTCAAGGCCGTGCACACGAGCAATACCGTCACCGACTTGGATGACTGTACCTACGTCTTGAACTTCAATATCAGATTGATAATTTTGTATTTGCTGTTTTATCAGTGTGCTAATCTCTTCAGCTTTGATGCTCACTTAGGTTTCACCCCTTCTATCGATTTTCTCCGGCTAATTGACGTTCGATGCGCTGAAGCTTCCCGCTTACGCTGCCGTCATAAATCCGGTTTCCAATGCGGACTTTAATGCCGCCTATTAAATCCGTCTGCACTTCATTTCTGATTCTCAATGAAGCGACTCCGGCTTTTTTTGCAAACACTTGTGATAATGGTAACATTTCTGCATCCGTCAGCGGTTTCACTGAATATACGATAGCGTCTTCTGTTTGACGGGCCACATTTGCGAGTTTGATAAACTCATCTGTGAGCTCAGGGACAATCGCGGCACGATGGCGGTCAATCAAAAGAAAAATCGTATTGAGTACGGACTGTGACAAAGAGCCAAATGCATGTTGAATCAGCTCTTTTTTCTTCGCAGCCGGCACCTTCGGATGGTTTAACACATCATTAAGCGCTTTTTCATTTTGAAATACTTGTTTTACAACAATTAGCTCTTCTTCTACTTGATTCAGCTGAGCAGACTCATTGGCTATATCAAAAAGAGCTGATGCATATCGTTTAGAGACAGCTGATCCACTCATCGGCTTTCTCCTACCTCTTTAAGATAGTCCTGGATTAATTTCTCTTGAGCTTGTTCATCCAGTTCTTTTTCGATCACTTTCGACGCAATCATGACAGAAAGAGACGCTACTTGCTCACGGAGAGCAGAAACCGCCTGTTCTTTTTCCTTCACGATTTCAGTTCTTGCTGCTTCTTTCAGACGTTCAGATTCTGCACGTGCAGCCTGAATAATCTCTTCTTTTTGCTTCTCTCCCAGTTTCTTTGCGTTTTCGATAAGAGTTTGGGATTCCTGTCTTGCTTCTTTTAAAAGAACGCGCTGCTCTTCAATCAGCTGCTGCGCTTCTTTATTTTTTTCTTCAGCAGACGTAATTTCTCCAGCGATGTGGTCTTCACGCTGTTTCATTATGTTTAATAGCGGCCCTAAAGCGTATTTCTTCAGAAGCGCTAATAAGATTAACATAGCTAACAGTTGGAACAGGATATCTCCGCCGTTAAACGACAATCCTAGTTCAAGTGGTAATTGAGACATCTACTACGGCAACTCCCTTCTGCAGGTTTTTCTTTGCTGATCCAGCAGCCGCACTTGTCTCTTTTCAGCCGGCAAGGCGGGATGCTTATCAGACATAAAGCAATGGCGAAGGTTCTCTTGGAATGATCTTCGCCATTTTTAGTTCATATAAGGCTTTTATGCTTAGCCAAAGAACGCTAAGAATGCGATAACGACAGCGATAATAGGAAGGGCTTCAACTAATGCGATACCCATGAACATAAGAGTTCTTAGTTCTTTACCTGCTTCCGGTTGACGGGCAATCCCCTCTACCGTACGTGAAACAATCAAACCGTTACCAATACCTGCACCAAGTGCGCCTAAACCAATTGCGATCGCAGCTGCTATTAAATTCATGAAAAAGTTCCTCCTTTAAAATGTTATCCGTTTGGATATAATGTTTTAATGATCATGACTGATTTTATGAGACATGTACACCATCGTCAGCATCGTAAAGATAAATGCCTGGATGGCACCAATAAATAAACTGAATGCTTGCCATGCCAGCATCGGCAGAATCGCGCCGACTGTACCGACAAGACCGAGAGCCACGCTTTGCGAATAGTGACTTGTCGCTAATCCTGCAAGCAGGCCGAGAAGAATTTCTCCGGCGAAGATGTTACCATAAAGCCGCAAACCGAGAGTCAGCGTATTCGCAAACTCTTCGATGATTTTCATCGGGAGCATGAATGGCACAGGTCTCAAATAGTCTTTGGAATATTCCTTGAGCCCTTTCATCTTCACACCATAGTAGTGGGTTAAAGCAACAACCATCACGGCTAGCGTTAATGTAATGGCAGGATCCGCTGTCGGAGACTTCCACCAGAGCTCATGTCCGATTGTAATAGAAAACGGCAGCCCCAGCATATTCGACACAAATATGTACATCAGCAATGTGACACCAAGTGCCAAGAAGTTAGCCCCTGTTTTTAAATCCATTGTACTGCCAATAATATTGCGGACGAAATCAACAATCCATTCCATAAAGTTCTGGGCTTTTCCAGGACGGATCGAAAGCGTTCTTGTCGTTAATATAGCAATCAATAAAACAATCACACTCGCCACAGTAATCATCAGAATGTTTGTCAGATTAAAAGTAAGACCTAGAAATTCTATAGTTCTGTAACCATGATTCAAAGGGTTTTCACCTCTCTTCCATTGATGAACGTTTAAGCTGGATAAAGGAATCTATCATAATGACAGGGTATATTGTCATTAATCCAATAACTGTACTTGCCATATGAAAATATTCGGGATTTTTATAGGCGACAGCCACAGCAAGAATCGCATTGCACCACCGCGCTGCGCTCCCGAGAGATCGTATGGACTTTCCTTTCTCAACAGCTCTGTCAAAAGCATTCATTCTCCTGACGAGCAGTAAAAAATTAAACAAACTGAAAACAGTTCCCAGAATAAGGCCTAAAAAAACGGTTTTATACGCTGTTAAACCATAACCCAGTACATACACTGCCAAAATGAACAATAAATATTTGCGTTGTCTGCTAAATGTAAGCTTGGGATCGTCCATCAATTATCTGTCTCCTGATGAAAAAATAATGTATAGCTTGGATACGGCAAAAATCAGCGGTTAACCCTTAGTAGAAGACCTTTTTTGATCGGCAAAAAACGGGCCTGTTCGAAAAAATCATTCATCCGCAAGCCTTGCAGGGATGCTGTTTCATTCGCTTAAATAAATCCTCATAATACGGGTTTGCTGAGAGGATTTACATTGGGGATGAGGACTATAATGAAAGCTATGAAAACCTTCTCATAATACCCTCGTTTAGCATACAATAGCCCCTAACATGTGTCAATCTGTTTAAAGTTAAAAAACTTTTTATACTTTACGTCTCCACAGAATGTTCACATTTTCACCTATAATTGTATACAAATTGACCGAATATCAAAAAACTGGATAAAAAAAGAACCCCCTTTATTTTGGGGTTTTCTTTTTTATTTTGTTCCAAACATGCGGTCTCCCGCGTCTCCGAGACCTGGAACAATATAGCCTTTTTCGTTTAATTTTTCATCAAGCGCCGCGATGTAAATATCAACGTCCGAATGATGCTTCTGCAATTCTTCCACACCCTCCGGCGCTGCTACAAGACACATGAAACGGATATTTTTCGCACCGCGTTTTTTGAGGCTGTGAATGGCTTCAACTGCGGAACCGCCTGTAGCGAGCATCGGGTCAACCACGATGAATTCACGCTCTTCCACATCAGAAGGAAGCTTGACATAGTATTCCACGGGTTTTAAGGTTTCAGGATCACGGTAAAGGCCGACATGCCCCACTTTTGCAGCGGGAATCAGCTTTAAAATGCCGTCAACCATTCCCAATCCTGCTCTTAGGATAGGAACCACTCCGAGTTTTTTCCCTGAGATGACTTTCGATTTTGCAGCCTGAACCGGTGTATTGATGTCCACTTCTTCCAAAGGAAGATCGCGGGTAATTTCAAATGCCATAAGTGTGGCTACTTCATCTACTAACTCTCTAAAATCCTTCGTACCTGTATTTTCATTCCGTATATATGTCAGCTTGTGCTGAATTAAAGGATGATCAAATACATAAACCTTTCCCATACTGTGTTTCAGCTCCTTTTTTATTGTCCCATCAACAATTACACACTTCTATTGATTCTACAAAAAAAGACATTGAGTTTCAAGAACATCGTCAAAAAACCCGCCTGGCATAAAGCCCCAAGCGGGTTTTTTGGATCTTAATAATCTAATTCTTTATATAAAGGAAATTTATCAGTCAGAGCAGCTACACGCTGTCTTGCTTCTTCAAGTTTCCCTTCATCTTCGTGGTTTTTCAATGCAAGCGCAATGATAGCACCGACTTCTTCCAATGCGTCTCCGTCAAAACCGCGGCTGGTTACAGCAGCTGTACCAAGACGGATACCGCTTGTAACGAAAGGTTTTTCAGGATCGTATGGAATCGCGTTTTTGTTAGATGTAATACCGATTTCATCAAGTACGTGCTCTGCAACCTTACCAGTCAGTCCGAGAGAACGAAGGTCAACAAGGATAAGGTGGTTGTCAGTTCCGCCTGAAACAAGCTGGATGCCCTCTTTCGTTAACGCTTCAGCCAAACGTTTCGCGTTTGAAATGACGTTTTGTGCATATGTTTTGAAATCGTCCTGCAATACTTCGCCGAATGAAACAGCTTTTGCGGCAATAACGTGCATCAGCGGGCCGCCTTGAATGCCAGGGAAGATTGATTTATCAATTTTCTTGCCAAACTCTTCACGGCAAAGGATCATACCGCCGCGAGGACCGCGAAGTGTTTTATGTGTTGTTGTTGTAACGAAATCAGCATAAGGAACCGGGTTTGGATGAAGGCCTGCCGCAACAAGTCCTGCGATATGCGCCATATCCACCATGAAGTAAGCGCCGACTTCATCAGCAATTTCACGGAATTTCTTAAAGTCGATTGTACGAGGATACGCACTTGCTCCTGCTACGATAAGCTTTGGTTTATGAGCGAGGGCTTTTTCACGCACGTCATCGTAATCAATATATTGAGTTTCTTTATCTACGCCGTACTCAACAAAGTTATATTGAACACCGCTGAAGTTGACTGGGCTTCCGTGTGTTAAATGGCCGCCGTGGGAGAGGTTCATCCCAAGTACAGTATCGCCTTGCTCCAAAATCGTGAAGTACACTGCCATATTTGCTTGTGCGCCTGAATGCGGCTGAACGTTTACATGCTCCGCTCCAAAGATTTCCTTCGCGCGGTCACGAGCGATATCTTCAGCGACATCGACGTGCTCGCATCCGCCGTAGTAGCGTTTGCCCGGATATCCTTCTGCGTATTTATTTGTCAAAACAGATCCTTGTGCTTCCATAACCGCTTCACTTACAAAGTTCTCAGAAGCAATCAATTCGATCTTAGTCTGTTGGCGTTCACGCTCATTTTTAATGGCGTTAAACACTTGTTCGTCTTGCGCAGGTAAATGTTTCATCAGCGAGATCCTCTCCTATCCGTATCCTGTTCTTTGTTTTACCATCACTATTGTACATGGTTTTTAAGGCTGATGTAAAAGATTATTTTTAAAAAATCTAAATTTTTATTGGTAAAAACGAATAATGATAACTTAAATTTAATTTAAAGTTCGGAATTTATATCACTGTCTTAAAATAAAAGAAAAGACTGGCCATGCAGTCCTTTCATTCGCAATCATAAACCGCCCGCACTCCGCCGATTAGTTTCGGCCGTGTACGCGCGAATGTCACATGGGCTGAACCGAGGCTGTTTTGAGAGACACGCACAGGGACAGCCACCGGCTTCAGATGCATGCCGATAAACGTATCGCCTATATCGATTCCTGCGTCAGCCTGAATGGTTTCAACAAGAACAGGAGACTTCATCTGGTTAAACGCATAGGACGCCATCGCGCCTCCCGCTTTTGGAACGGGCACGGCAGAAACGGTTGGAAGCCTGAACAGCCGGGCCGTGTCTGCTTCGACAACAAGCGCTCTGTTCAAATGCTCGCAGCATTGAAACGCGAGATGGATTCCCGTTTTTTCCCGAAGCTCGGCAAGTCCGCTGAAGATGCTTTCTGCAATGTCTACACTCCCCGATGTGCCGATCCGGCTGCCGGCCACTTCACTCGTGCTGCATCCAAGGACGAAAAGCTGATCTTGTTTCAATTCAGCTTGTTCCTGAAACTCAGACAGCATCGCCTTCCACGTTTGTTTCATCTCATTCATTAAACAGCACCCCTACAGGTTTTTCTCTTCATAATCTGAGATTTTTCCAATACGCGTTTGGTGTCTTCCCCCGGTAAACTCAGTGGTCAGCCAGATTTTTGCGATTTCCCGAGCCAGACCAGGGCCGATCACCCGTTCACCCATCGCAAGGATGTTTGTGTCATTATGCTCCCTCGTCGCCTTGGCGCTGAAGGTATCGTGCGCCAGCGCGCAGCGAACCCCTTTTACTTTATTTGCGGAAATGCTCATGCCGATGCCTGTCCCGCAAATTAAAATTCCTCTGTCAACTTCGCCGCTAACCACTTTTTCGGCCACCGGAAAAGCATAATCCGGATAATCGACAGAGCCGCTGCCGCAGTCGCAGCCCATATCAATATATTCAATTTGCAATTCGTCCATTAAATCTTTGATTTCATTTCGAATGTGAACGCCGCCATGGTCCGATGCAATGGCTACTTTCATCTGCTTTTCCTCCCAGCGTGTGTGATGCGGCCCGCCCGCTTTATTGACCGCGCAGCCTGTCCGCTCTTTGATTCACACCATATGATGTGCTTTTCACTATATTCTACTCCTTCACGCAGGATTTGCAAATGACCTGTTTGCAGATATTCTGGCAACTTACCTGCCTTCTTTTTTCAGCTGTTTTGCCAGCTGCCGAAGAAGTTCTTCAAGCTCATCTCGCGTTTGTTTATAGATGTCAATTGAGCCGCCGAACGGATCGATAACATCCCCATGGCTGCCTGTGACATATTCTTTTAATGTAAACACTTTATCACGATAACGTCCAAATTGGCTGGCAATGATCTGTTTGTGCTGATGCGTCATAGCCAGAACCAAATCTGCCGATTCCATATGTTCTTCAGTTAATGGAGAAGACACATGATTTAGGGCAATGTGTTTTTCAAACAGCGCTTCGACTGCATGAGGCGTCGCTCTCCCATTAGGCGAAGCAAACACGCCTGCCGAACGTACACTGACATTCAGCCCTTCCGTTTCTGCAATTGATTTAAAAAGCGCCTCAGCCATCGGGCTGCGGCACGTATTTCCAGTACAGACAAAAATAATATCCAAGTCAGTCACCCCTTATTTTTTTCTATTATATATGAAGAAAAAAGAAACGGCGACTTCGTTTCTTTTATTGGTATATTAAATTGGCAATAGCAGCTTTAGGCCGAATACGATTAATATGATGCCCCCGAGCGCTTCGCTGTATGTGCCAAGCCATGACTGCACTTGTTTTCCGACCAAAAGGCCAAGCCATGTCAGCATCATGCTGAACAGCCCAAAAAGGGTGATTGTGAGGAGCGGATGCGAGCCGTATATTCCCAAGCTCAAGCCGACGGAAAAGCTGTCAAGGCTGACGCCGACGGCAAACAGCAATAAGCCCGGCCCTGCCGGCGACATCAATCGTTCTTCTGACTGTTTAAAAGAAGCCATAAGCATTTGAACCCCAAGAACAAAAAGCAGCGCCCCTCCGATATAAACCGCTAACACGCCGAGGAGCCCTGACAGCATGTTACCGGCCGCCATCCCCGCGAGAGGCATGATAACGTGAAAAAGGCCGATGATGAAACCGATATAGAATATCTGCTTCTTTCTGAGTTTGACCATGCCCATTCCAAGGCCGACAGAAAAAGCATCCATCCCTAAAGCAAACGCCATGATGCTTAATGTCATCAGTTCGCCTATAAACAAATCCGACATACATAAATAACCCCCTTGGACACGCCCCGCTTTTTTAGCCTATGCGTGTCCAAAAAGGGTTAGAACATCCGACTGCTTTCAGCGAATCACTCTTCCTCCGGCGGCTTTCATCAGCCTGTTCATAATGGCGAGACCGACACCTGTGTCCGGAAAGGATTCCGAGATAATAACATCCACATAATTCTCATCAAAGCTGCGTAAAGCATCATACAGCCCTGCCGCAACAGTCTCAAGCTGAGCACGTCTTCCGCAGCTCTTTACATAATCAGCGGAATAAACGCCCGCGTTTTCTTCTGTTGTCAGGACACCGACCCGTTTTCCGCCCTGTTGATATTCTTGAATGAGGTGCTGCATGCGCTCTGGGCTGCCTTCGCAAATGGCAAGCGGCGCTGTCGGCGCATAATGTGTATATTTCATTCCTGGAGAAATCGGCTTCTCATTTTGGTCGCTGAGCCCTTTATCCACATGGATCGGTCCGATCACCGCTTCAATTTGTTCCTTCGTAATGCCGCCCGGGCGCAGGAGAACAGGGACGTCGCCCTCACATGAAAGCACGGTTGATTCGACTCCGATTCCGGTAGGGCCTCCATCCATAATACCGGCTATGCGGCCATCCAAGTCGTGAGCCACATGCCCCGCTTTTGTGGGACTTGGCTTGCCTGATAGATTGGCGCTCGGTGCTGCAATCGGCAGCCCCGATTCACGAATCAATGCAAGGGCAAGCGGATGATCCGGCATTCTAATAGCAACGGTTTCAAGACCTGCCGTTACACGAGGTGAAAGCGCACCGGGTTTGCAAGGCAGAATGAGCGTAAGTGCTCCCGGCCAAAACCGCTTCATCAATGTTTTCGCCTTTTCCGGCGCTGGGCCCGTTAAATCCTCAAGCTGGCTGATATCCGCGATGTGGACAATCAAGGGATTATCGCTCGGCCGCCCTTTTGCCTCATATATTTTTTGGACGGCATCCGTATTTTTCGCGTTTGCGCCTAGGCCATATACCGTTTCTGTCGGAAAGGCAACGACCTCATTTTCTCGAAGCAAAGCGGCTGCTTGTGCAATTTGTGGATCATTTGTGGATAACTCGTCAGTTACATCCACAAACCATCTTTTCGTTTTCATTTCTGACCAAACTCCTTATTCACAACAATAAAACGATTGTTTTACGCGTGTAATCCTTTTGAAAGTATAAAAGATGTCCTGTAATAAAACAAGCGTTATCCACAAATTGTGGACAACGCTAATAAAGAAGTGGATAAGTATGTGTATAAACTGCATTTATCCAGACGTTTTTTTCATCAAAACGGCCCCTTCTGTTTGCCGCGATTCACAGAAATGATCAGAAGAGAACAGTTCTTCCGGTACACTTTCAGCTCTTTCAAATCCCATGGCCGTCAGAAAGTCCGCAGAGGAAAGCTGATTCGCTACTAGATATACGGTTTTGATTTGATGCTTTTCGCACAGCACCTCCATGCTTTGAAAAAGCGTGACAATATGGCCTTGGTGAAGCTTGTCCGATATGACCAGCGACCGCAGCAGCCCCTGGTCACAGCTTATTTTTTCAATTCCGAGGCAGCCGGCAATGTTTTTCTCATTGTCCTCTAGCATAAGAAATTGAGTGAAGCCTTCTTTCACGCCTTCATAGCTGGTTTTCGCCTGTTTTAAAAATTCCTGAAGCACCTCTCCGTCTTTTTCCCTTGCCACCCGCAGTTGATAAAACATTCGTTCACCCCGTTTTTCGTTCTTTCTTCAAATCTATGAGGCAAATCTATTTTTAGACCAGATGATTAGGAAAAAAGGTCGGAAATCCATTCGACTAAGAAGAATTTCACTTCTGTGCCGTCTTCCTTCTCTTCTTTCTCTTCTTTTTTTGCTTTCTCTGCTTTAGCGGTTACGTCCTCAAGCACTTTTTCAGTCTGCTTTTTTGAGGCTTCTTTATCTTCTTGTTCTTTGACGGCTTCCCCGTTAGAAAAATCGAGAAAGCAGAGGGGTGGGAACAGCACACACCACCAGTTGGCGCCGTCGCCGTTTCCAAGCGTGATCAAAATCGCTTCATACTCACCGGCTGGATAAACCATGTTGCCGTAAAGCTTTGTCGGAAATGAGATTTTGTCAAAATCAACGGATACCGACTGATTCGCTCCTTCTTTCTCCATCGTTTCCTTTGCAATCGCTTTGATTTCAGGCAGCTTTGAGCGAATCACACGACGCGCTTCTTCAATAGAAGTAATATCCTTTACCCAAGTTGTGATTTCTTTATTCACCGCATCTCTGATATGACGTTTTAATTGCTGGTCTTGATCACTATCGCTGTTTGCCAATATTCTCAAACGAATCGCCTGATCTGGTATGACCACCGGCTGATTTTCCGATTGCTGTGCCGTCTCTTCTTTCGCAAGCCCTACAAGCGCTCCGGATAATAAAAGAAAGATATATATACAAATGATTACTGTTTTTTTCATCGGTCCCCACCGTTCCTCTCCGTGCTTTGTTTCTAGCCCTATTATGGACAAGGAGAACCTGGGGTAAACGTGCAGGGTGAAAAAAATCTAGCAAGCTGTTAATCTTATTTATGGTACGATAGTGTTTTAGGAGGTTTAAGATGAAATACAATTATACAGTGCTGTTATCAGCATTCACGATGTCGGTTCTTTATTCGGTTATTTATATTCATTCATTTATTATTGCCGCTCTCATCACAATGGCATTTTATTTTCTGTTTCCTTATTTGATCTTCGCACTGCCGCTTCAAATCATGATGAATAAAAAGCCGAAACGGTTCAGCCCTTTGTACCTGCTGTATTACCTTGCCGCTGCTTTTATTGCCAACGCGATCATTTTCGGCGTGCTTCAGCCTTCGGGACAATCTCTGTTTCAAAATACAGCCTTCTATCTTTTCGCTGTATTAACAGCTCTTATCTATTGGATATGGGACTCTGTTTTATTGCAAAAAAAGGAAGCCTAAGAGGCTTCCTTTTTTATTAAAACAAAACCGTAAGCAAATAACATAGAATGGAAGGTATCGCCGCAACAAAAAAAGCGGCTGCCATTTTTAGACGTGATGTACGGCCTTCTTTGGTTTCTGAATGGTAGTTTGCCCGCTGATCGCTTCCGCTTACAGCCAAACCCGATGTGATGATCGCGAGCCCAACTAAAACGAGAGACGCAACGCCAAAAATCGCTTCATATGAAGGAGCCTGCGGAAAAATGGTGCCAATCATGCTCTCAATCGCGATGAGCAGGATTCCTGCTGTCAGGGCCTTTTTCATGTTTACATCCCCTTTGCTGGTGTTCAACAGCTTGATCCATTCACTCGCCGGCAAGCTGCTTATTTATTTTTATGAATCAGAGCGCATATGGTTCTGTCTTTTCCATTAATATCTTTCAGCACTTCCACTTCCGCATCCTTAAACGCCTTGAGGATCAAGTCTTTGACCGCCGCCCCCTGTTTCCAGCCGATTTCAAAAACGACAAATACTTTCTCCTTCATGACAAGCGGGATGTCTTCCATAAACCGCTTATAAAATTTCAGCCCGTCTCCGCCATCAGTGAGCGCGTGCAGCGGCTCATGAAAACGGACAATTTCTGATAGATCAGCCATTTCTTCCTCTGAAATATATGGCGGGTTCGAGACAATGATATCTGCTTTTTTTCCCGCCTTAATAAAAGGCTCAAGCAGATCGCCCTGATAAAAGCGCACATTCGCTCCAAGTTTTTCTGCATTGGCAGAGGCGACTTGCAGCGCCTCTTTCGAAATATCGACTGCTGACACAGAAAAGCTTTGGTTTTCAAGCGCAAGCGTGACGGCTATCGCGCCGCTCCCTGTACCAACGTCAACGACTTCGAGCCGGTCTTCTTCAGAAAAGACATTACGATATTTTTCAAGCAAATGAAGGACAACCTCTTCTGTTTCCGGCCGCGGGATCAGCACATCATCATTCACCATAAATTCCCGCCCGTAAAAAAACTCTTTTCCGATAATGTATTGAACCGGCACGCCCTCTTTATGCATCTCGACGTGACGCGTAAAACGATACAGTTCGTCGTCGCCAATCGGTTCCTGCAAGCTGGCGAGCAGCCTGCTTCTCTCCATTCCAGTATCATAAAGCAATAGCAGCTCGGCAGCATTTTCTTCTCTTCCCGCTTCGGTTAAATAAGAAGAAGCCCATTTCAGGGCTTCGAATATCGTCTTCATCTTAACCTTCCGACTGCTGAAGCTTGCTCGCCTGATCTTCTACGATCAGTGCTTCAACCACTTCGTCAAGTTTGCCTTCAAGAATCTGATCTAGCTTTTGAATCGTCAAACCGATTCTGTGATCCGTCACACGGTTTTGCGGGAAGTTGTATGTGCGGATACGTTCAGAACGGTCACCAGATCCGACTGCTGATTTCCGTGTTTGATCATATTCAGCCTGGGCTTCCTGCTGAAATTTATCATAGATTCTGGCACGAAGAACCTTCATTGCTTTTTCTTTGTTCTTGATTTGAGATTTTTCATCCTGGCATGATACAACAACACCTGTCGGCAAGTGCGTCAGACGAACGGCAGACATTGTTGTGTTGACGCTTTGTCCGCCCGGTCCGCTTGAAGCAAACGTATCGACGCGGATATCCTTCTCATGGATGTCAACCTCTACCTCCTCCGCCTCAGGAAGACAAGCTACCGTTGCAGTGGATGTATGGATACGTCCGCCCGATTCTGTTTCCGGAACACGCTGTACGCGGTGGGCGCCGTTTTCATATTTGAGTTTAGAATATGCGCCGCTTCCCGTAATCATAAAGATGATCTCTTTGTAGCCGCCTGTTCCGGTTACATTCGCTTCCATGACCTCAGTCTTCCAGCCTTGAAGCTCAGCGTAACGGGAATACATTCTGTACAGGTTGCCAGCGAATAAAGCAGCTTCCTCGCCTCCTGCAGCTCCGCGAATCTCCATGATAACGTTTTTGTCGTCATTAGGATCTTTCGGGATCAAGAGCACTTTCAAGCGTTCTGACAGTGTTTCCGTTTCCTTCTGAAGTTCAGAAATCTCTTCCTTCACCATGTCGCGCATCTCAGCGTCCAGCTTCTCTTCAAGCATTGCTTTTGCATCAGCCAGCTGTTCTGACGCATCTCTGTATTGTCTATATACGTCAACTGTTTCTTGTATATCAGATTGCTCTTTTGAATATTCTCTCAGCTTTTTCGGATCGTTGACTACTTCTGGATCGCTTAAAAGCTCATTTAATTTTTCGTATCGTTCTTCGATTGATTTTAAACGGTCTAACACGGTCTTCACCTCTGTTTTCCTGTGCGTAACATTCTCATTATAGTATAGTGATTAACCCCAGTCAAAAGCATTTCAATCCCAGCTTTAAAAGCCTCCTCTGCTATACTGGGAATCGAGGAGGGATATTGTTGCTGAAATCCATACATCATATTGCAATCATATGTTCAGATTACGAAAAATCGAAAGCTTTCTACGTACATAAGCTTGGTTTTCAGGTGATTCAAGAAACGTACCGCGAAGAGCGCGGCTCCTATAAGCTTGATTTGTCGCTTAACGGCTCGTATGCCATTGAACTGTTCTCGTTTCCCGACCCGCCCGAACGCCAAACCCGGCCTGAAGCCGCAGGCCTGCGTCACCTCGCCTTTACAGTCAGCAGCTTGGATGAGGCGGTTCAGGCGCTTCATGAAAAAGGAATTGAAACAGAGCCAATCAGAAAAGATCCGCTGACCGGCAAGCGTTTCACCTTCTTTTTTGATCCTGATCAGCTTCCTTTAGAACTGTATGAACAATAATATTTTTTGAAGAAAAAAAGGAGATACCCACTTTCTTTGCCGAATCTTTTCTTGTTTTGTCTAACGGGAAGGGAACCGCATTCTATGGTCGAATACCTAGCTAAAAAGGAGGTATGGGATCATGAATACAAATATGGTAGCAAGTGAACTCGGCGTCTCCGCAAAAACGGTGCAGCGGTGGGTGAAGCAGCTGAATCTCCCTGCCGAACGCAATGAGCTCGGACACTATTCGTTCACAGCAGAAGACGTGAAGGTTCTAAAATCTGTTCAAAAACAAATCTCTGAAGGCACGGCGATTCAGGATATTCATCTGCCGAAAAGCGCTAAAAAGCGCACAGGCTTCCTTGTCCAAAAAACAAATGGCGACACAGAACGAAGAATCGAGCAGCTTGAACAAAAGCTGGACACCCTTTTACAGCAAAGGCAGGACGAAAACGAACTGATAGCAAGGATTTCGGAGCTGGAACGCCAGCTGAAACAAAAAGCCGATGAAGGTGTATCTTACCAGCTGCTTCAGCACCGCAGAGAAATCGATGATATTCTTGCAGACCTGCAATCACTGACCTCGCAAATGAAAGAATTCACCGCTCAGCCGATCCCCGAGACTGCTGCTGCTTCCGAAAAAACCAAAACAAGAAAAAAACCGCTGCTGTCACTGTTCAAATTTCAAACCTAAAGCAAAAAGCTCCCCGTAAAGGGAGCTTTTTTTGTTACGCAGTAAGCGCGATAATGATTGGAAGTGAAATCAAAGACAGAATCGCACTGACCACAAACGCAGTCGCAGTTTCTTCTTCTTGTTTCTCGAAACGAGTCGCAATCATGGCTGCAACGGCAGAACCAGGGAATGCAACTAGAAGGATCGCTTTTGTCATTTGGTCAGCTGGAAGTCCGACTGCAAGAGCAATCAGGAACATTAACGCAGGCTGAACCGCAACTTTTAGTAACGCAATACCGATAGCCGGCATACTGAGTTTAATTTTACGAATACCAACGGTAACACCGACAGCAAAGAGAGCAACACCAGATGTTGTGCTTCCAAGCTGATCGAGCATTTTAACACCTAGCTCAGGAAGAGTGAAGTTGAACACCAACACTAAGATCATACTGATTAACGGAGCAGCTGCAAGCGGCTCACAAAGACCATGCAGGATTGATTTTCCTGTCATCTTCCAGAAGCTGTCGCCACCCTCTTCGTTTTTCTTAGAAGTCTCACCTACAGTAGCAACAATGATCGCGAGCGGATCAAGAATCGCGTTTACCACGATACCTGTGACCGCGATCGGAATCGCAACTTCATTCGCTCCGAATAAGCTTCCCAATACAGGAATACCCATAAACGCGAATGTCGGCTGTGCAGAGTTCAAAGAAAATACAGATGAGTTCGTTAAATCATACTTGAAAATAAATCTACAAACCAAAAGAATGATGATATAGAAACCAACAATCCCAATAATTAAAGAAATCATTAAAGGAACTTGTGATAAAAATTCACTTCTGGAAGTTGTCAAAATACCAGCGATAAAGTGAGCTGGAAGTGCGTATTTCGTTACTAACGTACTTACCCCTTTTGCCGACTTGGCATCATAACTTCCAAAATGTCCTGCAAACCAACCCAGCACGATAACAAAGAAGATCGGCGCCAGGAGGATTAAGATATCTAAGATGCTCAAAATATTCTCCTCCAAATCCTATGTCCGTATACTTTAGCTTTACAAAAAGCTTTCCCTCGGACAGAAAAATTTACTCGCTAATTATTTCGCGATGATTTTTTTGTATTCCGGTGTCCACATTGCATCAAGAACCGCTTGTTTCACATCTTCAGGCTGACGATTTGCCACGCCGTCTTTAATTGCTGCTTCAGCAACGGCAATCGCAACTTGAATAGAAACCTCTTGAAGCTTATCAATGCTTGGAAGCAGCCCTGCTCCAGGTGTTTCAAGATCAACCATTTCAGCAATCGCATCAGCAGTTGCAGCAAACATAGCAGGTGTAATGATACGCGCTTCAGCTACAATTGAACCAAGTCCAAGACCAGGGAACGCGAATGCGTTGTTAGATTGTCCGATTTCATAAGAAACACCGTTGTATTCTACATTGTCAAATGGGCTTCCTGTTGCAATAAGCACTTTTCCGTCAGTCCATTTGAACAGGTCTTCAGGAACTGCTTCAGCAAGGTGAGTCGGGTTAGACATCGGCATGATAACCGGACGGTCTACGTGAGATGCCATTTCTTTTACAATTTCCTCTGTGAACGCACCTGAAACCCCTGAAGTGCCAATCAAGATCGTTGGTTTCGCTTGGCGAACCACTTCATCGAATGGAATTTGACCTTTTTCATCGCGCTTCCAGTCTTTCACTTCATCCGCATTGCGAAGGTAAGGTTTTTGGAAATCAAGGATGCCTTCGATGTCTTCAGTCAGCAAGCCTCTGTAATCAAGTGTGTAGAAGCGTTTGTTAGCTTCTTCTTCAGACAATCCGGCAAGCACCATTGTGTCACGGATTTGGTCAGCAATACCAATACCGGCAGAACCAGCACCGAAAATAACAACACGCTGATCTTTAATAGAAGCGCCTGTTTTCTTCATAGCGGCAAGCACACCAGCAAGTGTAATCGCGCCAGTACCTTGAATATCATCATTAAATGTCAGGATTTCATGATTGTATTTCTTCATGATATTGCGTGCATTTTTGTTGCCAAGGTCTTCCCAGTGAAGAAGCGCTTTAGGGAAGAATTTCAATGCAGCTTTTACATAAGCGTCAATGAAAGCTTCATAGCGTTCACCTTGAACACGTTCATGCTTGTTCCCAATATATAAAGGATCGTTTAGAAGTTTTTCGTTGTTCGTACCGACATCAAGCACAACCGGGATAACACGGCTAGGGTCAATACCAGCTGCAGCAGTGTAAACAGCTAATTTACCGATTGCGATGTTAATACCGCCTACACCCCAGTCACCGATACCGAGAATGCTTTCAGAGTCAGTAGCAACAATAAGATCAATATCGCCTGCTGTCGCATGAAGGTTTTCAAACGCTTTTTCAATACCGTCAATGTTGTCGATTGACAAGTAGATTCCTTGAGGTCTTCTATATTCATGGCTGTACTCCTGAATCGCTTCACCAACTGTTGGTGTGTACACAACAGGAAGCATTTCGCGAAGATGGTTTTGCAGCAATTTATAGAAAAGAACTTCATTGCGGTTTGCAAGATCACTTAAGTAAACATTTTGACGAAGGCGGTCAGGCTGCGCTTGGAACTGCTCGTACGCGCGTTGTGCTTGTTGATCAAGAGAAAGTACAGTTGGCGGAAGAAGCCCTTCTAAGCCAAGTTCTTGTCTTTCTTCTAGTGAAAAAGCAACGCCTTTATTTAAAGTAGGAATAGATAAAACTTCTTTTCCTCTAAGAGTTGTTTCTAAGTGCCCTTCTTTGGTTTTTTTTATGTTATTCAAGCAAATCTCCTTCTTTCTTGAAATAGTTAACCAAGTTAAGTAATAACCCATCTAAAATATGACCGATCATGATCTTTATGCGACTTTGTGACAATTATTCGAACAATGTCTCAAAACTATTTACATTACGTAAGCTATTGTATGCCTGTCAAAATCAAAATTCAAGGGAAGAAAATTACTTAATTTTTTAATATACTTAATTAAATTTTTTAATTGAATATTATCAGAATATAAAAAAAACACCGGTGTTTTCAGCCGGTGCTTTCTATCTTTATACCCATGTTTTGGACTATTTTTTAGATTTTCCTGGGACTTCATGATGATGTCTGCATCTGGCTTCATACGATTCAGAGGCACCAACCAAAATGACCGGATCATCGTAAGAAGCAGGTTTGCCGTTAATGAGGCGCTGTGTTCTGCTCGCCGGTGATCCGCAGACAGAACAAACGGCTTGCAGCTTTGTCACACTTTCTGCAATCGCCATAATATTCGGCACGACGCCGAACGGCTCTCCCCTAAAATCCATATCAAGGCCCGCTGCTATCACACGGTAGCCTTTATCGGCAAGAGATGATAAAACCTCAACAATTTCCTGATCAAAAAACTGCACTTCATCAACCGCAATCACATCTGTACTTTCACTGATGTGATCCCAAATGTCAGCAGCAGACGAAATGGCGTAGCTCGTCATTGATGTTCCATTATGGGAGACAACAGCAGCTTCGCTGTATCGATTATCAATCACAGGCTTAAATACCCTAACTTCCTGCTTGGCGTAAGTCGCTCTCTTCACTCTTCTGATCAGCTCTTCAGATTTCCCCGAGAACATGCTGCCGCAAATCAGCTCAAGCCACCCGCTTTGTTTCATTATGTACATATGCTTCGCCCCCCTCTCTCTGCCAGCTGTGCTTTAGACAATATAAAAAACAGGCAAGATTGCTTCTTGCCTGTTGAGAAATCTATTATTACTTAAGACCGTATTTTTTGTTAAAGCGATCAACACGACCATCAGCAGAAGCGAATTTTTGACGACCAGTGTAGAATGGGTGGCATTCAGAGCAAATCTCAACGCGTACCTCTTCTTTTACTGAGCCTGTTTCAAATTCATTTCCGCAAGCGCATTTAACTGTTGCTTTTTTGAAATTAGGATGAATTCCTGCTTTCATTGTATCCATCTCCTTCCGCCCTGAATCCCGTGTGGAAACAGAGTTATTATTTCGGAGCGTTGTCCGAAACGCATATGAGAAAATTATATCAGTGATTTACTTCTTTTGCAAATACAATTTACCTTCTTGCAGATGATAGATTTGCCTGTTTCCATTCTTGATTGAGAATATCGAAAAATTCCTGGTTTGTTTTGGTTTTTTTCATTTTTCTCATGAACTTTTCTGCGAAATCAGGTGAATCAGACATCGTTTTGCGGATCGACCATAGACGATCAAGATGCTCTTTAGGCACAAGCAGCTCTTCTTTGCGCGTTCCAGAACGGCGGATATCAATGGCAGGGAAGATGCGGCGCTCTGCCAGAGAGCGGTCAAGGTGAAGCTCCATGTTGCCTGTTCCCTTGAATTCTTCGTAAATAACATCATCCATACGTGATCCTGTATCAACAAGAGCCGTAGCAAGGATGGTTAAGCTGCCGCCCTCTTCAATATTTCTCGCAGCTCCGAAGAAGCGTTTCGGACGGTGGAACGCCGCTGGGTCAATCCCCCCAGAGAGCGTTCTTCCGCTTGGCGGAATCACTAAGTTGTAGGCGCGGGCAAGCCGAGTGATACTATCCATCAGGATGATGACGTCTTTTTTATGTTCCACGAGACGCATCGCGCGCTCAAGCACAAGCTCGGCCACTTTGATATGGTTTTCCGGCACTTCATCAAACGTTGAGCTGACGACATCCCCAGCTACAGAACGCTCGATATCGGTTACTTCCTCAGGTCTTTCATCAATTAAAAGCACGATTAGCTCTGCTTCAGGCTGGTTCGCTGTAATGCTGTTGGCAATTTCCTTCAGCAATATCGTTTTTCCGGCTTTCGGCGGCGCCACAATCAATCCGCGCTGTCCAAATCCGACCGGCGCCATCATGTCCATAATTCTTGTAGACAAGAAGTTCGGCTTTGTTTCAAGCACCATTTGGCGATCTGGATAAAGTGGCGTAAGAGCAGGGAAATGCACACGCTCTTTTGCTGATTCGGGATCATCCCCGTTCACTGCTTCAACGTGCAAAAGTCCATAGTAACGCTCATTTTCTTTTGGCGGGCGAACCTTGCCGGATACTTTGTCTCCGTTCCGCAAATCGAAACGGCGGATTTGTGAAGCTGAGATGTAAATATCTTCTGAGCTTGGAGAGTAGTTGATCGGTCTCAGGAAGCCGAAACCTTCAGACTGGATGATCTCAAGAACGCCTTCCATAAACAACAGGTCTTCCTGTTCTGCATTCGCTTTCAGAATGGCGAAAATGAGTTCTTTTTTTGTCAGTTTACTGTAATAAGAGATTTTATAATGTCTTGCAAGTTCATAAAGCTCTTTCAATTTCATATTTTCCAATGAGGAAATAGATACGTCTTTCATAAAAACACCACGCTTTTCATAGTCAATATCTTACTCTGAACATGTCATCTGCTGCTTTTGCACAACATCCGCCAAAGCACATTCTTTTTTTAACATAAAGGAACTTCTAT
This sequence comes from Bacillus stercoris, assembly GCF_029772985.1. Classification (NCBI taxonomy): domain Bacteria; kingdom Bacillati; phylum Bacillota; class Bacilli; order Caryophanales; family Bacillaceae; genus Bacillus; species Bacillus stercoris. The sequence goes on along the minus strand of NZ_CP121861.1, from coordinate 540,922 downwards.
CGGTAACACTTCCACCCATGATTGGCGCTTTTGTTAAAAGGATTGTCTTAATGAGTTTTGAAGGAAGCGAGGACAAAAACATGAGAAGATCAATACTTATATCGTCTGTATGCGGTAGAAATTGAAACTTTCCTAGTGCTTAAAAGAAGGTATTACGCAGTAAAATTCGCAGCACTCTTTATTTTTACCTTATTTCAAAAAATTATTCAACTGAAATAAGGTTTTGACATGGAATTGATAGAGTTGACGCTTTTCTGCAAAAGTTAAAGCGGGCTCTCACCCGCTTTTTCTGTTTGTTATGGACGGATTACAAGATTTGGTTTCTTTTTCAAGCTGTGTCTGCCGTCAACGAAACGGACAGTGCCTGATTTTGCACGGATAACTAAGCTTTCAGTTGTTCCGACAGAGCCTTTAAATTGAACTCCTTTTAACAGCTCGCCGTCAGTAACCCCTGTAGCTGCAAAAATCGCGTCATCACCCTTCACAAGGTCTTCCATGCGAAGGACTTTGCTTAAATCAAGGCCCATTTTGTGACAGCGTGTGATTTCTTCTTCGTTTTGCGGAAGAAGTTTACCAATGATTTCTCCGCCGAGCGCTTTTAGCGCGACAGCGGATAGCACACCCTCAGGAGCGCCGCCTGATCCGAACAGGATGTCAACGCCCGTGTGGTCGAAAGCCGTGTTGATGGCGCCAGCGACATCGCCGTCATTGATCAATTTGATTCTGGCGCCGGCCTCACGAAGCTCGGAAATGATTTTTTCGTGTCTTTCACGGTTTAAAATGGTGGCAACGACGTCCTCAACGTCCTTGTTTTTTGCTTTTGCCACCGCTTTAAGGTTGTCAATGACAGGTGCTTCAATATCAATGCAGCCCACCGCCTCCGGACCGACTGCAATTTTTTGCATATACATGTCAGGAGCATTCAGCAGCGTGCCATGGTCTGCGACCGCGATCACCGTCAGCGCGTTCCAGCCGCCGCTTGCTAAGATGTTTGTGCCTTCAAGAGGGTCAACTGCGACATCAACGCGCGGGCCGTACCCGTTTCCGAGTTTTTCCCCGATATACAGCATTGGCGCTTCGTCCATTTCTCCCTCACCGATTACAACGGTCCCTTTCATCGGCACTGTATCAAAAACGTCTCTCATTGCACTTGTTGCCGCTTCATCAGCCTCGTCCTTTTTTCCCCGGCCCATCCATCTCGCCGATGCTAATGCCGCAGCTTCGGTTACACGTACCAATTCCATTGATAAACTTCTTTCCATTTCAACACGATCTCCTCTCACAAGAAACCATTATGAATTTTGAAGCTGTTCTATTTCTTCGTCTGTCATTCTTTCACGCCAAATTGTAGCTCCAAGCCCCTCAAGCTTCTTCTCAAGGCTGCTGTAGCCGCGGTCAATATGCTCCAGTCCTGTAATTTCCGTGACGCCGTCAGCCATCAGTCCGGCTACCACCAAGCAGGCACCGGCACGAAGATCGCTCGCCTTCACTTTTGCGCCTTGAAGCTCGACAGGACCTGTGATGATGGCGGATCTGCCTTCTACTTTCATATTGGCACCCATCCGTCTCAGCTCATCAATGTGCTTGAATCTTGCCGAGTAGATGGTGTCTGTAACGACGCTTGTCCCTTTTGCCCTTGTCAGAAGCGCCGTCATCGGCTGCTGTAAATCCGTCGGAAACCCCGGATATACGAGGGTTTTGACGTCAACCGGCTTTAAGTTCTTCTGCCCGCCGACAATAAGAAGCTGGTCGTCGCTTGTTTCGATATGATAGCCCATTTCTCTCAGCTTTGCCGTTAACGACTCAAGATGAGTGGGAATGACGTTATCGATAATGACTTCCTTGCCCATTGCAGCGCCCGCAATCATAAATGTCCCGGCCTCAATTCTGTCCGGTATGATCGTATGCTTGCAGCCGTGCAGTTCCTGAACGCCGTCGATTCGGATCACATTGGTGCCCGCGCCTTTGATTTTGGCGCCCATGCTTGTAAGCAATGTCGCGACGTCAATAATCTCAGGCTCTTTGGCAGCGTTTTCGATAATCGTTTTCCCTTCTGCCAAAACAGCGGCGAGCATAATGTTAATCGTTGCTCCTACGCTTACGACATCTAAATAAATCCGTGCGCCTCTCAGCCTTTCAGCTCGCAAATAAATGGCGCCTTGTTCATTGGTTACTTCAGCTCCGAGCGCCTCAAAGCCTTTGATATGCTGATCAATCGGGCGGGGCCCTAAGTGACAGCCGCCAGGCAATCCAATGACTGCTTGCTTAAAGCGGCCTAGCATCGCCCCCATTAAATAATACGACGCGCGAAGCTTTTTTACTTTCCCGTTAGGAAGCGGCATGCTGATCATCGATGTAGGGTCAACAACCATTTCCCCATTCTCAAAATGCACGTTGCCGCCGATTTCCTTTAACAGGTCACGCAGCGTTTCAATATCTGAAATCTCTGGAAGCCCTTCAATTGTCACCTCGGAATTTGCCAAAATGGTTGCAGGTATTAACGCAACAGCGCTGTTTTTAGCGCCACTGATATGTACTGTACCGTTTAACGAGTCACCGCCGGCAATATTCAACTTTTCCATGATAGTCTCCTTCCATAAGAAGATAGCTGCGGAGCTAAATAAAATGTCATTTTATTCTGTCTCTGCAAATAAAGCTCATGTCCAAAATCTAGCCAATTCGAAGAGAAAGAATACAACACATTGTAAAATATCAGGAAGAAAATAGCGAAGCTTTGCGGGGCACAGGTTTCAAAAGTTGCACAGAGACCCGCCGGCTTAAGAGACATCGTCTTCATCCGGCAAAAGCAGTACGCAAACCCTTCATTCCGATATCAGCTTCTGCAGCCCAATGATTCCTTCTCTGTAAAGCGGCGTCAGCATCTGAAGGTCCGCTGTATCAGGTCGGTGAAAAACAAAGGCCGCGGCAAACAGGCATAAAGCTGTTTGCCGCCCCTTTCATTATTTGTTCCAGTCTGCCAGGAATTGTTCGATTCCTTTGTCTGTTAACGGGTGTTTAGTGAGCGCATGAATGACTTTCAGCGGCATTGTGCCGATGTGAGCCCCTCTTAAAGCGGCTTCTGTCACGTGCTGCGGGTGGCGGATAGACGCTGCAATGATTTGCGTGTCAAGTCCGTGAATGTCAAAAATCTGTTTAACTTCTGAAATCAGGTCAAGTCCATTGTGGCCGATGTCATCTAAACGTCCCAGGAATGGAGATACATACGTCGCCCCCGCTCTGGCAGCAAGAAGCGCCTGGTTGGCATTGAAGATCAATGTAACGTTTGTTTTGATGCCTAAGTCAGTAAGTGCTCTCACCGCTTTTAAACCGTCAGACGTCATTGGAATTTTGACCGTAATGTTCGGAGCGATTTTCGCCAGTTCTTTTCCTTCCTCGATCATTTCCTCAGCTTTCAAAGAAATAACCTCTGCGCTTACAGACCCTTTCACGACGTCTGTGATCTCGCGAAGACGGTCGTGGAATGATACGTTAGCTTCCTTTGCTACTAAACTAGGGTTCGTCGTAACACCGGCGAGAATTCCTAATTCATTCGCTTCTTTAATTTCATCGATATTCGCTGTATCAACAAAGAATAACATTTTCAAAAAGCCTCCCTGATTAAGAAATTTTCTGAACTGTGAATTATGATTGCGCTTTCTATAGATAGACGGAAAACCGCCTGTCAAGCTGTCAGGCGGCTATAAAAAGTTCCAATTGAATTAAGCTTGGTTTGAAGAACCAAATTCACGCATTTTACCGATAACTGTTTCTTTGATCGCTTCACGAGCTGGTCCAAGATATTTACGTGGATCGTACTCGTCAGGCTTAGCTGCCAATGTTTCGCGAACAGCTTTTGCAGAAGAAATTTGGTTTTCAGTATTCACGTTGATTTTAGCTGTACCAAGTGAAATTGATTTTTTGATGTCAGCAGTCGGAATTCCAGTACCGCCGTGAAGAACTAGCGGAAGACCAGTTGATTTCCCGATTTCTTCCATTTCTTTGAAACCAAGGTTTGGTTCGCCTTTGTAAGGGCCGTGAACAGAACCTAATGCAGGTGCAAGGCAGTCGATGCCAGTGCGCTCAACAAGCTCTTGGCACTCTTTAGGGTCAGCGTAGATTACGCCTTCAGCGATAACGTCATCTTCTTGTCCGCCGACTGTTCCAAGCTCAGCTTCTACAGATACTCCGTGGAAATGAGCAAGCTCAACAACTTTAGCAGTTGTTGCTACGTTTTCTTCAAATGGATGGTGAGAAGCGTCGATCATTACAGATGTGAAACCTGCATGAATCGCTTTCGCACAAGATTCAAAGCTTGAACCGTGGTCTAAGTGAATCGCAACAGGAACTGTCACTTTGTACTCTTCCATAAGTGCTTTTACCATAGCAACGACTGTTTTGAAGCCGCCCATGTAGCGTCCCGCACCTTCGGAAACACCAAGGATCACTGGAGATTTTTCTTCTTCAGCTGCTTGTAAAATCGCTTGAGTGAACTCAAGGTTGTTTAAGTTAAATTGTCCTACAGCGTACCCTTTTTCTTTAGCTGTATTCAACATTTCCGTCATAGAAACTAAAGGCATGTCGAATGTCCTCCTTATGTAGCCTGATTGTCTTCTAGCGAAAAAAGCTTTCCACCCTAGCATGACCCATATATTGCTGTCATATGTAAATACTCAGATCGCTTTTTCTCCATAACTAGGATACCAACTTTTCGACAAATCGGCAACACAATGACATCATTCATTTGTTTCTTCTTTTTGTCAGTTAGACTTCAGGGGCAGATATTTTTTGACGGCGTCTCTGATTTCGTCGATGTCAAACGGCTTTGCAAAGTGCGTCAGAGCGCCCAATTCCTTTGATTCCTGGATCATGTCGAGCTCTCCGTATGCCGTCATGATAATGACCCGGATGTTTTCGTCAATGACCTTCATCCGTTTTAGGATTTCGATTCCGTCCATGCCGGGAATTTTCATGTCTAAAAGCACCAGGTCGGGCCGTTCTTTTGTCACAATGTCAAGCGCCTGCAGGCCGTTTGCAGCCTGAAACGTCTGGTAGCCTTCTTTATTGAACACTTCATTAAGCAAAATACGAATGCCGTATTGATCATCAACGATTAAAATTTTTTCATTCATCATTTTACACCCCAATATTATGATTTTCGTCAAAAGTAAGCAGTAGTGTATGTATTCTGTTTGATTTTCCTATTTCCTTTAATTATAATAGTCTACTTTACGACATTTTCTGAGCATTTTCTCTTTTGTTGTATACTGATATTGTACGTTATAAAGGAGGATTCACTTATGTTGAAAATATTTACGACGCAGTTAACAGGTATTTTTTCCCGCATTCAGGATAAGGAATCTGACGCGATTGAAGATGGGGCGCGGCTGCTTGCTCAAGCGGTGATCAGCGGGCATTCCATTTATTTATACGGAGCGAACGAGCTTCAGGGCGTCTTTTATGAGGCCACTGAAAGCAAAGAACCCTTTCCATCTGTCAAAGCCTTTCCAGAAAGCGCTGAAGAAGTGACAGAAAGCGACAGGGTGCTGATGTTTTGCTCAGGGACAGGCACAGCCGAAGAGCAGGCGCTCGCAAAAGAGCTGTATGAAAAAGGCGCGGGAGTCGTATGCGTATCGCCCACAGCCAAAGATAGCGCGGGAATAGAACAGTATTGTGATGTGCATATTGATTCCAAATTAAAAATGCCGCTTGTTCCCGATGAAGACGGCACCCGTTACGGATTTCCCTCTTTAATGACGGCACTGTATGTCTATCACGCTTTATCGTTTACCCTAAAAGAAATTCTGCAAGAGTATGCATAATATCTTATTGTACATGCTTGATCTTGCCGAAAACAAATAAAAAAGACTTGCCCGCTTTTGACAAACGGCAAGTCTTTTTTTGTTACTTCTGATTCGCAGCTTCGACAGACGCTCCGATAAAGCCTTTGAATAGAGGCTGAGGTCTTGTCGGTCTTGACTTGAACTCTGGGTGGAACTGAGAAGCCACGAACCAAGGGTGGTCTTTCAGCTCGATGATTTCAACAAGGCGTCCGTCAGGGCTTGTGCCTGAGAATACGAAGCCTTGCTCTTCCATTTGCTGTCTGAATTCATTGTTAAACTCATAGCGATGGCGGTGGCGCTCGTACACCACTTCATCCTGATACACTTCAAAGGCTTTCGTGCCTTCTTCAAGCTTACAAGGGTAAAGGCCGAGACGAAGCGTTCCTCCGAGATCCTCAACATCCTTCTGTTCAGGAAGAAGGTCAATGATCGGGTATTGAGTTGACGGATCAATTTCCGCTGAGTGAGCGCCTTTTAAGCCCAATACGTTTCGTGCGTATTCAATAGACGCCACCTGCATGCCCAAGCAAATGCCCAAGAACGGAATGTTGTTTTCGCGCGCGTATTTTGTTGCGACGATTTTGCCTTCAACACCGCGGTCTCCGAATCCGCCCGGCACAATGATGCCGTCAGTTCCGCTTGTGAGTTCTGCGATATTGTTTTCTGTCACTTCTTCCGCGTTGATCCATTTCACTTTTACATCTGTGTCAAACGCATAGCCCGCATGGCGAAGGGACTCGACAACAGAAATGTATGCGTCAGGAAGCTCAACGTATTTGCCGACAAGGCCGATTGTAATCGTTTGAGACAGGTTGCTGACCTTGTTAACAAGCTCTTTCCACTCGGACATTTCCGCTTCTTCGCATGCCAATTTCATGTGCTCGCAAACAAGCTTATCAAGCCCTTGTTTTTGAAGCTCAAGCGGAATGGAGTAGAGGTTGTCCGCATCTTCACATTCAATAACCGCTTTTGTATCGATGTCGCAGAATAGCGCGATTTTATCTTTCATATCTTGAGAAATCGGCATTTCTGTACGAACGACGATGATGTTTGGCTGAATGCCCAAGCTGCGCAATTCTTTTACGCTGTGCTGTGTCGGTTTTGTTTTTAATTCCCCAGCAGCTTTAATGTAAGGAACAAGCGTACAGTGGATGTACATTACGTTTTCACGGCCGATGTCGCTCTTCATTTGGCGGATTGCTTCAAGGAATGGCAATGATTCGATGTCTCCGACAGTACCGCCGATTTCTGTAATAACGACATCTGCGTTTGTCTCTTTTCCTGCGCGGTAAACACGGTCTTTCAATTCGTTTGTGATGTGCGGGATGACCTGCACGGTTCCGCCAAGGTAATCTCCGCGGCGTTCTTTTTTAAGAACTGTTGAATAGATTTTACCTGTTGTCACGTTGCTGAATTTATTCAGATTAATGTCGATAAAACGCTCATAGTGACCAAGGTCCAAGTCTGTTTCAGCGCCGTCATCCGTTACGAATACTTCACCGTGCTGGTACGGGCTCATTGTTCCCGGGTCAACATTGATGTATGGATCGAATTTTTGAATCGTCACGTTCAGTCCGCGGTTTTTCAGCAAACGTCCTAATGAAGCTGCTACAATACCCTTTCCAAGTGAGGATACAACTCCCCCGGTTACAAAAATATATTTCGTCATTTCGTTTGCTCCTCTCTTCGCTCTTAGCTACATTTTTAAAATGTACTATTTTATAAAAAATCATTTAGCCTTTTAAATGATTTATAAGAAAAATGAGGGGTGAAAATAAGAAAGCTCCCTTTCAATTTCTTGAAAGGGAGCATAACGTACTATGTTCTCTCTTCGTTTTTGAAGAGCCCAAAATACATACTACCTAGTTCGACTATGAAAGTCAAGATCGTTTTGAAGATGAAATCTGATACTATTTAATTTCCTCTTCTTCATCGTCATAGTCTTCATCATCTTCATCAATAATATCTTCTTCAATCTCAAGATCGTCATCGTCTTCATCAATATCTTCATCATCAAAATCGTTGGTCTCAAGATCAAGTTCTTCCTCAACTTCATCCAAATCAAGGTCGTCCTCGTCGATCTCTTCAAACTCGTCAAGATCAAGATCTTCCTCGACTGCTTTCTTCGCTTTTTTCTTTTTCGCCTTGACTGTCGGCTGAGTTTCTTCATCAAGCTGATCATACGGATACCAGCTTCGAAGCCCCCACGTCTGGTCAGAAAGCGCCAGGAAGCGGCCGTCAATGTTTAAATCTGTATAAAATTGAGCGATGCGGTCTCCAAGCTCTTCTTTTTTCACGCCGAGCAAAGATGCAATTTCATTTAAAAGCTCCTGAAAAGGAACTGGTTTTTTATGTTCTTCAAATAATTCGTGAGCGATTTCAACTAAAGCCATTTCCTTTAGCTCTTCCTGTGAATATTGTTTGATACCCAAGGTCGGACACTCCCTTTCTATTACTTATATGTATCTGTTTTATCAATAATGAAAGCGATTTTGTATCGTTCTTATACAAACCATACCTCTCATTATAAACAAAATAAAACAGAATATGCTACCCTTAACAGCGTTAATTTAAATAATTTTACAAGAGTGATCCGACTGAGAGATGTTTTCCGTTAATCCGCGAGCATTCTTGAGATGACAAGTCTTTGAATTTCTTGAGTGCCTTCATAGATTTGCGTGATTTTCGCATCACGCATATAGCGTTCTACTGGATAATCTTTTGTATAGCCGTAGCCGCCGAAAATCTGCACGGCTTCAGTCGTCACCTTCATCGCCGTATCCCCAGCCATCAGTTTGGACATGGCGGAAGCTTTTCCATATGGAAGGCCTGATGATTCTAACCATGCAGCCTGATAGGTCAGTAGCCTTGAAGCTTCTATCATTGTCGCCATATCCGCGAGTTTAAAAGCGATGCCCTGCTGCTCAGCGATCGCTTTTCCGAATTGCTTTCGCTCTTTTGCATATTGAAGCGCCGCGTCAAGCGCCCCTTGAGCGATGCCCACGGCTTGTGCGGCGATGCCGTTTCTGCCTCCGTCAAGCGTCTTCATCGCGATTTTGAAGCCTTCTCCTTCTACTCCGAGACGGTTTGATGCAGGGACTACACAATCTTCGAACATGATTTCCGTTGTCGGTGAAGAACGGATGCCCAGCTTCTTTTCTTTCTTGCCTGTAAAAAATCCTTCAAAATCCTTTTCTACTATAAAAGCGGTAATGCCTTTTTTCTTTTTCTCGGGATCGGTGACTGCGAAAACAATATAAATATCAGCAACACCGCCGTTTGTGATAAACACTTTTGAACCATTTAACACATAGTCATCGCCGATTCGTTCAGCAGTTGTTTTCATGCCGCCGGCGTCAGAACCTGACCCTGCTTCGGTCAAAGCGAATGCGCCGATTTTCTCTCCTAGGGCCAGCTGTGTTAAGTACTCTGTCTTCTGTTCCTCCGTCCCAAAGGCAAACAGCGGCCAGCTGCAAAGAGAGATATGGGCGGAAAGCGTCACACCGGTGGAGGCGCACACTTTTGACAGCTCCTCCACCGCGATGACGTAGGCCAAATCATCACTCCCGATTCCACCGTAATCTTCAGGCCACGGAATACCCGTCAGCCCCAGATTTGCCATTTCCCGAAACAGTTCGCGATCGAAGCGTTCTTGTTCGTCTCGTTCTGCCGCTGTCGGAGCCACCTCATGTTTCGCAAAATCGCGCACCAATTTTCGTATCATCTCGTGTTCTTCTGATAATGAAAAATTCATTCCTTCTCCCCCATTTTCAGGTCAGCGCCTAAAACGGATTGAGCCAGAAGCTCGACGACGTCGTATGTTTTGACTTGGTCTTCGGCTTCCTTCGCCTTTGTGCCGTCCCCAAGCATCGTGAGACAGTACGGACAGCCGGAACTGATCACCGATGGGTTGACCGCTAGCGCTTGCTCAGTCCTGGCGACGTTAATCCTGTTGCCCGTTTCCTCCTCCATCCACATTAATCCCCCGCCGGCTCCGCAGCACATGCCGGTTTCCCGGTTCCTCTCCATTTCAATCAGCTGCACGCCCGGAATGGCTTTCAAAATCTCTCTCGGCGGATCATAGACTTCATTGTACCGGCCCAAATAGCACGAATCATGGAAGGTAATCGTCTCATGAAGCGGGTGCTGCGGCTTTAACTTTCCGTTTTTCACAAGCTCGGCCAGCACCTCTGTATGATGATAAACCTCGCCTTCAAATCCGAAATCCGGATATTCGTTTTTAAATAAATTGTATGCATGGGGATCGATCGTAACGATTTTTTTGACATCATTTTTTTCAAATTCAGAAATATTCTTCTCAGCCAGCTCTTGGAACAAAAATTCATTTCCGAGGCGGCGCGGGGTGTCTCCTGAATTTTTTTCTTTATTGCCGAGGATCGCGAAGGACACGCCTGCGTGATTGAGCAGCTTGGCAAAGGAAATCGCGATTTTCTGGCTTCTGTTGTCGTAGGACCCCATGGAACCAACCCAGAAAAGGTACTCAAACTCTTTTCCTTCTTTTTTCATTTCTTTCACGGTCGGAATCTCAGCATCCGGCGCCGCGTCACGCCAGTTTTCGCGTTCCTTGCGGTTCAATCCCCACGGATTTCCCTGCCGCTCGATACTAGTCATCGCGCGCTGGGCGTCACTGTCCATTTTTCCTTCAGTCAGTACGAGGTAGCGGCGGAGGTCGATGATTTTATCCACGTGCTCATTCATGACCGGGCATTGATCCTCACAGTTTCGGCAAGTGGTGCACGCCCAAATTTCTTCCTCTGTGATGACGTCGCCGATCAAGCTTGGACTGTAATCCAGCGCCGCTGCGGCTTCCTGCGATCCGCTGCCCGCTGACGCTGCCGCCAGCTGATTGCCTCTCGTATGTTGGAACGCTGCCGCGGGCACCCATGGCGAGCGCGAGGTGACGGCGGCGCCTTTTTCCGTGAGATGGTCTCTGAGACGCAAAATCAAGTCCATCGGAGACAGCATTTTTCCGGTGCCTGTTGCAGGGCACATATTGGTGCAGCGGCCGCACTCAACACATGCGTACAAATCAAGCAGCTGGGACTGCCTGAAATCTTCAATTTTCCCCGCTCCGTAGCTTTCTTTCGTTTCGTCGGTAAAATCTATTTTTTCAAGTTTTCCGGCAGATTCCATTCGATTGAAAAATACATTTGCCGGGCCGGCGAGTAAATGGGCATGCTTCGACTGAGGTACGTACACTAAAAAGCTAAGCAAGAAGAGGAGATGGATCCACCATGCGATATAGAAAATCACCGCCGCGCCTGTTTTCCCGACCCCGCTAAGCATAAACGCAATACCTGAAGCAATTGGCTCGCTCCAAGAAAGCCCATGCTCATGCCAGATCAGATTCATCCCGTTTCCAAGCAGAACGGTCAGCATTAACCCTCCGATGAAAATGAGAACGAGTCCGGCTTTGAAATTGCGTTTCAGCCTCACGAGCTTTTCAATATAACGTCTGTAGAATGCCCATCCCACAGCAATTAAAATGAGAAACGTAACGATTTCCTGAAAAAAAGTGAAAGCTGGATAGACCGGGCCAAGCGGCAGATTTCGGCCGGGAGCCAGTCCTTTGATGATAAAGTCAATCGCTCCGAACTGAACCAAAATAAATCCATAGAAAAACATGACGTGAATGATACCGCTTTTCTTGTCCTTGAGCAGTTTTTTCTGCCCGAATACATTCACCCAGATGGCGCGAAGCCGTTCCTTGAACCGTTGATCAAATTGTTCTTTCTGGCCGAGCTTGATATAGGCCAGTCTCGTTTTGACCAAGTACACAAACAAATAGACAGCGTAAGCGGTTACAATCAAAAATAATAATGCATTTGCGATGAGAAAGCCGCTCATTCCAATTCCCCCTTTTTACTGGATAAAGACCGCGATCCCCTACCCCCGAATCTGTATAAGATTACCTTTATGATAAATAATGAATGAGTGTTCAGTCAATAATTAAATTCCCGCTGTTCGGGCACACTACCTTTACTACGGAAAGGAGTGCCGGTATGAAGGTATTTATCGTGATTATGATCATTGTCGTTATTTTTTTTGCTTTGATTCTGCTTGATATCTTCATGGGCCGTGCCGGATACAGAAAGAAGGCGTACGAGCCTGTTTTTTCAAAAAAGAAGAGTGACATCGAATTAATCCACTGCGGCGCTGATCTTGTCGAACGGATGATGGAAGACATCCGCCAGGCTGTTTCCTCTGTTCACGTGATGTTTTTTATTATGAAAAATGATGAGGTCAGCCACAATATGTTTACGCTACTGAAAGCAAAAGCTAAAGCCGGTGTTTCTGTTTATTTGCTGCTGGATTGGTCAGGCAGCCAAAAAATTAAAAAACCGGCGCTGAAGACGATGAAAAATGCCGGGGTCCATGTTCATTTTCTTAACAAGCCCCGTTTTCCTTTTTTCTTTTTCCATATGCACAAACGAAATCACCGAAAAATCGCTGTGATAGACGGGAAGATCGGTTATATCGGCGGGTTTAACATCGGTGAGGAATACCTTGGAAAGAAGGCGAAGTTCGGCAATTGGGAGGATTATCATCTGCGCATGAAGGGAGAAGGTGTCCGCGATCTTCAGACGCTTTTTACAGCCGATCTAAAACGAAATACCGGATCAGCTGAACTGGCCCCGGATGTTTGGCCGGAGCTTCCGCAAGGGAATATCTCTCTTAAGATTTATGCGACTGATGGTTATTCTCTTGAAAAAACGTATTTGGCAAATATCGCGCAGGCAAAAGATCGCATTACCATTTGCACACCTTATTATATTCCGACAAAACCGCTTCAGCAGGCATTGGTCAAAGCAAGAAAAAACGGTGTAACTGTTACGCTCATCGTGCCGATGAAATCAGATCATCCGCTGGTCAGAGAGGCAGCTTTTACGTATTATTCAGAGCTCTTGGATGCCGGCTGTCTTATCTACCGTTTTTACCAGGGGTTTTATCATGTGAAAGCCCTGATCATTGACGATCACTTCAGCGTCATCGGCACCGCCAATTTTGATCAGCGAAGCTTCTTTTTAAATGAAGAGGTGAATGTTGAAATCGATGATAAGGCTTTTACAAAAGAAGTCTATGCCACGATTGAAGAGGATATTAATAGGTCGGAGCTGCTGACAAAGGAGAATTTCAAAAAGCGTACGTTCAGACAGCGCCCGGCGGAATGGCTCGGCAAGGCGTTATCTTATTTCTTATAAAGGAGAGTTCCTATGATTTTCAGATTTGGGTTCGTTTCAAATGCGATGAGCCTTTGGGATGCGTCTCCCGCTAAAACATTGACATTCGCGCGTTATTCAAAGCTTTCAAAGACTGAAAGAAAAGAAGCGCTTCTGACAGTGACAAAAGCCAATTTACGCAATACGATGAGAACCCTTCACTATATCATCGGACACGGCATTCCTTTGTACCGTTTTTCCAGTTCGATTGTGCCGCTGGCTACGCATCCCGAGGTGATGTGGGATTTTGTAACACCATTTCAAAAAGAGTTTCGGGAGATTGGAGAGCTTGTGAAAACACATCAACTGAGAACAAGCTTTCATCCAAACCAATTCACTCTGTTTACGAGCCCGAAGGAATCTATCACAAAAAATGCGGTAACCGATATGGCGTATCATTACCGTATGCTTGAAGCCATGGGCATTGCTGATCGCTCCGTGATCAATATTCATATTGGCGGCGCTTATGGAAATAAAGACACCGCCACTGCGCAATTTCATCACAATATAAAACAGCTGCCACAGGAGATCAAGCAGCGGATGACACTTGAAAATGATGATAAAACATATACGACGGAAGAAACGCTTCAGGTCTGTGAGCAGGAGGATGTTCCGTTCGTCTTTGACTTTCATCATTTTTACGCCAATCCAGATGATCACGCCGACCTGAATGAAGCGCTGCCCCGGATGATCAAAACGTGGGAGCGGATCGGCCTTCAGCCTAAGGTTCACTTGTCTTCCCCAAAATCGGAGCAAGCCATGCGCAGCCATGCCGATTATGTTGACGCCAACTTTTTGCTGCCGCTGTTGGAACGCTTTAGGCAATGGGGAACAAATATAGATTTCATGATCGAAGCAAAGCAGAAAGACAAGGCGCTTCTCCGCTTGATGGATGAATTAAGCTCCATCCGCGGTGTCAAACGCATCGGCGGCGGCGTGCTGCAATGGAAGTCATAAATGTGCAAAAACAGGTTTACGGCTTGCTCGCTCTGGGAACATAGGCTATATAAGACAACAATCGATGGAGGAGAAAGATCATGAAAAACATCAAGTCTCTGAAAGTAGCCGCACAGGCATTTACTTTAAGAAATTTGATTCATCTTTATAAGATGTGCCATTCCGGAAGTCACGAGGTTTATATTTACTCAAAGAAAACGATGTGCAAAATCAAAAGCTTAATTGAGCTTGAAACATTCCGCATGGCTCATAACGAAAAGGAATATCTGATCGTAGTGGAAGGAACAAAAGCGCCACAGCTGATTGAGAAATTCCAAAATCTCATCGAGCCTGCTGAAAGAGAAGCGCTTTAAATTTACATATAAAAAGGATAGACATCTTGTCTATCCTTTTTCTTATGATCTTACATAATGGAGCTGAACCGCTTGTCCAAATTGTTTCATCCCTTTTAGCCGTAGCTTTGTTTCGTTCGTTAGCTCTTGAAACAGCGGGATGCCGCTTCCTAACACAACCGGAATAACGGTGATGATGAATTCGTCGATGGCATCTTCTTTCATAAAGGCATTCACCAGCTCTGCCCCGCCAGCTATCCAGATGTTTAAGCCTTTTTCCTGTTTCAAACGGTCAGTGAAGACTCTGGCTCCCTCATTGATAAACGTCACATGTTCATCCTGATAACTGTCGGGTGATCCTGTAAAAACATAGCAGGTTTTACCCTGATACGGGAAAACGGGGGTTAGCACTTTAACGTGCTCATATGTGCTCCGCCCTAAAATGACTGTATCAACAGTCTGATAAAAATCACTGTAGCCGTTGTCGCCTTCACCTTCAAATTCCTCCAGCCAATCGATGCTTCCATCTTCTCTTGCGATCATTCCGTCCAATGAAACAGCAATGTACAGCACATTTTTTCTGTCCATGTTCTCCCCCTATCGCTGCACCATTTGCCCGAATTGCGCTTGATGCAGCCTGCTGTATAGGCCTCCGGCTTCGATCAGGTCTTGATGACGGCCTTGTTCTTCAATCCCATTGTTTGTAACGACTACAATTCTGTCCGCGTCTTTGATTGTCGCCAGCCTGTGGGCGATGACGAGCGTCGTGCGCCCCTCGGACAACTCTTGAAGCGCCTTTTGGATCGCCGCTTCCGTTTCCGTATCAAGGGCTGAGGTGGCTTCGTCGAGAATCAGGATCGACGGATTTTTCAAGAACATCCGCGCAATTGACAAACGTTGTTTTTGTCCGCCGGAAAGCTTCACGCCGCGTTCGCCAATCATAGTATCCAATCCATCCGGCATGCTATGGACGAGATCTTCCAGATGCGCCTGCTTCACAGCCTGCCAAATGTCTTCTTCTGATGCGCTTAATCGGCCGTAGGCGATATTTTCTCTAAGCGTACCCGCGAATAAGAAAACGTCCTGCTGTACGACGCCAATTTGCCCGCGCAATGAAGAAAGCGTCATGTCTTTTATGCTGATACCGTCAATTGTAATGTCGCCCTCCGATGCTTCATAAAAGCGCGGTAGCAGGCTGCAAAGCGTTGATTTTCCCGCACCTGACGGACCAACGAACGCAACCGTTTCCCCCGCTTGAATGGATAGGTTAATGTCATTGAGGACGTTGTGATGGTCATCATAGCCAAACGAAACATGTTCATAGCGGATATTGCCCTTCAGGCCGGAAACATCTCTCGCATCAGGTAAATCCTGAATATCCGGCTCGGTCTCCATGAGTTCCATATAGCTTTTGAAACCGGCGATCCCCCTCGGATACATTTCAATAATGGCATTAATTTTGTCAATAGGCCTGAACAGCACATTCGTCAGGAGCACAAACGCCACAAATTCCCCGTACGATAAGGAGCCGCGAATAACAAACCACGTCCCGCACAAAAGGACAAACAGCGTGACAAACCTGGTCAGCATATAGCTGATTGAACCGTTTTTCGCCATGATTTTGTAGGAAGAAAGCTTTGTGACACGAAAACGCTGGTTGTTGACGGCGAAGCGTTCTTTTTCAAACGCTTCATTGCCGAACGCCTGCACAAGCCGGATCCCGCCGATATTATTTTCTACCCGCGCGCTGAAGTCCCCGATATCTTTGTTCAGTGTGGTAAATGCTTTGGTCATTTTTTTGTTGAAATAAAGCGCCAGCCAAATGACGATCGGCATAATGATAAACGTTAATAATGCCAGCTGCCAGTTAATAAACAGCATCACTCCGAACGCACCGAGTATGGTCATGACGGCAATGAATAAGTCTTCCGGACCGTGATGGGCAACTTCACCGATATACATTAAATCGTTCGTCAGCTTCGACATCAGTGTTCCCGTCTTGTTGTTGTCGTAAAATTTAAACGGGAGCTTTTGCAAATGGTCAAAAAGCGACTTTCTCATATCCGTCTCGATATTAATTCCGAGCATGTGCCCCCAGTAGGTCACAATATACTGAAGAGCTGAGCTGAGCGCGTACACCGCAAATAAGCCGATTGAGGTCGCGATGATCAACCCCCAGTCCCTGCCCGGCAGCAAGGTATCAATAAAATAATTGACGATCAAAGGAAAGCTCAGCTCCATTAAACCTCCCGCGATCGCTGAGAAAAAGTCGAGAAAGAACAACGTTTTATATGGTTTATAATATGAAAAAAATTGCCGCAGCACCCTATCTTCCCCCAATGTATAAATAACTGATAATATTTCTCAATTATACTATACACAGGCCGTTTTGAAAGATCAGATTTCTTTTTTCTTACAGAACCCCTGAAAACAAGCGGGCAAATGACTCTTTTGTCCGGTCAGCCACGCCTCTTTTATAAAAGCCGACAGGGCTGAGCTTTTCACTTTCCTGCATATCCTCTTCAAAATGGGCCTCAAGGGTGCGGATCGCTTCGGCATCCGTGAAGAACACATTCACTTCAAAGTTGAGCTGAAAGCTGCGCATGTCCATATTCGCCGTGCCGACGGAGGCGAGATCGCCATCAATGATCATGACTTTTTGATGCATGAAGCCTTTTTGGTAGGAGTACACTTCAATCCCCTCAAGAAGCAGCTCCGGGAAATAGGACCTCGACGCGTATTGGGTCAAAAAGCTGTCGTTCCTCTCCGGCACCATAACCCTTACCTCCACGCCTTTTGTCGCTGCTGCTTTCAGCGCTGTGCGAATGGATTCATTGGGGACAAAATAGGGCGTGGCAATCCAGATTGACTTCTGTGCGGAAGAAATCATTTCATAGTATAGGTCGCTCATGCTTTCCTTCATGTCAGGGCCTGTCGCGACAATTTGATAAATGCCCCCTCCCTCCACGGGCACAGGGGTATTGTACTCTTCTTGATCAATTAACACTTCATTGGAGACGTATTCCCAATCCAGCATAAAGATGGCGTGAAGCGTTTGCACAATCTCACCTTCCAACCGAAGGTGAGTGTCTCTCCAAAACCCGATGTGCGGATCCCGGCTGATATATTCCTTCCCGACATTTAAGCCGCCCACAAAGCCGATTTTTCCATCGATGATCACAATTTTTCGGTGATTTCTGAAATTCAGCTTCTGGTTGAAGAACCCGTATTTCAGCGGAGAGAACGGAACGATATTCACTCCCGCTTGTTTCATTCTCATAATGTCTCTTCTTGCCAGCTTCATGCTCCCTGCCGCATCGTATAAAAACCTCACCTCGACACCCTGGCGCGCTTTCTCCATCATAATGTCCATCATGCCGCGCCCAAGCATGTCTGATTTAAACATGTAGTATTCAATATGTATGTAAGACTCCGCTTTTCTCATCGCTTTGAAAAGTTCAGGAAAGGTTTCTTCGCCGTTTTTCAGCACTTTGATCTTGCTTTTCGTATTGATATTCATATGGGCAGCCTTGATGGAATATGTAAAGAACCTCTCTTGATTGTCCTTCAGCCCTGTCACTTCGGGCGTTTCCTCCTTGTCAAACAGCTTCCTGAGCTTCTCCCTGTTGTACATTCGTTTTGTCTTAAACAGCTTGCCCTTTACATAAAGCTGTCCGGAAAAGAGATAAAACACGTAGCCGACGATTGGAAAAAAGACAAGAATGTGGATCCATAACAGCGTGTGCTGCGAGGTGCGGTTTTCAAGAATTAATGAATAGATGCTGAACAAAATAATGCTTATATAGCAAAGCAATCCTCCGTAAAACTCAAGTCTGGAAACCGGAAAAAACCATATGACATATGCCCCGATGAGCATCATATATAAAAAGAAAAATTCCAGTCTCCTTTTCAGCATCCTAATTCTCTCCTATCTGATTCGATTACCTCTGTATTACCTCTTTTTTCTAGTCTGTAAACCTTCTATGCAAAAAGCCTCACCGCAAAAAAAGCGGAAAGGCCTATGATGAGGCTTCCTGAGATTGGCCGGGTGTCATGTTCTTGAGCAAAATCGGATTGAGGGAGTAGCTGCTTTTGATTTTATTTTTGAAGAAGCCGACGATCAGGCCCGTGACCGCGATGGACACTAAGGAGCAGAGCCCTTTCAGCAAGCCGACTGAGAAAATGCCGGCCAGCACTGCGGCAAAATCGAAGAGAAAATTAACTGTCCCGGGGTTCCAGCCGTATCGTTTTTGCAGAAATAAAGCGAGAATATTGGCACCGCCGAGTGAAGCCTGATGGTAAAACATGAGCGACAGGCCGAGCCCGATCAGCGCCCCGCCGCAAATCGCCCCGGCAAGCGGTGAAAAAGAGGCAGACGGCAGCCAGATATCCGCGCTTGTGAACAGAGTCAGCGCTGTGACTGCAAATGCGGTGGATAGCGTGAATTTGATGCCCATTCTGATGAGAGAAAACACATAAAACGGGATATTGATCAGAAAGAAGGTGATGGCAAACGAGGAGTGAAACAAGTATGTCAGGCTTAGTGACAGTCCAGCCGTGCCGCCGGTTAATACATGAGAATGTCTGAGTGTCAGGACCCCGGCGCTTGTCATAAGACAAGCCATTAAAATGAGTAAAATCCGCTTCATTCTTCACTCTCCTTTTCAGATGATGCAATACAAACATAACAAGACTGCCGGCCGCCCAGCCATTATCTTGGCAGAAAATATCTTATGTTTTCATCAAGATAAATAAATCCCCCTCTTGCAAGGGGGATTTTTACGAGCGTTTCCGATACACGACATAGCTGCGGGTCAGATACTTTAGCGGCAGACTGAACACATGAACCAATCTTGTAAACGGCCACAGGATAAAAACAACGTAGCCTATCACAATATGAAACTTAAACCATAGCGGGACACTCTCCATCAACGAGGGGTCAGGCCGGAACAAAACGATTTCCCTGAACCACGGCCCGACTGTTGTCCGGTAATCAAAGCCTTTCGAATCAATGTTGAGAAACGTGGCCGCAACACCCGACAGCATCATGAAAAGCAGCAGGATGAGCGTAAGGATATCCGATGGCGAGCTGGTTTTGCGGATTCTTTTGTCAAACAGCCGTCTGTACGTCAGGATGACAAGTCCGGTACATGCCGCAATCCCCGCCGGCAGGCCTGCACCAATCGCCATTTTGTGATACATGTGCTCTGAAATGCCAATTGCACCATACACGCCTTCCGGGATCAAAATTCCCATGACATGCCCGCCGACAACGCACAGCAGTCCCCAATGAAAAAGAGCGCTGCCCGCCGCAAGTTTTTTCTTTTCTAACATCTCGCTTGATTTCGCCGTCCAGCCAAATTGGTCATGCTGGTATCGGTAAATATGGCCGCCGATAAAGATCGTCAATACAATGTATGGCATCACGCCCCAGAGGATCTGTCCGTTCATGCCTGAACAGTCCCTTCAATGCTTTCACGAACGCTGAGGTTTTCCAGCGCGGCCAGCAGCACGTGCAGCAGCCCAGCGTATATGCTGTCATTTTTTTCGAGGCGGGATGCCAGCTCCCTTACATTTGACAAATACTTCTCAAACACACTTCTCGCTGCTTCAATTTCTGCAACTGCGGCAAATTCCAGCATCAGCGGCAGGTAATCTGGCAGTTCCTTCTCTGTCGGCAGGAAACCGGATTGCTGATAGGTGTTTTTTAAATGCAGCAATTCGATGCCGCGTTCCCTTTGCTCGCCTGAGTTAAAGTAGGTGACATACATATTTGTTTTTTTCCCGAAGTCGAATGTATAGACATAGTGTTCAATCAGCGCTTCCGGAGAAAAGCTGGCTGACGTCTCGAAAAAGTGCAGCAGCTTCTCCCGGATTTGCCGGTTGCCGATTTCATGGATAAGAGCCTTCCAATCGGGAAGCTCGGCTCTCCACTCTTCATCCGGATAAGAGAGAAGACAGGAAAGAGCAGAGAACGTGATTTGCCGATCTGTGGTGTTCATCTTGTTACACCTCATTTATCAAAAGTTAGAAACAGGAGCCGGGGCCGCCTGAAAATGATAAGCCGCAGCTTCCTTGTTCAGCGTATAAATCTGATACTTCTTCTCGATGGCTGCTCGGAATCACAAAGCGGTCATCATATTTAGCAATCGCAAGCAGCCGATACATGTCTTCAATTTGCTGTTCTGTTAAGCCGACACTGGAGATCAGTTCCGGATCGATTGATTTATTCGTCTGGACCGCTCTCATATACTGGCGCATGACAGACATTTTCTTTAATGTTGACCGAATATGATCCGTATCACCGGCTGTTAACAGCTGCGCCAAGTAATCTATCGGGATTCTCATTTGGTCGATAGCCGGAAAAATATCTTCCGCCGTTTGCCGGCTGCCTTTTCCTTCAAAGAGATTCATAATCGGGCTGAGCGGCGGAATGTACCACACCATTGGCAGCGTGCGGTACTCAGGATGAAGCGGCAGCGCTATCTTCCAGTCAATGATCATTTTATAGATTGGTGATTGCTGCGCGGCCTCTATCCATTCAGCCGGAATGCCCTGTTCTTTTGCCAATTTGGCAATCTCAGGATCATTCGGATCAAGAAAAACATCCAATTGAGAATGGTAGAGATCCTTTTCGTTTTCAACAGATGCCGCTTCCTCCACTTTGTCCGCGTCATACAGCATGACGCCGAGGTAGCGGATTCTGCCAACACACGTCTCGGAGCAGATGGTCGGCAGTCCCGCCTCCAAACGCGGAAAGCAGAGTGTGCATTTTTCCGCTTTGTTCGTTTGCCAGTTAAAATAGACTTTTTTATAAGGACACGATGAGACGCAATATCTCCATGAACGGCATGCGTTTTGATCCACAAGCACAATGCCGTCCTCCTCGCGTTTGTACATGGCGCCGGACGGACAGGATGAAACGCACGCCGGGTTGATGCAGTGCTCGCAAATACGGGGCAGATACATCATAAAGACCTCATCGAATTCTGTTTTGATCGATTCCTCCATCTTTTGCACGTTTGGATCTTCAAGTCCCGTTATGTGGCCGCCTGCGAGATCATCCTCCCAGTTCGGCCCCCATTCGATATTCATGAAATCCCCCGTCAAGGACGATTTCGGTCGTGCCACTGGCTGGTGTTTTTTCTGCGGGCTATTCGTTAATGTTTCATAATCATAGTTCCAAGGTTCATAGTAATCATCAATTGATGGCTGATTTGGATTATAGAAAAGGCCTGCAAGCCGGTTTGTTTTCGAGCCTGATTTCAGCTCGAGCTTTCCTTTTTTCAATGTCCAGCCGCCTTTATATTTGTCCTGGTCCTCCCATTGCTTCGGGTAGCCGATGCCCGGCTTTGTTTCTACATTATTGAAGTACATATATTCCGCACCGGAACGGTTTGTCCACGTGTTTTTGCAGGTGACGCTGCACGTGTGGCAGCCGATGCATTTATCCAAGTTCATGACCATACCGATTTGCGCTTTAATCTTCAAGCCAATCGACCTCCTTCAGCTTGCGGATGACGACATTCAGGTCGCGCTGATTCCCCGTTGGGCCGTAATAGTTAAAGCCGTAGCTGAGCTGGGCGTAGCCCCCGATCATCTGTGTCGGCTTGACGTGAATCCTTGTAGGGCTGTTATGGGTGCCTCCGCGGTTATTCGTCAGCTTTGTTCCTGGCACGTTGATGTGGCGGTCCTGGGCATGGTGCATAAACGCCATTCCTTTAGGAATCCGATGAGACAAAACCGCTCTCGCGACGACAACGCCGTTTCGGTTGAAGCATTCAATCCAATCGTTGTCTTTAATATCCGTGTCCTCTGCATCATCTTTATTCATCCATACGGTCGGCCCGCCGCGGAACAGCGTCAGCATCGGCAAGGAATCAAAATACATGCTGTGGACGGACCATTTGTTATGCGGCGTCAAATAATTGAGGACGATCTCTTTTCCCTCTTGATCAGGCCGCTTGCTTAGAAACGGGCGGTGCTGGAGGATCGGTTTAAATGTCGCCATCGTTTCACCGAATTCCATCATCAGTTCATGATCGACATAATAGGATTGTCTGCCTGTCAGCGTTCGCCACGGGATTAATTTCTCCACATTCGTCGTAAACGGCGAATACCTGCGCCCGCCTTTTTCAGAGCCGGTAAACGCCGGAGATGTGATGACCGTTTTCGGCTGGGCTGTAATTTGTTCGAACGTAAAGCATTCTTCCTCACGCTCTTCCGCCAGGTCTTTCAGCTTCAGGTTTGTGATGTTTTCAAGTGATTCCCATGCTTTTACGGCGACCTTTCCATTCGAAGTGGACGATAGGGTTAAAATCGCTTCTGCCGCCTGCTTTGCTTCACTTATATTTGGACATCCCTTTGCCACGCTGTCTGAGGTGATTTCTCCCAGTCTCTTTTTGAGCGATTCATATTCATCGGCTATTGACCAGCTCATCCCTTTTGTTCCGCTCGGCTTTAAAGCAGCGTTAGGACCGAGTGCGGTCATTTTATGAAAAATGTGTTTGTAATCCCGTTCAACGACTTGGATGTTCGGCATCGTTTTTCCCGGAATGGCTTCACATTCGCCCTTGCTCCAGTCATTGATTTTGCCGAATGGCTGGGCCAATTCCTGCATGGTGTCGTGGAGGAGCGGCGTCGCAACCACTTCTTTCACCGGCTCCATATCGACTTCTTCTGCCAGATCTGAAACGGCTTTTGACAGCGCCTTGAAAATATCCCAGTCTGACTTCGATTCCCACGGAGCCGAGATCGCCGGAGCAAATGGATGAATGAACGGATGCATATCCGTGCTGCTGAGATCATGTTTTTCATACCATGTCGCCGCCGGCAGCACGATATCAGAATACAGCGCCGTACCCGCCATTCGAAAATCAAGATTGATTAATAAGTCGAGCTTTCCTTCCGGCGCCTGCTCCCGCCATTTGATTTCTTCAGGGCGGATGCTGTCGCTGTCGTCATTCATTAAACCATTCGTCGTCCCCAGCAAATGCTTGAGAAAATATTCATGCCCTTTTCCTGAGCTTGAGATCAGATTTGCCCGCCATACAAAGAGATTCCTTGGGAAATTCACTTCATTGTCAGGATCTTCAATCGCGAATTTCAGTTTTTTCTCTTGGAGCTGTGAGGCCACGTACGCACCTACGTCTTCAGGTGTTGCTGCCCCTGCTTTTTCAGCTTCTTTATACAGATCGATGCCATTTTGATTGAAAGTCGGGTAAGACGGAAGCCACCCTAGCCGCGCCGCCAGCACATTGTAATCAGCGTGGTGCTTGTAGCGGGATGACGCAGCAATCGGTGATGCCAAATCACTGATCGGCTGGTCCTCGTAACGCCACTGATCTGTCGCAAAGTAGAAAAATGAAGTGCCGTTTTGCAGCTTGGGAACGCCCTCCCAGTCCTTTGCAGTTGCAATCGTCTGCCATCCTTCAGCAGGTCGGAGCTTTTCCTGCCCGACGTAATGGGCCCAGCCTCCGCCATTTACGCCTTGGGCGCCTACAAGCAAAACAAGATTTAACACCGCTCGGTAGATCGTGTCGGAGTTGAACCAGTGGTTAATGCCGGCTCCTACGATAATCATGGACCGGCCGTCTGTATCGATCGCATTTTGAGCAAACTCTCTGGCAATCTTAACGACAGCTTCTTTTTTGATTCCTGTCATTTGTTCCTGCCATGCAGGCGTAAACGGCTCTGGATCATCATAGGAGACAGCTTGTTGTTCGCCGATGCCCCGATTTACGCCGTAGTTAGCCAGTATCAAGTCAAACACGGTCGTGACGTACGTCTCTTCACCGTTCAGGTTCATTTTTTTAATAGGAAGATCCCGCTCGAGCACTTTGTTTCCGTCATTTGAAAAATACGGGATGCGCACCGTGCCGATTTCATCCTCTATTCCGAGCACAGAAAGACGGGGTTCAATCGCTTCTCCTGTTTCTTCATCAATCATATGCAGGTTCCATTTCTGCTTCCCGTCCCAGCGGGAACCCATTGTCCCCTGCGGTATGGCAAATGCGCCTGTCTGTTCATTCCAGACTGCGGGCTTCCACTGATCATGCTTTGTCTGCCGCCCGATGTCCTTCGCATGCAAAAACCGGCCCGCTGTGTATACGCCATTTTCTTTTGATAAGGTGACGAGAAATGGAAAATCAGTGTATTGCTTCGCATACTCAATAAAACGTTCAGTTTCTTGGTTCACGTAGAATTCCTGAAGAATGACGTGACCCATGGCCATCGCAAGCGCCCCGTCAGTCCCTTGGCGGATACTCAGCCAGTCATCCGCGAACTTTGAGGATTCCGCAAAATCCGGACTGATCGAAATGACCTTAGCGCCTTTATAGCGGGCCTCCGCCAAAAAGTGCGCGTCAGGGGTTCTCGTTAACGGCACGTTGGAGCCCCATGTGATGATATAGCCTGAATTGTACCAATCACTGCTTTCTGGAACGTCCGTCTGGTCACCCCAAATTTGCGGGGACGCCGGCGGAAGATCCGCATACCAGTCATAAAAACTGAGCATAGGGCCGCCGATTAACGACATAAACCGGGAGCCTGACGCGTGGCTGATCATGGACATGGCCGGAATCGGAGAAAAGCCGACATTCCGGTCGGGCCCGTATTTCATCACTGTATACAGCAGAGAGGCTGAAATCAGCTTCAGCACCTCCGGCCATTCAGCACGAACAAAACCGCCTTTCCCTCTCGCCTGTTTATAGGACTTCGCTTTTTCAGGGTTTTCAACGATAGATTTCCAGGCATCCAGCGGATTTTGATGCATCTGCAATGCTTCCCGCCACAAATTGATCAGCACACTGCGCACGTATGGATATTTCACACGGAGCGGGCTGTAGATATACCATGAAAAACTGGCCCCCCGCGGACAGCCTCTCGGTTCGAAATCAGGCATATCCGGGCCTGTTGATGGGTAATTCAAATTTTGTCCTTCCCACGTGACAATTCCGTTTTTCACATAAATATTCCAGCTGCAAGACCCCGTGCAGTTAACGCCGTGGGTGGAGCGAACGACTTTGTCGTACTGCCATCTGTTTCTGTATACATTCTCCCAATCGCGATCTTCGCGGGTGGTTTGGCTATGTTTATTTGAATGGTGTTCTATAGGAGAGAAAAAATTCAATCTCCTAAACAACGGACTCATTTTCTTTTTCTTCATGAGAGTTCACTCCTTCCGAGTCAGGTGGTGCTAAGTTCACTATAAACAGAGACAGCGTGTTCCCTTGTGAACTATGTCACACACTCTGCTTTTTTCACAAAATGTTCACACAAAGGAGAAGGAAGGATTTTCACAGGATGTGAGGAAGGCCGCGTTTGCAGGACGCCTGATCATGAGCCGCCTTTTCATTCAAAGATCAAAAAACCCGGCTCTATTTAAGAACCGGGCTCAGCATTTTCGTCTTGTGATGTATGCAAATACCGCAAAAATAACTGATAGGAACAAAAAACATTTTGCTGAAGCATGGCCAAAAAGTTCATTTGCAGCTGCGGATTGTAAGACATCATTTTTTTAAATACGTAATAAGGGATATTGAGAATCAGAATGTCTGAAGTGGCATTGACTGAGATAAAAGGCGATAAATAAAGCCCGCCTTTTTCATCAATCGGAAACACATCGCCTTTTTCCCACAGCGCAACGGTTTTCGACCCTTCAGGGAGCCTGGTGTCCATAAAACGGACACTGCCTTTTAATACAATATAAACAGATTGTGAATGAAGAAAGGATGGAGTTTGATCACATGGGCCGCTGATAAACGTGCCGTTTTTCAGCAAGGTTTCGACAATAGATAGAGGCACTTCATTAAACATGGGAAATTGTTTCAGAAATAATAAATAGTCACACTGATTCATAAGAAAGCCTCCTTCCTGTGCTAAGGATAGCTTTAGTGTAGCTCGACTGAGCCTGTACAGCAGTGATGTATTTCACAGCCTGTATGATGAATGTCACTTATCAGGAGGGTGACTGCATTTATAATGAAAGAAAAAAGGAGGGTTTCGATGAAAGCGCTGATTCCGAAGCAGCACGGCGCATGGGCGATGCTGCTGATCCCATTTTTACTAGGCATAGTCAAGGGAGGCCCCGTTATCTGGCATATCCCGCTCTTCCTTGGCTGGCTTTTCCTATACTTAGCCGTTTATCCCGTTACACTTGCCTTAAAAAAGAAACAAATCAAACCATATCAAAAGTGGATGTGTTATTACGGTTTTCCCGCCTGCTGCTTTTTGATGATCTCGGTCTTTCATAAGCTGCCTCTCATCTGGGTAGGCGTTTCTTTACTGCCGCTGTTTCTCATCCATATGTATTTTGCCCGCCGAAAAAATGAACGAGCCCTATTGAATGATGTTGCGGGTGTTTTGTTCTTTTGTTCGGGAGGTCTTGCAAGCTGCTGGCTGGGGATGGGAACCCTTGACGGCGGGGCTTGGTTTATTTTCTTGCAGTCTGCTTTATTTTTTATCGGGAGTTCCTTTTATGTGAAATCGGTGATCCGCGAGAGAAAAAACAGGGCATTTGCATACTGGTCATGGGGATATCACCTGCTGCTCCCCTTTTTATCCGCTCTTTTCGGAGCAGGATGGGCGTTTCTCGCTTTTATCCCAAGCAGCTTGCGGGCATGGTTTTTTCATGGCAGGGATTGGCCCGCGAAAACGATTGGCATTCTGGAAATCGTGAATGCCTGCTTCTTTTTTGCCGTCATGTGCTTCTTTATGACAAGGTAAAAAAACAAGGACACCGCTGTCCTTGTTTTTTTCAGTCAATATTGCAAATCTCCAGCGGACAATTTTCACACTCAATTTCACATCGCAAATAGTCCCGCTTGTGCAAAATAATTTTTCCAGATTCGTCTATCGAAATAACCCCTTGTTTGCGGAGATCTCCGAGCATGCGGTTGACGCTTTCCCTTGCAGCCGCGCAAAACTTTGCCAAATCCTGATTTGTCAGGACAATGTTAATCAGAATGCCGTCGCTTCGCTCCACTCCGTAGCTGTTTGATAAGCGGATCAGGGTGGAATAGAGCGCACCCTTTTTGCCGTGAAGAAGCAGATCCCTGATTTTGGACTGAATTTTCCGGAGATGGGTGCTCATCCATTTCATGAACTCAAATGTCAAAGCGCCGTTTTGGATTAATTCTTTTTCCAGCTTATTTTTATTAATGACGAGCACCTCGCCATCCTCTAGCACTTTTGCACTGAGCATATACCTCGGTTCTTCAGTGAAAAGTGTTAATTCACCGACGATATCGTTTTTTTGGCAGATTCTAAGCGTCAGGTCTTTTCCGTCAGATGTCAGCTTGCCGATTTCAATGAGTCCTGATTGAATCAGATAAAGCTCTTCTGCATCCATTCCTTCTCGAAACAAATACGTGTGTTTTTCCATTTTTCTTTTCGTGCTGATCGATTCCAGCAATTCATGCAGATCACTGGATATAAGATCGCTATCAGATGGTCGAACAGAGAGAAAATTCATGAGCTCACCTCGAAGAAAGTCACGTTGTGTGTTTATTGTAACGTGAATTGATTTGTACCCATCGAGAAAAAACTAACAATCTTGTGAATGCTCCAGTGTTAGTTGATGCTCTGACTGTTTCTCTCCGTGTGCATTTTCATTCTTTCCTGCCAATACATCCAGATCACAAGGACAAAGCTGGCTAACGCCACCTCTGAAAGCGCCATAAATCCGATCGCATATTGGCCTGTTGCCTGAAACACACTCGCCAATATCAGCGGAGGAAAAAAACCGCCTAATCCGCCCATTGCAGACACAATCCCATTGGCAATTCCCGCTTGCTTCGAAAAATAGAAAGGCACCAGTTTAAAAACCGTCCCGTTCCCTATGCCTGAACAAACTGCTACAGTTAATGACCCAAACGTATAAAGGCCGATAGTCGGCGAGAACGATAAGATAATGCCTGATAATGTAAGCCCCGCAAAAACGAGCATCAAGATGCGGAGCGGGCTTATTTTATCAGCCAGGAATCCGCCCGCAGGCCTGAGCAGCGTAGAGACCGCAATAAAGCCAGCCGTCCGCAAACCGGCATCCGCCGGACTCAGTCCAAAGTGCTCCACCAGAAAGTTCGGCAAATAGATGGTGAAGGCGACAAAGGCACCAAACGTAATAAAATAAAACAGGCTCAGAAACCACAGGACATGATTTCGGTAAACGGCTTTGATTTGAGTCTTTACAGAAACCTTGACCTTCTTCTCATGCCTGTCGCCGAATAAAACATGCAGTAAGGCAAAGACAGCCAGCAAAACCAGGTACATCTGCACGGTTGCTTTCCAACCGACGGCTTGAGCAATAACCGGCGCCGCAAATGTCGTAACGGCTGTCCCGATATTTCCTGCACCGTAAATCCCATTGACGACACCGTGCTTTTCCTTCGGATAATATTTCGGAAGAGAGGTCACCCCAATGGAGAATACCGCTCCCCCGATCCCTAAGAAAAAGCCGCCTGCGATTAAATCAAACAAAGAACCCGCAATACTGATCCAAAATACAGGAAACAAAAGCAAGATAAAGCTGATCATAAACATCAGCCGCGCGCCAAACCTGTTCGTTAAATACCCTAAAGGAATGCGGAGAAGCGACCCGAGGATCACAGGTATCGCCGTCACCAAAGAAATCTCGCCCTTGCTTAAATGAATATCTAATGTGATTTGGGAAATGAGTGATGAAATCAGCACCCAAACCATAAACCCTGCCACCAAGCTTAATGACTGTAACGATAATTGAATGTGTTGACGGTTGATCATTTGGCTTGCCCCTTTCAATGATTCAATAATCAGTCTTATCATACAAAAACTCGGCAAACAGGATTGTGAAATACATCACACGTTTTCCTCATAAAAAAAGGACAAAGCCCGAAGACTTTGTCCTTTGATCATCATTACATTTTTTCCGGAGCCGATACGCCAATCAGCTGAAGCGCGTTGTTCAGCGTAATTTGCGTTGCCTTCATTAAAGCCAGGCGCGCGCGGCTTTTCTCTTCATTTTCAGGATCGATGACTTTCTCTGCGTTGTAGAAGCTGTGCAGAGCGGAAGCCAGGTCATAAATATAGTTTGTGACACGGTGCGGAATTCGTTTTTCTGCTGCTTCCGCAACTGCCTCTGGGAAGCCGCCGATCGTTTTCAGCAGATCATATTCTTTTTCTGATTGGATATGGCTGAAATCAAGGTCTGCCGCAGGTGTAAGTCCCTGCTCCTCCCCTTGGCGAAGCATGCTGCAAATACGGGCATGCGCATATTGTGCATAATACACAGGGTTTTCGTTAGATGTTGATACAGCAAGATCTAAGTCAAAATCCATATGTGTGTCCGCACTGCGCATCGCAAAGAAGTAGCGCACGGCATCCAAGCCTACTTCTTCAATCAAATCACGCATCGTTACGGCTTTACCGGTCCGTTTGCTCATTTTCATTTTCTCGCCGTTTTTGTAAAGGTGAACGAGCTGAATGATTTCTACTTCAAGCGTTCCTTTTTCATAGCCCAGCGCTTCGATTGCCGCTTTCATGCGCGGGATGTAGCCGTGGTGATCGGCGCCCCAAACGTTGATCAGCTTATCAAAGCCGCGGTCAAGCTTGTCCTTATGGTACGCGATATCAGGAAGCAGGTACGTGTACGTGCCGTCCTTCTTGATCAATACGCGGTCTTTATCATCGCCAAACGTCGTAGAGCGGAACCAAGTCGCGCCGTCTTCTTCATAGACATGGCCTTTTTCGCGGATCGCTTCAAGCGCCTTATCGATTTTTCCGTTTTGGTACAGAGACGTTTCGGAATACCACACATCAAACGGCACACGGAAGTTTTCCAAGTCCTTGCGCAGCTTTTCTAGCTCATATTTCAGGCCATATTCACGGAAAAACGCGAGGCGTTCACTTTCCTCTTCGTTAACGAAACGATCGCCGTATTCCTCAGCGAGACGCTTTCCGATCGCAATAATATCCTCGCCGCGGTAGCCGTCCTCCGGCATCGGTTTTTCCAAGCCGAGCGCTTCAAAGTAACGGACTTCAACAGAAAGCGCCAGATTGTTGATTTGGTTTCCCGCATCGTTAATGTAGTATTCGCGGCTTACATCGTAACCCGCTTTTGAAAGCACGTTGCACAAGGAGTCACCGACAGCCGCACCGCGTGCATGCCCGAGGTGAAGGTCTCCCGTCGGATTCGCTGATACGAATTCGACCTGAACTCGTTCACCGTTTCCGATGTTCGTTTCCCCGTATGCTTCCCCTGCTTCCAGTACAGACGGAATCAGCTTTGTTAAATATTGATTGTTCATATAGAAATTGATAAAACCCGGGCCGGCGATATCCAGTTTTTCAATCGAAGCCTTTCCTTTATCAAAATGAGCGACAATCTCTTCAGCGATTTGGCGCGGCGCTTTTTTTGCGACTCTCGCCAGCTGCATCGCCATATTTGTAGAGTAATCGCCGTGTGTTTTATCTTTCGGTGTTTCTAAAACGACATTAGGAAGCTGGCTTTCTTCAGCCAGTCCCGCTTTCAGAACGGCCGCTTTGATTTCTTCTTTCAGCACGTCCTTCATTTGTTCCGCAATGTTCATGCGTGAGTTCCTCCCTCATACGTGATCGTCATATTATGTAAATGCTCCTGCTCGTCTCCGACATGCATGTCATATGCGATGCTGATACGGCCATTTTCTTCACCGAGATCAGATTGAATCGATTTTGTGCTTGTTTTCAGCTCAAGCTCACCAAATGACATTTTATATTTAGCAATTGTGGAAGCTCCCGTTACGAAACGCTGATTCATTTTGACAGCGCCTGACCTCATGACCAGGACTTCGCCTTCGCTTACTTTCACAATCGTTTTGACTTTGCCTAAGTCGTGTTCTTCATAATAAGATAGATACACTTTATTTTGTTTTACATAGTAAAATCCGGTGGTGCGGAATTCGATGACCTCTTGGTTTCCGTCATCCTCAATCACAGACTTCACATGGAGTGTTATCGGTGTCTCTTGCTTCATTCTGACACGTCCTTTTCATCATTCCACTTTGACTTGAATAGTATAATCATTCGGTTTGTAAACTTCAACTGCTTCTATCTTACCATCATTGCTCATCAGATTTGAAGATAAACCTCATAAAAAGCATTTCCTTAATAGAAGAGAAAATCATATCACTAATTACCTTTAGGAAATGTTACATTTTTCCGAAATCTATCATTTCCATTTCACATTTTTTTCAAAATATATGTATTGAATTAGTAATTTGATAGTTTTAAGATAAAAGTACAACATAGATCTGCTAGAAAAACAAAAAAAGGGAGGATTCAATTATGAAAAAAGCTGTCATTGTAGAAAACAAAGGTTGTGCAACATGCTCGATCGGAGCCGCTTGTTTAGTGGACGGCCCAATCCCTGATTTTGAAATTGCCGGTGCAACAGGCCTATTCGGTCTATGGGGATAAGGTTCTCCAAAAAGGGCATAGTCTTTCTACTATGCCCTTTTTAAGTAAATTACAATTTTTAACTATATTCTACCTCTTGTATATACATACACAATCATTTTTCATTTGAATCATAGATATAGGGGATGGTATTTTGTTTAAAGAGCAGATGTATCCATTTATTAATGAAAGTGTAAGAGTTCACCAGCTTCCTGAGGGTGGCGTGTTAGAAATCGACTACTTGCGCGATAATGTCTCCATTTCTGACTTTGAGTACTTGGACCTCAACAAAACGGCTTACGAGCTTTGCATGCGCATGGATGGCCAAAAAACAGCTGAACAGATTTTAGCTGAGCAATGTGCCGTGTATGACGAATCTCCCGAAGACCATAAAGACTGGTATTACGACATGCTCAACATGCTCCAAAACAAGCAGGTCATCCAGCTTGGCAACCGGGCCAAACGCCATACAATCACCACGAGCGGAAGCAATGAATTTCCAATGCCGCTCCACGCCACATTTGAGCTGACGCACCGCTGTAATTTGAAATGCGCCCACTGTTATTTGGAAAGCTCGCCTGAAGCGCTCGGCACCGTGTCGATTGAGCAATTCAAAAAAACGGCTGATATGCTGTTTGATAACGGTGTATTGACATGCGAAATCACGGGCGGGGAAATTTTTGTCCATCCAAACGCCAATGAGATTCTTGACTATGTGTGTAAAAAGTTCAAGAAAGTCGCTGTCTTAACAAACGGAACACTCATGCGAAAAGAGAGCCTGGAGCTTTTGAAAACGTACAAGCAAAAAATCATCGTCGGCATTTCTCTTGATAGTGTCAATTCCGAGGTTCATGACTCCTTTAGAGGGAGAAAAGGCTCTTTTGCCCAAACTTGTAAAACGATAAAATTGTTGAGTGACCACGGTATATTTGTCAGAGTCGCCATGTCCGTCTTCGAAAAAAACATGTGGGAAATCCACGATATGGCCCAAAAAGTTCGGGATCTTGGAGCGAAGGCGTTCTCTTACAATTGGGTTGATGATTTCGGAAGAGGCAGGGATATTGTCCATCCAACGAAAGACGTCGAGCAGCACCGCAAGTTTATGGAATACGAGCAAAATGTGATTGATGAGTTTAAAGATTTAATTCCGATTATTCCCTATGAGAGAAAACGCGCGGCAAATTGCGGCGCTGGCTGGAAGTCCATTGTGATCAGCCCGTTCGGCGAAGTACGTCCGTGCGCCCTCTTTCCAAAGGAATTTTCATTGGGAAATATTTTTCATGATTCCTATGAAAGCATCTTTAACTCCCCTCTCGTCCATAAACTGTGGCAAGCGCAGGCGCCGCGGTTCAGCGAGCATTGCATGAAAGACAAATGCCCGTTCAGCGGCTATTGCGGAGGCTGTTACTTAAAAGGGCTGAACTCTAACAAATATCACCGGAAAAACATTTGCTCTTGGGCGAAAAACGAACAATTAGAAGACGTGGTCCAGCTTATTTAGGAGGGAAACGATTTGTCACCAGCACAAAGAAGAATTTTACTGTATATCCTTTCATTTATCTTTGTCATCGGCGCAGTCGTCTATTTTGTCAAAAGCGATTATCTGTTTACGCTGATTTTCATTGCCATTGCCATTCTATTCGGGATGCGCGCGCGGAAGGCTGACTCGCGATGAGCATTTTGGATATACACGATGTATCCGTTTGGTATGAACGGGACAACGTCATCTTAGAACAAGTGGATTTACATTTAGAAAAAGGCGCCGTTTACGGCCTGCTTGGGGTAAACGGCGCCGGAAAAACGACACTGATTAATACGCTGACAGGCGTGAATCGCAATTTCAGCGGGCGCTTTACGCTGTGCGGAATTGAAGCGGAGGCCGGCATGCCTCAGAAAACATCAGATCAGCTGAAGATTCACCGTTACTTCGCCGCCGATTATCCGCTGCTGTTTACAGAAATTACGGCGAAGGACTATGTGTCTTTCGTCCATTCGCTTTACCAAAAGGATTTTTCAGAGCAGCAGTTTGCCGGTTTGGCCGAGGCCTTTCATTTTTCAAAATACATCAACAGGAGAATTTCAGAGCTGTCCTTGGGGAACAGGCAAAAGGTTGTGTTGATGACAGGCTTATTGCTGCGCGCCCCCCTGTTTATTTTGGATGAGCCGCTCGTCGGTTTGGATGTGGAATCGATAGAGGTCTTTTATGAGAAAATGCGCGAGTACTGTGAGGCAGGCGGAACCATTTTGTTCTCTTCTCATCTGCTCGATGTCGTGCAAAGATTTTGTGATTATGCGGCCATTCTTCACAACAAACAGATCCAAAAGGTCATTCCGATTGGAGAGGAGACCGATCTGCGGCGGGAATTTTTTGAGGTGATCGGCCATGAATAGCATAATCCCCATCATGTCTTTGCTGTTCAAACAGCTTTACAGCCGGCAAGGGAAAAAGGATGCCATCCGCATTGCCGCAGGCCTTGTCATTCTGGCCATCTTTGAAATCGGGCTGATCCGACAGGCTGGCATTAACGAATCGGTGTTAGGGAAAACGTATATCATACTCGCACTTCTCTTGATGAATGCGTATATGGTGTTTCTTTCTGTGACATCTCAATGGAAGGAATCTTATATGAAGCTGAGCTGCCTGCTGCCGATTTCTTCACGGAGCTTTTGGGTTGCCCAGAGTGTCGTTCTCTTTGTCGACACTTGTTTGAGAAGAACATTATTCTTTTTCATTTTACCGCTGTTCTTATTTGGAAACGGAACGCTGTCAGGGGCACAAACATTGATTTGGCTCGGCAGATTTTCGTTTTTTACCGTTTACTCCATTATTTTCGGAGTTGTGCTAAGCAACTATTTCGCCAAAAAGAAGAACTGGATGTTTCTGCTGCATGCGGCGATATTCGCCTGTGTATGCCTCAGCGTCGCTTTTATGCCGGCCGCCACGATTCCGCTTTGCGCGGTTCATATCCTGTGGGCAGTGGCCATTGACTTTCCTGTCTTTCTGCAGGCGCCTCCGCAGCAGAGCAAGTTGCATTCATTTATGCGGCGATCTGAATTTTCGTTTTACAAAAGAGAATGGAACCGATTTATCTCTTCTAAAGCGATGCTGTTAAATTACGCGGTCATGGCGGCGTTCAGCGGATTCTTTTCGTTCCAGATGATGAACACCGGCATCTTCAATCAACAAGTGATTTATATCGTGATTTCCGCGCTTTTGCTCATCAGCTCACCGATCGCTCTTTTGTATTCGATTGAAAAAAACGACCGGATGCTGCTTATCACGCTTCCGATCAAGCGGAAAACAATGTTTTGGGCGAAATATCGCTTTTATGCCGGTCTATTGGCAGGCGGATTTCTCCTTGTCGCGATCATTGTGGGTTTCATCAGCGGCCGTCCGATTTCAGCTCTCACTTTTTTGCAGTGCATTGAGTTGCTGCTGGCGGGAGCGTTTATCAGGTTAACCGCGGATGAAAAACGGCCCTTCTTCAGCTGGCAGACGGAGCAGCAGCTATGGAGCGGTTTCTCAAAATATCGGTCTTATCTGTTTTGTCTCCCCCTATTCTTAGCCACATTAGCCGGCACCGCTGTCTCCCTGGCGGTCGTTCCGATAGCCGGTCTGATCATAGTCTATTACCTGCAAAAACAGGATGGTGGTTTCTTTGATACAAGCAAAAGAGAACGGCTTGGAAGTTAACCTGCTGAAGACTCATCAATTTTCAACTATTTCAATCGCCGCGAGCTTTCTGAAACCGATCGAAAGCGCGGCGGAACCTGAGGAAGAAACAATTTATTTTTATGGCGCCGCCGCATACCTGAAGGAGCAAATCATTGACGCTTTCGGTTATGCTGCCGGCAGCCGTTTCATGTACTCGGCGAATCTCTTTTTTGATCAGCAGCTGAAAACCTGCGGGACCCGTTTGATTCACCCATTGTATAACGGGAATCTTCATGTTGACGCCCTAATGAAAACTTTTGCAGACATGTCTTTCCCTTCCTCCCTTTCACCCGAAGCCGTTGAAAAAGCACGGAATGAGCTGCTGCTGAAAATCGAAAAGAAATTCGCTGATCCCTTCTCCTACTCGGCAGCGCGCTTGGCTGAGGAGGTCTTCGGAAACCCGATGTACGGCACAGGCATGTTCGGCCGGAGAGACAGGATAAAGGCGATTCATCCAAAACGGTTTCTCGACGCAACGGACTTTATCGTTGATTTAATGTCCCAACAAAAACAGCTGAACATATTGGGACAAGTACAAGCATGTGATGTTCGGGGACATGCCCCGCAAACGTCCGCTGTAACGTCCGGAAGAATACCCGTAAACCGGCATGTTTTTGAAACAGAGACACGCAGCGCTGCAGGCCCTTCCGTCTTGACACTCGGATTTGACTGCGGAGAGATGAAAGATGCCAGAGATTATATCAAAATACAGCTAATAGACGGATTACTGGGAAAGTACGGCCATTCCGCTTTATTCAAGCACTTCAGAGAGAAGGATCTGGCAGTCTATCACGTTATCACCCGTTACGATGTCATGAACAATTTGCTGCTTGTTTCAATATGTACAGATCAGCTTCATGAGAAAAACATTCCCCCGCGCGTTTTGGAAGCTGTCTCAGCTTTTCAAACGAATGAGCGGGAACTGGAACAGGCAAAGCAATTTTTACGGAATGAAATGCTGCTGCAATTCGATTCTCCCGAAGGTCTGTTGGCCTATATGGGGATTCTGCGCCGCTTCTCCTGCACGAAAGAAGCCTTGCTGGATGGCATCTCAGCGGTAACGTGCCGTGATGTATTGCAATTCATAGCGACTATCAATTATATCGGAGCTCATGTAGTAAGGGGATGAAGAGATGGAAAAGAAAGCCTTTTTTCAACAGCTGGATGAACGAACCGATATCAAATACACAGACAGCGGGCTGAAAATATTCAGATTGAAATTCCCCCGCGCCCACCTGCGGCTGTGCAATGTGAAAATCGACTTTGGCAGCCGGGATGTATGTATACGTGCAGAATCCGGTGATACACTGCTTCCGTATGGCACAGCGCATTTTTTAGAGCATCTTCTCTTCTGGCATAACGGCCGCAACCTGTACAATGATTTTTTTGCGCATGGCGCGCTTTTAAACGCATTCACTACCTACACCGATACCAATTTCATGTTTACCTCATTACCGGATCGGCTCAGACAAACGATCCCCATCCTGCTCGATGCTTTATGGAACCACTCATTTAACAAAAAGATTGTCGCTCAGGAAAAAGCTGTGATTACAAGCGAAATTCAAACAGCACACCTTAACCATCAGCTCTCATATCATTATCAGCTGATCAGCATGCTTTCTCCCGCCTCACCTGCAGCCGTTTTCCCCGCAGGCAGAATCGAGGATATTAACGCGCTGAGCATCGGTGATTTACAAAAAGCCTACAAAGCCGCCTACAAAGCCCATCGGATGACGCTGTTTTTGATTGGGGGTTCAGAAGATACGGAAATGCTTTTACCTCCTCACCTTCAGCTGCAGAAGCGTCCGCATGATCAAGCTAAAAAGAAAATCATCCCGGCGTGCCCTCCACCCCTTTCACAAAAAATGGTGCTGGGTGATGAGGAGCGGATAGAAGATACATGGACCGGTTTACAGATCGGCGCACTTCCCGTGCAAAACGATCTGTTGACCGTAAAGCTTTATTGGGATATCGCGTCTCGTATTCTATTTCAATTAGATTCACCGTTTTTTCAAGAAATTCAGCAAACGTATCGCCTAGAAATCGATCGCTTGTCAGCCGATACACATATATATGAGGATGGCGGTTTCTTGATCCTTCACAGTCAAGGGACCCATTCTTCAGCTTATATTGATGTCGCATCATACTACGTCACGCAGCAGAAAGAGCAGGTTGCGTCCTGGCTTCAATACGGCAAGGACTCTTTGACGGACGCGATCATTTATGACAGCGATTATGTGCGTAAATGCTTCGAATGGGCGGCCGAGTGTGACAGGAACGATTGCTCGTTTCTTGACATGTACCACATCATTCAAGATATGGATACGCAGATTTTCTTGTCTCTCATTGATGCATTGGCATCTTCTAACAAAGCGATCATTCATGTTTCCCAGAAAGAGGCGATCAAACAATGAGAAAAAGCACTGTCTTTACCTTGTTATTGCTGCTTGTCGGTATGGCGGCTTATTCCTTCGGCTGGGTTCAGGCCGCCGCCGAATCCGCCGCCCAATATGTACAGATGATCAACAGTGATGCCGTGCGGCTCGGACTGCTGGCTTGTACCGCCGCCGTCCTGATGCTGCCTGCTTTTCTCTATCTTCACTATGTCACCCAATCCGTGAAAAACATGACAGCAGCTTTTCAGAAACTCACACACTCTCATCAAAGCTGCTGTGACTTTCAGCAACACAACCTGTGCAGCCGCTATGCAGAAGACGTCAAATCGCTGCGTGACAGCTATAAAAACGTCCGCCAAACATACGTGATGGCTGCTGTATTAAGCCAAGTCGTCATATTCGGCTGCATGTTCGAAATCGTCAAAGCCGTCCCTTTCCGCCTTTACACGCCCCCTGCCGTTTCAATGGGGCTTGCGCTGTTACTGATCTTGTATTTATTGTTTTGCATGCGAACGTATTTGCTGCAGCTTTTGCAGCACGCCAGCCTATTCAGAAAAGTGCTTGCGGGAGCGCTTGCAGCAGCCGGGATATGGTGGATGCTCAGTTTCACTATAAGTGAACTGCTGTTTCTGATCATCGTAGCGGCGATCCAGCAGATCGGATCATCAATATATAAGCACATCTCTGATCGCCGCCCCGCTTCTTTCAAACTATAAAGCTTCTACATTGCAATCGCAGACGGACCCGCGCCAACCGGAATCACCGTCACAGCTGTATAATCGCTCGTGCGGTACACGGTCACAGCATTGTCGTTGGGCTGTGCCGCATAAATATACTGATTGTCCGGCGTTACGGTGAGGTCAAAGGCGCCGGGCAGAGACACGTTTGCAATGATTCTCTGTCTAGCCGTATTAACTACGGATAAGTTTTTTATGAGAAACGGTTCACTATAAGGCTCTAGAAAATAAGCTCTAGTGCTGTCTAAAGAAAATACAATCGTTCTCAGAGTTTCAAATAAACGGTTAAATTCGCTTCCCCTGCTTAATGGTGACAGACTGATCTCCGTTACACCTTTCGGCCACAGCTCACCATTCAACACGTACGCAAAATTTCCAGCGTAAGGAGTTGCAATTAAACTGGGGAATTCAAATGAATCGATGATACTTTCTGCCAACTGACCTGTACTTACATCATATTTATCAACCGACCAACTGATTGCATTAGCGGTATAGACATACTGTCCATCCGGATCAAGAGCAAAGTCTAACGCGCCGGGTATCGG
Source organism: Bacillus stercoris (assembly GCF_029772985.1). Lineage (NCBI taxonomy): Bacteria > Bacillati > Bacillota > Bacilli > Caryophanales > Bacillaceae > Bacillus > Bacillus stercoris. The sequence continues at coordinate 501,747 of NZ_CP121861.1, read as the reverse complement.
AATGACATCAATGACCGATTGAGAGGCTATGTTAATCATATATATAGATCCGGCGGCCATCACGTACGCGAACTCATCTGTTGAATCAAATTCGATCTTTCTCGGCCCTCCTCCAACAGTAATGGTATTTATGATACTCAATGTTTTATTATCAATCACTGAGACAAGGTTGGTATTCCCATGGAGGACATACGTGAATGCTTTATCGAAAGTAACGCCTAGATTAGTTGGCACGTCAGAAAAAGGGATTGTTTTTACTACCGTGTTTAAATCTGCATCAATAACCGAAACCGTGCTGTCTCCAGTATTAGCAGTAAACACATATGATTGAGGGTCTGGTGATGGCGGTAAAACAAGTGTACCGGTCACCGTAAGCGGACTGCCGTAGAAAGGCGGTACAATGAGAAGGTCTTCCACTGTTATTTGACTAAAATCAGGACAGCGGCCAGCCTGCGCTGCATAATAAACAACTTGGTCAATCTCTTCAGAATGAATCACAGAAACCGCCCCATTGCCTTGTCCATATTGATTTCGCACAGGCGACACACTGACAAGAAGAGTAACGGTCCCTTGTACTCTCACAGCATATCGAACACCGATATCTTCTGTTTCAGGCCCAGTCTTGATTAAGCAAGGCTCACTGGTGCAGGACAAATTGTCTGTACTCCATGTAACAGCCGCTGACGCTTCAGCCGAATCAACCTTAAAGCCCTCAGGGATATCTATAGGCACTTGAAACGGCACTTCCCGGCCGATTTCCTCATCACAAAAACAGAAACAATTTTCCTGTAAAGCAGAAAGATCATTCTTTTTCATGATTTCACGTCCTTTTAGAAATGCACAGCATTCAGTTGATTAGATCGCAATAGCTCCCGGTGAAACCCCAAGAGATATGATAGTTTCCACAGAATAATCACCCGTGTTGTAAACAGTGATGTTCTGCTCTAAAAAATGGGTTGCATACAGAAATTCGCCATTCGGAGTAAACGCAAAGTCTCTTGCCGATTGCGGAACATTTCCTATAACGCCTGCTCCATTCGGACTGACAGAATACAAATTGCCAGTGAAGCTGTCATGTAAATACACCTCTGATCCACTCGTAAACATTGCATATTGGCCGTCAGGCTCCAGTTCTTGGGTAATGCTGATCGTAAACGTATTTAGATCAATAACCGTCAAATAATTGAATAAGAATTCTTGTTCTAACACATACGCATACCTCTCCAGAGAATCTGTTTCTATGGATGATACGATGAGATCTCGTTCAATCGTTCCTATGACTTCACCAGTGAATAGGTCCACTTTTTGCACTAAACCAAAATTAAGAACATAGGCGAATAACCCATTGGGGTCGATTGCAACATCAAACCCTTCTACAGGAATCGACCTATCAACAGCCAGCGTATCAATTCCAATCACATAAATTGCTGTACCGGCGAAAACATAAGCAAACTCATGATTAGGGATAAATTTGATCGATCGAGGCGGCTGATCCAGCATTATGGATGCTGTCACTGTTAATGTGTCATAATCGATGACAGAAATCACATTGTTGTTGAAGTGCAAAACAAACACAGCGCTTTTATCCGGGGTCACTTCAATATCTGTCGGCCTATATGGAAGAGCAATCGTTGTCACAACGGCATGAGTGTTTGTATCAATCACAGAAACTGATTGATCATTTGGATTCGCTGTAAACGCATAAACAGGCTCCGGCTCGGGTACAAGCACAATCGTCCCCGTCACCGATAAAGGACTGCCGTAAAAGGGCGGAACAACAACAAGGTTTTCGATCGTGATGTCACTGATATCCGGGCAATCTTCCGGTTCATCGGAATAATAGACGACTTGATCGATCTCTGCATTGTGAATGACGGAAACAGCCCCATCCCCTTGTCCATATTGATTTCGCACAGGTGAGACACTGACAAGAAGCGTAACGGTTCCCTGCAGGCGCACTGCAAATTGAACACCGATCTCATCAGGCTCAGGCCCCGTTTGAATTAAGCATCGTTCACTGACACAGGAAAGGCTGTCTGCATTCCACGTGACACTTGCAACAGCTTCAGCCGGATCAACGACAAACCCTTCAGGTAATTCAATCGGTGCTTGAAACATGGCCTCGCGGCTTGCTTCTTCCTCACAAAAACATAAACATTCTTCTTGTGCGGCTTCTGCTTTTTCTTTAAAGGAAAGCTTGTTTTTTCTCATACCTTCACTTCCTTTTCAGACATACACTGCTCACGCAGATATAACAGAATATGGAAGGTGAATCTGTTTGCTTGTACAAATTGCCGAGGGTAAAAGCGGTTTTTTGAAAAAATTCCCTCTGATATGCGGTGTAACGAAAGAAAACATTGCGGTTTTTTTGCGCTTCTCACAAGAATGAAGATGATAAAATATGACATATATAGAATAATGAAGGGAGGGATTTGCAAACGTGACAGGTGTCATATCTTCTTCTTCCATCGGAGAAAAGATTAACGAATGGTATATGTACATACGCCGATTCAGCATACCCGATGCAGAATATTTGCGACGAGAAATCAAGCAAGAGCTGGATCAAATGGAAGAAGACCAAGACCTTCATTTGTACTATTCACTGATGGAATTCCGGCACAACCTGATGCTTGAGTACCTTGAACCGTTAGAAAAAATGAGGATTGAGGAACAGCCGAGACTGTCTGATCTACTGCTTGAGATTGATAAAAAACAGGCTCGTTTAACTGGTCTGCTTGAGTACTATTTTAATTTCTTCAGAGGCATGTATGAGCTGGATCGCCGTGAATATGTATTAGCCATTCAATTCTTTAAAAAAGCTGAGAGCAAGCTGGTTTTTGTGAAAGACAAAATCGATAAAGCGGAATTCTTTTTCAAAATGTCAGAAGTCTATTATTATATGAAACAAACTTATGTCTCCATGGACTATGCACGTCAAGCATTCGAAATATACAGTGAACAGACTACATATGATATCAGAATGATTCAATGTCAGTCCTTATTCGGAGCCAACTTTTTGGATTTAAAACAATACGAAAAAGCAATTACCCATTTTCAAAAAGCCTTTACACTTGCAAAAGCAGAGCAGCAGCCGCAATTAATGGGAAGAACTCTTTATAACATAGCACTCTGCAAGCAAAACCAAAACAGTTTTGAATCAGCGATAGAGTATGTAAAAAAATCTATTCAAGTATTTGAAGGATCTAAAATGCTCCCTTCACTGCCACAAGCTTTTTTCCTAATTACACAAATTTATTTTAAATTAGGTAAGATTGATAACGCCTGTGAATATCATAAAAAAGGAAAGGAGTATTCTGCAGCCGCGGGAGATACCGTGTATCTAACGGAGTTTGAATTTTTGGAATCTTTATACTTGTCTGGACCGGATGAGGAACGGATAGAAAAATGTTTTGTTTTTCTTGAAGGTAAAATGATGTATGCAGATATCGAGGACTTCGCACTTGATGTTGCTAAATATTATCATCAACAGGAAAATTACAAAAAAGCATCTCATTACTTTTTAAAGGTTGAAGAAGCAAGGCAGCACATTCAAGGGGGGGTGAATTTATATGAAATGGAAGTATAAATTATTACTCGCTTGTTTAGCTGTGAGTGCTGTATTTATCACAGTCGAAGTATCAAATTCATCAACAGAACATTTTGATGTTGCGCAGCGCGCCATGATCTAAACCGCCGTCCACCGGCGGTTTTTTTGTCCCCTCTTTACCCATCCTCCCAATCCATGCTATGATTCTTTCAATAATCTTGAAGAGGTGGCAATACAGTATGTCTCTGGAAAGTGTGAAAACCCACTTTACACAGTGGTATCGAGAAAATGATGTGATGGAGTTCGAAACGTCGAGCGCGACAGTTGAACAAGCAGCTGAGACGATCGGCGTGAGCCCGGCTAGAATCGCCAAGACCCTGTCCTTCAGAGGGGAAGGAGATCAGGCGATTCTGATTGTGGCAGCCGGAGATGCCAAGATCGACAACAAAACGTTCAGGCAAACATTTGGCTTTAAAGCAAGAATGCTCTCTCCTGATGAGGTGCTGGAGCAGACAGGCCATGAAATTGGAGGTGTTTGCCCGTTTGGGTTGGCTTATGATCTTGAGGTTTATCTAGATGTATCGCTGAAACGGTTTGAGACTGTTTTCCCGGCTTGCGGCAGCAGAAACTCCGCTATTGAATTAACGCCTAAAGAATTATCCGAATTTTCTTTCTCAAAAGCATGGATCGATGTTTGTAAAGGCTGGGAATAAAAAAACATCCAGACATCGTCTGGATGTTTACCTATTTCACAAACCCAAGCAGCATCTCACGGATGATTTTGCTGGCTGTGTTTGCCGTTTGCTCTGAGTGGTCATAAACCGGTGCGACTTCCACTAAGTCAGCGCCCTTTACATTTACCTCTGAAAGCGCGATTTCATGGACGGATGCAAGCAGTTCTTTAGACGTGATGCCGCCGGCGTCAACCGTTCCTGTTCCTGGTGCGTGGGCAGGGTCTAATACGTCAATGTCGATTGTGACATAAACCGGACGGCCCGCGAGCTTCGGAAGCACTTCTTTCAGCGGTTCAAGCACTTCAAATTTTGAGATGTGCATGCCGTTTTCCTTCGCCCATTCAAACTCTTCCTTCATGCCGGAACGGATTCCGAATGAATACACATTGTGCGGTCCGATCAATTCTGCCGCTTTGCGGATCGGCGTAGAGTGAGAAAGCGGCTCTCCCTCATAATCAACGCGAAGATCTGTATGTGCATCAAAATGGATAATCGCAAGATCTGGGTATTTCTTGTACATCGCTTTAATGACAGGCCATGACACGAGGTGCTCCCCGCCCATACCCATTGGGAACTTCCCTTTTTCTAAAATGCTGTCCACGTACTCTTCAATCATATCCAAGCTTCGCTGCGGATTACCGAACGGCAGCGGAATGTCGCCGGCGTCAAAAAAGTTCAAATCAGCCAGATCACGATCTAAATATGGGCTGTATTCTTCAAGGCCGATTGATACCTCACGGATTCTGCTTGGGCCAAAGCGTGAGCCCGGGCGATAGCTGACTGTCCAGTCCATTGGCATGCCGTAAAGAATGGCGTCCGCCTCTTCCCACTCGGGACGGCTCGCGATAAATACTTTTCCTGAATAAGCTTCATCAAATCTCATCTATAATACCCTCGCTTTCCTGTAAAAAAGCGCAAGATTCGCTCCTGCGCCATACCATCATTATTTAATCAGATCACTCACAAATTTCGGCAGAACAAATGCCGCTTTATGAATATCTTTTGTGTAATATTTTGTCTCAATATCGAAGAAACGGCTGTCTTCCACTGCAAGCGGATCATATTTTTTCGAGCCGATTGTAAATGTCCACAAACCGCTTGGATATGTCGGAATGTTCGCCGTATACAGCTTCGTAATCGGGAAGATTTCCTTCACGTCGCGCTGTACATTTGTGATTAATTCCGGTGTAAACCATGGGTTGTCCGTCTGTGCGACAAAAATGCCGTCTTCTTTCAGCGCTTTCGCGATTCCTGCGTAGAATCCTTTTGTAAACAGGTTTACAGCCGGTCCGACTGGTTCAGTTGAATCTACCATGATGACGTCGTATTGATTTTCAGATTTCGCAATGTGCATAAATCCGTCATCTACCTGCACGTCAACGCGCGGATCATCCAGTTTGCCTGCGATAGAAGGAAGGAACTTTTTAGAGTATTCGATCACCTTGCCGTCAATATCTACAAGTGTCGCTTTTTTCACACTTGGATGCTTCAGGATTTCTCTGATAACGCCGCCGTCACCGCCGCCGACTACCAGAACGTGCTCCGGATTTGGGTGCGTAAATAATGGCACATGCGCCACCATTTCATGATAAACGAATTCGTCTTTTTCAGATGTCATCACCATGCCGTCCAAAAACAGCATGTTGCCGAACTCTTCTGTTTCCACCATTTCTAAATGCTGAAACTCCGTTTGTTCTGTATGTAACGTTTTGTTAACCTTCATCGTAATGCCAAAGTTTTTCGTCTGCTTCTCTGTGTACCAAAGTTCGCTCAATTGTCATCTCCCTTTCCAGGCTGTATTCATTTATTGTAAGCGTCTAATCAGCTTTTATTCTCGGTTGAAATCTCATTTTCACCTAAGGAAAAAGTATAGAGGATGGCGGGAAAAAAGTAAAGATGCGTCCTGTTCAGCAATGTTTAAAAACGATCTTTTTTCCTCATAATAGTAGAAACATAAAAAAAGGGGGAACCCGTTGTGGATGCAATGACAAATAAACGGCTGAGACTGACGCTGAAAACCGTTCGCGCCTTTATCTTTTTAGGGGCTTTTGCGGCCTTTGCGGCAGCGGCCGTGTTTATGACTGTCATTTTGATAGCCAAATACCAGGGCGCTCCCTCGGTGCAGGTGCCGCAATCCACGATTTTGTATGCGAGTGACGGATCAAAGCTCGGGGAAACGAACTACGGCGAAAAGCGCTATTGGGTCCCCTTAAAGGACATGAATCCGACGATCGTAAAAGCGACAGTGTCGATTGAAGACCAGAATTTCTACGATCATCACGGCTTTGATTATAAACGCATGGCAGGCGCGGCGCTTGCTGATCTGAAAGCATTTGCCAAGGTTCAGGGTGCAAGCACCATCACCCAGCAATATGCGAGAAACTTATACCTTGAACACGACAAAACGTGGAAACGGAAATGGAATGAGGCGTTCTACACGATCCGTCTGGAACAAAACTATTCTAAGGACGAGATATTAGAAGGCTATTTAAATACGATTTACTACGGCCATGGCGCCTACGGCATTGAAGCCGCTTCCCGCCTGTATTTCGGCAAGCATGCCAAAAACCTGACGGATGCGGAGGCAGCGCTTTTGGCAGGAATCCCGAAAGGCCCTTCCGGCTATTCACCGTATGTCAATGAGACGAAAGCCAAGGAACGCCAGAAAACGATTGTGCGGATGATGGAAAAGCAGCAGATGATCAGCCAAAAGAAAGCGGATGAACTGATCAAGGAACCTCTTTCCTATCAGCCTTTGAATAAACAAGTTTCCAAGAGAAAGGCCCCTTATTTCTATGACAATGCGATGAGAGAACTGGAGAAAAAGCTTGGCATGACGCGGGAGCAAATTGAAACGAGCGGGTTAAACGTCTATACAACGGTGGATAAACGGATGCAGCGCATCGCCGAGGAGACCATTACCAAAACGGTTAACGCGGGCTCTGACATTCAAGTCGGGTTTTCAGCCATTGATCCCCGCACCGGAAACGTTCTCGCCCTTGTCGGCGGCAGGGATTATCAAAAAAGCCCGTTTGACCGGACGACACAGGCGAAGCGCCAGCCTGCTTCGACGATCAAGCCATTGCTGTACTATAAAGCGATTCAAAGCGGATTTACGCCAGTCACTTTGATGAAAAGCGAAGAAACCGAGTTTCAAATTGATGCAAAGGGAGAAACCTATTCACCAAGCAACTATAACGGATACTACGCCAACAAGCCGATTACGCTTCTGCAGGCGCTGGCGCTTTCCGACAACATTTACGCTGTGAAAACGCATCTTTTTCTCGGCACGAACAAACTCGTAAAGGCCGCAAAGGAATTCGGCATTACCGCCCATCTTCAAGCACTGCCGTCCCTGGCACTCGGCACTGAACCCGTACGCCCGATTGAGATGGTCAACGCCTATGCCATGCTCGCAAACGGCGGAAAGAAAATCGAACCGACTTTTATTTCGCGAGTTACGGACGCGGCGGGCCATGTGCTGTACGAAAACCCGGGTCAGCATAAACAAGTTCTTGATGAAAAAGCCGCTTTTGTCACGGCGAGTATGATGACAGGCATGTTTGATACCGATTTAAACGGATATACATCGGTAACCGGACGAACGATAGCCAACCGCCTGACAAGAACGTATGCCGGAAAATCAGGAACCACCAGCGCAGACAGCTGGATGATCGGCTTCAATCCGAAGCTGGCCGCGGGTGTTTGGACTGGTTATGACAAAAACAGCACCATCGACTCGGTCGAAGAAAAAAGCTATGCTAAAACCATTTGGGCGGACTTCATGGAGAACGCGCTCAAGGGCGATCCGGAAACCGCGTTCAAGCCGCCAAAAGGCGTAACCGGCGTGTACATTGATCCAAAGACAGGCTACTCATCAGGTCCCGGCTGCGCCGCAAAGCATTACACATATTTTGTGAAAGGCACAGAACCATCAAACGTGTGCTACGGGGCAGAACCCGCAAAACAAACAAAAGACCGGCTTCCAGCCAAAGAAAAGCCCGCTTCCGAGAAAAAATGGTGGGACAAATGGCTGGGGCGAAATCATTGAAAATAACCCGGCTTCTCGGAGGCCGGGTTATTCGTATGGTTGGTCAATGCCCCATGGAAGCAACTTGTTTCACTGGATAAGTCTGTCCGAACTCAAGTGAATTTCATCCATCAACTATTTGGAATTCCTGCTTAAGACTAGATTCCACTAGAAAATGTTTTGCCCCTTTATATCTTTCCTAAGCATTTGCACCAGAACCCCTTCTTTCAATGCAAAAACTTAAGATGTATCGCATTATCTTTAGAATCATTTCCATTTCCATAAAGCTCTTATAAAGTTGAATTTCTTGTTTTATTTTAGCTTGATGCTGAAAAGATACTAGAATGCAATTTTTTTCATTATTCAAATCAGGATAAATATCTACTGTCGTTTGATAGGCAATGCATAATAGCCAAAAGCTAAATCCAGCAAGGCACTTGCTTCTTGACGTAGTAACAGATCTTTCGGACGGAACATAAAGGATCCGTCAGCATTGATGGAAGTATCAGGGTCTAGAATTCCTTGGGAGGCAAGTGCCTGAATCGATTGAATTGCCCAGTCATCCGCAGCATCATGTAATTTAACTTTAATAGCTTTATCAGGTTGAATCGGTTTCATGTCATGAATTTGCTTTAAGTTTTGAATCATGGTTGCCGCGACCTGTCGGGTAATCGGAGTAGCACGGTCATACCCTGGAATTCCTTTCATAACTTTTTCCCTTGCCTCCTTGGAGTCGTCAGGAAAACCGTTCCATCCATAAGCAAGTAACAACGCATCCGTAAACTCTCCTTGTGTCATGATGTCCATCGGATTGAATAGATTACCTGTTTTAGCACCCATAATATTTAGAGCATGAAGATTATCAATGTGACTTCTATAGTTACTCTTTTGTGGAACGTCATCAAAAGGTGGTTTGTTGTTAATTCTCTGGGCATCTGCTACAAAATCAAGGCTTTTAGGAGAGTTGTAGTGAAAATATGCGATTTCTCCAGCTGAATTCTTTTTGAAGGCAACTTTGTTACCTTCCGAATCTTCAAATAACAACGGATGAATCATTTTGAGAGCTTGTTTTCCAGTTCCACCCTCCATGACCAAGTTCCCGTTTTCATAAGTGAAATGAGTGCGAAGTGCAGCGAAACGCGTATTTTGGAATAGGCCCAAGTATTGATGCGCTTCTTTTTCCTCTAACGGGAGATAACTTGTTTTTCCTTCATTCTTCTTAGCAGGGAAATAGTGATCCATGAGAGTTTCATATATGTCTACACTCATCATTGAATCATTATTGTAAGACATGAAGAATGCTGTTTTTTGTTCAGGCACTAAGATCAGCAATGATTGATGTCCAGGCATGCTTCCCCCTTTTATTACAACGTGTTGACCGTTAGCAAATTCATTAAAAGGCGTTTCAAACCCAATTGTTGCAACAGGAATCGTCTTATCATCAAAAACTTGATAGGAATGCATCATATCTATGCTTTTTTCACTTACAATTTCTTTGTCTTTAAACTTTCCTTTCTGTAGTTGCATAATCATGTATTTTGACATGTCTTCCGCAGTAGATAAAATGCCTCCTTGTGGCGTATCCCTTAAACCGCTCCCGCTTGTTGGAATCGGGTCGCCAGTGGGACCATAATGTGTAGCCATTCTTTCGAGAAGATCAGGTGTAAAGCTCATACTTGTAGATTTCATATTTAATGGTTTAAAAATATTCTTTTCCATATATTTCGAGAAAGAGGTGCTAGTAACATTCTCTACTGCTAACCCCGCGAGCGCAAATGAGACGTTGTCATACGTATAAGCTTCTCCTGGTGGCCGTATCACTGTTGGCATATGTTTAGAGAAAAATTCTTTCATTGGTATATTATTATTAATATATTCAGGTCCGGTTATATTTGTGAGATCGGGAAAATCTACCCCGCTAGTATAAGTGAGCATATCAAACAGGGTAAGAGGTTTCCCTGTTTGATTAGGTATTTTTAATCCACCAAGGTATTTTTGTACATCTTGATCTAGTTTAAGCTTTCCTTTATCAACTTGCTGCATCACAGCCAAAGCAGTAAAAGTTTTTGAGACTGAAGCGATTTGAAAAACCGTGTCCTTAGTAACGGGGATTTTCTTTTCTTTATCAGCATATCCATACCCTTTATTGACAACGACCTTTCCATCGTGAACCACGACAAAACTAGAACCGTTCACATTGTACTTCTTCATTTTTTCTTCAAATAACGGATCAGCAAAAGATTCTATTTCTTTTTTATTATTAGGTCCTTTCGCAATTTGGATATTAGTCGTGGAAGCCGATGGTTTTGATTTTCCTGCTTCTTGTTGGGAACAAGCAGAAATCATAGTTGAAGAAGAAAGAAGAATTGCAACGATCCCCAGTTTGTTAATTGCTTGTTTCATTTTTATACGCTCCTTTATTTGATTCGGATTTTTTGTCAGCACAACGAGTTAGCGTATGAACAGAGTGTAGCAAGGGGTAAGTCATAGTCGCTAGTGAGCTTTTGTCATATTTATAAAGGACAACAAAAATTGAGTGAATAAGGCTGTATTGATAGCTATGTCATAAAAATCATGACATTTTGACACTACTGTATGTGACAGAAAAACACTTAGAATCAAGGAGCAGTTTTAAAGTATTAACAATAAATGCTGAAGAATTAGTAAAGATGGGGATTTCTCTGCTCCCAGACTTTGCCCCAGGAAGGGGCTGGTCCTACTCAAACACAAGATACGCCCTTACTGAAAAAGTAACTGGAAACAGCTATGCGGAAGAGGTTGAAAATCGAATTATTGAACCGCTTGAATTGTCGAATACATTCCTACCTGGTAATTCAACGGACTTATTCTAACCAGGTAGCTCGGATGGAGATATGATTTCTACTGCTGACGATTTAAACAAATTTTTTTCTTACTTAGTGGCAAATTACTGAAGGAACAGCAACTAAAACAAATGCTTACTACAGTTCCTACAGGAATAGAAGGAATGGATGGATATGGTCTTGGAATCTATGTAACTAAGCTTCCAAACGGTATATCGATATGGGGACACACAGGTGGCATTCCAGAGCTTTCCGCTCTTGCTGAAGGCACACTTGGAGGCAAGCTTGGCCGTCAATTTGAACAGCCTTAAAGATAAATAATAGTCTTGATCCTTTTAAAAATATTTTACTTGCTGAATTTAGCTAGTAGGCAAAAAGGAAAAACGAATAAATTTTGTCATAGTTTTTATAGTTGAAAATATACTTTTCCGGTTCAAAAAACAAAATCCTCGGTAACATGAAAAAACGTTATTCTTTCTCTAGAATCATAGGAAAGGATAGCGTTTTTTACATTTGGGGGTAAAGCCATTTCTTAAGTTAAAATGTAGATTTACAACGGTAAACTCATCAAGGTAATTCTGGCAACAAAACATTGTTGACATTAAAATTTATACATTGTTCATAAACATAATAAAAATAAGGCTTAGATTAATTAGAGTGTAATCGTATAAGAGAGGCGCATTTTATGAAATACTGTACTAAAACTATTTACCAGCCCTCTGTGAAGATAGGTTTTAATAAAATATTCATCTCCCTTATACATTGTTCCAATTTTAGTCTACGACTTTTATAGTCATCGACATCCTATTCCAAAGTGTTTTACTTTTTCGATATGAAAATCCAAATACCCCTTTTAAACAACTTTCCAACTCTTTATTCTTCATTGTAGTTTCAAATATGGTAATGGGTAGTGATGCCGTGCATGATCTGTATGTTCCCCATTGACTTCAGCTAACTAGTTCAAGTGAGAGTGTCAAGAAAGTAATCCTGTTTCTTTTGCCTTTTGTACGGCTTCTTCTCGATTTTTAACTCCTAGCTTCTCATAGAGATTGGAGGCGTAATTTCTTACCGTTCCGTTTGACAAGTAAAGTTTCGAAGCTATTGTTTTATAACGGCTTCCTTGTGATAATAGTTCCAAAATCTCTAATTCTCGTTTCGTTAATCCATACTCTTTTCCATCTGATTTTGATTCAAATGATCCTATTTCTTCATTTTCTTCCCACATTCTATGGAACAAGTCATGATTAATCATCGTACCTCCTCGATAGACTAGACGAATTGATTCAGCTAGTTCACGCGAATCTATGGATTTCAACAAATATCCATCCGCACCATTTCGTATGATTTCTTTTGCCCTTTTTGTATTCTGAAAGGTTGACAGAATGAGTACACGAATGTCCGGCCATTGTTCCTTAATCATTTTAGTCGCATGAATTCCATCCAAATTAGGCATCTCTAAATCCATTAATACTACATCTGGCTTTAGTCTTTCACACAATTCCATAGCTCGTTCTCCATCTTCAGCCATTCCCACTACTTGTAAATCCTCCTGCCCATCCAAAATTGTATGCAGACTTTCTCGAATAAATGACTGATCATCGACAATACACAGGCGGATTTGTTCACTAGACAGTTGTACTTGTTTCGGTAATACACATGAAATTAACGTACCTTCCCCTTTTTTGGAATAAACAATAACTCTTCCTTGTGACTGACTCACGCGCTCTTTCATTGCAGTTAATCCAAAACCATCCTTCCACTCTTCCGCCCCGCATCCATTATCCTGTACATCCAATCTTATCTGTTGTGGTTCAAAGTGGAGTGACACAGTAATTTCTGTGGAATGCCCATGGCGAACAGCATTTGTTAGTGATTCCTGCAAGCTCCGATATAGTGTCATTTTTGATTGTTTGGAGACCATATACTCTTCCCCTATTATTCGAGTACGTACATTTACCTTTGTATGTTTCTTAAATTCCTCTGTCAATTGTTGTAATGTGATAGGTAAGGGAAGCGACTCTTGTGATAAATCCATTTGATGCAAATACAGTCTTACTTCTTCCATACTGTTACGGGCCAATTGTAATAATGAATCGAGCTGTTGCTCTCCTTCTTTAGTCTTTAATTCCGTACGTAATGTTTCCATACCCATAATAATTGAAGTATAGGAATGCCCCATTGTATCGTGTAAGTCTTTCGAGAGCCTATTACGTTCCTCCAGTAAAGTAATCCGTTCAACCTGGGATACGTATTGTTCCAATACATGTTTCTGGTTCCGAATGGTTTCACTTTGACGGTAATTAATAGCCAGTAAACGAAAGAAAGAGCCCATAGCAAAAGCTAAACTGAGGTGTGGGATGATTACCCATAAATCTGTTACTTTGGAAAATATCGCAATGAGCAACGGAAACAAAATAATTGTGATAGGACCCGACCAGCGGTAAGATTTATGAGCGCTATTTGCCGCAATCATAAAAGTTGGCATTAAAAAAGCAAGATACGCTGACGGAAATAATAAAGTTAAATAGAAACACACTCCGCCAAATAATATTATTTCAGTCAACAAATAATAGCGATAACTGAACATTAAACAAATCCAAGGTACTGAAAATGAAACGACTTCCCAAAGAATTATGATCCAAAGTGGTACTGTCAAATGATCTTGTTGTTGGGTAGTCGCAAATATCAATGATAGCCAAATGATAAAACGTATACAAAGTAAGGCCCAATCATACCAAAACCATAGTTTCAAAGTCTTAAACAAGTTATCACTCCTTTATAGCTTTAAACATAGTACGTGTATACATTCCAATTATTCGAACTAAACAGTTTCCAATACATATACGTATCCAGATGAGAATACATCCAACAATCATGACAAAAAAAGCTTCCGTCCACGAATTCACAGAAATCCCCAACAAGTATATATTAAAATATCGAAAAAGTAAGGGCGTAACGATAAATACTAGCGGCGTTACATACAGTAAAATAGCGCATATAAGACTCATTATTCCGATAAAGAACTTCTGCATCAGCCAAAAAATAGCCCTCCAGTTGCTATTATTAAAGATTGTATCGCTCGCTTTAATCCATTTATCTCCCTCCTTTCTTCTCCTTGATTCGAATAACTCTATCGATATATCCGTATAAACCTTTGTCTGAATGCGTTCATACTGAACAAACGTGTGAGTTGTTTGTAGCACCCAAGCCAACAAGGGAATACCAAAAAAGATAACCGTCATTACTAATGCAAATGTAATGCTGACCAGATAGAAACAAAAGTAAAAGAATCCGGATGCAAAGGTAAATAACAAGAAATAGAAATCTTGCAAAGTTTTTTGAGCTGATGCTTTCGTCATTAAAATCTCTCCTCCTCATTCATTGTCAATGCGGTAAAAGCTACTTTTTGATTCTAAGTATTTTTCTGTCACATACGGTAGTGTCAAAGTGTCACGGTTTGTATGACATAACTACCTAGACAGCGGCAGCCCACTCAATTTTTGTTACCCTTTATAAAAATGACAAAAGTTCACTATCGGCTATGACTCGCCGCGCTTGCTACACTACACTCTGTTCATACGTGGTACGGCCATCAGGAGAAGCTTATACGTATGACAACGCCTCATTTGCGCTCACAGGGTTAACAGTAGAGAAATTTCTCGAAATATATGGAAAAGAATATTTTTAAACCATTAGATATGAAATCTACAAGTATGAGCTTTACGTCTGATCTTCTCAAAAGACTGGCTACACCTTATGGGCCCCCCGGCGATCCAAATATAAAACAGATTTCTTCCGTCTAATATAGTGGATTATTATTTTTATAATGGAAATGATAAGCATGCAAAAAACCGATTCTCTTTACACTAAAAAGAATCGGTTTCTAGTTCTATCCTCTAGATAACATTGGATAAAGGAATGAGGAAACTGAGATATTATCACTTGAGAGCATTAATTGTAACCTTGGCAGCCTGCGCAATCAGTTCATTATCATAGGTAGCATCTTTCTTATCTCGGCTGGACAGAATTGCGATGATAATAGGTGCTCTATTCGGTGGCCAAATGATGGCGATATCATTTCGTGTTCCGTAGCTTCCGGCTCCAGATTTATCACCGACTTCCCAGTCTTTTGGTACGCCAGCGCGGATGAGTTTGTCTCCTGTAGCATTTCCACGCATCCAATCTGTAAGAATTTTACGTTTGTCAGCTGGGAGCGCATTTCCGACTGTGAAAGCTTTAAGATCGGTAGCAAGTGTTTTTGCTGTACTTGTATCACGAATGTCTCCCGGAATAGCTTCGTTCAAATCCGTCTCAAAGCGATTAGCCACGGTAACGTTATCACCAATCTGTCTAAGCGCTTTTTCAAAGCCTTTAGGTCCGTCTAGTTTCTTGAATAAAAGGTTCCCCGCAGTGTTATCACTATAGCGAATAGCAGCCTCGCAAATTTCCCCAAGGGTCATCCCAGTGTCCACATGTTTCTCTGTGACTGGTGAATACGTAACTAAGTCATTTTTGGTATAGGTAATGACCTCGTTTAATTTGTCAATTGAGTTTTGCTGTAATACAGCTCCTGCCGCCAAAGCTTTGTAGGTAGATGCGTAAGCAAACCGTTTATTAGGTCGATAAGTTACTGTCTGGTTTGTACCAGTGTCGATAGCATAGACACCTAGTCGAGCGTCAAACTTTTTCTCAAGTTGAGCGAACTCTCGATGAGTCGCATGGTTTGCATGATTGTTGTGCTCTGTTTTTTCTTTTGCTTCAACTTGCAATGGTTCACCTATAAAGAATTTTACGCTTGCAAGGCTTAAACTTAGTATGCCAACACACACCCCTATTTTTAGCATCCTTGTACTTTTCAAAATGATCATTCCCTTCAGACTTTTAATATTTAAAACGGATGTTAAATTAGATACAATTGTATTGAATTTGAACATCAGTTTTTAAAATTACACTTAATAGACAATCTAAATAACAATATTGTTCCATATCTTTTAAAAAAATAATTTAACCTTAAGATAAAATAGAACCTACATAGAGAAGGGTTTTATGTTACATACAAGAAGCTTTGAATTTTTTGAGCAAATAGTTGTAATTCATCAGATACAGAAATAGGCATGCAAAAGGAAATGATGACTAGTACAGCTGATTCCCCGTTAGGAAAGTATGGGCTTAGCATACATGCAACAAAATTGCCGGACGGTACCGAAGGATGGGGGCATGGTGGTGGCATTCCCGGGTTTACTAACTTTGCAGGTGGAACGGAAGATGGTCAACATGTCATTTCGATAAACATCAATGTACTAGGAGCAGAAAAACATATCAAGAATATTTTAGTCTCAGAGTTTGCAGGGAAAACCAAACAGGTAGTAACCAATTAAAAAATCCCAAGTGTCATAGCAGGCGGATTAAAGAAGGATAAACGCTGGCCTTATGCAACAGGGACAGCGAGTTACGAGGTACCGCGCGCAGTAGAACCGAACTTTTCATTTCGTATTGGAAGCATCACGAAGACGTTCACAGCGTCCGTTATACTGCAGTTGGCTGAGGAGAAACAATTAAACCTTGATGATTCGGTTGAAAAATGGTTACCGGGGATCGTACAGGGTAATGGGTATGACGGTAACAAAATTACCATTCGTCAGTTATTGAATCATACAAGCGAGATTGCATCCTATACAGATTTGAATATGACGGAATGAGACCTAGATCTCTAATACTTGATCCTTTTGAACCGGCAGTTCATTCACTGCCTCATAATAGTTAAGACAGTTACCACATTCACACATATCCTTTATATCTTTCTCATACTGCTTTCTCGTTTCTTCCACGTCGGCTTTTATCAACCAATCGCCGACTCGAATGGTTTCGTACATCATATCCCCCTAAAAATGAAAAACCCCGAGTCTTGTTTCGGCTCGGGATTTTCCATGTCCTATTTCTGTATCACCAGTTTACTCAATGTTTAGGAAAAATATCACAAATATTCTAAAGGTTCACAGAAAATTCACAAATTAATTATCTTCCGGAAGCAGGCTCGTTTTTAACTCATCTGAGGAACGGTCCCATAGGCCCTGATCATGCTTTTTCAGAAATTCGCCTAGTACACGCTTCGAGCTGTCGTCCATTTTATCAACGATGATTTTCCGTTTCATGGATTTATCCATCAGATTCACATGCTCAGGCAGTGACTTGTAGCCTCTTCTGATGCTTCTGTCGACCGTCATTTCACAGGCTGTTACCCCTGCGTAATAAGGGCCCTCTTCTCTTCTGTCAATCGTCACCCACACAAGCCAGTATGGTTTTCCGTTCGGAACTTCTTCTTTATTCGGGAGAAATTTAATTCCTTTTTCAACGGTGCTGCGGGCATGCATGGCGCCGATGTCTACGAACGCTTCTTTTTCCTCTACATCGACGAACACGGGAGAAATGTTATCAAGGCTGAGTGCCCCTACGCCAAAACCGCCGTGTCCGTCTGTCGGATCACTTTTGATAATATTAAACCCGATTGATTTTTTCTTTTTTTCTTCCATGAAGTTCTACCTCCTACAAAAGCGGTTGAAATATCGCTGAAAACAGCTTTAAAATCGAATCTCTTCCTGCATTAAGCAGCGGCCACAGCACGTAAGATCCGAGCGGTGTCACAAACAAAACCAAAAACACGATAAAGCCGTAGTTCTCCGCTTGCGTCATTTTGGCACGCACGCCCGGCGGAACGAGATCTTCTATAATTCGATAGCCATCGAGCGGAGGAA
This sequence comes from Bacillus stercoris, assembly GCF_029772985.1. Classification (NCBI taxonomy): domain Bacteria; kingdom Bacillati; phylum Bacillota; class Bacilli; order Caryophanales; family Bacillaceae; genus Bacillus; species Bacillus stercoris. Next base: position 483,862 of record NZ_CP121861.1, on the reverse strand, counting down.
GCGGCAGCAGATTAAATAAAAACAAGACAAGATTCAGCTGTATCCAAATAGAAAAAAACTGATCCAATCCCGTGCTGAATGCCGCAAGCATTTCCATTCCGTACGCATGCATCAACACTAACAAAAAGAAACCGATAAAGGCAAGAATCAGGTTACTGACAGGCCCGGCTATAGATACGAGCACACCGGCAAGCCGTGGTTTCTTAAAGAAGCGGCGATTAACAGGAATGGGACGCGCCCATCCAAAGCCGGCCACCAAAATCAAAATGGTACCGAACGGATCAAGGTGCTTGATAGGATTCAGCGTCAGTCTTCCTTGTTTTTTCGCCGTATCGTCACCAAATTTGTATGCGACATAAGCATGGGCAAGCTCATGCATCGTAAACGACACAATTAGCGTGATGACGAGGTATGGCATTAAAGATAACGGATAATATAAAAAACGGTCCAAGTGAGATATCCCTCTTTCTCAAAATGCAAGAATTTACTTTATTCAGTATACTATAAGAAGCCTCTTTTTCTAAAGAGAGGAAACGAGATAAAGGAGGATTCAGCACACATGCCATACGTAACTGTCAAAATGCTCGAAGGCCGTACAGACGAGCAAAAGCGCAATCTTGTTGAGAAAGTAACAGAAGCCGTAAAGGAAACAACCGGCGCTTCTGAAGAAAAAATTGTTGTCTTTATAGAAGAAATGAGAAAAGACCATTATGCCGTTGCAGGCAAACGCCTGAGCGATATGGAATAATCTCTATAAAGCCGGCGCTTCGCGCACCGGCTTTTTCTATCTCTATTGAGCCAGCTTCGCAATAATCGCCAAGAACGTCTTCTTCTCTTCGGCTGTTAAACGTTCAAACATCCCGTCAATCAGCTGCTGGCGGTTTTCGATCATTTGTTCAGCCGCTCCCCGGCCCGATTCAGAAAGCGTAATCCATACGGTACGGCGGTCATTATTATTTCTGGATCTCTCAATAAACCCTTCCTGCTCTAAATGATTCAGAGCTGTAGTCGTGGCAGAGGGAGACAGTGTGACCTCCTTCAAAATATCCTTTATGGTGCAGCTCCCATGTCTGTATATGATCCGCAGAATAAATCCTCTTACATTATTCACGTGTTTCGGAACGGTGGCTTCATCTAATTGCTTCGTGCTTTTCAAATATTTTGTAAGTGCGTGATCCAGCAAATTTGCTTCCAGTTTGTCATGGTCCATGTCAATTTCCCCATTTCGAGATGCATTCATAACATACGAACGATATGATTTACTTATTATTTTACTGATTCCGAATAGGGAAAGTCAAAAAAGCAAAATGTGAATTTACAGCTTTTATCCTACATGCCTCGATTTTCCACCTGTTTCACAAGCTTATCTTTGAATGTCTGAAAAGAAACGTGTTCATTCTGCTGATGTCCGAATTGGCGGACGTTAACCGCGTTCTCCTGCTCCTCTTGATCTCCAAGCACCAGCACGTACGGGATTTTCTGCATCTGCGATTCTCTGATTTTATAGCCGAGCTTCTCATTGCGCTCATCAATGCCGGCTCTTATCCCCGCCTGCTTCAGCTTCGCCTGCACCTTTCTGCAATAATCCAAGTGTACGTGCGAAACCGGTATGATTTGAACCTGGATCGGTGCGAGCCAGACTGGAAAAGCCCCGCCGTAATGCTCAATCAAAATACCGAAGAAACGGTCGATCGAGCCGAAAACCGCTCTGTGGATGACAACGGGACGAACCTTTTCATTGTGTTCGTTGATATATGTTAAATCAAATTTTTCCGGCATTTGAAAATCAAGCTGAATTGTCGCACATTGGTGGCTCCGTTTTAGGGCATCTTTTATGTGGAAATCAATTTTCGGCCCGTAAAACGCCCCATCGCCTTCATTGATCTCATAAGAGAGGCCAAGCTCGTCAAGGACGCGTGCTAAGGCACGTTCCGACGCTTCCCAAAGGCTGTCATCGCCTAATGAATCCTCCGGGCGAGTCGAAAGCTCAACTGAATACTCGAAACCAAATGTCCGATATACCTCATCAATCAGCCGAATCGCTTCTTTGATCTCACTCTCAATCTGATCCTCCCGAACGAAAATATGGGCGTCGTCTTGACAGAACGTCCGAACACGAAGCATTCCGTTTAAAGCGCCGCTGTATTCATGGCGATGCACCTGTCCGAATTCCGCCATGCGAATCGGCAGATCCCGATAAGAATACAGGCTGTTTTTAAAGATGAGCATATGGCCGGGACAATTCATCGGCTTCATTGCAAACCTTGTATCATCCACTTCTGAGAAGTACATATTGTCGCGATAATGATCCCAATGGCCTGACTGCTCCCATAACCGCTGATTCATCATAAACGGCGTACGCACCTCATCGTAGCCGGCATTTGTTTGCAGTTCACGCGAGAAGCGTTCCAGTTCATTGCGGACAATCTGCCCTTTCGGCAAATAAAACGGCATCCCAGGCGCTTCTTCAGAAAACATAAACAGCCCTAACTGTTTGCCGAGCTTACGATGGTCTCGTTTTGCCGCTTCTTCCAGCATATGCAGGTGCGCATCCAAATCTTTTTTCTTTTGAAACGCAACCCCGTACACCCGCTGCAGGACTTCATTTTTGCTGTCTCCCCGCCAATAAGCGCCTGATACTCTTGTCAGTTTGAACGCCTTGATCATTCCTGTAGAAGGAAGATGCGGCCCGCGGCACAGGTCAATGAATTCTCCTTGCTGGTACAGCGTGATATCCTCCCCGCGCGGAATATCCTTTAAAATCTCAAGCTTGAGGCGCTCGTCTTTTTGTGCAAACAGCTCTTCAGCTTCTTCGTAAGAAACCTCTATACGTTTGATTTCAAGGTTCTCATTTATAATGTGTTTCATTTCTTTTTCGATAGCCTCTAAGTCTCCTGATCCCAAGCTTTTCTCCAGCTTCATGTCATAGTAGAAGCCGTCTTCAATCACAGGCCCTACCCCCAATGACACTTCGCCGTACAGCCGTTTTACTGCTTGAGCCAGCACGTGCGCTGATGTGTGGCGAAGCACCTGCAAGCCTTCTTGTGAATCGAGTGTGACAATCGAAAGCTCAGCATCCTCCTCCAGCTTGAAACTGAGATCAACAAGCTTGCCGTTGACCTGACCTGCAGCCGCCTTCTTTTGCAGACTGGAACTGATCGAACCAGCTGCTTCCTTGATTGTGATGCCTTTCGGATATTCCTTGATCTGTCCGTCCGGAAGCTGAATGTGTACATGTTTACTCATTTTAAAACACTCCTTATTCATTGTTGTATATAAAAAAACACACCCGTCCCGCAGATAGGGACGAGTGTGTGATTAACCCGTGGTTCCACCCAAGTTCCCGACAAACACGATGTTGTCGGCTCGGTGCTGTAACGCAGCATAGACGGCATTGGATACTTTAGTTCCCCAATGCTGCTCAAAGGCGGTAAATGATATTCCTAAGCTGGGAAGCTCTCACCTTTTCTTCCCTCTCTGAAAACCGTAAAAATCATTCATGTCCTTTTCATCGCATATATTCAATTCATAAAAAAACACACCCGTCCCGCAGATAGGGACGAGTGTGTGATTAACCCGTGGTTCCACCCAAGTTCCCGACAAACACGATGTTGTCGGCTCGGTGCTGTAACGCAGCATAGACGGCATTGGATACTTCAGTTCCCCAATGCTGCTCAAAGGCGGTAAATGATACTCCTAAGCTGGGAAGCTCTCACCTTTCCTTCCCTCTCTGAAAACCGTAACTATCATTCATGTCCTTTTCATTGCATGTATTTAATTCATAAAAAAAAACACACCCATCCCTCTAAAAGGGACGAATGTGTTGATCATCCGTGGTTCCACCCAAATTCCCGATCAATTCAATTACACATGGTGATCGGCTTGAAGATGCTGTAACGCAGCATGACGGTATCAGATACTTGTTTTCCCCGATACGGCTCAAAGGCGGTAAGCTGCTTTCTCTGCGTTAGGAAGATTTCAGCTGTCCTTCCCTCTCTGGAAACCGTAAAAAGCATCTCATGTCCTTATCAGTGCCTGTTGTTTCAATAATTTTTTATATCTTACTATATATTCCCACAAAGCGCAATCAGTGATTTACATTTTTTCTGACGCGGCAGTCCCGTTATGGGCAGCCAGAAACAGCCATACAAGCAATGCAGCGAGGCTGTACGCCGCCCCCATCATCAAAAATGTAAACCCGGCACCGGCGTACCAAGTGGCGGACAGATGAATGATCACCCCGGTTATCGCTACGCCGACCAAAGCTCCGATTTGCCGGTTTGCATTTAACGCCGCACCGGCAATGTTCGCATGCCTTTGCCCGGCAGCCTGCATGATCACAGTTGTCATGGCAGGAACTGTAATACCGGTACAGAGGTTCATGACAGACATCAAAACCGCCAGCTGCCAATAAGGAAAATCCGGAGAAATCAGCACAAACAACAGCAATGCAATGATACAGCTGACCGCCATTGAGACAAACATAAGCTGCCCGGCTTCAAATCGATTCGCCAGACGGGCGAACAGCAGATTGCCGATCACGAAGACCGCCATCATCGGCAGCAGCTCAACTCCGGCCATGAAGGAGTTTGCGCCTCCTGCTTCCTGCAAAAAAAGACTCATCATAAACATGCCGCCAAAAAGAGCAAAATTCAGCAAAAACCCGATAAATTGGGCCGCTGAGAAACGGCCGTTTTTATATAAGGACGCCGGCAGGATGGGTGTTTTCGCAGAAATTTCCCGCAGCAAAAACAGCACAAATGTCAAAATCGCTGCAGTACATGCTAGAAGAATCACGGGCGAGCGCCAGCCCGCTGAAGGCCCCTGTATCAATGCATAGGAAAGAAAGCCGAGAGCCATCATGCCAAGCAGATGCCCGGTGATGTTCACGCGGCCGGTTTTTCCCGGGACGCGGCTGAGAATTCGGTAAGCTGAAATGAGCGCGGCAGCCCCCAACGGCACATTGATCAGAAAAATACTCTGCCAGCCTGCCAACTGTACCAGCATACCCCCAATAAAAGGCCCAAGGGCTGAAGCAGCAGAAACAAGCGCGGCCCACAGTCCAAACATTCTCGCCCGCGCCCGTTCATCAGGGTAAGAGGCAGCCAAAAGACTGAGTGAGCTTGGCATAAACAAGGCTGCGCCAATTCCCTGTATAAGACGTCCGGCAATCAGCATCTGCCCATTAAAGGATGCAGCGCATAGACAAGAGGCGAGAACAAAAACAGCTAAACCCAGGATATAGATCGCCTTCGATCCGAAACGGTCGGCCAAGGCTCCGCCCGCCAGCAGAAGTGACGCAAAAGTAAGAATGTACCCGTCCACAACCCACGTTACACCTGAAAGTGACATTGAAAGAGTGTTTTTCATATCCGCCATCGCCACATTCACAACGGTTACATCAAGAGTAGCCATGAGAAAACCCAGAGCGAGCACGATCAGTACAGATATTCCTGTTGATGAATCTGTTTTGTGTAAAGATCCGCTGTTTTTCATTGCAATTGCCCTTTCATTTGCTCGTTTATCCAATCATCTATTTTTTCAAGATCATACAATTCCCCTACTCTGTCCATGACATGCTGCAAGGACTCTTCTTTCATGAGATTGGCCCATTTATCCTCGATTTCCGCCATGACTGTCTCCAGCACACAGTTTTCACCCTCGAATACAGATTGCAGCAGACCTTTTCCCTGATACATCGAACCTCTGCCTTCGACCGCTTGATAAATATCATAAAGCGTAATGTCCGCCAAAGGCTTCGTTAGGGTAAAACCGCCCTTCGTCCCTGGCAAGGATTCTGCCAAACCTGCTTGAACCAATGTTCTCATCAGCTTCTTCAAATAAGACGGAGACACGCGCAATCGCTGGCTTATTGCCTCTGACGTCAAAGAAGCCTGTACAGGCAGCCGTGACAGTAAAAGCAACACAGAAACCGCCTGCTCCATCCCGGATTTCATTTTCATCATACACACTCCCGATTCATTATGGATAACTATTATCCACAATAGACCCCTTAGCGGCTTTTGTCAATAAAAAAAGCAAAAGAAACGGTTCATTTCTTTTGCTTGGTATCCTTAACAAATCTGCTTCAGTTCCTCTATGTATTGAAGCGCTTCGTCATATTCTTCATTTGTATATTTTTGCTTGCTTTTGATTGTAAAGACTTTTTCTTTCTTTTCCTCATCCTCAAGCCCGTCAAAGTAAAGGATCGTGGAAACCAGCTCTAAAAACCGTGATGAACGGCTGTTTACACTGTCGATATAGCCTTTCATATCCGGCATGTTCAGATCAGCATGGTCTAAAAATGCGGAGCCTGTCTCAGTAAGCGAATACCGGTATTGAAAGTAGCCGCCCTTTTTTTCCTTCACCTCATGCAGAAATCCAAGGTTGCATAGCTCTTCAATCTGGAGCGTCAGTTCCTCTGAATATGGTCCGTAAAAGTGAAAATCATATTTCTCATAGAAAGGAAACTGCATTTTCTTGGCGATATAAATCATTTTCTGCAGCTTCTTTCGCCCGATGATTTCTCCAGAATCCGAGAACACCTTCATCAGTTTTGCATGTTCTTTCAACAAATTCCCGACATCTCCTTTTTCCTTCTTTCCAATTTCTATGTCAGTCCCAGCAGCTGCCGGATTTTCATTTTCGCTTCCGGATGTTTAGAGCCGTCACAAATCAAGTCCTTTGGATAGTACAGCTTGTGGTCCGTCCGCCGTTTACCGGAGATGGATTCCACAATAGCCGACTGCCTGGACAGCTCTTTAATTTGGCCGTTTTGCGTCAAGAGATGGATCGGCAGACGCTCCTCTTCCTCTCCCGGCCGGTAAAAATCGTATGGCAGATCTGAAGAAGAATCAACGACCAAATAATAGCTCGGATCGATCCCCGCCTCTTTGAACAATGACGTCAGCTCAAAATAAGCCGACATTTCTTCATTCGGATTGAATTCAACGTATTGGAACAGCTGGCGGTTAATGAATCTGCGGCACAAGTCGGATAAAATCGCGTCTTCTTCATCCTCCCAGGCCTGGAAGTAATACAAAATAATAGATTCATCCAGCTTTACATAATCCTCCAGTGTCAATTTCCCCTCAAAAATAGAATAAAAATGAACCGGAGCGTGAGTGAAGACATAGCCTTCATCATGCAGCTGCTTCGCCCTGTGAAGAATCTTCGTTAAAATGACCTCTGCACTTCTGGTCACAGGATGGAAGTAGACCTGCCAGTACATTTGGTAACGGCTCATGATATAGTCTTCGACAGCGTGCATTCCGCTTTCTTTAATGACGATCTGATCCTCGCGCGGCCGCATCACCCGAAGAATCCGCTCCATATCAAAATGGCCGTAGCTGACGCCCGTATAATAGGCGTCACGCTGCAGGTAATCCATCCGGTCTGCGTCAATTTGACTCGAAATGAGGCTGACCACTTGCTTGTTTTTATATGTTTTGGCAATGACTTCAGCAACATCCTGGGGGAAATCCGGGCTCACCTTTCTGAGCACCTGGTTAACCTCCGTGTCTCCCAAAATGATACCTCTTGTAAAATCTTCGTGGTCAAGGTGAAAGACCTTTTCAAATGAATGCGAGAACGGCCCGTGCCCGAGATCATGAAGCAGCGCCGCGGCCAAACAGAGTTCGCGCTCACTGTCATCCCATTCAGCGCGGCCTTTAAAGACGTCATCAACCATTCTCCTGACAATTTCATAGACACCGAGAGAATGGTTGAACCGGCTGTGCTCAGCCCCATGGAACGTCAAATAGGTCGTGCCGAGCTGCTTAATTCTGCGGAGACGCTGAAATTCACGGGTTCCGATCAAATCCCATATCAGCTTGTCCCGAACATGAACATAGCGGTGCACCGGATCTTTAAACACTTTTTCTTCTGATAATTTTCCATTTGGATACGCCATCGTCATTCCCTCTTTTTTTTAGCCGTGTTTCTATTATATCGACTCTATTCTTTGAAAACATCCTTGAATTTGCCCGGCGATTTGTTCCATCTTCATGAAAAACACATCTTGTGAAGCAAAAAAGCCTGACCTGAGGGCCGAGGCTAAGAAAAAATATGTTTTTACTTTTTTATTTTCTTTTTTACTTTGTCAATCAGCTCATCCTCTGTCGGAGCTGACAGCGGGCGATTGTTCACAAAAGCAAATGATTTTTTCCGTCCGGGCCCGCAATAAGATTGGCATCCTACCTCAACCTTTGCGTCCGGGTCCACTTCTTTCAAACGCGGCAGCAATGTTTTGATATTAGTGGCTTGGCAATCATCACACACTCGAAATTCATTAGCCATGACGTACGCTTCCCTTCATTTCTATGTTCATCTATGTGAATAACCTAAAATCACGTTTCAAAAAAATCACATCACTCTTCATTTTACAAGGATTCGACTGTTCCTGCAAGCCGCTCCATCCTTCGTATCTCCTATTCTTTCAGCCAATTTGTATAAATATTTTCCAACCTGGACATTCTAATACCATGAAAAGAAAAATGGGAGTTGAGATAAATGACAAAACAACGACAAGACGCTTGGTCAGAGGAAAACGATCTGCTTTTAGCTGAAACAGTGCTTCGGCATGTGAGAGAGGGCAGCACTCAATTGAATGCATTTGAAGAAGTCGGCGATAAATTAAACCGGACATCCGCAGCCTGCGGATTCAGATGGAACGCGGTGGTCCGCCATCAATATGAAAAAGCGCTTCAGCTTGCGAAGAAACAGCGAAAACAGCGGATGAGAGCGCTTGGAAAAGGGCAGCCTGCGAAAAAAAGACTATTATATCAGCCTCCTGCCGTTGATCCTGAAATCATTCAAGAAACCGCTGCAGAGGAACCAGTCAAAACGGATGCACCATCTGCCGAAAATGAGCAGCAGCCTTTAATGTCTGGCGAACATATGCCTTTTGTTGATGAAAGCTTTAAGGAAGAGTTAGCTAGTCTATCACACTTATTGTCTCCTCAAACGCCTGCAGCTGCGCCTGAGATGACGATGAATGATGTGATCCGCTTCCTGCAGAATTACGAAGGCAATAACGAGCAATCATCAGCATTAAAAATGGAAAATGAACGTTTAAAGAAAGAAAACCAGGAGTTGCAAAGCAAGACGGAGCAGCTTGAGGCAGAAGTTCAAAAGCTTGAAAAAGATCAAAAAACGATCCAAGAAGATTATGAAACCTTGGTGAGAATTATGAACAGAGCCAGAAAGCTAGTTTTATTTGAAGAAGATGAACATGCCTCTCCGTCCTTCAAAATGGACAGGAACGGCAATTTAGAAAAGTTAGCGGAATAACAAAGTGAAATCCCAAAACGAGCGGCTGTTTTGGGATTTTCGCCATGTGCAAAATCCCCTTTTCTATTGAGAAAAAAGGATTTCCTCATTTTGCAGCCGGATCAGCTATTCTTGTAAAATGAGGCCAAGCTTATGTGAATCTATTAAGACATGTGAGCTGCCTCGGCCGTTTTATGTTTCCGAGGCGCAGCAGAAATGACCAAAAGCCCCAGCATCATAAGTGCAATGCCAATCCACGAGGAAGGCGAAAGCATTTCTCCTATGAAAAACACGCCAAGCAATGAAGCAGTCAGAGGTTCGGCTAAAGACAGCGTGACCGCCGCCGAGGCCGGAACCCCGGTAAGCCCTTTCGCAAACAAAAAATATGCGGCGCATGTTGCAATTAACCCGATGTAAAGGCTCGTTCCCAGTCCTCTAGGGGTCAATATCCACGAGATATCTGACTGCCATAGTAGCGGCGTCAGCAAGATGGCGCTGATCATAAAGACAACGGCGGAAGTCGCTCGCGGAGGTTGGGTTTTCATCATCGCTTTACTGATGAGCGTATAGCCCGCAAAAGAAGCACCTGCTCCAAGTGCCATAAGAACACCACCCACATCAATCCGAACATTGGAACTGTCGGAAAACAGAAGCCAGCAGCCCGCTAAAGCCAGCACGGTCGCAATCCACCAGGAGTTTCGCGGGCGTTTCTTCAATACGGCCCACTCAAGGCTCCCGGCAATGATAGGCGCACTGCCGATAGCAATCACAGTTCCCACCGCAATTCCCGTTTCTTTAACAGCTGTGAAAAACAGCGGCTGGTAACACGCCATACAAACAGCGGCTAAACATATGAGCGGCCATGACCAATTTTTCACGTGAAGCTCCCGGCTGATCCAAACCGCAAGCAGCATGGCGCTTCCTCCTATTAATAACCTGAACGCTCCAAATGCCAGCGGTGTGGCGCTTTCTGGAGCCAACGCCTGAACGGTTCCCGTGGTCCCCCAGAAAAAAGCCGCAATCAATACAAAAAGGCTGTAAATATTCCCTTTCATCTGCCTCTCCCCTTTAATATGGATGCTGATGTCATTTTATCGTTTTTCTATTTGTCACGGTTATCTGTATGTAAGAAGGATTTATCTGAAAATAAGATCTTTGGGGGTAAAATGCCGCTTGAGATAAAAAATGCATGCCGGCATATACAGCCGGCATGCGAAGAACGTTCACCCAAATACCTTTGCATTCCGTTCAGCCATCCGGACGAGGTTTTTCTCAAATTCCATTTCCTCGTCAATGGACAGGCCCGCTGCGTATAAATGGGTGCTTAACGCTTTTAGTTCTGTCAGTAAAGCGAACATTAAGTCTTGTACGGAGATGTCTGTTTGCAGAAGCTCACTTAAGGACGCCATCGTTTCCGGACGTATTTCCGGATAGACGCCTTTTTTATCATTTTCTTTATCCTTCAGCGCCGCTAGGTAAAATCGTCTGATCAAGTCGGCCCTTTCACTGCCGCTTTTACCCGCGCAGAGATAAATTTGAACAGCGACTCCGCCGCGAACGCGTCTCTGGGAGATGCCGGCGAACTTTTTGCCATTTATGCTGAGGTCATAGCTGCCGGGACAATAAGACCCTTCAATTTCATAGGCTTCGATCTTTGCGTTGTACGGTTTCAGCATTCGTCTCATCAGCTCAACCATCGCTTCATATCCTTTGTCTATATCGATGCCTTTCTTTTCGTCCTCGAAGATGAGAGAGATATTTAAAACACCTTCATCCAATACGACAGCAAGACCGCCGGAATTGCGTACGATCACACGGTATCCTTCACTCTCCAGCAAGGAAATGCCCTCCTGCAAAAATGGGAGGCGTGTATCCTGTATCCCGAGGACAATCGTATCGTGGTGCACCCATGAGCGCGCTGTCGCCGGCGACACGCCTTTTCCGACAGACATGCACAGCGTATCATCCATTGCGAAGGATTGCTTCGCATCAAATAAAGGGCCGAGACTGGATTGGTCAATGACTCTCCATTTCGGCTGCATCAGTAAATCAATCGGTTGGTTTGCCATCTATGTAAAACCCTTTCATGTTAGGCTTATGAACAAAAACTATTATATCATTTCAGTCGCTGCGATTGATAATTGCTTTTCAGCATCGTAATAAAAATTTCTTTGTTTTTGGTATTCTCCATGAGAGGAGAATGGATGTAAGACAGCTTGCGCTTTAACGAGAAATCTTTAATATGCAGAATTGAAATGTCGCGGTGAATCAAATCCTTATGGAGCACGCTTCTGGATAGAACCGAGAGTCCCATGCCGCTGATCACCGCTTCCTTTACACCTTGGTTGCTGCTGATGGTGAACATTGATTTCGGCCGAAGTCCATTTGAACTGAGCACATGATCGAGAAATTCTCTCGTCCCGGAGCCTTTCTCTCTTGTCACCCACGCTTCGTTTTGCAAGTCGCTGATTGAAATATCTCTTCGTCCGGCCAGCGGGTGCTGATTTGGAGCGGCAATGCACATTTCGTCCTCCATGAACGGCTCAATTTCCAGCTCATTCTCGTTTGTATGTCCTTCGATCAGCCCGATATCAGCCTGAAGCATCCGCACACGCTCGCTGACCTCCTCTGTATTGCCAATCATGACATCGAGATTCAGCTCTGGATACAGCTTTTGCAGCTGGGCCAATAGCGGCGGAAGAATATACTCTCCGATTGTAAAGCTTGCAGCGATTTTCAATTCACCCTTCACATAGTGATGATGCGCATAGATTTCAGCCTTGGCTTGTTCGTAGAGAAACACCATTTGCTTTGCTCTTTGATATAAAATGTCTCCTGTCGGCGTTGTCGTAAAGTGTTTTGGCGACCTGTTCAGAAGAGCCGTTTGAAATTCTTTCTCAAGATTTTTGATATGCAGACTGACGCTGGGCTGGGAGATCATCAGCTTTTCCGCCGCTTTTGTGAAGTTTTTTTCTTCTACCACCGCTATAAATGTTTTCAGCACGTCGTAATACAAAAACCCCACCCCTGTCATTAATGAAATATATGGTTATGATTAGTTTTCTTTATTGTACTCATATCATCCGTCTTGGTAAAGAAGGCTATACGGAAGCGCAAAAAAGGCAGCCCTCAGTCGAGAGCTGCCATCGTCTTCATTTTTATTACAGTGCTTGCACCGCTGTAATTAATGCGAGATTGTAAACATCTTCAGCGTTACATCCTCTTGAAAGGTCGTTCACAGGCATATTTAAGCCTTGCAGGATTGGTCCTACCGCTTCAAAGTTGCCCAATCGCTGAGCGATTTTATAGCCGATGTTTCCCGCTTCAAGACTTGGGAATACGAATACGTTAGCGTCCCCTTTGATCTCGGAATCCGGCGCTTTTTTCTCAGCTACAGATGGAACAAATGCGGCATCAAATTGGAATTCGCCGTCAAGTGTCAGTTCAGGCGCTTTTTCTTTCGCGATTTTCACAGCATCCGCTACTTTTTCTGTTTCATCAGATTTTGCTGAGCCTTTTGTAGAGAAGCTGAGCATTGCCACGCGAGGCTCAATGTCGAACATTTTTGCCGTGTTGGCACTTTCAATCGCAATCTCGGCAAGATCTTGGCTGTCAGGCGCAATGTTGATCGCGCAATCTGCGAATACGTATTGCTCTTCTCCGCGAGCCATGATGAACACGCCGGAAGTCTTTTTCACGCCTTCTTTTGTTTTGATGATTTGAAGAGCCGGGCGGACAGTGTCAGCAGTTGAGTGAGCCGCTCCGCTTACGAGTCCGTCTGCAAGGCCTTTATACACCAGCATTGTACCGAAGTAGTTCTCGTCTAATAACGCTTTACGAGCCTGTTCTTCTGTCGCTTTGCCTTTGCGGCGTTCTACGAATGCTTGTACAAGGTCTTCCATGCCTTCATATGTATGAGGATCATAAATCTTAACGCCGTCCAGCGTAAGATTCAATTCTTTTGCTTTTGCTTGGATCTCATTTTCATTGCCGATCACAATCGGATTCAGCACTTTGTTTCCTGCAAGCTTGCTGACCGCTTCTAAAATACGCTCGTCTAAGCCTTCAGGAAATACAATTTTAACGTCTTTTCCAGCTACCTTTTCTTGCACTGTTGAAAATAAATCTGCCACAATAAAACCTCCTCAAAAAGTTACAAAAACGCTTTCTTTTACTAGCATACTCTTCTTCCAATCAAATTCAAACAGCCAACTTTCATTATAGCGCTTTCATAAAAAAATCTTATTTTTCTAACTAATTTAAGTGACTCACTCTTCCCCTTATAGGTTCTTCTATTTTGATGGAGTTATACGGAAGGGATGTTCAAGGTTTCTCCACAGTAGAATCGGATAAACTATGGTATAGTGAAGGCAATCATGAAAAGATAATAGGAGTGAAGATAAATGAGTGAACAGCAAATGACAAACGAAGCGGCAAAAACGCTTGACGGCTGGTATGCGCTTCATGATTTCCGCACAATGGACTGGACATCCTGGAAGCTGCTGTCCAGTGATGAGCGCCAATCTATCATACACGAATTCACCGGGTTGCTTGAAAAATGGGGCGTAGCTCAAAAAGAAGGAAAAGGATCGCAAACTCTTTACAGCATCGTCGGCCAAAAAGCTGATTTTATGCTGATGATCCTTCGTCCTACAATGGAAGAATTAAATCAAATCGAGCTTGAATTCAACAAATCAAGACTTGCTGAGTTCACCATTCCGGCATACTCCTACGTATCAGTGGTAGAGCTTAGCAACTACTTGGCAAGCGGTGACGGTGATCCTTACGAAAATCCGCATGTGCGCGCGCGCCTTTACCCTGAACTGCCGGAGTCTAAATATGTATGCTTCTATCCAATGGATAAAAGAAGATCCGGCAATGACAACTGGTACATGCTTTCTATGGAAGAACGCAGAAACTTGATGAGAAGCCATGGCTTAATCGGCCGCAGCTATGCGGGGAAAGTCAAACAGATCATCACTGGCTCTGTCGGCTTTGACGACTACGAGTGGGGCGTTACATTATTCAGCGATGATGTCCTTCAATTCAAGAAGCTTGTGTATGAAATGCGTTTTGACGAAGTCAGCGCCCGTTATGGTGAATTCGGTTCATTCTTTGTCGGCAATCACCTTTCGCTTGATACACTTCCTCAATTCCTATATGTATAATATCCCCTCCCGCCCTATCCGGCGGGAGTTTTTCAATCCACCTTTATCAGAATTTAAATAAAATTTGCTATTTTCTCCGTTTTTTCTTACGATGTAGGTAATAATCCAATTTTTTCAAAGGGGTGCAGTGATTTGTCAAAACGAACCGCATTTGTTATGGGAGCCAGTCAAGGGATCGGGAAAGCAATCGCTCTGAAATTAGTAGACCAGCATTTTTCCCTCGTCATTAATTCACGAAATTTGGATAATATTGAATCTGTCAAAGAAGATATTTTGGCCAAGCATCCTGAGGCGAGCGTCATTGTCCTTGCGGGGGATATGTCTGACCAGCATACGAGAGCGGGCATTTTTCAGGAAATCGATTCTCAATGCGGACGGCTTGATGTTCTGATTAATAATATACCGGGCGGCGCGCCTGACACATTTGATAACTGCAATATAGAGGATATGACAGCCACTTTCACACAAAAGACCGTTGCCTATATTGACGCTATCAAGCGTGCTTCCTCACTGATGAAACAAAATGAGTTTGGCAGAATCATCAACATTGTCGGAAATCTGTGGAAAGAACCCGGGGCCAACATGTTCACAAACAGTATGATGAATGCCGCTTTAATTAACGCCAGTAAAAACATTTCCATCCAGCTTGCTCCTCACAACATTACAGTCAACTGCCTGAACCCTGGTTTTATCGCTACGGACCGTTATCATCAATTTGTGGAAAATGTGATGAAAAAAAACAGCATATCCAAACAGGAAGCAGTGGAACAGATCGCTTCCGGGATTCCGATGAAACGGGTCGGATCAGCCGAAGAAACCGCAGCGCTCGCCGCGTTTCTTGCCTCTGAGGAAGCCTCCTACATCACAGGACAGCAAATTTCCGCTGATGGCGGCAGCATGAAAAGCATATAAAAAACATCCCGCTTTTTAGCGGGATGTTTCTTGTAATGACCCGAACGGCAGGTTCAGTTTTTGAATCCGCATGACAAATTCCCGCAGATCCTCTTGCTTCGACACCATTGAGATTCTGACATGCCTTTTTCCGTTGCTTCCGAAAATTTCGCCCGGTGTGACTACGACATGGGCATGCTCCAGCAAGTAATCGGAAAATTGGTGAGATGTCTCAAACGTATTCGGAATTTCAGCCCATACGTAAAAGGTTCCTTTTGGCTTCTCCATCTTCCAGCCCAATTCCTTTTCGCAAAGCGCCGTAAAAAAGTCAATTCGTTCTTTATAAATTCGTTTCAGCGATTCCGTTTGCTCCGGATCTCCGGAAAGCGCCGCACTCGCCGCCTGCTGCAGCCCGCCGAACATGCCGACAAATACATGATCCTGAAATTCATTGACGGCCTGAATGATCTTTTCATTCCCAACCGCAAACGCCATTCTCCAGCCTGCCATATTAAATGTTTTTGAAAATGAATAAAGCTCTGCTCCGACAGCCTTGGCATCCTCTGCCTCAAGAAAGCTGGCCGGTTTTTGATCGAATTCAAACGCCCCGTATGCAAAGTCATGAATCAAATGGATATGATGCTCTTTCGCAAAAGCAGCCGCTTTTGCATAAAAAGCCGCATCAGCCACAGCTCCAGTGGGGTTGTTCGGATAGTTTAAAAACATAAGCTTCGCTTTTTCCAGCACGGCTGGATCAATCTTTTCAAAATCCGGCAGATAGCCATTTTCTTCATACAGCGGCATTTCGTAAAGCTCAGCTCGCGCCATCGTAATCCCTGATAAATATTCAGGGTAGCCTGGATTCGGGACTAAAGCGATGTCTCCCGGATTGAGCAGGCATTGTGTCAGCACATACAAACCGGCTTTCCCGCCTCCGAAAAGGGCGACCTCCGTTTCAGGATTGATTGTCACGCCGTATTCTCTTTTATAGAAAGCAGCGATTGCTTCCTTCAAAAAAGGATAACCTCTGAATGGGCCGTATCCATGAAACGAAGGATTCAGAGACGCCTCCCGCAAAGCCTCGACGATATGCGGCGGAGTGGGAAGGTCAGGGTTTCCTTGTCCGAGATTAATGATGTGGGCCCCCGTTTTTTCCAATTCCTTTACCTTTTGAAAAACGAGAGAAAACTCCTGCCTTGGAAGTGTCTTGATGACATCGGACGGTGTTATTTCCATCTAAAAGACTCCTTTTTGCTCCGTTTTATTATCCCGTTCCAAAAACGATTTGTTAACAAGCTTCGTATGCAGAAACAATCCGCATACAATCACAACAATCAGCCCCATAATGACCGGAGCGCTGAAGACGTTGATTAACATTGAACCAACAGAAATGCATAATCCGATAGACGCTTCGGCTACTGAAAAAATGCGCCCTTGAATCTGGTTTGCCGCATTCTCCTGAACCTTCACCTTTGCAAGCACTTCCCCGTATTCCATCGCGATGAAAAAGAGGATCGCCGCAATGATAGAAACAGCGAATATCGGCGTGAATAAAAACAGCGCCAGCGAAACAATCGATAAAACGGTAAAGTACGTCAGGCCTCTATTGTTGTTAAAGCCCCATTTGCTGACAAGCGCCGCCCCGATAAAGCCGCCGAAGCCGATGCAGAATGTGAGGATAAAGTTGCCGATTTCCCCATCACCAAGAAAGCGGCTGACAATCGGAAAATAGCTGTACACAATTCCCCACAGCATAGCCATTGTAATCATCGTAAACATGGCGTTTAATACGAATGCATTGCTTTTGATTTCCTTGAGTCCTTCTTTAAAAGACTGAAAGGCCTCTTTGATGTTTTCAGATTGAATCGGCACAAATTGCAGTTTGATACGGCTGATAAAAAATGCCGAAATCAGGTATGTCACACCGTTAAAGGCCACAGCCAGCTCCACAGATCCGCCTAACAGAAAGAGCCCTCCGGCAGCCGCCCCGACGATAATGGAGATGGTTGTCGCTTTTGCAAATAACGTGTTGATGCTTTTAATATCTGATTCCAAGGACGACATGACAGCAAGACGGGCCGGATTAAAAAACACGCCGCTTCCATAAGAAATAAACAGCAGAGCCAGAAAAATGAGGGGATACTCGCCTTTTGGAAGAAATGTGAGCCCCAAAAAAATGATGCCTCTGATGATATCCGTCCACAGCATGATCTTAATTCTGTCTAACCGGTCGACCAGAACCCCCAAAAACGGCTGGAACACCATCGGAATGCTTCTGACCACGATGACCCCGGACGTCACCCAGTAATCGTGATAATATGTAGACAAAATGAGCAGGGCTGGGAGAACACAATAGTCTCCCATAAACGACAGCGCCTGCCCGTAAAGCAAGTACTTAGAGTTTGGCTTCAGCTGTTTCATACTGGCAGCACATACTTTGCCGTCAGCTTTGCATGCTGCTGAATTTGTCTGATTGATTCAGCCACATCCTGTGAATTGCTCCCTTTCAGTTCAAATGCAGCGATGGAGTTGAAAGCTTCGAACAGTGTCAAATCAACTGAAGTTCCTGGTGCTGCGGCCGAAAAAGAAACGATTTCAGTATCCCCTTTTAAAAGCCCGTCAGGCAGATCGATCGCTTCAATGACCAAATCCTCAGCGGTTTCTGGAATCTGGCCATTTTGTTTGAAATGCTGCGGGTACAAATGGCAGTCGGCAACATAGTATGGCTCTTGATCCAATAATCCGTCAGGCAGATCGGCGTCTTTTCCGAAACAAAGGACATCTAATAATAATTGCGCCATATCAAGGCCGAAAACCTTTTTAATATTAGGGATCATATTCCAGCCAGCGAATCTGGCTGCCGATTCAATTAAACCCGGTTCTCTGTTTTTCATTAGCTTGATCTCTGTATGTGTTGCGCAATTTTGCAGGCCAAGACCTTCATTTGCCTTTTTGGCGGCTTCGACAATTTTCTTTTTCGCCTCTTCATCCAGAATGGACGGCGTAATGTGGGATGTTTCTGTAAATCCGATTTGCGGCGTTTTGTCATGAATGGCGATCGGGAAATACTCACCGTCGGCCATGATGCCTTCGATGCTGATATAGTCGGAGTACCCCTCTGTTTGATACCAGTCTCCATACTCACCCTGTAAAAATTCTTCAGCGATAAACGGCGCTTCAAACGTAACCGCCTTTGGCACGTTAATCGACTTCAGATAGTCATTGACTCTATTAAATTCTGCTTCTGCCGTCTCAGTGTCCGTAATCAGCGTGACGCCGATTGAACTCGCTAAGTATGTAGGCTTTAAAATAAGAGGTGTGCCGATCTCTTCAAGTGCGGCACGGAAATCCTCAAGAGTTGTGACACGTTTGTTTTTGATTGATTTGACGCCAGCCTTATTAAAAGCGTCTCTCATTTTATTTTTATCTCTGGCATTTTCGGCTGCCTGGACGCCGGCACCTCTCAGGCCCAGACGTTCACAGGCTTTCGCCATCGGGGCAATGAATAATTCATTGTTTGTTGTGATGGCATCCACCCCAAACATTTCGGCAACCTTGACGATTTGCTCGACAACCTCTTCTTCAGGCTTGTCATGGTCCTCATGCGCCCAGTAAATAGAATCAGGATGCTCAAAATCAGCTAAACTCTTAAAATAGTCTTTATCTTTTATGACCGCGACCGAGTATTTTTCAATCAATGCT
Organism: Bacillus stercoris; assembly: GCF_029772985.1. Lineage (NCBI taxonomy): Bacteria > Bacillati > Bacillota > Bacilli > Caryophanales > Bacillaceae > Bacillus > Bacillus stercoris. The sequence goes on along the minus strand of NZ_CP121861.1, from coordinate 464,831 downwards.
GCGTGGGAGGCTGTAATTGCAAAAGGCCTTGGAATAAAGCTGACCAGGTTATATTTTTCAGCAGCGCTTTTATAAAACATGTGCGGCGGGCAGCCTCCAAGATCAGCAATGACCAATACTGTTTTTCTCTCCATATGTAAACACTCCTTCTCTATTGTGCGGTGTATCCTCCGTCTGCGGTGATGGCGCTTCCGGTCATATAGCTTGATAAATCCGAGGCTAAAAACAGCATCACATTTGCGATTTCTCCGGGTTTCCCCAGCCTCAGCAGCGGATTTACCTTTGCCTTTTCTTTTTTGATCTCTTCAAGTGTGCCTTCATTATTTTCAAGGAATGATTTTTCATTCAGCGGTGTGTCGATAATCCCTGGACATACGCAGTTCACGCGAATTTGATGCTTCGCATAATCAACGGCCATTGATTTAGTCAGCTGCAAAACGCCGCCTTTGCTGGCATTATAGGCAGGAATATCAGGCCATGCCACGAGTCCGCCGACTGAGCATGTATTAATGATGTTGCCCTTGCCGGCAGCCAGCATATGCTTGAGTGCGTGTTTGCTCATTAAAAACGTGCCGGTCAAATTGACTTGCAGCACCTTGTTCCAATCGCTGAGCTCCATCTCGTGAATGGGCGCCACGATTTCGATGCCTGCATTATTAATCAATACATCCAGCCCGCCAAATGTATCGACCGCCGATTCAACAGCGTGCTGACAGGCAGCTTCGTCTGTAATGTCCGTTTGCACAAAGTGCAGCCTGTCATTATTTTCTTTCCGGACCATTGCTTCTCCCTGCTTCTCGTCAATATCCGCCACAACCACATTGGCCTGCTGGTTCAAAAAAGCCTGAACCGCCGCATAACCAATCCCTGATGCGCCTCCTGTTATGAGGACGGTTTTATCGGTGAGGTTCATGATTATTCATCCGCCTTCATTTTTTTTGCTTTTGCCCTGTTATAGCGCGGCGGGAAGAAGATGTTAATCGATTTTGATTCTTTTTCTGAACGGTTGATGGCACCATGATCTTCACGAGGCTCACAGAAATAAGCTGTGCCGAATTCCATCTCGACTGTGCAGCCTTCGACCGTCATGTCATAGCCGCCGCCGATGCAGATGCCGATTTGTTCATTGCGATGTTTATGGAAAGGCATTTCTCCGCCGTTTCCAGGGATTTTGGCAAGCATAATCTCTACCCAATCCTCAACAAAGAACGTGACTTCCATGCCCGGCAGCAGGTCTCTTGTTTTGAAAATATCCAAAAAATAGTCCTCAGGACTTGTATACGTTTCATCAGCTTTCAGCCGCTTGATATCAATAGCAATCACTTCTTGGTCTGTGTCGTTTCTTGCCCCGTGAGGCACATGCGGCGGCGCGATATAGGCAGATTCCAAGGCTGTCATTTTTCTTGTCACATCTCCGACAGTCATCATCAGCTCGCCGGAAACGACCATGCCGATTTGGACCTCCTTATGCTGATGGGGTTCAACATTGGTATGCGGCGGGACGTAAGACATTAATACTTCAGTATCCCCTCGTACGGTTGAATACTGTCTCACTCCGTTTTCCCATTCAATTAATTTCGGAGTCGGGAAATAAAGCTCCTGCATATCTTCTTTAGTTTTCATCATCAACGTCTCCTTTTCCAAATAATGACCAGCTCATCGGAATGCTTTTGAATGTTTTTACAAAGGTTAGCCCGTACTTTTGCCTTGCAAGCTCATTGGTTAAGGCAATATCATACAAGCCTTCTTTTACTTTTCTTGCAGCTTGGCTGGTCGAATTGACCAGTTTGAAACGTACATCTTTGCGGGTAAAATATTTGATTAGATTAATAGGTGATGGATGTGAAACAACAACAGATGTATCAAGCATATCGTCTCTGAATTCAAAGTCAGGACGAACAGCCAGGCCGTACATCGGTGTATCGCACCTGAAGATCTGCAATAGCTGCAAATCCGGCCTCATGTAGAAATGCTTAATGCCGTCATAAGCGTGTGGGACGATGGTATATTCCAGCGGGCTTTGGAGTGTCCTTTCAATGCATGATTCAAAAGTATCATGCAAGGACAATTTACTGTTCAGCCCTTGTAGAAGAGTAAAATTGGAAATGAAATGCTTTGCTGCGTACTCACTGCTTGTCCCCTCAGGGCCGAGCGTGTTGACTGTAATGAGTTTGGATAGTGTATCAGTTCGTTTTTTTGTCTGAATGCTATTATCCAATATAATCATGAGCACCAACCAATCTTTTAAAATTTTAAGTAAATTTTATCCAGCGGAAATTGAACTGTCAATGTTTTTTGAAAATATTGATAATTATTCCCATACAAACAAAAAAACCCTTTAAAAAGGGTTTTTAATTATAGGAATTTAGAAACTTTGTTTATTGGGATAAGGACTGATCGGCCTTCTGCTCATGCTTGCCGTATTTTTTATATGCGAATACACTGAGTACAAATCCGAGCACTGTGATGGCGGCGCAAATCCATCCGACGGCTGCATAGCCGTATGCCACATAGACAGGTCCCATCAAAGCAGATCCTAATGTCACGGCCAGATTCGAGGCGAGACTGTAAAACACCATGATTTTTCCGCGATGACGCTCTGAGCAATCACTCAAAATGGTGCTGAGCAGCGTCACCGTCAAGCTTTGCATTAATCCCCATATAAATAGGCTGACAATTAACAGAAACATTGACGCCGGTGCATATGGTAAACATGCCAGCAGAACGCTGATGACCCCCAGGGCAATCAAAAGGGAGCGCATTTTTCCGATGCGGTCGGCCACCTTTCCTGTAATGACACTCATGGAAAACCCGATTCCATAAATCATGATAAATAAGCCCGCAGCTGTGTTTCCTCCGGTAAAAACGTCCTGAAGATAGGTGCCTAAAAAGGAATACATACCGTAAAATCCAATCATATTACAAAAGGTTATCGTGATATAAACAGGTACACGCGGAACTTTCAGCGCATCCCGGAATGTTCCTGCCGGCTCTTCTTTTTCTTCCTCGCCGCTTGTTTGATGCTGGGCATGACGGCGCATTTCAAGGAGAATCAGCAGGACGACGAAAACGCCCATCAAGGCGAAAATCCAAAATGTCCATCTCCAATGCAGGACGCCGCCGATAAATGATCCGAGCGGCACTCCAAAAATCAGCGCCAGCGACCAGCTTGAAACGATCAGCCCCATCACTTTGCCCCGGTATGTATAAGGAACACGATCACCGACAACGGCGTAAGCGGTCGGCACAAACGCTCCGGCAGCCAATCCCGAAAGCGCCCGGCCTAAAAAGAAGAAAAAGATATTTTGACTCAAAGCGCATATCACTGTTCCTATGATAAAGATCATGAGCCCGGCCAATAAACTCAGTTCTCTGGAGTATTTATCGCCTAATGGAACCAAAAGCGGCGCACCGATAAAAATCATAATGCCGTAAATACTGATAGATAATGCAAGGACACTGACATCTGAGCTGAAGGCTTTTGCTAAATCCGGAAGCAGCGGTGAGATCACAAGCTCTTCAGATCCGGCCGCAAATACCCCCATCGTTAAAGCCAGTGCTAACAATAGCGGAAAATGATGTTTTGTTTTGATGTCATTGTTTTGATTGCTGTTCATTCTTTCTCAAACACCTCTTCCATAATCTTCTTATCATAAAGTTGTATTATAGTTTAGCATTGTTTTTTCATCATTTACAATTCGAACGAAACCTTTACATTTTTAATTATTTTCATTTAAATCCCAATATAGATTTCCTCGTTTCATTTTGAAAATCAACTGATTTTAACATACCAAAAAGCTCTCCGGTCTCCCGGAGAGCTTTTCCTATTGCGCCTCTGCCTGCTCTTTTTCTGCCGGTTCATGATTGATACGCTTTTTGATGCTTAGATGATAGTACGCATAGCAGAAAATAATGATCGGCACGCCGCAGTACAAGCCGATCCTTTGATCCGGAATGAAAATAAGGCTGATCAACACACATCCGTATAAACAAAATCCGAGAATTGGGACTAGCGGATAAAGCGGCGTTCGGAACTCCAGATCATTCACATTTCCGCCTTCAGCGAGGAAACGTCTGCGAAAGAAAAATTGCGACGCACAAATGGACATCCACGCGACAACTGTCACCATGCCCGAGATTGAGATACACCATAAATACACTGTTTCTGCGGCCATGACACTTGTCAGCAGCGAGCAGCCGGAAATGCCGAGGGTAATCAGCAGGGCATTCATCGGCACGCCTTTTTTTGTCAGTCTGGTGAGAAAGGAGGGGCCCATTTGATTTGATGAAAGTGACCACATCATGCGCGACGCCGCATACAAACCCGAATTGGCAACAGATAAAATCGCCGTTAAGATGACAAAGTTCATGATATCTGCCGAAAATGGGATGCCGATTTGATCGAGCACCGCTACAAACGGGCTTTCAATAACGCCCGCCGTTTTGTACGGAAGAATGGCGACCAAGACGAACATTGCCAGCACAAAGAAAAACAGCGTGCGCCAAATGACATTCCGAATGGACTTTGGCAGTGTTTTTTCCGGACTTTCACTTTCCCCTGCCGCAATGCCGACAAGCTCCGTGCCCTGAAAGGAGAAATTCACCATGACCAGCGTAAACATAACGGCCAGCACCCCATTAGGGAAAAGTCCCCTGTCAGTCATAAAGTTAGACAAGAAGGGTGTTTCGTGTCCGCCTTTAAAGTCAATCAAGCCAAACACAGCGGCTCCGCCAATCACGATAAATAAGATGATCGCCGCCACTTTGATGCTTGAAAACCAAAATTCCATTTCTGCAAAGCTTCTGACAGACAGCGCATTAATCAAAAAGATGACAATCCCAAACACGAGACACCATATCCAAATCGGAACGGAGGGCAGCCACCTTTGCATCAAAATGCCTGCTGACGTCAGCTCCAAACCTACTGTATTCGCCCAGCTGAACCAATACAGCCAGCCGATCATAAAACCTGTTGACGGTCCCAGAAATTTAGTGGCGTAGGCCTGAAACGATCCGGCCACCGGCATGGCAACAGCCAATTCTCCTAAACAAAGCATGACGAGATACATTAAAAATCCGCCGATGATATACGCGGCAATGGCGCCGAGCGGTCCCGCCTGGCTAATGGTAAAGCCGGAGCCTAGAAACAGCCCTGTGCCAATCACCCCTCCCAAAGCAATCATAAACAAATGCCTGCTTTTCATGCTGCGCTGCAATTCATTTTTATGATTCTGCATCATCCTTCCTCCTTTGATTCTTTTGCCGTGATGGTCATCCGGTAGCTTTGCAAAAGATGGACGGTGGTTTGTTGTATGAGGAAAGGCAATACATGAAATGTGTATGGTTTATAGACTCGTTCCGTCCATTTATGGCCGTCTTTTCCATACACGCCCATATTAATGGATGGAATATTCAGCTTGCGTATGTCTTTAAACGGAATGGTTCCAATCATATTCCACCCAGGGAAGTTTCTGATAAAAGAATCAATTTCGTCATCGGTTTCATGCAGCGATAAGAAACTGCCGTCTGCCAAGTAGGGGAAAAACTTTTTGAAGACAAATGTTTCGCCTGTCGATGCAGCGGTTTTGTCAGCCGCTTCTTTAATCACATGCTGCAAAAGCTGATCTCTTGTGCTATCTTCTTTCAAATAGTTATGCGGCAGGTAAGGAGGTGCGTAAAATAGAATGACTTTTGCGCCTTGATCGGGGTCAAGCTTTTGAAGCTCTTCGATTGCCTGAAAGCATCTCATACGAAGTTCTAGGTGCTCGTTGGCTTTGAATGTCTGCTCGATACACTGTTCGGGGTCTATTCCCCGGTTTCTCAGCTTTTCTAAGTATTGCTCCAGGCTATACACTTGGATGCCCCATGATAAATGTTTCTTTGGCAGGTTGGCTCTTTTTGCATATTCTTCATAATAGTCTGATAATTTTTGTTCTGTTTCTCGGCATGCTTCCTCAGTGACTTCAATAAGCAAATCCATCATTTCTTTTGCTGTTCTTTCATAAATAAAACAATTGAAATACAAGCTTGTGCTGACAGCCGTTTGCACATTATAGGATTCCTTGTTATCACGCTGATACAAACAGGATGGGGGCAGAACCAACTCCCCTTCAACCTTTTCTGCCAGATGAATGTTATTGTGGAGACGGCTTGTGATTTCAGCTGAAATGAAATTCGGGTCAATCCCTGCCAGTGTATCGCCAACATGGACTTCACGGCCGTAAATGTAAAAGCAAGGCAGTAGTTTTCCCGCGGCTCCAGTATAGATATATCTTGTCTGATCACCATCGTAAAGCGGGGTAATAAAATCTGTATTAATGGCAGCCAGATAGTGAAGCTGTTTTTCTTTTTTTAGCCGGTTCAGCTCTGAAATGCTGGCGAGCACGCCCGAATGCTGGCTCTCCTCATCGGGATTTGCCATAAACAATACATTTCCCGGCAATGTTTCAAGGTTCTCCGAAAAATGCAGGAGATTGGCTAAATGTACGGCGATGCCGCTCTGCATATCGACAGATCCTCTTCCAAACATCCAATCGCCTGATTTGGCATCCCGCTGAACATCCTGATCGAACTCATAGCGGCTGAAATACTCCGCCAATTTCTCACAATCAAAAGCGATATCCTTTAAAGGGCCGAAATCTTCAATTCCGACTGTATCAAGATGGGCATGGTAAATGACTGTATTTCGGCTTTCTCCAAGTCCTTCAATAAACGCAAAAATATTTTTGCGATTGTATGGGTCATTGGGAATCGCCTGTTCCCACACATGACTCGGGTGTTCCTGAAAATAAGGATAGCTCGTGATCACTTCTTTGATGAAATCCGCTTTTGTCCCTTCTCCAATGGTGCCGTTCACACTGCTGAGGCTGACCAGAGATGCTGTCAGCGCCTCCACTCTTTCAGCCGGATTCATGTGACTGATTTTTGTATACTGCATAAATTGTCCTCCTGATCAAAAAGTTGAAATCGTGCGATCCGCTCAAGAATCGCACGATTTGATTTCTCTCAAATCAAAAAGCTTCGGACGTTGTTTTGGCTTGCATATGAAGAATTAAGTAATCGGGACCGCCTGCTTTTGAGTCTGTTCCGGACATATTAAAACCGCCGAACGGCTGATAGCCGACAATTGCTCCGGTGCAGCCTCTGTTGAAGTATAGGTTTCCAACATGGAAATCCTCGCGCGCCCGTTCAATGTGCGCACGGTTTTTCGTCAGAAGCGCGCCTGTTAATCCGTATTCCGTGTTATTGGCAATCTCCAGCATATGATCGAAATCACGCGCTTTGCAAATCGCAACAACCGGGCCGAAAATTTCTTCCTGCATTAAGCGCGCGTTTTCATCAACATCTGCAAAGATCGTTGGCTGAATAAAGTAGCCTTTTGAATCATCGCCTTCTCCGCCGGCCAATAGCTTGCCCTCAGATTTGCCGATTTCAATGTATTTCATCACTTTGTTGTAGGATGCTTCATGAATCACGGGACCCATATACGTATCAGGATCTTCTGGATTGCCGACAGTCAGCGTTTTGGTCAGCGCCACAGCTTTTTCCACCACTTCATCATAGACATCCTGATGGATAACTGCGCGGGAGCCCGCAGAACACTTCTGTCCTGAATATCCAAATGCTGAGTACACGATAGAGGATGCAGCAAGGTCAAGATCAGCGTCCTTGTCGACAAGCACTGTGTCTTTTCCGCCCATCTCAGCAATTACCCGTTTGAGCCATTTTTGGCCCGGCTGCACTTTGGCGGCTCGCTCATAAATCCGGCAGCCGACTGCACGGGAACCTGTAAATGAGACAAATCGTGTCTTCGGATGCTCAACTAAGAAATCACCGATCTCCGCTCCATCTCCCGGAATGTAATTCAGAACACCGTTTGGCAGGCCCGCTTCCTCCATGACCTCGACAAATTTCGCTGCCACTACCGGTGCTGCGTCAGCCGGTTTTAAGAGAATCGTATTTCCTGTCACAATCGCTGCCGCCGCTGTTCCCGCCATAATTGCAAGCGGGAAGTTAAATGGTGAAATGACGATGCCGACGCCAAGCGCTTCGTAATGATATTGATTGAACTCGCCAGCACGGCTCTTCACCGGAGCCCCTTCCTTAAGGTTTAACATTTGGCGCGCGTAGAACTCTAAAAAGTCTATCGCTTCAGCCGTGTCCGCATCCGCTTCCTTCCATGGTTTTCCCGCTTCCTTCACAAGATAGCTTGAAAATTCATGCTTTCTTCTGCGCAAAATAGCCGCTGCTTTAAAGAGAATATTCGCGCGGTGCTCCGGTCTTTGTTTTTTCCAGGATTCAAACGCCTGCAATGCGGCTTGCATCGCTTTTTCAGCAAGCTCTTGATCCGCTGTAGACGCGTACCCAATCACCTCTTCTTTGTTAGCCGGGTTAATAGAAATGATTTTGCGGTCCGTTTCAATTTTTTCTCCATTGATAACAAGCGGATAATGCTTGCCAAGCTGAGTGTTTACAAAGGCCAATGACTCCCCAAATGCTGTTTTATTCATTGCTTCCGTAAAATCTGTAAATGGTTCGTGCGCGTATGTAACTGTCATATGTAGTCCCCCTCGTGTTATGAAATATATCTTCGCATATGAATAAAAATGCAAGAATCATGCCATTTTCTTGTCTTTTGCTGAAAAAACTTGTTGAATCGAACAGAAATTTGTCTAACAGGTGATCACCTTTCTCTTTTTCCGAGCTTGAAAGCAAATTATTTTTGCGGTTTTTGCCCTTCCCACAAAGAAAAACGCAAAATTATTTTGCATCGGCTATTACACCCATCCGCGGAATCGCGATGCTTCTGCCGATTTTCTGATGCCCGTCATGTAAGCCGCCAAGCGCATATCCACTTTATGCGTTGCCGCTGTCTGATAAATCGTTTCGAACGAGCTGACCATGACGCTTCTCAATTTTTCTGCAACCTCTTCTTCCGACCAATAATATCCTTGGTTATTCTGCACCCATTCAAAATAAGAAACCGTGACGCCGCCGGCACTCGCCAGGATATCCGGCACAAGCAGCACGCCTCTTTCATTTAGGATCTTAGTGGCATCAATGGTTGTCGGTCCATTCGCTGCTTCGACGACGATTGACGCCTGAATGTTATGTGCGTTTTTGGCTGTGATTTGATTGGAGATCGCGGCAGGCACTAAAATATCGCCTTCCTTTTCAAGCAGTTCCTCATTTGTGATGACGTCAGTAAATAAGTTGGTGACCATGCCGAAGCTGTCCCGTTTATCGAGCAAATAAGGAATATCAAGGCCGTCCGGGTTGTAGAGCCCGCCATGGGCATCAGAAATCCCGATCACCTTCGCGCCCGCGTCGTGCATGAATTTGGCCAGGAAGCTACCCGCGTTTCCAAAGCCCTGTATGATGATGCGTGCGTTTTGCAGCTTGATCCCTTTTTTCTTCACCGCCTCTTCAATACAAATCGTGACGCCCTGTGCCGTCGCCGTTTCCCGTCCTTGCGATCCGCCTAAAACGAGCGGCTTGCCTGTAATAAAGCCCGGAGAATCGAATTCCCGCAGCCGGCTGTACTCATCCATCATCCACGCCATAATCTGCGAATTGGTGTATACATCTGGAGCTGGAATATCCTTTGTCGGACCGACGATCTGGCTGATAGCACGGACATACCCCCTGCTCAGCCTTTCCAGTTCTCCAAATGACATTGTCCGCGGATCACAAATGATACCGCCCTTCCCGCCGCCGTAAGGAAGATTGGCAATCCCGCATTTGAGCGTCATCCAAATGGATAATGCCTTTACTTCCTCTTCATTGACTTCTGGATGGAAGCGAACGCCCCCCTTTGTCGGACCGACAGCATCATTGTGCTGTGACCGGTAGCCTGTGAACACTTTGACGCTCCCATTGTCCATTTTGACCGGAATGCGGACAGTGAGCATTCTCTGCGGCTCTTTCATGAGTTCATACATATCGCCCGGATAACCCAGCTTCCGAATGGCCTCCTTAATGATCGTTTGGGTAGACAGAAATAAGTTAAGAGCTTCTTTTTCTTCATCTTTTGAGACTTGCTTTGCTGACATCTTTTTCACCTCATTGTTTTTTTGGCCGGCTGTAATGTAAGCGCTTTAAAAAATCAGCCCGCCAATTCCTTTCTTCATTGGATTCACCATATGATCATGCAAGATCCGTACCAGCTTTTGAATCCACAAAAAAAAGAGACTGAAAACATCTCAGTCTCTGACTACAAATCTATCGATTAACGGGGATCAATCACCAGTTGCGTTTCAGCATAAAAACTGCCGATTCCCAAACCGTTTACTACATCGCCTTTAATCGTGTAAGTGCCTGCGCGAGGAAGAGTTTTACGCACCATGACGAGGTCAAATTCGGATGCGCCTAACAAATCAAGCGTAAGCGGGAGTCTGACTGTTTTTCCATCGTTTAAAATCTGTGTTTCTTTCAGTGTTCTTCCATTTACTGAATCTCTTGTCGTAGCATGAAACCCGTCAGGAAATTGAAATACTACCGCTCCAAGAGAAAGCACCGCATTTGGTTTATATGTCACTTCAATATCAGAAGTGGTCCACTCTTTTGTGCTGTTGATCGTTTTTGCCTCGATTGATGCAGACTGTGCATGAGCTTGGCCTGAAGGAAGCAAGATTGATAGTAAGACAGCTGAACTGATCAATAATGAAGATACGAATGAAGTTCTTTTTAACATGACATTTCCTCCTCAAATCACTGTTGAAATTGGCCAGAGCGTCCTCTGCAGAAAAAGCGTTTTTTTGCAATTCGCGAATTACCAGTTCTTTTTCTTAAAAATTAATCTATCATCATTTTCCATGGAAGTAAATGCTTTTTCAGGAATATTAACACTTGGGTTCCTTGAGAATTCCTTCCTGTTTATACAAGGTTCAAATGGAGGATTTCTCACTCTTTTTCTAGTAACTTCTACCTTCCTATTTCTATCTTTTATCCTATTTTAAAAAAGGACAAAAAAAGTCGAAGATGCCTCTGCTCTTCGATTGATCACGTTCCTATTTTTATCTGAATTCAGTGTTCCAGTTAAAACCGATCGTCTCATCATTCCACGGAATTCTTTTTTCATCAGGCTGATCCGGATTATACGACATGGTGGTAAAGTAGATAATTGTCAGCGGCGTTTCTCCCAGCACTCTGTATCCGTGGGCCACCCCTTTTGGGATTAATAACAGCATCGGGTTGTCTTCGCCCATATAATAGACGTCCGTTTCTCCTTTTGTCTTTGAGTCGTCTCGAAGATCGTAGAGGACAACCTGAGCGTGACCGGTTGGGAAGAACCAGAGATCATCCTGCTTCTCATGATAATGAAATGCCTTAATCACACCCGGATAGCTTTTCGACCAAGAGGCCTGCCCGAAATGCTCAAGAAGATTCTCATCATCCCGGACCAGCTCAGCAAAAAAGCCTCTGTCATCGCTATGCTTCGTCAATTTTTTCACCTTGACTCCATCAATCATGCACACTGCTCCTTTCCTGCAAATACTCCCGTAACGCTTCCCGCCAGTGGCGGGGGCGGATGCCGGCTTCTTCAATAGCCCGATGGCTCAGCACAGAGTATGCCGGGCGGGGCGTTTTGTTCCCGTATTCCTCTGTTGTGACAGGCAAAATGACTGTGGCCAGCCCGCTTTCTTCCATAATCCCCTTCGCAAACTCATACCAGCTGCATATGCCTGAATTGCTGACATGATAGATGCCCGGCGGATGGCTGAACAGCTTGATGACCGCTTCTGCTAAATCCTTCGTATAAGTCGGCGAACCTATTTGATCGGTGACAACCCGCAGCTCTTGTTTCGTTTCAGCAAGCTTCAGCATGGTATGAACGAAATTGCTGCCGCCATGTCCGTACACCCATGATGTTCTGATGATCGTGCTGTCTTTTGTTGCCAAACGAATCAGTTCTTCTCCGAGCTTTTTGCTTTTGCCATAGATGGTGTTTGGATCAAGGGGATCGTTTTCCTTGTAAGGCTGGTTTCCTTTCCCATCGAATACATAGTCCGTGCTAATATGAACATATTGAGCGCCGATGCGGGTTGCCTCTAGCGCAGTATAATAAGCGCCGATTCCGTTGATCAAGTACGCTTTATCAAGCTCTTTCTCACATTGATCAACCGACGTAAACGCGGCGGTATTGACCACAATATCCGGCTGATAATGGCCAAACGAATGCCGTACTGAGCGCTGGTCAGCAATGTTCATCATCTTCTTTGTTAACGCAATGACCTCGTATCCGGCTTGCTTCAGCTGGCGGCACAGTTCCAGTCCAAGCTGTCCTCCCGCCCCAGTCACCAATACCTTTTTCAATCAGATCACCTTCTCATCGGTCATTGTCTGTATACCACTGAATCGTACGCGCAATGCCTTCTTTAAACGGCACTTCCTGCCGCCAGCCAAGTTCGTTTTTCAGTTTTGATGCATTGATCGCATAGCGCCGGTCATGCCCTTTTCGGTCTTCCACGTGGGCGAACAATTCCTCACAGCCCAGGTGCTTCATGATGATGCTCGCAAGCTCTTTATTCGTGCGTTCATTTCCGCCGCCGATGTTATACACCTCGCCTACGGTTCCTTTTTCTAAAATCAGCTTGATGGCGCGGCAATGATCCTCCGCAAACAGCCAATCTCTAATCTGAAGTCCATCTCCATACAGCGGAACCGGCAGGCCTTGCTTCGCATGACGGATAATCGTCGGAATCATTTTTTCGCTGTGCTGATAAGGGCCGTAATTGTTGCTGCATCGTGTAATGATCGCCGGAAGCTTGTGGGTTTTCACATAAGACAATACGAGCAAATCAGAGCTTGCTTTGCTGGCTGAGTAAGGATTATTAGGAGAAAGCGGCGTCGTTTCTGTAAATGCTGGATCATCCGCTTCTAAATCTCCGTACACCTCATCCGTTGAAATATGAATCAGCTTCTTGGCTTTGCCTTGCAAAACCGCTTCCGCCAATCGGTAAGTCCCCATGACATTTGTGGTGATAAACGGCTCTGCTTGGGAAATGCTTCTGTCCACATGCGATTCTGCAGCGAAGTGAATAACCCCGTCATAGGTCTCGTCAAACGCGCGGTCGATATCATCCTGAACGCTGATGTCCCCTTTTATAAAGCGAAAGCGGCTGTTTTGCTTTAATGTTTCCATTTCTTCCGGGTGGCTGGCGTACGTCAGTTTATCTAAAACGGTAATGCGCGCATCCGTTTCCCTCAGCATGAGCTTTGTAAACGTGAGCCCGATGAAGCCGGCCCCGCCCGTAATTAAATATGATTTTGCCATCACTTTTCGTCCTGTCCTTTCTGTAAAGCCTTGTGTACAAGCTGGGAAGCGAGATAAAGCGATTCGTGAGTTCCGGCATCTACCCACCAGCCTGATAACACATCATACGTAAGCTGGCTGTTTTCGATGTATAGATTATTCACATCGGTGATTTCCAGCTCGCCTCGCTTTGATGGTGATATTTGTTCAATATACGAAAATACCTCCGCATCATACATATAAATGCCGGTAACGCAAAGGTTGGTCGGCGGCTGTTTGGGCTTCTCGATGATGGAACGAATCCGTGTGTTTTCTTCATCAATCTCAGCGATTCCGAAGCGTTCCGGGTCATCCACTTCTTTCAGCAGCACCTTTGCCCCTTTCCCCTGCTGTTCAAAGCGTTCTGTATAAGGCTTTAATGAATCTTCAAATATATTATCACCTAATAATAAAATGAAAGGCTCTTTTTTCGTAAAGCGCTTTGCATAAGACAGCCCATCCGAAATGCCCGATGCTGCAGGCTGTACCTGATAAGTGATTGTAACGCCAAGCTCTTCCCCGTTTCCAAGCAGTTTATAAAATTGCGGCATATGCTCTTTTTGGCTGATGAGTAAAATGTCTGTTATTCCGGCTTCATACAGCTTCATAATCGACCAATATATCATCGGATACGGCCCTACAGGAAGCAAATGCTTGTTGACGGCTTTCGTTAAGGGCATAAGGCGTGAGCCGTTTCCTCCGGCTAAAATAACACCTTTCACATTAACACTTCCTTACATGCATTTTTATACCTTTTGTTCATGTAATTCTTGAAGAATAGCTGTTACCCGCTTGAGGCCTTTTCCATCCACGAACGGCCTTCCTCCTTTGTGCAAAGAACGGCGAAGAGGATAGCTGCTCACAATGCGCGACATCTGATAAATGAGTGTTTCACCCGGTACAAGCTCACCCAAGCCAAGATCAAGAGCGGCACCTTGCTCGGCAAATGTTTTGGCTGTTGCCGTTTGATGTTCAACCTGAGAGAGAACAAGGCACGGCACGCCGATGCAAATGGCTTCATACAGTGAGATGCCGCCGGCGACAATGGCTGCGTCCGCTTGTTTCATCAAACCCGCCATATCATTTGTCTGTTCGATCACCTTGTACTGCGGCTTCTTTTCGATCTGCCTTCGGACTGCCTCTTGATGCGGTGAAGCGCTCCCCATCACAAACATCATGTTTTTGTCTTTTATGGCGGGGACTTGATCAGCGGCAGCCAGCACTTTAAAAATAAGCTGCTTCGGATCACTTCCTCCTAATGCAACAAGGATAGTGCGGCAGTCTTTCTTAAGTGTGTAATTCCCTCTTGCGGCCTGAAAGGCGGGATGAAGAATAAGATAGTCCGGGCCTTCATAGACGCGTGTGTTTCCCTGAACGTACACCCTGCCTCTGATGTCACCGTAAATGCCGTTAATGACCGCGTCACTAAATTGAATCGATTTACCGTTTTTCTCTTCAAAGAGAACAATTTTCGCATCTGTTTCCGTCTTTATTTTCTTTAACAGCTCTGCAGGCGCACCTAGAATATCAAATAAAAGCAAATCAAGCTTCTTGCTTTTTATTTCCCGGAGAATAAATTCGTGCTGCTGCAGCTCCGGTTTTACGATGACACGCCAATGCTCTGCATGAAGAAACGCTTCAGACTCCTGATTCGTGTAAAACGTAATCAAGCAGCTCTGTTTGAGTTCTTCCGCAAGTCTCTTCATCCGAACAACATGGCCCATTCCCTTTTCATAGCCCCCGTCTGCAACGATCCCAACATTCATGACTAGTCAGCCTCTCGTTCGATCGCCGCATCAGAGTTTCGGTTCAGAATGCTGATGAGCTCAGAGGCTGATACATCGGGGCGCTCGCCTGCTTTTTGATAGAGGGACTTTATCGATTCATAGTCTTCCTTTGTATCAATGGTCAGCCGATATCGAGGGGCGCGAAACCGTTCCGGAGCTTCCAAAAACTGGACGTGATAAAGAGCTGGATGATTTCTCACATATAACGTGACATGCTCCTGATATTGATCCTCCAAAGCCTGAATACGGCTGATGTCAATTAACAGGTTGGCGTTGACCACTTCGCCGCAAATCCCTAATGGGGCATTCAGGATATACGTATAATCCGCGCCTTGATCAAAATGCGCCTTAATCATTACATCGAGCAGCTCTGGATCGACAAACGGATTATCACCCGTTAACCGGATGATGACTGACGGTTTGACAGCCTCTATGACCTTTACAAACCTATCGAGAACACGTTCTTCGCTCCCGCGGAAAACGCGATAGCCATGTTTGATGCAATGCGCCTCTAATATGTCGTCGATTTCTTTGTCAGACGTGGCAATGACAAGATTATCCCGATCCTTTTGGTAAAACGCGCTTTTCCGGACGCGATGAACGAGAATATCAAGTAAACGATCCGATCCAATCGGTCGAAGCACTTTTCCCGGCAGCCTTGTTGAACCCATTCTCGCTTGAATGATAAAGAGAATGTCATTCATGAAACGGGCTGTCCTTCATTAAAATGTCATCCCAGGCAATGCCTGTGTCGGCCGGGATGTCTCTTACAGCCCGAACACCGCCGGTCAGCAGTTCAAAAAATCTCGGGTGCAGTCCCTGCGGCTTTTGTCCGGGCCGAAGCACTGCGATATTGTCTTCACTAAAGACTTCACCTTTTTGAATCGGAGCTGTTGTAAAAATGCCTCTGTATGCAAAATTTCTGATTTCTCCTTCGATGGCGGTTGTTGTTTTGTATGAACTGCCAAGCAGTTTTTCAGAGATCGGCTTTTTGATCCCCTGTTTCAGCTCAGCCTCCGTTTTCCTGATGCCATCGACCATTTCTTTCAATTCATCCGGATTTAATGCAAACGAGTGGTCGGCACCCGGCAGATTTTTATCGATCGTAAAATGCTTTTCTATCAGTCTTGCTCCAAGCCTAACCGCGGCACACGGCGCTTCTGTCGGATTCTCGCTATGATCCGAGAAGCCGATTACCGCCTCAGGAAAAGCGGCGGCAAGCATCGGAATGACGCTGAGGTTGCTGTACTCCGGCGGTGCAGGGTATTTCGCCACACAATGCATTATGGCAATTTGATTGTTTCCCTCTGCCCTGATGGTGCTCCAAGCTTCTTGAACGTCAGAGATTTCAGCTCCGGCTGTCGAGAAAATCATCGGCCTGTTCAGCCGGGCGACATATTTGAGCAGCGGGAGATGGTTAATTTCATAGGATGCGATTTTAAAAGCGCTCGGCGAGGTGGACTGAAGCAGATCAGCTGACCCTTCGTCACATACCGTGCTTAGAAAGATTACCTGCTTTTCGCGGCAGTAATCCAATAACGGTGAAATCCACTCAGCGGGCATTTCCATAGATTGAACCAAAGAAAAAATAGAGACGTCCTTGCCCGCTGCCGTTTTGTACAAACCAGGATCTTTCTGGTACATCCTATCAGCCTGGAACATTTGAAATTTCACGGCATCCGCTCCCGCTTCCGCCGCGGCGTCTATCAGTGCAAAAGCCTGATCAAGCTTCCCGTCATGATTAATCCCCGCTTCGGCGATAATAAATACAGGAGCGTCATGCCCTACAGTTTTATTCGCAATCTGAAACTTTGCCATTATTTCGCCTCCTTGCCCGGCCAAATATGATAATAGTAATACGATTGTTCAGCGGTGAAGCCCATTCGTTCATAAAGGCGGATCGCCCTTACATTGTGAAGCTGCGTCCCCGCTGTTACCGTTCTATGCTTCTGGGTCTCCGGTTGTTCTATGAGATTCGCCAATAAATGAAAGGCAATACGTTTTCCTTCAAATCCCGGCTTTACAGCCATCAAATCGAGAATGCACTCATCATCCCTTGATAAGCCCTGAAGATAACCGATGACCTCGCCATTGTGTTTAGCGACAATATTAACCGCCGCCCTTCCATTCAGATTGTTTCGTGTCCACTCCTGAAAAATGTTGTTTGCTGCATCGCGGCTGAGATGAGGGTCCTGAAAATATCTGCTTTTTGTAAACGAGTCTCGGGCCAGCTCACATATCGCTTCTGTGTCTCCGGGCTCAGGCGGACCCAGTTCAAAAAATGGCGGGGTTTTGTCATAAAAAGACGGAGGCATCGCCAGCTTCAGCAAACTGCCGACAAAGTAAGAGGACGGCTGCTGCTGTATCACATGCGCGGCTCCGATATCTTCAGCCGGAACACGGACAAAGATAAAATCCGTTTCATCCATTTGGCGTACAGAATAAAAAGCTTCAAACAGCCTCTTCAGCTGCCCGGTGCTGTTCGCCGCAAGAAGTTTGACATTCATGACTTTCTTCTGAAGCACCTTGCTTTCCCACAAAGAATCTTCGTAAAGCAATACGCCTTGGAGCCTGCTGTTTTCAAAAAGGCCGAGGGAAAATTGATACGGAACATCCAATGTAAGCTGTCTGCTTTGGAGAAATTCCTCAATCGCCTCTTTGGAGACATGTTCTTTTACCGTATACACTTAACCAGCCCCTTTTACGATATCCCGCACAGCTTCAATGACATCATGTACATCGTCGTCAGACATTGACGGATAAAGCGGGAGGGAAAGGGTTCGTTTATAGTAATTCATGGCATTCGGGAAGTCCGATTCCTTAAATCCAAATTGTTTTTGATAATACGGATGAATGTGTACTGGAATAAAATGAACGCTCGTGCCGATATTGTATTCATCCTTTAGAGCCGTAATCATTTCGCTTCGCGTAACACCAGCCTTTTTTTCATCAACTTGCAGAACATATAAATGCCAGGCGTGTCTGCCGTCATCATGAACAAACGGTGTGATCAGCCCCGGAATCTGCTGAAAAGCATTTTGATAGCGACCGGCAATCTCTTCTCTCCGTTTCTGCATATCATCCAGCCGTTTCAGCTGATGAAGTCCAAGAGCCGCCTGCAAATCAAACATATTCATCTTATAGCCGGGCGATTCGACTTCATAGTACCAGCTGCCATTTGAAGAATAACGGTTCCATGCGGCTTTACTCATGCCGTGAAGGCTTAGCACCCGAATCTTATCGGCAAGCTCCTCATCATCTGTCGTGAGCATGCCGCCTTCCCCTGTCGCCAGGTTTTTGGTGGCGTAAAAGCTGAATGCCGTCGCATCCCCAATCGAACCGATCATTCTGTGCTTATAAGTCGTATATACCGCATGCGCCGCATCCTCCAGCACGAATAAACCATGTTTTTGGGCAATTGCCAAAATCACATCCATATCGCAGGACTGCCCGCCAAAGTGGACAGGTACAACTGCTTTCGTTCGCGGTGTGACGGCTGCCTCAAGCTTTACCGGGTCAATATTGAGCGTGTTTTCGTCAATGTCCGCAAACACAGGCGTCGCTCCTGTATGAATAATCGTATTGGCGGTCGAGCTGAACGTAAGCGGAGAGGTAATGACCTCGTCCCCAGGACCGATTCCTTTTGCTTTCAAAGCCAAAAATAAAGCTGCGGTACATGAATTCACCGCCACGGCGTGTTTCGCCCCGACAAATGCGGCAAACTCTTTTTCAAACTGCTGAACCTTCGGGCCTTTGGAGAGCCATCCCGATTCAAGCGTTTCAGTAACCTCCTGAATTTCTTCCTTACCGATTAACGGCAATGAGTAAGGGAGAAAATGATTTCTCTTTTGCACCATTTCTTTGCGCTCCTATCATTTTATTCAGTATCTTCCCGCCTATAATCAACCCCTGTTTTGGCTTTCAGTTCCGTAAATAAAGCGTTTGTTGATTCTGCCACCGGATAATTAGCCGCTATGAATGCCAGACGCGCCTCTTCCGCTTTTTGATGCACGTCAGGGCTTCGAAGAACCTCAACCAAGGTGTGTGCCAGTTCATCCGGCTGGTCAAACATAAAATCGCCAAGAGATTCATAGTACGGATACGAACGATTTCCGGATGATTTGCCGATCAGCACAGGCTTTTGAAACAGCATGGCTTCGAGACCGACTGTTGAGGTTTGCGTCACTGCGGCATCAGCATACGGCAGCAAGTCATAAAGGTCGAGCTCCTTTTTGATGACTCTGCATGCTTGATGTTTTTTCGCCGCTGCGTGATACAGATCAAGCTTGTTTTTTCCAATTTCCCACGGATGGGGTTTGATGATGATTTGCAGCTGCTTCTGATCAGAAAGCCCTTCCAGCACACCGGAATAAAAATCTGCTGAAAAGGGCTGAGTGGCAATGAGCACAATTTTTTTAGACGGGTGAAAAGCAAGTTTTCGATAGAATATGGACATATCCATTGGTGTTCTGTTAAAAATCTGATCGAAGCGGGGATGTCCCGTTACAAGAATCTGCTCGGGTTTACAGCCTTTTCGTAAGAACCACTCTGCTTCATACGCTCCGAAAACTGCTTGATAGGTTGTAAAAACAGGAATGAAGGCTTCATCTCCCATCAACGCGCCATGCTGAAGACAAATGCTGACGGCCCCTTTCCTTTGACACATGAGAGCAAGCACCCTGCTGTAAATATCTTCTGCCGTGCCGACAATAACTGCTGAAATCTTTTCCTGTTCAAACAGCGCATCAACTGTATCAATGGCTTCTATAAATAAAGGAATGTCTTTGAAAAGCCGGTCACGAAACGCTTGATCACCAAATGCCGGGTGGTCATCATAAGGGGCGAGAATCGAACAGGCTGTTTCGAGATAAGGCTTCGAATCGCCTTTTTGGCATGATTCCGCAATCTCCCGCTTGCTAATCACAGGCAGATCACAATAATGCGGCAAACTCCATCTGGCCAGAACAGCGGTTTTTTCAGGATCAAATTGATAGTAATTTTCGTTTGAAAAACGCAGGTAATCAAAGTGCAAAATGACTTTCCCTTTAACAGGTTCGGCATTTGTTTTAACGATGTTTTGGATTCTTTCTTCAAAAAACGGCTGAATCTGCCCCTCATCGATATGCTGATCCACCGGTCCGAATAACTCCGGTTCTTCTTCCATCATCACCCTCAGCTCAGGGCTGATGTATTGATAAAAATTACTGATAAGCCCAAGCGGAATCCCTTTGTAGCGAAGTTTGTCAAAAAGCGCGACATACTTCCGGTACAGCACCCAATAATTGCTTAAATAGGCCGACAAGCTCTCACCCCATTCCAAGCTTTTTTAATGATTCACGCAGCTCTCGGCAATTTCGCTGCGGAGGCAGGTTCCTGACAAATTCATTTTTGTCTGATTCAAACAGCTGAAAGTGAATCGATTGGTCGGTAATATAATTCAGGTCCAGCTCCTCATCCAGCGGGTAAAACGGATAAAAATGATTGACTCTCCAAAAGAACCGGGCATCTCCTATACGGTAAAACGCCGGGCTTTCATCCCAATAGGAGCCAAACTTCTCCTTCACCTTCTCAAGCACCGAATATCTGTGCATCACCGAGCAATGATCGATGGCGCACGGCGCGTTCCATGTCACTTGAGCGGCAGGCCTGACCGTTTCTTTTACAATGTCGCGATGCTCGTTTAAATGATAGGTTTTGGAGGCTGAGTAAATCACAGCCTTTTCAGGATGGGCATCGAGCTCCCGCACCATTTTCAGGAGCCGGTCCGGCATATAGATGTTGTCATCCGTCGCATAGGTGATATATTCACCTTCCGCCATCTCAATTGCCTGATTGATCAGTGCCGCGTACCTCGTTTTTTCTGTTCTTTCCTTTACTCCAGATACATCGCTTTGATAAAAACGCACTCGGCTATCATTCAAAAAAGGACGGATTACATTCAGCGTCTCTTCATTGGAGTTGTCATCCATAATAAACAATTCAAAATCTGAAAACGTTTGTGAGAGTATGCTAGAAATGGACTTTGCCACATAATCGCTTTTGTTATAGCTCGTCATAATGACTGATACTTTCGGCAAATCCTACACCTCCTTCTTGGAACTTCACACCTGAAACTATCGTTATCTTATGTCGCTTACGCTCAAGTTGCGCTAGGGATACAAACCAATATGCGAAAAGTTTGTGTATGTCTATGAAAAACAGAGGCTGCCCAGAGTGAAATCTGATCCGTCCGCTGTTCTTTTTCAGCATATTCCAAGCATCAGCCTCATAAGGTGAAAGAGATAAAAATCGCACCAGCGACTAAGATCGTTTTTCATCGGAGGTGAGTCATCGCGGAGCGTTCACCTATACATCCAGAACATGTTTTGAATGGCTTTCATAAAAAGGAGGAACGATATGAAACCGAAAAAAAATCAATACCAGCAAATGCAGGGATTTGATAATATGCAGGGGTATCAGCCTCAGTTTGGCGCCAACCCTTACCCGCAGCAAGGCCAAGGGTCACAAATGCAGACGATGGGGATGCAGCCAATGATGCCAATGCAGCAGGGACAGCAAGGACAGCAAGGACAGCAAGGATTTGGATTCCCGGGCCAGCAGCAGGGCGGCGGGTTTCAAATTCCTTCGGGGCCTACACCATCAGCACCAGGCCAAAGCGTTCCCGGCATGCTGCCTGTTGAGGAATCTTATATTGAAAATATTTTGCGCCTGAATCGGGGAAAAACAGCCACCATTTATATGACATTTGAAAACAGCAAGGAATGGGGCTCGAAGATCTTTCGCGGCGTCATCGAAGCAGCGGGCCGGGATCACATCATTATCAGCGACCCGAAATCAGGAACACGCTATCTGCTCCTGACAATCTACCTCGATTACATTACGTTTGATGAAGAAATTGCTTATACGTATCCATATTCCATGGCGTCCTATTCGCCAAGATAAGAAAAAAGCCAATCACTCATATGATGAGGATTGGCTTTTTTGTTTAGAGATATTTGACGGCTGCGACAACAACCATAATCCAAGAAATAATAAACGCCACACCGCCGAGCGGAGTGATCGCGCCAAGAATGGAGATTTGCGTCACACTTAGAATATATAGGCTTCCGGAGAACAGCACGATTCCCGCAAACATCAGCCATCCGGCTGTCGTGACACTGCCTATGCCGGATAATTTATCAGCCAGAAACGCGACAACGAAAAGCCCCAGAGCGTGATACATATGATACTGCACGCCTGTGTGCCAAACCTGAAGATATTTATCAGGTATTTTCCCTTCTAATCCGTGAGCGCCAAATGCTCCGAGCCCCACAGCAAGCAGGGCGTTAATGGCCCCTAATATGATAAAAACTTTCATCTATCTCTCCCGCCTTTTCGTTAAACTCATATCATTTATCTTATCGCACCTGCACCAAAATTCAATGTTTGTTCTCCGTTGACACGAGATTGTCGGATTTTCTCCTGCGCCAAAGCTGGAACTGGTCAGCCCCTATTGCAGCAAGCGTCCCTAATACGAGCCCGTTGCTTAACAGAGAAATAAATACCGGATGCAATCCTTTTAACGCAGTTTCAGGAACAAACATGATACCGACCCCTGTCAGCAGCGAGATGCCGATGACAGACCGCACCCTTTTTAATTCTTCTTTCTCATATGAATCAAATTCGGCAAAGGCCAGACCGCCCATTGCGGAGAAAACAACAAAATTCACCGCGAATCCGACGGGTGACGGCAGGCTCGCAAACGTATTCATAAAAAACGGGATCACGCTGATCACGATAACCAGAATACTGCCGAGCATAAACGGTTTTTTAGAAGGCATTTTGGTTGTTTCAATAAAACCTGCGGCTCCCGAAATCGGAACCGGTGCAATGGCACCCGTCAAGCCGCTAAGCAAATGGCTGAATGAAGCGGCAAAACCGGCATGGCGTTCATGATGCTTTCCATCAGGCTGTTTGCTGAATTTTTTCACGGCGATGTCCACGACCTTCATGCTCGCCAGCATATTCACGATCAGCAAGATGGTAATAAATATAGAAGTGATGATCAGCCCGCTGTTAAATAACGGAGTCCCAAAAGGAAACAGGGAGGGCAGCTGAAACATCCGGTCCGGCATTTCAATCGGCTTTGCCGCCCCGGCAGCCGCAAACAGCACCCATCCGCCAAACAAGGCTAATAAAATAGAATATTGCTTAAAAAACATGATATTCGAATTTGTCATCATAAAGGCGGCAGCGATTACAACAAGCGCCAAACCAAATACAAGACCGTCCACCCCGTCCTTTCGATAGCCGATCCCGAGAATTCCTTTTATAATCGGCTGACTCAGCTGCATCACAAGAAGCAATAAATAGACGCCCGTGACAACCGGAGTAAACAATTTTGCAAGCCGGTCAATGACCTTGAAAACACTTAACAAAAAGAAACATACAGCGCTTACAAGGAGAGCTCCCTGCAACCCCCGCAGTGTGTCTCCATATGTCGCAAACACAGTTCCCGTCAGCCCTGCGTAGATCGTATACACTCCCCACCACAAACCGGCGGGGCTTTCATTGATCGGCAGTCTGTGGCCTTTCAAACACTGGATGACGGCGGCAATTCCCAGTACAAAAAAAGTGCTTTGAATCAATCTCGCAGAATCCGAGTGATCCAGATGAAACGACTGGGCAACCGCCACCGGAACAACAATCGCCGCAGCAATGATAAACGCTGTCCATTGCAGTGCGCCAAGAACCAATTTCACGTAAGCTCAACCTCTCTCTTTAAAAATCAAATAAAGACTCTCCGTTTCCGTCCTCTTCCTGCTTCTCTTTTTCTTGCTTTCGATATTTGTTTAATCCCGCGCTCCCCATCATTTTTTCCATCATCAGCTGGTCTGTCGATGGCGGCGGGGCAGGACTTGGTGTAACGCTTGGCTGTATGCGGGGCGCGCTCGCGGTCTCCGGCTGATCAAGCACGACATCACACAGAGAACGGACAACCGCTACATAACGCTTCAGCTCCTCATCTCGTTCAGCCGTTTTTGCTTTTTTCAGCTCTTCTTCCATCTTTTGAATCAAAGCAGATATATGAATGTTCATGAAGCACCCTCCAAAAAATAAATGTTATCTTCCTGCATTTTATCAAATTCCTGCCGTGAACGCAGAAATGAGTTTGTTATTTTTTCTGACAAACCCTGCGCAATTGACAAGCAGAAGAAATTTTTCACATAATAAATCACCATACCTTACAAAAAGGAGAGACGGAATGAACAGCAGCCCCTCTATCATCAGCAAGCATAAAACCTATTTTGCGGCGGGACATACGAGACCGCTTGAATCGAGACTGAACATTTTGCGGAAGCTGAAACAAGCCGTCAGAACTCATGAAGCCGATCTCATAGCCGCTCTCTACCAGGATCTCCATAAATCCGAGCAAGAAGCATACTCAACAGAAATCGGAATCGTCTTGGAGGAAATCAGCTTTGTCATGAAACGGCTGAGAAAATGGTCCAAGCCGAAACGAGTCAAAACGCCGCTGACTCATCTAGGCTCCAAAAGCATCATCATTCCTGAGCCGTATGGAACCGTTTTGGTGATTGCGCCTTGGAACTATCCCTTGCAGCTGGCGCTTTCCCCGTTGATTGGAGCCATTGCGGCGGGGAACACGGTCGTTCTCAAACCGTCAGAATATACGCCGGCTGTTTCCGCTGCACTTTCGAAACTCATCAGCAGCGTTTTTCCGACCGATTATGTCGCTATGGCAGAAGGCGGGCCCGACGTCAGCACGGCATTATTACAGCAGCCCTTTGACTACATTTTCTTTACAGGCAGCGTAGCCGTGGGAAAAGTCGTCATGGAGGCCGCCGCCAAACAATTAATTCCCGTAACCTTGGAGCTCGGCGGAAAAAGCCCCTGCATCGTCCATAAGGATGCTGACATACGGCTTGCCGCAAAACGCATCGTCTTCGGGAAATTTACAAATGCGGGACAAACCTGCATCGCACCGGATTATTTATTTGTCCACGAGGACATCAAAACGAAGCTGGCGGAAGAAATGAAGCATGCAATCAGAGAATTTTACGGCCCTCAGCCTGAACGAAATCCGCAGTACGGGAAAATCGTCAGTGAACGGCACTATCAGCGGCTGCTCAGCTTTCTGAATGATGGCATCCCGCTCACAGGCGGACAATCTGATCCTGATCATCACAAAATTGCGCCGACCATTCTCGAACAAGTGAGAGATGACTCTCCAGTGATGCAGGAGGAGATTTTCGGGCCGATTCTTCCGCTCTTTACATACCGTGATATCGGGGAAGTCATTGAGAAAGTCCAATCGCGCCCAAAGCCGCTCGCCATGTATCTCTTCACCACAAACAAAGAAACTGAGCGCGCTGTTTTAGAGAATCTGTCGTTTGGCGGAGGCTGTGTCAATGATACGTTAATGCATGTTGCGACGCCGTATTTGCCATTCGGCGGCGTCGGGGAAAGCGGCATCGGCAGCTATCACGGATTTGACAGCTTTAACACGTTTACGCACAAAAAAAGCATCGTCAAACAAACGAACCGCTTCGACTTCGCATTTCGTTATCCTTCCTCCAAAAACGGGCTGCGAATGATTCGAAAAATACTCAAATAAAAAAGCGCAGATCACCTGCGCTTTTTACAAATCCTTAATACACCAATCAATCGGCGCCTCTCCCATTTTCTCCAAATAGGTATTCGCCCGGGAAAACGGTTTGCTCCCGAAAAATCCGTTTCTTGCAGAAAACGGGCTGGGATGCGTTGATTCAATGATAAAATGCTTGGACGTGTCGATCCGTTCTTTTTTCATTTGAGCATGCCGTCCCCACAAAATAAAGATAACCGGCCGCTCTCTTTCATTCAGCACATCGATAATCCGGTCTGTCAGACGCTCCCAGCCTTTTCCCTTATGGGAATTCGCCTGTCCGCGCCTTACTGTCAGCACAGTATTCAGCAAAAGAACCCCTTGCTTTGCCCAGCTCACAAGCGATCCGTGATTTGGGATGCTGCATCCGATGTCCTGCTGCAGCTCAAGAAAAATATTTTTTAACGAAGGCGGCTGCTTTACACCCGGCTTTACGGAGAAGCTTAAGCCTTGAGCCTGTCCCGGCCCGTGATACGGATCCTGCCCCAGAATGACGACCTTGACATCATCATAGGACGTATAATGCAACGCATTGAAAATGTCCCGGCTGTCCGGATAAATCGTTTGCTCCGCGTATTCCCGCTTCAGCATTTCTCTGAGCTCTTGATAATACGGTTTCTCAAACTCTTCTTTTAGCTGATCCCACCAGCTGTCTTGTAAAAGCTGTTTCAAGATTCAGGCCTCCTTACGAACGATGAAGTCTGGAATAAACAGGTTCGCCATCCCAAACCATTTCACTTTTTGCTTCCCGCCTTTTCATCTCAGGCTCTTCAAGCAGGACGGCAAAGTTTTTCGTCGGCAGCTCTCCGAGTCCGTGCTTTTCACTTAACCGATCCAAATATTGCTTCCGCTTGGCGCCAAGGTCCGCAGACTGATTGTCTCCCGCGTCACTGAAGGCATAAATCACACTGGCGCAAGGGACCCGCTTCACCCGGTAATCCTTGGCCGCGCGTAAATAAAAATCCCAGTCCCAATAATTGTGCACATCAGCATCGAAATACCCGATTTCATCATGCAAGAAACGTCTGTACATGCTGCCCGACGGCACATATGTAGAGAACACTCTCATATCCTCATAGTCTGCGGTATAAGCAAACAGCTTCCGTGAAACAGGATATCTTGTTCCGTTTTTCTCTTCAAACGAGACAATTTCCGCATCAGAATGAACGAAATCTGCCGTTTCTATTTCCTTCGCCATTCTCTCCACATGCCCTGGCGTAAAGAAATCATCGTCATCACACAGCATAATGCAATCGCCAGACGCCTCTTTTACACCGGCATTTCTCGCAGCCACATGCCCCGAGTTCTTTTCTAAATTGATGACAGCAATCGGCAGCTCCGGATACAGTGCTTTGACTGGCACGACCGATTCCCCCGCATCATTTACGATAATAATTTCATACGGCTTCAAGGTCTGGCGGGAAATCGACTCCAAAAGCTCACACAAAGCCGGAATCCGATTATAGGTCACAATTACGATAGAAATCTTCATGATGCTCTCCTTCTCATTTTCATAGTCATGTACTATTAAAACATATATTGGACGGGAGATCAGTGGGAATATCCTACTGAAACAGGAAAGGTGACCTTGAGAATACCAGATGATTTGCTAAGCCTTCTATATTGTGATACAGAGAAAATCTAACTATAATGAAAGACAAAACACGATGGAGGTTCAAGACATGTCTATGCATAAAGCACTCACCATTGCCGGCTCAGATTCCAGCGGCGGTGCTGGGATTCAAGCTGATTTAAAAACATTCCAAGAAAAAAACGTATACGGGATGACCGCCTTAACGGTGATCGTTGCGATGGACCCGAATAACAGCTGGGACCACCAGGTATTCCCGATCGATACGGATACAATCCGCGCCCAGCTTGCAACAATTACGGACGGCATCGGTGTGGACGCCATGAAAACAGGAATGCTGCCAACCGTTGACATTATCGAGCTTGCAGCAAAAACGATCAAAGAAAAACAATTAAAAAATGTGGTAATTGACCCGGTTATGGTTTGCAAAGGTGCTAATGAAGTCCTTTATCCAGAGCATGCCCAAGCCCTGCGTCAGCAGTTGGCTCCGCTAGCCACTGTCATTACGCCAAACTTGTTTGAAGCCAGCCAGCTCAGCGGCATGGATGAACTAAAAACAGTTGACGATATGATCGAAGCCGCGAAAAAAATTCATGCACTCGGCGCTCAATATGTCGTCATTACAGGCGGAGGCAAACTCAAGCACGAGAAAGCCGTTGATGTTCTCTATGACGGTAAAACAGCGGAAGTCCTTGAAAGCGAAATGATCGATACGCCTTATACACATGGCGCAGGCTGTACATTCTCAGCAGCCGTGACAGCGGAGCTTGCCAAAGGTGCGGAAGTCAAAGAAGCCATTTACGCAGCGAAAGAATTCATCACAGCTGCCATTAAAGAATCCTTCCCGTTAAACCAGTATGTCGGACCTACGAAGCATTCTGCGCTGCGCCTGAATCAACAATCATAAAAAAAGCGGCTGCCTTACTGAGAGGCAGCCCCTTTTAAATCACCGAAGACTTTTCACAGAAAAAACTGCCGATCCCCTCGGCAGCCTGTTTATTTGATTTTTAAATTATTTGCAGATTTCCTCAAAAATGCTTCTATCGACTGAACAAAAAGTGCATATTCCTTCATTTGTTCATATGCCCGCGTGAGAATTTCCGCCGTTTCACTGTGCGGTGTTGTTCCGCCAAGCATTTTTTTCAGCTGAAGCAGCACATCCTTATATTCTTCCCGCTTATCTTCAACTTGGTCCGCAGCCTTTTCCAAACATGCCGGTGTTATCTTCTGTTCATGTATATTCAAGAAAACAACTCCTTTTACAGAAAAAAATAGTAGGTTATCGTTGAAGAATAGCACAGATGGCTTAGATTTCACATAAGAAAATAGAAGGATTTTCTACATAAGGGTCCAAATTCCGACATTCATTTCAGATTTCCCGGTCGAACTGGCTGTTACTTCATGATTTCCCGGGAAAGGAAAATATCTTGCACTAAAAACCTCTTCTCCGTTATTCATAAAGATTTCCACAGATGACGCGTCGAGAAACATGTGTACGGTATGCAAATCCTTGATGCGGCAATGTCTTGCTTCTGTTCTTTTTCCGTCAAAGCTCTTTCGTTCCAGCGTAACAATCCCCGCGTCTTTATGGAAGGAAAACGTAGCCGTTCCGCGGATACTGATTGAAAAGCCAGACTCCGTATGAATGTCTTCCAGCAGAATCTCAGCTCTTTCAGGTTTTTCCACTGGAAGCGTACCAGATGATCCATGCATGTTGATGTGTATTTTTTTCTCATTTCTGCGCATGGCTTTTAGCTCAGGCAGCGGCTGCTGAATCAGCTTCTGGCCTGAAAGCGTCAGCTGTCTCGGCAGCGTCATGCAGTGAATCCAGTGGTAGTCAATGGTCGGATGGGACCCTTCATCCTGATCAGGCACCGCCATCCATGCAAACAAAATCCGCCTTCCCTGATCGTCTTCAAGTGTTTGCGGTGCGTAAAAATCAAAACCTTGATCAAGTTCCCTAAAATCACCATGCTTCAGTTCAGGCTTGTTATAATCGAGACGCCCGACAAAATAACCTGACTGGTACACGTTCTGATAAAGGAAACTGTCAGCCTCAAGCCCTTGAGGCGAGACAATCAGCACGTCGGACCCTTGAAGGGAAAATAAATCAGGGCATTCCCACATGTATCCAAAATCGTCCAGCCCGTTGAATCCCGCGCCAGTTATCGGGCCAAGAAATCGCCACTCCGTCAGGTTATCAGAAGCAAACAATACAGCCTGCCCGTTCAAATTTTCCGTTTGCGCACCAATCACCATATACCATGTACCTTCATGCTCCCATACCTTCGGGTCGCGAAAATGGGGCGTATATCCTTCCGGAAGGCGGGCGACAACACCCTTTTTCTCAAAGGACAGCCCGTCGTCAGAAACAGCAAGGCATTGATACGTTTCCCGATTTCCCTCCTGGTCCCTGACATTTCCTGTGTAAAACAGATAGAGCCGATCGTCTTTCGTGACAGCGCTGCCCGAGTAGCAGCCGTTTTTATCAAACCAATCACTCGGAGCCAGCGCAATCTCTTCCCGCTTCCAATTCACAACATCCTGTGTCGTATAATGCCCCCAAAATTTCGCGCCGTGCCCCGTCTGAAACGGCTGCCACTGAAAGAATACATGATAGGTGCCCTTCCAATAAATCACGCCATTCGGATCATTCAGCAGCCCAACCGGCGGCATGATGTGAAAATGCTGGCGATGCGGATCGCTGTCAGCGATAGGCTCTTTTTTCTCCACCTCTTCATAAGCCCGGCGACGAAGCTCCTGATCATGTGCTGTCATTTTTTTCTCCCCTCATCCTCATTAATCTTCATGACAAATGCTGCAATGAACGCTGACACTGCCGCAATGACCATTCCAATCAGATAGTTGATCAAGTTGCCCATGCCAAACGGTGCAGCAATGGCGATCATCGGAATACCCGTTAACCCATAAGCGTTTGCAGCAACATGAGTAAAGACGACATAAGCACCGCCCAATGCGCCTCCGATCATCGCGGCGATAAACGGTTTTCGGTAGCGAAGGTTAACTCCGAATATGACGGGCTCAGTAATGCCGAGAAAGGCGGAAAATGCTGCCGGAAGCGCGATTTCTTTTGTCTTTGCTTTTTTGGCCATAAAGAAGACGGCAAGGCCAGCCCCGCCTTGTGCGACATTCGCCATTGACCAGATCGGCAGCAAGTAGTTTTTGCCTATATCTGCAATTAGCCCCGCCTCAATCGCATGGAAGCTGTGATGAACACCTGTCAGTACGATGAGTGAATACGTGCCCCCGAAAATCAAACCTGCAACAAAACCGGCATGGTCATACACATAAGTTAAAGCAACCGTAATCCCGGAGCCAAGGGCTCTTCCCAGAGGGCCAATCGCGATAAAAGCAACAAACCCGGTGACGATTACAGTAACAAAAGGTGTAACAAGCAAATCCACCGCATGCGGAACCACTTTTCTTGTCCATTTCTCTACCTTGCTCATTACATAAACCGCCAGCAGAACAGGGATGACAGTTCCCTGATAACCTAGAAGCGCGATATCCAATCCGAAAAGATGCATATAATCAGGTGTCGCTTCAGCCAAACCCCATGGATTCAGAAGGTTTGGATGAATCATGATTCCCCCAATGACCGCTCCCAAGTATGGGTTGCTGCCAAATTCTTTTGAAGCGCTTACTCCAATTAGAATAGGCAAGAAAATGAATGCTGCACTTGAAAACATATCAAGCAGCTGAAAAACCGCAGAATCCTTGCTCATCCAATGAAACGCATTGATCATACCCAGCAATCCCATTAATAGGCCGCTGGCTACAATAGCCGGGATAATTGGGACAAAAATATTAGAAAGCGTTTTCGCAAATCTCGCAGCGGGATTCAGCTTTTCTTTTGCCGCATCCTGATGATTGACGTGTTCCTCACGCTCAATATCAGCTTCTTTAGAAAAAACATCGAATACTTTATTCACAAGGCCTGTTCCGAAAATGATCTGGTACTGGCCAGAGCTGCTGAAGGCCCCTTTGACACCATCAAGCTCTTCAACCTGTGCTTGATCTATCTTTGATTCATCTTTCATCACTAAACGCAGTCTTGTTGCACAATGAGCCGCGCTGATAATGTTATCTTTCCCTCCGAGAAGCTCAATGAGGCGTTTTGCAGTCTCTTTGTAATCCATCTGTTTCTCCCCCTTTTATTTAAACAAAAAAGACCTAAAATTCGCCAACGAATAAAGGACACAGTGATCCTTTTTTCATTTCGCAAATTTTAGGTCTTGCCTGCTTTACCAGTCACAATCCCGCTTATTCAGATTGAGAATACGCTTTCATCATAAAACATGACAGCGTTTTCGTCAACTACTTTTTAGTTAAATAGTTTGATAAAACATGTAGACAAAAATTCGTAAAAAATATTTGTGAAATAGTTCACAATATCATGCTATACTATGCTCAATCATGATAGAAAGCAGGAAAAGACCATGGAAACTCAAGCATTGCAAAAGGTTGAACAGTACGCTTTGAAAAAACAAAACATATTCGCTTCAAGCAAAATCCGTTATGTGCTTCGGTCCATTTTGGCCAGTATGTTTATTGGTTTTGGCATTACAGCAGCAAGTAAAACCGGCAGTTATTTCTATATGGCTGATTCTCCATTTGCCTTTCCGGCAGCCGCTGTCACTTTCGGGGCCGCTATTGTGCTGATCGCTTACGGAGGCGGAGATTTATTTACCGGCAATACCTTTTATTTCACCTATACCGCGCTCCGAAAAAAACTCCGCTGGCGCGATACCCTGTACTTGTGGATATCAAGCTATGCCGGCAATTTAATCGGCGCCATTTTGTTTGCCATCCTGATCAGTGCGACAGGGCTTTTTGAGGAGTCTTCCGTACATTCCTTTTTGATTCATCTGGCAGAACACAAAATGGAGCCGCCGGCTTCCGAGCTGTTTTTCAGAGGATTTCTGTGCAATTGGCTTGTCTGCCTCGCCTTTTTCATTCCAATGGCTCTCAAAGGGGAAGGAGCAAAGCTCTTTACCATGATGCTTTTCGTTTTCTGCTTCTTTATTTCCGGCTTTGAACACAGCATTGCCAATATGTGCACATTCGCCATCTCACTTTTGGTCGAGCACCCTGATACAGTGACACTGATGGGAGCAGTCCGAAACTTAATTCCCGTTACGCTCGGGAATCTGACCGCGGGAATGGTCATGATGGGCTGGATGTACTACACACTCAATCCTGATCAATAAAAAAAACTTCCAGAGATCACTCCCTGCAAGTCAAAGCGGTTATTCCGAGAGATCTTGAAGACGCTGGACATGCAGCGTGATATAGCCGGCCTCGGATTCCGGCAACTGTAATTGATATTCATTTTTCAAAAACTCCGCCAGCTCCAGCGCACATTGATAGGCAAATGAATACTTTTTTTGGATGAAATAAAGCATCTCCTCGTCCATATGATGGAGCGCTTCATTTGATTCCAACCGGCTGACCGCGTATCGCAAATGCGTGACAAGGCGTTGATAGGAAATGCTGTTTTCATCCACCTTTCGATTAAAGTATTGTTCTATTTTCTCTATCATTTCTTTGATCATGGTCGTATGCTTCAGCGCTGAATACATGCTCTCCGCATCCATCTTGGCCGTATGGATGTGAAGGGCAATATAACCCGCTTCATCTTCAGGCAGAGACACGCCCAATGTCTCTTTTACATGTCCGATCGCCCATAGGCCGATCTCGTATTCTTTTTTATAGAGCGCTTTTATCTCATGCAGCAATTTATTCTGCACAAGCAGCCCATTTTGAACCCTTTCGATCGCAAAGGATAAATGGTCAGAAAGCGCGATATGAATGTGGTCGCTCAGCGGCGCCGCGAGCTCCCCTTCCGCATAGCTGATGATATCTTCAGCTATCTCTATATGCTCCTCCGGCAGTGTTTGCAGGATTTGTTTGAATTTTTCATTCTCGTCGCGCACGACAAAGATTTTTTCCACTTTATTCATAGGGATGAGATCATTTTTCTTTTTTTGAAAAGCGATTCCAGGTCCCATCACGATTTTTTCCTGATCATCCTCTTTTATTAAAGCCGCATTGTTGTTTAATACTTTATAGATTTTCAAGAGGTTATCTCTCCCGCCAATTTGCTTTTGACTGGGATTTTACCTCCTTTTGACCGCCATGTAAAGATGCGGGCCCGCTCTCTCCTGCTTTGGCGATTCCTTGAAGGCTTGCAAACACCTTCTTTTATAAAGCGCGGCGGCTTTCGCTTTCTGTTTTTCTTCCTCATTCACAGCCATCCGCCATTCATAAAACGAAACAAGTCCCGCGGCTTGCACCGCCGCCTTTCTTTGGTATGTACGCTGAGCCGAGTAGACCGCGGCAGCCGCAGTTTTTCTGTCCGGCGTCACCCAGTTCATCAAAAAGACCATCCACACCCGTAAAGATACAAGCAAACGTTTCATAGAAAAACATCCCTCCGCTTCTTTTTGGCAGGCAGCCTTTTTTAGCAGCCCGTTTTCTCAGCCGCAGCCCGCAGGAAAAGACGGCCGATTTCTTTTCTCGCAAACTAGCAGCTCTAGCAAAACTCATGACTCTATGATAGACCGTTGAAAGAGAATTCTTTGTCACAATATGAGTGAAAAAACCAACTAGTTTTTAGAAGTTTTGTTGAAAGCTGAAAGAATTGAAATGAAAATTGGAGAACGGTTTGAAAACTTTATACACAAGTTATCCCAAAGATAAGAACAACTTAATCACAAGAGATATCCACATGTCCACAAACTCTATCTATATTTTGTATACGAACATTTATTCCCAACTATATATATACACAGGTTTATTCACTTATGCACAGGGTTCTGTGTATAACTCCTTCCTTATACACAAACAAAATCCAATAAATGGTCCAAATGACACAAGGATTTTTTTGAATTTTCAAGAAATATATACTAGATCTTTCACATTTTTTCTAAATACAAAGGGGGAAACACATTGAAAAAGGGGATCATTCGCTTTCTGCTTGTCAGTTTCGTCTTATTTTTTACGTTATCCACAGGTGTTACGGGCGTCAAGGCAGCACCGCCGTCTTCAAAAACGTCGGCTGACCTGGAAAAAGCCGAGATATTCGGTGATATCGACATGACAACAAGCAAAAAAACAACCGTTATAGTGGAATTAAAAGAAAAATCCTTGGCAGAAGCGAAGGAAGCTGGAGAAAGCCAATCGAAAAGCAAGCTGAAAACCGCTCGCACAAAAGCAAAAAACAAAGCAATCAAAGCGGTGAAAAACGGAAAAGTAAACCGGGAATATGAGCAGGTATTCTCAGGCTTCTCTATGAAACTCCCAGCTAATGAGATTCCAAAACTTCTCGCGGTAAAAGACGTGAAGGCAGTATACCCGAACGTCACGTATAAAACAGACAATATGAAGGATAAAGACGTCACGATCTCTGAAGACGCCGTATCTCCGCAAATGGATGACAGTGCGCCTTATATCGGAGCAAACGATGCATGGGATTTAGGCTACACAGGAAAAGGCGTCAAGGTGGCGATTATTGATACTGGGGTTGAATACAATCACCCAGATCTGAAGAAAAACTTTGGACAATATAAAGGATACGATTTTGTGGACAATGATTACGATCCAAAAGAAACACCAACCGGCGATCCAAGGGGCGGTGCAACGGACCACGGCACACACGTAGCCGGAACTGTGGCTGCAAACGGAACGATTAAAGGCGTTGCGCCTGATGCCACACTTCTTGCTTATCGTGTGTTAGGCCCTGGCGGAAGCGGGACATCGGAAAACGTCATTGCTGGCGTGGAACGCGCTGTACAGGACGGAGCAGATGTGATGAACCTGTCTCTCGGAAACTCTTTAAACAACCCGGACTGGGCGACAAGCACAGCACTTGACTGGGCCATGTCAGAAGGGGTTGTCGCTGTTACATCAAACGGCAACAGCGGACCGAACGGCTGGACAGTCGGATCGCCTGGCACATCAAGAGAAGCGATCTCTGTCGGTGCGACTCAGCTGCCGCTCAATGAATACGCCGTCAAATTCGGCTCCTACTCTTCAGCAAAAGTGATGGGCTATAACAAGGAGGACGAGGTCAAAGCACTCAATAACAAAGAAGTTGAGCTCGTCGAAGCGGGAATCGGCGAAGCAAAGGACTTTGAAGGAAAAGACCTGACAGGCAAAGTCGCCGTTGTCAAACGAGGCAGCATTGCATTTGTGGATAAAGCGGATAACGCTAAAAAGGCCGGTGCCATCGGCATGGTTGTGTATAACAACTTCTCTGGAGAAATTGAAGCCAATGTGCCAGGCATGTCTGTCCCAACGATTAAGCTTTCATTAGAAGACGGCGAAAAACTCGTCAGCGCCCTGAAGGCTGGTGAGACAAAAACAACATTCAAATTGACAGTCTCAAAAGCGCTCGGTGAACAAGTGGCTGATTTCTCATCACGCGGCCCTGTTATGGATACGTGGATGATTAAGCCTGATATTTCCGCGCCAGGCGTCAATATCGTCAGCACGATCCCAACACACAATTCTGACCATCCTTACGGCTACGGATCAAAACAAGGAACAAGCATGGCATCGCCTCATATCGCCGGAGCTGTTGCCGTTATTAAACAAGCCAAACCAAAATGGAGCGTTGAACAGATTAAAGCTGCCATCATGAATACCGCCGTCACTTTAAAGGATGGCGATGGGGAAGTATATCCGCATAATGCCCAAGGCGCGGGCAGCGCAAGAATTATGAACGCGATCAAAGCCGATTCGCTCGTCTCTCCTGGAAGCTATTCATACGGCACATTCTTGAAGGAAAACGGAAATGAAACGAAAAAAGAAACGTTTACGATTGAAAATCAATCTTCCATTAGAAAGTCATACACACTGGAATATTCATTTAATGGCAGCGGCATCTCCACATCCGGGACAAGCCGTGTTGTGATTCCGGCACATCAAACCGGAAAAGCCACTGCAAAAGTAAAAGTCAATACGAAAAAAACAAAAGCTGGCACATATGAAGGAACAGTTATCGTCAGAGAAGGCGGAAAAACGGTTGCTAAGGTACCTACACTGCTGATTGTGAAAGAGCCCGATTATCCGAGAGTCACATCTGTCTCCGTCAGTGAAGGGTCTGTACAAGGCACCTATCAAATTGAAACATACCTTCCTGCGGGAGCGGAAGAGCTGGCGTTCCTCGTCTATGACAGCAATCTTGATTTCGCAGGCCAAGCAGGCATTTATAAAAATCAAGATAAAGGTTATCAGTACTTTGACTGGGACGGCACGATTAATGGCGGAACCAAGCTTCCGGCCGGAGAGTATTACTTGCTCGCCTATGCCGCGAACAAAGGCAAATCAAGCCAGGTTTTGACCGAAGAGCCTTTCACTGTTGAATAAGAAGAAGCCCTGCCGATTGGCAGGGCTTTTTAACGATCAGTCAGCTAACGCCTCCTGCAATAAACGATACGACCGGAGCTTATCTTCAAAATGATGTGTAATGGTCACCACCATGATTTCCTCTGTTTCATACGCTTTACTCAAAGCTAGCAACTGCTCCTTAACCTGTTCTTTCGTACCAACAATCATTCGATTTCGATTATCAGCAATTCGTCTCTGTTCATAGGGAGAGTACGTATTTTTCCGAACAGCTTCATACGAAGGAACTCCCTCTAAAGGAATCCCCTGCTCTCCCGCCAAAAGCGTAAAATCGAGGACAGCCCCAAGCTCCTCTGCCTTCTCCTCTGTGTCAGCACAAAGAACAAAAACAGCAACTGCCGCTCGAGGCGTATCTCCTAACACAGACGGTTTGAATCGTCTCTTATACTGTCTGACAGTATCCTCTCCGCCTTCTCCATTGATAAAATGGGCAAACATATAGCCAGCGCCAGATTCCGCGGCGAGCAGCGCGCTTTCTCCAGAAGAGCCTAGCAGCCATACATCCGGAGCAGTTGAAATATGCGGCGCAGCCGTCAGATTCGGAAAACGGTGTTTGTCATCCGCCAAATCATGCAAATACATGGTCAGCTCCTTAATTTGCTGCGGATACTGATCAGCATTGCGCTTACCGCCGTCATTCAGCGCCCATGATGCAATCGGCATTCCCCCCGGTGCTCTGCCAAGCCCCAGGTCAATTCTTCCCGGTGTCAGCCCCTCCAGAACACGAAAGTTTTCAGCTACTTTATAAGCACTGTAATGCGGCAGCATAACTCCTCCTGATCCAACGCGGATTCGCTTTGTTTTCGCCGCTATATGACTGATGAGCACCTCAGGACTGGAGCCTGCCAGCCGTTTAGAAAAGTGATGCTCAGAAACCCAAAATCTCTTATATCCAAGGTCCTCAGCAGCTTGGGCAAGCGCAACGGTTTGCTGTAAGGCCATTTCTGCATTGCAGCCCTCTGATACTGGAGATTGATCTAATATACTTAATGAAACCATCCCTACCACCTCATCCTCATCGTATCACTGATCCCCTAATTTTTCTCCAAAGCCGCTCACACTGCTTATCAGTGTCCCCCATCATTCGCCATTTATTTGTGAAAGCATGTCCCTATTTGTCGGAATATGTTACACGTGAAACATAAAAACCCCTCCTAGACGGAGAGGTTGGCTTTAGTTTTTATTAAAGCCCTTTTCTTTCACGTAGTCATTTAAATACGTACGCGGCTTCTGCTTCATAAAGTTCAGTATTTGATCGGACCACGTTTCTTCCCGCTGTCCGTTTGTTCTTTCTCTATAGTAATCAGAAATGGTTTTGTCATACGTATTCATAGTATGACGGAAATCGTCTGCGTTCACATTATACGCATTCTCATGATAAACGGCCTGCTTTGGCAGTCTCGGTTTTTTGCCGGATAGATTCGCTGGATGACCTACTGCCAGCCCGAATAGCGGGAGCACATGGTCAGGCGTTTGCAGCACCTCTGTCACCTTGTCCAACTCATTCCGAATGCCGCCGATATAACAAATGCCAAGCCCCATAGATTCAGCCGCAATGCTCATATTTTGCGCTGCCAGCGCCGCATCAATCAAGCTAACCATAAACATTTCCGTATTCTCGAGCAGCTCAGAAATATGTTCCCCTTTTTCCTCAGCCAGTTGTTGATGGCGGTACAAATCCGCACAAAATACAAAAAAGTGCCCGTTCTTCTCAACGTAAGGCTGATTCCCAGCAAGCACAGACAGCTCACGTTTTTTCTCAGGATCAGAAACCCCGATAATCGAATATGCCTGCACATAACTGGATGTAGACGCAGCCTGCGCACTTTTCACTAATGTATCAATTTCTTCAGCTGTCAAAAGCTGATCAGTAAAAGACCGGATTGACCGATGATTCAAAATGGTTTCGATTGTGTTATTCATCACAAGAACCTCCTTATCTCTTTTTATCATATCCGAAAAAAAGTATTCCCAAAAGTGAAATGCTCTGCACAAAAAAAAGACAACCTCTGAAAAGGCTGTCTTCATCTTAAGAATTAAAGAGATAACTTCTGTATTTCGTCAGCTGCACACTCGCGTTATACACAATCCCGAAACCGATTAGCGTTGCAAGCGTCGAGCTTCCACCATAGCTGACAAACAGCAACGGAATCCCGGTAACAGGCATAATGCCGATGTTCATTCCGATATTCTGGAATGTGTGGATGACAATTAACGCCGTATAGCCAACGCAAAAGAAGGAAGCAAAACGGTTAAACTGATGTATTTTATCTATCAGAACGACAAGCCTGTAGATTAAGAAGAAGAACATGATGACGACAATCGCACAGCCTATAAAGCCAAAGCTTTCACCCAAAATGGCGAAGATAAAGTCGGTCTGTCCTTCTGGTACATACACCTTCAAATTGTGAACGCCATTTCCGACAATGCCGCCTGAGCCGATAGCCATAACAGCCTGATCAACCTGCCAGCTGCTGTTTGCATCTTCCTGAGTTGTTCCATTTGTATCAGAAACCCAGGATGTTACCCTCTTTATTTGATACTCTTGAATCCCAACTGATTTAGCAGCATCAGGAAAATTAATCATCACTAATAAAATAAGAGAAATAAGTAAGATACCAGAACCACCAATGATTGCGATCAGCTTCCAGTTTACTCCTGACATAAAGATCATGACAATCACAATAAACATACATATCCCGGCTGTACCAGCATCCTGAAGAAGGATAAGTCCGATCGGCACTACCGATACACCTGCAATCTTAAGCAAAAGATGCACATCATCTCTGAGCGTTCGGATTTTTTTAGGGCTTGCTTTTGAAATCACCGAGGCTACCATCATCATGAGCCCGATTTTCATAAATTCAGAGGGCTGTAACGTTACAGAACCAAACTGAAACCAGCTTTTTGCACCGTTTTTCACTGGTGCAATAGACTCAGGACTGACTCTCAATATCAAAAGAAGCAAAATCCCGAATAAAAATACATATAAACTCAGTTTTTCAAGCTGCTCCAAATCGAAATACAGCAACACCGAAATGGCAATAGCCCCCAAAGCATAATAAATAATTTGTTTCGTCCAGGCATTATCTCCATACTGCCCAAACTGACCGGCAGCATAAATCGCCAATACGCTTATAATAAAAAACACACCAAATATAAAAATCAAATCCCCCTGGTAAAAGGGGCTTTGCTGTTTCTTATATCGACTCATTCTATCCCGCCTTACATTTTCATCGGAAAATCACTAATGTTTATTATACATGAACCACGTTCAAGATGACACGTGAAGCTCGCTTCCTTTTAAGTTTTTTCCGCACTTGCGGCGCTTTTCAGCTACACGACATATGACGTATGATAAACCGAAATGTTTCGATTGACACAAAACTTTTCAAATAAAAAAACCCCTTTTAAATAAGGGGTTAAAAGAAATCCATAAGAAATGGAGGTTTTAGTTGAAAGTCGTCATCAAGCCGTTTGATTTCCGATGCCGGTCCTTTTATCATGCCTGCTTCAAAAAGGAAACGGGCACTTCTGGCGCCTAGGAAGAAAGCGGTTAAAGAAGATATGCTGCATTCTATTAGATGGTCAGATGACTTTTCTGGAACGATCTGCACCTGCTGCGAATCGATGCGGAAAGTCTGTTGATTCCACGGTGCCCATTGATCCGTTACCTTAAAGTCAAAGGGAGCTGTTACCCGAGATTTTGGATATTCCCGTAAAAAACCTTCAACGTCAACGATGCGCGCCATACTATAAGGATATATCTCTTGTTTGACCCGAGGTTCGGCAGTTAAAAAATCAAGATCTTCCTCCATCCGTACAGTCAGTTCCGCTTCATTTAGCATCGAATCATGCTGGCAAATAAAATTCCACAAGCCTCTCTGTGCCTCTCTGTTCAAATAAACAAATTCCTCAACTCGCATCGTTTTATTTTTGATGTCATACACAAGATATCCACAGGGCACCCCATCTTCAGAGATGTACATAGCTTTCATTCCATGGATCTTCTCTGTCCAATGCTCCTTTGAACGCTTCATCAGCCCATTATGCTTCGTTCTGTACTGATTATAGATGGCATTCACTGCACCTGTTTCATCCTTTTGAAGCCTTCTCACGTCCCCAGGGGCATCGCCTAGTTTTTGAAACTGTTCTTTAAGGTAAGTCAGGCGTTTTTGATAGAAACAGAGTTCCCAGCCAAATTTGCGGTAAAAGGAGATCAGGAACGGATGCAAAAAGCTGATGGTTTGGTTTCTTTTCTTCATAATCGTTAGAGCGTCTAGAATAAGTTCCTTTACTGTTCCTTTTCTTCTGTATTCAGGCCAGGTTGCTACCCCGGCAATACCTCCCATCTTCATCTCCTGCTCTTCCAGCATGACAGAAAAGGGAATGATGTGAAGCTTAGAAAGGAGTTTCTCTTGTTCTTTGATTCCGATGATGTAATGGTTCTCTAAAGCTTTTACTTTCTCTTCTCGTTCCTCATCACTAAGTTCTTTCTGAAAAGCATATTCAGACATACTGATTACTTCCCGCCAGTCTTCTTTTTCAAGCTTTATTACCTGATACATCTACATTCCCCCTGTTCTAAAAGAAAGCTCCGTACAATCTCCTATCTTATAAAGCATAAAAATAAGACAATAGGTCTAACTCATTTTCACGAAAACGTGTATCAATTTCTGGAAAACATGGTATAATAATTGTAACAGAATGTTCACAAAACAACCACAAAACAGACACAACTCAGTTCCTCTATTTCATTTTTGTAAACGTTATCACAAAATGAAAGGAGACGGGTATGATGGACATGTTTTTCGCTTACTTATTGGTTGCCAGCGCAACGCCTCTCTTTATTTGGCTTGATAACAAAAAAGTCGCACTCTCAGCTATTCCGCCAATCATCTTAATGTGGGTATTCTTCTTCTTTTACGCAACAGAAAGCCTTTCTCCACTAGGACACACTCTCATGATTATCTTGTTTGCCGTCAACGTCATTGTCGCTCATATCGCTGCATTTATCATTTACGGTCTTCCGTATCTTCGCAGAAAGCGAAGCAGCTGAAGACAGCAAAAAACCCTCTTCTCACGAAGAGGGTTTTTGTATTATTCGTTGTGGCCTGAGTGCTCTGAGTGTTTAGCGCCTCCAGGAGGATTTCCGTCCATGTGGTCACCATGGTGATAGTGAGCCGCGAAAATCCAGATGGAGCCAAGTACGATAACGATCGCGCCAAAGAATCCGAACAGCGTGTTTCCGACTTGGATTGTGCCGTTTTCGCTCTCTGTCATGTGCATGAACATGAGAAGCTGCAGCGCCGCCTGAATGAAGGCGAAACCGAAGATAATCCAAAGTTTTGCTGATGAGCTCAGGTCAGTATACACTGCAACCCATAGAGCCAGCAGGGTCAAAACGATAGACAGTGCAAAACCTACAATGTGCTTCCATGGAAAGTGACTGTGTTCAGCAGATTTGTTTGCCATTTTACAGACCCCCCAATCCCATGAGATAGACACCTGTAAAGATGAAAATCCATACAACATCTAAGAAGTGCCAGTACAAGCTTGAGATAAAGATTTTAGATGAAGTTTGCGGAGTTAAGCCGCGTTTCTTCAACTGAATCAGAATTCCTGTAATCCAGAAAATACCGATTGTTACGTGAGTTCCGTGAGTTCCAAGTAAAACAAAGAATCCAGACCAGAACGCACTTGTACTGAGAGCCGCTCCTTCATGTACATAATGGACAAACTCGCTGATCTCGCATCCGACGAAGCCGGCACCGAGAAGAAGAGTGATAATTGTCCAAATGACGACGCCTTTTAAACTTCCGCGGCGCATTTCATGAACAGCGATCCCGCAGGTAAAGCTGCTGATAAGCAGCAAGAACGTCATAATCATTACCAGATTGACTTCAAAAAGTTCGTCTGGCAAGACACCTCCAGCTGTTCTGTTTTTAAGAACGAAGAAGGTTGCAAATAGTGTTGAGAACAACACAATTTCTGCCCCTAAAAAGATCCAAAACCCGAGTATATTAAGTCTGCCGGTTTCAGATTGATATTCCATAGGCGCGTTAGAATTGCCGTGTTCTGCATGTTCCATAACTCACGCCTCCTTATTCGGAAATCTTTCTTTCCGTCTCTTTTATTTCATCAACACTAATGTAGTAGCCGTTGTCGTATTCGAATGAACGCAGAACCATGCAGAGCAGGACTCCGATCAATCCGACTACGCCCATCCAGTACCATTCAAAGACAAGTCCAAAGCCTGCAAGACCGAAGGCAACAGACATAAAGAACGGTCTGCCTGAGTTGCTTGGCATATGGATTTTCTTGAATTTGCTTTCAGGGTATAATTCAGTTTTTTCTTCTTTCAAATGCAGGAATGCATCTTGAGATTTGACTTCAGGAAGCACCGCAAAGTTGTAATGCGGCGGAATCGCAGAAGAAGTCGCCCAATCAAGCGTACGTCCCACACCCCATGAATCTCCGCTGATTTCACGAGTAGAGTAACGGAAGCTGTAGTAGATGTTATAGCAAAGGATTAAGAATCCTACACCCATCATGAAAGCTCCGACAGTTGAGATAAAGTTCAATGTTGTCCAGCCGTCGTTTGGTCCGTATGTGTAAATACGGCGAGGCATGCCTTGAAGCCCCAAGAAATATTGAGGGAAGAAACATACATTGAAACCGATCATAAAGATCCAGAAGAACCATTTTCCGATTCTTTCGTTCAGCTTGTGGCCGAACATTTTTGGATACCAGAAAATAAATCCGGCGAAACAAGCAAATACAGTACCCGCGATCAGCACATAGTGGAAGTGAGATACAAGGAAGTACGTATTATGGTATTGATAATCCGCTGCTGCCATCGCAAGCATAACCCCTGTAACCCCGCCGATTACGAAGTTAGGAATGAACGCAAGCGCCCACAGCATAGGTGTTGTAAAGCTGATTCGGCCTTTATACATCGTAAAGAGCCAGTTAAAGATTTTAACCCCGGTTGGGATTGAGATTGCCATTGTCGTAATTGAGAAGAATGAGTTAACTGACGCACTGTTCCCCATTGTGAAGAAGTGGTGAGTCCAAACTAAGAAACTCAATACAGAGATGGCGATAATAGAACCAACCATCGCTTTGTAACCAAACAATTGTTTTCTTGCAAAGCTTGAGATGATTTCTGAGAAAATACCAAATGCC
Source organism: Bacillus stercoris (assembly GCF_029772985.1). Classification (NCBI taxonomy): domain Bacteria; kingdom Bacillati; phylum Bacillota; class Bacilli; order Caryophanales; family Bacillaceae; genus Bacillus; species Bacillus stercoris. The sequence goes on along the minus strand of NZ_CP121861.1, from coordinate 420,894 downwards.
GGAAGAATAACGATATATACTTCAGGATGTCCCCAAATCCAGAACAAGTTAGCCCAAAGCATCGGCATACCGCCTGCTTCCAATGTGAAAAAGTGAGCGCCGAACAAACGATCAAATGATAAAAGTGCTAATGCTACTGTAAGTACAGGGAACGCAAACACGATAATAACCATTGTGATCAGTGTTGTCCATGTGAACATTGGCATACGCATTAATGTCATGCCTTTTGTTCTCATTTTTAAGATTGTTACCATAAAGTTGATCCCTGTCATCAGGGTACCGATACCGGCAATCTGAAGTCCGAGGAGGTAGTAGTTCTCACCCGGCCCAGGGCTCATGTCGTTACTTGCAAGCGGCATATAACTCGTCCAGCCTGCGTTCGGAGAACCTCCGATTACGAATGAAATATTGAAAAGCATCGCACCTACAAAGAACGTCCAGAAGCTCAGGTTGTTCAAGTAAGGGAACGCAACGTCGCGAGCACCGATTTGAAGAGGTACAACAACGTTGATAAGACCGATTAAGAACGGCATCGCCATGAAGATGATCATGATTGTACCGTGAGTTGTAAAAATTTCATTATAGTGGTTTGAGTCTAAAAAACTGTTATTCGGAAGCGCTAGCTGGGCACGCATCATCAGACCGTCAACACCGCCGCGGAATAACATAATTACAGCAGATATAATATACATGATTCCGAGTTTTTTATGGTCAACAGTAGTTATCCATTCAGACCAAAGCCATTTCCACTTTTTGAAGTAAGTCAGTACAACAATGATGGCAATGGTTGAAAGCGCAATGGAAACTTGTGCGCCCAGAATTAATGGGTCACCAGTTACGAAAAATTCGTCCCATTTCATTTTCATGCGGGCTTCCTCCTTTCCTGATCAATATCATTCTTCTGTATCATCAGACTTCTTAAATTCGTTTTTCTTTACGTTTTCAAACGGATCTGTTTTAGAGTGCGGTGAAACGGCTTGATAGCCAAGGCGTTTGCGCGCCTCCATCGCGTACTCAGCGTCTTGTCCGTGATCAACGTATTTCAGGTGAGTAGAAGAGAACGTTAATTCGTCCACATTTTCAGGAAGCATCAATTCATCATACTTCTCTTTTGTCAGCTTAGGAGCCTCGTTCTGAGTCTTTTTCACCCAGCTGTTAAAGTCTTTTTCTGTGACTGCATTCACATCAAACTCTTGGTCTGCAAAATGTTCACCTGTGAAGTTCGCATTACGGCCTTCGTAAGTACCCACTTTATCAGCCTGTAAGTATTGATCCATCAGCATTCCGGCCATCGCATATTTTTGTCCTCCAAGCTGAGGAATCCATAGCGAAGCCATTGAATCTGCAGATGAGATTTTGAACAAGATCGGGCGGTCGACAGGAATGTTTAAGTAGTTGACCGTTTCAATATCCTGTTCAGGGTAGCTGAATACCCATTTCCAGTCTACCGAAGTAGCGTAAACAACAAGAGGCTCTTTGTCTTTTGTTGCTTCAGGAGCTTTTTCTAACGAATATATCGTCTGTACTGTTGGCACAGAAAGTGCGATGACGATTAAAATTGGGATCACTGTCCAGACTACTTCTAAAAACGTGTTACCGTGAATTTCTGGGTTATAAGATCCATTATCTTTGCCTTTACGGTCGCGGTATTTTACTAAAATAATGGTAAATAGAACAAAGACGACCCCGACGATAAACAGCATAAATCCGATAGATAACAGGATTAAATCACTTTGCTGTTCAGCTACAGGCCCTTTCGGATCTAGTACTGAAGCATTGCTGCATCCCCCAAGGACGAAAACCACAGTTAACAGCGCTAATACAAGCAACGGTTTTAATGCTCTGAACAAGAAGATCACCATCCTTCCTATTGATGTAATAAATCTGAAGTGCATACTTCCTCAAAATCTTTTCTCTACTTTGTTATGCTATCAAAAAGTTCACTTATTAGCTTTATTTTTTTATAAACTTCATCCCATTTTCGCTTAAATGTCATAAAATCGACAAAAATTGCTCCAACTTTATTCACATCTATCGCTTAAGATGAAAAGTTTCTAGTTATTTCCGCATATAAAGTAAAGAAAGATGATGAAGAACTAATTCTGACAAATTAAGGTTTACCACAATAAAAAACTTAGGTCAATCAAAAGTTTCATTTTGTTAAACTTTCTAGATAGGAATTATTTTTTCCTTGTCTAGCATCTTTTCACATGGTTACCATTTTAACGCATCAAATATTGAAAGAAAAGGCTCAATGAAGAGCCAATATGCTCTGAATTGTCCGCATTTTTCAAAGAGAGCATCCAGTTGTTTATCTTGTACAAAAATGAGGAATGATATAAGCAAATAATAAAAAATAGGATGTGTTGCATGATGAGTTTTCTTATTTCACTTATCGTAGCTATTATTATCGGATGGCTTGGAAGCCTTTTTGTAAAAGGAGATATGCCCGGAGGAATTATTGGGTCTATGATCGCAGGTCTTATTGGCGCCTGGATCGGACATGGGCTGCTTGGAACATGGGGGCCACACCTAGCCGGATTCGCCATTATTCCAGCGGTAATCGGCGCAGCCATTGTTGTCTTTCTAGTAAGCCTGTTAACCAGAAAAAGAGGATAAATGCAACAGCACCCGAAGCGTCAGCGCTTTGGGTGTTTTGTTTTGCATAAAAATCGAAAAAGCCTCAACCTTAGCGGTTGAGGCTTTTGACTGGTTTGGCGCCCAACTGATCGATGAACGTTCTGAAGGCCTGTTTTCCCTCTGTTGTCTGTTTAAATACACCGGCGTGTTCAAGAATGCGCGCGAATACCTGTCCCAGCTCTTCCTTTATGACTAGATCTGCATTCTCTTTCGTTATGGTTCTTTTTTCCATCATCCGAAGAGCCCATTCACTATGTTTTGCCGTGAGCGGATTTTGTTCTAAGGCTGTTTTCGGATCAGCAGAGCATAGCGCCGCTGCCGTTTCTTTCATTTCCTCCTGTAAGCGGCCAGGCAATATCGCCAATCCCATGACCTCAATCAGGCCGATATTTTCTTTTTTAATATGGTGGACTTCCTGATGAGGATGAAATATTCCTAATGGATGCTCCTCATTTGTCCGGTTGTTCCTCAGGACGATATCGAGTTCGTACAGGTCTCCCCTGCGCCGCGCAATCGGTGTGACCGTATTATGGGGCGTATCGCCTGTATAGGCGGCAATGCCGGCTTTTTCATCGGAATACGTTTGCCACGTGCGGAAGATATGATCAGCAGCTTCAGCGACACGATCCGGTTTGTCTCCTTGGAGCCTGAGCACAGACATCGGCCACTTCACTAAGCCCAGCGACACGCTGGGATAATCATTTAAGTCATAAACGTCTTCCGCTTCTGCACGTGCCATTGGAAAATCATGCGCGCCGCCTTGAAAATGATCATGGGTTAGGATGCTGCCTCCGACAATCGGGAGATCCGCGTTCGAACCGATAAAATAATGCGGATACTGCCCAAGAAACGACATCAGCCTTTCAAATGTTTTTTTGCTGATCTCCATCGGTTCATGTTCACCTTTTAAGACGATGCAATGCTCTGGATAATAGACGTATGGCGAGAATTGCAAAAACCATTGTTCGTCTTCAAGGATGACTGGAATGATTCTGTGATTTTGCCGGGCTGGATGATTCACATTTCCCTCAAACCCGACATTTTCTCTACACAGCAAACACATCGGATAATTTGTCTGCACCTGCTCTTTTGCAGCCGCAATCGCTTTCGGGTCCTTTTCAGGCTTGGATAGGTTAATGGTCATTTCCAGCTCGCCATATTCGGTCGGTACTGTCCAATGAACATTTTTGGCGATTCTGTCAGTACGTATATAATAGACATCCTCTGAATATTGATAGAATTCCTTTGTCGCCTGTTTTGGGCCGTATAATGCTTTTGTTTCTTCAAACTTGCGAATGACCTCGGATGGAGGAGGTACAAAACAGCCCATCAGCTTTGCGCTGAGCAGGTCACGGTACGTATCTGTATCCGCTTCCATTCGGCCGGTTTCCGCAGCCCATTTATAAATGGGAGCGAGTAAGTCCGGAAGGCTTTGTGACTGCTTAATAGAGGTGCTGGAGACCGGCTCGGGATGTGTGATGCCCAGCGCTTCATAAAGACGGTTTCTCGTATATTCCCGATCCCAGATTGAAATCAGTTTTCGTTCTAGGCCATACTCAAGCAGCTGTTCCAGATGTTCTACAATACTCATGTGTCACTCCCCCTTTAGTTCTCTTGCTCCTTCTCCGATATCGGCGACATAAAAATCCGCTTGGAGCCCTGTTTTTTCTTGATATCTGTCTCCAACTTTTTGAATAAAATCATCCACAAACACATCTTTTACAATGCTGATGGTGCAGCCGCCGAAGCCCGCGCCCGTCATTCTTGATCCAATTACACCTTCGTGATCCCACGCCGCAAACACAAGCTCATCAAGTTCAGGGCATGTTACTTCATAGTCATCCTTCAATGAAAGATGGGATTCCTTCATTAAACGCCCGATCTCATCTATATTGTTTTCTTTGAACATATGGGCTGTCTTGATGGCACGGTGATTTTCGTATACAGCGTGCTTTGCCCGTCGTCTGTTCGTTTCATTTTGGATCAGGCTGGAATGCGCATCGAAATCAGAAGGCGTGACGTCGCCCAGCGAGGCAATATCGAGGCCTTTTTGCAGATCAAGCAATGCATCGTTGCATTCTTGGCGTCTCGTATTATAGCTTGAGTCTGCCAATGTCCTTTTTTTGTTCGTATTCGCGATGACCAGCGCGAGGCCAGAGACATCGAGCTTGCTATATTCATAGTCAAGCGTGTCACAGTTCAGCAGCATCGCATGATGTTTTTTCCCCATTCCGATTGCGAATTGGTCCATAATCCCGCAATTGACGCCGATAAAGTGGTTTTCCGCATGCTGCGCCATTTTCACAAGCTCAAGCGCATCTACTTCAGGATGAAAATAGCTTTGGAGGACGACTCCCATCAGCAGTTCAATAGAAGCGGACGACGACAGCCCCGCCCCGTTTGGAATATTTCCTGAAAATACAATGTCAAAGCCATGGGGAACAGAATAGCCCCTCTGCTGGAATTCATAAATAACGCCTTTCGGGTAGTTCGCCCAGTCGTCTTCTTTTTGATAGTGAATGTCGCCAAGGCTGCACTCCTTGATGCCTGCGTTTTTAAAGTTATCTGAATACATCCGGACAAGCCCGTCGTTTCTTTCTGCAACAGCAGCATATGTACCCATTGTCAGCGCGCACGGAAATACATGCCCGCCGTTATAGTCAGTATGTTCTCCAATCAAATTCACTCTTCCAGGTGCGAAAAAAAACCGTAATCCCTCTTTTTCTCCGAATACACTTGCAAATATCCCCTTTAGCTCTTCCCGCATGTGCAATCACCTTTCTGGTTTTTATTTTTTATTCCCTTTATTTCTTCAGAGAAAACGGTAGATCATATGCTACTGTCCTCTGTCATACCCCTTCTTCTTTTGTTTTTTTGAAGACGAGCCATTTGCTCGCAACATAGTTGACGACAACAATGACTGCGTTGTCGAGTATTTTGGCCAAGGTTTCATTTGTATTGAACTGGCCGACAAGAATGATCATCATGCCTAAATCTATGCCGAGAGACAGGACCCGAACGCTGAAAAAAGCAGTGATCTCTTTCAGCAGGCTCTGCAGATCATGTGTTTTTTGCTGAAACACATATAATTTATTTGTTATGTAAGCAAACAGCACGGACAAAATCCAAGCAGCGACAGTGGCGGCTTTGTAATCCATATTTATCATCTCTACCAATATATAAAAGCTGGCGATATTCACAATGGTTGTGAAAACCCCCATAATGACATACATAATCATTTCTCTATACTTCACTGATGTTCCTCGCTTTCTGAAAAACTTTTCAAAATTCTTGGCCTCTCGTGCGCTCTGTCTAAGGTGAAAAATGCCGAAAGTGCGTCTAAAAAGCTGCGGAAGGTGGCGGGCTGGCCCAATACATATGATTGTTTGATGATTCCGTCGAGGACTGCACATATTATTTTAGCCGTATATTCCGGATCAATACAGGCGTCAATCAGCTTTCTCTCCTTCAGCCAATTAATAAACAACACATTTTCTTCCACCCACAATTCGTACAGCCGGACATAGGCCTTGCATTTCTGTAAGACTTTATATGTCGGCATGTTCATGGCAAACGAGGTAATGTCCCACGACGGTTTATTTATGTAATAGGAATAAAGCAGTTCTGCAGCGTGTTTTGCAGCCTCGTCCAATGTCAGCGATTTCACTGATTCCCGCTCCATTTGATCAAGGTACCCTATAATGATCTTTTTTTTCATCTGGCGTTTTTCAAGAAGATACAGCAGAAAATCGTCCTTGCTGACAAAATGAACATAAAACGCTCCTTTGCTGTATCCGGCGGCTCTGCTGATATCTTCTACAGAAACCGGATCATACGCTCGATCAATCAACAAATTCACGCCAGCTTCTATAAAACTTTCAAATGTTGCTTCTCTTTTGATTTGAAATTTGTTTTTTTTCATATTTTTCTCCTGGCGGTAATGATTACCCTTATCTTACACCGGATCAATCTTTAGCGGTATTTATTTCTTTGAACGGTTATGCTATTCGGTTTCCCAGGGGTCATTTTTAATAGGCTAATTGATTTATTTTCATTTACATACTATCCAGTCAGTATTTAATTGTTTATTATTATAATTAAGATCCATTGGTTATATTAGTCATTTTTTTAGGGAATAGGTAGGTGGTTTTTCCTTCAGTTTGTGAACACCGAGCAACTATGTGTGAAATTTGTTGTACTCGCCTCATCATCGCGCCGGCTTGTCTTTTATTGCCCGCATGTTGCAGGAAAACATTTTATACAATTGGAGGTTACTATGAAAACTCATGTTAAAAAAGATTTGGACAAAGGTTGGCATATGTTGATTCAAGAAGCTAGATCCATTGGATTAGGCATTCATGATGTGAGGCAGTTTTTAGAATCTGAAGCAGCATCGAGAAAGAAAAACCACAAAAAAACCGTCCGCCAAGACTAATCCGAACAGGCGGATCTATTTACCTCTGGCTTTTCTATCACCTGATCTGAGTTTTCACCATATCCTCTATTTCGAAAGCACATTGCTGCGCTTAGCTTGAGGACAAACGGTGTGTCAGCTAACAACAACAGACAGCCGGTGATGCGATCACCTCTTGGCACATGCATTGTCATAAAGAGGTGATGTGAATATGATAACCGTGCTCTGATAAACAGCAGCTTTGCTGAGAAGAAGCTGCATTCGGTGAGGTTTTGAAAGCAAACTCGTTTATACACGGCCGAGCTTGAAAACCTTCGCCTGTCTTTATACCGCTGTGTTCACTTCTTCACGACTTCCTTCTTTTTTCATCCTCCAGGTATAGTTCAACGCATAAATCAGACTTTCAGTACATACCTATTGGTGTACCTTTTTGCTTACGTATAGCGAATAAAAGGAGGAAAGCCATGTACAAAGCTGATTACAAACAGATTGCTGCAACGCCGTCTTTCCAAGCTTTTTTAAAGCAGAAACGCGCTTTTATTGTTCCTTCAGCGATTTTCTTTTTTGTCTTTTATTTTTCACTTCCTGTTTTGACATCTTATTTCACCTTTTTGAATGCGCCGGCCATTGGAGCTGTTTCATGGGCTTGGCTGTTCGCCATCGCCCAATTCGCCATGACCTGGATACTGAGTACGGTGTATTCCCGGAGAGCAGCTCATTTCGATCGGTATGTAAGCGCTTTAAAAGAAGATCTAAAGGGTGAACAGACATGAATATGACCGCTTTTTTATTGTTTTTGGCGATTGTCGGCCTGACGCTTATTATCACGTATTTTGCCGCGAAGAAGACAAAAACGACAAGTGAGTTTTATACGGCGGGCGGCGGGCTCACCGGTGTTCAGAATGGACTGGCAATTGCGGGTGACTATATGTCTGCCGCCTCGTTTCTTGGGATTGCCGGAATGATTGCGTTATATGGATTTGATGGTTTCTTTTACAGCATCGGTTTTCTTGTGGCTTATCTCGTTGTCTTGTATATCGTGGCGGAACCGCTTCGGAATCTTGGAAAGTATACAATGGCAGACATGATAGCCGCTCGATTTAAAGAAAAGAAAATCCGCGGAGTTGCGGCGCTCAATACCATTGCCATCTCTACTTTTTATATGATTGCCCAGCTCGTGGGGGCAGGCGCGCTGATCAAACTGCTTCTTGGACTGGATTACACCGCGGCGGTTCTCATCGTCGGAGTGCTGATGACCATTTATGTCGTGTTTGGGGGCATGATCGCGACAAGCTGGGTTCAAATTATTAAAGCCGTTTTGCTGATGGCCGGCACACTCGTGATTTCGATCATCGTGTTTTCAAAATTCGGCTTTAGCCTTAATACCATGTTTGAACAGATGAAAACGGCTACTCCGCTTGGCGCTGATTTCTTGAATCCCGGGAATAAATACAAGGTGCCGCTTGAAACCTTATCGTTAAACTTGGCACTCGTGCTGGGAACCGCCGGGCTTCCGCATATACTGATCCGGTTTTATACGGTTAAGGATGCCAAAACGGCCCGTACATCTGTTGTGTCAGCGACATGGATTATCGGCGTGTTTTACATTATGACGGTGTTTCTCGGCTTTGGCGCTGCTGCATTTGTCGGTTTTGACGCGATTACGGCAGCTGATCAAGCGGGAAATATGGCGGCTCCGCTTTTAGCAAAAGCGCTCGGGGGAGACTTCCTATTCGCGTTTGTATCAGCCATTGCCTTTGCTACCATTTTGGCTGTCGTGACAGGATTGGTGCTGTCTGCCGCCTCAGCATTTGCCCATGATATTTACAGCCAGATCATCAGAAAAGGAGAGGCAACTGAAAAAGAACAGATGAAAGCGGCCAGATGGGCTTCTGTCGCCGTCTCAGTGCTCTCGATTCTTCTAGCGATTTTTGCACAGTCCTTAAATGTGGCGTTCCTTGTTGCCCTTGCGTTTGCGGTAGCCGCCAGCGCAAATCTCCCGCTGATTGTGTTTACTGTCTTTTGGAAACGATTCAATGCTTCAGGCGCTTTATGGGGAAGTCTGACAGGCCTGATCAGCGCGCTTGTGCTTGTGTCGATGAGCCCTAGTGTGTGGGATCCGGCCGGAGGTGCTATTTTCACAGGCGATCCGCTCATCCCGCTGTCTAATCCAGGGATTATTTCCATCCCGCTTGGCTTCCTCGGCGCGTGGCTCGGAACGGTGCTGTCGTCTGATAAAACAATTGATGAAGATACCTTTGCAGAAATACAGGTGAAGGCGCATACCGGCATTCATATGGAACAGGAGTAAAAAAGCTCTCTTTATCGAGAGCTTTTCCCTTACTTTTTCTTCTGCTCGTCAGAAATCGCTTTTTCAAATACATCCTTGCCGGCCGCACCCGGAATGACAGTGTCGCCAATAATAAAGGTTGGAACGGCTGTGATGTCAGCCTCTTCATAGGCGTGCTTCAAGGCTTGGCGCTGCACGTCCTGATATGTTCTTGCTTCCAGTGCTGATTGAAATGATGCTCCGTCTAATCCCACTTCCTCGGCGAGCTTCGTCAAGATGTCAATGTCGCCGATATTTTGTCCCTCTTGAAAAAATGCCTGAAAGACACGGGTGTTGTATTCATGTCCTTTATTGAATTCCTTCGCAAAATGGAAGCCTTCAAACGCGAGATCTGTATACGGATGGGGCGAGACGTTTGGAAAATTGATCTCGACTCCTAATTTCTCCGCCATTGGCTGAATGGAAGTCTGCCACATGTATTGTTTGGACGGATCATTGACCGGATCAAGCTGAGGGGATGGGCTTGGGCGCAGTTCAAACGGCATCCACTCGACTTCAACATCCTTTCCTTTTATCGCTTCTTCAAAAGCGGCTTTTCCAACGAAACAAAATGGGCAGACGTAATCTGAATAAACTTTGATGTGTACTGTCATGATAATTCTCCTTTCGTATAAATTGATTTTAAACTGTAACAATTAAAGTTACAGCTGTTTTTTTAAAAAGAAGCCGATAAGGCTTCTTTTATGATTCCAGCAAACGCTGGGCAATATATTCTCCTTTTTTGCAGCCGCCTGGGCATGCATATAAAGCAGAACCGATTGTTTGTGTATATTCGTTTAACGCATCCTTTGCTGAAAGAGCCTTCAGCATCGGGATAAACTGATTGTCGGGATTTTTTTGAAAACTGATAAACAGGAGACCTGCATCCATATAGCCGGTTTTCGGATCAAGTCCTTCTGTGTAAGAGAAAGCTCTTCGCAAAATTTGTTTTCCAGTAGATTTCGCTAGACTGACGTGCGAATTAGACGGAATTTGATTCAGCTTCACGGGATCTGTTTCCTTTTTCTGTCCGAAAGGCGCCCCTGAGCTTTTTCTGCGGCCGAAGGTATCCTCTTGGTCCTTGAGGGAAGAGCGATCCCATATCTCAAGGAACATTTTGATTTTCCGAAAAGCCATATAGGTGCCGCCCGTCATCCAGTCAGGCTCACCGGACTCAATCCACACGATCGAGTTCATCAAGCTGTCATCCTCCGTGCTCTGGTTGCCTGTTCCATCTTTGAACCCGAAGAGGTTGCGCGGTGTTTCACCATTTTTCCCTCCGCTTAAAAAGCCTTTGTTCACAAAGCGGACCTCACAAGTGCCGACCGCTTGATTTAACAGGTTGCGCAGCGCGTGAAACGCCACTTGCTCATCGTCTGCACACACTTGAATGCAGATGTCCCCGCCTCCCTGCTTTTCATCCAGGTTGTCATTCGGCATCGCTGGAAGAGCGGCCAAGTGTTTCGGTTTTTTGCTTTTCAGCCCGAAGCGGTCCTTTCCGTCTTTTTCAAAAAAGCCAGGCCCGAATCCGAATGTGACCGTTAAGTTGGAAGGGGGTAAATCAACAGACTCACCTGTATCCTGCGGCGGCAGATATTGATTTTTCTGCTCAGCCGACATTTTCTTGCCAGACGTCAGCATCTGTGTGAGACTTGTCCAGTTTCTAAATAATGTAATGATGTCGCTTTTCTCTTTTGCTGTTACATCCAGCGCAGCAAAATAGACATACGTTTGATGGGCAGTCGTGATTCCGGACTGATGCTTTCCGTAAAACGGAACGACCTGATCATCTTCTTTTTCATCCTTTTTCGATGACTTAGCCGCGGTCTGCACAAGCGGAGCGAGTCCGCCGAGTCCGCCGAGTCCGCTGGCACCGATCGCAACGGCTGCCCCCGCCATTGCCCCCCATTTTAAAATGTCCCGTCTGTGAATTTGTTCTGGCTTTTTTTGTTCATCGCTCATGATGTTACAAAACTCCTTTTATAGCACATTCGCAATCTTCGACATGGTTTCAGAAAGAGTCGTCAGCTTAGTGCTCAGCTCTCTGATTTGCTTTTCACTTAATTTATCATAAGACGTATAGGACTGATCATTTGTTTTGTATTTTGCCATTAAAACTTCAAATTCGCTGAATTCCGTATCCAGTTTTTCCGTCAAGTCGGAGTGATCTTTTACAAGCGCGCTTTTCACTGTTTGATAAACGGCTTCGGAGCCTTCCACATTTGCCATAAGGTCGACTAAGTCGATTCGTGAGTAGCGCTCTTCTTCTCCCGTGATTTTCGAAATCCCGGCTTCGTTCAGAAGCTCCATCGCGCCTGCTACAATTTGTTCAGGTGTTAATTTCAGTGATTGAATTGAACCGTCAAGCTTTTTTACATCTTTGAGAAGCTGGTCAGCTGTTGCCTTTTCCCCGGAAATATCTTGATCCTTCCAAATGGCCTTCTCAAGCTTATGGAAGCCTGTCCATTTGTCTCCTTCTTCAACATCGTTTTCTCGTGCATCAATTTTCGGGTCAAGATCTCCAAGGCTTTCAGCGATCGGCTCGATTCGCTCGTAATAAACACGCGCTTTCGCATATAACGTTTTAGATTTTTCGATATCGCCAGATTTCACAGCGTTTGTAAATGCTTCAGTCGCTTTGACAAGCTGGTCACTCTGCTCTTTGACATAGCCTTTATATTCATCCGCTGCTTTTGCCAGCTGATCGCTAGCCTTTTTGCCGCTCTTCTTTGCTTCTGTCAGGTCTTCTAAGGATGCTTTCAGTGACTCGGATTCTGTCTTGATTTTTGCTGTATCCGGTTTGTCTTTTTGCGCTTCTGTGTAGATTGGCTGAAGATGCTTTTCGATTTCTGTATATTCGAATGGATAGTCGCTGCGAATATCGTTTTCAAAGGAAAGCCAGTAGCTGTTTAACTCTTTCCCTTTCTTTTCAATCTCTTTTTGGTCTCCTTTTTCCGCTGAGTCATTCAGCTTGGAAATGATGGTTTCCATTTTATTTACGGATGCGGTGATTTCTTTAGTGACCCCGCTTTTTTCTGATGAAGCTTTTTCTTTGGTTGAAGATGTGTCGTTGGCTCCGCAGCCTGCGCACAGCGCAAGGATGCATCCGGCTGATACAGCGATTTTTGTGAAATTCATTTTGTCAGTTCCTTTCCGTTTGTAAAATGTTTTGCCGCTTCTGAAACAAGCGCAATCAATAAAAAGAGTAAAATCAGTAATTGCGGAATCGTGCTGTACACGGACGGATAAATTCCTAACACCGATACAGACGGCAGCCAGCTTTCTGCATCAGACGGAAGAATGCCCGCAAGCTGAAGGCTGTGAACACCGGTTCCGAGAAATTTCACGCACATATACAGGACAACCGCCATTGATAGAAGAAAGAACGGCTTCAATGGAATGCGCATCCCGAGCTTGATCATCAGAACACCGACGATAACGAGAACGATAAGCCCTGCGGCAGTTCCGCCAATCAGTTCAGTGAGCGGGAGCTTCCCGACAAGCCCGATGAAAAAGATGACCGTTTCGAGACCTTCTCTTACAACGGCCAGAAATGCAATGAGCGCAAAGGAAAGCAGGCTTCGTTTTTTCAGTGCCTGGGACTTCTGGATATTGATTTTCTCTCTCCATTTATCCATTGAGGCGTTTCTGTGCAGCCACACCCCGACATACAAAAGCATGACAGCGGACAATACGCCGGTAACACCGCCAAGCAAGAAATTGTTTTCTCCGAATACACTGGAGGAGAACAGAACCGTGACACCGATGCCCGCTGCTAAGGAAACAACCATGCCGGCGGACGCCCCGCCCCAGATCCATGCCGAGGAGCGCGTGACCCGCGCTTTTTTTGTCATGGTTAGCAGCGCTCCGATGACAAGGAGGGCCTCCATTCCTTCACGAATCGGGATCAGCGCCGCGTCCCACCAGCTGTAGCTGCTTGAAGCGATCGGCTCGAGCAATTGAATCATTTCGTCAATTTGCTTTGATACCTTTTCGGGATGGCTGCCGATCTCAGCTTTCATCAACGCCAGATTTTCCTCTGACGTCGTATAGGCTTCTTTCGATTGGGAAACGACGTCTCCCTCTACGGCGAGCCAGGATGTAACTAAATTGTCGATTGCGGATGATGCTTCATCCAATTGTTTTTTTTCTATTAACTGCTTCGTGTCTTTCAAGCTGTGTATATAGGCTGTTAAGGATGCCCTTGATTGACCTGAGGATGTCTTTTTCAGCACGACAGCCTGCTGATAGGTTTCTAAATGAGACGAAAGCTCTTCAAGCTGTGTTTTGAGCTTGTCTGCATCTTGATTGATAAAAGAAAGAGAAATCATTGCGATATTCGCGTCCATTTCGCTGTGAGAAGAAAGGTTTTCCTTCTTAATAGAAGGTTCTTCTTTTTTCCACTTCGCCTTGAAGGTTTCAAACGTTTGTTGTGCCGAGTCTATATCTCCGTCTTGTACGGATTTGATCATTTGCTTGTTTAATTGAATTAATGCAGCGATCGGATCATCTTCCGCGTGTGCCGCAGAACCGAAAACCATCAACAAGCTGAATAAAATAAGTGCCAGCCCCCGAGCCATCATGTTCCTCCTATAACTGAAAATGATTATCATTGTATAACATAATCATAGCCAGTTCCTGTCCTTTGTCAATTAAAATTTGAAGGTCTGAAAACCTTGATGGAAAGCAAAAAAGCTGTCCTTTTACAGAACAGCTTTTTGAAGAAAGATGAACGATTATCTTCCTGTTTTATATGTTTGAATTTCCTCACGAAACTTGCGTGCAGCACTCTCAGGATCCTCCGCCTGACTGATGGCGCTGATCATACTGACACCATCGGCCCCCGCTTGGATAACAGGTGAGGCATTATCTATTGTGATGCCGCCGATGCCGACAATTGGGATGCTGATGCCTTGGCGGCGGACTGCTTCGATAAGAGATACCCCTTGTACCGCTCTCGTATCCTTTTTCGTTTCAGTCGGATAGATCGGCCCGAGTCCGACATAATCCGCTCCGTCTTCTTCGGCTTGCTTCACCTCAGACATCGTATGGGCGGAAACGCCGAGAATCATATCACCTATAGTAGCTCTTACCTCTTTCGCGTTTGCGTCTTCCTGGCCGATGTGGATACCGTCAGCTTTCAGCTTCAGAGCCAATTCCACATCATCATTGACAATGAACGGAACACCAGCTTCACGGCAGGCTGCCTGCACTTTTTCAGCAAATTCAGCCCGAGCCTCTCCAGTCAGTGCATCCCCGCCCTTTTCACGGAATTGGTACAGGGTGGCACCGCCTTTTAACGCTTTTTGTACAACTGTGACAGGATCAGCTTTCGTATTGTTTGACCCCATAATGAAGTAAACAGATAATAACTCTTTCATCATTTCCCGAGAAATACGAGTCATGAGACAGTCACCCTTTCAATTGTCGCCCATTCTTGGACGTCTTGTTCAGTAACAGACGAAAGCTTGTTCAGCAATTCAATCTGAAAGCTTCCTGGACCTTTGTCAGCTGTTTGCTGTGCGGCAAGCTGAGCTGCGACTCCATACGAGGAAATAGCAGCGATAGCTGCAAACAATGGATTTTCTTCCACAGCGCAAAACGCACCGACAACGGAAGTCAACAGGCAGCCGGCGCCTGTTACTTTTGTCAGCAGCTTGTGGCCATTATGAAGGGCATATACGTTTGATGTGTCGGCAATGACATCGACTTCACCAGTAATCGCAATGACCGTGTTTAGCTTTTGTGCCGCTTGCTGAGCCAGCCGGATGATGTCGCCTCCGCCTTCACCCGCATCAACACCTTTGATCAGCCAATCCGTCACACCGACGGTATGGGCAATTTCCGCCGTATTTCCTCTGATTGCAGCAAGGCGCACCTCACGAATGATGTCACGTGCCGATTCAGTTCGGAACGGTGTTGCTCCGGCACCGACAGGATCAAGAATGACGGGGACGCCATGTTCATTGGCTGATTTTCCCGCGATGATCATCGCTTCGACTGACTCCTTGCTTAGCGTTCCGATATTCAAAACGAGTGCCCCCGCAATCTTCGCCATATCGGCAACCTCTTCTTTCGCGTACGCCATAACGGGCGATGCGCCGAGCGCGAGCAGGCCGTTTGCTGTGAAATTCGTTACAACATTGTTGGTTATGCTGTGCACCAGAGGGCTATGCTGGCGGACAGCAGTCAGGCATTTTGCTGCTGATTGTGCATCCATGTTTGCATCATCCTTTACTATCTTTTTTCGGGTCCCATAAATACGATTTCGTATGTTCGAGCCAAGCTCTGGCGGCAAACGGCAAGTAGCGGTCCTTTCTCCAAATAATGGCGAGATGCCAAGGGATGACCGGATCGATAAGCGGAATGACTTTCACTTTTTCCGGGTCAAGTCCGCGGCAAATTCGTTCCGGCAAAAGCCCGATTCCAAGGTTGGCTGACACCATCTCACTAATAAAATCCCATTGTGAGGTTTCATAAATGATATGAGGCCGGAATCCAGCCTTAATACATTCCGTCATAATTCGGTTGTGCAGGACAAAATCCTCCCTGAAGAAAATAAAAGGCTCGTCCTTCAACTCACGCAGCTGACATTCTTTCTCATCAGCCAGCCGGTGGGAAGGGTGAACGACAAGCATTAAGGTTTCTTTTACGATTGTAAACGAATGAAAGATGTCTTCGTTTGCGGGAAGGACCACAACGCCGATATCAAGAGAGCCGTCCCCGACACCTTCTTGGACTTTTATAGAACCGTCTTCGACTAGTTGAAAGGTGACATTCGGATAGTTTTCACGGAAATCGCCGAGCACTCTCGGGAAAAACCCCGAGCCGATCATCGGCGGCAGTCCAATCCGTACGTGCCCTTTCTTGACTTCCATAATATCATTTAATTCTGACGTCAGGTTTTGAAATGATTTAATAATTTCCTGCGCCTGCACATACATGCTATGGCCGGCGTCTGTCAGTTCCACCTGCCTGCCATTTCGGTAAAACAGTTCAATCCCGAGCTCTTCTTCTAAATTTTTGATCATTTTTGATATCGTCGGCTGAGAAACATAAAGGGATTGGGAAGCCTTCGTAAAACTTTTTAAACGGGCGACTTCCAAGAAATATGTTAAATGGCGGATATCCATGTGCTTCACCCTTTCTATAGACAAAAGGAATACTTCTTATTCTTAATATATATTTTACCTATAGTGAAACCTTATGTACAATATGAATATAAGGGAGGCATCAATATGAAAAAACTGTTGCTAACCGTTATTCAAATCGCTCTGTTATTTATATTTGCTCGGCTGATTAATTGGGTGACAGCCCTTCTTCATATAAATATTCCCGGCAGTATAATAGGGATTGTGATTCTTTTCACATTATTGCACTTTAACATCATCAAGCTGGAATGGATAGAGCTTGGTGCAGCGTGGCTTCTCGGGGAGCTGCTTTTATTTTTTATCCCGTCTGCCGTCGGAGTGATTGAATACGGAGACATTATGTCGAAATTTGGTGTCAGCATTCTGCTTGTTGTCATCATCAGCACGTTTGTCGTGATGGTGTCTACAGGAACGCTTACACAACTTATTGCAAAAAGAAAGGAGAAAAAGCATACGTGTTCATCGGAATTGTAAGTTTGTTTTTAACGGTTTTGGTGTATTTAGGAGCAAAAAAGGTCTATCAACGCTTTCCGCGTGTTTATACGTCGCCGCTATTGCTGACGCCCGCTGTGTTAGTCGGTCTGCTGCTGCTGGTGAATGTCCCGTACGAGTCCTATAATCTCGGCGGCGGTTTGCTGACCGATATGCTTCAGCCGGCCACCGTGGCATTCGCGATCCCGCTATATAAATATTTCCCTGTTTTAAAGAAATACGCAGTGGAAATTATTTTGAATGTGGCCGTTGGTTCATGCATAGCGATTATTTCTACCGCTCTTATTGCGAAATGGCTTCACCTCGGCACCGGCTTAATTGACAGCCTCGTCCCGAGATCAGTGACAACGCCGATCGCGATGAACGTATCTGAAATGATCGGCGGAATGCCTGCCGTCACTGCCGTGTTTGTGATTTTAACCGCTTTGTTCGGCACGGTGATCGGCCCGATGGTCATCCGCTATTTCCGCATTGATAACGAAATCGCACGAGGCGTGCTGCTCGGCACAAGCGCGCACGGAGCGGGAACGTCAAAAGCATTTGAGCTCAGCTCTGTGTCCGGCACGATTTCAAGCGTGTCGATGATCCTAGCTGCGATTATGACGCTTTGCGCGGCGCCGTTTTTGCTTTCATTTATGTAAAACTGTCCTTTCACGGGCAGTTTTTTTATGTGCTTCCACTTATTGAAAAGCTGGCGAATTCCAATATAATGTATTTGTGGATACCAAAGGAGGCACCCTGATGCACAACTTGCAGGTGAGACGGCATTATGCCGCGTTAAAAGGATTTTATTTGTTTGCTTTTCTCGGTACGGGCAGCATGATTCCCCTACTCAGTATGTATTTAACGAAGGAACAGCATTTAAGCGGATCACAGGTCGGCTTGATCATGTCACTGGGCCCGATTGTGATGATTTTCTTTCAGCCGTTTTGGGGCATGCTGAGCGACTATACACAAAAAACGAAAAGCTTGCTGGCGGTTTGCACATCAATCACAGGCATCATTGGACTAGGCTATATTGCATTTGACAGCTTTCCTCTGTTTATTTTGATTGCGGCCTGTTTTGCAGCCTTTCAAAGCACGATTATTCCACTTTCGGACAGCATTTCACTAAGGTACACACAAGAAACAAACGGCAATTATGGCGGAATCCGCCTGTTTGGTTCTCTCGGCTTCGGCGTCGCGGTGTTTGTGATGGGACAGGTGACGAATCAGCTGTATCCCATTCATGTGATCTTTATCTTCGGCTGTGCCTTTCTATGCATTGCCGCCATATTGGCTTCTCAAATGCCGGGCCAGCAGAAAACGAAAACAAAGGTCAATATCCGCAAAGGATTCCGAGAGCTTATCAACAACAAAACTTTCCTCATCTTTATGATCATCACTTTTACGACATTTGCTCCAAACTTAGCAAACAATACGTATTTTAGTCTTTTTCTGGACAAAAGCGGCGCGTCACTTTCCGCTATCGGCATTTTATTTTTCATCGGTGTCATTTCAGAAATTCCATTTATGAGATTCGCCCAAACATTTATAGATAAAATGGGGCTGCTCAACGTCATTATGCTGTCAGGCGGAGTCTCATTATTCAGGTGGGCGCTCTATTTCACGGCGCCTTCACTATGGATCATTTATGCGACGGTCTTTCTTCAGGGAGTGGCCATCGGTTTATTTATCCCGGCAGCGCTTCAATATGTGAAAAAGATTACCCCAAGACACGTTGAAGCGACGGCACTGACCATGTACGCCGCCATTGGCAACGGGTTCGGCAACTGGTTCTGCACATTTGCAGGCGGGTACATTTTTGACTACGTGTCGATTTTCGCGGTCTACTTGCTTTTTGGCATTCTGAGCATAGCAGGCTTTGGCCTGACATTATATTTAATGAAGGCTGAAAAAAACAAAAATACACTTCATCAGCCGGCTGTTACTTTTAAACCATAATGACTATAATGAACAAAAGAAAGGATGTGCGTTATGAACGGGCAAGAGCGAAACAGCATTTCGAAAGGGTTGCAGGTTGATATTGTATTGAAAGCGGATCAAAAAACAGGAAAACTGACGCGAGGGACAGTGAAGGATATTTTGACGAAATCAAGCTTTCATCCGCACGGCATTAAGGTCCGGCTTGAAGATGGCCGCATCGGCCGCGTCCAGCAGATCATTTCTACATAAAAAAGCTGCCCCCGAACAGGGCAGCTTTTTCGTTATTTTTTCTGCAGAAAGACCACTTTCAGATAGTTGCCTTCCGGAAATGCCGAAATCGTTTTGAAATCCTCCGGCAGTGTAAATTCCTCAATAATCGTGTAGCGTTCATTTGTTTCTTTAAAGGCGGCATCGATAAAGCCTTTGAATTTCTTCATGCCAAAGGCGCTGCTGTTTGTAGAGGCTACAATGACACCCTTGTCAGCTGTGATGGCGATCGTTTCCTTCAGCAGGTTTTTATAATCCTTGGCCGCGCTGAAGGTGCGTTTTTTTGTACGCGCAAAGGAAGGCGGGTCGAGGATAATGAGATCAAAGCGCAGATCCTTTTTTGCAGCATATGAAAAATAGTTAAACACGTCCATCACTTTAATGTCGTGCGCTTCGTAATCCAGCTTGTTCACGCTGAATTGCTCGATCGTTTTGGCCAGGCTTCGATTTGCCACGTCCACGCTTGTTGTTTTCTCCGCTCCGCCAAGCGCCGCTGCCACGGAGAATGCACCCGTATAAGAAAACGTATTTAAAACTGTTTTCCCTTTTGCATAGCGGTCTCTGATTGCCTTGCGCACATGTCTTTGATCCAAAAAGATGCCCGTCATGGCGCCCTCATTCAGATCCACCGCGTATTGAATGCCATTCTCCTGGATGATGATCGGGAACTCGCCTCTGTCCCCTTTCACGAAGTCATCGTCTTCAACGTATTGTCCAGCCGTGTCGAAGCGTTTCTTCTCGTAAATCGCTTTATAATCAAGATCCAGCTCATCCAAAGCGGAAATCAGCATATCTTTAAAGGTGTAAATGCCCTTGCTGTACCATTGTACCAGCAGATAGCCGTCATAATAGTCGATGGTGACGCCCCCGACACCGTCGCCCTCACCATTGAACAGGCGGAAAGCCGTTGTATCTTGAGCCTCAAATAGTTTGGCGCGCGCTTGGGCCGCTTTTGTTAATTTGGTGAGAAAAAAGGCTTGGTCAATCTGTTCATGTTTATTGCGGGTAAGCGTCCAGCCGACCCCTTTGTTTTGCAGGCCATAATAGCCCCGCGCGAGAAACTCGCCGCTCTCAGACACGATATCAACGAGGTCTCCTTCTTTCATGTGCCCCGCACTCCCTGCGAGAGCTTCTTTTTCGATAAGGGGATAGCCTTTTTTGATTTTGGCAGCGTGTGCTTTCTTTAGGGTGAGTAGCTTCATATATGTCGTCCTCTTTCTGTTTGCTTTCTCTTATCGTACCACAAAACGCCAAGATGTCTGCATTGACAGAAAGGAAAGGTTTTTCTACGATAGACAAAAAGAGTTACGAGGAGGAGCAGCATGCCAAAACGAATTGATCATACAGGCATTATGGTAAGGGATATCAACGCATCCATCACATTTTATGAAGAGGTTCTCGGCATGAAATTGAAGGATCGCATCACACACACGAACGGCGTGATCGAGCTTGCCTTTCTCGGCTTTGAAGATGGCCCGGAAACAGAAATCGAACTGATTCAAGGCTACAGCAGCGAGCTGCCTGTCGAAGGAAAAGTGCACCACATTGCCCTGCTGACGGATGACATCGCGGCTGAATATACAAAAGCGGAAAGAATGAACGCGAAATTTATCGACGAAGAGATCACGACACTTCCAAACGGATACCGTTATTTTTATATCGAAGGTCCTGACGGTGAGTGGATTGAGTTCTTCCAGCGTTAAAAGCAAAGAACGTACATGTTGAGATGTACGTTCTTTTTTCATCTATACCAGCTTATATACGTTGACTCATCGCAAATCAAGGCTTCCCAGCCCATACGCAGAATCAATTCATTGATGTTTTCATCCTTCGCTAAAAAAACATTAATGAATGAGTCATATACACTCATAAACACAAATTCCTTTTTCTCATCAGTCAAAATGAGCTCTGCAGCAGCGTCATCAAGAACCGTCTGCAAATGAGCCGCTGTTATATCCAGAAAGCCGCTGTTTTCCACAATCGGTTCTGCGTAATAAAACCGCTTAGATCCGTTCGCACCTAATACCTTTACCAAACTGGGAATATGAAAAGGAGAAATATGATCCTCACTGGGATAAAAGAGATCTCCTTTTATATTCACATGTAAAAGATCCGCTAATTCCTCTCTCTCGCACTCGTCCCTTAAGGCGCCTATCGATGTCATTAAAGCCAGCGCCAGCTCAGCATGTGTTTGCAAGCCGCAAGAGGACATAACCTTCTCCCAGGAAACAGCCTTGCCTTTTCTTCTTATTTCATCATCGTTTGGATAAATATGCTCGTAATCATGTTTTCTCCTTGCTTTCTCCCATCCTTCAGGCATTTGGATAAAAGGAGAAAAAATAAGAGCAGCTGATGAGTATTCAACAGGTATTTGTTTTAAGATCGGTGATTCGTCATCGAACCATATATAATCTAACATGCGCACCTCCTTTACATATTCTAACATTTCCATTCGTTTGAAAGAAGATGATCAGCCCTATGACAGGCTGATCGTCTATCACTTCACATTCTTATCTCCGGATTCAACCGCACTCTCTTCCCGCCATTTTTGATGATCCCATATTCTGAAAAACGGATAGTAGATAGCACAGGTGATCAGCAGATTCACCAGCTGCATAACGGCGCCCGAGACCTTGCCGCCTGTCGCCAAATAGCCTGATATGAGTGGCGGCATCGTCCATGGCACGGCGATTCCGGCCGGCTTCGCCACCAATCCGGTGCTCATGCCTATATAAGTTGCGGTAATCGTGAGGAGCGGCGCGATGATGAATGGAACAATGAGAAGCGGGTTCATGACAATCGGCATGCCGAAAATGATTGGCTCGTTGATATTAAAAAGCGCGGGCCCAATTCCTAATCGGCCAAGCTGCTTCATTTGTTTGCTGCGAGACCGGACAAGCATCGTCAAGACAAGCGCCAGCGTCGCTCCGCTTCCGCCGACATTGATCCAAATTTGAAAAAACTGAGTCGTAAAAATGCTTGGCAGCGCCTCACCCGCTTGGAAGGCGAGACGGTTGGCATCCATCGCGCCGTACCAAATTGGCGCCATGATCCCGCCAATGATGGAAGCCCCGTGAATCCCACACGACCAAAGCAGCATCTGCACAAATTCAGCAATCAGGCTTCCGCCGAGACTGCCGCCAAGGATGGAAAGCGGTGTGCCAAGCAGGTCTCCTACGACATTGTGCAGGCTCTGAAAAGGTGTCATTTCAATCAGAAGACGCGCCAGCCACACGAGAAACACAATGATAAAGCCGGGGATCAGCGCGACAAACGATTTGCTTACCGCAGGCGGCACACCGTCTGGCATTTTGAAGACGATATTCTTTTGAATAATATATCGATAGATTTCGGTTGAAAACAAAGCGATCAGCATGGCGACAAATAAGCCTTTGCTGCCGAGCAGCGTGATCGGGATTCCGCCCCCTACCATGATGGACTCCGTTGAGCCATCCGGCGTAAACGGCACCTCAAACGGCGTTGCCAATAGAAATGCGGCAATTGAAATCGCTCCGGCCGAAAGGGCATCAACACCATAGCTTTCCGCCAGCCGATAGGCGATCCCGAAAGCGGCGATCATCGCCATAATATCAAACGAAGCATTGACGGGATATCCGAGCTTATCAGCCCACTCCTTCCCAAACACACTCGCCATGAAATCAGCATACCCCGGAATCGGCAGGCTCGTTAAAATCAAGAAGACAGACCCGATAATAATCAGCGGCATGGTCAGGATAATTCCGTCACGCAAAGCGCTGAGGTGCCGCTGTCCGGCAATTTTTCCGGCGACAGGCATTATTTTTTCTTCCATTACCCGAGTGAATGCGCTCATCTGAAAAGCCCCCTTTTCTCATTGCTTTGTAAACAACCTCCGCAATGTTTTCTTTATCTTATTTTGAAAACGCTTACAAATTCATTTGGAAAATTTCCTCTTCTTGCGGAAAAAATCTGCATTTTGCTAAACAACCCTGCCCATGAAAATTTTTTCCCTTCTTACTATCAATCTCTCTTTTTTTCTCCGATATATATATCAAACATCATAGAAAAAGGAGATGAATCATGAAAAACATGTCTTGCAAACTTGTTGTATCAGTCACTCTGTTTTTCAGTTTTCTCGCCATAGGCCCTCTCGCTCATGCGCAAAACAGCAGCGAGAAAGAGGTCATTGTGGTTTATAAAAACAAGGCCGGAAAGGAAACCATCCTGGACAGCGATGCTGATGTTGAAAAGCAGTATAAGCATCTTCCCGCAGTAGCAGTCACAGCAGATCAGGAGACAGTAAAAGAATTAAAGCAGGATCCTGATATTTTGTATGTAGAAAATAACGTATCCTTTACCGCAGCAGACAGCACGGATTTTAAAGTGCTGTCAGACGGCGCTGACACCTCTGACAACTTCGAGCAATGGAACCTTGAGCCCATTCAGGTAAAACAGGCCTGGAAGGCAGGACTGACAGGAAAAAGTGTCAAAATTGCCGTCATTGACAGCGGAATCTCCCCCCACGATGACCTGTCGATTGTCGGCGGGTATTCAGCTGTCAGTTATACCTCTTCTTACAAAGATGATAACGGCCACGGAACACATGTCGCAGGGATTATCGGAGCCAAGCACAATGGCTACGGAATTGACGGCATCGCACCGGAAGCACAAATATACGCGGTTAAAGCGCTTGATCAGAACGGCTCGGGGGATCTTCAAAGCCTTCTCCAAGGAATTGACTGGTCGATCGCAAACAGGATGGACATCGTCAATATGAGCCTTGGCACGACGTCAGACAGCAAAATCCTTCATGACGCCGTGGACAAAGCATATGAACAAGGCGTTCTGCTTGTTGCAGCAAGCGGGAATGACGGAAACGGAAAACCAGTGAATTATCCGGCGGCGTACAGCAGTGTCGTTGCGGTTTCGGCAACAAACGAAAAGAATCAGCTTGCCTCCTTCTCAACAACTGGAGATGAAGTTGAATTTTCAGCGCCGGGAACAAACATCACAAGCACTTACGTAAACCAGTATTATGCGACAGGAAGCGGGACATCCCAAGCGACACCGCACGCCGCTGCCATGTTTGCTTTGTTAAAACAGCGGGAACCTGACGAGACAAACGTCCAGCTTCGTGAGGAAATGCGGAGAAACATCGTTGATCTTGGTACCGCAGGCCGCGATCAGCAATTTGGCTACGGCTTAATCCACTATAAAGCACAGGCAACAGATTCAGCGTACACGGCAGCAGAGCAAGCGGTGAAAAAAGCGGAACAATCAAAAGCACAAACCGATATCGACAAAGCGCGGGAACTCGTCAGCCAGCTGCCGGACTCCGACGCCAAAACTGCCCTGCAAAAAAGACTGGATAAAGTACAGTCATACAGAAATGTAAAAGATGCGAAAGACAAAGTCGCAAAGGCAGAAAAGTACAAAACACAGCAAACCGTTGATACAGCCCAACCTGCCATTAACAAGCTGCCGAACGGAACAGACAAAAAGAACCTGCAAAAACGGTTAAACCAAGTTAAACGCTACATCGCGTCAAAGCAGGCGAAAGACAAAGTTGCGAAAGCGGAGAAAAGCAAAAAGAAAACAGATGTGGACAGCGCACAATCAGCAGTTGGCAAGTTGCCGGCAGGTTCAGAAAAAACGTCCCTGCAGAAACGCCTTGCCAAAGTGAAAAGCACCAATTTGAAAACAGCGCAGCAATCCGTCTCCTTCGCTGAAAAGACATCAACTGATGCAAATGCGGCAAAAGCACAATCAGCTGTCAATCAGCTTCAATCAGGCAAGGACAAAACAGCATTGCAAAAACGGTTAGACAAAGTGAAGAAAAAAGTGGCGGCAGCTGAAGCAAAAAAAGTCGAAACGGCAAAAGCTAGGGTAAAGAAAGCGGAGAAAGACAAAACAAAGAAATCGAAGACATCCGCTCAGTCTGCAGTGAACCAATTAAAAGCATCCAATGAAAAAACAAAGCTGCAAAAACGGCTGAACGCCGTCAAAGCGAAAAAGTAACCAAAACCCTTTAAGACTTGCATACCAGGTCTTAAAGGGTTTTTATCTTCTTAGAACACCGCACACAACCTTTTTCCCATCCATCGCACAGGCTTTTCATACTATTGCTATACAGCCATGAACAGCATAAAATGAACGTTATTACAGTTATCACCACATATGGCGGGATTGTGACTGGGCAGGCAGGCAAGACCCAATGATGCAAAGGGAGTATTAGTGCCTAAAAAAGCAGGGCATTTTAACTCTTCTTTTCGTGTTGGTCTCATAACGGCGCCTTGGACAACAATTCCTATACTAATGCTCCGTCACCGACGCGGGCATTTTTGTCATTTTCAACCGGTATTTCTCACTTTTTTCATTTTGATTGTCAACTTTTCATTTGATACGATGAACAAGCCGACTTTTCTTCAGCAAAGGAGGTTTTGATTGCTTGCATAATGAGATTGCAAAAGACTTACTGCTGCTAGCAGGAGGAAAAAACAACATTATCAGCATCAGCCATTGTACGACCCGTCTTCGTTTTGATGTAAAGGACGAGACGAAAATTGATATACGTGCCATTGAGAACCTGCAAGGTGTGCAGGGCACCTTTTTCCGATACGGACTATTCCAGATTATTTTCGGAGCAGGCGTCGTCAACAAAATATATAAAGAAGTCGTTCAAGTGTGGGAGGCCGCGCCTTCTGAAGAGCCTGTTCACCAGAAAAAAGCCAGCCGGAAGCTGAACCCTGCCGCAGCTTTTGCGAAAACACTGTCTGATATTTTTGTGCCGATTATTCCGGCAATAACAGCAAGCGGCCTGCTCATGGGGCTGATTGGCATGATTAAGGTGTTTCACTGGTTCGCTGCCGGCAGCCCATGGATTAAAATGCTCGACCTCGTGTCCAGCACAGCCTTTATTTTGCTGCCGATTTTAGTCGGCTTCAGTGCCGCACGGCAATTTGGCAGCAACCCATATCTAGGGGCAGTGATCGCGGGGCTTTTGACGCACCCTGATCTGCTGGACCCGTCTATGCTCGGCAGCAAAACCCCGTCTTCTTTAGATATATGGGGGCTTCACATCCCGATGATGGGCTATCAGGGTTCCATCATACCGATTCTTCTCTCCGTTTTTGTCATGAGCAAAATTGAGAAGCTATTAAAAGCGATTGTGCCGAAGTCACTTGATGTCGTGATCATTCCCTTTATTACGGTCATGGTGACAGGGTGCCTCGCGCTGATTGTGATGAATCCCGCCGCTTCTATCGTCGGCCAAATCATGACACAATCGATAGTCTATATTTATGATCACGCCGGCATTGCCGCCGGAGCCCTTTTCGGCGGCATCTACTCTACTATCGTCCTATCTGGCTTGCATCATAGCTTTTATGCGATTGAAGCAACGCTGCTTGCGAATCCGCATGTCGGTGTCAACTTTTTAGTGCCGATATGGTCGATGGCGAATGTGGCCCAGGGCGGAGCGGGGCTTGCAGTATTCCTCAAAACGAAACAATCAAGCCTGAAAAAAATTGCGCTCCCTGCTTCTCTGACCGCGTTTTTAGGCATTGTTGAACCGATTGTATTCGGGGTGAATCTCAAACTGATCCGTCCCTTTATCGGTGCAGCCATCGGCGGTGCTATTGGCGGAGCGTACGTGGTCGCGGTACAAGTTGTGGCAAATTCCTACGGGCTGACAGGCATTCCGATGATTTCAATTGTGCTGCCGTTTGGCGCCGCGAATTTTGTTCATTATATGATCGGTTTTTTGATCGCCGCCGTCTCTGCTTTTATAGCTACATTGTTTCTCGGGTTTAAAGAAGAGACAGAATAACTGGATTTATTCGTTTTCATTCATAAAACGGGGGATGAAAGGACAAAAAAGCTATGAAAATTAAAAGAATCTTAAATCATAATGCTATCGTCGTAAAGGATCAAAATGAAGAGAAGATTCTCTTGGGTGCAGGAATTGGGTTCGACAAAAAGAAGAATGATATTGTTGATCCGTCAAAAATAGAAAAAACCTTTATCAGAAAAGATACAGCTGACTATAAGCAGTTCGAAGAGATTTTAGAAACATTGCCTGAAGACCATATTCAGATTTCTGAGCAAATTATCTCTCATGCCGAAAAAGAGCTGAACATCAAAATCAATGAGCGCATTCATGTCGCTTTTTCAGACCATCTTTCCTTTGCGATAGAACGCCTGAGCAATGGGATGGTCATTAAAAATCCGCTGCTGAATGAAATCAAGGTCCTTTATCCGAAGGAGTTCCAGATCGGCTTATGGGCCAGAGCACTGATTAAAGATAAACTGGGGATTCACATTCCTGATGATGAGATCGGCAATATTGCCATGCATATCCACACAGCAAGAAACAATGCCGGCGATATGACCCAAACGCTAGATATTACAACAATGATCCGTGATATTATCGAGATTATCGAAATTCAGCTGTCTATCAATATCGTGGAAGATACCATCTCCTATGAACGGCTCGTGACCCATCTCCGCTTTGCCATTCAGCATATCAAAGCGGGCGAATCCATTTATGAGTTGGACACAGAAATGATCGACATCATTAAAGAGAGGTTTAAGGATGCTTTCCTGTGCGCCCTTAGCATCGGCATCTTTGTGAAAAAGGAATACGGCTTTGAGTTTCCTGAAAAAGAATTGTGCTACATCGCCATGCATATTCAGCGGTTCTACCAACGGTCAGTCGCACGCTGAAGCAAACAAAAAAACGCTTTTGATCATCTCAAAAGCGTTTTTTATATCTATATTATTGGTTGATCGCCGGATTGCTGATCGTATTCCACTTCGTATACGACATGTAATGGAAATACTCATCGCGATATGGATGTTTTGTATTGGAGTTCCAAGGCTTTTCTCCGCCGCAGAAGTGCACGATTGCCGGGTTTTCTCTCGTTTCATTATATTGCTTCCGCCCTAACAGAGTCGGTGGGGTTTTCAGCTTTAACATGATATAGGTTTGAGCGTTCCAGCGCGGATGAAGTTCATACCACTGATCATACAAGATCGCATTCAGTGCATCTTGGTCGTGCAGCACAAGAAAATCTTCGTCTGGGTGTTCATTGATAAAGTTGATGACTTTTTCTGTGATGTTTTGCTTTCTCCAAGACTCACAATCAATAATCATGATACCTGAGTTAAAATACTTCCCTGTATCAGTGATGTCCATTTCCTTCAGGCGTTCATGCTGCCCCGCATCCTCAACAGCGGCAACGGTGTATGGCGCAATGTCCAAGTCCCATAACTTTGAAATATCCTCTAGGACAAGCGCATCGCAATCGATGTAAATCATTCGTTTGATGCTTTCATCCTTAATTAAGTCGGGAATCGAAATACGGTAATACGCTGCTTTTGTAATATGGCTGCTCTCTACAGCATGTTCATACATGTTGGTATCCACTTCTAAAAACTCAATCGGCACGCCGAATTTCAAAGTAGTTTCTTCCAGTCTTTTTTTGTTATCAGGCTGAATTCCGCCATCAATGACGTATAATTTAACCTCTCTCTCCTGATCCATATTGGTCAATAAAGAAACGAACATCCCACCCAAATGACGAGCATAATTATCATCTGCGCATGATACGATATGCATGATTTCATCTTTCCTCAATGGTATTCATCTCCCTTTTTGTTGTACAAGTTACATACCCTTTTTCAAAAAAATAAACACGTTCTCCGACATTTTTTAAAACAGAATGTGTGATACAACAAAAAAGGTGTCATTTTTTGAAGATGCGATAAAGCCAATAAAGAATGAAAAAGCTGGCGATCGTGATGGCTTCAGCCGAGACGATATACCACGGCCATGGCCCGAGAACATCCAAGAGAGAGGACCCGCCCGGTTTTTTCGTCAAATACATATAATTCGCCCCTAGCCAGCGATCAATCAGGTAAATGCAGACGCCGTACACATTAACAAGCAGGACAGTCACCCATAACGAGCGCTGGCCCATTCTGTAGGTGCCAATCACCGCCATCAGCAGACAGGATAAAAACACGGACCCGTGCGAAATAAAAAAGAGGATATATCGGATATGCGGAAAAGAATACATGCCGAGGTCGGGAGTGGCAAGAGCCTGAATCGAACTGCCAATGCCGGCAAAAAACAAAAATACAAACAGCTTTCTGCTTTTTGTCACTAGCATAATGGCTGACAAATACACCGACAGGTCACTAAGCTGGAGAGGCAATGAAGTGCGCACTGACCACCTGCCCGTGGCGATCATCCATATTTGATAGCCGATTTGCGAACCAAGCAAAAGAAACACAAACAAAAAACGCAAAAACCGGCTGGCCTTAGACCGTTTAATCCCATCTTGAAACAGAAACAACAGAACGGCCAAAAGAGCGATAATCGCTAGCGTTACCACATGCTCTGTCGAAAACAGATGAAATGGATCATGCTTATAGACGGATTGAACATACTTTTGCAAAACTGCACCCCCGTTTGCGGTTTTTTGTTTATTTTGGCGTTGTTTGGGCTTTTTTTATTCAACCGATATATGGGCTTGAAGTTCACATCAGACTCTGTTACAATTCGTTTCATAGCTAATGATTCTGATAATTTAAGGCAGGCCTAAAAAATGGAACGTTCACATCGACATCAGCAGCTTCGGAAGGAAGAACACGATACACTTTCTAAGCTCAAACAAATGCCCGTCGAGTCACTCAACCTGGAAGCCATTTCGATCGCTACGAATCTGTATCGGTCTGCGCAAAGGCTCCGTGTCAAAATGGAGACTGAGGTTCTTTCTTCCTATAACCTTTCTTGGACCGCTTTCTCCATTCTTTATGATCTATGGGTATGGGGAGCGCTCGAAACAAGAAAAATCGCTGAGCTGTCAGGGATATCTACAGCTACAGCAAGCAACGTGATCAAAACACTTGAAAAAAAGAGTTTTTGCCGTAAAAGCATCGACACAAGAGATCGGCGACTCGTGTTTGTCTCCATCACCGATTCCGGCAAACAAGCGATCGAAGAACTCTACCCTGAGTTTCACAAAGGGGAAACAGAGCTCATAGGGGGAATGACAAAGGACGAACAGAAAACATTGACAGGGCTGCTTAGAAAGGTAGCTGACAATCCTCATACACCATAAGCTTTGACGGGAATCCAGTAGGGTTTGTCTCCCTGTTCCAGAGAGCCGGCGGAAGGTGCGAGCCGGCGCACAGGCAAACGTGAATTACCTCCCCGAGCTTTCTTTGTGAACCTTAAAAGTAGCAAAGAACGGGAAACCGTTATTCGAATGAGCGGAAGACGATGTCTTCAACCAGGGTGGTACCGCGTGCATTGAGCCACGTCCCTTATCGGGATGGGCTCTTTTTTGTGTTTGTAAAAAAGGAGGAAAAGTGATGAAAACATTTGAACAGCTCACAGCAGCACAGCAAAAAGAAGTCGAAAGACAGCTTCAGCTTTACATGACAGGCGCCCACGAAGTCATACCGCCGGAGGAATTAAAGGCAAAGCTCGTGAAATCGATTTCGACAGGCACACCGCTCAAAATTAAACTTGGATTAGATCCGTCTGCACCAGATGTACATTTGGGCCATACGGTTGTGTTAAACAAGCTTCGCCAATTTCAAGAAAACGGCCACATTGTCCAGCTGTTAATTGGGGATTTCACAGGGAAAATCGGTGATCCGACCGGAAAATCAGCAGCAAGAAAGCAGCTGACTGATGAAGAAGTTCAACACAACGCCAAAACATATTTTCAGCAATTCGGAAAAGTGCTGGATCCTGAAAAAGTCGAGCTTCACTACAACTCGAAATGGCTGAAAACATTGAATCTGGAGGATGTCATTGAATTGGCAGGCAAAATAACCGTAGCCCGCCTGATGGAGCGCGACGACTTTGAAGAACGCATCGCCATGCAAAAACCGATCTCGCTTCATGAATTCTTTTACCCATTGATGCAGGGATACGATTCTGTCGTTCTCGAAAGCGATATTGAACTTGGCGGAACAGACCAGCATTTCAATGTCCTCATGGGCCGGCATTTCCAAGAACGATACAACAAAGAAAAACAAGTTGTCATCCTGATGCCGCTCTTGGAAGGCTTGGATGGCGTGGAGAAAATGTCGAAGTCGAAACACAACTACATCGGCATTGACGAACATCCAAACGACATGTACGGAAAAACGATGTCACTGCCCGACAGCCTGATGAAAAAATACATCCACTTGGCAACAGACTTAGAGCTTGAAGAGAAAAAACAGCTCGTGAAAGACTTAGAAACCGGCGCAGTTCATCCACGTGATGCCAAAATGCTTTTAGCCAAAACAATCGTCCGAATGTATCACGGAGAGAAAGCAGCAGAAGCTGCCGAACACTCGTTTAAAACAGTCTTTCAGGAAAACAGCCTTCCTGATGATATTCCGTCTGTCCAATGGGAAGGCGAGAAAACAATCGCGATTGTCGATCTGCTCGTTACATTGAAGCTCCTCTCTTCGAAGAGCGAGGCGCGCCGCATGATTCAAAACGGAGGTGTACGCATCGACGGAGAGAAAATAACAGATGTTCACGCCAAAGCAGAGATAAGAGAGAATATGATCATCCAAGTCGGCAAACGCAAGTTTTTAAAGCTCCAATAGTCTGATATTCCGAAACGCTTATGACCCTTCATTCATAAGCGTTTTTTTGCAGGTATAAAGCACTGTCTTTTCAAAAACGCTCTCCATCTTGCAGGAAACTCCTTTAGCATCCCGAAATATTCCCCAACCATACATTTAGGGGAGGTTTATTTTTGATGAAAAAGCTTTTGACTGTCATGACGATGGCTGTTTTAACTGCCGGCACACTGCTCTTGCCGGCACAGAGTGTTACTCCTGCGGCGCACGCTGTACAACTATCAGATAGCGAGCGCGAGCTTCCATTCAAAGCAAAGCGTGCGTACTCTACCATTTCTCAGCTAAGTGAAGCAATCGGCCCCAGAATAGCCGGAACTGCAGCTGAAAAAAAGAGTGCCCTATTGATCGCCTCATCAATGAGAAAATTAAAGCTTGATGTAAAGGTTCAACGATTCGACATTCCTGATCGCCTTGAGGGAACGCTGTCTTCAGAAGGACGCGATATTCTTCTCCAAGCGGCGTCCGGCTCGGCTCCGACTGAGGAACAAGGACTAACGGCTCCGCTTTACAATGCAGGCTTGGGCTATCAAAAGGACTTTACCGCTGACGCCAAGGGCAAAATCGCCTTAATTTCCAGAGGAGACCTGACTTATTACGAGAAAGCCAAAAATGCCGAAGCCGCTGGAGCGAAAGCTGTCATCATTTATAACAACAAAGAAAGCCTCGTACCTATGACGCCAAACCTGTCGGGAAATAAAGCCGGCATTCCGGTCGTCGGCATTAAGAAAGAAGACGGCGAAGCACTTACCCAGCAAAAAGAAGCCACTTTAAAACTAAAAGCATTCACAAACCAAACCTCCCAGAACATCATCGGAATCAAAAAACCAAAGAATATCAAACATCCAGACATTGTGTACGTGACGGCCCATTACGACAGTGTTCCTTTTTCGCCCGGAGCAAATGACAACGGCTCAGGAACCTCTGTTATGCTGGAGATGGCGCGTGTCTTAAAAAGCGTTCCATCTGATAAA
The DNA here is from genome assembly GCF_029772985.1 of Bacillus stercoris. Lineage (NCBI taxonomy): Bacteria > Bacillati > Bacillota > Bacilli > Caryophanales > Bacillaceae > Bacillus > Bacillus stercoris. The sequence continues at coordinate 388,071 of NZ_CP121861.1, read as the reverse complement.
GAAATCCGCTTCATCGCTTGCGGCGCTGAAGAGCTCGGTTTGCTCGGCTCCTCTCACTATGTAGATCAACTATCCGAAAAAGAGCTGAAACGAAGCGAAGTGAACTTCAACTTAGATATGGTAGGCACAAGCTGGGAAAAAGCGTCTGAGCTGTATGTCAACACATTGGACGGCCAATCGAACGCTGTTTGGGAATCCAGCCACACGGCCGCTGAAAAAATAGGGTTTGACAGCCTGTCTCTGACACAGGGAGGATCATCTGATCACGTGCCATTCCACGAAGCCGGCATTGATTCCGCCAACTTTATTTGGGGAGACCCGGAAACAGAAGAAGTTGAGCCATGGTATCATACCCCCGAAGACTCGATCGAACATATCAGCAAGGACCGCCTCCAGCAAGCAGGCGACCTTGTGACAGCCGCTGTCTATGAGGCTGTGAAAAAAGAGAAGAAACCGAAAACCAATAAGAAACAAATGAAGGCCAAAGCATCTGACATTTATGAAGATATCAAATAAAAAAAAAGACGGCTTGGGTGCCGTCTTTTTTATAATGATCAGCTGTTTAGCCGTCTATAAGTAAAGCTTTCAGTTTATCAACTGTATTTTCTTTTTCTAACGGCCGATAAATGGTCAGTTTCAAATCAGGAGAATCGTATATTTGTAATGTCATATGCTCCATCACCATTGTTCCGGCTGCCGGGTGATGAAGTACTTTTTCTCCTGCGTGTGTGCCTAATACTTCATGGTGGTTCCACCATTTTTTAAATTCCGGGCTTATTTCAGTTAACTCATCGATCAGCTCTTTTATCCATGCTTCCCCAAGAAACCGGCTGGCTGTCGATCGAAACTGTGCGATCAGTTTTTTGGCGTGGCTTTCCCAGTCGTCAAGCAGATTCCGATACTCCTTCGAGGTGAAACATCGCCATATGGCGTTTCTTTCCTTTCTGCTCATTTGGCCAAAATTGCCGAACACAGCACAAGCTGCTGTGTTCCAAGCAATAACATCCCACTTTTCGTCAGTCACATAAACAGGGCAATTGGTTAAATGATCAATAAAGTGCCGTACAGCCAGAGGAAGGCTTTTATTTTCTTCATCCTGATCATCTAAAGGAACATGATGGCCCGCCAACAGAAAGACATGGCGTTTTTCCTCGTAATTCAATTTGAGCACTCTCGATATGCTTTCCAGTACCTGTGTAGATACCCGAATATCCCTTCCCTGCTCAAGCCATGTGTACCATGTGACACCTATACCGGACAGCTGGGCTAATTCCTCTCTCCTCAAGCCTGTCGTTTTCCTTCTGGTGCCCATAGGCAATCCAAACTCTTGCGGAGAAATCTGTGCCCTTTTAAGTTTTAAAAACTCCCCTAGCTCTTTCCGTTTTTCTGCCATACTGTCCACATACACACTCTCCTTCTGCATAGAATTTCCTATTAGTATTCTACATAAAAAGGAGAAGGTTTTTATATTATTTGTTTCGTTCTGCAAATACTTCCGCGGCCACAGGAAGAATGGTATTCAGTGCATTCGGGAAACCTGAGTAAATAATCATCTGCATCATCACTTCTATGAGTTCTTCTTGTGTCCATCCGACATTCAGGGCTCCGTTAATATAGAATTTTAGCTGCTGGGTATTGCCCAATGCAGTTAATCCAGCAACGGTTGCTAATAATCTGGATTTCAGATCAAGACCTGGTCTTGAAAAAATCTGACCGTAGTTAAACTCCACAGCAAGCACACCAAGGTCAGGAGCGATGGAATGTTTAAAATTGTCCACGATCGCTTCATAGTTCTCCTCATCAATTTGTTTCAGAATATCTAACCCTTTTTTATAACGTTCACTTGTTTGCACCAGCTTCTATCTCCCTTCCAATATCGCTTTTTTAGTCGTACGATTTATGGTAATCCTTGAACTGAAGGCAATACCGACCATGATCATCCCCACAATACAAACGCCGTTCCAATGAAACAGCATCCAGACTGCACCCCCTGCATACGATCCCAAGGCGCCGCCTAAAAACGTGCTGACCATAAAGATGCCATTCAATCTGCTTCTCATTTCAGCCGACAATTGGAAAATCTCCGCCTGACACGCCACCTGATTCGCCTGAATGCCCATGGTGATGAATAAAGCGCCCAATACAATCACAATCAATGAAGTCTGGCCTGCCATTAATAAAACAAATGACAATAAGGTAAAAGACATACAAAGCTTGTTGGAAAAAGCAGCTCCTTTTTGATCAATAATCCGGCCGATCAGCGGAGTCGCAAAAGCCCCGCCAATTCCCACCAAACCGATTGTTCCGGCAGTCTGGCTGCCAAACGAAAATGGAGGTTCACTCACCATAAACACTAACGCCGTCCAAAATAAACTGAAGGCCCCAAACATGAAGCCTTGGTTTACACATGCTTTTCTTAACACCTTCTCCTTGATCAAAAGGGGAAATAATGAAGAAATGAGTTTTCCGTAATGAAATGCATGTGTCCCTTTGCTTTTCGGAAAGCAGAAGTGAATGATCAACATAATGATGACGGCTGCTGCACAGGCAATCCAATACATCACGCGCCAGCCATAATGGGCATCTATCGCCCCGCTGACCACTCTCGCCCCTAAAATTCCGCAAACCAAGCCGATGGCTACGTTTCCGAGTACTTTCCCTCTGTTCCTGTCATTTGCTAAACCTGCCGCAAACGGCACAAGGATTTGAGGAATAATCGTAAAGAATCCCAATAATAAATTTGTGATCACTAGCCATGGAAAGCTTACAGCTAACGCTGAAGCGGCCGAACAAACCCCCACTAAAAATAGCAGGCTCACAATGAAGCGGCGGCGTTCAAATAGATCTCCCAATGGAACAAGCAGCAAGTTCCCCGCCGCATAGCCAATCTGCGCCAATGTAGCAATCATTCCAGCTTGTGCCGACGTCACATGAAACATGCCTGCCATGCTGACAAGCAATGTTTGATTAATATAGACATTAGCTACAGTAAACCCGCAAGTCACCGCTATAAGAAAAATCAAACCTCTCGATAATGAAATGGAATGGTTCATGTTTACCTCCTTTCTTCATGCATGATAAAGCAGGTTCAATCATGGAAACAGAAGTGAGTTTATACTGGTATAAAAAGTACTACAAAGCAAAAAAGCGAAACCCTGTCAGGCTTCGCTTTTGTAAAACATTTTGTTAATCAATCCACTTCTTTCTTAATCCCCAGCATTTTCTCATCTAGGTAATGGGCGATTTCCGCGGCTTCCTTCAGCTCATCTGTTAATTGCTTAGGAACGTCATTGTTCAATTTATAGTAAATTTTATGTTCAAGGCTTGCCCAGAAGTCCATCGCGATCGTCCGGATTTGAATTTCTGCTTTGACATATTCCACACGGTTCGTTAAATTCACAGGCATCTCAATGATTAAATGCAGGCTTCGGTAGCCATTCGATTTGGGTGTCTGGATATAATCCTTTACCTTTACGATTCTCAAATCTTCATGCTGCTTCAACACATTTACGACATTATAAATGTCAGAAATAAAGGAACAGATGATGCGCACGCCGGCAATGTCGTGAATATGCTCCTTCATTTCCCTCGTCGTAATTTCGCAGCCCTTTCTCATTAACTTATTCACGATGCTTTCAAAGCTTTTGACACGGGATTTTGTATGTTCAATCGGGTTGTGTCCGTGAATAAGGTTATATTCCTGGCTGATAATTGAGAACTTTGTATCGAGTGCATCTAGCGCAAATTTATAAACTAATAATTCATTTTTCCAATCTTCCATTACTGTTTTTAAATCGTCCATATGTGTTACAGATAAATCCATTTTCGTCATCTCCTTTAACGGAACTTTATCCGCTGTCCATGTACTAGACGTCCCTGTCAGCTGCAAGGTTCTATGAATTTTTTTACAAAATGCGGTCGATTGTAACAAAAAAGACCGCACGAAACGAGCGGTCTTTTTTTTATCGGAAATAGCTGATCAATAAACCGATTGAGAGCAGGAATCCGAAAAATGTATTTGTTTGGGCTGTTGATTTCATTGCGACAATCATATTCATCGGCATTTCTTTCTGGACGAAGCCCTTCACTGCCTGAACCGGCTTAGGCACGCTCAAAAAGACGACAAACAGCCAAGGGCTTGCGGCACCGGTAAGAACCAAGCCGACAACCCAAATATAAGCGACGGCAAACGACGCAGCTAACAGAGTAACAGCTCCCTTATGCCCCATCAAAATCGCCAATGTTTTGCGGCCGCCTTTTTTGTCCTCTTCAATATCGCGAATGTTGTTTGACAAATTAATCGCGCCGACAAGAATCGCAATCGGGATCGAGATCAAAATGCTTTGCGTGTTGATCATATCTGTCTGAATAAAAAACGAAATCAGCACAAACACCGAACCCATGCAAATGCCTGAGAATAATTCACCGAATGGCGTGTACGCGATCGGCAGCGGCCCGCCTGTATACAGGTAGCCGATTCCCATGCCGACGAGGCCGATCACAGCGAGCCACCAGCTGCTGCTGGCACAAATATAGACACCGAGCAGAATGGCAATCCCGTATGATGCGAGGGCTAATTGCAAAATCGTTTTGGGCTTCATTCCGTGGCGTACAATTGCCCCTCCGATTCCGACTGATTCTGCTGTATCTAACCCGCGTTTAAAATCATAGTATTCATTAAATAAGTTCGTCGCAATCTGGATCCATAGGCAGGAAAACAGCATAGCCAAAAACAGCAGCAGATCAACCTTCACATAAAACATCGCCAAAACGGTTCCGAGCAGCACAGGCACAAACGATGCGGTTAACGTATGAGGACGGGTTAACTGCCAAAGGATCTGCCCCATGCTTTCTTTTTGCGGCGCTGTCTGACCCTCACCCTTATTTGTTTGGTTCATCTTCCTCTTCCTTTCTATTAAAAGGCTTACTTTTTTTTCAGCCGGCAGCTTAATAAAAAACTCCTTTTGCTTCCTTATCTATCATAATGACTTCTCCCTTATTTCACAAGATACCGCAAGAAGGCGTTTTCTTTCTTATTATACGCTTCCGCCCCGATTTCATTAGGTTTCTGCTTTCACTTGATAGAACAGGTACAGAAAAATTTTTTTAAGTACATTACACTTTTTAAAAGTTAAAAAGATCTTTTGACTCCATGTATCTTTTCCTTTATTATGAATCAGCTCGAAACATTCCATTCTTGCCCCTGCAGGTATAAAGATTCATTTTTAAAAACAGACGCCGATATATTAATTTGAGGGAGTTTAGGGAAAAAATGAAACTTTTTGAGCATCTGATCGTCAAATAATCATGTGATTGTCGAAAAAACGGGAAGGGAATTTTTGATATGCTGCAATTAATGAAACAGCTGTATGAAAAACCCGCTGTCAAGTGGACATGTCATACAGGCTTTTATTTGATGATACTGCTTGTTTTGTTTTTTATGTATGGTTTTCACACCGCGAATACCGGTTCATATATTTATAACGATTTCTAATTGGAGAGAGAATAACTATGAAACTTTTACATGCTATTCAAACACATGCGGAAACTTATCCGCAAACCGATGCCTTCCGCTCTCAAGGCCAGTCGCTCACGTATCAGGAGTTATGGGAGGAGTCTGACCGCGCGGCTGCCGCGATCCAAAAACGCATTGCTGGGGAAAAGAAATCTCCTATCCTTGTGTACGGCCATATGGAGCCGCACATGATCGTTTCCTTCTTGGGAAGCGTCAAAGCGGGACATCCTTATATTCCGGTTGATCTGTCCATTCCGGCTGAACGGATTGCGAAAATTATCGAAAGCTCTGGAGCAGAATTGCTGATCCATGCAGCCGGACTTCCAATTGATGCTGTCAGCCAGCAGATTCAGGCAGTTTCAGCGGAAGAACTGCTGGAAAACGAAGGCGGCTCTGTCACCGAAGATCAATGGGTCAAAGAACACGAAACGTTTTATATCATTTACACTTCTGGAAGCACAGGAAATCCGAAAGGCGTGCAGATTTCCGCTTCTAACCTTCAAAGCTTCACAGACTGGATTTGTGCAGACTTCCCAGTCAACGGCGGAAAAACATTTTTAAACCAAGCGCCGTTCTCATTTGATTTATCTGTCATGGACCTATATCCGTGCCTGCAATCAGGCGGGACTTTACATTGCGTGACAAAGGATGCTGTGAATAAGCCGAAAATCTTATTTGAAGAGCTGAAGAAGTCCGGACTGAATGTGTGGACATCAACACCTTCTTTTGTGCAAATGTGCTTGATGGACCCGGGTTTTTCACAGGACCTGCTGCCTGGTGCCGACACATTTATGTTTTGCGGAGAGGTTCTTCCGGTTTCTGTGGCAAAAGCGCTGCTTGAGCGTTTTCCGAAAGCAAAGATTTTTAATACGTACGGCCCGACTGAAGCGACAGTGGCTGTCACATCGGTTGAAATTACAGATGACGTGATCAGCCGCAGCGAATCGCTTCCAGTGGGCTTCGCCAAACCAGATATGAACATTTTCATTATGGATGAACAGGGACAGCCGCTTCCTGATGGAGAAAAAGGAGAAATCGTCATTGCAGGACCGAGCGTAAGCCGAGGCTACCTTGGTGAGCCGGAACTGACGGAAAAAGCGTTTTTCTCTCATGAAGGCCAGTGGGCATACCGGACTGGCGATGCCGGCTTTATTCAAGATGGACAGATTTTCTGCCAAGGGCGTTTGGATTTTCAGATTAAACTTCACGGCTACCGAATGGAACTGGAGGAAATCGAGTTTCATGTCAGACAGTCACAGTACGTTCGCTCTGCTGTCGTGATTCCTTATCAGCCAAACGGAACAGTTGAGTACCTGATCGCTGCTATTGTGCCTGAGGAGCATGATTTCCAGAAGGAATTTCAGCTGACAAGCGCTATTAAAAAAGAGCTTGCCGCTTCTCTTCCAGCATATATGATCCCGAGAAAATTTATCTATCAGGATCACATTCAAATGACGGCTAACGGCAAAATTGACCGAAAACGCATTGGCGAAGAGGTTCTTGTATGACGCCTTACAGCTCGTTTTTATTCTTTATACTGCTTGGCATTCTTCTCCTGCCGACGATCATCCTCGGCTTAAACGGAAAAAGATTTCAAGCATACAACATGTTCATATCTATCATTATATTGGCTTTAATTTTTTCGCACGACTTACATGGGGTCATTGCACTGTGCCTGTTTACAATATGGCAGGTGCTCCTGGTCAGCGGCTATCTGGCATACCGGCAGAAAGCGAACAGCGGCTTTGTGTTTTGCGGGGCTGTTATCGCGTCGATTCTGCCTTTATTTCTGTCAAAAATATGGCCGTTTCTTTCACACCCGCAGCCGCATCATCCGCCGCATAACCTGATCAGCTTTTTAGGGATCTCATATTTAACCTTTAAAGGCGTTCAGCTGATTATGGAAGCAAGAGACGGACTGCTGAAAGAACAGCTGCCATTGCACCGCCTGCTGTATTTCATCCTGTTTTTCCCGACGATCTCCTCCGGTCCGATCGACAGATACCGCCGGTTCGTCAAGGATGAACAAAAGGCTTGGACGAAAGAAGAATACGCCGACCTGCTGTATACGGGGATCCATAAAATCTTCATCGGTTTCCTGTATAAATTTATTATCGGCTACGCGATCAATACGTACTTCATCATGAATCTTCACGCAATCACGCACAATAAGATTCTTGGGAACCTGCTGTACATGTACGGCTACAGCATGTATTTATTCTTTGATTTCGCCGGCTACACGATGTTTGCCGTCGGGGTCAGCTACATTATGGGCATTAAATCCCCGGAAAACTTTAATAAACCGTTTATCAGTAAAAATATTAAAGATTTCTGGAATCGCTGGCATATGTCTCTGTCATTTTGGTTCAGAGATTATGTGTTTATGAGATTCGTATTTTGGATGACAAAGAAAAAGTGGATCAAAAACCGCATGGCTGTCTCAAACATCGGGTATTTCCTGCTGTTTATGCTGATGGGGGTTTGGCACGGGCTTGCGCCGCAATATATCATCTACGGCCTTTATCACGCCGTGCTGATGACATGTTACAACTTTTTCGAGAAGTGGAATAAGAAATATAAATGGCTGCCGTCCAACCGCTGGACAACAATACTCGCTATTGTGATCACGTTCCATTTCGTTTGCTTCGGGTTTTATATTTTCTCAGGAAAACCATTTCATCACCACCATTAAAGGAGATTAGAAAGCTATGGATTTTAAACAAGAGGTATTAGACGTTTTAGCAGAGGTTTGCCAGGATGACATCGTAAAGGAAAATCCTGATATTGAAATTTTTGAAGAAGGTTTGCTTGATTCTTTTGGAACAGTAGAATTGCTGCTTGCGATTGAAAACCGTTTTGATATTTTAGTGCCGATCACTGAATTTGACCGGGACGTTTGGAATACCCCTAACAACATTGTAAATCAGCTGTCTGAGTTGAAATAATGAAAAAGCGTTTTTTCGGTCCAATTATTTTGGCGTTTATTCTATTCGCAGGCGCCATCGCAATTCCATCTTCATGGCTGACAGGCTTCATCACCGATAAGCGTGTGAAAGAGTCAGCAACAGCCTTGAATCCGAGCATGTTTCAAGGGCTATATTTACAAGATCAGATGCTCAAAGATCCGACATATCTTCCGATTTACGGATCTTCTGAGCTTTCACGGCTGGACGAGTTCCATCCATCTAATTATTTTCAGGTAAACAATGAGGGATTCACGCCATACCTTGTCGGCAAAGGCGGGTCCCAATCATTGATTCATTCTTTAAACTTCGCTGCCCATATGGATCAGCTGAAAGGCAAAAAAATCGTATTCATCGTGTCTCCGCAATGGTTTATTAAACGCGGGTCTGATGAACAGCATTTCGCGCCGAACTATTCTGCGCTGCAAGGGCTTGATTTGGCGTTTAACGATCAGATCGACCCTGAGATAAAAAAGAAAATGATGAAACGCATGCTGCGCTTTAAGGCTGTGCAAAACGACGCGATCCTTTCCGAGCTGTGCAAAGCAATCGTAAACGGCCAGACGTGGAAAGCGAACGCCCTAAAGCCGGCAGCGAAAGTGTATTACAGCATGCTGGAAAAGAAAGATCTGTATTATTCAACGACAGAATCATCCGGACCAAAGCGTTATATCTCGCAGTCAGTAAAGGATAAATCATGGTCTGAACTGAATAAACTGGCAGATCAATCGGGCAAACGCCACTCCGGGTCTAACGATTTTCGTATCGACAACCCTGTCTATAAAAAGCTGAAGCCAAAAGTGCAAAAGCTGAAAGGGAAAAACAAAGGAAGATCGTATGCTGTATCACCGGAATACGGCGACTTTGAAATAATGCTCGATATCCTGAAGGATGCGGGCGCAGAACCTATGTTTGTCACTATTCCGGTTAACGGAAAATGGTACGATTACACAGGCTTCCCGAAAAAAGGACGCACTGACTATTACAAAAAGGTAAATAAACAAATCAGAGCCAAGGGCTTCCAGGTTGCTGATTTCTCAGGGCATGAATATGACCCGTATTTCATGAAAGACACTATCCACATTGGCTGGAAAGGCTGGGTGTATGTCGATAAAGCAATTGACGAATTTTATAAAACCGGTAAAGTCACTTCATCCTGAGCATCTCATAGGACGCGGCTGTATATTTCCTGCTAAGATTTGAAATAGTAAAGGAATCACAGCCAACTTAATTAAGAGGTGTTACATCCAATGAAGATGACAGGCAATACGATTTTAATCACAGGGGGTTCTGCTGGCATCGGGCTTGAACTGGCCAAACGGCTGCTGGAGCTCGGCAATGAAGTCATCATTTGCGGACGCAGCGAGGCACGCCTTGCAGAAGCGAAGCAGCAGCTCCCAAACATCCATACAAAACAGTGTGATGTGGCAGACCGGTCGCAGCGGGAAGCATTGTTTGAATGGGCGCTAAAGGAATTTCCGGCCCTGAATGTTCTCGTCAACAACGCCGGCATTCAAAAGGAAATTGACTTTAAAAAAGGGACAGAGGAGCTTTTTGTGGACGGAGACGAAATTGAACTTAATTTCCAAGCGCCTGTCCATTTATCCGCCCTTTTCACGCCTCATTTGATGAAGCAGCCCGAGGCGGCAATCGTGCAGGTTACATCCGGGCTTGCGTTTAACCCGTTAGCTGTTTATCCGGTGTACTGTGCAACAAAAGCGGCACTTCACTCGTTCTCGCTTACGCTCAGACACCAGCTTCGCGATACAAGCGTGGAAGTGATTGAAATGGCGCCTCCTATGGTGGACACAGGCTTAAACCAAAAATCGCGCGATAAACAAGGCCTGACGTACCGGGGCATTTCAACTGAAGAATATGTTCAATATTTCTTGGATGGCTTGCAGGAAGGCAAACAGGAGATTACAAATGAACGTGTTGAAGGTCTTCGAAATGCCACTCGTGCCGATTATGACAGGGTATTCGAGCAAATGAACTCGCAGGAGAATTAATTTCTCCTGCTTTTTTCATATGAATTTCTTACAAATTTGAGCAAACCTATTGCGATTATTTGTTGAAGGTATACAATAGAATATAATTATTTTCAAATAAGTTTGATAATATAAACAATTTAACAGCAGGGAGATTGACCATGACTAAACAAACGATTCGCGTTGAATTGACATCAACAAAAAAACCGAAACCAGACCCAAATCAGCTTTCGTTCGGAAGAGTGTTTACAGACCACATGTTTGTAATGGACTATGCCGCAGATAAAGGTTGGTATGATCCAAGAATCATTCCTTATCAGCCCTTATCAATGGATCCGGCCGCAATGGTCTATCACTACGGCCAAACCGTGTTTGAAGGGTTAAAGGCTTACGTGTCAGAGGATGACCATGTCCTGCTTTTCAGACCGGAAAAAAATATGGAACGGCTGAATCAATCAAACGACCGCCTCTGCATCCCGCAAATTGATGAAGAACAGGTTCTTGAAGGCTTAAAGCAGCTTGTCGCAATTGATAAAGACTGGATTCCGAATGCGGAGGGCACATCCCTTTATATCCGTCCGTTCATCATCGCAACCGAGCCTTTTCTTGGTGTTGCGGCATCTCACACGTATAAGCTCTTGATCATTCTTTCTCCGGTCGGCTCTTATTACAAAGAAGGCATTAAGCCTGTCAAAATCGCTGTTGAAAGTGAATTTGTCCGTGCGGTAAAAGGCGGAACAGGAAATGCCAAAACCGCAGGGAACTACGCTTCAAGCTTAAAAGCGCAGCAGGTAGCCGAAGAGAAAGGATTTTCACAAGTGCTTTGGCTGGACGGAATCGAAAAGAAATACATCGAAGAAGTCGGAAGCATGAACATTTTCTTCAAAATCAATGGTGAAATCGTAACACCGATGCTGAACGGAAGCATCCTGGAAGGCATTACGCGCAATTCTGTCATTACCTTGCTTAAGCACTGGGGCTTTCCTGTTTCAGAACGAAAAATTGCGATCGATGAGGTCATCCAAGCCCATAAAGACGGCATCCTTGAAGAAGCCTTCGGAACAGGTACAGCAGCCGTTATTTCCCCAGTCGGCGAGCTGATTTGGCAAGGTGAAACACTGTCAATTAACAATGGTGAAACAGGGGAAATCGCAAAAAAATTATATGACACGATTACAGGCATTCAAAAAGGCGCTGTCACAGACGAATTCGGATGGACGACCGAAGTTGCAGCACTGACTGAAAGCAAGTAAGAAAAAAGCCGGCCCATTACAGGCCGGCTTTTTTACGCTTCAATTTTATTGAAGAACTGCGGCAGATACGCTTTGTGCGCCTCCAGCATGTCGTCTAAAATCTGTTTGGCCACAGTATCGGACGGGACAAGCGGGTTAATCGTCATGGCAAGGAGGGCGGTTTGATAGTCACCTGTAACTGCCGCTTCTGCTGCGACACGCTCAAAGGATTTGATTTGCTGGACGAGGCCTCGGACAGACACCGGCAAGTCGCCGACAGCAATTGGCTTAGGGCCTGTTTTCGTCATCACACAGTTCACTTCAACTGCGGAATCGTCCGGAATGCTCGCTATTGCACCATTATTGATCGTGTTCACCGGCTGAATGTCATGTTTATCATTGTAAATGGAGCTGATTAGGTTACATGCTGCATCACTGTAGTAAGCTCCGCCCCGTTTTTCCAGCTGCGGCGGTTTGATCGCAAGGTTCGGATCTTTATAGAGCTCAAACAGCTCTTTTTCGACCTTTTGCACGACTTCAGCGCGGGTGCCCTCCGTTTGTGATGCTTCCAGTTCGTGCTCCAGCATTTCTTTTGTTTTGAAATAGTAACGGTGATAGCCGCAAGGGATCACATTGAGCGCTTTTAAGAAATCCGGTTCCCATTCGGCGCCTGAGATATTTTTCATCGTCATCGCGTTTTTCGGGTCACCCATCGCCTCGATGACTTGCTCTTTCACACTTACGCCGTCCAAGAAAACATCCAGCCCGAACACCATATGATTCAGTCCGGCGAATTGGACTTCTACGCGGTCCACATCTACATCAAGCGCTTTGGCTACGCCCATTTTAATGCCGATTGGAACATTACAAAGACCGACGACTTTCTTCAGGTTGGAGTAGCGAAGCAAGGCTTCTGTTACCATGCCGGCAGGGTTTGTGAAGTTAACAAGCCAAGCGTTCGGGCAGAGCTCTTCTATATCCTTTGCGATCTCAAGGATGACCGGAATCGTGCGTAATCCTTTAAACAGGCCTCCCGGACCGTTTGTTTCCTGGCCAATTACTCCGTATTTTAGTGGAATGCGCTCATCCTTTGCTCTTGCCTGCAAAAGTCCGACACGGAATTGAGTCGTAACAAAGTCTGCGTCTTTCAGCGCTTTTCTCCGATCGAGCGTAAGATGAATGTCGATCGGGACGCCTGCTTTTTCAACCATCCGTTTGGCGAGTGTGCCGACAATATTCAGCTTTTCTTCGCCTTCAGGGATATCGACGAGCCATAATTCACGCACAGGCAGCTCATCATACCGTTTAATGAACCCTTCCACTAGCTCGGGCGTATAGCTTGAACCTCCGCCAATCGTTACAATCTTCAATCCTTTTGTCATATGCTTGCTCCCCTTTGCTCGGTGATTTTTTCATATAACTCAATGATCTCTGCAGCCATATCCTTCACTGTCATTGCATTCATTAAATGATCCTGTGCATGAACCATCAGAAGCGTCATTTCCGTCTTATCTCCGCCTGCTTCATTTTGGATCAGCTCTGTCTGATAGTGATGGGCTTTTGACAATTCTTCAGCAGCGTCTTGAAGCTTTTTCCGCGCTTCTTCTGCGTCGCCGCTTTTCGCTGCGGCAATGGCCTCCATTGCGGAGCTCCTTCCGTTTCCTCCGTGAAGGATAATTTGAAAAATGATTTGTTCCATTTTCTCATTCACGCGATTCACTTCCTTTCTCTACAGAGCCGCTTCCTTGTCATCTGATGCAGCAGGTGTTTGGACCAGCTCCAGATCGTTTTCTTCTTTCAGCTTCTGCTTATCCCACATTCTGAAGAATGGATAGTAGACAACAAAGGATACGGCAATATTAATGGCTTGCATGACCGCGCCTGAGACTTTTCCTCCTGTCGCCAAGTAGCCTGAAAAGATCGGCGGCATGGTCCACGGCACTGCGATACCCGCCGGTTTGGCGACAAGGCCGGTGCTCATTCCGATGTACGTGAGTGTCACTGTGACAAGCGGCGTGATGATAAACGGAAGTAAGAGCATTGGGTTCATGACGATCGGCATCCCGAATATAATCGGTTCGTTAATATTGAAGATGGCCGGGCCGATCGCAAGTTTTCCGAGCTGTTTCATTTGTTTGCTTCGGGCACGCAGGAACATCGTGACAACCAGTGCCAATGTCGCGCCGCTTCCGCCGATATTGACCCAGATATCGAAAAATTGCTGGGTGAAAATCTTAGGAAGCTCCTCTCCTGCTTGGAACGCAATTCGGTTGGCATCCATTGCACCGTACCAAATCGGTGCCATGACGCCGCCGACAATATTGGCGCCGTGAAGTCCGCAGGCCCATAAAAGCATTTTGACGGCTTCGGCGACAAGGCTTCCTCCAAGACTTCCTCCAAGAATGGAAAGCGGAGTCCCCAGTAAAACGCTTACAATATTATGAAGACTTTCAAACGGTGTCGCTTCAACTGCCAGCCGGGCTGCCCAAATCAGAAAGATGACGGCAAAGCCAGGAATTAAAGCGACAAATGACTTGCTTACCGCCGGCGGAACGCCGTCCGGCATTTTGAAGACTAAATTGCGCTGGATAATGAGGCGGTAAATCTCTGTGGACACCATCGCGATAATCATGGCGACAAACAGGCCTTTGCTTCCCATGAGCGAAAGCGGAATCCCGCCGCCGACCATGATTTCTTTCGTCGCTCCATCCGGTGTAAACGGCACTTGATAAGGTGTTGCTAATAAAAATGCCGCAAGGGAAATGGCTCCGGCCGACAAAGCATCGACGCCGTATTTCTCGGCGAGCCGGTAGGCGATGCCGAACGCGGCGACTAGCCCCATAATTTCAAAGGTGGCGTCAACTGGGTAGGCCAGTTTTTCAGACCAGGAGCTGCCAAACGTTTTTGCCATAAACTCAGCGTATCCCGGGATTGGGAGATTGCCGATGATAAGGAAAAAGGAACCGATGATAATCAGCGGCATCGTGAGGATGATACCATCACGCAGCGCCTGCAAATGACGCTGTCCTGCAATTCTTCCCGCTATAGGCATGACCTTTTCTTCTAAGATCTGATTGACTTTATTCACATAGCCCGCCCCTTTCTATGACACATTTCCAAGCTGTTCAGCCGATTTCAGCACTTCTGCCCCGTTGCAAGTGCCATAATGGACGGTATTAATGACGTCTACCGGAACCCCCTTTGACTCTCCTAATTTTTTGAGCTGCGGAAGCATATAACGGACTTGCGGCCCGAGAAGCAGTACATCCGCTTTATCGATATGATTTTGTACAGAATCGCCTGAAACTGCCCAAATGGTATAGTCTTTTCCTTGTTCCTGCGCACTTTTTTCCATCTTGCTCACCAGTAAGCTAGTAGACATGCCTGCTGCACAAACGAGTAATATATTCATGTAAAAGACCCCCTAGAGTTTGATCAATCTTGTTATATCCTGCTGTTGCTATCATCATATTATGAAATCGCTTTCATAAACACTCAAGGTTTTTCCGCAGGAAACGGAAAAAAGGTATATACAGGCTGTCAGCTTAGCTTTTTTTGGTCAAACACATCCGAAAGCTCTTGATACGAACGGCATTTGATCAGCTGGTTCACCGCCGCCGGGTCATCCAAAATGCTGCCCAGAAGTTTATACATGCTTTGCAAATCTGTTGTGTTCTCCTTCTCGACACAAAGCAGACAGACAAATTGAACACGCTGATTCTCCCAATCGATCGGTTTTTTGAGCGTACAAACGGCCCAAAACGTAGTTTTTGTCTGCGGAACAAGCGGGTGCGGGATGGCAACTAGATTGCCAAAGCACGTTGGCGACATGTCTTCTCTTTCAAAAATGGAATCTATGATTTCTTCATCTGCATAGCCGCATTCGACCGCTTTCTGCCCTAAAAATTGAATCACTTCTTCTTTTGTGCGCAAATCCTCCTGAAAAAAAACGAGTTCCTTTCTTAGATAGCGATCTGCTTTTTCCTTGTCATCACTTAGAATGGATTCTATTTTTGTAAAGTCAGTTCCGCCTAAAAGTGTGTTAACTTTCAGTACGGGTACAGGGAGCTCTTTTTTCATCGGAATGGTGCTGATGACAAAATCAATGGATTCATAGGATATTTGGTCAAGACTGTAATACTCAGCCGTTCCAAGAATATCGAGCCGATTGCCGAAATGGGAACGGAGTTTTTCGCGCAGAAGCTGGGCGCTTCCGGCACCCGATGCGCATACAATGATACAGCGTTTCGGCGGGCTTTCTGTTTTTTTTCGTTCAATCGCGGCGCCAAAGTGGAGAGCCAAATATCCAATTTCGTTTTCATGAATGTCGATGCCTGTTTGTTCCTTTATCACCAACCCCGCAATGATCCCAGCTTCAAAAGCGAGCGGGTAATGTTCCTTGATCGCTGCCAGCATCGGATTTCGAAGATTCATGCCATATCTGTTGCGGCTGATCGCAGGCTTCACATGCAGGGCCAATCCGATTTTCAGCTCTTTGTCATGCAGAATGCCGAGCTTCAGTTCACGATCAACGGCTTTGATCATGGCAAATGTCAGCTGATCGGTTTCTTCTTCTATTGAAAATGTGTCCTCTCCGCATTGTGATTGTGTCATTCGTTTTGTGCCAAGGAGATGCATGGTGATGTACGCTGTCTCGTCTTTCGGAAACGTAACGGCAAGCGCTGATTCCAGTTCTTTTACGATGGCTTCTGCAGCCTGGTATTCTTTTTGATGCAGGATATGATCCATATCTTCAGGGAAAAGAGATACATAGTTTTCCGTTCTGATCCGTTTACAGGCGATAGCGATATGGATAATGAGGTTATTCAGTCCCAAGTTGGACAGAGGAATGCGGTCGTTTCTCATTTTTTTCAGGATGGCGGAACGGATGATCTCAATTTCTTCTTTTGGCAAAATATCAGCCTTTTCATTCAAAACATCCATCTCCGTTTCTCTTTCATCGACGATGTACTCCGCCATACAGTACCTCATCTGCACCTCGTCCCCGCGCAGCTTGAAGCCATAATTCGGACGTGTTTCCATGACGATGCGGTAAGGCAGCAGACGTTTCTTTACTTCCTTTATATCCGATTGGAGTGTAGATTTTGAGATAAATAGTTCTTCAGCCAGTTCATCGAGCTTGAGGTAATGATCCGCCAGCAGCAGACGTTTCATCAGATAGGCCATTCTCTCCTCCGGCAATACCGGCAGGCCCTTTTTTTGCTGAAACACATCTTGCAGCAGCACCCTAAAAGTCTGCTCATCATTAATGCTGAGCTTGTAGCCGGAGCCTCTTACCGATTGTACAAAGGCACCGTGGCCGCTTAGTACACCTTGCAGTTCCTTTATATCATTGCGGACCGTCCGCGTCGTTACATTTAATTGTGCGGCAAAAAACGAGCTTGTCAACGGGGCTTCAGCCGCCATCAGCAAGCGCAGAATATCACGAAGTCGCCCATGAAGCATGAGAAAAACCTCCTATCTAGTAGATGCAGGGATTCAGTGAATAGGCAGAAAGGATGATGAAGGGATGCGAAATGTATATAAATTCTATAATGGAGAGAATGGCAAGTCAATGAACATCCGGAGGACGAGAGGAAAACTGACCCATAAAAAACAGCCGGGGTCAGCCGGCTGTTCTGGATGTTGACATATTCTTTTGTTTAGATGCCTTTCGATCCTTCATGATTTTTCGAACAATCGGGTAAATGAGCGGCGCCCATTTGAAAACGGTTTTGATCATCTTTTTCAAAGCTTCGATTCTCCCTTCTTTTTTCTCAACCATTCCCCTGATTGCCGCTTGCTTAAACATGCTAACGCGACACGTACCTGTTTCCCGTCACCCAGAAACGCCATGGATAATCGCGGGCCTCCCCGCTGTTGTCGATGCCGATGCGCGGACCGGTTGAAATCTGCTCCGGTGTGTACCCTTTTTCAATGTAAAGCGGCTCTTCCGTGATCCAGCGCCCATAGTCATTCATCGTGACGCCAAGCGCTTTTGTGAGCTTTCCGGGACCGTTTGTCCATTCCCTAGGACTCCTGCCCAGTCTTCTCTCCTCCATTAACAGCTGGCCTTCATGCGGCTCAATCGCCCTGATTAATACCGCTTGCGGGATATTCTCTTCAGCGGCAACGACATTCAGCAATGTATGAGTGTGCATCACATATGTATACACCCGCCCAGCTTCTGCAAACATGATTTCAGTCCGCTTCGTCCGGCGGTTGTTAAAGCTGTGTGCCGCTCTGTCCCCAGCCCCCATATAGGCCTCTGTTTCCACAATATAGCCTGACGCTATGCCTTCGTCTGTTTCTTTTACAAGAAGGCAGCCGAGAAGCGATGGGGCAAGCTCAAGAGCGGTTTTTTGATAAAACGTGATGGGCAGCGGATTTTTTTCTCTCATCACGAATCGACCTCTCCTTTTACCGATTTTTGTACATTGTACCATTCCCGAAGCAGATGAAAAAAAACGGCTGTTTTAAAATCTTTCCATTCAGGGAATATTGTTACCGTTCAAAAAAGGAGGGTCAACCCATTGAAAGATGATCATCATAACAAGCAGCACGGATCAAATGCCCGGGGCAGCGAGGATGCGCTTTCTCATAAGACATCCGGGAAAAATGAGTCAGAGGATACCTTAACGAATAGGCAGGGGCATCCTGTTACTGACAACCAAAATGTGAGAACCGTCGGGAACAGAGGGCCTACAACGCTTGAGAACTATGATTTTCTCGAAAAAATCAGCCACTTCGACCGAGAACGCATCCCAGAGCGCGTTGTTCATGCCAGGGGAGCAGGTGCACACGGGTATTTTGAAGCGTACGGAAGCTTCGGAGACGAACCGATTTCAACATATACCCGGGCCAAACTCTTTCAGGAAAAAGGCAAGAAAACACCGGCATTTGTCCGTTTTTCAACTGTGAATCATGGAAAACACTCACCTGAAACATTGAGAGACCCGCGCGGTTTTGCCGTAAAGCTATATACAGAAGATGGAAACTGGGATTTGGTCGGGAACAACCTGAAAATCTTTTTTATCCGCGACCCGCTGAAATTTCCGGATCTTGTACACGCATTTCAGCCTGATCCAGTGACCAACATCCAGGATGGTGAACGTATTTTCGATTTCATTTCTCAGTCTCCTGAAGCGACGCATATGATCACTTTCTTGTTTTCGCCTTGGGGCATTCCGGCCAACTACCGGCAAATGCAGGGTTCAGGGGTACATGCCTATAAATGGGTAAATGAGGAGGGCAAGGCCGTTCTTGTGAAATACCATTTCGAACCGAAGCAGGGTATCCGCAACCTGACACAGAAGGAAGCAGAAGAGATCCAAGGGAAAAACTTTAACCATGCCACACAGGATTTATATGACGCGATCGAAAATGGCGATTATCCGGAGTGGGAAGTGTATGCCCAAATCATGAGTGATGATGAACATCCTGAACTGGACTTTGATCCTCTTGATCCGACAAAACTGTGGTATAAAGACGATTTCCCATGGAAACCGATCGGCAAATTGGTGCTTAACAAAAATCCGGAAAACTACCATGCGGAAGTGGAGCAAGCTTCATTTGGAACGGGGGTGCTTGTCGACGGTCTTGATTTTTCCGATGACAAACTGCTTCAAGGGCGGACGTTTGCCTACTCTGATACGCAGCGCTACCGTGTAGGCGTAAATTACCTGCAGCTCCCGATCAACTCGCCGAAAAAGCATGTCGCCACCAACCAGGAAGGCGGGCAAATGCAATATCGGGTTGATAGAGCAGAAGGACAAAACCCGCACGTCAACTATGAGCCATCCATTATGGGCGGGCTGAATGAAGCGAAGCAAGATGGAAAAGACCATACCCCTCATGTTGAAGGTGATGTAAAGCGTGAAGCGATTGACAGAACAAACAACTTCGGACAGGCTGGAGAAACGTACCGGAGATTTACTGAATTTGAACGGAACGAATTGATTACGAATTTGGTGAATACGCTTTCTACGTGCCGAAAAGAAATTCAGGATCAGATGATTGAGAATTTCACAAAAGCTGATCCTGACTATGGAAAACGCGTCGCGGAAGGGCTGAAAAAAGCTTCCGAAAACAACAGCAACGGGCCGATCGGCACAACTGAAACGGAACAGGCTGCAAAGCAGGCTGAACAGGAGAGCCATCCATCTGATCCGTATTAAAAACAGCGAACAGGGCTTTTTTAGAAGTCCTGTTTTTTATTTTTCTATTGAAACGCTTTCAATAATTGTGTTGTACTGGAAGGAAAGGGTGGAGAGAACAATGAAATTACAGCAGGACTTGATTCCTCAGAAAAAAACAATCGGCGCTTTAGATCACGCCGTTTTTTTATGCATGGTATTTTGTTTCTGGTTTTCAGGCTATATTTATGTGCCTGTATTCAGCCTGTATTTGGAGGATCTGCACTTTTCATACGGCGCAATCGGCATCATTCTCGGCAGCTACGGGGTCACGCAAATCCTTCTGCGCTTCCCGCTCGGCCTTCTGTCAGATATCCTGTTTTCTTTGCGCAAGCAATTGTTAATTGCCGGGTTCGGCTTTTCCGTCCTAAGCAGCCTGCTATTTCTGGTGTTTGATTCATTCTTCTTCGTGCTGGCCGCCCGGCTGTTTGGTAGCATGATCAATTAATAGCTTTCATACCGCTGGAAGCGCCACACAGAAAACATGGCAAGAAGCATGATGCACAGTATGGAGAAAGTGAGTGACCATCCGAAAAAATCTGCCCGCTCTCCATGAAGAAGGATATGCTCCGCCTGCTTGCAAAGCTCGGCCGGAAGCCACTTCGCATGATCTGGGAATAGTGAGACAGCAAAGGAAACAGCTGCTGTGAAGCCGATCCCGCAAGCCGCAGCTGCTCCGAGAGACCGGAATATCGTGCTTCCGGCAAGACCGGCAGTCACAATAAATATCACCCAAAGAGCGTATAGGCCAAGACTTGCGGCAAAGCGGCTGAATGATGCGTCCTCAAACAGCAGCCGGACGTAATAATAAGCAAGCCCATATCCAGCTGCGAACGACAGAATGCCGATCACACTTTGGGTGAGCCATTTACTCACGATATAATGGGCTGCCGTCACAGGCCGTGACATGATCATCGCCGTTACCCCTTGATTCCTTTCATTGGCTACACAGCCCATCACACTAAAGATGATCAGAGCCATGCCAAGCGTGTTGAATTGAGAAAGCGTGCTGACCATCACTTCAGACCCGGAGGGCACCGTAAAACTGATTTTCATGCCATCAGGAAGATTTCCTCCATGTTCGATGATGTCCGGCATATAATAAATGGTCAGCGGCTGTGTCAGCCCGACGATCATCATCGCAATCGGCAGCCAAACCAGCTTGCCGCTTTTCCACCCTTCCAGCCATTCCTTCTGCAATAGCGCCATCATCACCTTCATGCGTGCACCACCTTGAGGTAGACGTCTTCGAGAGACTCGGTTTTCTGTTCAAAACGGGTGACGGTCAATCCCTTCCGGATACAATCACTTAATAAGGACCGGCCAGCGTGTATATCAGGCAGTTCGAAAACAGCTTGGGATTGATTCTTATAGACAATAGCTGAGATGTAAGGCTTCTCTTCAAGCCAGCCCTTCAGCTTCTCTTTCACTGTAAGGGTAAAAACGTTCGTTTGATGCTGTTTTTTCAGCTCCTGCAGCTCACCTTTCCATGAAACCTCACCGTTTTTCATAATCACCACTTGATCACACACCTGCTCTGCATCGTGCAAAACGTGTGTTGAAAACAGAACGGCCATATGCTTCTTCAGCTCCCGCATCATGTCCAGCACCTCGAACCGTCCTGTCGGATCAAGTGCAGACACCGGTTCATCCAATATCAAAAGCTTCGGTTTATGGAGCAGTGCCTGTGCCAGACCGAGTCTTTGTTTCATGCCTCCTGAATAGCCTCCGATCCTTTTGTGTGCAGCTTCGTGCAAACCGACAAATTCCAGCATCTCACCGATCTCCTCTTGGCACTTTTTCTTTGGAAAACCGGATAGTCGCCCGGCAAATATTAAAAATTCATTTGCGGTCATCCACGAAGAAAAAGCAGGATACTGCGGGAGGTACCCAATCAAACGCCGATCCAGCTTTTTTTCTCCTAACAGCTTAATGCTTCCGGAGGTTGGCGAAAGCAATCCGGCCAGCATTTGCAGAGTCGTGGTTTTGCCGGCTCCATTAGGCCCTAATAGTGCGACACACTCATTTTCATTCACGTGAAAACTGACATTCTTTACAGCTTCATGATGCCGATATGTTTTGCATAATGACTCAATAGACAGCATGCCACTCACCTTTGCTTTCTGCCGACGGTGAAAAATAAAATCGGCCCGATAATATTGATACATACGATAATTGCAGCCCACATCCACTTTGGCCCGTTTGTCCGCTCTTCTTTTATGCAGCTGATGAGAGCAAACACCGCCAAAGCCAACTGTAATACAATCAGCGGCAAAATCATTTCCCAAGAAATATTCATTGCTTGATCCCCCTTTTCTTCCGATCAGGCCTAATGACAAAAAAGTAATAACAAATCAGCGGCATCGGGGCTGTAATCAATCCGACAATCCCCCAAACCCATGCCATGCGATTTCGTTTTTTCGCATCAATAAATAAAAAGATTCCCTGCGCCAATACGATGAGATAAGCCGTAACCGTGATGACAATTTCTGTTTGTGTCATCGGCGCTCCACCTCGCATTCCCCGAGCTGTCTTTTTTTCTCGGTCACAATCAAAATCGGCAGGGTAGCAAGCACACAAACCTGAAGTACAATAAACACAGCGGGAGCTTGAGTGAATGCCAGGATCGCCGCACTCACAACCATCAGCGCGCAGAATACAAATAAGATGATCTCTTTTAGCAGTTTTCTTCTGCGTTCAGCTTTCATTTGTGACAGCTGGTAAAGCAGTTCTTTTTGATTCGGTATAGAGGGATTGGCTGTTTCATCAATTTTCTGCAATTCTGATTTTAAATGAAGAGATACCTTTTCTTTATTCATCGTCCCACTCCTTTCTGATTTGCTGGAGCCCTTTATGCACTCTGGACTTCACCGTGCCTTCCTTGATCTGCAGCATCAGCCCGATTTCGGCGTAGGTATAGCCGTAGTAATGCCTTAATAAAACCGGCGTGCGCAGTTTAGGGTCCAGCTTTGAAAACAGATCGAGCGTTTCGCTCCATTCTGCTCCTTTCACTGACACGTCCCACTTGATCTTGCGGATTGCTTCCTCCGTAACCGCCTGATTCCGTTTCCATTCTCTCTTTCTCTTTTTTTGGTGATCGAGGTAGAGCCTGGATGCAATAGAAATCAGCCACGTGGAGAATTTGGAACGGCCCTGGAAGCTTCTTAAATGAATGTACCCTTTCAAAAAGGTTTCCTGAACGAGCTCCTCACTGAGGTCAGGATGAAGAGAAAGTTTTAGCAAATATTTATATAAAAAAGAATAATGATAGTGGAAAAGAGCTGTAAACGCTTCGTCGTCTCCCTCTTTCGCCTGTTGTATCAGCTGCTGTTCTTCGTGTGTATCCAATGGCCGCGATCCCCCCTTTTTTTGTTTTTCTGCCTTATGTGACGACACCGGATTTAAAAGCGTTCATCTTTTTTTACAATTCTTTTCAGCCATTGACAGATCAGGCTTCCCAGACGTTTGGCTGCATATCCTTATTTGTAAACCCCCTCATAGTCTGTTAAGCTATGACTTTATGTCGATTTCAAAAAAACATCCAATATGGAGGACGATGCATTGAAAGTAGAAAGGCGAACGATTGAATATATTCCGAATGAAGAAAGACATGGTAAAGCGAAAGATTTATTTCCCGTATGGTTCGGGGCTAATATGCATATCACCACGTTAGTGACCGGCACGATTCCCGTTGCAATGGGACTTAATTTATTTTGGAGTGTTGCCGCTATTATTTGCGGAACCTTAATCGGTGCCATATTTATGGCGTCTCATTCCGCGCAAGGCCCTCAGCTTGGCATCCCGCAAATGATTCAAAGCCGTGCCCAATTCGGCGTAATTGGAGCGATTCTTCCCCTCTTCTTAGTCATGTTTATCTACCTTGGTTTCTTCGCAAGCAGCACGATTTTGGCGGCCGGAACCTTAAGCAGCTTTGTTCCCATCCCGGGATCATGGAGCATTATAGGCTTAAGCGCCGTATGTTTTTTACTCACCATTTTCGGTCATGATTTGATTCACAAAATGCAAAAAATCCTTTCTTGGACCTCTTTTGCTGTGTTTTTCGCTGCAACGATTCTTATTTTTCAATTGCCTATTCCGGCAGGCAGCTGGATTCCCGGAGCAGTTGATCTGCCCATTTTCTTGGTGGCAGTCAGCGCAGTTGCGACGTGGCAGCTTGCCTACGCGCCGTATGTTGCCGATTATTCAAGATATTTGCCAGTCCAAACACCGGCTTCAAAAACATTTTGGTACAGCTATGCAGGTACGTCTGTCAGCTCCATCTGGATGATGCTGCTCGGCGCTTTGCTGACAACTGCACTGCCTGACTTTACGGCAAACTCAGGAAGCCAGATTGTCCAATTGTTCGGTCCCTTCTCATTTATTATGCTGATCATTGTGTTATTTGGACAAATGGCAATCAATGTTTTTAACCTGTATGGAGCTTTCATGTCCACGACAACAACGCTGGAGCCGTTTCTGAAATTAAAAGTCACGCCCAAAGTCAGAATCACCATGATCCTGGGTGTCACGCTTGTCGGCACAGTCTTAAGCCTGCTGGGGCAAAGCAATTTTATGGAGCTGTTTTTGAGTTTTATCTTTTTTATCAGTTATTTCTTAATTCCATGGACGGCCATCAATTTAGTCGATTACTACTTCGTCCGCCACGGAAAGTATCAAGTCAAAGCCATGTTCGATGTAAACGGGCCTTATGGAAAGGTCAATTGGATCACCACGATTGCGTTCGTTCTGTCCATCTTGTTGGAAATTCCGTTTATCAATACAACCTTTTACATCGGACCGCTAGCCAAAATGTTTGGCGGCGGAGACATCGCATGGATTGTCGGCCTGGCCGTGCCTTCTGTGCTTTACTATGTATTAATGAAACCGCGTCTGAAAAAACGGGCGGGGTATCAAGAAAAGCTGTCTTCTCTATGAAGACAGCTTTTTATCATTCAAATCGCTTCCACACGCGGGGCAGCATGTCAGAGAGCTCGTGAGCAAGCAGCGTATGAGCGGAATGCTCGTCCGTCCAGAGCTCGGCGCACGCGCCGTGCAGATAGACTGCGTTTAATATGGCGTGCTTTGAGTCCTCATGGCAGCAGAGCATCCCCAATATCATGCCCGTCAGCGTGTCACCGGTTCCGCCTTTGGCGAGCGCCCCGTTTCCGGTTGGGTTGAGCCAGCAGTCGCCATCAGGAAACGCGATGACGGTTTGATTTCCTTTTAATACAATGACAGTCTGCAGCCGAGCCGCCCACTCCTTTGCATGCTCCGCTCTTTTGGTTTGCAGCTCGTTCACTGGCACTCCTGTCATGCGGGAAAATTCGCCCGGGTGCGGCGTAAGGATGACAGGCGCCTCCCGTTTCGGATATGTGCGCTTTGCCAGCGCTCCGGCATCCAAAACAACAGGGCAATCCGCCGCAAGTGCATGATCGACTGCCTGCTGTACGCTTTCCGTTTGCGGAAGACCTGATCCGATGGCAATGGCCCGGTACTTCTCTTCAAGCTGAGCCTCCGCCGCTTTTTTCCAGCCGTTACGCCAATAGGTCGCCTCAGGCAGAACAGGAACAATCAGCGGGATCACGCTTTCAGACGTGCCGATGACAAGCTTGCCGAGACCGCTCCGCATCGCCCCGAGCCCCGCCAGAAGCGCCGCGCCCGGCATGTCGTCGCTTCCCGCCAGCAGCAAGGCCGTACCGTACGTGCCTTTATGGCTCTCGGCATCTCTTTCAGGGAGCGAGGCCCTCACATGCTCCTCCGTCCAAAATGGAATATTCATCTCTATCCCTCCTCTGCTTTCTTTTCCTATTTTTCCTGTACCTTTTCTTTTTCAAACAAAAAAGACAGCCTTTTAGGGCTGTCTTTTATTTTACAGGAACATCAAGGTGATACAGGCGGCGATATCGTTCGTTTGCCGCCAACAGCTCCTCATGGGTTCCTTCCATTTCCGTTTTGCCGTTTTCGAGAAATACGATTTTATCGGCTGCTTCCACTCCCGCGAGATGGTGTGTAATCCATAGAATCGTTTTTCCTTTCAGCACCTCAAACACCGTTTCCATCAATTCACGCTCAGTGATGGGGTCGAGGCCGACTGTTGGCTCATCAAGAATGATGATCGGCGTATCCTGCAGCAAGATCCGCGCAAGTGCGATCCGCTGGCGCTCTCCACCAGAAAAACGGATGCCCGTTTCCTGTACAGAGGTATGATATCCGTCAGGAAGCGACTCAATGTAGTCATGCAGCTTGACCTGCTTTGCGGCACGGCGCACATCCTCGTCGCTTGCTTCTCCGTTTCCGAGCCTGATGTTGTTCAAAATACTTGTATCAAACAGGTGCGGTTTTTGATTTAACACAGCCACCGCATCAGCAATCTGATCCTTTAACAGCGCTGTCTCCACTCCGTTTAACGTTACAGAACCGGAGTCCGGTTTTAAGGCGCCTTCGATTAATGCAAGCGACGTTGATTTCCCAGAGCCGCTTCGGCCAAGCAGCGCCATTTTTTCTCCTTGGCGCAGCGTAAAGGAAAAGTTGTCAAGCACTTGGCTGCTGTTGTCATAAGAAAACGTCACATCACGAAAGGACAGGGTAACATCTTGGAGATCAAGCGTTTGTGCTCCTGATTCTGTTTGTGATGCCTCCGCCTGAGGAGCCACCCTGTTCATGCGTTTGATAGAATCCTGATAGCCCGGCACTTCGCCTAAGGCATCCGAAAGCGGCAAAAAGGCTTCCGTCAGCGGGAACACCACAAGCACAAAAGCGGCAATCATCGTTTTAGCGAGCTCGCCGTCCGCTTGCTGTCCTGCTGTCCAAAAGAGCATCAGCAAAATAAGACCGGCGACAAGGCATTGCGCAGCAAAGTCCCGCCATCTTGTAAAGCGTTGTTTTTTCCGTTCAAGCTCAAACCAATCATGCTCCTCTTTTTCATACGCATCAATAAAAGCATGCCGGCGTCCGCTGAACATCCAATCGCTGACACCCATCACGGCATCTGTCAAACGGCTGTACAGCACATTCCGTCCGCTTTTCAGCTTCGCATTCCTCGCTCTCGTCACGAGCAAAGACACAACCGGAAACAATACAACGAGAACAAACAAATACAGCGCAATCAAGATGGCAAACGGCCAAGAGAAGAAGCCGAGCGCTATCACTGACACAGCATACAGTAACAAGGCTGAGATCGCAGGAAAAATCGTTTTTAAGAAAGCATCCTGCAAATGCTCAATATCCTCAGACAAAATGCCGAGCATATCCCCTGTGCGAAAACGGGAACGCAGCATCAAAGCACCCGGCTCAAGCATATTGTAAAGGCGGACGCGCATGTCGGATACGATTTTCAAAATGATGTGATGGCCGACGAGCCGTTCCACATATCGCGACACCGACCGTGCAATCCCAAAGGTGCGGACAGCGACAATCGGCACATAAATAAGAAGAATATTTTCCGGCCTTGTCGCTGCTTTAGAAATCAAGAACCCTGAGGTGAACATAAGGAAAGCAGCAGAAAAAATCGTCACCGCACCCAAAAAGATAACCAGAACGAACAGGCGGGCATTTTGCTTAATATACGGCAAAATCCATTCTTCTTTCTTCATGCTCTTTCCCCCAGTTGTGCCTTCACGAGTTTGGTGTACACACCGTTTTTCTTCAGCAGTTCATCGTGAGTCCCGATTTCCGCAACCCTGCCCCCGTCAAGCACGATAATTTCATCCATATCAAGCATCCAGTGAAGGCGGTGAGTCGCGAGAAAGACGAGCTTATCCTCAAATAAATCCAGCATCGTTTCTTTTATTTCATATTCTGTTTCGATATCAAGATGGGCGGTCGGCTCATCCAGCAGCAGAATCGGGCGGTTTCCCAAAAAGGCGCGGGCCAGCGCGACACGCTGTGCTTGTCCGCCGCTGAGCGCCCGGCCGCCTTCCCCGATTCGCCCCTCTAATCCGTCAGGAAGCTTATCCACCAGCTCCGTCAGACCCGCCGCAGCAGCGGCACGGACTGTATCCTCTGCCAAAGCGCTTGGGTGGTAGAAGCGAATGTTATTGCTAAGCGTATCATCAAAGATGTACGGATGCTGAGGGATGTACAGAAGATTTTTCTGCCAGCTGCCGTCCTGCAAATGGGACCGGCTTGTGCCATTCACCTCAATCATCCCGCCATCCGGCTCTAAAAATCCGCCGAGGATATCAATTAATGTTGATTTTCCGGCACCGCTTGCACCGATAATGCCGATTTTTTTCTTACCTTTGAAAGACAGATCAATATCAGACACCGAACGGCCGACTGACACGCCTGACAGCTTCAGCTCATCCTGATCACCCCAAGCCTCGAGCTGAAGCGGCGTCTCTTCTTTAAAACCAGGCTGTGACAAAATCTCTTGAATGGTTTTTCCTGCTTCCTGGCCGTTCAGCGTTGCATGATAATCATTCCCCACTTCCCGCACCGGCAGAAAATACTCAGGCGCCAGAATAAGCGCCGTTAAAGCGGGACCAAGCAAAATATCGCCGTCAATCAGGCGCAGGCCCAGAAACACCGCGACTGTCGCCACCGACAGCATCGTGAAGAAATCGAGGGCGAATGATGATAAAAACGCCACCCGGAGTGTGCTCATTGTTGCTTTGCGATACCGCTCACTCACGTAGAAAATATTTTTGCTGTGTGACTTGCTCAAACCTAGGAAACGCAATGTCTCCAGCCCGCGAAGAGAATCAACAAAATGATTGGAAAGTCTCTGATAGGATTTCCACTGGCGATCCGCTTTTCTCTGTGCGACAAGGCCAAGGAGAATCATAAAAATGATCAGAATCGGCATCGCTGCTACTAAAATGACGGCCGACGTACGATCCTGGAAAAACACATAAATGACAACCGCCGCAGGCACAATCGCCATACTGACCATTTTCGGCAGAAACAGCTCCAGGTAGCGGCGGAACTGGCTGATGCCTTCCATCGCCAGCGTCACCATTTGCCCCGTGCCCTCTTTCTTTGCAAAGCGGGGGCCTAAACGGAACAGCTGATCAAGAAAACTTTTTCTCAAATCTGCTCCTGTCCGGGCGGCATATTGATAGACGATTTTCTGGCGCGCCACCGTCACCCCGTGCCGGGCGATAAAAGCGATGAGGAAAAAGCCGATCACCGGAAACAGGGAGGCAATGCTCTTCCCATTGAACAGTCCGGTTACGGCTTCACTCAGCCACTCTGCCTGCATAATAATAGCGGCTGTCTGAATCAGCGTTAAACAAGTAATCACGGTGAGAATCCGCTTCATTCCTTTATATCGAAACAGGTCTTTTCCCATTAATAAGTCATAGGCTCCTTATGGCTGACGCGCTTCCGGAAGACATAATAGCTCCAGATCTGGCTGCCGATGACGAACGGCAATAGCGTTAATGCTGCAATTGACATGACTTTAAGCGAATAATCACCGGAAGAAGCGTTAGCTACTGTTAAATCGTATGCGCTTTGAAGCGAGCTGACCATTACGCGAGGGAATAGGGAAATAAAGATCATTCCCACGGTCAGCGCAAGACCAGCGCCTGTCATCCCAAATGTCCAGCCGTCTTTTTTCTTACGGATAAATACAGCCGCGAGCATAAAGCAGATGACAATCAAAACAACGAGCGGAATGGTAATTTCTCCGCGGCGTGTAAACATGTCTGTCTGATACGCAGAAAGAGCCGCGAAGGCAAGAACCGCTACAAAAACAACACCCATTATCTTTTGTGCCATTTTCCGGGCGCGGTTTTGCAAATCACCAATCGTACGCAGCGTGATAAACATTAATCCGTGCTGGAAGCAAAGAAGTGTTACCGTCACACCGCCAAGTATAGAATATACATTGATATAATCAGATACATGTGCGTGAATGTTCATGTCAGCATCAATCGGCATTCCGCGGAATAATGTCGTGAACAGAACACCAAGCACAAACGGAGGAATCAGACTGCCGAAGAAAACGACCCAGTCCCAAACCTTTACCCATTTCAAATGATCCACCTTGCCGCGGAACTCAAACGCGACCCCGCGGCCCATTAACGCAAGCAGCACAATGACAAACGGAATGTAATAACCGCTCAGCATCGTTGCATACCAGTTTGGAAATGCCGCGAAAATGGCGCCTGCGCCAGTCAAAAGCCACACTTCATTCGCGTCCCAGAACGGCCCGATCGTGTTGATCAGCACTCTGCGTTCTAATTCATTATGGCCAAGAAAACGGGTCGCCATGCCGACCCCGAAATCAAAGCCTTCCAAAAAGAAGAATCCTACAAACAATACAGCAACGAGTATGAACCAAAGATCATGAAGAGATGCCATGGTATACCTCCTGACTAAATGGATCTGTTGATACAGGCACTTCATGATGATCATCATGCTCGGCACCTTTTTTAATCTCACGGATAAACAAGAAGACAAGCAGCGCGCCCAGAATCATGTACATCACACCGAATGCGATGATTGAGAATAACAAGGAGCCCGCTGTTACGTTAGGCGACACGGATTGAGCCGTTGTCATCAAGCCCATAACCGTCCAAGGCTGACGCCCGATTTCTGTCATAATCCAGCCCGCGGAGTTCGCAAGAAACGGGAAGGATATCAAAGCGATCATGATGCGCAAATACCATTTGCTGGTTTCAAGCTTTTTGCGGCGGTTCAGCCAAAGGCCGCCTAACGCTGCAAGAATCATGACAACGCCTGCGCCAACCATGATGCGGAAGCTCCAGAATGTCGTTTTGACCGGCGGAATATAGTCGCCTTTTCCGTATATTTTTTCGTACTCAGCTTGAAGTGTCTTCATCCCTTTGACACTTCCGCTGAATTTCTGATAAGCCAAGTAGCTCAAGGCATAAGGAACTTTGATTTCATTTGAGCTTTTTTCATTTTTTGTATCGATCGTCGCAAAAGCGGTCCAAGCAGCAGGGTCACCGCTGTCTTCCCACAGGCCTTCACTGGCAGCCATTTTCATCGGCTGTGATTCCATTAAGTGCTCAGCCTGCATGTGTCCGCTAAGGCCGACGCCAAGACCTGCACAAAGGCCAACGATCATTGCGAGTTTAAAAGATTGCTTAAAGAACGGCACTTCTTTTTTCTTCAATAGTTTAAAAGCACTCACTCCGGCAATAAAGAAAGCCCCGGTGGCAAGCGCACCGAAAATAACGTGCGGGAATTCAACCCAAAGCTGAGGGTTTGTGATCAGCGCGCCAAAGTCGTTCATTTCCGCGCGGCCGTTTTTGATCGTAAAGCCGACCGGCTCCTGCATAAAGGAGTTTGCTGTTAAAATCCAGAAAGATGACATGATCGTTCCGAATGATACGAGCCATATGCAGAGAGCGTGAATTTTCTTCGGCAGGCGATCCCAGCCAAATATCCATAATCCGATAAAAATAGATTCCATAAAAAACGCCAATAAGGCTTCAATCGCAAGCGGAGCGCCAAATACATCTCCGACAAAACGGGAGTAATCAGACCAGTTCAGTCCAAACTGGAATTCTTGCAAAATCCCCGTTACAACACCGACTGCGAAATTTATTAAGAATAAGTGTCCCCAAAACTTTGCCATTTTGAGATACAGCTCATTTTTCTTCACAAGATAAAGAGTCTCCATCAACGCAACCATAAACACAAGCCCGATAGACATCGGCACAAACAAGAAATGAAACAACGTTGTAGATGCAAATTGTATGCGGGCTAATACCAATTCACTCATGCTTTCTCCTCCATTTCCGGTTGAATCTGTTAATTTGCTCACCACTTCACAAATAGAACCAAAACTTTGATCAGTAATTCACAAAATAGACGAAAAAAATATTGTTCAATATTTCACAAATGTATTAAAAAGTCGTCCAATATGATGCAAGATTGCTAGACTGACAAAATGACACAATCTCTGACTGGTTCATATTAAGTACTTTACAACGATTCATTTCAAAAATAAAGCCTAAAACACCTAAAAAGTCCCATACTATGTGACGGTTTTTTGTCTATTTTGTTGCTTATTTATGTCGGCTGCTAGGATAAATGACCCTTTATCATCGTACATCAACACATCGTTCCTTGCGAACAAAATGCTCACACCCGCTTCAGCACTCGAGTCTCAGCATTCCGTCATAAACCGATTTTAGTCAGAATGCCTCTTTCCATTTAAGCCGGCAAGAGGAGAAAAGCTGAATAGTAAATTTTTAATATATTAATAATTTCAATTTTTTAGTATACTTAACATAGTGAACAATTTCACTGCATCAAGAATAGGGGAGGTTTTTCAATGGGAGAGCTTCAAACACACATGCAATTGCAAACGGATACAATTCACGAAGGGGTTCGAAAAGAGAATTGGTTTGCGAAAGCCATGAATATAAAAGTAGGCATCATACCGCTTCCTGTGTATGCCTTGCTGTTTATATTAATCACTGTTTTTGTTATGCATCACGATGTAAAAAGTGACATTCTGACATCCATTGCCGTCATGGCGTTTTTCGGGTTTACCTTTGCCCAAATCGGCAAATCGATACCGATTGTTCGTTCTATCGGCGGCCCGGCCATCCTAGCTACTTTTATTCCATCCGCTGTCGTGTACTATCACCTGCTGCCTAATGATATCGTCAAATCCACAACAGAATTTACAGAAAACTCAAACTTTCTATATTTGTTTATCGCCGGTATTGTCGTCGGAAGCATCCTCGGCATGAAAAGAGAAACACTCGTAAAAGCATTTATGAAAATCTTTATTCCGCTTATTGTCGGTTCTGTCACAGCCGCTATTGTCGGACTGGCTGTCGGGACTTTGCTCGGAATCGGATTTCAGCATACACTGCTGTATATC
The DNA here is from genome assembly GCF_029772985.1 of Bacillus stercoris. NCBI lineage: Bacteria > Bacillati > Bacillota > Bacilli > Caryophanales > Bacillaceae > Bacillus > Bacillus stercoris. The sequence continues at coordinate 355,367 of NZ_CP121861.1, read as the reverse complement.
GTTATTCCTATCATGGCCGGAGGAGTCGGAGAAGGTGCTATCCCGCTGTCCATTGGCTATTCTGACATCATGCCCATTTCTCAAGGGGAAGCGTTTGCACTTGTTCTCCCATCGATTATGCTGGGCAGCCTGTGCGCGATTATTCTAGCGGGCTTGCTGAACAGAATCGGAAAGAAAAAACCGGGATTGACTGGAAACGGCAAAGTGGACCGCTCCGAAGAAGAGTCCCCTGCGCTGGAGGAATCACAGAGCGGTCAGCACATGTTCAACCTTTCTTTATTTGCGTCAGGCGGTATCCTTGCTGTTTCTTTATACTTAGTCGGCATGCTCGCCCATGATTTTTTCGGATTTCCGGCACCCGTTGCCATGCTGTTACTGGCTGTTCTAATCAAGCTGTTCAGATTGGCGCCTGCCTCAATTGAAAATGGCGCGTTTGGAGTATCCCGCTTCTTTTCAACAGCTGTGACCTATCCGCTGCTCTTTGCGATCGGGGTATCCATGACGCCGTGGGACAAGCTTATCGCTGCTTTTAACCTCAGCAATATCATTACAATTCTGTCTGTCGTTTTGACCATGATGGCCGTCGGCTTCTTCACTGGTAAATGGCTGAACATGTATCCGATTGAAACCGCCATTATTAATGCTTGCCATTCAGGGCAAGGCGGCACCGGTGACGTCGCTATTTTAAGCGCGGCGGAAAGGCTTGAGCTGATGCCGTTCGCCCAGGTGTCTACCCGCATCGGGGGAGCGATTACAGTATCCTTAACCTTATTGCTGCTGCACCAATTTTATTGATACACCTCGGAGCAAGTTCTTCGGAAAACGAAAGAGCTTGCTTTTTGCATGTCCGTATTTTTGCAAGTTCCCATCCCATGCTATAGTAATAGTTGGAAATACTAGATAGAAAGGAATTTGGCATGCCTATGGGAACTCATCTATTTCTCTTTATGCTTCTCGGCCTGGGATTTTATTTGATATCAGCCCTGGCTGCAAAACTCATTCCGGCCATAGACTTCTGGATTGATATTGTGCTATGGGTCGGCGCTGCAGTTTACATCTTCTCTCATCTCTCATTCATGGACGGCATTGTCTCAATGGCGACAATGTTCTACTGCTATTGGACCGCAATGGATCTCATTGTTTCAGAGCGTGCGGAAAAACCTTCGGGAGACTGGCAGGAAATCGAGCTTGCCAAAAACAAAACACGTCTCCTGTCAGACATTACGCTGACCGCCATTGTGTTTGCCGGAGCTGTTATTTTTTTCATCTATGGACCTGACACAAGCCCTCTCAAATATGTGATCCTTCTCGGCATGATCTCCGGCGGAGGGGCACTGGTGAAGCGAATACTGAATGTTTTCAGCGTAAAGGTTTTTTATTCAGCAGCCTTAGAAAAATTGCATATCAGCTCACACTATGAAACCCGGTCATACCCGCTTTCCGATTTGAAGGACATTCAGCTTGAATCAACGGCTGATCTCTTAAAGCTCCATCCGCTTATGACGATGTATTCATCACGTTTAGATTTGACAACAAGCTTTCAGCAAGTTATTAAACTGTCTCTTCCCGGCGAAACACTGTTTCTGACGGTGAAGGAACCGCAAAAATGGAAAACGATTTTCCGAGAATACACAGATGAAGAAATCAAAGTGGACAATGTGATTTCTGTTTTGCCGTTTTATCATAGAAAAAATGTGAAGCGGCTGCTCGGGAAGCTTTATTTTGCCGCCAGCGTAAAAGGGATATCCGCTTACGCCTTATTGGTGCTCGTGTTATACGCATTACACGCCTCTCCATGGGTCATGGCTGTTGCCGTGCTCCTGTATTGGGTATTCAACATGTACATGTCAGACCGTGTGTTGCGGGCGGCGATGGACGCCAAGCCCTGTCATCATCCGCATGTACAGACAGCGGCCGATAAGATTTTCCGCAAGGCCGGCATTTCTCATGTCCGCATATACGAAACGGAGAGTGATGATTACAACGGAATGGCTGTAGGCATGAACATCGGGAGGTCAATGGTCATCCTGACAAGCGCCACACTAACACTTCCGCTGCATGTCATCGAAGGCATTCTGGCTCATGAGGCGATTCATATTAAAAAACGTGATGTACTGTCATCACAGATTTTGCGTTTTCTCTATCTTGGAGCTGTCGTTGGGATTATCCTCTTGTTTGAGCAGCATATCATCCACCCCGAGGCCCACAAAATTGCGCTCTGGGCTTTCATTATGGCAATCATTGTCCTGTTTCAGCTCTATCAATCCTTTTGTTCACAATGGATGGAGGTGCGTGCTGACAACCTTGGCGCTTCCTTGCTGGAGGGCGGTTACAAACAAATGGCTGAAGCTTTGAGAATCTTGGCGGTTCGGCAGGATGAGGACATACAGAAACAAAGTGCCTATAGCGCTGAAGCAGATGAAGACGAGCTTCAAATTGACTCTCTCACCCGGGATAAAAGCTGGCTTTTCAGATTGATTGATTTTCAGTTCGCCCCTCATCCTCCTATGTATTGGCGTGTCGGCACTTTATTGTCAAACAAAGGACACGGGGTGCTGAAGCGTTGGCTCAGAGACCGCCTGAAAGAATCGATCACTTTGAAATGAAACCGGTCAGCGTTTCATCCGTATAACAAATATGGTGAAAAAAGGGAGTGACGAGAAGTGATTGTGATCATCTTATTGTTTATATCTATTATTGTTTTTCTTTCAGTCATTCAGCCGCAGCCATCGGAGCATAAAAGCCGCCAGCAGGCGGACAGCGGGTATTTCGGCTATTCAGATCATGGCTCACACCATGATGGATGCAGCAGTGACGGGGGTTTTAGCGATTCCGGATGTGGCGGCGGCGATTAAGCGCCGCCTTTTTTATTTCATTGATTCGACGTACGCGCCAAAAGCCGAGCCTGACATGCCTGGGGACACGCGCACGCGATGGAGGGCATACATTCCTTGGTCTCTCGAAGCCGCGCCCGGTTCTGTCGTCACGCCTATTTGATAGCCCGTTTCTTTGGCGGTTTTCAGTGTTTCCTCATTGTAGCGCCCTACCGGATAGCTGATGATAGAGGTTTGCTGATGAAACATGCCGTCAAACAGCTTTTTCGAATCAGCCATCTCACTGTGCTGCTGTTCAGGCGTTAACCCGTTCAGCTCAAGGTGGTCAATCGTATGGCTTTCAATCGATATGCCGTGCTGTGTCATTTCTTTCATTTGGTCCTCTGTCAGATGATGCTTATGTCCGATCGATTTGCCGATCATAAAAATCGTCGCCTTCATCCCGTACTTTTTCAGCACCGGATACGCGTCTTGATAATTGTCGGTGTAGCCGTCATCAAACGTAATCAGCACGCATTTCTCACTCGGCTTTTTATCCTGCGTCAGCATGAGATACGCCTCTTTTGGCGTTAATGTCTGATAGCCGTTATCGTGCAGCCACTTCATATGCGCTTCGAATTCTTTCTTTGGCACACGAAGGCTGTTTCCTGAGGAAATGCTGTGGTACATCAAAATCGGCAGCTTTGCCGGTGTCTCTGTTTTGATCCATCCGGCTGTATCGTCTTCTTTTTTCTGAACTTGTACTGCTTTTTCTTCCGGTTTCTTTTGTTCCGCTTTGGGCATCGTCTGCTCTGCATTCGCCTCTTGATCAGCGCAAGCCGCAAGAGCCAAGCAGCTTCCCAAAAGAAAGATGCTTAAGATAAAACGTTTCATCGGTTCCCTGCTTTCTGTCTATTTCTTCCTCCTTTTTCATCGGTCTGATTCTGAGATTTTCAATAGCAAAAAACCGGACATGAAATCATGACCGGCTCACATTTAAGAAAACTGATTCAAAACCAGCGAGGTTAACAGGCCGAGTGCGGCGATTAAACCTGTCATCGGACCGCTGTCTTCGTACGCCTCAGGCATCATCGTTGAAGCAATCATCGCAATGATGCCTCCGCCCGCAAATGCTGCAATCGCTGACATGATTTCTTCAGAAGCGCCGTCGAGAAAGAAAAATCCTGACCATGAGGCAAGAATTGAAATCACGAGCACCGCGGCCCAAAGCAGCATAATTTTCGTTTTCGAGTACCCGCTGTTTTTCAGTCCTGCTGTACTAGACAGCCCTTCAGGGATGTTGCTGATAAAAATGGCGATCACCAAAAGAAAGCTGACCGATTGTTCTTCGAGAAGGCTGGCGCCAATCATAATCGATTCTGGGACAGCATCCATGATCGTGCCGATAAAAATGGCGATTCCGCCGCCGGCAGCTGTTTGTCCCGATCTTTTTCTTTGTGACGCGCCCCGTTTGGAAACCGCGTAGTCAAAAATCGTAAACACAACAGCTCCCGCAATAAATCCCGCGCCTGTCGACACGATTCCGCCCTCTGCTACTGCGTCCCCAAGAAGCTCATAAGCGGCCGCGCCTATTAATACACCTGTGCCAAAAGCCATAATATAGCCGATGATCTGTTTGCGAATCGGAAGAAACATGGACGCCAGCGCGCCCAGCAGTACAGCAGAGCCCGATATCCCGCCCCACATTGCCGCATTCCACATCTCTATCTCCCCTTTCTTACCAACCACTACCCGCTGCCGTTTTTTCCGTAAACCTCGCAAACAAAGAACAAAAAACCGGACATGTCTCCATGTCCGGTTTTGCTGATCTTATCGAATTCTCACTTCTGTCTCACTGTCAAAGAAATGGCCTTTATTCATATCAAATGCAACCGTCAGCTCATCGCCTGATTGAATATCGAGGCGGGCGTCGATCCGCGCAATAAAGTCTTGGTTGTCGATCTGCGAATAAATCATGATTTCTGAACCGAGCAGCTCTGCGACATTGATTTTTGCTTTAATCGAGGAGTTCTTATACGATTCCACGACAATCAATTCATCATGAATATCCTCAGGACGGATGCCGAAGATAACCTCTTTGCCGATGTAGCCTTTTTCACGCAGCACCTTCATTTTTCCTTCCGGCACGGTTAATGCCGCAGAACCGATTTTGATTAAGCCATCCGTGAGCTTTCCTTTGAAAAAGTTCATCGCCGGTGACCCGATAAAACCGCCGACAAAGACGTTTTCAGGAAACTCGTATACATCCTTCGGCGTCCCGATCTGCTGGATTTTCCCGTCTTTCATGACTACGATCCGTGTCGCCATCGTCAGGGCTTCTGTCTGGTCATGCGTCACATAAATCGTTGTGGTTTGCAGTCTCTGGTGGAGCTTAATGATTTCCGCCCGCATTTGCACCCTCAGCTTTGCGTCCAGGTTTGACAAAGGCTCATCCATCAGGAACACCTTTGCATCCCGCACGATTGCCCGCCCAAGCGCGACCCGCTGTCTCTGTCCTCCTGACAGCGCTTTCGGTTTACGGTGCAAATATTCCTCAAGCCCGAGAATTTTAGCGGCTTCCTCTACTCTTTTTTTAATTTCTGGCTTCGGCATTTTCCGAAGCTTCAGTCCGAACGCGATATTATCGTAGACCGTCATATGCGGATAGAGCGCGTAGTTTTGAAACACCATTGCGATATCCCTGTCCTTTGGCGCTACATCATTGACCCGTTTTCCTTCAATATAAAAATCGCCTTTCGAAATTTCTTCAAGTCCCGCGACCATCCGCAGCGTCGTTGATTTCCCGCAGCCGGACGGGCCGACGAATACGATAAATTCCTTATCGGCAATATGAAGGTTAAAGTCATCAACCGCCGGTTCCTTCTGGTCATAAAATTTATAAATGTGCTCCATCCGCAATTCAGCCATCTAACATCCCCCTTTGTTATTGTAAACGCTTTCTTATATTGAGTGTAACAGCAATTTCCTCCCGCTAAAATGGGCAGCGTTCATAAAATCACCCAGCCCTTTTTCGTGCATATTTCCAATTTATTCTGAACTTTCACTTTGCAGGCAGATAAAATAGGCAAGAAGCGCGCCTTTGTACGATTTGATATCTATCCCTGACCGCTCAATAAATTTATCAATCCGATATTGCAGGCTGTTGCGATGCAGATGCAGCTTTTTCGCTGTTAATGTGACGTTTGAGTTGTTTTCAATAAACAGCTTAATGGTCTTCCTTAGCTCAGATTCACTTCCAAATAAAAGCTCAGCTTCTTCAGAGAGCAGCGTTTTCAATTTTTCTTTTTCTGTTTCTAATAATAGAAAAGGAAAAATCATCTCAAAGGTCACACTCTGCACCTGAGGCAGCCGTTTTTCAGCAAACAGAAAATACGCCTGTTCACGAGCGTAATGTTTTCGCAGGCACTCATCCGGCTCGTAAAATCTTCCCGCGTAAAAACGGACACTGAAGTAGAAATCACTTTCAAGAACCTTAGCGAGCGATTCCAGTTCGTCCTTCTCCGCCGCCGCTTCACTTTCCTGCTCAACAATGACGCCTCTGTCCTCATGGATCCACACAATCACAAAAGACACCGGCCAAAAATGGCGTACCGCTTCCGTAAAGGACGTCCTTTCTATTTTGCCGAATAAATGAAAGTGAACAAACCTTGTCCGTTTCTTTATATTCGCCGGCAATTCTCCTCTTGAAAAAAGGAACGAAAACCACTTATTTTCCTCCACTGATTTCATAGACATTTGATTGCCCTCATCCGCAGCCGTCAAAAATGACTGCAGCACCAATACCTCTTTTTCGCTGATCTTTGTTTTCGGAATGGAGATGTACCTCTGACTGCTCTCATCAAAAAAACATAGACAGCCTTCCCTTATGCAAAGCTCCTCAGACACAATCGAACCGGGATAAATAGCCAGCAGCGATTTCATAGAGTCTCCTCTCTTATGTAAGGATCTGTATATTCAGTATAAGGCGAAATACACATGTTCTCCACTAAAAAAGAGTATATCCGGTATAGATAGACGAAAAACTGAAAGAAAACCTCATTCGTTTACATATTGGCGTCAGCGGAAATAGAAGAGGATATGCAGGGCCAAAAGGAGGGTCATCTTATGAGTTTCGAAACGTTAAACAAAAGTTTTATCAACGGAAAATGGACTGAGGGAGAAAGCGGACGTACGGAGGACATTTTGAATCCGTATGACCAGTCTGTGATCACAACAGCATCTTTGGCAACGGGCAAACAGCTGGAGGATGCGTTTGACATTGCACAGAAAGCCCAAAAAGAGTGGGCTAAAAGCACGACGGAAGACCGAAAAGCCGTGCTGCAAAAAGCGCGCGGCTATTTACAGGAAAACCGTGATGACATCATTATGATGATCGCTCGCGAAACTGGCGGAACGATTATGAAATCAACGATCGAACTGGAACAAACGATTGCCATTTTAGATGAAGCCATGACGTATACTGGTGAATTAGGCGGCGTCAAAGAAGTTCCATCCGACATTGAGGGGAAAATCAATAAGATTTACCGCCTTCCGCTCGGTGTCATTTCATCGATTTCTCCATTTAATTTTCCGATGAATTTATCTATGAGAACGATTGCGCCCGCGATTGCGCTGGGAAACAGCGTTGTTCACAAGCCTGATATCCAAACCGCTCTTTCCGGCGGAACCATCATTGCGAAAGCGTTTGAGCACGCTGGTCTTCCTGCCGGTGTCCTTAACGTCATGCTGGCGGATGTAAAGGAAATCGGGGACGGCATGCTCACCAATCCAATCCCGAGATTAATCAGCTTTACGGGATCAACAGCAGTCGGGCGCCACATCGGTGAAATCGCCGGTCGCGCCTTTAAACGGATGGCACTTGAGCTCGGCGGCAACAATCCATTTGCCGTCCTTTCAGATGCGGATGTCGATCGTGCTGTCGATGCCGCGATTTTCGGTAAATTTATTCACCAGGGACAAATCTGTATGATTATCAACAGGATCATCGTTCATCAGGATGTATACGATGAGTTTGTAGAAAAATTCACCTCCCGTGTCAAACAGCTTCCGTACGGCGATCAAACCGATCCGAAAACCGTTGTCGGCCCGCTGATTAACGAGCGCCAAATCGAGAAAGCGCTGGAGATCATTGAGCAGGCAAAGGCAGACGGCATAGAGCTTGCGGTTGAAGGAAAACGTGTCGGAAACGTACTCACGCCGTACGTCTTTGTCGGCGCGGACAACAACAGCAAAATTGCCCAAACGGAGCTGTTTGCCCCAATCGCAACCATTATCAAAGCCGGCAGCGATCAGGAAGCGATTGACATGGCAAATGATACCGAGTATGGCCTCAGCTCTGCGGTTTTCACTTCTGATTTAGAAAAAGGCGAAAAGCTCGCCCTGCAAATTGACAGCGGCATGACCCATGTCAACGACCAGTCCGTCAATGATTCGCCGAATATTGCCTTTGGCGGAAACAAAGCAAGCGGTGTCGGCCGCTTCGGCAATCCGTGGGTCGTCGAGGAATTTACCGTGACGAAATGGATTTCGATCCAGAAGCAATACCGCAAATATCCGTTCTAAACGAAAAAATCCCTCTGCTTCAAGTACAGAGGGATTTTTCTTTATTTTGATATATCCACAAATCCTTCGCCAAACACGTCGCGTACATCATGAACGATTACAAACGCCTTTTTGTCGCAGCTTCTAATGATTTTTTTCAGCATAGAAAGCTCCTGTTTGTTAATGACGATATACAAAATCTCCTTTGATTGGCCCGTATAATTTCCCTTCCCTGATAAAATTGTCACGCCCCGATCCATCAAGGTATTTACCTGCTCTGCAATCTCACTCTTATTTTCTGAAATGACCGTAATGGCTTTTTTCGTATTCAAACCTTCAATAATGAAGTCCATCACTTTCGTACCGATATACAGCATCACGATCGTAAACATCATCTTTTCCGCACCAATAATAAAATAAGAGCTAAATACCACGATTAAATCAAAAAACAAGAGCGCATAGCTGATATTCCAATCTAAATATTTATTAGCAATTCTGGCCAGAATCGCGGAACCTGCTGTCGTCCCGCCGACCCGGATAATCATGCCGATCCCGACTCCAGCAAATACACCTGCGAAAATCGTATTAATAATCAATTCATCAGACGGAATGCTCCACCCATGTGTCAGATGGAGAAAAAGTGAATTTGCCGCGACCGCAATGATCGTATAAACGGTTGTTTTTCCATCCAGAAACTTGTAGCCGATTAAAAGCAAAAACGCATTTAAGATAAAGTTCGTGACACCGGGAGACCATTGAAACAGATAATACAATATCAGCGTAATCCCAGTGACTCCGCCTTCCCCAAGATCATTGGGAATCGCAAATAAATTAACCGCAAGCGCGAAGAAAAAAGCGCCAATCACAAGCATAAGTACATCCAGCATTCTCTTTTTCATCACGAAAACACTCCTTCTCATAGTTCTGTTCTAGCAAATAAAAAAACCCAGGAGAACGCTCTCGAAAAAGAGCAGAAACTCCTGGGCTTTTATCCCACCGTGTCATAACAGCCAAGCTGCTATGTGTTTTCTCTCGGTCACAGTCCAATTTGCATTGCGGAACCCTAGAAAACCACTGTTTTTATCATATCCTTTTCACTTTCCAATATTAGCATTATACGGGACGGTTCGAATTGGTTCAAGGGGTATTTGCGGAGATTTCATCAGATAGACTGAAAGAAAAAACGATTTATCTATTAAAAAAGAGCAGATATAACCGATAAGAAAAAAAGCATATATTTTACAAGTAAATTTAACTATATATGATAATAATTATAAGAAATTCATAATTTTATATTGACTAAGTGAAATAATATGGGCATTATAGTACATATGTTTTGTACATTTAATTACATAGGAGGAAATGAAATGGCAGGAAAACTAGTACCCTGTAAAGCTTGCGGTCAAGAAATTGCAAAGGGTGTAAAAAAATGTCCTAACTGTGGTAAGGATCAACGTAACTTTTTTATGAGACATAAAATCATTACGTTTATTCTCGCAATTGTTGTCATCATTATTATCGGTAATATGATTGGCGGCGGAGGCGGTTCAGAAGCCACTTCCAAAACATCAAGCAGCAGCAAAGCAGAAACTGAAAAAACATACAATATCGGTGATACCGTAAAAACTGAAAAAACTGAAGTGACAGTTACGAAGGTAGAGGACAGAGATTCTGTCGGTACTCAATATATTGAAAAGAAAGCATCTGATGGTGGTACAATTGTAGCTGTTCAATATACAGTTAAAAACGTATCTAAAAAACCGATTAGCTCTTTTTCAATTCCAACTGTTAAATTAGTTGATGCTGATGGCACTTCTTATGATGCAGATATCGATGCTTCTTCAACCTATGCTACCGAGACAAAAGTTGACAACTCTAAAATATTAAGTGATCTAAATCCTAATATTAAAGTAACAGATGTGAAAGCATTTGAAGTGGACAAGGAAGCTTATGCAAAAGGAACTTGGAAACTCAAATTTAGTAATGATGTTATTGTAAAAGTCAAATAATAGCTAACAAGGGTGCCCCTTAACAGGCACCCTTGTTCTTTAAAAAAGGCCTTCTCAATAGAGAAGGCCTCCTTTTTTATTCCGCACTCTTATACCCATTCACATTAGAAGACTGCCATCTCCAGGAATCAGCGCACATTTCCTCAAGGCCGCGTTTCGCTTCCCAGCCCAGTTCCCGCTTGGCTTTCGCAGGGTCTGCGAAGCAGGTGGCGATGTCTCCCGGGCGACGGTCCGCAAAACGGTACGGAACCTCTTTCCCTGACACTTTTTCAAAGGCTTTGACCATTTCAAGCACACTGTAGCCTGTGCCTGTTCCAAGGTTGTATGCATCGGCCCCAGTGGAGTTCAATACTTTTTCCAACGCTTTGACATGGCCTTCTGCGAGATCAACGACGTGAATATAATCGCGCACGCCTGTCCCATCTTTTGTCGGATAGTCATTTCCGAATACGCTTAATTGCTCAAGCTTGCCAACGGCTACCTGTGCCACATACGGCATGAGGTTATTCGGAATTCCGTTCGGGTCTTCACCGATCCGTCCGCTTGGATGGGCACCGAACGGATTAAAGTAACGAAGCAGCGCAACGCTCCACTCGTTGTCGGCTGTATGCAAATCACGCAATATTTGTTCCAGCATGAGCTTCGTCTGTCCATAAGGGTTTGTCGCGCCTAATGGAAAGTCTTCCGTAATCGGCGATATTTCCGGAACGCCGTACACTGTCGCAGATGAACTGAATACGATCTTCTTGACGCCGTATTTCTCCATGGACTCGCATAAAATAAACGTTCCTGTCAGATTGTTATGATAATATTTGAGCGGAATCGCAACAGATTCACCGACTGCTTTTAACCCCGCAAAATGAATCACAGCTTCGATTTCATTTTCAGCAAAAACGGAATCTACCGCTTCCCGGTCCAATAAATCCGCTTCGTAGAACGTTAAATCTTTTCCTGTAATCTCCTTTACACGGTTCAGCGCTTCAGCCGAACTGTTGGACAGATTATCAAGAACAACAATCTCGTAGCCGCTGTTCAATAGTTCAACACATGTGTGGCTGCCAATGTATCCGGCACCGCCAGTAACAAGTATTGCCATGATGTAAACCCTCCTAAAAAATGACCTGTTTTCATTATATAGTGTTTAGAACCGGTCCACATCCATTTTCAAGAAGTTTAATCGTTTATTAATAGTTTCTTCATATATTATCAGCATTTTCATACCTTTATGCAGCGCGAACAAGTCTAGCAGCTGAAAAATCAATCTGCCGGTTGACGTTTTTCTTTCCTATTTTCGCTATGCTTAATGCAGAAAGGATTTGATGACATGGCGATGAGCCCATCTATTTTGATTGTCTTTATTCTTATTGTTTTATCGATGTACAGGGAGAGAACTGTCAGACCCGGAAAGCTTCTGATCATTCCGCTGCTGCTCTTATGGGGCGTATCCGCATCGTTTCAGCCGGCGTATTTTCATTCCGTATTACATGTTGCGATCAGCGGCATTTTATTACTGATCGGGCTGGCCTGCGGGTTTGGCATTGGAAAGATGGTAAACGTGCGGATTCACCCGGAAACCGGAAAGGTCACTTCACGCGGCTCCCTTGGAAGTGTTATTCTCATTCTAGTGATACTTTCTTTGCGCATGGCCGCGAGAACATGGCTTCCTGAGAGCAACGAGATGTTTATTGCCATTATTCATTCTATGTTCTTCATTCCCCTCGGCACCATCACAGCCCGTAACATTATGCTTTATAAAGCATACAGACGGCTGACCGCTGGCAAAGTATCCATTCAATAACTGAAAGAAGGACCAGCATGAACGGACTATCTCCGGCTCGGCACTACAAGAAGCTTGTGCCGAGCCTTATTCTCATTTTGAATTGCATACAATTTTTATCTCATCCAGCCAAAGCCGACCCCATTTTGTTGGCATTTGTATTTGCGGTGTACTTAGCATTCATTTGGGTCATTCCCTATGTGGCATCCGCTGCTGTTCATTTGAGCATATTCGTCGGGCTTTGGCTCCTGACCGTTTTTCTTTGGGCTGTTTCCGGCCAAGAGCAGGGAGCCGCCTTTTTCTTACTCGTATTTTTAATGGTTTATGCGGCCATAAAGCTCCCTGCACGGCTGTCTTTGATCTTTACAGTGTGCCTAATTGGGGGCAATGTTTTCTTTTTGTATACTGTTTTTGACACCAGCTGGGACGATATCGTCAGCAACATCTCGATCATGATCGGGTTGTACGTCCTCTTCTCCTCCATGCGTTTCAGACGAGAAGCGAGAAAGGAGGCTGAGCGAAATCATGCTGAATTGGCGAAAATGCATGTGCAGCTGGAGCATGCTCATCAAGAACTCCAGAAAGCGCATGCAGAGCTGCAGGAGGCATCTGTTCTTTCATTGAGGTACGCGGTCCTCGAGGAGCGTACAAGAATTGCCCGAGACATTCATGACAGCATCGGCCATGAGCTGACTTCTGTGATTGTTCAGCTCCAATCTCTTCCCTATATCCTCAAAAGCAGCGAGGAGGATTCAGAAAAAGTCATTCAAAATGTACTGAGTGTCGCCAGAGAATGCCTTCAAGAAGTACGGTCTGTCGTTCATCAAATGGGCCGAAGTGAATCGATGGTGGGACTTACCGCTTTGCGGGGGCTCATTCATCAAGTGGAGGAACGGAGCGGCTTGCATGTTTCTTTAGATACTGCCGGACTGTCAGAAGAGTCTTGGCCTCAAAACATAAGCGAAACGATTTACCGCATCTTGCAGGAAGCGCTGACCAATATCATTCGTCACGCCGACGCTTCTCATGCGGCGACTGTCATTTCTAACGACGAAACCCATCTCTATGTCACAATTATCGACGACGGACAATTCACCGGCAGCCTTACTTATGGATTTGGCCTGACAGGAATGAAAGAACGCGCTGAAAAAGCAGGCGGTTCCCTTACCTTTAGCGCCGTGCAGCCGAGCGGCCTGCAAATTGAGCTGTCATTGCCGCTCACGACAACGAATAAGGAGCAAAAAGATGAACAAAGATAAAATACGCGTCGCGCTTGCCGATGATCAGCCGCTTGTGCGTGAAGGCTTCCGGTACGTCATCAACGCCCAGACGGATATGACAGTTTCTGGCGAGGCCGGCGACGGTCACGATATTATAGCACTCGCAAAACAAACAAAACCTGACGTCATCCTCATGGATGTCCAGATGCCGCATTGCTCAGGCATCGAAGCGGCGAAAGACATCATGTCCGCCCTTCCAGATACAAAGATTGTCATTTTAACGACCTTTGACACGGAGGAATATGTATTTGAAGGCATCCGTGCAGGCGCAGTCGGCTATTTGCTGAAGGATACGCTTCCTGAAGAATTGATAGATGCGATTCGCGCTGCGGCCAAGGGCGAGGCGATTTTCCGCACAGTCACGGCCGCTAAAATTATTAGTGAGACATTTCGGGCGAAACAGCAAACTCATGTCGAAGAACTGGCAGAGCCGTTCACCAAAAGAGAGCTCGAGGTTCTTCAGCAAATGGCCTACGGGCTGAGAAATGAGGATATTGCTGAAAAGCTTTTCGTCAGTGAAAGCACTGTGAAAACCCACGTGCACCGCATCCTGCAAAAATGCAATGCCCAAGACCGGACACAGGCTGTCGTTTTTGCCATTCGAAACGGTATTGTGCAATAGAAATCTCTCAGCCCGCCATGATAAAATAAGACAAAGGAGATGATTGGAAATGAAAGATGAAATCATTGAACGGTTTACTACATATGTAAAAGTCGACACACAGTCCGATGAATCCGTTGACACCTGCCCTTCCACACCCGGCCAATTGACATTAGGAAGCATGCTCGTTGATGAGTTGAAGTCCATCGGCATGCAGGATGCAGCCATTGATGAAAACGGCTATGTCATGGCGACGCTCCCCTCCAATACTGAAAAAGACGTGCCGACAATCGGCTTTCTCGCTCACGTCGACACCGCTACAGACTTTACCGGCAAAAACGTGAATCCGCAAATCATCGAAAGCTATGATGGTAATGACATCGTTCTTAACGAACAGCTGCAGGTTACCCTGTCACCTGATCAATTCCCTGAGCTGTCTGGCTATAAGGGCCACACACTCATCACCACAGACGGCACCACCCTTCTCGGCGCAGACAATAAGGCTGGTATCGCTGAAATCATGACGGCCATGGATTACCTCATCAAACACCCAGAAATCAAGCACGGCACAATCAGAGTCGCCTTTACGCCTGATGAAGAAATCGGAAGAGGACCGCACAAATTTGATGTGAAACGGTTCAATGCATCCTTTGCCTACACGGTTGACGGCGGCCCGCTCGGCGAGCTTGAATACGAAAGCTTCAATGCCGCTGCCGCGAAAATTACGATTAAAGGCAACAACGTACATCCCGGAACGGCAAAAGGGAAAATGGTCAACTCTGCGAAAATCGCGATGAAGCTGAACAGCCTGCTGCCGGCAGACGAAGCGCCTGAATATACAGAAGGCTATGAAGGCTTCTACCATCTGCTGTCGATTCAAGGAGACGTAGAGGAAACAAAGCTTCACTACATTATCAGAGACTTTGACAAAGAGAACTTCCAAAGCAGAAAAGAAACAATGAAGCGCGCCGTTGAAGAACTTCAGAACGAATACGGGCAAGACCGGATTTTGCTGGATATGAACGACCAGTACTACAACATGAGAGAGAAAATTGAACCTGTCATCGAAATCGTCAACATTGCCAAGCAAGCGATGGAAAACCTCGGCATCGAACCGAAAATTTCCCCCATCCGCGGCGGCACCGATGGATCGCAGCTATCCTACATGGGACTTCCGACGCCAAACATCTTTACCGGCGGGGAAAACTTCCACGGCAAATTTGAATACATCTCAGCCGATAACATGGTCA
Source organism: Bacillus stercoris (assembly GCF_029772985.1). NCBI lineage: Bacteria > Bacillati > Bacillota > Bacilli > Caryophanales > Bacillaceae > Bacillus > Bacillus stercoris. Next base: position 340,075 of record NZ_CP121861.1, on the reverse strand, counting down.
AAGCCGTAAATGTCATCGTTGAGATTGCAAAGCTGTTTGAAGAGCAAGCGTAATGCCAAAAGCCAGTCCAAAAAAGGGCTGGTTTTTTTTTATGTGAAAATGAAACATTTTAAACACGTCCTCCGTAAAACAAGTATCAACAAATGAGGAGGAAAAACAATGACAAAGCATGCAATTGCTGCAAAGAGCCTATTGAAAAAATGGATCATTTCCAGGCCGCTTAACACGCAAAAGAAATCCAGCCCATTTCAAAAAATCAGAAAAATGTTCAAACGCTTCTTCTGACCAGTCATCCAAATCCCCAAAACAAAATCCGCATTCTCTCGTACCGCCCAAATGCTCCGTAATTTGGGTTTTTTGTGTTCAATTCCGCAAAATAGGGTATAAACTAATTAAGAAAGATAACGGCATCCAAAAACAGGTAATATGAATTACTTTAATTTAGGTTAAAAGTTATATAAAGGAATTCATTTTATCGTCGATAGTAACTATAGAACCAATCATCAACAAGAACAATCACCATAATGCAAGACTATTTTCAGGTCATCAGGTTAGACTGTTTTTGAGGGGCAGTTATTTATTTTTATTTGATTTAGAATTTTTTGAATACTTTTTGACTTTTTATCCGTACAATAGAGAGTACCAAAACTTTTTTTGGGAGGTATGTAATATGATCCTATTTATTATCATCGCTTTATGCGGCTATCTTCTTTTTTCTTTCAGCAAGGACAATCGCCGCAAACCGCAAAAGACAAGCCCTCTTCCAGCAGCCGCATCTCATCACAACAACCTAATCGACCTTGACGCTATCCGCCAAAAACGCCGGATGCATCTTTCCTAATTCTATATTTCAAACGAAAAGGCTGCGGAATGACGCAGCCTTTTAAAATTATGTTGAGATAGAGCCTGAAACCTTTTTATCCTCTATCCGTAATTTCATACAAGGCAAATCCAAAAGGAGACTTCTGCAATGATCGAGTTATTTATGAAACAAAAAATGTTCTCATTTAAAGATGCATTCCACATTTATGACCGGGATGAACAAGAAATCTTCAAGGTAGAGGGGCGTTTTTTCTCGTTAGGGGATTCATTACAAATGACAGATTCATCCGGAAAAACGCTCGTTTCCATAGAACAAAAACTCATGTCTTTATTGCCGCGCTATGAGATTTCAATTGGCGGGAAAACAGTTTGTGAGGTAACGAAGAAAGTAACGTTTTTCAAACCGAAATTTGTGATTTCCGGCCTTAACTGGGAAATCGATGGTGACTTATGGAGGGATGAATTCCAGCTGACGGACGGGGAAAATGTCCGGATGTCAGTGAGCAAAAAGTGGCTCAGCTGGGGTGATTCCTATCACTTGCAGATTGCAAACGAGGAAGACGTTCTGATTTGCACTGCCATCGCGATCGTTCTTGATACGGTTTTATATAACGATGAAGATGAAAGTATTTTCTAAAAAGCATTGACAATTGATCCAAAAGTAATAATATTAAGATAATTGAAATTTGAATATGAAGTTATACCTTATCAAGAGAGGTGGAGGGACTGGCCCTATGATACCCGGCAACCGCTGTTTCAAACAGAATGGTGCTAAATCCTTAAGAACATTGCGTTCTTGCAGATGAGGCGGAGATTTGATCGTTCAAGCTCTTCCTTACACAAAGGAAGAGCTTTTTACATGCTCAATATTTCAGAAAAGAGGCGAATGACATGGCCCACCAAACGAGTGTTGCAGGACAAAAAACAGTAATACAACGCAAAGCACCTTTCCGCGCCGATCACGTCGGCAGTTTGCTTCGTTCCGCTACGGTGAAGGTAGCCCGGCAAAAAAAAGCGGCAGGTGAGATAACAGCGGAACAGCTTCGCGATATCGAAAATCAAGAAATCACCCGCATCGTGGAAAAACAAAAAGAAATCGGTCTTGAAGTGGTAACAGACGGGGAATTCCGCCGTTCCTGGTGGCATTATGACTTCCTGGAAGGACTTGACGGTGTGGAGCCGTTCATCCCGGCTGAGGGGATTCAGTTCCATAACGCGAAAACGAAAGCGCGCAGCATCAAAGTGACGGGAAAACTCGATTTTACGAGCCACCCAGCACTTGCTGATTATCAATTTTTACATGAAGTTGCCGGTGGCGCGACACCAAAGCTGACGATTCCGAGCCCGAATATGCTGTTTTTTGGCGAAAAGGCGGATAAAGGCATCTATAACGATCAAGAGGAATATTTTCATGATTTGGCCCAAGCGTACAAAAAGGCAATCAAAGCCTTCTATGATGTTGGCTGCCGTTATCTCCAGCTTGATGATACGTCATGGTCTCTCTTCTTTGAGGAAAAAGGCAGAGAGGTTGTCCGGGCGCTCGGAGGCGATCCAGAAACATTGCCTGCCTTGTTTGCCAAAACGATTAACGATGCAGTGGCAGACCGGCCTGATGATTTAATGATCACAATGCACATTTGCCGCGGCAACTTCCGCTCAACCTGGGCGGCATCAGGAGGGTACGACGCTGTAGCGGAAACGATTTTGGACGGCTTAAACCTTGACGGCCTGTTTTTGGAATACGACGATGACCGCTCCGGAAACTTCGATCCGCTCCGTTTTGTGAAACGCAAGGATCTGCAAATCGTGCTTGGCTTGATCACATCGAAATACGGCGAGCTTGAAAATCCAGAGGATATGAAACGCCGTATCAATGAAGCGGCGCGTTTTGTCAGCTTGGATCAGCTGTGCCTCAGCCCGCAGTGCGGTTTCGCCTCTACAGAAGAAGGCAATCTTTTGACAGAGGAGCAGCAATGGGCCAAGCTTCGCCATGTCATCGACATCGCCAACGATGTGTGGAGATAATCTATCATTGACAGAAATAGAAAATGTGTGAATAATAGATACTATCAGAAAATTTCATAAAAAAGGTTTTCCTTATCAAGAGAGGTGGAGGGACTGGCCCTGCGATACCCGGCAACCGCTGTTTAACAGAATGGTGCTAAATCCTTTAGAGCAATGATTGCTCTTGAAGATAAGGTTGAGATTGTCACGCAAGCTCTTCCTTATCCAAAGGAAGAGCTTTTTTATATTTGAATGGAAAGAAGGAATGGACAACATGTCACAACAAACAACACCCGCAGAACAACAATCACTTCAAAGAAAAAAACCGCCGTTTCGCGCGGATCAAGTCGGAAGCCTGCTGAGATCTGAGCCCGTCAAAAAAGCGCGGCTGCAAAAAGCGGCCGGCGATATTACGGCTGAGCAGCTTCGCCAGATCGAAAACGATGAAATCATCCGCATTGTGGAGAAACAGAAGGAAACCGGCCTGAACGTCGTGACAGACGGTGAATTCCGCAGAGCGTGGTGGCACTTTGATTTCCTTGAAAACTTAGATGGCGTTGAGCCGTTTACTCCTGAGCAAGGCATTCAATTCCATAACGTACAGACAAAAGCACGCGGCATTAAAGTCACAGGTGATATCGACTTTTCAACTCACCCAATGCTTGAAGATTACTCATTTCTCCATAGCATTGCCGGTGACGCGACGCCAAAGATGACGATTCCAAGCCCGAATATGCTGTTTTTCCGCGGAAAACTGGAAAAGGATGCGTATAAAAACGACTATCACCTTTTCCAGCATGATGTATCCAAAGCATATAAAAAAGCGATTCAAGCGTTTTATGACAGAGGCTGCCGCTACCTCCAGCTTGATGATACGGCATGGGCCGTTTTCTTATCAGAAAAAGGCTTAAAACAAATCGAAGCGTTCGGAACAACGCCTGACGAGCTTCGCCAGCTGTTTGCGAAATCCATTAATGACGCGATTGCAGACCGTCCGGATGACTTGACGGTAACCATGCATATTTGCCGCGGCAACTTCCAGTCCACTTGGACAGCAGAAGGCGGCTATGATGCAGCAGCCGAAACCATTTTTGACGGCTTGAATCTTGACGGCCTTTTCTTAGAGTATGATGATTCACGCTCAGGCGGATTTGAGCCGCTCCGTTATGTAAAACGGTCTGATCTTCAGCTAGTTCTTGGCTTAGTGACATCTAAATTCGGTGAGCTTGAACATCCGGATGACGTGAAACGCCGTATCGAAGAAGCGTCCCGTTATGTCAGCTTAGACCAGCTTTGCCTCAGCCCTCAATGCGGATTCGCTTCAACTGAGGAAGGCAACAAGCTGACTGAAGAACAGCAATGGGCGAAGCTCCGCCATGTGGTTGAGATCGCGAATGATGTTTGGAAATAAGCAAAGAAAAACACACTTGATTCCATTCGGAGCAAGTGTGTTTTTCTGTCATTGTGCGGTGTAGCCCCCATCAAGAACGACAGCCTGCCCAGTGACGCCCTTCGCCTTCTCGCTTGCTAAAAACACGGCATAATCCGCAATTTCCTTGACGGAAAGAAGCCGTTTTTGCGGCACAAGCGGAAAAATGACCTCTTCAAGTACCGAGTCGTAAGGGACATTTCTTGCTTTTGATAGATCGCTAAGCTGATTGCGGACAAGCTGGGTATCGACATAACCTGGACAGAGCGCATTGACTGTAATGCCGTGGGGCGCGCCTTCCAGCGCCCCGACTTTTGTGAGTCCAATGACGCCATGCTTGGCGCTATTATAAGCGGATTTTCCCGCAAAGCCGACTAAGCCATTAACAGACGCGATATTAATGATTCGGCCATACTGCTGTTTTTTCATGATCGGAAAAACATGCTTCATTGCAATAAAGGGCGCCGTCAGCATAACCTTGATCAGCTGTTCAAAGGTTTCTGTCGGAAACTCTTCAATCGGGGCGACGTGCTGCATACCGGCATTGTTCACTAAAATATCCAAGCGGCCGTATCGTTTTTGGATGGCGTCCACCATATCAGCAACTTGCGCTTCCTTTGTCACATCACACGGAATGGCCGCCGCGTCAAAGCCTTCTTCTGCAAGCTTGGAGGCTGCTTTTTCGCATGCTTCCTGACGGAGGTCTGAAACGATGACGCTGGCGCCTTCACGGGCGAATTCTCTTGCCATTTCGAATCCGATTCCGCCGGCAGCCCCAGTCACCAAGGCGACTTGTTTTCTCATGTCAAACACCTTCCCATTAAGAATTGAGTACAGACTGGCTTACAGCGAAATTCGCTTCTGTTTTTTCATAAACCTCTTCAATTGTGACGCCATCCTGAAGCTCCGTCAGTGTCATGCGGCCGTTCACAAAATCAAAAACAGCCAAATCCGTAATCAGCCTGTGCACGACTTTCTGGCCTGTCAGCGGAAGAGAGCATGTTTTTTTTACCTTTGATTCGCCATGCTTATTGACATGCTCCATGATGACAACGATTCGTTTCGCCCCGTTGACGAGATCCATTGCGCCGCCCATCCCTTTTACCATTTTGCCCGGGATCATCCAATTGGCCAAATCACCCTGCTCCGAAACTTCCATTCCGCCAAGGATAGCCAAATCGATATGCCCGCCTCTTATCATCGCGAATGATTCAGCGCTGTCAAAATAAGAAGCGCCCGTCACTTCGGTAATTGTTTCCTTCCCCGCATTGATCAAATCCGCGTCTTCCGTCCCTTCCAAAGGATAGGGGCCGATTCCGAGCAGGCCGTTTTCTGACTGAAGCATGACGTGAACGCCATCGGGTATCTCATTTGCGACAAGCGTCGGCATTCCAATCCCGAGATTCACATTCATGCCGTCCTTGATTTCTTGTACAGCCCGTTTGACCATCCGTTTTCTTGCTTCCTTCACTTCGTCTCACCCTTTCCCGATGCTTGCTGAACTGTTCGCTTTTCAATCCGTTTTTCTTGACTCGTGCCAAGCACGACATGCTGAACGTAAATTCCCGGCGTATGGATATGATCTGGATCGAGCTCTCCCGCTTCCACGATTTCTTCCGCCTCGGCAATCGTGATCTTGCCTGCCATGGCGGCAACAGGATTGAAATTTCTCGCCGTTTTCCGAAAAACCAAATTGCCCATGGTGTCCGCTTTCCACGCTTTGACGATCGCCACATCGCCGGTAATGCCTCGCTCCAGCACATATGTCCGGCCGCCGAATGTTTTATGTTCTTTTCCCTCAGCTACGGTTGTGCCGACGCCTGTCGCCGTATAAAATCCCGGTATGCCCGCACCGCCTGCACGAATTCTCTCGGCGAGCGTTCCTTGGGGAACAAGCTCGACCTCAAGCTCTCCGCTTAAAAACTGTCGCTCAAAGATTTTATTTTCACCGACATAGGATGCGATCATTTTCTTGATTTGCCTATTAGCCAAAAGCAAACCGAGCCCCCAGTCATCGACTCCGCAATTGTTGCTGACAACGGTTAAATCCTTTACTCCTCGATCTCTTATCGACAAAATGAGCTGTTCAGGAATGCCGCACAGCCCAAACCCTCCCGCAATCAGCGTATCTCCATCATGAATCAATTTCGCAGCTTCTTTACTAGATGACAACACTTTTCCCATATTGATGCCCCTTTCGTTTTCTTCTACACCAGGCCAGTCAGGCTGTAAATCGCGATCACAGCAAATACGGCAGCCGTTTTGATGAGCGTGATCGCAAAAATATCGCGATACGATTGCCTGTGAGTCAGTCCCGTCACAGCCAGAAGCGTAATGACGGCGCCATTATGCGGCAGTGTGTCCATCCCGCCTGACGCCATTGAAATGACTCGATGCATCACCTCTGGCGGAATATTGTAAGCCTGAATCGCCTGTAAGTACTGCTCTGACATCGCGCTTAGCGCAATGCCCATACCACCTGAAGCCGAGCCGGTGATTCCCGCCAGCGCAGTTGTCGTAACGGCGCCATTGACAAGCGGATCGGTAAAAGTATGAGAAATTCCGCTGCTCAGCTTATGAAACCCCGGCAGCGCGGCGATAATGCCGCCGAACCCATACTCGGCACCCGTATTCATAGATGCCAGCAAGGCACCACCGATCCCTTCATTCAGCCCTTCCTTCATTTGAGCAAACACGCTTCTCCAATCAAATAAAATCGTTGTGATGATGCCGATCACTAAAGCAATCTCCACCGACCAAATGGCAGCGGCAGAAGAAATATCAAGCCTGCCGAACTCCTTTAATCCTATGGAGGAAAAATCAAATCCATTCGGATACCACTTTGGCAGGTAAATGGTGAAGCATTTATTCACTGCACCGACAAGAATAAGCGGGACAAAGGCAAGTGCATCCCGAATCGGGCTTTTGTCCGGTTTAGCACGGGACTCAGTCGATTCAGGCGCAGCATTCAGCGAATCAAAACCGCCATAACCCTCGCCAGATGCCTGCGCTTTTTTCCGCCTTGATTCCAAATAGAGCATCCCAGCTGCCAGCACAATCACTGCTCCCATCAAACCCAGCCAAGGGGCGGCATAAATGTCTGTTTTGAAAAACGCCGTCGGAATGACATTTTGGATTTGCGGCGTTCCCGGAAGCGCGTCCATCGTAAACGTAAAAGCCCCTAAAGCAATCGTTCCGGGGATGAGGCGTTTCGGTATGTTTGCTTCTTGGAACATGTTTTTCGCAAAAGGATATACGGCAAATACGACAACAAACAGGCTGACGCCGCTGTACGTCAAGACAGCGCCCATCAGCACAATGGCAAGTATCGCTCTTTTTGCCCCGACAAGCCTGACAATCGTTTTCGCGATCGATGCCGCAAGCCCAGCCATTTCAACGACCTTTCCAAAAATCGCACCGAGCAAAAAAACTGGGAAATACAGCTTAATAAACCCCGCCATTTTCTCCATAAAAATTGATGAGAAAAAAGGAAGCACATGGCTTGGATCTGTCAGCAGCACCGCGAATAACGCACAAATCGGCGCAAACAATATGACAGAAAATCCCCGATACGCCGTAAACATCAGCAAACCTAACGCCAATAGAATGATGATCAGTTCCACACACATCCCCCATTTCCGCCAACTAGAAAGCGTTTACAAAACCTGTCCGCATCGGCTGTTTCCGTCCCCTTTCCATATGTACGAGAAGTGTGGGCCAACTATTCCGATTAAAAAAGGAAAGCCCCTTTTTTCGGAGCTTTCCTCTGCCATTCATTTCATTCCTATTAGGATATCAACATCAACCGTAATATCGGCTGATGTCATCTCTTTCAGCAGGCTGACTCGGTCTTTCGGCGCCGACCAGGCAAGCGGCGTCATCTTGAGAAGCCAGTGGATCGCCTGCCGGTCAAGCGTTTTGATATAGCGGAGCCTGACAGGACGGCTGTGCGCCGCATGTGCTGTAAAACGCTCAACAGCTGCCGCATTAGAGTACGTACGCCTCGGTGAATCAGTATATAAAAATTGCCTTAATTCTATTAAATAATCGCTTCGCGGCACTACTTTTATGAGCATGCCATCATCCTTCAGCAGTCTATGAAACTCTGCATAATTAGATGGCGAAAAAATAGACAGAACAACATCAAATTGGCGATCATGAAATGGAGCACGCGCCACATCGGCAACCGCCCACATCTGATCTTTGAATGCCTTAGAAGCTTTTACAATCCCATCCTTCGAAAGATCGATGCCGATTCCCATCGCTTCTTTCCCTAAATAATCAAACCCGCAAAGCGCATTCAAATGAGAACCCTCACCGCAACCGCTGTCCAGGATGGTGAATGCCTCTTGACCGGATTTGGGATGGCTGATGAGTTCTGCAATCGTATCATGGAGCGGCTCAAAAAAACCACATTCTCCAATCAGCCTGCTCCTCGCTTCAAAAAGCTCGGCACCGTAACCGGATTTGACCGGCTTTGTCAGGAAGTTCACGTAGCCGTGCCGAGATAAATCAAATGTATGCCGCCGTTCTGTACAAATCAAGCTTTTTCCTGATGCCGCATCCATGGAAGAACCGCAGAGCGGACATCGAAACAAGCTGATATCAACGGTTTGCTTCATGATAAAAAACACCTCATTCATTCATTTTTAGATAAATGAAAAAGGCATAGACAAATAAACCTAGGCCTATCTCAAAAATTGGCCAGGTCTGGCAGTTTGTCTACACCTGTCATTATCTATAACGAATGAATTGGATAATCATGAAAAAAACTCCCTTTTTGCTGTATGGGTTTCCCCGTTTCCATGATACAACAAATCTCCAGTAGCTGGAACCTTATCGTGAAGAAAAATCAGTACTGACATGCTGGTATCCTGCCAAAATCATATCAACATAGCAATCCAGCATGTTTTTCCTTTATTTTCTCATTTCAGAATATAAATTTTATTATTGTGAAAATAGTTAAAAAGGTTGATTTTCAAAAAGTGAAAGGATAAAATACTGCTATCATCTTAGAAAAAGACATTCTTGTATATGATCAGTAATATGGTCTGATTGTTTCTACCTAGTAACCGTAAAAAACTAGACTACAAGAAAGTTTGAATAAATTTGAACGAGTTGAAAAGGACAAGTTCTTTTCTGTTTGCTCTTATTTTTCACACTTTCTGCACTTCCAGAATTTGTGAAGGATAAGAGCTTTTTTTGTTTCCATAATAACCCTCATAGGAGTTGCTATCATGTACTTTTTACTAAACCTTGTTGGTCTCATTGTGATTATGGCAGTTGTATTCCTATGTTCTCCGCAGAAAAAGAAAATCAAGTGGCGTCCGATCATGACATTAATTGTTCTGGAATTGCTGATTACTTGGTTTATGCTGGGAACAAAAGTCGGAAGCTGGGCCATCGGTAAAATTGGTGATTTCTTCACTTGGCTGATTGCTTGCGCCAGTGACGGTATCGCGTTTGCCTTTCCGTCAGTGATGGCGAATGAAACAGTAGACTTTTTCTTTAGTGCGCTTCTTCCAATTATCTTTATCGTCACATTCTTTGATATTCTAACATATTTCGGAATTTTGCCTTGGCTGATTGATAAAATCGGATGGGTGATTTCAAAGGCTTCCCGCTTGCCGAAATTAGAAAGCTTTTTCTCTATTCAAATGATGTTCCTGGGAAATACGGAAGCACTTGCGGTCATCCGCCAGCAGCTTACGGTATTAAATAACAACCGCCTTCTCACATTCGGCTTAATGAGCATGAGCAGCATAAGCGGCTCTATTATCGGATCTTACCTGTCAATGGTGCCGGCGACATACGTGTTTACAGCGATTCCTTTAAACTGCTTAAATGCGCTGATTATCGCAAACCTGCTGAACCCTGTTCACGTGCCGGAGGATGAAGATATCATCTATACACCGCCTAAAGAAGAAAAGAAAGACTTTTTCTCTACGATTTCTAACAGTATGCTTGTCGGCATGAACATGGTTATCGTGATCCTGGCCATGGTGATCGGATATGTTGCACTAACGTCAGCAGTAAATGGCATTCTTGGCGTTTTCGTACACGGCCTGACCATTCAGACGATTTTTGCTTATCTGTTCAGTCCGTTCGCATTCCTGCTTGGATTGCCAGTGCATGATGCGATGTATGTTGCTCAGCTGATGGGCATGAAATTGGCAACGAACGAGTTTGTTGCGATGCTTGACTTGAAAAACAATCTCAAATCCCTTCCGCCTCACACCGTTGCGGTGGCGACGACATTCCTGACGTCCTTTGCAAACTTCAGTACGGTCGGCATGATTTACGGCACGTACAACTCGATCCTTGACGGAGAAAAGTCAACGGTCATCGGGAGAAACGTGTGGAAGCTCCTCGTCAGCGGAATTGCGGTATCTTTATTAAGTGCTGCGATTGTCGGCCTGTTTGTGTGGTAGAAACATTGAGCCATATCCCTTTTCGGATATGGCTCTTTTGATTATTGAAAAATAGAGGCTGGAACCTGCACATCCCGAATTCCTGCTACATAAGGCCCCAAGTCATACTGGCCGAAGACGATGGCGATCCCGTTTGCCGTAAAGTAAAACATTGTGTTTTGGTTTAGGGTGATATCCTCTTTCTTTACATCAGGGAAAAACAGCTCATCGTGTTTTTTGATATAACTATACAGATAATCTCTCGTTTTGCTCACTTTTGTTTTGGTGTTCAGAATCTGATTCAGCGTCACGCGCTTTTGTGTGTTCAAGTCATAGTTGAAAGACTGAACAGACGTTAAACCATGGGCGCCGCCTGAATAGATATAATTGAGCGTTTGAATGCTGAGTTTGCCCGCCGCATTGTATTTGACGCTGAAGGATGTTTGATATTCCGTTTTGAAGCCTTGTTGTTCACCTGCTTTTTTGTTTTTCAGGTATTCCTGATACGATTGTTCAATGTAGGCTTTCAGCTCTTGATTGATTTTCTTTTCAAAAGCGGCATTCCCGATGTGATGCACTTGTGGATACTTTAATTCCTTGATTTTTTTGTACGTATAGGTGCTGACAGTCGGTTTTTTCGTTTGAACTGCGTTTAAAGATGGGGCCGCATATGCAAATACGGAAAAAAGCAAGACTGCAATCCCCGCAGCTTTCAGTATGTTTTTCCACTTCATTCGATCTCCTCCTTTGATGTCGCTGTTTATCATTCCCTTATTTAAGCAATTCACACTTTTATAGACTGAATAAGTCGAAAGAAGTTTCTAGGTCTAACAGCATGATTTTTCCCACTAAAAAAGAGACACAGAATGTCTCTTTTTTATCGCCCGGAAATCGCTTCATGAACAGCTTGTGCCAAATCTGTATTTCCGAACATCTCTAATACCGCAATGACAGTCTGGTTCGGAATGTGCTCTGCTTCGTGTTTTGGCACGACCAGATCGTCCATGGTTTTTTTCAAGCTTTCATTCAGCTTTTGCTGCGGATACGCTTTGGCGTACAGCTCCATCGGATCAAGGTCATGGTTCACGCACCATTGGGCAAACACCAAAATCATCATATTTTCGTCGCGTTCGTAAGCTTCAGCGAGCTGTTTTTCGTTCATTTGTCATGCTCCTTATGAAAAGTATCTTCCTTAAAGATACAGGAGCCGATCAAATTCGTCTATCCCAATGGCGATGAGCGGCAACCGCATCAATAAATGTCTTGCTGAATGCGGTGTAGTCAGATTCATCTTTAGCCGTCACGATGCCTGGTCCCTCTGTTGTTCCGACAGAGGATTGAAGAAGGTCAATTCCTTCATTTGCCGCACCGATCGCCTTGTAGTGGTCGTAAGATTCCCTGATAAACGCCATCGCTTGTTTGTTGTCTTTTAACTCCGGCCCTCCTGCGGCATAGACGGCATCATACAGAACCGAGTCAACAGTCAGAAACGTGCCGCCAGCCTCCAGCTGCTGTCCGGTGTCGCTTGTCATATACCCAAGATTTTGACTGATAATATCCACTGTAACTCCTTCATTCTTTAAAGCATCCAGCACTGTTTGCAGCTCTTTTTCGTGAAATCCGTTTCCAGCAAGTACAGCGACTTTTCTTGTTGACGCGGTTTTCACTGTACGGGCTTGGCTTAACGCAGGCGAAGTAAGAATTTCTTTAGATGCTTTACGCTTCGCTGGCGCCGCCACACCTACTCCTTTGGCGATTTCTTGCGCCAAATCTTCATCGACATTGCTGAAGACATCAACGACTTGCCGCTGGACGTCCTTGCTTTTGACCTTCCCGACCTCGAAGCAGAAAGCAGAAATGATGTGCTGCTTCTCCACTGGAGACATGCTGTTCCAGAACAGCTTCGCCTGTGAGTAATAATCGTTGAAGCTGTCGCTTCGCTGGCGGATTTTTTTGCCCTCGACTTTTTCCTGATAGTGGACGTATCCGCCTTCTTCAGCTGTCGCAGGCGACGGATCATTGTTTTGCAGAGAGTTTTTATGATAAGCGACAGGTCCCTTATTGATCGTCATCCGGTGATAGCCGTCATACTGGTTGTTATGGAATGGACATACCGGCCGGTTAATCGGAAGCTCATGGAAGTTCGGGCCGCCAAGACGGATGAGCTGTGTATCTGTATAAGAGAAAAGCCGCCCCTGCAGAAGCGGGTCATTTGTAAAATCGATGCCCGGGACGACATTTCCAGGGTGGAATGCGACCTGTTCTGTTTCCGCAAACACATTATCCTGGTTGCGGTTCAGCGTCATTTTTCCAATGATTTTCACTGGCACGAGCTCTTCCGGCCACAGTTTGGTCGGATCAAGAATATCAAAATCAAACTTAAATTCATCATCTTCATCAATCATCTGCACGCCAAGCTCGTATTCAACCGTGCCGCCGTTTTCAATCGTTTCCCACAGATCGCGGCGGTGGAAATCGGGATCTTTCCCGGCAATTTTTTGCGCTTCATCCCATACGAGAGAATGCACGCCGAGCACCGGTTTCCAATGGAATTTCACGAAACGCGCCTTCCCTTGCTCATTGACAAAACGGAACGTGTGGACGCCGAAGCCTTCCATCATTCTGTAGCTGCGCGGAATGCCTCTGTCTGACATCGTCCACATCACCATGTGAGCCGACTCAGGGTTATTGGCGACAAAATCCCAAAACGTATCGTGAGCAGTCGCAGCCTGAGGCATTTCATTGTGTGGCTCAGGCTTAAATGCGTGAACCAAATCCGGAAATTTGATCGCGTCCTGAATGAAAAACACCGGAATGTTATTACCCACAAGGTCACAATTTCCTTCTTCAGTATAAAACTTTGTCGCAAAGCCTCTGGCATCCCGCACCGTGTCTGCGGAGCCTTTAGAACCCGCAACCGTAGAGAAACGGACAAATACCGGTGTCTTCACTGAAGGGTCCTGAAGAAATTTGGCCCGTGTGTACTCGGTCATTGGCTCGTAAACCTGAAAAAAGCCATGCACGCCATACCCGCGCGCATGCACAACGCGCTCCGGAATCCTCTCATGGTCAAAGTGCGTCATTTTCTCCCGGAAGTGAAAATCCTCCATCAGCGTCGGGCCGCGAACCCCGGCTTTTAACGAATGCTCATCCTCTGACACCCGCAAGCCTTGGTTTGTCGTCATTTTCTTCCCGCTGTTATCGGTCCTGTACTGTTCAAGCTGCTCGTCCTTTGAGTGTTCATTTACACGTTTATTTTGATCATTACTCATGTCTAGTCCCCCTTTTTAAAACGAAACATTCTACAGCACATTTACCCGTGGCGTTCTTGATATAAACTGCCAATCCGCTCAATAGGATTTTAGGTCTACATATCAGGATGAGGTCATACACATTTGAAATAAGCCTTCTTTACAAAAATAAATTATGGAAGCGCTTACGAAAAAAGCTGTTGAATAGGGGAGGTCATATCATGCTTGCCATACTCGGTTTTGTGATGATGATTGTTTTTATGTACCTTATTATGTCTAACCGGCTTTCCGCACTTATTGCTTTGATTGTCGTTCCTGTTGTGTTTGCCCTGATCAGCGGATTTGGCAAAGATCTTGGAGAGATGATGATTCAGGGTGTTACAGACCTCGCTCCTACCGGAATTATGCTGTTATTCGCCATCCTGTATTTCGGCATTATGATCGACTCAGGCCTGTTTGATCCTCTCATTGCCAAAATCTTATCGTTTGTCAAAGGAGACCCGTTAAAAATCGCCGTAGGCACAGCGGTTCTGACCATGACCATTTCGCTGGACGGAGATGGGACAACAACCTATATGATTACGATTGCGGCGATGCTGCCACTGTACAAACGGCTCGGCATGAATCGTTTGGTGTTAGCAGGAATAGCGATGCTCGGTTCGGGGGTTATGAATATTATCCCGTGGGGCGGGCCGACTGCGAGGGTTTTGGCTTCCTTAAAATTGGACACGTCAGAGGTCTTCACGCCGCTGATTCCTGCCATGGTCGCCGGTATTCTCTGGGTGATCGCCGTTGCTTATATCCTCGGAAAGAAAGAGCGGAAGCGGCTCGGCGTCATTTCGATTGATCACGCACCGTCTTTCGATCCAGCGGCTACGCCGCTGAAGCGTCCCGCTCTCCAATGGTTTAACCTGCTGCTGACTATTGCTCTGATGGCCGCTCTGATCACCAGCCTGCTGCCGCTCCCTGTTCTTTTTATGATCGCGTTCGCCATCGCCTTGATGATCAACTATCCAAATGTCAAAGAGCAGCAGAAACGAATCTCAGCGCATGCGGGTAACGCGTTAAACGTTGTCTCAATGGTGTTTGCGGCAGGGATATTCACAGGCATTCTCTCCGGCACAAAAATGGTGGATGCCATGGCGCATTCTCTCGTTTCACTCACCCCTGACGCCATGGGCCCGCACCTGCCGTTGATCACTGCGATCGTCAGCATGCCCTTCACCTTTTTCATGTCGAATGACGCCTTTTACTTCGGTGTCCTTCCCATCATCGCCGAAGCTGCTTCCGCTTACGGAATAGACGCCGCTGAAATCGGAAGGGCCTCCTTGCTGGGTCAGCCCGTGCATCTGCTCAGCCCGCTCGTGCCTTCCACCTATCTACTAGTCGGAATGGCAGGCGTCAGCTTTGGCGACCATCAAAAATTCACTATTAAATGGGCCGTGGGGACAACGATTGTGATGACGATTGCGGCGGTTTTGATTGGGATTATTTCGTTTTAATGAGAATAGGATTTCCCCTGGCGGAAATCCTTTTGTTCTGCATAATTTAAAAATCGAAGAGCATACTATGGAAAAATCAAAATAAAAAGGTGATTGCATGAATTTTGCTTGGGAAGCACTCATTTTAATTATATCAGGCATCATATTTCTAAGAATTTCAGGAAGAAAGTCAATCTCTCAGATGACATTAGCACAAACTGTGGTGATGATTTCCATTGGAACGATTATTGTCCAGCCGATTATAGAGACAAGTTTATGGAAAACCCTTGTGGCAGCCGGTATTTTTACTGCGGCTTTAATACTCATGGAATGGTTCCAGGTGAAGGCCAATTGGATGGAAAAGTTCTTAACCGGCAAAGCGAAATTGGTCATTGAAGATGGCAAACTCAATATAGAAAATATGAAAAAACTGCGGCTGACAGTTGACCAGCTTGAAATGCGATTGAGGATTCATGGAATCTCCAGCATAAAGGACATTAAGAATGCAACGATTGAAGCAAACGGCCAAATAGGATATGAATTGCAAGATGACAAGAAACCGCTCACGATGGGTGAATTCAAGAAATTGATGAATATGCCGGCCGCAAACACAGTTAACCAGCCTGAACCAGAAAATCAAGAAAACATTTTTCAAGAAATAAAAAACGGTCATTCTACACCTTCTGGCAAACTAAAATAAGGCTGTTCCTTGTGCAGAAACAGCCCGAGCGAATGACCTTATTGGATATATGAAATGACTGGCAGACTTTCAACACCCGATGCATTGAAAACGCTGAGAAAGTCGATTGCTTTGCCGGTTTTTACATCTACGATTAAAATATGATCTCCGTAGTATTGATCATCTGCATCTAGTCTTCTAAGTGTTTTTTGCCTAATGTATCTGAAAACATTGGATTAATCAGACCGATAAAAAACTGATTTTTATGAATCAAAAGAGGACTGATATAATCTCGATAAGTATTGCCCAGATCAGAAGATTCACGCCAACAACTTCACATTACAATTCATTAGAGCCTGGCTGTATTGAGGCAGCAGACTCTTATCACATTTGACTTTATTTTTTTGTATAGCGCACCCAGTCGTAATGAGCGTATAGCGGATTTACACCATTGTAGGAACCGAGCCAATCATCGACACCCGTGCCATTCCACAGGTTCATCATGATTTTTCCTGGTGTTGTCGGAATTTGGTTTGTTGCAGTATGTTTTAATTGCCCATCGACATACCATTTAATAGAGTTTGGCTGCCAATCGAACGCATACGTATGATAGGCATTGGCTGTATCAAACCCGAGATCCACAATCTTCTCATGGTTTCCTGCACCATTTGTATAATAGTTAAATTGAACCTTTGTTGTGTCTTTTCCTAAAAATTCGATATCAATCTCATCCCAAGGGGTTCCATCTGTTGGACCTGTGTAAGTGAAGAACGATGAAACGATCCCTGTGTTTTTAGCTGGTTTCATTCTGACTTCATATAGTCCATAGCCATATGTTTGGACAGAGCGGTTTTCCCCGCAATCAAACTTGTTATAAGATGGACTTGTTAGCGCTAAACGCATTTCACCCAATGACGTCATTGATACGTTGTTAGCACGCCAAGTGCAGTTGAACATATTTCCATTTGAATAACCATCTGCTTTTTGCCAAAAGCCAGAGTTATAGCCGTTAAAAGGGTCAAAAAACGATCCACCTGTTTGAGCCGAGGCAGTAGAAGTAACTGCAACCAAACTCATAAACAATCCAGTGACAAGAAGCAACAACACTCGTTTCAGATAAGGCATATTGGCATTCCCCTTTCATTGAAAGCATTTTCTATGTTGATCTTACATGATTCTTTTAAAAGGGAACATCGGTCAAAATAATGATAATAACGAATCTTACTGATTGCTATGATCACCCTCCCTCTTAAAAAATAAAAACCTAAATTACCATTAGCCCAGACATAAATGATCCGCACTCATTGTAATTTAGGTTTTGCCTGCTTTATCAGTAACAATCCTACCATCATCATATTGAAATGTAAGAAAAAACGAACACACGAAAATAAAAATGTCAGCGCTCTCATTATGCTTGTTTGACTATCCTTTCTATGTGAATCGTTAAATACAACAGCTCGTCACTTGTGAGCTTGTGCTCATACTCCCGCTCAATGTAGGTTTGGATTTTCTTCGTGCAGTCATACGCCCGATGATACTTTTCTCTCACTGTCTCCAGCAAAAAATCATCCTGGCTTTCCATATGTGTACCGTTAAAAAGACGCTGTGCGAAAAACTTTAAGTGGGTGACGAACCGATAATAGTGAAGCGATTCTTCGTTGAATTCAATTTTAAAATGGTATTTTACAATACTCAAAATCTCTTGCATGACTTTTGTAATGTTGATGATATTTGGCATCTCTTCATTCAGCTCGGCATTGACAATATGCAGAGCAATAAAGCCTGCTTCATCCTCTGGCAGAGACACGCCAGTCTTGTTTTTTACCATGGCCAACGCTTCTTTGCCAATGGCAAATTCGTCTTTATACAGCCGTTTTGTTTCCCACAGCAAGGCGTTTTTGATATCAAGCCCTTTCTGATTGCGCTGGATGGCAAAGTTAATATGATCGGTCAGCGACACATAGATGCTGTCGTTGAGCTTTTTGCCGAGCTGTAATTTTGCGTAGCTGATAATCTCTTCGGATACTTCCATGCACTCGATCGGTATATCATACAAAAGGGTTTTAAATTTTTCTGATACATCCTTGTTATCGAGCGTAAACACCTTCTCAATGCGGGCTTCATCGACATCATCGCCGGACTTTTTCTGGAACGCGAGCCCCCTGCCCATGACAACCAACTCTTTTCCCTGTTCATTGACAACGCTGATCACATTATTGTTGATCACCTTCGCAATTTTCATGACATGTCCCTCCAATCAACTAAGAACAGGCTACATCTTGATTGTACATTCTTTTTGCACTAGGTCAATATCATCAGGGAAAGGCGAGAACCAGTTAGTACAATTCACTCAGTACCGGCTGTCCGGGCTGTTTTTGAAGCAGCGCCTCCAGGTGGCGTTCAAATAATGCCTTATCCGCTTTCTGCTTTTTGACAATGCTATTTATGATTTTGACGCTTTCAGCGCTGTATTGTGTATATTGTTTTTTCAGCTGATCCAGCTGCTGTCTTGTCGTCTTCGCGTTTTTCGGTGTGACTTGACTGATGAGGTTGATCATACGGCCTGTGATCTCAAAAAAAGCGGCTCTATTTTCTGTCAGCTGCTGAATTTCGCTGCGGATCATCTCTTGATTTCGCGTTTTTTCAAGCAAGGCGATCGCCTCGCTGTTTTGTTTTTTGAGCGATTTGCTTTCAATTTTAATCGATTCAAGGTTCTCTTTCGCAATGTCTGCTTCTTCTTCAGTCATGCTGCTTCGCACGAAGTATTCTGGATTGCCGATTCCATAATCAAATGCTTCGCTCACTATGATCATGGAACTGAACACAATGGCCAGCTGCCTTTCGCTTGCAAGGGCTTGGAAATTCTGCTTTTTCTTACTGCTCATCGGTTTGGCTGCGGTTTGTTTTACTGTCTTTTGATCACAGTCTGCGAACGTCTGAGCCTCACCTTCACTTTCGCATGCGCTCATCACAAGAACTGTGACCAGCAGGCTTATACACAAGCCTATTCGCCTCATGCTCTGTCTCCTCTCTGCTGAAGCCTTCTGGAAAATACCATAAAATATAGTTAAATGGTACCAGATGCACCTAAGCCCAGCAATAAATCAAAAGTATGATTTGAAGCGAAAAAACATAAATATTTTGTAAAAATTGACGTGCATTCCATTCTTTTCAGGCCCATTTCTCGTACAATAGAAGTATCGTTACCGGAGAGGGGCTCTGATGATGAAACGTTTTACGAAACAAGAAAACAGCTGGGTGTTATATGACTGGGCAAATTCGGCTTACTCAATTGTCGTGACCACCGCGGTGTTTCCGTTATTTTATAAATCAGCGGCTGCGGAAAGCGGTGTCAACGCCGCTCAATCGACTGCCTATCTGGGCTATACCATTGCGATTTCAACGTTTATTCTTGCATTGCTCGGGCCGATCTTAGGCACGATCGCCGACTATGAAGGGTGCAAGAAAAAGTTCTTCGGTTTCTTTGTGTCAGCCGGTGTCGCCAGCACCGCGATGCTCGCCTTTATCCCTAGTGAACATTGGCTGCTATTGTTACTGTTTTATACGATATCGGCTATCGGTTTTTCCGGCGCCAATGTGTTTTATGATGCCTTTCTCGTTGACGTCACGCCTGAGAAACGAATGAATCTCGTCTCAGCACGGGGTTTTGGCTTAGGATACATTGGAAGCACGATTCCATTTATCATCAGCATTGCTGTCATCCTGCTCGCTCAAGCAGAAACAATTCCAATGTCTGTATCGGCTGCAAGCCAGCTGTCCTTTTTTATAACGGCTGCTTGGTGGGGGCTGTTCACCATCCCCATGATCAAACATGTCCATCAACGCTATTACATCAAAAGAGAACCTCATATTGTCATCAACAGCTTTAAGCGGCTCGGCCAAACGATGAAACGGATCAGGCAATACCGGGCACTGTTCCTCTTTTTACTCGCTTATTTCTTTTATATCGACGGTGTCGGCACGATTATTACGATGTCGACATCCTATGGATCAGATTTAGGGATCGGTTCCTCAAGCCTTCTGATCATCCTATTTGTCACCCAGGTCGTCGCCGCGCCGTTTTCGATTGTATACGGAAAACTGGCAGAACGCTTCACGGGGAAGACAATGCTGTACGTTGGGATCGTTATTTATATGATTGTCTGCGTGTACGCCTATTTTATGGAGACAACGATTGATTTCTGGATACTGGCCATGCTTGTCGCCACCTCGCAGGGCGGTATTCAAGCCCTCAGCCGTTCCTATTTCGCCAAGCTTGTGCCAAAGCGCCACGCCAATGAATTCTTCGGTTTTTACAACATTTTCGGGAAATTCGCCTCAATTATGGGACCGCTGCTCATTGCCGTGACCGCCCAGCTGACCGGAAAATCCTCGACTGCGGTGTTCAGCCTGATCATTTTGTTTGTGATTGGCATTGTGATTCTTGCCTTTGTTCCTGAGGAGACCAGCGCCGATGTCAGCCAGCAGCAAAATGACCTGCCCCTTTAACTGGGAGCAGGTCATTCATCATTTATTCGCTTTATTCACCTTGAGCTTTTTCCCTTTGACGGTTGTGTTCTTCATCACTTGGAGAACATGAGGGCCTTTCCCATTTAAAATCTCAACGTATGAGGCGTTATCCATAATCGTGATGATGCCGATGTCATCAGCTGACACACCGTCAATTTTTGCAATCGTTCCTACAAAATCAACGGCTCTGATTTTCTTTTTCTTTCCGCCGTTAAAATATAGCTTCATAATGTCTTTATTCAGCTCTTCGCTTTTGTCCTTTTTGCTACCCGGACGGTCATTCAGTTTAGCTAGAAATTCAGGTTTCTTCCTTGCCACTTCCTCTTGAGAAGGGGCTTCTATTTTTCGAATCTCAAATCCGATATATTCTTCAATGTCGGCTAAAAACCGTTTTTCGAAGGCCGTGACAAACGAAATGGCCTTTCCTTTGTTCCCTGCGCGTCCCGTTCGGCCCGTGCGGTGCACGTAGCTTTCCTTTTCAAGCGGCAGATCATAGTTGATGACAAGGGAGATATTTTCAATATCAATCCCGCGCGCAGCGACATCTGTCGCGACTAGGTAACGGTACTCGCCCCGTTTAAATTCATTCATGACGTCGAATCGGTCTTCCTGAATCATTCCGCCGTGAATTTTATCGCATGGATATCCTAAGTCATCCAATTCATCGGTCAGCTGATTGACGTGCTCCTTCGTTCGGCAGAAAATGATGCAGCTATCGGGATTCTCCGTCATCAGCACATCTTTCAGCAATGAAAATTTATTCTCTTCTCTTACTTGAATCACCGCATGTTCAATATTCCTTGTGGTTAGGCCGGCCGCTTTGATTTCGATATGCTCCGGGTTTTGCATATATTGACGGCTCAGCTTCTCGATATCCTGCGGCAGCGTTGCCGAAAACAGCATCGTCGTGCGCTCAGTCGGCAGATGCTTGATAATCGCCTCCACCTGCTCGATGAAGCCCATATTCAGCATCTCATCCGCTTCATCAATGACCAAATAAGAGAGACGATCCAACGGCAGCGTGCCTTTTTCAATATGATCCAGAACACGTCCCGGCGTGCCAACAACAATGTGGCTTTTTTGCTTAAGCTCGGCTTTTTGTTTATCGAAGGAGGACTTTCCAAATACAGCTGTCGCTTTGATTCGTTTAAATCGTCCGATGTTCGTGATATCCTCTTTTACTTGCACCGCAAGCTCACGGGTCGGTGTTAAAATAAGCGCCTGCGGCTTGTTTTCATCCCAATCCGCCAGCTCACAGAGAGGAATCCCGAACGAAGCCGTTTTCCCGCTTCCCGTCTGTGATTTGACGACAAGATCCTTTCGTTCAAGGGCAGCCGGGATCACGCTCTGCTGCACCTTGGTCGGTTCTGTATATCCCAGTCCTTCCAGTGCTCGTAAAATGTCATGACTGATTTGATAGTTTTTAAAATGACTCATGTATAAACTCCTGTCTCTTGCAGATGTTCTCATTATACTCTAATTGACGAAGGCGTATGTGTTTTGTCGAAAAAATGACGTGTTAAAAGCCATCGATTCCCTGGCGTTTTAGCTCTTGAACAGCCAATCGCGCCAGTGCGTCGGCCCCCGCGCGGTTCGGATGCAGCGTATCTCCGTCCATATAAAGCGCGAGTGTTTTTTCCGGACCGATCGATGTAAAGTATGCCGAGCTGAGGACATTTAAGTCAATGAGATGTGTTTTTTCCTCTTCGGCCAAAGCCAAAATAGAGGCCCTGTACCATCTGTTGACAGACGAATGGATGCCTTCAGAAGTAAAATCGGTCGCCCGGCCCTGAGGCGTTGATAGGATGACGTCCGCTCCTTTCGCTTTCACCTGGCGGATCATATCACGCATCATCTCTTTAAACTCCGCTTCAGATTCATTATGCTTCGGATTTGTGTCATTAATGCCGAGCTGCAAGATAAAATAATCCCCCGGCTTGATGTACTTCAGGATCGCCTCAAGCTGTCCATCATTTCTGAATCCTCTCGCGATCTGTCCGCCAGACGCCATGTTCCTCACTTGAAAGGTGTGTTTATCGATATAGTGAGGCAGCATCTGCCCCCAGCCCGCCTGCTTGCTGCTGTTGAGCGGATAATAATTGCACACCGTCGAGTCGCCGCCGACATAAATGGTTCGGTTCGTCACCGGCTGATCAGACAGTTTCTTTATTTTCAAGGCGCTAAGCGTAAAAGCGGTGCCTGCCTTTCCCTCTGTCACCAGCAGATTCAGCTGCCCGTCGGTGACAGGAATTTGGAACGTATCCTCCGCGCCATCCCCCGTCATATTGATGACCTGAAACACGCCCTCCGCCGCCACACTGGCCCTTGCCGTATTGCCAAGCGTCACTTTCACCTCATAAAGGCCGTTCGGGAGATCCACTTGAAACGTGTTATTGCTTTTCGTCCCATACGCTAAAAATTGAACCGCATCACTCTTCACACCAGTCCCGGATGCCGCCACATCCTTCATATTCTCCGGTGTTTGAAAACCGTATCCCTTTGACGGGTCATACCGATCAGACGCCCTGACACCAATATAACCAGGCTCCACCGAACCGTTTCCAAAGTCAAACTGATACACCTTCTGCTCCGCTGCCTTTACACTCTCATTCCCGTCAAAACACAGCATCAACATCATCACAAAAACCGCTGCCATCCATTTTTTCATCAAGACTCCCCCTCTATGAAAACGAATACATTAATGCATACTCGGTGATTGTTTCTTTATGATGGCTGAAGGGAGAAAAAAATGGCGTTGAGGAATAAAAATGAGGGGAGAGTCTCAAGAAGGGGAAAATCAGTGTGACTTCTTGTCACACTTGATCACATCCCAACCTCCGCAATAGAAGCTTATTTGGTCTTCTTCGTCATACACATAATAACGGAGTCTTTCCCATTGATCATCAGTCGGTTCAATCTCCAACTCAACCGCATCGATGGATTCAAGGTCATCCAGCTTTGATGCACTAATGTTTTCAAACCGCAATTGAATGTCACAGGTTTGAGCAGATAGTTTTAATTCAAACACAGGAATTTGAATATAACGATCATCTTCTTTCATATAGAAAGAAAACTCGTTTAATGTAAATGGACCTGTATCCTCATCAGAAAGATGCTTTTTCAATTTCTCGTATTGTGTGATATTCAAATGAATTCCCCCTATTTTTATGACTCACCGCCAACCATATAGATGTCCACAGCATCGAATTCAAACCACATGATCCGTTCGCCTGAGTCCGTTAGGCATTGGAGTTTGCCTTCGGAAAAATAGCTTTTATCCGGTTGAGGATTAGTGATCAGAAAAACATCGTCATTGATGGAAGCTAGTAGAAAGAGATAACCTGCAATGTCACGGTCTGCTTTCTGTATTACGGATTCGAAACGGAATTCCCTTTTGCCCAGCTTCGTCACCTTGTAAGCATGTCCTTCAAAATACTCGGAAAGGTGTTCTATAAATGAACCAGTCGTTATTACCTGTATCATGATTCGATCGTAGGCAAGCCCTTCCCAAAAACGATAAAACGACTCTGCATCTTCAAGTTCACAAGACATAACAACTTGGTGAGGCTTAAGAACGATCATGTCCAAATTGCCGATACTGCTTATAGAGGTTATTTCCATAAAATCTTCCCCTTATCAGTTGGATAGCGCAACACAAATCTCTTGTCTGACTTGTTCATACAATAATATGTGACAATACAAATCGGTATCGTTTTTAATCATGGCCGTCGAGATTTCAGGGTACAGCTCAAAAAAACTTTTCTCCAACGAACGCCGCTGATGCCGGGGCATCCTTTTATTCGCCAGCACATAATCCAAACTGCCATCAACTAGCATAAAAAACTCATAGATGTCCGCTTCAAAGCCGTACCGTTCATCAGGATACGGCTTTTCTTCAAGCTCTCGCTGTCTTTTTTTCAGCTGTTCAAACACGCTGATTCTCTCCTCACCCTATTCAACTTCCATCACCTCATATTGCCGGCAATAAAAACGGAACGTCTCCTCTTCCCATTCTTCCACAAGGTAGATGCCTTGCGGTTGCGTTTCAATATGGAGAAGTCCATCAGATAGACCCGATATGGTTTCGATTTCTCTTATTGTAACGCCTGAAACGTCTTTGAATATGACAACAATCGTACGTGAATGATAAACAGCTGCTAACTCAATCGTATAAATGGCACCAAGCACGTGATCTGTTTCCCGATAAAAACGCCATTTCTTGATATGCTGAAACAAAATAGGAGTAGCTCCTGAAATACTCAATTTTGATTCCTCCGTTAATAGCGTCTCTATACTCCATACTCACAGTAAGGCTTCAAGTCAGGAAAAGAATCCTTCAACATTCTTTCTATGTTTTCATCGGTCACTGTAAATATAATATCTGTTGAATCAAAGAAACCGACTTCGAAAATACATTCTTTCACAGGGGAGATATAATCATCTTCATAAAAGTCAGTATTCCCATCAACAAACGGAACTTGTGTTATATCATACAGTATCGTCTCTTTAGGCACAGCAGTTAAAATAGAAAATATCACATAAATCTCATATTCATTTAATATACGATGAAATTCCTCACCTGTAATAAAAGATAGTCTTCACGCTCGCCAATGATATCGTTCCAATGATCCTTATCCGAGGATACATCCATCATATTTAAAATATCGCCAATGACCCAATGATACTCAGTGATACGTAAGGGGAATTGTTTGAAAAAATCATTTAAGAGAAAAAGTTCAGTATTTGCACATTCCAGACAATACCTGCTCATATGTGCCTCAACCTCCCCCTAATAAAAGCCCTTCTTACAACTCATACTTAATCAATTCCTCTATCGAGGTTCCCTTGAAATATTGATAAAGAATATCCTCAATACTAAGGTGACCAAATAGCCCAATCGGGTTGCTAAAGGTCTTCCCCCGTTTTTCATCAACCTCTATTAAATCACTCTCTGCCGCTAATGAATCGTCTTGGCTAATGAGGTATTTTCCATCTTCATACATGACAAATGTTATAGTAGAATGATCAAATTTTTTCATCAAATCTATCGGCACCTTGGAAACAACCTTCCAATTCCCCTGAAGAAAGCCTGTATATCCTGTATTCGCAATAAAAAGGGTTCTTTGCTTTTCTGCCATCATGAGAGAAATGTCTTTTTTACTCAAGCGTTGATCTGTAAAAATATCAAAATACTGAATTAGAAGATCATCATTTTTATCTGTTGCTAAATCTCCTTTTACCACTAATG
The DNA here is from genome assembly GCF_029772985.1 of Bacillus stercoris. Classification (NCBI taxonomy): domain Bacteria; kingdom Bacillati; phylum Bacillota; class Bacilli; order Caryophanales; family Bacillaceae; genus Bacillus; species Bacillus stercoris. The sequence goes on along the minus strand of NZ_CP121861.1, from coordinate 314,221 downwards.
CATATGTGAACTGATTGATTTTCCGTAAAGGGATTTCAATGACAACACCAGGCCTAACTTCACTTAAAGTAGTTCTTTTTTTCATCTTTAGGTTGATATCGGTGACTTGTTTTCCTTCTAATTCTTTAAAAAGCAAATCGCCGTCTGAGTTTAATACCTGAAAGAGAGTATAAATAAATTCATTTAGAGTAGGCTTGCGATCCAATTGTTCCAGGAACACAGCGTGAAAATCTTCGATGGCGTCGTGACAAATATCCAAACCATCATCACTTACGAATATCTTTTTATTTTTATATTTCTCTTCCCAAAAGCCCATGTTTCACCTCCGTTTTTGAAAACACTCATCTATTTTGAAACAGAATCGGCGGATATTTATCAATTGTCTCCAACAGCTCTTCACCAAACACAGTGATTGTCAATTTCCACGGGTCTCCCAAAAGTCCCCAAGAGAAGTCCTGATGAAAAAAGAAATAATAGTCTCCATTTGGAAATACGGGAACAGGCCATTCGCCAAATTCATCCTTAGGCATTGCCTGATGAGGACTAAAGGTATATCCGTCTTGCTGCCAATCTAGTGCGTACATTACATCTTTCTTTCCAGTACATAATTGAAATGCTTTTAAAATAGAAGTCTCTAAATCACTCAGCACTCCACTCACATCATTATGACCAGCTTTACTGCTCATCGCGCTTGAGATATCAAACACTCGATATGGATCAGGCGGAATGATGTGATGACATCTGCTTCCGGGTTTCCATTTTATGAGCTTGTTCACTTCTGACCAGATGCGGTCTTGTTTTGTCTGACTTAAGGCGCGCCAATTCATCAGGATCTCATCCCTACGCCTATTGGATATCCTGTTTATAAACACCAGAAGAGGCCACTGCATAAACAGCGTTACTTGTCAGTTACTGCTGTTGAACGTCTAGGGCTTCACCGTTCGAGTCACAGCATGTTATCTCTTCCATCTCTTGACTCACATCGGCAGAAATCAAATAAAGAGACGACTCAAGCTCTTCACTGTAACAATTGAACGTCCCAACCAAAAAACCTTCTTCAGATATCGCAAGCTGATAAAATGCTTCTGAGTTCGGCTCTTTATCCGACAGAATCCATACCCGCCTCACGACCGTGTCGTCAAACGCAGCAATGACTGCATCTCCGTAATACAGCATGTATATCAGTCCGTCTTTTTCTGCAAGTGCATAGCAGTCATCTACCACGGGCGCATATATTTCTGAAAGCTGTTGATCAATGTGAGTTTCCTTTAATTGTCCGTCTAAAGTGAAGCACAGCACACTTTGTCCATTTGAGTTTTCGTCATCATAAATACCTTCATCGCTTAAACCGACCCATAGGTTTTGTTTTTCATCCAAAAGACAGCAGGAAACCCCCTGAAGGCAAGTGAAAAGCACTTTCCACCCTTCCCTCTTCTGAAAAAACCTTTACCTTCGGCTTATACGATTCGTAATAAACGAAGACATAGCCATCTGCACATTGTTGAAAGAGCTGAATATCGCTGTATGCAATCTGCTCTTTCACTCTAAAATCCCGAACGTCACCGAAAGGATCATAGGTTGTAATGGTGATATCACCTTTCAACCCTTTTCCAATGTAGACACGCCCCTGTGGATCAGCATGGAAAAAACAATCTTGGGTGTTCGTGTTGATGATTTTATTCATTTTTAATTTTTTCATTGATCATGCTCCCAGGTTATAAATTCTCTTATTCGTTAACCTTATACGCATAAAATTGTTTTGAATCAAAAGAAACAGTCTCAGCCTCTACAGCTATTAATCTTCTGTTTATGTCAACGAGAAAATTTGCATTTGATTGATACTCTGGAATTACAGGATTTGATAGGTTTCCGATTCCTTCCGGATGATAACTAATCTCGAAAATTTGCCAATTAAACTCCTCCGGAACAGCCCTTTCCAATCGAATATCCCCATCACCTCCATTAACATAAACAGAAGCTACATTTTGAAAAATAATATTATGCGTATATTCAGCTTTATTTTGAACAACCTGAATCTCAAGTAAGAGTTCTTTTTTAAAGAACTGATAATCGACCTTTAAAACATTGCAACCCCCATCAATATAATCTATCCATTGTTCAATTGTTTTGTACATTCTTCCTCTCCTGACTAATCTCTGTTTATATATCAATAATTCCAGACAAATTATTTAATAATTGTTAAATGATATTTAGAATATTTTCTCTGTTTATTGATCCTATTCTGATAGTCTCGGAGTCTATTATTTCTATATGGCAGAAGACCACATTCAGTAAATCTTTAACAAGTGTTTTTTCTGTTAAATGAACTCTGCTCAATATATCTTTTAACTCAACATTTTTTTTTCAATAAAATGATATTCTCATGAGCAACAATTATGTTTTAAATTCTTCTGCTGATGTTTTCATAAAAGAAATTTTTTTATAATTAAACAAAGTATTAGTTTTTAAATTCGCAGAGTATATACAATCATTGCTATCATTTTTGATACCGAGTAAGAGTATATTTCATATTGTTCATTTTCTATATTTTTCAATACATCGAATATTATATACTCTATTGTTTTATATTCTTTTTCAAGCCAATCATAGTCATTAAGAGTTGATATTTCATAAAATAGTACATTCACTTTTCCCCTTACCGCAATTGTGAAAGCCTTTTTCCCCACCAAGAATTTGAAATAATTGTATTATTGATTTAACATGTTAGCGTCATTGGAATAGGATTACAATATTTTTCTGGAATGTTTATATTATTTTAAGAATCAAAAAAAGGCCGCATAGGCCTTTTTACATTTTTTCATTATTGGATTTGTTCAATATCCGTACCTTCAGCTGCCACATTCTCCTTCCCCCGCCTCCTGACAAGCGTCAAGGCCATGCCCGCAAAGATCAGCACGATGCCGAGCGTTTGATAGAGGTCAGGGCGGAAACCTGTGAAGACGGTATCGAGCACGATCGCGACAGCGGGGTCAAGAAAGACAATGATTGAAATAAATTTCGTTGATAAAAATCGCAAGCTGTCAAAAAATAACAAATATACAATACCCGTATGAATAATACCGGTAGATACCACCATAATCCAGTTTCCCTGAGACAGGTCAGCAAAAGCGCCGAAGTGAATAAACGGAATCAGGATGATAACTCCTAAACCCGTTTGCAGGAAGGTAGTCGTGTAAGGGCTGAGGTTTTGAATGCCTTTTCCCAATAAAGTGGTGAACGCATAAAACAGTGCGGCGAGAACGGCCCAAATGATCCCTGATCCCATCAGCTGTGTCAATGAAGTACTGCCGTTAATCCCGGAAATCAGCGCAGTTCCCAGAAAACAGATGATAATGGAGCTGACGGAGATGACATGTAGTCTCTCTCTGTAGATGATGCTTCCCAGGAGAAGAACAAGCACCGGTGCTAGGTGATAAACGGAGATAGCAATTGTAACGGACGTTTCTTCAAAAGACTTAAATAAGAACACCCAGTTGAATACAAGAAAGAAACCGCACGCCAATGTTTGCAGCACGTCTCTCTTTCTCCATTTTTCAGTTTTATATTGGCCGGACGCCAGCCAGCAAAAGCTTAAAAATAGCGTCGCGCAAAGGCAGCGGACAAAGACCAATTCAAATGACGGCAAATTGGTATGCTCTGAGAAAAAGCCGATGGAGCCGAAAATCACCATAGAGATGACCATTTTGATTACGGCTGTTGATTTTTGTTTTGGTGTGATTGAGAGATCTTGCTGCATCAAGCGTATTCTACCTCCAGTTATGTATAGGGAAAAGCACCCCAACTGCAAGGTGCTTTTCCCTTTTTTTATAGTTTCTTGCCGGCCGTCCAGCCGCCGTCTATGACAAAGTTTGAACCTGTAATAAAGTGCGCCTCATCAGAAGCCAAATACTTCATACAGGAAACAATATCACTCGGCTGCCCCCATGTATGAAGGGCATGGTTATCCTTGATCAGCTGAACCAATTCATCGTCTTGAAAATACTCTTCCGTTAATTCTGTTTGGATCACGCCCGGTGAAATGCTATTCACCCTGATCCCCTTTGATCCGAATTCCATAGCGAGCTGCTTCGTCAGTCCGATGACCGCGTGCTTGGAAGACACATAGGCAGCCCGCGCAGGCTCTGCCATCAGACCGGACACAGAGGCGATGTTGATTATACAGCCTCGTTTTCCCAGCTTTGACCACAGCCTTGCCGCATCTCGGGAAAGAATAAAGGCTGCCGTGAGATTAATGTCTATGACCTTTTTGAATGATTCTGCCGATAATTCAAGAACAGGGGTGATTTCTCTTATCCCTGCTGCATTGATCAAAATATCCGGGATCAATCGGCTTTGTTCAAGTTTTGGCATCAAAGATTCCGCCTGCTGGACATCAGACAAGTCTGCTTTTTCCATGTGAAACTCACTGTTTACTATAAATTCTGACATTTTATTCGTTTGAATATCCACTCCAACTACTCGAAAGCCTTCTGTAAGAAATTGCTTTACTGCCGCAAAGCCGATTCCACTATTTGCCCCAGTGATCATTATATTCTTTTTCTTCATCATTTTACATTCTGCCTTTTTTCATTTTGGTAATTTGTAATAATCTGAATATTATTATTTGACAATATATTACAAATAATTTAGCATTGTACTACATCCTCTATTTTCCACATTTTCTATCATACAGGAAATTACTAAAAAAATCATCTACTTTTTAAGGAGAGATTCATATGGTTCAAGTTTCAAACGTACAAAAAGAGTTAACATCCGATATTTCTCATTATGCTTCTTTTTTAAAGGAAAACGGCTATTCGTATATTCCAGCAGATTTCTACCGGCAAAAAACTACAGACGCCGCAGTCCGCAAATTACAGCTTACATATGACGCTTTGAAAGCTGATCCTAAAGGAGGCGGCCGTTACAGAGCGCATTCCCGCTACATTTTGGCTCCTCACTCCGACACTCTTGAATTAGATCCGGATAATGGATATTTCCAATCAAAAGAATATAATTATGATGACGGTGGTATCGTCAGACAATTTGAAAAAATATCAGATGAGTTTCTACAGCATCCTATTACGCAGCAAATGATACATTCAAATGTAGAAATGGCGCGCCAAACCGATTTTGTAGATTGGGAGAAAGAAGTGATCGTCGGGCTCCACCAAGTCAGATATCAAGTGACACCTGACGCGCCTTCATACAGCTCACCCATTTGGCTGCATCGTGACGATGAACCGCTTGTTTTCGTCCATCTATTTCAGCTGAGCGAGGATGCCATCGGCGGAGATAACTTGATTGCTCCATCTGTCAAACAAATTGATAAAGTACTGCGGCTGACGAACCCGCTTGAAACACTCGTTCTCGGGCAAAAGGTCTTTCATGCGGTTACACCAGTCGGCACTGCCAATGCAGATGGCGCGCATCGAGATATATTATTAGTTACATTTTCTAATAGATAAAAAAAGCGCCCAAGGGGCGCTTTTTCAATAAATCTATCGAACAATCAAAACCGGGCAGGTTGATAATTGAGACACTTTATGGCTGACGCTTCCAAGCATCATTTCTTTCAGTCCGCTGATCCCCCGGCTGCCAACGATGATCAGGCTGATGCCTTTCTCTTTTGCATGATTTAGTATTTCATGTGCCGGCTCGCCATTCGCATAAATGATTTCAGCTTGAACACCGTTTCCGGCTGCTTTTTCTTTTGCGTTCTCTAGGATTTTCAGGCCTTCTTTTTTAACCTCGCTCCTGATTTCATCAATAAAATGTTCAGGCACATAGACAATTCCCGTCAGAGAAGAAGTGGTGACGACGGCTTCTCTCCCCACATGAAGAATGCTTAGTTCCGCTTGCTGCTCTTTGGCCAAATGCACTGCGGCATCAAGCGCTTTTTCACTCATATCTGATCCGTCAATCGCAACTAACATTTTGTTAAACATGCTCTTCCCGCCTTTCGGACTGTGGGTGGTTCATCTTTCTCTTTTATTGTCCACCTGCTTTTCGTTATTGTCAATTGAAGCGCATGAGTTTTCAAAAAGTTGTCAGAGACTCTCTCCGTTTGTAGCGATGACCTGCTGATACCAGTTGAAGCTTTTTTTCTTGATGCGGTTTAATGTTCCATTTCCTTCATTGTCCCGGTCCACATAAATGAAGCCGTAGCGTTTTTTCATTTCCGCAGTAGATGCACTGACAAGGTCAATTGGCCCCCATGATGTGTATCCGATTAATTCAACGCCGTCCGCAATGGCTTCGCGCACTTCAATTAAATGATCACGCAGATAGTTGATTCTGTAATCGTCCTGAATTGTGCCGTCATCCTCAACTTGGTCTACAGCGCCAAGGCCGTTTTCAACAATGAACAGCGGCTTCTGATAGCGGTCGTATAATGTGTTGAGCGTAATACGCAAGCCTTTCGGGTCAATCTGCCAGCCCCATTCTGATGATTTCAGGTAAGGGTTTTTAACTCCGCCCAGCAGGTTGCCGCCTGATTTTGCAAGCTCTTCCGGATCAGTGCTCGCCGCCATCGACATGTAGTAGCTGAATCCAATGTAATCTACCGTATGTTTTTTCAAGAGCTCTTCATCGCCTTCAGCCATTTCAATTTCAATATTGTTTTCAGCCAGATAGCGTTTCATATATCCCGGGTACGCGCCTCTTGCCTGAACATCTGAGAAGAATAGTGTTTTGCGCTCGTTCTCCATTGCCGCGAAGACATCCTCCGGCTTAGAGGTCATCGGATAGGTTGTCGTGGCCGCTATCATACAGCCGATTTTCGAATCAGGAATGATTTCGTGACCCGCTTTGACAGCAAGAGCACTGGCGACAAATTGGTGGTGTGCCGCCTGGTACATCGCGTTTCGTTTGTTTTCTCCTTCTTCAAAGACAAGACCGCCTCCGGTAAACGGGGCATGGAGCACCACATTAATTTCATTGAACGTCATCCAATACTTCACTTTGTGTTGATAGCGTTGGAATACAGTTTTGGCATAGCGTTCATAAAACTCTATGACTTTGCGATTCTTCCAGCCGCCATACTTCTTCACTAAACCGAGCGGCATTTCATAATGAGAGATGGTTACGACAGGCTCAATATGATGCTTTAACAGCTCATCAAACAGATCATCATAAAATCTAAGACCTTCTTCATTTGGCTCCTCTTCATCGCCATTCGGAAAAATTCTGGTCCATGCTATTGATGTACGGAACGCTTTAAAACCCATTTCCGCAAACAAAGCGATATCCTCTTTATAACGATGATAAAAGTCAATCCCGTTGTGATACAGATTCAAGGAAGTCATTGATTCATCATATGGAGACATGATGCCGTTCGGCGATACGTCAGCTGTCGAAAGCCCCTTACCGCCCTCGTTATAAGCACCCTCCACTTGGTTGGCAGCAACCGCGCCGCCCCATAAAAATCCTTCTGGAAATCGTTTTGCATTTGAACTCATATTGATCACCCCATCAGTTTTTTAAGATAAAGCAAGCAGCGCTTCTTTTGTCTGCACTTTACCGATCTCTTTCACCGGTGAAAACGAATATTGGTCTGTATTGGTCACGATCACCGGGGTAATGACGTCATATCCCGCGGCTTTGATTTGCTCCAGATCAAAGGACACGAGCGGATCTCCCGGTGCGACCTTGTCGCCTTCTTTGACGTGAGCCGTGAACCATTGTCCCTCCAGCTTCACCGTGTCCAATCCAATGTGTATGAGAATTTCAGCTCCCTGATCACTCGTAATGCCAATGGCGTGTTTTGTTTTAAAAATGGTGGTAACACTTCCATGAACAGGCGAGACCACTTCTCCTTCTTCTGGCTCTATAGCAAATCCTTTTCCCATGATCCCGGCAGAAAACACCCCATCTTTGACTTCGCTTAAGGCTTTCACTTCTCCCTTAATCGGGCTGTGAATGATTTCTCCGCTGCCTTCATGCACTGCCGGCTGCTGGCTGCCGTCAGAAGACACATCCTCGAATCCAAGCAAATACGCAGCTGCTGTTCCCGCCACAAATGCAATCACGAGACCGAGCATCGCGTAAATAAACGTTGGCCCGATAAAGACAGGGATGCTCGGCAGTCCTGCATTCCCACCGACGATATAGGAAGCAACACCCGTCATGCCGTAAAACGCGCCACCTGCTGCACCGCCAATCAAAGCGGCCGCAAACGGCTTCTTCAAACGCATATTCACGCCGTACATCGCAGGTTCTGTGATCCCCATCAGCGCCGTGATGCTCGTGGTAAGCGCGAGTGATTTAAATTTTTTGTTTCTGGAGCGAAGGAAGACGGCAAATGATGCCCCGGCCTGCCCCATATTCGCCAAAAACATAGCCGGCAGTAAATAATCGTGTCCGTTTTGAGCAATGTTGTTGATCATAATTGGCACAAAGGCATAATGCATGCCCGTCATAATGATTAAAGAGAATGTTCCCGCCAGCAAAATCATCGCCACAAGCCCTGCATGATCAAACAAATAATTGACCCCAGAAGACAAGTATTCTCCTAAAATAGCGCCAAGCGGACCGACTGTAATCAATGTCAGCGGCACGACAATCAATAATGTCAACGTCGGAACCACAATCAATTTGAGAGACGAGTGTGTAAAACGGTCAATCCATTTTTCCACGTAGGAAGCAATCCAAATCGCCAGCAAAATCGGGATGACTGTTGACGAATAAGTGGCAGCGGTTACAGGAAGCCCGATAAAGGAAATCGGTTTCCCCGCACCGAGCAGGGCTGTCAAATCCGGGTGCAGAATCGCCGCCGCAATGGCTGCCGCTACGTACGGATTGCTTCCGAATTTTCTCGCCGCACTCATCGCAAGCAGGAGCGGCAGGAAGTAGAACGCGCCATCACCGACAGCCGTCAAAATGACATGAACCTGGCTCTTCTCCGCCATCCAGCCAAACGTAACTGCCAGCGCAACAAGCCCTTTGATCATCCCCGCTCCCGCAATCGCAGGCAGAATCGGAGTAAACACACCAGAAATCACATCAAAGACCGCACTCAGCACATTCATTTTCTGAGAAGATGAACCAACGCTCTTTTCATCACTGAGATTGCTGTGCCGCACAATCGCCTGATACACCTTCGGCACATCGTTTCCGATAATGATTTGAAACTGCTCGCCGCTGATATTGGTGCCCATCACCCCCGGCAGCTGCTCCAGCTGACTGCGATCTGCCTTCGCGTTGTCATGAAGATTAAAACGCAGTCTCGTCATGCAGTGAATCACGCGCTGAACATTTTCTTCCCCGCCTACGAGTTGTAATATGTCTTTCGATAATTTATCATAATCCATGTGTATACCTCCTTTTTATGGGGGGACTGCTGGATGAAAGGTGGCCGCCTTTCACCAGCTTTTTTTGTATCAACTGCCGCATCACCTCCTAAAAGAGAATAAAAAAAACCTAAACGACACAGATTGCGAGAGTCTCCTCCTGCACCTGCACCATTTAGGTTTTGCCTGCTTTCGCAGTAACAATCCTGACGGGTCGTTTTATTTGTTTGTAGGTATACTTTAGCACTAGATTCAGAGGATGTCAACGCTTTCATTTTTGGTGTTGACTAAAGGGAATTACTTATTGAGGACTGCTTTGTTATAGAGGGAAGCCATTTTTGTATATTTTGTTTTATTTTCCTGAAAATACTATCAAATATATCAGCTGACTTAATATAAAAGTAAAAAACCTTGAAAGGCAATTTAGCCCATCAAGGTATATGTTTTATTTTTGACTATCCCTTTTCCATATACTTTCTCCGTCAGTTAAAAAAACTGCACTTGGCGGATCATCATAAAGTGAAATTTCAACTAATGAACCTTTCTTTTGTATTAACCAATTATATAAACTACTTTCTTCACTAGTAGGATGAGCTAAAATATCATTTACTTTAAATGCAGCTGCATCATATTCTGTATAATTATTATCATCTTCATCCAATCCATTGTCTGTTTCAAAAACAGTATCTAGTTCTCCAATAATCCTTAACCCACTTGCCCATTCTAGTATCAAGTCATTATTTTCATATTTTATTAAAGTTTCAATTAAAGAATCATAACCCATACGATCCCTCTTTTCCTTATTTTTATGGCCTAGATGGTACTATATGCGCTCCGTCTTTTCCATAATGTATTAATCCTTTAGTAGTCTCAACATATTCACCAGTATTACGATCATAATATTTTCCTATTGGTTTTCCAAAGTCTACTCTTTCCCTGCCATTTTTTAAGAAATCGCCTTTCCCTGCATACTTATCAAGCAATTCCTGCGCTTTTTTATTATCTCCATAAAAAATACTTTTGTTTTTCCCATTTGCTATTTCTTGCTTGTAGTTAGGAGTATTGGGAATATGTTTCTCTTGGGCACCCGGCTTTACTTTAACAGGATATCCATTTACTTCACGATACGGCCCTTTAGGTACTGACTTCTTTCCATAAGAAGGTACACCATTACCCGTATCCTTAGCAACGTTTTTAACTTCCGAAGCCTTCTTAGCCTTTTTCCCATCATTAATAAGTTTATTAATATCTATTAACTTTTCTAACTTAGCTATTTGGGCAAATGGTACTGAGTTTATGGAGGCAACAACACGGTCTTTCCCTGTGACTTTTTCGCCTGATACCGGATCTCTGCCCGTGGCTGCCTTAAAAAGATCATTCACACCGGTAAGATCTACAGCTGTCTCTAACAATTTCACATATCCGCTCTCATCCACTTTAATGTCTGAAAGCGAGACGACAGGTTCAAGTTTCATATTATTACCTGATATATATACATTATAAAGTGTATCATTAAAAACAACTTGCTTAACCTCTGCATTTGAGAAATCAGTTTTTATATGTTCTCTATGTTCACTCGTATTATACACTTTACCATTGATAACGATGATATTTTTACTTACCTTTTTAGAATGACCCGTTTTGACAACTGAATCCACTTTAGACTTTTCATTCTCGGCTAATTTCTTCAGCATCATCTCCATCGGTGAATCATCTGTCTGCTTCATTTGAGAGTTAATAGCGCCGAAGGTTTGGTTGATGTTTTCTTCTTCCTGTGATTTCAGGATGGAGCCGCTCTTGTAGCCTGTGATTTCAATTTTCGGACCAGTGTACATGGTTTCGAGCTGGTCTATATATTTTTTCGTCGTTTGAAAATCTGATTTTGCGGTTTCTAGTGCTTGGGTTTGCTGACCGTCAAATTGAAAGAGCTTATGCAGGGTGTCTGAAATCAGCCGCTCAGCCTGTTCTGTTTCCATACGGAAAAAGGTATCATTGACTGTCGGCAAGCTGACGATGTGGCCGATGGCTGATGTCTGGCGATTGACTGCGTCTGTGAGCTGCTCTGTCACTTCTCGTGCATGCTTGACCCCGTGTCTCGCATCGTGTGAGAGAAAAGCCTCTGCAATCATGCCGTGGGAGTCAGATTCTACAGAAGAAATCGCTTGCTGTGTTTGTTTCAGCACTTTTTTGTATTCGTCGATAAACATGCCAAAGAAAAGGAGAAAGGGTTTATGAATTAGCTATAAAAGATTATTTTTATTAAAAAACCTTGAAAGGCACTTTGCCAATCAAGGTAAAACAGTTACCACTACACTTCTAAAGCTACTCACTAGGAAGCAAACCAGCGGGTCCTGAAAACCATTTAATTAAAATAGTTATGACGTGAGATTTTTATAACCAGGAATATCTTCTAACATGAAAAACCTCTAGTTGTTTATCATATAACATGTGTATTAAATTCGAAATTGATTACAGTTCCGATATATTCATATTCTTTTAGTATAACTATAAGCGACTAGCCAACAACTCTTTTGGTGTTATCCTTGTAATTTAAAGTATTGAGCTAAATTATTTATATACTTATCATAGTCATCGTCTTTACATTTATTCATGATAGTCTCTACAGTAGAATTGACAGTTTTTATATTAAAATCTCTCATTATGAGATATCCATGACCTAATTCAATTTTTGTACTTTCAAGTATCTTATCCAATCTTTTAGGACTAATAATATTAAAAGTAAATAAATCAGAAGCACCTGGTATATCAGGCAATCCTACGTCAAGTTCAAATGAAACGTAGAAATCATCAGCATCCTCACCCCAATTTTCATAGTCTTTAGTTAAAGCTTTAATTTCTAACATAATTATATCCCACCTTTTAATCTAAAATATCAACATGTACATTTCTTAATTCTGTTTTTGATCCTACAACAGTAATTTCATTTTCAGTGAAGTTCGCTCTCCACATTTTTTCCTTTGGTTTATATTGCAATCTGAAAGCTCTCATTTTATCTACACTTTTGTACCCTAAAAAATTTCCTGCTTTATCATACATTTTTTCCGCTCCTTGACCAACCCAGCCTTTTCCTGCATCTAGTGCATTCTGACGTGTTGAGCTACCAAGAGTTGATAAACCTTTAGGGGAATTCTTTATTCCTATAACCGTTTGGGAAGAGCTTAAATTATCTACATATCCAGGATGCCACCACTTGCTATTAACACTGCCTTTAGAAAGTTTCTTTTTTACGTCTCCCTTTATATCCTTCTCCGCTACATGTTTAGCAACATCTGTGACAACACGTTTCCCCCCTCGGACCGCCAATTTTTTAACAGCGCCCTGAGGGCTTACCCACTCAATAAATTCATACTGCGTTCCAGCGAGAAATGAATCAAGTGACTCGGCTCCGCCTACTTTATCCTCTGGAATGTAAGACACTTCTTCTAGCCGCTTTTTCCCTCCGGCGTAGAATTCTCTCACAATTTGGCCGTTTGCATATACAAAATATTTGCCGCCGACGTAGTCGATGCTTGCAGTATCGCGAGTTAGTTCGTCAATCACTTCTATCGTATCTATTTTTTTTAATCCTTTATGATTATATAGTTTATCATTTATCACCCGTATGTCTCCATAGACTTTCGGGTGAGCTGCTGCTTCTTTCTGCAGAACTGTTACGTTACTGTCATCACCATAAATCTCACGCTCAATCTTCTGTTGTTTGCCATCCTTCATCACGGTATCAACGTTGGACTGCTTATGTTTCTCTAGCTTCTTCAACATCATCTCCATCGGTGAATCATCCGCCTGCTTCATTTGAGAGTTAATAGCGCCGAAGGTTTGGTTGATGTTTTCTTCTTCCTGTGATTTCAGGATGGAGCCGCTTTTGTAGCCTGTGATTTCAATTTTCGGGCCAGTGTACATGGTTTCGAGCTGGTCTATATATTTTTTCATCGTTTGAAAATCTGATTTTGCGGTTTCTAGTGCTTGGGTTTGCTGGCCGTCAAATTGAAAGAGCTTATGCAGGGTTTCTGAAATTAGCCGCTCAGCCTGTTCTGTTTCCATCTGAAAAAAGGAATCATTGACTGTCGGCAGGCTGACGATGTGGCCGATGGCTGATGTCTGGCGATTAACTGCGTCTGTGAGTTGCTCTGTCACTTCTCGTGCATGCTTGACCCCATGTCTCGCATCGTGTGAGAGAAAAGCCTCCCCAATCATGCCGTGAGAGTCAGATTCTACAGAGGCAATCGCATGCTGTGTTTGTTTCAGCACTTTTTTGTATTCGTCGATAAACATGCCAAAGAAAAGGAGAAAAGGCTTGTGACACTCCTCGTAAAAAGTCCGGATGGCGTCTCCGCCTTTTCCTTTCAGCGCATCCTTCATGCCTGCCAGATGCTCAACGCTTTTTTCCAGCTTCTCCAGCTGTTGTTTTTGCTTGTCCAGTTTGTCAATCGTATGCTGAATGCCCTCGTGAAGAGCGTGGACATCTAATGTTTTCAATCCCTTGTCCTCCCGCGCTTTATTTCATGGAAGATGATATGTTTTCATCCGTTTCCTTCATGGCATTTACTGCACTTTCCGTTTGTGCAATATGCTTGGCCAGAACGGACGCATATGCTTCAGTGAGCTCTTTGATGTCCTCATTTAATTGCTCGATGGACTTCACAACATTCAAATGGTTTCTGCCTGAGAGATGGCCGGGCAAGGAGGACTTGAGTTCAGCTGAATTCTTGAGCTGAGAAAGCCCTTGCTTCACTGTGCCATACACCATTTTAATTTCCTGTGCCATTTGTGCTCACCTCACTTTTTATGTTTTTCCTTCTCTATTTCATGCTCTATCCTCGTAATTTGGCGTCTTATGGAATAGACATCGCCCTCTAATGAGTGGATTTTTCCTTCTATGCTTTCGATGATTCCGCTGACTTGATCACTTTTGATTTGCTGATATGCTTTGTTCATTCCTTCACGAATATCTTCAAACCGCTGAGCATGTGTTCCTCTCCATGCCTCCCGGTTAAGATGAGGCCGGTGAATGAGATGCTGGGCCTCAGAGAAATCGTGTTTGATTTGCCTAATTTCGTGCAGCACTCGTTTTAATTGATGGATCTGTTCCTGCTTTTCATGTAAGTCGGCTTTTACCGAATGTAACAACATTTCACTATGCATGCCGCAACACCTCGTGTTTCTATCAAACTGTGTCAATTCTTTACAATACAGACTATTTTCATATTACATGATGGGTCATATTGGATAAATAGGTAAAAAGGTTTGTCTTAAGGGGAGTTATAGTGGTTCTAATTTGCTAAAAAAACAGTTTTTACGATTTCACAAGAGGGCGAATAATCACAATAGGGACTTTTCATTCAGGTCTTTCATCTCACTATCATTTACATTTCCCCCTCGTGCTTAACTGTTACTTTTAGTCAATAATAATCATAAAAAAACGCCTTCCCTCGAAGGCGCTTCTCCATCTTATTTAGATCCCCAAACAGCCTCACCGCTGCCATTCAACACACTAAACGTCATGACGTTCTTCTCTCTCACCGAATCCCACTGGCGTAAAAATACCCCGTTATACTTCTTCCCCTCTAACGTGATGTCGGCTGTGTTTTTTCCGGTTTTCTTCCATGTTCCGGTCATTTCCCCGGAAATGGTGTGGTTTTTGTTGAGCTGGATGTTGATGGTTTTTTTGATGTCGGCTGAGATGTCTTTTCCGTGCTGGATGAGTTTGTATGTTCCTGTGATATCTTTTTGTTTTACTTCTTTCAGTGTTTCGCCCGCATAACGATATGGCGCTGCTACCGGCCAGCCGTCTTTGTTCATGAACAATTGGTGGACTCTGACTTCGTGTTCTTCACCCCTGCCCGGGAAGCGGGTGTGGAAGATTAAATAGGAACGCCCGGTTTTTTCATCATAGTATGCGGAGTTGTGGCCTGGTGAGACGTACCCGGTGCCTTTTTCATTTTCTGTTTCAAAAGTGTAACTGCCCATGAGTTTGACGCCGTATGGTTCGATGGAACGGTCGTCGAAGAATGTGCCTTCCTTGCCGCGGACGTCGAGCATTGGATTGCCTTCTGCATCATAGTAAGGGCCGTCCGGTTTCTTGGAGCGGGCCACACGGATGTTGTAGCCGCCTGTTGCATCGAGACCGCCATATGATAGGTATAAGTAGTAGTATTTGGTGTCTGGATTGTAGAGAACATACGGGCCTTCGATTCTGCTGTGGTTGCCGCCGAGCAGTTTTTTCCCGTATCCCTGCCCAGGAAGCGGGAAGCCCGTTTTTGGATTCATTTCAAGTATGAAAATGCCGCCTGAGTATGATCCGTACACCATCCACAGCTTTCCGTCTTTATCAAAGAAGGTATGCGGGTCGACGACATTCGGATGTTTGGTTGCGTCATACGGTGTTCCATCGCTGCTTGTGCCTTCCATTCCTGATTTCAAAAAGATGCCTTTGTTTTTGTATGGCCCTTCGATGTTGTCAGCGACGGCAACACCCATGGCGGACCTAGGCGAGTCGCCGCGGCAGGCGTTGTAGTACATGTAGTATTTGCCGTCCGCCAGCTGCGTGACGTCAGCCGCCCAAAGAGTATCGGATTGCGCCCATTCGAAGGTTTCTTTTAATTCTTTATAGACATTCGGGATAAGTGGGTTGTCGTTGCTTACGCTGTTGGTCAGCTGCTGCCATTGCATGAGGTCATTTGTTTTTGCTGAAGCGAGATGAGATCCAAAAACATAAAAGGTGCCATTTGTTTCAATGATGGAAGGATCATGAACGCTGACTTCTTTAAATACGGGTTTTTGTGCATTAGCGGAGTTTGGCAGGGTGAAGGCCATGATAAGAGCTGCAAGAAAACATACACGGAACAATCGGTTGAACATCTAAACAATTCGCCTCTCTTTTTTATTAAATTTTTAAGCGCTTACATTTCTCTATGAAAATACCCCGCCTATTAAAAACAGCCGAATGTTTTCATATTCAAACAGATATGATTTCTCTTACATAGTCAGACTGATGTCTGTCAGTCTTGCGCAGAACTGCTGCTTGCATATCCTCTCCTTCATAGTTCAACTCTTTTGCTGTTTCTCCTTCTTTCATCACTCTGTTTTCATTCTCATACATGTAATAACTGCTTTGTCAGGTTTTGCATCGACTGTGATACAGCCATTTCGTTGTCGGCGTTTTTTAAGATGATGGCTGATTGCCCGTCAACACCTGAGGCAGTTGGCTGGCTCTTTTGAAAATGCCTTGCGAAAAATACGACGTAGTAAATGCATATTGAGAGTAAGACAGCGGCACTTGCCTCCTGTCTGGATATCGTGTCTGCGTCTCGCTATCACAATAGCAATCTAACTTGTTAAAGACTGTAAAAAATCTTTTGACTTCTGCTGCTGAACCAATTAATATAATACTCAGTTAATAGTTATCAGAATTTTTAGGAATTGAGTGATTCATATGACACTGCACAAAGAGCGTCGGATCGGACGGCTGTCTGTTCTTCTGTTGCTGAATGAGGTGGAAGAGAGTACACAGGTCGAGGAGCTGGAGCGAGATGGATGGAAGGTCTGTCTCGGCAAGGTAGGATCAATGGACGCGCATAAAGTAGTAGCCGCAATTGAAACCGCTTCCAAAAAGAGCGGTGTCATTCAATCTGAGGGTTATCGGGAGTCACACGCGCTTTATCATGCGACGATGGAGGCCTTGCACGGCGTGACCAGAGGTGAAATGCTGCTTGGATCACTGCTTCGGACGGTGGGCTTGAGGTTTGCTGTTTTGAGGGGAAATCCTTATGAAAGTGAAGCGGAAGGCGATTGGATTGCTGTCTCGCTTTACGGAACAATCGGGGCGCCGATTAAAGGTCTTGAGCACGAGACATTCGGTGTTGGAATTAATCACATATGAAACAGCCCATAGATCATAGACGATAGGGGGCTATGCGTGAAAACAGATGTTCACAGCATAGCTCCTTTTTGTATGGGCGCTTTACCAAAGTAAAGACAAAGGAGTTGGACTTATGGTGACTTTAGACGGTTCTTCATTGACAACAGCCGACGTCGCTCGTGTGCTGTTTGATTTTGAGGAGGCAGCGGCTTCCGAGGAAAGTATGGAGCGCGTGAAAAAAAGCAGAGCGGCAGTGGAACGGATTGTACGCGACGAAAAGACAATCTACGGCATCAACACCGGATTTGGCAAATTCAGCGATGTCCTGATTCAGAAAGAAGACTCGGCGGCGCTGCAGCTGAATTTAATCCTCTCTCATGCCTGCGGTGTCGGCGACCCTTTTCCTGAGTGTGTGTCCAGGGCAATGTTGCTTTTGCGCGCCAATGCGCTGTTAAAAGGCTTTTCCGGTGTACGCGCTGAGCTGATCGAACAGTTGCTTGCTTTTTTAAATAAACGCGTCCATCCTGTCATTCCCCAGCAAGGATCACTTGGCGCAAGCGGAGATTTGGCGCCGCTTTCCCACCTGGCGCTTGCGCTGATCGGGCAAGGAGAAGTCTTTTTTGAGGGGGAAAGAATGCCGGCAATGACAGGCTTGAAAAAAGCCGGTATTCAGCCGGTAACGCTGACATCCAAGGAAGGACTTGCCTTGATTAACGGGACTCAGGCCATGACTGCAATGGGAGTGGTCGCCTACATTGAAGCTGAGAAACTAGCCTATCAAACAGAGCGAATTGCCAGCTTAACGATTGAAGGCTTGCGGGGAATTATCGATGCATTTGACGAGGATATTCACTTAGCCCGCGGCTATCAGGAGCAGATCGATGTCGCAGAACGAATTCGCTTCTATCTATCTGACAGCGGCCTGATAACCTCCCAGGGAGAACTGCGGGTGCAGGATGCCTATTCATTGCGCTGTATCCCGCAGGTACACGGTGCAACTTGGCAGACGCTAGGCTATGTTAAAGAAAAATTAGAGATTGAAATGAACGCCGCTACAGACAATCCTCTTATTTTCAATGATGGTGACAAAGTGATTTCCGGCGGAAACTTTCACGGACAGCCGATCGCCTTTGCCATGGATTTTCTGAAAATCGCAATTTCAGAGCTTGCGAATATCGCAGAGCGCCGGATCGAACGACTTGTGAATCCGCAGCTGAATGACCTGCCGCCGTTCCTAAGCCCTCATCCCGGACTGCAATCCGGGGCAATGATCATGCAGTATGCCGCGGCCTCACTCGTTTCTGAAAATAAAACACTGGCCCATCCTGCAAGTGTGGATTCTATTCCGTCATCCGCAAACCAAGAAGACCATGTCAGCATGGGAACCATCGCCGCTCGTCATGCTTATCAGGTGATCGCAAATACAAGGAGAGTCATTGCGATTGAAGCGATTTGCGCATTGCAGGCGGTTGAATACAGAGGCATAGAACATGCAGCGTCCTATACGAAACAGCTTTTTCAGGAAATAAGAAAAGTCGTGCCGTCCATTCAGCAGGACCGTGTTTTTTCCTATGACATTGAACGCTTGACTGACTGGCTGAAGAAAGAATCTTTATTACCTGATCATCAGAATGAAGAACTAAGGGGGATGAACATATGACTGATGTAAAAAAATCAATCCGTGCCAACAGAGGAACAGAGCTTGAATGCTTAGGGTGGGAGCAAGAGGCGGTGCTTCGGATGCTTCGGAACAACCTTGATCCGGAAGTCGCCGAGAAGCCGGAGGATCTCATCGTATATGGCGGCATTGGCAAAGCCGCACGGGATTGGGACGCTTTTCACTCCATTGAGCATTCCTTAAAAACACTAAAAAATGATGAAACCTTGCTCGTGCAGTCCGGAAAGCCTGTTGGCATGTTCCGTACACACCCGCAGGCCCCGCGTGTGCTCTTAGCAAATTCCGTTCTTGTTCCGAAGTGGGCAGACTGGGAGCATTTCCACGAGCTTGAGAAAAAAGGGTTAATGATGTACGGACAGATGACGGCAGGAAGCTGGATTTACATTGGTTCACAAGGCATATTGCAAGGAACCTATGAAACCTTTGCTGAGCTCGCGCGACAGCACTTCGGAGGCAGCTTAAAAGGAACATTGACGCTGACAGCGGGTCTCGGCGGAATGGGAGGCGCCCAGCCGCTGTCTGTCACGATGAATGAAGGCGTCGTCATCGCCGTCGAGGTTGATGAGAAACGCATCGACAAGCGGATCGAAACAAAATACTGCGATCGAAAAACAGCATCGATTGAGGAAGCCTTAGCTTGGGCTGAAGAGGCAAAATTGGCAGGAAAACCTTTGTCCATTGCGCTTCTCGGAAATGCGGCTGAGGTGCATCACACACTTTTGAACCGCGGTGTCAAAATTGATATTGTGACCGATCAGACATCTGCCCATGACCCTTTAATCGGTTATGTTCCCGAGGGCTATTCACTTGCTGAAGCTGACCGTTTGCGTCAAGACAACCCAGATCTTTACGTGCGCCTTGCGAAGCAAAGCATGAAAAAACATGTCGAAGCCATGCTGGCCTTTCAACAAAAGGGCTCTATTGTATTTGACTACGGCAACAATATCCGACAAGTCGCAAAGGATGAAGGGCTGGAGAATGCCTTCGATTTTCCGGGGTTTGTCCCTGCCTACATCCGCCCCTTATTCTGTGAAGGGAAAGGACCGTTCCGCTGGGCGGCGCTTTCCGGTGATCCGGCAGATATTTACCGTACGGATGCGTTATTAAAAGAACTGTTCCCGACAAATAAAGCCCTTCACCGCTGGATTGATATGGCACAGGAAAAAGTCACGTTCCAGGGTTTGCCGTCCCGTATTTGCTGGCTTGGATATGGAGAACGAAAAAAGATGGGCCTCGCCATTAACGAGCTGGTTAGAAACGGGGAGCTAAAAGCGCCTGTCGTTATTGGGAGAGATCATTTGGACTGCGGGTCTGTCGCCTCTCCAAATCGGGAGACAGAAGCGATGAAGGACGGAAGTGACGCTGTCGGCGATTGGGCTGTGCTCAATGCGCTTGTCAACACGGCAGCGGGTGCAAGCTGGGTTTCCTTCCACCATGGCGGCGGCGTCGGGATGGGCTATTCCCTGCATGCCGGTATGGTTGCCGTTGCCGATGGAAGTGAGCTGGCTGACGAGCGGCTCGCCCGTGTCTTAACGAGCGACCCGGGAATGGGCATTATCCGCCACGCTGATGCCGGTTATGAACGTGCCGTTGAAGTAGCGAAGGAACAGGACATTATCGTGCCGATGCAAAAATAAAGGAGTGATGATATGCCAAAGCAAATTGATACGATTCTCACCAACATCGGTCAGCTTTTGACGATGGAAAGCAGCGGTCCGCGTGCAGGCAAAAGCATGCAGGATCTTCATGTAATCGAAGACGCTGTTGTCGGCATCCATGAACAGAAAATTGTGTTCGCCGGACAAAAAGGGGCTGAAGCCGGTTACGACGCAGACGAAATCATTGACTGTTCGGGACGCCTTGTAACGCCTGGCCTCGTTGATCCGCACACCCATCTTGTATTTGGCGGATCTCGTGAAAAGGAGATGAACCTTAAGCTTCAGGGCATTTCATATTTGGATATTCTGGCGCAGGGCGGCGGGATTCTATCTACAGTCAAGGACACCAGGGCGGCTTCAGAAGAAGAGCTGCTGCAAAAAGCCCATTTTCATCTGCAAAGAATGCTGTCCTACGGCACGACCACGGCAGAAGTGAAAAGCGGCTACGGCTTGGAAAAAGATACAGAGCTGAAACAATTGCGTGTCGCAAAAAAACTGCATGAAAGCCAGCCTGTTGATCTTGTTTCCACATTTATGGGAGCCCATGCGATTCCTCCCGAATATCAAAACGATCCAGATCAATTTCTGGATCAAATGCTTTCCCTTTTGCCGGAAATCAAAGAACAAGAGCTCGCCAGCTTTGCTGATATTTTTACAGAAACAGGCGTTTTTACAGTCAGCCAATCCCGCCGTTATTTACAACAAGCAGCTGAGACAGGCTTCGGATTAAAAATACACGCAGATGAAATCGATCCGCTTGGAGGAGCCGAGTTAGCAGGTGAGTTAAAGGCTGTATCAGCCGACCATTTGGTAGGTGCTTCGGACGAAGGCATATCGAAAATGGCCGAGGCAGGAACGATTGCCGTCCTCTTGCCGGGAACAACATTTTATCTTGGCAAAAGCACATACGCCAGGGCAAGAGCTATGATCGATAAAGGGGTATGTATCAGCTTGGCAACGGATTTTAACCCTGGCAGCTCGCCGACTGAAAATATCCAGCTGATCATGTCGATTGCCGCCCTTCATTTGAAGATGACAGCAGAAGAAATATGGCACGCGGTCACAGTCAATGCCGCATATGCCATAGGAAAAGGAGAAGAAGCCGGTCAGCTCAAAGCTGGCCGCTCAGCTGATCTTGTCATTTGGCAAGCCTCGAACTATATGTATATTCCGTATCACTACGGAGTCAACCATGTACATCAAGTCATGAAAAACGGAACAATTGTTGTCAACAGGGAGGGAGCCATTCTTGGATAAGTACCCTTTTCTTAGAGAAGCCGGATCTTCGTTTAAAGACCGGGATGTCACAAAAATGAGCGACCTGATCGCAACATGGGACGGTCAGGACATTAAGGGACCGGCGTTGATAGGTGTCCCCCTATCAAAATCCTCCATCAGTCATTCAGGCGCTTCCTTTGCACCCGGAACAATACGCCAGGCTCTGAAACATTCATCAGCCTATTCTGCTGAGCTTGGAGAGCACGTCGTATCAGAGCTTCTATATGATCTGGGGGATATCGATATTCATGTCACTGATATCGTAAAGTCACATCATCACATTTTCCAAACCATGCACGCTCTGCTTTCGGATCATCCGGATTGGGTGCCGCTCATACTCGGGGGAGATAACTCTATCAGCTACTCCACCATAAAAGCGATAGCACAAACAAAAGGAACGACAGCGGTGATTCAATTTGATGCCCATCACGATGTTCGCAATACGGAGGACGGGGGGCCGACAAACGGCACACCCTTCCGCCGCCTTTTGGATGAAGAGATTATTGAAGGCCAACATTTGATCCAGCTGGGTATCAGAGAATTCAGCAACAGCCAGGCCTATGAAGCATATGCAAAAAAACATAGCGTGAACATTCACACGATGGACATGATCCGGGAAAAAGGACTAATCCCAACGATAAAAGAGATTTTGCCTGTTGTTCAAGATAGAACAGATTTCATTTTTATATCTGTTGACATGGATGTCTTAGACCAGTCCCATGCACCCGGCTGTCCAGCGATTGGCCCGGGCGGCCTCTATACAGACGAATTGCTTGAAGCCGTCAAGTACATCGCACAACAGCCCAATGTTGCCGGGATTGAAATCGTTGAAGTTGATCCTACCCTCGATTTCCGGGATATGACAAGCAGAGCTGCAGCCCATGTTCTGTTACATGCATTAAAAGGAATGAAACTCTCCCCATTCAAGTGATCTTCTGGCAGGTTGTATTTTGGGTATAAGAAACTCATCTGCCTAATGAATGGCAGCTAAAAGGAGGGCGAGACAGTGAATCTTCAGGAGAACAGCGGCCAACAGCTAAAACGCACAATGAAAAGCAGGCACTTATTTATGATTTCATTGGGAGGCGTCATAGGTACAGGACTTTTTCTCAGTACAGGCTATACGCTGCATCAAGCCGGACCCGGCGGTACGATACTCGCTTATGTAATCGGCGGGTTGATGATGTACCTCGTCATGCAATGTCTCGGCGAATTGTCGGTTGCCATGCCGGTAACCGGCTCTTTTCAAAAATATGCGACAACATTCATCGGCCCATCAACCGGTTTTATGGTCGGCATTATGTACTGGATCAATTGGGTGGTGACGGTAGGTTCTGAGTTTACCGCATCCGGTATTCTCATGCAGCGCTGGTTCCCGGACAGCAGTGTGTGGATGTGGAGTGCGATTTTTGCGGCTCTTCTTTTCGTATGCAACGCATTTTCAGTTAAGTTATTTGCGGAAACTGAATTTTGGTTTTCCAGCGTAAAGATTGTCACCATTATTTTATTTATCATTTTAGGAGGAGCCGCCATGTTTGGCCTGATCTCTTTAAACGGGATGGCGGATGCTCCTATGCTGTCGAATTTCACAGACCATGGCGGGCTGTTTCCGAATGGCTTTCTCGCCGTTTTTATCGCGATGATATCTGTGAGCTTCGCCTTTTCCGGTACAGAGTTAATCGGCGTTACAGCAGGAGAATCAGCAAATCCTCAAAAGGATATTCCGCGATCCATCCGTAATGTCGCATGGAGAACCGTGATTTTTTTCATTGGCGCTGTCTTCGTCTTATCCGGGTTGATTTCGTGGAAGGACGCAGGCGTGATTGAAAGCCCGTTTGTCGCCGTATTTGCGGAGATCGGAATCCCTTACGCCGCGGACATTATGAATTTCGTGATATTAACAGCCTTGCTGTCTGTCGCCAACTCAGGCTTATATGCTTCGACCCGTATGATGTGGTCGTTAGCAAATGAAAACATGATCAGCTCCCGTTTTAAGAAAGTCACATCGAAAGGGATTCCTTTAAATGCCTTAATGATCAGTATGGCTGTATCTTGTTTATCTCTCATTTCCAGTATCGTGGCCCCCGGAACTGTCTATGTGGTGATGGTTGCAATTGCTGGATTTGCAGGAGTCGTGGTCTGGATGAGCATTGCCTTGTCCCAGCTCTTGTTTCGAAAGAGGTTTCTGAAAAAAGGGGGAAATGTAAAAGACCTGACATTTCGCACGCCGCTTTATCCTCTTATGCCTATAGCCGCTCTCTTATTATGTTCTGCTTCTTGTATCGGTCTTGCTTTTGATCCCAATCAAAGAATCGCACTTTTCTGCGGAATTCCTTGTATCATCCTTTGCTATCTCATCTACCATTTCAAAAGAAATGTTTCAAAAGCGAAAAAAATCAGCCAAGAGGAATATCCGGCTGATCACATCCTATAATCAAAAAAGCACACCCCCGCTCAGCATGGGATGTGCTTTATTTTTTACTCTGTAATCAACGTATGGATCAGCTTCGGCGCCTTCGCTTCCGCGGCGAGGCGGATGTTGTCATAGACTTTTGCGATGACTTCATCGACGTTTTCGCGGTTGGCGTAAAGCGTCACGAGCGGTTCGCCTTTTTCTACTTTGTCGCCGACCTTTTTGCGGAGCATGATGCCGACGGCTAAATCAATTTCGTCTTCTTTTGTGGCGCGTCCGGCACCCAGCAGCATTGCTGCGACGCCAATTTCGTCAGCGACGATTTCGGAGACGACACCCGCTTCTTTCGCAGGCACATCAATTTGATATGCCGCTTGCGGAAGCTTAGACGGATCGTCAACAATTGAGCTGTCGCCGCCTTGGTTTTTCAGGAAATCCTTGAATTTCTCAAGCGCTTTGCCGTTTTTCATGACTTCTTCCAGCTTCGCTCTCGCTTCGTCCAATGTGTCGGCTTTTTTCGCAAGCACAACCATCTGGCTGCCGAGCGTTAAGACAAGCTCATGAAGATCCTCAGGCCCCTCGCCTTTGAGCGTGTCGATCGCTTCTTTGACTTCAAGCGCGTTTCCGATCGCAAAGCCAAGCGGCTGGGACATGTCTGAAATAACAGCCATTGTTTGGCGGCCGACGTTATTTCCGATGCGTACCATTGCTTTGGCAAGTTCAGCTGCGTCTTCTTCTGTTTTCATGAAGGCGCCCGCTCCCGTTTTTACGTCAAGCACGATGGCGTCCGCCCCGGCAGCGATTTTTTTACTCATAATCGAACTTGCAATGAGCGGAATGGAATTGACTGTTCCCGTTACGTCACGAAGCGCGTACAGTTTTTTATCAGCCGGCGTTAAATTGCCGCTTTGGCCGAT
Organism: Bacillus stercoris; assembly: GCF_029772985.1. Lineage (NCBI taxonomy): Bacteria > Bacillati > Bacillota > Bacilli > Caryophanales > Bacillaceae > Bacillus > Bacillus stercoris. The sequence continues at coordinate 289,108 of NZ_CP121861.1, read as the reverse complement.
GACCGCAACCTTGTCGCGGTTCACAAGTTTAATAAATTCATCCTTCGTCAGTTCCACGTGGAAGCCGGCGATTGCCTCTAATTTATCAATCGTCCCGCCCGTATGACCGAGGCCACGGCCGGACATTTTGGCAACCGGCACATCAAGAGCCGCAACTAGCGGGGCGAGAACGAGCGTTGTCGTGTCGCCGACGCCGCCGGTGGAGTGTTTATCCACTTTAATTCCTTCAATGGCAGAAAGATCAATCGTTTCACCGGAGTTCACCATAGCCATCGTCAAGTCCGCGCGTTCACGGTCACTCATATCCTGGAAGAAAATCGCCATAGCAAGCGCGCTTGCCTGATAATCAGGAATGCTTCCGTCCGTATAGCCGTTCACGAAAAATTGAATTTCTTCAGTGGTGAGTTCTTTTCCGTTTTGTTTTTTGATGATGATATCTACCATTCTCATGTTTGGTCACCGATCCTTTTCGATTAAGTTCAGTAAATCAAGCCCACAATTGCTGCTGATAAAAAGCTGACAAGCGTAGCACCGTATAATAATTTCAAGCCGAAACGAGCGACGACATTTCCTTGCTTTTCATTCAGTCCTTTTACGGCACCGGCAATGATTCCGATTGAGGAGAAGTTCGCAAATGACACAAGGAATACCGATACGATTGCTGTTGTACGGCCACTGAAATGGAAACCATTTTGCGTAAGCGACGTCATGGCGACAAATTCATTCGACACCATTTTTGTTGCCATAATGCTTCCCGCATTAACAGCTTCATTCCATGGGATACCCACAAGAAAAGCGAATGGAGCAAACACATATCCAAGAATGCCTTGGAACGAAATACCGAATACTGCATTAAAAATGCCATTGATCAAGGCGATAATCGCGACAAATCCAATCAGCATCGCAGCGACGACAACCGCTACTTTGAAACCGTCAAGGATGTATTCTCCGAGCACTTCGAAGAAGGATTGTTTTTCTTCTTCCTCAACACGAAGCATATCCTCTTCTTTTGCAACCTCGTACGGATTGATAATAGAAGCGATAATGAAACCGCCGAATAAGTTCAAAACAAGCGCTGTTACAACATATTCCGGTTTCAGCATTGTCATATACGCGCCGACAATCGACATTGATACAGTGGACATCGCAGATGCGCAAAGCGTGTACAAGCGCTGCTGATTTAAAAGACCGAGTTCTTTCTTCAAGGAGATAAATACTTCCGACTGCCCTAAAATCGCAGAAGCCACTGCGTTATACGATTCCAATCTTCCCATACCGTTTACCTTGCTGAGGGCAAGGCCGATATATCTAATAATAAACGGGAGGACTTTCCACTTTTGCAGAATCCCGATCAGAGCGGAAATAAACACGATCGGCAAGAGAACATTCATAAAGAATGTCGTTTGGTCCGCATTCACCAAGCCGCCAAACACAAAGTTGATTCCCTCTGCCGCGTATTCAAGCAGGTAACCGAATCCTTTTGCAAATCCTCCTACGAGGAAATTCCCTATCCCGGTATTGAGGAGAATGTAGCCAAGGATAAATTGCAAGATGAGCATAACAACAATTGGGCGGATCTTAATTCTTTTTTTGCCGCTGCTCGCGATCCACGCGAGGCCTAAAAACACGATTAAACCGATAATCCCAATCAAATACTTCATATGTGTTTCTCCTTTATTTGTATTCGCTTACAATCACTGTTTCCTTAGAAAACGGAAAGCAGTCTGCCTTCCGTCAGCTTTTTAATAGTTGTCCCCGCTTGATGCGTTTTCTCCTTTTACGATGGAAACGCCTGCGCTGGCGCCGATTCGGCTTGCTCCAGCCTCAACCATTGTGTCTACATCTTCTTTCGTTCTGATTCCGCCAGATGCTTTCACGCCGATATCAGGGCCTACTGTTTTGCGCATTAAGGCGATATCTTCCTTCGTTGCGCCGCCTGTAGAGAAGCCTGTTGATGTTTTCACGAAGTCCGCTCCCGCAGAAACCGCTAAACGGCACGCACGTTCTTTTTCTTCATCGGTCAGAAGGCATGTTTCGATAATGACTTTGACAAGCGCTTTTCCGGCTGCAGCTTCCACCACTCCGCGGATATCCGCTTTCACCACATCGTCTTCCTTGTCTTTCAAAGCGGCAATGTTAATGACCATGTCCACTTCAGTGGCGCCTTTTGAAATCGCGTCTTTTGTTTCGAACGCTTTTGTTTCAGTTGTATTGGCACCGAGCGGGAAGCCGATGACCGTACAAACGTCGACTCCAGTTCCCTTGAGCTCTTTCGCAGCAAGCGCCACCCATGTCGGATTGACACATACTGAAGCAAACTTGTATGTTTTCGCTTCTTCAATAAGTTTTAGAATTTCCGCTTTTTGTGTATGCGGTTTCAAAGCTGTATGATCAATTATGTTAGCTAATGACATCCTTCGCACACTTCCTTTTTTGTTAAGATATTTTTTAGCATAACCGACTTTTGAACATATGTAAATTGGTAATTGAAATTTTGTTCAGCGAACGGTTTGAACGTGTCACAAATCATTAACAAGCGCCCTTGCGGTATGCTGGTCAATGATTAAAACATTGGCATATTTTCCAATTAATGCTCCGTGAATGGAAGATACTTTTCTGCTTCCGCCGGCCACTAAAATCGAGCGTTCCTTCAGTCTGAGGTCTTCAAGCTCAACACCGATGGTCCGGTCATTGATGGCACTGCTGCAAATATTCCCTTTCGCATCAAAAAAGCGTGAACAAATATCCCCGACGGCCTGTTTTTTCAGCAGGGCTTTCTCTTCTTCGTTAAAATATCCGAGCCGAAACAACAGCGCTTCGTCACGGACAGTGCCAACCGTGAAGAGAGCGATATTCGCCTGCTTGCCCATTTCAATGATCCGCTCAATATGACGGTCTTTCTCTACCATTCGCTTCACATCCGCATTATCAAACACGACGGGAAGCGGGAGATAGCGCGGCATCGTTTGAAAAGCCTCCGCAAACAGCTGAATTGTTTCAGCGGAATACGTGTTCACCCGCGAATGGCTGATACCGCCTTTCAGCTGGACGACCTCGACGCCTTTTACCTGCTTCGGCTGCATGTTTTGCGCGATTTGATACATGGTGGTTCCCCAGCTGACGCCGACAATGTCGCCGTCTTTTACCGTTTCATGCATATATTCTGCACCATAGCGGCTTAGGTCATGTGTAATTCCTGCATAATCGGGTGTCGGGGAAAACACAACATGAGCCTCGAGGAGACCATATTTCTCTTCAAGCATGGAACCGAGCGCATCCAAATCCTCAAAAGGGTCCATGACGCGAATCTGGACATACCCTTTTTTCTTTGCATATTGCAGCAGCCGGGAAACGGTTGGCCTTGAAATGTTGAGCTGCTCAGCAATTTGCTGCTGACTGTAGTCAGACTGATAGTAAAGCCTTGCCGCTTCTATGCTTAATTGTTGTTTTTCCCGATCCATTCCGCACCTCCTTGTGGATCAGTCCTGATGAAAACTGCTTTTGATTTGCTTTTATTATACAGGCTGGCGCCAGCTTTCATCCACCTGATTTCTGAGAAACTGAAAAACGCTCTTGGCGCGGACCCGCCCAGAGCTCACCTCTCCCATGACATATGCTGATAAATGCCTTTCATAATGGCATACATTCCATATAAGATCAGGCCTAACGCTAATATAGATAGAATCAATTTGCCATGCGGCTGCTGCGCGAGTTCGGCGAGCGCGCCGTCAAAGCCTCTTGTGTCGTCGGGATCAGCGGTCATGGCTGTCTTGATGAGAAAATAGCCGATAGCCGAGAAAATAATGGCCCGGGCGATATTGCCTGCGCGTCCGGTGTTTTTCGTAATGCATATCATCTGTTTGTTCATTTTTGACGTATCGAATTCTTTCATAAAAGCAGCCCGAACGCCTTTCATAAATTGAACAATCGCAAATACGATAAAACCCGCACCCGTAAGCCCTGTAAGCCATTGGCCGAACGGCTGCGCCAATATGTAAGCTGACCACGTCTGTTCTGAAGTGCCGCCTTTCCCTTGGCCAAACACAAATCGCAAGGCATTCCAAGCGATGGATGCGTAAACGGCGGCACTGAAAAAGTTTCCTATTCTCCGTGACAGGCCGCGCCTGCTGTTTCCGTGGCCCTCCGTGTCCTTGATCGCGCTTAACACCATCCAGATCACATAGCCGATAAGGCCGACACCTATTAAAAAAAGCAATAACGATCCATACGGCATGTGTGATAGCGTTTGGAGCGCTCCCCTCGAGTCTTTCGCGCGGCCTGCCCCGGCAGCCGTCATAAATGCCAAAATCCCAAGCAGAATAAAAACGCCGCCGAATGCAAAATAACCAAGCCTACCGAATCGTTTGATCCAAGGCTTGGTTTCCTGTTTTATTTTTGACACGTACTGGTCTTTCCCCGCCATGTGTCCAACCCTCTTTCAAGAAATCTTTACTGTAACATTCCCGATTGGACAAAGTTGAAACAGCTTCTGCCTCAGCTGTGGCCGGCTGAGATACGTTTTTGCTGATCAGCTGACTGTGCAGGCATCATCCAAGCAGCCGCGGCGGCAGCTGTGACTCCGCCTGCTACTTTTCCAATGATCATGGCCGCCGCCATTTCTTTTTTCATTCCGGCTACAAAACCGAGATGGCTGCCGAGTACAAAGGCGCCGCTGACCGCAAACGCGACATTGATGACCTTTCCTCTCGGCGTCATATCCTTTAATGAAGCCAGCATCGGGATATGATGCGCCAAAGAGGTCACTAAGCCTGCTGTTGCTGTCTCATCTAAATGAAGGCATTTCCCAAGAGCCTGAAGCGGTTTTTTAAAGGTTTTTGTAATAAAAGCCGTCATCGGAAACGCCCCTGCCAGAGCAATGGCGATGGTCCCTGTCGTTTGTATCCCAGTCTCGGCATTCTCCATTCCCGGAATCAGCACAATGCCTGTCAGCGTTTCAACGGAGACAGCCGCAAGCCCGATAATCGCAACCACACTGACCGCTTTCCCGAAGAGATGAAACAACCGAATCATACTGTCGGTATACCTCCATAACCCAAAAGCGATCACAGCAGATAACAGACTCGGGATCAGAAGGTTTTTACCTATCATGCCGATGTCAAAGCCCGCGCATAATCCGCCGGTGAAACAACCGATCGGCACTGTGCACAACCCGATTAATATGCCTTTCGCAAAATACGGATGGTCCTTTTTTTCGATGATGCCAAGAGCGACGGGAATCGTGAAGACGATTGCCGGTCCCATCATTGTTCCTAAAAACACCCATGAAAACAGCCCGGCCTGCGGATCTTTCGCCATTTCTCCGGCCAGCGCATATCCTCCCATATCAATCGCCAAAATGGTGTTCGCAAAGGAAGAAGGGTCCGCGCCAATCGCTGTGTAAACAGGAGAAACAATGGGAATCAGGATTGCCGCCAGCACGGGCGCCAGTGACACAATACCGATCATAGACAGCGCAAGCGGCCCCATAGCTTTAAAGCCGTCCGCAAACCGCTCGCCTAGCCCCCATCTGTTTCCCAAACAATAATCCGCCGCTCCCCATAGTAAAAAGGCAGCCAAAATGAATACAACCGTGTCATTCACCGTCATGGTTTTCTCCTTTTTCAAACGTATGATTGGTTTTATCATATCATCTGAAATCATTGATTGGAGCTGAATCTTATTCTATATGAGCTAAAAATTCTTTGATATCGGCTTTTTCAACGGCTGTTATAATGCGTCGCGCTTTTTCCTGCGGAACCGTTACTCTCAATTTTTCTTTTATGTCTTCTTCCGACAGCTCATTTCCCGGAGCCCCTTTTGGACAGTCCACACGCGCTTCGCAAATCCGGCCGTCTGATAAATAGGCCCGGACAATCGTGAAACGGCCTTTCGGAACGGCATGTGGAGCCGGCTGAATAGCATTGTCATATACTCGCTGAATTCGCCCCATTGTTGTTTGAATGTTGCTAGGGATCGGCTGGCTGTTGAAATGTTCAACGGTCAGCTCGTGTCCTTGCAAAGCAAGAGAAATCACATATTCAACGCTGAAACGGCCTTCCTCTCCAGTTTTCGGAGACCGTTCCGTCAATGCAGCATCTCCGCCTGGCGGAAAAACCACTTCAACCCGCTCGGTATTGGCAGCAGAAATGGCTTCTCTAGAGATAAGCTTTCGTACCGCGTCTGCAGCATGGTGTGCCGCGGAACAAAATGGATAGATTTTAAACCATAGGCCCGGCTTTACGATTCTCCACGGTGCGCCCCAATCGTTTAGCAAAGTGTGTTGTGCTTTTTCCAAATCACCGTACAGATTGAAGAAACCAGTTTCTCCATCAAGTGCCGTACGGGACCCGCCAAATTCTGATTGGGCCAGCTTAACGGCCAGCAAGCCAGCCTGGGCCGCCAGACCTGCGTGCAGCGGTTTCATTTCTGTTCCAAATTGTACCCTCATCCCAGCAGATTGCGTAGCCGCAAAACCAATCGCTTTTTCCAGCTCTTTTTGAGGCAGTCCCTCAACATAACCTACGGCGCAGGCGGCAGCAATCGCACCAAGCGTTCCCGTATTATGCCAGCCCTTTTCGTAGTGGCGGCTGCCAATTGATTCGCCCAGCCGTGCCATTACTTCAACACCAACAACATAAGCGCCAAGAAGCCGCTCGTCATGTCCGCGAGCGGCAGAAGCCATAAGAGCAGGCACGATGACTGCACTTGGATGCCCTCTTACATCGGAGTGGACATCATCGAAATCCAATGCATGGGCGATAAATCCGTTGAGCATCGCGGATTGTAATGGCGCGGCCTTTATGCCTTGTCCGATAATAGGAACAAGGGGCCGGCCTCCTTCATCCTCTATCAGACGGAGGAGCTTTTGAATGCCTTTATCTTCTCTTCCTGCGAATGAAGCGGCAGTAAAATCAAGTAATCCTTTTTTTGCTTCGCGAATCGCGTCAACTGAATGCTCCGGCTGTGACGTTCTCACAGCCTCTGCAAGACCTGCTGTCAGCCCTTGTTTGCTCATTTGATGGTCTCCAATACAATAACCGCCAGCTCCGCAAAGTAGTGAGAGGCAACCGTAAGGGCTTCTTCATCCAGTGTAAAGGCCGGATGATGCCACTCCTCCGTTCCGTTCGTTCCCATCCAAACAAAAAATCCCGGGATCTTCTCTTGATACAGAGCGAAGTCTTCTCCGCCCGGAGACTGCTCAGCGTGAACGGTTTGATAGCCAAGCCGTGCCGCAGCTTCGGATGCCGCATTCAAAAAGGTGCCGTCATTCTGAACGGAAGGCAAATAAGGAAACCACCTGAATTCGGCTTGTGCCCCATAGCCCGCTGCAATTCCTTCAACCACCCGTTTCATATGCTCTGGAACAGCCTGCCTCGCTCCTTTTTGAAAGGTTCGAACCGTTCCCTCCATTTCAGCTTGATCGGGAATCACGTTCCACGACGTGCCCGCCTGTACTCTTGTGATACTGACGACTGCGTTTTGCAGTGAGCTGATGTTTCGGCTGACCACAGATTGCAGGCCGCTGATGATTTGTCCTGCGGCAGCAATTGGATCAATACTGTTATTCGGGATGCCGGCGTGACCGCCTTTCCCTTTGATGACGATCTCAAACCGGTCAACACTTGCCATTAACGGACCTTCCTTTACACCAATGGTCCCGACAGGCAGATCCGGCTTATTGTGCATGCCGAAAATGGCAGAAACACCATCAAGCCCGCCAGCTTCTATGACCTTTCTTGCTCCCGCGGCAATTTCTTCGGCCGGCTGAAAGATAAAACGGACGGTACCTTTCAGCTCGTCCCGTCTTTGGTTCAGCAAAATGGCTGTGCCAATAATAGAAGCGGTATGAAAATCGTGTCCGCACGCATGCATCGTACCGTCAACCTTAGAAGCAAACGGCAGGTTCGTCTGTTCATGGATCGGGAGTGCGTCAATGTCCGCCCGTATCGCTATCACAGGGCCGTCTTCCCGTCCTTTGATTTCCGCAATCACACCAGTCTCCAATTGAGGAACGTCCAGTATTTCGATTTGCTCCTCCTCAAGCCAGCGGCGGATTTTTTTCGTCGTTTCAATCTCTTGAAATGACAGTTCAGGATGTTCATGAAGATCACGCCGCATATTGATTAAACGGGTATGAAACGTTTTGTCGGCCATTGTTCTTCTCCCCTTCTTATATAAGCTCTGCAGGCTCTCCCACCTGCTTGATAAATCGTTTCGTCCGTTCGTTTTTCGGATGGTCAAACAGTTCTTCTGGCGTTCCCTGCTCGATAATATGGCCGTCTGCCATAAAAATCACTTGATCAGCGACCTCTTTTGCAAACGCCATTTCGTGTGTCACGATGATCATCGTTGTTTGTTTTTCCGCAATGGATTTGATGACCTGAAGCACTTCTGCGACGAGCTCAGGGTCAAGCGCTGACGTTGGTTCATCCAGTAAGATCGCATGCGGATTGACCGCAAGCGCCCGGGCGATGCCAATTCGCTGCTGCTGGCCGCCTGACATTGTGATCGGATAGCTGTCAGCCTTATGCTCCAGACCGACTTGTTTCAGAATCTCCATTCCAATGCGTTTTGCTTCGTCGCGTGATTTGTGTTGAGCCACAATTAAAGCTTCTGTAATGTTTTGCAAAGCCGTTTTATTTTTAAACAGATTGTAGTTTTGAAAAACCATGGCCGTTTGCTGGCGAAGCCGATGTGCTTCTTTGCGTGTGAATTTTTCCGCGTTCAGTTTGGCTTCTCCGATTTCAATGAGGCCTTGATCCGGACGCTCTAATAGATTCAAGCACCGGAGAAGCGTTGATTTTCCGGAACCGGACGGACCGATGATCGCTACCACTTCTCCGCGCTTCACTTCTAGATCAATTCCATCGAGCACGACGAGATCTTTAAACGCTTTGCGAATATTTTTTACTGTTATCAACTGATTTCACCTCTAAGTCCGGTATGGCTTGCTCATGGCGCGTTCAAACAAGTCCTGCAACATGCTGTAGATAATGGTAAGAACCCAATAGACGATCGCAACCGCCAAATACGTCTCAAAATATTTGAGGTTTCCTGAGGCGTACATCTTCCCTTGGGCGAACATCTCCATGACCCCTAATGTAAAGGCCAGTGACGTTTCTTTTAGCAGTCCGATAAATGTATTACCCGTTGCCGGAATCGCATTTCGGATCGCTTGCGGCAAAATAATCCGTCTGTATGCCTGAAGTTTTGTCATGCCGACAGACAGACACGCCTCCAGCTGCCCGTCATCAACCGAATTGAGGGCCGCCCGGAATATTTCTGCCAAATAAGCGGCGTTTTTTAAGCTTAACCCGATGATGGCGGCAGTGAGAGCTGTCATTTTGCTCATCTCTGGAAATAGCTGCGGCAGCCCGTAATAGATTAAGAACAGTTGCACAAGTGTCGGCACGCCCCGGAAAAAGGATATATACAGCTTTGACAGCTGATGAAGCACTGGAATTTTGTTCTTTGTAATGAGTGCGAGAATAAGTCCTCCGATAATGGCAAAAATCATAGCCGCTATGGCCATAAACAAGGTGATCGGAAGGGCCTGAATTAAAGTCGGGAACGCTGATATCATGAATTCCCAATCAATCGTGTTCATTCTGGTGATTCACCGCCGTTTCTTAATGCTTCTGTTCTACTGTGATATCTTCATTAAAGTATTTTTCAGAGAGTTTTTTCAGTGTTCCGTCTTTACGCAATTCGTCAAGTGCCTTATTGACTTTTTTGCGGAGCTTGTCGTGTGCATCGTCCTTGGCGAATGGGAATGCAACCTGTTCGTAAACAATCGGATCTCCTGCAAGCTTTAATGGCAAACCGGTCTTCTTGATTTGCGCGATCAATACAGTTCGGCTGTTAACATAAGCGTCAACACGGCCGTACGCAACATCCTTCAGCGTGCCCTCTTGTGTTTCGTACGTTTTAATATTGATTTTTTTATCAGGATCTTTGCTTTCAAGGTTTTTCGCGTGGTTTGAACCAAGAACGGCCGCGACTGTCTTCCCTTTTAAATCGTCTACTGATTTGATATCTGTATTGTCTTTTTTGACGACAATCTGTGTTCCCGCATAAGCGTATGGTTTCGTAAAGTTATACGTTTCCTTGCGTTCGTCTGTCACAGCTACCTGGTTGGAAATGGTGTCAAGCTTGCCTGTTTGAAGCTCTCCCATCAGCCCGCTGAATTCAAGAAGCTTCCAGTCCAGCTTCATGTCAATTTTCTTAGCGACTGCTTCCATCACTTCTACATCAAAACCTGTCAGCTTTCCGTTTTCTTTATATGCAAATGGGTAACTTTGTCCTGTCGCACCGACATGAAGCACATTGTCATCCTCTTTACTGCTGCTGTTTCCATTGCCGCAAGCGGAGAGCACCGCTAATAATGCAGCAACGACCAGCACAGTCCATTTTTTCATTTTCATTTGATTTTCCCGCCTTTTCTATTTTTATAGATCATGTCGCAATTGTTTTTTCATATAAACTGTGATATGCCCTTTGCCAAGGTCTTGTTCACCTGCGCGGACATATCCTTTTCGTTCGTACATCTCAATCAGCCACGGATGCTTATCCGCTGTTCCGAGTGAGACAAACGGAACCTTTAACGTATCGCGGAGGATTATTTCCTCCAGCCATTGAAGCAGTTTAGTTCCGATTCCTTTTTTACCGGTATCGGGGTCCACAGCAAACCACCAGATATGTGGAACGCCATACGGTCCCGGCTGCTGTCCCCACGGCATTCTTAAGGAGATGGTCGCGATAATCCGCCCGTCTTCTTCCATGACGTAGCAGGCGTTTTTCCGGATATTTTTCAGCACCAAATCCAAATCCGCATGAGCGGCGGCAAAACGAATGCCGAGCTTTCGAATCGGTTCATAAGCCCGCAATGTCAGCTCGAGAAGCTGTTCAGCATCACGTTCAACTGCAAGGCGATATTGTGGCTTCATCTAGCGTTCCTCCTTACTTTGCATAGCGGTTGACCGGCTTTTCCAAACCGAAGTGCTCTCTTAATGTTGTGCCTTCATATTCTTTTCTGAACACGCCGCGTTCCTGTAAAATCGGAACCACTTGATCAACAAACACTTCAATTCCTTCTGGTAGAAGCGGAGGCATGATATTAAACCCGTCACACGCTTCCTTTTCCACCCATTCCTGCATCTTGTCAGCGAGCTGCTCCGGCGTGCCGACGAAGATATGGTGTCCTCTGGAGCCTGCAACGTATTTGTAAAGCTCGCGTATCGTCATATTGTCCCGTTCAGCCATTTCCTGAACAAGCTTGAAGCGGCTCTTCACCGCATTGGAAGCTTCTGCGTCAAGCTTCGGCAGCGGCCCGTCAAGCGGATACGCAGACAAATCAATTCCGCCTAAATAATTTTGGAGAATTTGCAGACCGACGGATGGAATAATCAGGTCTTGAAGCTCCTTGTATTTGGCTTGTGCCGCTTCTTCGGTATCAGCAATGATCGGGAAAATCCCCGGCATGATGGCGATTTTCTCTGGATCACGTCCGAATCCCGCAGCCTGTTCTTTAATGGATTGATAAAATTCTTGAGCGGATTCCAGGTGGTTTTGCGCTGTGAAGATCACTTCTGCTGTTCTGGCAGCCAGCGCTTTTCCGTCTCCTGATGATCCTGCCTGGATAATGACTGGCTGGCCCTGCGGCGTTCTTGAAACGTTCAGTGGCCCGCGAACCGAGAAATATTCTCCTTTGTGGTTCAGCTCATGCATTTTTTCCTTCTCAAAGAATTCACCTGTTTCTTTATTGCGGATAAAGGCGCCCTCTTCCCATGAATCCCAAAGCCCCTTTACAACCTCGACAAATTCCTCTGCCCGCTTGTAGCGCAAATGGTGTTCAAGGTGTTTTTCACCGCTGAAATTCAGCGCTGTTGATTCAATCGATGAAGTGACGACGTTCCATCCGGCACGGCCGTTGGACAGATGATCCAATGACGCAAACTGTCTGGCAATGTGAAACGGCTCGCTATATGTAGTGGAGGCTGTTGCTGTCAGTCCGATTCTTGATGTGACCTGTGCCAAGGCAGAGAGCAAGGTGAATGGCTCAAACCTTGTTAATACATTTGGATGTGATTTACTGTCAATTGATAGGCTATCTGCTAAAAACAGCATATCCAGCTTGCCCCGCTCCGCTGTTTTCGCAAGTTCTTTAAAATAATCCAAATTCATGCTCGCATCTGAAGGCGCGTCGGGGTGCCGCCAAGACGCGACGTGATGGCCTGTACCTGCTAAAAATACCCCTAATTTGATTTGTTTCTTTTTGCTTGTCATGACGATACTCCTTTTATCATGTTTTAGGCTGAATAATCCGAAAAATAAACTCCTATATTCCTAGTCGTTTAATATGAATAAATCAAAATGTACCTTTGTCTTGGACGTTTGTCAATGAGTTAAGATCAAATTTTTCTTTTTAAGCTGAAAAGAATCTCGCAGCATCATGGGATGGCATTTGTGCAACCTGTATCCTTACAAAACAGCCTGATGATGCTGAGACTCGTTTTGATTCAAAGTTTTATATAAATGCATATCTGTACTTCCGACCATACGCGTTTTGCCGCCGCTTTTGCTCTTTGCTAATAAACGCACGTGATCGCCGTCGCAGATCGGTCCATTTTGACTCATTCAGAAGCTGAGACATCGCATAAAAAAATGAGCTGATCCCGGGTTCATACCGAAATCAGCTCATTGTCTCTTAATTAAGTTCTAGAATACTTTCTTCCGCTTTAGCAGAAAACACTTTAGGCTCAAGGCGATCTAGGTCTTCATGAAATAAACTTACTTTTTGGATTTGCCGATTGTCGTAGTGGTGAAAGTAGTAGTTTCCCGTGTCGCTGCACATCACAGAAGTGTATTGCGTATAATCAATTTCGTCTTCTTCCGTTATCACAGCACCCTTGGGTATCGCCATGTTTGCCAAAAGCTGAAAAGCTGCTGATACACCTTTCGTTTCATCTGCCGCAGGCTCTAGATGTTCTTTCAGAAAACAAGCTCTGACAAACCGTGAAGGCGGTGTATAATCTCCCGGCAGACCCACTGTACCCGAGCCTTGGCCAAAAGCGGACAGCATCAATCCGCCCAACTCCTTGCTCTCGAATTGTTTCGGCCTTATTCCTATATATTGCCGAAGATTGGCCACATGCCATAAAAAGTCGGGGCTGTTCGTCATGACACCTGGTTGATTGTCATAGATTTTGATGCCGTCTGCTCTCGGTTCGATCGTCAGGCTGCGTCCCGTCCGGTCTGACAATATCCAGTGCAGCGGTAAAACGGTATCTAATAGATCTAATTTCTTCTCCACAATTGTTAAAGAGTGGATCTTTTCTTTTACGTCATCCAAAGACTTACAAACTGATAGCGCCCATGTTACAAATTCATGCGGGGCAATATGAACGCCGTCTCCCCGAAGCGTTTTTTCGTACTCCGCATATCCCATAAAATAAAGCGCCGCACAAGATAAACCGCTTTCATTAACTCCGTCGGCAAATAATATATTTCCAAGTTTTCTCCCCATACCGATAAACGCGTACTGTGTTTGATGCACCCTTCCGTCAGCTTCACTCTTCCAGCTGTAACGGCGCGGATAGAGAATGACCTCCGTCCCCAGCTGAAATGCGAAATCCATTGTTCTCGCTAATAAATGATTCCGGTCAGCAGTTTCCAATGTAAGACTTGTGCACATCTGATTCAGTCCCCTTTCCATTTCAGGCTAAAATCATACATTTTGTGAACAACTTGTTTTATCAGCATAACGAAAGACAAAGAGATTCGTCAAAAGATTGACATCACCTTCCAACATAAAGACGAAGAGATTCTTTCAATGTACTATGCTGATGTTTATGGTGAAAGCTTCCTTTTTATTTTTACTAGCCCCTGCTGTATCAGAGCCAATCAGAAATGTTGCAGTTTCATGATCAATCGCTGATATTATAAGGCAGCAGGAAAAGAAGTTGTAGCGTCCATTCCGCAAAAAAACCTCATGGCGCTTACAGACCGGCCGGGCACAACATAACAAAAAATCCAGCCTTAAAGGCTGGATTTCATTATTATTTCGCCAAAACAAGCTCGTGAATCGCATGCGCAACCCCATGTTCATTATTGGAGCGTGTTTGAAAGTTCGCGGCTTCCAATACTTCTGGGATGGCGTTTGCCATGGCAACCCCGCAGCCCGCCCATTCGATCATTGTCAGGTCGTTCCCGTTGTCGCCTATGCACATGACTTCCGCCTGTTCAATTCCAAGCAGCTGTGCCAGCTGGCGTACAGCATTTCCTTTGCTGGCTTCCGGGTGCAGAATTTCGTAAAAGAACGGCGCGCTTCTGACCATTGTATATTTTTCACACACGTCTTTTGGAATCGATGTAATGACGCGGCTTAAGTTCTCCGGTTGATCAATAAACATCACTTTCGGGATGAGGATATCTTTTGGCACCTCGTCAATCTTGCGGAAATGAAGCGGCACCTGTGTCACATAGGATTCATATACGGTAAATTCGCTAATATCCCGGTTAGGCGTATACAAATGAGATGAGTCAAAGAAATGCATCGGCGTCTTCAGCTCTAAGCTCAGGTCATATAATGAAGTCAAATCATCATAGCCGAGAGACAGCTCTGAGACCACTTCATTTGTATGCGTATTTTGAACAAGCGCTCCATTGTACGCGATAACATAGTCGCCTTCTTCAATTAAATTCAGTTCATCTAAGTATCTCCGCACACCCCCGATAGGCCGGCCGGTGCAAAGCACGATTTTGACACCTTCCGCTTTTGCCGCGTGAAGCGCGTCGCGGACCTCCTCTGTTACTTCATGATGATCATTTAAAAGTGTTCCATCCATATCAATTGCAATGAGTTTGTACATCCTGCATCTCCTTCATGTCGTTTTCAGTCTATAGTCCCATCATATCGTTTTTCCTTTTTGATATTCAACCGGAAGAGATGGTTTTCTCCGGATTAGACGCCGCCCTTGTCTTCGGATACGTTTTCGTGGTTCCCGCTTTCTTTCTGTTTTCACGACGTTTTCTGCTTTTTTCTGTTTCATCAGCATAAAGCCGGCAGCTAAAAACGGAATGCCGGTTATATTCAAGATGGCAAGCTTCACACCCGCCGCGATGAAAAAGAACCCCCATGAAGATGCAGAATTCCGTCTGATCATAACGTAAGCCGCCATTTCCAGAACGATCAGGATGGCATGAAGCACGATGCCATAAATAAGCAATACAAGGGCAAAAAACAACACATAATTCACGATTGCCCCTGAGTACACCATAGCGCGCATCATTTGGATAAACGATAAGGACTGCATGGAGCCGCTGATGACATTAGGGTTATAGATCGTATAGTCACTAAATAAATGTTTGACCTTGAGAAAAGCCCATAATATAAATATCCACTGAATGATATGTAAAACAAGTCCCGCTGCCACCAGTCTTTCGGCTTTTTTATTTCTCATCTTTCTCCTCCCTGCCGGTCTTTGATTCGATTCTTGTCATCGTTTTTGTCTGTCCGTTTTGCTCCCATATCAATGTCCCGTTTTCTCCTCTTTTCAGCGTGCTTTTGAGCGGATAATAGGGACCGAGATACTGAATCTCGATAGACCCGTCAGCGCTTTGGGAGATCACCTTGTATGCCATAAAAGGCAGCTGTACCTCTCCTCTTCCTTCCATTACTTCCGTTTCCACAACCTCGTCTTTGGTAAATGTGACCGTTGCTGATTTCACGCCGTCCGTTGGCCCGGGGGCAATCCCCTCATCCCACGTTCCGTAATAAAACGGCGTCTCTTCTTTTTGCTGCTGGCAGCCCGATACCATCATGCATACAGCAATGAATAACAAAATGCCATATTTGTTTTTCAAGGAGATCCACATCCTTTCCTCCTTTTTTTAGGCGAATGCCGTGACACTGTGCCAATGACTACATAAGTTATAAGGAATTCACCCACAAGGAGATTGATCATAATGAACCCTTATCAATATTACAGCCCACAGCTGCCTCAGCAGGAACCTTACTATAGCCACTATGAATACAGCCCTTATCCACAGCAGGATATATACGAGCCATACCAAATGGAAAGACAGCCTGCATTGGAAAGAAGAATCGCGGCACTTGAACGGCAAAATGAACAGCAGTCGAGAGAATTAACCCGTCTCACAAACGAAGACCGCCGTCAAAATCGGGAAATTGCACGGATTGCCGAACAGGTCAATCAGCTAAGCCAGGCTGTTGAACGCCATACACGCCGCTTAAATCGGCTCAATCAGCGCCTCCGCACAGTAGAAAACAGACTGAATATCCCATTTACTGCAGGGGAAGGCGGTTTCTGAGCAAACAAAGAAAAAAAGCGGAATACGATTCTCCCAATTCAGGGTTTCGTTTTCCGCCATTCTTATATGTTAAAACGGAACATTTACATAAAAAGGGTTTGTACCCAGTATACAATCTTTACCGTTTTCATTCAAAGACAGAGGGGCCGAGGAAAATAATTGTAGTTCCTCTTTGACAGAATTTCTTTTCATGCCAGTTGCATGATAATACCGACTCACGTCAATCGATCACATGGAGGAATGATTTATGCATCATACACAACACGGCTTGCAGCAGCTGAACCAATGCCGCCAGACTGCTCAGCAGCTCATTCAGCAAACACAGCAAAGCAGCCAGCAATACCGCCAAATGCTTCACCAGGAGCAGCAAAACATCCAAATGCTGCAGCAGATTCTAAATCACGAACAACAAGCTGCACATACAATTCAACAAGCGCTGCACGGACATGACATGGCGATTCAAAAATGCCAGCAGGTTGTCAACATGTGCAACCAAATGCAGCAGGAACTTACTGGACAATCCAGCGTGATGAATACGAATGTGTCTACACTTCCATTCGGCCAAAATACGCCATTTCAACAGCAATCCTACCAGCAGTAGGATAGAAAAAGCTCAACACAATGCGAGTGTTGAGCTTTTTTCTTACTGTTCTTTGCGAATATGTATATCCTGAATAGACTGTTTCGGCGCATGAAATCTGCTTTCGGCTTCACTTCTTGCCTCAGCAAAAGCCCGTGCCTCCACATGATCCTTGTAGACATCCAGCTGAATCAAATACAGCGGGCGCACTTTAAAGCCGTGAATAATGGTCACAGCCCACAACGGGAGCACAACAAAAACGCCAGGCAGATCGGGCAAAACAAAACCAAACGCAAAAATGAAAAAATAAATGATGCCGTACATTATCCACTTTCTATTTCTAACCTTGATGCCAATAAATAAAAAGGCAAAAAAACTGGTAATGGCAAAAGGCATGAAAATAAACAGCATCCACCAGCTATGCAGCCATTCCCAAGCGGCACCTCTTTTTGTAATTCCCATATTTTTCTCCTCCTATTTACCTATAATAATCGATTAGGCATACCGCGTCACCTATAAATGAAAAAACGTTCTTCCTTGAAAATAGTGATAGACGGAGAATGGGTTTCTTGCTATATTATTAATTGATAATGATAATCATTACTAATCTATTTACATACATATTGGGAGGGTTTTTGATGAAAAAGAACACATTGCTCGTGGGCATGCTTGTGCTGCTTCTCATGTTTGTCAGCGCTTGCAGCGGCACGGCTTCTAAAGGGAGCTCAAGCGATTCTGCTTCCGAAAAAACAGAAATGAGAACATATAAATCACCTAAAGGGAACGTCAACATTCCTGCACATCCAAAACGCATCGTCACTGATTTTTATCGGTGAATTGCTTTCTGTCGGAGCCAATGTAGTCGGCTCAGGCTCGTGGTCATTTGATAATCCGTTTTTAAAATCAAAGCTGAAAAATGTGAAGGATGTCGGTGATCCAATCAGCGTTGAAAAAGTGATGGAGCTTCAGCCTGACCTCATTGTTGTCATGAATGAAGAGAATGTCGATAAATTAAAGAAAATCGCTCCGACTGTTGTCATACCTTATAACACAGCGAAAAACGTCGAGGACACAGTCAGCATGTTCGGAGATATCGCAGGAGCGAAAGACAAAGCAACCTCATTTATGGCTGACTTTAACAAAAAAGCGGACGCGGCTAAAAAGAGAATTGCCGGCGTCATCGACAAGGATGCGACCTTCGGCATTTATGAAAACACAGACAAGGGCGAATTCTGGGTGTTCAATGACAATGGCGGACGCGGCGGCCAAGCTGTATACAATGCGCTCGGGTTAAAAGCGCCTGAAAAAATTGAACAAGATGTCATCAAAAAAGGAGAGATGAAACAGCTCTCTCAAGAGGTGATTCCTGAGTATGCCGCAGATTATATGTTCATTACGGACTACAACCCGAAAGGCGAAAGCAAAACACTCGACAAGCTGGAGAATTCCTCTATTTGGAAGAACCTTGACGCTGTTAAACATAATCGCGTGTTTATCAATGACTTTGACACGTTCTACCCGTACGATCCGATTTCTGTCAGCAAACAGGTGGATATTATCGCCGACATGCTGATCAAACGGGCCGAAGAAAATAAAAAGTAAAGAAAAAGGCACAGTCATGAGGGACTGTGCCTTTTTTATGATTCATTTTAATGCTGACTGTGCGGAGCCCGGCATATCTTCAAACCTGACTTCCTCCCAAGTCTCGACATACTTTCCTTTCGCCTTCACCTTCAAATACGCGTTCTTCCGAAGCTCTTTGCCGGCGAAAAAGGTCACTTCTTCTTTTTTCCCGGATGCATTGTATCCGTCTAATGTATATTCAGTACCGCCCGGGCTAAGATGTCTGCCATCTCGATCAATCTGCACATAGACATCTTGCTGGTGAATAAACGGATTAAATCGGTCTGTAACATCATTATGAAAAAAGAGAAGACCGCATATTACGGCAGCAGCCGCCAAGACGGCCAGGATCGCCAATGCTTTTTTCATCTTTGCACTCCCCTTACTTGTTCATTTTTTTCAAATAATTTGATCGCACCACGAGGAAGAACAAAAGCTGAAAAATGAAAAACCCTCCGATCGTGAGACTGAGCGGCCCCGCTACATCGGAATAGCCTTCGACGGCCAATGTTCTCAGGGCAAACAGCGTATGCATGACGGCAATGACAAATGGAAAGAAAAAGAGAATCGCCAATTGTATCGTCACGCTTTGTGACATTTCACGCTCACTCAGGCCGATTTTGGCCAGTGAACGGTAGCGCTCCCGATCTTCATCTAAATCGGTGAACAGCCTGAAATATAAGAAACTTGCTGCCGCGACAAAGAAGACGATCGCGATAAACAGCCCGATGAATAAACTCAAGCTCGGCAGCTGCACCGTATCATAGTAAGTCCCGGCTTTTGCCATAAAATCAGAATGCACGTCGATATAGTTGCCGTAAATCTCATTTTTCAAGGATTGGCTGATCCCAAGACTGTCTTTCCAATGATCATAGCTGTAACCGTATAATGACGCTTTATCACCTAGTGATTTAAGCTGATCAAAGGTTTGATCGTTCACCGCGATGATGGCATTCAATGAAATCAGCGGTTTTTGGACTTCTTTTACCGACAGTTTTTGGTCAGACGGCTTGCCTTTTTGATTCAGCAGCTTCAGCTGATCCGGCGCTTCGTTTTTGAAATTGCGGTCATACGTGCCCGGAAAATAGACAGCCTCATCACTTTTCAGGCCGTTCAGCTTAACATGGAAATATTTTGACACATCCGATTCGCTGATCATGTAAACAGGGGGAACAGTTTCTCCTTCCTGATAGCGAACATAGGAAACATCTATTTTGTCTTTCTTATACGTAAAGCCGTGTGTTTTCAGTTCATGGTCAATATCTTTCAAATGAGTCTGTTCTTTTGGATTGTTGCTGAAAGATATATATTCCATCTCATAAGCGGACTCTTCAGCCCCGACGGTCGATTTGTACATGGCGAGCACGCCTGTCGCCGTAAACGCAACCGCGGAAATAATGCTGACGATAAAGAACAGGCGGGCGTTGTCTTTTAAACGATAGACAAGATCAGAAACCCAAATGACATTTTTCCCGCGCAAATAAAAGGTTTTCCACTTCTTCAGCGCGCGCAGAATCCAGATGCTGCTTTGGCTGAAAAAGAAATACGTACCGATGACGGTGAGCAGTAAAATGATAAACGGTTGAGTCCCGTGGACATTGCCTTTCAGAACCATTCCGTACCCGACGCACAGGCAGGCGATGCCGAATAAGGACAGAAGCACGGACGGCTTCGGCTCCGGCTTAATCTTGTCAGTGCCCTTTATTAATTTGATAACGGTATTTGATCTGACAAAAAGGATTGTGAACTGCGATAAAAGGAAAAATAAGAGCAGAAATCCGCCGGCCGTAATGCCGAGCGCTTTCCAAGGCATATACAGAGGCAGCGCGTCCATTTCTAAAATATAAGCGCCGACCGTAAAGAACGTCTTTGAAAAAATGAATCCTCCGATAATCCCGGCTGCAATCGACATGACGCCAATGATCATGTTTTCCGCTGTAATGAGCTTTCTCAGCTGCACCGGCGTAATACCCTGCATAAGCAAAATGCCGAATTCTTTATTTCTCGATTTCAAAAATGCATTAACCGAATACAGAACAAATAAGAAAGAAAAAACAAAGATCATCCATTCTGCAGCGGTTAGGCCTTTTTTGGCGATGTTATTCAGGTAGCCTTCCTTTAATGCCGGATGAAACAGGAACATCGCAAAGGTAAAGAAAATCAAAACGGAAAAGGCGCTGCTTAAAAAGAATGCAAGATAGGCCCTTTTGTTTCTCGTGACGTTTTTATAAGCGAACTGAAGAAAGGTCATTTGCGTTTCCCCCCAGCATAGACAGCACATCAAGAATTTGTTCATAAAAGACTTGGCGGTTTTCCCCGCGGTAAATCTCATTAAACAATTCGCCGTCTTTTATAAAGATGACGCGGCGGCAGTAGCTTGCCGAAACCGGATCGTGGGTCACCATCAAAGCCGTGACATGATCATCCCGATTCAGGCTCTGCAACGTTTCCATGACGTCTTTTGTCGCTTTGGAATCAAGGTTTCCAGTTGGTTCATCGGCCAGAATGAGTGACGGCTTATGAATGACCGCTCTTGCGATGGCGGCCCGCTGGCGCTGGCCTCCGGATACTTCAAACGTCCGTTTGTTAAGCAGGTTTTCGATACCGAGCTTTGCCGCGATGGCGTGCAGTTTTTCTTCCATGACAGACGGCGCTTCTTTTTCAAGCGTTAACGGCAGCATGATATTTTCACCGATTGTCAGCGTGTCCAGAAGATTGAAATCCTGAAACACAAATCCGAGCTGCTTGCGTCGGAAATGAGCGAGCTTTGTCCGCTTCAGGCGATGCGGGTTTTCTCCGTGAATCAGGATATCGCCTGAATCTGGACGGTCAATCGTTGAAATGATATTCAAAAGCGTTGTTTTTCCGGACCCGGACGGCCCCATCACCGCCGTGAACCCGCCTTCTTCTATTGAAAATGAAATTTGCTTTAAGGCTTGATAAGATACTTGTCCTTTATAGGTTTTATTTATATGTTTGACTTCAAGCATATTCGCCATGAGAATCCTCCTTATGATTTTATTCTTGTTGATCTGGGCTGCTTTCATGTAGTGCCGGGGCATTTAACATAAAAATCCCCTTGACGTAAATCCATGTTATCAAGGGGAAACAAAACGAGCTATGTTGTTTTCTTAACGCAGCCTTACATTTTTGTAAGAAATGAAAATCGAACCGATGTCCCTTCACCGGGAGACGAGCTGATGTCCACCGTATGATTGAGCTTGTCCGTAATTTCTTTGACGAGATGGAGGCCGATTCCCGTAGATTCTTGGTAACGCCGCCCGTTTTCGCCGGTATAATATGGGTCAAACACCCGCTTGATGTCTTGCGAGGGAATGCCGACACCGTAATCTTTGACTTCAAGCACCGTCCTGTCTTCATCACGGAAGACATTCAGCTCCAGTCTGTCACTCTTGCCTGCCGAATACTTGACCGCATTTGTAACCACTTGGCCGACCGCAAATTTGAGCCATTTTGCATCAGTGTAAATCTGATGGTCATCGCGAATGTCCATTTTCGGATAAACGCGGTATTGAATAAAAAATCGTTTATAGCTTTGAATGACTGATTGGAGAAGCTCTGATAAGGAAACCGCTTCGACTTTAAAATCCCGCTCAAACAGGTCGAGCCTTGATGAATAAAGAAGCGTCTCCAGCCCGAATTCAATCTGCCGAACCTCTTTTTTGATTTGTTCAAAAACGGGTTCATCCTCTTCCTGAATGATTAAATTAATGACCGACAGCGGCGTCTTCACTTGGTGCACCCATTGATTCATATACGTCACTCGCGCTTCCAGCTTAGCTTCGGTCTCATGGAGCTTCTGGTGTTGCAGCCGGATTAGCTCCATCTGCTTTTCATATAGCTCTGAACAAAACACTGAAGAACCGAGATACGGGATGTCCGTCCCTTCCTGCTCCGAGCTGAGCCAATGATACACACCGCGGTCTTTGTACCAGCGATAGGCAAGATAGCCCGCCAAAATAAGAAGCTGCACGCCCAATATGTAAAACAGGTGAGAAAAAGAATGAAGACCTGCAAACCAGTAATAAAAGAAGACAAACAGCCCTTGAAGGAGAAAAAGCAGAATCAGCACTGCATGAGACCGGAGAAACAGCTTCATGACTGCGCCCTCAGCTGGTAGCCTTCGCCCCGCACCGCTTCAATAGAAACAGGTGCATTCAGCTCCCGCAGTTTTTTTCTGAGCCGCGTGATATACACGTTAAGTGTATTATCATCGATGAATATGTCGGTGTCCCACGTCTTTTCCATGAGACGGTCCCGACTCGTCACCTTTTCTCCCCGCTCCAGCAGCACTTCCAAAAGCTTGCTTTCTTTTTTAGAAAGCTCGCTTTTTTCATCCTGAAAACGCAGTTCAAAACGTTCCACAAAGAGCTGGACGCCGGCATATTCAACCACTTTCTCCCCCTGCTTTGCGGCGTACTCTCCGTACGCCCTCCGGATCTGGCTTTTGATTTTCGCCAGCACAATATCGTAGGAAAACGGTTTTTCGATATAATCGTCTCCGCCGTTTTCAATCGCCATCACCTGATCCATTTCCCCGCTTCTGGCTGAAATGAAAATGATCGGGCTTGTGGAGTGCTGGCGGATCTGGCGGCACCAATAATAGCCGTCATAGGACGGCAGGTTGATATCAAGCAGCACCACATCGGGCTTTTCCCGCAAAAAGACATCAAGAACAGCCGTAAAATCCGCGGCGACTACTGTTTGATATCCGTATTTTTCAAGGTAATTCTGCAATAGTCCGCGAATGTCTTCACTGTCTTCCACAATCATGATTTTATTCAAACTGAACCACTCCCGTTTCTTACACTGCTGCCATCATCATAATCGTTTTGGGCGTACGGACGCAACACCGCGCAAAAAAACCGCCATCCCGGCGGTTTCTGGTCTCTTCAGCCGACCTGCTGCTTAGCTGCTTTACCAGCTGATCCGAACTCTCTCATTTTGCTTCGCACTGTCTCTTCCACGGCTTCAATGCCGGGTGTCATATAGCCGCGCGGTTCGTACAGATCGCTGTTTTCCTGAAACATGCGGCGTGTTTCGTCTGTCCAGGCGACCATACATTCCGTATTGATATTGATCTTCGCGTGGCCGAGCGTGATGGCTTTTTTGATCTGATCCTGCGGAATCCCGGATGCCCCGTGAAGAACGAGGGGAATATGAGTCATGCGGGAGATAGCCTCCATTTCCTTAAATCCGAGATTCGGCTCACCCTGATATTTGCCGTGTACAGAGCCGAGGGCAGCGGCCAGCGCGTCGATATTGGTTTCTTTGACGATCCGCTCACATTCTTTGATATCGGCATAGCGGACCCCGCCGACCAGGCCGTCTTCCATTCCGCCGACCGTGCCGACTTCCGCTTCTACTGACACGCCGTGCTTTGCGGCATAATCGGTGACTTCTTTTGTCATCGCGATATTCTCGTCAATCGGCTGATGGGAGCCGTCAATCATCACTGAGCTGAATCCGGCGTCAATGGCCTGTCTGCAGCGTGCCGCACTGCTTCCGTGATCAAGATGAAGCACCACGGGAACGGTAATCGCCATGTCCTCCATTAACGCGCCGACCATGGCGGCAATCGTTTTAAATCCGCCTAAATAGTCGACCAGGCGATCGGAAGCCGCGGCGATGACCGGTGATTGCTCCTTTTGCGCCGCCTGCAAAATCGCCTTCGTCCACTGCAAACCGTTGATATTAAACTGGCCGATCGCATACTGCTCCCGCTTTGCATCTTCAAGAAGCTCTTTCATCGATACAAAAGCCATGTCCACCCCTCCTTTTTCCATTAGATATTGAAGTATTTTGATACGACGTCCACTGTTGTTTTTTTCGCTGTTTGAATGGCTTCCTCAGCACTCAGCTTATAGTATTCAGGGCGGAAGAGCTCAACCGATACAACATCTGAAAAACCGATTTCCTTCAGTGCTGATAAGTGGGCATCTAAGTCAATCGCCCCTTGTCCCGGCCAGACGCGGTCTTCATCCGTTAAAAAGCCGATCGGGAAGTCTTCGGTATCATCGATATGATAGATGAAGATTTTCTTTCCGTCCGCCTGCTTTAAGCTCTCAATGTTCGAACCCATGGCATGGAAGTGGAAACTGTCAAGGACAAGCCCTACATTGTCCCGGTTGACTGTGTTTATGATGTCATACGCCTGTTCAAACGTATTGACTGTACATTGCGGGTGGCCGACAAATTCAAGCGCGATTTTTACGCCATACGGCTCCGCGATATCTGAAAGCTCAGTCAGCACCTCTACACTGCTCTTTTTGATCTCTTCTTTTACAATCTTCTGCTCTGTCACAAGCGGAACGGCTACCACATAGTTCACACCGAGTGTTTTGCACGTTTCCATCATGCCTTTAAACTCAGTGATGATCTCATTATGGCCCTTTTCATCACGATTGTTGAAGAAAACAAGTGCATTTAAGGCAAGCGGCTTGATGTGATGAGTTTGAAAATACTCCGCAAGCTCAGCCAGTGAATGGTCTTCTAAGTACTCCGGCAGCTTATCCATTGTGCGGATTTCAATATAATCATAGCCGTGCTTTTCGCATAGCTCTAAATCCTTTTTAAGGTTTGAGTTTTCCAATGTTGTGGCTTCATTAAAACAAAGTTTCATGTCAGACTCCCCCATCTGCGTGTTAGATATGAAGGGAGTTCGGCAGGAAGGCTGTTCGCCATATCCCGCCGAACTCCATGCTCAGCTTATGCCAGACCTAATTCTTCTTTCATTTTTTTAAGCATAAATCGGCTTGATTCATCCGCTCTTTCGTCGACCCAAGCAAATACGGCATTCGTCGCAATTCCGTCGAACTTCATCTCTCTCAGCTTTCTGAAAATCGTTTCAAAATCAACCTCGCCTTGGCCAATGTCCAAATGCTGGTGAACCGTTACTTTCGCGTCAGGCGGATTGACGATGTAGCGCAAGCCATGAGCCGCTTTATGATTATAGGTGTCTGCAAATAAAACATGTGTGAGGCGGTCCCCGGCTTCGTCAAACATGGTCTCAATGTCGCCTTTTCCGTCATCATAGAAGAACGTATGCGCAGTCGAGTAGACAAGATTGATCCAATCCTTGTCAAGCGCACGGATCATA
The DNA here is from genome assembly GCF_029772985.1 of Bacillus stercoris. Classification (NCBI taxonomy): domain Bacteria; kingdom Bacillati; phylum Bacillota; class Bacilli; order Caryophanales; family Bacillaceae; genus Bacillus; species Bacillus stercoris. Next base: position 263,453 of record NZ_CP121861.1, on the reverse strand, counting down.
TCCATCGCACCTTTGTGCGTTTCGATAAAATCGTATGGGTGGGCTTGAAGGTTGAGTTTCATGCCTTCTTTTTCAAAGACTGGGAGAAGCTCATCCATGGATTTGATAAATTTTTCTTCACTTGTTAAAGGATCATATTTTGATCCGCTGAATTCGCTGTTCATCAAATCTACTTCAAGTTCAACCGCAATTTCGATCGCCCGCTTCCAATTGCGCACCGCTGCCTGCCGGCGGTCTTCATCAGGACCCGCCCAGTGGTAAAGCGGAAGGAGTGATGAAAGCTTAACACCTGTATCCCTTAAAAGGCGCTTTAATTGTTTGATCTTTGCTGAATCGACTTTCGGATATTTATAGAATGGACAAAAATCCTCTCGCGGCGAAAGTTCGATATATTCGTAGCCAAGCTCCGCCGTTTTATAGACCGTTTCCTCCAAAGTTAAATCATCACGATACATGGATGGATCTAATGCTAACTTCATATTTTCACTCCTCTGTTTTTTAGTTTTGAACTGTTGTATAAGATTGATAGAATTCCGGTCTTTCTTTCAATTCAACCTTTTCTTTTTGTCCGGATTCTTGGGCCTTCACACAAGCATCCGTTGTAACAGCGGCAATATAGCCGTCCCATGCCGTCGGTCCGCTGACCTCGCCTTTCTTTTGAATCGAATCAATAAAGTCTTGGATTTCCACATCGTACGCAGCCACAAAGCGTCTCTGCCAATCCATCAAAATATCAATGCTGAATTTGCCTTCTTTTCTCAAGCTGATGCTTGATGGCTCGGGAAGCTTGATGATGCCGTCTTCTCCGACGATTTCGCATTGAATGTCATAGCCGTATTTACAGTTCACATAGATTTCAGCATTGATGACGATGCCGCCTTTTGTTTCAATCACGACGATTTGCGGATCTTTTAAATGCGGAAGCGCGTTTTTCGATTTTTTCGGATAGATGACTTGGACGGACTCATAGTCATCGTTGACGAGCCAATGGAGCACGTCAATTTCATGAACAAGCGTGTCGACTACAGCCATATCCGTTGTATAGTTATCTCCTACAGTCGGGTTGCGGTGCGCGCAGTGGATCATAAGCGGCTCGCCGATGACGTGATTATCGAGCGCCTCCTTCAGCTGTACGTAACCGCTGTCATAACGGCGCATGAAGCCGACTTGAACTAGGCGTTTGCCCACTTTGATTTCTTCTTCGACGATGCGCATGCATCCTTCAGCCGTTGTCGCGAGCGGTTTTTCACAGAATACATATTTCTGGGCTTTAATCGCTTTCAGCACGCTTGACTCATGCGCAGGCCCCCAGCTTGTCACTAAGACAGCGTCTACATTTTCGTCTGCAAGCAGGCTGTCATCATTCGGATACACCGTCGCGTTTAATTGGTATTGCTCAACGACTTTTTGTGCAGCTTCTTGATTAACATCCGTTACAGCTACGATTTCTGCGCCGGACAGCTTATTCGTGATGCGGTTAATATGTTCTTTTCCGATTGCTCCAGTTCCAATTACGCCAATACGTAAACTCATTGACAGCCACTCCTTCTGTTGATTACATGATTTTGCTTTCTGTTCCTTGCTTTACTTGGCTCCGAGGAGATCCGTAGAGTTCCTCTTGAATTTGTTCAAGCGACTTGCCAGACGTATTCGGCGCAAAGAGCAGCCCGATGATCATGCTGGCCGTCACACATCCGAGTAGAATTGCAGCCATCGTTCCAATGCCGAAATTGGTGATAATCATTGGGACAAACAGACTCCAAATCCCTATTGAAATACGGACAAGGAAAAACATCAGTCCCTGTGCGGAAGCACGATATTTCGTAGGGAAGATTTCACTCGCCCATAACTGATAGTTCGCTTGCTGCCCGGCCCCGTTATTAATGCCGATCACGACAATAAACAGGAGCAGAATCGGCAGGCCTTCAACCGGCAGCAGAAACAGTGTCCAGCCGATCACCGCCATAAAAGCGGCGATTCCAAATACGGTCTTTCTATGTTTGTCGGCAAAGGGCATGAAGATCAAGGCAACCCCCAATCCTGTGAAGATAAACAGCCCCATTTGCAAAAGATTGGCCGTGCTGGCAGATACACCGCCGACCTGCTGATAAATGTATGGCATAAAGAAGCCCATGACCCCGGCGGCTAAGTTCCAAATCAAGTACACACCCATCAAAAACAGGATGCTTTTGAGATACATAGGCTTGAGCAAATCAAAATACGATGTCTTATTCAATACAGCCGCCTTCTCTGCCTGAGCATCCGCCGGCTGATTTTTTGACTGCCAGGCATCTGACTCCGGAAGCCTGATTCTCAGGATGTACGTAATCAGCGCAATCACAAGCAGATGGGCAAATACGATTTTATTCCCCAAGAGGCCCAAGTCACCGGCCAGTACGGAGAGAAGCAGTACAACAACTGCCCCCGCGGCCCAAGCGACTTGTGCCACGCCACAATGACGGGCCCGATTCTTCTTTGGCGCATTTTCCGCAATAATGGTCCATGATGCGGTAATATCAGCTCCTACCGATAAACCGATAATCATGTAACCGCTTAACAACATGGGGAAATTAACCCCAAATAAAACCAAACAAATCCCTAGTGCATAAACCAGCATACTATTGGTGTAAACAGCCTTCCGTCCGACTTTATCAGCCAGAAACCCGCCGAGCAGCGCGCCGACAGCAGCAGAAATCGCGTTTGCGCTCAGCGCGCCGAGCAGCCCGATCTGCGCATCGGACAGCTTAAGGTAACTGACCCATAACGATAAACCGGCAGAGCCCGCCACAATTGAACCGAAGATCAATATAGTTGGCCAACGCTGCCGCGATTGTCCGTTTATTGAAGGCTGAATCTCCATTGGTATTGCCCATATGTTCAGTCCCCATTAAGCCAAATCCAACAACTGCTGATCAATATAGTTTCTCGCGATCAATGCATATTCAAGCGGGTTTGCCACATCGGGGTCCTGTTCAGCTTCAATGACAATCCATCCGGAATAACTGTGCTTTAACAGCAGCTGATATACTTCTCTAAAATCAATGCAGCCGTCACCGGGAACTGTAAACATGCCTTTTAAAAATGATTGCCGGAACGATTGCCCTTCAAGCCTGCATTGTTCCATGACGTTCAGGCGGGCATCCTTAAAGTGCACATGCTTAATGCGGCCGATATGCTTCACAAGCAACCCCATGTAATCGCCGTCAGAAATATACGCATGGCCTGTATCATAGAGGAGGTGCACATGCGCAGGGTCTGTTCCTGTCATCAGGCGGTCCACTTCTTCCGCTGTTTGGACACCAGTGCCGAGATGGTGATGATAGACAAGCTTCAAGCCATGCTGATCGGCAATTTTGCCAAGGTGATTCAGCCCTTCGCAAAGCCGCTCCCATTCATCATCCGTAAAGTGCGGCTTCTCTGTGAACACGTTTCTCTCCAAGCTTTGCACGCTGTACGTTTGCTCAGAGACAACTGCGACATCCGCGTTTACTTGCTGCAAATACTCACAATGCAGGGTAAATGCCTTTGCCGCTTCACCAAGTCCGTCACGCAAAATAAAACTGCTGAACCATTTGCCTGCAATGCGTAAATTCCGAAGCTTCAGCTCTTTGTTCAGGATGGCAGGTTCGGGGAAAAAGCCCCCGACCTCCGTGCCTTGAAAACGTGCGACAACGATATCACTTAACAAATGCTGAAGTGTATTTCCCGCTCCAATTTCAGGCATGTCATCATTCCGCCACCCAATGGGAGCGATTCCCCACAGGATTTCATTTTTGCCCATCTATGGTGCCTCCCCTCTAATACTGCTTCGCAGATTCCAGCTTTTTCTCTTTTGCTTCGTATGCTTTCTGAACGCTTTCTTGTTCAGATACCTCTGCCACTCCGACATGCCACCAGCTGTCATATCCGTCCGTCATTGTTTTTGGCAGAACCTTCATTTCTATTAACGTTGATACATCCTGTTTCTTCGCATCCTCTAACGCCGCTTTTAATTCTTCTACTGTGTTCGCGCGGTAGGTTTTCGCGCCGTATCCCTCAGCGACTTTCGCGTAATCGACATTCAGGATTTGGTTGTCGTCTGTGCGGAACTCGCAATAGTAGCTGCCACTGCCGTGATCCATTTGCAGGTTGTTGATGCATCCGAATCCCGAGTTGTCAAAGAGCAGTACATTGATTTTCTTGTTGTACTGAATCGCCGTAATCAGCTCGGAGTGAAGCATCAGGAAGCTGCCGTCTCCGACAATGGAATACACTTCTCTGTCAGGATGGGCAAGTTTAAGACCGAGTGTCCCTGACACTTCATAGCCCATGCAAGAATATCCGTACTCCAGGTGATACGTATTCGGAACATTAGAATGCCACAGACGCTGCAAATCTCCTGGAAGTGAGCCTGCTGAACAGATGATGACGCTGTCTTCGGGAATCGTCTCATTGATTGTCAGCAATGCCGTTGTTTGCGGAAGCTCAGTATTCAAGGCGTCGGCATATTCATTCATAACATCTTGAGAGAAATGATGTTTGATTTCCGGATCAAATGCTTCCCGCTTAAACGTCACTTTGCTGAGGCGTTCGCGTTCAGCGAGCCATTCGTCCTTCAGCTCCCGGATCGTTGTGCCGAACTCGCTCTCATAGCCTTCAAGCAAGACGTGCAGTTTGCCAAGCGTCACTTTCGCATCCGCTACCACTTGGAATGCATCAAGTTTATACGCCTGCATTCGGCTGACATTAATGTTCAAAAACTTCGCGTTATCAAAATCAAAAGCGGTCTTAGAGGATGTCGCAAAATCTGTATACCTTGTGCCGATGCCGATAATCAAATCAGCTTGGCGGGCCGCTTTATTTGCTGCAAGTGTGCCTGTGATGCCCATTCCGCCAAGGTTGTTCGCAAAATCAGCCTCAACAGTAGACTTTCCTGCCTGTGTTTCAACTAATGGAATGTTATAGGCTTCAGAAATGGCAACCAATTCATCCCGCGCATCGGAGTATTTTGCGCCTCCGCCGACGAGGATCACAGGTTTTTTGCTGGATTTAATCAGCTCGGCCGCACCTTGAAGCTCGCGCTCGCTCGGCTGCATGCGATCAATATAGTGAACCCGTTTGACGAAGAAACTTTCATCAAAATCGTATGCTTCCCCTTCAACATCCTGAGAAATACAAATCGTTGCCGGACCTGCTTTTGCCGGGTCAGTCATGACTTCAAACGCGCGCAGCAAACTGCTCATGAGCTGTTCAGGGCGCGTAATGCGGTCCCAATATCTCGAAACAGGTTTCAATGCATCGTTTGTTGTAATCGCCGCACTGTATTCTTGCTCCATTTGCTGCAGTACAGGGTCTGGCTGTCTTGTCGCAAATGTGTCTGCCGGAATCAAGAGAACTGGGATATTGTTTGCCAATGCAGTGCCGGCTGCTGCCACCAGGTTAGCCGCTCCCGGTCCGACGGATGTAGACACCGCATATATTTTTCTTCTCAGCATTTGCTTGCTGTACGCCATGGCCGCATGCGCCATTCCTTGTTCATTTTTCCCTTGATAGACTTTCAAATGGCCTGCATCCTGCTCAAGCGCCTGCCCGATCCCCAATACGTTTCCATGGCCGAAAATCGTGAAAATCCCTTCGACAAAAGGCTCTTCCTTTCCATCTACATGGATGTACTGCTGGTTTAAGAATTTAATCAGCGCCTGTGCTGTTGTTAAGCGAATTTTCTTACCCACAAACGATCCCACCTTTACTCGATCTTTTTCAATTATGACTGTGCTTCAATAAGCTGTACGATTTCATCCGCAGTCGGCATCGCTTCTGACGAACTGTGCTTGCTCACCACAATGGAAGCTGAAGCACTGCCGTATTTCAATGCCGTTTCGATGTCTTTTCCGGTGACAAGGCCATAGATAAAGGCTGACGCATAGGAGTCACCGGCTCCAAAGGTTTTCAGCACTTTTGTCTTGTACGCTTGGGCGCGGAATACCTCGCCGGATTTGCTGTATGCGTAAGAGCCTTCGACGCCGTGTTTGATGACAACGAGGTCGGCTGAATGGCCAAATAAATGATTGACGGATTCTTCATTGCTTCCGCCTGTGCGGTTTTCCATCACATCAAATTCATCGCGTGTGCCGATGACGATATCAGACTGCTCGGCAACCAAAGAATAATAAACGGCTGTTTCATCTGATGACTGCCACGTATACGGGCGGTAATCCAGTTCGAACACCACTTTAACCTGATGCTTCTTCGCGTATTGAACAGCTTTTAACACCGCTTCCCGTGACGGGCTTTTGGCGAGCGCTGTCCCGGAGACAAGCAGCATTTTCGCATTTGCGATATAGTCCTCGCTTACCTCTGAAGGCTCAAGATAAAGATCCGCCACATCATCGCGATACATTAAAATGCTGCATTCTTCAGGGCTGAGGATTTCTGTAAATGCAAGGCCTGCTTTGTGTCCATCTTGATCAACAATCATCTGTGTAGTATCCACGCCGGTCTTTCTCATATAGGACTCTATGAATCTTCCATGCTGGTCATCTGGAATTTTGCCGATGAAGCCCGCTTTTAAGCCAAGCTTCGCGCTGCCGATCGCGATATTCGCAGGTGAACCGCCGACATATTTCGAAAATGTCATCGTTTCTTCCATTGGGCGGTTGTATTCGACTGCGTTCAGATCAATACATGCCCGGCCGATGGCAACAATATCAAAAGCCTTCTCTTCATTGAATATATACTTCATCGTAAACAGCCACTCCTCACTTGTTAACGTTCTAAAATCCACTCATGCGCCGGGTCATTATGAAACTTCCATTTCCGCGTCGGCCCTGCCATGACATTTAAATAGTAGGATGTGTATCCGTCCGGCACACCTACCGGGTGGTATCCCGCAGGAACGATGACAACGTTTTCATTTTCTACAGTCATTGTCTCATCAATAGAACGGTCATCTGTGTATACGCGCTGAAACACAAAGCCCTGCCCCGGGTCTAACTCATGGTAGTACGTTTCTTCTAAGAAAGATTCTTCCGGCAAATTGTCTTGATCATGTTTGTGAGGCGGGTAGCTGGACCAGTTGCCGCTGTCTGTATAGACTTCAACCACTAATAGGCTGTTAGCTGAAGGGTCTGAATCCGGAAGAATGTTATGAACAGTACGTTTGTTTGAAAACTTCCCGCGATGCTCAATTCCGTTGTCCACTGCTTTGATCAGCTTTGTCGGCAGCTGTTTTTCCGATGGAGAATAGCAAAGCGCCACTCTTGCATCGCTGACCGCTGTAATCTCAAATGCACGGTCATTTGACATATAGACGCTGTCTGTCGGTTTTCGTTCAAATACGCTTTCACGCGTGCCGATATTCTCAAAAGTCGACTCATGGTCCGTCACTGTAATTTTTCCCGTTACCGCCACAATACAGATTTCTTGTTTTTTCAATTCTTCTGCATAGCTGGAACCGGAAGCTAGATCTAACACCTTAAACTCTACATAAGTGAGATCAGAGTTGGATTTCGTTACTTCGTGCACCAGTTTGACTCCATTAGACACTTTATGTGACTGCGGCTTACGCAACAAATAACTCATAGTGAAGCCCTCCTCTTTCTATTGGCAGAATGAGTCCGAACAGCGCACATGGACACCGTTCGGCTTTTCGTCGTTTAGTTGAAATCAGGTTCCGGATATCTCGCCGTCACCACTTTTTTACGCGTATAGAAGTCGACGCTGTCTTTTCCGTTCGCATGCAGCGTCCCAAAGAATGAAGACTTCCAGCCTGAGAATGGGAAGAATGCCATTGGAGCCGGCACACCAAGGTTGATGCCGAGCATTCCCGCATCAATGTTTTCACGGAAATAGCGGATTGCGTTTGCGTTGGATGTAAACAGGCAGGCGCCGTTCGCAAACTCAGACTTATTGGCAATTTCAATCGCTTCTTTCAGGTTTTTCACACGGATGATAGATAAAACCGGAGCGAAAATTTCATCTTTCCAGATCGTCATCTCTGTTGTGACATTGTCAAAGATCGTCGGGCCGACAAAGTAGCCGTCGTCAGACACATTTTCACGGCCGTCACATACGAGTCTCGCGCCTTCTTCAAGGCCTTTTTCGATATAGCTGAGCGTGCGTTTCTTGTTGTCTTCGCGAATCACCGGTCCTAAGAACACGCCGTCATCAAGGCCATTGCCGATTTTAATGTCCGCCACTTTTTCCTGCAGCTTCGCCATAAATTCATCAGCGATACCTTCTTCAACCGTCACAACCGCACAAGCCATGCAGCGTTCACCGGCAGAACCGAAGGCAGCACCGACGATGTTTGTGACCGTGTCTTCAAGATGCGCATCGTTCAGGACAATCGTATGGTTTTTCGCGCCGGTCAGAGATTGAACGCGTTTTAAGTGTTCGCTTCCTTTTTTGTAGACGTATTCGCCGACCGGCTTGGAGCCTACGAATGAAATCGCTTTAATTTCAGGATGCTCGAGGATGCCGTTCACAACGTCATGCGCACCGTATACGACGTTGAATACCCCTTTCGGAAGGCCCGCTTTTTCAAAAAGCTCAACCAACTTCTCTGTTAACAGCGGTGTCCGCTCTGATGGTTTTAAAATAAATGTGTTGCCGAGTGCGATCGCCATCGGGAACATCCAGCAAGGGACCATCATCGGGAAGTTGAATGGCGCGATTCCACCGACAACTCCGATTGGGTAGCGGTAGTTGGCCGCTTCAACGTCCGTTGCGATGGAAGCAAGCGAATCACCCATCATCAGGGAAGGTGCTCCAGCGGCGAACTCTACGTTTTCAATCCCGCGTCCCACTTCACCTAAAGCTTCTTTTGTGTTTTTTCCGTTTTCAATGGTAATCAGATGAGCCAGTTCTTCTTTATGCTGGGACAGCAGCTGCTGGAAGTTAAATAGAATTCTGGCACGGCGAGGAACCGCCACCTTTGACCATGTTTTAAATGCTTCAGCCGCTGTTTGCGCTGCGTAATCAATATCCTCTTTTGTAGAAATCGGCACTTGGCACAGTACTTCTTTCGTCGCCGGGTTGACGACATCTTCATATTGATCTGTTTTGCTTTCAACCCATTCACCGTTGATGTAGTTTTTTAATTTTCTGATTTCTGTCATTCTTATTGCCTCCTTCATTAGTAAACACATACACTTGTATGGATGGTTCAGGATAGATTCATATCAATATCCACTTTTCAGTAAGCCAAGAATTAAACGCTTTCAAAAAAACCAAAAAAATAAATGGCGGATGTATATTTACATACAAGCAACCATTTCATGCACACCAGGTTACTTTTTGGTCATTTCTTGGTTATATTCTAATCGCATAATACCCATAAGTCAATCATAAACACTACATTTTTTCATTATTTTTATGATATTAATCTTTTAATCAATAAGAAGAGTGACGAGAAATCCATCGAATCTTGCGAAAGATATATAACGATGTTATCATTTTTTAAGCAACTATTGATTAACTTTTGGTTTTTATTATATATTTAAGTTACGTAAAGATTCAAGAAGGAGTTTTTGATATGAAACTGATGCGGATTCAGGAAATGGAGGAGTACATTTTATCGCATGGCACTGTTTCCTTAGATGAACTGTGCCAAGTGTTCAATGTCTCTAAAAACACAGTCAGACGTGATATCAACAAGCTAACAGAAAAGGGTGCGATAGAAAAAGTATACGGCGGCGTAACTTCTATTGAAAAAACCGCATTAGTTCCTTTTGAAAATCGCACCATTCAGCACCAGGATGAAAAAACAAAAATCGCCCATTATGCTTCCCGTTTTATTGAAGATCACGATTTGGTCTTTATTGATTCAGGAACGACGACAAAGTCTATTCTTGATACGCTTGACCCTGCCAAAAATGTCACCATCTTAACCAACAGTTTAGACATTATCAATGCGGCGTCAGCTTTGAAGAATATCAACTTAATCATTATCGGAAACAACTATAAGAGAAAAACCCGCTCCTTTGTCGGCATGGACGACCCGGCTATGCTTGATAAGTACAATATCAACAAAGCCTTTATGTCCGCTACCGGAACGACGCTGACACACGGATTGACCAATTCGGATCTGCTGGAGTATGAAATTAAAAAGAGGATTTCAGAAAAAGCAAAAGAAGTGTATCTATTGGCTGACCATTCTAAATTCGGAAAATCAACGCTTCTGACATATGCGCCGTTTGACAGGCTGCATTGCATTGTGACCTCTCAGCCATTAGACGACGAGTACACGCAATACTGCAATGAGCATCAAATCGGCATTCATCTGGCCTAACGTTTACAATAGTGTTGAGAGTTTATCATCCATTTTATTCTAGGAGGCAGATCATGAAAAAAGCGAAGCTCGGAAAATCAGACTTGCAGGTATTCCCTATCGGATTAGGAACAAATGCTGTCGGAGGACATAACCTCTACCCGAACCTGAATGAAGAAACCGGAAAAGAATTGGTGCGCGAGGCGATTCGTAATGGCGTGACCATGTTAGACACCGCTTATATTTACGGGATCGGCCGTTCCGAAGAATTAATCGGTGAAGTGCTGCGTGAATTCAACCGTGAAGATGTCGTCATCGCGACAAAAGCCGCTCACAGAAAACAAGGCAATGACTTTGTCTTTGATAATTCACCAGCATTTCTTAAAAAGTCAGTTGATGAAAGCCTGAAGCGTTTGAATACCGATTATATCGATTTGTTCTACATTCACTTCCCTGACGAACATACGCCGAAGGATGAAGCCGTTAACGCGCTGAATGAGATGAAGAAAGCCGGAAAAATCCGCTCCATCGGTGTATCCAATTTCTCTTTAGAGCAATTGAAAGAAGCAAACAAAGACGGTTTGGTAGATGTATTGCAAGGCGAATACAACCTGTTAAACCGTGAAGCGGAAAACACATTCTTCCCGTATACGAAGGAGCATAATATTTCATTTATCCCTTACTTCCCGCTCGTATCTGGCTTATTGGCAGGAAAGTATACAGAAGATACAACGTTCCCTGAAGGCGACCTGCGCAACGAACAGGAACACTTCAAGGGCGAGCGTTTCAAAGAAAATATTAGAAAGGTCAATAAGCTTGCTCCGATTGCTGAGAAACACAACGTGGATATCCCTCACGTCGTATTGGCCTGGTATTTAGCAAGACCGGAAATTGATATTTTAATCCCTGGAGCAAAACGTGCCGATCAGCTGATTGATAACATCAAAACAGCCGACGTGACGCTTTCTCAAGAGGATATTTCGTTTATTGATAAGCTGTTCGCATAAGAAAATAAACCCGCCTTCACGTTTAAGAAGGCGGGTTTATTTGCACATTTATACTTAAATGGATTTAAATTTTCATTTTTTCATTTTTTTAAAATTGAAGTTACTTTTTTCCCTAAAATCGTAGTATGATAGGAATTGTTGAGCAGAAAATGCACATTGCAATCTTTCTTTTGTCTTATTTTTCTTTGGTTCTGCTTACGAATATCATCTTAGAGAAGAGGTTGAATACGATGAAGGTTTTGCTGAAAAATGAAGGCGGGCTGACAAAGGAAGTCAAAGTCGGATTTAGCTGGACGACTTTCTTCTTCGGTTTTTTCCCTGCGTTATTCCGCGGTGATTTAAAATGGGCTGCGATCATGTTTATTATTTCTGTCGCTCTTGGCTCATTTACGTTAGGAATTGGCGGCTGGGTCAGCGGCATTGTTTTCTCATTTATTTATAACAAGCTCTACATAAAAGAATTGATTGAAAAAGGATACCGCCCAGCAAACGAGGAATCCCAAGCGATTTTAGAAAGAAATCAAATCGTTACGCCCGCAGCATAAGAATGAAAACCTTACCCCATTTGGAGTAAGGTTTTTTCATGCCTGTTCCTCATCGAAGAACAGGCCAAAACGATTTCGCATATGACAATCACAAGATCATCTCTCTATGCTGTTGTAAACCACGTATATAGATAAGCTGTTGTCCCTTCATAACCAAACACCATAAACAAATTCCAATCATCATAGATGACGACATGCCTGCTTTCATCCATAAACAGCGACTCATCAATTTGAATACCGTTATTTTCATAGGTATGGATTCGCTGTAAAGCAGATGCTCCGTCAATTTCGGAAAAAATCCCATGTTCTATTACCGGTTCCAGTATGTTCGTTAATACAGCATCTCTAGTTTTCTCTATTGCTGCTCTGTTCCATTCCCGGCTTGCTTCGGCATACTCTTCCCTCTCTAGTAATAAACAAAAGACATCTTCAATTGATTTATCTTCTGGCCTTTCAGCTGTTAAGTAAAAAACGAATGATTCTGAATCAGGCTGGCGAAATTCCTGAATGCTGATATGCGGTAAAACATCCAATTGGCTGCTGCATACTTTCTTAAGCTTTTGCTTTTTCAACATAAAAAAGCCTCCTTATATTCATATCCTTGCGTAAAAAAGGTTTTGGCGCTTACAATAATTTTGAAAGGAATGATCACAATGGCAAATGCTCAATTCCCTCTTATCACACATAACCTATCTGTCGATCTTGTGAATACTGTAATCGTAAGCTATGATAAACGGCACGAACTCATCCCGTCAGAAAAAGACCTGATGACATGGTTTGAAATAATGGGAGAAACAGCTCCTTTTCTCAGTTCTTTGACGCTACAGGAAGTCCGGGGACAATTGCAGCGGATTCATCAATTCCGGGCTGAGCTGAGAAAACACTTTGAGTGTATCGCCGAGGGCAGTGAACCTTCCCCAGCTTTTATCTCTTTCCTACAAGATCAAATCACCGCCGCTCCTTTTTCTTATCAAATCATAGATGACAAACTTGCCCGCATTCCGAATGGAAAACCAGATGATTCCATTTTATCGCTTATCGCTTACGATGCGTTATGGCTGATTCACACAAAAGAAATCCAACAGCTGAAACGATGTGCAAATGAAAAGTGCATTTTGCTTTTTCTTGATAAAACAGGAAGACGAAAATGGTGCTCCATGAAGATATGCGGCAACAGACATAAGGTCTCACGTCATCAGAAAAAAATAAATCATGAGTAAGAATCCGTTCCCCAGCGAACGGTTTTTTTATTGTTCCGAAAAACTAACCCCTAAAAATAAAATTGACAGGTTATTATTTACCTATTATTCTATACATACTGGAGGGATAAATTTGGAAAACAACTTCTTTTTAAAAATGAAAGGGACAGGAAAGACGCCTTTACGGGTAAACGGCAAAGACGCTGTTACAGGGCTTATCGGAGGATTTATAACCATACTGACACTCGCTTCGCTGACCGCTTACACATCAAGCCCATGGTTAATGGCGCCTTTTGGAGCAAGCTGTGTGCTCGTCTTCAGCGCTTGGAATGCTCCATTATCACAACCGAGAAATGTGATTGGCGGCCATTTTATTTCCGCGCTTACCGGGATTGTTGTCCTTCACATATTTGGCGCCCATCCATGGACCTTTGCATTGGGGACAGGGCTTGCCATTTGCTTGATGATGCTGACCAAAACCACTCATCCTCCTGCCGGCGCCGACCCGATTGTTGTCATTCAAGGGGCATATGCTTGGAGTTATTTAGTATTTCCCGTGCTCATTGGGTCTGTCATCATCGTGATTATCGCTCTCATTATTAATAACTTACGCAAAAATCGCCAATACCCCGCCTTTTGGCTTTAAAGTTTCCGTTTTTTCAAAACAAATGTTTCAAATGAGATAGGAAATGGGTACTAATCTATTAACTTTGTTACATATTTTTAGTTACTCATTGGCTCAACAACTGAGGAGGAGACATTTGTGAAGAAAGACACAAGGAAATATATGATCTACTTTTTCGGCGCTTTAGGGGGACTGCTTTACGGTTACGATACAGGCGTTATCTCCGGGGCACTCCTGTTTATCAATAACGATATTCCTTTAACGACATTGACAGAAGGATTGGTTGTCAGCATGCTGCTCCTTGGCGCGATTTTCGGTTCGGCCTTGAGCGGCACATGCTCAGACCGCTGGGGCAGGAGAAAGGTTGTATTTGTCCTTTCCATCATTTTCATTATCGGAGCGCTCGCTTGCGCATTTTCTCAAACAATCGGCATGCTGATTGCATCTAGGGTGATTCTCGGATTGGCCGTCGGCGGTTCAACGGCGCTTGTGCCCGTATATCTTTCAGAAATGGCACCGACAAAAATTCGCGGTACACTCGGCACAATGAACAACTTAATGATCGTCACAGGAATTTTGCTCGCCTATATCGTGAACTACCTGTTCACACCGTTTGAAGCGTGGCGCTGGATGGTCGGTCTGGCCGCGGTGCCTGCCGTGCTTTTATTAATCGGCATCGCATTCATGCCGGAATCGCCAAGATGGCTCGTGAAGCGCGGCCGTGAAGAAGAAGCGAGACGAATCATGAACATCACTCATGATCCCAAAGACATCGAAATGGAATTGGCAGAGATGAAGCAAGGAGAAGCTGAGAAAAAAGAAACGACACTCAGCGTCCTAAAAGCCAAATGGATTCGCCCTATGCTTCTGATTGGCGTCGGCCTAGCTATTTTCCAGCAGGCTGTCGGCATTAACACGGTCATCTACTACGCGCCGACCATTTTTACGAAGGCTGGTCTTGGCACGTCAGCTTCCGCACTCGGCACAATGGGAATCGGCGTCCTTAACGTCATCATGTGTATCACTGCCATGATTTTAATTGACCGTGTCGGACGCAAAAAACTTCTGATCTGGGGAAGTGTCGGCATTACACTGAGCCTTGCTGCTTTATCAGGCGTGCTCCTGACACTGGGGCTTTCCGCATCAACAGCGTGGATGACAGTAGTCTTTCTCGGCGTCTATATCGTCTTTTACCAGGCGACATGGGGTCCGGTAGTGTGGGTGCTCATGCCTGAGCTCTTCCCATCCAAAGCGCGCGGAGCCGCGACAGGGTTCACGACTTTGGTGTTATCGGCAGCCAACCTGATCGTGTCGCTCGTCTTCCCGCTGATGCTAAGCGCAATGGGCATCGCATGGGTCTTTATGGTTTTCTCAGTCATTTGTCTTCTCTCATTTTTCTTCGCTTTCTACATGGTGCCGGAAACCAAAGGGCGAAGCTTGGAGGAAATTGAAGCAAGCCTGAAAAACCGGTTTAAAAAGAAGAAAAGCACCCAAAACCAAATGCTGAATGAGCGTACATTATAAAAAAAGGAATCGTCTCCTTATGGGACGATTCCTTTTTCTGTTTACACCATGACCTTGCAAATATTGTTCGTAAATTCAACAGGGTCCTGAATCGGCAGGCCTTCAATGAGAAGCGCCTGATTGTATAAAAGGTTTGTGTACAGGCTCAGCTTTTCTTTATCCTGTGCAAACGCGTCTTGGAGCGTTTGGAATACCTCGTGATTCGGGTTAATTTCCAGCACTTTGTCCGCCTTTACATTTTGGCTGTCAGGCATCGCGTTTAAGATTTTTTCCATCTCAATTGTTACTTCGCCGTCAGCAGCAAGGCAGACTGGATGTGATTTAAGCCGTTTTGAGATTCTGACGTTTTTCACCTTGTCTGACAGAATGTTTTTCATTTCCTCAAATAGATCCTTATACTTGCTTTCCTCTTCCTCGGACTGCTTCTGATCCTCATCCGTGTCTATGCCAAGTTCTCCGCTTGATACGGATTTGAATTCTTTTTCCTGATAAGATGCCAGCATTTTAATCGCAAACTCATCGATGTCCTCAGTAAAGTAGAGAATTTCATAGCCTTTATCCGCCACCATTTCTGTTTGCGGCAGTTTCTCAATGCGATCGTATGAATCACCAGTCGCGTAATAAATGTATTTCTGCTCCTCTGGCATTCTGGAAACGTACTCATCTAAGCTGACCAGTTTTTTCTCTTTTGAAGAGTAGAATAATAGGAGATCCTTCAATTGATCTTTATTCGCGCCAAAATCATTGTACACGCCGAATTTCAGCTGTCTGCCGAACGACTTGTAGAACGTCTCGTATTTCTCGCGGTCTTTTTTCAACAGGCTTTGCAGCTCGCTTTTGATTTTCTTGCTGATGTTTTTCGCGATCAGCTTCAGCTGGCGGTCATGCTGCAGCATTTCTCTGGAAATGTTCAGCGACAGATCCTCAGAATCGACCATGCCCTTCACAAAACTGAAGTGATCCGGAAGCAGATCTGCGCACTTATTCATAATCAGCACGCCATTGGAATACAGCTCCAAGCCTTTTTCATATTCCTTGGAATAGTAGTCAAACGGCATGTTTTCAGGGATGAATAGAATCGCGTTGTAGCGAACCGCTCCATCCACACTGATATGAACGTGTGTCAGCGGTTTATCAAACCCGTAATGCTTTTCAGCATAGAATTTTTCGTAGTCCTCATCTGTCAGCTCGCTTTTGTTCTTTCTCCAGATCGGCACCATGCTGTTGACCGTCTGCTCTTCCTGCACCTCTTCAAACTCATTTTCGCTGCCTTCCTTCGGCTTATTAATGGTTGTGTCCATTTTAATTGGGTAGCGAATGAAGTCGGAGTACTTCTTGATAATCGCTTTTAAACGATATTCCTCTAAAAACTCGTCATAGCTGTCATCTTCTGTGTTCTCTTTGATTTTCAGGATAATGTCTGTACCGACAGAATCCTTTTCACACGGCTCAATCGTATAGCCGTCTGCACCCGCAGACTCCCATTTATAGGCCTCCTCGCTGCCAAGTGCCTTACTGATAACTGTCACGACATCGGCAACCATAAATGCCGCGTAAAAACCGACACCGAACTGCCCGATAATGTCATGCCCGTCTTTCAGCTCGTTTTCCTTTTTAAATGCGAGGGAACCGCTTTTTGCAATCGTGCCGAGGTGCTGTTCCAGCTCATCCTTTGTCATTCCGATCCCCGTATCAGAGATGGTTAATGTTCTCGCATCTTTGTCAGCCGCGACCTTTATGTAGTAACTGTCTTTATCAAACGTAAGCGCATCGTCCGTCAGCGCTTTATAATAGATTTTGTCAATTGCATCACTAGAATTGGAGATTAACTCGCGCAGGAAAATTTCTTTTTGGGTATATATGGAGTTAATCATCATATCCAGCAAGCGTTTAGATTCTGCTTTAAACTCTTTTTTCGCCACTCTTGATCGCTCCTTTAACGTTATGTAAACCCTTTTCAGCATCTATTTATCACATAGGGTGACAATTGTCAATCAGATTGATAGATGCATATATATGTAAATTTAACATTAGTTGGACTTGTTTTCACTCTTTTTCACGCTCATTCTAATAAAAAAAGAGAGGCTTCATCATCCTCTCTTTTTTTCTGGGTCATTCCAACGGCCAAACTCCCGCTTCATCCATATATGCACCGGGTAGAAAAACAAACCGAACGGTATCAAAAACAATAGATTATGCCATGAAGCATTCAGAAATGTGCTTGCAGTCACCGGAAACGTAATCTCTTGCAATACAAAAGAGATGACAGTCAGCACAACAAACGCCGATGGAATCGTGATAAAGCAATAAAACTTGAGCTCCTTCTTATGCTTTACTTTCAAAACACACAAACCTCCTAACAATTTCCCAATCCATCTTAACATATGTTGGCAGTTCTTTTTCTGCATGTTTATCACTGCATAGAGCGGGAAGACAAATAGAAAAAGGAGGTCTCGTCATGGGAAGACTTGAAAACAAAACCGCAGTGATCACAGGCGCCGCGACAGGCATTGGACAAGCGACGGCAGAGGTTTTTGCCAATGAAGGCGCGCGTGTAATGATCGGAGACATCAATACAGATCAAATGAAAGAAACAGTCGAAGCAATCAGACAAAACGGAGGACAGGCGGATGCCTTTCACCTCGATGTGTCAGATGAAAACAGTGTGAAAGCATTTGCTGATCAAATGAAGGAGGCGTGCGGAACGATAGATATTCTGTTTAATAACGCCGGCGTTGATCAGGAAGGGGGAAAAGTGCACGAATACCCCGTTGAGCTGTTTGACCGCATTATGGCCGTCGACCTGCGCGGCACGTTCCTTTGCAGTAAATACCTGATCCCGCTCATGCTCGAAAACGGAGGCTCCATCATCAACACCTCCTCCATGTCAGGCCGTGCCGCGGACCTTGACCGCTCAGGCTACAACGCAGCAAAAGGCGGCATCACCAACCTGACAAGAGCGGTGGCGATCGACTACGCACGAGATGGCATCCGAGTTAATTCCATCTCTCCGGGTACGATCGAAACGCCGCTGATTGATAAACTGGCCGGCACCAAAGAACAGGAAATGGGCGAACAATTCCGCGAAGCCAACAAATGGATCACGCCGCTCGGACGCCTCGGCCAGCCGAAGGAAATGGCGACGGTGGCATTGTTCCTCGCTTCTGACGACAGTTCCTACGTCACAGGAGAAGACATCACCGCAGACGGCGGCATCATGGCGTATACGTGGCCTGGGAAGATGCTGTTTGATGAGAAATGGAAGGAAGAGACAAAGTAACTGAGATAGTCAGTTAAAAGAAGAATTTAAAAACATTATGTATATATATAAATACAAATATAACAAGACCGGGAAAAGATATACTCTTGCCGGTCTTGTTACATAATGTTCAAGCTAGTTCTTTATGTATTTTTATTACCAAGCGTTTATTCCGCCAACTATACCGCCAACTATGCCGCCAGTAATTGCTCCGCCGGCACCACCAACCGGTCCGCCAACAGCTGCTCCACCGACGCCTACTGTGGAAGCACCGACTAATGCACCTGAAAAAGCTCCGCCAAGGGCACTTCTCCAGCCTCCGCCATCAATTTGTTCCATTTCTTTTACGTTCAATTCTGAAAGATGATTATTATTTTCCATTTATGCTATTCCCTCCTTAAAGCCATTTTCCGGCGATTAATGACCCGCCTAAATAACCAACTGACCCTGCAATTGCACCTGCATGGGCACCAAGAATAACACCTGGAACTCCTCCGACTACACCTGCGCCGGCACCTGTAACAACTGCACTGCCAAGATATTTCGCATAACTTCCTCCATCAATTTGTTCAGCTTCTTCAAGAGTCAATGCCTGAAGTTCAACGTCTTTTATGCTTTTTGCGTTCATCAATATTCCTCCTTAAAGTTATTTAGGTAAATAATAACTAGTATAAATTTACCATGGGAATTATAATATTACATAATAAACCCTAAATCAATATTTTTTTCCATAAAATTATCTATAACCTATCGATCAATTTATATATAGTAAAAGAGAGCTTAACCTAATTCAGTTATTTAGGTTAAGCTCTCTTAATTAATTCTCTAATTCTTTTTTCTGCTGCCTGTTTGAAAATTTATATGTAGTATACATGATGAGACTAAAAGGAATTAGCCATAAGATATACATAAGAATTTGGAATAAGAATTCTTTAGTTGTAAAAGGAAATGTAATGATTTTAAATAATACCGACGTTGCCATATACAGAATAAAAGTAAAAACAATTAAAAGAAAGTACGAACTCTTCTTCTTCTTTTTCAGATTGACTCTTAAAATACCTTTTGACATAGCTCTTAATCCATAATATCCGCTTCCAACAAACAATATGATAATTGTCATTAACGTGCTCGGCATTTTAAACATAATCGAAAGTATAAAAGAGACAAAAACCAAAGCAATTACTAAAAGAAAGCTTTCATGACCTATCTTATTTTCAATATGACTTATTCTCTCATCCTTCATCAGTTTCTTCCTCCCTGTTATGCGTCCAAAATACATCATTCAGAGTAACCTTCAATTCTATACAAATTTTCAAACATAATTGTAAAGAAGGATTATACTTCCCTTTTTCAATTAATCCAATCGTCTGTCTTGTCACTCCAATTTTTTCGGCAAGTTGTTCCTGTGTTAAATTCGCTCTTGTTCTTTCCAACTTCAAATTATTATTCATTGGCAAGTCTCCATTGGTTTATTTATCTGTAGCATATCATATATAAAAAAACCATGCAAATTATATATTGCATTTATCCATATATATTTTACATTTTGTCTATTATATCTTACAATAAATTTAACATCAATAGGAGTTGGTAAAATGAAATTGTTCTATAGCTATATAATCGCAGGGGGTTTATTTTGTATATCTCTTTCTTATTTTTTTCACTTAGGTGTATTTAATCTTGCTTTATATCTTATCTACATCAATTACGCATTTATATTATATAAACGTGCCAAAAGCTCTAAATAACAATAAATATTTACCTTAAAAAGGTTGACAAACCATGAAAATGTAATAAAATGATGTCTATTCTTTATATTATATATATTCTAAAAAATGACCTTCATTATGGAGAGTAGTATATGTTTTTTAATAGATATCATTGTGTACGACAACTTGATCAAAAAGATTGTGGAGCAGCCTGCCTATCAACAATTGCAAAACATTATGGCTCAAAGCTCTCTCTAGCTTATATACGTGACATTGCTGGAACTGATACACAAGGTACTAGTGCTCTTGGAATGGTAAAAGCCGCCGAACAGTTGGGGTTTTCAGCAAAAGCTGTACGTGCAGAGCATACAGCTTTTGATCAGTCATTTACTCTTCCAGCAATTGCACATATTATTATAGATCAACAATTATTGCATTATGTTGTTATACATAAAATTAGTAAAGATAAGATTATCATTGCGGACCCTGGAAAAGGGATCGTTACATATCAAAAAGATGATTTTTTTAAGATTTGGACAGGCATCTTAATACTTTTAGCACCTACTGAGACTTATAAAAAACAGACCGAGACAAGTAATATAAGTGCCGATATTTTCAGGTTGATTCTTCAGCAAAAATCGTTGATTATACATACGTTTTTAGCATCCTTTATTATTACCATCTTCGGGATCCTCGGTACTTTTTACTTTCAGACGATCATCGATCAAATCCTGCCTAATGGATTAAGTAACACATTACATATTCTTTCAATCGGCCTTTTGATTATGTATTTATTTAAGGTTTTCTTAATAGGTTTTAGGCAATACCTAATGATTCTCCTAGGACAAAAATTAAGTATCTCCATTATGTTTGGATACTTTCAACATGTGCTTACATTGCCAATGAAATTTTTCAGCAATCGAAAAGTCGGCGAAATTATATCCAGATTTACTGATGCTAATAAAGTGATCGATGCGGTTGTCAGTGCATCGCTTTCGGCCATACTCGATACCATTATGCTTATTATGGTTGGGATTTTCTTATATCTGCAGAATACTACTTTATTTCTCATCACATTGGCTTTCATACCTTTTTATATTTTGACGGTTTGGATTTTTATAAAACCCTACGAAAATATAAATAACTCAGAAATGGAAAACAATGCGCAGCTGACTTCAAAGATTGTCGAGACGCTTAACGGCATCGAAACTGTTAAAGCATACAATGCGGAATATATGATGTCATTTGAAACAGAAAAAAGATTTGTCAAATACTTACGATCAGCTTTTAAACATGGAGTTATTGATAATCTTCAGAGTTCCATAAAAATGTTTTTGGATTTAGCAAGCGGTGCATTGATATTGTGGATCGGATCAACTCAGGTCATGAAAGGCACCCTTACTATCGGTCAGCTTATTACATATAATGCCTTATTAACCTACTTCTTAAATCCTTTACAAAACATCATCGGCCTACAATCTAAGCTTCAGTCAGCTTCTGTTGCGTCCAAAAGGCTCGGAGAAATTCTAAAGCTAGAACCCGAATTAAAAGAGAATAAGGAACGAATAACATCGACGTCGTCTATTACAGGTCCGCTTTCTTTTAATAAAATCAATTTTCGATACGGAACTCGAAGGCTCATCTTAAAAGATATTACACTGCATATTCAAAAAGGAGAGAAAGTTGCCTTTGTTGGAGAAAGCGGTTCAGGAAAATCTACTTTGACTAAGCTTTTAATGAAATTTTATACAGCTGAATCAGGTGAGGTTTTAATCAATGGTTATCATATAAATGATATTCACACCAATGCGTTAAGGGAAAGCATAAGTTATATACCTCAAGAATCTCATTTTATACAAGGATCAATTCTTGAAAACCTTTTGCTTGGGAACTCAGGAAGTTTTACCTTTGAAGAGATTATAGAAGTATGCAAACAAACAAACGTACACGATTTTGTCAATGATTTACCAATGAGATACGATACTCTCGTAGAGGAAAACGGGTCTAATTTATCTGGAGGCCAGAAGCAAAGACTTGCAATTGCCAGAGCATTATTAAGAAAACCTAACATTCTCATAATGGATGAATCAACAAGCAACCTCGATACGACGACCGAACAGGGAATATCAAAGATGATTTACGCTCAGACTGTCGATGTAACTACAATTATAATTGCTCATCGATTAAGTACAATTATGCATTGCGACAAAATATTTGTCATGGAAAATGGAGAAATCATAGAGTATGGGAACCACAATGATTTATTGAAGAAAAAAGGAAAGTACTATGAGTTGTGGGAGAACCAAATGCCATCGAGAGAGATGGTGACAATTTAGATGAAACGTAACTTTTTCAATTTACATGATTTGAAGGATAGCAGAGAATTCTACGAATCAAAACCCAAACCAATTGGTGTTTTCTTTACATATATACTGATAGCTTTACTTATTGCATGTATTGTTTTTAGTTTCTATGGAAAGAAAGAAGTGATTCTAAAAACGACAGCTGACATCCAATATACCAAACCTAACAGCAACGTAACAAACGAAGTAGCCGGCAAAGTAAAAACAGTTGATATTAAACAGGTTAATAAGGTGAAAAAGGGAGATACCCTATTAACTCTAGACAATACCGAAATCCAAGCGCAGAAAAAAGCTGTTAAAGCAGATATCAAAGATGTAAAAGAACAAGTTGGGTTAAACAAAACTCTAAAAAAAAGTATTGAAAATGACAAAAATTTATTCAGCGAGGACGATCATTGGGGTTATCAAGATCAATATCTCTCGTACGAAAAACAAAGTAATTTGTTAGAGTCATCAAAAGAAAATGCAAAAACTCAGCAGAAAAACCTTAAGAAGCAGAAAAAAAGCATAAAAAATAGTCTGGATAAGACAAAAACCAAAGTGAAACGAAAGCTTCAAAGAATTTCTGATCTGCAAGACTCAATTAAAAACAATAAATCCTTTGCCAAACAGGATGATAAGTACAGTTCTTACTATAGTAGTTATCAAACTAACAAACAAAATCTAGAGCAGCAGCTTGATGATCTACGGAAGATGAAAGATGAGCTCGATAAACACAGTTTCTCACAGCAGAAAGAGAATCTAAACGGACAGCTTGAAAGTTTAAAACAAGATATGCTAGTAAAACTAAGTGAAGAAAAAGACGAATTAAATCAATCATTTGATGAGATTAACAGTTCAATGAAAAGTGACGATTCTGACAGTGATTCCGATAACTCAGAGGAAACAAATTATAAGCTTTCAATTGAACAGCTTAAAACAAATTTGCTAAATCAAACATCTCAAAAGCAAACAGATCTTCAGACCACTCTTAAATCAAAAGAAGATGATCTAAAGATGATAGATTTACAATTAGAAAAATATAAAATAAAAGCAACAAGTGACGGCTATGTTAATGTATTAACAAATATATCTCCAGGTGATTATTTACAAGCAGGCACCGCCATTTTGACTATTGTTCCTGATAAAGAGAAGCTTAAAGCTAACATTTATATTCCGAGTCATGAGATCACAAATATTAATGAAAAAGATGAAGTAAGATTCCATATTGAAAATACAAATCAAACAATTAAAGGTGTCATTACAAAAATAAGTCCAGACAGTATTAGTGATCAAAACGGACAAAAATTTTATATTGCTGAAAGCACAATAGAAAGCAAAGAAATTGAAAAAAATAACGGAACAAAAATACACTTAAAAAATGGCATGCAGACTGATGTATCAATTATCGTTGATTCAAAAAGATATATTGATTATTTTTTAGATGTATTACACTTACGTTAATTTCCATCTAGAGAAAATGTGCATATATGTCTCAAAAGCAGATGCGGATCTGCTTTGAGGCATTTTATTTTTTATAAGAAAGGTAGAGGACTTTTAGAATCATGTCTCAAAACAAACTGTTATTTTTACTCTTTTTATTCTCTTCTATCGTTCGCCTTTTCTTCAATACAGTATTGTCCCCCACTGTAAGCTGGAAGTCTTGGACGGTGAATATTGTTTTTATTCTTTTGTCTCTTCTATTTCTAAATCTCACCTTAAAAGAAAGAAAATCAAAAGACCAAGTATCATAACGACCCAAAGCCCGGATCAAGTTCTCCGGGCACTTCAAAGCAACACAACCTTATACTTCTTCACATCCAAAAACTGCAAAAACTCCCTCGCCAGCACTTCCGGCGCATGCGCCTTCCCTTCATCGAGCCGATACAAGATCAGCCCGATAATCATCGCCGATACATAATAGGCATAAAGCTTTTTCTCCGCAGGAATATTAGTTTGCTGATGCAGATAAAATGATTCCAACGCTTTGAGCAACTCGGGTATCACATGAGGAACAACCCAGTCCCGATTGAGCAAATGGACAATAGGCATGCGGTCTAAAGCAGAAAGCAGGCCGGCGAGCGCCTCCTCCGCTTCTTCGAAGGAAAGCTCATTCGGACTTGAGGCAATCGTCAGGTGATCTATCATCTCCGCACATGATTGCTGAATCATGGTCTGCAGCAATTCCTCTTTGCTGGCATAGTGATCATAAAAGGTTGCGCGGCGGATATTGCTTTTCCGGGTCATGTCAGAAATCGTGATGGCCGTATAGTCTTTTTTCTCTGCCAATACGTCCAGCAAAGCCCTCTGCAGCGCTTCTCTCGTTCGAACCACACGCCTGTCGATTTGCTTGTCCTCCTGCCGCTTCCTTGACGGGGCCTGTCCAAACAGCCAATAAAACCGCTTTTGAGAAACGAGCTCCCATACCTTTTGGCTGATAACTTCCGGAGACGCGTCCGCATCCTCATTCAGCCAATAGAGGATAATCGCGTACGTGTACAAAGCCCGGTAATGTCCGTAAATCTCCTGTTCGATCGGCGTCAGATTCACATTGACCGGAGCCAGCAAAACATCCTGCTGAAACACCTCCTTAAAAAAACGATGAAACTGTCCTCTATTCATCATCGTGCCAAAAAAGGATCGATGCTCGTGGACAAAGGACAGAGTCGGATGCACGGTGTGCCGTTTTTTATTTAAATGGAGTGTGTCCATATGCTTGAAGGCGTCATAGAGCGCTTCGCCCAGCCCTTCCTTCATGTCTTCGACCACATCCTCAATAATGGAGAACTTGTCTTCATAATAAAGGTAGAGCGTCCCGCGGCTCACTTTGGCCTTTTCAGCGATTTCTTTCATTGTGATGTGTTGAATATCTCTTTCTTCCAATAAAGCAAGCAGCGCCTGTTTCACTTGAGCTTCAGCAGATTCCGCCACAAAAACACCCCCCAGTCATTAGACAGATATTCGATATATGTACGGTAACGTATAGATGGTTCACCGTTGTCTTTCTTATAGAAAAGGTACCACTTTATAATAGGTCCGAGAAAAGAAGAAAGCAAATGAGGGGGATTTACAATGGAACAGCAAATAAAAGACGACATCCAGCGTGTCTTTCAGCTTCAGAAAAAACAGCAAAAAGCATTGCGGGCATCAACAGCGGAACAGCGGAGAGAAAAGCTTCAACGCTTTTTAGATTCCGTCATCGCCCATGAGGAAGAAATCATCGAAGCGATCCGCAAAGACGTTCGCAAACCATATCACGAGGTCAAAAAAGCGGAAATCGAAGGAACAAAAAAAGCAATTCGAGATAATATGAACAACCTGGAAAAATGGATGGCGCCTAAAGAAGTCGGTTCATCGTTAAGCCCCGAGGCAAATGGGATCCTCATGTACGAGCCAAAAGGCGTCACACTCATCCTTGGCCCGTGGAACTATCCGTTTATGCTGACAATGGCGCCGCTTGCCGCTTCTCTCGCAGCCGGAAACAGCGCGATTGTGAAGCTGTCCGATTTTACGATGAACACAAGCAACATTGCCGCAAAAGTAATCCGAGATGCTTTTGATGAAAAAGAAGTCGCGATTTTTGAAGGAGAGGTTGAGGTGGCAACCGAACTTCTGGATCAGCCATTCGACCATATTTTCTTCACCGGAAGCACAAATGTCGGAAAAATCGTCATGACAGCGGCTGCCAAACACTTGGCATCTGTCACACTTGAACTTGGCGGCAAGAGCCCGACGATCATTGACAGTGAATACGATCTGATGGACGCAGCAAAAAAGATCGCCGTCGGGAAATTCGTAAACGCCGGCCAAACCTGCATCGCACCTGATTACCTGTTCATTAAAAAAGACGTTCAGGACAGGTTCGCGGGGATTTTACAAACAGTCGTCAACGCTGGATTTATGGAGGATGATCATACCCCAGACCGCAGCAAATTTACGCAGATCGTCAATGACCGCAACTTCAACCGCGTCAAAGATCTGTTCGACGATGCCATCGAAAAAGGGGCGGAAGTGGTGTTCGGCGGCGTATTCGATGCCAGCGACCGCACGATCTCACCAACCGTTTTGAAAAACGTCACGTCTGACATGAAAATCATGCAGGAGGAAATCTTCGCACCGATCCTGCCAATGATGAACTATGAAGACATCGACGAGGTCATCGATTACGTAAATGACCGCGATAAACCGCTTGCACTTTATGTGTTCAGCAAAAACCAAGACCTGATTGACAACGTCCTTCAGCACACGACATCAGGAAATGCCGCCATCAATGATGTTGTCGTTCACTTCAGCGACGTCAACTTGCCGTTCGGCGGCGTCAACACAAGCGGAATCGGCTCCTATCATGGGGTATACGGATTCAAAGAGTTTTCTCATGAGAAGGGTGTATTGATTCAAGCCGCTAAATAATTGTAGTGAAGAGAATCTGCATTAACTTGCAGGTTCTCTTTTTATCATTCTATTAACCTAAAGACAAAAAGGTAAAATAAAGAAATGCATAGTGATAAAATACCATTTTCACTACGAGACCAAATTCCTCTAGTATATCTCATTGAAACCACACAGCCTCTAACGTATAATATCCCAGAAAACCTCAAAGGAGAGAATATTATACATGGAAAAGCCAGCTGGATTTTGGATTCGGGCAGTTGCCTCTATTATTGATGATTTAATTATCTATTTTTTTGCTTTTATTATGATCCAAATTAACACCTTCATTGTCCTGCCTCTCATTGATGCAGGAAGCTCCTATATGACAGAAGATCAATATAAATTTTATATCCTGATATTCGGTACGATCCCTGTTATCGCCATCATATATATCTTCGGCATTCTTTATTATAGCTTGCTGACTTCTTCAAAAATGCAAGCAACACTAGGCAAAAAACTTATGGGTATCATCGTTGTCAATCAGTATGGCGAGCGAATTTCATTTTGGCACAGCTTTGGCCGTTCTTTCGCTTACATACCATCAGGAATTTTGTATATCGGTTACATTATGGCGGCTTTCCCCTCTAAACTGGCATTACACGATTATATTTGCGGGACAAAGGTGATCTATAAAAATAAACATCTTGATTGATACCAAAAACAGGCTGCCGAGATCACCTCGCCAGCCTGTTCTGCTATTTCCCAAAAGCCATCAGCTTCGTATAACTTCCAATATAAAGTGTTCCGTCCTCAGCGAGCTGAGGAGAAGACACGACGTTGCTGTCGGTTTGATAGCTCCATAATTCATTGCCGTTTGCGTCCGCCGCATAAACCTTCATATCATCTGACCCGAAATAAACCGTTCCCTTCGCGTCAATCAGCGGCGCCGTTCTGACAGGGCCGTCTGTGTAGAATGACCAGTTCATATCCCCGTTTTTGCTGATGGAAAACAGCTCGCCGCTTCCTGAGCCGATATAGATGTTGCCGTTATGGTCGATCGCAGGCGATGAACTTGAGAACCCGTTGAGCGGGAATGTCCATTTTAAGCTGCCTGTTGACGTATACGCATACAGCTGTCCGTCTTGGTTGCCCGCATAAACAGTGCCATCCTTATCAATCACCGGATATCCTTTAAACGCATTTGACGTCGTTCTGGACCATTTCACCTGTCCGGTTCCGGAATTGATCGCATAAAACACATTATTATATGTGCCGACATACACGGTGCCGTTTTTGGCAAGCACCGGCACAGAGCTGACGACACCATTTGTTTTCAACTTCCAGCGCTCTGTCCAAGTTGATTTGGACGTCGGTTTGATCGCGTGAACATAATTATCAAGTGTTGAGAAGTACAACGTGCCGTCTGAACCGATCACCGTTTCAGAGCTTGGCCCGCCGCTTAACGGAACCGTTGTTAAAATCTCACCCGTTTCCTTGTCGATAAAATAAATCTTTTTATCATAAGATGCCAGATAGATAACGCCGTTGGTTCCGAGTACAGGGGATTGTGTGAACGTTTTTCCCAAATTGCCTGTCACCCATTTGACTGAGCCGTCCGGATTAAAGGCTTTCATTTCCCCGTCTCTGGAATGAAGATATACTGTGCCGTCTCCGTCAATCACAGCCCCCGCCCCATTCTGCGGAGTCGTTCTGATGTCGTTTTGCCATTTCAGCGTCCCGTCTGTATTTCCGGCGAACCGGCTTTCGCGTGACCAGTTAAACATGGCAGGCGCCATCGCTTGTACATCATATCTTCCTGTCAAAAAGCCGGATGCTTCATTATTTTGAGAAAACACCGTTTCCGCCGCATAAGCAGCTGCCGGCTGAAGCACTTTGGCAACGGGCACATCAGAAACAGCGCCGGCAGAAACAGCAGCCGCCACCGCAGCTCCCGCTATCAGAGTTTTCATTCGAAATGACTTAACCATCATTGAGACCCCCATTATACGTATTTTCTAATATGTGACCATCATAACATATTCATCCATTTTATCATTCTACTTCACAAAACCATCACAAACTAGAAAACTATGTAAGAGTATGCGCAGACGTTTTTTCAGCACCCGAACGAAATGCAGCCACAAACCAAATAACATTGACAGCAGCCGCAGCGAGACTAACCCCGACTACAAAAATCACCTCAGAAAGCAGGTGGTCACTAAAGAAACTAAACATCAAGCTAAAACCGGCCGAAGACAAATGGATCAGCAGCCCAAAGCCGCAAAGCACCGCCATGACATATCTCATCGCATCTACTCCGAGCATATAAATGAGAAAAGGAATGAAATACAAGACAAGGATCATCCCGACAGATGACCACATGCCAACTGAATTAAACTGATTGGACGCCGCTCCCGTTCCGGCCAGCGGCGAAAGTGAAGCCGCCACGATCACAGCGCAAAAAAGAAACGCAGAAATGGCTGTCATGATTGCCACGCTGTTTTTTCTAGACATCAAACTCCTCCTCAGATAGAAATATTAACCTTTTCATTATAAGGGAGCTGAGTAGAAAATTCATTATTTATTAATAAATTCCAGAATGCACAGGCAAATGCTACGCTTCTTTCTAGTATATTTATATAGTAGAAAACAAAGGATAAAAGACTCATTTTTCTGTAATATCAGGATTTTATCACCATATCATATTGCATGCACTTGTTTTTCAAAGTATACTATTCCAGATTAATTCAGAGGAGAGAGAAAAATACATGGAAAAACCAGCAGGATTTTGGATTCGTTTTTTAGCTTATTTTATTGATGGCATTATTGTATCTGTTCCTAGTTATATTATTCTATTTATTATCAATTCTGTGTTTGTAGCTGGGGCTGTGGCAGCAAACCCTTACATGACCCAAGAGGAGTATATGGTGACATACATGACGATTGCATTTTTGCCTACTATGCTGATCATGATCGTCATCAGTGTGTTATATTACGGACTGCTCACAGCATCTAAAATGCAAGGCACACTCGGCAAAAAAATTCTTGGCCTGAAAGTGGTCAATGAACAAGGTGAACGGGTTTCTATCGGACAGGCAATTGGCCGTTATTTTGCCTATATCTTATCTGGAATCATCTTTTATATTGGATTTATCATGATCGCCTTTGGTGAGAAAAAAGGCCTGCATGACATCATTTGCAAAACACGTGTCGTGTATAAATAATACAAAAAAGTCTAGCGCCAATAGGCGTCTAGACTTTTGTTTTCTTTACAATAGGCTGCCACAACAGATACGTAGCACTTCTCCACAGCCACTCAAACGGCCCCATTCGAAAGACGAGAAGCCAAAGATGGCTGAAGACCATTTGAACGGCACAAACAGCAATCGTAATGAGCACACCGGCAGCAGGGTACACTTTTCCATACAGCCCCAAACCGTAATGATAGAAAATCCAAGTACATACAATAGACTGCATCAGATAATTGGTAAATGCCATCCTCCCAACCGGAGAGAATGATTGCAGCACTGTTCTCACGCTTGTTTTATGATACAGATAGACAACCGTTGTGACATAGAAAAACATGAGAAACGGTGCGCCAATCAGCAGAAATAGTTCCTTTTCCGTTACACTGTACAGCACCTGGGCACCGATGCCGATGATAAACCCGGCCATCCATAATCTTTTTAATCCTTTCCGATGCTTTTCCGGTTCGTGCAAATACCGTGACTTTGCCGCCGCAGCTCCCAGCAAAAACATGCTGAAATAAGGAATGGATGCAAAGAAGAAGTTGAGCGGATTATACGTAAGCATGCCATTCGAAGACATGTAAACTAGCCGATCGTGGATCCTCTGTTCTGCAATGTCCCTCAGGCTGCCGCTTCCATAAACATGCATCGCTTGCTTTGCCTGCTGCGTTACCGCTTGTACCCATTCCTGTCCGTATGATTGATCAAAACTTGTCAACATGAACGGCAGGGAAAACAAAAGATATAAAGTGACCGCCCATATCAGCAGTGTTTTCGGCTTTGCTTTTCGAAACAAGAGAAGGATAAAACCAAGCAGGGCATATTCTGTTAAAATATCCCCGTCCCATATCAAAAAGGCATGAATCGTTCCAAACAAGAGAAGCGCTGCTAACCTTCTCACATATAACGGAACAAACCGCCTCCCTTTGTTTACGGCTCTCTCCATCATGACAACCATGCCAAATCCAAATAAAAAGGAAAACAATAAAATACATTTTGTTTGGATGAAAAATTTCAGTATGGCGGCGGCAGCAAAATCGGCTTCAGACCACTTATCTGTGAAAAAATTCTCTTTTCCAAGCATAGACAAATACATATCCGGATAACTGAAATGTGCCAGATTGACAAATAAGATACCGAAAATCGCCATTCCTCTCAGCACATCAAGCACACCGATCCGCTCATTTGCCAAAGTCG
This sequence comes from Bacillus stercoris, assembly GCF_029772985.1. NCBI lineage: Bacteria > Bacillati > Bacillota > Bacilli > Caryophanales > Bacillaceae > Bacillus > Bacillus stercoris. The sequence continues at coordinate 232,178 of NZ_CP121861.1, read as the reverse complement.
GCTGTAATGAAGACATAGCCATCACGCTCCTTTTTTCTGTACCTTAAGAGTATGAAAAAAAGGAGCACGGAACCATCGATTTAGGTGTCAGGCAGTCATGAAAACCTTACAATCCTGTCATCTTTATGGTTTCATTATCTTTAAATCCAACGCTTCAATATTCTGCATAACGCGATCAAAGCGCAAAGCCTGAGGCTCACTTGGGAAAATGTGGCCTTCATAAGGGTCGCCTAACGTCCGGAAAAACGGTTCAAATAATCCTGGAACCAAGACACCCACCATCTTTGTATAATGAGAATCCAGTCGATAGGAGTGAACGGTATTTGCAGGGACATGCAGGAAATCTCCCGGGTTCAGCTGAATTTCCTGGCCATCTGCCCACATCGTCATCTGCCCTTCAAGGCAATAAAATGTTTCTGTATGATGTTCATGGTAGTGATCAACGATTCGGTCGCCTTTAGGGCCGTCCGATACTACGACGATAAACTGGCCGTCTGTATTTTTTTGGGCAGCCACAATACGGTGAAGCTGATCTCCCGTCAATAATCGATCTCCTTCTCCAGATTCAAGAACGTATGGAACGGCTCCATCTGGCAGCTCTGTAAGTTCCGCTAATGTTGCCGAACATGCAGGCTTTTCTTCATCCAGAAATACAATGTCCGCTACAGCGGCAGCTTCTGCAAATCGCTCGTTTGTGACTTCTTCGCTTGCGAACGGCGGATGTTCAGCGTGATTATACGGATTCCCAATCACGGAATACATGTGGGCTGCGTTTCCTTTCATCGTGTAAGACACCAGTCTTGTTCTGTGGCTCTGCATCCGGTAGCTGTGCGGTATCCCCGCCGGAATGTTGGCATAATCACCCGATATCAATAAATAGTGTTCTCCATCAAGTGTCAGCTCAAGCTTCCCGTCCAAAACGAGAATTCCTTCATGTGTATTCTTGTGGACGTGAAGCGGAAAGGCATCTCCTTTTCCCCCGGAAAGCAGCACGATCTCAAACAGGTCGCCCGTGCTCCTTCCATTCGCCATCACCGTGACAACCTGTCTGCCGAACAAATAACACTCGCCTTCCCCACTCCGGAGCAAATACGGCATTTTTTCTTTAGGCAATGAATGTTTCCATAATGTTTCCATAATGTTTTCATAAATCGTTTCCTCCAATATAGACCAGTCTATATACTATAACTTTCTGACTAGACCGTTCTATATAATTGTAGGAGAAAGGATAACAAAATGCTACCCTTTTTTTCTCACCAGCACTGGTATTTGTTCGGCAATGAGAAGAAGGGGCGTTTTGTCTTTATTCGTTAACGAAAGCATAATACCGCCCTCAATCATCGAATTAATCAGCATTCCAAGCTGATTTGCCTCTTCTTCTGCAAACCCGTTTTTCATTAATTTTCTGGCAAAAACCGCTTCCCAGCTTTGAAACACCTTCATGCAAACCGTCCGCAGCGGTTCACTGATTAACGCTGTCTCACTCGCCAGCAAACCGACTGGAATACCTGTAATGCTTTCTGTGTTGTCGAATTGGCTGGCTGTTTTTTTGATAAAAAACTGAATCGCTTCTATTGGATCAGAGCACTCCTCCATGCTTTGCTGTATCAGATGTTCAATCAATTTCCCTGTATATGTAACCGCTTCAATTGCTAATTCTTCTTTGCCATTCGGAAAAAAATGATAAAGCGATCCCTTAGGAGCACCGCTTTCTTTCACAATCTGGTTTAAGCCTGTCGCGTGATATCCTTGCAGCTGGAACAGACGTGACGCCGTGTGAAGGATTTTTTCACGTGAATCTCCTCTGCTAGTCATTAAAACATTCCCTCCTAGGTATGGTAGAGCGACTTATATAATATAAAAAAGAACCCTGTGATTGTCAAAAGGGGTAAGACCCTCCCGGATGGGGTAAATGTTAGAAAACAGCCTCTAGGAGGGATCTCAATGGCAAACGATTATTCAGTCACGAATACAGAACAGCTTGAACAACAGAACCCCGGCATGAAAACGAAGATCAAACTGAAAAAACTCAAGGATCAAGTAATTGTGATTACCGGCGCTTCAAGCGGTATCGGACTTGTCACTGCGAGAATGGCAGCTGAAAAAGGCGCAAAGGTCGTGGCAGCAGCGCGAAATGAAGATGCGTTGAAGGAGCTCACTGATGAACTAAAGGAAAAAGGGCACGACGCCATATGGGTGAAGGCGGATGTCGGAAAAGAAGAGGACGTCAACCGCATCGCCGAAACCGCAATCAGCACATTTGGCCGCTTTGACACATGGGTTAACAATGCGGCCGTCTCGACTTTCGGACATGCCATGGACGTCACCGTCGAAGACATGAAGCGGATGTTTGACACAAATTTCTGGGGGCCTGTTTACGGAACAAGAGCGGCTGTCAAACACTACACCGGCAGGGGCGTGCCGGGCGCACTTATTAATGTAGGAAGCCTGTTCGGAGACAGGGGAACGGTCATTCAATCCACATATGCGTCAGCCAAATTCGCGCTTCACGGCTGGACGGAAAGCATCCGAATGGAACTCGAAAAGGAACAGGCGCCCGTCTCGGTAACGCTCATCCATCCGGGCAGAATCGACACACCTTATAACGAGCACGCACACAGCTACCTTGACAAACAGCCGGCTCATTACCGCTCCATGATCTATCCGCCGGAAGCAGTCGCCGAAGCCATCCTGTTTGCCGCCGAACACCCTAAGCGCGACATGTATATCGGGTCACAGGCAAAAGCCATCGCCATGCTGGGCGCGCTTTTCCCTCGTCTGACCGACAGACTGATGGAAAAAATCATGTATCACAGCCAGCATGCCGAAAGACCGTCCAACCCGCGAGAAGAACGCGCGCTTTATGAAGCGGGCTACGGCATGCATGACAGGGGCACAAATAAAGGATGGATGCGGTCAAGGAGCTATTACACGAAGGCTGCGAAGCGCCCGATTGTATCGGCGGCTGTTGTTGCCGGACTAGTGGCTTGGGCTGCCGCCAAACGGTGCAAATAATCTCTGCCCATAAGAAAAACCCATGCTGTTCCATCGAACCATGGGTTTTTAGCTGTTAATCAATAAAAGCCTTGTTCATACGCTGCAGCAGCTCGCCGAATATCTCTTTTTCCTGTGTTGACCATTCTTGCAGCATCTGTTCATAACGTTCAAGGCGCTTTTGCTGATCGGCTTTTAAAATTTGTTTACCGAGCTTTGTAATGGTAAACAGGCTGACTCTCCCATCAGATGGGTCTGAAAAGCGATGGATGAGCTCCTTTGCCTCTAATGCAGCTGCTTGTCTTGAAAGAGTTGAAATATCAAGCTTGAACGATTCTGCCAATTCCTTAACACGAGCAGGCCCAAACTCATCCAATTGTCTCAGCAATAAGTAAGAAGATCTTTCCAAATTCCCTGTTCTTTTCTCTGATTGATCCAGATAAACGGCTCTCCTGATAAAAGTCGTCAGCTCATATTCAATTAATTCAACTGGATTTTGTTTTCGCAATCGCTCTCGCTCCCCATTCCAATCTCCGTCATTGACAACATCATATATACTTGTATAATACAAATGTATATTAACTGAATGAATACAAGTCGTTATATGACCAAATCAATTATTATACTTGTATAGTACAATCATATAAATAGAAAGTAAAGCGATTCCTCAGAACCATCCTAGAAGCAAGTCACCAGAAAGGAGGAAGCTGTTCTCATTGGAGAGCAGCACTTGATGTGAAAGTCATACGAGTTATCTTGCAAGTGTTGATATTATATGTATTTTTTATGATCGGGGAAGCCCTTCAGCACCTGTTTCATTTACCTGTGTCAGGAAGCATCGTCGGATTGGTATTGCTGCTGATCTGCCTGGGCCTCCGTATTGTCCCCGTCTCCATCATTGAAGACGGAGCAGGTTTTTTATTGTCCTTTCTTCCATTATTGTTCATCCCGGCAATGACAGGAGTGATGAACTATCCGTCACTTATTTCATTCAATGGTCTGATGCTGCTGATTACAGTCGTACTCAGCACCATCGTCACCATCATTGCGGCTGGATTCGCCAGCCAGCTATTAGAGAAAAAAGCAAAAAAACGTGAGGAGAAAGAGAAATGCAGCAAGCATGTATCGCAATCATGATAATTCTTTTAACAGTGGCCGCTTATGTAGCGATGGCCAAACTTTATAAGCGATTCCCGCTTCCATTTCTGATCCCTGTTCTGACAACGACCATATTGATTGTAGCGGTTTTGATCATGTTCCATGTTTCGTATGAAGGCTATATGATCGGGGGGAAATGGATCAATTCTTTGCTTGGGCCGGCTGTTGTGGCACTGGCTTATCCGCTTTATAAACAATGGCATATCATTGTCAAACATTGCATTCCCATTCTAGGCGGCGTCCTGGTCGGATTATGCATGGGAATGATCAGTGGGCTGGTCTTCGCAGAAGCATTCGGGATTGATCATGATCTTTTATTATCCATTCTGCCAAAGTCGATCACAACCCCTGTCGCTATTCAAATCGCCGCCGGTCTAGGAGGCGTCCCTTCCATGACAGTCGTATTTGTCATGATAGCGGGTTTTTCAGGCGTCATCCTCGGGCCGCTTTTCCTAAAATGGCTTCGCATACGCAGCTCCCTTGGACAAGGCATTGCATTAGGAAGCGCCTCCCATGCGCTAGGCACCTCCAAAGCATTGGAATATGGGGAACTGGCCGTATCCATGAGTTCCGTCTCCATGACGCTTTGTGCAGTGCTCGGCTCATTCTTCGGCCCAATCGTCGTCTGGCTGTTTCATATTTAACAAGAAAGACTGCCCCGGCGGAGGGCAGTCTTTTTTCATCTATTTTACATGGTTGTTAGAGATAGCATCATAAAAGTAAACTGGCATTTTTCCTGTTTATTTTAGTTCTCCGATATCTCTTAAATACTGTTCACGCTCTTTTTTATCGGGGTAAGCGGTTCTGATATATTCTTCTTTTTCTTTCTTGGTGTATTCGCTCCAATCTGTAAAACGATTACCTACATCCTCAGGGTAACTCATTCCGTCCACTTTATTGGAATCATAAATTAAATCTGCTGAGAAGTAAAACTTATCTGGCTTGTCATTTATATATCCATTTACTATTATTCTTCCCATTGGGTTTATTTCAATTTTATCCTCGAAAGTAATTGTTTTAATAAAATTGTGTATATCTTCTTTTTTAAGATGTTCTTTAATTTGTGGTTTCATCTTTTCTGCATATTCTTCTGCTTTTTCTTTATCGCTTTTTTCATCTTTTTTCACTGCCTGTTTACCTCCAGTCTCTTCTGTTGTCTGATCTGATATATTCATTTTTTTTACTATCCCATAAGAAATACCCAATACAATAACCAATACGATAGAACTTATTATAAGTATTTTTTTTACAAACGACATGGTATTTCATCCTTTTTTAATTTATTATACAATATATACAAGTTTTTGGAGAGTGAAGAAATGTCTAGAAAAAAGAATTCACTTACAGACGAAGATTATAATAAAGCATCAAGTGCTGCATATAATCTTAGAAACTATCATATTGGTACTAATATTGAGATAAGTAATGGACAAAAGTTATATGTAGTTGATTATAAAAAAACGAAAAAAGGGCTTGATGCCCTTACTTTAGTATCCGAAAAAGAATACAAAATTTCCAATCATGGAAAAAACAAAGAAAAAATCCAAAACGCCATCATCGCATACCGCGGATCAGAACCCATCAGCCCCGGCCAATTCCAAGATACAATAAAACAATATCGTGATGAGCGGGAACAGCTTATTAAAGAAGTAGAGAAAAAAGGAATCAACATTCCTGAAGATGAAGATGGCTCCTTTTATGACTCAGCAAAAGGGCTTCGTGAATATTCAAATGAGATTTTGCAGGATTGGCTTCACATGGACACTAGTTATTTGGTGGGCAAAAAACCATTTGATGACGGGACAGAGAACCAAGCCATTCAGGCGGATCAATATGCAAAAAAAATACATAAAGACTTTAAAAATGCTGACATTCAAGTCACCGGTCACTCATTAGGCGGTTCTAACGCAAGCTATGCTGTCGTGATGAATGACTTTATCAAACGCGGCGTTACTTTCGAGAATCCAAACATATATGAAAACCTGCCTGAGGATGTCAAAGCCCGGGCGTTAAAAGGGGATTTCCGCAGCCGCTTAACAGAATATATTAATTTAAATGATGGTTTATCGTTGCTGAATCGGGATGCCGCTGAAGTGGGTCAAGTGAAAGTAATGTATGACGAGGCTTTGCCGAATGGTGTACAAAATAATGGTCTCCCTAATGAAGTGAAAATGCTTGGGCTTGCTCTTAAACATTACGGCAATCAATCTCTTGATGTCACATTATTTGTTGAAGCATTAATGGGGAGTCACGGTCTGGACCGCTATAACTTCAATTCAGATGGCTCTGTCCAAACTGTAGATGATGTGTTAAAAAACAATCCAGAGTTTGCGGTAGCGATGCTTAAGCAAATGAAATCAACGAATGTAAAAGGCAATACAGGTGTTTCAATTCTCATTAAGTCACATGTATTGATGAATACAAGCACACAGTTAAAACATATCGCTGAATCAGAATGGTCTAAGATTATACGCCAAATTGAAAGAATTGATGACATCGTAAAGGATTCTATTGAGGATGTCAGGAACATGCATACACGAATGGTTGGTTTTGGCACATATGATGAATTATCAATTTCTGATGTCGATGATTTGATCAATAAGCTTAAAATGAACAAACCGCATCACCTTTTTTACTCAAAAGAGAAGTATGATCAGGCTGTAGATGCAGCACTTCATTTACAGCACTTGCTTCATATGGTGTCAGATGACCTTGGCCATATGGGACACGCTTACCATGATGCGGATCTGGCAGCGGCCAGCCGGATGGGGATTTCGTAAGGAGAGAAAGAGACATGAATTTTATGAATAAAAAACCAACAGATGCAGACCGTTTTATGCAAAGAGTAACGAGCCAGCATTCAAGCACCTCGCTTTTTTCAAATGCCCATCTAGATACATCTGAAATGACACCGGAACAATTGGCGGTGTACAAAGAGAAGAAAAGACAAGAACAAAAGTTGGCGCTGATGAATTCAATCAAGAAACAACTAAGCTATGCTCTTCAGGAAGACCGCAAACACTTGTCTTCAATCCTTGATAGCATCACAGATGCCGAGCAGGCTGTTAAGACAAAGCGGAAAATGCTCGACCATCATATGTCAGGAAAAGCGATTGACAGTGTCACTGATAAAATGAAGGATCAATTATCATTTGATAAAGTTCGTTCTCATGTATCGAGTGCAGTAAATTCCATTGGCTTATAGAATAAAGAAACCAAAAGCCGGCAAATTGCCTGCTTTTTTGCTTTCTCCAGACTGACATAGAGCTGTCTTACATAAGATATGTTTATCATTCACAAAATGAGGGTAATTCTTTCGTTGCACGATTAACATAAAGGAGGTTCAAATGGACCACTTGGACTTGCATCATATTTTCGAACTGGGTTTTTTGCTGGTTATGATCGCGGCCGGAATCACTGCGATTGCCAAGAAGTGCAGGCAGCCTTATCCCATCGCACTGGTGATTGTCGGAACGATCATTGGACTTGTACATATTCCGCTCTTAGAACCGCTTAAAGATTTTATTACTGAAGGAGAAGTCTTTAACTTCGTCATCATAACACTATTCTTGCCGGCTTTATTAGGAGAAGCGGCGCTGAAACTTCCTTTTTCCCATTTGAGAGAAAACAAACGGCCCGTTCTGGCACTGGCTTTCGGCGGTACACTCATCTCGTTTCTGATCGTCGGCTTTTCTTCCATGTGGCTTATGCATCTGGCCATTCCTGCGGCGTTTGTTTTTGCGGCGCTGATGAGCGCGACTGACCCCGTGAGTGTGCTGTCCATATTCAAAAGTGTCGGCGCGCCGAAAAAGCTTTCGATCGTCGTTGAAGGAGAAAGCCTGTTCAATGATGGGCTGGCGGTTGTGCTGTTCAACATTTCCGCTTTTTACTTGATGACATATCTGGATCTCGGCATCCAAGGCGCCGGTTTAGGCCTGTGGGAGTTTGTCAAAGTGATTTCTCTCGGCCTGATCATCGGAGGCATACTTGGATATGTCTTTTCCCAGCTCACCAAGTACTTTGATGATTACCCTTTAGAAATTATTTTCAGTATCATTCTGTTTTACAGCTCATTTTTATTAGCGGAAATGGCAGGTGCCTCCGGGGTAATCGCCGTTGTTGTCGCCGCTCTTATTTTCGGTAATTATGGCGCCAACATCGGCATGAGCCCGACGACAAAGCTGAATATCAATAACTTTTGGGACGTCGCCGCCTTGCTTGCGAACTCCCTTGTCTTTCTAATGGTCGGACTTGAGATTACGAGAATTGATCTCACAGATAAATGGGGTTTGGCCGTTACGGCGATTGTGATTGTGCTTATCGCCCGAAGTGCCGCCGTCTATATTAGTCTGGCCTTTATCAAAAACTTTCCGGCTTCATGGCAGCATACGATTAATTGGGGCGGGCTGAAGGGTTCTCTATCCATCGCACTGGTGCTGAGTCTGCCGAGAGACTTTCCGGGGCGTGAAGACATTCTTGTGTTCGCCTTCAGTGTTGTTTTATTCTCCCTCGTTGTCCAGGGCCTCAGCATCAAACCGCTTCTTGAACGGTTAGGCGTGAATCAAAAGGATGAAGGCAATCAGGAATATGAGGAACTGCTAGCAAAAGGACATCGCTTAGAAACCGCCATCAAAGAAGTCCAGCAATCCAAACATCATTTGCTTATACACGAAGCTGTCTCCAGCGAACTGACAGACCAATACAAAGAAGAGGTCAGCCAGCTGCATCAACAAACAAATCAATTATTCGAAACGTACCCAGAACTCAAAAACAAACAACAAACCATTTTGAAGAAACATTCGTTATACGCTCAATACCAAGCGATTGAAAACCTATCAAAAGAAGATATCATCTCAAACGAAGTGGCTGAGCAAGAGCAAGCCCGGATCATTGATGAAATCGTTCGTTTGGAAGACGATCATTAATACACAAAAAAGCAGACTGTCAGTAGTCTGCTTTTTCCTTTATGATCTAAAAAAATCAATCAGCGGCTGAAAATCCTTAGACAAATCAACGTCATTCGGCTCTGCTTGAAGCAGGCGGTCAATCATGCGCTCCAGCTCCTCAACATCATTCTGATCCGTATACTCAATGAAGTTTAAGCCTTCAAGCCAATCTCGATATGAATGTTTGGCTTTGCCATAGCTGTTCCCGAAGACAAGGCAAGGTGTTTTCGTGATAATCGAGAAAATCATCGCATGAAGGCGGTCGGTAATCACCAATTTACTGGAGCCGATGCGGTCCAGCATCTCCATAAAATGCTTTTCACGATCGGCGTAATCGATGGTGTCGACCGTATCCAGCACCGTATCGGTACGCTCCGTGTAAGTTGTTTTTTCTGCCCATTTCTTCATCTGTGAAATAAAATCTTCGTCAGTCACTTTCTCCTTATCCGCTCTTAAAATAAAGAGAACGCCGTCCCGCTCGAGCTCTCGCGGCACAATATCCAAGGAAAGCACCATGTCCGGTGTAAAGATCACATTGGAGTTGAAGGTCTCTTTCACCACATCGAGTGTTTGCGTTTCACGCGCAGCAATCGTTAAGTTTGTATTTTGATGGTACGCATCCTGTGTTTTTTTCTTTTCCTTCTGCCCTTCCTCTGTATCCTCAAAATAAACGGATTGTGGCAGAGAAATCGATTTGTAGTCTTTAAACGCCGAGAAGACCTTTCTTCTGTCTTCCTCAATATCGAGATAAAGGTTTCCTAAGTTCCCTCCGCCTGTAAAGCAGACAATATCGTCTTCACGAATGATCTCCTTCACCAGTTCAATGCCCTCATCCGTCGCATAATCCATAATTTCAATGTATTCATAATACGGAAAATGATTTTTGATAAATTTCTCTTCCGCATACGCAATCGCTTGGTCGCCAATGTTTGTGTAACTAGGGGAACCAAACAAAAATACTTTTCGTTTATCATTTAACAGAGCTTCTGGCTCCACATTTGGCGCAATGCCTTTAACTAGTTTTTTGCCTTTAATTTCTTGTACAGTCATATCTGCGTCCTCCTTCTGGGATGAATTCCTCATTATGTGTTAACTGTCTCTACCCCAAAAGAAGGATGGCTATGCATTGGCATGTGCACCGGCTATATCAAAAACATCGTTTTCGCCAATTTGATAGACGCCGCGATATCCCGCGCCGTTCTTTCCATATATTCCGCGGCATGTTCAAACGCGTCTTCTAGAGGCACGGCTCCGGGAACGATGCTGAAAAGCGCATCGATGCCGTGCCGGTAGACGGCATCACTGTCCAGTGATATTGATCCCGCAATGCCGATAACGGGCACATCGTATGATTTAGCCGCCTTGGCTACCCCGATCGGCGTTTTTCCGTGAACCGTTTGGCTGTCAATCCGGCCCTCACCGGTAATTACAAGATCTGCATCTTGAACGATATTTTCAAAATCAACCGCTTCAAGAACGATATCAATGCCTCTTTTCAAATCAGCCTGAAGAAAAGTCAGCAGGCTCCACCCAAGACCGCCCGCTGCACCGGCGCCCTCTCTTTCTCGCAAGGTTGCTCCGAGCGCTTTTTCTGTGATATCAGCGAAATGGCTTAGGTTCTGTTCTAGTACATCCACCATGTCGGACGTCGCGCCTTTTTGCGGCCCGAAAACAGCCGTAGCTCCTTTTGGCCCTGTCAACGGATTATCCACGTCACACGCGACTTCCAGTTTGACATTCTGCAACCTGGGATCAAGCCCGCTAATATCTATTGATGCAAGCTGTGATAGCGCGCCGCCCCCTGGGCCGATCTCGCGTCCTGAGTCATCAAGAAGCCTTCCGCCCAATGCCTGGATCATTCCGGCTCCTCCATCGTTCGTGGCGCTCCCCCCGATTCCGATGATCAAACGCTCCGCTCCCGCATCAAGAGCTGCTCCGATTAATTCTCCCGTTCCTTTTGTTGTAGTGACGAGCGGATTTCGTTTATCAATGGATACCAGATGCAGCCCCGAAGCAGCAGCCATTTCAATCACAGCTGTTCTCCCATCACCCATCATGCCAAAAAACGCTTTTACCGGTTCTCCCAGCGGTCCTGTCACAACCTGCTCTAGGACCCTTCCATTTGTGGCATCAACGAGCGACTGGACGGTTCCCTCGCCGCCGTCCGCCATCGGCATTTTTCTGTAATCAGCACCCGGAAAGACCGATTTGAAACCTCTTTCTATCGCGTCGGCGGCCTCCAGAGCTGATAAACTTTCCTTAAAAGAATCAGGTGCAATGATGATTTTCATCCAAATCGCCTCTTTCAAAACATGATTCATTAACCTATTGATCTCCAATGTACCACACTACCGCTGGAAATAAATACTATATAATATGGTAAAAATTTAATTAAAAATTAGAAATGAAAGTGTTTGCATAAAAGAAACATTCACGTTATCATACTTGTATACAAGTATACTCCTTGAGTGAGGAAGGTGAGTGTATGCTAGACTCCAAAGACCTGTTGTATCCCGCAAAGTGGCTCTCAAAAGCGTCAACCGGGGTTCGTGTCGCATACGAGCTGAGAATGCGGATCGTTTCAGGCCTGATTGAAAGCGGTACCATTTTATCAGAAAATATGATTGCCGCCGAGTTTTCAGTAAGCCGTTCGCCGGTTCGTGAAGCACTAAAAATACTCGCATCCGAAAAAATCATCCGCTTAGAACGAATGGGAGCGGTCGTAATTGGTTTAACTGAGAAGGAAATCGCGGAAATTTATGATGTGCGTTTACTATTAGAAACATTTGTCTTTGAACGGCTCGTCAAAATAGACATTGAGCCTTTAGTTAAGGATCTCAGCAAAATTCTTGAAATGATGAAAGTTTCAATCAAATATGAAGACGCTGACGAATTTTCATTTCAAGATGTGCTGTTCCATGAAACGATAATCAGAGCCATCGATCATTCATACATTCAAATGATCTGGAACAATCTAAAACCTGTCATGGAAAGCTTTATTCTTTTATCGATGCGGGTACGGTTAAAGGAAAAATATGATGACTTCACAAGAATTTTAGATAACCATGAGCTTTATATTCAAGCCATCAAAACAAAAGATAGGGCGCTGATGATTCAGTCACTTCACCAAAACTTTGATGATGTGCAAGAAAAGGTAGAAGACCTGTGGCTCTCACAACAAATGCTGGCAAAAGGAGCTGAATACAACAATGACTAGTTATATGTTAGGAATCGATATCGGAACGACAAGCACAAAAGCTGTGCTGTTCAGTGAAAACGGAGATGTGGTACAGAAGGAAAGCATCGGCTACCCACTCTATACACCGGACATCTCAACAGCTGAACAAAATCCGGAAGAGATTTTTCAGGCCGTCATCCAAACAACAGCGAGAATTACAAAACAGCATCCCGAAAAACAGATCTCTTTCATTTCGTTCAGCAGCGCCATGCACAGCGTCATTGCAATCGACGAAAATGACAAGCCGCTGACGCCATGCATTACATGGGCCGACAACCGAAGCGAAAGCTGGGCGCATAAGATCAAAGATGAATTGAACGGACATGAGGTGTACAAACGGACGGGAACACCGATTCATCCGATGTCACCGTTAAGTAAAATTGCCTGGATCACGAATGAACGGAAAGAAATCGCTTCCAAGGCAAAAAAATATATCGGCATCAAAGAGTACATTTTTAGACATCTGTTCAATGAGTATGTCATCGATTACTCCTTGGCATCAGCAACAGGCATGATGAACCTGAAAAGCTTGGATTGGGACGAAGAGGCACTGCGCATCGCAGGCATTACGCCGGATCACTTATCCAAACTCGTGCCGACAACCGAGATCTTTCAGCATTGCAGCCCGGAAATAGCGATCCAGATGGGAATCGATCCGGAAACGCCTTTTGTCATCGGGGCCAGCGACGGCGTGCTCTCCAACCTCGGCGTCAACGCCATTAAAAAAGGCGAAATCGCCGTCACCATTGGAACAAGCGGCGCCATCCGGACAATTATTGACAAGCCGCAAACCGATGAAAAAGGGAGAATTTTCTGCTACGCCTTGACGGACAAGCATTGGGTGATCGGGGGACCTGTGAACAATGGGGGCATCGTCCTTCGCTGGATCAGAGACGAGTTTGCCTCTTCCGAAATCGAAACAGCGACACGGCTGGGCATTGATCCATATGACGTGCTGACGAAAATTGCCCAACGCGTCAGACCCGGTTCTGACGGTCTGCTGTTCCACCCATATCTCGCCGGAGAACGTGCTCCGTTGTGGAATCCAGATGTACGCGGCTCCTTTTTTGGCCTGACTATGTCGCATAAGAAAGAGCATATGATACGCGCGGCATTAGAGGGCGTCATTTACAACCTGTACACGGTGTTCCTGGCGTTAACAGAATGCATGGATGGCCCGGTAACCCGCATCCAAGCAACAGGGGGATTTGCAAGGTCGGAGGTTTGGCGCCAAATGATGTCGGATATCTTCGAATCAGAGGTTGTCGTTCCGGAAAGCTACGAAAGCTCATGTCTCGGCGCCTGCATTTTAGGCCTGTATGCGACAGGAAAAATCGATTCTTTTGACGCCGTGTCCGACATGATCGGCAGCACATACAGACATACGCCGATCGAAGACTCAGCCAAAGAGTACAGAACATTAATGCCGATTTTCATCAATCTATCAAGATCCTTAGAAAATCAATATACGCAAATTGCAAATTATCAGAGGGGCTTAATCACACACAAATAGTACATGACATGAAGGGGAGGGCATTACCATGCCGTTAATCATCGTTGCACTTGGGATCTTAGCATTACTATTTTTGATTATGGGATTAAAACTAAACACATTTATTTCCCTGCTGGTCGTATCGTTCGGCGTGGCACTGGCACTCGGGATGCCGTTCGATAAAGTTGTCAGCTCCATCGAACAAGGAATAGGGGGGACTCTTGGCCACATCGCGCTCATCTTCGGACTCGGTGCGATGCTGGGCAAGCTGATCGCGGATTCAGGAGGCGCACAGCGCATTGCGATGACGCTCGTTAACAAATTCGGTGAAAAAAATATTCAATGGGCTGTTGTCATTGCCTCATTCATTATTGGGATTGCGTTATTTTTTGAAGTAGGACTCGTTCTATTAATTCCCATTGTCTTTGCGATTTCAAGAGAATTGAAGATTTCTATTTTATTTCTCGGAATCCCGATGGTCGCAGCACTATCCGTCACGCACGGTTTTCTGCCGCCGCACCCGGGACCAACGGCGATCGCTGGTGAGTATGGCGCAAACATTGGAGAAGTGCTGCTGTACGGCTTTATCGTTGCTGTTCCGACAGTGCTCATCGCAGGACCGTTATTTACAAAGTTCGCGAAAAAAATCGTTCCTGCATCATTTGAGAAAAACGGCAATATTGCATCACTCGGCACACAAAAAACGTTTAACCTTGAAGAAACACCCGGCTTTGGAATCAGTGTCTTTACTGCAATGCTCCCGATTATCATCATGTCGGTCGCGACCATTATCGACCTGCTTCAAGAAACAATCGGGTTTGCAGATAATGGCGTTTTAGCTTTTATCAGATTGATTGGAAACGCGTCGACTGCTATGATTATTTCGTTATTGGTTGCAGTCTATACAATGGGGATCAAACGCAACATTCCAGTCAAAACTGTGATGGACTCTTGTTCAACTGCCATTTCACAAATCGGCATGATGCTTTTAATCATCGGAGGCGGCGGCGCCTTCAAACAAGTGCTGATCAACGGCGGTGTTGGCGATTATGTAGCAGACTTATTCAAAGGAACGGCATTATCGCCAATCATTCTGGCATGGCTTATCGCAGCGATCCTACGCATTTCTCTAGGTTCAGCCACTGTTGCCGCTCTAAGCACAACGGGTTTGGTCATACCGTTATTGGGGCATTCTGATGTTAACCTGGCGTTAGTCGTGCTCGCAACAGGCGCCGGAAGTGTCATCGCTTCACACGTCAATGACGCCGGCTTCTGGATGTTCAAGGAATACTTCGGATTAAGCATGAAAGAAACATTTGCCACATGGACATTGCTGGAAACCATTATTTCCGTTGCTGGACTGGGATTCATTTTATTGTTAAGTTTAGTTGTATGAAATTAAGAAGGAGCTGTAACACATGTTGAATACGATTGGTGTCATAGGCTTAGGCGTAATGGGAAGCAACATCGCCTTAAACATGGCAAATAAAGGTGAAAACGTCGCTGTCTATAATTACACCAGAGATTTAACGGACCAGCTTGTCCAAAAGCTGGATGGACAATCTCTCAGCCCGTATTACGAGCTAGAGGACTTTGTTCAATCGTTAGAGAAACCAAGAAAAATCTTTTTGATGGTCACAGCGGGTAAACCCGTAGATTCCGTCATCCAATCATTAATGCCTTTGCTTGAAGAAGGCGACGTCATCATGGATGGAGGAAACTCCCACTATGAAGACACAGAAAGAAGATATGACGAGCTGAAGGAAAAAGGGATCGGCTACCTGGGAGTCGGCATTTCCGGCGGTGAAGTCGGCGCATTAACAGGGCCTTCCATCATGCCGGGCGGAGATCGCGACGTCTATGAGAAAGCCGCTCCTATCCTGACAAAAATCGCAGCTCAAGTCGGAGACGACCCTTGCTGTGTCTATATCGGACCAAAAGGAGCAGGGCACTTTACAAAAATGGTGCACAACGGCATTGAGTATGCCGACATGCAGCTGATTGCAGAAGCGTATACGTTTCTGAGAGAAACGCTGCGTCTGCCGCTTGATGAAATTGCATCTATTTTTGAAACATGGAATCAAGGTGAGCTGAAAAGCTATTTAATAGAGATTACAGCTGAGATTTTACGCAAAAAAGACGAAAAAACAGGGCAGCCTCTGATCGATGTCATTCTTGATAAAACCGGCCAAAAAGGAACCGGAAAATGGACGAGCATGCAGGCAATTGATAACGGCATCCCGTCTACGATCATCACAGAGTCCTTGTTCGCCCGCTACTTGTCATCCTTAAAAGAAGAACGCGTAGCGGCTCAAGATGTATTAGCAGGTCCGGAAACGGAAGAAAAACATTTTGATAAAGACACGTGGATTGAATACGTCAGACAGGCTCTTTACATGGGGAAAGTATGCGCCTACGCACAAGGCTTTGCCCAATACAAAATGTCATCTGAGCTTTACGGCTGGAACCTGCCGCTCAAAGACATCGCGTTGATTTTCCGCGGCGGCTGCATCATCCGCGCAGATTTCCTAAACGTGATCAGTGAAGCATTCAGCGAGCAGCCAAACCTGTCAAACCTGATGATTGCGCCTTATTTCTCAGATAAGCTCCAGGCTTATCAAACAGGCATGCGAAAAGTCGTTTGCGAAGGCATCAGCACCGGAAGCTCATTCCCATGCTTAACAACAGCGCTCTCTTATTACGACGGCTACCGCGCAGGGCGTTCCAATGCGAACCTCTTGCAGGCGCAGCGCGATTACTTTGGCGCTCATACGTATGAACGGACTGATATGGACGGCGTTTTCCATACAAATTGGTCTGAATAACCTGTATCAAAAACACGGTCAGTTTCAACTGAACCGTGTTTTTTTCATCTATGTTTTCTTCTCAAACAACAGAAGACATAAGTTATGTTTTAAATCTCATAAACAGTGATACAATAATAGCTAGAAACAATCCCCAAGACCATCATGTGACAGCGGCTTGCTGTTTTGTTCTATTCTGCTTTTGGTCATTGTCCTTTGCTCCTTGCCTATGGTGTCATAAAATGTTCAAATGCCTAAAACGTCCTGGCATTCTCATTTACAAAAGTCCCTGAAAACCTTGTCTAATTGAGAATCAGCCTCTCATCTGTTATAAAAGAAATGCCTAAATCCTACCTGTCACACCTTTAACAAGATGAAAAAAAGTAGGTTATGGCTTGACAAAAAATATATATTAATTAATAATTCATATATAATTAGAATTATTATTGAAAGCGAATATGCTTTCTAATACATTTTTAGGAGGAATATACATTATGTCTTTAATCGGTAAAGAAGTACTTCCATTCGAAGCAAAAGCATTCAAAAACGGTGAATTCATCGATGTAACAAACGAATCTTTGAAAGGCCAATGGAGCGTATTCTGCTTCTACCCAGCAGATTTCTCTTTCGTATGCCCAACTGAGCTTGAAGATCTTCAAAACCAATACGCTGCACTTCAAGAATTAGGTGTTGAAGTATACTCTATCTCTACAGATACTCACTTCGTACACAAAGGCTGGCATGACAGCTCTGAAAAAATCGGCAAAATCACTTACGCAATGATCGGTGACCCATCTCAAACGATCTCTCGCAACTTCGATGTTCTTGACGAAGAATCTGGTCTTGCTGACCGCGGAACATTCATCATCGATCCAGATGGCGTTATCCAAACTGTAGAAATCAATGCGGGCGGTATCGGCCGTGACGCAAGCAATCTGATCAGCAAAGTAAAAGCAGCTCAATACGTTCGTCAAAACCCAGGTGAAGTTTGCCCGGCTAAATGGGAAGAAGGCGGCGAAACTCTTACACCTAGCCTTGATCTAGTAGGTAAAATCTAAGGAGTGCATTCAATTGGTACTTGATGCAAATATCAAAGCACAATTAAATCAATATATGCAGCTAATTGAGAATGACATTGTTCTCAAAGTTAGCGCAGGCGAAGATGACACTTCTAAGGACATGCTGGCTCTCGTTAATGAGCTGGCTTCCATGTCATCGAAAATTTCAGTTGAAAAAGCTGAATTAAACAGAACGCCAAGCTTCAGTGTCAATCGTGTCGGAGAAGACACTGGCGTGACTTTCGCCGGTATCCCTCTGGGCCACGAATTTACATCATTAGTGTTGGCGTTGCTCCAAGTGAGCGGCAGACCGCCTAAGGTAGACCAAAAAGTCATTGATCAGGTGAAGAAGATCAGAGGTGAATACCACTTTGAATCTTATATCAGCCTGACATGCCATAACTGTCCTGATGTTGTACAAGCTTTAAACATGATGAGCGTGCTGAACCCGAACATTACGCACACGATGATTGACGGTGCAGCATACAAAGCAGAAGTTGAAAGCAAAAACATTATGGCAGTGCCGACCGTTTACCTGAATGGCGAATCCTTCGGAAGCGGCCGTATGACGCTTGAAGAAATCCTTGCGAAAATGGGCAGCGGCGCAGATGCATCTGAGTTTGCTGACAAAGAG
Source organism: Bacillus stercoris (assembly GCF_029772985.1). Taxonomy (NCBI): domain Bacteria; kingdom Bacillati; phylum Bacillota; class Bacilli; order Caryophanales; family Bacillaceae; genus Bacillus; species Bacillus stercoris. The sequence goes on along the minus strand of NZ_CP121861.1, from coordinate 213,854 downwards.
CCGTTTGACGTTCTTGTTGTCGGAGGCGGACCTGCTGGTGCAAGTGCAGCGATCTACACTGCACGTAAAGGCATCCGCACTGGGGTTGTCGCTGAGCGCTTCGGCGGACAGGTTCTCGACACCATGAGCATCGAAAACTTCATCAGCGTCAAAGCGACGGAAGGACCGAAGCTGGCGGCAAGTCTTGAAGAGCATGTGAAGGAATATGATATTGATGTCATGAACCTTCAGCGTGCGAAACGCCTTGAGAAGAAAGATCTGTTCGAACTTGAACTCGAAAACGGCGCTGTCCTAAAAAGTAAAACAGTGATCCTTTCAACAGGTGCACGCTGGCGCAATGTCAACGTACCTGGTGAACAAGAGTTCAAAAACAAAGGTGTCGCATACTGCCCGCACTGTGATGGGCCATTGTTTGAAGGCAAAGACGTTGCGGTAATCGGCGGCGGAAACTCTGGTATCGAAGCAGCGATTGACCTTGCAGGTATTGTCAATCACGTTACCGTGCTAGAGTTCGCGCCAGAACTGAAAGCAGACGAAGTCCTGCAAAAACGTCTCTACAGCCTGCCAAACGTCACTGTCGTGAAAAATGCACAAACAAAAGAAATCACAGGCGATCAAAGCGTTAACGGCATCACATACACAGACCGCGAAACGGGCGAAGAAAAACACGTTGAACTTCAAGGTGTATTCGTCCAAATAGGTCTCGTGCCAAACACAGAATGGTTAGAAGGAACGGTTGAACGCAACCGCATCGGCGAAATCATTGTCGACAAACACGGCGCAACAAGCGTACCTGGCTTATTTGCTGCCGGCGACTGCACAGACAGTGCGTACAATCAGATTATTATTTCTATGGGATCAGGTGCAACTGCCGCTCTCGGCGCGTTTGATTACCTAATCCGTAACTAATATAAGAAATCCGCTATATTGCCAGATTGGCAGGATAGCGGATTTTTCTTATTTTATAAAAAACCCCAACCGCACTTCAGTATGATTCGGGCCGGCTTCTTATAGTTCTTCGCCATTCGTTTGAATGACATTTTAGTACCACTCAAATGAGTCTTTCTTATATCGCTTCATCTCGCCTGTTGTGAAGAAGACGATATCAATAATGCCCAAGGCGTTTAGCCCAATTTTTGAATGTAAAGAGCTTAGCCTCTTAGACACCCGCCCTACCCTAAAAAGGTGCAAGAGAATCTCTTGCACCCTAATATATTAGAATTTCAAACGTGATTTTACTTATAATAATTATAATTATTAAATGTGGCGATCATATCTTCTTGTGTTCCTTTGTTTCCTCGGTTCGTATTAAAGTATAACGTGCCATCATCAAAATCAACAGATTCTATCTCGAAAAGTGTATAGGCACCGCTGGTAATCCGGAAAGATAAGTTGTTACGGGTGAACAATTCTTTCGAAAAATCAGCTGTTGGAGTTGCTTTTTGTTCTTTAATTAAACCATTTATATCCAAAGGATAAGTTAGTATAATGCTAACATTAGAGGCATTTCCATTTGCATCTGGTTTTGAAAGCGGCACATATAAGGTTCCTTGATAGAAGGAAATCCCTTGCTGGATGTATTTAGAAACATCTTCTATCTTATTATTAACTATAGCTTTCGTATAATTGAGTTTAAAAGTAGCCTCATAATCAAATCGTCCAGTTTTATCATTAAACGTACCAACAAAAAATCTTTTTCCTGATCTAACGATAAATTTATCTGCTCCTACTGAGTATGTAATTCCACTTATAGATAAATTAGAACCCTTATAATTCAGAACATAAGTTTTAGCAACTTTGTATGTTTTCTTTGTTGTATCTACACTGAGTTTTATTATTTTATTTATATATTTAGTTCCATCTGACATTGGAGCAACATAAATGCTTACATTTTTATCACCTGCAGATGCTTTTACGGCTAAATCATTAGCGTGACCTAAATCATAATTAGTACTATTTGTGTCTGAATTTTTAAGTAGTGTAACAGTTCTATTACTCGATGTACTGCTCATTTTAATAGAGAATAATTGAGTTTTTTGAGTTGCACTGTTCAGTTTTGCTGCATAAATAGCATTATTGTTGCGATCCACACACATTCCCTGCATCGCAGTAAAATACCCTGATTTTGATAAAGGTGTATAAGTTGTATACGTGTTAAAGTAACCGGATTGAGCGTATACAGTTGTTGCAGCCAAACTGCTTATAGCTAAGACAACCGCCGTTATTAAGACTCTTGGTTTTCTAAACATCAATACTATCCTCCTGTATTTTATTTCCAAATTATATATTGAAGAGATTTTATCGTCAACGTATTACCCATTTATGCAAATTCGATTTTTTCACCTTATAAACTAAGAAATTGTTTGTTTAACCATTAAATATTGAAAACAAAAAGACCTACCAACGTCTAAGATTTTTAGATGAAAAATGAATATTTTGGTGATTCAATGTAATGAAATTCAGTAATTTATATATATAAGGGTTTAACAGGCGAAACGTCTCTGTTAGTATGGCAACCAAAGGAGAAGGATAAATGATGCAAAGGATAATGAAGCTAACCACAGTAAAATTGGCGGCCTTGGTATTCCTAGTAGGTGCCTTATCCCTCCCGGTTTTACCTATTGCAGCGAATGCTACAGAATCCCAAGCTACATACAATATTGAAAACCTCAATGATAGTGAGCTGAAGATGACGTTCGATCATGCAGATGTTCAGCTTGCTGATGGAAATGCAATATTAAAAGATCATGTAACAGGCGAAGAACAAGTTCTCCCTAAAAGCTCAACTGACAAAAATGGTGTTCCTGTTACACTACAATACGAAAAACTCGTTCATGGCGTTTTAATCAAAGTAGTAAACCAAGACTCTGGACAAACTAGCGGTACAATCAGCACCCAATCAGTTGGAAAATGTATTCTTGGGACTGGCGGCGGTGCGATGACAGGGGCTGCTGCATCTTGCTTCTAATATAGAACTCTTCTTTCATTAACTATGGAAGGTGGTCGACATGTACAAAATCATCATTCCTGCAATACTAGCCATCTTTGCGCTCTGGATACTCTTACAGATTTCCCTGGAGATGAGCATCGTTAAGAATCCAATGAACTACTTTATCGTATTCATTGTCTTTTTCCTCTTTATCAAGATGGTGAAAGAAAAACAATAATAGTTTGCTTTGAACAGGAAACCAGATTTAACATCTGGTTTTTTTGTGTTTCACTTTATTCACTCGTTTCAATTGTCTCTAAAAGCAGTTATGCGGTACTATCATATAAAGGTCCAATGTTTAAAAATAATGTCATACTTTTAAATTCACCTTATCATGCACATGCTCATAAAGAGGGGTTTATTCTAAAAAGGGGATGGACGATTTTGGAAAGCAAGTACCTAGATCTACTCGCGCAAAAATACGATTGTGAAGAAAAAGTGGTAACAGAAATCATTAATTTGAAAGCGATATTGAACCTGCCAAAGGGCACTGAGCATTTTGTCAGTGATTTGCACGGGGAGTATCAGGCATTCCAGCACGTGCTGCGCAATGGTTCAGGACGAGTCAAAGAGAAGATACGCGACATCTTCAGCGGTGTCATTTACGATAGAGAAATCGATGAATTAGCAGCATTGGTCTACTATCCGGAAGACAAACTGAAGTTAATCAAACATGACTTTGATGCGAAAGAAGCGTTAAACGAGTGGTATAAAGAAACGATTCATCGAATGATTAAGCTCGTTTCATATTGCTCCTCCAAGTATACCCGCTCCAAATTGCGCAAAGCACTGCCTGCCCAATTTGCTTATATTACGGAGGAGCTGCTGTACAAAACAGAACAAGCTGGCAACAAGGAGCAATATTACTCCGAAATCATAGATCAGATCATTGAACTTGGCCAAGCCGATAAGCTGATCACCGGCCTTGCTTACAGCGTTCAGCGGCTGGTAGTCGACCATTTGCATGTTGTCGGCGATATTTACGACCGCGGACCGCAGCCGGATAGGATTATGGAAGAACTGATCAACTATCATTCTGTCGATATTCAGTGGGGAAATCACGATGTCCTTTGGATCGGCGCCTATGCCGGTTCCAAAGTGTGCCTGGCCAATATTATCCGCATCTGTGCCCGCTACGACAACCTGGATATTATTGAAGACGTGTACGGCATCAACCTGAGACCGCTGCTGAACCTGGCCGAAAAATATTATGACGATAATCCAGCGTTCCGTCCAAAAGCAGACGACAACAGGCCAGAGGATGAGATTAAGCAAATCACCAAAATCCATCAAGCGATTGCGATGATCCAATTCAAGCTTGAGAGCCCGATTATCAAGAGACGGCCAAACTTTAATATGGAAGAGCGACTGTTATTAGAGAAAATAGATTATGACAAAAACGAAATCACGCTGAACGGAAAAACATATCAACTGGAAAACACCTGCTTTGCGACGATTAATCCGGAGCAGCCAGATCAGCTATTAGAAGAAGAAGCAGAAGTCATAGACAAGCTGCTATTCTCTGTCCAGCATTCCGAAAAGCTGGGCCGCCATATGAATTTTATGATGAAAAAAGGCAGCCTTTATTTAAAATATAACGGCAACCTGTTAATTCACGGCTGTATTCCTGTCGATGAAAACGGCAATATGGAAACGATGATGATTGAGGATAAACCGTATGCGGGCCGTGAGCTGCTCGATGTATTTGAACGATTCTTACGGGAAGCGTTTGCCCACCCGGAAGAAACCGATGACCTGGCGACAGATATGGCCTGGTATTTATGGACAGGCGAATACTCCTCTCTCTTCGGAAAACGCGCCATGACGACATTTGAACGATATTTCATTAAAGAAAAGGAAACACATAAAGAAAAGAAAAACCCGTATTATTATTTGCGCGAAGACGAGGCAACCTGCCGAAACATCCTGGCAGAATTCGGCCTCAATCCAGATCACGGCCATATCATCAACGGCCATACACCTGTAAAAGAAATCGAAGGAGAAGACCCAATCAAAGCAAACGGAAAAATGATCGTCATCGACGGCGGCTTCTCCAAAGCCTACCAATCCACAACAGGTATCGCCGGCTACACGCTGCTATACAACTCCTACGGCATGCAGCTCGTCGCCCATAAACACTTCAACTCCAAGGCAGAAGTCCTAAGCACCGGAACCGACGTCTTAACGGTGAAACGATTAGTGGACAAAGAGCTTGAGCGGAAGAAAGTGAAGGAAACGAATGTGGGTGAAGAACTGTTGCAGGAAGTAGCGATTTTGGAGAGTTTGCGGGAGTATCGGTATATGAAGTGAGGAATATTTAGGGTTCAGAGATGATTTTCTCTGGGCTCTTTTTTGCGTTTTCCAGATCTATTTAGTGCGACACCTTCTTAAAAATAAACCATTTCCAATAAATGTATATAAATATGAACTAAAGAAGAATGGAGGCAATGGATGGGTATCCAAAACAAGGAATATCTTGATGGATTCGTTTATTTATAGAATAAGTAAAAAGAGAAGCGGTTTTTATCCGCCTCTTACAATCCGAAGTATTCTCTTCTAATTCGTTAAGATGTATGTTGCCCTACCTCATCAAAAATATCGAGTAGTTCTGTATATGTATTTAAATCATTTCCAATCTGATTCCAAAAAGAGGAGTCAACAAGTACAAAGTTAGTATCATCCATATCAAAAAATTTTGCAGGTATTTTATGTTTTTATTTTATTTTAGCTTTATTTACAAACACCATTATGTTGTGGGATATTCACTTATTAGTACTCCTACTGCAATTTTCCATATCATGTTTTTATCTCCAAAATAATATTTTTTATTATAAAAAGCTTACGAATAGAGAGGGGCCATTAAGGCTAAGGAGCGTATTTATAAACTCGTTTTTATTAATGAACTTCATAGAATCATTATAACTGATTATTTACATCTACATCGTAAATCAATGATTCTCTTAGAAACCACTTTAGAATTTCGTACATTTTATTCCAGTTGATATCAATCTCGTATTGTTCAAGAAATCGCGGTATATTACCAATCAACAAATTCCAATTACCAATGTATTCTCTATCTGATACTCTAGCAAACATTGCATTATGTATTATCTTTAAGTGGGACATTCTGATTTCATCCAAGTTATAAAGAGAATATAAATCTACAAACGGTAAACAGGAATGCCACCCATCAGAGTATCTTGATACTTCAAGATATCCGATTTGGTTTTCATGTATATACTCTATGTCTGCTTCATGAATACATCCATGTTTAAATGGGATATAGCTGTCTTCTTCTTTTACTTGCTTTAGTATTTCTATTCCTTTTTCAGTAATCATTTCCTCAATTTCTTCATCATCAATCAGCCCGAATATTTTGTAACCATAGTAATCTATAGCGTCAAGAACACGATTAAAGTACTTACTTCGCAATGGATTTAGTATATCTCTGTATTCAATGGTTTTTCCATAATTATGATATGAAAGCATTTTATATATTCTTTGATCAACGTGCTTAACATCAAGGCAATTTATTTTCTCGGGTGTTAAATCGAATATATCTACCGGAAAATCACTATCATTAAATGCACCAATTTGACCTAATTTATTTATAAGTGAATCATCTTTCAGATTTATATAGCTTCCAAGTAGATGCCTAATCCCTTTTTCACTTTGATTCATTACTTTTCTTAGTATTTCAATCGACTTTAAATCTTCTAAAAAACCAAATTTCTCAAACACTGTTAATGCACTATCTAGAGTATAAACACTGTAATCTTTTCGATTGTAATACATTGCCCACACTCGATTAACTGAATAAATATCAATCTGTCTCTTTTCATGATTGGCTAACCTTATAAAGGATTGTGCATACTCTACTGTTTCAAAAGATCCATTTGGAGCACTATTCCTTATAATGTCGCTCAAAGATTTACCATAAAAGAAATTCTTTTCTCCTAATTCACCTATCTCATTGAGTTGGTATTTAACAGATGATAGTATCCTGGCTGACCATCTACCTCTAATACCATTCTCTTCGACAATTTTCCTTAATCGATATGTTGCTATGTTTTCATCGTTATTCAAGAATTCATCTAGTATTTTATAATAGATATCCTCTTTATCTTGGTGAACCCAGACTTTTACCATATGTCTTATTAAGATATCTTGTTTACCAAATTCGAATATATCATTTTCTTGTAACTTTTCTAATGTTTCTTTGTAGTTCGGCTTTTCTTTCCGTTTTTCAAAGTAGCAATGTTCATCATTCAATTTCTCATATAGTTCATTTATTTGATTTGGATCATACATTCTATCTGCTAAATACCTTTTATATGATGCTTCGTCCTTCAACTTTAAAAGGATAAAAATATTCCATAAAACACCAGTACTAAATATCTCTTCCTCTATAGTTAAATGATCATTCATATATATAAGAATTTGATACACCAAACCATCATATCCAATTAAGTCATTACGATTAGCCATTTGATAAACCAAAGCAAATGAATAATAATGATATAGATCTAGTACTCCTTCTCGTTGCTCTAATAACTTCTGTAGCTGGTTGTAAAATGAGGTTATTGAATTATAATCTAAAGTTCTTTCAAGTAGAGCTGAAAAATTATCAACCTCGCTATACATCCATAATAGTTCATTATAGAAATCTTCACTAAGTTCAAATGAAGACAATCTTGACATGAAATTAATATCTCCATTCAATAAACTACTCTGTACAAACTGATTCACTCTGCCTTTTAATTCTGGATAACTTTCTAGTTGATACCTCAAGTATGTATTAAAACTATCATGAATTAAAGAAATCCTATTCATTGTCCTTTTAAACAAGTATGGATGTACTTCAATAAAGTCCATGATTGCGTCTACCACGAAAGATTCGTTAAGAATAGTTCTAAGCTCGGATTCTGTGAAGAAACTATTGTTTGTTGCAAAAATAGATAATAATGACTTTGGATTAGCTTTTTCAAGCAAAATACTATAATATTGATTTAAGTTTTCAATCTCAAGCCCAATATTAATCTCTTTATGCATTATATAATGTTCAGCAATAAAATAAGTGATTATCGGATAACCATCGGTAACTTCGTAGATTTCCTTAACAACTCTGTATTCATAGATGTTGTAAGCCATAGCCAAATATAATGCAGTTTCGTCAAAACTCCAATTTATCAATTCCATAGGTTGCCAACTAACTTTAGCTAAAAGTGGTCTTGATAAAACAACCAAACGAGCTTCTTTCAATGAATTAATAAAATCTATGTATAGTTGAAGCTCTTTCGGATTATAATTTTCAACATGATCTAGACCATCAATAATCAATATTTTTTCTTGTCTAATAATTTCTTGAATCAGTTCTTCGATGGTGTAACTCCTTGGAGAATTGAAAATTCCTAGTGCCACATCATTTAAAAACGTATCAAATTGCAACCGTTTCATAAGTCGTTCATCTTGAGATCCAGTCCAAAACCTATACACTATTGCATCATTATATTTTTGAATCAACTCTTCGACATAATGGCTTTTGCCTACACCTGGCTTACCATATATCCATAAAATACCTTTCTCCACGCTTTCTAATGGTTCTCGAATTAAGATTGTTCTGTCATTTAAGTCTAAAGACATTCTTATCATTTTTGGTAGTTCCTCTTCATTTATCACAAAGTTTGAGGAAGTTATCAAAGAAAATGCGAACTGAATTATCTGAATTTCTCTACTTTCAGTACTAAACATCTCATCAAGTAAATCTTGTACATCAAATGGAGTTAGTGGTATTATCACAATTCCGTTTACTTTTTTTGCTGGAAAACCCATGAACTCTGAATCTGTATCAATCTGATCAGTATTAATTATTACAATATTATTCTCATCTTGATTGTAGTCATTAGAGTTTCCTTTGATTCGAACACTGTCTTTGGTAATAACAATGTCATCCAATGTAGTACTAGGGTAATTTTTTACTTGAATTCTATAATTCTCATCAGCCTCTATATATAAATCATCAAAGTTTCCACTAATAATCGTTTCCGATTCAATTTTTTTGATTTTCCTTTCAACATCCATCTTTGCTACAAACAGCGTAAATATGTAGTGTTGAAATGTGTAACCTTTAAGTGCATTTCGTGCAACTTGCCCCATAACTTCCCTCCTCTATTCATCAATACTTTATTAAATCTTTTAGTTTCTCTATATGCTATCACTTACTAAAGCGTAAATCTTACGCCTCAAAAACCTCATTTACTTATGGTACGGCTCACCACGATTAATCCGAAAAGCCCGATAAATCTGCTCGACTAGTATGAGACGCATCAACTGATGAGGAAACGTCATCTTTGAAAACGACAGCTTTTCGTCCGCTCGCTTCATCACCGCGTCACTCAGTCCAAGTGATCCGCCGATGACGAAGGTGACTTTGCTTTTTCCATAAGTAGCCAGCTTATCTATTGTATCGGCTAGTTCTTCGGATGTTTTCATTTTTCCTTCGATGGCGAGGGCGATGACGTGGGCGTCGGGGCTGATTTTTGCTAGGATGCGGTCGCCTTCTTTGTCTTTTATGATTTTCATGTCCTGGTCACTTAGGTTTTCCGGCGCTTTTTCGTCCGGGAGTTCGATGATGTCGATTTTTGCGTAGGCCGAAAGTCGTTTGGTGTATTCTTCAATGCCTTGCTTGAGGTATTTTTCTTTTAGTTTTCCGATTGTCACAATATTGATATTCACAGGTCATCCCCACTTTAAAAACAAGTTATTCATATATGTTGTCCACAATTGTGGATATCTTTTCTGTATTTTGTGTAAGATCACTCGTTCCCCACTATATATACTGCGGGGTCTCCACATAATTCACAGGCTGTGGATAAACTGTTAGTATGTTCGATTTTTCTGATTTCGGGCGGCAGCTCGTGGTCGTCTATGTACATATCCAGTACCGTTTCGATATGTTCTTCACAGGAATAATACGCTTGTTTCATGTTCAAATCCTCCGATGTTTTCTTCCATTTTTACAATTGTGCTCTTCTCAATATAACCTATTTATTCACATGTTAGTAGTGCTTCGGGCTGAGTTTTATCCACAATTCGACAAACAAGCTGTTGATGACTCTATTTCGCACGTGTGTTAGTTTGGATGTAACCGATGTGTGGGGAGGTTTGTATTTGCGCTTTAGATGGGTTTGGCTTTTTGTGATCATGTTGCTGCTTGCTGGGTGTCAGCCGTCTTATTGGGTGTTGGAGAAGGATCGAATCGGTGAAGGCAGTCCAGACTTAGAAATATACGCTAATTACCTTCAAATGCATGATGATGTTAAAGGATATCAAGTCTTCACCATTTCAGAAGGCAAAAAAATGGCCGTGGTGTCTCTCGGAAGCAGCGCGAATGATAAGAAGCTTGATGTGTCAGACGTCAAATACTCGCCTAAAGAAACAATTGTGACTGTGAAAAGAAAACCTGCTCCTAAGGCAAATGAGAAAAATCCTTATATTTTGATTGGACTGGACAAAATCGAAGGGGATTTCATCGTACAGGATGAAACGGGAAACCGCTTTGAAGAAACGGATTATCAGCAATAAAGCCGGCGTTCAAAGAACGTCCGGCTTTTTCTTTTACTTCAATGTTCCATGCGGGTCGATGACGAATTTTTTGGCTGCGCCTTTGTCGAAGTCGCTGTAGCCTTTTGGCGCGTCGTCCAAAGAAATGACGGTGGCGTTGACGGCCTTTGCGATTTGCGCTTTGCCGCTCAGGATCGCTTTCATCAAATTACGGTTGTATGTCATGGCGGGCGTTTGTCCGGTGACAAAGGTGTGGGCTTTGGCCCAGCCAAGTCCGAAGCGGATTTTTAGTGAGCCTGTTTTGGCGTCCGCATCCTTTGCACCAGGATCCTCGGTCACGTATAAGCCTGGAATGCCAAGGCTGCCTCCGACCTGGGTGACGTCCATGATCGAGTTCAGCACGGCAGCAGGCGCTTCTCCTTGATTGCCGTGCCCAGATGCTTCAAAGCCGACACAGTCCACTGCGGCGTCAACGGTCGGTTCACCTAGTATTTGTTCAATTTGCTCGCCGAGGCGATCGTGTTTTTGCACGTTGACCGTTTCACAGCCGAAGCTTCTCGCCTGTGCCAGTCTGTCTTCGTTCAGATCGCCGACAATCACGGTGGAGGCGCCAAGGAGCTGAGCGGAGTGTGCAGCTGCCAAGCCGACAGGCCCCGCTCCCGCGATGTAAACGGTTGAACCTGTTTGCACGCCTGCTGTGTAAGCTCCATGAAAGCCTGTCGGGAAAATGTCGGACAGCATGGTCAAATCGAGAATCTTTTCTAGCGCCTGTTCTTTATCAGGGAATACCAAGAGCTGAAAATCGGCGTACGGTACCATGACGTATTCAGACTGGCCGCCGACCCAGCCGCCCATATCGACGTAGCCGTAAGCCGAGCCCGGCCGGTCCGGATTGACATTCAGGCACACGTGCGTTTTCTGCGTTTTGCACATCACACAGCGTCCGCAGGAAATATTGAAAGGAACGGATACGATATCTCCTTTTTTGATAAATTCAACATCACGCCCCGTTTCAATGACTTCTCCCGTAATTTCATGCCCGAGCACCAAGCCTTCTGGCGCCGTTGTGCGGCCTCTGACCATATGCTGGTCGCTTCCGCAAATGTTGGTTGTAATGACTTTGAGAATAACCCCATGCTCACATTTTCGATTCACATTCGCCTTTGGAACGCCGGGCCCGTCCCTTAGGATTAACTCCGGATAACCGATATCCTCCACCGCTACAGTCCCTTTGCCTTTATACACAACCGCTTTGTTTCCAGTCAACGCCATTCCTCCCATTCATGTGTTTGGACTCTTGGTCCTAGAACATGACTTCGGTTCGGCATGACCCTTTCCCTTTTTCACGACTGTTTTTTCTGTATTCTTATAACGATAAAGATGCCAAGAAAGCAGCCGATAATGGTTCCGAAGATGTCTAACCAGTCGACTTTACGTCCATTTAACAGGAACACAGTAATGGCCGAAACTAGGCTGATCATAACTGCCAGAAGAATAACCCGTTTGGTCCGCATGTCATTACTCCTTTAGATTCGTTTCTATACCATACCCAAAATCTCTGCGAACTTCGGTTCAACAAAAAAAGAGACTTTATACCAGTCTCTTCATAAACAGATCAATTAAAAAATTTCCTGAGAAATAATGTGACAATACTGGTTACTAACGCAATTGCCGTATACATAACAACCCAAAACATGAATGAGCTATTGCCCGAAGCTAACGTAAATAACAATATCAAACTCGCGATAAGGACGATGAGCGGCGCCACCCAAAGTCTCTTAAATAAAAAATGACCCGCTATACCAAATACACCTGCAATGATCGGAAAACCAAAAACGATAAATAAAACGGCGATAGCTCCCATAAAACCTCCTTGCCCTTAAAACCCCTTCATCACCTCAACATCATACAGCTTCAAATGACTCTTCGGCGTCACGACGTCCTTTACCTTCCCAATCTCTTTTTCCTTCATTTTCTTTCCGGTTTTCAGACTGTACTGTTCAATGGTTGCAGGCTTGTTATACGTGTATGTGAAGAAGTAGAGACTGCTGCCTTTTTTGGTGATTTCTTTGAAATCGGCTTTCATTTTGTCCTGGGAAAGGGTGAAGGCGATGTTTGTTTTTCCTGTCTTGGCATCGATTTTGTGTACCTTTCCGAAGCCGTCAATGAAATACAGGTTCCCGTCATAAGGGAAAAAGCTGTTTTTAAAGCTAAAGGGCATGGAGCTGTATATCGTTTGTTCGTCGTTTTTGTATTCGGCGATGTCGTGCAGCTCTACTTTGCCGCTTTTTTTGTTGATCTTGACCATTTGATAGAAATTGCGCGCCTTTTGGCCGCGGATCATGACATACACAGCTTGGTCGTCCACGGCAAGCTGGGATTCGACTGAGGCTCCTTCCCTGTACTGCCATTCCGTTATGGTGTGATAGGTAAGCTTCTTCTGATCTGCTTGAATCTGAAGGAGCTCATAGCCTTTTTCGTCATCTGTCGGGACGAGTGCATAAATGGCGCCGTCATGAAAACCGGAGGCCCGAATGTAGGATGGGATGACGTCTTTTTTCCACTCTCCGTTCATTTGGCGGTACAGCTCTGAGCGGTATCCGTCTCTCTTTTTGTCGTAGCCGGAGTTGTATAAGGTATAAAAACCGTCCGTGTTTTGCAGAAAGCCCGCGCTGTCTCCGGTGTGCTGATAGGCTCTTTTATGAGAACTCAGGCCGTTTTTGATCGTGTAAATCGTGTTTTTGTCCTCCAGCATCACACTGTCGCCGTGAAACTTGGCTGAGCCCAGCTCAAGGCCCTTCATCTTAAAGGAAGACAGCGACCCGTCCTGGCTGATAAACAGGGCGTAGCTTTTCCCGCCGCCAAATGCATCTTGATCCGCAGAGGATGAGAAATACAGCAGGATTTCTTTGTCATCCAGGAAACCGGGATCTCTAAGATCCTGCTGACTCACGGCTTTATGGCTTTTGAGAGGGGAAACGAAGACAAATAGTGCGATTCCTGCGAGTACAAGCATGGCAATGATGATCATCCACTTTTTCATATCCCTCTCCTTATCTGATGGTCATAATGGTTGCTGTATAGGATGAGCTGGTGATGTCGCGCGGATACACCCCTAAACCTCCGTTGCTGTCTATATCAATGCCGGCTTTCAGCAAAAAGGCGGACCATAGGAGCTTTGAACAGTTTTTGGCGCCGTCATGGCCGGTATTTCTGTTATTGACGAAGTTAAATGAGTATGGGTCACCGACTTTTGATACCGCCCAGTCAGCGGCAGCTGTTTTTTGAGATGAGGTAACACTGACGGTCTGTACAATGGAGTTGTCTTCCACGTCTCTGGCATTGTAAGCGATCTGCCTGACACCGTCACCCGGGACAGATTCAACAATTTTGTCAGCGGCGGAATACATGCCGACGTGGCCATGATTATAGTAGGCTGTGTAGGAGTTCGTGTAATAAATGTTGCCTTTCGCGCTTGTCGGAAGTTTTTTCGTGCCGGACGAGCCGCCCATGATAGACATGCCGCTTTCCTTGGCGAGCCTGTCACCTTCTGCTTTATCTGCTGTGATTTCCTTATAAAACTGCTTCAGAATGACGTCTTGCTTTACATGTTGCTGTTTGGCAATCTGGCTGGCCGATTTCATGATTTCCTCCGGTGTCGTGCCTGGCTGCAGTGCGGCGATTTCTTCAGCATAGTTTGTGGTCTTTACGGCTTTGGCTGGAGAAACAAACAGGCCGCCGTACATTGTAAGCGCTACCAATAACATCGACACCCGTTTCTTCAACTTCATTACATCTCCTCTTTTCTTGTGAATGTAGGAAGGGTAATTCCTCACCCACATTATATTAGAAAAATAAGGAAAGTAACTAGGTTATTTACAGAATTTTTAGAAATCATTTACAGAAAAAGGCCTTTACCAGGCCCTATTCGTTAAAGCTCTTTGCTCATTACCACGTCTGTTTCTTGAAATCCGGTTCGCTCATATAGCTTTCGCGCCGTCTGATTATGGGCAAAGACGTGAAGGGACAGCTTCCGGATTCCCATGCTGCGGGCCGTGTTATCTAATGCTGCCAATGCTTGCTTTGCGTAGCCCTTGCCCCGATACGGTTCATATAACCCGAAATCGTATATATATGCTTCCTGCTGCGGATGCTCCGGTTCAGCATGGATCCAGAGCCAGCCAACGATTTCCTTTTCATTCAGCGTGAGGCTCCACAAATGGTGATGGGGGGTTTCAAGCCCTCTCGGAAGCAGATCAGTAAACGTCTGCCTAGACAAAAGCTGTGCGTCTTCAGGCAGCCATGCTCCCGCTTTTACCTTTTCTTCCGCGTAATGCTTTGTTGTGTACGTGAGATAGGACCGAAATTCTTCTGTCTGCATCGGGGTTAGTATCATTGTCATATCATCTCTCCTTCATATATTGACTAGAGGATTTTACATAAAATAGAAAGAGGTGTTACTATCAGAATAAGCAACTGAGATTGATAAGTCACTAGAGAAAGGAGTTTCACATGAATAAGATTGCACCTGCAGAAATCGCTAGCATGCTCAACGATTGGTACCTTGCTATCAAGAAACATGAAGTGGAAGAGTCCTCCCGTTTATTTGAAGAAGTGAAGCCTTTATTGGATGACATGGAAGAGGATCAGGAGGTGCTTGCCTACTTCTCCTTATTGGAACTGCGCCACAAGGTTTTGCTTCACGAGGCGAGAGGACAGGGTTTTCAGCATGAGGAGCCTTCTCATATGAATGCTACGTCTGACATGCTGAAATATTACTTTTTTCTGTTTGAAGGCATGTATGAGGCCTATAAAAATAATTATGATATTGCCATTGGGCTGTATAAAGATGCTGAGCAGTATCTCAACAACATTCCCGATCCGATTGAGAAAGCCGAATATCACCTGAAGGTCGGAAAGCTCTATTATAAGCTGGGACAAAATATTGTGTCCCTCAATCATACACGGCAAGCGGTCAAAACGTTCAGGGAAGAGACTGATTATAAAAAGAAGCTGGCTTCAGCCCTGATTACCATGTCAGGCAACTTTACAGAAATTGGGCAGTTTGAAGAAGCTAAAACATATTTGGACGAAGCAATTCGGATCACAAGAGAATTGGAGGATCATTTTTTTGAAGCCCAGCTTTTGCATAACTTCGGCCTTCTCCATGCGCAAAGCGGCCAATCAGAACAAGCAGTCTCCAAATTAGAAGAGGCCTTGCAGAACGAAGAGTATGCCCGCTCCGCCTATTATTATCATTCTGCCTACCTGCTGATACGAGAGCTGTTTAAGGTCAAAAAGAAAGAACAGGCCTTATCTTATTACCAAGAAGTGAAGGAAAAATTGACTGCTGAGCCGAATAGAATATGTGAGGCAAAAATAGACATTTTATATGCCATTTATGCAGAAGGGGGTCATGCGGAAACGTTTTACTTATGCAAACAACATATGGATGACTTGTTGTCCGAGAAAGAGTATGACAGTGTAAGAGAACTTTCCATTTTGGCTGGCGAACGGTATAGGGAACTTGGGCTTTACAAAGAAGCTGCCCACTTTTTTTATGAAGCATTACAAATTGAAGAACTGATTAAACGAACGGAGGTTATATAAATGAAAAAATTTTTGATTGGCGCAGGCGTCGCAGCGGTGATGTTATCAGGCTGGTTTATTGCGGACCATCAAACCCATTCACAGGAGATGAAAGTCGCTGAGAAAATGATTGGATAAATGAAAAACCCCCGCGGGATACGGGGGTTTTCTTATTACAGGAGCTTCTTCCCTAGCAGAGATTCTACGAGCTCTACTGCTGTTTTGCCCGTTTTGTTTTTGTGATCAAGGATCGGGTTAACCTCAACGAATTCGGCTGAGGTAATAATGCCTGCGTCATACAGCATTTCCATAGCCAGATGGCTCTCCCGGTAGCTGATGCCGCCGACGACAGGGGTTCCGACACCCGGTGCGTCGTTCGGATCAAGTCCGTCCAGATCAAGGCTCAGATGGACGCCATCACATGCTGATAAATAATCAAGGGTTTCTTCAATGACCTTTGTCATGCCAAGACGGTCGATTTCGTGCATTGTGTACACCTTCATGCCGCTTTCTTTAATGTACTTGCGCTCCCCTTCATCAAGTGACCGGGCGCCAATGATGACGACGTTTTCCGGTTTGATTTTAGGCGCGTAGCCTTCAAGGTTAACCAGTGACTCGTGGCCAATGCCGAGGCTGACCGCGAGCGGCATGCCGTGAATATTGCCCGATGGTGAAGTTTCAAGTGTATTCAAGTCGCCGTGCGCGTCATACCAGATGACGCCGAGATTATCGTAATGCTTTGCTGTGCCTGCCAGCGTGCCGATCGCAATACTGTGGTCACCGCCCAGGACAAGCGGGAATTTTTTCTCTTCGATGACTTTGTTGACTTTTTGTGCGAGTTTTTCATTTCCCGCCAAAACAGAATTCAGGTTTTTCAATTCCTCGTCATTTTTGATCTTTTCGCGGTTGATCGGAATGTCACCGAGATCTTCAACCGTATACCCCATGTCTGACAGCCGCTCAATCAGATGAGCGTAGCGGATGGCACTCGGGCCCATATCCACTCCGCGTCGTGCTTGTCCTAAATCCATTGGCATTCCAATAACCGAAATCGTTTTATCCATCTGTGATTCCACCTCAACATTTAAGATAATGTCCTATGCGGGTTCTAACAAAGATGACTTGCGGACAACGTTTTTAAAGCTCTAGCTGACGATTTGCCTGCTGGCGTTTTTTAATGACGACATGATAAATGATGTAGCAAATGATCATAAACGGTACGCCGCAATACAGCGCGATACGCTGCTCCGGATCAAATGCAAGGCTGATAAGCACGACTGTATTTAATGTCAGGCCGATCAGCGGAAGCACCGGATACAGCGGTGTTTTGAATTTCAGATCTTCTGTCTTGCCGCCTTCGCGGATATATTTGCGTCTGAACATGATTTGGGAAAGCGAAATCGTAATCCAGCCGACCTGCGCACTCATCCCCGCCAATGATAACAGCACCATATATACGGTTTCAGCCTGCGCAAACTTTGTCAGAAGTGATAGGCAAGCCACAGCCATCGTTACGATTAACGCATACATCGGTACACCGCGCTTATTTGTTTTGCCGAGCGCTTTAAAGGCCTGTCCTTCATTCGCCATCGCGTACAGGATACGTGTTGATGCGTATAAACCTGAATTCGCAACAGATAACAGTGCGATTAAAATAACAAAGTTCATGATATCAGCAGCATATGGGATTCCAATTTGCTCAAATACGGCAACAAACGGACTTTCCACGACTCCCGCCTGTTTCCACGGAATCATGCCGGCAATGACAATGATTGAAAGCACAAAGAAGACAAGCGTTCTCCATACTGTCTGTTTGATCGACCGAGGAATCGTTTTTTCAGGGTCTTCACTTTCTCCGGCCGCAACCCCGATCAGCTCAGTTCCCTGGAACGCAAAGTTCACGGTAATCATCGTAATCAGCATTGCCTTTATGCCGTTCGGAAATAACCCGTCTTCATAAAAATGCGTCAAAAACGGCGCATGCTCTCCGCCCTTCAGATCAATCAGGCCAAACATGGCAGCTCCGCCGAGAATAATAAATAAAAGGATAATCAAAATTTTAATGCCTGAGAACCAGAATTCAGATTCCGCAAAGGCTTTTGTGGTGATCGCATTTAGAATAAACATCAGTGCCGCAAAGACCAGACACCAGATCCACACGTCTATATGCGGAAACCAGCGTTGCATCAGCTGCCCCGCTGATAAGAATTCAATGGCGCATGTAACCGCCCAGCCGAGCCAGTACAGCCAGCCGAACGCAAACCCAAAGGCCGGGCTGATAAATTTCGTCGCGTAGGTCTGGAAGGACCCCGATACAGGAAAGGCGACTGCCAGCTCTCCTAAGCAGAGCATGGTCAAAAACATGATAAAGCCGCCCACTAAATAGGACAGAACCGCGCCGAGCGGTCCCGCTTGGTTAATGGTAAACCCGGTTCCAAGGAAGAAACCGGTTCCGATCACTCCGCCCAATGAAATCATGAACAAATGGCGTGATTTCATTGTCCGCTGGAGCTGATTTCCGTTATCTTGGTTTGTATTCACATTCTGCACCCCTTCAGCAACTTGTATTGGATCTAAGCTGGAACATCTGCATGGTGCTATCCCAGTTTGCTGTCCAAAGAGCCTCTATCTATTTAATATAAAATTCACTTCTTCTCATAAAGATACATTATACTAAAATACTGTAGCTGAGCAAATAGGGAGTGCTGATTTTTCTGTTGTAAATTTATACAAACGAAGTGAATATCCCTTCATGGTGCGGGTTTATGCGTTTTGCAGCACGTGCTTGATTTTCTCTATCGCCCAATCCAAATCCTTTTTGGAAATGATTAATGGCGGTGCAAAACGAATAACAGTATCATGCGTTTCCTTGCATAAAAGCCCTTCTTCCTTCAAACGCTCACAATACGGACGTGCCGCTTCTGTCAATTCCACACCGATAAACAGCCCTCTGCCACGGACTTCTTTAATGATAGGGTTGTCAATGCTCTCAAGTTCGCTTTTAAAGTATTCGCCAAGCTCAAGAGAACGATCCGCCAGTTTTTCATCCTCCAGCACTTCTAATGAAGCGATAGACACTGCACATGCAAGCGGGTTTCCGCCAAATGTGGAGCCGTGTGATCCCGGGTTAAACACGCCTAAGATCTCGCGGTCCGCCGCAATGCATGAGATCGGGAACACACCGCCGCCAAGCGCTTTGCCCAAGATATACATATCCGGAACAATGCCGTCCCAGTCACAGGCAAACGTCTTGCCTGTACGTCCGAGACCCGTTTGAATTTCATCCGCAATAAACAAGACATTCTCTTCCTTACAAATCGCCGCCGCTTCCTGTAAAAATCCTTCAGGCGGAATGACAATGCCCGCTTCGCCTTGAATCGGTTCAAACAAGAATGCCGCTGTATTCGGCGTAATGGCCTGTCGAAGCGCTTCCACATCGCCGTAAGGAATGAGTTTGATCCCCGGAAGCATCGGGCCGAATCCTCGTTTATATTCCTCTTCAGAAGAAAGAGATACCGCCAGCATCGTGCGGCCGTGGAAGTTCCCGACACACGCGATAATTTCCGCTTGATTGTCTGCTACGCCTTTCACTTCATACGCCCAGCGTCTCGCCGCTTTCACCGCAGATTCAACCGCTTCGGCTCCTGTATTCATCGGCAGAATCATCTCTTTGCCTGACAGCTTAGCTGTTTTTTCGTAAAACGGCCCAAGCTGATCGTTGTGAAACGCGCGTGACGTGAGGGTAATTTTATCAGCCTGATCCTTCAATGCCTGAATGATTTTCGGGTGTCTGTGACCCTGGTTTACCGCAGAGTAAGCACTCAGCATATCCATATATTCATTGCCTTCCGGGTCCTTTACCCAAGCACCCAGCGCTTCAGAAATGACAATCGGGAGCGGATGATAATTGTTGGCTCCATAATGAGACGTCTGATCAATAATTTCTTTGGATTTAGATAAAGCTGGCATATTTGAATTCCCCCTTGTTTTCTGTTTCAACATGTTATCCTGCTTTCCCTTTATATAAATGCAAGTTCTGTGCCAAATCAAGAATTCGTGTGTTTTCTACAATTTTCGAGGACAAGGTGCAAAAACATTCTGATATTTCGAGCAAAAATTTCAATGAGTGCAAAATTCTTTTGCATATCCTCTCCATTTTTTTATAAAATAGAAGAAATATTAAGAAAATAATTGAGGGAGGTTCATACAGTGGTCAAGGACAGCGAATTCCTCACATTGGTTTTTCAGAGCATTTTAGATGAAATCGATGTTGGCCTGCACGTAGTGGACGAGCATGGTAACACGATCGTTTATAACAATAAAATGATGCAGATTGAAGATATGGAGAAGCATGACGTCCTGAATAAAAACCTGATGGATGTGTTTATGTTTTCAAAACAGCAGGACAGTACGCTGGTACAGGCGCTCCAGGAAGGCAAGACGATTAAAAATGTGAAGCAGAGCTACTTCAATAATAAGGGCCAGGAAATCACGACGATCAATCATACCTATCCCATCGTCCAGGACGGCAAAATCAAGGGTGCCGTTGAAATTGCCAAGGATGTGACAAAGCTAGAACGGCTGATCAGGGAGAATATGAACAAAAAGGGCAGCACCACCTATACGTTTGACAGCATCCTCGGCACCAGTCCGGCCATTCAAGACGTCATCGAAAACGCCAAGCGGGCAACCCGCACGTCATCATCTGTCCTTCTCGCAGGTGAAACCGGCACGGGAAAAGAGCTGTTCGCGCAAAGTATTCATAATGGCAGCGATCGTTCAGGCGGCCCGTTTATTTCGCAAAACTGCGCGGCACTGCCAGACAGCCTTGTGGAAAGCATTTTGTTCGGAACGAAAAAAGGCGCTTTTACGGGCGCTGTCGACCAGCCCGGCCTGTTTGAACAAGCCCATGGCGGCACGCTGCTGTTAGATGAAATCAATTCGCTGAATCTCAGCCTTCAGGCAAAGCTGCTGCGCGCCCTTCAAGAACGAAAAATCAGGCGTATCGGTTCAACAAAGGATACTCCGATTGATGTACGTATTATTGCCACGATGAATGAAGACCCAATTGACGCGATTGCCGGCGAACGGATGAGGAAGGACTTGTATTACAGGCTGAGTGTCGTGACGCTGATCATCCCGCCGCTTCGGGAACGAAAAGAAGACATATTGCTTCTCGCGTCGGAGTTCATCCAGAAAAACAACCATCTGTTCCAAATGAATGTTGAACACATCAGCGAAGACGTGAAACAATTTTTTCTTTCTTATGACTGGCCGGGAAATATTCGTGAGCTTGAGCATATGATCGAAGGCGCCATGAATTTCATGACGGACGAGCAAACGATTACGGCCTCCCATCTGCCCTATCAATACCGCATGAAAATCAAGCCTGCTGACATTCCAGAGCCTGAACCAAGACATCAGCCGGCTGCGGATTTAAAAGAAAAAATGGAAAGCTTCGAAAAATATGTGATAGAGAACGTGTTAAGAAAACACGGCCATAACATCTCGAAAGCCGCTCAGGAACTTGGAATCAGCCGACAAAGCCTTCAATACCGGCTGAAGAAATTTTCTCACTCATCTGACGAATAAGCTGGTGCAGGAAGCCTGATCATAAATACAGTGCCTCTGCCGATTTCACTTTTCATGTCAATTGTCCCATTGTGGCTGTCGATAATCGATTTCGTTATGGCGAGGCCCAATCCCGAACCTCCATATTTCCGGGAGCGGGATGGGTCTGCCCTGTAAAACCGGTCAAACACATGCGGTAAGTGCTCCGGCGCGATGCCTGTGCCGTTGTCCGCTATCATCAGCATAACGCTATCACGGCCTTTTTGCAGTGAAATGGTAATGGCACCGGCTTTCTCTTTTGTATACTGCACCGCGTTATAAACCAAATTCAAAATGACCTGTTTCATCTT
The DNA here is from genome assembly GCF_029772985.1 of Bacillus stercoris. NCBI lineage: Bacteria > Bacillati > Bacillota > Bacilli > Caryophanales > Bacillaceae > Bacillus > Bacillus stercoris. Next base: position 191,792 of record NZ_CP121861.1, on the reverse strand, counting down.
ATCCCTGTCAAACACCGCTTCAGCATCATCTTCTAGCAGCAGCTGCAGTCTTCTTTCTTTTGCAAGCAGACTTAGCTGCGGCTCCATTTCCCTTATGAGCGCATCGAGATTTCCTCTCTTCATTTCAAAGCTCGGCACCCGATCAATTTTTGCTAAAAACAACAGATCCTCTATCAGCCGAGTGGCTCTCTTCGACTCTTCATACATACTATTCAGCGCCCTATCTCTCTGCTCCGGCTGAAGCGCGGCGCCACGCAGCAGCACTTCGATAAAGCCGTGTATGGACGTTAAAGGCGTTCTCAATTCATGTGAAGCGTCTGATACAAATTGCCGGATGCGCTCCTTCGCTTCTTTTTCTGCTTTAAATGACGTTTCAATCCGCTCCAGCATGCGATTAAACGAAATGGCGAGCGTGTCGATTTCCATTTGTTTTCGATATACAGGAAGCCTTTTATTCAAATTTCCTGCATTGATTTCACCCATCATATGTACCATTTGTGATAACGGTTTAAGCGTATGTCTGACCACTGGCAAGAATGTAAAAAGCCCGAGCAGGAGCGCGACAAGCGAGAGCGTGGAGTAAGTGCTGATTTGCCGGAGCAGTACGTCCTTCAGTGGTTCTGTTAAAGCACTCATTTGAATCACGCCTGCTTCTTTTCCATCGATATTAATAGCTTGAAATACAATCAGCACTTCCTCGCCGGATTCATTTTTCGTGACTCTATAATGCAAGGCCATCGTATCTTTTAATGCCTCATCATATACACTTTTATTCACTGTCGGCGGCGCTCCCGCATATGGGTCGGTCGACAATACCGTACTGTCTTTTGTTTTCTTATCAATAAAAACAATGGTCACGCCCGGATAAATATAGGCGGGACGGACAGCACCATCTGACTTTTTCAAGCCGCCGGGATGGCTTTTGTATGTTTTAATGTTATTCCAGATGGTCGGCTCCGTCGAATTGATATAACTCTGAATGCTGACAGCCCGGTTTTCATATAATAGACGTTTTCCATACACATATTGCAAAGCGCCAACAAACACCAATAGAAGAACGAGAATGCATAATGAGCGGCATAAAAGCTGAAAGCGCAGCGTTTTGAATCGTTTTTTCATTCTATATCCACCCGATATCCCGCGCCCCGAACCGTTCGGATCACTTCATGCTTTTTGTCATTCAGCTTTTCCCGCAAGGAACGGATGTACACTTCGACAATATTTTCTTCTCCGTAAAAATCATACCCCCATACTTTATCTAGAATCCTCGCTTTACTGAGCACGAGGCCGTGATTCAGCACCAAAAACTTTAAAAGCTCGTATTCTGTTGCTGAAAGCTTGAGCACCTCTTCCTGATAGCGGATTTCTCTGCGCCGATCATCAATTCGAAACGGACCGAGCGCGACTTCTTCAAACAGGTTGGGAAAGTGATCCCGAATTCTCGCGTAGATTCGCGCCAGCAGTTCTTCAAAGCTGAAGGGTTTGATCATATAATCATCAGCGCCCTCTGTCAGCGCTTTTACCCGAACCCCCACCTCATCCTTGGCCGTAAGCATAATAACGGCGGTATGGCCGGTTTTTTTCATCATCCTCGATACTTCCAGTCCATCCATTCCGGGCATCATCACATCCAGGATGGCCACATGCGGCTGAAATGTCTTTACGGTGTTCATCGCTGTCATTCCGTCAGCTGCTGTCTTCACTTCAAAGCCTTCATTTTCAAGGCCCATTGTCAAAAAATCTAATATCGCCGGTTCATCGTCCACGAGCAAAATCTTGATGCCTTTCATCCTATTCATGCTGTGCTCTCTCCTTAGTTGGCATAAACCTCTGATTAGTTTTTTCCCTTCCCCTCCTATTATTCGTTTTTACCTGAAAACAAACTGAATCTTCCCTAAAAATCAGCTGAATTCAGCAAGTTTTCAGCCAGCCCTCATTTGATTTTCAGCTTCAGCCTATACAATTGCCTTAGTTGGTACAGCCAACAATGAAATAAAGGAGGAATCTCACATGAATATCACTAAAGTTTTATCAGGAGCTGCACTGGGAACGATTATTTCAATCAGTTCTTTCACTTCTGCTCACGCCGCGGTCATTCAAAAGGATGATACATCAACGAAGGTCGAGACGAAGCAGCAGGCTTCCATCACAATAGCAAAGGCAAAACAGGTTGCGTTGAACAAATGCAAAGGTACTGTTCAAACGGCCCAAATGAAGAAAGTGAACGGCACATACGTATATGTTGTGAAAGTTCTCGGTGAGGACGGCAAACAGCATACGATGAACGTCAACTGCAACAGCGGCAAAGTTGTGAAACATGATGTTCAAAAGAAACAAATCTATATCAGCAAAACAAAAGCCCAATCGATCGCTTTGAAAAACTGCAAAGGTGCGGTTCAATCTTCTGAGCTGAAGCAAGAAAACGGTGTTTACGCTTACGTCGTGAAAGTAATGGGTGAAGACGGAAGCCTTCACACGCTCCATATCAATGGAGAAAACGGCAAAGTCGCAAAACACGAGCAAAAGAAACAAGCACATCTTTCTAAAACAAAAGCGCATCAAATCGCACTCAACAAATGCAAAGGCGCAGTTCAATCTTCTGAACTGAAGAAAGAAAACGGCGCATACATCTACGTTGTCAAAGTGCTTGGCGAAGATGGAAAAACTCATAAAATCCATGTCAACTGTGACAGCGGTAAAATCGTAAAACAAGAAGTGCAACAGAAAAACGCAGCCGTTACAAAAACAAAAGCACATCAAATTGCACTAAATAAATGTAAAGGCACAGTGAAATCTACTGATTTGAAGAAAGAGAACGGCACATTCGTTTACGTGTTCAAAATTACTGCCCAAAACCACACTGAACATACAGTGAAAGTGAACGCTGAAAACGGAAGCATTTGCAAATAAAATAACTGCTTGCCAGCAGTAAAATAACTGAAATTCAACGTATAACACCAGTCTTGTTTTAACACAAAGTTCTAAGTTCATGTCTACCTTTTTCTAAATACTCTTTTAAACTGAACGTGTGTGACCCGCGTTCAGTTCTTTTTCTAAGGAGGACCTACAAATGAATATGAAAATATGTTCTGCAGCTGCTTTAGGCGCGGTCATTTCAATCAGTTCTTTATCATCCGCACACGCGGCTGTTCTGCATAAAGAAGACACTGCTAAAGTTCAAACCCAGCAGCAGGCTTCTATTACGCTCTCTAAAGCAAAAACTGTCGCTATAAAGAACTGCAAAGGCGCAGTTCAATCAGCACAAATGAAGAAAGCAGATGGCGTTTATGTCTATGTCATTAAAGTGCTTGGTGAGGATGGCAAAATTCATACCTTTAACATTAACCGCAGCAGCGGAAAAATCGTCAAGCATCACGTTGAAAATAAACAAGCCGCGATCACAAAAGCAAAAGCACAAAGCATTGCGTTGAACAAATGCAAAGGTACCGTCACATCTTCTGCATTAAAGAAAGAAAATGGCACCTATGTGTACATCATCACCATCACAGCCAGCAACCACACGGTACAAACCATTAAAGTCCATGCAGATAACGGAAGTATTTGCAGCTAACAGCCATTTACTGCTGTTTCACGTGTAACATCCATCTTGTATTTTTCTTCATATTCGATATATCCTTTTCAACTGAACGGGCGTGACCCCCGTTCAGTTTTTTTGCATATCAAAACAGCCTGGCAAACGATGCCAGACTGTTTGATTAACTTCCTAATTGGTCTGCGGACGACAGCTTGATGTCAACAGATTTTTCTTTTCCGCCGCGGTAAAACTTCACCTTCACCCGATCACCGACTTTTTTCTGATAAAGCCGTTTTCGCAGATCAACAATATCATTTACTTTGTATCCGTCAAATTCCGTGATGACATCGAGTTCCTTCAGTCCTGCTTTTCCGGCAGGTGAAAAGGCGTCTACGCCCATCACAACCGCTCCATTGGTGACGTTCTTAGGAAGCTTTAATGTTTCATCCCAATGATAGCTTGCGATATCGCTTAAGGATTTCATCTCAATGCCAAGGAACGGGCGTTTGACCTTTCCGTATCTCTCTAAATCCTCTATCACAGGGATCACGAGCTTAGACGGAATGGACAGGCCAATCCCTTCAACCGATGATTCGGCAATTTTCATTGAATTGATGCCAATGACCTTCCCATCCATATTTAACAAAGCACCGCCGCTGTTCCCAGGGTTAATGGCCGCATCTGTTTGCAGGACTTCTGCGTTCCAATCAGGCTGTCCGTCACCGTTTGAATCCACTGGGATCGCCCTCTCCGTACCCGAGATGACGCCTTGTGTGACAGAGCCAGCAAACTCAAGGCCTAACGGGTTCCCGATCGCAATAACCGGCTCCCCAGACTTCACTTTATCTGAATTTCCGAAATCGGCGACTGCTTTAATCTTATCGCTTTTCACCCGTAAAACGGCAAGGTCCATCAGCTGGTCACTGCCGACAAGATCAGCTGATACACGTGAGCCGTCTTTCAAGCTGATTTCAATTTGGGAAGCGCCTTCGATGACATGATGGTTAGTCACGACATAAGCGGTATGGTCATTTTTCTTATAGATGACGCCAGAGCCGCTCCCAGCCTCGCCGCTCTCTCCCCGTATATCTGATTTTTGGATGTTCACAACACCCACAACGGCGGGCGACACATTGCTGACAATCTTGGTGACCGTATTGTTGACACTGACATTCACCGTCCTGATTGATTCCCGGCCGTTATTGTTCTGCTGCTGATCTAAAGCGCCTGTATCTAGCCCTTCATTTGAAAGGTACGGCATGATAAACGCCATTAATACGGCACCGACAATCACGCCAATCAGACTTGAAAGAAAATATCCTTTTTTGCTTCTCTTTGGCTTTTCAGGAGTAGTATGTTCTTCCTCACGTTCGTAATCCACCATATTCCATCCTTTCCAAGAACGTTAATATGGTTATATTGTGGGTTAGAAGCTCCTAGAATAGTCATGATTTACATAGAAAAATTATACAGCGCAAAGCGGAGTGGCCTTCTTCGGATCGGTGTCATATAAGTCAAATGTCTCACCCGTCACAAATCCTTTAGAAGCCAATGTCTGCTGTACAGACATCCTTGCCAGCTCCTTCATGTTGTTGTCCTGGCTTAAGTGCGCCAGGTAAATACGAGACGTCTCATCGCCAATGACATCCGTCATCGCCAGGGCAGCATCTTCATTTGAAACGTGCCCGACGTCACTTAAAATCCGCCGCTTAATGCTCCACGGGTATCTTCCCATTTGCAGCATGCCGACATCATGATTGCTTTCAAACACAAACACATTCGCAGAACGGATAATGCCTTTCATCCGGTCGCTGACATATCCCGTATCTGTCATTAACGCGAGCTTTCGGCCGTTATAATGGAACACATAAAACATCGGCTCGGCCGCATCGTGGGAAACGCCAAACGATTCAACATCAAGTCCGCCGAACGACTTCACTGTTTCCATCGGAAATACAAACTTTTGATCGGTGTCAATTTTCCCGATTTGATTCTCCATCGCTTTCCAAGTCTTCTCATTCGCATAGATCGGAAGCTTGTACTTTCTGGCGACCACACCAAGGCCCTTAATATGGTCACTATGCTCATGCGTCACAAAAATGCCGTCTACATCATCCAGCTTACGCCCGATCTGCGCCATCAGCCCATCCATCGCTTTCCCGCTCAAACCGGCGTCCACTAAAAATGCGTGATCCTCTGTTTCAAGGTAAAACGCATTTCCCGTACTCCCGCTCGCAAGTACGCTAAATTGCAAGCTCATGTCTGTCTCACTCCATTATTTTCATTGATCTGTATCTAAAATCGTACTCTCCAAAGCATTCACAGTAAAATACTCTTGTACTGTCTTTTTCTCGCCGTTCACTTTTTTATCGTACTCGACTGTAATTCTCCATACCGGCGCCAGCACCTGCGTACTTGTCAGCGGATATTGTGCTACATAGCCGAATTTACAGCTCTTCACAGTGCTGTATTCTTTTAATTGATTTTGATAGTACAACAGCTCAACCGCATCCATTTCAGTAATTAAGCTTTCTTTCTGGATTTGCTTGAAGGTCTCAAGCGTTGTCTGGTCGTACGACACAACCTCGTTTTTACCGTTTAAGTGCAATACCACTTGCCCGATCATATTAGAGGGATTATCGGTCTTTTGGTAAATATAATGGCCTTCGTACGTTTGGAAGAAAATAATTTCTTTCTTCGATTTATCAACCTTCCAAAGCTTATATTTTTCGCCATCTTGAATCTTCGAAGAAACAAGTGCCTGCGCATCGTCCTCGATATTCTTCTTTGACAGGGCAATTGGATTTGCAAACTTCATTTTCAGGCTCGTTACTTTATGATCATCACTAGGCATGTCCATCAAAGGCTTTTGGTCCTTCAGCGCCTCAATTTCCTCCTTGGTGAAGGCTTTTTGATTTGCTGTGATCCGATAGCCTTCTGTCGCTTCCTTATTCAAGCCTTCATACGTGATATGATCGGCCCTCATGTCGTGCTCGACATCATTTTTAATGACTTCATATTCCTTGCCGGTAGCCTGCCATTTTTGAAAAAACTGATAGCCTAAGAAAATATCTAAAATGAGGAAGGCAACGATGAAGATTGATTTTGTCTTATTCCACTCCACTGTTAGCCTCCTCCTTTTTCAATAAGTCCTTTGTAATCGGCACAATTTTTCCATTTACTTTCATCGCCCAAACCGGTTCCAGTTCAACGAGAGGATCATCGTTGGTTGATGTGGATACCAATTGATAAGCAAGGAAGATCTGATCAATTTTGTCCGTATCATAAGCGGTTTGTCTCGAAAGCAGCATCTTCACTTCACTGCCGCTCATCAGCTCTGTTTCACTTGTTTTAATCGGATTCGTTCCGAGACTGTAATTCGGCCGCTTATAGCTGAGAATGTCATCATTCGCCCATTGCACCGTAATCGCTGAGGTCGCTCCGAAAGGTTTGGCGGTGCTGTTAATGACCGGGAGCTGATCCATAAAGATATAGAAGCTCAGCTGCTGGCTGTCATTGATACTGAAAAATTGATAGTGATCCGTCCAGCTTCCGGTATCCTCAAGGTATTTTTGGCTCTTTTTGATTAATTCTCCCGTTTGATAGGATGTGCTCTGCACCAAATTGCGCTGCTGGAATTGCACCTGGCGCTGGCTAAGATTCACATCTAAACGGCTGATCCCATCTGTCAGTACATTTCTGTTGTTGTAATTCGAATCTTCCCTTACAATGCTCGGATCGCTAAACAAAGCCTGCTTAAAGGTATTTGTTTTAATCGATTCAGTGACAAATTCTTTTTTGTCCATTGTAAGCGGTTTGTTTGGCAGCAAGAACTCTTTCTTTGAGCCAATGGAGAACAAACTGAACGCCGGCATATTTGATTGCCTGTTTTTCAAGTCGTTCATAATGTTCCGGTAGTTTGCCGACTCAACCGTCACTTCAAGAATGAGCTGTTTGCTGTAAGACACCAAATAGATTTTCTTGTTCGCTTTTGTTTCATTGAACGGGATCAGAATATGATCAAACGAACTGTATTCAAACGACTGATTAGACCATTTAAACAGCGTTTGGAAAATATCAATCGGGATCGTATCGCTGAATTGCAAATCAAGCTTGGCTTCAGAACCGCCTATACCATAAAACCAGCTCTTGAATCCAGACTTGTCATACTGATCCGAAATATCTTTAATTCCTTTTACATCCCAATGCGGCAAGTCAGACCAGATTTCTTCATAGAGGGTATTGTCATCCACTTTGTAATGAGCGCCGTCATCATGGATAAACATGTCTCTCGGCCTTACCGTTTCAGACAGCTTTTGGGTCGTTTTTTCGATTTTATGTTTCTCACGCACAGTAGACTCTGTTGAGGATGAGCCTTCAGAAAAGTTTGGCTGGAACGTCCATATCCCCCATGTAAAAACAAGACTGATGACGACGAGTACGGTAAGTAATATCGTTTTTATATTTTCACGCTTCATCCCAATCATCCTCTTGCTCCTCTTTATATGGAAGAGTAAATGTAATCGTCGTGCCTTTTCCTTCTATGCTGTCCGCCCAAATATCTCCGCCGTGCGCCTGTACCATTTCCTTGGCAATCGCCAACCCCAGGCCGGTGCCGCCAAGCTTTCTCGTTCTTGCTTTATCCACCCTGTAGAAGCGGTCAAAGACTTTTTCGACATCTTTTTTCGGAATTCCGATCCCTTCATCCTTCACGCTGATATAGAGCAGTTCTTCCTCTTCATTGACATCAATAGAGAACGTGACATGTCCGCCTTCGGGTGAGTATTTTAATGCGTTAGAAATAATATTATCGAGCACCTGCGTAATTTTATCCTGGTCAATCTCGACGTACAGGTTTCTGTCCGGCAGATTGCGGATAAACTCCACATGCTGCTCTTTTGTCATTTCAAAACGGTCAATAATAAGCGACATAAACCGGACAATCTGAATCCATTCCCGGTTAAATTGATAATCTTTACTGTCAAATTTCGACAGCTGAAGCAGATCATTGACCAGCCGGATCATACGCTCTGTTTCATTTTGCGTCACCATCAAGAAGCGCGGAGCAATGTCTTTATTTTCCCACGCGCCTTCAGCTAACGCTTCTAAATAGCTGCGCATTGTCGTGAGCGGCGTCCGCAGCTCATGTGATACATTCGCAACAAATTCTCTGCGTTCCTGATCCATTTTCTCTTGTTCGGTTACATCATAAATGACAGCGATTAAACCATCAATTTTGCCGTGTTCCCTTTGAATCACAGAGAAATTCACGCGAAGCACCGTTAATTGATCATCGCGCTCAATTTCAAGCAGCATAGAATCCTGCTGCTCCACCAAATCTTCAAAAGTATAATTCTCTTGAAGCCCCAGCAAGCTTGTAATCGGCATTTCTAAGGCTGTTTCACGTGAAACGTTCAACAGCTCCAGCGCCGGACTGTTTAGGAGAATAATTGCTCCGTTTCGGTTTGTAGCGATAACGCCGTCTGTCATATAGGCAATAACAGAGGCTAGCTTTCTTCGTTCCCCTTCAGTCATCGCCTGAGCATCTTCAAGTTCTCTCGTTAAGTGGTTAAACGTTGTGGCGAGCTGACCAATTTCATCATGCCCGTACTTTTTAACCTTCCTTGAGAAATTCCCTTTCGCAAGCTCCATCGCCTGCTTTCGCATATCTGAAAGCGGGTGGGTAATGGTTCTTGCCAGAAAAATACCGAGAAGAGCCGTCAAAACGAGTGCCAAACCTGTGCCGGACGCCAGAATCGTGTTGATTGTCTTCATTTGATTAAAGACATCTTCCATACTCGCGACAACATAGATCGCGCCGACAACCTCTTGGTTTTCAGTCATGACGGGCTTCGCGGAAATAAGAACTCTGATTTTGCTTTTCGGATCATAATATTTTCTTAAATACGACTGTTTGGTAGAAAAAATCCTCTTAAAAATCAGATCGGTCGTTTGTTTCCCTGCCACTTCTTCACCATACGGCTTTGAAGAACCGACCACTTCATAGCTTTTATCTACAAAACTAATTTCCCGAACCTCATCACTTTTCGTGAAATCACTCAGGATACGGCTGACGTCATCCTTTATGACAGTGCTGTCGTTATCGCTCTTATATTCTTGTTCGATATAATAAGAAAGGTTGTCGATTCGCTGATTCAGCGATTGTTCATAAGAGCTGATCAGCGACTTCTCTACCTGATTGACAAAATACACACCAATGATTTGCATAGCAATGATGATCAAAAGCACATAAATCAAGGTAATCTTAAATTGGATCGACCGAAAAAAACCAACCTTATTCATATGGGCATTAGTCCTGTTCTGGGTTTCTCAAGTAATAACCTACACCGCGGCGTGTGACGATCCAATTTGGATGGCTCGGGTTGTCCTCAATTTTCTCACGAAGCCGGCGGACTGTTACGTCAACCGTTCTGACATCGCCGAAGTAATCATAGCCCCAAACGGTTTGAAGCAAGTGTTCACGGGTCATCACTTGTCCGATATGTTTTGCTAAATAATGAAGCAATTCGAACTCACGATGAGTCAATTCGATTGTTTCATCTCGTTTTGATACAACGTACGCGTCAGGGAAGATGACGAGAGAGCCGATATGAATCTCGTTAGAGGAAGGCTCTTCCTCCGCAGGCGCTGTTGTCAGCTGGCGGCGCAGATTCGCTTTTACACGCGCCAGAAGCTCGCGTGTGCTGAATGGTTTTGTGACATAGTCATCAGCACCGATTTCGAGTCCGATAACCTTGTCAATTTCTGAATCCTTAGCCGTCAGCATAATGATTGGCATATCGTATTTCTTTCTGACTTCACGGCATACTTCAACGCCGTCTTTATTAGGGAGCATAATATCTAAAAGAATTAAATCAGGCTGAAGCTCTTCTACCATTTCAACGGCTTCGTTTCCGTCGTGGGCACAGTGCACCTCATAGCCTTCTTTTCTTAAGTTAAATTCCAATATATCTGCAATCGGTTTTTCATCATCTACTACAAGGATCTTTTTATCCATCATTTTGATTTTCCTCCTGCCGAATGACTTCATTTCATCTATATCTCATTCGTTTCGTCACTTAAGGCCCATGTAAAGAATGGGTCCTTGTCTATTATAACGGTTTAAGGGCAAAAGATAAAAAAAATAAAGGTTTAGAAAAAAAACACACATTTCACCTTTATCCGCCCATTGTTTATCTTTTGTCATGCTGGTCAACTTTTTTTAAAAAAGATAACTTTATTGAAACCTCCCCTCACAGGAGTGCGTCTTTATCAATGACGTCTTCTTCTTTGAACCGGCCGCAGGGCCGGTTCTCCCTTTTTCTTCTATTATAACATTCCTCATGTTTGCCTTTTTCCTATAAGAAAAAACGCACCTACGATTGCAGATGCGTTTGGTAAGTGGCTCGGGACGGAATCGAACCGCCGACACACGGATTTTCAGTCCGTTGCTCTACCAACTGAGCTACCGAGCCAAATGTTTTATTTTTCTCTACTAAGTAAAGTAAAATGGCGGTCCGGACGGGACTCGAACCCGCGACCTCCTGCGTGACAGGCAGGCATTCTAACCAACTGAACTACCGGACCTTACAGTAATTGCCCGGAGAGCTGTCGTGTCAGCTCTCACAGACAAATAAGGAATTTAGCAATAACGCTAAAGTAAATCAATGACCCGTACGGGATTCGAACCCGTGTTACCGCCGTGAAAGGGCGGTGTCTTAACCGCTTGACCAACGGGCCTTCACGAAATGGTGAGCCATGAAGGACTCGAACCTTCGACCCTCTGATTAAAAGTCAGATGCTCTACCAACTGAGCTAATGGCTCTTAAAGATGTCGGAATTTCTATAGAGCAAACGACTTAGATCTAGTTCTTATCTCGTACTCTATTGAAGCAGTTTCCGTAACAACGAGATTTATAATATCACGAACAAATAGAAGTGGCAATAACTTTTTTGGTTTTTTTTCATATTTTTTTCTCAGACCAACTTATATGCGGCTTTCAAACAAAAAACAAGCCCCAGATATAGGGGCTTGCAGGCATATTCTATTTAGTTCGCACGGTATACACTGCGAAGGACATTTGTTTGTGAACGGTCTGGACCGACAGAGAAAATAGAAAGCGGAATGCCTGTCAGCTGAGACACACGCTCAAGATAATGGCGCGCATTTTCCGGAAGCTCGCTCAAGCTCTTCGCACCTGTAATATCCTCAGTCCAGCCTGGCATTTCTTCATAAACCGGCTCACATTCAGCAAGTGCTTTAAGACTTGCTGGGAATTCTTCAATGATTTCGCCTTTGTAGCGGTACGCCACACAGATTTTCAACGTTTCAATTCCTGTTAAGACGTCAATTGAGTTCAGAGAAAGATCTGTAATTCCGCTCACACGGCGGGCGTGGCGGACAACGACGCTGTCAAACCAGCCGACGCGGCGCGGGCGGCCTGTTGTTGTTCCATATTCGCGTCCGACTTCACGGATTTGATCACCGATTTCATCTTTCAGCTCAGTCGGGAAAGGACCGTCTCCGACACGAGTCGTATATGCTTTTGATACACCGACAACGTGCTGAATTTTGGTCGGGCCGACACCAGAACCGATCGTGACACCGCCGGCAACCGGGTTAGATGACGTAACAAACGGGTATGTTCCTTGGTCGATATCAAGCATAACCCCTTGTGCGCCTTCAAATAATACACGGCGCCCTTCATCAAGAGCATCGTTTAAGACAACAGATGTATCGCAAACGTATTGTTTGATCTGCTGGCCGTACTCATAATATTCGTCTAAGATATCCTCAATTTTAAACCCTTCTGTCTCGTACATTTTCTCAAGCAGACGGTTTTTTTCTTCCAGATTGCGTTCAAGCTTTTCCGCAAACGCGTCACGGTCTAACAGATCCGCGATGCGAATTCCGATGCGGGCTGCTTTATCCATGTAAGCAGGGCCGATTCCTTTTTTTGTTGTACCGATCTTGTTAGCCCCTTTACGCTCTTCTTCCACTTCATCCAATTTCAAATGATACGGCAGAATGACGTGAGCTCTGTTGCTGATTCTCAGGTTATCTGTACTGACGTTGCGTTCATGAAGATACGCAAGCTCTGTGACTAATGCTTTCGGATCTACAACCATTCCGTTTCCGATGACACACGTTTTATCCTTATAAAAAATTCCAGACGGGATTAAGTGAAGTTTGTATGTGATTCCGTCAAACTTGATTGTATGCCCTGCGTTATTTCCGCCTTGATAACGGGCGATCACTTCTGCATTTTCTGATAGGAAATCTGTGATTTTACCTTTTCCTTCATCGCCCCATTGCGTACCTACTACAACTACTGAAGACATGTCCGTGCACCTCCGTTAACCTTTCAAAACGATTCTATTCAAACAAATCAAGTTTATCAGTGAAGAAACAGAAAGTCAATTGTAAATCCGAACATTAAATTATTGTAAATCTATATTCGTTCGCTTTCATTCGTTTTATAAGCGTTTTCTCACCATTTTGTCATAAAAAGCTTGTGAAACTTTCATCCTTTAGCATGAAAAAGAATTACTTGCCTGATAGCCCTTTTGTGTTCATAAAAACGATTCGCCAGCCGTCCGGATCCTCTATTGTCACGCCTCCATGGCTCCAGTAAGGATTCTCTGATTCAACCTCTTGATAGCCCATGTGCTTCAGCTTTGAAGTGATCGCTTTCAGTTCACCTGCATCCGGCACATAAAAAACGAGGAGGCTGTCGGGATGGGGAACTGGGGCGCCACTTTCCCCATCAAACTGAGTGAATTCCAAATGATAATCGGCATGAGGAAGGCCGAACATGACACCGTCATACCCGTTATGCTGTGAAAATTCACCTATTCGTTTCAAGCCCAGTCCCTCTTCGTAAAAACGAACAATCTCATCAAGCTGGCCTGTAGGACGCGCAATTCGGATTTGTGCTGCGTGAAAAGATGAAAAACGGTTTCCCATATTGATACCATCTCCTTTTTGCACCATTTTATTAAAACGCTTTCAAATTTTCATCCACAGAGCGGACGGTTTTTCTTCCGTCTTTCGAACGAAAAAACCCCAAGATCAGCTCTTGGGGCTTATGCGCCGGGCGGAACGCCTGCGTCATCAAAACGCCGTTCCAGGTTGACGAATTTGTTGTATTCTTTTACGAACGCAAGAGACACGGTTCCTACCGGGCCGTTACGCTGTTTGGCGATAATGATTTCGATAATATTTTTATTCTCGGTTTCTTTGTCATAGTAGTCATCACGATAAAGGAACGCGACAATATCCGCGTCCTGCTCGATACTTCCTGATTCCCGGATATCAGACATCATCGGACGTTTATCCTGACGCTGCTCAACACCCCGGGAAAGCTGAGAAAGCGCGATAACAGGGACTTGCAGCTCCCTGGCAATCGACTTCAGTTCACGGGAAATTTCTGATACTTCCTGCTGACGGTTGTCCTTTGAACGGCCGCTTCCCTGAATCAATTGCAGGTAATCGATCAAAATCATGCCAAGCCCGCTTTCCTGCTTCAAGCGGCGGCACTTGGCGCGGATTTCACTTACCCGAATCCCCGGTGTATCATCGATGTAAATCCCGCTGTTCGACAGGCTTCCCATTGCCATCGTCAGCTTGCCCCAATCCTCTTCGGTAAGGTTACCGGTACGGAGATTCTGGGCATTGATATTTCCCTCGGCACAGAGCATACGCATAACGAGCTGCTCTGCACCCATCTCAAGACTGAAAATCGCTACGCTCTCATCGGTCTTGGTCGCCACGTTTTGTGCGATGTTCAAAGCAAAGGCAGTTTTCCCCACTGACGGACGGGCAGCCACAATGATCAAGTCGTTGCGCTGGAAACCCGCAGTCATCCGGTCAAGCTCCGTAAAACCTGTTGGAATCCCTGTGATATCACCTTTTCGATTGTGAAGCTGTTCGATATTATCATAGGTTTGGACAAGGACGTCCTTAATGTTTTGGAAGGCACTCGTATTTTTGCGCTGTGCCACTTCCATAATCGTTTTTTCCGCTTCACTGAGTAAATCCTCGACCTCATCTTCACGGGTATACCCGTCTTGAGCAATCGTTGTCGCGGTTCTGATTAATCGGCGAAGAATCGATTTTTCCTCAACGATTTTCGCGTAATATTCTATGTTAGCCGCTGTCGGCACCGAGTTTGCGATATCTGTCAGATATGAAATGCCACCTACTTCTTCCAGCAGGTCTGTGTTCGCAAGCTCTGAAGTTACCGTCACCAGATCAACCGGCTCACCTCGGTCACCGAGCACCAGCATCGCATTATAGATTTTTTGGTGGGACATTCTATAAAAATCATCTGGAATCAATACTTCTGAAGCCAGTGTTAAAGCAGACGGCTGTAAAAAAATAGCGCCTAACACGGCTTGTTCGGCTTCTATATTTTGCGGAGGAAGCCGATCATTCAGAAGGTCTGTCATGCTAAGCACCGTCCTCTCATTAAAAAATCTCCAACCTCCATTCTACCATTTCTACAGAAAAAAAATAGAAAAATTGTCTGTTTCCTATTTTTTTCAGTTAGCAGATTGGATCGTTTTGGACAGTAACAAGGCGGGAAAAATGCAATAAAACATAAGGGAGGAATGAAAAATGATTAAAAAATACGCGATTACACCGAATGTTGATGCGGATGGCTGGTTTATTGAGGTGGAGAATGTGGCGCCGACAGCTTTGTATACGTCTAAAGACGCCGCCATTGAAAAGGCCAAACAGGTGGCTAAGGAAAACAGTCCGGCAAAGCTTGTGATTTATGACCAGTTTAAAAATGTGGAAGAGGAACTCTCATTTTAGTGAATGAAAGCCTTCGCTGCAGCGAGGGTTTTTTAGCGGTTATCGGTTTATTTCATCCATTGAATGCCTATGTCCATCATCAAATCTGCCGCTTTTTGATACAGATCCCACTCCTCGAGCGAAGCAAATTTCCCCATCAGCTCCTGAAGCTTTAGTCTCACTGCTAAGTATTCTTCGAATGTGACAGCTTTTTCAGTGTCTATTTGGTGTTCCTTCAGCATTTGTTTTAATAAGGACAACGGTGCGTGCATAAGAGCCCTCCTTACCTCATTTATAACGGGCATTTTTCGATTGCTCTATTCCTTTGTTACATCTTCTTACATTTCACATTTGATTCTTGTACAATGGACAGAAGAGAGGAGGGATCTTTTGTGAGACCTTTGCAAATTTCTGCTGAAACTGCACAAAAGCTTGCAGAGTCCTTGAATCTGCCGCTTGAACAGATCATGCATATGCCTCAGCATATTCTGCTGGCCAAAATGGCTGAATTGCAAAAAGAGGACAAATCATAGCCTTCATTCACATACTTGCTTACCTGCTTCGGGATAATATGATGTATATGTTAGAAAAAAGGAGTAACTGCTTTGCCACATCCACAAAATAAAAAAATCCAATCATTTTGGCTGATCGCCGGCATTATCTTTATCGCCTTTAACTTACGGCCCGCGATCACTTCAGTCGGTCCGGTCATCAGCTCTATCCGGGCAGAGCTGCACATGTCCAATGGGGCAGCCGGGTTTTTGACCGCACTGCCGCTGCTTTCATTTGCAGTTCTTTCTCCGCTTGCGCCTAAGCTTGGACAGCGCCTCGGAAATGAGCGAACCTTATGGCTAGGTCTCGTGGTACTGTTGATCGGTGTTTTGACTCGTTCTATCGGCTATACTGCCGCTTTGTTTTTTGGAACGGCACTAATCGGAGTCGGAATCGCGATTGGAAATGTACTTTTGCCAAGCTTAATCAAACATAAATACCCTGAAAAGCCAGGGCTCATGATCAGCCTGTATACGACATCAATGAATATATTCGCTGCGTTGGCATCAGGTGTCAGCGTTCCTTTAGCGACCCAGATGAATGGCGGATGGAAACAAGCCTTTCTCTTATGGGGCGGGCTGGCTTTGCTTGCATTGCTGATCTGGATACCCCAGCTGCGCCATCGAGATACAGCAAACAAGGCAGTGAAGCTTCAAAACAGTTCCATTTGGGCTTCCAAAATGGCATGGTATGTCACCATCTTTATGGGACTGCAATCGTTTTTATTTTACAGCAGCATCGCTTGGTTTCCTGAAATTCTCCGTTCACACGGGATTGATACGGCAACAGCCGGGTGGATGGTATCACTCATGCAATTTGCGAGTCTGCCTTCCACTTTTCTGACACCGGTTTTAGCTGATCGTGTGAAACAGCAGCGCGGTATCGTTGCGGCGCTGGCCTCAGTTTATCTAATCGGCCTCTGCGGATTATTAGCGGGCGGCAGCCATACATTGCTTGCCATCTGGATGATCATTATCGGTATCGGGCAAGGCTCCAGCATTAGTCTGGCGCTCACTTTGATTGGTCTCCGCAGTGAAAATGCCCAGCAGGCCGCTGCGCTGTCAGGCATGTCTCAGTCATTCGGCTACCTGCTGGCAGCAGTCGGGCCAATCTTTGTCGGCTATCTCTTTGACCAGACGCATTCATGGACGATGCCGATTGTGCTTCTCATTGCTGCCCTGATCGTAATGGGGGCAGCCGGACAGGGAGCCGGACGAGATCGATACATTTTTCAGTCAGCAAAACAAAGAAATTCAGCATAAAAGCGGGGAAGATATCTCCGCTTTTTTCTTTGAATATTTATGATTTATTCATAGGTTTTTCATATTTGTTTTTTACAATGAGACACTATAAAGAGGTGAAAAACGATGAAAACCAAACGATTCGACGCAGCTCTTATTCTTATTTTGCTTACAGCGGCTTTTCTGAATATGTATAACATTTGGCAGGATGACACAGCAAACCAGTACTATTTGGCTGCTGTGAAAAGCATGACGCAAAGCTTCCACAATTTCTTCTATGCGTCATTTGACCCTTCCGGATTTGTCACAGTGGATAAGCCGCCTGTTGTGTTATGGGTTCAAACGATTTTCGCACTGATTTTCGGCGTTCACACGTGGAGTGTGATCCTTCCTCAGGCTCTCGCCGGAGTTGGATCCGTGTTCCTGCTCTACAGAATGATCAAACCGACCTTTGGAGTTGGAGCGGCCCGCATTGCCGCACTTGTCATGGCACTGACCCCTATCGCAGCAGCTGTCAGCCGGACAAACAATATTGACAGCATGCTTGTCTTTACCTTATTGCTCGGTTCAGCTTGCCTGCTTAAGGCAGTAAAACAAGGCAAGCTGGTTTGGCTGCTGACGGCATTTGCCCTAATTGGGCTCGCCTTTAATATGAAGATGATGCAAGCATTTATGGTCTTGCCTGCATTTGTGATATTCTACCTGATTGCTTCCCGGGTTGCTCTGAAGAAAAAAATCGGATCTCTGATTCTGTCTCTTGTCCTTCTCACAGGCCTCTCCCTCTCATGGGCGGTTGCAGTGGATTCGACCTCACCCTCCAGCCGGCCTTATGCCGGAAGCAGCCAGACCAACTCTGTGTTAGAACTGGCCTTTGGCTACAACGGCACCGAGCGTCTGCTTGGGCAAACTACGGGCCTGGCAAAGGGTGATATGAATGCTGCTGGCGGAGGGAACATGCAGAATCAAGACAACATACAAGCGCCAAATGGCAATGGTTCATCTTTTTCTCAGAACGGAAATCAATCATTCGGAACCCATTCACAGGCGCCTCAGCCGCCTAACGGACAAACCGGCGCTTCCAATGGAGGCGGAGGCACATCTCCCACAGGTGGCAACGGACCTGGAAGTGGCGGGCCTGGCGGTGGCGGCGGAAAAAGCATGAATATGTTCGGCACCGGTGATGCTGGACCGCTCCGTCTCTTCCAATCGGCACTTTCCGGCCAAATCAGCTGGATGCTTCCATTCGCATTGATCGGATTGCTAGGCGGAATCGTCAGCTGGTATCGTGATCGCCGCGGACAGGCTGCTGAAATGAAAGAAACGCTATTCTGGACGGCATGGCTCGTTCCTGTGGCTGGTTTCTTCAGCATCGCGGGATTCTTCCACCAGTATTACTTGATTATGCTGGCACCGCCGATTGCCGCGCTTTCTGGAATCGGCTGGCATTCGATGTACCGCTTATACAAAAACAATAAAGACTGGTCCAGCTATCTTCTGCCAGCAGCCGTTCTGATCACAGCCGCGTTCCAGGTGTATATCCTGAGTGCTTATACAAGCCAAATCGGCAGTGTATGGATGTACGTACTGGGACTCTTAGGACTCGGGATCACCCTTGCACTTTTGATGCTTAAACGCAATCATCCGTTCAGTAAGCAACTGACCATCCTCAGCTTGTGCATTCTGCTGCTCACACCAGTCTATTGGTCAGCAACGCCGCTTCTATACGGAGGCAACAGCGTCCTTCCTGAATCCGGCCCGCAGCTCAAAAGCTCGGCAAACGGCGGGAACATGTTCTCTTCAGAGGTCGACAGCGGGCTCCTGTCCTATCTGAGAAAGCACAATACTGGCGAAGAATATTTATTTGCCACTTTGACAACCGTAACGGCTGCGCCATACATCATTAACGAAAATGAGGCTGTTATGGCAATGGGCGGGTTTAACGGCACGGATCCCATTTTGACTGTGCCCGAACTGAAAAAACTAATCAAAGAAGGCAAAGTGAAATACTTTCTTCTCTCAGAAAACAACTCAGGCAACAGCGAACTTGTTTCCTGGATTAAGAAAAACGGAAAAGAAATATCGTCTGAAGAGTACAGCAGTTCCTCCAGCAGCACAAACAGCACTCAGCAAGGCATGGGAGGAGGACCTGGCGGAGAAAGCCAGCAAACTCTTTATCTCGTGGAATAAAAAAGAGGCTTGGATCAATCCAAGCCTCTTTTTCTATTAAGCTTCTTCTTTTACATGTACCTTTAACACTGCCTGCACCTCAGGATGCAGCTTCACAGGCACGTTTGTGTATCCTAATGCACGAATGCCGTCCGGCAGTTCAAGCTTCCGCTTATCTACTTTAATGTTATGGTCTTTTTGCAGCTGTTCAGTGATTTGCTTGCTTGTCACTGAACCAAATAAACGGCCGCCTTCACCTGATTTTGCGCTAAGTTCAACAGTCAGTTTTTCTAATGTCTCTTTCAAGCTCTTAGCCTGCTCAAGCTCGGCAATGGCTTCTTTTTTCTCTTTCTGCTTTTGTCCGTTTAGCGCGCTGATGTTTGACGCGTTCGCTTCAACCGCGAGGCCTTTTTTAATGAGAAAGTTATGCGCATAACCGTCTGCTACGTTTTTGACTTCACCTTTTTTTCCTTTTCCTTTTACATCTTGTAAGAAAATAACCTTCATCTCTGTACGCCTCCCTCAAAATACTCATCTATGGCGTGCTTCAGCCGTTCCAGCGCTTCAGAAACTGAAATGCCGGACAACTGCGTCGCCGCATTTGTTAAATGCCCTCCGCCTTCCAGCGCCTCCATGATGATCTGCACATTTACCTCACCAAGTGACCGCGCACTGATACAAACCGTTTGTTCATCCCGTCTCGCCACCGCAAATGAAGCCTCAACCTCACTCATCGACAGCAGCGAATCGGCAGCCTGCGCAATCAGGACTTGATCGAAGTATTCCTCTTCATTTTCAGGAAGAGAAGCAATCGCAATGTTATCTTTATAGAGGACCGTATGCTGGATCAGCTTCGCCCGTTTAATATACGAATCAACGGTTTCTTTCAGGAACTTCTGCACCAGCACCGTATCGGCGCCTTTTGCCCTTAAATAAGAAGCCGCATCAAAAGTCCGCGAGCCCGTGCGGAGAGAAAAGCTCTTTGTATCCACTATTATACCAGCTAATAGGGCTGTTGCTTCAATCATATTGATTTTTAAGCGCTTCGGCTGATATTCAAGCAGCTCTGTCACCAATTCCGCTGTGGAAGAAGCGTATGGTTCCATATAAACGAGCAGCGGGTCTCTGATAAACTCCTCACCCCTGCGGTGATGGTCGATGACCACGATATGTTCAATTTTATTGACCAGCCGTTCCTCCATAACAAGTGACGGCTTATGTGTATCAACGATCACAAGGAGCGTGTCATCATTAGAAATTTCCATCGCTTCTTCAGGCGTAATAAATCTTGACCACAGCTCTTCATATTTTTTGATTTCCTCAATCAAACGCTGCACACTTGATCCGATTTGATTTGGGTCAATCACAATAAAGCCATCTTTGTTATTTGCCTGTGCCACCTTTAAAATCCCGATCGCTGCGCCGATAGAATCCATGTCGGGGAATTTATGCCCCATGATAATCACATTGCTGCTTTCAGAGACGATTTCCTTTAAGGCATGAGAAATGACGCGGGCCCGCACCCTTGTTCGTTTCTCCATTGGGTTTGTTTTACCTCCGTAAAACTTCACCTTGCCGTTTGGCAGCTTAATGGCTACCTGGTCTCCGCCGCGTCCCAGTGCTAAGTCCAAGCTGGATTGCGCCAAATCGCCAAGTTCTTTTAAGGAAGAGACTGAAGCGCCGACACCGACGCTTAACGTCAGCGCTACACCGTCAAATGAGGTTTTTTCCCGCACTTCATCAAGAATCGAAAACTTCGAATTTTCGAGTTCAGTTAAGATGTGTTCATTAAGCACAGCGATAAAGCGTTCTGAAGACGTCCGTTTCAAGAAGATCCCGTACTCCTGCGCCCAAGCGTTCAGCAGAGATGTCACCTGGCTGTTCATCGTGCTTCTCGTCTGGTCATCCAATCCTTGTGTCACATCATCATAGTTATCAAGGAAAATATAGGCCAGCACGGTTCTTTCGTTTTCATATAGCTTTTCAATCTGGATTTGTTCTGTAACATCAAAGAAGTATAAGAGACGCTCATCCCGTTTGATGACAACCCTAAACTTGCGGTCATTCAATGAAACCGTTTCCGATTCCACCTCTTGTTTGATCAGCGGCACTACCGATTCACAAGTATCGTAAAGTGATCTCCCCACTAAAGTGCTTTCATTAAAGCAAGAGGAAAGAAACGGATTTGCCCATTCTATATAATATTGGTCATTAAAAAGCATGATTCCGATCGGCATTTCCATCAATGCCTCTTCACCGACTTTTTTCAACCTGTAGGATAACGTTGAAATATAAGCATCTATCTCTTTTCGAATAAGAGAATCAGCACGTTTAATAAAAAACAAAATAACTGCCAGCAGCAGCACTTCGACGGCTCCTAATATCCAGTTAAAATAAAAGCTGATGAGGATTGTAATGATTGACAGAGCAATCAATGCATAGATGGGATACCGAAACAGCGGTTTTTCATAAAAGCTTGGCATTTCTATCACTCCCCACCATGTGAGTAAAACTCATGTTCACTTCACCTTATTCCTTATATGAAAGCCCATATCTAAGACGCCTAAAATGCGAATGACTGCCATGAATACCGGATGCACAAACCCGAGTACGACAGCAATCACAGCCGCAGCCTTCGGATATTGTTTCTTATGGCAATAGAAAAAGATAAATGATAAACCTTGGATAAAAATCAGAAACCCGAGTATAAACTCCCCATTTAAAGCGATAGAGTACAGCATTTGGCCTTTTTCTAAAGGCAAAAATGAAAGCATGACAATGATCAAATACAGCACTACAACACTTTGCGGAAACTTCAACTCTCTAAAAGGCTTTAGATTAGGAATATCGGGGGAGAATCGCCTTAAGAGCGGCTTAGCGATAAGGTAACTGAGGAAAGAAAAAATAGCTCCTACCATCACAATAGCTGTTGGAAAAAGATATTGAACGATACCCAATTGTTCTTCCATCAGTTTTAATTGCTTCTCAAACTGTTCAGCATTGCCCGACTGCTTCACTACAGTTTCTACAATATCAAGAGATTGCCGGTATTGTGTCATCGCCTCATCAATGATATTGATACCCAAAAACTGAATGCTTATCACAAAATAGAAGACAATACTAAGCATATAAATAAGCGCGCCCGAAATAATGGCGTGCCCGGGCTCTTTCCTTTTGAAAAAATGTCCCATGGCAATGCCGGCGCAAGCTGACATAAAAGCTACAATAAGTCCGTTAAAGGACCCAACAATAAAAACAACCGGAAGACTGACAGCGCCCATCCATATCCCTAACTTCAATCCATGTCTGATCGTATACAGGATCATTGGCAGCGGCAGTGCAAATAACAGAATTGTTCCAATCACAGGAACATAAACGACCAAAAGCGTGATGATCGCAAACAGACTGATTAAAATAGCACCTTCCATTAATGCTCTCGTTTGTTTCACTTAGTCACCTCGTATCATCTTGAACATACGAATAGAAAAGAGCAGCATAAACGACTGCTCTTTTTTCATCGCTGCAAACGCTTTGCACCGAATGTTTTTATATCATCTCTAAATTTTACTTTTATATTTTAACATAAGTCCAAATCGCAAGTAAAATGACGCTAATGTTTCATGTGAAACATAAAAAAAGGAAAAGACATTCTTGGAAAAGAATGCCCATCACCATTAATGTTTATCATCCATAAAGCCAGAAGATTCTTTGTTTTTCTTTTTCGTTTTTCTGACATACATAAAAATTAAGATCACCAGTAAAAGGGTTGTTGCTTGCAGAACGCCGCTGCTAAACAAGAAAAAGTTCTTTATCATGTCCCACATTGAATTTCACCTCTTTGTGCATGTTCTCAACCCGTAGCCTATATAAGGTGAATTTCCCTTTTTAAAAACTTCAAAACATCATGAACAACATTGGGCGTTGGGCATATGCTGATATGGAATCTGATTGATAAAGGAGAATTTTCACATGGATGAACGCAGAACATTGGCTTGGCATGAAACACTAGAAATGCACGAGCTGGTTGCTTTTCAATCAAACGGACTCATTAAACTGAAGAAAATGGTAAGAGAAGTAAAAGACCCTCAGCTCAAACAGCTTTACAACGTGTCTATTCAGGCCGTTGAGCAAAATGTAAGAGAGCTTCTTCCGTTCTTTCCACAGGCTCCGCACAGAGAGGATGAGGAAGAAGAACGCGCAGATAACCCATTTTACAGCGGTGACCTGCTCGGTTTTGCCAAAACGTCTGTCCGCAGCTATGCCATCGCCATTACAGAAACAGCAACACCTCAATTAAGAAACGTACTGGTCAAACAGCTGAATGCTGCCATCCAGCTGCACGGCCAAGTTTATCGATACATGTATCAGCATGGATACTATCCGTCTTACAACCTTTCTGAACTGTTGAAAAATGACGTCAGAAACGCCAACAGAGCCCTTTCAATGAAATAAAACAAGCAGCAAAGGAGTTCCCTTTGCTGCTATTTTTGCTGATCCTTCAGCAAGCCGTTCGTACGATAAGATTCCAGCACATCTCTGTTGGATTCTCCCCATTCTTTCATTTGCAAAACAATCGGTTCAAGTGTTCGCCCGAATTCTGTCAGAGAATACTCAACCTTCGGCGGCACCTGTTGATAAACCTCACGATGCACGATACCGTCCGCTTCCAGCTCCCGCAGCTGAAGAGTAAGCATTCTTTGAGTAATATTCGGGCAGATTCGCCGAAACTCATTAAACCGTTTCTTGCCCTCTATCATGTGATAAAAAAGAATTCCTTTCCACTTTCCGCCAATGACATCTAGCGTAAATTCAACTGGACAGCCTTCTTTGTTCGGGTATATATTCTTTTTTTCACTCATTTATAACCCTCCAATAGTACCTTTTTTGATACTACATTACATTTTGCAACTAAGCTACCCAGTATTTTACACAGCTTTTCTCCTCAGCTCAAAGAAAATGCTTCTTATTCACATCAATTTTTAAGGGTTTGCATGATTACACCTGCAGCAAGACGTGTTAAACTATATAAAGATGACACTACTTAAAAAAGGATAGGAGCTATCATGGAAAAGATACTTATTTTCGGACACCAAAACCCAGACACAGATACGATTTGTTCTGCGATTGCTTATGCTGATTTGAAAAACAAACTCGGCTTCAATGCTGAGCCTGTCCGTCTTGGACAAGTCAACGGCGAAACACAATACGCGCTTGACTATTTCAAACAAGAAAGCCCGCGCCTTGTTGAAACAGCTGCAAACGAAGTAAACGGCGTTATCCTGGTTGACCATAACGAACGCCAGCAAAGCATCAAAGACATTGAAGATGTTCAGGTTTTAGAGGTTATCGACCATCACCGCATCGCTAACTTTGAAACAGCTGAGCCGCTTTACTATCGTGCTGAGCCTGTAGGCTGTACGGCTACCATCTTAAACAAAATGTACAAAGAAAATAACGTGAAAATCGAAAAAGAAATTGCCGGCCTGATGCTGTCTGCGATCATTTCTGACTCACTGTTATTCAAATCCCCAACTTGCACGGACCAAGACGTAGCAGCAGCAAAAGAGCTTGCGGAGATCGCTGGCGTAGATGCTGAAGAATACGGCTTGAACATGCTGAAAGCAGGCGCTGATCTAAGCAAGAAAACAGTGGAAGAGCTCATTTCTCTTGATGCGAAAGAATTTACACTCGGCAGCAAGAAAGTCGAAATCGCACAAGTAAACACAGTGGACATTGAAGATGTGAAAAAACGCCAAGCTGAATTAGAAGCTGTGATCTCAAACGTTGTGGCTGAGAAGAATCTTGATCTGTTCCTTCTTGTTATCACAGATATCTTAGAAAATGATTCACTTGCTCTTGCAATCGGTAACGAAGCAGCGAAAGTGGAAAAAGCGTTCAACGTGACATTAGAAAACAACACAGCTCTCTTAAAAGGCGTTGTGTCCCGTAAAAAACAAGTCGTTCCTGTCTTAACTGACGCAATGGCTGAATAATCAAAAAGCATCCCGTGTCGGGATGCTTTTTCTTATTCACCAAGCTTTTCAATCTGTCCCATCACATCAGTGATTTGCTTTGCGTTTTGGATCAGATCTGACTGCTCCAAATCTTCAAGCGATACATTGCCTTCCTCCACTTGTTTCAACACCTCTTCAGCGCTTTTCTGCAAGGTTTCGTTATGCTCCTGAATGGTTTGATGAATCTCCGTTGCAGCATCAGGCGGTGTTAACTCATTAAAATCAGCGGCAGCCTTCTGAATCGACTCAAGCTGCGCTTCAAGGTTTTCTTTCGCCTCGGTGTCATTTACAGCTTTCTCAGCCAATTCAGGCGCTTCCTCTGCAAATGTCTTCACCTTCTCCACATACCCCGCTGCCTCACCAGTATAGTTCAATCCGTCGTTCACCTGATCAAGCATGCCGCAGCCGCCTGCACTCAAAAGACCCACTCCGGCAAGTACTGTCAAAATAATCTTCATTGTCAGCCTCCTCAACGTTTCTTCTTCACTGTTTCTTTTAAGATCGGGATCAATTTCTCTTTCGCTAACGGCAGCCCTTTCCTCACCAGTTCACGCTTCAGCCACTTTTTCAACGTAGACATCCTGACGCTCCTCTCCCTTTTTGATAAAAATGAAAAAAACTCCACCAATTTGGTGAAGTTCCGAAACAAAAAGACCTTCACCAAATCAGATTTGGCAAAGGTCTCGCTAACAATTAGATTGCCAGCAAAGCCGAGGACATCTTGTCCCGTAATGACGACTTTGCTGTGAAAGCTACTCCCCTTTGGAGTGTTCATTTTTATTACTTTCATTCTAAAGCACCCATCTATTCCAGTCAAATTCCTTCCGTTTACATAAAAGCACGCTGTGGTATTTAAAATTTGAATGGTTTTTCCATTCGGAGATCATGCTATGAAAGAGGAGGTTTTCATCATGAGTCAAGAGCGTGTGAAACGGCCTGGGCATACCAGATGGTACATATCTTCGTTACTTAGCGGCATTATTATTCTTAATTATTTTGACCGAGTGGCCATCTCTGTAGCGGCACCTGCGATACAAGATTCGTTTCACCTTACTGCAACTGAACTCGGCATCGTATTTTCCATTTACACCTATTCCTATACACTGATGCAGCTGCCTGTCGGAAGTTTGCTGGACCGATTTGGGGTGGCATGGGTCACAAGGGTTGGAATGACAATATGGAGCATTTTAACGATCCTTCTTGCTTTTTTACAGGGAAAATTGCTGCTGTATCTGTTCCGGTTTCTCATTGGGCTGACGAGCGCCTCTGCGTTCCCTGCTGCCTCTAAGGCAACCGCTCTATGGTTTCCTCCAAGTGAGCGGGGATTGGCAAATTCACTGTTCGATTCAGCCGCCAAGTTTTCAAACGTCATCGGAGCGCCATTGGTCGCCTTTCTTGTCACAACGTTTGACTGGCGTGTCGCCTTTTTGACGATTGGATGCATCAATGTAATGTTTACGATCTTTTTCTGGCAGTATTATGAACAGCCTGAACGGCACAAACGCATTTCCAAAAGTGAACTCAACTATATTCAAAAACACAATACCATTAATACAGAGCAAATCCCTTACAAAACGGGTCCGCTTTTAAAAAAGCTTTTCACCAACCGCAAAGTATGGGGCTTAATGATCGGATTTACAGGGTACGGGTATACATTCAATCTGCTTCTCACCTGGCTTCCGACTTTCTTTAAACATACATACGGGATGGATCTCATGTCGTCCGGTTTATTTACAGCAGTGCCGTGGCTGATCTCAACCATTTCCGGAATCGCTGTCGGCGGCTGGCTCGTCGATTATTTTATTAAGAAAGGCTATCCTAACACCAAGGTGTACCGAACCGTAATCATAGTCGGGATGAGCTTCGGCTTTTTCTTTTTGGGCTCCATTCTGACGAACAATATTACCGTAGCGATTATTTGTATTTCCATCGGGCTCGCTGGAATTTCTGCTACCGCTCCGGTTGGCTGGTCCATCTCCGCTGAGCTCGCGCCGATCGGTTCCGTATCCATGCTGAGCTCTATGGTGAACCTCGCAAACAACCTGTTCGGAGGCATTATTGCTGCATCACTGACAGGGTATTTGTTTGATGTGACAGGCTCCTTTACGCTTAGCTTTCTGGTAGCCGGTTTTGTACTGTTGCTAGGCTTGGTTTTTTATGTGTTTGTATTAGGGGATGTAAAACGAATTAAACTGGAATAAAGAGTGCTTGCAGAAAGCACTCTTTTCTTTGAATCCGTCTGGTTTGATTTTCTTTCTCCCACATTCACTAGGCTGTCTTCGGACGAAAACACCACCATTTTATCCTTGACTCCAACCAAAGGTAAGGCCTCATAGTGAAAGAAGAAAGGAGGAGTCGGATGGTGAAATTAACAGTAAAAGAACTATCCAATATTGCGAATGTCACAATCAAAACGCTTTATCATTACCACAAAATCGGTTTGCTGGCCCCAAAGGAAATAAGCGAAGCCGGATATCGGTACTATGGTGCTGCCGAACTAAAAAGACTGCAGGAAATCCTTTTTTACAAAGAATTAGATATTCCTTTATCAGAAATCAAAACATTACTAAATGAGGATACTAAAAGAACAAGTACATTAGAAAAACAAAAAAAGCTGTTTGAAAAGAAAATTGAAAAGTATCAGCGTCTCATTCAAACAGTCAATACATCTTTAGAATACACGAGAAAAGGCGAAAACATGGATCATAAGGTAATGTTTAAAGGATTTGAAAGCGCTGAAGAATGGAAACAATCTTTAGCAGAACAAAATGGGCATTTAAAAGAGCGTTACGATTTTGAATTGGATACACATACAATCAATGTCGATGAAATGAACAAAATGGCAATAGAGGCTAAACATTTTCTTGATAGGATGGCTGATTTTTTAAGAAACGGTGTAACGTATCATGACCCTTCCGTGCAAGAGCATGTCATGAATCATCTTAAGTTCCTAAATCAGAACGGGCATCCGACAAGTAAAGAAGATTACGTAAAACAAACACGTTTTTTTATGCAAGATGATTTCCATAGAGGAATGTTAGAAGAGCAGCAAACCGGTTTATCTTATTATTTAGTTGTCGTTGCAGAACACCTGTAGTGTTTTGTCACCCTTTTTAGGGTGGCAGCCATCAGGATTACGAGACAGCACTGCCAACAATCGAAACATTCTGCCGGTCAACGGCAAAACGCCGTCCGTTCCATTTCAATACGGTTTGAACATATCCCAATGAGTCGGCGTTATACCTTCCCGCTATCCGCTGGTACGCCAATAATTCGTATACGCCGTCTCTGTCAAAATCAACCGGATACAAGCCCGATAAAGGATTCACCCATCCTTCTATCGGCATTTTTAACACACCTTGGCTGTTATAAATCTCATTCAAATATTCCCTGCCCTTGTAAGTAAGGTCGAGGATATACTTTTCGTTTTGCTGATGACTGATGACGCTCGCTTTATATTGATTTTGATACGTCACACTGTACGTTAATTCATCATTCAATACATCTGAATTGAAAATTCGCCGGAACTGCCTGTTTAGATAGGCAAACACATATGCATAAATAGCACCGCCGCTTCCCCCTGTGTCCATTACCACTGCCACATCCTCAATCTTGTCGCCTGTCATATCTCCCAGAAAAAGTGACGGATTGTATCCCATATTGTTTTGAAGCTGAATCTGCTGTTCCTGATGGGTTCTGCCATCACGGATCACCAATGTGATATTTCTCCATAACGGGCTGCCGGGCATTTGATTTCCAGTTAGAAAGACCTCGTCAATAACGCCGTCTCCCGTTACATCGCCGCGGGTAGATGCAATGATTGCACGTGAGGAGACAGGCTGCCGAAATACGTATGGATGTTGAACAAGTCCTCTGCTTTCATAAAACCAATAAGGAGCCATTCTGATGTCATACAAATTCAATTGTGTCACCTTCCCTAATCAGCTGAATGAATCATTATATGCAGGAATGGCACATCAAAGACATATCTTACACACCAATTAAATCAGTACCATATGAATTATCGATTACACAAAGCCACTCGCCTTTCGCATTCTTCTTAAAGACATAGGTTGCCCTTCTTCCCATCGCATACTCGGAGTCCTTTTTATCCGAATCAAGCAGTGTCTGAGAAAGAACGAGGACAGTGTCACCTGCTTCCAGTTCTATCGCTACTGCATTAATCCCTATACCTTACCACATAGTTTTTATACAATTCATCGTTATAAAGAATTTCTTCGCCATGTGAAGAGCAAATGAGCGTTGGTTTGATTTGATCTATGATTGAGCCGCTATCGATGTTCTCATTTATATCAACACTGAATCTTCTTATAGGTGGGTGTAAATCCTCCTTACTTGTGATAAAAAGGTCGCCCGTTAATAGCGTACGATCGATTTTATGATAATACACGACATGCCCCGGGGAATGTCCGGGTGTTAAATCATATTGCAGAGGCAGGTGAGCAAGCGTTTGCTCCGTCAGCGGCTGGACAATATGGGCTACCCCTGTGTTCTCTGCTTCATTTTTGTTCGGATAAGGCGCTTCTCCATTGATATATATAAGTTCTTTCTGGTGGGCATAAATCGGAAGATCAAATCTCTCTAACCATTTTGATGCACCTCCGATATGATCACTGTGGCCATGGGTAAGCAAAATGGCTTTTGGATTGCCGATCGCTAACGCTGCCCTAATTTGTACATCAGCAAAACGTTCTATCCCCGTATCAACAATATAAACATCATCGCCATCTTTAATAAACCAAGTATGAACCGGGACACGAAGGGGAACATCAAGCTCAAATTCACATTGAAAGACATGTTCTGATAGTTGTCTCAAGTTCATCAAAACCACTCCCTTTGGAAATTTCTTGCTATCATTACTGTAATACAAATCAATTCAATATGTAACTACGCACATTTTTGTAACTTGCATTGTGAAATGATCGAAACAGGAAATTGGCCCTTTCCGGACTCATATTTGCTTCCGTCGATAAGGTACATTTTGCACATTAATAATCCCTTTTGTTCCCCTTCTTCACATACTCCCAATCACGTTCTACATTTTTCCTTACTCTCTGAAGGAGTGCAGAAATGGTTTCCTTTTCCTCATGTGTAAAACCGGACAAAGCGACTTCCGTAGAATGTTCTCCTTCTCTTCTTAACAAGGGATACACCTTTTTCCCTTTCTCAGTCGGGAACAATTTTTTTATTTTTTTATTTTGCTCATCTGGAAGTTTTTGAATAAATCCCTGCATTTCCAGCTTCTTAATGGCCCGCGCAGCCGTTGTCCGGTCCACTTTTATCATTTCTGCCAATTTTTCTTGAATAATTCCCGGATTTTCGTATATGCGTACGAGATAGAGATACTGCCCTCTTGTTAAGTCCAAATCTTTAAATTCGATATTGCTTATGGAATCCAACGCTCTTGCTATCATGCCGATTTCACGCAAAATATCATTCATTCTAAAACCCCTCACGTATTTTTGTTGCAATTACAACAAAACTGTTTTAACCTTACTATTATAAGACCACATGCATGCTGGACAGTCCAGACTAATATCAGAAAAGGATTGATTTAGATGAGTATAAAAAGAATAACAACTGAAGCGGATTTACATGAAGCTTTAAAGATTAGAAGAGGCGTTTTCATTGAGGAGCAACATGTTTCTGAAGCCGATGAGTTCGATGAATTTGATACGCTTCAGGAACAATGCCAGCATATCTTGGTATATCATGAGAATCAGCCTGTCGGCACCGGACGCGCACGCATCGTTGGCCATACAGCAAAGCTGGAAAGAATCTGCATCCTAAAACCTTACCGTAAGTACGGATTGGGGAAGATCATCGTAAGCGGGTTAGAGGAAATCATGAAAGAAAAAGGACTGACTGCATATAAGCTGCATGGTCAAACACAAGCGGCAGGCTTTTATCAAAAACTGGGCTATCAGACTTCTTCACAGGAATTTATGGAGGACGGCATCCCTCACGTCTTGATGACAAAAGAAATATCGCGGAATATAACATGAAATATATGTATTACGGAATAGGCATACTCATATTAAGTTTGGGCATTTCCTTAACCATACAATCAGGACTGGGCACATCACCCTTCGATGCCCTTTTGGTTGGTCTGTCAAAAGAAATCGGTCTTACCGTAGGAAGCTGGGAGGTCCTTATTTCTGTGATCCTCTTAATCTGCAACGCTATATTAACGAGAAAAAAACCTATTTTGCTGGGCTTGATTACAGCATTCATTACTGGAATAGGCATTGACCTATGGTTGTTTGTTGTAAAAAACACCATCTATCTAAACGCGTTGTTAAGCAAACTGATTTGTTTCGGAATTGGTTTGGTGCTCATCGGTCTTGGAACAGCCATCTATCTTCAGACAAAATTCGCATCAACACCGATCGATCATTTAACACTTATTATCCGAGATCTCTCCAAAAGAACAATCTTGTTTTCAAGAACATTGGTATACGCTCTTTTCTTAGTTTTGGCCATTGTCTTTAGAGGCCCTATCGGCATCGGAACTCTTTTAACAGTTTGTTTGGGAGGAATGCTCCTTTACGTTTTTATGCCTATTGTGGAAAGACATTTCTTATCAAAGAATAGAAGAGGTTATTAAGAAACCTCTTCTCGATCCAAAAAACGAAACGCAAAACAAGCCCCGTTTCGTTCGTCAATTCTTTATCTCTGGTACTGTTGAGATTTTTATAATCAATTAAAATTTATAGTACCAAAAAATCGCAATTTCATTTGCTGTTGGAAAGTTGGAATAAAGCATCGTATCAACCGCACCTATTATAAAGTGATGTTTGGCATAAAAATGACAAGCTGAAACATTAATATCTTGGGTTTCAAGCATAAGACCACAAAAATGATTCTCCTTTGCCCACTCAATCGCTTTATGTAATAATGCTGTTCCAACACCTTTTTTTCTATAGTCTTTTGCCACGGCAATGTCCTCTATTAGTGCATACCCATTCCAGTTAGAACGGATCTTAATCCGGCCAATGCAGTTGTTTTCAAGATAATATAAAAAAGCCGCTTTCCCCTCTTCTTCAACATAACTAACATCCATGTCATCATCTTCATATTGTTTAAAATAAGGTTTAGAAAATCGTTCCTCAGTATATGTCCAAACACCGTTTTCAAAAGCAGGTATCATTCTCCCAAAAACAATGAAAGGTTCGTTTGGTTTATTGAAATCTTTCATATTCAAATGAGTCATTTTCATGATCATATCAATCTCCGCCAATCGAGATAATATTTAGTAAACTCGTTTCGATACTATTCAATAACAGCTTCCAAAAGTGCACTCTTTAACATTACCTTTTAAATAGCGATTTTTCTATTTCACTATCATAATGAGGTATTTCACCAGAAAGGCTTGTGGTACAGTAAAAAGGAACAGAAACAAGAGAAGAAGATGATCCCATGCCCACTAATAATAAAACTCGCCCACACCCCTGTTGACTAGTACCCATGGAAATAGGAAGCTTCGCCAAAGCAAAAAAACTTATATTAGTAAGGATGAGAAACAGCTTCTGCCATTGGTGACATCTCTATCCATAGGACAACCAAGGATCGCTCTTTGACTTTTTCAAGAAGAAAGTAGAGCGAATAAAGGAGTGATTGAGTATGTTAACAAGAGAAGATATCTTTAAACACGTCAAAGAAAAATACGGTACTTCGCCTGATTATCCTTGGGGGAAATACCCAAACTATGCTTCTTTGAGACATGAATCAAACAAAAAATGGTACGGTCTTATTATGAATGTTCACCCGGAAAAATTAGGCTTGGAAGGACATGACGAAATAGATATTCTAAATCTAAAATGTCCCCCTGAAATAAGTGATAGCTTAAGAAATGGAGAAAATATCTTACCCGGATATCATATGGATAAGGAACATTGGATTTCACTTGTTTTGGAACGTATAGATCTAGAAGGAGAAATTTATAACTTAATCGAGCAGAGCTTTCATTTAACCAAGTAAAGATAAAGAGTGTTCCTGCTAATCAAGCTGCGAAGAGTAGTGGGCACTTTCATTTTAGAATATTGTTCTTCACTCTGTCCATAAACGCAACTTAGTCTATCTGGTGCGAGAGTGGGAGAAGAATTTCTACCAACTTCTTATGGAAAAGGATGAATAGTTATGACAAATAACTTAAAACAGAGAAGAATAATTTTAGATTTAGCAGTTACTTTAGATGGTTTTATTGAAGGGAAAAATGGAGAAGTTGATTGGTGCATTATGGACCCTGATATGGGGTTTACTGATTTCTTAAATCAAATTGATACTATTTTATATGGCAGAAAAAGCTACGATTTATGGGGACAATATATTCCAAAAAATGAAGACCCTGATACAGAAAAGGAACTTTGGAAATTGGTTCATAGTAAAAAGAAATATGTTTTTTCCAGAACACAAAATGAGATTGATAATCAAGCCATATTTATAAATGATAATATTCTTGAAGAAGTAAATAAATTGAAGAAAAATCCCGGTAAAGACATCTGGCTATATGGTGGAGCGAGTCTCATTACAACTTTTATAAATTTGGGGCTTGTTGATGAATTTAGATTATCTATTCACCCTGTTGTTTTGGGAGAAGGAAAACCGTTGTTTATTGATGTAAAACAGAGGATAAATTTAAAAATGGTGAATACGAGAACATTTTCCTCTGGCGTTGTGCAAATCGTTTATCATTGGAATGGCTAAAAAAATCTTTCCCTCCAAAATATACATTGTAAGGTAACACTCGACAGTTATTTTTCTTATTGAACTAAAGCGGAATCCAATGGGTTCCCCTTAATACTATGGAATTATCAACTTTAACAGAGCTAAAAATATCCATTCTCTTGTATTAAAAGAAAAGAAGACTGGAAAGGACGCATTAACATAATTAAACATTATAGTATATTTCATTCTCCCTCTTTTAAGTAAATCGGCTAAGTTTTGTGTTTATGAAAAAGCGAAACGCGAAAACAAGCCTGTTCTCGTATCTATTGGGTATAGCTAACGATGGCTAATCTAAAGAACATGCTATTGATGCCATGTTTATTCATTTTACAAAAAAGGATCAACCTTGGATTACTTTCACAAGATTGATCCTTTAACTCATTTAGCCATGTCTCTGCGAACGTTTATATACATTCAAGATTACCAGCCAACAAATAACAATGATTCCTGCAAAAAGTATGAGCATATTACTATACAAATAGGTAGAGTGATCAACGTCAATAGGCAGCAGCCTATGATCTAGGAACCCGATAGATAATAAACCGCCTACAATCGCAATACCCGTTCCCTCTGATAAAAAGCTCGTGAAATTAAGCAAACTCATGCCAGCGCCGGCTTCCTTTTCTTTCAAACTGCTAGACACAATAGTAGATATAACTGTTTTTGTGAACGATAGTCCCCCAAAAACAAAAACTACTATAATTGACATGATCCATGGTGCTGCATCTATAAAAAAGGCACCGATTAAAAAGCCGGAAGAAAGCAATGCGCTTCCAATCGTTAGTACATACAAGGAACCTTTCCGATCAACAAGCAATCCTCCAATGTAACCGAAGATGATGACACTCATTGTTCCGGGGAAAATAATGCCGCTTCCAATTGCT
The DNA here is from genome assembly GCF_029772985.1 of Bacillus stercoris. Taxonomy (NCBI): domain Bacteria; kingdom Bacillati; phylum Bacillota; class Bacilli; order Caryophanales; family Bacillaceae; genus Bacillus; species Bacillus stercoris. The sequence continues at coordinate 156,852 of NZ_CP121861.1, read as the reverse complement.
GCAGTACTTAAATGGTGAACATCTTTCATCATATAAGGAACCATAGAGACAAATCCTGCTGCTGTACCAAATATTAGTCCTCCGCAAAGGACTCCAATCACGAAAAATACATTTTTCCCCAGATCAGGGTCAACAAAAGGGTCTTGAGCTTTCCTAATATGTTTTACAAATACGAAGAAAGCAAGAATACTGATGATCAGAAAAGAAAGTCTGTAAGATGTTGTAAACAGCATAAAAAACACGATGCCCGCAGACATCAATATAATCCCTGCCATATCAAAGTGTCCTCTGATTCTCTCTTCCTTTTTCAACAGTTTTATAAGGAATGGAACAGTGATAGTTGTTGCAGTTGGAATAAGCAGCAAATACGACCAATGGATATAATGAGCAACCATTCCCCCAATAGCTGGTCCAACACCTTCTCCCATTGCTACTAAGGACCCGATCAAGCCAAATGCTTTCCCCCTGTTCTCTTTTGGAATATCGCGCGCAACGACAACCATCACAAGAGCTGGGAATGCGGCTGCACCAATTCCTTGAATAAATCGGGCTAGAATGAGAATAGGAAAGAACGAGTGTCCAACAAATCCAATGATCGACCCTAAGCCATTTACCATAACCCCAAATAGAAGCAGCTTTTTAATGCCCAGCTGATCCGATAACTTTCCATATAGAGCTGTTCCAATAGAAAAGGTTAACATAAAGGCAGTATTCACCCAGTTTGCACTCGCTGGCAGTTTATTAAAATCGTTGGCGATATCAGGTAATGAGACGTTCAGAACCATTTCATTTAATACGCTGAAAAATGATAGAACACAAAGCCAAATCAAAACTTGATTGTGCCGTAAAGTTGACTGTGAATAAGACGTATTCACAATTTCCCCTCCATTAATGAGGGCAGACGCAGTTTATAGGGCCACTGATACGCTCCCCTCTTTTAATTGTACCCTGTTCATTTTATTGCACTTCATAATAACTCCCCCTACATTTGATTGATATGATCTTATTATATATAGACTAAGGTTTAAACTTTTACTTTTTTTATGAAAATTTGACCAGATTGCGAAACAAGGAAAAACGTTATTCGCATTTATCTCAAGTGGCAAAATGAAACATTAGATTTTCACATTACAATTATCGATAAGCAGTCAGTAATTGTATTTGTTTAGGATAACTGTGGTAACCTGAATATAACCAACTTAAAAGGTGATCCCATGCCAAATAAAAGTAAACCCAATAGATTAATCGCTGAGAAGTCTCCATATTTACTTTAACATGCCCACAACCCCGTTGACTGGTTCCCGTGGGGAGAAGAAGCCTTCGAAAAAGCAAAACGCGAAAACAAACCGGTTCGTCAGCATCGATTATTCGACTTGTCATTGGTGACATGTTCGTTAGAATCACCATTAAAAAATCTACATCTTCTTTATGTTAGATAAAAGCAATAGCCAAGAGTCCCCTCTCGGCTATTTAAATTTTATTCACCTGTTTCAGCAAATCGTTTTATTCGTTCTCCAATTTCATCACGAACTCGTTGAAAAGTAATCCACTTTTGCTTTTCTGTTCCTTCGGCTCTTGCAGGATCATCAAAACCCCAATGGTCTCTTTTTACATTAGATGGAGTCATAGGACATTTATCTGCCGCATCACCACATAATGTGACAACAAAATCGGCTTTGTTCAGAATGTTAGAATCAACGACATCTGATGTTTGATTAGATATATCAATGTCTATTTCCTTCATGGCTTTAACAGCGTTAGGATTTAATCCATGTGCCTCTATCCCCGCGCTGTATACTTTCCACTCATCACCTAAATATTGTTTAGCCCATCCCTCAGCCATTTGACTTCGGCAAGAGTTCCCTGTACATAAAAAGTAAATAATTTTATTCTTCATATATTCCACCTCTACATCGAGTGACTTCGAAAGTATTTTCGTTGAAACCATAAAGCAACCTTAACGAGTGCAATCATGACCGGTACTTCTACAAGCGGACCAATTACGGCGGCAAATGCTGCACCCGAATGAATTCCAAACACACCAACAGCTACAGCAATCGCTAATTCAAAGTTATTGCTTCCTGCTGTAAAAGCTAAAGTAGTGGTTACAGCGTAGTTTGCCCCGATTTTCTTTCCTAAAAAGAAGGAAACAAAGAACATTAAAACAAAGTAAATCAATAATGGAATCGCAATTCGAACAACATCTAACGGCAAGCTAACAATTACATCACCTTTTAAGGAAAACATGACGATAATTGTAAATAGCAAAGCAATTAACGTAATTGGGCTAATTTTAGGAATGAACACTTTTTCATACCATTCTTTGCCCTTCACTTTTACAAAAATATAACGTGTCACCATTCCTGCAATAAAAGGAATTCCAAGGTAAATGAATACTGATTTTGCGACTTCTGCCATCGTAATATTCACTACTGCTCCTTCCATCCCTAACCATTGCGGAATAACTGTTACAAAAATGTAAGCATAAACTGAGAAAAAAAGCATTTGGAAAATTGAGTTGAAAGCAACTAATCCTGCCGCGTATTCCGTATCACCTTTTGATAAGTCATTCCAAACAATAACCATCGCAATACAGCGAGCTAATCCAATCATAATAAGCCCAATCATATACTCCGGTTTATCTGGCAAAAAGATTATAGCCAAAATAAACATGAGAGTCGGTCCGATGATCCAGTTTTGCACTAAAGACAACATTAATACTTTAATATCTTTAAATACCCGTCCAATTTCTTCATAGCGAACCTTGGCTAGTGGTGGATACATCATTAATACTAATCCAATAGCTAAAGGGATAGATGTAGTTCCAACTTGTAATTTGTTTAGTCCACCAACAAAACTCGGAAATATAAAACCTAATCCTATCCCCAATGCCATCGCAAGAAAAATCCAGATAGTTAAATAACGGTCTAAAAATGATAAACGTTTCATTACTTTATCCTCACCTTTTTATTAACAGCAAGAGTTTGTTGTACTATCACTTGGCGGTGTTACACAACAAGAGGAGGAATCTTGTTTTTGAACCTCGCTGTTCGATTTGGTATAGAAAAATTCCCACTCGTTCCCATCTGGATCAGTAATCCAAAATTTATCTTGGACTGCATAACAACAAGTCGTATCCATTTCTTCACGTGCAAAAAACCCTTCTTTTTCAAGCCTTTCCTTGTGTTTCAAAACTTCTTCCAAACTATCTACTTGGAATCCAAAATGATTCACTTGATTTCCCTTCACCTCATCTGCGACATTTAAAGTGAAGTTCAGTCCAGGAGTCTCTAATAAAAACTTTGCATAGTCTGTTTTTACTTTTACAGCCTTCACTCCAAAAACTTTTTCATAAAAATTGATCGATTTCTCTAAACTGACAACGTTAACCCCTACATGAACATATTTCATTTTAATTCCCCCTCTTATATATTAATCAAAAATTTTTGATTTAAAGTCTAAAAATTTTTTAGCAACAATCTCCTTCACCTTTTTTTCTAAATACACAACAAAGCTCTTCTGATAATAGCCCATTTACTTCCTCATCATTTAGATCATAATAACTCCATGTTCCCTTTGTCTCTTTCGTTATTAAGTTGGCATCCAATAAAATTTTAAGATGATAAGAAAGTTTAGATTGTGTCACCTCAAAAATCTCAGTTAGATCACAAACACAGGTTTTTCCCCTTTGACAAAGTTCATACATGATCTCTAATCGTTTCTGATCAGCAAGAGCTTTAAATTTTTGTTCATATTTCTGAAGTAGTGCTGATTTCGTCTCAACCATCATATCGCCTTCTTTAATCAATTTTTTTTGATGTATTTATTATACTCGGATTTTTTAAATAAATGCAACCAAATAAATCAATTTTTTTTGATTAATCGTTAAAGCCTCTAAAACTTGTGTAACCAGATAGAAATTTTCTATTTTTTAATATTTTCTTCATCGCTATTACATCAATGTTACCACTTATATTTGATGTCACTACATATTTTTAAGGCAGAGAACTAATCATAATTTGTGTTACACCTTTTCATATGCACTCTATAAATATTCAAACTACGCTTTTTAGTAATCTCTTATGTTCTTCTTAATATATTTCCAATCATGTTCTATACTGTAGTATCATTCGTTAAAATATGGGGAGGGGAGTGAAGAAATGAATTTGACATGTGAATCGAAAAACATTGATGATTATTTACTTGAATTAAATGAAGTTGATTATTCTAATCCTATTATTTGTGCACTTGCAAATGAACTTTTCAATCCTTTGCAGACAGAAATCGAAAAAGTAAAAATAGCCTATGAATTTGTTCGAGATGAAATTTCCCATACTTGGGATGTTCAATCAAAACGAGTAACTTGTAATGCTTCAGAAGTATTAACCTTTAAAGAGGGAATTTGCTATGCAAAGTCAAACCTATTAGCTGCCTTATTGCGCTCAGAAGGAATACCGACAGGCTTTTGTTATCAGCGTTTAATGTTGTTTAATACGCCAGATAAAGGATATTGTATTCACGCATTAAATGCTGTATTTTTTCATTCACTTAATAATTGGATTCGATTAGATTCTCGCGGTAATAAAATAGGAATTGACGCTCAATTTTCACTTGATAAAGAGAGATTAGCATTCCCAATTCGACAAGAATTTGATGAAATCGACTATCCTTTGATTTATGTAAGACCACATCCAAAAACAATTGCAGTTTTAAAAGAACATAAAAATGCCATCGAGATGTATAAACATCATTTACCCGAAAGGATATAATTGTTTATAAGAATTCTTCTTCTATACTTAATGAAGCCTTTCACGAAATCATAAAAGAATAAAATACATTATATTATGGAAAAATAAATTCAAAATGATCATTTGTTTTATGAAAGAAGGTGATCCAATGCCAAATAATAGTACACCCAATAGATTAATCGCTGAGAAGTCTCCATATTTACTTCAACACGCTCACAACCCCGTGAAATGGTTCCCGTGGGGAGAAGAAGCCTTCGAAAAAGCAAAGCGCGAAAACAAGCCGGTTCTTGTCAGCATCGGTTATTCGACTTGCCATTGGTGTCACGTCATGGCCCATGAAAGCTTTGAAGACGAAGAAATCGCGCGTCTTCTCAATGAACGGTTTGTGGCGATTAAAGTCGACCGGGAAGAACGGCCGGATGTGGATTCTGTTTATATGCGAATCTGCCAGCTGATGACCGGGCAGGGCGGCTGGCCGCTGAATGTATTTATTACGCCTGATCAAAAGCCGTTTTACGCGGGTACATATTTTCCAAAGACGAGTAAATTCAATCGTCCTGGTTTTGTTGATGTGCTCGAGCATCTGTCTGAGACGTTTGCGAACGACCGCGAGCATGTCGAGGATATTGCGGAGAACGCCGCTAAACATTTACAGACCAAAACAGCTGCAAAAACTGGTGAGGGCCTTAGCGAGTCAGCAATTCACCGGACATTCCAGCAGCTTGCCAGCGGGTTTGATACAATCTACGGCGGTTTCGGGCAGGCACCGAAGTTTCCAATGCCTCATATGCTGATGTATTTGCTTCGTTATTACCACAATACAGGGCAGGAGAATGCTTTATACAACGTGACGAAAACGCTGGACAGCATGGCAAATGGCGGCATTTACGACCATATCGGGTATGGGTTCGCCCGCTATTCAACCGATGACGAGTGGCTCGTACCCCATTTTGAAAAAATGCTGTACGACAATGCGCTGCTGCTGACCGCTTATACCGAATCCTATCAGGTCACGCAAAATAGCCGCTATAAAGAGATTTGTGAGCAGATCATTACGTTCATTCAGCGGGAAATGACCCATGAAGACGGAAGCTTTTTCTCCGCTTTAGATGCGGACACAGAAGGAGAAGAAGGAAAGTACTACGTATGGTCAAAGGAAGAGATTCTGAAAACGCTTGGAGACGAACTCGGAACGCTGTATTGCCAAGTGTATGACATCACTGAAGAAGGAAACTTTGAAGGCAAAAATATTCCGAACCTCATTCACACAAAGCGGGAACAAATCAAAGCGGATGCCGGGTTAACCGAAGAAGAGCTCCGCCTCAAGCTTGAGGACGCAAGACAACGGCTCTTGAAGACACGCGAAGAAAGAACCTATCCGCATGTCGATGATAAAGTGCTGACTTCATGGAACGCGCTGATGATCGCGGGTCTCGCCAAAGCAGCAAAGGTATTCCAGGAACGGAAATATCTCAGCTTAGCGCAAGACGCCATTACATTTATTGAAAAAAATTTAATCATCGACGGCCGTGTGATGGTCCGGTATCGAGACGGCGAAGTGAAAAACAAAGGCTTTATCGACGATTACGCTTTTCTCCTATGGGCCTATCTCGATCTCTATGAAGCTTCGTTTGATCTTTCTTATTTACAAAAAGCGAAGAAACTGACAGACGATATGATCAGCTTATTTTGGGATGAGGAGCATGGCGGATTCTATTTTTCCGGGCATGATGCAGAAGCCTTAATCGTACGGGAAAAAGAAGTGTACGACGGCGCCGTGCCTTCCGGAAACAGTGTGGCAGCCGTTCAGCTGCTTCATCTTGGACAAGTCACAGGCGACTTATCACTGATTGAAAAAGCAGAAACGATGTTTTCTGTATTCAAGCCGGATATCGACGCGTATCCGAGCGGCCATGCTTTCTTTATGCAAAGTGTGTTAAGGCATCTGATGCCTAAAAAAGAAATCGTAATTTTTGGCAGTGCAGACGACCCAGCCAGAAAACAAATCATAACGGAGCTCCAAAAAGCCTTTAAGCCCAACGACTCCATTCTGGTGGCAGAGCATCCCGAGCAATGCAAAGACATTGCACCATTTGCAGCAGAATACCGCATCATAGAAGGCAAAACAACCGTGTATATTTGTGAAAACTTCGCCTGCCAGCAGCCGACAACGAATATCGAAGAAGCCATCCAAACGTTAATAAGCAGCAGGGATTAAGACCCTTGCTGCTTACTTTTTGATTTCTTATGGTACCATAAAGCGATCCCCGCAAACACAAGGTTGACCGCAATCGTCAAGAAAGCCTCCCACATTGGGTTCCCCCGCGTAACGGTAAACAGAGAAGGAATTCCTCCATACACACTGTTTTTTTCTGTAATAAACATACACAAAAACATATTATTCGCGGCATGGGCGCCAAGTGATATTTCGATGCTTCCAGTTTTAATCGTGTAATAGGTCCACACAAAACCAAATGTTAAATACTCAATTCCTGCCCAGACAGCGCCGTTGTTCATTTCTGGATTCGCAAAATGCAATACGCCAAACAATCCTCCGACAATCAGTGTCAAAAATAGAGGATTTTTCGTCAATCTCCCGAAAGCTTGAAGCAAAAATCCCCTGAAAAACAGTTCCTCAGCTGATGTCTGAATCGGAACCAAAATGAGGGCAGCCGCTAGCAGCCAGATAAATCGTGATGCATCAAAGGCTTGCATTGAATAATTGTCTGGATGAATCACAAAATCAATCAATTGTACGGCGATCATCAGCAAGAAATAAGCCATAAAACCAAAGGAAATTCTCCGCCAATTCATCTTTGAATTTGGTGTAATCACAGTTCGGAAAGGCCGCTTCAAAATAAAGCGCACAGCCAGCCAAACTCCCGGAATGGCGAATAAATAAATCACATGGGACAAATAAAGATCTACGAGGGGATCACTCAGCACAGCTTCATCCAAATCAAACGTGATATTGGGATTCACAATAACCGTGAACAATATAGCGAAAAGGTAAGCTATATTCCCGAATACATATAACCCTACCATCACCAAAAAAGCGAAAAAATATCTCCACAACGTATTGTTTCCTTCTATAGGACGGATAAATGAATTCATTCCTTCTATGTCTCTTCCTTTCAATGAGAATATTACTATATATTTGCATAAATTGGTCTATGAATCTACTGTTTTGGAAATCTTTTAAGCAAAATTAAAATATAAAGTGTGAATTTAGTTCTTCCATCTAGTGATTTGAACTCTGTTGCCAATGAACCAAGATACTTATAATAGTCCCAAGAGGGGTATTTTCAGTCTTTTCTTACTACTTAAAAGGGGGTTTTTTATGAATACGATCTTCAAACAAAAGAATACACATCCTTTCTCAAACGCAGCGAATCGTTTAGACCGCCTTCCGATTTCACGCGTTCATTTCCAAGTGTTAACCGCTCTCGGCATTGTTTATTTCTTTGATCTCGCAGATTTATTTACCCTCAGCAATGTAGCGCCGGCGCTGATCGAGCATTGGGGCATCCCGCTTTCAACTATTGCTAACGTAACGGCTGCTTCGTTTTTAGGCATGTTTTTAGGCGCTTCACTGGGCGGACGGCTGTCCGATCGAATCGGCCGCAAAAAAGCCTTAAATCTATTTGTCTTTGTTTTCTCAATCGCATCGCTATGCAATGCTGCGGCATGGGACATTCCATCTTTAATGACATTCCGTTTTCTCACCGGATTTGGCGTCGCAGCAGCCATGGTCATTACGAATAGCTATTTGGCGGAGTTTTTCCCTTCAAGTGTACGTGGAAAATATATTTCTTTTTGTGCCATGATCGGATTGATCGGCGTCCCCATCACCAATATTGTGTCTGCCTTTGTCATTCCGCTCGGTTCATGGGGATGGAGGCTTGTATTTGTATGGGGTGCCGTCGGCCTTATTTATTTTTTCTTCATCCGCCGTCTGGAAGAGTCACCTCGCTGGCATGAAAATCGCGGTGAATATGCGAAAGCTGATGCGATCCTCAACCGAATTGAGGCGCAGGTTGAACAGGAGAAAGGCCCGCTTCCGGCACCGGCTCAGCCTAAAGAAAACGGTTCTGTTCAACAGCATGCCGGTTACGCAGGATTATTGAAAGGCAGAAACCTCAAAATCACCATTATTTTATCTGCTGTATGGATTTTTGAGACATTTGGGTTTTACGGATTTGCCTCATGGGTTCCAAGCCTATTAAAAAGCAATGGCGTCACCATGGAAAATACATTGTGGTATAACGTATTGCATTCTGTCGGCGCTCCGCTGGGCGCACTGCTCGGCTCCATGATTTCTGAGAGATTTCAAAGAAAGTGGATTTTAGCTGCCAGCGCGTTTCTGACGGCCATCGCAGGGCTCTTATATGGCATGACTTTTATTCCCATCATGATCATTGTGTTTGGCTTTATCGTGAATATCACAGAACGGGTTTTCACGTCGAACTTATACGCCTATACATCTGAACCTTATCCGACTGAATACCGCTCATCCGGCAGCGGATTAGCCTATGGTCTGGGCCGTTTTTCAAACATTTTCGGCTCATTGCTTGTCGGATTTATTGCAGTTCAGCTCGGCTATATCAGCGTCTTCTTATTTATAGGCGGCTGCTGGCTCGCATGCTCCTTGCTGTTAATCTGCTTCGGCCCTAATACCAATGCGAAACAAATTTAAAAAAGTCAGTGCGGAGCTGCCGCACTGATCTCTTTACAATTCCTTCAATATCCTCGCAGGGTTTCCGCCTACAACAGTGTTAGCGGGCACATCCTTAGTCACAACAGATCCTGAAGCAATCACCGCATTATCACCAATTGTCACTCCTGGGTTAATCACTGCCCGGCCTCCGATCCAAACTTGATCTCCAATTGTCACAGGCTTACCGAACTCCTTCCCGGACTTTCTTTCAATCGGATCGAGAGGATGGCCGGCCGTGTAGATATGTACACCTGGCGCAATCAAACAATGACGGCCGATACGCACCTCACACACATCTAAAATGACACAGTCAAAATTAACAAATGTGTGATCTCCGATATGAATATGATAGCCATAATCACAGCGAAATGTCGGCAGAATCGTGACTTGATCCCCAACCGAACCGAGCAGCTCCTTCAAAAGCTCTGTCCGCACTGCATCATCTTCTGGTGTTTCGTTATATTGTCTAATCAGCTGTCTCGCATGCTTGCGTTCTAGTAATAGTTGTTGATCTTCCGGATTGTATAATTCGCCGGCTGCCATTTTTTCTTTTTCTGTCCTCAGCATTCAAGTCACTCCAGATGTTAAATTGTAATTTCAATTAAGTTTCCTTCATCATCTTCAATCACACTTTCATAGTAGCCGTCTCCCGTTGTCCTTGGGCCGTTTACTACTGCGAAACCGTCCTTCTTCAATCGAACAGTCAGTTCATCAACCTTCTCCCGGCTTCCTACGGAAAAGGCAATGTGTGCCCAGCCTGTCATCGTTTGTGAAGGCGGATCGGTCACATTCCCTTTTTTCATAATCTCCAGCCTTGCTCCGGAATCAAACGTAATAAAATAAGATTTAAAATCCTTTTTCTCATTATGATACAAATCATTCGCTTTGCCATTAAAATACGTTTCATAAAAAGACTTCATTCGCTCTAAATCATTGACCCAGATCGCTGTATGTTCAATCCGCATGTCTTCTCCTCCTTTACCTTCAATGAAGTTATAACGTATGAAATGCATTTCAGTTCAAGCTTTTTTCTCAAAGTTATGCTGAATTTTGATATCAACGGGTTCATCCTGCAAAAAAAGAGAAAATGCGGCGGTGCCAAGCTGCTCAAGACTCAAATCGAGCGATGGAAATCCAAGAACACGGCTGATAGAAGTATTTCCCTCACCTATGATTTCAACATCCCAATTATTCTTCTGGGCAAATAGATGAATTCCAGCTGCCACTTCATCACTGTTTGCATAAATAGCAGTAGGAACCCGTTTGCTCGTATAAAAGTGCTCAGCTGCCCGCTCACCGTCATTCATATCATTACATCCAGACAGCATATGGCGGTCTTCCAGCCTTCCGCAAACATATTGATAGGCCGCAGCTTTATCAGCCGTGCTTGGGCTCCTGTCGGCTTCTCTGACGCATGTAAAAGCGATATTCTCATGTCCGCGGCTTTTTAGATAGCGAAAGCTTTCTGCATAAGCAGCTTTTCTGTCGTTATACGCACATCGGACATCAATGTCACCGGTTTCCTCACAAGCGATGATTGGCCCATATTCCTGATAAGCTAAAATCTTGTCCCAATGATTGGCGCGGGAAGTAATAATGAGGCCGTCAATTTTCTTTGTTTTTAACAGCTCTAAATATTTGATTTCAATAGCGGGGTTATAATTGGTGGGGAGGAGCGTCGTTGCATACTCATGCTGAAAAGCAGCCTTGGTGATTCCGTTCACGATTTTATCAAAACAGGGATGATCGCTATAAGGCAGAATCACACCGACCGTATGGGTTTTCCCGCGAATGAGATCGATTGCGGTTCGATTTGGTGTATAATTCAATTCCTTCATGACTTGATGCACAAGCTTTCTCTTTTCTACAGACACATACGGATGATGATTCAATACACGCGAAACAGTTGAAACAGATACATTTGCCAGTCTTGCAATCTCTTTTATATTTGCCATCCTCTTTCTCCTTTTTCATATAAAAAAAAGCAGTAAGTGTAAAATCCTTACTGCTATCTCATCATATATTGATGATAAGTTCAACAGGACAATGGTCGGAACCCATGACATCCTTTGATATGCCGGCATCTTCAATCTGTTCCTTAAGGCTTTCAGAAACAACAACATAATCAATGCGCCAGCCGATATTTCTGTCCCGGGCGCCGGCACGATACGACCACCAGGAATAAGCGCCTTCAAGATCAGGATAAACATGACGGAAGGAGTCAACAAAGCCAGCCTCTAATAAACGAGTAAATGCCCCTCTTTCTTGATCGGAAAATCCAGCGTTCTTCCGGTTCGCCTTTGGATTTTTCAAATCAATCTCCTTATGGGCTACATTCAAATCACCGCATAAAATGACTGGTTTTTTCTCATCCAATTCAAGAATATAAGACAACAGAGCCTCTTCCCATTGCATGCGGTAATCGATTCGCTCTAATCCCCTTCTGGAATTTGGCGTGTAAACGGTCATCACAAACACGTTTTCAAATTCCAGCGTAATCACTCTGCCTTCTTGGTCATGCTCTTCTATTCCGATACCGTACATGACATGCAGCGGCTCTTGTTTAGAAAAAACAGCTGTGCCGGAATATCCTTTTTTCACTGCATAATTCCAATACACATGATAGCCTTCAGGCTGGAGATCAACCTGTCCGTCCTGTATCTTTGTTTCCTGAAGACATATGATATCTGCATCCTCTTCTTTCAGATAAGAGAGGAAATCCATTTTTCTCATCACAGCCCGCAGGCCGTTTACATTCCATGAAATCAGCTTCATGTTTCATCCCCCTATAAAAAAGAGCAAGAACCCAAAGGTCCTTGCTCTTTACGTATCAGCTTACTCACCGCTTACGTATGGAAGTAAAGCCATTTGACGTGCGCGTTTGATAGCTGCAGTCAATTTACGTTGGTATTTAGCATTTGTTCCAGTTACACGACGTGGTAAAATTTTACCGCGCTCAGAAACAAACTTTTTAAGAAGATCTACATCTTTGTAGTCGATGTGCGTGATACCGTTAGAAGTGAAATAACACACTTTACGGCGTTTCGCACGACCGCCTCTGCGTCCTCCTGCCATTGTCATTTCCCTCCTTTCTTTTTCATTTTAGGCGATAATCACATTAGAATGGAAGATCGTCATCCGAGATGTCAATCGGTTTGCCATCGTTGGCAAATGGGTCATCATTAAAGCTGTTCCCCTGATTGCGTCTCTGGTTGTTTTGATTTCCCCCGAATGGATTATCATTTTGGCCTCCGCCAAAGTACTGGCCTCCGCCGCTGTTTCCTTCGTTGTATCCACCTGAACCAGAACCGCCGCCGTTTTTCGGCTCAAGAAATTGAACACTTTCAGCTTGGACCTCTGTCACGAAGACACGCTGTCCTTGCTGGTTTTCATAGTTTCTTGTTTGTAAACGGCCATCTACGCCTGCAAGGCTTCCTTTTTTCAAGAAGTTTGCAACGTTTTCGGCTTGTCTTCTCCAAGTGACACAATTAATGAAATCGGCCTCACGTTCTCCGGACTGGTTCGTAAATGTACGATTCACAGCAAGAGTAAACGTAGCAACAGCCGCACCGTTTGGCGTATAACGAAGCTCTGGGTCTTTTGTCAGTCTTCCGACTAATACAACTCGGTTAAGCATAAGAAAGACCACCTTTTACCATTATATATTTCAAAATTGCTTATTCTTCTTCTTTAACAACAATGTGGCGAATGATATCGTCACTGATCTTAGCTAGACGGTCAAATTCTTGAACTGCCGCAGCATCAGCTTGAACGTTTAAGATTTGGTAGAAACCGTCGCGGAAATCGTTGATTTCGTAAGCAAGACGACGTTTACCCCAATCCTTTGTTCCAGTGATCTCCGCACCGTTAGAAGTCAGAACGTTGTTGAAACGCTCGATAACTGCTTTTTTAGACTCATCGTCAATGTTTGGGCGGATAATGTACATAACTTCGTACTTTCTCATCTGTTTGCACCTCCTTTTGGACTAAGCGGCCCATAATGGGCAAGGAGCAATAATTCTATTACTCACAATTTTATATTATACCAAAGCTCTTGTCCCTTTACAACTGCATCCTAAACATTAAATCGGAAATGAATAACATCTCCGTCTTGAACCACATATTCTTTCCCTTCGAGGCGGACTTTTCCTGCTTCTTTGGCTCCTGCCATACCGCCGCCCGCAAGAAGATCCTCATAAGCAACTGTCTCAGCGCGAATGAAGCCTCGCTCAAAGTCACTATGAATAATTCCTGCACACTCAGGGGCTTTCATGCCTTTTTTGAATGTCCAAGCTCTGACTTCCTGTTCTCCCGCTGTGAAGTATGTTGCAAGGCCAAGAAGAGAGTAAGACGCTTTGATCAGCTGATCAAGACCTGATTCTTGAATGCCCAGCTCTTCCAAGAACATTTGCTTTTCTTCGCCTTCAAGCTCAGCAATTTCGGATTCGATTTTCGCACACACAACGATTACTTCTGCGTTTTCGCCTGCAGCGTACTCGCGAATCTTCGCTACATTTTCATTGCCAGATGGATCAGCCACTTCATCTTCACTTACATTGGCCACATACAAAATAGGCTTCGAAGTCAGTAAATGGAGTTGCTTCACAAGCTTTTGCTGCTCTTCAGTGAATTCTACAGATCGAGCAGGCTTTTCGCTCTCAAACGCTTCTTTCAGTTTAGATAAAATCTCAAACTCATATACAGCGTCTTTATCTTTTTGTTTCGCAAGCTTGCTGACGCGTGTAATCCGCTTTTCAACCGTTTCCATATCGGCGAGGATCAGCTCAAGGTTGATCGTTTCAATGTCATCAATCGGATCAACTTTTCCGGAAACGTGTGTAATGTTGTCATCGGAAAAAGCACGGACAACGTGGCAAATCGCGTCAACCTGGCGAATATGGGATAGGAATTTGTTACCGAGTCCTTCTCCTTTAGATGCGCCTTTTACAATCCCTGCAATATCAGTAAATTCAAAAGCAGTCGGCACAGTCTTCTTCGGGTTGACCAGCTCAGTAAGCTTTTGCAGACGATCATCAGGTACTTCTACAATTCCCACGTTCGGATCAATCGTACAGAACGGGTAGTTCGCTGATTCGGCACCGGCCTGTGTAATTGCGTTAAATAGTGTTGACTTCCCGACGTTCGGCAAACCAACAATTCCAGCTGTTAAAGCCATTCTTTCATCTCCTCTATATAAAACCGTCATTGTATGAACGTATTTTGAACCTAGAGCAATTATAAGGAGGTTCACTGGAAAAGACAAGCTGACAAAAAAGCATTTTCAGCCTGCCAATCCCTTTGATTATGCTTTTTTCAAGCCTACTAAACAGTCAAAAAGCGTACTTCCCATTCCATTATCAGAATTTGTATCATTTGTCAGTGCATTGACTGAACCTCCAAAAGCCGCCCACATGCCTTCATCTATATTAATCGTCTTCGCATGAGCCTGCTTCATCACTTTCACCGTTCCCTTCAAGCGTCCGCGGTCATTAAAGATGACAACCTCGTCTCCATCCTGAAAATCCTGCTCAGCCGCTATATCTGGAGAAATATCGACCTGAACGTGCTGAAGCTTTTCAATAAACGGCACATGCTGTGAATGGTTGGAACGCTGCGGATGAATGGACAACAGCGTATAAGGATACTTTCCAGCTAACGCCTCATTATGGAAAACAGATTCTTCGGGCACATTTAATTGAAGCAAGCCGCTAAACCCTTTTTGCTCAGCTAGTGACGAAGTAAATTCAAATTTCCCGCTCGGCGTCAAAAACTTATAATCATCCCACGGCACCTGTTTTACTGGAAGAGGGAGGTGGCCTTTTTCTTTTAAACGCTCGAGTGTCACACCTTCTGCTTCCAATGAAGAAAGCCCCATCTCTAAAAATTCTTGAGTGCTGTATTCAAACAGCTCGCCAAACCCAAGGCGTTTTGCAAGCTCTGACCAGATCCAGCTGTCCGACTTCGCTTCACCCTGGGGCTCCACAAGTTTTTTTCCGTACTGAACATAGTGGTGATACATACTGGAATAGTAGATATCCTCTTCTTCAAAAACAGTGGCAGTCGGCAAAACATAATCACACAGCTTTGCGGTATCCGTCATAATGGAATCAATGGCTACCGTCATTGGAACCTTTTCAAAAGCTTGTCTGACTTTATTTGTATTCGGCACCTGAGTCAGCGGATTTCCGCACGTCACTATCATCATCTCAATCGCAGGATCAGCAGCGGTCAACACCTCTTCAGCCTGCGTCATCATTGAAAATGAACGTGATGCTGTTTTTAATTCCGGCAGCGTCAGCTTTGTTTTTGCAAAGCTCTCGCCAATCTGGACATTTCCGAAATTCGCGCCGCCGCCCTTAATTCCGACATTTCCGCTTGCCGCAACGAGTGCATCAATCCAGCGAATCGTTCCGCCGCCGTTTTTATATCGCTGCATGCCTAGCCCCATAAAAGTAGACACCGGACCATCTGCATACAAACCGGCCAAATACTCCAGCTCCTCCATAGAAGTTTCTGTTTTCACAATAAACTCTTCCAGAGAAACAGTTTTCAATAGCTCTTTCACATCATCAAAACCGACAGAGTGCTCAGAAATAAACGTTTCATACGTTCTTCCCGTCTCAATCAGAACCTTCAAAACAGCAGCCGCAAGCCAGCCATCCATTCCCGGCTTAACAGAGATATAGCGGTCGGCAAGCTTAGCAGTCGGATTGAAGATCGGATCAATCACCGTAATCGTGGCGCCCTTCTTTTTCACCTGCTGCAAGTGATGGTATAAGTGCATATTTGTTCTGGATACATTTCTTCCCCACACAACAACATGCTTGCTGTTGTAAATATCAAGCGGGCCGTGCCCGTACGAACGGCCAAAATCCCAGCTTTGCGCCTCGATGCCGGAGCCCCAGCATATGCTTCCGACGATTTCAGTCACACCGCCATATCCATTAAAAAAACGCTGATCAAGCGCTTTTAACAAACCATTATTCGCATAATCATGGCTGTGCAAAACAGCAGTCGTCTCCGACGTTTCCTTGATCTCCCGAAGTTTGTCGGCAATTTCATCAAGTGCCTGCTCCCAGGAAATCCGTACAAACTCGCCATTTTGTTTTTTCATCGGATAGCGAAGCCGATCAGGCGAATTTGTTTTTGTCTCAAGCATTCTGCCGCGGCCACAGATTTTGCCCTCCGTAATCGGATGGTTTGGATCCCCGTCCACTTTCGTTACCTTTCCGTCTTCAACAGTCACCAAAAATCCGCAGCTGTCCCAACAATTCAGCGGACATGCCGACTGATGCACTTTGCTCATCGCCGTCTTCTCCTTACCTTCTATATGAAAAAGCATGAGTGTCGGCCTATTTATGAAGTAGGCTCCTCATGCTTGACTAGTACTTTTTTTAGTTTTCTTTCAAATTCTTTTCTCGGAATCATAACACTGTGAGAGCATCCCTCACACTTAATACGAATATCCATTCCCATGCGTATAATTTTCCAGCTGTTCGCTCCGCATGGATGCGGTTTTTTCATTTCTACGATATCATTCAGGCCAAAGTCTTTATCCGCCAAGACCCTTCACCTCTTTTCATAAACTGCTGTATCTATTGTACAAAAAAACTGATCATAAGAGCAATCAAGATACTTGAAAAGAAATACATCCTCTTATTTCCATTTACTTAAAATAGGATATAAGAGAAGACAAACTAACAAATACAAATTTAACATCCCGTATATCGGATACAAAAACGCGATCAAATCAGAAAATCCGAAAGAAGTAAAAGGTACCATTAACACTAACAAAATCAACACAATCAACCATCTCGGCATATGAACAAACCCCATCAGCCGGCTGGACAGCCCCAGCAATCCCGCTACCGTCGTCGTGTAAATGGCCAGACACAGCACCCCCGTCATACATAAAAAAAGGACATAAGGCGCACCCTCCAAAACGGCAAACAGCGGTATTTCAAACTGAGAAAGGGAGCCCGCCAGCTCCACTAACGTTTCATTATAAACAAATGAGATCACGCCAAAAATGAGACCGCTTGCCACACTTGCGATTTTCGCTTCTCCGAGTCCTTTCATCTCTTTCCCTACAGAGGATAAAATCGCAACAACTGAAAGGATGTTTAAAGAAGTAAACGTGATGCTCGAAGGCCAGTTATACTGCTTAGACATATCAATCGTCCACGTATGGTGATGTGTGCTCTGAAAAGAGATCAGCGCATATAAAAGCCCCGCTACTAACACAGGAATCAAAATACTATTTATAGATAATATTCCTTTCACATCCCACAAAAACAAACACACTGTCACGATGCAAATCAGCGCGATTCCCCACCAGAAAGGAAGCTTGTACATCTGCAGGGTCACACCGCCTCCGGCAATCATCACCATAGTCGTCGAAAACAAATAAAAAATGATGAGAACATCATAAATTTTCGCCAGCCACGGCCCCATTAAATGCTCCAAAACCGGCAGAAAATGAGTGGATTGAACCTTAAAACTGATTTTCATCACAATATAAGACGAGAAAATGAACATGATTGTAAACAGCAAAATAGCAAGTCCGCTTTCCGCCCCAAAAAACTGCCAAATCTCCTGGCCGCTCGCATATCCGGCCCCGATCAGGCTCCCTAATATGAGCAGCATCCACTTCATTCCGGCTCTCCACAACATCATCACCTCATAGACAAAGATCAGCTTGTTTCCGTTATTGTTACTATATAAATAAAAGAAGGCAAAAATGCCATATTTTCATAGACATTTGAACACAAGCTGAAATTATCATCCGAAATACCCGTAAAAAGAGACTGCTGATGCAGGCAGTCTAAAAAAATATCATTTTGCCGCGGAATGAAGGAATGAACCTCATTAACCATTCCTATCTATAAAGTGTTTTGTAAGCAGACCATAGCTTGATCATGATCGAGGCAATGGGGGACAATACTTGTAATTCACCCACTAACCATTCATATCATAACCTCTACTTTTTTTAAATCTCCGGTGTCATACACAAAGCATAAAAAACCGTACTGCTGGATATACTGTAAACAACCTTACATAACGAAACACACACCATAGCAATTCTGTTACCTACTATAACAAGGAAGTGAAACCTATGAATCGAAAAGGCGGGCTTTTTTCCTCTCAGGAACGAGTAAAACAATACGTTTCACATACAGATGCAGCTGCAGCAAAGCAAATCCAAACCATTCTTTCTTCATCCTTACGTAAAGCTGCCGGCAAACCAATTGTCGTGGTTTGTATCGGAACAGACCGTTCAACCGGTGATTCATTGGGCCCGCTCGTAGGAATGAAACTCAAACAGATGCAGCTCACCAGATTCCATGTCTACGGAACCTTATCTGACCCCGTCCATGCTGTGAACATGAAGGATAAAATCAGTAACATTCATAAATTACATAAAAACCCATTTATTATAGCGGTCGATGCATGCTTAGGCCGCGTTAAGAGTGTGGGTTCATTTCAAATCGGAGACGGGCCATTAAAGCCTGGAGCCGGTGTGCAAAAAGACCTTCCTGAAGTGGGAGATCTTCATATTAACGGAATCGTGAATGTGAGCGGTTTCATGGAGTATTTTGTATTGCAAAACACAAGACTCAACTTGGTCATGAATATGGCCAATGTTCTCGCGGAAGGATTGAGTTTAACAGATCGGACAGAGTGGAGGCAAGAACGCCTGAACCCGCTGCAAAGGCTCACTGGGCGCATATAAAACAAAAACCATCTTCGTTTGAAAGATGGTCTTTTCATTTATGATTCTCGTTCAGATAAAAGCTCTAAAATCCGGTCAAGGTCTTCATTAGAGAAAAATTCAATTTCGATTTTGCCTTTTTTCTTCTGTCTTTTAATATTAACTGTTGTTCCAAAATAATTTTGGAGATAGGATTCCCGTTCTTTTAGAACCGCATCTTTCACAGGTTCTTTTTTCTTTGTTTCACGTGGAACATTCTGATTTAACTGCTGAATCAGCTGCTCAAGCTGGCGAACATTAAGCTGCTCCGCAATCACTTTTTGTACAAGCGGTTCAAGCTTATTTTTGTTTTTTAAGCCAAGAAGCGTGCGTCCATGTCCCATAGAAAGCGTACCTTCAGCAATAAGCTGCTGAATATTTTCTGGCAGTGTCAGCAGTCTTAAATGATTCGCAATATGCGGTCTGCTTTTCCCAAGACGTTTGGCAAGCTGCTCTTGCGTGAGATCTAAGTGTTTCAGCAAAGAGTCATATGCCTGTGCCTCTTCAAGCGGAGATAAATCTTCGCGCTGAAGGTTTTCTAATAAAGCAATTTCCCTCATTAACGCCTCTGATAATTCACGGACAATCGCGGGAACTGTCTCTAAACCCGCCAGCTTTGCTGCCCGAAAACGCCGTTCCCCCGCAACAATATCATAGCCTTTTAAAGATTTTCTGACGATAAGCGGCTGAAGAATGCCATGCTGCAGCACTGATTCTTTAAGTTCAGCTAATGCCTCGTCATCAAAGTGTTTTCTTGGCTGATAAGGATTAGGGCGTAAATCGGCAATTTTAATTTCTTCAACTGTCTCTTCAGACAAATCGACCTGATTAAATAACGCATTAATCCCTTTTCCAAGGCCTTTAGCCATTCGCAGCCACTTCCTTTGCTAAATCTAAATATACTTCCGCACCTCTTGACCGCGGATCGTATAAAATGATGGGTTTTCCGTGACTCGGTGCCTCACTCAGACGGACATTACGCGGAATAACTGTCTTATATACTTTATCTCTAAAATACTTTTTAACCTCTTCAATCACTTGAATGCCAAGGTTTGTCCGAGCATCAAGCATTGTCAGCAATACACCTTCAATCATTAAATCAGTATTCAAATGCTTTTGCACAAGACGTACTGTATTTAATAACTGGCTGAGCCCCTCCAAGGCATAATATTCGCACTGTACAGGAATCACAACGGAATCCGAGGCAGTAAGGGCATTAATCGTCAGCAGACCCAATGACGGCGGACAATCAATGATAATGTAATCATAATTTTGCTTTACTGCTTCAAGTGCTCTCTTCAATCTCACTTCTCTTGAAATTGTAGGAACCAGCTCAATCTCAGCCCCGGCAAGCTGAATCGTCGCAGGGATCACGTCCAAGTTCTCGACTGTCGTTGCTTTAATAATATCTATAACATCTGCATCATCTACTAAAATATCGTACACACACTGCTCTACATCGGCTTTTTCAATCCCTAATCCGCTTGTCGCATTTCCCTGCGGATCAATATCTACCAGCAGAACCCTTTTCCCTATGTAAGCCAAACATGCCCCAAGGTTGACAGACGTCGTTGTTTTGCCGACCCCGCCTTTTTGGTTCGTAATTGCTATGATTTTTCCCACGATGTCACCTACTTTCACATGAACATGTACTATCTTGCTTCTATTCTATCAAAAAAAGATTAAAGCGTTTCATTTTTTTCATCATTTTGTTCCGAATCAGAAGGGAAATAATTGAAAATTCAAGTACGCTTTATGCTTTCTCTTATAAATTCTACAATTTCTATGTTTTTTGACTTAAAAAAGGAATTTCTTTAAGAAAAAAAGAAGAAGTCACAGTAACAGAACGTGGAAACAGGACGGTGAGAAAATGGTTTATCAAACAAAGAGAGATGTACCCGTTACGCTGATGATTGTGTTTCTCATATTACTGATACAAGCAGATGCCATTGTTCCTTTTGTGCTGGGAAATATGAAAGTTTCGGGCTGGGTCATTTTTATTCTGCTGACTCTTTTAAACGGACTCATTATATGGAGCTTTATTGATTTGAAATATGTATTGAAGGAGCACCACCTGATCATTAAAGCCGGACTGATCAAACATCAAATTCCTTACGAAAAAATCGATAAAGTGATCCAAAAAAAGAATCTGTGGTCAGGTTTCCGTTTAATCGGCTCTCGTCATGCCATCACGGTATACTATCAGGGAGGATGGGGACATGCAGTGATTTCACCGCAAAATACTGAAGAATTTATCCACAAGCTCAAAGAAAAGAATTCTAATATAATATTTTTCACTAAAAGTAATTAATTTCCTTTTCAATGAATATAAAAAGCTCTCCTGCTTTTCAGGAGAGCTTTTATTTTGGTATGCGAATCGTTAATTGAATATATTCTTCAAATTCTTCTTCTTCCGTATTCAATTTTACACCACTGTCCTCCACCATTGATAGTGACTGGCGAATCGTGTTCATCGCAATTCTTGTATCTCTGCTGAACGCTTTGCGTCTCGGCTTTGGCTTTCTCTGGCCTTGCTCCAGCATTTTCACCACGCGGTCTTCCGTCTGCTTTACATTTAAACTTTTCTCAATAATCTCTGTGAGCAGTGTGACTTGGAGCTCAGGCTGTTTCAGCGGAATCAGCGCTCTGGCATGACGCTCGGTGATTTTCTTCTCCATAATCGCGTCTTGGACTGGCTGAGGCAGCTTTAATAACCGGAGCTTATTTGCAATTGTAGACTGCCCTTTTCCTAAACGCTGTGCGAGTGCCTCCTGTGTTAAATCATGCAGCTCAAGCAGCCTAGCATAAGCATGGGCTTCCTCAATAGAAGACAATTCTTCCCGCTGCAAGTTTTCAATTAACGCCACAGAAGCGGTTTCCGTGTCGGAAAAATCCTTAATAATCGCCGGAATCTTTTCCCACTCAAGCGATTGCACCGCTCTCCAGCGTCTTTCACCTGCAATGAGTTCGTATTGGCCTTCTTCTTCTGTATGCCTAACAACAATCGGCTGAATAATGCCGTGTGTATGAATGGTCATTGCTAACTCTTTGATTTTTTCATCTGAGAAAATGGTGCGTGGCTGAAAACGGTTGGGAACGATAGCATTTACCGGTATTTCCAGAATCTCTTCTTTGTTTGTATCATGTTCAGCAATCTCCGGCTCCTGTTCCTTCTCACCAAGCCCGAAGAAACGAGAGAATGAATGCTTCATGTACCTACACCACCTTTAAAAACTGCCATTTTTATAATTCTATTTTCTCATGGTTTTTCCTGCTATACATCCATCAATTTTGATGAAAATATGATGGTATTGTCATATCAGGCTGTCTAAATTACCCTTCAATTGGCGATTTATTAGGAGTTCCCGGTTTTCTTGGATACTTCTTAGGTGTATTTTTTATCTTGCGTATCACCATAATATTACGATCGCTTTCTTCAATAGGCAGCTTAAAGGAATGGACATTCTCAAGTTCTCCTCCAAGCGTCGTGATTGCTTTTTTGCCTGCATTCAGTTCTTCTTCAGCTGATGCCGCTTTTAAAGCAACAAATAAACCGTTTTTCTTCACCAGAGGCAAGCAAAGCTCACTCAAAACAGATAATCTTGCAACTGCTCGCGCCGTCACAATATCATAGCTTTCCCGCACGTCTTTCCGTTGTCCGAACGTTTCAGCTCTGTCATGGCAGAATGTTGTATTCTCCAATTGCAAAGCTTCAGATAACTTTTCTAAAAACGTAATCCGTTTGTTCAGTGAATCCACGATTGTGACATTGAGGTGCGGAAAACATATTTTTATCGGCAGACTCGGAAAACCCGCTCCCGCTCCGACATCACAAATCGTGTTCACTTGATTGAAGTCGACATAGAAAGCAGCTGTAATGGAGTCATAAAAATGCTTCAGATACACTTCTTTTTTCTCTGTAATTGAAGTCAGGTTGATTTTTTCATTCCATTCAACCAGCATGTCGTAATACAGCTCAAATTGCTCCAGCTGACGGGGAGAAAGGGAGATCCCTTTTTCCGCCAAACCGGAAGTGAATTCTTCAATATTCATGCCGTCATCCTTTCTACTCGGCTATCTTCGCAATGCGTCCCTGCTCTAAATACACCAATAGAATTGAAATGTCCGCCGGGTTTACACCGGAAATGCGGGAAGCTTGGGCAACAGACAGAGGGCGCACATTTTTCAGCTTTTGACGCGCCTCAGTCGCGATCCCTTTGATTGCGTCATAATCAATTCGATCCGGAATTTTTTTATTTTCCATCTTCTTCAGTTTTTCCACTTGCTGAAGAGATTTTTCAATATATCCTTCATATTTCACTTGGATTTCCACTTGTTCTGCCACGTCTTGAGGAACCGGCACTTCTGGCGGCGCCAGTTTTGTGACTGTTTCATAGTTCATTTCAGGACGTTTCATTAAGTCTGTGCCGCGAACTCCATCTTTCAATTCGCTTCCGCCAAGAGAACGGATATATTCTTGGTTTTCTGGAGACGGCTTGATAATGACAGAATACAGACGTTTTTTCTCCGCTTCGATCGCCGCTTTTTTCTTCTCAAAAGCTGCATACCGCTCATCAGAAATCAATCCAATGCGGTGCCCGATTTCTGTCAGGCGCAAATCAGCATTATCATGGCGAAGAAGCAATCTGTATTCAGCACGTGATGTCAAGAGACGGTAAGGCTCATTAGTTCCTTTTGTTACAAGGTCATCAATCAGAACACCAATGTAGGCGTCAGAACGGCTTAGAATCACTTCTTCTTTTCCAAGCGCTTTCCGTCCTGCATTGATTCCCGCCATAATTCCTTGTCCTGCGGCTTCTTCATAACCGGATGTTCCGTTAATTTGGCCTGCAGTGTAAAGGTTGGTGATTTTTTTCGTTTCAAGTGTCGGCCAGAGCTGTGTCGGTACGATCGCATCATACTCGATCGCATAGCCGGCTCTCATCATTTGCACGTTTTCAAGTCCAGGAATCGTTGCAAGCATTCTTTGCTGTACGTCTTCTGGAAGACTAGTAGATAAACCTTGGACATAGACTTCCTGTGTATTTCTGCCTTCCGGCTCAAGGAAGATCTGGTGACGCGGTTTATCATTAAATCGTACAACTTTATCTTCAATGGACGGGCAATATCTTGGGCCAGTACCTTTGATCATACCGGAATACATCGGTGAACGGTGCAGGTTGCTGTCAATAATCTCATGTGTCTCAGGGCTTGTATATGTCAGCCAGCAAGGGAGCTGATCTGTGATATATTCCACTGTTTCATATGAGAAAGCGCGAGGCACTTCGTCACCAGGCTGAATTTCCGTTTTGCTGTAATCAATTGTGTCGCTTTTAACGCGAGGCGGCGTACCTGTTTTAAAACGAACAAGGTCAAAACCCAGTTCCTCCAAATGCTCAGAAAGCTTAATAGAAGGCTGCTGGTTGTTCGGGCCGCTTGAGTAAGACAGATCGCCAAGAATGATTCGTCCTCTTAGATAGGTCCCTGTCGTCATGACAACTGCTTTCGCACGATAATGTGCGCCGGTTTGTGTAATCACACCTCGGCATTCACCGTCTTCAACGATCAGCCGCTCCACAATTCCTTGCAGCAATGTTAAGTTTGGTTCTTTTTCAAGTGTATTTTTCATTTCGTGCTGATATTGGAATTTGTCTGCTTGCGCACGCAATGCACGAACCGCAGGACCTTTTCCTGTATTCAGCATTCTCATTTGAATATGCGTTTTATCGATGTTTCTTCCCATTTCTCCGCCAAGCGCGTCAATTTCACGGACGACAATCCCTTTTGCGGGGCCGCCGACAGACGGATTACATGGCATAAATGCAACCATATCTAGGTTGATGGTCAAGACAAGCGTTTTGGCGCCTTGGCGTGCAGATGCGAGGGCAGCCTCAACACCGGCATGCCCGGCGCCAATCACAATCACATCGTATTGGCCTGCTTCATACCCCATGATTCTAGTTCCTCCTTTTATTATTTTCCTAAACAGAATTGTGAAAAGAGCTGATCAATTAAGCTTTCGTGGACAGAATCTCCGATGATTTCGCCCAAAAGCTCCCAGCATCTTGTAAGGTCGATTTGCACCATGTCGATCGGGACATCCTGCTCGATGCCGCTAAGCGCATCTTCAATGGCACGTTTTGCTTGCTGTAAAATAGAGATGTGACGTGTGTTGCTGACATAAGTCAGATCCCCGCTTTCAATGGCACCCGTGTAGAACAGCGATTGAATCGCTTCTTCCAGATCATTGATGCCTTCCTCTTTTAAAAGGGATGTCGTAACAACTGGACGTCCATTGGCAAGTTCACGGACACGCTCAGTGTCAATCTTCGCCTCAAGGTCAGTCTTATTCAAAATCACGATAACGTCCATGCCCTCAACGGCTTCAAAAAGCTTTACATCTTCTTCAGAAAGCTCTTCACTATTATTAAGAACAAGTAAAATCAGGTCCGCTTCCTTCAGAACCTGGCGAGAACGTTCAACACCGATTCGCTCAACAATGTCTTCTGTTTCGCGAATACCAGCTGTATCAACCAGACGAAGCGGGACGCCTCTTACATTCACGTATTCCTCAATTACATCCCGTGTCGTTCCGGGAATATCGGTTACAATGGCTTTTGCCTCATGAACGAGACTGTTCAGAAGAGATGATTTTCCTACGTTCGGCCGGCCGATAATGACGGTAGAAAGACCTTCACGCAAGATTTTTCCTTGCTCAGAAGTTCTCAACAGCGCCTCAATTTCCTTTTTAACGGCGGTTGCCTTTTCAACTAAAAGCTGATGCGTCATTTCCTCTACATCATCATACTCCGGATAATCGATATTCACCTCAACATGAGCCAGGGTTTCTAAAATCTCACTGCGCAAACGGCGCACCAAAGCAGAAAGACGCCCTTCCATTTGATTCATAGCAACGTTCATTGCCCGGTCCGTTTTCGCTCTGATTAAGTCCATAACCGCTTCCGCCTGTGAAAGATCGATTCGCCCGTTTAAAAACGCACGTTTCGTAAATTCGCCAGGCTCTGCCAGTCTCGCTCCCTCTCTCAATGCGAGCTGAAGCACTTGGTTCACAGTCACAATTCCCCCGTGACAGTTAATCTCGATCACATCTTCTCGTGTAAAAGTTCTCGGCGCTTTTAACACTGATACCATTACTTCCTCAACGACACGATCTGAAGGTCTGTCTACGATATGACCATAATGAATCGTATGTGATTCAACCGAGCTGAGTGTTTTCCCCTTCGGTCCTTTATAAATTTTATCTGCGATTTGAATGGCCTCTGGTCCGCTCAACCGTACAATCGCAATCGCGCCTTCTCCCATCGGTGTGGAAATTGCCGCAATTGTATCCATGCTGTTCACCTCTCTTTACTTATGTTTCATCTATATAAAAAAATTTTTATTATGCCAAAACTAAAAGATAACATAGTTTGGTTCGAAGTGGAAGATTTGTTATCCACAGAAATAGAAATTCGTCCCTTATTACTTTAACTTATCCACATGTGAATAACAATTAATTTTATTTCCTGAACTTCCTTTTTATCAACAGGATACACCTAAAAAGAAAAAACTTAAACGGCAAAACCTTGATATTACTAGGAAAAGTAGATTTTTCGCATACAAAAAAACCGAAATCCGATTTTTACCGGACTTCGGTTTTATGCTATTTTTTATGGGAAATAACGAGATGGCGATTTTCGCCTTCACCCATTGAATATGTTTTGATCTGGTGGTTTGCATATCCAGAAAGAGTATCATGAATAACTTTTCTTTCAGTGGATGGCATAGGCTCAAGCTGGATTGCTTTTTTCGTCTTCAAAACCTGGTCAGCAAGCCTGATGGCCAGCTGGCTCAGTGTTTCCTTTCTTTTCAAACGATAGTTTTCTGCATCCACCGTCACATTTTTATATTGGCCTGGATAACGGTTAAGAACTAGCTGTGTCAATGTTTCAAGAGCATTTAAGGTTTGTCCTCTTTTCCCAATCAACAATGCCGTTTTTTCACCTGTTATATGGAATCTCACTGTCTTTTTGCTTTCTTGAACAGTCACATCAGACTTTCCGGCAATGGCTTCGGCGATCGTTTGAAGATAAGACTTCGCTTGCTGAATCGGATCAATCTTTTCAACTAGCTTGACGATCGCCGGCTTTTTACCGAAAATACCGAGAAACCCTTTGTGTCCCTCTTCAATAACAGTAATTTCTACTTTATTCCTCGTTAATCCCAGCTCTTGCAATCCGGACTGTACTGCTTCATCGACATTTCGCCCTGCAGCAGTCACATTCCTCACTTTTTCTTTCCTCCGGCTTTTTGCGGCTCAGGATTTTTTTTAATATCAGGCCCTTTAATGAGGAAAGTTTGCGCAATCATAAACAAGTTACCGACTACCCAATAAAGAGAAAGAGCCGCCGGGAAGTTGATCGCAAATACGATAATCATAATTGGCATAATCCAAAGCATCATCGCCATTTGCGGATTTTGCTGCGCATTGCCCGCCATCATCAGTTTTTGCTGAACAAATGTGGCGACACCGGCAACGATAGGAAGAATATAGAAAGGATCCTTTTCTCCTAAGTCAAACCATAAGAAGCTATGCTCTGAAATCGCCTGTGTTCTCATGATCGCATGATAGAATCCAATTAAAATCGGCATCTGGATCAAAATCGGGAAACATCCCGCCAATGGATTAACACCATGCTTTTGGAATAAAGCCATTGTTTCCTGCTGAAGCTTTTGCTGTGTTTTTTGATCCTTTGAGCTGTATTTTTCTTTCAACTTTTGCATTTCCGGCTGTAAAGCCTGCATCGCTTTCGAACTTCTCAGCTGCTTAATCATCAGCGGTAAAATTAATAAACGAATTAAAATGGTAACAAGAATAATTGAAAGTCCGTAGTTATCTCCCGTCAATTTCGCTACATACGTAATGAGCTCAGACAATGGATATACTACGTACTTGTCCCAGAAATGCGGACTATCTGCAGTGATCGGCTCTTTCACACTCGAGCATCCAGCCAAAAGCATGAATACGCCAACCATACTTAATAGCAACCCTATTCTCCTTTTCAACAACATTTCCTCCTATAATTAATCTTTACACTCTTTTATTGCAAAGCATACTTGTATGTATTTTAGCATCTTTCAGTTTTAAATGGTGTCTTTTTCTGATCAACCAGAAAGGAAGCGCTTTTAAAAGTTGTAAGAAAGCAGTGGTGATGCCTACTTTGACGAAGATTTCTTATATAATGAAGACTTTCTGAATAGATGCTGCAGACTTTTTTTCGTTTCCTCATATGTCAGCTGGCTCGCCGGTTTTCTGGCAATAATGATATAGTCCTTTTCCTTCAGTCTCTCTTTCTCTTCAAGAAAGGCCTGCCGAATCAATCGTTTGATCCGATTTCGCATCACAGCATTGCCAATTTTTTTGCTGACGGAAAGCCCGACACGCAGCTCATCATTTTCAGGCTGATCAAGCGTATATAAGACAAACTGGCGGTTTGCAACTGATGTCCCTTGTTTAAACACTTTTTGAAAATCTTCATTTTTCTTTAAACGATTTCGCTTCTTCAAATGACTCACTCCGATACTGGCTGGCAGAAACTTTTAAAATTTATTATGAAAATGAGATGCATTTGAACCAGGGAGCATGCCCCGGTTCATTACGCATCACATCTATCTTTTCCCATAACGTGAAAAAAGACCACTGACATTATTCAGTGGCCTAAGCTGATAATACTTTTCTGCCTTTGCGGCGACGGCGTGCTAAAACTAGACGACCGTTTTTTGAACTCATACGGCTTCTGAAGCCATGAACTTTGCTGCGTTTACGGTTATTCGGTTGGAATGTTCTTTTCATTTATGACACCTCCCTCGAGGAATAGCTGTTAAAGACAGTCTTACTTATTATATTTGCGTTACCTATTCATTGTCAACTTTACTAGTGCTTTTATTTCTTGCAACCATAATAGGATACCATACCTTTTCAACTTTCGAAACCTTATTTTTTAGATTCCTTAATTTAACGAAAAAAAGACAGATCCAAACAATTTGCCCCTAAAAACACGCGTGTGGATATCTTTTTCGGCTTTTTTTAATATCCACAAAGGTTATCGACAACATTTTCACATTACCAACCCCTGTGGACAATAATTTTTCAACAGGTTGTCCGCTTTGTGGATAAGATTGTGACAACCATTGCAAGCTCTCGTTTATTTTGGTATTATATTTGTGTTTTAACTCTTGATTACTAATCTTACCTTTCCTCTTTATCCACAAAGTGTGGATAAGTTGTGGATTGATTTCACACAGCTTGTGTAGAAGGTTGTCCACAAGTTGTGAAATTTGTCGAAAAGCTATTTATCTACTATATTATATGTTTTCAACATTTAATGTGTACGAATGGTAAGCGCCATTTGCTCTTTTTTTGTGTTCTATAACAGAGAAAGATGCCATTTTCTATGAAAAGGAGGGACGTGCCGGAAGATGGAAAATATATTAGACCTGTGGAACCAAGCCCTTGCTCAAATCGAAAAAAAGTTGAGCAAACCGAGTTTTGAGACTTGGATGAAGTCAACCAAAGCCCACTCACTGCAAGGAGATACCTTAACGATCACGGCTCCCAATGAATTTGCCAGAGACTGGCTGGAGTCCAGATACTTGCATCTGATTGCAGATACTATATATGAATTAACCGGGGAAGAATTGAGCATTAAGTTTGTCATTCCTCAAAATCAAGATGTTGAGGACTTTATGCCGAAACCGCAAGTCAAAAAGGCGGTCAAAGAAGATACATCTGATTTTCCTCAAAATATGCTCAATCCAAAATATACTTTTGATACTTTTGTCATCGGATCTGGAAACCGATTTGCACACGCAGCTTCCCTTGCAGTAGCGGAAGCACCCGCGAAAGCTTACAACCCTTTATTTATCTATGGGGGCGTCGGCTTAGGGAAAACACACTTAATGCATGCGATCGGCCATTATGTAATAGATCATAATCCTTCTGCCAAAGTGGTTTATCTGTCTTCTGAGAAATTTACAAACGAATTCATCAACTCTATCCGAGATAATAAAGCCGTCGACTTCCGCAATCGCTATCGAAATGTTGATGTGCTTTTGATAGATGATATTCAATTTTTAGCGGGGAAAGAACAAACCCAGGAAGAATTTTTCCATACATTTAACACATTGCACGAAGAAAGCAAACAAATCGTCATTTCAAGTGACCGGCCTCCAAAGGAAATTCCGACACTTGAGGACAGATTGCGCTCACGTTTTGAATGGGGCCTGATCACGGATATCACGCCGCCTGATCTGGAAACGAGAATTGCGATTTTAAGAAAAAAGGCCAAAGCAGAGGGCCTCGATATTCCAAACGAGGTTATGCTTTACATCGCGAATCAAATCGACAGCAATATTCGGGAGCTGGAAGGCGCATTAATCAGAGTTGTTGCTTACTCATCTTTAATTAATAAAGATATTAATGCTGATCTGGCCGCTGAGGCGCTGAAAGATATTATTCCTTCATCAAAACCGAAAGTCATTACGATAAAAGAAATTCAGAGGGTAGTAGGCCAGCAATTTAATATTAAACTCGAGGATTTCAAAGCAAAAAAACGGACAAAGTCAGTGGCTTTCCCACGTCAAATCGCCATGTACTTATCAAGGGAAATGACTGATTCCTCTCTTCCTAAAATTGGTGAAGAGTTTGGAGGCCGTGACCATACGACCGTTATTCATGCGCACGAAAAAATTTCAAAACTGCTGGCAGACGATGAACAGCTTCAGCAGCATGTAAAAGAAATTAAAGAACAGCTTAAATAGCAGGTCCGGGGATTATTCGGGGAAAGTGTGAATAACTTTTCAGAAGTCATGCACAGTCTGTCCACATGTGGATAGGCTGTGTTTCCTGTCTTTTTCACAACTTATCCACAAATCCACAAGCCCTACTATTACTTCTACTATTTTTTTAAAATATATATATTAATACATTATCCGTTAGGAGGATAAAAATGAAATTCACGATTCAAAAAGATCGTCTTGTTGAAAGTGTCCAAGATGTATTAAAAGCAGTTTCATCCAGAACTACGATTCCCATTTTGACTGGTATTAAAATTGTTGCATCAGATGATGGCGTATCCTTTACAGGAAGCGATTCAGATATTTCTATTGAATCCTTCATTCCTAAAGAAGAAGGAGATAAGGAAATCGTCACAATAGAACAGCCCGGAAGCATCGTTTTACAAGCCCGCTTCTTTAGTGAAATTGTAAAAAAACTGCCGATGGCAACTGTAGAAATCGAAGTGCAAAATCAGTATTTAACGATTATTCGTTCAGGTAAAGCCGAATTTAATCTAAACGGACTGGATGCTGATGAGTATCCTCACTTGCCGCAGATTGAAGAACATCATGCGATTCAGATTCCAACTGATTTGTTAAAAAATTTGATCAGACAAACCGTATTCGCAGTGTCCACCTCAGAAACACGTCCTATCTTGACAGGTGTAAACTGGAAAGTGGAACAAAGTGAATTATTATGCACTGCAACGGATAGTCACCGTCTTGCTTTAAGAAAAGCGAAACTTGATATTCCAGAAGACAGATCTTATAACGTCGTGATTCCGGGAAAAAGTTTAACTGAACTCAGCAAGATTTTGGATGACAATCAGGAACTCGTAGATATCGTGATCACAGAAACCCAAGTTCTGTTTAAAGCGAAAAACGTTTTATTTTTCTCACGGCTTCTGGACGGAAATTATCCAGACACAACCAGCCTGATTCCGCAAGACAGCAAAACAGAAATCATTGTAAACACAAAAGAATTCCTTCAGGCCATTGATCGTGCATCTCTTTTAGCCAGAGAGGGGCGCAACAACGTGGTGAAGCTGTCCGCAAAACCGGCTGAATCCATTGAAATTTCTTCTAATTCCCCTGAAATCGGTAAAGTTGTGGAAGCAATTGTTGCGGATCAAATTGAGGGTGAGGAATTAAATATCTCTTTTAGTCCAAAATATATGATGGATGCACTAAAGGTGCTTGAAGGAGCAGAAATACGCGTAAGCTTTACAGGTGCAATGAGACCTTTCTTAATTCGCACGCCGAATGATGAAACGATTGTACAGCTTATCCTTCCTGTCAGAACCTATTAATCCGATACACTGCTGCCGACCCGTCGGCAGCTTTTCTATTCGGCAACTGCTCCGACAAGTTTTCCCTTTCCCTAATTCGTTTTTTTTTAGTACAATTAGATATTAGTGATATTTGAAAGAGGTCGATATAATGGCAAATCCGATTTCAATTGATACAGAGATGATTACACTCGGACAATTCTTAAAATTAGCCGATGTGATTCAGTCTGGCGGGATGGCGAAGTGGTTTTTAAGCGAGCATGAAGTGCTTGTGAACAACGAGCCGGACAACCGCCGAGGCAGAAAGCTGTATGTTGGAGATGTGGTAGAGATTGAAGGATTTGGTTCATTTCAAGTCGTCAATTAAAGCGGGTGACACTGATTGTATATCCAGAACTTAGAACTGACATCTTACCGCAACTACGACCATGCTGAACTTCAATTTGAAAATAAAGTAAATGTGATCATCGGTGAAAACGCCCAGGGGAAGACAAACCTTATGGAGGCGATCTATGTCTTGTCCATGGCGAAATCGCACAGGACATCAAATGACAAAGAACTTATACGGTGGGACAAAGACTATGCTAAAATAGAGGGAAGAGTGATGAAGCAAAACGGGGCGATCCCGATGCAGCTCGTCATCTCCAAAAAAGGTAAAAAGGGCAAGGTCAATCATATTGAACAGCAAAAGCTCAGCCAGTATGTCGGGGCCCTCAACACCATTATGTTTGCGCCGGAAGATTTAAATCTTGTAAAGGGAAGCCCTCAAGTGAGAAGGCGGTTTCTTGACATGGAAATCGGACAGGTTTCTCCCGTCTACCTTCATGACCTTTCTCTTTACCAGAAAATCCTTTCCCAGCGGAATCATTTTTTAAAACAGCTGCAAACAAGAAAACAAACAGACCGGACGATGCTCGATGTTTTGACCGATCAGCTTGTGGAAGTTGCAGCAAAAGTCGTCGTAAAACGCCTGCAGTTTACAGCACAGCTCGAAAAATGGGCGCAGCCCGTCCATGCAGGCATCTCAAGAGGGCTTGAAGAACTGACCTTGAAGTACCATACAGCTCTTGATGTATCAGATCCCGTAGACTTGTCGAAAATAGGAGATAGCTATCAAGAAGCGTTTTCTAAATTAAGAGAAAAAGAAATCGAGCGCGGTGTTACTTTGTCAGGGCCTCATCGTGACGATGTCCTTTTCTATGTGAACGGACGCGATGTGCAGACGTATGGTTCTCAAGGACAGCAGCGAACGACGGCGTTGTCCCTTAAGCTGGCGGAGATTGACCTGATCCATGAAGAAATCGGAGAATATCCCATTTTACTATTGGATGATGTACTGAGTGAACTGGATGATTATCGCCAGTCACACTTGCTTCATACGATCCAAGGCCGTGTACAAACGTTTGTCACAACGACAAGCGTTGATGGCATTGATCACGAAACCTTACGTCAAGCAGGAATGTTCCGTGTGCAAAATGGTGCGTTAGTGAAGTGAAGAAATGAGGTGAGCAATTGTATATTCATTTAGGTGATGACTTTGTGGTTTCAACACGAGATATTGTCGGCATTTTTGACTTTAAAGCCAACATGTCGCCTATTGTTGAAGAATTTCTGAAAAAACAGAAACACAAGGTGGTGCCTTCCGTAAACGGCACGCCCAAATCTATCGTAGTCACGGTTCAGAATATATATTACTCTCCCTTATCTTCCAGCACATTAAAAAAACGTGCGCAATTTATGTTTGAAATAGATTCTTAGAAATTTTTATCACGAATATATCGTTTAGAAAAGTGTAGGTGAATGACGTGGCTATGGAACAGCAGCAAAATAGTTATGATGAAAATCAGATACAGGTACTAGAAGGATTGGAAGCTGTTCGTAAAAGACCGGGGATGTATATCGGCTCGACAAACAGCAAAGGCCTTCACCACCTGGTATGGGAAATTGTCGATAATAGTATTGACGAAGCCCTCGCCGGTTATTGTACAGATATCAATATCCAAATCGAAAAAGACAACAGTATCACGGTTGTAGATAATGGCCGCGGTATTCCAGTCGGTATTCATGAAAAAATGGGCCGTCCTGCGGTAGAAGTCATTATGACGGTGCTTCATGCCGGAGGAAAATTTGACGGAAGCGGCTATAAAGTATCCGGAGGATTACACGGTGTAGGTGCGTCGGTCGTGAACGCACTATCAACAGAGCTTGATGTGACGGTTCACCGTGACGGTAAAATTCATCGCCAAACCTATAAACGCGGAGTTCCAGTTTCAGACCTTGAAATCATTGGCGAAACGGATCATACAGGAACGACGACACATTTTGTCCCGGATCCTGAAATTTTCACAGAAACAACTGAGTATGATTATGATCTGCTTGCCAACCGCGTGCGTGAATTAGCCTTTTTGACAAAGGGCGTAAACATCACGATCGAAGATAAACGTGAAGGGCAAGAGCGTAAAAACGAGTACCATTACGAAGGCGGAATTAAAAGTTATGTAGAGTATTTAAACCGTTCTAAAGAAGTTGTCCATGAAGAGCCGATTTACATTGAAGGCGAAAAGGACGGCATTACGGTTGAAGTGGCTTTACAATACAATGACAGCTACACAAGCAACATTTACTCGTTTACAAACAACATTAACACGTACGAAGGCGGTACCCATGAAGCTGGCTTCAAAACGGGCCTGACTCGTGTTATCAACGACTATGCCAGAAAAAAAGGGCTTATTAAAGAAAATGACCCTAACCTAAGCGGAGATGATGTAAGAGAAGGGCTGACCGCGATTATTTCAATCAAACACCCTGATCCGCAGTTTGAGGGCCAAACGAAAACAAAGCTAGGCAACTCAGAAGCTCGGACCATCACTGATACGTTATTTTCTGCGGCAATGGAAACATTTATGCTGGAAAATCCAGATGCGGCCAAAAAAATTGTCGATAAAGGTTTAATGGCGGCAAGAGCTAGAATGGCTGCGAAAAAAGCGCGTGAACTTACACGCCGCAAGAGCGCTTTGGAAATTTCAAACCTTCCCGGTAAACTAGCGGACTGCTCTTCAAAAGATCCGAGCATTTCCGAGTTATATATCGTAGAGGGTGACTCTGCCGGTGGATCTGCTAAACAAGGACGGGACAGACATTTCCAAGCTATTTTGCCGCTTAGAGGTAAAATCTTGAACGTTGAAAAAGCAAGACTGGACAAGATCCTTTCTAACAACGAAGTTCGCTCTATGATCACAGCACTTGGCACAGGTATCGGGGAAGATTTCAACCTGGAGAAAGCCCGTTACCATAAAGTTGTCATTATGACAGATGCCGATGTTGACGGTGCGCACATCAGAACCCTGCTGTTAACGTTCTTTTACAGATATATGCGCCAAATTATCGAAAATGGCTATGTGTACATTGCACAGCCGCCGCTCTACAAGGTTCAACAGGGGAAACGTGTTGAATATGCGTACAATGACAAGGAGCTTGAAGACTTGTTAAAAACGCTTCCTCAAACACCTAAGCCTGGATTGCAGCGTTACAAAGGTCTTGGTGAAATGAATGCCACCCAGTTATGGGAGACAACCATGGATCCTAGCTCTAGAACGCTGCTTCAGGTAACTCTTGAAGATGCAATGGATGCGGATGAGACATTCGAAATGCTGATGGGCGACAAAGTAGAACCTCGCCGAAACTTCATAGAAGCAAATGCGAGATACGTTAAAAATCTTGACATCTAATCATAAAAAGCCTTATTTCCAATAAGAAATAAGGCTTTTTTCTAAACAAGATCAGATGCAGCAATGCTTGCAATACCTATATATTCTAGCAATTTAATGTGTATAATCATAAGTTTATTGATATAATGGAGAATAGTGAAATCGTATTGAAGGTCATAATGGACAATCTACTCCCACATATTTCATGTGATACTTCAGGGAGGTTTTTTAATGAGTGAACAAAACACACCACAAGTTCGTGAAATAAATATCAGTCAGGAAATGCGTACGTCCTTCTTGGATTATGCAATGAGCGTTATCGTATCCCGTGCTCTTCCGGATGTTCGTGACGGTTTAAAGCCGGTTCATAGACGGATTTTATATGCAATGAATGATTTGGGCATGACCAGTGACAAGCCTTATAAAAAATCCGCGCGTATCGTTGGAGAGGTTATCGGGAAATACCATCCGCACGGTGATTCAGCGGTATATGAATCCATGGTCAGAATGGCTCAGGATTTCAACTACCGTTATATGCTTGTTGACGGTCACGGAAACTTCGGTTCTGTTGACGGAGACTCAGCGGCTGCCATGCGTTATACAGAAGCAAGAATGTCTAAAATCTCAATGGAAATTCTTCGAGACATCACAAAAGACACAATCGATTATCAGGATAACTATGACGGTTCAGAAAGAGAACCTGTCGTTATGCCTTCGAGGTTCCCAAATCTGCTCGTGAACGGTGCTGCCGGCATTGCGGTAGGTATGGCAACAAACATTCCTCCGCACCAGCTGGGAGAAATCATTGACGGTGTACTTGCTGTCAGTGAGAATCCGGACATTACAATTCCAGAGCTTATGGAAGTCATTCCAGGTCCTGATTTCCCGACTGCGGGTCAAATCTTAGGCCGAAGCGGTATACGGAAAGCATACGAATCTGGCCGAGGCTCTATTACAATTCGGGCAAAAGCTGAGATCGAGCAAACATCTTCAGGTAAAGAAAGAATTATTGTTACAGAGTTGCCTTACCAAGTAAATAAGGCGAAATTAATCGAGAAAATTGCTGATCTTGTTAGGGATAAAAAGATAGAGGGCATTACAGATCTGCGTGATGAGTCAGATCGTACAGGTATGAGAATTGTCATTGAAATTAGACGTGATGCTAATGCAAATGTCATTCTAAACAATCTGTACAAACAAACTGCTCTACAAACATCTTTTGGTATCAATTTGCTTGCACTTGTTGATGGTCAGCCGAAAGTTTTAACTCTTAAGCAATGCCTGGAGCATTACCTTGACCACCAAAAAGTCGTAATTAGACGCCGTACTGCCTATGAATTGCGTAAAGCGGAAGCGAGAGCTCACATCCTTGAAGGCTTGAGAGTTGCTCTGGATCATCTCGATGCAGTTATTTCCCTTATCCGTAATTCTCAAACGGCTGAAATTGCGAGAACAGGTTTAATTGAACAATTCTCACTGACAGAGAAGCAAGCACAAGCAATCCTTGATATGAGGCTCCAGCGTTTAACAGGACTGGAACGTGAAAAGATCGAAGAAGAATACCAATCTCTTGTTAAATTAATTGCAGAGCTAAAAGACATCTTGGCAAATGAATATAAAGTGCTTGAGATTATTCGTGAAGAACTCACGGAAATCAAAGAGCGTTTTAACGATGAAAGACGTACTGAGATCGTCACTTCTGGACTAGAGACAATTGAAGATGAAGATCTCATTGAGAGAGAAAATATCGTCGTCACTCTGACGCACAACGGGTACATCAAACGTCTTCCTGCATCAACTTATCGCAGTCAAAAACGAGGCGGTAAAGGTGTACAAGGAATGGGAACAAACGAAGATGATTTCGTTGAGCATTTGATCTCTACGTCAACTCATGACACGATTCTCTTCTTCTCAAACAAGGGAAAAGTGTATCGTGCAAAAGGGTATGAAATCCCTGAATACGGCAGAACAGCAAAAGGAATCCCGATTATTAACCTGCTGGAAGTAGAAAAGGGTGAGTGGATCAACGCGATTATTCCAGTCACGGAATTCAATGCGGAGCTTTACCTTTTCTTCACAACAAAGCACGGGGTTTCAAAACGAACTTCGCTGTCTCAATTCGCTAATATCCGCAACAATGGCCTAATCGCTTTGAGTCTTCGTGAGGATGATGAACTGATGGGTGTACGTCTGACTGATGGTACAAAACAAATCATCATCGGAACGAAAAACGGTTTACTGATCCGTTTCCCTGAAACAGATGTCCGGGAGATGGGAAGAACTGCGGCAGGCGTAAAAGGCATCACCCTGACAGATGACGACGTTGTTGTCGGCATGGAGATATTAGAGGAAGAGTCACACGTCCTTATCGTAACTGAAAAAGGATACGGAAAACGGACTCCGGCTGAAGAGTACAGAACTCAAAGCCGGGGCGGAAAAGGACTCAAAACAGCAAAAATCACCGAGAATAACGGCCAA
Organism: Bacillus stercoris; assembly: GCF_029772985.1. Classification (NCBI taxonomy): domain Bacteria; kingdom Bacillati; phylum Bacillota; class Bacilli; order Caryophanales; family Bacillaceae; genus Bacillus; species Bacillus stercoris. The sequence goes on along the minus strand of NZ_CP121861.1, from coordinate 118,327 downwards.
CTAGTAGCAGTGAAAGCTACTAAAGGTGAAGAGGATCTAATGATTATTACAGCCAGCGGCGTACTCATTAGAATGGACATCAGTGATATCTCAATCACCGGACGTGTCACTCAAGGTGTGCGTCTCATCAGAATGGCAGAAGAAGAACATGTTGCTACAGTGGCTTTAGTAGAGAAAAACGAAGAAGATGAGAATGAAGAAGAACAAGAAGAAGTGTGAGAAAAAGCGCAGCTAAAATAGCTGCGCTTTTTTGTTTTATTCCTCTTTACAGTCTTAAAAATTATGGTATAATCATTTTTGTTGTCTTTTAAAAGACGCAAACGTAACAATCATGACTAGTAAAAACTTTTTCAAAAAAGTGTTGACCTAGTTAACTAAAAATGTTACTATTAAGTAGTCGCTTCGAGGGAAGCACACAAAGTTCTTTGAAAACTAAACAAGACAAAACGTACCTGTTAATTCATTTTTATAAATCGCACAGCGATGTGCGTAGTCAGTCAAACTACTTTATCGGAGAGTTTGATCCTGGCTCAGGACGAACGCTGGCGGCGTGCCTAATACATGCAAGTCGAGCGGACAGATGGGAGCTTGCTCCCTGATGTTAGCGGCGGACGGGTGAGTAACACGTGGGTAACCTGCCTGTAAGACTGGGATAACTCCGGGAAACCGGGGCTAATACCGGATGCTTGTTTGAACCGCATGGTTCAAGCATAAAAGGTGGCTTCGGCTACCACTTACAGATGGACCCGCGGCGCATTAGCTAGTTGGTGAGGTAATGGCTCACCAAGGCAACGATGCGTAGCCGACCTGAGAGGGTGATCGGCCACACTGGGACTGAGACACGGCCCAGACTCCTACGGGAGGCAGCAGTAGGGAATCTTCCGCAATGGACGAAAGTCTGACGGAGCAACGCCGCGTGAGTGATGAAGGTTTTCGGATCGTAAAGCTCTGTTGTTAGGGAAGAACAAGTACCGTTCGAATAGGGCGGTACCTTGACGGTACCTAACCAGAAAGCCACGGCTAACTACGTGCCAGCAGCCGCGGTAATACGTAGGTGGCAAGCGTTGTCCGGAATTATTGGGCGTAAAGGGCTCGCAGGCGGTTTCTTAAGTCTGATGTGAAAGCCCCCGGCTCAACCGGGGAGGGTCATTGGAAACTGGGAAACTTGAGTGCAGAAGAGGAGAGTGGAATTCCACGTGTAGCGGTGAAATGCGTAGAGATGTGGAGGAACACCAGTGGCGAAGGCGACTCTCTGGTCTGTAACTGACGCTGAGGAGCGAAAGCGTGGGGAGCGAACAGGATTAGATACCCTGGTAGTCCACGCCGTAAACGATGAGTGCTAAGTGTTAGGGGGTTTCCGCCCCTTAGTGCTGCAGCTAACGCATTAAGCACTCCGCCTGGGGAGTACGGTCGCAAGACTGAAACTCAAAGGAATTGACGGGGGCCCGCACAAGCGGTGGAGCATGTGGTTTAATTCGAAGCAACGCGAAGAACCTTACCAGGTCTTGACATCCTCTGACAATCCTAGAGATAGGACGTCCCCTTCGGGGGCAGAGTGACAGGTGGTGCATGGTTGTCGTCAGCTCGTGTCGTGAGATGTTGGGTTAAGTCCCGCAACGAGCGCAACCCTTGATCTTAGTTGCCAGCATTCAGTTGGGCACTCTAAGGTGACTGCGGTGACAAACCGGAGGAAGGTGGGGATGACGTCAAATCATCATGCCCCTTATGACCTGGGCTACACACGTGCTACAATGGACAGAACAAAGGGCAGCGAAACCGCGAGGTTAAGCCAATCCCACAAATCTGTTCTCAGTTCGGATCGCAGTCTGCAACTCGACTGCGTGAAGCTGGAATCGCTAGTAATCGCGGATCAGCATGCCGCGGTGAATACGTTCCCGGGCCTTGTACACACCGCCCGTCACACCACGAGAGTTTGTAACACCCGAAGTCGGTGAGGTAACCTTTTAGGAGCCAGCCGCCGAAGGTGGGACAGATGATTGGGGTGAAGTCGTAACAAGGTAGCCGTATCGGAAGGTGCGGCTGGATCACCTCCTTTCTAAGGATATTATACGGAATATAAGACCTTGGGTCTTATAAACAGAACGTTCCCTGTCTTGTTTAGTTTTGAAGGAACTTTGTTCCTTAAATAAGTTAAGATGGGCCTGTAGCTCAGCTGGTTAGAGCGCACGCCTGATAAGCGTGAGGTCGGTGGTTCGAGTCCACTCAGGCCCACCATCTTATATAATGGGGCCTTAGCTCAGCTGGGAGAGCGCCTGCTTTGCACGCAGGAGGTCAGCGGTTCGATCCCGCTAGGCTCCACCAACGTGTTCTTTGAAAACTAGATAACAGTAGACATCACATTCAATTAGTAATACAAGATATCACATAGTGATTCTTTTTAACGGTTAAGTTAGAAAGGGCGCACGGTGGATGCCTTGGCACTAGGAGCCGATGAAGGACGGGACGAACACCGATATGCTTCGGGGAGCTGTAAGCAAGCTTTGATCCGGAGATTTCCGAATGGGGAAACCCACCACTCGTAATGGAGTGGTATCCATATCTGAATTCATAGGATATGAGAAGGCAGACCCGGGGAACTGAAACATCTAAGTACCCGGAGGAAGAGAAAGCAAATGCGATTCCCTGAGTAGCGGCGAGCGAAACGGGATTAGCCCAAACCAAGAGGCTTGCCTCTTGGGGTTGTAGGACACTCTGTACGGAGTTACAAAGGAACGAGGTAGATGAAGAGGTCTGGAAAGGCCCGCCATAGAAGGTAACAGCCCTGTAGTCAAAACTTCGTTCTCTCCTGAGTGGATCCTGAGTACGGCGGAACACGTGAAATTCCGTCGGAATCCGGGAGGACCATCTCCCAAGGCTAAATACTCCCTAGTGACCGATAGTGAACCAGTACCGTGAGGGAAAGGTGAAAAGCACCCCGGAAGGGGAGTGAAAGAGATCCTGAAACCGTGTGCCTACAAGTAGTCAGAGCCCGTTAACGGGTGATGGCGTGCCTTTTGTAGAATGAACCGGCGAGTTACGATCCCGTGCAAGGTTAAGCAGAAGATGCGGAGCCGCAGCGAAAGCGAGTCTGAATAGGGCGCATGAGTACGTGGTCGTAGACCCGAAACCAGGTGATCTACCCATGTCCAGGGTGAAGTTCAGGTAACACTGAATGGAGGCCCGAACCCACGCACGTTGAAAAGTGCGGGGATGAGGTGTGGGTAGGGGTGAAATGCCAATCGAACCTGGAGATAGCTGGTTCTCTCCGAAATAGCTTTAGGGCTAGCCTCAAGGTAAGAGTCTTGGAGGTAGAGCACTGATTGGACT
>NZ_CP121861.1:95000-112500 GCF_029772985.1 Bacillus stercoris | reverse complement strand
TGAGAAGGGATGTAATATTGGTTCTTTTCCATGTCAAACAATAAGCTGGTCGACGTCCATGGCTCCTTGTCTTGCGGTGAAATTTCAAACAGCAGCCCGTGTTCACTTTTCTTTGCGAAAGACCATTGAAAATGATGGGACATATATTCAGCAAACCTTGAATCAGACATTTTATAATCGATGACTACTTCCTCTGGTACAAAAATTTTGTTCTTATCCTTCTCAACTTTTGTCATAAAACGTTCTTTCTGCTGAAAGTAGAAAATATCACTTAGTTCTGGAACCCCCATTAACAATTTTTTCATGGTATACCGTTCATCTACTATATCTGATTGTCCGAATAAATGTTTCATAAAATGTATGCATAGGCCATTTCGTTGTATTTTCACTTCATCATCGCTAAAACAATAATTTTGTTTCTTTCGTTTTCTTGTTGTTACGCCATGTGCCAGTACTGATGTATGGCTTGGATAATGAGGATCACGTGTAATTAAGCATGCTTTGATAAGCTGTGCCATTCCATAAAATAAAAGAATCGGTTTGATTTCTAAGGGAGAATATGCGGCTTGTTTATAAAACGATTCGGCATGCTTTAAGAAATAAATAAACCGTTCACTGTTTTTAAAAGAGTTTTTTTTCGCATCATCAATACCGTTTGAGACATAAACCTTTTCTAGAAATTTCTGGGTTGATTCAACGGAGTAAAATAGCGCTAAGTCTTTCCACTCATGATATGTCATGTGTATTTCTTAATCCTTTCCGTTATCTAAATATTTCAACTCTTTCTCGCTTCCTTGACATGCTCTTGGCTAGTTGATAATCTACATATAATATTTTGCCGAAAAGAGGGGGATTTACTAATGTGGGAAAGTAAATTTTCAAAAGAAGGCTTAACGTTCGACGATGTGCTGCTTGTGCCAGCAAAATCTGAGGTGCTTCCGCGTGATGTGGATTTATCTGTAGAACTTACAAAAACGTTAAAGCTAAATATTCCTGTCATCAGCGCAGGTATGGACACTGTAACAGAATCAGCAATGGCAATTGCAATGGCAAGACAGGGCGGCTTGGGCATCATTCACAAAAATATGTCCATTGAACAGCAGGCTGAACAAGTTGATAAAGTAAAGCGTTCTGAGCGCGGCGTTATCACAAATCCCTTCTTTTTAACTCCTGATCACCAAGTATTTGATGCGGAGCATTTGATGGGGAAATACAGAATTTCCGGTGTTCCGATTGTAAATAACGAAGAAGACCAGAAGCTTGTTGGAATTATTACAAACCGTGACCTTCGCTTTATTTCTGACTACTCAATGAAAATCAGTGATGTCATGACAAAAGAAGAGCTTGTTACTGCATCTGTAGGAACTACTCTGGATGAAGCTGAAAAGATTTTGCAGAAACATAAAATTGAAAAGCTTCCTCTCGTAGATGACCAGAACAAATTAAAAGGTCTTATCACCATTAAAGATATTGAAAAAGTCATTGAGTTCCCGAACTCATCTAAAGACATTCACGGCCGTCTGATCGTTGGTGCGGCAGTTGGCGTAACTGGTGATACAATGACTCGCGTCAAAAAGCTTGTTGAAGCCAATGTGGATGTGATTGTTATCGATACAGCTCACGGACATTCTCAAGGCGTTTTAAACACAGTCACAAAAATCCGTGAAACGTATCCTGAATTAAATATTATCGCTGGTAACGTGGCAACCGCTGAAGCAACAAGAGCGCTTATCGAAGCTGGAGCAGACGTTGTCAAAGTTGGAATCGGACCTGGTTCAATTTGTACTACACGTGTTGTAGCTGGTGTCGGTGTTCCGCAAATTACAGCAATTTATGATTGTGCGACTGAAGCAAGAAAACACGGCAAAACAATCATCGCTGACGGCGGAATTAAATTCTCTGGCGATATCACTAAAGCGTTGGCAGCCGGCGGACATGCCGTTATGCTCGGAAGCTTGCTTGCAGGCACATCGGAAAGCCCTGGTGAAACTGAAATCTACCAAGGCAGAAGATTTAAGGTATACCGCGGCATGGGATCAGTTGCTGCAATGGAAAAAGGAAGTAAAGATCGTTACTTCCAAGAAGAAAACAAAAAATTTGTTCCTGAAGGAATTGAAGGACGCACACCTTACAAAGGACCAGTTGAAGAAACTGTTTATCAGCTAGTTGGAGGCCTTCGTTCCGGTATGGGATATTGCGGATCTAAAGATCTTCGTGCGCTAAGAGAAGAAGCTCAGTTCATTCGCATGACTGGAGCAGGACTTCGCGAAAGCCATCCGCATGACGTACAGATTACAAAAGAATCACCTAACTATACAATTTCATAATAAATTGTTACAAATTAAAAACATTTGACAGGGTCTCTGACTCTGTCTATTTTTTTTATACTGATTATGATAAAATTTATACTGTTGTGCATTGAAAATGTCCTTAACGGCTTAATTATAGATGAAGAAAATGAAATACGGAGGTCGTACGATTGAACATCAAGAAATGTAAACAGCTACTGATGTCATTGGTTGTGTTAACCCTAGCTGTCACGTGTCTGGCTCCAATGTCAAAAGCAAAAGCAGCCAGCGATCCAATTGATATCAATGCATCTGCTGCTATTATGATCGAAGCTTCTTCAGGTAAAATTCTGTACAGTAAAAATGCAGATAAGAGACTGCCAATTGCGAGTATGACAAAAATGATGACAGAATATCTGTTATTAGAAGCAATTGATCAAGGTAAAGTGAAATGGGACCAAACCTATACGCCTGATGACTATGTGTATGAAATTTCCCAAGATAACAGCTTATCAAACGTTCCTCTTCGGAAAGACGGGAAATACACAGTAAAAGAATTATATCAAGCTACAGCAATTTATTCTGCAAATGCTGCTGCTATTGCGATTGCAGAAATCGTTGCCGGTTCTGAAACTAAGTTTGTTGAAAAAATGAATGCAAAAGCAAAAGAACTAGGCTTAACAGATTACAAATTTGTTAATGCAACAGGTCTTGAGAATAAAGACCTTCACGGGCATCAGCCTGAGGGGACAAGCGTAAATGAAGAGAGTGAAGTTTCTGCAAAGGATATGGCGATTCTTGCGGATCACTTAATTACTGACTACCCTGAGATTCTGGAGACTTCCAGTATCGCCAAAACGAAATTCAGAGAAGGCACCGATGATGAAATGGACATGCCGAACTGGAACTTTATGCTGAAGGGGCTTGTCAGCGAGTATAAAAAAGCGACTGTAGACGGACTGAAAACAGGTTCTACTGACTCTGCAGGTTCATGCTTTACAGGAACAGCTGAACGCAACGGTATGCGTGTCATCACTGTTGTATTAAACGCAAAGGGCAACCTTCATACAGGCCGTTTCGATGAAACGAAAAAAATGTTTGATTATGCTTTCGACAATTTCTCCATGAAAGAAATTTATGCTAAAGGCGATCAAGTAAAAGGCCATAAAACAATTTCAGTTGATAAGGGTAAAGAGAAAGAAGTAGGCATTGTGACAAACAAGGCGTTCTCTCTTCCTGTCAAAAATGGTGAAGAAAAGAATTACAAAGCGAAGGTCACATTGAATAAAGACAACTTAACTGCTCCTGTGAAAAAAGGAACCAAGGTTGGGAAGCTGACTGCGGAATACACAGGAGATGAAAAGGATTACGGATTCCTTAACAGCGATCTGGCTGGCGTAGACCTTGTGACAAAAGAAAATGTAGAAAAAGCAAACTGGTTTGTTCTGACAATGCGCAGTATCGGCGGATTTTTCGCTGGTATTTGGGGAAGTATTGTTGATACGGTAACCGGCTGGTTTTAATCAATTGAAAGAGCTCTGATGGATGTTAGGGCTCTTTCGCTTAATATACTGAAAAAACCCAATTTTTAATAAAAAATGATTTTCAAAGCGCCAAAAACCGAATAAAATAATATATATCCATATGAAATATTGGATTTCTAGGATACAATAAGGATTAGAAATCATATAACTATACCTTGATTAGGGGGACCAAGAAATGGCTCAAACAGGTACTGAACGTGTAAAACGCGGAATGGCAGAAATGCAAAAAGGCGGCGTCATCATGGACGTCATTAATGCGGAACAAGCGAAAATTGCTGAAGAGGCTGGAGCTGTCGCTGTAATGGCGCTAGAACGTGTGCCGGCTGATATTCGTGCGGCTGGAGGAGTTGCCCGTATGGCTGACCCTACAATCGTGGAAGAAGTAATGAATGCAGTATCTATCCCGGTAATGGCAAAAGCGCGTATCGGACATATTGTTGAAGCGCGTGTGCTTGAAGCTATGGGTGTTGACTATATTGATGAAAGTGAAGTTCTGACTCCGGCTGACGAAGAATTTCATTTAAATAAAAATGAATACACAGTTCCTTTTGTTTGTGGTTGCCGTGATCTTGGTGAAGCAACACGCCGTATTGCGGAAGGCGCTTCTATGCTTCGTACTAAAGGTGAGCCTGGAACGGGTAATATTGTTGAGGCTGTTCGCCATATGCGCAAAGTGAACGCTCAAGTACGCAAAGTAGTTGCGATGAGTGAGGATGAACTCATGACAGAAGCGAAAAACTTAGGTGCTCCTTACGAGCTTCTTCTTCAAATAAAAAAAGACGGCAAGCTTCCTGTCGTTAACTTTGCCGCTGGCGGCGTTGCAACTCCAGCTGATGCTGCTCTCATGATGCAGCTTGGTGCTGATGGAGTATTTGTTGGTTCTGGTATTTTCAAATCAGATAACCCTGCTAAATTTGCGAAAGCAATTGTGGAAGCAACAACTCACTTCACTGATTACAAATTGATCGCTGAGCTGTCAAAAGAGCTTGGTACTGCAATGAAAGGGATTGAAATCTCAAACTTACTTCCAGAACAGCGTATGCAAGAACGCGGCTGGTAAGAATATAGGAGTGCTGCTGACATGTTAACAATAGGTGTACTAGGACTTCAAGGAGCAGTTAGAGAGCACATCCATGCGATTGAAGCATGCGGAGCCGCTGGTCTTGTCGTAAAACGTCCGGAGCAGCTGAACGAAATTGACGGGTTGATTTTGCCGGGCGGTGAGAGCACGACGATGCGCCGTTTGATCGATACGTATCAATTCATGGACCCGCTTCGTGAATTCGCTGCTCAGGGTAAGCCGATGTTTGGAACATGTGCCGGATTAATTATATTAGCAAAAGAAATTGCTGGTTCAGATAATCCTCATTTAGGCCTTTTGAACGTGGTTGTAGAACGCAATTCATTTGGCCGGCAGGTTGACAGCTTTGAAGCGGATTTAACAATTAAAGGCTTGGATGAGCCTTTTACTGGGGTATTCATCCGTGCGCCGCATATTTTAGAAGCTGGTGAAAATGTTGAAGTTATATCGGAGCATAATGGTCGTATTGTAGCCGCGAAACAGGGGCAATTCCTTGGTTGCTCATTCCATCCGGAACTGACGGAAGATCACCGAGTGACACAACTGTTTGTTCAAATGGTTGAGGAATACAAACAGAAGGCACTTGTATAAAACAGTTGAAAGCTGTGGAAACTTATAGTACATTATAAGCACAAATAAAGATCGAAAAGCGTTGATAGGAACTAGTAGGGAGCCTCTCTTTCTAAGAGAGCCGATGGTTGGTGCGAATCGGTGAAAGATGCTGTCTGAATCCATCCTTGAGCGAAATGCTGAAACAAGTAGGCATTTACGGGATAACCGTTATGTGTGAAAGTGGAAAACGAGTCATTGATTTGTTTTCAATCAGGGTGGCAACGCGAGAGCTCTCGTCCCTTTATGGGGATGAGGGCTCTTTTTATTTTCGACAAATCAATAAAAAGGAGTGTTTCGCATGCTTGATACGAAAATGCTGAGAGCAAATTTTCAAGAGATTAAAGCGAAGCTTGTTCACAAAGGCGAAGACTTAACTGATTTTGATAAGTTTGAGGCGTTAGATGACAGACGAAGAGAGCTTATCGGCAAGGTTGAAGAGTTAAAAGGAAAACGGAATGAAGTGTCTCAGCAGGTTGCTGTGCTGAAACGTGAGAAAAAAGACGCGGACCACATTATTAAAGAAATGCGTGAAGTCGGCGAAGAAATTAAAAAACTTGATGAAGAATTAAGAACAGTGGAAGCTGAGCTTGATACAATTCTTCTTTCCATCCCGAATATCCCGCATGAGTCTGTACCTGTCGGTGAAACAGAAGATGACAACATAGAAGTGCGTAAATGGGGTGAAAAACCTTCATTTGCTTACGAGCCAAAGCCGCACTGGGATATTGCGGATGAGCTGGGTATTCTGGATTTCGAACGTGCTGCCAAAGTAACAGGAAGCCGTTTCGTGTTCTATAAAGGGTTAGGTGCTCGTCTGGAGCGCGCGCTTTATAACTTTATGCTTGATCTCCATGTGGATGAGTATAACTATACTGAAGTGATCCCGCCATATATGGTTAACCGTGCGAGCATGACGGGAACGGGGCAGCTTCCTAAATTTGAAGAGGATGCATTTAAAATCAGGGAGGAAGATTACTTCTTAATTCCGACTGCAGAGGTACCGATTACAAACATGCATCGCGATGAAATCCTTTCAGGTGACAGCCTGCCGATCAATTACGCGGCATTCAGTGCTTGCTTCCGTTCTGAAGCTGGTTCAGCAGGACGTGACACACGCGGATTAATTCGTCAGCACCAATTTAATAAAGTTGAGCTTGTGAAGTTTGTGAAGCCTGAAGATTCTTATGAGGAATTAGAGAAGCTTACAAACCAAGCAGAACGGGTTCTTCAGCTGCTTGAGCTTCCATACCGTGTCATGAGCATGTGTACGGGTGACTTGGGCTTTACGGCTGCGAAAAAATACGATATCGAAGTTTGGATTCCGAGCCAAGACACATATCGAGAAATCTCTTCTTGCAGTAACTTCGAAGCGTTCCAGGCAAGACGTGCGAACATTCGTTTTAGACGTGAAGCGAAAGGCAAGCCTGAGCATGTACACACACTGAACGGTTCAGGACTGGCGGTTGGAAGAACAGTTGCCGCTATCTTAGAAAATTATCAGCAGGAAGACGGAAGCGTTGTGATTCCGAAGGTGCTTCGTCCTTATATGGGGAATAGAGAAGTAATGAAACCATAAATGAATTAAAGGCGTGCCTAACAAGGTGCGCCTTTTTGCTTATAAAAACACGACATTTTCATAAAAACAAAAAAAGTTTTTAAAAATGCTTGACCACATGAGAACATACATGATATAGTAAGTCTTGTCGATACGGAGGAATACCCAAGTCCGGCTGAAGGGATCGGTCTTGAAAACCGACAGGGGTGTCAAAGCCCGCGGGGGTTCGAATCCCTCTTCCTCCGCCATATTGATTTTAATTCTAATGAAACACAAGCATATATTGGAGATTGTTTTGTCCGTTGCATTCGGTGCGACGGATTTTTTATTATACTGAAAAAGTGAATCTCGACTGAGATTCACTTTTTTTGATTATCATGAATAACTGAAGCAATTTGATCTACAATATTTTCAATCGAGTTTTCGTCGTTCAGCAGATCATAATCTTCAATGCGAAGTTTTAAAACAGGGCAGGCGTTAAAACCGCTTATCCAGTTTTCATAGCGTGTATGCATTTCTTCCCAATAAGATCGGCTAGTCTGAAGCTCCATCTCACGGCCGCGTTGCTCAATCCGGTTTAAAATATTCTCCAGATCTCCTTCTAAATAGATCAACACATCTGGGTGCGGGAAATACGGTGTCATTACCATTGCTTCGAAAAGGCTTGTGTAAGTCTTATAATCAACCTTTGACATTGTCCCTTTATCAGCATGCATTTTTGCGAAAATCCCTGTATCTTCATAAATCGAACGATCCTGTACAAATCCTCCGCCGGCTTCAAAAATCGTTTTCTGCTCTTTGAAGCGTTCAGCTAAGAAATAAATTTGAAGGTGAAAGCTCCAACGTTCAAAATCATGATAGAACTTTTCCAAGTATGGATTATGATCAACTTCCTCCAAAGATGTTTTAAATCCAAGCCGTTTAGCTAAAGTTTTGGTTAAAGTCGATTTTCCGACACCTACTGTTCCTGCTACTGTAATAATTGAATTCTTAGGAATATGATGTTCCTTCATACGATAAGCTCCTTTACATGGGCGGCAATGCGTTCAAAGTCGCTCTTATTTAAAACGAAATCCTTTGAATCGCCATCTACGGTTAACACTGTAAGGTCAGGATCTGCTTCCTGCAGCTGCTTGATGGCGACTTCATAATCTGAAATCAACTGCTCCAAATAGCTTGTTTCAATTTTTTTCTCAAAGGGACGCCCGCGTTTTTCAATGCGGTGTAGCAATGTAGGCAGACTGGCCTTTATGTAAATGATGAAATTCGGCTTTGGCAGATCATCCGTTAGTAGGTGATAGATCTTTTTGTACTTTTCCAGCTGATGTTGAGACAGGGTGCGTTCCGCAAAAATCACATTTTTATAAATATGATAATCAGCTATCACAGGCTGTCCCTTTTTTAAAAAGTGATCACTGGTGTCTTCAAGCTGTTTGTATCTGTGACAAAGAAAAAACATCTCGAGCTGGAAGCTCCATTCCTCTATATTGTCATAAAACTTATCAAGGTACGGGTTATCCTCTACAATCTCATTGATCATAGGGAATCCGAACTCTTGTGAGAGCATCGTTGCGAGGGTTGTTTTTCCTGCCCCGATAGGACCTTCTATTGCAATAAAAGGGGCTGTATTCATCGGAATCCTCCTTATATCTGAAAAACGTGCGTCAGTTACCGACCTTCATATTGTATCACAACCCTTGGGTGCCCCCATGAAAAAAAGACGTTTCCAATTTATCGAAACGTCAATTTGACAACATTAAATTGATCAGACAGCAGCAGCCAGTTTTGTGGGAAGGAAAGACCCAGCTTCCAATAGCTGATGCCTCTTAAATTCAGTTCTTTAATCAGATTGAATTTTGCTTGGATTGAGCGGGCATCCTCGAACCATACCTCGTGCCTTCTGTTTTGTGCATCAGTATAGCGGAAGAAAGGAGCTTGAGCGGTTTCGTCATACTGAATGGAAGCATTGTTCTGATCAGCTATGACAATAGCTTGCTGAGGGCTTACTGCTCTTGCCGGAGTTCCCCCTGCTTTATATGGCAGCGTCCAGTCATATCCATATAAATTCTGGCCCATGACGATTTTGTTCGCTGGCATTTCAGTCAAAGCATATTCTATGACATCCCGGACAGGGCCAATTGGAGAAACTGCTTGAGCCGGCCCGCCGCTATAGCCCCATTCATATGTCATGAGAACAACAAAGTCGACAATTTGGCCATGTGCCCTGTAATCATGAGCTTCATACCATCTGCCCTGCTGTGTTGCACTTGTTTTAGGAGCTAGAGCCGTGGAAATGCCTAAGCCCTCTCGATGGAAAAGATCCCTCGCTTCGCGCAGAAATTGATTATAGGCTTCTCTATCCTCGGGCCGCAAATATTCAAAGTCGAAATGAATGTCACGGAAGCCATACCTTCTGGCGTTCTCGACTATTTCATTTAGAAGCCTTCTTTTTACAGTTTCGTCGTTCAAAAGGATCCGTCCGAGCTCATCGCTAAATGCCTGGTTTTCTAAGTTCGTTATAATCATCATCAATGTTGTATTTTGACTTTCTGTAATGCTCCTTAAATTCGTTAAAGGCGGTGCGACTAATGTTCCGTTACGCTGTGCCTGGAAACTGAATGCACCCAAGTACGTTAAGTAGGGCGACGCTTCTCTGGCAGCCTGCTGGAGATTTTCGCTGACTTGATTTCCGCGTGGCTCCAAATAAGCATTTGATTCGATATCCCGTTTAGGAGCTGGAGGGATGTATAAACGGAAACCAATCTGAAGCACGGTATTTAATTGGATGCGGTTAATCCTGGCGAGCTCGGCTGCTGTTGTATTGAACTGTCGGGCGATGGATGTTAGGGTATCACCTCGCTTCACATCATAGAACTGGCCGGCAATTGGAATAACGATGGTTTGTCCGACAACAAGGCTGTCGGGATTCGGTATTTCATTCGTTTCTGCGATCTCACTTACGGTTGTTCTGTGTTGTGAAGCGATAGCAGAAAGAGTGTCGCCTTGTTTTACTACATAAATTTGAATGAAAAACGCCTCCTTTCATATCGCTATCAATGTATGAAAGAAAAGCGCTGATCATGTTTATTTTTCTGTAATTTGTTTTTCCGTCGTAATTTCTGCGAAAAGAACATTCTCCATCATAGTTAAGGCGAATTCATTATCCTCGTCACTGTTTGAGGCGATGCAGTCCTTAGGAATTGTGATGCTGTATTCCCTCATGTAAGCGTCATTAGCGGTAAACAGCACACATATATTGCCGGCTATACCTGTTATGATGATTTGTCTCACCTGCAATTCAGTCAGAAGAGTATGAAGTGCAGTTTCGTAAAAAGCGGAATGTTTAGGTTTGATTAAAAAATAATCAGCATCTTCCGGAGCTATCTTTGTGATGATATCCTTGCTTTTTTCATTTGTACATTCTTGCTGAATATTTTTAATATCAGCTTGCCATAGTCCATAATGATCATTGATGTAAATAATCGGCCAGTCATTTTGTCTCGCGTGCTCCTTTAATGATAAAATATGAGGAACGATTTTTTCTGTTTTTTTAGCAAGGGTTTCTCCCATATCGAATTCAAAATTATTGATCATGTCTACAATGAGAAGGGCTGTGTCTGCTTTGGACAATCGACAGTCTCCTTTCCGTTTCAGTTATAGTTAATATGTAGCCTTTTTAGGCAATGAAAAAACTTTGAAAAGAGAGCTTATTCTAATGACACAAGATGAACTTTATATGAAAGAAGCAATTAAAGAAGCGAAAAAGGCTGGAGAGAAAGGTGAAGTGCCAATAGGCGCGGTGCTTGTCGTTAATGATGAAATTATAGCGCGTGCACATAATTTAAGAGAGACGGAGCAGCGATCGATCGCTCATGCAGAAATGCTCGTGATTGATGAAGCGTGTAAGGCATTGGGAACATGGCGGCTGGAAGGGGCGACTCTTTATGTGACGCTCGAGCCTTGTCCGATGTGTGCTGGTGCCGTTGTGCTTTCACGAGTGGAAAAAGTGGTATTTGGCGCATTCGATCCGAAAGGAGGTTGTTCAGGTACGTTAATGAATCTTCTTCAGGAGGAACGCTTTAATCATCAGGCTGAAGTGGTGAGCGGTGTGCTTGAGGAAGAATGCGGCGGAATGCTCAGTGCGTTTTTCAGAGAACTAAGAAAAAAGAAGAAAGCTGCCAGGAAAAACTTGTCTGAATAGTACGGTTGCAATTTTTAGGGGAAACAGATATACTTAAGTGTGCATCGTAATAGATGCAACATAAAATTTGATATTTATTTTGCCGTGCTAAGCGGGGAGGTAGCGGTGCCCTGTACCCGCAATCCGCTCTAGCGGGGCCGAATCCCTTCTCGAGGTTCGTTTACTTTAAGGCCTGCCTTAAGTAAGTGGTGTTGACGCTTGGGTCCTGCGCAATGGGAATTCATGAACCATGTCAGGTCCGGAAGGAAGCAGCATTAAGTGAAACCTCTCATGTGCCGCAGGGTTGCCTGGGCCGAGCTAACTGCTTAAGTAACGCTTAGGGTAGCGAATCGACAGAAGGTGCACGGTAAATCAATCATCAAATTTTCAGACTCACCTAAGATTAGGTGAGTCTTTTGTTATGTAAAAAGAGCTTTTGGAATCGAAACAAGGTTCATGTATAATGGGAATGATGAATAACGGAGGAGGGCAAACCCGTGAGTTACCAAGCTTTATATCGAGTATTCAGGCCTCAGCGCTTTGAAGATGTGGTCGGACAAGAACACATTACAAAAACGCTGCAAAATGCCCTTTTGCAAAAAAAGTTTTCTCACGCCTATCTGTTTTCCGGGCCTAGAGGAACCGGAAAAACCAGTGCAGCCAAAATATTTGCCAAGGCTGTTAACTGTGAACATGCTCCTGTTGATGAGCCATGCAACGAATGTACGGCCTGTAAAGGGATAACAAACGGGTCAATATCCGATGTCATAGAAATTGACGCCGCATCTAATAACGGTGTTGATGAGATTCGTGATATTCGCGATAAAGTGAAGTTTGCCCCATCGGCTGTCACGTATAAGGTATATATCATAGATGAGGTGCATATGCTTTCTATCGGCGCCTTTAATGCATTACTAAAAACATTAGAAGAGCCGCCGGAGCATTGTATTTTCATTCTAGCAACAACTGAACCGCACAAAATCCCTTTAACCATTATCTCCAGATGTCAGCGTTTTGACTTTAAACGAATTACCTCCCAAGCGATTGTAGGGCGCATGAATAAAATTGTTGATGCCGAACAGCTGCAAGTGGAGGAAGGATCGCTGGATATTATTGCGAGTGCTGCGGACGGAGGGATGAGGGATGCCCTGAGCCTTCTTGATCAGGCCGTATCATTCAGCGGTGATGTCCTGAAAGTCGAGGATGCGCTTTTGATTACGGGTGCTGTTTCTCAATTGTATATCGGGAAGCTTGCGCAATCCTTGCATGATAAAAATGTTTCTGACGCACTGGAAACATTAAATGAATTGCTACAGCAAGGGAAAGATCCAGCTAAGCTGATAGAAGATATGATTTTCTATTTCAGGGATATGCTGCTGTATAAAACAGCTCCTGGCTTAGAGGGAGTGCTTGAAAAAGTAAAAGTCGATGAAACGTTCCGGGGACTAAGTGAACAAATTCCGGCTCAGGCCATATATGAAATGATTGATATTCTGAACAAGAGCCATCAGGAAATGAAATGGACAAATCATCCGCGTATCTTTTTCGAAGTGGCCGT
This sequence comes from Bacillus stercoris, assembly GCF_029772985.1. Classification (NCBI taxonomy): domain Bacteria; kingdom Bacillati; phylum Bacillota; class Bacilli; order Caryophanales; family Bacillaceae; genus Bacillus; species Bacillus stercoris. Next base: position 99,682 of record NZ_CP121861.1, on the reverse strand, counting down.
GGTGAAGATTTGCCAAACCTCACATCAATCTGCTGCTGACCTCCCGGAAGTGGACATGCTGATGAAAAAAATTCAGCAACTTGAACAGGAAGTAGAGCGGCTTAAAACAACGGGCATAAAAGCGGCTGCGGAAAGCCCCAAAAAAGAAACGCCGCGTGTGCCAAAGGGCGGGAAATCCAATTACAAAGCGCCAGTAGGCAGAATCCATGAGATTTTGAAAGAAGCCACAAGACCTGACCTTGATCTGCTTAGAAACAGCTGGGGCAAGCTTCTTGCACATCTCAAACAGCAAAACAAAGTATCACATGCCGCTTTGCTGAATGACAGTGAACCTGTGGCTGCCGCCTCCGCGGCATTTGTCCTGAAATTCAAATATGAAATTCATTGTAAAATGGTCGCTGAGGATAACAACGGAGTCCGAACTAATCTTGAGCAGATTTTAGAATCGATGCTCGGAAAAAGAATGGATTTGATTGGCGTTCCAGAAGCACAATGGGGTAAAATAAGAGAAGAATTTTTAGAAGATCATCAGCAGGAAAATGAAGGATCAAATGAACCGGCTGAAGAAGACCCGCTTATTGCCGAAGCGAAAAAGCTTGTCGGAGCGGATTTAATTGAAATAAAAGACTAACAAAATGAAAGAGAGTGAATGCTATGCGTGGCGGAATGGGTAATATGCAAAAAATGATGAAACAAATGCAAAAAATGCAAAAGGACATGGCGAAGGCTCAAGAAGAGCTTGCAGAAAAGGTTGTTGAAGGAACTGCAGGCGGCGGTATGGTAACAGTAAAAGCAAACGGCCAAAAAGAAATCCTGGATGTTATCATCAAAGAAGAAGTCGTTGATCCGGAAGATATTGATATGCTTCAAGATTTAGTGCTTGCTGCAACGAATGAAGCTTTGAAAAAAGTTGACGAAATCACAAACGAAACAATGGGTCAATTTACAAAAGGAATGAACATGCCAGGTTTATTCTAGGGGGATAAAAGAACATGCAATATCCTGAACCAATATCAAAGCTGATAGACAGCTTTATGAAATTGCCAGGGATCGGACCGAAAACAGCGGTTCGTCTGGCTTTTTTTGTTCTAGGTATGAAAGAAGATGTGGTATTAGATTTTGCGAAAGCATTAGTAAATGCGAAACGCAATCTGACATATTGTTCAGTTTGCGGGCATATTACAGATCAGGACCCTTGCTATATATGTGAAGATACGCGCAGGGATAAATCTGTTATCTGTGTTGTGCAAGACCCTAAGGATGTTATCGCTATGGAGAAAATGAAGGAATACAATGGACAGTATCACGTTCTTCACGGCGCTATTTCTCCAATGGACGGCATCGGACCGGAGGATATTAAAATACCAGAATTGTTAAAACGATTACAGGATGATCAAGTGACTGAAGTGATTCTCGCGACAAACCCTAATATAGAAGGGGAAGCAACGGCGATGTATATATCAAGGCTCCTCAAGCCGTCTGGTATTAAGCTCTCCCGTATTGCCCACGGACTGCCCGTCGGCGGTGATTTGGAATATGCTGATGAGGTCACTCTTTCTAAAGCACTTGAAGGAAGACGTGAATTGTAAGGAGGAAAAAGCGATCCATGGGTTTTCTTCGCAAGAAAACATTGAGAAGAGAGTTTGATGAAAAACTAATCGAGCAGCTTTTTAAGCAAAAGGAAGAGTGGAACAGGCAGAAGAAGCTGGTCGAAAAAAGCTTAGAACCGTCTGCTGAAGTGTTATACGAACTGAAAGTAGCTGAAGCGAAGTATTTTTTTTACTTAAGGGAAGCGAAGCAGCGAAATTTAAAAATCAGCCGGTGGAAGTAAGTGGTCTAAACTCCTGGATCTTCTCATAAGCTTGTACTAGAACAAGCGAAGGAGATGAGAAGATTCATGGAGCCTATTTTTATTGTTGGAATTATTTTAGGACTGGTTATTCTTCTTTTTTTATCAGGTTCAGCTGCAAAGCCTTTAAAGTGGATTGGCATCACAGCTGTTAAATTTGTGGCAGGTGCTTTGCTGCTGGTTTGTGTAAATATGTTTGGCGGCAGTCTTGGCATTCATGTGCCGATTAATCTGGTTACAACAGCTATCAGCGGAATTTTAGGAATACCCGGAATAGCTGCGTTAGTCGTCATTAAGCAATTTATCATTTAATTGATATTATGTATTGACTTAGACAACTGAAGGTGTTATTCTAATATACGTCGCTGATGACGAACAGCTTTTTTGAAAAGAAAATGCTAAAAAGTTGTTGACAGTAGCGGCGGTAAATGTTATGATAATAAAGTCGCTTAAACGAGCGGTAAACAAAGTTCTTTGAAAACTAAACAAGACAAAACGTACCTGTTAATTCATTTTTATAAATCGCACAGCAATGTGCGTAGTCAGTCAAACTACTTTATCGGAGAGTTTGATCCTGGCTCAGGACGAACGCTGGCGGCGTGCCTAATACATGCAAGTCGAGCGGACAGATGGGAGCTTGCTCCCTGATGTTAGCGGCGGACGGGTGAGTAACACGTGGGTAACCTGCCTGTAAGACTGGGATAACTCCGGGAAACCGGGGCTAATACCGGATGGTTGTTTGAACCGCATGGTTCAAACATAAAAGGTGGCTTCGGCTACCACTTACAGATGGACCCGCGGCGCATTAGCTAGTTGGTGAGGTAACGGCTCACCAAGGCGACGATGCGTAGCCGACCTGAGAGGGTGATCGGCCACACTGGGACTGAGACACGGCCCAGACTCCTACGGGAGGCAGCAGTAGGGAATCTTCCGCAATGGACGAAAGTCTGACGGAGCAACGCCGCGTGAGTGATGAAGGTTTTCGGATCGTAAAGCTCTGTTGTTAGGGAAGAACAAGTACCGTTCGAATAGGGCGGTACCTTGACGGTACCTAACCAGAAAGCCACGGCTAACTACGTGCCAGCAGCCGCGGTAATACGTAGGTGGCAAGCGTTGTCCGGAATTATTGGGCGTAAAGGGCTCGCAGGCGGTTTCTTAAGTCTGATGTGAAAGCCCCCGGCTCAACCGGGGAGGGTCATTGGAAACTGGGGAACTTGAGTGCAGAAGAGGAGAGTGGAATTCCACGTGTAGCGGTGAAATGCGTAGAGATGTGGAGGAACACCAGTGGCGAAGGCGACTCTCTGGTCTGTAACTGACGCTGAGGAGCGAAAGCGTGGGGAGCGAACAGGATTAGATACCCTGGTAGTCCACGCCGTAAACGATGAGTGCTAAGTGTTAGGGGTTTCCGCCCCTTAGTGCTGCAGCTAACGCATTAAGCACTCCGCCTGGGGAGTACGGTCGCAAGACTGAAACTCAAAGGAATTGACGGGGGCCCGCACAAGCGGTGGAGCATGTGGTTTAATTCGAAGCAACGCGAAGAACCTTACCAGGTCTTGACATCCTCTGACAATCCTAGAGATAGGACGTCCCCTTCGGGGGCAGAGTGACAGGTGGTGCATGGTTGTCGTCAGCTCGTGTCGTGAGATGTTGGGTTAAGTCCCGCAACGAGCGCAACCCTTGATCTTAGTTGCCAGCATTCAGTTGGGCACTCTAAGGTGACTGCTTATGACAAACCGGAGGAAGGTGGGGATGACGTCAAATCATCATGCCCCTTATGACCTGGGCTACACACGTGCTACAATGGACAGAACAAAGGGCAGCGAAACCGCGAGGTTAAGCCAATCCCACAAATCTGTTCTCAGTTCGGATCGCAGTCTGCAACTCGACTGCGTGAAGCTGGAATCGCTAGTAATCGCGGATCAGCATGCCGCGGTGAATACGTTCCCGGGCCTTGTACACACCGCCCGTCACACCACGAGAGTTTGTAACACCCGAAGTCGGTGAGGTAACCTTTTAGGAGCCAGCCGCCGAAGGTGGGACAGATGATTGGGGTGAAGTCGTAACAAGGTAGCCGTATCGGAAGGTGCGGCTGGATCACCTCCTTTCTAAGGATATTATACGGAATATAAGACCTTGGGTCTTATAAACAGAACGTTCCCTGTCTTGTTTAGTTTTGAAGGAACTTTGTTCCTTAAATAAGTTAAGATGGGCCTGTAGCTCAGCTGGTTAGAGCGCACGCCTGATAAGCGTGAGGTCGGTGGTTCGAGTCCACTCAGGCCCACCATCTTATATAATGGGGCCTTAGCTCAGCTGGGAGAGCGCCTGCTTTGCACGCAGGAGGTCAGCGGTTCGATCCCGCTAGGCTCCACCAACGTGTTCTTTGAAAACTAGATAACAGTAGACATCACATTCAATTAGTAATACAAGATATCACATAGTGATTCTTTTTAACGGTTAAGTTAGAAAGGGCGCACGGTGGATGCCTTGGCACTAGGAGCCGATGAAGGACGGGACGAACACCGATATGCTTCGGGGAGCTGTAAGCAAGCTTTGATCCGGAGATTTCCGAATGGGGAAACCCACCACTCGTAATGGAGTGGTATCCATATCTGAATTCATAGGATATGAGAAGGCAGACCCGGGGAACTGAAACATCTAAGTACCCGGAGGAAGAGAAAGCAAATGCGATTCCCTGAGTAGCGGCGAGCGAAACGGGATTAGCCCAAACCAAGAGGCTTGCCTCTTGGGGTTGTAGGACACTCTGTACGGAGTTACAAAGGAACGAGGTAGATGAAGAGGTCTGGAAAGGCCCGCCATAGGAGGTAACAGCCCT
>NZ_CP121861.1:30000-92500 GCF_029772985.1 Bacillus stercoris | reverse complement strand
GCGACACATGGAGCTGACAGATACTAATCGATCGAGGACTTAACCACATTTTGAATGATGTCATACCTGTTATCTAGTTTTGAGAGAACACTCTCAATTTGTTTGGTGGCGATAGCGAAGAGGTCACACCCGTTCCCATACCGAACACGGAAGTTAAGCTCTTCAGCGCCGATGGTAGTCGGGGGTTTCCCCCTGTGAGAGTAGGACGCCGCCAAGCAAGTTTAAACCCAGCTCATTGAGCTGGGTTTTTTGTTTACTCAAGATCGAGAAAAACAAACAAATACAAACACCGAGAGCTTATATAGCCCATATACTGATTCCAAGTTTCAAAAAGATCTAAATAGTGTATACAATAGCCGTTTTAAGGGGAGGCTAATTGTACGGAGGTGGAGAAGGTGGACGAAACAGCTAAACATAATCATACATGTGTGATTTGTGATCAAGAGAAGAATAGAGGCATTCATCTTTATACGAAATTCATATGCTTAGATTGTGAGAGAAAAGTAATTTCTACATCAACTTCTGATCCTGACTATGCCTTTTACGTGAAAAAACTAAAGAGCATTCATACACCGCCATTATATTCATAGACCTGAAAAGGTCTTTTTTTGTACGCTTCATAATAAAAAGAAGATGAAACTTGTTTAAGGGTTGAACGTAGTAGATAATAATATTAAAACTGAGTATAGACACAGGAGTCGATTATCTCATGCAGAGATTTTTTCACTTTTTAATGTGGAGTTTAACTAGCAGTGCGACTTTTGTTTTCATAGGGATATTGTGCTTTTTCGGTTTAAATCAGTCGCTTTTTTTATCTCTTGTTTATGGGCTTGCTTCAGGAGCAGTCGTATACACAGCAGGTATCTGGAATGCAAGACGGTTATTTCTTAAAAAGCATGAATTGACAGGAAGAGAGTATGCTTACATTAAGAAAAACCTAGAGGAAGCAAGGCGGAAAATCATACGTCTTAGAAAAGCATTGTTTCAGGCTAAAAGCATTCAAATGTTTAAGCAAAATGCGGAAATCCTTAGGCTTGTCAGAAGGATTTATTTACTAACCAAAAAAGAGCCAAAGCGGTTTTATCAGGCAGAGCGATTTTTTTATCAAACTCTCGATTCGGTTGTTGAATTGACAGAGAAGTATGCTTTTCTATCATCTCACCCGAAAAAAAGCAAAGAATTGTCGATGTCGTTAAGTGAGACACGCATTACTCTTACTGAATTGACCAAGCGTTTAGAGGAAGATTTAACTCAAGTAATGGGTGATGAAATTGACGAGTTGCAATTTGAATTAGATGCAGCAAAACATTCATTAAAGAAATAATGGAAGAGGGTAAAAGCGATGAACCGAGATCAAAGCGACCTTCATATAGATGAATTATTGGCAGACCCTTTTGGTGGTGATATAGAGATATCAGGTTCGGAGGCTGTAAAAGCAGAGAAAGAGCAAGTACGGCTTGTTGATGTTCTTCCCGAGGAAAACAAGGAAAAAGCAATTCAGCTTGCGGGACAGATTGATCATAAAAATATGCAAAGCATTGTCTTATACGGTTCACAAGCTCAGTCTAAACTGCTGAACTTTTCTCATGATATGATTAACCATGTTCAAAAGAAGGATGTCGGAGAGATTGGCGAAATACTTGGAGAGCTGATGAAAAAGCTGGAGCAAGTAAATCCTGATGATCTTCAATCTAAGAAAAAGGGTTTTTTGGCACGCATGTTTGGAAGAGTATCAAATTCTCTTCAAGAGGTGCTGTCTAAATATCAAAAGACCAGCGTGCAGATAGACAGAATCAGCTTGAAGCTGGAGCACTCTAAAAATGCTTTAATCAGTGACAATAAACTATTAGAGCAGTTATATGAAAAAAATAAAGAGTATTTCGCAGCGCTGAATGTTTATATTGCTGCAGGAGAACTGAAGCTGGAGGAATTAAAAACAAAAACAATTCCTGAACTGAAGCAACAGGCTGAATCGAGTGATCATAACCAAATGGCCGTTCAAGAAGTAAATGATTTGATGCAATTTGCTGACCGATTAGATAAAAGGGTGCACGATTTGCTGCTGAGCAGGCAAATTACAATCCAAAGTGCTCCGCAAATCAGACTGATTCAGAATACAAACCAAGCGTTAGCTGAAAAGATCCAGTCATCCATTGTGACAGCGATTCCGCTTTGGAAAAATCAAGTTACGATCGCACTGACACTTTTAAGGCAGCGGAATGCAGTGGATGCACAGCAGAAAGTATCGGATACAACCAATGAGCTTTTGCTGAAAAATGCGGAGCTTTTAAAAACCAATACAATTGAAACCGTACGGGCAAATGAACGAGGCCTTGTTGATATAGATACCTTAAAAAAGGTGCAGGAAAGCTTAATAAGCACGCTTGAAGAAACATTGACTATACAAGAAGAAGGACGAATCAAACGCCGTCAGGCAGAAGAAGAGCTCATGATGATGGAAGGCGACCTAAAGCAAAAGCTGCTTACAATAAAGGAAAGATAGTTACCAGTAAGTCTGGCTTTAAGTTCTGTCAGAGGCACGATATAATAAAGTGTAAGAAGACACATTCAAAGGATTGTTTTCATGAACACACCTTTATATAAAGCATTAATTCAACATGCGAGAAGAAATTCTCATTCATTTCATGTTCCGGGACATCACAATGGAGATGTCTTTTTTGATGACGCCAAGTCAATATTCGATCCTCTTCTCACCATTGATGTAACTGAACTGGCAGGGCTGGATGATCTCCATCATCCTTCCGGGGTAATTAAGGAAGCGCAAGAGCTTGTCAGTCAATTATATGAATCGGCCGAGAGTTTTTTTCTGGTGAACGGTACGACTGTCGGAAACTTAGCGATGATTTTATCTGTTTGTGAACCTGGTGATACAATTTTGGTTCAAAGAAACTGTCATAAGTCTGTATTTCATGCTGTTGATTTGGCTGGTGCAGAGCCGGTTTATCTCGCACCTGACGTTGATCCAGCGATGCATGTGCCTATGCATGTTCCGCTTGGTACAATTAAAGAAGCCTTGGCAGCATATCCTGATGCGAAAGGCTTGGTACTGACCAATCCCACATATTATGGACATAGTGCTGATTTGACCGAAATCATTACGGAGGCCCATCATTACGGGATTCCTGTTTTGGTGGACGAAGCACATGGCGCACATTTTATTTTAGGAGAGCCTTTTCCAGTCTCAGCTTTAAAAATGGGGGCAGATATTGTTGTTCAGTCGGCCCACAAAACGTTGCCTGCCATGACGATGGGCTCTTATTTGCACCTCAACAGCAGCTGCAGAGTTAACAGGGATCGGGTGGCAGAGTATTTAAACCGATTACAAAGCAGCAGCCCGTCTTATCCGATTATGGCTTCGTTAGACATTGCCCGTGCTTATGTACAGCATATTAAAGAAGAACAAAAGCTTCCTGACATTTTGCAGCGAATACAAACACTTAAACAAACGTTTGATTCACTTACAAATGCAGAAGCTGTTAACCCTGCTAATACACAGGTTATAGCGGACCCGCTGAAGCTTACCATTCGTTCAAAACGCGGGCATTCTGGCTATACACTGCAAAGCATATTAGAGCGTGCCAACATATTCACTGAGCTTGCTGACGAAAATCAAGTACTGCTCGTTCTCCCACTGGGAGGAAAACGGAGAATAAACGCTGAAACCATTAGAAGCATTGATGAGGAGATTGAGAAAACGCCTCCGGATCAGCCGTTTGTGCTTGCTGAATGGGGAGCACAGCCTGTTACTGTCTTGCCTTATCAAAAAAAGGTCTTACATTCGTTTAAGAAAGAATATGTGGACTTTGGGGAAGCGGCAGGCCGGCTGAATGCAGAGGATATCATCCCTTATCCTCCGGGTATCCCGATGATTATGGCGGGAGAAAGAATAACAAAAGAAAGTGTGCAAAAGCTCAGCCGCTTGATCAGCATGAAAACGCATGTTCAAGGGAATATGAAAATCAAAGAGAAACAACTACTTGTTTATATAGAAGAGGAGAAATCATGAGCGGTTTATTTATTACATTCGAAGGTCCTGAAGGGGCGGGGAAAACAACTGTTCTCCAGGAAATCAAAAACATACTGTCAGCTGAAGGCCTTCAGGTTATGGCAACTCGAGAGCCGGGCGGAATAGATATTGCAGAACAAATTCGAGAGGTTATTCTGAATGAGCACAACACATTAATGGACCCAAAAACAGAAGCTCTCTTATATGCGGCTGCGAGACGCCAGCATTTAGTTGAAAAAGTAAAACCTGCTTTAGAAGAGGGGCATGTCGTTCTTTGCGACAGATTCATAGACAGTTCGCTTGCGTATCAAGGATATGCAAGAGGACTTGGAATTGATGAGGTTCTGTCCATTAATGAATTTGCCATTGGAGATATGATGCCCCATGTAACGGTTTATTTTTCAATTGATCCGGAAGAAGGACTGAAGCGTATTTATGCAAACGGCTCACGGGAGAAAAATAGGCTCGATTTAGAAAAACTGGACTTTCATACAAAGGTACAGGAAGGTTATCAAGAGCTGATGAAACGATTTCCGGAAAGATTCCATTCAGTTGATGCCGGGCAATCTAAAGACCTTGTCGTTCAGGATGTTCTAAAGGTGATCAATGAAGCATTGAAAAAAATTCAATTGTGACCTGTTTCCCAATAGTTGATATAATAATGTAAACGAGATCATGTTGTTTCCAATCTAAAGGAGGCCTTCACAGATGAAATTGATAGTGGCAGTTGTACAAGATCAGGACAGCAACAGACTTTTGAAAACCTTAACGGATCACAACTTCAGGGTCACAAAGCTTGCGACGACGGGAGGATTTCTTAAATCAGGCAATACAACGTTTATGATTGGTGTTGAGGATATACGCGTCAATAAAGCGTTGAGTCTTATTAAAGAAAACGGACAGAAACGTGACCAAATGATTGCCCCTGTATCTCCAATGGGCGGAAATGCTGATTCTTATGTCCCTTATCCAGTCGAAGTTGAAGTTGGCGGAGCGACAGTATTTGTCCTTCCAGTCGATGAATTTCATCAATTTTAAGGATTTGAAACTGTGAAAATTAATAAAGATATACGTACATTTATAGATAATAAGCAGCTTCCCTCTGTGAAAACATCTGAGATCACAGCATCATTTAAAACATCAATGGAAAACCAAAGCAGCAAATTGAAGCTTGATCAGCTTACCAGGCTGTTATCCGACATAGAGGCATTTGGAAAAAGGCTAACGAAATCGCGGAACTTTAAAGACTTAGCGAGATTTAAAGGACTTGTGAAACGTTTTGTCAAAGAAGCTGTGGACAGCGGCCTTTCACATGAAACGTCGAAAAGCTTTGATCTTTACGGGAACAGCAGAACGCTGGGACTTGTGAAAGAAATAGATGAAAAATTGATACAGCTTACAGAAGAGATGATGGATCAGGAACAATCGGCAATTGATTTGCTGGAGCGTATTGGCGAAATAAAAGGTTTATTGATTAACCTTTACACATAGAGAGTGATACAATGGCAATATCCTGGAAGGAAATGAGCGAGCTTCAGCCCAGAGTGATGAAGCTTTTATATAATAGTATTGAGAAGGACAGATTATCACACGCTTATTTGTTTGAGGGGAAAAAAGGAACAGGCAAGCTTGATGCCGCGCTGCTTCTTGCAAAAAGCTTCTTTTGTTTGGAGGATGGCGCGGAGCCTTGTGAGAGCTGCCGAAACTGTAAACGGATAGAGTCGGGGAACCATCCCGATCTCCATCTTGTTCAGCCTGATGGCTTATCAATCAAAAAGGCGCAAATTCAAGCGTTGCAAGAAGAGTTTTCTAAGACCGGGCTTGAATCGCATAAAAAGCTGTATATTATTTCGCACGCAGATCAAATGACAGCAAATGCGGCGAACAGCCTGCTGAAATTTTTAGAAGAACCGAATAAAGACACAATGGCCATCCTCATCACTGAGCAGCCCCAAAGGTTATTGGATACCATCATTTCAAGATGCCAAACCCTTCCCTTTCAACCTTTGCAGCCAAAAGCAATTGAAGACAGACTGATCGAACAGGACGTCTCGCCTCATATGGCAAGGCTTCTGGCCAACATGACCAATAATGTGGCAGAAGCAGTCGAATTAAGTCGAAATGATGAGTTTGCAGAGTCTAGAGCGAAAGTGATAAAATTGTATGAAGTCCTACACCAGCGGAAAGGACATGCTTTTTTCTTTATTCAAGATCAATGGATGCCCTTTTTCAAAGAAAAAACCCATCAAGAAATGGGTCTTGATATGCTCTTATTGATATATCGTGATGTGTTGTCCATCCAAATAGGAAATGAAGATAAATTGATTTATCAAGACTTATTCCAATCAATAAAACAGCATGCGCTACAATCAACACAACAAAGCGTTACGAATCAGATACTTGCTGTTTTAGAAGCAAAGAAACGGCTTCATTCCAATGTGAATGTACAAGGATTAATGGAGCACTTGGTGTTAATGTTGCAGGAGGGATAAGCTTGTACAATGTAATTGGTGTCCGCTTTAAGAAAGCGGGTAAAATATATTATTTTGATCCGAATGGATTTCATATAGAACATGACAGCTGCGTAATTGTAGAAACTGTCAGAGGCGTTGAGTACGGCCAGGTCGTGATTGCAAATAAACAGGTGGATGAGCATGATGTGGTGCTTCCCCTTCGAAAAGTGATACGTGTGGCTGACGAGCGCGATCTTCTCATTGTAGAAGAGAATAAACAAGAAGCACTATCAGCATTTGATATCTGCCAAAAGAAAGTAATTGAACACGGCTTGGATATGAAGCTGGTTGATGTTGAATTCACGTTTGATCGCAATAAAGTCATTTTTTACTTCACTGCTGACGGCCGAGTGGATTTTAGAGAGCTTGTAAAGGATTTGGCTTCTATCTTTAAGACAAGAATTGAGCTGCGCCAAATCGGAGTGAGGGATGAGGCGAAAATGCTCGGAGGAATCGGTCCTTGCGGAAGAATGCTTTGCTGTTCAACGTTTCTTGGAGATTTTGAACCCGTTTCCATTAAAATGGCCAAGGATCAGAACTTGTCTTTAAATCCTACGAAGATTTCAGGTCTTTGCGGACGTTTGATGTGCTGTTTAAAATATGAGAACGATGAGTATGAGACCGCAAAAGAACAGCTTCCGGATATTGGAGAAATGATTACGACAGCAAACGGCCCCGCGAAGGTCGTCGGACTAAATATTCTGGAACGGGTGCTTCAGGTGGAACTGATAAACCGTGAAAAAGTGATAGAATATACTTGGGAAGAGCTCTTGGAAGAGGGCGTCGTATCCGCACAAACCACAGATTAACGAGGTGTGGAACCTTGGATAAAAAAGAGTTATTTGATACAGTCATTAACTTAGAAGAACAAATTGGTTCACTGTACCGGCAGCTGGGGGATTTGAAGCAGCATATCGGTGAGATGATCGAGGAAAATCATCATTTACAGCTTGAAAACAAGCATTTGCGCAAACGGCTGGACGATACGACGCAGCAGATTGAAAAGTTCAAAGCTGATAAAAAAGAATCAAAAACACAGAAGACAGAGCAAACAGATATAGGGGAAGGATATGATAATCTGGCACGACTGTATCAAGAAGGATTTCATATCTGCAATGTCCACTATGGAAGTGTTCGAAAAGAAGATTGTCTTTTCTGTCTGTCATTCTTAAATAAAAAATAGGGAAAAGGCTTCCGCATAAGACGGGAGCCTTTTTCAAAGGTACTGAAAGGATAAGAAGATGGTTTCATTACGTGATGATGAAAGGTTAGATTATTTGCTGGCAGAGGACATGAAAATCATACAAAGTCCAACGGTGTTTGCTTTTTCATTGGACGCTGTGCTTCTGTCCAAATTTGCGTACGTTCCGATACAAAAAGGAAAAATTGTTGATTTGTGCACCGGCAATGGCATTGTGCCGCTGCTGCTCAGTACAAGATCAAAAGCAGATATTCTTGGAGTCGAAATTCAAGAACGGCTGCATGATATGGCTGTTCGCAGTGTGGAGTACAATAAGCTGCAGGATCAGATTCAGATCATACATGATGATTTGAAAAACATGCCGGAGAAGCTGGGGCATAATCGATATGATGTTGTCACCTGCAACCCGCCGTATTTTAAAACGCCGAAACAAACTGAACAAAACATGAACGAGCATCTCCGAATCGCAAGACATGAAATCCACTGCACACTGGAGGATGTCATTTCAGTCAGCAGCAAGCTGCTCAAACAAGGAGGAAAAGCAGCACTTGTTCACCGGCCGGGACGGCTTCTGGAGATTTTTGAACTGATGAAGGCTTATCAAATCGAGCCAAAGCGTGTGCAATTTGTCTATCCGAAGCAAGGGAAAGAATCCAATACCATTTTGGTTGAAGGAATCAAAGGCGGGCGTCCAGATTTAAAAATTCTTCCTCCTTTGTTCGTTTATGATGAACAAAATGAATATACAAAAGAGATCAGGACCATTTTATATGGAGACAAATAATCATTTCTTCTACGTCGTGAAATGTAGGGACAATAGCTGGTATGCCGGGTATACCAACGATCTGCATAAACGGGTGAAAACACACAATGACGGAAAGGGCGCAAAGTATACAAAAGTAAGACGTCCGGTTGAATTGATTTTTGCTGAAGCTTTCGATACCAAACGGGAAGCTATGCAGGCTGAATATTATTTCAAAAAACTAACTCGAAAGAAAAAAGAGCTTTATATAGAAGAAAAGCGGAACAGCAAGGAGGCTGTATATGTTAAGGCGCCAAATGAGCTTTAATGGAAAGTCGGACATGGGAATTCTTTACTTGGTCCCAACCCCAATCGGAAATTTAGAGGATATGACATTCCGGGCGATCGATACGCTGAAATCAGTGGATGCGATTGCTGCGGAAGATACGAGGCAAACGAAAAAGCTTTGTCATGTATATGAAATTGAAACACCGCTGGTCAGCTATCATGAACACAATAAAGAAAGCAGTGGGCACAAAATTATTGAATGGCTGAAATCGGGAAAAAACATTGCTCTTGTCAGTGATGCCGGTCTGCCGACAATTTCTGATCCTGGAGCTGAAATCGTGAAAGATTTTACGGATATAGGCGGTTATGTTGTTCCGTTGCCTGGAGCCAACGCTGCATTAACAGCTCTTATTGCTTCAGGTATTGTACCGCAGCCTTTTTTCTTTTACGGTTTTCTCAACAGACAGAAAAAAGAAAAGAAGAAGGAGCTTGAAGCCCTTAAAAAACGGCGGGAAACGATCATTTTTTATGAAGCGCCTCACAGATTGAAGGAAACCTTGTCAGCGATGGCAGAGATATTAGGGGATCGAGAAATTGCTGTAACGCGTGAACTCACTAAAAAATATGAAGAGTTTATCCGAGGAACGATATCCGAGGTCATCGAATGGGCAAACGAGGATCAGATACGCGGCGAGTTTTGTCTTGTCGTAGAAGGAAGTAATAATGAAGAAGCAGATGAGGAAGAACAATGGTGGGAAACCCTCACTGCGAAAGAACATGTCGAGCATTACATCTCGAAAGGCGCTACTTCTAAAGAAGCCATTAAAAAAGCAGCAGTCGACCGTAATGTACCAAAGCGTGAAATGTACGATGCTTACCATATTAAGCAATAAAAAAACGTTCTTGTGTCATAACAAGAACGTTTTTTGTACAAGAAATGATTATTTAAGGTTTTGAAGCTGGTTTTGGATTTCGCTGATGATTTGCTCAGCGCCTTCTTTACTAAGAACCAATTTACCGCCTGCAAGTTTAAGGTTATCATCAGAAACTTCACCAGTTACTTGGCAAGTCATGTTTGGTTTATATTTTTTAAGGATGATTTTTTCATCATCAACATAAATTTCAAGAGCATCTTTTTCTGCGATTCCGAGAGTACGACGCAATTCGATAGGAATAACTACACGTCCTAATTCATCAACTTTACGTACAATACCAGTAGATTTCATAAACATTCTCCTCCCAAGAGATACTTATTTGTTTAAATTATATTTTTCTTCGTCATTATTCGACAAAATCCTTACCTTCATAGCATAACAAGGTTTCCAATAATCGTCAATCATTTTGTTTACTATTGATTGTAAGAATTAGTTCTTATAGTCAGTAATGTCTTGGAAACTACCGAAATAACAGCATTTTATAAATATTTAATAAAGCTATTATCCTACTAAAAATCCTTTTAAATCAAGACTTTCGAACCAAAGTTTTTTATTTCATTTGATTATATACGACAAAATTCGACACGAACAGACTTTTTTTATTTTCATTAAAGATTTTTAATTTTAATTATTCTTTTTCAGGGCATATGTATATATTCTTGATCTTAAAGGCTAAGATGGTATCATAGATAAAGGATAAATATAAATAATATTCATATATGATTTGCACTTATCGCCGCTCTCGTCCTTTGGGCGGGAGCTTTTTGACATTCTGATTAGGAGGTTTCAAGATGCCGCAAGAAAACAATACTTTTTACATTACAACACCGATTTATTATCCGAGCGGAAAATTACATATCGGCCATGCATATACGACAGTCGCGGGAGATGCAATGGCACGCTACAAAAGATTAAAAGGGTTCGATGTTCGCTATTTAACGGGAACGGACGAGCATGGACAAAAGATTCAGCAAAAAGCTGAACAGGAAAACATTACACCTCAGGAGTATGTGGATCGCGCAGCGGCAGATATTCAAAAACTGTGGAAGCAGCTTGAAATCTCAAACGACGACTTCATTCGTACGACAGAAAAACGGCATAAAGTTGTCATTGAAAAGGTGTTTCAAAAGCTTCTTGATAATGGGGACATCTATCTTGATGAGTATGAAGGCTGGTACAGCATCCCTGATGAAACGTTCTACACGGAAACTCAGCTTGTTGATATCGAGCGGAATGAAAAGGGAGAGGTCATCGGCGGAAAAAGCCCTGACAGCGGTCACCCAGTTGAATTGATCAAAGAGGAGTCTTATTTCTTCCGTATGGGGAAATACGCGGAGCGTCTTTTGAAATACTATGAAGAAAATCCGACCTTCATCCAGCCGGAATCACGCAAAAACGAAATGATTAATAACTTTATTAAGCCTGGACTCGAGGATTTGGCAGTATCACGTACCACTTTTGATTGGGGCGTAAAGGTGCCGGAAAATCCAAAGCACGTTGTATATGTTTGGATTGACGCACTATTTAACTATTTAACAGCACTAGGTTATGATACAGAAAATGATGAGCTGTATCAAAAGTATTGGCCTGCCGATGTTCATTTAGTCGGTAAGGAGATTGTACGATTCCATACGATTTACTGGCCAATTATGCTGATGGCTCTGGATCTGCCTCTGCCAAAGCAAGTATTCGCTCATGGCTGGCTTTTGATGAAAGACGGAAAAATGTCGAAATCAAAAGGAAACGTTGTAGATCCGGTCACATTAATTGAACGCTATGGGTTAGACGAGCTTCGCTATTACCTGCTTCGCGAAGTGCCGTTCGGATCTGACGGTGTATTCACGCCGGAAGGATTTGTTGAGCGCATCAACTATGATCTAGCGAATGATTTAGGAAACCTATTGAATCGTACTGTTGCGATGATCAATAAGTATTTTGACGGACAGATCGGTTCTTACAAAGGTGCTGTTACGGAATTTGACCAAACGCTCACTTCGGTTGCTGAAGAAACAGTGAAAGCTTATGAGAAAGCAATGGAAAATATGGAGTTCTCGGTGGCACTTTCGACTTTATGGCAGCTCATCAGCCGCACTAATAAATACATTGATGAAACAGCTCCATGGGTGCTTGCAAAAGATCCGGCAAAAGAAGAAGAACTGCAATCCGTTATGTATCATCTAGCTGAATCATTGCGTATTTCAGCGGTACTGCTTCAGCCATTCTTAACAAAAACACCGGAAAAAATGTTCGAGCAGCTGGGCATTACTGATGAATCTTTAAAAGCTTGGGACAGCATTACAGCTTTCGGCCAGCTGAAAGATACAAAAGTACAAAAAGGCGAGCCGTTGTTCCCACGTTTAGAGGCAGAGGAAGAAATTGCTTATATCAAAGGGAAAATGCAAGGTTCGGCACCAGCGAAAGAAGAAACAAAAGAAGAAGAGCCGCAAGAGGTCGATCGTTTACCTGAAATTACGATTGATCAATTCATGGATGTAGAGCTTCGCGTAGCTGAGGTCATTGAGGCAGAGCCAGTAAAAAAAGCAGACAGGTTATTGAAGCTGCAGCTGGATCTTGGTTTTGAAAAGCGCCAAGTGGTATCCGGAATAGCGAAGCATTATACGCCTGAAGAGCTTGTTGGAAAGAAACTCGTTTGTGTAACAAATCTAAAACCGGTTAAACTGAGAGGCGAGCTTTCTCAAGGTATGATCCTTGCAGGGGAAGCAGACGGCGTCTTAAAAGTCGTATCTATCGATCAGTCGTTACCAAAAGGCACAAGAATTAAATAATGATAAACAAAAGGTGTTTCACGTGTAACAATTCGTCGAACACCTTTTGTGTTTCGACAAGAAAGGAGTTTTTCACTTATGTTGTTTGACACACATGCGCATTTAAATGCGGAACAATATGATACTGATCTGGAAGAGGTTATTGAACGGGCAAAAGCTGAAAAAGTTGAACGAATTGTCGTAGTTGGTTTTGACCGTCCAACCATTACCCGTGCGATGGAAATGATTGAGGAATATGATTTTATTTATGCAGCTATCGGGTGGCATCCTGTTGACGCGATTGACATGACAGAGGAAGATTTAGCTTGGATTAAAGAGCTTTCTGCTCATGAGAAAGTGGTAGCGATAGGTGAAATGGGACTTGATTATCACTGGGATAAATCACCTAAAGACATTCAAAAAGAGGTGTTTAGAAAACAAATTGCCTTAGCGAAAGAGGTCAATCTGCCTATTATCATTCATAACCGTGATGCAACGGAGGATGTCGTGACTATTCTGAAAGAGGAAGGCGCAGAAGCTGTGGGCGGAATCATGCACTGCTTTACAGGAAGTGCGGAAGTGGCAAGAGAATGCATGAAAATGAATTTTTATTTATCATTTGGAGGGCCGGTGACATTCAAAAACGCGAAGAAACCGAAGGAAGTAGTGAAGGAAATTCCGAATGACCGGTTGCTGATTGAAACGGACTGCCCGTTTCTCACGCCTCACCCTTTCCGCGGGAAAAGAAATGAACCGAGCTATGTGAAATATGTGGCAGAACAAATCGCAGAATTAAAAGAAATGACCTTTGAGGAGATTGCCTCAATCACGACTGAAAATGCGAAAAGACTTTTCCGTATAAACTGACAAAAAACGCTAGCGGGTTTTGTAAGAGCTTGTCCCTTACAGCGTTTTTCTATAAAAGTTCTACATGCTTTCTTCTCCTCATAGGATAGGTTTGTCGACAAGTCTTTCTTCCGTTTCTCAGTGTATTTCAGGATAATGAAGAAGACACTGAGCTTTTGGGAGAAAGAGAAGGGAGGGTTGACAGCCTTTTAGATACTCTATATAATCTCTCCGAGGAGAAGGAGGCGTTTTTCATCACACAAAAAATGAAAAAGCTGTTTTCCGTAAAGCTTAGCAAAAGCAAAGTCATTCTGGTTGCTGCTTGTTTGCTTTTGGCAGGAAGCGGGACTGCGTACGCGGCTCATGAGCTGACGAAACAATCAGTCTCAGTTTCTATCAATGGCAAAAAGAAACATATACGCACACATGCAAGTACAGTCGGTGATCTTTTGGAGACGCTTGATATCAAGACAAGAGACGAAGACAAGATCACACCTGCTAAACAGACAAAGATAACAGCAGATATGGACGTTGTGTATGAGGCTGCAAAACCTGTGAAGCTTACAATAAACGGGGAAGAAAAGACATTATGGTCAACAGCAAAAACGGTCGGTGCATTACTGGACGAACAAGATGTTGATGTGAAAGAACAAGATCAAGTTGATCCCGCAATAGATACAGATATTTCGAAAGACATGAAGATTAACATAGAGCCCGCATTTCAGGTTACTGTGAATGATGCAGGAAAACAAAAGAAGATCTGGACGACTTCGACTACGGTCGCTGACTTTTTAAAACAGCAAAAGATGAACATAAAAGACGAAGATAAAATCAAGCCTGCGTTAGATGCAAAGCTGACGAAAGGAAAGGCTGATATTACAATTACTCGTATCGAAAAGGTCACCGATGTAGTTGAAGAGAAGATTGCGTTCGATGTGAAAAAGCAAGAAGACGCTTCTCTTGAAAAAGGGGAAGAAAAGGTCGTCCAAAAAGGAAAAGAAGGCAAGCTTAAGAAACATTTCGAGGTCGTTAAAGAAAACGGCAAAGAAGTGTCCAGAGAGCTTGTAAAAGAAGAAACAGCTGAACAAAGTAAAGATAAAGTGATTGCTGTCGGCACAAAGCAGAGCAGTCCAAATGTTGAAAAGGTCAGCGCTTCAGGTGATTCAAAAACAGTTGTGTCCCGCAGCAATGAATCATCAGGAAAAGTCATGACTGTATCATCTACGGCTTATACGGCAAGCTGCAGCGGCTGTTCAGGACATACAGCGACAGGCGTCAATTTAAAAAATAATCCGAATGCCAAAGTTATCGCTGTGGACCCCAATGTCATTCCGCTAGGCTCCAAAGTCCACGTGGAAGGCTATGGATATGCCATTGCTGCAGATACTGGTTCAGCGATTAAAGGGAACAAAATAGACGTCTTTTTCCCAGAGAAATCATCGGCGTACCGATGGGGAAATAAAACAGTCAAAATTAAAGTCTTAAATTAATATATACTTATGATTCAGAGGGTTTTGCGCCCTCTGTTTTTTTCGTTATAATAGACAAAGTGTATTTTCTGCTTATTAGACGCTCGACATAAGAAAAAGTTTCATAAATATACAAAAGTTTTTATTTTGTCTTGGAGGAAATAATGAAAATAAAAGAGATCATTGTGGTCGAGGGGCGTGACGATACGGCCCGCATCAAATTGGCTGTTGATGCAGACACAATTGAAACAAATGGTTCAGCCATCGACAATCATGTGATTGACCAAATCCGTTTGGCCCAGAAGACCAGAGGCGTGATTATTTTAACGGATCCGGACTTTCCGGGAGAGAAGATCCGCAAAACCATTTCAGAGGCTGTACCCGGCTGTAAGCATGCATTTTTGCCAAAGCATCTTGCCAAACCTAAAAACAAGCGGGGAATTGGTGTGGAGCATGCATCGGTTGAAAGCATTAGGGCATGTTTAGAAAATGTCCATGAGGAGATGGAAGCGCAGCCGAGTGACATTTCGGCTGAGGATTTGATTCATGCCGGACTAATAGGCGGATCTGCGGCCAAACGCCGCCGCGAACGACTGGGTGATCTGTTGAAAATCGGCTATACAAATGGCAAACAACTTCAAAAACGGCTGCAAATGTTTCAAATTAAAAAAAGTGATTTTATGAGTGCGCTCGATACCGTTATGCGGGAGGAACAGAATGAATAAAGATATTGCGACACCGATTAGAACGAAAGAGATATTAAAGAAATACGGTTTTTCTTTTAAAAAGAGCTTAGGACAGAATTTCTTAATTGATACGAACATTTTAAACCGAATTGTCGATCACGCGGAAGTGACGGAGAAAACAGGTGTCATTGAAATCGGCCCAGGAATCGGTGCTTTAACCGAACAGCTTGCCAAGCGGGCGAAAAAAGTCGTGGCATTTGAGATTGACCAGCGTTTACTGCCGATTCTGAAGGATACGCTGTCACCTTACGACAATGTCACTGTCATTCATCAGGACGTGTTAAAGGCTGATGTCAAATCGGTCATTGAAGAACAATTTCAAGACTGCGATGAGATTATGGTAGTAGCCAACCTTCCTTATTACGTAACAACACCGATTATCATGAAACTGCTTGAAGAGCATCTTCCGCTGAAAGGGATTGTGGTCATGCTGCAAAAAGAAGTGGCTGAGCGCATGGCGGCTGATCCTTCATCTAAAGAATACGGCTCGCTTTCAATCGCGGTGCAGTTTTATACAGAAGCCAAAACGGTGATGATCGTTCCGAAAACCGTATTTGTCCCTCAGCCTAATGTCGATTCCGCAGTCATACGTCTCATTCTCCGAGACGGCCCGGCAGTGGACGTAGAAAACGAATCCTTTTTCTTTCAGCTCATCAAGGCAAGCTTTGCACAGCGCCGTAAAACGCTGCTCAATAACTTAGTTAACAATCTGCCTGAAGGAAAAGCACAAAAATCAACGATTGAGCAAGTGCTTGAAGAAACAAATATTGACGGCAAGCGCCGAGGTGAATCCCTGTCTATCGAGGAGTTCGCAGCGCTGTCTAACGGATTGTATAAAGCCCTTTTCTAAAAGGGCTTTCAGCGTATCGACAAACCCTCGCATTCGTTGTCAAGACTGCGCTTCAATGCTCACGAATTATAACATTCGCTGCGCTCCGATGCTCGCCTTTCCTAGACTTCAAGGGTTTTCAATCACGCTGAAAGGAGAAAAAATGCTAAAGAGAAACCGTTTTAGCGTTTTTTCAACAATAGGAAAGCCCTTTTCTAAAAGGGCTTTTTGTTTTGCGCACCACATGGACTGCCGCTACATAGGCTAGAGAAGGACCTTTCATTCAATGATAAGAAAAAACTTGGACTCAGCGAAAAAAGGCGCTTTCTCAAGGCTCTTTCTTTCATGATGAGGCTTAGTCTATGTGTGGAGTGAGGAACGTGCAATTTCAAATAGGGGATATGGTAGCCAGAAAATCCTATCAGATGGATGTTTTGTTTCGAATTATAGGAATAGAGCAAACAAGCAAAGGAAATTCAATTGCCATTTTGCATGGAGATGAAGTCAGGCTGATTGCTGATTCGGATTTTTCTGATCTGGTGGCAGTGAAAAAGGATGAGCAGATGATGCGGAAAAAGAAAGATGAGAGCAGGATGAATGAGTCGCTCGAATTGCTCCGCCAGGATTATAAGCTGCTCAGAGAAAAGCAGGAGTACTTTGCGACAAGCCAATATCAGCATCAGGAGCATTATTTCCATATGCCTGGCAAAGTGCTTCATCTGGATGGTGACGAAGCATATCTGAAAAAATGCCTGAATGTCTATAAAAAAATTGGAGTGCCGGTCTATGGCATCCATTGCCACGAAAAGAAAATGTCTGCTTCTATTGAAGAATTGCTCGACAAATATCGACCAGATATCCTGGTGATCACAGGGCATGATGCGTATTCGAAGCAAAAGGGCGGAATTGATGATTTGAACGCGTACAGACATTCTAAGCACTTTGTTGAAACAGTTCATAACGCCCGAAAAAAGATCCCTCACTTAGATCAGCTTGTTATTTTTGCGGGGGCCTGCCAATCTCATTTTGAATCACTCATCAGAGCGGGTGCAAATTTTGCGAGTTCACCCTCAAGAGTAAATATTCATGCGCTTGATCCGGTATATATCGTCGCGAAGATCAGCTTTACACCGTTTATGGAACGAATCAATGTATGGGAAGTGCTCCGTAATACGCTGACAAGAGAGAAAGGGCTTGGAGGTATTGAAACAAGAGGAGTACTGAGAATTGGTATGCCTTATAAGTCCAAATAACAGTTGAAAACCTGCATAGTAGATCTATGCGGTTTTTTTATTTTGCATAATGATACATAATTTACCGAAACTTGCGGAACATAATTGAGGAATCATAGAATTTTGTCAAAATAATTTTATTGACAACGTCTTATTAACGTTGATATAATTTAAATTTTATTTGACAAAAATGGGCTCGTGTTGTACAATAAATGTAGTGAGGTGGATGCAATGGCGAAGACGTTGTCCGATATTAAAAGATCGCTTGATGGGAATTTAGGTAAAAGGCTGACGTTAAAAGCAAACGGTGGCCGCCGAAAAACGATTGAGCGTTCGGGCATTTTAGCTGAGACGTACCCTTCTGTTTTTGTGATACAACTAGATCAAGACGAGAACTCGTTTGAAAGAGTTTCATACAGTTATGCTGATATTTTGACTGAGACTGTTGAGCTGACATTTAATGATGACGCAGCAAGCTCAGTGGCATTTTAACGGGCAGTGAACCTTTTGTTTACTGCTTTTTGTTTTGCCCTTTTTTGGTTTCCAGTAATTTTAACGAAAGTTCCATTTGATTTAACAAAAGATAAAACAGTCACATATTATCGTGACGTGCACGAATGGCTATCACTTCTAAAAAAGGGGTTGTTTCGTTTGGGCAGACGTCGTGGAGTTATGTCAGATGAGTTTAAATATGAGCTGGCTAAGGACCTTGGTTTTTATGACACAGTAAAAAATGGCGGTTGGGGCGAAATTCGGGCCCGCGATGCTGGTAATATGGTAAAGCGCGCCATTGAAATCGCTGAACAGCAAATGGCTCAGAATCATAATAACCGATAAGGATGTGACCCGGGGGACGTGCCGTTCCCCGGTTTTTTATATTGGATATAAATACATAATGGGCTGAATATGGATATGTTCATCCTGTACTTCAAATGTGATACAATGTTCATACTTATGTTTAGATGGAGAAGTAGGTGAAAGCTATGCGTATTTTAGAAAAAGCGCCAGCCAAGATCAATCTGTCACTTGACGTCACCCGAAAGCGCCCGGATGGTTATCATGAAGTCGAAATGATCATGACGACAATTGATTTAGCTGATCGAATTGAATTGACGGAGCTGGCAGAGGATGAAGTGAGGGTTTCCTCCCACAACCGTTTTGTGCCTGATGACCAAAGAAACTTAGCTTATCAGGCCGCCAAGCTGATCAAGGACAGATACAACGTGAAAAAGGGAGTTTCCATCATGATTACGAAGGTAATTCCGGTGGCTGCCGGTCTTGCCGGCGGAAGCAGTGATGCGGCGGCGACACTCAGAGGGCTGAACAGACTGTGGAATTTAAATCTTTCTGCGGAAACGCTTGCTGAGCTTGGAGCGGAAATTGGCTCCGACGTTTCATTTTGTGTCTATGGAGGAACTGCACTTGCAACAGGGCGCGGCGAGAAAATTAAACATATCAGCACGCCTCCGCACTGCTGGGTCATTTTAGCGAAGCCGACAATCGGTGTTTCAACTGCTGAAGTGTACAGAGCGCTGAAACTGGATGACATAGGACATCCTGATGTACAAGGCATGATCGAGGCGATAGAGGAAAAGAGTTTTCAGAAGATGTGCAGCCGTTTAGGCAATGTGCTCGAATCTGTTACGCTTGATCTGCATCCTGAAGTCGCGATGATCAAAAACCAGATGAAACGCTTTGGTGCAGATGCCGTGTTAATGAGCGGGAGCGGTCCGACAGTGTTTGGACTGGTTCAGTATGAGTCGAAGGTGCAGAGAATTTATAACGGGTTAAGAGGCTTCTGCGATCAAGTTTATGCGGTGAGAATGATCGGCGAACAGAACGCTCTTGATTAAATCCGTATGTTAAGTTATATTGATCTTAAAATATTCGGATTTTGGGGGTAAGTTCATGAAGTTTCGTCGCAGCGGCAGATTGGTGGACTTAACAAATTACTTGTTAACCCATCCGCACGAGTTAATACCGCTAACCTTTTTCTCTGAGCGGTATGAATCTGCAAAATCATCGATCAGTGAAGATTTAACAATTATTAAACAAACCTTTGAACAGCAGGGGATCGGTACTTTGCTTACTGTTCCCGGTGCTGCCGGAGGCGTTAAATATATTCCGAAAATGAAGCAGGCTGAAGCTGAAGAGTTTGTGCAAACTCTTGGACAGTCGCTGGCAAATCCTGAACGTATCCTTCCGGGCGGTTATGTATATTTAACGGATATCTTAGGAAAGCCATCTGTACTCTCCAAGGTAGGGAAGCTGTTTGCTTCTGTGTTTGCAGAGCGCGATATTGATGTTGTCATGACCGTTGCCACGAAAGGCATCCCTCTTGCGTACGCAGCTGCGAGCTATTTGAATGTGCCTGTTGTGATCGTTCGTAAAGACAATAAGGTAACAGAAGGCTCCACAGTCAGCATTAATTACGTTTCAGGCTCCTCAAACCGCATTCAAACAATGTCACTTGCGAAAAGAAGCATGAAAACGGGTTCAAACGTACTCATTATTGATGACTTTATGAAAGCAGGCGGCACAATAAATGGTATGATTAACCTGTTGGATGAGTTTAACGCAAATGTGGCGGGAATCGGCGTCTTAGTAGAGGCCGAAGGAGTAGATGAACGTCTTGTTGATGAATATATGTCACTTCTTACTCTTTCAACCATCAACATGAAAGAGAAGTCCATTGAAATTCAGAATGGCAATTTTCTGCGTTTTTTTAAAGACAATCTTTTAAAGAATGGAGAGACAGAATCATGACAAAAGCAGTCCACACAAAACATGCCCCAGCGGCAATTGGGCCTTATTCACAAGGGATTATCGTCAACAATATGTTTTACAGCTCAGGTCAAATCCCTTTGACTCCTTCAGGCGAAATGGTGAACGGAGATATTAAGGAGCAGACTCATCAAGTATTCAGCAACTTAAAAGCGGTTCTGGAAGAAGCGGGTGCTTCTTTTGAAACAGTTGTAAAAGCAACTGTGTTTATCGCGGATATGGAACAGTTTGCGGAAGTAAACGAAGTGTACGGACAATATTTTGACACTCACAAACCGGCGAGATCTTGTGTGGAAGTCGCAAGACTCCCGAAGGATGCGCTAGTCGAAATTGAAGTTATTGCATTGGTAAAATAATAAGAAAAGTGATTCTGGGAGTGCCCGGGATCACTTTTTTATTTACCTTATGCCCGAAATAAAAGCGATATGACCTAATTGTGTAACTATATCCTATTTTTTCAAAAAATATTTTAAAAACGAGCAGGATTTCAGAGAAAATCGTGGAATTGATACACTAATGCTTTTATATAGGGAAAAGGTGGTGAACTACTGTGGAAGTTACTGACGTAAGATTACGCCGCGTGAATACCGATGGTCGCATGAGAGCGATTGCATCCATCACGCTGGATCACGAATTTGTTGTACATGATATTCGTGTGATTGATGGAAACAATGGTCTTTTCGTTGCGATGCCGAGTAAACGCACCCCTGATGGAGAGTTCCGCGATATTGCTCATCCTATTAATTCAAGCACGCGAGGAAAGATTCAAGATGCCGTGTTAAATGAGTATCATCGTCTGGGTGACACTGAAGCATTAGAATTCGAAGAAGCTGGAGCTTCTTAAAAAATAACCAAAAAGCAAGGACTGCTGAAAGGGCTGACATAAGCCTTTTGCCGGCGGTCCTTTTTTAATTCTGATTTTTCAAACGTATTTGCACTCAATAGAAAATTCTTGCACTTCATGAAGTCTCCTTGAAATCAGAAGATATTTAGGATATATTTTTCTATGGATAAAAGGGATATTGGAGGCCAATAAATGGATAAGCGGTTTGCAGTTGTTTTAGCGGCTGGACAAGGAACGAGAATGAAATCGAAGCTTTATAAAGTCCTTCATCCAGTTTGCGGTAAGCCTATGGTAGAGCACGTCGTGGACGAAGCCTTAAAATTATCTTTATCGAAGCTTGTCACGATTGTCGGACATGGTGCGGAAGAAGTGAAAAAGCAGCTTGGTGATAAAAGCGAGTACGCGCTTCAAGCAGAACAGCTTGGCACTGCTCATGCTGTAAAACAGGCACAGCCATTTCTTGCTGACGAAAAAGGCGTCACGATTGTCATTTGCGGAGATACGCCGCTTTTAACAGCAGAGACGATGGAAGAGATGCTGAAAGAACATACACAAAGAGAAGCGAAAGCTACGATTTTAACTGCGGTTGCAGAAGATCCAACCGGATATGGCCGCATTATTCGCAGCCAAAACGGAGCGGTTCAAAAAATCGTTGAGCATAAGGACGCCTCTGAAGAAGAACGTCTTGTAACTGAGATCAATACCGGTACGTATTGTTTTGACAATGAAGCGCTATTCCGGGCTATTGATCAGGTGTCTAATGATAATGCCCAAGGCGAGTATTATTTGCCGGATGTCATAGAGATTCTTAAAAATGAAGGCGAAACTGTTGCCGCTTACCAGACTGGTAATTTCCAAGAAACGCTCGGAGTTAATGATAGAGTTGCTCTTTCTCAAGCAGAACAATTTATGAAAGAGCGTATTAATAAACGGCATATGCAAAATGGCGTGACGTTGATTGACCCGATGAATACGTATATTTCTCCCGACGCTGTTATCGGAAGCGATACTGTGATTTATCCTGGAACTGTAATTAAAGGTGAGGTGCAAATCGGAGAAGATACGATAATTGGCCCTCATACGGAGATTATGAATAGTTCCATCGGCAGCCGTACGGTTATTAAACAATCGGTAGTCAATCACAGTAAAGTGGGGAATGATGTAAACATAGGACCTTTTGCTCACATCAGACCTGATTCTGTCATTGGGAATGAAGTGAAGATCGGAAACTTTGTAGAAATTAAAAAGACTCAATTCGGAGACCGAAGCAAGGCATCTCATCTAAGCTATGTCGGTGATGCTGAGGTAGGCACTGATGTAAACCTGGGCTGCGGTTCAATTACTGTCAATTATGATGGGAAGAATAAGTATTTGACAAAAATTGAAGATGGCGCGTTTATCGGCTGCAACTCCAACTTGGTTGCCCCTGTCACAGTCGGAGAAGGCGCTTATGTGGCGGCAGGTTCAACTGTTACGGAAGATGTACCTGGAAAAGCGCTTGCTATTGCCAGAGCGAGACAAGTAAATAAAGACGATTATGTGAAAAATATTCATAAAAAATAATCCTAAATTCGGAGGTTTATCCATGTCTAATCAATACGGAGATAAGAATTTAAAGATTTTTTCTTTGAATTCGAATCCAGAGCTTGCAAAAGAAATCGCAGATATAGTTGGAGTTCAATTAGGGAAATGTTCTGTCACAAGATTTAGTGACGGGGAAGTCCAAATTAATATCGAAGAAAGTATTCGCGGATGTGATTGTTACATCATCCAGTCTACAAGTGACCCCGTTAACGAGCATATTATGGAACTGCTGATTATGGTAGATGCGTTAAAACGCGCTTCTGCAAAAACGATTAACATTGTTATTCCTTATTACGGTTATGCACGTCAAGACAGAAAAGCAAGATCCCGTGAGCCAATCACAGCTAAACTTTTCGCTAACCTGCTTGAAACAGCTGGTGCGACTCGTGTGATTGCACTCGACCTGCATGCGCCGCAAATTCAAGGATTCTTTGATATACCGATTGACCACTTAATGGGTGTTCCGATTTTAGGAGAATATTTTGAAGGCAAAAACCTTGAAGATATCGTCATTGTTTCACCAGACCACGGCGGTGTGACACGTGCCCGCAAACTGGCTGACCGACTAAAAGCGCCGATTGCGATTATCGATAAACGCCGTCCGCGTCCAAACGTGGCGGAAGTTATGAATATTGTAGGTAATATCGAAGGGAAGACTGCTATCCTCATCGATGACATTATTGATACTGCAGGTACGATTACACTTGCTGCTAATGCGCTCGTAGAAAACGGAGCGAAAGAAGTATATGCATGCTGTACACACCCTGTACTATCAGGCCCTGCGGTTGAACGAATTAATAATTCAACAATTAAAGAGCTCGTTGTGACAAACAGCATCAAGCTTCCTGAAGAAAAGAAAATTGAACGCTTTAAGCAGCTTTCAGTCGGACCGCTTCTGGCTGAGGCGATTATTCGCGTTCATGAGCAGCAATCAGTCAGCTATCTGTTCAGCTAAACCGTTTTTTGAGGTTTAAATCCTAATCGTTATGGGTATTGTTTGTAATAGGACAATTAAAACGATAATAGGATGGTGCTGAATATGGCAACTTTAACGGCAAAAGAAAGAACGGACTTTACTCGTTCATCTCTTCGGAATATCCGTACTTCAGGACATGTTCCAGGTATCATATATGGGAAGGATACTGGCAACAAACCAGTGTCATTAGACAGTGTGGAGCTGATCAAAACGCTGAGGGACGAAGGCAAAAATGCCGTCATTACGCTTGAGGTCAGCGGAGAGAAACACTCTGTCATGGTGACAGACCTGCAAACGGACCCGCTGAAAAATGAAATCACTCATGCTGATTTTCAAGTAGTCAATATGAGTGAGGACATTGAAGTGGAAGTTCCGATTCATCTGACCGGAGAAGCCATTGGTGTGAAAAACGGAGGCGTATTGCAGCAGCCGCTATATGCACTTACTGTAAAGGCTAAGCCAAAAGCCGTTCCGCAAACGATTGAGGCTGATATTTCTAATCTCGATGTAAATGAAGTACTGACGATCGCGGATTTGCCTGCTGGCGGTGACTACTCCTTTCATCATGAATCAGATGAGGTCGTGGCTTCTATCCTTCCTCCTCAGCAGCAGGAAGCAGCTGAGATCGATGAAGAGGAATCTGCTGATGCTCAGCCTGAAGGTGAAAACAAAGAACAATAATAGCTTAAGGCGTAACCCTCCCGCGGTTACGTCTTTTGTGCTAGAATGAGAAGAATTATAGCCCGTTTATGAAGACGGGAGTTTTGTGACTAAGGGAGGATTCGCCATGCTTGTGATTGCCGGTCTCGGAAACCCGGGGAAGAACTATGAAAATACACGGCATAATGTCGGATTTATGGTGATAGATCAGCTTGCAAAGGAATGGAATATAGAGCTGAATCAAAATAAATTTAACGGATTATACGGAACCGGATTTGTTTCCGGCAAAAAGGTTCTACTTGTTAAACCGCTTACATATATGAATTTATCAGGAGAATGTTTGCGGCCTTTAATGGATTACTATGATGTGGATAACGAAGATTTGACAGTCATTTACGACGATCTTGACCTTCCGACTGGCAAGATTCGGTTAAGAACGAAAGGAAGCGCCGGAGGGCACAACGGCATCAAATCACTGATCCAGCATCTTGGAACATCCGAGTTTGACCGTATCCGCATCGGAATCGGCCGGCCTGTAAACGGCATGAAGGTCGTTGATTATGTGTTAGGCTCCTTTACAAAGGAGGAGGCACCTGAGATCGGGGAAGCGGTTGATAAATCTGTGAAGGCTTGTGAGGCTTCTCTGAGTAAACCGTTTTTAGAAGTCATGAACGAATTTAACGCAAAGGTATAAAATGAAACAACAAAGTCCATACTACACCAAAATGACTTTTTCATCAGGAGGTCCCTTGTATGGCTTTGCATTATTATTGTCGTCATTGCGGAGTGAAAGTAGGCAGTCTCGAATCTTCAATGGTATCGACAGACTCACTTGGATTTCAGCACTTAACAAATGAGGAAAGAAACGATATGATTTCTTATAAAGAAAATGGAGATGTCCATGTTTTGACGATATGTGAAGACTGCCAAGAGGCGCTTGACCGAAATCCGCATTACCACGAATATCACACATTTATTCAATAAAAAGCTTTGGTGTAGACACTAGACCAAAGCGTTTTTCTGTTCTCACAGGAAACAGAGAGGAGGGGCCATATGGACAACATTCAAACCTTTATAAAAGAAAGCGATGACTTTAAATCCATCATCAACGGTTTACACGAGGGCCTGAAGGAACAACTGCTCGCGGGTCTGTCGGGTTCCGCGCGTTCTGTCTTTACTTCTGCCCTGGCTAATGAAACGAATAAGCCTATCTTTCTCATCACCCATAACTTATATCAAGCCCAGAAAGTAACAGATGATCTGACTTCACTTCTAGAGGATCGGTCTGTCCTTTTGTACCCCGTCAATGAACTTATTTCATCAGAAATCGCAGTGGCAAGCCCTGAATTGCGGGCGCAGCGATTAGATGTCATTAATAGATTAACGAATGGAGAAGCGCCGATTGTCGTTGCTCCTGTAGCTGCCATCAGAAGAATGCTGCCGCCTGTAGAGGTGTGGAAAAGCAGCCAGATGCTCATTCAAGTAGGGCATGATATCGAACCTGACCAGCTAGCGTCACGGCTGGTGGAGATCGGGTATGAACGGTCTGATATGGTATCTGCGCCCGGAGAATTCAGTATTCGCGGAGGAATCATTGATATTTATCCGCTTACTTCAGAAAATCCGGTGAGAATTGAACTTTTTGACACTGAAGTCGATTCAATCCGCAGCTTTAATTCAGATGATCAGCGGTCAATTGAGACCCTTACTTCGATCAATATCGGTCCCGCGAAGGAATTAATTATCAGACCGGAAGAAAAAGCACGGGCGATGGAGAAAATCGATAGCGGTCTTGCTGCGAGCTTGAAAAAATTAAAGGCTGACAAGCAAAAAGAAATACTTCATGCGAATATTTCTCACGATAAAGAACGCTTGTCTGAAGGCCAGACAGATCAGGAGCTCGTGAAGTATCTCTCATATTTCTATGAAAAGCCTGCTAGTTTACTAGATTATACACCTGAAAATACACTTCTGATTTTGGACGAAGTCAGCCGGATTCATGAGATGGAAGAACAGCTTCAAAAAGAAGAAGCGGAGTTTATAACAAATCTTCTTGAGGAAGGCAAGATTTTGCATGACATTCGTTTGTCATTCAGCTTCCAAAAAATAGTGGCTGAGCAAAAACGGCCTCTGCTGTACTATTCTTTATTTTTGCGGCATGTACAGCATACAAGTCCGCAAAATATCGTCAATGTGTCAGGCCGGCAAATGCAGAGTTTCCATGGGCAAATGAACGTGCTCGCGGGTGAAATGGAGCGTTTTAAAAAATCAAATTTCACTGTTGTGTTCTTAGGAGCAAACAAGGAACGCACACAGAAATTGTCATCTGTTTTGGCTGATTATGATATCGAAGCCGCCGTGACAGACAGCAAAAAAGCGCTTGTTCAGGGACAGGTCTATATCATGGAAGGCGAGCTCCAATCGGGATTTGAGCTGCCATTAATGAAGCTTGCCGTTATTACGGAAGAAGAACTGTTCAAAAACCGTGTGAAAAAGAAGCCGCGAAAACAAAAGCTTACCAATGCAGAGCGCATCAAGAGCTATTCTGAGCTTCAAATTGGTGATTATGTCGTTCATATTAATCACGGGATCGGAAAATACCTGGGAATTGAAACCCTTGAAATCAACGGAATTCATAAAGACTATTTAAATATTCATTATCAGGGAAGTGACAAACTTTACGTCCCTGTAGAACAAATTGATCAGGTGCAAAAATATGTCGGCTCCGAAGGAAAAGAGCCAAAGCTGTATAAATTAGGCGGAAGCGAATGGAAACGGGTTAAGAAAAAAGTAGAGACATCCGTTCAGGATATTGCTGATGACTTAATTAAGCTCTATGCCGAAAGAGAAGCGAGCAAGGGATACGCGTTTTCTCCTGACCATGAGATGCAGCGTGAATTCGAATCAGCTTTCCCTTATCAAGAAACTGAGGATCAGCTCCGTTCGATTCACGAAATCAAAAAAGACATGGAAAGAGAACGTCCGATGGACCGCTTGCTGTGCGGAGATGTGGGCTACGGTAAAACAGAGGTTGCCATACGTGCCGCGTTTAAGGCGATTGGCGACGGAAAGCAGGTAGCTCTGCTCGTCCCGACAACCATTTTGGCACAGCAGCACTATGAAACCATTAAAGAGCGCTTCCAGGACTATCCGATTAATATCGGCCTTCTCAGCAGGTTCAGAACAAGAAAAGAAGCAAACGAAACAATCAAAGGATTGAAAAACGGGACGGTTGATATCGTCATCGGGACGCATCGGCTGCTATCAAAAGATGTCGTGTATAAAGACTTAGGGCTCCTCATCATTGATGAAGAGCAGCGTTTCGGTGTAACCCATAAAGAAAAGATCAAGCAAATTAAAGCCAATGTTGATGTTTTAACGCTAACAGCAACGCCGATTCCGCGTACGCTGCATATGTCTATGCTTGGCGTAAGGGATCTTTCAGTCATCGAAACTCCGCCGGAAAACCGCTTCCCCGTACAGACGTATGTTGTGGAATACAATGGCGCTCTTGTCAGAGAGGCAATTGAACGTGAGCTTGCACGCGGGGGCCAGGTCTATTTCTTGTACAACCGGGTAGAGGACATCGAGCGGAAAGCGGATGAGATCTCAATGCTTGTCCCTGACGCAAAGGTGACGTACGCCCACGGAAAAATGACAGAAAATGAATTAGAAACCGTTATGCTGAGTTTCCTTGAAGGAGAATCAGACGTTCTCGTCAGTACAACCATTATTGAAACAGGTGTGGACATCCCGAACGTCAATACGCTGATCGTATTTGACGCCGACAAGATGGGTCTTTCTCAGCTTTACCAGCTGCGGGGGCGTGTCGGCCGTTCTAACCGTGTTGCATATGCGTACTTCACGTACCGTCGGGATAAAGTGCTGACAGAAGTAGCTGAAAAAAGGCTGCAGGCCATTAAAGAATTCACTGAGCTAGGTTCCGGTTTTAAAATCGCAATGCGTGACTTAACCATTCGCGGAGCCGGGAATCTTCTTGGCGCCCAGCAGCATGGCTTCATCGATTCGGTCGGATTTGACCTCTATTCCCAAATGCTGAAAGAGGCCATTGAAGAACGTAAAGGAGACACAGCGAAGACGGAGCAGTTTGAAACAGAAATTGATGTCGAGCTTGATGCGTATATTCCAGAAACATATATTCAAGACGGCAAACAGAAAATTGATATGTATAAACGCTTTAGATCTGTGGCGACAATCGAAGAGAAGAACGAGCTTCAGGATGAAATGATCGACCGCTTTGGAAACTATCCAAAAGAAGTCGAATACTTGTTTACTGTTGCAGAAATGAAGGTTTATGCGAGACAGGAACGTGTCGAGCTGATTAAGCAGGATAAAGACGCTGTCAGATTGACGATCTCTGAAGAAGCAAGTGCTGAAATTGACGGACAGAAGCTGTTTGAGCTTGGCAATCAATATGGCAGACAAATCGGACTGGGAATGGAAGGGAAAAAACTCAAAATCTCCATACAGACGAAAGGCCGTAGTGCCGATGAGTGGCTCGACACCGTGCTAGGCATGCTGAAGGGCTTAAAAAATGTGAAAAAGCAAACCATTTCATCAACGTAAATTTTGTTACTCTCTGGTGTATATTACATTTGATGTGACGGATACTAATTTCAAGCGAGGCGGAAGGTACATAAAGTAACTGCTTTAGGTCTTTCCCACATATATATACCATCAAATGAAAGAGAGGCACCAGAGATGAAAGCAACCGGTATCGTACGTCGTATTGATGACTTAGGTCGGGTCGTGATTCCTAAAGAAATTCGAAGAACTCTGAGAATCAGGGAAGGCGATCCGCTTGAGATTTTTGTGGATCGTGACGGAGAAGTGATTTTGAAAAAGTACTCTCCGATCAGTGAGCTTGGAGACTTTGCAAAAGAGTATGCAGACGCGCTTTACGACAGTCTCGGCCATTCAGTGCTGATTTGTGATCGTGATGTATATATTGCTGTGTCTGGCAGCTCCAAAAAAGATTACTTAAACAAGTCAATCAGCGAAATGCTGGAAAGAATAATGGATCAGCGCAGCTCTGTGCTTGAGAGTGATGCGAAATCAGTACAGCTTGTGAATGGCATAGATGAGGACATGAATTCTTATACTGTCGGCCCAATAGTGGCGAATGGCGATCCGATAGGTGCTGTGGTGATTTTTTCAAAAGATCAATCAATGGGCGAAGTAGAGCATAAAGCCGTTGAAACAGCAGCTGGATTTTTGGCTCGTCAAATGGAACAGTAGGTCTTATTCCTTTTATCGAAAATAGGTATGAAAAGAACAGCTCTCCTTTGGGACGCTGTTCTTTTTCATGCGTGCCGAAATAGGATTCCAAGGGTTGGGATATGGTATAATAACCTCGTTTTTATTTGTGCTGCGGTAATACGTGAACCGTATTGCCCTTGACGTTGGGAAGGAGCTTTTGGATGGACGATTCAATAGGCGTTAAACGGCATTGGGTTTGGCAGGGGGCGTTTGTTTTAATTCTGGCAGGCGTCATCACAAAAATTTTAAGCGCCGTTTACAGAGTCCCATTTCAAAACATTGTCGGCGATGTTGGATTCTATATATATCAGCAGGTATATCCCTTTCTTGGTATTGCGGTTATGCTATCAACATCAGGATTTCCGGTCATTATTTCGAAACTGATGAATGATTATAGCGAAAAAAATCATCACACTATATTAAAAATATCAGCGTGGTTTTTGTCTTTAATCGGTATGTTATTATTTCTTTGTTTATATTTGGGTGCTGTTCCCATCGCGCTCTTTATGGGGGATTCGCATCTCGCTGAGTTAATTCAAGTGACCGCGTATGCATTTCTGTTGTTCCCATTTGTCGCGTTGCTTAGAGGCGGTTTTCAAGGGCGGCACGAAATGCTCCCTTCGGCCCTATCACAGATGACAGAGCAGTTTCTGCGAGTTGCGGTGCTCTTAGGATTATCATTTTGGCTCGTCAAAAAAGGAGCCTCACTTTATACTGCGGGAGCGGCAGCAGCTTCCGGATCTCTTGCCGGAAGTTTCGTTGCATTGATAATACTCGGATTTTTTTGGTTCAAAATGAAAAGAGACAAGCAAACGGGTAGACAAAATGAAAGTGACATCACAACAAAAGAATTGACGAAAAAACTGCTGTTATATTCGGTTACAATTTGTGTAAGCAGTTTGCTGCTTTTGTTTATCCAGCTTGTTGATGCCTTGAATTTATATGCTTTGCTATCAGGTGGTGAGGCAAGCGAAGAAGCGAAACGCCTAAAGGGAATTTATGATCGGGGACAGCCCTTGCTGCAGCTCGGCTCAGTGTTTGCCATAAGCATTGCGACGTCACTCGTTCCGTATATTTCTATGGCTGTAAAAAACAAAGAGCTGAAGATCATGAAAGAAAAAATCACGTCATCTTTGAAACTGTGCCTTGTGCTCGGTACAGGCGCATCGGCTGGGTTAATTTGCATTCTTAAGCCGGTGAATATCATGCTGTTTCAAAATGGAGAAGGGACAGGTGCGTTACAAATATTTAGCAGCTCTATTTTGTTTGCATCTATGGCGGTAACGGCAGCAGCAGTCTTACAGGGCGCGGGGTACACAGTTTTTCCTGCGATAGCGGTAGGCATGGGTGTTGCAGTGAAATGGGTGTTAAACACCCTTTTGGTTCCGCGCTATGGGATTGAAGGTGCATCGCTTGCGACAGCGGCTTCCTTTGCGGCTGTCGCCGGCCTTAACTTGTATCAGCTTCGGCAAAAGGAATGGCTCGATAAGCTTAGAGGTGTTTTGATTCCGATTATTGGATCTGCTCTTTTGATGTCAGCTGTTTTGCTTGCGTATACGCGTCTCTGGACTTTCTTGCTTCCTGCAACAGGAAGAGGATCGGCTGTGATAGAGAGTCTTTCTGCTGTTGCTATTGGTGGCGCGGTGTTTATTTATTGTATGATGAGATTGGGAATATTTACAGATGAAGAGCTGAACAGTGTGCCATTCGGCAGCAAGTTAAGCAAATTCGTGAGAAGGAGAGAACAAAATGGCGGGTAAAATTACTGTCGTCGGACTTGGTGCCGGAGACATGGACCAATTGACAATTGGTATACACAAGCTGCTGACGAAGGCAGATACGCTGTATGTCAGAACCAAGGATCATCCTTTAATTGAGGAGCTTGAAAAAGAAACGAAGAACATCCGTTACTTTGACGATATATATGAGAAGCATGATCAGTTTGAGGCGGTATATGAAGAAATTGCTGACATCCTCTTTAAAGCGGCGCAGCGTGAGGACGTGGTTTATGCTGTACCGGGACACCCGTTTGTCGCAGAAAAAACAGTTCAGCTGCTGACGGAGCGGCAGGAAAAGGAAAATGTTCAAGTGAAAGTCGCAGGGGGACAAAGTTTCCTTGATGCCACATTCAATGCCTTGCAAATCGACCCGATTGAAGGTTTTCAATTTGTGGATGCCGGCACATTATCCGCGGATGAGCTAGAGCTCAGCCATCATTTGATTATATGTCAGGTTTACGACCAAATGACGGCCTCAGAAGTGAAGCTGACATTAATGGAGAAGCTGCCTGATGATTATGAGGTCGTGATCGTGACTGCAGCAGGCAGCCGTGACGAAGATATCAGGACAGTGCCATTATTTGAGCTGGACCGCAATGTCGCCTTGAATAACTTAACAAGTGTGTATATTCCGCCGATTAAAGAAGAGAAGCTGCTTTATCACGAATTCTCCACGTTCCGAAGCATCATCAGAGAGCTTCGCGGACCTAATGGATGTCCGTGGGATAAAAAGCAGACGCATCAGTCATTAAAGCAGTACATGATTGAAGAATGTTATGAGCTTCTCGAAGCAATTGACGAAGAAGACACAGACCATATGATCGAAGAGCTTGGCGACGTTTTGCTTCAGGTCTTGCTTCACGCGCAAATTGGTGAAGATGAAGGTTATTTCACAATTGATGATGTCATAAAAGGAATCAGTGAAAAAATGGTCCGAAGACATCCCCATGTGTTTAAAGATGTTAAGGTTCAGGATGAGAACGATGTATTGGCAAATTGGGAAGATATAAAAAAGGCCGAAAAAAACACATCTGAATCATCGTTATTAGACAGCGTACCGAAGACTCTTCCAGCTCTTTCGAAAGCAGCTAAATTGCAGAAAAAAGCAGCGAAGGTCGGTTTTGACTGGGAAGACGTCAGTGATATTTGGGAAAAGGTAAGTGAGGAAATGAAGGAATTTTATTCTGAGGTTTCTGAAGCTCCTCATGAACATAATCTTAAAGCCGAGTTTGGCGACATTTTGTTCGCGCTGGTGAATGTAGCCCGCTTCTACAAAATAGAGCCAGAGGAAGCGCTGACTATGACTAATGACAAATTCCGGAGACGGTTCTCATACATTGAAGAAACAGCGAAGGAAAAGGGAATCGAGCTGGCTGATATGTCTTTTGAGGACATGGACAAACTGTGGAACGAAGCAAAAGAAACTGAGAGGAGATCATAGATATGAGATTAGATAAATTTTTAAAAGTATCACGGCTGATCAAACGACGTACACTAGCGAAGGAAGTAGCTGACCAAGGACGAATCTCTATAAACGGAAACCAGGCGAAAGCAAGCTCTGACGTAAAACCGGGAGATGAACTAACGGTCCGCTTCGGCCAAAAGCTTGTAACGGTTCAAGTTAATGAATTGAAAGACACAACGAAAAAAGAAGAAGCTGCAAACATGTATACGATTCTAAAAGAAGAAAAACTCGGCGAATAGGCTTGTTCTAAAAAAATCCCCCTCCTCATACAATGCAGTAATAGTGCTAAAAGTATCGAGGATATGGGGGCTGAATAGATGAATTCATATTATGATCAAAAAGGTTCTTCGTCTGTTCCGGAACAGCATGATGTGACAATGAAAGGCCGGAAGCATTTAGATATTTCTGGGGTTAAGCATGTGGAGAGCTTCGATAATGAAGAATTCCTGCTAGAAACGGTGATGGGAATGCTCTCCGTCAGAGGCCAAAACCTGCAGATGAAAAATCTAGATGTGGAAAAAGGGATTGTTTCTATTAAAGGCAGGGTATTTGATTTAGTGTACTTAGACGAACAACAAGGGGATAAAGCTAAAGGATTTTTTAGCAAGTTGTTTAAATGACGCTGACGACACAATTCTATACAATGCTGGCGATGTCCGGTATGGGTCTCTGGCTTGGTGCTTCGCTTGATACATACCGGCTCTTTGTCATTCGTGCTAAAACAGCCAGATGGCTATTATTTATTCATGATATTCTTTTCTGGATTGTGCAAGGGCTGCTTTTCTTTTATGTCTTGCTTCATGTAAATGAGGGAGAATTCAGGATTTACATCTTTTTAGCGGTTCTGCTGGGCATTGCGACGTATCAGAGCCTTTGCAAACGAATCTATATAAAAATACTGAAATTCGTCATTTACCTTGTTGTTTCTGTTTATCAATTCTTCAAAAAACTCATTCAGCACGTGTTATTTCGTCCTATTGTGTGGACATGCGGAGCGATCATCTGGATGGCGGCATTTTTATTCAAGAAAACATACCGCCTGATCGGTTTTCTCCTGCTGTGTCTTTATAAAATAGTCATGGTTCTGTGTTTTCCGATCCGTTTTATCGTGAAACAATGTTTGAAACTTCTTCCTGTGAGAATGCGTCTAACTTTTAGACGTTTATTTGAAAAAGGTGCAGGATTTCTCAAAAAGAAGAAGAAACTATTGATAACCATAAGAACGACCATCACAAGTTTTTTGAAGAGATGAAAGGAGGACCGTCTGGTTTGAATTTTTCCAGGGAACGAACGATAACTGAAATACAAAACGACTATAAAGAACAAGTGGAACGGCAGAATCAGCTGAAGAAAAGAAGACGCAAAGGGCTGTACAGACGGTTGACTGTATTCGGCGCCCTAGTATTCCTGACGGCAATTGTGCTGGCAAGCTCTGTATGGTCCCAAACATCTTCCCTTAGCGCAAAAGAAGAAAAGAAAGAACAGCTTGAAAAAGAACTGAAAAATTTAAAGACAAAACAAGCGGATTTAAAAGAAGAAATATCCAAATTGAAGGATGAGGATTACGTCACAGAGCTTGCCAGAAGGGACTTATTCATGTCTGGAGACGGAGAAATTATCTTCAATGTGGAGAAGAAGAGCAAGTAGCCTTGTTGACACTTAAATTTTTATTTAGGTATAATTAAGCAAACGATCTTTTTATAAGCCTAAGGAGGAGCACTTTTTTTATGTCGATTGAAGTTGGCAGCAAGTTGCAAGGGAAAATTACAGGTATTACAAATTTTGGAGCATTTGTTGAATTGCCTGGAGGCTCAACCGGTCTCGTTCACATTAGTGAGGTAGCTGATAATTATGTCAAAGACATTAACGACCACTTAAAAGTCGGCGACCAAGTTGAAGTGAAAGTCATCAACGTTGAAAAAGACGGGAAAATTGGTTTATCTATTAAAAAAGCTAAAGACCGTCCGCAAGCCAGACCTAGAAATGATTTCCGTCCGAAAGAATCTTTTGAACAGAAAATGAATAAGTTTTTAAAAGACAGCGAAGATCGCTTGTCATCTTTAAAACGCAATACGGAATCAAAACGTGGAGGGCGCGGAGCAAGAAGAGGATAACTTGCTGCTTTCTATAAAATAAATGAAGCATCCGTTCATCCCGACGGATGCTTTTTTATTATCCTCACCCTTTCCAAGAGTCAGAAAATTACAACATTAAAGTTTCTGTTGACGAAAGAGACAAACCTTTGTATTATATAA
Organism: Bacillus stercoris; assembly: GCF_029772985.1. Lineage (NCBI taxonomy): Bacteria > Bacillati > Bacillota > Bacilli > Caryophanales > Bacillaceae > Bacillus > Bacillus stercoris. The sequence goes on along the minus strand of NZ_CP121861.1, from coordinate 57,281 downwards.
CTTGTGCTTAGAAGCACAAAACAATATGGCGGTGTAGCTCAGCTGGCTAGAGCGTACGGTTCATACCCGTGAGGTCGGGGGTTCGATCCCCTCCGCCGCTACCATATTTGTTTGGCCCGTTGGTCAAGCGGTTAAGACACCGCCCTTTCACGGCGGTAACACGGGTTCGAATCCCGTACGGGTCATCCTAAAAAATCGGTTTCTCTTGCAGAAACCGATTTTTTTCATTTTTAGACAACATTCCAGAAATTCTTTTGATAAATGAATATCAAGGCAGAAACCGTCGAAGATTTCTTCGGTATTGTTACCTTCTTTTGACAAAATCCTATCTGTGCATTCGCTATAATGACAGGCAACGAATATAACAGGTGGGAGATGAGAGGAATGGAAAAAGCAGAAAGAAGAGTGAACGGGCCAATGGCGGGACAGGCTTTGGAAAAACTCCAATCGTTTTTTAACAGGGGAACGAAGCTGGTGACCCATCATTTGCATTCACTGTTTTTCTATAAAGGATTCATTTATGTCGTCATCGGATTTTTGCTTGGACGAGCTTTCATATTATCCGAGGTGCTTCCTTTCGCACTTCCTTTCTTTGGAGCGATGCTTCTCATCAGAAGAGACAAAGCGTTTTATGCGGTTTTGGCCGTGCTTGCAGGTGCGCTGACTATATCTCCGAAGCACTCATTGCTCATACTAGCGGCATTGCTGGCATTCTTCGTAATTTCTAAAGTGGCTGCTTTCATTACCGACGATCGCGTAAAAGCACTCCCGATTGTCGTGTTCTTCTCCATGGCTGCAGCAAGAGCCGGGTTTGTTTATGCCCAAAATGGCGCATTTACAACCTATGATTATGTAATGGCTGTCGTTGAGGCTGGACTATCGTTTATCTTAACATTGATTTTCCTTCAGAGCCTTCCAGTTTTCACTGTGAAAAAAGTGAAACAATCATTAAAAATAGAGGAAATCATTTGCTTTATGATCCTGATTGCTTCTGTGTTAACGGGACTGGCCGGCTTGTCCTACCAAGGGATGCAGGCAGAACATATATTGGCTCGCTATGTTGTATTGAGTTTTTCCTTTATTGGCGGAGCAAGCATTGGATGTACGGTTGGCGTCGTGACCGGCCTGATTCTTGGCTTGGCGAATATCGGAAACCTCTATCAAATGAGTCTGCTTGCTTTTTCCGGTTTATTAGGCGGCTTGCTGAAGGAAGGGAAAAAAGCAGGTGCGGCGATCGGCCTGATCGTTGGGTCGCTCCTTATATCTTTATATGGTGAAGGCTCTGCCGGTCTGATGACAACGCTCTATGAGTCACTAATCGCAGTCGGCCTGTTTTTGCTCACACCTCAATCTATTACAAGGAAAGTGGCGAGATATATTCCGGGAACTGTGGAGCATCTTCAAGAGCAGCAGCAATACGCAAGAAAAATCCGAGATGTCACTGCTCAGAAGGTAGACCAGTTCTCCAATGTATTTCACGCGCTGTCTGAAAGCTTTGCAACCTTTTACCAAGCATCAGACGAACAGACAGATGACAGCGAAGTGGATCTGTTTTTAAGCAAAATCACGGAGCATTCCTGTCAGACGTGTTACAAGAAAAACAGGTGCTGGGTACAGAACTTTGATAAAACATATGACTTAATGAAACAAGTTATGCTTGAAACAGAAGAAAAAGAATATGCATCAAACCGAAGGCTGAAAAAAGAGTTTCATCAGCATTGTTCTAAATCAAAGCAGGTTGAAGAGCTGATTGAGGATGAGCTCGCACATCATCATGCCCATTTGACGCTCAAGAAAAAAGTCCAGGACAGCAGGCGTCTTGTTGCCGAACAGCTTTTAGGCGTTTCTGAGGTCATGGCCGACTTTTCTCGGGAAATAAAAAGAGAGCGAGAACAGCACTTTCTGCAGGAAGAGCAAATAATAGAGGCACTTCAGCATTTCGGAATTGAGATTCAGCATGTAGAGATCTATAGCCTTGAACAAGGAAATATCGATATTGAAATGACCATTCCGTTCAGCGGACATGGAGAAAGTGAAAAAATCATTGCCCCTATGCTGTCTGACATTCTGGAAGAACAAATTCTTGTGAAAGCCGAACAGCACTCTCCGCATCCGAATGGATACAGCCATGTCGCCTTTGGGTCAACAAAATCATACAGGGTGTCTACAGGGGCGGCTCACGCTGCGAAGGGCGGCGGCCTTGTCTCCGGCGACAGCTACAGCATGATGGAGCTTGGAGCCAGAAAATATGCTGCGGCAATCAGTGACGGAATGGGCAATGGCGCAAGAGCGCATTTTGAAAGCAATGAAACGATCAAGCTTCTTGAAAAAATCCTTGAATCAGGCATTGATGAAAAAATAGCGATTAAAACCATTAACAGCATACTGTCCCTAAGGACAACTGATGAGATATATTCCACGCTTGACCTGTCTATTATCGATCTTCAAGATGCCAGCTGTAAATTTCTGAAGGTTGGATCGACGCCTAGCTTTATCAAACGGGGTGACCAGGTCATGAAAGTTCAAGCGAGCAATCTGCCAATCGGTATTATTAATGAATTCGATGTGGAGGTTGTGAGTGAACAGCTAAAAGCGGGTGACCTCTTAATTATGATGAGTGATGGCATTTTTGAGGGGCCTAAGCATGTGGAAAATCACGACTTATGGATGAAGCGTAAAATGAAAGGATTAAAAACAAATGACCCGCAGGAGATTGCCGATTTGCTTATGGAAGAAGTCATCCGCACAAGGTCCGGCCAAATTGAGGACGATATGACTGTTGTTGTCGTCCGGATTGATCACAATACACCGAAGTGGGCATCCATTCCTGTTCCGGCAATCTTTCAAAACAAACAAGAAATTTCATAACGCTTTCGTATAAATCAAATTTCTTCTGGCGAAGATGGGAATATATGAATCTGAGAATCCTCGTATTCTCCAGGAGGAATGAATGTGAATAACGGACATTTAAATCAAATTTTGCTGATAACGGATGGCTGCTCGAACCATGGGGAAGACCCGCTTGCAATGGCTGCTTTTGCTAAAGAGCAGGGGATTACGGTAAACGTCATAGGTATAATGGAAGAAAATCAAATTGACCCTGAGGCAATGAAGGAAGTCGAAGGGATTGCACTTGCCGGAGGAGGCGTGCACCAAGTCGTTTATGCATCTCAGCTTTCACAAACTGTTCAAATGGTAACAAAAAAAGCGATGACGCAAACCTTACAAGGTGTCGTCAATCAAGAACTGAAACAGATTCTCGGAAAGAATGTGGAAATGGAAGAGCTTTCTCCGGAAAAACGCGGCGAAGTCATGGAAGTGGTAGACGAGCTAGGAGAAACGGTGCATCTTCAGGTTTTGGTTCTTGTTGATACAAGTGCAAGCATGGCGCCAAAGCTTCCAACAGTAAAAGAGGCGCTGATTGATTTGTCTGTCAGCCTCAATTCCCGAATCGGGAATAACGAATTTGCGATGTGTATATTTCCCGGGAAAAAACAAGAGGTCGAGCTTGTGCTGAACTGGACACCGAAGCTGCAATCTCTTTCCACCCTCTTTGCAAAACTTTCGACAGGGGGCATCACGCCGACAGGTCCGGCGATTCGTGAAGCGACACTGCAATTTGAAAAAATACGCTCAAGAAGGGGCATGCTGGCAGATGATGAACGACGCTTTGACGAGTTTGGCATGTAGCCTAAAGCCTGGTACGACAATCAAAGGCAAGTGGAATGGAAACACTTATACATTGCGTAAACAGCTTGGTAAAGGGGCCAATGGAATTGTGTATTTGGCAGAAGCATCAGATGGACATGTTGCCTTAAAGGTGAGTGATGACAGCCTGTCTATTACTTCTGAAGTGAATGTCTTGAAATCTTTCTCAAAGGCCCAGTCCGTTACGATGGGGCCTTCTTTTTTTGATACGGATGATGCCTATATTCCCAGTGCCAATACGAAAGTTTCATTTTATGCAATGGAATACATAAAAGGGCCGCTGCTTTTGAAGTATGTCAGTGATAAAGGAGCAGAATGGATACCGGTATTAATGATTCAGCTATTATCCAGTTTATCGCTGCTTCACCAGCAAGGATGGATATTCGGCGATCTTAAACCTGATAATCTGATCGTAACTGGCCCGCCCGCAAGGATCCGCTGTATTGATGTGGGCGGCACGACAAAGGAAGGCCGGGCGATAAAAGAGTATACGGAGTTTTATGACAGAGGCTATTGGGGGTATGGAACAAGAAAGGCAGAGCCATCCTACGATTTGTTCGCGGTTGCTATGATTATGATCAACAGTGTGCACAAAAAAGAATTTAAGAAAACAAACCAGCCCAAAGAACAGCTTAGGTCGCTCATTGAAGGTAACCCGTTGCTGCATAAGTATAAAAAAGTGCTTCTTTCAGCCTTGAACGGAGAATATCAATCCGCAGATGAAATGAAGAAGGATATGCTCGACGCGGGGCAAAAAGCAGTACAAAGAAAACAACCTATAAAAACATCACCGCAGCCTGCCGCACGACAGAGGCAGCAAAAACCTCGTCAAGGAAAAGTAGCGAAGACCCGGTACACCCCAAAACAGAAACCGGCTAAGTCTGGGGGGTTATTTGAAACAACGCTCATCGTGATCAGTGTTTTAGCGCTTTATTTCGCCTACATTATCTTTTTCTTAATCTGAATGGCGCAAACTCCAGAGCCTATGCTTCTTCTTTGCTTGGAGGGATTGAAAGTGATAGGATATGAATATCTTTAAAATACCTGCTCATTGTGAGGAGGACATTGTGAAAAGTGTCAAAGATTTTTTAAACAAACACAATCTTACGTTAAAAGGGGCGACAATTATTGTAGGCGTTTCCGGCGGTCCGGACTCAATGGCTCTTCTTCACGCATTGCATACTTTATGCGGCCGTTCAGCAAATATTATTGCAGCTCACGTTGATCATCGGTTCAGAGGCGCGGAATCCGAGGAGGATATGCGTTTTGTCCAAGCTTATTGTAAGGCACAACAGCTCGTGTGTGAAACGGCTCAAATCAATGTAACCGCATATACACAGGAAAAAGGACTCAATAAGCAGGCTGCAGCACGTGATTGCCGCTATCAGTTTTTTGAGGAAATCATGTCAAAGCACCAAGCGGACTATCTGGCGCTTGCTCATCATGGAGATGACCAGGTTGAAACAATGCTTATGAGATTGGCTAAGGGCGCGCTTGGAACGGGGCTTGCGGGAATGCAGCCGGTTAGACGTTTTGGGACGGGGCGGATCATCAGGCCGTTCCTAACGATTACAAAGGAAGAGATCCTTCGCTATTGCCGTGAAAACGGCTTGAGCTACCGGACGGATGAAAGCAACGCCAAAGATGACTACACAAGAAACAGATTCAGAAAAACAGTGCTCCCGTTCTTGAAAAAGGAGTCTCCGGATGTGCATAAAAGGTTTCAAAAAGTGAGTGAAGCACTGACGGAAGATGAGCAATTCTTACAGTCATTAACGAAAGATGAAATGAATAAAGTAATCACAAGCCAGTCTAATACATCAGTTGAAATCAATTCCTCTCAATTGCTTGCCCTCCCGATGCCTTTACAAAGAAGAGGAGTTCAACTAATATTAAACTATCTTTATGAAAACGTTCCATCATCCTTTTCAGCCCATCACATTCAACAGTTTCTTGATTGGGCGGAAAATGGCGGTCCTTCAGGAGTATTGGACTTTCCGAAAGGGCTGAAGGTGGTCAAATCATATCAGACATGTTTGTTTACATTTGAACAATGGCAGTGCAAAAATGTTCCCTTTGAATACCAAATAAGCGGAGCTGCTGATGAAACGGCAGTGCTCCCCAATGGATATCTGATAGAGGCAAAGCATTATACGGATTCGCCTGAAGAACATGGGAATGCTGTTTTTATCACAAGTGAAAAAAAGGTGCAATTTCCCTTAACTATCCGGACAAGAAAAGCTGGAGACCGGATCAAACTAAAAGGGATGAACGGCTCAAAAAAGGTAAAGGATATATTTATTGATAAGAAAATGCCTCTCCAAGAAAGAGACAACTGGCCGATTGTGACGGACGCAAGCGGTGAAATAATCTGGATACCTGGCTTGAAAAAATCAATTTTTGAAGATCTTGTGATTCCAAACAGCGACCGCATTGTATTACAATATAGACAGCATGAAAAGTGTAGGGGGCAAGCAAAATCATGATGAAACATGATATCGAGAAAGTACTGATCTCAGAGGCAGAGATACAAGAGAAAGTAAAAGAGTTAGGCGCAGAATTAACGAGCGAGTATCAAGATACATTTCCGTTGGTAATCGGTGTGTTAAAAGGAGCACTTCCTTTTATGGCGGATCTTATCAAGCATATTGATACATATTTGGAAATGGATTTCATGGATGTATCAAGCTACGGAAATTCTACGGTTTCTTCTGGAGAAGTCAAAATCATTAAAGATTTGGATACATCTGTAGAGGGCCGGGACATCTTAATTATTGAAGATATCATCGACAGTGGGTTAACCTTAAGTTATCTCGTAGAGCTCTTCCGATACCGTAAAGCAAAATCAATTAAGATTGTTACCCTTTTGGATAAACCGAGCGGAAGAAAAGCGGACATCAAAGCAGACTTTGTAGGTTTTGAAGTTCCTGACGCGTTTGTAGTGGGTTACGGACTTGATTATGCTGAGCGCTATCGCAATCTGCCTTATATCGGAGTGTTAAAACCGGCAGTTTATGAAAGCTGATCGGCAGCCTGCTTCCGAGATGGTTATTGTTTGTATTGGAATGATTTTCTATGGTACTATTGAACATAGTTGTGCTTACTGTGGGAGGAGGTAAGGAATGAATCGGGTCTTCCGTAATACCATTTTTTATTTACTTATTTTATTAGTAGTAATCGGGGTTGTGAGCTACTTCCAGACCTCAAATCCGAAAACAGAAAACATGTCGTACAGTACGTTCATCAAAAACCTGGATGACGGGAAAGTTGATAGCGTATCGGTTCAGCCTGTCAGAGGTGTTTATGAGGTAAAAGGGCAGCTGAAAAACTACGACAAAGATCAATACTTTTTGACTCATGTTCCTGAAGGAAAGGGAGCAGACCAGATATTTAACGCTTTGAAAAAAACGGACGTAAAGGTTGATCCCGCTCAAGAAACAAGCGGATGGGTGACATTCCTGACGACCATCATCCCGTTTGTTATTATCTTTATTCTGTTTTTCTTCCTGCTCAATCAGGCTCAAGGCGGCGGCAGCCGTGTCATGAACTTTGGTAAGAGTAAGGCGAAGCTGTATACAGAGGAAAAGAAACGCGTCAAATTTAAAGACGTTGCAGGGGCTGACGAAGAAAAGCAAGAACTCGTTGAAGTTGTTGAGTTTCTGAAAGATCCCCGCAAGTTTGCCGAGCTTGGCGCCAGAATACCGAAAGGCGTGCTTTTAGTCGGACCTCCGGGTACCGGTAAAACATTGCTCGCCAAGGCTTGTGCAGGTGAAGCCGGCGTACCATTCTTCAGCATCAGCGGATCTGATTTCGTTGAAATGTTTGTAGGTGTCGGTGCTTCCCGTGTGCGTGACTTGTTTGAAAATGCGAAAAAGAATGCGCCTTGTTTGATTTTCATTGATGAAATTGACGCAGTGGGACGCCAGCGTGGAGCGGGTCTCGGCGGCGGACACGATGAACGTGAACAGACGCTAAACCAATTGCTTGTTGAAATGGACGGATTCAGCGCTAATGAAGGAATTATCATCATTGCTGCGACGAACCGTGCGGACATCTTGGACCCAGCCTTACTTCGTCCGGGACGTTTTGACCGTCAAATCACAGTGGATCGTCCAGATGTCATTGGCCGTGAAGCTGTATTGAAAGTCCATGCGAGAAACAAACCGCTGGATGAAACGGTTAACCTAAAATCAATTGCCATGAGAACACCAGGCTTCTCAGGCGCTGACTTAGAAAATCTCTTGAATGAAGCTGCGCTTGTGGCGGCTCGTCAAAATAAGAAAAAAATCGATGCGCGTGATATTGACGAAGCGACGGACCGTGTAATTGCCGGACCTGCTAAGAAGAGCCGCGTTATCTCCAAGAAAGAACGCAATATCGTGGCTTATCACGAAGGCGGACACACTGTTATCGGACTCGTTTTAGATGAGGCAGATATGGTTCATAAAGTAACGATTGTACCTCGGGGTCAGGCTGGCGGTTATGCTGTTATGCTGCCAAGAGAAGACCGTTACTTCCAAACGAAGCCGGAGCTACTTGATAAAATTGTCGGCCTCTTGGGCGGACGTGTTGCTGAAGAGATTATCTTCGGTGAAGTCAGCACAGGAGCGCACAATGACTTCCAGCGTGCGACGAATATTGCAAGACGAATGGTTACGGAATTCGGTATGTCAGAAAAACTGGGGCCGTTGCAATTTGGACAGTCTCAGGGCGGTCAGGTATTCTTAGGCCGTGATTTCAACAACGAACAGAACTACAGTGATCAAATCGCTTACGAAATTGATCAGGAAATTCAGCGCATTATCAAAGAGTGCTATGAGCGCGCGAAACAAATCCTGACTGAAAATCGTGACAAGCTTGAATTGATTGCCCAAACGCTTCTGAAAGTTGAAACGCTTGACGCTGAACAAATCAAACACCTTGTCGATCACGGAACATTGCCAGAACGCAATTTCTCTGATGATGAGAAGAATGATGATGTGAAAGTAAACATTCTGACAAAAACAGAAGAAAAGAAAGACGATACGAAAGAATAATTCGCTTTCTCTCTAAAAACTGCCGGCTGACGCTGGCAGTTTTTTTATGTAAATGATGGGCTCAGCTGCGTCTTTTACAATCATCCAATTCTGGTATCGATTTGTTTACAAATGAGCCGCTGATCGTGTATGGTATTGTAGAATGTTTGTAAAAAGTAAAGTAGAGAAACTATTCAAAAGTGGTGATAGAGGTTGTTACTGGTTATCGATGTTGGGAACACCAATACTGTACTTGGTGTATATCATGATGGAAAATTAGAATATCACTGGCGTATAGAAACAAGCAGGCATAAAACAGAAGATGAGTTTGGAATGATTTTACGCTCTTTATTTGAGCATTCCGGGCTTATGTTTGAACAGATAGATGGCATCATTATTTCATCAGTAGTGCCGCCAATCATGTTTGCGTTAGAAAGAATGTGCACAAAATACTTTCATATCGAACCGCAAATTGTCGGTCCGGGCATGAAAACTGGTTTAAATATAAAATACGACAATCCGAAAGAAGTGGGGGCAGACAGAATCGTAAATGCTGTCGCTGCGATACACTTATACGGCAATCCATTAATTGTCGTTGATTTCGGAACGGCCACAACGTACTGCTATATTGATGAAAATAAACAATACATGGGCGGGGCGATTGCTCCTGGGATTACAATTTCGACAGAGGCGCTTTACTCACGTGCAGCGAAGCTACCGCGTATCGAAATTACCCGGCCCGACAATATTATCGGAAAAAACACTGTAAGCGCGATGCAATCTGGAATTTTATTTGGCTATGTCGGCCAAGTGGAAGGAATCGTTAAGCGAATGAAATGGCAGGCAAAACAGGAACCAAAGGTCATTGCGACAGGAGGACTGGCGCCGCTCATTGCAAACGAGTCAGACTGTATTGATATCGTTGATCCATTCCTAACCCTAAAAGGGCTGGAATTGATTTATGAAAGAAACCGCGTAGGAAGTGTATAGGAGGTTTTGTAATGGATTATTTAGTAAAAGCACTTGCGTATGACGGAAAAGTTCGTGCTTATGCAGCGAGAACGACTGATATGGTAAATGAAGGACAGAGACGCCATGGTACGTGGCCGACAGCATCCGCTGCATTAGGGCGCACAATGACAGCTTCACTTATGCTCGGCGCTATGCTGAAGGGCGAAGATAAGCTGACTGTGAAAGTCGAGGGCGGAGGTCCGATTGGAGCTATTGTAGCTGATGCCAATGCCAAAGGAGAAGTCAGAGCCTATGTCTCTAACCCACAAGTTCATTTCGATTTAAATGAACAAGGCAAGCTTGATGTCAGACGTGCGGTTGGAACAAGCGGAACGTTAAGTGTTGTAAAAGATTTAGGTTTGCGTGAGTTCTTCACAGGACAAGTAGAAATCGTTTCAGGAGAATTAGGAGATGATTTTACTTACTATCTTGTGTCATCTGAGCAGGTACCTTCATCAGTGGGTGTAGGTGTGCTTGTCAATCCTGACAATACCATTCTTGCGGCAGGGGGCTTTATTATTCAGCTGATGCCGGGAACAGATGACGAAACCATCACAAAAATTGAACAGCGCCTATCTCAAGTTGAGCCGATTTCTAAGCTCATCCAAAAGGGATTGACACCCGAAGAAATTTTAGAAGAAGTCCTAGGTGAGAAACCAGAGATTTTGGAAACAATGCCTGTCAGATTCCATTGTCCTTGTTCAAAAGAACGGTTCGAAACAGCCATTTTAGGACTAGGCAAAAAAGAAATTCAAGATATGATAGAAGAAGATGGACAAGCCGAAGCAGTATGCCATTTTTGTAATGAAAAGTACTTATTTACAAAAGAAGAGCTGGAAGGGCTTCGTGACCAAACTACCCGCTAAGCTCTTTAGCGGGTTTTTAATTTGAGAAAAGGGGCTGAAAGCAGGTTTGAAATCAAGAACAATCTGGACCATTATTTTAGGGGCGCTGTTGGTTTGCTGTATTGCTGTTGCGTATACGCTGACGAAATCCCAAGCCGGCGCATCGTCATCCGGTGAGTCTATTGCGACTATCGGAGGCAAGAGTGTGACAAGAGAAGAATGGCTGAAAGAAATGGAAGACCAGTATGGGAAGTCAACGCTTGAAGATATGATCAATGTCCGAGTCGTTGAGCAGCTGGCCAAAAAGAACAATCTTAAAGTATCCAAAAGCGAAATTGATCGGGAGTTTTTGCTGATCAAAGCGGTCAATAATTCCTTTTACGAAGATGAACATACGACTGAGAAAGAGTGGAAAGACCAAATTCGTTATAATATCCTCCTTGAACAATTGTTAACAAGGGATATCGACATCTCAAACAAAGAATTGGAATCATTTTATCATAAAAATAAGGAACTATATCAGTTTGATGATTCGTATCGAATTCGGCACATTGTTGTAAAAGATGAAGAAGAAGCGAGAGAAGTCCTGAAAGAACTGAAAGGCGGCTCAAGCTTTGAAGCTGTCGCGGCGGAGAGATCTACTGACAGATATACATCACCATACGGCGGAGATTTAGGTTTTGTCACAGAGGCATCAGACAACATTCCGTCAGCATACATTGAAGAGGCGAAAACACTCAAAACGGATGAATGGTCTCAGGAACCCATCAAGGTCAGCAATGGATATGCCATTATCCAGCTTAAAGAAAAACTAAAAGCAAGAACATTCTCATATGATGAAGTAAAGGACCAGATCAGACGGCAAATCGCAATGGATCAGCTAGGCGATAAAGCGACAGTTAAGACACTTTGGAAAGAAGCCGATGTATCTTGGTTTTATGGGGAAAAAAGTACTAAGTGATTGACAAAAAATTTTGAAATTGATAGATTATATACATAATACCAATACAAATAGTCGGAAATTGAGGTGTCGAGAATGGTACGTGTAGCAAACTCCATTACTGAATTAATTGGGAATACGCCAATCGTTAAATTAAATCGCCTTGCAGATGAAAACAGTGCGGATGTATATCTAAAACTTGAATACATGAACCCTGGAAGCAGTGTAAAAGACCGTATCGGTTTAGCCATGATTGAAGCGGCTGAAAAAGAAGGAAAATTAAAAGCCGGTGATACAATCATTGAACCGACAAGCGGAAATACTGGAATCGGGCTTGCAATGGTTGCTGCTGCTAAAGGATTAAAAGCCATTTTGGTTATGCCTGATACAATGAGCATGGAGCGCCGCAACCTTCTTCGCGCATACGGTGCTGAGCTTGTGCTGACTCCTGGTGCGGAAGGCATGAAAGGTGCCATTAAGAAAGCTGAAGAGCTTGCTGAAAAGCACGGATACTTTGTGCCGCAGCAGTTTAACAACCCTTCTAACCCCGAAATTCACCGCCAAACAACGGGTAAAGAAATCGTTGAGCAATTCGGTGATGACCAGCTTGACGCATTTGTAGCCGGAATCGGAACAGGCGGAACGATTACGGGAGCGGGCGAAGTGCTGAAGGAAGCGTACCCTTCCATTAAGATTTATGCTGTTGAACCGTCAGATTCCCCAGTGCTTTCAGGAGGAAAACCAGGCCCCCACAAAATTCAGGGAATCGGAGCGGGATTCGTGCCGGACATCTTAAACACTGAAGTATATGATGAAATCTTCCCTGTGAAGAATGAAGAAGCATTCGAATATGCCCGCAGAGCTGCACGTGAAGAAGGAATTCTCGGAGGCATCTCATCAGGTGCGGCAATTTATGCTGCTCTTCAAGTAGCAAAAAAACTCGGAAAAGGCAAAAAAGTATTGGCCATCATTCCAAGTAACGGCGAACGTTATCTAAGCACGCCGCTGTACCAATTCGATTAAAAAAAGCCAAAACTCCCGGTTCGCCGGGAGTTTTTTTATATTTCGTGCATCAAATATGCCATGTCTGCGACGAATGTTATTCTTGGAAGAGAAATTCACTTTTTTCACTAACAACATTGCTTTACAATTAAAAACAAGTAAAAAAGAAAATAGAGGAATGATACAAATGGCACAACGCAGACCGGCAGGCAAAAAAATACCTTTTCAAAAAGACTCATTCTTACAACAATTTGAGAAACTTGCGCAATCCCGGAAACATCATGTACTTCTCGAAAGTGCAAGAGGCGGCAGATATAGTATAGCCGGTCTTGATCCAATTGCGACTGTGAAAGGAAAAGACGGAATAACTACAATTAAGCATGGTGATGAGATGCTGTTTAAAGAAGGTGATCCATTACGGGCCTTCCACAGCTGGTTTAAAACACTGGAAACAGAAACGAATCATGAGTTCCCTGACTTTCAAGGCGGGGCAATCGGGTTTCTCAGCTATGATTACGCACGGTACATTGAAAATTTTAAAATGCTCTCATTAGATGATCTAGAAACACCAGATATTTATTTTCTTGTTTTTGATGATATAGCAGTTTATGACCATCAAGAAGAGTCTCTATGGCTGATTACTCATGTTAATGGTTCTGATCAGGAAACAGCGGATGTGAAGCTATCTGAGTTAGAGCAGATGTGGCTGACTGAGCTTCCCGCTGTCTCTTCGCGAGAGATGAACCCTGAAACAGATGGTTCTTTCGCGGCGCCATTTACCGAGGGTGGGTTCTCACAAGCTGTAGAGAAAATCAAACAATACATTGCCAGCGGAGATGTGTTTCAAGTCAATCTATCAATAAGGCAGTCACAGTCACTGTCTGCCCACCCATATCAAATTTACAAAACCTTGAGAGAAGTAAATCCTTCTCCTTATATGGCGTATTTAGAAACACCTGATTTCCAAATCATTTGCGGATCGCCTGAACTGCTTGTCAGCAAAAAGGGCAAGCTATTAGAGACAAGACCGATTGCGGGCACCCGTTCCAGAGGGAAAACAAATGAAGAAGACGAGGCGCTTGCAAACGAATTGATACACAATGAAAAAGAACGCGCGGAACATGTCATGCTGGTTGATCTTGAGCGAAATGATCTGGGAAGAGTATCACGTTACGGGTCTGTGCGCGTAAATGAATTCATGGCAATTGAAAAATACTCGCATGTGATGCACATTGTGTCTAATGTCCAAGGTGAACTGCAGGATGGGTATGATGCTGTAGATATTATTCATGCTGTGTTTCCCGGAGGAACCATTACTGGTGCACCGAAAGTAAGAACGATGGAAATTATAGAAGAACTTGAGCCGACACGCCGAGGGCTTTATACTGGATCTATAGGATGGTTTGGATATAATCACGATCTGCAGTTTAATATCGTCATTCGAACCATTTATGCAACCGGAGGGCAGGCATTTATGCAGTCCGGCGCAGGAGTTGTGATTGATTCTGTTCCGAAGCACGAATACAAGGAATCATTCAAAAAAGCTTTTGCGATGCAAAGAGCATTAGAGCTGAGCAAAGAAGAGACAAAAATTAGATGAGGTGAGCGGAGAAATGATTTTAATGATTGATAACTACGATTCATTCACGTACAACTTGGTACAGTATTTGGGCGAGCTTGGGGAAGAGCTGGTTGTGAAACGCAATGACAGCATCACAATCGAAGAAATTGAAGAACTGTCTCCGGACTTTCTGATGATATCTCCCGGACCGTGCAGCCCTGATGAGGCGGGAATCAGCCTCGAAGCAATTAAACATTTCGCAGGGAAAATTCCTATTTTCGGTGTATGTCTCGGACATCAGTCCATCGCACAAGTGTTCGGTGGTGATGTTGTTAGGGCAGAACGGCTTATGCACGGGAAAACCTCGGATATCGAGCATGACGGCAAAACCATTTTTGAAGGGTTGAAAAACCCCCTTGTTGCGACGCGATACCACTCGCTGATCGTAAAACCTGAGACGCTGCCAAACTGTTTTACAGTAACAGCACAAACGAAAGAAGGAGAAATCATGGCTATTCGCCACAATGACCTCCCGATAGAGGGCGTGCAATTTCACCCAGAGTCTATTATGACCTCCTTTGGGAAAGAAATGCTCAGAAATTTTATTGAGACATATCGCAAGGAAGTTATTGCGTGATGATATATGTGAACGGCCGGTATATGGAGGAGAAAGATGCAGTTCTTTCTCCTTTTGACCATGGGTTTTTATATGGGATCGGTGTTTTCGAAACCTTCAGGCTCTACGAAGGCTGCCCGTTTTTGCTTGATTGGCATATAGAAAGGCTTGAACGCGCGCTTAAGGATCTGCAAATCGAATATACTGTTTCAAAGCATGAGATCCTTGAGATACTGGACAAGCTGCTTAAGCTAAATGATATCAAGGATGGCAATGCCCGCGTCAGACTGAACATATCAGCGGGGATCAGCGATAAAGGCTTTGTCGCCCAGACGTACGATAAGCCGACCGTTTTATGCTTTGTGAATCAGCTGAAACCAGAAAGCCTTCCTTTGCAAAAAGAAGGAAAGGTTTTATCGATACGGAGAAACACTCCAGAGGGATCGTTCCGGTTAAAATCTCATCATTATCTAAATAATATGTATGCGAAACGGGAAATTGGAAATGATCCGCGTGTCGAGGGAATTTTCTTAACGGAGGATGGAGCTGTTGCAGAGGGTATCATATCTAATGTCTTTTGGAGAAAAGGTCGTTGTATCTATACGCCATCGCTTGATACTGGTATTCTGGACGGCGTCACGAGACGTTTTATCATAGAAAATGCAAAGGATATCGGCCTGGAGCTCAAAACGGGCCGATATGAGCTAGAAGCTCTCTTGACAGCTGACGAAGCGTGGATGACGAACTCGGTTCTTGAAATCATCCCGTTTACTAAAATAGAAGAAGTAAACTATGGAAGCCAAAGCGGAGAAGCAACCTCCGCTCTTCAATTGTTATACAAAAAAGAAATAAAGAACATGATGTATGAAAAGGGAGGAAGAGCATGGCGCAGCACACAATAGATCAAACACAAGTAATCCACACTAAGCCCAGCGCTTTATCATATAAAGAGAAGACGCTGGTGATGGGAATTTTAAACGTAACGCCTGACTCTTTCTCGGACGGTGGAAAATATGACAGCTTGGACAAGGCGCTGCTGCACGCGAAAGAGATGATCGATGATGGTGCCCATATCATTGATATCGGAGGGGAATCGACAAGGCCTGGCGCTGAGTGCGTATCTGAGGATGAGGAGATGTCCAGAGTCATTCCGGTGATTGAGCGGATTACGAAAGAGCTTGGTGTTCCTATTTCTGTAGATACGTACAAGGCTTCTGTCGCAGATGAAGCAGTGAAAGCCGGCGCATCCATTATCAATGATATTTGGGGAGCCAAACATGATCCGAAGATGGCTTCCGTTGCAGCTGAACATAATGTTCCAATTGTTCTCATGCATAACCGCCCTGAAAGAAACTACAATGACTTATTGCCGGATATGCTGACGGACTTAATGGAGAGTGTAAAAATTGCTGTTGAGGCCGGAGTAGACGAGAAGAACATTATTCTTGATCCCGGTATCGGTTTCGCGAAAACCTATCACGATAACTTGGCAGTGATGAACAAACTAGAGATTTTCAGCGGGCTGGGATATCCGGTTCTTCTGGCAACCTCCCGAAAAAGATTCATCGGACGTGTTCTGGATCTTCCGCCTGAGGAGCGGGCTGAGGGCACAGGCGCGACTGTGTGTCTCGGCATTCAAAAAGGCTGTGACATTGTCAGGGTCCATGATGTAAAACAAATTGCCAGAATGGCGAAAATGATGGACGCGATGCTGAATAAGGGAGGGGTGCACCATGGATAAAGTTTATGTAGAAGGTATGGAGTTTTACGGATATCACGGTGTGTTCAAAGAAGAAAACAAACTTGGCCAGCGGTTTAAAGTCGATTTAACCGCTGAGCTGGATTTAAGCAAAGCTGGACAAACAGACGACCTTGAGCAAACGATCAACTATGCTGAACTCTATCACGTATGTAAAGATATCGTGGAAGGGGAGCCTGTAAAATTGGTGGAAACGCTGGCAGAACGTATTGCTGGCACTGTTCTCGAAAAATTTCAGCCTGTTCAGCAATGTACGGTAAAAGTGATTAAGCCAGACCCGCCAATTCCCGGACACTATAAATCAGTAGCAATTGAAATTACGAGAAAAAAGTCATGAACAACATAGCTTATATTGCACTTGGATCTAATATTGGAGATAGAGAAACGTATTTAAGGCAAGCAGTGGCTTCACTGCATCAGCATGCTGCGGTGACAGTCACTAAAGTGTCGTCTATTTACGAAACTGACCCGGTCGGATACGAAGATCAAGCTCAATTTTTGAATATGGCTGTTGAAATCAAGACATCATTGAACCCTTTTGAACTCCTTGAACTGACGCAGCAGATAGAAAATGAATTAGGCAGAACAAGGGAAGTAAGATGGGGGCCGCGGACGGCAGACCTTGACATTTTGTTATTTAATCGTGAAAATATTGAAACAGAGCAACTAATTGTTCCGCATCCGAGAATGTATGAGCGTTTGTTTGTCCTTGCGCCGCTTGCGGAAATTTGCCAGCAGGTTGAAAAAGAGGCTACAAGCGCCGAAACAGACCAAGAAGGTGTAAGAGTATGGAAGCAGAAATCTGGGGTAGACGAATTCGTGCATTCAGAAAGCTGAAAGGTTATACTCAAGAAGGATTTGCAAAAGCATTAGGTATATCAGTTTCTATTCTCGGCGAAATTGAACGCGGAAACCGATTGCCGTCAGCTGCCATCATTCAAGATGCAGCAGATGTTTTAAATATAAGTGCGGACGAATTGGCGCCGCCAGAAAAATAGAACAAATGAAAGGAGGAGAAAAATTGTTCAAAATCGGAGATATTCAATTGAAAAACCGGGTTGTGCTCGCACCTATGGCTGGTGTCTGCAACTCTGCGTTCAGATTGACTGTAAAGGAATTCGGAGCCGGATTGGTATGCGCTGAAATGGTCAGTGACAAAGCGATCCTTTACAACAATGCAAGAACAATGGGTATGCTTTATATCGATGAACGTGAGAAACCACTCAGCCTTCAAATTTTCGGAGGAAAAAAGGAAACCCTTGTGGAAGCGGCGAAGTTTGTAGACCAAAACACAACTGCTGATATCATTGACATTAACATGGGATGTCCCGTGCCGAAGATTACAAAATGCGATGCGGGAGCCAAATGGCTTCTCGATCCTGATAAGATTTACGAAATGGTTTCTGCAGTAGTGGATGCTGTTAATAAGCCAGTTACAGTGAAAATGAGAATGGGTTGGGATGAAGACCACATTTTCGCAGTGAAAAATGCACAGGCTGTAGAACGTGCGGGCGGTAAAGCAGTTGCGCTTCACGGCCGTACGAGAGTGCAGATGTACGAAGGAACGGCAAACTGGGATATCATCAAAGAAGTAAAACAATCAGTATCGATTCCGGTTATCGGAAACGGCGATGTTAAGACACCGCAGGATGCTAAGCGTATGCTCGATGAGACAGGAGTAGACGGGGTCATGATCGGACGCGCTGCATTGGGCAATCCGTGGATGATTTACCGTACGGTTCAGTATCTTGAAACAGGTGAATTAAAAGAAGAGCCGCAAGTACGCGAAAAAATGGCCGTATGCAAACTGCATCTTGACCGCCTGATTGACTTAAAAGGTGAAAACGTAGCGGTAAGAGAAATGAGAAAGCATGCTGCATGGTATCTGAAAGGCGTGAAAGGCAATGCGAACGTTCGTAATGAAATCAATCATTGCGAGACGAGAGAAGAGTTTGTACAGCTTTTAGATGCGTTTACGGTTGAAGTTGAGGCAAAAGAGCTTCAAAATGCAAAAGTAGGATAATACTCACCTCTATTTGCTGCTCACTGCTAGTTTTACGCTGGCAGTTTTTCTGCTTTTTTCATGAAACAATATCTGTAATGGAGTGATAACAATGAGTCAAGAAGAGCATAACCATGAAGAATTGAATGATCAGCTGCAAGTCAGACGCGATAAAATGAATCAGCTGAGAGATAACGGCATCGATCCATTCGGCGCACGTTTTGAAAGAACTCATCAGTCTCAAGAAGTTATTTCGGCATATCAAGATCTAACCAAAGAAGAGTTAGAAGAAAAAGCGATTGAAGTTACAATCGCAGGCCGCATGATGACAAAACGCGGCAAAGGAAAAGCCGGCTTTGCCCATCTTCAGGATTTAGAAGGCCAAATCCAAATCTACGTAAGAAAAGACAGTGTCGGTGACGACCAATATGAAATCTTCAAGTCTTCTGACCTCGGTGATCTTATCGGCGTAACCGGAAAAGTCTTCAAAACAAATGTAGGCGAATTGTCTGTTAAAGCAACTTCCTTTGAATTGCTGACAAAAGCGCTTCGTCCGCTTCCTGACAAATACCATGGTTTAAAAGACGTTGAGCAGCGCTACCGTCAGCGCTACCTGGATCTTATCGTAAACCCAGACAGCAAACATACGTTCATTACACGAAGCAAGATCATTCAAGCTATGAGAAGATACCTTGATGATCATGGATACTTAGAAGTAGAAACACCTACAATGCACAGCATTCCTGGGGGAGCTTCTGCACGTCCGTTTATCACTCACCACAACGCGTTAGACATTCCACTCTATATGCGTATTGCTATCGAACTGCACCTAAAACGTCTAATTGTCGGCGGTTTAGAAAAAGTATATGAAATCGGCCGTGTTTTCCGTAACGAAGGAGTCTCTACACGCCATAACCCTGAATTTACAATGATTGAGTTATATGAAGCATATGCGGACTATAAAGATATCATGAGCTTAACTGAAAACCTTGTCGCTCATATCGCCCAAGAAGTGCTTGGCACAACTACGATTCAATACGGGGAAGAGCAAATCGACCTTAAACCGGAGTGGAAAAGAATCCATATGGTTGACGCAGTCAAAGAAGCGACTGGCGTTGATTTCTGGGAAGAGGTTACTGTTGAGCAGGCGCGTGAATATGCAAAAGAACATGAAGTAGAAATTAAAGACTCTATGACAGTAGGCCATATCATCAACGAATTCTTCGAACAAAAAATTGAAGAAACGCTTATTCAGCCAACGTTTATTTACGGGCATCCTGTAGAAATTTCTCCTCTTGCTAAGAAAAACCCTGAGGACCCGCGTTTTACAGACCGTTTTGAGCTGTTTATCGTTGGCCGTGAACATGCCAACGCGTTTACAGAGCTGAATGATCCTATTGATCAAAGAGAACGCTTTGAAGCGCAATTAAAAGAGCGTGAAGCCGGTAATGATGAAGCTCATCTAATGGATGAAGACTTTGTTGAAGCTCTGGAATACGGTATGCCGCCAACAGGAGGTTTAGGCATCGGTATCGACCGTCTGGTTATGCTGCTGACGAATGCCCCTTCTATTCGCGATGTGCTGTTATTCCCGCAAATGAGACAACGCTAATAAAGAAGAGCGGTATTCTCCATATAGAAAGGATGCCGCTCTTTTTAAATTCCTTAGTATTTCTTCAAAAAAACTATTGCACTATTATTTACTAGGTGGTATATTATTATTCGTTGCCGCTAAACAAGGCGATAACGAAAAAATAACTTAAAAAAAGTTATTGACTTCACTGGGTCAACGAGTTATAATAATAAAGTCGCTTGAACGAAGTGAACAAAATGATCTTTGAAAACTAAACAAGACAAAACGTACCTGTTAATTCAGTTTTTAAAAATCGCACAGCGATGTGCGTAGTCAGTCAAACTACTTTATCGGAGAGTTTGATCCTGGCTCAGGACGAACGCTGGCGGCGTGCCTAATACATGCAAGTCGAGCGGACAGATGGGAGCTTGCTCCCTGATGTTAGCGGCGGACGGGTGAGTAACACGTGGGTAACCTGCCTGTAAGACTGGGATAACTCCGGGAAACCGGGGCTAATACCGGATGGTTGTTTGAACCGCATGGTTCAAACATAAAAGGTGGCTTCGGCTACCACTTACAGATGGACCCGCGGCGCATTAGCTAGTTGGTGAGGTAATGGCTCACCAAGGCAACGATGCGTAGCCGACCTGAGAGGGTGATCGGCCACACTGGGACTGAGACACGGCCCAGACTCCTACGGGAGGCAGCAGTAGGGAATCTTCCGCAATGGACGAAAGTCTGACGGAGCAACGCCGCGTGAGTGATGAAGGTTTTCGGATCGTAAAGCTCTGTTGTTAGGGAAGAACAAGTACCGTTCGAATAGGGCGGTACCTTGACGGTACCTAACCAGAAAGCCACGGCTAACTACGTGCCAGCAGCCGCGGTAATACGTAGGTGGCAAGCGTTGTCCGGAATTATTGGGCGTAAAGGGCTCGCAGGCGGTTTCTTAAGTCTGATGTGAAAGCCCCCGGCTCAACCGGGGAGGGTCATTGGAAACTGGGGAACTTGAGTGCAGAAGAGGAGAGTGGAATTCCACGTGTAGCGGTGAAATGCGTAGAGATGTGGAGGAACACCAGTGGCGAAGGCGACTCTCTGGTCTGTAACTGACGCTGAGGAGCGAAAGCGTGGGGAGCGAACAGGATTAGATACCCTGGTAGTCCACGCCGTAAACGATGAGTGCTAAGTGTTAGGGGTTTCCGCCCCTTAGTGCTGCAGCTAACGCATTAAGCACTCCGCCTGGGGAGTACGGTCGCAAGACTGAAACTCAAAGGAATTGACGGGGGCCCGCACAAGCGGTGGAGCATGTGGTTTAATTCGAAGCAACGCGAAGAACCTTACCAGGTCTTGACATCCTCTGACAATCCTAGAGATAGGACGTCCCCTTCGGGGGCAGAGTGACAGGTGGTGCATGGTTGTCGTCAGCTCGTGTCGTGAGATGTTGGGTTAAGTCCCGCAACGAGCGCAACCCTTGATCTTAGTTGCCAGCATTCAGTTGGGCACTCTAAGGTGACTGCTTAGTGACAAACCGGAGGAAGGTGGGGATGACGTCAAATCATCATGCCCCTTATGACCTGGGCTACACACGTGCTACAATGGACAGAACAAAGGGCAGCGAAACCGCGAGGTTAAGCCAATCCCACAAATCTGTTCTCAGTTCGGATCGCAGTCTGCAACTCGACTGCGTGAAGCTGGAATCGCTAGTAATCGCGGATCAGCATGCCGCGGTGAATACGTTCCCGGGCCTTGTACACACCGCCCGTCACACCACGAGAGTTTGTAACACCCGAAGTCGGTGAGGTAACCTTTTAGGAGCCAGCCGCCGAAGGTGGGACAGATGATTGGGGTGAAGTCGTAACAAGGTAGCCGTATCGGAAGGTGCGGCTGGATCACCTCCTTTCTAAGGATATTATACGGAATATAAGACCTTGGGTCTTATAAACAGAACGTTCCCTGTCTTGTTTAGTTTTGAAGGATCATTCCTTCGAAACGTGTTCTTTGAAAACTAGATAACAGTAGACATCACATTCAATTAGTAACACAAGATATCACATAGTGATTCTTTTTAACGGTTAAGTTAGAAAGGGCGCACGGTGGATGCCTTGGCACTAGGAGCCGATGAAGGACGGGACGAACACCGATATGCTTCGGGGAGCTGTAAGCAAGCTTTGATCCGGAGATTTCCGAATGGGGAAACCCACCACTCGTAATGGAGTGGTATCCATATCTGAATTCATAGGATATGAGAAGGCAGACCCGGGGAACTGAAACATCTAAGTACCCGGAGGAAGAGAAAGCAAATGCGATTCCCTGAGTAGCGGCGAGCGAAACGGGATTAGCCCAAACCAAGAGGCTTGCCTCTTGGGGTTGTAGGACACTCTGTACGGAGTTACAAAGGAACGAGGTAGATGAAGAGGTCTGGAAAGGCCCGCCATAGGAGGTAACAGCCCTGTAGTCAAAACTTCGTTCTCTCCTGAGTGGATCCTGAGTACGGCGGAACACGTGAAATTCCGTCGGAATCCGGGAGGACCATCTCCCAAGGCTAAATACTCCCTAGTGACCGATAGTGAACCAGTACCGTGAGGGAAAGGTGAAAAGCACCCCGGAAGGGGAGTGAAAGAGATCCTGAAACCGTGTGCCTACAAGTAGTCAGAGCCCGTTAACGGGTGATGGCGTGCCTTTTGTAGAATGAACCGGCGAGTTACGATCCCGTGCAAGGTTAAGCAGAAGATGCGGAGCCGCAGCGAAAGCGAGTCTGAATAGGGCGCATGAGTACGTGGTCGTAGACCCGAAACCAGGTGATCTACCCATGTCCAGGGTGAAGTTCAGGTAACACTGAATGGAGGCCCGAACCCACGCACGTTGAAAAGTGCGGGGATGAGGTGTGGGTAGGGGTGAAATGCCAATCGAACCTGGAGATAGCTGGTTCTCTCCGAAATAGCTTTAGGGCTAGCCTCAAGGTAAGAGTCTTGGAGGTAGAGCACTGATTGGACTAGGGGCCCCTACCGGGTTACCGAATTCAGTCAAACTCCGAATGCCAATGACTTATCCTTGGGAGTCAGACTGCGAGTGATAAGATCCGTAGTCGAAAGGGAAACAGCCCAGACCGCCAGCTAAGGTCCCAAAGTATACGTTAAGTGGAAAAGGATGTGGAGTTGCTTAGACAACCAGGATGTTGGCTTAGAAGCAGCCACCATTTAAAGAGTGCGTAATAGCTCACTGGTCGAGTGACTCTGCGCCGAAAATGTACCGGGGCTAAACGTATCACCGAAGCTGCGGACTGTTCTTCGAACAGTGGTAGGAGAGCGTTCTAAGGGCTGTGAAGCCAGACCGGAAGGACTGGTGGAGCGCTTAGAAGTGAGAATGCTTGTATGAGTAGCGAAAGAGGGGTGAGAATCCCCTCCACCGAATGCCTAAGGTTTCCTGAGGAAGGCTCGTCCGCTCAGGGTTAGTCGGGACCTAAGCCGAGGCCGAAAGGCGTAGGCGATGGACAACAGGTTGATATTCCTGTACCACCTCCTCACCATTTGAGCAATGGGGGGACGCAGGAGGATAGGGTAAGCGCGGTATTGGATATCCGCGTCCAAGCAGTTAGGCTGGGAAATAGGCAAATCCGTTTCCCATAAGGCTGAGCTGTGATGGCGAGCGAAATATAGTAGCGAAGTTCCTGATTCCACACTGCCAAGAAAAGCCTCTAGCGAGGTGAGAGGTGCCCGTACCGCAAACCGACACAGGTAGGCGAGGAGAGAATCCTAAGGTGATCGAGAGAACTCTCGTTAAGGAACTCGGCAAAATGACCCCGTAACTTCGGGAGAAGGGGTGCTCTGTTAGGGTGCAAGCCCGAGAGAGCCGCAGTGAATAGGCCCAGGCGACTGTTTAGCAAAAACACAGGTCTCTGCGAAGCCGTAAGGCGAAGTATAGGGGCTGACGCCTGCCCGGTGCTGGAAGGTTAAGAGGAGCGCTTAGCGTAAGCGAAGGTGCGAATTGAAGCCCCAGTAAACGGCGGCCGTAACTATAACGGTCCTAAGGTAGCGAAATTCCTTGTCGGGTAAGTTCCGACCCGCACGAAAGGCGCAACGATCTGGGCACTGTCTCAACGAGAGACTCGGTGAAATTATAGTACCTGTGAAGATGCAGGTTACCCGCGACAGGACGGAAAGACCCCGTGGAGCTTTACTGCAGCCTGATATTGAATGTTGGTACAGCTTGTACAGGATAGGTAGGAGCCTTGGAAACCGGAGCGCCAGCTTCGGTGGAGGCATCGGTGGGATACTACCCTGGCTGTATTGACCTTCTAACCCGCCGCCCTTATCGGGCGGGGAGACAGTGTCAGGTGGGCAGTTTGACTGGGGCGGTCGCCTCCTAAAAGGTAACGGAGGCGCCCAAAGGTTCCCTCAGAATGGTTGGAAATCATTCGCAGAGTGTAAAGGCACAAGGGAGCTTGACTGCGAGACCTACAAGTCGAGCAGGGACGAAAGTCGGGCTTAGTGATCCGGTGGTTCCGCATGGAAGGGCCATCGCTCAACGGATAAAAGCTACCCCGGGGATAACAGGCTTATCTCCCCCAAGAGTCCACATCGACGGGGAGGTTTGGCACCTCGATGTCGGCTCATCGCATCCTGGGGCTGTAGTCGGTCCCAAGGGTTGGGCTGTTCGCCCATTAAAGCGGTACGCGAGCTGGGTTCAGAACGTCGTGAGACAGTTCGGTCCCTATCCGTCGCGGGCGCAGGAAATTTGAGAGGAGCTGTCCTTAGTACGAGAGGACCGGGATGGACGCACCGCTGGTGTACCAGTTGTTCTGCCAAGGGCATCGCTGGGTAGCTATGTGCGGACGGGATAAGTGCTGAAAGCATCTAAGCATGAAGCCCCCCTCAAGATGAGATTTCCCATTCCGCAAGGAAGTAAGATCCCTGAAAGATGATCAGGTTGATAGGTCTGAGGTGGAAGTGTGGCGACACATGGAGCTGACAGATACTAATCGATCGAGGACTTAACCACACATTTTGAATGATGTCACACCTGTTATCTAGTTTTGAGAGAACACTCTCAATTTGTTTGGTGGCGATAGCGAAGAGGTCACACCCGTTCCCATACCGAACACGGAAGTTAAGCTCTTCAGCGCCGATGGTAGTCGGGGGTTTCCCCTGTGAGAGTAGGACGCCGCCAAGCAATTGCACGTTAGTGCAATTATGGAGGATTAGCTCAGCTGGGAGAGCATCTGCCTTACAAGCAGAGGGTCGGCGGTTCGAGCCCGTCATCCTCCACCATTTTGCTTAGTGTAGCTCAATTGGTAGAGCAACTGACTTGTAATCAGTAGGTTGGGGGTTCAAGTCCTCTTGCCGGCACCACTTTTATATGATATAATACTCAAGTCTCTTGTAAGAAGAGCCATTAGCTCAGTTGGTAGAGCATCTGACTTTTAATCAGAGGGTCGAAGGTTCGAGTCCTTCATGGCTCACCATTTTACGCGGGTGTGGCGGAATTGGCAGACGCGCTAGACTTAGGATCTAGTGTCTTTATGACGTGGGGGTTCAAGTCCCTTCACCCGCATTATATAGGATAACAGTTAGAAAAACTGGACATCCTGTCTGCGGAAGTAGTTCAGTGGTAGAACACCACCTTGCCAAGGTGGGGGTCGCGGGTTCGAATCCCGTCTTCCGCTCCAACTATACCATCCACGCCGGGGTGGTGGAATTGGCAGACACACAGGACTTAAAATCCTGCGGTAGGTGACTACCGTGCCGGTTCAAGTCCGGCCCTCGGCATTATTTATTGCGCCCGTAGCTCAATTGGATAGAGCGTTTGACTACGGATCAAAAGGTTAGGGGTTCGACTCCTCTCGGGCGCGCCATATCTTTTAATAGAATAGATAGGAAATCGGGAAGTAGCTCAGCTTGGTAGAGCACATGGTTTGGGACCATGGGGTCGCAGGTTCGAATCCTGTCTTCCCGACCATTTTCATGGGGCCTTAGCTCAGCTGGGAGAGCGCCTGCTTTGCACGCAGGAGGTCAGCGGTTCGATCCCGCTAGGCTCCACCAAAAGTTTTTTGAAAAAGTTGTTGACTTTGAAGAAGCGACATTGTATACTAATAAAGTTGCTTTAACAAAGCAGACAAACAAAATGATCTTTGAAAACTAAACAAGACAAAACGTACCTGTTAATTCATTTTTTTATAAATCGCACAGCGATGTGCGTAGTCAGTCAAACTACTTTATCGGAGAGTTTGATCCTGGCTCAGGACGAACGCTGGCGGCGTGCCTAATACATGCAAGTCGAGCGGACAGATGGGAGCTTGCTCCCTGATGTTAGCGGCGGACGGGTGAGTAACACGTGGGTAACCTGCCTGTAAGACTGGGATAACTCCGGGAAACCGGGGCTAATACCGGATGCTTGTTTGAACCGCATGGTTCAAACATAAAAGGTGGCTTCGGCTACCACTTACAGATGGACCCGCGGCGCATTAGCTAGTTGGTGAGGTAATGGCTCACCAAGGCGACGATGCGTAGCCGACCTGAGAGGGTGATCGGCCACACTGGGACTGAGACACGGCCCAGACTCCTACGGGAGGCAGCAGTAGGGAATCTTCCGCAATGGACGAAAGTCTGACGGAGCAACGCCGCGTGAGTGATGAAGGTTTTCGGATCGTAAAGCTCTGTTGTTAGGGAAGAACAAGTACCGTTCAAATAGGGCGGTACCTTGACGGTACCTAACCAGAAAGCCACGGCTAACTACGTGCCAGCAGCCGCGGTAATACGTAGGTGGCAAGCGTTGTCCGGAATTATTGGGCGTAAAGGGCTCGCAGGCGGTTTCTTAAGTCTGATGTGAAAGCCCCCGGCTCAACCGGGGAGGGTCATTGGAAACTGGGAAACTTGAGTGCAGAAGAGGAGAGTGGAATTCCACGTGTAGCGGTGAAATGCGTAGAGATGTGGAGGAACACCAGTGGCGAAGGCGACTCTCTGGTCTGTAACTGACGCTGAGGAGCGAAAGCGTGGGGAGCGAACAGGATTAGATACCCTGGTAGTCCACGCCGTAAACGATGAGTGCTAAGTGTTAGGGGGTTTCCGCCCTTTAGTGCTGCAGCTAACGCATTAAGCACTCCGCCTGGGGAGTACGGTCGCAAGACTGAAACTCAAAGGAATTGACGGGGGCCCGCACAAGCGGTGGAGCATGTGGTTTAATTCGAAGCAACGCGAAGAACCTTACCAGGTCTTGACATCCTCTGACAATCCTAGAGATAGGACGTCCCCTTCGG
>NZ_CP121861.1:0-25000 GCF_029772985.1 Bacillus stercoris | reverse complement strand
GATATGCTGAAAAAAGAATTAGAATCCTTAATCCATCAAGAAGAATTTGAAAACGCAGCTCATGTGAGAGATCAAATTCGTTCTTTAGAACAATCACTCAAAAGTACAGATAGTGAGGAGGAACAGGGGTAATGTCGCTAAAGCATTTTATTCAGGACGCACTAAGCAGTTGGATGAAGCAGAAGGGACCTGAAAGTGACATTGTACTCAGCAGCCGCATACGTTTAGCAAGGAACTTTCAACATATTCGGTTCCCTACGCGGTATTCCAATGAAGAAGCCTCATCCATCATACAGCAATTTGAAGATCAGTTTTCAGAGCAAGAAATTCCCGGAATCGGCAAATTCGTTTTGATTAGAATGAATGATGCACAGCCTTTAGAAAAGCGTGTACTTGTTGAAAAGCATCTAATCAGTCCGAATTTGACAGAGTCTCCTTTTGGCGGCTGTTTGCTTTCTGAAAATGAGGAAGTAAGCGTCATGCTAAATGAAGAGGATCATATTAGAATACAATGTCTTTTCCCTGGATTTCAGCTTCTAGAAGCAATGAAAGCCGCGAACCAGGTCGATGACTGGATTGAAGAAAAAGTTGATTATGCATTCAATGAGCAGAGAGGGTACTTAACCAGCTGTCCTACAAACGTAGGTACAGGTTTAAGGGCTTCAGTCATGATGCATCTGCCAGCGCTGGTTTTAACTAGGCAAATAAATCGAATTATACCTAAGCAATTAATCAATTAGGCTTAGTTGTTAGAGGAATTTATGGGGAAGGCAGCGAAGCAGTAGGGAATATCTTTCAAATTTCAAATCAGATCACGCTTGGTAAGTCCGAGCAGGATATTGTAGATGATCTTAACAGTGTTGCTGCCCAGCTGATTGAACAAGAGCGATCTGCCCGAGAAGCGATTTATCAAACTTCTAAAATTGAACTTGAGGATCGGGTATATCGGTCTTATGGGGTCTTGTCTAATTGCCGGATGATAGAATCTAAAGAAACTGCAAAGTGCCTTTCAGATGTTCGGTTAGGCATAGACCTAGGTATTATAAAAGGACTTTCAAGCAACATACTTAACGAACTAATGATTTTGACGCAGCCAGGTTTTTTACAGCAGTACTCGGGAGGCGCTTTGCGTCCGAACGAAAGGGACATTCGAAGAGCGGCTCTCATAAGAGAACGGCTTCACTTAGAAATGAATGGGAAAAGACAGGAGGATGAATCGATATGATGTTTGGAAGATTTACAGAACGGGCTCAAAAAGTACTGGCGCTAGCACAGGAAGAAGCACTTCGTTTAGGTCATAATAATATTGGCACTGAGCATATTTTATTAGGACTGGTAAGAGAAGGAGAGGGCATTGCTGCCAAAGCTCTTCAAGCGCTTGGACTCGGTTCAGATAAAATTCAGAAAGAAGTAGAAAGTTTGATCGGGCGCGGGCAGGAAATGTCTCAAACGATTCATTATACTCCTAGAGCTAAAAAAGTCATTGAACTTTCGATGGATGAAGCAAGAAAACTCGGTCATTCTTATGTCGGAACAGAACATATTCTTCTTGGCCTGATTCGTGAAGGAGAAGGTGTTGCCGCGAGAGTTCTGAATAACCTCGGTGTCAGCTTAAATAAAGCAAGACAGCAGGTGCTCCAGCTTCTTGGAAGCAATGAAACAGGATCATCAGCGGCAGGAACAAACAGCAATGCGAATACGCCTACGCTTGATAGCTTGGCAAGAGACTTGACTGCTATTGCGAAGGAAGACAGTCTTGATCCTGTAATCGGCAGAAGCAAGGAAATCCAGCGTGTCATTGAAGTGTTAAGCCGCAGAACGAAAAACAACCCTGTTCTCATTGGTGAACCAGGTGTTGGTAAAACGGCTATCGCAGAAGGTTTGGCACAGCAAATTATCAATAATGAAGTACCCGAAATCTTGCGTGATAAACGTGTGATGACATTAGACATGGGAACGGTTGTTGCTTAAGACAAAATATCGCGGAGAATTTGAGGATCGCCTGAAGAAGGTCATGGATGAAATTCGCCAGGCAGGAAATATCATTCTATTCATCGATGAGCTCCATACATTAATCGGGGCAGGCGGAGCAGAAGGTGCTATTGATGCATCTAATATCTTAAAACCTTCACTTGCTCGCGGTGAGCTCCAATGTATTGGAGCAACGACTCTTGATGAGTACCGTAAATATATTGAAAAAGACGCAGCACTGGAACGCCGTTTTCAGCCGATCCAGGTAGATCAGCCATCTGTCGATGAAAGTATTCAAATTTTACAAGGTCTTCGTGACAGATACGAAGCCCACCACCGTGTTTCTATCACTGATGATGCCATTGAAGCTGCGGTTAAGCTTTCTGACAGATATATTTCTGACCGCTTCCTTCCGGATAAAGCCATTGACTTAATCGATGAAGCTGGTTCAAAGGTGAGACTGCGCTCCTTTACAACGCCTCCTAACTTAAAAGAGCTTGAGCAGAAGCTTGATGAGGTTCGTAAAGAGAAGGATGCGGCAGTGCAAAGTCAAGAGTTTGAAAAAGCTGCTTCCTTGCGTGATACTGAGCAGCGCCTGCGCGAGCAAGTTGAGGATACGAAGAAATCATGGAAAGAGAAGCAAGGGCAGGAAAATTCAGAGGTTACTGTGGATGATATTGCGATGGTTGTATCCAGCTGGACCGGTGTGCCTGTATCTAAAATCGCCCAAACTGAAACTGATAAGCTTCTCAATATGGAAAACATTCTTCACTCTCGTGTCATCGGCCAGGATGAAGCGGTTGTAGCTGTTGCAAAAGCCGTCAGACGTGCGAGAGCAGGGTTAAAAGATCCTAAACGCCCAATCGGCTCATTCATTTTCTTAGGCCCTACAGGTGTAGGTAAAACAGAGCTTGCGCGAGCACTTGCTGAATCCATTTTTGGCGATGAAGAATCCATGATCAGAATTGATATGTCTGAATACATGGAAAAACACTCAACTTCAAGACTTGTTGGTTCACCTCCGGGGTATGTGGGATATGATGAAGGCGGTCAATTGACAGAGAAAGTCAGAAGAAAACCTTACTCTGTCGTGCTTCTTGATGAGATCGAGAAAGCGCACCCTGATGTCTTCAATATCCTTCTGCAAGTTCTTGAAGACGGCCGATTGACTGATTCTAAAGGACGTACAGTCGATTTCCGCAATACCATTTTGATCATGACATCAAACGTCGGGGCAAGTGAGCTGAAACGCAATAAATATGTCGGCTTTAACGTTCAGGATGAGACTCAAAATCATAAAGACATGAAAGATAAAGTGATGGGTGAATTGAAACGGGCGTTTAGACCTGAGTTCATCAACCGTATCGATGAAATCATCGTCTTCCATTCACTTGAGAAAAAACATCTTACTGAAATCGTGTCATTAATGTCTGATCAATTGACGAAACGCCTGAAAGAACAGGATCTTTCTATCGAATTGACTGATGCTGCAAAAGCGAAAGTCGCGGAAGAGGGCGTTGATCTGGAGTACGGAGCCCGTCCGTTAAGAAGAGCGATCCAAAAACACGTAGAGGATCGTTTGTCTGAAGAACTCCTCAGAGGAAATATTCATAAAGGACAGCATATTGTTCTTGATGTAGAAGATGGCGAATTTGTCGTAAAAACGACTGCTAAAACGAATTAATATAGAAGACAGAAATGAGGCATACAGCATGTAAGTGTATGCCTCACTTTCATATCAAGAAATAGAACAAGGGAGAGGTCTTACACTATATATGGCTAAAACAAAATCGAAATTCATCTGCCAATCCTGCGGCTACGAGTCTCCAAAATGGATGGGGAAATGTCCGGGCTGCGGTGCTTGGAATACAATGGTGGAAGAAATGATTAAAAAAGCACCAGCCAATCGGAGAGCGGCTTTTTCTCATTCTGTTCAAACTGTACAGAAACCTTCACCTATTACATCAATCGAAACATCAGAAGAACCCCGCGTTAAAACCCAGCTTGGCGAGTTTAACAGAGTACTCGGCGGAGGTGTCGTTAAAGGCTCCCTCGTTTTAATCGGCGGTGATCCTGGTATCGGAAAGTCAACGTTATTACTGCAGGTTTCCGCTCAATTATCAGGCTCATCAAACAGTGTGCTGTATATTTCGGGAGAAGAATCTGTAAAGCAAACGAAGCTTCGAGCTGACCGCCTCGGCATTAATAATCCGTCACTGCATGTTTTATCTGAAACCGATATGGAGTATATTTCGTCTGCTATACAAGAGATGAATCCAGCGTTTGTCGTTGTTGACTCTATTCAAACGGTATACCAAAGCGATATCACATCAGCACCGGGCAGTGTGTCACAGGTCAGAGAATGTACCGCCGAGCTGATGAAAATTGCAAAAACAAAAGGTATCCCGATTTTTATCGTAGGGCACGTGACGAAAGAAGGGTCTATTGCAGGGCCGAGACTGTTGGAGCATATGGTTGACACTGTTTTATATTTTGAAGGAGAACGTCACCATACTTTCCGCATTTTGCGGGCTGTAAAAAACCGTTTCGGATCTACGAACGAAATGGGCATATTTGAAATGCGGGAAGAGGGGCTCACTGAGGTTTTGAATCCTTCAGAAATTTTCTTAGAGGAACGCTCTGCGGGTTCCGCGGGCTCGAGTATCACTGCTTCTATGGAGGGCACTAGACCGATTCTCGTTGAAATTCAGGCGCTCATCTCGCCAACAAGTTTTGGAAATCCAAGGCGTATGGCAACGGGAATAGACCACAACAGGGTTTCTCTGTTAATGGCTGTGTTAGAAAAAAGAGTTGGGCTGCTGCTGCAAAATCAGGATGCTTATTTGAAAGTGGCTGGCGGCGTTAAGCTTGATGAACCGGCAATTGATCTTGCCATTGCGATCAGTATCGCATCAAGCTTTAGAGACGCACCTCCAAATCCTGCAGATTGTTTTATTGGAGAAGTGGGATTAACCGGAGAAGTCCGGCGGGTTTCAAGAATTGAACAACGTGTGAAAGAAGCGGCAAAGCTTGGTTTTAAACGCATGATCATACCCGCGGCTAATCTGGATGGATGGACAAAACCAAAAGGGATTGAGGTTATCGGAGTAGCAAATGTTGCAGAGGCGCTTCGTACTTCATTAGGAGGATAATAGATGGAAAAAGAGAAAAAGGGGCGAAACACGAGTTAGACCTGTCATCTATATTGCAGTTTGTTGCTCCGGGTACACCGCTCAGAGCGGGGATGGAGAACGTCTTGAGAGCAAATACAGGCGGTCTGATCGTTGTTGGATATAATGATAAAGTAAAAGAAGTGGTGGATGGAGGATTTCACATCAACACGGCTTTTTCTCCGGCGCATTTGTATGAGCTGGCTAAAATGGATGGCGCGATCATTTTAAGTGATTCGGGTCAAAAGATCCTATATGCGAATACACAGCTGATGCCGGATGCCACAATTGCTTCATCAGAAACAGGAATGCGGCACAGAACTGCCGAAAGAGTAGCTAAGCAAACCGGCTGTCTTGTGATTGCTATTTCTGAAAGAAGAAATGTCATAACGTTATATCAGGAAAACATGAAGTATACACTAAAGGACATAGGATTTATTTTAACAAAGGCAAACCAAGCCATTCAAACACTTGAAAAATATAAGACAATCCTCGATAAAACGATTAATGCACTGAATGCGTTAGAGTTTGAGGAGCTTGTTACCTTTAGTGATGTCTTGTCTGTCATGCATCGTTATGAAATGGTATTGAGAATTAAAAACGAAATAAATATGTATATCAAAGAGCTGGGGACAGAAGGACATCTGATCAAGCTGCAAGTCATTGAATTGATTACGGATATGGAAGAAGAGGCCGCTTTATTTATTAAGGATTATGTAAAAGAAAAGATTAAAGATCCGTTTGTTCTTTTGAAGGAGCTGCAGGATATGTCCAGTTATGATCTGCTGGATGATTCCATTGTGTATAAGCTTCTCGGTTATCCTGCTTCTACTAATCTTGATGATTATGTATTGGCTAGAGGATACAGGCTGTTAAATAAGATACCGCGTCTGCCGATGCCAATTGTTGAAAATGTTGTAGAAGCATTTGGAGTCCTTCCAAGGATTATTGAGGCGAGTGCAGAAGAATTAGATGAAGTAGAGGGAATCGGTGAAGTACGAGCCCAAAAAATCAAAAAAGGATTAAAACGCCTGCAAGAGAAGCATTATTTAGACTAAGCAGCTGTGATTTCGGTTAAAACCTGGGGAATACGGGTATATTAATGTTGGTTTTTGTTTATTCTGATATTCGTAGGGTGCATAAAACTTTGTGAAATTAAAATGTTTAAAAAGGAGGTGGGGGTATGTTAAAACGAATAGTTCAGGCGTTCTTCATTATTTTTGGCGGCGTTGTTGGTATATTTCTAATACCTGAATTGTTTGTACTGTTAAATATACAGGACATACCTTTAATAACAAACGCATATACGTCTGCGGCAATTGGGGCAATTATCTTTTTTCTCATCAGTATATGGGGTACAGAATACGTTGTGAACTGGGTGAAGTGGATAGAGGATTCATTGTTAAAAGCGCTTTCCAGATTTGTTATTTGGAAGTCTAGGCCTGGTTTTTGGACTTATAATTGCTTATCTTATCGTAAATGTCATTCCTTTAGACAATATACCTTACCGCATATTCAGCACAATTATCCCTGTATTTTTGGCTTTCTTCCTCGGTTATCTCGGCTTCCAGGTGGGCTTTAAGAAAAAGGATGAATTGATCAGCCTGTTTTCCATTTCCGCCAGAATGCAAAAGAAAAAAGGATCAGCTGAAGAAGAACATGAGGTTCAAGACAAGAAGCTGAAAATTTTGGACACTAGTGTTATTATTGATGGGAGAATAGCAGATATTTGCCAGACTGGATTTTTAGAGGGAGTTATCGTGATTCCGCAGTTTGTCCTTGAGGAATTGCAGCATATTGCCGACTCTTCCGATGTGTTAAAACGAAACAGAGGACGCCGCGGTCTTGATATCCTGAACCGCATTCAGAAAGAATTAGACATTGAAGTTGAAATTTACGAAGGCGACTTTGAGGATATTCAGGAGGTTGACAGTAAGCTCGTCAAACTTGCGAAGCTGACATCCGGGGTCGTTGTGACGAATGATTTTAATTTAAATAAAGTATGCGAGCTTCAGAAGGTAGCAGTATTAAACATTAATGACCTTGCCAATGCGGTCAAGCCTGTTGTGCTTCCTGGCGAGGAAATGAATGTTCAGGTCATTAAGGATGGGAAAGAGCATAATCAGGGAGTTGCCTACTTGGATGATGGTACGATGATTGTCGTTGAAGAAGGACGCAATTATATCGGCAAGCATATTGATGTACTCGTCACAAGTGTGCTGCAGACAGCAGCGGGACGAATGATTTTTGCGAAGCCTAAGCTGTTGGAGAAGGCGCTGTAAAGGGAGAAAAAACAATGAGTTATGATGTGGTGATTCCTGCAGCCGGACAGGGAAAGCGGATGAAGGCAGGGAGAAATAAACTGTTCATTGAGCTGAAAGGAGACCCGGTGATCATACACACGTTAAGAGTGTTTGACAGCCACCGGCAGTGCGAAAAAATCATCTTGGTGATTAACGAGCAGGAGCGGGAGCACTTTCAACAATTGCTGACCGATTATCCGTTTCAAACTTCGATTGAGCTTGTTGCAGGCGGAGATGAGCGTCAGCACAGTGTTTATAAGGGGCTGAAAGCCGTAAAGCAAGAAAAGATCGTCCTTGTACATGACGGTGCCCGCCCATTTATAAAACATGAACAAATTGACGAACTGATCGCAGAGGCGGAACAGACAGGAGCGGCCATCCTCGCTGTTCCGGTAAAAGATACAATTAAACGCGTTCAAAATTTACAAGTCAGCGAGACGATTGAACGTTCAAGCTTGTGGGCTGTCCAAACCCCACAAGCTTTTCGTCTTTCTTTATTGTTGGAGGCTCACGCTGAGGCCGAGCGCAAGGGATTTTTAGGGACGGATGACGCCAGCCTCGTTGAACAGATGGAAGGCGGTTCGGTCCGTGTTGTAGAAGGCAGTTATACAAATATTAAGCTGACGACGCCAGACGATCTGACGTCAGCTGAAGCTATCATGGAATTAGAAAGTGGGAATAAACATGTTTAGAATTGGACAAGGATTTGATGTGCATCAATTAGTGGAGGGCCGTCCTCTAATTATTGGCGGAATTGAAATCCCGTACGAAAAAGGGCTGCTTGGCCATTCTGATGCAGACGTATTGCTGCATACTGTCGCTGACGCCTGCCTGGGAGCTGTGGGTGAAGGTGATATTGGCAAGCATTTTCCTGACACAGATCCTGAGTTCAAGGACGCAGACTCTTTCAAATTACTTCAGCATGTTTGGGGAATCGTGAAACAAAAAGGGTATGTCCTTGGGAACATTGATTGCACCATCATAGCGCAAAAGCCGAAGATGCTGCCGTACATAGAAGATATGAGAAAAAGAATCGCTGAAGGCCTTGAGGCAGAGGTTTCACAGGTAAATGTAAAAGCAACAACGACAGAAAAGCTTGGATTTACAGGCCGGGCGGAAGGAATAGCGGCTCAGGCGACTGTACTGATACAAAAAGGCTAACTTGTTTTGATGCCGGGTCTATTTGGTGGTAGAATAGATTCATACATTTTTGCCTGAGGCCATACATGACATGAAAGGAAGTATTTGAAAATGGGAAACGAAGTACGCGTCCGTTATGCACCGAGTCCAACCGGACATTTGCATATTGGAAATGCCAGAACGGCGCTTTTTAATTATTTATTTGCTCGCAATCAAGGCGGTAAGTTTATCATTCGTGTTGAGGACACTGATAAAAAGCGCAATATTGAGGGCGGAGAACAAAGCCAGCTGAATTATCTGAAGTGGCTAGGTATTGACTGGGATGAGAGTGTGGATGTCGGCGGAGAGTACGGCCCATACCGTCAGTCAGAGCGTAACGATATCTATAAAGTGTACTATGAAGAGCTCCTTGAAAAAGGGCTTGCTTATAAATGCTACTGTACGGAAGAAGAGCTTGAAAAAGAGCGTGAAGAGCAGATTGCCCGCGGAGAAATGCCACGGTATTCTGGGAAACACAGAGATCTGACTCAGGAAGAACAGGAGAAATTTATTGCTGAAGGCAGAAAGCCGAGTATTCGTTTCCGTGTGCCGGAAGGAAAAGTCATCGCCTTCAACGATATCGTAAAAGGCGAAATTTCTTTTGAATCAGATGGCATTGGCGACTTCGTTATTGTGAAAAAGGATGGAACGCCTACTTATAACTTCGCGGTAGCTATTGATGACTACTTAATGAAAATGACACACGTGCTGCGCGGTGAAGATCATATTTCTAACACACCGAAACAGATTATGATCTATCAAGCATTCGGGTGGGATATTCCTCAGTTCGGACATATGACGCTGATTGTAAACGAAAGCCGTAAAAAGCTCAGCAAACGTGATGAATCCATTATTCAATTCATCGAGCAGTACAAAGAGCTTGGCTACTTGCCAGAAGCGCTGTTCAACTTTATCGGACTGCTAGGCTGGTCACCGGTTGGAGAAGAAGAGCTTTTCACAAAAGAGCAGTTTATTGAAATTTTTGATGTAAATCGTTTATCTAAATCACCAGCTTTGTTTGATATGCATAAGCTAAAATGGGTTAACAACCAATATGTGAAGAAGCTGGATCTTGATCAGGTTGTTGAACTGACGCTTCCACATTTGCAAAAAGCCGGCAAAGTTGGCACTGAGCTTTCTGCTGAAGAACAAGAGTGGGTTCGCAAATTGATTTCCCTGTATCATGAGCAATTAAGCTACGGTGCCGAAATTGTTGAGCTGACTGATTTGTTCTTTGCGGATGAGATCGAGTATAATCAAGAAGCGAAAGCTGTTCTGGAAGAGGAGCAGGTTCCTGAAGTGCTCAGCACATTCGCTGCGAAGCTTGAAGAGCTTGAGGAGTTCACTCCAGATAATATCAAAGCATCGATCAAAGCAGTGCAGAAAGAAACTGGCCACAAAGGGAAAAAACTGTTTATGCCGATTCGTGTTGCTGTTACAGGGCAAACTCACGGTCCGGAACTGCCGCAATCAATCGAATTGATCGGTAAAGAGACTGCGATTCAGCGTTTGAAAAATATCTAAATAAATGATTGTTGACAGGGAAGAGTATAAAGCTTTAGGCCATTACAGAAAGGATCTTCATTGGCTGAGAGAGATCCATGAGCCGGGTTTTAGAAGTGCGCCCTTAAGACCTTTGAAGAACGTTTTTTAAAATCAGTATTCAAAGGCGGCCGCCGCCGTTACAGGCTGAAGTTGGGAGAGCAGGAGTCTGCTTTTCAAACAGAGTGGAACCGCGCGGTTAAAGCGTCTCTGTCATGTTTACATGCAGAGACGCTTTTTTTATTGGGCAGAGGAAATCAGATAGAGAAACGGGGGAAGCATGTGTTTTTTAGAATGCTCAAAGAAGACATTGATACTGTTTTCGATCAAGATCCTGCAGCAAGAAGCTATTTTGAAGTGATTTTAACTTATTCCGGTTTACATGCTATATGGGCGCATCGGATTGCACATGCTTTATATAAACGAAAATTTTATTTCCTTGCACGCCTTATATCTCAAGTAAGCCGATTTTTTACCGGGATCGAAATCCACCCCGGCGCCACAATTGGGAGAAGATTTTTCATAGACCACGGCATGGGGGTTGTCATTGGGGAGACATGTGAAATCGGCAATAACGTAACCGTTTTTCAGGGGGTTACCCTTGGGGGAACGGGGAAAGAAAAGGGAAAAAGGCACCCAACGATTAAAGATGACGCATTGATAGCCACAGGTGCTAAAGTGCTCGGTTCAATTACGGTCGGTGAAGGCTCAAAGATTGGCGCTGGTTCAGTAGTGCTGCATGATGTTCCTGATTTTTCAACAGTTGTCGGTATCCCCGGACGGGTCGTTGTACAAAATGGCAAGAAGGTAAGACGCGATTTAAACCATCAGGATTTGCCCGATCCGGTTGCTGACCGCTTTAAGTCTTTGGAACAGCAGATTTTAGAGCTGAAGGCAGAACTTGAAGACAGAAAAGAAAGGATCAATCAAAAATGACAATCACACTTTATAATACATTGACTAGACAGAAGGAAACATTCGTTCCTCTTGAAGAGGGGAAAGTGAAAATGTACGTATGCGGACCGACAGTTTACAATTACATTCACATCGGGAACGCGCGTCCGGCTATCGTTTACGATACGGTTCGAAACTATTTGGAGTATAAAGGCTATGATGTGCAGTATGTCTCTAACTTCACAGACGTAGACGATAAATTAATTAAAGCGGCAAATGAACTTGGTGAGGATGTGCCTACCATTTCAGAGCGTTTTATTAAAGCA
This sequence comes from Bacillus stercoris, assembly GCF_029772985.1. NCBI lineage: Bacteria > Bacillati > Bacillota > Bacilli > Caryophanales > Bacillaceae > Bacillus > Bacillus stercoris. The sequence continues at coordinate 13,615 of NZ_CP121861.1, read as the reverse complement.
TATTTTGAAGATGTAGGTGCGCTCGGATGCCGAAAAGCCGACCTTCATCCGCGAGTGATGGAAAACATGGATGCCATTATCGAATTCGTAGATCAGCTCGTGAAAAAGGGCTACGCTTATGAATCAGAAGGTGACGTTTATTTCAAAACAAGAGCGTTTGAAGGATACGGAAAGCTTTCTCAGCAATCAATCGATGAGCTAAGATCAGGTGCACGCATCCGGGTCGGAGAGAAAAAAGAAGATGCTCTTGATTTCGCACTGTGGAAAGCGGCAAAAGAAGGGGAAATCTCTTGGGATAGCCCTTGGGGAAAAGGACGTCCGGGCTGGCACATTGAATGCTCAGCAATGGTGAAAAAGTATCTGGGTGACCAGATTGATATCCATGCGGGCGGACAGGATTTAACATTCCCTCACCATGAAAACGAAATTGCGCAATCTGAGGCACTGACAGGAAAAACGTTTGCGAAGTACTGGCTCCATAATGGCTATATCAATATTGATAATGAAAAAATGTCAAAATCACTGGGCAACTTTGTGCTTGTGCATGACATCATTAAACAGCATGATCCGCAGCTTTTGAGATTCTTTATGCTATCTGTTCATTATCGCCATCCGATTAACTATTCAGAAGAGCTTCTAGAAAATACGAAAAGCGCATTTAACCGTTTAAAAACAGCGTACAGCAATCTTCAGCACCGTCTGAACAGCAGTACGAATTTAACGGAAGATGACGATCAATGGCTTGAGAAAGTTGAAGAACACCGCAAAGCATTTGAAGAAGCGATGGACGATGATTTTAATACGGCGAATGCGATTTCTGTCTTGTTCGACTTAGCGAAACACGCCAATTATTATCTTCAGAAAGATCATACGGCTGATCATGTAATTACGGCGTTTATCGAGATGTTTGACCGTATTGTTTCTGTTCTCGGTTTTTCATTGGGTGAGCAGGAACTTCTCGATCAAGAGATTGAAGACTTAATCGAAAAACGAAACGAAGCGCGCCGGAATCGCGATTTTGCGTTGTCAGACCAGATTCGCGACCAGCTGAAAAGCATGAATATCATTCTTGAAGATACGGCTCAAGGCACTCGCTGGAAACGGGGAGAATAACGGATGCTTGAATTTGATACGATAAAAGATTCAAAGCAGCTTAACGGTCTTGCGCTTGCTTATATAGGTGATGCCATTTTTGAAGTATATGTAAGGCATCACCTGCTTAAGCAGGGCTTTACCAAACCAAATGATCTTCATAAGAAATCAAGCCGGATTGTTTCGGCAAAGTCGCAGGCTGAGATCCTATTTTTTCTGCAGAATCAATCATTTTTTACGGAAGAAGAGGAAGCGGTGCTGAAAAGAGGCAGAAATGCCAAGTCAGGAACAACACCTAAAAATACAGATGTTCAGACGTACCGCTATAGTACAGCATTTGAAGCGCTTCTAGGCTACCTTTTTCTAGAGAAAAGAGAGGAACGGCTTAGTCAGCTCGTAGCCGAGGCTATACAATTCGGGACGTCAGGGAGGAAAACAAATGAGTCAGCAACATGATTACGTCATAGGGAAGAATGCAGTGATCGAGACGTTAAAATCTGATCGGAAGCTGTATAAGCTGTGGATGGCGGAAAACACCGTAAAGGGACAGGCACAGCAAGTGATTGAGCTTGCGAAAAAGCAGGGAATCACGATTCAATACGTCCCGAGAAAAAAACTCGATCAAATGGTGACAGGACAGCATCAAGGCGTTGTGGCACAGGTTGCAGCGTATGAATATGCAGAACTGGACGATTTATATAAAGCAGCCGAGGAAAGAAATGAACAGCCTTTCTTCCTCATTCTGGACGAGCTTGAAGACCCTCATAATCTTGGTTCCATTATGAGAACAGCGGATGCGGTCGGCGCTCATGGCATCGTCATTCCAAAACGGAGAGCTGTCGGGCTGACAACAACAGTGGCAAAAGCTTCAACAGGGGCAATTGAACACATTCCTGTAGCGAGAGTCACCAATTTGGCACGGACGTTAGAAGAGATGAAAGAACAGGGAATCTGGGTTGTCGGAACGGACGCGTCCGCGCGTGAGGATTACCGCAATATGGACGGCAATATGCCTTTGGCTTTAGCATCGGAAGTGAAGGAAAAGGGATGGGCCGACTCGTGAAAGAAAAGTGTGATTTTCTCATTAAACTCCCGATGGCCGGAAAGGTAACTTCACTAAATGCATCTGTCGCGGCTGGTCTTTTGATGTATGAAGTCTACCGGAAACGAAACCCTCTGGGAGAATAAAGACCCATGGATATCCTGTTAGTAGACGGGTACAACATGATTGGAGCCTGGCCGCAGCTGAAGGATTTAAAAGCAAACAGTTTCGAAGAGGCGAGAGACGTACTGATTCAGAAAATGGCGGAATATCAATCGTATACAGGAAACAGGGTTATTGTTGTTTTTGACGCGCATCTCGTAAAAGGGCTTGAGAAAAAACAGACCAACCATCGAGTTGAAGTGATTTTTACAAAAGAAAATGAGACGGCTGATGAGCGGATAGAAAAGCTCGCTCAGGCTTTGAATAATATTGCGACTCAAATTCACGTTGCGACCTCTGACTATACTGAGCAATGGGCGATTTTCGGACAGGGGGCATTGCGGAAATCGGCCCGGGAGCTTTTGAGAGAGGTAGAAGCGATTGAAAGGCGAATAGAGAGACGGGTAAGAAAAATCACTTCCGAAAAGCCGGCGGGTAAAATTGCTTTATCGGAAGAGGTTTTGAAAACGTTTGAAAAGTGGAGGCGGGGAGACTTAGATTAAGTTGACGCTTTTTTGCCCAATACTGTATAATATTTCTATCTACGTGCGCCGGGGGGATCGGAGTGAATCTACAGAACAACAAGGGAAAATTCAACAAAGAGCAGTTTTGCCAGTTGGAGGACGAGCAGGTCATTGAAAAGGTTCATGTTGGGGACAGTGATGCGTTAGATTACTTGATTACGAAGTACCGAAACTTTGTTCGGGCGAAAGCAAGATCCTATTTCTTAATAGGGGCGGACAGAGAAGATATTGTTCAGGAAGGTATGATAGGCCTCTATAAGTCTATTCGTGACTTCAAAGAGGACAAGCTTACCTCTTTCAAAGCTTTCGCAGAATTATGTATTACCCGCCAAATTATTACCGCAATAAAGACAGCTACTCGCCAGAAACACATTCCTTTGAATTCCTACGTCTCATTAGATAAACCGATTTTTGATGAAGAATCAGACCGAACGCTGCTTGATGTCATTTCAGGGGCGAAAACCTTAAATCCTGAGGAAATGATCATTAATCAGGAAGAATTTGATGACATTGAAATGAAAATGGGAGAACTACTAAGTGATTTAGAGAGAAAAGTACTCGTCTTATATCTCGACGGGAGAAGTTACCAAGAGATTTCCGATGAACTGAACCGACATGTGAAATCGATCGACAATGCCCTTCAGCGTGTGAAACGCAAGCTGGAGAAGTACTTGGAAATTCGCGAAATCAGTTTGTAATAGGAATTTATGCTATATTGACAGTATTTTTCTGACTATGATATGTTACTAAAGATAAGAACTAATGTCTATTTAGAAAAAGGTGTAATGACATGAGAAAAAAGATTACGTTAGCATGCAAGACATGCGGAAACCGTAATTATACGACAATGAAGAGCTCTGCATCAGCGGCTGAGCGATTAGAAGTAAAGAAATACTGCAGTACTTGCAATTCACATACAGCTCATCTTGAAACAAAATAGTTTTTGCGCTTTTTAAATTGTGGAGGTCTTTTACATGCGTATTATGAAATTCTTTAAAGATGTTGGGAAAGAAATGAAAAAGGTAAGCTGGCCTAAAGGAAAAGAGTTAACGCGTTATACCATTACGGTAATTTCAACAGTTATCTTTTTTGTTATCTTTTTTGCCCTCCTTGACACAGGAATTTCTCAATTAATTCGTTTAATAGTTGAATAATGATCAGCAATACGTGCTATAATAGATCATAATATTACTTGCCAAAACCCGTTCAGCGGGTTTTTTATTGTGGCTTAAAATGAAAGTTATCATAGGCTTGCCGCCTATTTTTTGAAGCGTTATGGTAATTCACTAAAACCAAATGCGGGGAGGGAAGGACTGGACAGTCCTGAAGAGAATGGAAAAGAATTGGTATGTTGTTCACACGTACTCTGGTTATGAGAATAAAGTAAAAGCCAACTTGGAAAAACGTGTTGAATCAATGGGGATGCAGGATAAAATTTTCCGTGTAGTCGTACCCGAAGAAGAAGAAACGGATATCAAAAACGGCAAGAAAAAAGTCGTGAAAAAGAAAGTATTCCCTGGTTATGTGCTTGTTGAAATTGTAATGACAGACGACTCTTGGTATGTTGTCCGCAACACGCCGGGCGTTACTGGATTCGTAGGATCTGCTGGATCAGGTTCAAAACCGACGCCGCTTCTTCCAGGCGAAGCAGAAACCATTTTGAAGAGAATGGGCATGGACGAACGCAAAACTGATATTGACTTTGAACTGAAAGAGACAGTGAAAGTAATAGACGGACCTTTTGCTAACTTTACTGGATCGATTGAAGAGATTGATTATGACAAAAGCAAGGTCAAAGTTTTCGTTAATATGTTCGGCCGCGAAACGCCGTTGAACTGGAATTTACCCAAATCGATAAATTGTAATGTGAAAAAACTTGAAATTGCTATATATAAATGATAATATAGCAAAGGTACGTCTTGGACTTATCCAAGGCAACTAGCATGATATTTCGTCATTCATATAAAGAATGAAACCTTGAGTGGGAGGGTTTACCCTATTACCACATCACGGACTTAAGGAGGTGTGTCTCGTGGCTAAAAAAGTAGTTAAAGTTGTAAAATTGCAAATTCCTGCTGGAAAAGCTAACCCAGCACCACCAGTTGGACCTGCACTTGGTCAAGCTGTTAACATCATGGGATTCTGTAAGGAGTTTAACGCTCGTACAGCTGACCAAGCTGGTTTAATCATTCCTGTTGAAATTTCGGTTTACGAAGACCGTTCATTTACATTTATTACAAAAACTCCACCTGCTGCAGTATTGCTTAAAAAAGCAGCTGGAATTGAGTCTGGTTCTGGTGAACCAAACCGTAATAAAGTGGCAACCGTTAAGCGCGATAAAGTACGCGAAATCGCTGAAACGAAAATGCCTGACTTAAACGCAGCAGACGTTGAAGCGGCAATGCGCATGGTTGAAGGTACTGCCCGCAGTATGGGTATTGTAATCGAGGATTAATTTGTTTCTTGTCGGGTTGCGAGTTTTAACAAGTTCGCAACCCTTATTCGTGGGAGGTTATTCCGCTATAACCACATAAGGAGGAAATTTTAAAATGGCTAAAAAAGGTAAAAAGTACGTTGAAGCTGCTAAGCTTGTAGACCGTTCTAAAGCTTACGACGTTTCTGAAGCAGTAGCTCTCGTTAAAAAAACAAACACAGCTAAATTCGACGCTACAGTTGAAGTGGCTTTCCGTTTAGGGGTTGACCCTCGTAAAAACGACCAGCAAATCCGCGGAGCAGTTGTGCTTCCAAACGGAACTGGTAAAACTCAGCGCGTTCTCGTTTTCGCAAAAGGCGAAAAAGCGAAAGAAGCTGAAGCTGCTGGTGCAGATTACGTAGGCGATACTGACTACATCAACAAAATTCAACAAGGCTGGTTCGATTTCGATGTAATCGTAGCTACACCTGATATGATGGGTGAAGTTGGTAAAATTGGTCGTGTACTTGGACCAAAAGGTTTAATGCCAAACCCTAAAACTGGTACAGTTACTTTCGAAGTTGAAAAAGCGATCGGCGAAATCAAAGCTGGTAAAGTTGAATACCGCGTAGATAAAGCTGGAAACATTCATGTTCCTATCGGTAAAGTTTCTTTCGAGGATGAAAAACTTGTTGAGAACTTCACGACAATGTACGATACAATCCTGAAAGCTAAACCTGCCGCAGCTAAAGGCGTTTACGTGAAAAACGTTGCTGTAACTTCTACTATGGGACCTGGTGTCAAAGTAGACTCTTCAACTTTTAACGTAAAATAATATTGACATGACATCAACATTCTGATATTATTCAAAATGTTGTAAAATAGAATATCATTTATACCGTAGACAGTAGGGGCCTAACCGCTTAATCATCCTACCGAGGTGTATATTATCACAGCTATTACGTTACGTATGCTTGTATATACAGCCTCCATGTCTCATGGAGGCTTTTTATATGGAATCCGTCGTCTCAGTCGTGATCACCTAACGGTATAAGTGTTACACAAGAATCTACAGGAGGTGTAACCATGAGCAGCGCAATTGAAACTAAAAAAGTTGTTGTTGAAGAAATTGCTTCTAAACTGAAAGAAAGTAAATCAACGATCATCGTTGACTATCGCGGACTTAACGTTTCTGAAGTAACTGAACTTCGTAAACAGCTTCGCGAAGCTAACGTTGAGTTCAAAGTTTACAAAAATACGATGACTCGCCGTGCGGTTGAACAAGCTGAGCTTAATGGTTTGAATGATTTCTTAACTGGACCGAACGCGATCGCATTCAGCACTGAAGATGTTGTCGCTCCGGCTAAAGTTCTGAATGACTTCGCTAAAAATCACGAAGCTCTTGAAATCAAAGCTGGCGTAATCGAAGGTAAAGTTTCTACTGTTGAAGAAGTGAAAGCTCTTGCTGAACTTCCATCACGCGAAGGCTTGCTTTCTATGTTGCTTAGCGTACTTCAAGCTCCAGTTCGCAACTTTGCTCTTGCTGCAAAAGCTGTGGCAGAACAAAAGGAAGAACAAGGCGCTTAATCTAATCAGTTTTTCATAAATTAAAACAAAATGGAGGAATTACAAATGGCTTTAAATATCGAAGAAATCATTGCTTCCGTTAAAGAAGCAACTGTACTTGAATTGAACGACCTAGTAAAAGCAATCGAAGAAGAATTTGGCGTAACTGCTGCTGCTCCTGTAGCTGTAGCTGGCGGAGCTGCTGCAGGCGGAGCTGCTGAAGAGCAAAGCGAATTCGATCTTATCCTTGCTGGTGCTGGATCTCAAAAAATCAAAGTTATCAAAGTTGTACGTGAAATCACTGGTCTTGGCTTGAAAGAAGCTAAAGAACTTGTTGACAACACTCCAAAACCACTTAAAGAAGGTATTGCTAAAGAAGAAGCTGAAGAGCTTAAAGCTAAACTTGAAGAAGTTGGCGCTTCTGTAGAAGTTAAGTAATCTTCACTTACCTGGAGGGGAAGCTCGCTTTTATGAGGCGAGCTTTTTCTTTGCCATTCTTTAAGCCATGAAAAAAGGAGGTTCTAATAATGAGTGAGCACTATTATTCAGAAAAACCTTCAGTGAAAAGCAACAAGCAAACCTGGTCTTTTAGGCTTCGGAATAAAGATTTCACGTTTACCAGCGACAGCGGGGTTTTTTCTAAAAAAGAAGTTGATTTCGGCTCCCGCCTGCTGATAGATTCTTTTGAAGAGCCTGAGGTTGAGGGCAGCATTTTGGATGTAGGCTGCGGGTACGGGCCGATTGGTTTATCGCTTGCCAGCGACTTTAAAGACCGGACTATCCACATGATTGATGTTAATGAGAGAGCCGTAGAACTATCAAATGGAAATGCGGAACAGAACGGAATAACAAACGTTAAGATTTATCAAAGCGATTTGTTTTCAAACGTTGATTCTGCTCAAACATTTGCTTCTATTCTTACAAATCCCCCAATCCGAGCCGGAAAAAAAGTTGTCCATGCTATCTTTGAGAAAAGCGCTGAACACTTAAAAGCTTCAGGTGAGTTGTGGATCGTCATACAGAAAAAGCAAGGTGCGCCTTCTGCCATTGAAAAGCTCGAGGAACTGTTCGATGAAGTTTCTGTCGTTCAAAAAAGAAAGGCTATTATATCATAAAAGCAAAAAAAGTTTGACTCGGTATTTTAACTATGTTAATATTGTAAAATGCCAATGTATATATTTTGCTTGATATGATGAATTGTCAATATCTATGTATAAATTATACAAGTATGGAAATGCTAATAAAATCGGTATTTGTTTTTGGATGTGGTTTTCTTAATTAGAAACCCTTTTTTCTTTTGTCTTGTAAAAGTATTTCTTTCTTTGGATGAAATGCTTATTACACATATAATACGCATGATTTGAGGGGTGAATCAGTTGACAGGTCAACTAGTTCAGTATGGACGACACCGCCAGCGCAGAAGCTATGCTCGCATTAGCGAAGTGTTAGAATTACCAAATCTCATTGAAATTCAAACCTCTTCTTATCAGTGGTTTCTTGATGAGGGTCTTAGAGAGATGTTTCAAGACATATCACCAATTGAGGATTTCACTGGTAACCTCTCTCTTGAGTTCATTGATTATAGTTTAGGTGAGCCTAAATATCCTGTAGAGGAATCAAAAGAACGTGATGTGACTTACTCAGCTCCGCTAAGAGTGAAGGTTCGTTTAATTAACAAAGAAACTGGAGAGGTAAAAGACCAAGATGTCTTCATGGGTGATTTCCCTATTATGACAGATACAGGTACTTTTATCATTAACGGTGCGGAACGCGTTATCGTTTCCCAGCTTGTTCGGTCTCCAAGTGTATATTTCAGTGGTAAAGTAGACAAGAACGGTAAAAAAGGTTTTACCGCAACTGTCATTCCAAACCGTGGCGCATGGTTAGAATACGAAACTGATGCGAAAGATGTTGTTTATGTCCGCATTGATCGCACACGTAAGTTGCCGGTTACGGTTCTTTTGCGTGCTCTCGGCTTCGGCTCCGATCAAGAGATTCTTGATCTCATAGGAGAAAACGAATACCTGAGAAATACGCTTGATAAAGATAACACAGAAAACAGCGACAAAGCGCTGCTTGAAATTTACGAGCGTCTCCGTCCTGGAGAGCCGCCTACAGTAGAAAATGCGAAAAGCTTGCTTGATTCTCGTTTCTTTGATCCGAAACGATACGATCTTGCCAATGTAGGACGCTATAAAATTAATAAAAAACTTCATATTAAGAATCGCCTCTTCAATCAGAGACTTGCTGAAACGCTCGTTGATCCTGAAACAGGAGAAATCCTTGCTGAAAAAGGTCAGATTCTTGATAGAAGAACACTTGATAAAGTACTGCCATACTTAGAAAACGGAATCGGTTTCAGAAAGCTGTATCCGAATGGCGGTGTTGTTGAAGATGAAGTGACTCTTCAATCCATTAAAATCTTTGCTCCGACTGATCAAGAAGGAGAACAGGTTATTAATGTAATCGGCAATGCTTACATTGAAGAAGAGATTAAAAACATCACGCCTGCTGATATTATTTCTTCAATCAGCTACTTCTTCAACCTGCTGCACGGAGTAGGCGACACAGATGATATCGATCATCTTGGAAACCGCCGTTTACGTTCTGTAGGCGAGCTTCTCCAGAACCAATTCCGTATCGGTTTAAGCCGTATGGAGCGTGTGGTTCGTGAGAGAATGTCAATTCAAGATACGAATACAATTACGCCTCAGCAGCTGATCAATATTCGTCCTGTTATTGCGTCCATTAAAGAGTTCTTTGGAAGCTCACAGCTTTCTCAATTCATGGATCAGACGAACCCGCTTGCTGAATTAACGCATAAGCGCCGTCTGTCAGCATTAGGACCGGGCGGATTGACACGTGAGCGTGCCGGAATGGAAGTGCGTGACGTTCACTACTCCCACTATGGCCGTATGTGTCCGATTGAAACGCCTGAGGGCCCGAACATCGGTTTGATCAACTCACTATCATCTTATGCAAAAGTAAACCGTTTTGGCTTTATTGAAACGCCATATCGCCGCGTTGACCCTGAAACAGGGAAGGTAACGGGCAGAATCGATTACTTAACTGCTGATGAAGAGGATAACTATGTTGTCGCTCAAGCGAACGCTCGTCTTGATGACGAAGGCGCCTTTATTGATGACAGCATCGTAGCTCGTTTCCGCGGGGAGAACACCGTTGTTTCCAGAAACCGTGTAGACTACATGGATGTATCGCCTAAGCAGGTTGTATCTGCTGCGACAGCATGTATCCCGTTCTTAGAAAACGATGACTCCAACCGTGCCCTCATGGGAGCGAACATGCAACGTCAGGCTGTGCCTTTGATGCAGCCGGAAGCGCCATTCGTTGGAACTGGTATGGAATACGTATCAGGAAAAGACTCTGGTGCCGCTGTTATTTGTAAACACCCTGGTATCGTTGAACGTGTAGAAGCGAAAAACGTTTGGGTTCGCCGTTATGAAGAAGTAGACGGTCAAAAAGTAAAAGGAAACCTGGATAAATACAGCCTGCTGAAATTTGTCCGCTCTAACCAAGGTACGTGCTACAACCAGCGTCCGATCGTAAGTGTCGGCGATGAAGTTGTAAAAGGAGAAATCCTTGCTGACGGTCCTTCTATGGAGCTTGGTGAACTTGCACTTGGCCGTAACGTAATGGTCGGCTTCATGACATGGGATGGCTACAACTATGAGGATGCCATCATCATGAGTGAACGTCTTGTGAAGGATGATGTTTATACATCTATCCACATTGAAGAATATGAATCAGAAGCACGTGATACGAAACTTGGACCTGAAGAGATCACTCGCGATATTCCAAACGTCGGTGAAGATGCGCTTCGCAATCTTGATGACCGCGGAATCATCCGTATCGGGGCAGAAGTAAAAGACGGAGATCTTCTTGTTGGTAAAGTAACGCCTAAAGGCGTAACTGAACTGACTGCAGAAGAACGCCTGCTTCACGCCATCTTTGGCGAGAAAGCCCGCGAGGTTCGTGATACTTCTCTTCGTGTGCCTCACGGCGGCGGAGGAATTATCCATGACGTTAAAGTCTTCAACCGTGAAGACGGAGACGAACTTCCTCCAGGTGTGAACCAGTTAGTACGCGTATATATCGTTCAGAAACGTAAGATTTCTGAAGGGGATAAAATGGCCGGTCGTCACGGTAACAAAGGTGTTATCTCTAAGATTCTTCCTGAAGAGGATATGCCTTACCTTCCTGACGGCACACCAATTGATATCATGCTTAACCCGCTGGGCGTACCATCACGTATGAACATCGGGCAGGTATTAGAACTTCATATGGGTATGGCCGCTCGTTACCTCGGCATTCACATTGCATCTCCTGTATTTGACGGAGCGCGAGAAGAGGATGTCTGGGAAACACTTGAAGAAGCTTAAGCATGTCTCGTGACGCCAAAACAGTGCTTTACGACGGACGTACTGGAGAGCCGTTTGATAACCGTGTATCTGTCGGTATCATGTATATGATCAAACTGGCTCACATGGTTGACGATAAACTTCATGCGCGTTCTACAGGCCCTTACTCACTTGTTACGCAGCAGCCTCTTGGCGGTAAAGCTCAATTTGGCGGACAGCGTTTCGGTGAGATGGAGGTTTGGGCACTTGAAGCTTACGGTGCGGCTTACACTCTTCAAGAAATTCTGACTGTTAAGTCTGATGACGTGGTTGGACGTGTGAAAACATACGAAGCCATCGTTAAAGGCGACAATGTTCCTGAACCAGGTGTTCCGGAATCATTCAAAGTATTAATCAAAGAACTTCAAAGCTTAGGTATGGATGTCAAAATCCTTTCTGGTGATGAAGAAGAAATAGAAATGAGAGATTTAGAAGACGAAGAAGATGCGAAACAAGCTGACGGCCTGGCATTATCAGGTGATGAAGAGCCGGAAGAAACAGCATCTGCAGACGTTGAACGTGATGTAGTAACAAAAGAATAATCTCTAGTTATAAAGGCAAGTGACATCGGTTAATCCGAAGATAAAAAGGAGGTAGGCCCCTTGCTAGATGTGAACAATTTTGAGTATATGAACATCGGTCTTGCTTCACCGGATAAAATCCGTTCATGGTCTTTTGGTGAAGTGAAAAAGCCTGAAACGATAAACTATCGTACGTTAAAACCTGAAAAGGACGGTCTATTCTGCGAACGCATTTTCGGACCGACTAAGGACTGGGAATGTCATTGCGGGAAGTACAAGCGAGTTCGTTATAAAGGCGTAGTTTGTGACCGCTGCGGAGTCGAAGTAACACGGGCTAAAGTCCGTCGTGAGAGAATGGGGCACATTGAACTGGCTGCCCCAGTTTCCCACATTTGGTATTTCAAAGGTATTCCAAGCCGTATGGGTCTTGTGCTGGATATGTCACCTCGTGCTTTAGAAGAAGTGATTTACTTTGCTTCTTACGTTGTAACTGACCCGGCAAATACACCGCTTGAAAAGAAACAGCTTCTGTCTGAGAAAGAATACCGTGCTTATCTTGATAAATACGGTAATAAATTCCAAGCATCTATGGGTGCTGAAGCAATTCATAAACTTCTTCAAGATATCGATCTTGTAAAAGAAGTTGATATGTTAAAAGAAGAGCTGAAAACTTCACAAGGACAACGACGTACTCGTGCGATCAAACGTCTTGAAGTTTTAGAAGCCTTCCGTAACTCAGGAAACAAGCCTTCTTGGATGATCCTTGATGTGCTTCCTGTTATTCCTCCGGAGCTTAGACCGATGGTTCAGCTAGATGGCGGACGTTTTGCGACTTCTGATTTGAACGATCTTTATCGTCGTGTCATCAACCGTAACAATCGTTTGAAACGCCTTCTGGACCTTGGTGCGCCAAGCATCATCGTTCAAAACGAAAAGCGTATGCTTCAAGAGGCTGTCGATGCCTTAATTGACAACGGCCGCCGCGGACGCCCTGTAACAGGTCCTGGTAACAGACCGTTAAAATCTCTTTCTCACATGTTGAAAGGGAAGCAAGGCCGTTTCCGTCAAAACCTTCTTGGTAAACGTGTCGATTACTCCGGACGTTCTGTAATCGTTGTTGGTCCTCATTTGAAAATGTACCAATGCGGATTACCGAAGGAAATGGCGCTTGAACTCTTCAAGCCTTTCGTTATGAAAGAACTTGTTGAAAAGGGTCTTGCTCACAACATTAAGAGTGCGAAACGCAAAATTGAGCGCGTACAGCCTGAAGTTTGGGATGTATTAGAATCAGTTATTAAGGAGCACCCAGTACTGCTGAACCGTGCCCCTACACTTCACAGATTAGGTATTCAGGCGTTTGAACCAACGCTTGTTGAAGGACGCGCAATCCGCCTTCACCCGCTCGTATGTACAGCTTACAACGCTGACTTTGACGGTGACCAAATGGCGGTTCACGTACCATTATCTGCTGAAGCACAAGCTGAAGCACGCATCTTGATGCTTGCGGCTCAAAACATCTTGAACCCTAAAGATGGTAAACCGGTTGTAACTCCGTCTCAGGATATGGTACTTGGTAACTATTACCTGACACTTGAGCGTCGGTGCTGTCGGTGAAGGTATGGTCTTCAAGAATACAGACGAAGCGCTTCTTGCTTATCAAAACGGATATGTTCACCTTCATACGAGAGTAGCTGTTGCAGCTAACTCCCTTAAGAATGTGACATTTACCGAAGAACAGCGCTCAAAATTGTTAATTACAACTGTCGGTAAGCTTGTCTTCAATGAAATTCTTCCGGAATCATTCCCTTACATGAATGAACCAACGAAGAGCAACATTGAAGAGAAAACACCTGACCGTTTCTTCTTGGAAAAAGGTG